>NZ_NKFB01000003.1:0-2046826 GCF_002223255.1 Burkholderia sp. AU17457
GGGGACTAGATCCCCTTGAAGGGTCGTTCGAGACCAGGACGTTGATAGGTCAGGTGTGTAAGCGCAGTAATGCGTTCAGCTAACTGATACTAATTGCCCGTAAGGCTTGATCCTATAACAAGTCTGTCTCGATAGCCGTTAGCGCTTCAGCGCTTACGGATATCGAGCGTCGAGTGCAAGGCACTCGACGTACTGCGGTTGAAGTACCGCGTACGTGTGAGATACAGCTCACAACCTAAATTACTGCTTCTTCCAAGATTGGTTCTGTTGGCCACGCCAGCAGAACAACCCTCTTTGCCTGATGACCATAGCGAGTCGGTCCCACCCCTTCCCATCCCGAACAGGACCGTGAAACGACTCTACGCCGATGATAGTGCGGATTCCCGTGTGAAAGTAGGTAATCGTCAGGCTCCCTTAGCCAGAAACCCCCGCCCGAAAGGCGGGGGTTTTTGCATTTCGGCGTCCTCAAAAGCATGTGGCGAAGCGACGTACGCCGGGCTCCTCTGCCGCAAACCATTGCAGCATCAAACTCTTCTACTCCCTTCCATCTTCGGCGATTCTGCCGGTTATTGATCGTATCTTCGATCAAACCGCGCTTTGCTCCGGCAAACGCATATCGACAAGCGCGATTGCGCGACCCGCCTTCTGCTTCCTGCGGCCCGCCACCTCGTCCCCTCTTCGGTCAAGTAATCCAAAACCGGTGCGAAATGAACGCTTTATTCGACGTGTCCACGTAAAATTTGCGAATCCTCACCTCTGCATTCAAAACGATGAACGTCGCCACCCAGGTAGCCCGGGCCGTTTGCCCGCATGATTGTCCGGACACGTGCGCAATGCGGGTGACCGTCGACAACGGCAAGGCAATCAAGGTCACCGGCGACCCCGACCATCCTCCGACGCAGGGCGTGTTGTGTACGAAAGTCAGCCGATATGCGGATCGCGTTCATCATCCCGACCGCCTCACCGTTCCGCTCAGGCGGGTCGGCACGAAGGGGGAAGGGCGCTTCGTGCCGATCAGCTGGGACGAGGCCTTCGACGAGATCGGACGTCGCCTCGGTGAAATCGCCGAGCGCGCGCCGGAAGCAATCATGCCGTACAGCTATGCGGGGACGATGGGGCTCGTACAAGGCGAGGGCATCGCACAGCGCTTCTTTCACAAGCTCGGCGCGTCGCGGCTGGAGCGCACGATCTGCTCGGCGGCCGGCGCGGCGGGGCTGCGATACACGTACGGCGGCAGTGTCGGCATGCACGTCGAGCACTTTGAGGAAAGCGAACTGATCCTGATATGGGGCGCGAATCCGATTGCATCGAGCCTGCACTTCTGGACCCGCGCGCAGGAAGCGAAGCGTCGTGGCGCGCATCTTGTCGCGATCGACCCGTACCGTTCGCTGACCGCGGAGAAATGTCATCAGCACATTGCACTGAAGCCAGGTACCGACGGCGCGTTTGCGCTCGGCATGATGTACGTGCTGATTACCGAAAATCTGCTCGATCACGATTACATCGCCGACCACACGCTCGGCTTTGACGCACTCAAGGCGCGCGCCTTGTCCTATCCGCCGGAACGCGTTGCGCAGATCTGCGGCATCGACGCGTCGGAGCTGGTCGATCTTGCGCGTCGCTACGGCGCCACCCGCAAGGCATCCATCCGCCTCAACTACGGCATGCAACGCGTTCGCGGCGGCGGCAATGCCGTGCGCGCAATCGCAAGCCTGCCGGCGTTGACGGGGGCGTGGCGCGATCGGGCGGGTGGCCTGCTGCTCTCGTCGTCGGAATCGGCGCCCATCAATCAGGCGGCGCTGCTGCGTCCGGACCTGATGCCGGGTTGGCCGCACAAGCTGCCGCGCATCATCAACATGAACGCGCTCGGCGACGCGCTGCTGCATCCGGGCGACGCGACGTTCGGGCCGAAAGTCGAAGCGGTGATCGTGTACAACTCGAATCCGGTGGCGGTTGCACCCGACTCGTCGAAGGTTGCCGCGGGCTTCGCACGTGACGATTTGTTCACGGTCGTTCTCGAGCACTTCAAGACAGATACGGTCGATTTCGCCGACATTGTATTGCCGGCGACCACGCAGCTAGAACATCTGGATGTCCATAAGTCGTACGGCCATACCTACGTAATGGCGAACCTGCCGGCGATTCCGCCGGTGGGAGACGCGCGGCCGAACACGGAGATCTTTCGCGGAATCGCGCGCAGCATGGGACTCGACGAGCCCGCGCTCTATCACAGCGACGAAGAGGTTGCGCGCGCGGCGCTTCGCTGGGACGATCCGGCGCTCGACAGCGACTGGGACACGTTGAAGCGCGCCGGCTGGCTGAAGCTCAAGCTGCCGGAAGCGCCGTTCGCGAACGGCGGTTTCCGCACTCCCTCCGGCAAGTGCGAGTTCTACAGCCCGCGGCTCGAGCAGATGGGCATGGACCCCGTCCCTGACTATCTGCCGCCGTTCGAATCGGCCGAAGCCGCGCCCGAGCTTGCCGCACGCTATCCGCTGGCGATGATTTCGCCGCCGGCCCGCCACTTCCTGAACAGCACGTTCGTGAACGTCGACAGCCTGCGTTCGACGGAAGGCGAGCCGCACCTCGACATGCATCCGTCCGACGCCAGCGCGCGCGGGATCGCAGAGGGTGACGTCGTCCGCATCTTCAACGACCGCGGATCGATGCAGGCGCTCGCGCGGGTGACCGAGCGCGCGCGTGCCGGGCTCGTCGTCGGGCTGTCGATCTGGTGGAAGAAGCTGGCGCCGGACGGCAGGAACGCGAACGAGGTGACGAGCCAGGCGCTGACGGACCTGGGCAATTCGGCGACGTTTTACGATTGTCTTGTGGAAGTTGAGCGGATTTGATCGAATATCGCCGTATGATCAGACGAAATTGATATGCAAGTTCGAAGTGGACATCTAACCCTGTTGTCTCGGGGCGGGGGAGCCGTTACGATGCGTTTTAGCACGACCATTCGAAAATCTGTGAGGAGACGCGCGGTATGGATAAAATTTGGCTGAAATCGTACCCACCCGGCGTTCCAGCCGAAATTGATTCCTCTCCTTATCCGTCCGTTCCGGACCTGCTCGACGAGAGCTTTCGGCAGTACCGAGACCGTACCGCGTTCGTCTGCATGGGCAAGGGCATCACGTACGGCGAACTCGACAAGCTGTCGCGCGAGTTCGGTGCGTGGCTGCAATCCCGCGGCCTGGCTCGCGGGGCGCGCGTCGCGATCATGATGCCGAACGTGCTGCAATACCCGGTCACGATTGCCGCGGTCCTGCGCGCCGGCTACACCGTCGTCAACGTCAACCCGCTCTATACGCCGCGTGAGCTCGAGCATCAGCTGAAGGACAGCGGTGCGGAGGCAATCGTCATCCTCGAGAATTTCGCGTCGACGCTGCAGGCCGTCATCGCCGATACGGCCGTCAAGCACGTGGTCGTCGCGTCGATGGGCGACCTGCTGGGCATCAAGGGCTGGCTCGTCAATTATGTCGTGCGCAACGTGAAGAAGATGGTGCCTGCGTGGCAACTGCCGTCGTTCACGCGCTTCAAGGCCGCGCTGTCGGAGGGCGCGCGGCAGGGCTTCAAATCGCAGAAAATCGGCCCCGACGACGTCGCGTTCCTGCAGTACACGGGCGGGACGACCGGCGTGGCGAAGGGCGCGACGCTGCTGCACCGGAATATCGTGTCGAACGTGCTGCAGGCCGGCGCCTGGCATCAGCCGGCTCACGACAAGTACCCGGACGTGAAACAGTTCGTGACGGTTGTCGCGCTGCCGCTGTATCACGTGTTCGCACTGACTGTCTGCGGTTTCCTGACGATGCGCACGGGCGGTATGGGCATCCTGATCCCGAATCCGCGCGATATCGCCGGCATGATCAAGGAGCTGAAGGGGTACCAGATCTCGACGATTCCGGCCGTCAACACGCTGTACAACGCGCTGCTGAACCATCCGGAATTCGGTCAGCTCGACCTGTCGAAGCTCGTGATCGCCAACGGCGGCGGCATGGCGATCCAGGAAGGCGTCGCGAAGCGCTGGTATGAAAAGACCGGTACCGCGATCATCGAAGGATACGGGCTGTCGGAAACGTCGCCGGTGGCGACCTGCAACCCCGTGACGGCGACCGAATACAGCGGCACGATCGGCTTGCCGCTGCCGTCGACCGAAGTCGCGATCCGCGACGATGCCGGCAACGACGTCGCGCTCGGCGAGCCGGGCGAGATCTGCATCCGCGGGCCGCAGGTGATGGCCGGCTACTGGAACCGGCCGGACGAGACCGCGAAGGTCATGTTCGCGGACGGCTTCTTCAAGACGGGCGACGTCGGCGTGATGGACGCGCGCGGCTACGTGAAGATCGTCGATCGCAAGAAGGACATGATTCTCGTGTCCGGCTTCAACGTGTATCCGAACGAAGTCGAAGACGTGGTGGCGTCGCATCCGGGCGTGTTCGAGGTGGCGGCGGTCGGCGTGCCGGACGAGCATTCCGGCGAAGCCGTGAAGCTGTTCGTCGTCAAAAAGGATCCGGCGCTGACCGACAAGGACATCCTTGCCTACTGCAAGGAGCGGCTCACCGGGTACAAGCGGCCGAAGCTGGTCGAGTTCCGCACGGAGTTGCCGAAGACGAACGTCGGCAAGATCCTGCGGCGCGAACTACGTGACGGACGCGCGTAACGCACGCAACGATACGGTTGAACGAAACGCCCGGCCGGTGCCGGGTTTTCTGTTTGCGGCTGCGGGTGAATGACCGGAAGCGCCTGTTTCGTGCGGGCGGCGGCGCAAGCTTCGCGCTTTGGACCTGACGGCCGGGACGGCGCACCGCGACGCGCATCTACCGCCACTCGCGAGCCGATCGATTCGCCACCCGGCCACCTGCCACCCGGCCACCTGCTACCGACCGACACCCCGGCCGCACCAGAAAAGAAGAAGGCGCCCGAAGGCGCCTTCAATATGCTGCGGCTTGTCAGATAAGCTGATTAGAACTTGTGACGGATGCCGACGCGTGCCGCGACCTGGTTGCTGGTGCTCGACCCGGCCAGGCCGTTGATCGCTGCCGTTGCCTTCAGGACGTTGCCGTTCGAATCGAGCACGTTGCCCGATGCGTGCTGGTACACGCCGATCGCATAGACGTCGGTGCGCTTCGACAGGAAGTAGTCGACGCCCAGCGAGCCTTGGTGGTACTTGGCTGCCGAGTTGCCGTCGATCTTGCTGCCTTGCGTGTAGTCGTACGCGGCGCCGAGGATCAACGCCGGGGTCAACTGGTACTTGAAGTTGATTTCGCCGTTGTTGAACGTCGCGGTCTGGTTCACGAACGGGCCTGCCGAGAAGCCCTTGAACTTCGTGTTCGAGTACGTCGCGCCGATCGTCGCTGCGCCGAACGTGTACGCGCCGCCTGCACCGATGACCTGGTACGTGTTCGCATTGTTCGCATACGCGCCGTAGACCGGCGACGAGACCGACGACGATGCGGAACCGTTGTTGAACATGCCGCCGAACTGGTTCGGCGTACGTGCGTTCAAGTAACCGACGCCGAGGACCAGCGGGCCGTTGTTGTAGCCTGCGCCGAGCGACCAGACCTGGTTCTTCGAGAACTGGCCTGCCTGGCCGCCGAAGCTGTACAGGCCGCCGAACGTGAGGCCGCCGTAGTTCTGGCTCGTGAACTTGACCGCGTTGTTCACGCGATACGCGTTGTTGAAGTTGTCGAGGTCGCCCGGGTGAGCGGCGATGTAGCCGCCCCACTGGTCGCCTGCCTCGAGCGGGCCGACGAAGTCGACGACGGAATCGTACTGACGGCCCAGCGTGACCGTACCGTACGGGCTCGACAGGCCGACGTAAGCCTGACGGCCGAACATCAGGCCGCCCTGACCGAGCCTGCCGCTGTTCACGTCGAAACCGTTTTCGAGGGTGAAGATCGCCTTCAGGCCGCCACCGAGGTCCTCGGTGCCGCGCAGGCCGAAGCGGCTGCCTTGCATCACGCCGCTCGCCAGGCCGTACAGGTGCTTGCCGCCTGCGTTGTTGTTGAAGAGGAAGCCTTCATCGATGATGCCGTAAAGCGTCACGCTGCTTTGCGCATGGGCAGCGCCAGCGAACGCGCCCAGCGCGACGAGCGCGAGAAGCGACTTTTTCATTAGCGGATCTCCAAGAATCACTGAATTTTTTTGGCGGGGCGGATAGTTATGTTCTGTCGACAGGCCCCATCAACTTCGCAAGAAGTCGCACGTAATGTAGCAAAGCTGGTTTTTGCCACAAAGCGAAATGCTGCAGCTCAACGCCGCCATGTTTCCTTTATGCAACAATGGTTAAAATCACGGGTTAACCGCAATTTCCGCTGAATAATCAACTCGGTTACGCAGCGGACTCGTGCCCTTGCCGCGCGCGGCGGCACCTGCAGCTAGGAGAACAGGATGGTGTTGGATGAACTGATCAGCGAATTCGATCGCGGCCTGCGATCGCTGACCGGCATTAGCCGGATGAGCCGGCCGGTGCCCGTGCCGGCCGATACGACGGACGTCGAACTGACGCCCGCCGAGCGCACGCACGCGGCCGGCCTGATGCGCGTGAATCACGTCGGCGAGGTCTGTGCGCAGGCGCTCTATCAGGCGCAGAAGCTCACCGCGCGCACGGCGTCGGCGAAGGCGATGTTCGAGGAAGCCGCGCGCGAGGAGGAGGATCACCTCGCATGGACCGCGCACCGGCTGAAGGAACTCGATTCGCGCCCGAGCCTGCTGAACCCGCTGTGGTATGCCGGCGCGCTCGCGATCGGCGTGGCGGCCGGCACGCTCGGCGACAAGGTCAGCCTCGGCTTCATGGCCGAGACGGAGCGGCAGGTCGAGAGCCATCTCGAAGGTCACATGTCCGAGCTGCCGGCGACCGACGCCGCGTCGCGCGCGATCGTCGACCAGATGCGGATCGACGAGGTGAAGCACGGCAAGGCCGCGACCGACGCCGGCGGGATCGAGCTGCCGCTGCCCGCGCGCATGCTGATGCGTGCCGCATCGAAAGTCATGACGCGCACTGCTTACTATCTCTGAGATTTGGGCCCGGGTGGCGCAGGACGCCGCCCCGGTTCACCGCCCCCGATACCGTCCACGCGCTCCTCGTTTTCCCGCCCCCGAAAGCCCCGTCCGCACGCCCGTCTGGCCCGTCTTTCTCACGTATCACCTTCACAAGTTGCACTAGCTCATTCATTTATAACGGTTTTTGGAATGAGGGGTCGCATGAGCATGTGCGCGTAAGTCCTTGTTCTAACTAACAAAATTCGTCAAAAAAGCGGGCCGCTCCCTTGACCGTGCCACACCCTTCCTCTAAAGTGGGAGACAGTGTGAGAAAGTGTATTTTTGTGTGATTTAGCAGGCTGTTCCGGCTAAATTCTCAGCATTGAGCGGGTGCTTCGGTGCCCTGAACGGGAGAGCGGAAAGTGTTCCAAGGGGCGTCGGCGCTGACGCTCGATGCGAAAGGGCGGATGTCGGTGCCGGCTCGCTATCGCGAAGCGCTGCAAGGACAGGCAGAAGGACGGGTGACTGTGACCAAGCACCCGGACGGCTGCCTGTTGCTGTTTCCGCGCCCCGAATGGGAAGTGTTCCGCGCCAAGATCGCCGCGCTGCCGATGGATGCGCACTGGTGGCGGCGAATTTTTCTCGGCAATGCGATGGATGTCGATCTCGACAGCGCGGGCCGGATTCTCGTATCGCCCGAGCTGCGCATGGCAGCCGGACTGGAAAAGGAAGTCATGTTGTTGGGAATGGGTAGTCACTTCGAGCTGTGGGATTCGCAGACCTACAACGCGAAGGAGCAGGCAGCGATGGCGCAGGGCATGCCCGACGCGCTGAAGAATTTCACGTTCTGATTGCGGTGACGGAGACGCCCGCGATGGGAAATGAATTGCGGCATCGGACGGTGCTGTTGGATGAAGCGGTGGAGTCGCTCGTGACGAGGCCGGACGGCGTGTATGTCGACGGCACGTTCGGGCGCGGCGGCCACAGCCGCGCGGTGCTCGCGCGGCTGGCGTCGGCCGGGCGGCTGATCGCGTTCGACAAGGATCCGAGGGCGATCGAGACGGCGCAGGGCATCGAGGATGCGCGCTTCTCGATCGTGCATGACAGCTTTGCATCGATGCGCGACGCGCTTGCGGCGCGCGGCGTCGAGAAGGTGTCGGGGGTGTTGCTGGACCTGGGCGTGTCCTCGCCGCAGGTGGACGATCCGGCGCGCGGCTTCAGTTTCCGCGCCGATGGTCCGCTGGACATGCGAATGGATCCGACGCGCGGCGAGTCGGCGGCCGAATGGCTCGCGCGGGCATCGGTGCAGGAATTGACGGAGGTGATACGGGATTATGGGGAAGAACGGTTTGCTTTTCAGATTGCAAAGGCGCTTGTTGCTCGCCGGGCAGAGTCCGACCGTCTTGGGCCTCTCGACACCACGGGCGAGCTTGCCCAAATCGTGGGTCACGTCGTCAAAACCCGTGAGAAGGGCAAGGATCCGGCAACCCGCACCTTTCAGGCTATACGGATTCACGTCAATCAAGAGCTTGCGGACCTGCAAGTCGTACTAGACGCGGCACTGTCGTTGCTGGAGCAAGGGGGGCGGCTGGTGGTCATCAGCTTTCATTCACTCGAGGACCGGATCGTCAAGCGATTCATGCAGGCGCACGCGAGTGCGCCTGCGGTCGATCGTCGCCTGCCGATCCGCGCCGTCGACCTCCCGAGCCCGCCGCTCAAGATCATCAGCCGCCAGTTTCCGAGCGAAGCGGAAGTCGCCGCGAATCCGCGCGCCCGCTCGGCCGTGATGCGCATTGCGGAGCGCGTCACGCCATGAGCCGTCTCAATATCTTCCTGCTGATCATCGTGATGGGTTGCGCGCTGTCGGTCGTCAACTCGACGAACCAGCAACGCCAGATCTTCATTCAGCTGCAGCGCGCGCAGTCGCAGGAGCGTCAGCTCCAGCAGGACTACGCGCAGCTTCAATATCAGCAGAGCGCGCTGTCGAAGACGTCGCGCATCGAGCAGCTCGCGAACGATTCGCTGAAAATGCAGCCGATTTCGACCGGCCGCACGCAATACCTGACGCTGCCGCCGGGCGCGGCGAAGGCGATCGACGCGCCGATCGCGGCGTCGGCCGACACGGCCGGCAAGGGCAAGGGGGGCGCGCGATGAAGCCGTCCTCGAAGCGCCAGAACGTGAAGTTCTCGTCGAGCCCCGTGCTGGGCGTGCATTTGCCGATGTGGCGCTCGAAGCTCGTCGTGTTCCTGCTGTTCATGGCGTTCGTCGCGTTGACCGCGCGGGCGTTCTGGATCCAGGGGCCCGGCAACGCGTTCTATCAGAAGCAGGGCGAAAGCCGCTACCAGCGCACGCTCGAGCTGCCCGCCACGCGCGGCAAGATTCTCGACCGTAACGGGCTCGTGCTCGCGACGAGCCTGCCGGTGCGCGCGATCTGGGCGATTCCGGACGCGGTGCCCGACGATCTCGACGCCGACAAGATCAACCAGCTCGGCAAGCTCCTCGGCATGACGTCGAAGGAACTGCGCGTGAAGCTGTCGCAAGACAAGGGTTTCGTCTACGTGAAGCGCCAGGTGCCGATCGACGTCGCGGACAAGGTCGCCGCGCTCGACATCCCCGGCATCTATCAGCGCAACGAGTACAAGCGCTTCTACCCGGAAGGCGAGATCACCGCTCACCTGATCGGTTTCACGAACGTCGAGGACGAAGGGCAGGAAGGCGTCGAACTGGGCGACCAGAAGATGCTGTCCGGCACGTCGGGCATGCGTCGCGTGATCAAGGACCGGATGGGGCACATCGTCGAGGATGTCGCCGAGCAGATCCCGCCGCACAACGGCACCGACGTCGATCTGTCGATCGACAGCAAGATCCAGTACATCGCGTACGCGAACCTGAAGGCCGCCGTCGAGAAGTTCAAGGCGAAGGCGGGCGCGGCGATGGTGGTCGACGTGCGTACCGGCGAAGTGCTCGCGCTCGTCAACTACCCGACGTACAACCCGAACGACCGTTCGCGCATGACGGGCGAGCAGTTGCGCAACCGGATCATGACCGACGTGTTCGAGCCGGGCTCGATCATGAAGCCGTTCACCGTGTCGCTCGCGCTCGATCTGCACCGCGTGACGCCGAACACGCTCGTCGAGACGGGCAACGGGCATTTCGTGCTCGACGGCGCGCCGATCACCGACGACGCGGGTTTCGGCACGCTGACGGTCGGCGGCGTGATCCAGAAGTCGAGCAACATCGGCGCGACGAAAATCGCGATGACGATGCGGCCCGAGGAAATGTGGAATATGTATACGAGCATCGGCCTCGGCCAGGCGCCGAAGGTCGGGTTCCCGGGCGCGGTGGCCGGCCGCCTGCGTCCGTGGAAGAGCTGGCGCCGCATCGAGCAGGCGACGATGTCGTACGGCTATGGCCTGTCGGTGTCGCTGTTCCAGCTCGCACGGGCGTACACGGCGATCGCGCACGACGGCGAGCTGATGCCCGTGACCATTTTCAAGACTGACCCCAATCAACCGATCGCGGGCACGCAGGTGTTCAATCCGACTACCGCGCGCGAAGTCCGCACGATGCTCGAGACGGTGGTCGCGCCGGGCGGCACGTCGCCGGATGCGGCCGTGCCGGGCTATCGCGTCGGCGGCAAGAGCGGTACCGCATACAAGCACGAAGGTCACGGCTACACGCGCAAGTACCGCGCGTCGTTCGTCGGGATGGCGCCGATGCCGAATCCGCGCGTCGTGATCGCGGTGTCGGTCGACGAGCCGACTGCCGGCAGCCACTTCGGCGGTCAGGTGTCGGGCCCCGTATTCTCCGCGATCGCCGGCGACACGATGCGTGCGCTGAACGTCCCGCCGAACATGCCGATCAAGCAGCTCGTCGTCTCCGACGATTCACCGGAATCTGCTGCCGCAAAGGGCCCGCAAAAGCTGGCCGCGGGCAGCGGCGCGAAGCATATGATCGTATCCAGCACGACGCGTAATTCACCAGGAGTTGTTCGATGAGCGCCGCCCGCAGTTCCCATCCGGCGCATCAGCAGATCGCAGCCGCGCTCGCGTGGCTGCGTCAGCATGTGGCCCCCGCGGCGCAACTGCATGCGGACACGCGCAGCCTGAAGGCTGGCGACGTGTTCGTCGCGTATGCGGTCGACGGGGCAGATAACCGCGCTTTCATGGCCGACGCCGTCGCACGCGGTGCGGCTGCCGTGCTGTATCAGCCGGAAGGGCTGAGCGCAGCACCGGCCGCGCCGGCCGTACCCGTCGCGCTCGCGGTGCCGGCGCTCGACCAGCTCGCCGGCGAGATCGCCAGCGGCTGGTGCGGCGATCCGAGCGACAGCCTGCTCGCGATCGGCGTCACCGGCACGAACGGCAAGACGTCGTGCACGCAATGGATCGCCACCGCGCTGACGGCGTTGCACCAACCGTGCGCGGTGATCGGCACGCTCGGCAGCGGGATGCCCGGCCAGCTCGTGCCGACCGGCTTCACGACGCCCGACGCGCCGCAACTTCAGCGCAGCCTCGCGCAGTTGCGCGACGCGGGCGCACAGGCTGTCGCGATGGAGGTTTCGTCGCACGCGCTGCACCAGGGGCGTGTGAATGGCACGGCGTTCGACATCGCGGTGTTTACGAACCTCACACAGGATCACCTCGACTATCACGGCACGTTCGATGCGTACGAGGCGGCGAAGGCGAAGCTGTTCGCGTGGCGCGGCTTGCGCGCGGCGGTGATCAACCGCGACGACGCGGCGGGCCGTCGCCTGCTCGAGAAGCTGGCCGGCCGCGTGCGCACGATCGCATACGGGATCGGCGACGCTCCGGCGCCCGACGCCGATCGCGAGCTGATCGCGCTCGACGTGCGCGCGACGGCGACGGGTACCGCATTCCGCGTGCGCTCGTCGTGGGGCGACGCGGACGTCGAGGTCGGCACGCTCGGCACGTTCAACGTCAGCAACCTGCTCGCGGTACTCGGCTCGCTGCTCGCGGCCGACGTGCCGTTCGACGCGGCTCTCGCCGAAATCGGGCGGCTCGAGTCGGTCAACGGCCGGATGCAGCGGCTCGGCGGCCGACTGCAGAACGACGAACCGCTCGTCGTGATCGACTACGCGCATACGCCCGACGCGCTTGAAAAGACGCTCGACGCGCTGCGCCCGATCGCCGCGGCGCGCGGCGGACGGCTCGTCTGCATGTTCGGCTGCGGCGGCGATCGCGATGCGACGAAGCGTCCGCTGATGGGCGCGATCGCGGAGCGGCTCGCCGACGAAACCGTCGTCACGAGCGACAACCCGCGCAGCGAAGATCCGCAGCGCATCATCGACCAGGTCGTCGCGGGCATGACCGCGCCCGATCGCGCACGCCGTATCGAGGATCGCGCGAGCGCGATCCTGCAGGCCGTGCGCGGCGCCGCACGCGAGGATGTCGTCGTGCTGGCCGGCAAGGGCCACGAGGCCACGCAGGAAATCATGGGCAAGAAGCGCGCGTTCTCCGACCAGGATCACGCGCGGCTCGCGCTCGCTGCGCGCGCGACGCAGGGCAAGGGAGGCGCCGAATGACGATGCTCAGTCTCGGCGAAGCCGCCCGCCTGATTCCCGGCGCCACCGTCCACGGCGATGCGGGCGTCACGTTCGACCGCGTGTCGACCGACAGCCGCACGGTCGGCCCGGGCGACCTGTTCGTCGCGCTGAAGGGCGAGCGCTTCGACGCGCACGACTTCCTCGGCGACGTCGCCGCACGCGGGGCGGCCGCGGCGCTCGTCGCGCATGCGCCCGCGGGCGTCGCGATGCCGATGATCGAAGGCGGCGAAACGCGTGCCGCGCTCGGTGCGCTCGCGCACGGCTGGCGGATGCGATTCCCGCTGCCGCTCGTCGCGGTGACGGGCAGCAACGGCAAGACGACCGTCAAGGAAATGATCGCGTCGATCTTCGCGGCGGCGGTCGGCGCCGACGCGCGGCTCGCGACGACCGGCAACCTGAATAACGATGTCGGCCTGCCGCTGACGCTGCTGCGCCTGTCGGCCGCGCATCGTCTCGCGGTGATCGAGATCGGCATGAACCACCCGGGCGAAACCGAGGTCCTCGCGCGCGTCACCGCGCCGACGGTCGCGCTCGTCAACAACGCGCAGCGCGAGCACCAGGAATTCATGGCGACGGTCGAAGCCGTCGCGCTCGAACACGCGGCCGTGATCCACGCGCTGCCGCCGGACGGCGTCGCGGTGTTCCCGGCCGACGACGCGTACGCGGGCATCTGGCGCGTCGCGGCGACCGGCAACCGGATCCTCGATTTCGCGCTGCACGACGCCGAACGGCAGAACGACGCGCAGGTGGTCGGTCGCGTGCACGGCGGCGAACTCGCGATCGACACGCCGGCGGGCGCCGTCACGGTGCGGCTGCGCGCGCTCGGCGAGCACAACGCGCGTAATGCGCTGGCCGCGACGGCCGCGGCGCTCGGCGCCGGCGTCGCGCTGTCGGCGATCCGGCAGGGGCTCGAATCGTTCGAACCGGTCAAGGGCCGGCTGCAGGTGAAGCAGGCGAGCGTCGGCAGCCTCGCGGGCGCGACGGTCGTCGACGACACATACAACGCGAACCCCGATTCGATGCGTGCCGCGATCGACGTGCTCGCCGCGCATCCGGCGCCGCGCGTGCTGGTGATCGGCGACATGGGCGAAGTCGGCGACGAAGGGCCGGCATTCCACCGCGAGGTCGGCGCGTACGCGCGCGAACGCGGGATCGACGCGCTGTTCGCGCTCGGCGACGCATCGCGCGACGCGTGCACCGCATACGGCGACACGGCACGCCATTTCGGCGACGTCGGCGCGCTCGTGTCGGCGCTGCTCGCGGCCGGTTACGGCGCGCACGCGACGGTGCTCGTGAAGGGCTCGCGGTACATGAAGATGGAGCGCGTGGTCGACGCGCTGACGAACCAACCCGCGGCGGGCACCGTGCCCGCCGCACACTGAGTAGAAGGAAGGAAGCATGCTGCTGGCGCTGGCGCAATGGCTGCAAGGAGACGCAAGCTTTTTGCGCTTGTTCACGTACCTCACGTTCCGGGCGGTGATGGCCACCATCACCGCGCTCGGGATCGGGCTCGTGTGCGGACCGTGGGTGATCCGCAAGCTGACGCAAATGAAGGTGGGGCAGGCCGTGCGCAAGGACGGCCCGCAGACCCACCTCGTCAAGTCCGGCACGCCGACGATGGGCGGCGTGCTGATCCTGATCGGCATCGCGGTCGCGACGCTGCTGTGGGGCGACCTGACGAACCGGTTCATCTGGATCGTGATGCTCGTCACGTTCGGCTTCGGCGTGATCGGCTGGGTCGACGATTACCGCAAGGTCGTCCACAAGGACCCGCGCGGGATGTCGTCGCGCGAGAAGTATTTCTGGCAGTCGGTGATCGGCCTGTTCGCGGCCGTCTATCTCGCGTTCAGCGTGTCCGAGGCGAACAACGTGCGCGTGTTCGACCTGTTCATGGCGTGGGTGAGGAGCGGCCTGTCGATGGGGCTGCCGGCGCGCGCCGACCTGATGCTGCCGTTCCTGAAGTCGATCAGCTACCCGCTCGGCGTCTGGGGCTTCATCGTGCTGACCTACTTCGTGATCGTCGGCGCGAGCAACGCGGTGAACCTGACCGACGGCCTCGACGGTCTCGTGATCATGCCGGTCGTGCTGGTCGGCGCGTCGCTTGGCGTGTTCGCCTACGTGATGGGCAGCGCGGTCTATTCGAAATACCTGCTGTTCCCGCACATCCCGGGCGCGGGCGAACTGCTGATCTTCTGTTCCGCGATGGGCGGGGCAGGGCTCGCATTCCTCTGGTACAACACGCATCCCGCGCAGGTGTTCATGGGCGACGTCGGCGCGCTGGCGCTGGGCGGCGCGCTCGGCACGGTTGCGGTGATCGTGCGCCAGGAAATCGTGCTGTTCATCATGGGCGGCATCTTCGTCGCGGAAACGCTGTCGGTGATGCTGCAGGTGTCGTGGTTCAAGTACACGAAGAAGCGTTACGGCGAAGGGCGGCGCCTGCTGAAGATGGCGCCGCTGCATCACCATTTCGAATTGTCCGGCTGGAAGGAAACGCAGGTGGTCGTGCGTTTCTGGATCATCACGCTGATGCTGTGCCTGTTCGGTCTGACCACCCTCAAGCTGCGGTAAAGGAAAGGTAACAAGGATGTCTGGCGAGATGTTTGGAGATCGGCAACGGCCGATGGTGCTCGTACTGGGGCTCGGGGAATCGGGTCTCGCGATCGCGCGATGGTGCGCGAGGCACGGGTGCCGGCTGCGCATTGCCGATACCCGCGAGGCGCCGCCGAACCTTGCCGCGCTGCAGGCCGAAGGCATCGATGCGGAATTCGTCGGCGGGGCGTTCACGCCCGCGCTGCTCGACGGCGGCGTCGAGATCGTCGGGCTGAGCCCCGGGCTGTCGCCGCTGGAGCCGGCGCTCGCGGCGCTGGTCGCGGCCGCGAACGAGCGCGGTATCGCGGTGTGGGGCGAGCTGGAATTCTTCGCGCAGGCGCTGCGCGCGCTCGGCACGAGCGGCTACCAGCCGAAGGTGCTCGCGATTACCGGCACCAACGGCAAGACCACGACGACGAGCCTCACGGGCCTGCTGTGCCAGCGCTCGGGCAGGAAGGTCGCGGTCGCGGGCAACATCAGCCCGGCGATGCTCGACCGGCTCGCGAGCGCGATCGACGAAACCGCGCTGCCCGACGTCTGGGTGCTCGAACTGTCGAGCTTCCAACTCGAGACCGCGCGCACGTTCGCGCCCGATGCGGCCGCGATCCTCAACATCACGCAGGACCACCTCGACTGGCACGGCAGCTTCGACGCGTACGCGCAGGCAAAGGGCAGGATCTTCGGCGCGACGACGACGCGCGTGCTGAACCGCGACGACGCGGCCGTGATGAAGTTCGCGCCGGCAGCCGGCGCGGCCGACGCGCCGCGTACGGTCACGTTCGGCCTGAACGAACCGACGCAGGACGGCGACTACGGGCTGTCGCGCGACAACGGCATCGCATGGCTGGTGGAAGCCGTCGATCGCGACGCGCCGGACGAAGCGACGACGACCCGCCGGCGCAAGCGCGACGCCGCGCATACGCCCGACATCGCGCAGAAGCGCCTGATGCCGGTCGACGCGCTGCGCATCCGCGGGCTGCACAACGCGGCGAACGCGCTGGCCGCGTTCGCGCTCGCGCGGGCGATCGACCTGCCGGCCGCGCCGCTGCTGCACGCGCTGCGCGAATACCGCGGCGAAGCGCATCGCGTCGAAGTGATCGCGACGATCGACGACGTCGACTACGTCGACGACAGCAAAGGCACGAACGTCGGCGCGACGGTGGCCGCGCTCGACGGGCTCGCGCAGAAGATCGTGCTGATCGCGGGCGGCGACGGCAAGGGGCAGGATTTCGCGCCGCTGGTCGCGCCGGTCGCGCGCTGGTGCCGCGCGGTGATGCTGATCGGCCGCGACGCGCCGGCGATCCGCGACACGCTCGCCGAAACCGGCGTGCCGCTCGCCGACCACGCGACGCTCGAAGGTGCGGTGCACGCGGCGGCCGAGTTGGCCGAACCGGGCGATGCGGTGCTGCTGTCGCCCGCGTGCGCGAGCCTCGACATGTTCAGGAACTACGCCCATCGCGCGGAGGTGTTCCGCGCGGCGGTGGATGAAGTCGCCATCGACAAAGGAGCGACGTCATGAGCTGGACCGATCGCCTCGCCTCCCGTTTCAACGACCGGCGCGACACCGGCGGCAATGCCGCGGGCGGCCGCGTCGCATCGGCCACGCGCGCTGCGACGGGTGGCCTCGCGAGCGTCGTCAACGGCGTGCGCCCGAGCCGTTCGCGGATGCTCGATTTCGACTATTCGCTGCTGTGGGTCGCGATCGCGCTGCTCGGGCTCGGCGTCGTGATGGTGTATTCGGCGTCGATCGCGATGCCCGATTCGCCGAAATACGCGTCGTATCACGATTACGCGTTCCTGATGCGTCACTGCGTGTCGCTCGGCGTCGCGTTCGTCGCGGCGGTGATCGCGTTCCGCGTGCCGGTGTCGACCTGGGATAAATACGCGCCGCATCTGTTCCTGATCGCGCTCGTCGGCCTCGTGATCGTGCTGATCCCGCACGTCGGCAAGGGCGTGAACGGTGCGCGCCGCTGGATTCCGCTCGGCATCACGAACATGCAGCCGTCGGAAATCATGAAGCTCGCGGTGACGATCTACGCGGCGAACTACACGGTGCGCAAGCAGGAATACATGCAGAGCTTCGCGAAGGGCTTTCTGCCGATGGCGTTCGCGGTCGGTCTCGTCGGCGCGCTGCTGCTGCTCGAGCCCGACATGGGCGCGTTCATGGTGGTCGCCGCGATCGCGATGGGCGTGCTGTTCCTCGGCGGCGTGAACGGCAAGCTGTTCGGCGGCCTCGTCGCGACGGCGGTCGGCACGTTCACGATGCTCGTGTGGCTGTCGCCGTGGCGTCGCGAGCGGATCTTCGCGTATCTGGATCCGTGGGACGAGCGCTACGCGCAGGGCAAGGCCTACCAGCTCACGCACTCGCTGATCGCCTTCGGCCGCGGCGAGTGGTTCGGCGTCGGCCTCGGCGGCAGCGTCGAGAAGCTGAACTACCTGCCGGAAGCGCATACCGACTTCATCCTCGCGGTGATCGGCGAGGAACTCGGCTTCGTCGGCGTGCTGGTCGTGATCCTGCTGTTCTACTGGATCGTGCGCCGCGCGTTCGAGATCGGCCGCCAGGCGCTCGCGCTCGATCGCACGTTCGCGGGCCTGATGGCGAAGGGCATCGGCATCTGGTTCGGCGCGCAGACGTTCATCAACATGGGCGTGAACCTCGGGCTGCTGCCGACCAAGGGGCTGACGCTGCCGCTCGTGAGTTACGGCGGCTCGGGCATTTTGCTGAACTGCGTCGCGCTCGCGGTGTTGCTGCGGGTTGATTACGAGAACCGGGTGCTGATGCGCGGAGGGAAGGTATGACCGCGTCGCAACGCACGCTGATGGTGATGGCAGGCGGCACCGGGGGCCACGTGTTCCCGGGGCTCGCGGTCGCGCACCGGATGGAAGCGGCGGGCTGGCGCGTCGTATGGCTCGGCAATCCGGCCGGGATGGAAGCGACGCTCGTGCCGAAACACGGCATTCCGATGGAGTACGTGCGCTTCGGCGGGCTGCGCGGCAAGGGCCTGAAGACCAAGCTGACGCTGCCGGTCAACCTGCTGCGCGCATGCTGGCAGAGCCTCGGCGCGCTGCGCCGCGTGCGGCCGGACGTCGTGCTCGGGATGGGCGGCTACATCACGTTCCCGGCGGGCGTGATGGCCGCGCTGTCGGGGCGTCCGCTCGTGCTGCACGAACAGAATTCGATCGCGGGCCTGACGAACAAGGTGCTCGCGAAACTCGCGAAGCGCGTGCTCGTCGCGTTCCCCGGCGCGCTGCCGCACGCGGAATGGACGGGTAACCCGATTCGCGCGGAACTTGCGCACACGGAACCGCCCCAAGCACGCTATGCGTCGCGCGGCGGCCCGTTGAACGTGCTGGTCGTCGGCGGCAGCCTCGGGGCGGCCGCGCTGAACGAAGTCGTGCCGCGCGCGCTGGCGCTGCTGGCGCCGGGCGAGCGCCCGCGCGTCGTGCATCAGGCCGGCGTGAAGCACATCGATGCGTTGAAGGCGAATTACGAAGCGGCCGGTTTCGCGGCCGGCGAAGACGTGCGGCTCGTGCCGTTCATCGACGACATGGCGGCCGCGTATGCGGCGGCGGATCTGGTGATCTGCCGGTCGGGCGCGATGACGGTGTCGGAGATCGCGGCGGTGGGCGTGGCGGCGCTGTTCGTGCCGTTCCCGTACGCGGTCGACGATCACCAGACGACCAACGCCGCGTTCCTTGCCGATGCGGGCGCGGCCGTGCTGGTGCAACAACGCGACCTGTCGGCGGAACTGCTCGCCGACTGGCTGCGCAGCCAGTCGCGGGCATCGCTCGCGGAGATGGCGGAACGTTCGCGCTCGCTCGCGAAGCCCGAGGCCACCGACGAAGTCGCGCGCGTGTGCGCGAAGGCGGCCGGCGCGAACCTGGAACAACTTAAATGAAACAACCCTCACGCTCACTTCGTTCGCTCGGGGGGGCTCGGCCCCCCCGTCTCCCGCGGGCGCTTCCGTCGAAGCACGGAGCGGCCCGGCGGAGGCTGACATGAAACACATCGTCAAACACATTCATTTCGTCGGGATCGGCGGCGCGGGCATGAGCGGCATCGCCGAAGTGCTCGTCAACCTCGGCTACGAGGTCAGCGGCTCCGACCTGTCGCGCAATGCGGTGACCGACCGCCTCCAGGCGCTGGGCGCGCGGATCGCGATCGGCCACGACGCGGCGAACATCGAGGGCGCGAACGCGGTCGTCGTGTCGACGGCCGTGCGCTCGGACAACCCGGAAGTGCTCGCCGCGCGCGCGCAGCGCGTGCCGATCGTGCAGCGCGCGGTGATGCTGGCGGAGCTGATGCGCTTGAAGCAGGGCATCGCGATCGCCGGCACGCACGGCAAGACCACGACGACGAGCCTCGTCGCGAGCGTGCTCGCGGCGGGCGGCCTGGACCCGACCTTCGTGATCGGCGGCCGCCTGATCAGCGCCGGCGCGAACGCACGGCTCGGCACGGGCGACTTCATCGTCGCCGAGGCCGACGAGTCGGATGCGTCGTTCCTGAACCTGTATCCGGTGATCGAAGTCATCACGAACATCGACGCCGACCACATGGACACCTACGGCCACGACTTCGCGCGGCTCAAGCAGGCGTTCATCGAATTCACGCAGCGCCTGCCGTTCTACGGCAGCGCGGTCGTGTGCGTCGACGATCCGAACGTGCGGCAGATCATCCCGTTCATCTCGAAGCCGGTCGTGCGCTACGGCCTGTCGCCGGATGCGCAGGTGCGCGCGGAAGACATCGACGCGCGCGATGGCCGGATGCATTTCACGGTGATCCGCGAAGGGCGTGCGCCGCTCGCGGTGGTGCTGAACATGCCGGGCCTGCACAACGTGCAGAACGCGCTCGCGGCGATCGCGATCGCGACCGATCTCGGCGTGTCGGACGATGCGATCCAGCTGGCGCTGGCGGAATTCAACGGCGTCGGCCGGCGCTTCCAGCGTTACGGCGACGTGCCGACCGCGGACGGCGGCCGGTACACGCTGATCGACGACTACGGTCATCACCCGGTCGAGATGGCGGCGACGATCGCGGCCGCGCGCGGCGCGTTCCCGGGCCGCCGCCTCGTGCTGGCGTTCCAGCCGCACCGCTACACGCGCACGCGCGACTGCTTCGACGATTTCGTCAACGTGCTGTCGACGGTCGATGCGCTGGTGCTGACGGAAGTCTACGCGGCCGGCGAGGCCGCGATCCCGACGGCCAGCGGCGACGCGCTGTCGCGTGCGCTGCGCACGGCGGGGAAGGTCGACCCGGTGTTCGTCGCGACGGTCGACGACGTGCCGGCCGCATTGGCGAAGGTCGCGCAGAACGGCGACGTGGTGATCACGATGGGTGCGGGTTCGATCGGCGGCGTGCCGGCGAAGCTCGTGCAACACATTCAACAGAAGGCATGACATGAAACGACCCCCACGCTCACTTCGTTCGCTGCCCCCCGCGGGGGCGGTCAGCCTCCTTGGGGCGGCCCTGCGGAGGCTGACATGAGCGGAATCGATCCGAAACGTTTCGGCAAGGTGGCGGTGTTGTTCGGCGGCGAATCCGCCGAGCGCGAGGTGTCGCTCACCTCGGGCCGCCTCGTGCTGCAGGGCCTGCGCGACGCAGGCGTCGACGCCCATCCGTTCGACCCGGCCGAGCGGCCGCTGTCGGCGCTGAAGGACGAAGGCTTCGTGCGCGCATTCAATGCGCTGCACGGCGGCTACGGCGAGAACGGCCAGATCCAGGGCGCGCTCGATTTCTACGGCATTCGCTACACGGGCAGCGGCGTGCTCGGCTCGGCGCTCGGCCTCGACAAGTTCCGCACGAAGCTCGTGTGGCAGCAGACGGGCGTGCCGACGCCGCCGTTCGAGACGGTGATGCGCGGCGACGACTACGCGGCGCGCGCGACGGAGATCGTCGCGAAGCTCGGCCTGCCGCTGTTCGTGAAGCCGGCGAGCGAAGGCTCGAGCGTTGCGGTGCTGAAGGTGAAGACGGCCGACGCGTTGCCCGCCGCACTGTCGGAAGCCGCGACGCACGACAAGATCGTGATCGTCGAGAAGAGCATCGAAGGCGGCGGCGAATACACCGCGTGCATCGCCGGCGATCTCGACCTGCCGCTGATCAAGATCGTGCCGGCCGGCGAGTTCTACGACTATCACGCGAAGTACGTCGCCGACGATACGCAGTACCTGATCCCGTGCGGTCTGCCGGCGGAACAGGAAGCGGAACTGAAGCGCATCGCGCGCCGCGCGTTCGACGTGCTCGGCTGCACCGACTGGGGTCGCGCGGATTTCATGGTCGACGCGGCCGGCAACGCGTATTTCCTGGAAGTGAACACGGCCCCCGGGATGACCGACCACTCGCTGCCGCCGAAGGCCGCGCGCGCGGTCGGCATCGGCTACTCGGAGCTGGTCGTGAAGGTGCTGTCGCTCACGCTCAACGACTGACGCAGGAACGGAACGACGTATGTGGAACAACGTTCGCCAACTCAACCTTGCCGCCAGCGCGCTGTACGCGCTGCTGCTGCTCGTGTTGGCGGCGGCCGGCTGCTACTGGCTGATCCAGCGCCCGACGTTCGCGCTGCGGGAGATCCGGATCGACGGCGACACCGAGCACATCAATTCGCCCACGGTGCGCGCGGGCGTGGTCGGCCGGCTGAAGGGCAACTTCTTCACGGTCGATCTCGATACGGCGCGCGCCGCGTTCGAGCAGATGCCGTGGGTGCGTCACGCGAGCGTGCGCCGGGTGTGGCCGAATGCGCTGGCTGTCACGCTCGAGGAGTACAAGCCGCTCGGGACCTGGGGCAGCGATCAGCTGGTGAGCGTCGACGGCGAGCTGTTCACCGCGAACCAGGGCGAGCTGGAGCAGGAACTGCCGGCATTCGACGGCCCGGAAGGCAGTGCGAAGGAAGTCGTCACGCGGTATCGCGACTTCGGGAAATGGTTTGCGCCGCTGAAGGCGGCGCCGGAAGAAGTGACGCTGTCGGCGCGGTACGCGTGGACGGTGAAGCTGTCGAACGGCATGCAGGTCGAGCTGGGCAAGGAGCGCAACAGCGACACGCTGCATGACCGGAGCCAGCGTCTGGTCGCCGCGTGGCCGGCCGTCACGGAGCGTTGGGGCAACGACATCGAGTACGCGGACCTGCGGTATCCGAACGGATTCGCGATTCGCGCGGCAGGCATGCGGTTCCTGACCGATACCGACAAGCGCAAGAAGTAACGAGAGATCACACGCAAGAGCACTTTATGAGCAAAGACTACAAGGATCTGCTGGTTTCCCTCGACATCGGCACGTCGAAGGTGGTGGCCATCGTCGCCGAGCTGAAGGGCGAGGGTCACTACGAGGTGATCGGTCTCGGCCAGAGCGAGTCGAAGGGTCTGAAGAAAGGTGTGGTGGTCAACATCGAGGCCACCGTGCAGTCGATCCAGCGCGCGCTCGAGGAAGCCGAGCTGATGGCCGACTGCAAGATCACCAACGTATTTACGGGGATCGCGGGCAGCCACATCCGCAGCTTCAACTCGAGCGGGATGGTCGCGATCAAGGACAAGGAAGTCACGCAGACGGACGTCGCGCGCGTGATCGAGACCGCGAAGGCGATCAACATCCCGACCGACCAGCAGGTGCTGCACATCCTCACGCAGGAATTCATCATCGACGGCCAGGAAGACGTGCGCGAGCCGATCGGGATGAGCGGCATCCGGCTGGAAGTGAAGGTGCACATCGTGACGGGCGCGGTGAGCGCGGCGCAGAACATCGTCAAGTGCGTGCGCCGCTGCGGGCTGGAAGTGAACGACCTGATCCTGCAGCCGCTCGCGTCTTCGCTGGCGGTGCTGACCGAAGACGAGAAGGATCTCGGCGTGGTGCTGGTCGACATCGGCGGCGGCACGACGGACATCGCGATCTTCGCCGAAGGCGCGATCCGCCACACGGCGGTGATCCCGATCGCCGGCGACCAGATCACGAGCGACATCGCGATGGCGCTGCGCACGCCGACGCCGGATGCGGAAGACATCAAGGTCGGCTACGGGATCGCGAAGCAGGCGCTCGCCGATCCGGACGAAATGGTGGAAGTGCCGGGCCTTGGCGAACGCGGCCCGCGCACGCTGTCGCGCCAGGCGCTCGCGGCCGTGATCGAGCCGCGCGTCGAGGAACTGTTCTCGCTCGTGCAGCAGGTCGTGCGCGAGTCGGGTTACGAAGAACTCCTGAGCTCCGGCGTGGTCATTACCGGCGGCGCGTCGATGATGCCGGGCATGGTCGAGCTCGGCGAAGACATTTTCCTGAAGCCGGTGCGCATCGGCGCGCCGGAATATGCGGGCGGCCTGTCCGACGTCGTGCGCAATCCGCGCTACTCGACGGCGATGGGGCTGCTCGTCGAAGGCAGTGCGCAGCGCATGCGCGGCCGCAAGGTCGCCGTGCAGTCCGGCAACGCGGGGCAGGTGTTCTCGCGGATGAAGGAATGGTTCCTGAGCAACTTCTGACGAATTGAACCGAATCGAAATTCGCGCTGGTGCCGGCGGCTGGCGCGCGACAGGGGGTTGCCCGATCGCCTGCCGAATAACGGCCGAGTAGCAGTCATTCTCTTGACGGAGGCAACAATGGAATTCGAAATGCTGGAAACCGAAACCAACGGCACCATCATCAAGGTGGTCGGCGTTGGCGGCGCTGGCGGCAATGCCGTCCAGCACATGATCAACCGCGGCGTGCAGGGCGTCGACTTCATCGTGATGAACACGGATGCGCAGGCGCTGTCGCGTTCGCGCGCATCGTCGGTGATCCAGCTCGGCAACACGGGTCTGGGCGCCGGTGCGAAGCCGGAAATGGGTCGTGCGGCAGCGGAAGAAGCGCGCGAGCGCATCGCCGACGCACTGCGCGGCGCGCACATGGTGTTCATCACGGCCGGCATGGGTGGTGGCACGGGCACGGGCGCGGCGCCGGTGGTCGCGCAGATCGCGAAGGAGATGGGCATTCTGACGGTCGGTGTCGTCAGCAAGCCGTTCGAGTTCGAGGGCGGCAAGCGCATGCGCGTCGCCGAAGCAGGCTCGCAGCAACTGGAGGATCACGTCGACTCGCTGATCGTCGTCCTGAACGACAAGCTGTTCGACGTGATGGGCGATGACGCCGAGATGGACAAGTGCTTCCAGTGCGCGGACGACGTGTTGAACAACGCGGTGGCAGGTATCGCGGAAATCATCAACGTCGACGGCCTCGTGAACGTCGACTTCGAAGACGTGAAGACGGTGATGGGCGAGCAGGGCAAGGCGATGATGGGCACGGCGACGGTTGCCGGCGTCGATCGCGCACGCCTCGCGGCGGAACAGGCCGTGGCGAGCCCGCTGCTCGAAGGCGTCGATCTGTCGGGCGCGCGCGGCGTGCTGGTCAACATCACGTCGAGCCGTTCGCTGCGCCTGTCGGAAACGCGCGAAGTGATGAACACGATCAAGAGCTACGCGGCGGAAGATGCGACGGTGATCTTCGGTGCGGTGTACGACGACGCGATGGGCGATGCACTGCGCGTGACGGTCGTGGCGACGGGTCTGGGCCGTGCGGCGAAGAAGCAGCAGTCGGCACCGATGACGCTGCTGCGCACCGGTACGGACAACCAGCCGGTCAGCGCGGTGTCGCACGGCTATGCGCCGGCGCATCACGTCAGCACGGCCGACTACGGCGCGCTCGATACGCCGGCGGTGTGGCGCAACTCGCGCGAAACCGCGGCATCGCACGTGCAGGCGCTGCAGGAGAAGGGGGTCGACACGTACGACATCCCGGCTTTCCTGCGCAAGCAGGCTGACTGACGACGCACACAGGCGAAGCCGCGGCGAAGTTGCCGCGGTAACGCCGGCGTGACGGATGCCACGGACCACGACAGGCCGCGTCGGATGCGACGCCGGGCCGGGAAACGTGCCCTCTTCGCGTGAGCGGAGCGGGATGGGCCGTGCTGTCCGCGACACGCTGAAAAACCGTATCGCTATGAGGGACCAGCCATGATTCAAGTGGGCGACGCGCTGCCCGACGCGCAATTGTTCGAGTTCGTCGACGACGCGCGCGAAGGGTGCACGCTGGGGCCGAATGCCTTCAGCGTGCGCGACCAGGTTGCGGGAAAGCGCGTGGTGATCTTCGGATTGCCGGGCGCGTTCACGCCGACCTGCTCGGCGCAGCATGTGCCGGGCTACGTCGAACACGCCGAGCAACTGCGCGCGGCGGGGATCGACGAGATCTGGTGCGTGTCCGTCAACGACGCATTCGTGATGGGCGCATGGGGACGTGATCTGCACACCGCGGGCAAGGTGCGCATGATGGCGGACGGCAGCGCGGCTTTCACTCATGCGCTGGGGCTGACGCAGGATTTGTCCGCGCGTGGCATGGGAATTCGTTCCCTGCGCTACGCGATGGTGATTGACGGCGGTGTGGTCAAGACGCTGGCCGTCGAGGCGCCGGGCAAATTCGAAGTGAGCGATGCGGCGAGTGTTCTCGCGACGTTGACGTCCTGATCGTGCGGTGCGCCGTTGCCTTCCGGCAACGCTGCCCACCGGCCTCAGGGCAGTTGTAACACGGGCCGATGACCGGAAACGCCTCCGTTCCGGGCATCGGCCCGTCCCGTATCGGCACGGGTAAACTGTCGAAACAGATTGATACGCAGTTTCAAACAGCGTTGAATTGGGAATTACGCTATAATCCAGCCTATCGAATATAACTCCTGATTGATATCTTCAATCAAGACGAAGAAGACCATGTTGAAGCAGCGCACCATCAAATCCATCGTGAAGACCGTCGGTATCGGTCTCCACTCGGGCCGCAAGGTCGAACTGACGCTCCGTCCGGCTGCGCCGGGCACGGGCATCGTGTTCTCGCGCGTCGACCTGCCCACGCCCGTCGATATTCCGGCTTCCGCGATGTCGATCGGGGATACGCGGCTCGCGTCGGTGCTGCAGAAGGATGGTGCGCGCGTGTCGACGGTCGAGCACCTGATGTCGGCGTGCGCCGGCCTCGGCATCGACAACCTCTATGTCGACGTGACGGCCGAGGAAATCCCGATCATGGACGGCAGCGCCGCGTCTTTCGTGTTCCTGATTCAATCCGCCGGCATCGAAGAGCAGAACGCGCCGAAGCGCTTCATCCAGGTGAAGAAGCCGGTCGAAATCCGCGATGGCGACAAGTTCGCGCGTCTCGATCCGTATTTCGGCTTCAAGCTGAAGTTCACGATCGACTTCCGTCACCCGGCCGTCGACAAGACCGGCCAGGAACTGGAGGTCGACTTCGCGAATACGTCGTACGTGCGCGAGATCGCGCGCGCGCGCACGTTCGGTTTTGCCCATGAAGTCGAAATGATGCGCGAACTGGGTCTCGCCCGCGGCGGCAGCATGGACAACGCGATCGTGCTCGACGAGTACCGGATCCTGAACAACGACGGGCTGCGTTACGACGACGAGTTCGTGAAGCACAAGATGCTCGACGCGATCGGCGACCTGTACGTGGTCGGCCATCCGCTGCTGGCGTCGTACACCGCGTACAAGTCGGGTCACGGGCTGAACAACGCGCTGCTGCGCGAGCTGCTCGCGCACGAAGACGCATACGAGATCGTGACGTTCGAGGATCCGCAGGCCGCGCCGAAGGGGTTCGCGTTCGACGCGCAGACGGCGTTCGCGTGACCGGCGCTCGTTACCGCAAGCGATAAAAAAGCGACCCTCGGGTCGCTTTTTTGTTGGCTCGCCGCCGCCGATGACCCGTGCGGTCAACGCGGCTTCGCGCCGTGCCGCGCCGCCATCCGCGCGAGCGCGGCCTGCAGCGGCGACGGTTCGAGGTGGTCGGCGAGATCGCGCAGCGCGGCGGCGCCGACCGACGTCATCCGCGCCTGCTTCACGTGCGGCGGTTCCGGCGCGTCCTTCGGCCGCACGCGCACGCGCAGCGTCGTCACGGGCCAGCCGCGCTTCTGGAGATCGCCGAGCAACCGCACTTCGACCTGTCGTAGCCGGGCGGCCAGCGCATTGTGCGCGGCAAAGAGGGTCAGGGTGCCGTCCTTGATGAAGCCCGGTTCGACATGATTCGCCAGATAGTCGGGCAGGCACGCGCCGAGGTCGCGCTGCAGCGACGCGATCTGCTCGACGCCGGCGCGCAGTGCCGCGAATGCGTCGGTACGGCCGAGCACTTCGGACACGGGTTGCGGGCGATAGGCGGCGAGCGGGCCGAAACGCTTGGAAAATCGGTTCATCGAGGCTTTCTTCGAGCGCGCACGCGCGCGGACGTTGCAGCCGATTGTACCCGCGCCGGCCCGCCCACGGGCGGCTTTCGCCCCTGCTTACCCGGCCCCGGCGCGCAATGGCCGTCCGGCCCGGACGCAGGCGCACGCGGCCCCGCGTGCTAAAATTCGTCGTTTGAGTCCACTAATTCGCTAAGCCGCCGAGGCTCGGGCGCCGGGGCGCGCAACACGCGCCGGGTGCCGGTGCTGCGACGCAGGATCCGATCCGATGACAACCGGTTTTCTCCAGAAAATTTTTGGCAGCCGCAACCAGCGGCTCGTCAAGCAATACCAAAAGACCGTCGCGACGATCAATGCGCTCGAAACGCAGATCGAGAAGCTGACGGACGACCAGTTGCGCGGCAAGACGGATGAATTCCGCCAGCGGGTCGCGGCCGGCGAGTCGCTCGACAAGCTGTTGCCCGAGGCCTTCGCGGTCTGTCGCGAGGCGAGCCGCCGCGTGCTGAAGATGCGGCACTTCGACGTGCAGATGATCGGCGGCATGGTGCTCCACTACGGCAAGATCGCGGAAATGCGCACCGGCGAGGGCAAGACGCTCGTCGCGACGCTGCCCGTGTACCTGAACGCGCTGGCCGGCCGCGGCGTGCACGTCGTGACCGTCAACGATTACCTCGCGCAGCGCGACGCCGAATGGATGGCGCGCCTCTACAACTTCCTGGGCCTGTCGGTCGGCATCAACCTGTCCGGGATGGAGCACGACCAGAAGCAGCAGGCGTACGCGGCGGACATCACGTACGGTACGAACAACGAATTCGGCTTCGACTACCTGCGCGACAACATGGTCTACGAGACCGACGCGCGCGTGCAGCGGGCGCTGAACTTCGCGGTCGTCGACGAAGTGGACTCGATCCTGATCGACGAGGCGCGTACGCCGCTGATCATTTCGGGCCAGGCCGAGGATCACACCGAGCTGTACGTGCGGATGAACGCGCTGCCGCCGCTGCTCGAGCGCCAGATCGGCGAAGAGAAGGCCGACGGCACGGGCGTCGAGAAGCCGGGCGACTACACGCTCGACGAGAAGGCGCGCCAGGTGTTCCTGACGGAATCGGGCCACGAGAAGGCCGAGCGCCTGCTCGCCGAATGGGGCCTGATCGGCGAGGGCGAAAGCCTGTACGCACCGCAGAACATCACGCTGATGCACCACGTGTACGCGGCGCTGCGTGCCCACACGCTGTTCCACAAGGATCAGCACTACGTCGTGCAGAACGGCGAAGTGGTCATCGTCGACGAATTCACGGGCCGCCTGATGGCCGGCCGCCGCTGGTCCGACGGCCTGCACCAGGCGGTCGAGGCGAAGGAGCACGTGAAGATCCAGAGCGAGAACCAGACGCTCGCGTCGATCACGTTCCAGAACTACTTCCGGATGTACGCGAAGCTGGCCGGCATGACCGGTACCGCGGACACCGAAGCGTACGAATTCAACGAGATCTACGGTCTCGAGACGGTCGTGATCCCGACCAACCGTCCGCCGAAACGGATCGACAAGCAGGACCAGATCTACAAGACGGCCAAGGAGCGGTACGACGCGGTGATCCGCGACATCCGCGACTGCTATGAGCGCGGCCAGCCGGTGCTGGTCGGCACGACGTCGATCGAGAACTCCGAACTGCTGTCGCACCTGCTGAAGCAGGCCGGGCTGCCGCACGAAGTGCTGAACGCGAAGCAGCACGAGCGTGAAGCGGCGATCGTCGCGGAAGCCGGCCGTCCGCACCGCGTGACGATCGCGACCAACATGGCCGGTCGCGGTACCGACATCGTGCTCGGCGGCAACGTCGAGAAGCAGGCCGCGTTCATCGAGGCCGACGACTCGATCCCGGCCGACGAAAAGGCGCGCCGCATCCAGAAGCTGCACGACGAGTGGGAAACGCTGCACGAGCAGGTGAAGGCAGCCGGCGGCCTGCACATCATCGGCACCGAGCGTCACGAATCGCGCCGGATCGACAACCAGCTGCGCGGCCGTGCGGGCCGCCAGGGCGATCCGGGCTCGTCGCGCTTCTATCTGTCGCTCGACGATCCGCTGCTGCGCATCTTCGCGGGCGACCGCGTGCGCTCGATCATGGATCGCCTGAAGATGCCGGAAGGCGAGGCGATCGAGGCGGGCATCGTCACGCGGTCGATCGAATCGGCGCAGCGCAAGGTCGAAGCGCGCAACTTCGACATCCGCAAGCAGCTGCTCGAATACGACGACGTGTCGAACGACCAGCGCAAGGTGATCTACCAGCAGCGCAACGAACTGCTCGAGGCGCACGACATCACCGAGACGATCACCGCGATGCGCCACGGCGTGATTACCGAAGTCGTCCGCCAGTTCGTGCCGGAAGGCAGCATCGAAGAGCAGTGGGACGTGCCCGAACTCGAGGAGGCGCTGCGCAACGACTGGCAGCTCGACCTCGCGATCCAGGAAATGGTGAACGAGTCGTCGTCGATCACGGCCGAGGAGATCCTCGACGCGGTGACGACGGCCGCCGACGAGCAGTACGAGGCGAAGGTCGCGCTGGTCGGCCGCGAATCGTTCAGCGCGTTCGAGCGTTCGGTGATGCTGCAGACGGTCGACCGCCTGTGGCGCGAGCACCTCGCGGCGCTGGACCACCTGCGCCAGGGCATCCATCTGCGCGGCTATGCGCAGAAGAACCCGAAGCAGGAGTACAAGCGCGAGGCGTTCGAGCTGTTCGCAGCGATGCTCGACGCGATCAAGCAGGAAGTCACGCGCATCGTGATGAACGTGCAGATCCAGTCGCCGGAGCAGCTGGAAGAGGCTGCCGAGCAGATCGAGGAGCGCGGCGGTCATCTCGAGAACGTCGAGTACCAGCATGCCGACTACGCGGACGCCGGCGCGCCGGTCGCGAACGTCACGGCTGCCGCGGCGGCCACGGCGACGGCCGACATGGTTGGCAGCGCGATGACGCACAGCGGCCCCGGCGGCGAAATGCCGAAGGTCGGCCGCAACGATCCGTGCCCGTGCGGCAGCGGCAAGAAGTACAAGCAATGTCACGGGAAGCTGTCATGATCGGCGGCGGCGCGCGTCACGCGTGCCGCGTCGTTCGCAGCTTCGAGTCAGTGATGTGAGTTGTGGCGGCCCGCGTGGGGCCGCCGGTTCTTCCAATCGATGCCGGCACGTGCCGGCATTTTCCATCCGGCAGGTGTGCCCCATGGCTGTCAATTTTCCGTCGATCGATCCCGCCCAACTGCATCCTGTCGCCGGCGTCACGCTCGGCTGGGCGGAAGCGAACATCCGCAAGCCGAATCGCAAGGACGTGCTGGTCGTCTCCGTCGACGAAGGCGCGACGGTCGCGGGCGTATTCACCGAAAACCGTTTCTGTGCAGCGCCGGTCACCGTCTGCCGCGAGCATCTGGCGAAGGTGCGTGCGGGCGGCGCGGGCATCCGCGCGCTGGTCGTGAATACGGGCAATGCGAACGCGGGCACCGGCGAGCCGGGCCTCGTGAACGCACGCGAGACCTGCACGGAGCTCGCGCGTCTCGCGGGCATCGAGCCGGCGCAGGTGCTGCCGTTCTCGACCGGCGTGATCCTCGAGCCGCTGCCGATCGACCGCCTGAAGGCGGGCCTGCCGGCAGCGCTCGCGAACCGCAAGGCCGCGAACTGGTTCGACGCCGCGCAGGCGATCATGACGACCGATACGCTGCCGAAGGCGACGTCGCGCCAGGTGACGATCGACGGTCACACGGTCACGCTGACGGGCATCAGCAAGGGCGCGGGCATGATCAAGCCGAACATGGCGACGATGCTCGGCTTCCTCGCGTTCGATGCGAGCGTCGCGCAGCCGGTGCTCGACACGCTCGTGAAGGAAGTCGCCGACCGCTCGTTCAACTGCATCACGATCGACGGCGACACGTCGACGAACGACTCGTTCATCCTGATCGCGTCGGGCAAGAGCACGCTGCCCGCGATCACAACGACCGATTCGCCCGCCTATGCGGCGCTGCGCGACGCGGTGACGGAAGTCGCGCAGGTGCTGTCGCAACTGATCGTGCGCGATGGCGAAGGCGCGACGAAATTCATGACGGTACAGGTCGAAGGCGGCAAGCGCGTCGCCGAATGCCGCCAGATCGCGTACGCGATCGGCCATTCGCCGCTTGTGAAGACGGCCTTCTACGCATCCGACCCCAACCTGGGCCGGATTCTCGCGGCGATCGGTTATGCGGGTGTTGCGGATCTCGACGTCGGCAAGATCGACCTCTATCTCGACGACGTGCTCGTCGCAAAGGCCGGCGGTCGCAACCCGGCCTACCGGGAAGAGGACGGCCAGCGCGTGATGAAGCAGAGCGAGATCACGATCCGCGTGCTGCTCGGCCGTGGCGACGCGCAGGCCACCGTCTGGACGTGCGACCTGTCGCACGATTACGTGAGCATCAACGCGGATTACCGCTCCTGACCGGGAGCGCCCGAACGACATGGACAAGCTTGAACAGTTTCTGACGCGCGCGGAAGCGCTGCTCGGCCGTCTCGAAGGGATGCTGCCGCCCGCACCGGCGGCCATCGACTGGAACGCGGCCCACGCGTTCCGCTGGCGCAAGCGCCAGGGGCGCGGTTATCTGCAGCCGGTTCCGGCCGTGTCGTCGATCACGCTCGGCGACTTGCACAACATCGATCGCCAGAAAGCGCTGATCGACCAGAACACGCGGCAGTTCGTGCAGCGCAAGCCGGCCAACAACGTGCTGCTGACCGGCGCACGCGGTACCGGCAAGTCGTCGCTGATCAAGGCGTGCCTGAATGCGTACGCGAACGACGGGCTGCGCCTGATCGAAGTCGACAAGGACGACCTGCACGATCTCGGCGACATCGTCGACCTGATCTCGCAGCGTCCGGAGCGGTTCATCGTGTTTTGCGACGATCTGTCGTTCGAGGACGGCGAATCGGGCTACAAGGCGCTGAAGGTCGCGCTCGACGGGTCGATCGCCGCGCAGTCGGACAACGTGCTGATCTACGCGACGTCGAACCGCCGCCATCTGCTGCCCGAGTACATGAGCGACAACGAGTCGTACAAGCATCTGCCGGACGGCGAGATTCACCCCGGCGAAGTCGTCGAGGAGAAGATCTCGCTGTCGGAGCGCTTCGGCTTGTGGGTCAGCTTCTATCCGTTCAAGCAGGACGACTACCTCGACATCGTCGCGCACTGGCTGCGTCACTTCGGCTGCCCGGATGCGGAGATCGAGACCGCGCGCGGCGACGCGCTCGTATGGGCGCTCGAGCGCGGTTCGCGCTCGGGCCGCGTCGCGTGGCAGTTCGCGCGGGACTGGTCGGGCCGCAAGGAGCAGGCATGAGCGCGGATCAGGCACAGGGCGCCGTGCGGGCGCCGGACGGCCGCAAGGTGACCGAAGTCGCGGTCGGCGTGATGGTGCAGCCGGACGGCAGGTACCTGCTTGCGCAACGCCTGCAGGGCAAGCCGTATGAGGGTTACTGGGAGTTTCCAGGCGGCAAGCTGGAGGCCGGCGAAAGCGTCGAGGACGCGCTGGCGCGCGAACTGCACGAGGAACTCGGCATCGAAGTCACGGCCAGCCACCGCTGGCACACGCTCGAGCACGATTATCCGCACGCGTACGTGCGGCTCTATTTCTGCAAGGTGACGGGCTGGACGGGCGAGCCGCACAGCAAGGAAGGGCAGGCGTTCGTGTGGCAGCAACTGCCAGTCGACGTCGCGCCGTTGCTGCCGGCGGCGCTGCCGGTGCTCGAACTGCTCGAGAAGGAAGCGACGTCGCAATGACGCCGCAGCGGCCCGCCTGAAACGCGGGCCATATCGGCGGACGGGGCGCCGCTCAGCTGTCGCGGCGGTTGTCCGTGCCGTCTTCTTCCGACGACGGACCCTCGTCGGAGGAACCGCCGATCCGATACTTTTCCGCGGCCCATGCGCCGAGGTCGAGCTGCTTGCAGCGGGCCGAGCAGAAGGGACGGAACTTGTTTTCAGGCGTCCAGCGCACTTCTGCGCCGCACGAAGGACATTTCACGACGGTAGTCATACGAAAGCATTGAACCGGCCCGCGGCCGTTACAGATTACACAGTGTCAGATGGAACGGCACGTCGATGTCCACCGCCCGCGGCCGTACATCGCCGTCCTGCATGGTGAACCGCACCCACAGCATGTATTTGTTGGCGCTCGCCTCGGGAATCACGCGCAACTCCGGCGACACGCGCACCTGCATCAGCTGGTAGCTGCGGCCGGACAGCATCTGCTGGTAGCTGCCCTGCATCGCCATGACCTTCGACGCCTGACCCGATTCGCGCGCGAGCCGCAGCACGATCGCCGCGGCGTCGCGCAACGGCAGCATCGGCAGGATCCACTTCGTGATGTCCTGGCGCCGCTGCTCGGCGGGCCATTGCTGCCACGCGTAGTACGACGGCAGGTCGAACTTGCACGTGCCGCCCGGAATCACCGCGCGGCTGCGGATGCTGGCGAGCCACTCGTTGTCGACGAGGTGCTGGCCGGTCTTGCCCTGCATCTGCGCGAGATTCGCGAGCGTCTGCTCGATTTCGCCGAGCACGGCTTCGAGCGCGTTCTGCTCGATGCCCGGATTGCCGCGAAAGGGGGCGAGCGTCTGCCGTTGACGTTCGAGCTCCTTCATCAGATCCGATTTCAGGTCCGCGCGGCCCGTTACCTCGGCGATTTCGAACAGCGTCGTCAGTGCGACGTGGTGTTCACGCGGGTCCTCCTGAGCCAAAAAGAACGCGAAGCGCTCGAACAGATCTTCGAGACGCAACAGCGTGCGAATTCGCTCGTTGAACGGATACTCGTAAAGAATCAAGCGCGCTCGCCTCTTGGGTAGGGATTGAAACAATGAAAGACATTCTAATGCCCCCTCTCTACCCTAGCAACGCGCCAATTTCGTACACCATCACGATTGCGCGCAATGGTCACCGCGCCGCGGCCGCGAATTCGACATAGCGTTGGTGCAGTGCATCGACCTGCGCGGCGAGCGCGCCGGGCGGGAGCGCGTCGTTGACGATCACGTCGTCGGCTGCGGCGAGGCGGGCTTCGCGCGTCGCCTGTCGCGCGATGATCGCTTCGACCTGTTCGCGCGTGAAACCGTTGCGCCGCATCACGCGCGCGATCTGCGTTTCGACCGGGCAGTCGACGACGAGCACGCGATCGCTGCGCGCCTTCCAGGTGCCCGACTCGACGAGCAACGGCACGACGAACATCACGTACGGACCCCGTGCTTCGCGCGCGTCGCGATCGGTCTCCGCGCGGATCAGCGGATGCGTGATCGCTTCGAGGCGCCGGCGCGCGTCGTCGTCGCTGAAGATCAGCGTGCGCATCTTCGCGCGATCGAGCGAGCCGTCGGCGGCCACGAAGTCGCGACCGAAAGCCTGCTCGATCGCCGGCATCGCGAGGCCGCCCGGCGCGGTAATGCGGTGGGCAATCAGGTCGGTATCGACGAGCGATGCGCCACGGGCGCCGAACAGGTCGGCAACGGTCGTCTTGCCGCTGCCGATGCCGCCCGTGAGTCCTACGGAAAACATGTCAGCCTCCGAGCACCGCATAGAAAGGGGTGCCGAAAAACAGCGTGGCGACGCCGCCGGCCGCGAGGAACGGGCCGAACGGAATCGGCTCCTCGAAGCGCATGCGGCCGCGCCACGTCGCGACGAGCCCGACGATCGCGCCGGTCACCGCCGCGAACAGCACGACCTGCGGCAGTGCGGCCCAGCCCATCCACGCGCCGAGCGCGGCGAGCAGCTTCAGATCGCCGAAACCGATGCCCTCGATGCCGCGCAGCCATTTGAACAGCCAGTAGATCGACCACAGGAACAGGTAGCCGGCCATCGCGCCGATCACGGCCGAGCGCAGCGACGTGAAGGTGCCGCCGAGGTTCAGCGCGAGCCCGGCCCACAGCAGCGGCAGCGTCATCGAGTCGGGCAGGTAGCCGGTCCGGATATCGATCGCGCTCATCGCGAGCAGCGCCGCGCACAGCGCGAACGCGGCAAGCGCGGCGACGGTCGGGCCGAACGCCGCGAGCGAGCCGGCGGCGAGCCCTGCGCACGCGATCTCGACGAGCACGTAACGGATGCCGATCGCATGGCCGCAGCGCCGGCAGCGCCCGCGCAGCATCAGGTAGCTGACGAGCGGGATGTTTTCCCACGCGCGCAATACGTGGCCGCAATGCGGGCAGGCGCTGCGTGGGCGCCACAAATCGTAGCGCGGCGGATAACCGTCGTCGGGCGGCGCGCTCGCGGTGCCCGTCGCTTCGGCGATCTCGGCCTGCCACGCGCGCTGCATCATCACGGGCAACCGGTGCACGACCACGTTCAGGAAGCTGCCGATGCAAAGGCCGATGACGACCGCGAACGCATACTGCAGCGCGGGCGGCAGCATCGCCAGCGCGAGCAGCGTGCCCTCGGGCGAATCGGAAACGGCGGACAGGGGCGCGGACGTCATGAGGCTCAAGGTTCGGACTTAAAAGGCGACAGAATCGGTTGCGATGCTACACCACGTTGCCGAGTTGAAGGATCGGCAGGTACATCGCGATCACGAGGCCGCCGACGAGTGCGCCTAGGACGATCACGATCAACGGTTCGCCGAGCGCCGCGAGCGCATCGAGGCGCGTGTCCAGCTGGCGTTCGCACAGCGCGGCGATGTCGGCGAGCATCGTGTGGAGCGCACCGGTTTCCTCGGCGACCGCGATCGGCTGCACGACGTCGTCCGGAAAGCAGCCGGCCGAATGCATCGCATCGGCCAGACGCACGCCGCGCAACACGCGTGCGGCGATGTGCGCGGTGGCGTGCGCGAACACCGGATGACCGGCCGTGCGCTCGAGCGTGGCGAACGCATCGGCGAGCGGCACGCCGGCGCCGAGCAGGGTCGCAAGCGACCGGCACCAGCGGGCGGCAGCGTACCGCTCGAGCGCGCTGCCCGCAAGCGGGGCGCGCAGCAGACGCCGCGCGAGCGCATGACGCAGCGCGGCCGAGCGCCGCAGCGCGTACTGCGCGGCAAGCCCGGCGGCGGCCGCGCCGGCCAGAAGCACACCGCCCCACGCCGACAGCGCGGAGGACAGCGCGAGCAGCGCACGGGTCGGTGCGGGCAGGGCGGCGCCGAAACCGTCGAAGATCTGCCGGAAGGTCGGCACGACCCACACCATCAATGCGGCCGAGATCGCGAGCGCGAACAGGATGACGGCGGCCGGATACGCGAGTGCGGCGCGCAGCTTGCGCCATTGCGCATCGGCGCGCTCGCGGTGTTCCGCAACCCGCGTCAGCACGACGCCGAGCGAACCGGACGCCTCGCCGACCTCGATCAACTGACGATACAGCGTGCCGAATTGCGATGGATAGCGTGCGAGCGCATCGGCGAAGCGCCGGCCGCCGACGATCTCGCGGGCGAGCCCCGCGGCGATGCGCGGCACGCCGTCGCGCGTGCGGGTGCGCGCGAGCATGTCGAGCGACGGCGCGAGCGGCAAGCCGGCCTGCAGCAGGCTCGCGAGCTGGCGCGTGAAGCGCGTGATGTCGCGTGCGCCGGCCGTGGGCGGGCGGGCCGGCCCGCGGACGTCGAGCGACAGTACCGCGATGCCGTTGCGCGAGAGCGTGGCGCGCGCGGCCGCGGCGTCGAATGCGATGACGATCCCGCGGCGCGGCGAGCCGTCGCGATGGCGGCCGCGCCATGCGAAGCGGGTTTCGCGCGGCGGCGTGCGCACGTTCACGCCGCTGGGGTGGCGGCGACGGCTTCCGCGATGCTCGTCGTGCCGTCCATGACGCGCGCGAATGCCGCGTCGCGCAGGGTGCGCACGCCCTCGGCCGCCACGCATTGCGCGAGTTCGCCGACGCTCGCCCGCGCGACGATGCGCTCGGCCAGGCCGGGCGATACCGGCATCGTCTGATGCAGGCCGATGCGGCCGCGATAGCCGATCCCGTGACAGGCGGAACAGCCGCGTGCGACGAACGGCCGCCAGCCGGCCGCCAGCGCCGCCGGGTCGCAGCCGGCTTCCCGCAGCGCGCGCGCCGATGCGTCCGAATGCGCGCGGCAGTGGACGCACAGGCGCCGGACGAGGCGTTGCGCGGTGACGAGGTGCAGCGCGGCGGCGAGGTTATACGGCGCGACCCCGATGTCGAGCAGCCGCGCGACGGCAGCCGGCGCGTCGTTCGTGTGCAGCGTCGACAACACGAGATGGCCGGTCTGCGCGGCCTTGATCGCGACGTCGGCCGTCTCCGCATCGCGAATCTCGCCGACCATGATGACGTCCGGGTCCTGCCGCAACAGCGCGCGCAACGCCGTTGCGAACGTCAGCCCCGCCTTGTCGGCGACCCCGACCTGATTGATTCCGTCGAGCTGGATCTCGGCGGGATCCTCGACCGTGCAGACGTTGTGCGCGTCGCGATCGAGCATTTGCAGCGCGCAGTAGAGCGACAGCGTCTTGCCGCTGCCGGTCGGGCCCGTGACGAGCACGAGGCCATGCGGCGCGCGGATCGCGGCTTCCATCGCGGCCGCCTGTCGCGCATCGAAGCCGAGGTTGGCGAGCGTGAGATCGGGCGGCAGCGTTTCGAGCCGCCGCAGCACGAGCTTTTCGCCGAACAGCGTGGGCAGCGAACTGACGCGATAGTCGCCCCGCGTGCCGCCGTCGATCGCGATGCGCAGCCGGCCGTCCTGCGGGAGCCGCCGCTCGGCGATGTCCATGCGCGAGAGCACCTTGATTCGCGTGACGAGCGCATCGCGCAGGTGCGACGGCGGCCGCGCGTGTTCATGCAGCACGCCATCGATGCGCAGACGGATGCGCCAGCCGGCTTCGAACGGCTCGACGTGGATGTCCGACGCGTCGCGCACGCGCGCGGCGTGCAGCGTGTCCGTCAGCAGCCGTACGGCGGGGGCATCGTCGAGCTGGGCCGCATCGAGTGCATGGGGCGCGGCGGCGGGCGGCGCGTCGGCGTGCGCAGGTGCCGACTGCGCGTGCAGCGACGCCGCGGAGGAAGGGAAGTGCATGTGAGCCGGCACGTTGGCCGCCTGTTGACCGTGACACGCAGATGATCGCGCGTCGCGGGCGGCGCCGGCAGTCGGCCGTTCGGCCAAGGCCAGGGCCAGGGCCAGGGCCAGGGCCAGGGCCAGGGCCAGGGCCAGGGCCAGGGCCAGGGCCAGCCCGTTATCGGCGTGAACAGGCCCTAGCGCGAGGCGGCGCGCCCGGTGCGCGTGCCGCGCGGCTTGAAGAGCTTGACGGTGCGTACTGCCTGATCGTCGCTGCGCATCACCTCGAGCATCACGTCGCCGATTTTCAGGCACACGTCGTCTTCCGGAATTTCCTCGAGGATCTCGAGTACCAGTCCGTTCAACGTCTTCGGCCCGTCGGTCGGCAGTTTCAGGTGCAGCCAGCGGTTCAGCTCGCGCAGCGGCATGCTGGCCGACACGATGCATTCGCCGTGCTCGTCCCAGCCGCCCGCGCGTTCGCTGCGCGGCATCGACGTCGTGAATTCGCCGATCAGTTCCTCGATGATGTCCTCGGGCGTGACGAGCCCCTCGAGTTCGCCGTACTCGTTGACGACGAGCGCGGTGCGCTGCCGGGTTTCCTGGAAGAACTGGAGCTGCTGGACCACCGGCGTGCCGGACGGCACGTAGTACGGTTCGGCGAGCAGCGCGCGCAGCGTCTCGCGGTCGAAATCCTGGTTGTGCAGCCCGGTGAGCGTCTTGCGCACGTGCAGCACGCCGAGCACCTTGTCGATGTCGCCTTCGTAGACGATCAGCCGGTTGTGATAGCAGGTTTCGAGCTGATGCAGGATGTCGTCGAGCGGCGCGTAGAAGTTGAGCGACTCGATCTGGCGGCGCGGCACCATCACGTCGTCGACCGTGATGTTCTCGAGGTCGAACAGGTTGAGCAGGATGCTGCGGTGCTTGGTCGGCATGAAGCTGCTCGATTCGAGCACGATGGCGCGCAGCTCGTCGGCCGACATCCGCTGGTCGCGGCCCGTCTTCGTGTTGATGCGCAGCACCCACAGCACGCCGTTCGCGAGCGCGTTGACGAACCACACGACCGGCTTGAACACGCGCATCAGCGGGGCGATCACGAGGCTCGCGGGCAGCGCGATGCGTTCGGGGAACGTCGCGCCGACGATCTTCGGCGCGATTTCCGCGAACACGATGATCAGGAACGCGACGACGCCGGTCGCGATCGACAGCGCGAGGTTGTTGCGGCCGAACGTATGGAGCGCGAGCGACGTCGTGAGGACCGGGATGATCGTGTTGAACAGGTTGTTGCCGATCAGGATCACGCTGAGCAGCAAGTCAGTGCGCGTGAGCAGCCCCTGCGTGGTTTTCGCGCCGAGTACGCCCTGGCCGGCGAGATGCTTCAGCCGATGGCGGTTGAGCGCCATCATCGCGGTCTCGGAAATGGAAAAGAAGCTGGAACAGAGAAGAAGCAGGAAGACGGCGCCGATTTGCGCCCATAAGGGAATTTGGTCCACGCGTTGGAAAGGGCAGTGAAGGACAGGGATGGGGGAAATATAGCAGAGGCCGGCGACCGCGATGTGTCGCGCGCGACACGAGGGGCCGCGGCGGCCGGACGAAAAAAAACCGTGCACGCGGTGCACGGTTTTTTTAAATCTGGTCGGGGTGAGAGGATTCGAACCTCCGGCCTCTACGTCCCGAACGTAGCGCTCTACCAGGCTAAGCTACACCCCGATTTTTGCTCTTCCGACTTCGCCGTCTTCGTTAAGAATCGCTGCGTCGTCACAAGCAAGAACGTAACTATAACGATGTTTTTTCTAAAAGGGAATACTTTGATGAAGAAAATTTTCGAGACAAGGCATCGCTTCGTGTTCGCGGCGTGTTTACGACTGCCGCGACGTCGAGTATGAGCACAACCCGAGCAGGCTTTCCTTGTAGATCGAATCGGGGAACGCGGCAATCGCCGCGGCTGCCGCCTGCGCTTCCTGGCGTGCGCATTCGAGCGTGTGATCGAGCGCGCCCGAGCGCGTGATCGCTTCGAAAATCGTGTCGAAGCGATCGGTGCCGCCGTGTTCGATCGCCTCCCGTGCGAGCGCCGACTGTTCGGGCGTGCCGCGTTCGATCAGATAGATGAGCGGCAGCGTCGGCTTGCCTTCGCGCAGATCGTCGCCGGCATTCTTGCCCATTGCCTCGGCGGTGCCCGCATAGTCGAGCCAGTCGTCCATGATCTGGAACGCGGTGCCGATCCGGCGGCCGTATTCGGCGGCGGCGGCCTCGGTCGGCGCGTCGGCGCCCGCGAGCACCGCGCCCAGGCGCGCCGACGCCTCGAACAGCTTCGCCGTCTTGTAGCGGATCACCTGCATGTAGCGCGTTTCGTCGACGTCCGCGTCGTGCATGTTGAGGAGCTGCAGCACCTCGCCTTCCGAAATGATCGTCGTCGCTTCGGACAGGATCTCCATCACGCGCATCTTGCCGACGCCGACCATCATCTCGAACGAGCGCGAGTAGAGGTAGTCGCCTACCAGCACGCTCGCCGCGTTGCCGAACAGCGCATTGGCGGTCTGGCGGCCGCGGCGCAACTCGGATTCGTCGACGACGTCGTCATGCAGCAGCGTGGCCGTGTGGATGAACTCGACGACGGCGGCCAGCACGTGCCGCTGGTGCGACGTTTCGCCGAGCGCGCCGGCGACGAGCAGCAGCAACGCCGGACGCAGCCGCTTGCCGCCCGCGCCGATGATGTACTCGGCGATCTGGTTGATCAGCAGCACGTCGGACGCGAGGCTTTGCCGGATAACGCGATTCACCTGCTCCATGTCGCTGGTGATCGGGGCGAGCAGGTGGGCGGCGCTGAGGGTGGGGGAGGCGGTGGACGACGACATGATGATGGAATTGGGTGATGCCGCGGATTATAAGTCGAATCCGCGATATGCCGGTCTGTCAGACGTACCAGCGGCGCGATTTTGGCCGTCCGGCCGAGGCCCGCGCGCGGCAATCGTCGATCGGCTTTGACTTGGGTGCTAACCCCATGTATAATCACGTGTTTTCCGCGCGTGGTGTGCGGAAAAATTGGATCCAGAGTGAGGTTCTCAATGTACGCGGTCATAAAAACCGGCGGCAAGCAGTACAAGGTTGCCGTTGGCGAAAAACTCAAAGTAGAACAGATACCGGCTGACATTGACGCTGAAATCACGCTCGACCAGGTTCTCGCAGTGGGCGAAGGCGAATCGATTAAGTTCGGTACGCCGCTGGTCAGTGGGGCTTCCGTCAAGGCCACCGTTGTGTCGCACGGTCGTCATGCCAAGGTCACCATCTTCAAGATGCGTCGCCGGAAGCACTACCAAAAGCACGGCGGCCACCGCCAGAACTACACTGAGCTGCGCATCGACGCGATCAACGCGTAAGCGCCTCGGTAAAGGAGCAATCAGATGGCACACAAAAAGGCAGGCGGCTCTTCCCGGAACGGCCGCGACTCCGAGTCGAAACGTCTCGGCGTGAAAGTGTACGGCGGCCAGGCAATCAATGCCGGCGGCATCATCGTGCGTCAGCGCGGTACGCGCATGCACGCAGGCGAGAACGTCGGCATGGGCAAGGATCACACCCTGTTCGCGCTGGTCGACGGTCACGTCAAGTTCGCGACGAAGGGCGCGGACAAGAAGCATCTGGTCATCGTTGTCCCGGCGGCTGCCTAAGTCAGGCACCCACGGGCTTCGTAGCCGAAAGGCCCCGCAGTCTTCGCGGGGCCTTTTTTATTGGGTCGCCGCCCGCAAGTGCGGGCCGGCGACCCTCGCGCAACCGGCATACGATCGGCCGAACGGCAGATTGTTCAAGCGTGCCGGCGCGCGGCACAATAGCGGAAATACTGGGCGGAGTGACGAATGAAGTTCATTGACGAAGCACGAATCGAAGTCATCGCCGGCGACGGAGGCGATGGCAGTGCGTCGATGCGCCGCGAGAAATTCGTCCCGTTCGGCGGGCCGGACGGCGGCGACGGCGGCCGGGGCGGCAGCGTTTACGCGATCGCCGACCGCAACATCAACACGCTGATCGACTACCGTTACGCGAAGAAGCACCTCGCGCGCAACGGCGAAAACGGCCGCGGCTCGGATTGCTACGGCAAGGGCGGCGACGATGTCACGCTGCGCATGCCGGTCGGCACGATCATCACCGACATGGAAACGGGCGAGCTGATCGCCGACCTGACCGAGCACGATCAGCGGGTGATGCTCGCGCAGGGCGGCGCCGGCGGCCTCGGCAACCTGCATTTCAAGTCGAGCACGAACCGCGCGCCACGCCAGAAGACGGACGGCAAGCCGGGCGAGCGGCGCATGCTGAAGCTCGAACTGAAGGTGCTCGCCGACGTCGGCCTGCTCGGCATGCCGAACGCCGGCAAGTCGACCTTCATCTCGTCGGTGTCGAACGCGAAGCCGAAGATCGCCGACTACCCGTTCACGACGCTCGCGCCGAATCTCGGCGTGGTGCGGGTCGGCCCGAGCAAGAGCTTCGTGATCGCCGATATCCCGGGGCTGATCGAAGGTGCGGCCGAAGGCGCGGGCCTCGGGCATCAATTCCTGCGTCACCTGCAGCGTACCGGCGTGCTGCTGCATCTGGTCGATCTCGCGCCGTTCGACGAAAGCGTCGATCCGGTCGCGGAAGCGACGGCGATCGTCGGCGAGCTGCGCAAATACGACGAGGCGCTCTACGAGAAGCCACGCTGGCTCGTGCTCAACAAGCTCGACATGGTGCCGGAAGACGAGCGCGCGGCACGCGTCGCGGATTTCCTCGATCGCTTCGGCTGGGACGGCCCGGTGTTCGAGATCTCGGCGTTGACGGGCCAGGGCTGCGAAGCGCTGTGCTATGCGATCTACGACTACCTCTCCGAACATTCGGACGCGCATCGCGCGGCGGAGGCGGAGGATCTCGCGGCGGACGTGCGTTTCCGCGATGCACCGCCAGCGAAGGGCGGTGCGGCGCCGGGCGACGACGCCTGAACGGTTAGGTCACGCGCCGGGCGTGCCGCCCGGCGTCGGCGTTCCATCGCGCCCGGCGGGCCGGCATCAGATACAGGAGACAGTGCAGGATGCGTTCGATCATCGCGGATTCGAAGCGATTGGTGGTGAAGGTGGGCTCCAGCCTCGTGACCAACGACGGCAAGGGGCTCGATCATGCTGCAATCGGCCGCTGGGCAGCCCAGATCGCCGCGTTGCGTGCGCAGGGCAAGGAAGTCGTGCTCGTCAGTTCGGGCGCGATTGCCGAAGGCATGCAGCGACTCGGCTGGAGCAAGCGGCCGCGGGAAATCGACGAGCTGCAGGCCGCTGCCGCCGTCGGCCAGATGGGGCTCGCGCAAGTCTACGAAAGCCGCTTCACCGAGCACGGCATCCGCACCGCGCAGATCCTGCTCACGCACGCCGATCTGGCGGACCGCGAGCGCTACCTGAACGCGCGCTCGACGCTGCTCACGCTGCTGCGGCTCGGCGTCGTGCCGATCATCAACGAAAACGACACGGTCGTCACCGACGAAATCAAGTTCGGCGACAACGACACGCTCGGTGCGCTCGTCGCGAACCTGATCGAAGGCGATGCGTTGATCATCCTCACCGACCAGTCGGGGCTGTTCACGGCCGATCCGCGCAAGGACCCGAATGCGACGCTCGTCGGCGAGGCCAATGCGGGCGCGCCGGAGCTCGAGGCGATGGCGGGCGGGGCCGGTTCGAGCCTCGGTCGCGGCGGGATGCTGACGAAGATCCTCGCGGCGAAGCGTGCGGCGCACAGCGGCGCGAATACCGTGATCGCGAGCGGCCGGGAGTCCGACGTGCTCGTGCGCCTGGCGGCCGGCGAGGCGATCGGCACGCAACTGATCGCACGGACCGCGCGAATGGCGGCACGCAAGCAATGGATGGCCGACCATCTGCAGGTGCGCGGCCACGTCGTGATCGACGCGGGCGCGGTCGAGAAGCTGACGGCCGGCGGCAAGAGCCTGCTGCCGATCGGCGTGATCGACGTGCAGGGCGCGTTCGCGCGCGGCGAGGTGATCGCGTGCGTGGGCCCGGACGGGCGCGAGGTGGCGCGCGGGCTCACGAACTACAGCAGCGCGGAAACGAAGCTGATTCACCGCAAGCCGAGCGGCGAGATCGAGGCCGTGCTTGGCTACATGCTGGAGCCCGAACTGATTCACCGCGACAACCTCGTGCTGGTGTGATCACCGGCCGGATTCCGTCGTTCAAATGAAAAAGCCCGCGCGATGCGGGCTTTTTTGTGCGGCGGACGATGTGGCGACCCACATCGCGTGCCGTCAACGCAACTGCGTCATCGCGGTGCGGTGGAACCGGATGTTTTCGAGGATCTGCCGGGTCGAGCCCTGCGGCATCTTGTTCGCGCAGAAGTAGTCCTGGTAGAGCGCGGAGTGGTAGGCGTTCAGCTCGCCGTTTTCGATACGCCGCCAGTCGTTCTCGACGGTGCGATCCCAGCCGTTGTGGTCCGAATTCAGGCCGGCGTACTGGCGCCACTCGTAGGTGTCGCAGCGAATGCCTTCGTAGTTCACGTTGCGCGCACCGGCCGGGCTCGTGACGACGACTGCGTAGCGCACGACGCCGTCGCTGCCGACGTCGAGCGATTTCGCATCGACGAAGAATTTCAGCGGCGTGTTCTGCGACACGTTGAACGGCAGCAGATCGCCCGTTTGCGGCAGCGGCGGCAGCGTGTCGACGGCGTTTTCCTTCCAGGTTCCCTGACGGTCGAGCAGGTACACGAACTCGCTGTCATCCTTGTTGGACGGCGCTTTCGAGTTCGCGCAGCCGGCCAGGGCGGCCATCGCGGCGATCGATGCGAGCGCGAGAGCAATCGCTTTCAATATGCATTCCTCGTAAAAAAGGGCGCGACACCAAGGTCGCGCCCGGTCATGCAGTCCGACTCGTCATTTGCCGACGATCACGTGGGGCGGCATCTCGTCGAGCGTGCCCGCTTCCACTTCGATCTCCGAACAGACTACCGATGTGTCGACAATCGTCAGCGTCTGGGCCTGCGCGCCAATGACGCGCGGATAGCGCGACACACGCGGCCCGCGCGGCTTCTCGGCTCGCTGCGCCGGGCGGCGCAGGAAGCGCGACAGTTCCGTCAGCGCCAACTGATAGACATCCCGCTTGAACTCGATCACCGCATCGAGCGGTACCCAATACTCGTTCCAGCGCCACGCATCGAACTCCGGGTGGTCGGTCGCGCGCAAGCAAATGTCGCAATCGCGTCCAACCATCCGCAGCAGGAACCAGATCTGCTTCTGGCCGCGGTAATGACCGCGTACTTCGCGTTTGATGAACTTGTCAGGCACCTCGTAACGCAACCAGTCGCGGGTGCGGCCGATTATCTTGACGTGTTCCGGATGCAGGCCCGTTTCCTCGTGCAGTTCCCGGTACATCGCCTGCATGGGGGTCTCGCCGTACTTGATCCCACCTTGAGGAAACTGCCAGGAATGCTCGCGGAGCCGCTTGCCCCAAAACACCTCGTTGCGCGCGTTCAAGAGGATGATGCCGACGTTCGGGCGAAAGCCTTCACGATCCAGCATACAACCACCTTCGAATCCTTTAAAATTGCTTTGATTATAAACAGATAACGGGCGCTGCGCACCGTGACGGAGCGAATCCGCGCGGGGTACACCGGCTGAATTGTCCCTGATTAGTCTGCTACGTCATCTGCGCCATCGCTGTTCCCGGCGCGCCGCTTTTTCACCTTGAAACTTTTTCGGGCGCCCCGCTTGGGGGCGCCGTTTTTGGAACCGTCCGCATGAAAGCTTCCCGTTTCTTTATCGGCACCCTGAAAGAGGCACCCGCCGACGCAGAGATCGTCAGCCACAAGCTGATGGTCCGCGCCGGCATGATCCGTCGCGTCGCCGGCGGCATCTACAACTACCTGCCGGTCGGCCTGCGTTCGATTCGCAAGGTCGAGGCGATCGTGCGCGAGGAAATGAACCGGGCGGGCGCCATCGAGCTGCTGATGCCGGCCGTGCAGCCGGCCGAGCTGTGGCAGGAGTCGGGCCGCTGGGAGCAGTACGGCCCCGAGCTGCTGCGCTTCAAGGACCGCAAGGACAACGATTTCGTGATCGGGCCGACGCACGAGGAAGTCGTCACCGACATCGCGCGCAACCAGATCAAGAGCTACCGGCAGATGCCGGTGAACTTCTACCAGATCCAGACGAAGTTCCGCGACGAGATCCGCCCGCGCTTCGGCGTGATGCGCGGCCGCGAATTCATCATGAAGGACGCGTATTCGTTCGACAAGGATGCGGCCGGCCTGAACGAGTCGTACCGCAAGATGTACGACGCGTACGTGCGCATCTTCACGCGTCTGGGCCTCGAGTTCCGCGCGGTCGCGGCCGACAGCGGCTCGATCGGCGGCAACTTCTCGCACGAGTTCCACGTGATCGCCGACACCGGCGAGGACGCGATCGCGTACTGCCCGACGTCCGAGTTCGCGGCGAACGTCGAGGCGGCCGAAGCGCTGCCGCTGACGCCTGAGCGCGCGGCGCCGGCCGAAGCGATGGAAAAGGTCGCGACGCCCGGCAAGGCGAAGTGCGAGGCCGTCGCCGAACTGCTGTCGATCCCGCTCGAGCGCACGATCAAGTCGATCGTGCTCGCGACCGACAACGAAGGCGCCGAGCCGACCATCTGGCTCGTGATGCTGCGCGGCGATCACGACCTGAACGAGATCAAGGTGTCGAAGCTGCCGGGCCTGAAGAACCACCGCTTCGCGACCGAGCAGGAAATCGTCGAGTGGTTCGGCACGCCGCCGGGCTATCTCGGCCCGGTCGGCACGAAGAAGCCGGTGAAGGTGATCGCCGACCGCACGGTCGCGAACATGAGCGATTTCGTCGTCGGTGCGAACGAGGTCGACTATCACATCGCGGGCGTGAACTGGGGCCGCGACCTGCCGGAGCCGGAAGTCGCCGACGTGCGCAACGTGAAGAAGGGCGATCCGTCGCCGGACGGCAAGGGCGCGATCGACATCTGCCGCGGCATCGAGGTCGGCCACGTGTTCCAGCTCGGCACCAAGTACTCGGAAGCGATGGGCGCGACGTTCCTCGACGAGTCGGGCAAGCCGCAGCCGATGCTGATGGGCTGCTACGGCGTCGGCATCACGCGCATTCTCGGCGCGGCGATCGAACAGAACTTCGACGACCGCGGCATCATCTGGCCCGAGTCGATCGCGCCGTTCGAGGTCGTGCTGTGCCCGATGGGCTATGACCGCAGCGACATGGTGCGCGAGACGGCCGACAAGCTGTACGCGGAACTCGTCGCGGCCGGCATCGACGTGATCCTCGACGATCGCGGCGAGCGCCCGGGCGTGATGTTCGCCGACTGGGAATTGATCGGCGTGCCGCATCGTCTCGTGATCGGCGAGCGCGGCCTGAAGGAAGGCAAGATCGAGTACCAGGGCCGTCGCGATGCCGAAGCGACGCTGCTGCCGGCCGACACGGCCGCGGCGACGGTCGCCGAGAAGGTTCGCGCCGCGCTCGCGCACTAAGCGCGGCGACCGGGGGACACGATGGAATACACGTTCCTGTCGGCCACCGTGCTCCTCGTGCTGATCACGGATCCGCTCGGCAACATCCCGCTGTTCATTACGGCGATGCGGGATGTGCCGCGCGAGCGGCGCGTGAAGCTGATCCTGCGCGAAGTGGGGATCGCGTTCGTGATCCTGCTGTTCTTCATGCTGGTCGGCGACCGCTTCCTGCGGATGATGAGCCTCACCGACCTGTCGCTGCGGCTCGGCGGCGGGATCGTGCTGTTCCTGATCGCGCTGCGGATGATCTTCCCGCATCCGGACGGCGCGCTCGGCAGCGATCCGCGCGCGGGCGGCGAGCCGTTCATCGTGCCGCTCGCGATTCCGGCGCTGGCCGGGCCGTCCGCGCTCGCGACGGTGATGCTGATGACGTCGCAGGCGCCGGGCAAGATGCTCGAGTGGGTCGGCGCGCTGACGGTGACGATGATCGTCTGCGCGATCACGCTGGTGCTGGCCGAAAGGATTCAGGCGTGGCTCGGCGAGCGGACCGTCGCGGCGTTCGAGCGGCTGATGGGCCTCGTGCTCGTCGCGATCTCGGTCGAGATGTTGCTGGCGGGCATTCGCGCGTTCGTGCACCAGTTGCAGCCGTAGCGCGGGCGACGCGGTCGACGAAAAAAAGCGGCGCTCCGGGAAACCGGCGCGCCGCTTTCTATTTATATAGCGGGTATCGCGCGGACAGCGCCGCGATCAGACGTTCGCGGTCAGCGCGCGGATCGTCGGCAGGTTGCGCCAGTAGCCCTTCGCGTCCATCCCGCAGCCGAACACGTAGCGGTCCGGCACCGAGAAGCCGCAGAAGTCGGGGTGCAGCGGTTTCGGCTTCGCGAGCGTCTTCTCGCACAGCACGGCCGACATGAAGCGCTTCGCGCCCATGTCGAGGATGCGGTCGCGGATCGCGGCCATCGTCTCGCCTTCGTCGAGGATGTCGTCGAGCACGAGCACGATGCGGTCCTTCACCGATTCGCGCGGCGCGACGCGCCAGTGCATCTCCGGGCTGCCCTGCGTCGTGTTGCGGTAGCGGGTCAGGTGGATGTAGTCGAATTCGAGCGGGAAATCGAGATGCGGCAGCAGCATCCCGGTAAACACCGCGGCGCCGCCCATCACCGAGAGAACGAGCGGGAACGCGTCGCCGATCTCGGCGCGGATCGCGTCGGCCATCTTCGAGATCGACGCGTTGACGGCGTCGGCCGAGACGATCTCTTCGGAGTGGTCGAAAATGTGGAGGGCTTCTTCGCGGTTCATGTGTTCTGGCGGGCAGTCGGTATACAAATAAGGATGAAGCAGAACGGCAGGCGCGCGCTACGGCAAAAACCCGCGCGCCGGCCGACGGACGGAATCAGCGCATGCCGGGCATCATGCCTTTCAGGCCGCGCATCATCTTCTGCATGTTGCCGCCCTTCAGCTTCTTCATCATCGTACGCATCTGGTCGTACTGGTTCAGCATCCGGTTGACTTCCTGCACGGGCACGCCCGCGCCGGCGGCAATGCGGCGCTTGCGCGTCGCCTTGATGATTTCGGGTTTCGCGCGCTCGGCGGGCGTCATCGAGCTGATGATCCCCTCCATCCGGCGGATCGACTTCTCGGCCTGGCCCATGTCGGCGCCGGCCGCCGCCTGCTGGAACTGCGCGGGGAGCTTATCCATCAGCGACGACAGGCCGCCCATGTTCTTCATCTGCGAGATCTGCGCGCGGAAATCGTTCAGGTCGAAATCGCCGCCTTTCTTGACCTTGTCGGCGAGCTTCTGCGCGGCCTGCACGTCGACGCCGCGCTGCGCTTCCTCGACGAGCGCGAGGATGTCGCCCATGCCGAGGATCCGGTTCGCCATCCGGTCGGGGTGGAACACCTCGAGGCCGTCGAGCTTCTCGGCGACGCCGACGAACTTGATCGGCTTGCCCGTGACGTGACGCACCGACAGTGCAGCGCCGCCGCGCGAATCGCCGTCGAGCTTGGTCAGCACGACGCCGGTGAGCGGCAGCGTGTCGTTGAACGCCTTTGCGGTATTGACGGCATCCTGGCCGAGCATCGCGTCGACGACGAACAGCGTTTCGGCCGGCTTCAGCACGCCGTGCAACGCGGCGATTTCCTGCATCATCGCTTCATCGATGCCGAGGCGGCCGGCCGTGTCGACGAGCAGCACGTCATGGTAGTGGCGCTTCGCCCAGTCGACGGCCGCGAGCGCGATGTCGACGGGCTTCTGGTCCGGCGTGGACGGGAAGAAGTCGGCGCCGACCTGCTCGGTCACCGTTTTCAGCTGCATGATCGCGGCCGGGCGATACACGTCGCACGACACGGTCAGCACCTTCTTCTTGTACTTCTCGCGCAGCAGTTTCGCGAGCTTGCCCACGGTCGTGGTCTTGCCCGCGCCCTGCAGGCCGGCCATCAGGATCACGGCGGGCGGCGTGACCGCGAGGTTCAGCTCGGCGGCCTTGCCTTCGTAGTCGCCGCCGATCACGGCGGTCAGTTCCTTCTGGACCACGCCGACGAGCGCCTGGCCCGGCGACAGGCTGCTGATCACTTCTTCGCCGAGCGCCTTTTCCTTGACCTTGGCGATGAATTCGCGGACGACCGGCAGCGACACGTCGGCTTCCAGCAGCGCGAGACGCACCTCGCGGAGCATCTCCTGCGTGTTCGCCTCGGTGAGCCGGGCCTCGCCGCGCAGCGTCTTGACGACGCGCGCCATCCGTTGAGTGAGATTGTCGAGCATGGGGAGCGATGGACAGTGGGGCCCGAAGGCGCGGCGGAACCGAACAAAGGGAGCCGTCGCGGGAAGGGGGCCTAGTGTAAACTTCGAACATGGATATTGTACTGTATGCCCTCACCGCATTCCTGTACGGCGGCCTCGCCGTCGCAGGCTGGCGCGCGCACCGCCAGGGCGCGACGCCCCTCGTCGCGAGCGTGCCGGCCGTGCCGGTCCCCGCGTCGGCCGCGTCCGGGATGAGCGGGGCCGGCCGCGCGCTGCTGTTCGCCGCGCTGCTCGCGCACGGCGTGCTGCTCCACATGACGATCTTTCCGAACGACGCGATGGTGTTCGGCTTCGCGTTCGCGCTGTCCGCGATGTTCTGGCTCGGCGCCGGCATCTACTGGATCGAGAGCTTTTTCTTCCCGCTCGACAGCCTGCGCCTGCTGGTGCTGCCGCTCGCCTGCGGCGCGTCGCTGCTGCCGCTCGTGTTCGGCGGCGTGCGGGTGCTGCCTTATGCCGCAGCGCCGCTGTTCAAGCTGCATTTCCTGATCGCGAACATCGCCTACGGGCTGTTCGCGATCGCCGCGCTGCACGCGATCCTGATGCTGATGGTCGAGCGGCGCCTGCAGTCGCTGCGGCACGGCGGGCGCGACGGCTCGACCGGCTGGATCGCGAGCTGGCTCGAAACGCTGCCGCCGCTGCTCACGCTCGAGAAGCTGCTGTTCCGCCTGATTGGCGCCGGCTTCGTGCTGCTCACGCTGACGCTCGCGTCGGGCATCCTGTTCAGCGAGCAGGTCGACGCGCGCGCGTTGCGGCTCGACCACAAGACGGTGTTCGCGATCCTGTCGTGGCTGATGTTCGGCGGGCTGCTGGTCGCCCGCAAGACGTCGGGCTGGCGCGGCCGCGGCGCCGCGCGCTGGGTACTCGTGTCGTTCGCCGCGCTGCTGCTCGCGTATGTCGGCAGCCGGTTCGTGTTCGAGGTGCTGCTGCACCGCTCCGTGGTTTGACCGCAGGTTCCCGATGCGACAGATTCTTCTCCTGATCCTTCTCTTCTTCGCCGGTTCCTGGCTCGCGCGCAAACTGCGCCACGCGCAGGAACAGGCGCAGGCGCGCGCCGGCCGCGGCGCCGGTGGCGGCGCCGCGCGCCCGAACGGCGACGCGCGGTCGCTGCCCGAGCCGATGGTGCGCTGCGCCGAATGCGGCGTGCATGCGCCGAAGGGCGACGCCGTCGCCGCGAGCGGCGAATACTTCTGCAGCGCGGAGCATGCGCAGCGACACGCCGCGCGCGTGAACGGCCGCGACGCGCGATGAGCGACGCACCGGTGTTGTCGGTCGACGCGAACGGCTGGGTGCGCGAAGCGCGCCACGCGCCGTCGCCGAACTTCGAGGCGCGGCCCGCGGGTGCGGCGCCGACGCTCGTGGTCGTCCACAACATCAGCCTGCCGCCCGGCGAATTCGGCGGCGACGCGATCGAGGCGCTGTTCCTGAATCGCCTCGACTGCGATGCGCACCCCTATTACCAGAGCCACCTGCGCGGCGTGAGGGTGTCCGCCCATTTCCTGATCCGCCGCGACGGCGAACTCGTGCAGTTCGTGTCGTGCGACGAGCGCGCGTGGCACGCGGGCTCGTCCGAGTTCTTCGGCCGTACGCGCTGCAACGACTTCTCGATCGGCATCGAGCTCGAGGGCGCGGACGACGTGCCGTTCGACGATGCGCAATACGCGGTGCTCGCCGCGCTCTCCCGCGCGCTCGCCACACGCTATCCGGTCGACGCGTTCGCGGGGCACTCGGACGTCGCGCCGGGCCGCAAGACCGACCCGGGCCCGCACTTCGATTGGCAACGCTTCGCGAGCGATGCCGGTTTTTCCGCCGAATACTTTCCTTTCCGTCAGCACTGATCGCGGGGTTTTTTGACCGGAGAAAGTTTTTTCTCCGATCAATGCCTTGCCGTGTCTGCGCGCGAGCGATGTCAAGACCTCCATCGCAAATTATCCGTTTGGACGTCCTCCGAATGTCCACTATACTTGGTGCCAGTTGAGCGGTTCTGTACTAGATATAGTGTGTGTTGCAGGGGAAAACCCGAGCGGCACCGGCCGGCGGGCAACGCCGGCGAACAGGGTTCTCACGGCGGCGCGTCAGGCCGGGCGGTCCGGGCGTCGCGATCAGCGCAGCGAACATCGACGGGGCAGGGTAGACATGACGAAGCACACGACCGGCTGGGTTGTCGCGCATCGACCGAACCGGCTTCCCCGGCGCATCGCTCGCCTCTTACCGCTCGCGCACCGCGTTGCGCAGCGTTCGTTTTAATCCGCGGTTCTCTCCGCACCATCCAACACCAGGAGCTTTGCACATGCAAACCACCGACAACGCGACGTCCCAGTACGAGAGCGCCTCGAGCCGTCCGCTCGGCGGGACCGAACAGGGCGCGAAGGCGCTCGCGCCGCAGGCCACGTTCGCCGACTACAAGGTGATCCGCCGCAACGGCAGCGTGGTGTCGTTCGAACCATCGAAGATCGCGATCGCGGTGACCAAGGCTTTCCTGGCCGTCAATGGCGGGCAGGGCGCGGCATCGGCGCGCGTGCGCGAGCAGGTCGAACAACTGACGCACAACGTCGTTCGCGCGCTCGTGCGCAGCCGCCCGAACGGCGGTACGTTCCATATCGAAGACATCCAGGACCAGGTCGAACTCGCGCTGATGCGCGGCGGCGAGCACAACGTCGCGCGTGCGTACGTGCTGTATCGCGAGAAGCGTCACCTCGAGCGTCAGCACGCGGGCGAGGAAGCGGCGGCAACGGGCGGCGAGTCGACCACAGGCATCAACGTCGTCGACAACGGCGTCACGCGCCCGCTCGACCTGAACGCGCTGCGCGCGTTGATCGTGTCGGCGTGCGACGGCCTCGGCGCTGCGGTTAACCCTGACCCGATCGTCGCGGAGACGGTGAAGAACCTGTACGACGGCGTGCCGATGAGCCAGGTCTACGACTCGGCGATCCTCGCGGCGCGCACGATGATCGAAAAGGATCCGGCGTACAGCCAGGTCACGGCCCGCATCCTGCTGCATACGATCCGTCGCGAGATTCTCGGCGAGGAAGTCGTGCAGGCCGAGATGTCGACCCGCTATGCCGAATACTTCCCGCAGTTCCTGAAGCGCGGCGTCGACGCCGGCCTGCTCGACGACAAGCTGCTGCAGTTCGACCTGAAGCGCCTCGGCGAAGCGCTCGACGCGAACCGCGACCTGCAGTTCGGCTACCTCGGCCTGCAGACGTTGTACGACCGCTACTTCCTGCACGTCGAAGGCACCCGCATCGAAATGCCGCAGGCATTCTTCATGCGCGTCGCGATGGGCCTGTCGCTGAACGAGATCGACCGCGAAACGCGCGCGATCGAGTTCTACAACGTGCTGTCGAGCTTCGACTTCATGAGCTCGACGCCGACGCTGTTCAACTCGGGCACGCATCGCTCGCAGCTGTCGTCGTGCTACCTGACGACGGTCGCGGACGATCTCGACGGTATCTATGAAGCGCTGAAGGAAAACGCGCTGCTGTCGAAGTTCGCCGGCGGCCTCGGCAACGACTGGACCCGCGTGCGCGCACTCGGCTCGCATATCAAGGGCACGAACGGCAAGTCGCAAGGCGTGGTCCCGTTCCTGAAGGTCGTGAACGACACGGCCGTCGCGGTGAACCAGGGCGGCAAGCGCAAGGGCGCGGTGTGCGCGTACCTCGAATCGTGGCACCTCGACATCGAGGAGTTCCTGGAGCTGCGCAAGAACACGGGTGACGATCGTCGCCGTACGCACGACATGAACACGGCGAACTGGATTCCCGACCTGTTCATGAAGCGCGTGATGGAAGGCGCCGACTGGACGCTGTTCTCGCCGTCGACCTGCCCGGACCTGCACGACAAGTTCGGCGCCGATTTCGAGAAGGCTTACACGGCTTACGAAGACAAGGTCGCGCGCGGCGAGATCAAGCTGTTCAAGAAGATCCCGGCGCAGCAGCTGTGGCGCAAGATGCTCGGCATGCTGTTCGAGACGGGCCACCCGTGGATCACGTTCAAGGATCCGTGCAACGTGCGCTCGCCGCAGCAGCACGTCGGCGTCGTCCACTCGTCGAACCTGTGCACGGAAATCACGCTGAACACGAGCGACACCGAAATCGCGGTATGCAACCTGGGCTCGGTGAACCTCGTCGCGCACCTGGTGAAGCAGGCCGACGGCAGCTACGCGCTCGACCACGACAAGCTGAAGCGCACGATCAGCGTCGCGATGCGCATGCTCGACAACGTGATCGACATCAACTACTACGCGGTGCCGAAGGCCCGTAACTCGAACCTGAAGCACCGTCCGGTCGGCATGGGCATCATGGGCTTCCAGGACTGCCTGCACCTGCTGCGCACGCCGTACGCGTCGCAAGAGGCGGTCGAGTTCGCCGACCGTTCGATGGAAGCCGTCTGCTACTACGCGTACTACGCGTCGACCGAGCTGGCCGAAGAGCGCGGCCGCTACTCGAGCTACCGCGGCTCGCTGTGGGATCGCGGCATCCTCCCGCAGGACACGCTGAAGCTGCTGACGGAAGCGCGCGGCGGCTACGTCGAGGTCGACACGTCGGAATCGCTCGACTGGACGACGCTGCGTTCGCGGATCGCCGCGCACGGCATGCGCAACTCGAACTGCGTCGCGATCGCGCCGACGGCGACGATCTCGAACATCATCGGCGTGTCGGCCTGTATCGAGCCGACCTTCCAGAACCTGTACGTGAAGTCGAACCTGTCGGGCGAATTCACGGTGGTGAACGAGTATCTCGTCCGCGACCTGAAGGAACGCGGCCTGTGGGACGAGGTGATGGTCGCCGACCTGAAGTACTTCGACGGCATGCTGTCGCGCATCGACCGCATCCCGGCCGACCTGCGCGCAATCTACGCGACCGCGTTCGAGGTCGACCCGACGTGGCTGGTCGAAGCGGCATCGCGTCGCCAGAAGTGGATCGACCAGGCGCAGTCGCTGAACATCTACATGGGCGGCGCGTCGGGCAAGAAGCTCGACGAGGTCTACAAGCTCGCATGGCTGCGCGGCCTGAAGACGACCTACTACCTCCGCACGATGGCGGCAACGCACGTCGAGAAGTCGACGGTCGCACACGGCGCGCTGAACGCAGTGCCGACGGGCGGCTCGGGCAGCGGCGGCGCGCAAGGCGCGGCGGGCGGCTTCGGTGCGACGGGCGGCGGTGCGTCGTCGGGCGCGGTCAGCGCGGCGCCGGCACTCGCGCCGGTCGAAGCGGACGGTCCGGTGTGCACGATGCGTCCGGGAGACCCCGGCTTCGACGAATGCGAAGCGTGCCAGTAACGCAGTGCGCCTGACCTGAGAAGCAGGCCCGAGCGGCGCACACGACGACCGATCGAGGTTGAAGTGTGCGCCGCGCTCAACTAAAAAAATGATAAGGAATCTGTAACGCGACACCTGCGTTGCAGGCAATGACAAGCGATCGAAACATCTCCGACGGCGTCGCGTTTCGATCGACGTTCGATGCGTCGAGCGCACCTCGCGATACAAGCGCGACTCACATCGCGCGCTGCATGAACGACGATGCGTTGCTCAAAGTGTTGTATCGAGGTCGCAACGCGAATCGAAAAAAGGATTTTTCGTGAGCGAACCCTTTTATCGCTCAGGAAAAGATGGTACAAACCGTTCTAAATTGATGGTGAGAATTTATGCTCAACTGGGATGACGAGAAGACTGCCGTAACCCCCGCGAGCGGAGCGCAGCAAAATGCGATGCGCACCTCCGCCGGGATGGCTGTCGGAATGCAGGCTGCAACGCCTGCCGCCCATCAGGTCCGCGACATTTTCGAAGGCGATCTTGCGGTGCCGCCGCAAGCATCGGCTGTTCCCGCCGGCGGTACGGAAGCGCGGGTCAATGTCGCCGACAAGCGCATCATCAACGGCCAGACTGACGTCAATCAGCTGGTGCCGTTCAAGTACAAGTGGGCGTGGGAAAAGTATCTGGCCGGTTGCGCGAACCACTGGATGCCGCAGGAAATCAACATGTCCCGCGACATCGCACTGTGGAAGGACCCGAATGGTCTGACCGAGGACGAGCGCCGCATCGTGAAGCGCAACCTCGGCTTCTTCGTGACGGCCGATTCGCTCGCGGCGAACAACATCGTGCTCGGCACGTACCGCCACATCACGGCGCCGGAGTGCCGGCAGTTCCTGCTGCGCCAGGCGTTCGAAGAAGCGATCCACACGCACGCGTACCAATACATCGTCGAATCGCTCGGCCTCGACGAAGGCGAGATCTTCAACGCGTACCACGAGGTCACGTCGATCCGCGCGAAGGACGAATTCCTGATCCCGTTCATTCATACGCTGACGGACCCGGCCTTCAAGACCGGCACGCTCGAAGCGGATCAGAAGCTGCTGAAGTCGCTGATCGTGTTCGCCTGCATCATGGAAGGCCTGTTCTTCTATGTCGGGTTTACGCAGATCCTCGCACTCGGCCGCCAGAACAAGATGACGGGTGCTGCGGAGCAATATCAGTACATCCTGCGCGACGAGTCGATGCACTGCAACTTCGGCATCGACCTGATCAACCAGATCAAGCTCGAGAACCCGCATCTCTGGACCGCGGAATTCCGCGCCGAGATTCGCGAGCTGTTCAAGCAGGCTGTCGAACTCGAATACCGCTACGCCGAGGACACGATGCCGCGCGGCGTGCTGGGTTTGAACGCGTCGATGTTCAAGAGCTATCTGCGCTTCATCAGCAACCGCCGTTGCCAGCAGATCGGCCTCGACCCGCTGTTCCCGAACGAGGAAAACCCGTTCCCGTGGATGAGCGAGATGATCGACCTGAAGAAGGAACGCAACTTCTTCGAGACGCGTGTGATCGAGTATCAGACGGGGGGCGCGCTGTCCTGGGAATAACCCGCAGCAGCGAACCCGTTACATGATGGAGCAGCCGGTGGCCTCTCGGCCCCGGCCCAAGGTTTAGGAGCAAGAACGCCTGATGCAAAGCATGCCCGGTGCCTTAACGGCCCAACGATACGACAGGCACTTTGCGAACCCTTCAGTGGGATGGGCAAACTTCCCTCCGGAAAAAGCGGACGGCCGTGTGGCGGTCCGCTTGATCAAGCGATTAGGGGTAGCGGCGCGGGGCGCGCCGGCTACCGACTTGATTTGGCGCGCGAGGCCGGGCGGTCACGCGCGCCATACCGTATTCATTAGCGTAAGCGCGCGGTATCTGCGTACGCCGATGAATAGCCCGCTTCGAAGCGCACGTCCTGAACAGCGTCCGCGGGAAGCGGGTTTTGACGAAGGGTGTAGTTTGAACTGACTCTCATCTGAACCTGAAGGAGAACAACATGGCTACTGCCAAGAAGAAACCGGCTGCTAAGAAGGTTGCTGCCAAGAAGACCGTTGCGAAGAAGGCTGCTGCTCCGGCGAAGAAGGCCGCGGTGAAGAAGGTTGCTGCGAAGAAGGTCGCGGTGAAGAAGGTTGCCGCGAAGAAGGCAGCACCGGCGAAGAAGGCCGCTGCAAAGAAGGTCGCAACGAAGAAGGTCGCAACGAAGAAGGTTGCAGCCAAGAAGGTCGCAGCGAAGAAAGTCGCGGTGAAGAAGGTTGCTGCAAAGAAGGCGGCGCCGGCCAAGAAGGCCGCCGCGAAGAAGGTTGCAGCCAAGAAAGTCGCAGTGAAGAAGGTTGCTGCGAAGAAGGCCGCACCGGCGAAGAAGGCTGCTGCTAAGAAGGCTGCGCCGGCGAAGAAGGCTGCCGCGAAGAAGGCCGCGCCGGCGAAGAAGGCTGCCGCGAAGAAGGCTGCGCCCGCCAAGAAGGCTGCCCCTGCGAAGACGGCTGCCGCACCGGCGAAGAAGGCTGCTGCGCCGAAGAAGGCCGTCGTGAAGAAGGCTGCGCCGGCAACGACCGCGTCGACCGCATCGGTCGCGCCGGCATCGGGCGTGAAGACCGCGCTCAACCCGGCAGCGGCATGGCCGTTCCCGACCGGCAGCCGTCCGTAATCGCGGCTGAGCAGCATCACCCGGACACTCACGTGGTGTCCGTGGGTTGAGTAGCGCTACTCAATCAGTCCCGTCACCTGGCTCAGGTGGCGGGATTTTTTTCGTCCGCATGAGCCGCCGGCAGGTCGCCGATGGGTTGGCCGATGCGAGCGCGGAAGGAAACGGGCGGACGAAAAAAAACGCATGTGCGGCTTCGCACATGCGTTCGACCGCGGCTTGCGCCGCGTGCTGAGGATACCGGTTAGTGCGTGACGCGCGTGACGCCGCCGCTCGACAGCAGGCGTACGCGCTCGCCGGCGCGGAACGCTTCGCCGCTTGCCGCCTGCGTGATCGAGCGCAGATCGCCGTTGTCGAGGCGCACGGTGATTTCGACACCGTTCGCCGTGCTGAGGTTTTCGCCGACCGCGTTACCCGCGACCGCGCCGACGAGGCCGCCGGCGATCGCCGTCAGGATCGAGCCCTTGCCGCCGCCGATCGCGCTGCCCGCGACCGCGCCGAGTGCGCCGCCGCCGAGCGTGCCGATCGCGCTGCCGCCGCCGTCGGACTGGATGCGCACCGCACGGACGCTTTCGACCGTGCCCATGCGGACCGTCTGTTCGCGCTGCGCCTGGCCGACGCTATAGACATCCGCCGAACCGGGTGCCGTGAAGCAGCCGGCGAGGGTCAGCGTGGCCGTCAGCATGGCCGCGAGCGTGAGGGTTTTTTTCGTCAACATCTTTGCTCTCCCACAATATTCATTTGAGACTGTAACCGAACGCAGTCTCGAAGCGTGCGTCGATTTCGGCGCGCGTCAGTACGTAAGTCTGGGGCCCTTGATGGGCGATCTTGAGCGAGCCCATCAGGCTCGCGAGGCGGCCGGTGGTTGCCCAGTCGAGGCCATGCTCGATGCCGTAGAGCAGGCCGCCCCGGAAGGCGTCGCCGCAGCCGGTCGGATCGGCGATGCGCTCGGCCGGCACGACCGGAATCTGCTCCACCCCCTGCTTGTGGCGGATGGTCGCGCCGTGCTCGCCACGCGTGATGACGAGCGCGTCGACCCGGCTGGCGATTTCATCTTCGGACCATCCCGTCTTGTCGCTCACCAGCTTGGCCTCGTAGTCGTTGACCGCTACATAGGTCGCAAGTTCAATGCTGCGGCGCAGCGTCGCACCGTCGAACAGCGGCAGACCCTGGCCCGGATCGAACACGAACGGCACACCGGCCCTGGCGAGCTCTTCCACGTGCTGCACCATCCCGTCGAAGCCGTCCGGGCCGACGATCGCGAGCTTGATGTCCGGCGCGTCGCCCGCATGGTTCAGGTGCGATTGCATCATCGCGCCCGGGTGGAACGCCGCGATCTGGTTGTTGTCGAGATCGGTCGTGATCATCGCTTGCGCGGTGTACGTATCGGGCAGCACGCGAACGTGGTCGCGGCGCAGGCCGAGCTGGTCGAGCCGGTCGAGATACGGCTGCGCATCCAGCGCGCCCATCGTGCCCATGATCCGCGCATCGCCGCCGAGCAGGTGCAGCGCATACCCGATATTGCCCGCGCAGCCGCCGAATTCGCGTCGCATCGTCGGCACGAGGAAGCTCAGGTTGATGAGGTGCACCTGGTCGGGCAGGATGTGCTCGCGGAACCGCCCTTCGAAGGTCATGATGGAGTCGTAGGCGATCGAGCCGCAAATCAGCGTAGCCAAGGTGTGCGTTCCTGTAGAAATGAGGGGCCCTGCGCGACAACGCCGCGCGAAGGGCGCGGCGCGGCAGGGGATAAGCGGAAGAAAGCTTACTTCAGTGCGGCGAGCGCTGCATCGTAGTTCGGCTCGTCCTTGATTTCGCCGACGAGTTCCGCGTGGATCACCTTGTCCTGCGCGTCGAGCACGACCACCGCGCGTGCGGTCAGGCCGTTCAGCGGGCCGCTCGTCACGTCGACGCCGTATGCGTTCGCGAACGCACGGCCGGTGCGGAACGTCGATGCCGTCACGACGTTCGCGAGGCCTTCGGTCGTGCAGAAGCGCGTGGCGGCGAACGGCAGGTCGGCGGACACGACGATCACGACCGTGTTGTCGAGCGACGACGCGGCTTCGTTGAACTTGCGGGTCGACGTCGCGCAGGTCGGCGTGTCGAGGCTCGGCACGATGTTCAGCACCTTGCGCTTGCCGGCGAAGCTGGCGAGCGACAGATCGGCGAGATCCTTGCCGACCAGCTTGAAATCGGCGGCTTGCGCGCCGACGGCCGGGAACGTGCCGGCGAGATCGATCGGGTTGCCACCCAGCGTAACTTTGCTCATGTTCGTGCTCCGAAATAGCGCGCCGCTCGGGGCGCGCGGGTTGAGACGGGCGCGCGAGCGCGCCGCGGCGCGTCACGGATAGAAGATCTGGACGCGGAAATTCGAGGCGGGCGTGCCGTTCGTTTCGAGGCGGACGACCATCGTCTGCGTCGTGCCGGGCGGCAGCCCGGCGTCGATCGGCGTGCCCGGGCGCACGTAGTCGCGCGGCGCGAGCACGCGGCGCACGGTGATGTGATTGGTGTCGTCGAGCAGCGTGAGTTCGAGCGACGGGTACGCGAGCGCGACGCGGTAGCGGTTCGTCAGCGGCACCTTCAGTTCGAGCTCGCGCGGGCCGTCGAGCTGGCGCAGGTCGGTCGCGTCGAGCCGCAGCCCGTCGATCGCGCGCGGCGGCGTGACCGTGCAGCCGAGCGGCGCGCACGCCTGCCGGAACCAGCCCTGCGTGACGGGCCAGTAGATCATCAGCGTTTCGCGTTGCCACCACGCCAGCTGCGCGACGAGCAGCCCGACCAGCGCGGCCGCGACCAGGCCGCCGAAAAAGCCGCCGAGCATCCCGCGTCGCTGCGGCGCGCGCGTTTCGCGCGTGACGGCGAAGTGCGGGCGATCGTCGTCGGCCAATGCGGCGGGGAAGGGGACGGCCGGTTGGACGGCCGGTTCATCGGCTGCCGCTGCGGTCGGGGCTTGCTCGTGCCGGGCGAAGGTGTCGGGTTCCGATGCTGTTTCGGCTTCGGTGACGGCCGGTGCGGGCGTGAACGCGAAACGCGGTTCGCGCGGCGCGCGTTCGTCGTCCGGCGTCGCGAAGTGCGTGGGGACGACGGGTTCGACCGGTTCGGCGGCGGCTTCCGTTTCCGACGGAAGATGGGCGACGAAACGGGGCTCGTGCGGATCGTGCTCGGTGGGCGAGCGCGAGGGCGTGGCCTCGTCGGCTTCGTGCGGTTCGTACCGCGTTTGCGGCGAATGCGGTTCTGCCGGTTGCTCGACGGCAGTCGATGCGTCGAGCTCGGCCGGAGCGGTCGCGAATGACTCGGGCGTACCCGACAGGTGGACGACGCCCGCTTCCGTGGACGGGAGCGCGAGCGGTATCAACGGCTCGGTGCGCACGGTCTCGACGCTGTGCTGCAACGACGGATCGACGCCGGCGTCGAGCCACGGCGCCCACATGTCCCAGCCTTCCGGCTTGTAATCGGCGCCGGTCGGCAATTCGGGCGGCGCGTCAGGGAGGAACAGCCGAGCCGGCGCGGCCTGCTGGCGTGCGTCGCCGCCGTGCGGCGCGGCAGCCGGCTCCGTCAATGCCGGTTCGGGCTGCGGCGCGTACTCGGGAACGAGCGATTCGGCGGCGTTGAAGACTTCGTGGCAATGCCCGCAGCGTACGAGCCCCTGATGCAGCGAGAGCTGTTCCTGCTGCAGCCGGAAGACGGTTTCGCAATGAGGGCAGCGCGTCGCAAGAAGCATGTCGAGCCGGGCGGCCTGCTGGCCAGAGTGAAGGACAGCGCTATTCTAATGGCTTTCGCGGCGGGTTCCGGCAAGGCATACCCAGCCTTCCTGTTCGCGCCAGACCGAGATGTCGACGTAGCGCGCATAAACGGCCGCGACTTCGTCCGCCTGGCGCGCGAGCACGCCCGACAGCGCGATGCGCCCGCCAGGCTTGACCTTCGATGCGAGCATCGACGCCATCAGCTTCAGCGGATTCGACAGGATGTTCGCGACGACGATGTCGAATTCGCCGTCCGGGCACGCGTCGGGCAGACCGTACGTGACTTCCGCCCGATTGCGCTCGCTGTTCTGGCGCGCCGATTCGACCGCCTGCGGATCGATGTCGATGCCGATCACGGGGTTCGCCCCGCATTTCTTCGCGAGGATCGCGAGAATGCCCGAGCCGCAGCCGTAGTCGAGCACCGACTGGCCGGGCTTTACCGACTGCTCGAGCCACTCCATGCACAGGCGGGTCGTGGGATGGCTGCCGGTGCCGAACGCGAGGCCGGGGTCGAGCTCGAGGACGAGCGCATCGGGATCGGGCGCATCGTGCCACGACGGCACGACCCAGATCCGCTCGCCGATCGGGATCGGCTCGAACTGCGACTGCGTGAGCCGCACCCAGTCCTGCTCCTCGACTTCGCGCACGACGAACTTCGGCGTTTCCGCGATGCCGATCTCGTTCGCGGCCGCCGCGAGCAGCACGGCCGGCTCGTGGTCGGCCGACAGCAGCGCGACCACGCGCGAGTGCTGCCACGCGGTGCGATCGGGCACGAGGCCCGGCTCGCCGAAGAGCGGCTGTTCGTCGGGCGTGTCGGCGTCGGCGTCCTCGACGGACACCGACAGCGCGCCGAGATCGAGCAGTGCGTCGGACAGGGCCTCCGCATGCTCGCGGGCCAGTTCGACGACGAGTTCGCGATAACTCATGCTTACGCTTCTTCCGGTGCGACCTGCTGCTTCTGTGCGAGCCGGTTTTCGAGGTAATGGATGCTGGTGCCGCCTTCGACGAACTTCGCGTCGATCATCAGCTCGCGGTGCAGCGGAATGTTGGTCTGGATGCCTTCGACGACCATTTCCGACAGCGCGATGCGCATCCGGCGGATCGCCTGCTCGCGCGTCGCGCCGTAGGTGATCAGCTTGCCGATCATCGAATCATAGTTCGGCGGCACGAAATAGCCATTGTAGGCGTGCGAATCGACGCGCACGCCGGGGCCGCCCGGCGTATGCCACGACGTGATCCGGCCCGGCGACGGCGTGAACTTGAACGGATCTTCGGCGTTGATCCGGCATTCGATCGCATGTCCGCGGAACTGGATGTCGCGCTGGCGCAGCGTGAGCTTCTCGCCGGCCGCGATGCGGATCTGTTCCTGCACGATGTCGACGCCGGTGATCAGTTCCGATACCGGGTGCTCGACCTGCACGCGGGTGTTCATCTCGATGAAGTAGAACTCGCCGTTTTCGTACAGGAATTCGAACGTGCCCGCGCCGAGGTAGCCCATCTTCTTGCACGCGTCCGCGCAGCGGTCGCCGATGCGGTCGATCAGGCGGCGCGGAATGCCGGGCGCCGGCGCTTCCTCGATCACCTTCTGGTGGCGGCGTTGCATCGAGCAGTCGCGCTCGCCGAGCCAGATCGCGTTCTTGTGCGCGTCCGACAGCACCTGGATCTCGATGTGGCGCGGGTTCTCGAGGAACTTCTCCATGTACACCTGCGGGTTGCCGAACGCACGGCCGGCTTCCTCGCGGGTCATGTTGACCGCGTTGACGAGCGCGGCTTCGGTGTGCACGACGCGCATCCCGCGCCCGCCGCCGCCGCCCGCCGCCTTGATGATGACCGGATAGCCGATCGCGCGCGCAATCTTGACGATTTCCTTCGGATCGTCCGGCAACGCGCCTTCCGAGCCCGGCACGCACGGCACGCCGGTCTTGATCATCGTCTGCTTCGCGGTGACCTTGTCGCCCATCATGCGGATCGTTTCCGGGCGCGGGCCGATGAACGTGAAGCCCGACTGCTCGACGCGCTCCGCGAAATCGGCGTTCTCGGACAGGAAGCCGTAGCCGGGGTGGATCGCCTCGGCATCGGTGACTTCCGCGGCGCTGATCAGCGCCGGCATGTTCAGGTAGCTCAGGTTCGACGGGGCCGGGCCGATACAGACGGCTTCGTCCGCGAGGCGCACGTACTTGGCTTCCTTGTCGGCTTCCGAGTAGACGACCACCGTCTTGACGCCGAGTTCGCGGCACGCGCGCTGGATGCGCAGCGCGATTTCACCGCGGTTGGCAATGAGGATTTTTTCAAACATAGCGAGTATTCGTCTCTTCGAGGGGCGCGCGAACGGCGCCTGGCGAGCATCGGCGGCGCGCGGCCGGCAGGGCCGCGCGGCGGGCTTAGCCGATCACGAAAAGCGGCTGGCCGTATTCGACGGCCTGGCCGTTCTCGACGAGGATTTCCTTGATCACGCCGGCCTTGTCCGACTCGATCTCGTTGAGCAGCTTCATCGCTTCGATGATGCAGATCGTCTGGCCTTCCTTGACCGTGTCGCCGGCCTGCACGAACGGGTCCGCGCCCGGCGACGGCGCGCGATAGAACGTGCCGACCATCGGCGACGTCACGACGTGGCCCTGCGGGACGGCCGGTGCGGCGGCTGCGCCGGCTGCCGGCGCGGCAGCGCCGTCGGTCGGCAGCGCGGCCGACGGAGCCGGCGCGCTGACTTGCGGGGCATACCCAGCCGTCGGCTGCACGTAGACCGGCGGTGCGTTCTTGACGATACGCACCTTGCCTTCGCCTTCCGTCACTTCCAGCTCGGAGATGCCGGATTCGGAAACGAGGTCGATCAGAGTTTTCAGCTTACGAAGATCCATCGGGAATTCCCCTTTCAATACGTGAAAGCGCCGGTTAGGGGCCGGCGCTGAATCTAGATCGCGAAATCAGCCGCGCGACGCGCCTTGCAGCTTGTCCAGCGCGTACTCGAGCGCGTACAGATAACCTTTCCAGCCGAGCCCGCAGATCACGCCTTCGGCCTGGTCGGAAAAGTAGGAGTGGTGCCTGAACGCTTCGCGGCGATGCACGTTCGACAGATGAACCTCGACGAACGGGATGCCGACGCCGGCGATCGCGTCCCGGATCGCAACGCTCGTATGCGTATACGCGGCCGGATTGATCAGGATGAAATCGGTCTGTTCCTCCCGCGCGGCCTGGATGCGGTCGACCAGCGCGCCTTCATGGTTGCTCTGGAACGACGACAGTTCGGCGCCGGCCTCCTGGGCGCGCGCGGCAAGCGCCTGATCGATCTGCGCGAGCGTGACGCGGCCGTACACCTCCGGTTCCCGGATGCCGAGAAGGTTCAGGTTGGGGCCGTGCAGCACCAGCAATCGTGTCATGGTCGCTTCTATTTCTGCGGAATTGCGCGAACTTTAGCGCTATTTAGAGAAATTTGTCTAGTTTTGCCGAACGGCCAGGTGCGCCGGACCCGCAAGAATTACCGGTGCGGCCGCAAAGTATTCGCGAATTTCCGCGAAATTGCGGCGATCGACCTGCAAATCGCCGCCAACGCGCGGGCTGCCGTTCGGACGGATTACAGTGCGTCGAGCGTCTTTTTCAGCTCGGCCGGTTGGATTTGTCCCAATTTTGTCTCGCGAATCTTGCCGGTTTCGTCGATGACGACGGTAAACGGCAGCGCGCCGGCCGTATTTCCGAAATTACGGGCCAGATCGGCACCCGCATAGCCGCTGACGAAGACCGGATAGTCGACCTTCACCTTCTGCAGGAAGTTCTTCACGTTCTGCTCGGAATCGACGCCGATTCCGACGAAACGGATGCCTTTTTGCTTGTACTGGTGCGACAGCGCAACGAGCTCGGGCATCTCCTCGACGCACGGGCCGCACCACGACGCCCAGAAATTGACGACGACTTTCTGGCCCTTGAAGGCCGCCAGCGTGGCCGGCTTGCCGTCGACGCCGGTGAGCGACGACGCCCACAGCTGGTCGACCGGGTTGCCGTGGGCGGCCGGCGCGGCGACGGCGACGCCGTCGTCGGCCGTGCCGCGGAACCAGTGGCCGGCGGCGATCCCGCCGGCAATGGCGGCGGCCGCGACCACCGCGAGCGCCAACATGCGTTTCATCATCATCGTTCAATCATTCCGGTTCGGAAGGAGCCTGGCCTGCGCCGACCAGTGCCCGCAGCGCCGCGGCGTCCGCGCGGGCGACGCGGCCGCGCGCGTCGGCCTTTACCGCGCCGCGCAGGTCGTCGCTCGCATACAGCGCGAGATGGATGCCGATCGCATCCACGTCGCGCCGCGGGCGCCACAGGAAACTGAGCGTCTCGACATCGCCGCGGCCCGCGAAATGCCGCGTCTCGGACACGTCGTACTGGACGTTCTGGTTCAGCAGGTAGATCGCGACGTCCTTCGGGTTATCGGTGAATGCCTGCAAATGGATATCCGAATGCGCGTTCGCGGTGCCGTTCAGCACCGCGCCCGTCACATAAGGATGGAACTCGGCGAGCCGGCCCATCCAGTCGAGCGCGATCTCGCGCAGGCGGCGCAGTTCGTCCGGCTGCGTGTCGCTCTGGAACAGCGCGAGGTACTCGCGCAGTTCTTCCTCGATCTGGTCGTTATCGGGCAGCCATTCGCCGGCAACGCGCGAATCGCCCAGTAACTGGCGCGCGGCCTTGCGTTTCGCGCCGGCGTAGTCCTGGCCGTCCTCCGCGATCAGGCGGGCGGCGGACTGGGCGATTTCCTCGCGGACGCGCCGCGGGTCGACAAGAGGTTTGCGAGACATGATCCGGCAATCATACTCGATCGCCACGGCGCCCGAGCACGGGTGCGGCGGCCCGCGGTCCAAGGGCGCCGGCACCGTTCGCACGCATCGTTCAGGCCGCCGGGCGTCGCAGGCCGTCAGTTACAATAGTGCTCTTTGTGTCGCGGCCAGGCCGTTGGGCGGGCGCCGGCTCCACGGCCTCGCCGGCGCGCCGCGCACGCATCCTTTCCGAATCGACGGCGCCCGGCGGCGCGAAAGCATTCATCTATGCACATCCACATTCTTGGCATCTGCGGCACCTTCATGGGCGGTCTCGCCGTACTCGCACGCGAGGCGGGCCACACGGTGACGGGTTGCGACGCGGGCGTCTATCCGCCGATGAGCACGCAGCTCCAGGCGCAGGGCATTACGCTGATCGAGGGCTACGGCGCCGAGCAGATCGACCTGAAACCGGACCTGTTCGTGATCGGCAACGTCGTCACGCGCGGCAATCCGCTGATGGAGGCGATCCTCGATCGCGGCCTGCCTTACGTGTCGGGTCCGCAGTGGCTCGGCGAGCACGTGCTCGCCGGCAAATGGGTGCTCGCGGTCGCGGGCACGCACGGCAAGACGACCACGTCGTCGATGCTCGCTTGGCTGCTGGAAGACGCCGGGCTGAACCCGGGCTTCCTGATCGGCGGCGTGCCGCTGAACTTCGGCGTGTCCGCGCGGCTCACCGATTCGAGCTTCTTCGTGATCGAAGCGGACGAGTACGACACGGCATTCTTCGACAAGCGCTCGAAGTTCGTGCACTACCGGCCGCGCACCGCGGTGCTGAACAACCTCGAATTCGATCACGCCGACATCTTCCCTGATCTCGCCGCGATCGAAACGCAATTCCATCATCTGGTGCGCACCGTGCCCGGCGTCGGGCGGATCGTCACGAACGGCCGCTCGGATGCGCTCGAGCGCGTGCTCGCGCGCGGTTGCTGGAGCGAGGTCGAGCGTTTCGGCGTCGACGGCGGCTGGCAGGCGCTGCCGGCCGAGGACGGCGTGCCGGTCGACGAACGCTTCGCGGTGTATTCGCACGCCGAGCGCGTCGGCGAAGTCGCGTGGCAGGTGCAGGGCGACCACAACCGGATGAACGCGCTCGCGGCGATCGCCGCCGCGCGCCACGTCGGCGTGCCGCCGGCGCAGGCCGCGGTTTCCCTCGCGTCGTTCCGCAACGTGAAGCGCCGCATGGAAGTGCGCGGCAGCGTGGACGGCGTGACCGTGTACGACGATTTCGCGCACCATCCGACCGCGATCGACACCACGATCGCCGGTCTTCGTGCACGCATCGGCCGCCAGAATGCCCGCATCCTCGCCGTGCTCGAGCCGCGCTCGAACACGATGAAGCTCGGCGTGATGAAGTCGCAATTGCCGGCGAGCCTCGCCGATGCCGATCTCGTGTTCGGCTACGGCGCGCCGACCGGGCGCGATGCGCTCGGCTGGAATCTCGCCGAGGCGCTCGCGCCGCTCGGCGACCGCGCGCGCGCATTCGACGATCTGCATCTGCTGGTGAAGGCGGTGGTCGAGGCCGCGCGTCCGGGCGACCATGTGCTCGTGATGAGCAACGGCGGTTTCGGCGGCGTGCACCAGAAGCTGCTCGACGCGCTCGGGAGCCGCCCGTGATCCTGTATCTGCACGGCTTCCGGTCGTCGCCGGAATCGCAGAAATCGCGGCTGCTCGCCGCACGGATGGCCGAACTCGGCCGCACCGGCGAGTGGCGGTGCCCGTTGCTGTCGGTGTCGCCGCTCGACGCGATCGCGGTGGCGGAAGCCGAGGTCGCGGGCGCACGCGACGTGACCGTGATCGGCAGCTCGCTCGGCGGGTATTACGCGACGTGGCTCGCCGAAAAGCATGGCTGGAAAGCCGTGCTGCTGAATCCGGCAATCGTGCCGCAGCGCGATCTCGAGCAGCATCTGGGCGAGCAGCCGTTGTGGCACGGCGGCGGCACGATCGTCGTCGAGCGCCGTCATCTGCACGAACTGGACGCGCTGCGCGTGCCGGCGATCACGCGCGCCGACCGCTACTATCTGTTCGCGGCAACCGGCGACGAAGTGCTCGATTACCGCGAGATGCTCGCCCATTACCCGGGCGCGAAAACCCGCGTGATCGACGGCAGCGATCATGGAATCAGCGAATTTGCCGACTATGTCGACGACGTTCTCGCGTTTTGCGACGGAAAGACGTCATAAACCGGCCACGTGCCGATCGAATTCCCATCATCATGCGGCGCCGCCGACGCGGCGCCCGGCAGTCTGAACGAGAGTACTGAGTGAACGTTTTCTTCGAGGAATCGGGCAGTTTCAAGGCGGGCAGCGTGCTGTCGCGCCAGGGCGACGCGTTTCAGGTCGAGTTGCCCGGCGGGCGGCGCGCGAAGGTGCGCGCGAAAGACGTGCTGATCGAATTCGACAAGCCGGCTGCAGGCGAACTGATGCAGGAGGCCGACACGGCCGCGCAGCAGATCGATCTGGACTTCCTGTGGGAATGCGCGCCGGCCGACGAGTTCGCGTATACGGCGCTGGCCGCCGAATACTTCGGCGCGACGTACGGCCCGGTCGAGCGCGCGGCGCTGGTGCTGCGGCTGCACGGCTCGCCCGTCTATTTCCGCCGCAAGGGGCGCGGCCAGTACCAGCGCGCGCCGGAAGAGCAGCTCAAGATGGCGCTCGCGTCGCTCGAGCGCAAGCGCCAGCAGGCGCTCGTGCAGGCGCAGTATGAAGAGGAGCTGAAGGCCGGCAAGCTGCCGGAAGCGTTCGCGGGCAAGGTGCTCGGGCTGCTGACGCGGCCGGACAAGAATTCGATCGAGTACAAGGCGATGGAAGCGGCGGCCGGCGCGCGCGGCGTGTCGCCGGCGCGGCTGATGCTCGACTGCGGCGGCATCGAGTCGCCGCGTGCGCTGCACGAAGCGCGCTTCCTCGCGGAATTCTTCCCGCACGGCACCGGCTTTCCGCCCGTCACGGTCGGCCCGCTGCCGGACGACCTGCCGCGCGCGAACGTCGAGGCGTTCTCGATCGACGACATCACGACGACCGAAATCGACGACGCGTTCTCGGTCGAGCACCTGTCCGACGGCCGGGTGCGGATCGGCGTGCACATCGCGGCGCCGGCGCTCGGCATCGTGCGCGGCGATCCGGTCGACGCGATCGCGCGCGCGCGCCTGTCGACCGTTTACATGCCGGGTGACAAGATCACGATGCTGCCGGACGACGTCGTCGACGTGTTCACGCTCAAAGAGGGCGATTACCGGCCGGCGCTGTCGCTGTACATCATCGTCAACCGCGAGACGCAGGACATCGTCGCGAACGAGACCCGCGCCGAGCTCGTGTTCGTGAAGAACAACCTGCGCCACAACACGCTCGACGAGCTCGTCAACGAAGAGACGCTCGCGGCCGGCACCGGCGACTACCCGCACAAGGACGACATCGCCGTGCTGTGGCCGCTCGCGCAGGCGCTGTTCGAGAAGCGCCAGGTCGCGCGCGCGGGCTACGGCCTGAAGCGCGAGGTGCAGCGCAACACCGACTACAACTTCTACGTCGAAGGCGAGCACGTGACGATCACGCCGCGCCGCCGCGGCTCGCCGCTCGACCTGATCGTGTCGGAGCTCGCGATCCTCGCGAACTCGACCTGGGGCGCGTTCCTGCACGACCACACGGTGCCGGGCATCTACCGGTCGCAGCGCGGCTTCGGCGCGCCGGGCCCGAAGCGCACGCGGATGCAGACGACGGCCGCGCCGCACGAAGGCCTCGGCGTCGCGCAGTACGCGTGGAGCACGTCGCCGCTGCGCCGCTACGTCGACCTCGTGAACCAGTGGCAATTGCTCGCGTGCGTGCAGCACGGCGTCACCGCGAAGCTCGCCGCGCCGTTCAAGCCGAAGGACGCCGATCTCTACGCGGTCGTGCAGGGTTTCGACGATACGTACACGGCCTATGCCGACTACCAGCGCCGGATGGAATATTTCTGGTGCCTGCGCTGGCTCAAGCAGGAACAGAAGAAGCAGGTCGTCGCGAGCGTCGTGAAGGGCGATCTCGTGCGCCTCGAGGAAATCCCGCTGCTGCTGCACGTGCCGGGGCTCGGCGTGCATGCGCGCGGCACGCGCGTGCTGCTCGACGTGATGTCGCTCGACGAGCTGACGATCGAGGCGTCGGTGCGCCTCTTGAACGTGCTCGACGCGCCGACCGTGACGAGCGGCGACGCGGCCGACGAAGAGGATGATGTCGAAGGCGGCGACGACACGCTGGTCGACGCGCAAGACGCGTCGGCGCAAACCGAGGCCGAGGCGCTGGCCGAGTCGGGCGATGCGGCGGCAGAGGGCGGCGAAGCCGCGAGCGGCAACGACGGCGAAGAGGGGCGCGCATCATGAACGCAGTTGCGTCGACGAGCGGCACGGACCGCTATGTCGTGTTCGGCAACCCGGTGGCGCACAGCAAGTCGCCGTTCATCCATGCGCAGTTCGCCGCGCAGACCGGCGAGCCGATCGAGTACGCGCACCGGCTCGCGCCGATCGACGGGTTCGAGGCCGCCGTGCGCGCGTTCGTCGCCGAAGGCGGGCGCGGCGCGAACGTGACGGTGCCGTTCAAGCTCGACGCGCATGCGCTCGCCGACACGCTGTCGCCGCGCGCGGCGGCGGCAGGCGCGGTGAACACGCTGCGCATCGATGCGGACGGCCGCCTCCACGGCGACAACACCGACGGCGTCGGCCTCGTGCGCGACATCGAAGCGAATCTCGGCGTGTCGCTCGCGGGGGCGCGCATCCTGCTGCTCGGCGCGGGCGGCGCCGCGCGTGGCGTCGTGCTGCCGCTGCTCGACCGCGGACCGCTGTCGATCGAAATCGTGAACCGCACCGCGAGCAAGGCCGAAGCGCTCGTCGGCCAGTTCATGCAGGCCGCGCACGATGCGGGCTGCACGCTCGCGGGCGGCGGCCCTGGCGTCGTGCGGGCCGAACCGTACGACGTGGTGATCAATGCGACGGCCGGCAGCCTCGATGCCGCGCTGCCGGAATGCGACGCGGCCGCGTTCGGCGCCGGCACGCTCGCGTACGACATGATGTACGGCGCGCAGCCGACCGTGTTCATGCAGCATGCGGCGTCGCTCGGCGCGCGCACGGCCGACGGGCTCGGGATGCTGGTCGAACAGGCGGCCGAATCGTTCTTTATCTGGCGCGGCGTGCGGCCGGATGGCGCACCGGTGCTGGCCGCGCTGCGCCAGGCGCTCGCGGCGAACTGAACGGAGCGCGGCACGTGGTGGCGGTGAGCGGCACGCAGCGCACGCGGACGGTGAGCGTCGCGCGCTGGATCGTCTACGCGGGATCGGTGTTCGCGCTCGCGTGGCTCGCGACGCAGCTGTTCTATCTCGCGCAGATCGCGCTGTGGTCGTTCGTGAACCCGGGCTCGACCGCGTTCATGCGCACCGACGCGTGGTGGCTGTCGCGCGACACGCCGCCCGCGCAGATCCGGCACCAGTGGGTGCCGTACGACCAGATCTCGCGCAACCTGAAGCGCGCGCTGATCGCGTCCGAAGATTCGACCTTCGCGACCAACAACGGCTATGACGTCGACGCGATCCTGCAGGCGTGGGAGAAGAACAAGGCGCGCGGCAGGATCGTCGCGGGCGGCTCGACGATTACACAGCAGCTCGCACGCAACCTGTTCCTGTCGCGCGAGAAGAGCTACATCCGCAAGGGGCAGGAGCTGATCATCACGTGGATGCTCGAAACGGTGCTCGACAAGGAGCGCATCTTCGAGATCTACCTGAATTCGGTCGAATGGGGACGCGGCGTGTACGGCGCGGAAGCGGCCGCACGCTATTACTACAGGATTCCCGCGAGCCGGCTCGGTGCGTGGCAGTCGGCCCGCCTCGCGGTGATGCTGCCGAAGCCACGCTGGTTCGATGCGCATCGCGGCTCGGCCTACCAGGCGCAGCGGGCGGCGGTCATCGCACGGCGGATGGGCGCGGCCGAGCTGCCGCAATCCGAGTAAGCGGCGCGTCAGCGCCGCTGCATTGTCCTTTCTGTCGCAAAGGCGCGATTGGTGCGCTGCAGCGCATGCGTATCCACACCATTTCGGGCCGTATCCTTTAGACGAATCCGTCTATTTCGCTTTGCCGAGCAATACCGATGACCGCGCGATTTTGTTGGTCGACATCGCACGAAACCGGTGCTTTTTTAGCCGTCGCCAGTAAACGCGAAAGTCGATGAAAGCGACGTGAAATGCAACGTTTCGCGAATCGAAGCATTCCTGAAAGGTGTGCGCTGCACCGGTTGCGCGCCGAATATTTCCAAATTTTTCAAAGCCGGCGGGCTCGCGTATATTGGCCGGCGCCTCGGCTCATCGGCCGCAATCGAGGCGGGGGGCGGCTTATCCGGCTGCTCGACATAAAAAACATCCGGGAAGGAACGCAACGATGCCAGCGAGCAAAGCGAAGCTGTTGTTGGGGGTGGTGTGTTCTTCGCTGATTCTGACGGCCTGCAATGACGACGTGACGTCGTCTGCAGCGAGCGCCGCCAATTCAGCCGACCCCGCCGGTCAGGTCGACCGCGCGTACAACGATCCAAACAGTTATTCGTCGAGCGCCAACGCGTCGCTCGATGCCTCCGCCGCGGTCGAAAAGGCCGCCGTCACGCACCATCAGATCACGCTGAACGGCAAGACGATCCGGTACACGGCCACGGCCGGCCACCTCGTCGCACGCAATCCGCAGACGGGCGCGCCCGAAGCATCGTTCTTCTACGTCGCGTACACGGCCGACAACCAGCCCGCGGCGAAGCGGCCCGTCACGTTCCTGTACAACGGCGGCCCCGGCTCGGCCTCGGTGTGGCTGCACCTCGGCTCGTTCGGCCCGCGCCGGATCCAGACCGGCGACCCGAATGCGAACACGTCGACGTTCCCGTTCGTCGACAACCAGGAAACCCTGCTCGACACGACCGACCTCGTGTTCGTCGATGCGATCGGCACCGGCTTCTCGGAAGCGGTCGCGCCGAACACGAACCAGACGTTCTGGGGCGTCGACCAGGACGCCGGCGCGTTCCGCGATTTCGTGACGCGCTACCTGAGCGTGAACCAGCGCAACGATTCGCCGAAGTACCTGTTCGGCGAGTCGTACGGGACGCCGCGCACCGACGTGCTCGCGAACCTGCTCGAGACGGCCGGCGTGAAGCTCGACGGCATCGTGCTGCAGTCGTCGATCCTGAACTACAACACGAACTGCGACATGGCGAGCGACTATGTCGGCAACTCGAACAACGGCGCGAGCCCGGTGAGCTGCGCCGGCTTCGTGCCGTCGTACGGCACGGTCGGCGCGTATTACCAGCTCGACAACCCGAACCCGTCGAACCTGCCGCAGTATGCGGACCAGATGCGGCTGCTGACGGCCGGCAGCTACGCGCCCGCCGTGAACGCGTACTTGGCGAGCCATACGCCGCCGCCGCCGAGTCTCGTCACGACGATGGCGAATTCGACCGGCGTGAAGCAGGCGTTGTGGAATGCGGACTTCAACGTGGTCCCGACCTTCTTCGACAACAGCTTCCAGCTGTCGCTGGTGCCGGGCACGCTGATCGGCCGCTACGACGCACGCGTGAACGTGCCCGTGTCGAGCCCGCTCGCGGCCGACGGCGATCCGTCCAGCTCGTTCATCACGAAGCCGTTCACCGACACGATCGGCAGCTATCTGCCGAACGAACTGAAGTACACCGCGCAGTCGGCCTACTCGGTGAGCAGCAATGCGATCAACACGTGGGACTGGACGCACGACGGCCTCGCGATGCCCGACACGATCCCCGATCTGGCCGCGGCGCTGACGCTGAACCCGGCGCTGAAGGTGCTGTCGCTGAACGGGTATCACGACATCGCGACGCCGTTCTACCAGACCGAGCTCGACCTCGCGCGGCTCGGCACGCAACCGAACCTGACGATCCGGGACTATCAGGGCGGGCACATGGTCTATCTCGACGATACGTCGCGCCCGCAGGAGAAAGCCGACCTCGTGACTTTCTACAACGCGGCCGCGCACTGATTGCGCGAGGCCGGCGACAGGCGTCCTCGTCGGCGCCGCTCGCCGGCAGTCGACGACCTCATTCCAGACTGGAGCCTGACATGAAGAATCGTTTCATCGTCGTTGCCGCGGCGCTCGCATGCGTCGGCGCCGCCGCATCCGTTTCCGCGTTCGCGCAGGCGAGCGACGCCGCCGCCGCGCCGGCGCGTGCGCGCCAGGCGCAGCTCGGCGATCCGTACGTGCCGCCGGCCGCGCGCCATGCGACCGCCGGCACGCAGACCACCGGCGCCGCGTTGCATGCGCAGGTGGTGCGCAAGCTCGCGCGGCAGTTCAGCGCGGCCGACACGCAGAACACGGGTTCGATCACCGAGTCGCAGGCGCGCGCGGCCGGCCTCGGCTATGTCGCGAACCACTTCCGGCAGATCGACGCGGGCGGCAGCGGACGCGTGTCGTTCGCCGACGTACAGCGCTACATGCAGGCGCGCAGCACGAGTCAGCAGTAAGCGCGGGACGGCGTGAACAAACGGGGGCGGAACCTGCGGCACGGCAGGTCCCGCCCCCGCGCGCATGGCGCGGCCAGGGGCATCGAGCCCGCCGCCGACCCCGCATGAATTCTCATTATCTGGACAACGCATTCAAATATTGGAGACGAGTGCGTGCGCTCCTACAATCCGAAGCACATCGACAGCTTCGGACCCACGCATCGCGCGGCGCCCGTCGCACACGGAGACACCTTCCATGAAGTTCGCCGGGCGCCTTACTCGGTGCATCGACCGCCGCCACGCCGCCGCACCGGACGCCGTTCCGGCGCCGCGCGAGCGGCTTCACCGATTCCGTTGAAGACGCCCCGTTCCATGACCAAGATGCCAGACTCCCTTGCCCTCGACGCCCGGCGCGCGATGCCGGCCGATACGTCGCTGACCGACAGCATCGGCGCGACCAGCACGCCGCTCGACCTCGCCGCGCAGCAGGCCGGCACGCAGACGCTGCTGCGCGGCCTCGCGATCCTCGAGGCGATCGCGAACGGCGCGCGCGACATGCGTGCGATCGGCGCCGCGCTCGGCACGACGCGCAGCACGACGCACCGTCTCGTCAGCAGCCTCGTGCAGGCGCGCTATCTGCGCCAGGTGCAGGGCGGCTACCTGCTCGGCCCGAAGCTGATCGAGCTCGGCACGATCGCGCTCGAGCAGATGCCGCTGACCGCGGTGGCGCGCCCGCATCTGGAAGCGCTCGCGGAAGCGACGCTCGACACGATCCATCTCGGCGTGCGCGACGGCGACGACGTGCTGTACATCGACAAGATTCCCGGCACGCGCGGCCTGGAGATGCGCTCGCGCGTCGGCCACCGGATGCCGCTCGCGTCGACCGGCATCGGCAAGGCGATGATGCTCGACCTCGATCCCGATCTGTGGCGCTCGCTGTTCGAAGCCGCGCGGCGCGCGCTGGCCGGCGTCAACTTCAAGCCCGACAACCGGCCCGAGACGAGCGCGTTCCTGCAGCGCATGGCCCATTACGCGGCCGGCGGCTATACGTTCGATCTCGAGGAAAACGAGGCATCGATCCGCTGCGTGGCCGCGCCGATCCGCGACGCGTCGGGTGCGATCGTCGCGGCGGTGTCGGTCGCGAGCACGATTCCGTACATGCCGCACGACCGCATGGACGAACTGATTCCGCTCGTGCAGCGCGAAGCGCGAGCCATTTCCGCGGAACTGGGCTGGAGCCCGCCGCAGGGTACCCGCAGGATCAAACGATGACGACTTCGACCCGGCCCGTTCCGGATGCCAGTTCCGCGTCCCCGTCGCTGATCGCGCTCGACTGGGGCACCACGTCGCTGCGCGCGTATCTGTACGACGCGCACGGCGTGCCGATCGATACGCGCAGCCGGGCGGCCGGCGTGATGCACGTGCCCGGCGGCGGCGCGCGCGGGTTCGACGCGGTGTTCGAGGAAGCGTGCGGCGACTGGCTCGACCGTACGCCCGGCCTGCCGGTGCTCGCCGCCGGGATGGTCGGCAGCGCGCAGGGCTGGCGCGAGGCGCCGTACGTCGCGGTGCCGGCCGGCGCCGACGCGCTCGTCGCGGGCCTCATCACGGTCACGACGGCGCGCGGCGCGACGGTCTCGATCGTGCCGGGCGTGATCGCGACGGGCGAATTGCCCGACGTGATGCGCGGCGAAGAAACGCAGATCGTCGGCGCGCTCGCGAGCGATCCGATGCTTGGCGCCGATCGTTCAGGGGTACTGATCGGCCTGCCGGGCACGCATGCGAAATGGGCGTGGGTGAAGGACGGGCTGATCGAACGCTTCCAGACCTTCATGACGGGCGAGCTGTTCGCGGTGCTGCGCGATCACACGATCCTCGGCCGCACGATGCGCGCGGGCGAATCGCCCGATCGCGCGGCGTTCCTGCGCGGCGTGGCGGTCGCACGCGGCGCGCAGCGCACGGGCCTGCTCGCGACGATTTTCAGCACGCGCACGCTGGGGCTGACCGACCGGCTCGCCCCCGATGCGCAGGGTGACTACCTGTCCGGCCTGCTGATCGGCCATGAGCTCAACGCGCTCGACGCGATGCTCGCGGAGCGCGGCATCGCGCTCGCGGACCAGCCGCTGCTGCTGATCGGCGACGACGGTTTGTGTTCGCGCTACGTCGATGCGCTCCGGGTATTCGGTCATGCGCGTGCGCGTGTCGTCCCGCATGCGACCGAGCGCGGCCTGTGGCGGATCGCGTCGCGCGCCGGGCTCGTACGCGCGGACGGCGAGCCAGTCTGTGCCGACCAGTGAACTGCTTGAAGAGGAATTGCCGATGCCGACCGACCTGACATTGCCCGCACCGTACACGCCCCACGCCGCATTGATGCGTGCGTTCGACGCGTGTCCGCTGATCGCGATCATGCGCGGCATCACGCCCGCCGAGGCGGCCGACCATGGCCGTGCGCTGTACGAAGCCGGCTTCCGGATCGTCGAGGTGCCGCTCAACTCGCCGGAGCCGTTCGACAGCATCGCGGCGCTGCGCCGTGCGCTGCCCGACGACATGATCGTCGGCGCGGGCACCGTGCTGCGCGCCGAGTACGTCGACCGCGTGCAGGACGCGGGCGGCGCGCTGATCGTGATGCCGCACGGCGACGCGGCCGTGATCCGCCGCGCACGCGAGCGCGGGCTGGCGAGCGCGCCGGGCGTCGCGACGCCGACCGAAGCGTTCGCGGCGCTGACGCATGGCGCCGACGTGCTGAAGATGTTCCCGGCCGAGCAGCTCGGCGTGATCGTCGTGAAGGCGTGGCGCGCGGTGATCGACCGCGCGGTGCCGCTGATTCCGGTCGGCGGAATTTCGCCGGACAACATGCAGCCGTTCCTCGACGCCGGCGCGAACGGCTTCGGGCTCGGCTCGGCGCTGTACCGCCCCGGCCAGTCGGCGGACACGACCGCGGCGAATGCGCGCGCGTTCCAGGCCGGCTTGCGCGCCGCACGCGGCGGAGCCGCATGATGGGCCGCCTCGCGGGCAAGGTTGCGATGGTGACGGGCGCGGGCCGCGGCATCGGCGCCGCGATCGCGCGTGCGTTCGTGCGCGAAGGCGCGGCCGTCGCGCTCGTCGATCTCGACTTCCCGCAGGCGCGGCACACGGCCGCCGCGATTGCACGTGAATGCGACGGCGCGCGCGTGCTGCCGCTGCAGGCCGACGTCGCGCGGCAGCAGGCGGTGCGCGATGCGCTCGCGCAGACGGAAGCCGCGTTGGGCCCGCTCGACGTGCTCGTGAACAACGCGGGCATCAACGTGTTCGCCGATCCGCTGACGATGACCGACGACGACTGGCGCCGCTGCTTCGCGGTCGATCTCGACGGCGTGTGGCACGGCTGCCGCGCGGCGCTGGAGGGCATGGTCGAGCGCGGCCGCGGCAGCATCGTGAACATCGCGTCGACGCATGCATTCAGGATCATCCCGGGCTGCTTTCCGTACCCCGTCGCGAAGCACGGCGTGCTCGGCCTCACGCGTGCGCTCGGTATCGAATACGCGGCGCGCAACGTACGCGTGAACGCGATCGCGCCGGGCTACATCGAGACGCAACTGACGCGCGACTGGTGGGACGCGCAGCCCGATCCGGCCGCCGCGCGCGCCGAGACGCTCGCGCTGCAGCCGATGAAGCGGATCGGGACACCGGAGGAGGTCGCGATGACGGCCGTGTTTCTCGCGTCCGACGAGGCGCCGTTCATCAATGCCGCGTGCATCACCGTCGATGGCGGGCGCGCGGCGCTGTATCACGACTGACACAAGTGACGTAACGATTCGAAAGACCGCACGTGCGACGGCCGCGCGCACGCTGCGTCGAAACCAACAAGCGGCTGCATCCTGTTCGATGAAAACAAGGAGACACTGGAGATGAAACGCAGAACGTTCGTAACGCTGGCCGCCGCGGCCGCGGTGGTGATGGGCAGCCCGGTCGCGCACGCGGCCGACCCGGTCAAGATCGGCTTCCTCGTGAAGCAGCCGGAAGAGCCGTGGTTCCAGGACGAGTGGAAATTCGCCGAGATCGCCGCGAAGCAGAAGGGCTTCACGCTCGTGAAGATCGGCGCGCCGTCCGGCGAGAAGGTGATGAGCGCGATCGACAACCTGTCCGCGCAGAAGGCGCAGGGCTTCATCATCTGCACGCCCGACGTGAAGCTCGGGCCGGGCATCGTCGCGAAGGCGAAGTCGCACAACCTGAAGATGATGACGGTCGACGACCGCCTCGTCGACGGTGCGGGCAAGCCGATCGAGTCGGTGCCGCACATGGGGATTTCCGCGTACAACATCGGCAAGCAGGTCGGCGACGGCATCGCGGCCGAGATCAAGAAGCGCGGCTGGGACATGAAGGACGTCGGCGCGATCGACATCACCTACGAGCAGCTGCCGACCGCGCACGACCGCACGAGCGGCGCGACCGACGCGCTGGTCGCCGCCGGCTTCCCGAAGGCGAACGTGGTCGCGGCGCCGCAGGCGAAGACCGACACCGAGAACGCGTTCAACGCGGCGAACATCGCGCTCACGAAGAACCCGCAGTTCAAGCACTGGGTCGCGTACGGCCTGAACGACGAGGCCGTGCTCGGCGCGGTGCGCGCGGCCGAAGGGCGCGGCTTCAAGGCCGACAACATGATCGGCATCGGCATCGGCGGTTCCGATTCGGCGTTGAACGAGTTCAAGAAGCCGCAGCCGACGGGCTTCTACGGCACCGTGATCATCAGCCCGAAGCGCCACGGCGAGGAAACCTCGGACCTGATGTACACGTGGATCACGCAGGGCAAGGCGCCGCCGCCGTTGACGCTGACGACGGGCATGCTCGCGACGCGCGACAACGTGTCGAAGGTGCGCGAGGAGATGGGGCTCGCGTCGAAGTAAGCGGCCCGCCGGCTGCCGCGCGACGCGGCGGCCGGCGGTCGATGGATCTGGAAGTGGGGAGACGACGTGTCAGCGGCACTGCGTTTTGACAATATCGGCAAGGTATTTCCCGGCGTGCGCGCACTCGACGGCATTTCGTTCGACGTGCATGCAGGCGAGGTGCATGGCCTGATGGGCGAGAACGGCGCGGGCAAGTCGACGCTGTTGAAGATTCTCGGCGGCGAATACCAGCCCGATGCGGGCAGCGTGCTGGTCGACGGCCAGCCCGTGCAGTTCGCGAATGCGGCCGCGTCGATCGCGGCCGGCATCGCGGTGATTCACCAGGAGTTGCAGTACGTGCCCGACCTGACGGTCGCGGAGAACCTGTTGCTCGGCCGCCTGCCGAATGCGTTCGGGTGGGTCAGGAAGCGCGAGGCGAAGCGTTACGTGCGCGAGCGGCTCGCCGAGATGGGCGTGGACCTCGATCCCGACGCGCGGCTCGGGCGGCTGTCGATCGCGCAGCGGCAGATGGTCGAGATCTGCAAGGCGCTGATGCGCAATGCGCGCGTGATCGCGCTCGACGAACCGACGAGTTCGCTGTCGCATCGCGAGACGGAAGTGCTGTTCAAGCTGGTCGACGATCTGCGCGCGCAAGGCCGCGCGCTGATCTACATCTCGCACCGGATGGACGAGATCTACCGGCTGTGCGATGCATGCACGATCTTTCGCGACGGGCGCAAGATCGCGTCGCACGAAGCGCTGGCCGACGTGCCGCGCGAGCGGCTCGTCGCCGAAATGGTCGGGCGCGAGATCGCGGACATCTACCATTACGCGCCGCGCGCGCTCGGCGACGTGCGGTTCTCCGCCGAAGGCGTCGACGGCCCGGCATTGCGCGAACCCGCCAGCTTCTCGGTGCGCGCGGGCGAGATCGTCGGCTTCTTCGGGCTCGTCGGCGCGGGCCGCAGCGAGCTGATGCGGCTCGTGTACGGCGCGGACCGCCGGCGCGGGGGCGTGCTGACGCTCGACGGCAAGCGCATCGACGTGAAGCGCACCGGCGACGCGATCCGTCACGGCATCGTGCTGTGCCCCGAGGACCGCAAGGAAGAAGGGATCATCGCGATCGCGTCGGTCGCGGAGAACATCAACATCAGCTGCCGCCGCCATTCGCTGCGCGCGGGGCTCTTCATCAACGGCAAGACCGAAAGCGAAACGGCCGATCGCTTCATCCAGCGGCTGAAGATCAAGACGCCGAACCGGCGGCAGAAGATCCGCTTCCTGTCGGGCGGCAACCAGCAGAAGGCGATCCTGTCGCGCTGGCTCGCGGAGCCCGACCTGAAGGTCGTGATCCTCGACGAGCCGACGCGCGGGATCGACGTCGGCGCGAAGCACGAGATCTACGACGTGATCTACCGGCTCGCGGAGCGCGGCTGCGCGATCGTGATGGTGTCGTCGGAACTGCCGGAAGTGCTCGGCGTGTCCGACCGCATCGTCGTGATGCGCGAAGGCCGGATCGCCGGCGAGCTGCCGCGCGCCGAGGCGAACGAGCACGCGGTGCTGAACCTCGCGCTGCCGCAGACGAGCGCGGTCGAGGCGGCCTGACGCGGCCGGCTACGTCCGGACAAGCCCGGGACATTCGAATCGAACACGCGCGGCGCGGGCCGCGCGATGCAGGAGCAGGAGACACATCATGCAAGCCAACGAAAACCTTGCCAGCGCCGCCGTGAAGCCGTCGGCCGACGCGCTGGTGCCACAGCAGAGCGACCGCCAGAAGTGGTGGCAGCATCTGACCGAATACAGCCTGATCGCGATCTTCGCGGTGATGTTCATCACGATGTCGCTGACCGTCGATCACTTCTTCTCGATCGACAACATGCTCGGCCTCGCGCTGTCGATCTCGCAGATCGGCATGGTCGCGTGCACGATGATGTTCTGTCTCGCGTCGCGCGACTTCGACCTGTCGATCGGCTCGACCGTCGCGTTCTCGGGCGTGCTGTGCGCGATGGTGCTGAACGCGACCGACAACACGTTCGTCGCGATCGTCGCCGCGGTCGCGGCCGGCGCCGCGATCGGCTTCGTGAACGGCGCGGTGATCGCGTACCTGCGGATCAACGCGCTGATCACCACGCTCGCGACGATGGAAATCGTGCGCGGGCTCGGCTTCATCGTGTCGAAGGGGCAGGCGGTCGGCGTGTCGTCGGATACGTTCATCGCGCTCGGCGGACTGTCGATGTTCGGCGTGTCGCTGCCGATCTGGGTCACGCTGCTGTGCTTCATCGGGTTCGGCGTGCTGCTGAACCAGACCGTCTATGGCCGCAACACGCTCGCGATCGGCGGCAACCCGGAAGCATCGCGGCTCGCGGGGATCAACGTCGAACGCACGCGCGTATACATTTTCCTGATCCAGGGCGCGGTGACCGCGCTCGCGGGTGTGATCCTCGCGTCGCGCATCACGTCGGGCCAGCCGAACGCCGCGCAGGGCTTCGAGCTGAACGTGATCTCCGCGTGCGTGCTCGGCGGCGTGTCGCTGATGGGCGGCCGCGCGACCATCTCGGGCGTCGTGATCGGCGTGCTGATCATGGGCACCGTCGAGAACGTGATGAACCTGCTGAACATCGACGCGTTCTACCAGTACCTGGTGCGCGGCGCGATCCTGCTCGCGGCCGTGTTGCTCGACCAGCTGAAGAATCGCGGCGTACGCGACTGACGAATCCACGGAGACGATCCGCATGACCATCGACACATCAGTGCAGGGCACGCACACGGCGGCGAGCGACGCGCGCTTCGCGCGCTACCCGAGCCTCGAGGATCGCGCGGTGCTGATCACGGGCGGCGCGACCGGCATCGGCGCGTCGTTCGTCGAGCACTTCGCCGAACAGGGCGCGCGCGTCGCGTTCGTCGACCTCGACGCGGCGGCCGGCGCCGCGCTGGCCGAACGCCTCGCGCACGTGCGTCATGCGCCGCTGTTCCTGTCCTGCGACCTGACCGACGTCGACGCGCTGCGCGGCGCGATCGACGCGATCCGCGCGCGCATCGGCGCGATCGCGGTGCTCGTGAACAACGCGGCGAACGACGCACGCCATGCGATCGGCGACGTGACGCCCGCGTCGTTCGACGCGGGCATCGCGGTGAACCTGCGCCACCAGTTCTTCGCCGCGCAGGCGGTGATCGACGACATGAAGCGCCAGGGCGGCGGCGCGATCATCAATCTCGGGTCGATCAGCTGGATGCTGAAGAACGGCGGCTATCCCGTCTACGTGATGGCGAAGGCGGCCGTGCAGGGCCTGACGCGCGGCCTCGCGCGCGATCTCGGCCCGTTCGGCATCCGCGTGAATTCGCTGGTGCCCGGCTGGGTGATGACCGACAAGCAGCGCCGGCTGTGGCTCGACGACGCGGGCCGCGCGGCGATCAAGGCCGGCCAGTGCATCGACGCCGAACTGCTGCCCGCCGACCTCGCGCGGATGGCGCTGTTTCTCGCGGCCGACGACAGCCGGATGATCACCGCGCAGGACGTGATCGTCGACGGCGGCTGGGCCTGACCGCTCGCACGACCTGCATCGTTTCTTCGACGAAGGAAAGGAGCTCACCATGACCGCCACGTCCTCGCGCGCATCGTCGTCCGCCAGCCAGTCGCGCCGCGCGCGCCTGGCGGCCGCCGCCCAGCCGGTCAGCCCCGGCCCGCAGACGGCCGTGTTCGCGCAGGGCGTCGGCGCCGCGCCCGCGGCGGTCGTCACGCTGTCGAACGCGTCGCTGCGGCTCGACGTGCTGCCGCACCTCGGCGGCGGCATCGCGCGCTTCGACTGGCGCGGCGACAACGGCGTGCTGATGCCGGTGTTCCGCCGTTGCGAACACCCGGAGACGGCGACGGACCCGAACGAGCTCGCGTGCTATCCGCTGCTGCCGTACTCGAACCGGATCGGCGACGGACGCTTCGAATGCGACGGGCGCAAGGTCGCGGTGCCGCGCAACCGCCGCGACGAGCCGCTGCCGATCCACGGCGACGGCTGGCTCGCGCCGTGGCAGGTGGACGAGGCGACCGACACGTCGCTGCAACTGTCGCTCGACCGCGCCGCCGGCGCGCCGTACGCGTTCCGCGCGATCCAGTCGTTCGAACTCGACGACGCGACGCTGTCGATCGCGCTGACGATCGAGAACGCGGGCCGCGCGCGGCTGCCGTTCGGGCTCGGCGTGCATCCGTTCCTCGTGCGCGATGCGGTGACGGAGCTGGCCGCGGCGGCGGGCGGGCTGTGGCTGTCGGGCGCCGATTTCCTGCCGGTGCGGCACGTCAGCGTGCCGCCGGCCTGGCAGTTCGGGGTCGCGTATCCGCTGCCGGCCGCGCTCGTCAATCACGCGTTCACCGGCTGGGGCGGCCACGCGACGGTGAGCTGGCCGCGCCGCCGGCTGTCGCTGACCGTCGCGGCCGACGCCGACGCGTACGTGCTCTATACGCCGCCGGGCGAGGATTTCTTCTGCTTCGAGCCGGTCGATCATCCGATCAATGCGGTGAACCTGCCGGGCGGCGCGACCGCGCACGGAATGACGCTGCTCGCGCCCGGCGAGCGGCTCACGCGGCGTTTCGCGTTTACCGTCGGGCGCACCGATGCGCGCAGCAATGCCGCGACGCGCGGGGGACGCCGGCGACACGGGTAAAATACGCGGTCTACCAACGGTTTGCCGCGAGTACCCGCCATGTCTTCCCCGCTTACTTTCATTGAATCGCTGCGCGCCGCGTGGCAGCGCACGAATTCGCTGCTGTGCGTCGGCCTCGATCCCGAGCCGTCGCGCTTTCCCGTGCAGTTCGACGGCCAGCCCGACGCGATCTTCGAATTCTGCAGGCAGATCGTCGACGCGACCGCGCCGTACGCGAGCGCGTTCAAGCCGCAGATCGCGTACTTCGCCGCGCATCGCGCGGAAGACCAGCTCGAGCGGCTGATCGCGCATATCCATCTCCAGCATCCGGGGCTGCCCGTGATCCTCGACGCGAAGCGCGGCGACATCGGCAGCACGGCCGAGCAGTACGCGCGCGAAGCGTTCGAGCGCTATCGCGCGGACGCCGTCACGGTGAACCCGTACATGGGCTACGACTCGGTCGAGCCGTACTTCGAGCATGAAGGCAAGGGCGTGATCGTGCTGTGCCGCACGTCGAACCCGGGCGGCTCGGACCTGCAGTTCCTCGATACGAACGGGCGGCCGCTGTACCAGGTCGTCGCCGATCTCGCGGCGAACAAGTGGAATGCGAAGAACGGCCAGCTCGGCCTCGTGGTCGGCGCGACGTTCCCGAAGGAAATCGAGATCGTGCGCGGGATCGTCGGCGACATGCCGCTCTTGATCCCGGGCATCGGCGCACAGGGCGGCGACGTGCAGGCGACCGTCAACGCGGGCCGCACGGCCGACGGCACGGGGATGATGATCAACTCGTCGCGCGCGATCCTGTACGCGAGCAAAGGCGAGGATTTCGCCGAAGCCGCGGCGCTCGCCGCGCAGAAGACGCGCGACACGATCAACGCGCATCGCTGAAATACGGGCCGCCCACCCCGGGCGGCCTTCGATCGCCGCGCCCGCGTCCGCGGGCCGCGCGCCTTTGTCGCGTGGTCGCCGTTCTGGCGCACGCGAACAATTTCCCGTCGCTTCCGTACCGCACGTGCGCAATTTAGTCGCGCCATGCTGCCGTTTGTCATCGATTCGTCACAAAAATGTCAAGAAAAGGAGCGACGCCATGCCCAAGCTGTCCCGCCGTCTTCTGAGCGCGTTCGCCGCGTCGCTGTGCATGACGTTCGCCCATGCGGCCGACCTGTCGCACTGGCCCGCCGACAGCGCGAAGGCGCTGAACGCGATGATCGCCGCGCACGCGAACCGCGGCGACTACGCGGTGTTCGACGCCGACAACACGACCTACCGCTACGACCTCGAGGAAGCGCTGCTGCCGTATCTCGAGAACCGCGGCGTGCTGACGCGCGATTCGCTCGACCCGTCGCTGAAGCTGATCCCGTTCAAGGATTCCGCCGACTACAAGGAATCGCTGACGAGCTACTACTACCGGCTGTGCGAGATCGACGATCTGGTCTGCTATCCGTGGATCGCGCAGGCGTTCGCCGGGCAGTCGCTCGCCGACCTGAAGCGCCACATCGACGCGATGCTCGCCGACGGCAAGCCGATCCCGATCCGCTACTGGCAGGGCGACAAGGTCGTCGACGGCACGGTGAACCCGCCGCGCTTCTTTCGCGGAATGCAGGAGCTGTACAACGCGCTGCGCGAGAACGGCATCGACGTCTACGTGATGACGGCCGCGCACGAGGAACTCGCGCGGCTCGTGCTGGCCGACCCGAAGTACGGCTACAACGTGAAGCCGCAGAACGTGATCGGCGTGACGACGCTGCTGCGCAACCCGGCGACCGGCGCGCTGACGACGTCGCGGCTGCAGATCAAGGCCGGCAAGTACGACGAGGCCGCGAACCGCAATCTCGTGATCACGCCGTTCCTGATGAACCCGATGACGTGGTACGAGGGCAAGCTCGGTTCGATCGTCGGCTGGATCGACCAGTGGAAGAAGCCGGTGCTCGTCGCGGGCGACACGCCGACGTCCGACGGCTACATGCTGCTGAACGCGACCGACGTCGCGCGCGGCGGCGTGCGCGTGTGGGTCAACAAGAAGGACAAGCAGATGACGCAGATCCGCGCGTGGTCGGACGAATCGGCCGCGAAGCAGAAGGCGCTCGGGCTGCCGGTGACGGCGGACAAGAACTGGATCGTCGTGAAGCCCGACGCGATTCAGTAAGCGAGCAGGAAGGGCGCGGCACGCGCGCCCGGCCCGATCAGCGTTCGCGTTCGTCGAGCAGCTTCAGCAGCCCGCGCAGCGCATGCGCGGCCGCCTGCGTGCGGATCTGTTCGCGGTCGCCCTTGAACACCAGCGTTTCGACGTCGGTATGCAGCCGGTTGCTCCAGCCGAACGACACGGTGCCGACCGGCTTCTTCTCGCTGCCGCCGCCCGGGCCCGCGATGCCGGTGACGGACAGCGCGACCTGCGCGCGGCTGTTGCGCAGCGCGCCTTCGGCCATCGCGCGCGCGACGGGTTCGCTGACCGCGCCGTGCTTGTCGATCAGGTCGGACGGCACGCCGATCATCTCGATCTTGGCCTGGTTCGAGTACGTGACGAAGCCGCGCTCGAACCACTGGCTGCTGCCGGAAATGTCGGTGATCGCCGCGGCGATCATGCCGCCGGTGCAGGATTCGGCGGTGGCGAGCGTCAGGTGCTCGTCACGCAGCTTGTTGCCTGCGCGGATCGCAAGCTGATGGACGACGGAATCGGTTGGCATGCGCGTCGGGGAACGGAAGTCGGGAAATCGGTCAGCCGGCGACCGAGCGCCACAGCGCGATCACCAGCAGCGTCATGAACGCGGCGACGAGGTCGTCGACCATGATGCCGAGCCCGCCTTTCAGGCGGCGGTCGAAGTAGCGGATCGGCGGCGGCTTCAGCATGTCGAAGAAGCGGAACGCGACGAACGCCCACAGCTGGCCGACGAAGGTCGCGGGCGTGACGAACAGCATCACGAGCCAGATCGCGACGATCTCGTCCCAGACGACGGCGCCCGGATCGGACACGCCGGCCTTCTTCGCGGTGAAACCGGTGATCCAGGTGCCCGCCACGAAGCCGACGGCGATCAGCGCCCACCATTCGGGCACCGTCAGGTAGCGATTGAGCACGACGAACGTGAGCCAGCCGAACAGCGAGCCGAACGTGCCGGGCATGATCGGCGCGAGCCCGCTGCCGAAGCCGAGCGACACGATATGCGCAGGGTGCGACAGCATGAAGCGGGCCGTCGTGCGGGTCGGCGCGGGCGGCGCGGCGCCGGGCTCGGCCGCGGCGTGCGCGGGCGTCGGATCAGTCTGCATGGAAGTGGTCGAAACCGTGCAACGTGAGAGCGAGGGGCGCGCCGGCGGCGTCGCGCCACGCGATGGCGGGTTGCGCCGACGGCGCGGACAACGCGTGTATTGTACCGATTCGCGTGACCGGCACGCCGGCCGTGGCGCCCGCCGCTTCGACCGCCGCGCGGGCCGCCACCGGCGCCGTGAAGCACAGTTCGTAGTCGTCGCCGCCGGCCAGCGTGCAGCGGCGCTGCACGTCGGCCGGCAGCGTCGCGACCGCGGCCGAGCGCGGCACCGCGTCGGCGTCGATCTCGGCGCGCACGTTCGAGCGCGTCAGGATGTGCTGGAGATCGCCGGCGAGGCCGTCGGAGAGATCGAGCGCCGCGTGCGCGACGCCCGCGAGCGCGAGCCCCAGCGCGACGCGCGGCTCCGGACGCTCGAGCGCGCGCCGGAATGCGGCGGCCTCATCCACGCCGGCCGTCCATTCGCCGCGAGCGACGCCGAGCCCCGCGCGCGCATCGCCGAGCGTGCCGGACACCCACACGTCGTCGCCTTCGCGCGCGGCATCGCGCCGCAGCGCCGCGTCGGGCGCGACTTCGCCGAACACGGTCACGCACAGGTTCAGCGGCCCGCTCGTCGTGTCGCCGCCGATCAGTTCGCAGCCGTATCGCTCGGCCAGCGCGAACAGGCCGTTGCTGAACGCCTCGAGCCACGCCGCGTCGGCGCGCGGCAGCGCGCATGCGAGCGTGAAGGCGCGCGGCGCGGCGCCCATCGCGGCGAGGTCCGACAGATTGACCGCGAGCGTCTTGTGGCCGAGCGCGTCCGGCGCGACATCCGGGAAGAAGTGGCGGCCCTCCACCAGCATGTCCGTCGAAATGGCCAGCAATTTCCCGGATCGGGGCGCGATCAGCGCGCAATCGTCGCCGATGCCGAGCGTCGACGCGCGGGCGCCCTGCGCGGCGCGGCGCGTGAAGAAGCGTTCGATCAGCGAGAACTCGGAGAGGGCGGCTGGCACGGCGGGCGATCCGAAACGATTGAAGGAACGGCATTGTACGAGGCGGGCGGCGGCGCTTCTGCACCATCCAGACCATTTTTGTCGCGGCCGTCGCACCCGAATCGCCGGTCTGGCGGCTAATGATTGGCGCTACAATGCCGTCGAACAGTTATTCTAATCCGCCCGTCAAGAGACACATGTCCACCCAAGCCTCCTCCAAAGCCAAGCTCCGCGAAGCCGCGCTCGACTATCACGAATTTCCGACCCCCGGCAAAATCGCGATCGCCCCGACCAAGCAGATGATCAACCAGCGCGACCTCGCGCTCGCGTATTCGCCGGGCGTGGCGTTCGCGTGCGAGGAGATCGTCGAGAATCCGCTGAACGCGGCGCGCTTCACCGCGCGTAGCAACCTGGTCGGCGTCGTGACGAACGGCACGGCGGTGCTCGGTCTCGGCAACATCGGCCCGCTCGCGTCGAAGCCGGTGATGGAAGGCAAGGCCGTGCTGTTCAAGAAGTTCGCGGGCATCGACGTGTTCGACATCGAGCTGAACGAGTCGGACCCGCACAAGCTCGTCGACGTGATCGCCGCGCTGGAGCCCACCTTCGGCGGGATCAACCTCGAAGACATCAAGGCGCCGGACTGCTTCATCGTCGAGCGCGAAGCGCGCAAGCGGATGAAGATCCCGGTGTTCCACGACGACCAGCACGGCACCGCGATCGTCGTGGCCGCGGCCGTCACGAACGGCCTGAAGGTCGTCGGCAAGGACATCAAGAAGGTCAAGCTCGTGGCGTCCGGCGCGGGCGCGGCCGCGCTCGCGTGTCTCGACCTGCTGGTCGACATCGGCCTGCCGCTCGAGAACATCACGGTGACCGACCTGGCCGGCGTGGTCTACAAGGGCCGCACCGAGCTGATGGATCCGGACAAGGAGCGTTTCGCGCGCGAAACCGACGCCCGCACGCTGGCCGAAGTGATCGACGGCGCGGACATCTTCCTCGGCCTGTCGGCCGCGGGCGTGCTGAAGCAGGAGATGGTGAAGGGCATGGCCGAGCGCCCGCTGATCCTCGCGCTCGCGAACCCGACGCCGGAAATCCTGCCGGAACTCGCGCTCGAAGTGCGCCCGGACGCGGTGCTGGCGACCGGCCGCACCGACTACCCGAATCAGGTCAATAACGTCCTGTGTTTCCCGTTCATCTTCCGCGGCGCGCTCGACGTCGGCGCGACGACGATCACGCGTGAAATGGAGATCGCGGCCGTCAATGCGATCGCCGAACTCGCGCAGCACGAGCAGAGCGACATCGTCGCGACCGCGTACGGTATCCAGGATCTGTCGTTCGGGCCCGAATACCTGATTCCGAAGCCGTTCGATCCGCGCCTGATCGTGAAGATCGCGCCGGCCGTCGCGCAGGCCGCGATGGACGGCGGCGTCGCGACGCGCCCGATCGAGGACATGGAGGCGTACCGCGTCCATCTGCAGCAGTTCGTGTATCACAGCGGCACGACGATGAAGCCGATCTTCCAGATCGCGCGCGCCGCGCCGGAAGAGAAGAAGCGCGTCGTGTTCGCGGAAGGCGAAGAAGAGCGCGTGTTGCGCGCCGTTCAGATCATCGTCGACGAAAAACTCGCGAAGCCGATCCTGATCGGCCGCCCGTCGGTGATCGAGCATCGTATCCAGCGCTACGGCCTGCGCCTCACGCCCGGCACCGATTTCACGGTCGTCAACACTGAGCACGACGAGCGCTACCGCGACTTCTGGCAGACGTACCACAAGATGATGGCGCGCAAGGGCATCAGCGAGCAGCTCGCGCGCGTCGAAATGCGTCGCCGCACGACGCTGATCGGCTCGATGCTGGTGAAGAAGGGCGAAGCGGACGGGATGATCTGCGGCACGATCAGCACCACGCACCGCCACCTGCACTTCATCGACCAGGTGATCGGCAAGCGTCCGGGCTGCAGCGTGTACGCGGCGATGAACGGCCTCGTGCTGCCGGGCCGCCAGATCTTCCTCGTCGATACGCACGTGAACGTCGATCCGACCCCGGAGGAGCTGGCCGAGATCACGATCATGGCCGCGGAAGAAGTGCGCCGCTTCGGCATCGAACCGAAGGTCGCGCTGCTGTCGCATTCGAATTTCGGCACGAGCAATGCCCCTTCGGCGAAGAAGATGCGCGATACGCTCGCGATCCTGCAGGAAACCGCGCCGGAGCTGAAGGTGGACGGCGAAATGCACGGCGACGTCGCGCTCGATGCGGCGTTGCGCAAGGAAATCCTGCCGGAATCGACGCTCGAAGGCGACGCGAACCTGCTGATCCTGCCGAACATCGACGCCGCGAACATCGCATACAACCTGCTGAAGACGGCCGCGGGCAACAACATCGCGATCGGGCCGATCCTGTTGGGCGCCGCGGAGCCGGTGCACGTGCTGACCGAATCGGCGACCGTTCGTCGCATCGTCAACATGGCGGCGCTGCTGGTCGCCGACGTCAACGCCGCGCGCTGAGCCGAAACAACCTCGCGGTGCCGGTCGCCCCGGCGCCGTGGGTCGGGCGAAATGTAAACAAAGGCAAAAAGAGGCGTGCCCGCAATGGGCACGCCGCGGGCAGGGCGCAACCGCGCTTCCCATAAGCAACAGCAGCATCGCTCCACCCCGGGTAATAGAGTGCGGCAAGGAGGCAGGGTCTTGCCATACGAGCGATGCCGCCCACATTTTATCTCATGTAAGATAAATGTAGTGTAATTTCGGTAAGAAATACGGAATAACGGGTGTCGCGGGGCTTTCGATTCCCAAACGGACATTGATTCGCGCGGCCAATAACGCTACGCTAACGCCTTTGTTGGTCGTCAACTACTTGATTTAACAGCGGGAACCCTGGTTCATGGCACGCAAGTGGCTCCGCAACGGCGCGCTCGCGTCCGTCTTCGCGATGTTCGCGATGGGTATCGTCGGCACGCCGACGGGCAGTCTGGTTTCCGCCGCTTACGCACGGGAGGCCGTTCCGGCCGACGTGGCCGCGAGCGGGCTCGATACGATCCCGACCGCCCGTCTTCCGCGCGAGGCCGTGACCACGCTGGGCCTGATCGGCGCCGGCGGCCCCTATCCGTACGAGAAAGACGGCGTGGTGTTCGGCAATCGCGAGCGGATCCTGCCGAAGGCGAAGCGCGGCTACTACCATGAGTACACGGTGCCGACGCCGCGTGCGCGCAATCGCGGCGCGCGCCGGATCGTCTGTGGCGGGCCGTTGCGCCGGATCGACAACTGTTATTACACGGGCGACCACTACAACAGTTTTAAACGTATTGTTGAATGACTTCGGGACGAATGGCATGAGCGACTCCATCTACGCGCACGATACGGCGGCGGCGGAACTGTTCGCGGCCGGCGACGGCAATCTGTTTCAGCGTGTGATTCAGCTGCACGCGGCGGCGCAGGCCGGCGGCACGCCGGAGCAACAGGAAGCCGAGCCCGGGCTTTCATCGAACGAGGAGCCTATGAGCCTTTTCACGACCGTGCGACCCAATCTCGTGCAGTCGATCCGCGCGTTCCGCGTGCAGGATCTCGCCGACGAAGCCGGTCGGCTCGGCCAGCATTTCCTGTATGCGTATTGCGGCGCCGCGCAGTCGAAGCAGGAAGTCATGGAAACGATCGCGACCTCGTTCCTGTTTCCGAAGCATTTCGGGAAGAACTACGACGCGCTGTACGACTGCCTCACCGACCTGGTCGCGAAGGCCGGCGCGCAGCCCGGCTTCGTGATCGTCCTGGAAGGGCTGCCGATCGCGCAGAAATTCGACAAGGAAGGGCGCGAAACGCTGCTCGACGTGTTCCGCGAGGCGGCCGAATTCTGGGCCGAGCGCAAGGTCGCGTTCCGCGTGTTCTACTCGTTCGCGTAAGCGCACGGTCGGCCCGCGCGGCCGCTTCGGTGATTCGGCAACAAGCCCGCTTCGAGCGGGCTTTTTTGCGTGTGCGATTCGCGCTCGGCTGCATGGCGCGACGCGCTGACGCGCTTTACCACCCGCCCCAGCGCGCCGCCAGCGCCGCGAGCACGGCCGCGCCGGCCGTCTCGGTGCGCAGCACACGCGGCCCGAGCGACAGCGCGGTGAACCCGCGTGCGCGGGCCGCATTTTCCTCGTCGGGCGACAGCCCGCCTTCGGGCCCGATCAGCAGCGTGACGGCCGCCGCGGGCGGCGCGTCGGGCAGCGACGCGAACGGGATGCTCGCGCGCGGGGACAGCAGCAGCCGCAGTTCGCCGTCGGCCGGCGCGGCCGGCAGCGCATCGAGCCACGCGTTGAACCCGGCGACCGGCACGACGTCGGGCACGCGGTTGCGTCCGCATTGCTCGCACGACGCGCGCACGACGCCGCGCCAGTGCGCGACGCGCTTGTCCGCCCGTTCGCCGGACAGCTTCACGACCCCGCGCGCGGTCGACAGCGGTACGACCGCCGCGACGCCGAGCTCGACGGCCTTCTCGATCACCCAGTCCATCTTGTCGCCGCCGGCGATCCCCTGCGCGAGCGTCACGCGATAGGGCGGCTCGGCCTCGACGGGCTCGAACGTATCGATCTGCGCGAGCGCGCTGCGCTTGTCGAGCTCGACGAGTCGTGCGCGGTACTGGCCGCCCGTGCCGTCGAACAACGCGAGCACGTCGCCCGGCTGCAGGCGCAGCACCTGCACGTGGCGCGCGACGTCGGCCGGCAAGGCGAGCGTGGCGTCGGCGCGCAGCGCGGCGTCGACGAAAAAGCGCGGCACGGCCGCGGTGGTGGTGGCTTCATTCATGCGTGTGGCGGTTTCGGTCATGCGTCGAGACGGCACCCGAGCGCCCAGCGGTAGCCGTCGAGATCCTCGATCTGCGCGAACCGGTCGCCCCAGAACTGGTCCTGCGGCGCGCTCAGCGATTTCGCGCCCGCATCGAGCGCGCGCTGCCAGGTGGCGTCGACGTCGTCGACATACAGATAGAACGATTGCGGCGCGGTGGCGTTCGCGCGCTTCGGCGTGAGCGCGGGCGAACCGAACGCGCCTTCGGGCGCGAACATCACGATCAGCTGGCCGCGATAGGCCATCTCGACGTGCATGATCGCGCCGTCCTCGTCGTGCACGTCGCGTACGGTGAAGCCGAATGCGGCCTTGAAGAACTCGATGGCCGCGCGCGCGTTGCGTACGGCCAGGTAGGGCGTCAACCAAGGCACGTTGGCCGGACGTGGATCGGTCATGAAAATCTCCTGTTGCACGGTGTCGGCGCGTCGGCGCCTGCGCCGGTCTCATGCTGGAACAATGGAACGTTGCGGCCGTCCGGATGTTCAGCGGCGAACGCCCAGTGTATCGCGCAGCGCGCGCGGCAGGGTAAAGAGGGACGCATGCAGCCGCGCATCGTAATAGCGCAAGCCCCCGACGCGGCGGGCCGCGAGCCGGTCGTCGACGTCGTGCGCGAACAGCGCGGCCGCATCGAGCGTGTCGCTCGCGATCGCCATCAGCCACTGCGAGCCGTACAGCGGCACGTGCGCGGACAGCAGATCGACGACCGCGAAGCTCGCGCGCAGGTCGTCGAGCAGCGCGGCGATGCGCGCGGCATGGAACACCGGCGAGCCGAGATGCATCGAGATCGCGCCGCAGCGCGTGAGGATCCGCTTGAGCCGCGCGTAGAACGCACGCGTATAGAGGCCGGCCGCCGGCGAATCGGGCGGCGTGAGGTCGAACACGACGAGATCGAAATGTTCGACCGTCGATTCGACGAAATGCGCGGCGTCGCCGATCACGACCTCGACGCGCGGGTCGTCGAGCGCGCCCTGGTGCACGTCGTCGAGATAGCGGCGCGCCATCCCGACCACCTCGTCGTCGAGTTCGGCGATCACGATCCGCTCGATGCACGCGTGCTTGAGCAACTGGCGGGCGGCGCCGCCGTCGCCGCCGCCGAGCACGAGCGCCTTCCTCGGGCACGGATGCGCGAGCGCGGCCGGGTGCGTCATGCACTCGTGATAGACGAACTCGTCGCCGACCGACGTCATCGGCCGGCCGTCCAGCGTGAACAGCCGGCCGAGCTGCGGCGTTTCCCAGACCTCGATCTGCTGGTGCGCGGATGCGACGTGCGCGAGCCGCCGCGCATTCGGGAAGCCGTAGGTGGCGTCGGGCGTCGGGTGAAAGAGAAGGGTGGTGCTCACGGGCGGGCCGCTGGGGCAGGGAGTTCCGACGCCTGAATTATAGGAGGCGGGCGGTTCGACGGAAAACCGTGCCGGAACACTATGCGCCGACAAGGGAAATGTCGGCCCATCTGTTAAAATGACGAGCTTTGCAGCCCCGTCCGTTGGCTCCGTCCGCTTCGCGTCCGTCAGGCGCCGCACCGCGCGCCGGGAACGATTGACGCTCGAGCTTCCGGATGCCGCCGTGCCCCCGTTTCCTCGACTCGTTCTCCGGACTCGACATGACGACTTCGTCTCCCGCCTCCACCACCCTGATGGCCAACGCGATCCGTGCGCTCGCGATGGACGCCGTCCAGCAAGCGAACTCCGGCCACCCCGGCATGCCGATGGGCATGGCCGAAATCGGCGTCGCGCTGTGGTCGCGCCATCTGAAGCACAACCCGACGAACCCGCACTGGGCCGACCGCGACCGTTTCGTGCTGTCGAACGGTCATGGCTCGATGCTGCTGTACTCGCTGCTGCACCTGACCGGCTACGACCTGCCGATCGAAGAGCTGAAGAACTTCCGCCAGCTGCACTCGAAGACGCCGGGCCACCCGGAATACGGGATCACGCCGGGCGTCGAGACGACCACCGGCCCGCTCGGCCAGGGTCTCGCGAACGCGGTCGGCATGGCGCTCGGCGAAGCGCTGATGGCCGACGAGTTCAACCGTGACGGCGCGAAGATCGTCGATCACCACACGTACGTGTTCCTCGGCGACGGCTGCCTGATGGAAGGCATCTCGCACGAAGCCTGCTCGCTCGCGGGCACGCTGAAGCTGAACAAGCTGATCGCGCTGTACGACGACAACGGCATCTCGATCGACGGCGACGTCGTGAACTGGTTCCACGACGACACGCCGAAGCGCTTCGAAGCGTACGGCTGGAACGTGATCCCGAACGTGAACGGCCACGACGTCGACGCGGTCGACGCAGCCATCGCGAAGGCGAAGCTGTCGGACAAGCCGACGCTGATCTGCTGCAAGACGGTGATCGGCAAGGGCGCGGCCACGAAGGCCGGCGGCCACGACGTGCACGGCGCGGCGCTCGGCGCGGAAGAAATCGCGAAGACGCGCGCGGCGCTCGGCTGGACCTGGGAGCCGTTCGTGATTCCGCAGGAAGTCTATGCGGCATGGGACGCGAAGGAAGCCGGCAAGCGCGCGGAGTCCGAATGGGACGCGACGTTCGCCGCCTATCGCGCGAAGTTCCCGGCAGAAGCCGCCGAATTCGAGCGCCGGATGGCCAACAAGCTGCCGGCCGACTGGGCCGAGAAGGCTGCCGCTATCATCGCCGGCGCGAACGAGCGCGCCGAGACGGTCGCGACCCGCAAGGCGTCGCAGCAGGCGATCGAAGGGCTCGCCGCCGCGCTGCCCGAGCTGCTCGGCGGCTCGGCCGACCTGACCGGCTCGAACCTGACCAACTGGAAGGCGTCGAAGGCGGTGCGCGCGAATCCGGAAGGCGCGGGCGTGCTGCTCGGCAACCACATCAACTACGGCGTGCGCGAATTCGGCATGAGCGCCGCGATCAACGGCCTCGCGCTGCACGGCGGCCACAAGCCGTTCGGCGGCACGTTCCTGACGTTCTCCGACTACAGCCGCAACGCGCTGCGCGTGGCCGCGCTGATGAAGGTGCCGTCGATCTTCGTGTTCACGCACGATTCGATCGGCCTCGGCGAAGACGGCCCGACGCACCAGTCGATCGAGCACGTGTCGAGCCTGCGCCTGATCCCGAACCACGACGTCTGGCGTCCGGCGGACACGGTCGAGACGGCCGTCGCGTGGACCCACGCGGTCGCCGCCGACCGCCCGTCGAGCCTGATCTTCAGCCGCCAGAACCTCGCGTTCAACCCGCGTACCGATGCGCAGATCGCCAACATCGAGAAGGGCGGTTACGTGCTGAAGGACTGGGATGAAGAGATCGTCGCGCGCAAGATCATCCTGATCGCGACGGGCTCGGAAGTCGAACTCGCGATGAAGGCCGTCGAGCCGCTCGCGCAGCAGGGCATCGCGGCGCGCGTCGTGTCGATGCCGTCGACCAACGTGTTCGACCGCCAGGACGCCGAATACCGCGAACGCGTGCTGCCGCACGGCGTGCGCCGCGTCGCGATCGAAGCGGGCGTGACGAGCTTCTGGCACAAGTACGTCGGCCTCGAAGGCGGCGTCGTCGGGATCGACACGTTCGGCGAATCGGCGCCGGCCGGCGTGCTGTTCAAGTACTTCGGCTTCACCGTCGAACACGTCGTCGAGACGGCCAAGGCCGTGCTGGCCTAAAAGCATGTGCGGCGCGCGCCACCCGTTGCGCGCGTCGCCCCGTGAAGCTGCACGAAACGAATTTTTTCAGCCATCAGGAGATAACCATGACGATTCGCGTCGCAATCAACGGCTACGGCCGTATCGGCCGCAACACGCTGCGCGCGTTCTATGAAAACGGCAAGAAGCACGATCTCGAGATCGTCGCGATCAACGACCTGGGCGATGCGAAGACCAACGCGCACCTGACCCAGTACGACACCGCGCACGGCAAGTTCCCGGGCGAAGTGTCGGTCGACGGCGACTACCTCGTCGTGAACGGCGACAAGATCCGCGTGCTGGCGAACCGCAACCCGGCCGAACTGCCGTGGGGCGAGCTGGGCGTCGACGTCGTGATGGAGTGCACGGGCTTCTTCACGACGAAGGAAAAGGCGAGCGCGCACCTGAAGGGCGGCGCGAAGAAGGTGATCATCTCGGCGCCGGGCGGCAAGGACGTCGACGCGACGATCGTCTACGGCGTGAACCACGACGTGCTGAAGGCCGAGCACACGGTCATCTCGAACGCATCGTGCACGACGAACTGCCTCGCGCCGCTCGTCAAGCCGCTGAACGACAAGATCGGCCTCGAAACCGGCCTGATGACGACGATCCACGCGTACACGAACGACCAGGTGCTGACGGACGTCTATCACGAAGACCTGCGCCGCGCGCGTTCGGCCACGCACAGCCAGATCCCGACGAAGACGGGTGCCGCATCGGCCGTCGGCCTCGTGCTGCCGGAACTGAACGGCAAGCTCGACGGCTACGCGATCCGCGTCCCGACGATCAACGTGTCGATCGTCGACCTGTCGTTCATCGCGAAGCGCGACACGACGGTCGAGGAAGTCAACGCGATCATGAAGGAAGCATCGGAAGGCGCGCTGAAGGGCATCCTCGGCTACAACGACGCGCCGCTGGTGTCGATCGACTTCAACCACAACCCGGCTTCGTCGACGTTCGACGCGACGCTGACCAAGGTGTCGGGCCGCCTCGTGAAGGTGTCGAGCTGGTACGACAACGAGTGGGGCTTCTCGAACCGCATGCTCGATACGGCAATCGCATTCGCGAACGCGAAGTAATCGTGCACGTCGCGCGGCCGCCGGAAGGCGGCCGGCGTGGCGAACGAACCCGGCCCGGGGTTTCCCGGCCGGGTTTTTTATTGCCCGGCGTTCGCCGTCACGTGCTCGATCGCATCGACGAAAGCCCGCTTCAGCGGGCTGTCGAGATCGGTCCACGCGAGCCCGATGCCGCTGCGGTGACCGGCCAGATCGAGCGGCCGCGCGAGCACGTTCGGCGGCAGCGCGCTCGCCGCCTGCGCCGGGATCAGCCCGATCCCCATTCCCGCCGCGACGAGCGCGAGCATCGTCGTGAACTCGCCGAACTCCTGCGCGATCTCGAGCGTCGTGCCTGCGCGGCTCAGCGCGAGCAGCATGTCGTCGTGAAAGCCCGGCGCGTAGCGGCGCGCGAGCACGAACGTGGGGTGGCCGCGCAGGTCGGCCGGCGCGATCGTGTCGCGCGCGGCGAGCGGATGCTCGAGCGGCAGTGCGACGACGAACCCTTCCTCGAGCACCACGCGCGTGTCGATACCCGGATACGCGGCCGGCAGCCGGACCATCCCGAAGTCGATCCGCCGGTCGTGCAGCGCGGCGATCTGGTCGGGCGTCGGCATGTCCTTCAGTTCGAGCGCGATCAGCGGATAGCGCTCGCGCATCGTGCGCAGCACCGCCGGCAGCAGCGCCGGCAAGACCGACGACACGAACGCGATCCGCAGCGTACCGATTTCGCCGCGGCTCGACAGCCGCGCCACCTGTTCCGCGCGCGCAGCTTGCTGCAGCGTCGCCCGCGCTTCGGGCAGGAACACGCGCCCGGTGTCGCTCAGCTCGACCTTGTGCCGGTCGCGCTCGAACAGGCGCGCGCCGAGTTCCGCCTCGAGCGCCTTGATCTGCATGCTCAGCGCGGGCTGCACGATGCACAGGCGCTGCGCGGCGCGCCCGAAATGCAGCTCTTCCGCGAGCGTGACGAAGGCGCGCAATTGCTTGAGTTCCATGGGCGGGGGCATCAACGAAGACGGTAATCAATTTTCATGATAACCGGATCAAAAAAGACCATTGGCGTGGACCGGGCCGGCGGCCGAAGATACCGTCAACGCGAGACCGGCCGCGACGGGCAGCCGGCTCGACTGGCACGAGGAGACATCCATGACCCACGCGCTTGACCGGTTCCGCCTCGACGGCCGCCGCGCGCTGATTACCGGTTCCGGCCGCGGGATCGGGCTGACGCTCGCCCGCGGGCTCGCGGAAGCCGGCGCGGCAATCGTCATCAACGATCGCAATGAAGAGAAGGCCGCGACGCTCGCGCGCCAGTTCCGCGACGAAGGCTTCGCGGCCGACCACGCGGTGTTCGACGTGGCCGAGCACGCGCAGGTACGCGCGGCGGTCGACGATTTCGAGGCGCGCGTCGGCGCGATCGACATCCTGGTGAACAACGCGGGCATCCAGCGCCGCGCGCCGCTCGACGCATTCGACCCGGACGACTGGCATGCGCTGATGCGCGTGAACCTCGACGGCGTGTTCAACGTCGCGCAGGCCGTCGCGCGGCACATGATCGCGCGCGGCCGCGGCAAGATCATCAACATCTGCTCGGTGCAGAGCGAGCTCGCGCGGCCGACGATCGCGCCGTACGCGGCGACCAAGGGCGCGGTGCGGATGCTGACCAAAGGGATGTGCGCGGACTGGGCGCGCCACGGTATCCAGGCGAACGGGCTCGCGCCCGGTTATTTCGAAACCGAACTGAATCGCGCGCTGGTCGACGACGCGGCGTTTTCGGACTGGCTGTGCAAGCGCACGCCGGCCGGCCGCTGGGGGCAGGTCGACGAGCTGTGCGGCGCGGCGATCTTTCTCGCGTCGGCCGCATCCGATTTCGTGAACGGCCAGACGCTGTTCGTCGATGGCGGGCTGACGAGCGCCGTCTGACAAGGAGAATGTCGTGCGTATGCGTTGCATGTGTGTCGTGATCCACGGGCCGAACGACCTGCGGGTCGAGGAGCAGGACGCGGGCGAGATTGGCCCGGGCCAGGTGCGCGTCGACGTCGCGATGGGCGGCATCTGCGGTTCTGACCTCCATTACTTCCGGCATGGCGGCTTCGGCGCGATCCGGCTGCAGCAGCCGATGGTGCTCGGCCACGAGGTAGCCGGCACGGTCGCGGAAGTGGCGCCGGACGTGACGTCGGTGCAGGTCGGCGACCGCGTCGCGGTCAATCCGAGCCGGCCGTGCGGCGCATGCCGCTACTGTCTGGAAGAGCTGCCGAACCAGTGTCTCGACATGCGCTTCTACGGCAGCGCGATGCGGATGCCGCACGTGCAGGGCGCGTTCCGTAACGCGCTCGTGTGCGACGCGGTGCAATGCGTGAAGGTCGCCGACCACGTGCCGCTGTCGCTCGCGGCGCTGGCCGAGCCGTTCGCGGTCGGGCTGCACGCGGTGTCGCGCGCGGGCCCGCTGATCGGCAAGCGCGTGCTCGTGTCGGGTTGCGGGCCGATCGGCGTGCTGGCGGTTGCGGCGGCGCGCGTGCACGGTGCGGCGGAGATCGTCGCGACCGACGTCGTCGACGCGCCGCTGGACGTGGCGCGCGCGCTCGGCGCGGACCGGGCGATCAACGCGGCGGCCGATAGCGGCTGGGTCGAACGCTACAGCGCCGGCAAGGGCACGTTCGACGTGATGATCGAGTGTTCTGGCAATGCGCGCGCGCTGCGCGACGGGCTGGACGTGATGCGGCCGCGCGGTGTCGTCGTGCAGCTCGGGCTCGGCGGCGACGTGAGCCTGCCGCAGAACGTCGTGGTCGCGAAGGAGCTGTCGATCTGCGGCTCGTTCCGCTTCCACGCGGAATTCGCGCTGGCGGTGCAACTGATCAACGCGGGGCGCGTCGACCTGCGGCCGGCCGTCACGCGCGTGTTCCCGATGCGCGATGCGAACCTCGCGTTCGAACTGGCGGGCGACCGCCAGCGTGCGATGAAGGTGCTGATCGATTTCGCGAACGAGGCCGCTTGACGGTGCGGCGTTAGCGTCGCGACGGCAGCGGCGCCGTTGGCAAAAAGGCACGCCCGCGATGCGCGGCGCGTGCCTTTTTCGTCGGGCGTCGGCGCGGGAGGGTTACGCGCCGGGCGTCGGGAAGAAGACGCCTGCGCGCTGCGCGGCGTTCGCGATGTGCGTTTCGATCGCGGTGCCGGCGGCGGCCGCATCGCGCGCGATCAGCGCGTCGACGATCGCGCGGTGCTCGTGCCACGTCGACAGCAGCAGCTCGCGCCGGTAGAAGGGCATGCGCTGGCTTTCCTTCATGATGTCCGCGCTGCTGCGCAGGATCGACTCGATCGCGGCGTTGCCGGCCAGATGGATGATCCGCATGTGAAAGTCGAAGTCGAGCCGCGATGCCTCGTCGAGCGCGCTGTCGGTCAGCGCGACGTGCAGGTCGGCGAGGTTGTCCTCGAACCACGCGATGTCGTCGTCGCTGACGACGTGCGCGGCCATCCGCGCGGCGAACCCTTCGAGCGCGTAGCGCATCTGGTAGGTGTCGGGCGGTGACGACTGCTCGGCGAATCGCCACGGATGCGCGGCCGACGCCTGCGCGCTTTCGACGTACACGCCCTTGCCCGCGCGGATGCGCAGCATCCCGAGCGCCTCGAGCGTCGACAGCGCCTCGCGCAGCGACGCGCGGCTGATCTCCAGCTCCTCGGAGAGCTGGCGCTGGGCCGGCAGCAGGCTGCCGACCGGGTACACGCCTGCCTCGATCCGGTCGCGGATCGTTGCGATGGCGGTGTCGGTCACGGTATGCGGAACATTTTTCATGGTGTGAACGATGGCCGGTCTGACCGGCATTGTAATCCGCACGCAGGCCGTGTACGACCGGCTACGGGAAAGCCACGATCCGCCCCTTTTCGACGCGCCGCCCGCACGTGCGCGGGGGCGGGAAATCCCTATTTTGTCCGTCCTTGACGCGACTATATCGGCTTCCTACTATCCACCATAACATCACTGGTCTTACCAGTATGAACAGACGAAACTGCAACCGTTGGATCGGGAGAGCGCCGTGTCGAAATTCCTCAATTCGCTGTTTGGCCGGGTAGTCGTCGCACTGATACTCGGGGTCGCGCTCGGCGCGTTCTTCCCGCATTTCGCCGAGTCGCTGCGCCCGCTCGGCGACGGCTTCCTGAAGCTGATCAAGATGGTCATCGGCCCGATCGTGTTCTGCGTCGTGGTGAGCGGAATGGCGAATGCGGGCGACCTGAAGAAGGTCGGCCGGGTCGGCCTGAAGGCCGTCGTCTACTTCGAGGTGATGACGACGCTCGCGCTCGGCATCGGGCTCGTGCTCGCATGGGTCACGCGCCCGGGCGTCGGGATGAACATCGACCTGCGCTCGCTCGATGCGGCGTCGCTGTCGACGTACGCTAAAAACGCCGAAAGCCTGAAGGACACGGCCGGCTACCTGATGAAGATCATCCCCGACACCGCGATCGACGCGTTCGCGAAGGGCGACATCCTGCAGATCCTCGTGTTCGCGGTGCTGTTCGGCTCGGCGCTGTCGCTGCTCGGCGACAAGGCGCAGCGCGTCAATTCGCTGATCGAGGAACTGTCGCACGTGTTCTTCCGGATCATCGGCTTCATCATCAAGCTCGCGCCGCTCGGCGTGCTCGGCGCGATCGCGTTCACGACCGGCAAGTACGGCGTCGCGTCGCTCAAGCAACTCGGCTACCTGGTTGCGGTGTTCTACCTGAGCTGCTTCGTGTTCGTCACGGTCGTGCTCGGCGTGGTGATGCGGCTCGCGGGCTTCTCGGTGTTCAAGCTGATCCGCTACCTGCGCGAGGAACTGTCGATCGTGCTCGGCACGGCGTCGTCGGACGCGGTGCTGCCGCAGGTGATGAGCAAGCTCGAATACATGGGCATCAAGGATTCGACGGTCGGCCTCGTGATCCCGACCGGCTATTCGTTCAATCTCGACGGCTTCTCGATCTACCTGACGCTCGCCGTGCTGTTCATCGCGCAGGCCACCAACACGCCGCTGTCCACGCACGACCTGATCGTCGTGCTGCTCGTGTCGCTCGTCACGTCGAAGGGCGCGCACGGCATTCCCGGCTCGGCGATCGTGATTCTCGCGGCGACGCTGTCGGCGATTCCCGCGATTCCGGTGCTCGGCCTCGTGCTGATCCTGCCGGTCGACTGGTTCGTCGGCATCGCCCGCGCGCTGACCAACCTGATCGGCAACTGCGTCGCGACGGTGGTCGTCGCGGTATGGGAGAACGACATCGACCGCGCCCGCGCGACGCGCGTGCTGAACCGCGAGCTGCGCTACGTGGCCGACGCGCCGGGCGGCGCCGCACCGGTCGCAGGCGATCAGGCCCACGCGCTCTGAGCGCGACGCCCGGGCGGCGCGGCTTCCCCGGCCGCGCCGCGCGACCGAACTTCATGCGACCGGCGCGCTGATGCGCCGGCGCTCCTCAAAACGATGGAGACGACATGGCAGCCCCCATTCTCGATCCGAACGCGCCGGCTTTCACGCGGCGCTACATGAACCTCGCCGACCCGCGCCTCGGCGCGCAGGCGCTCTTCGCCAGCGACGAATTCTTCGCGCCGAAGGAGCGCATGCTCGATCCCGAGCCGGCCGTGTTCATTCCCGGCAAGTACGACGACCACGGCAAGTGGATGGACGGCTGGGAAACGCGCCGCAAGCGCACGACCGGCCACGATTTCTGCGTGGTGCGCCTCGCGCGGCCGGGCGTGATCCATGGCGTCGATCTCGACACGAGCCACTTCACCGGCAACTTTCCGCCGGCCGCGTCGATCGAGGCCTGCGCGGTGGACGGCGACACGCCGCCCGACGACGCCGAGTGGCGCACGATCGTTCCCGCGACGACGCTGCAGGGTAATTCGCATCACTACGTGAGCGTCGCCGATGCGCGGCCGGTCACGCACCTGCGCGTGAACCTGTATCCGGACGGCGGGCTGGCGCGGCTGCGCGTGTACGGCCAGCCGCAGCGCGACTGGCGTCACGTGCCGGCGGGCGAGCTCATCGATCTCGCGGCGATCGAGAACGGCGGCTATCTCGTGGCGGCGAACAACCAGCACTTCGGCCCGGCCTCGCAGATGCTGATGCCGGGGCGCGGCGCGAACATGGGCGACGGCTGGGAAACGCGGCGCCGCCGCGAGCCCGGCAACGACTGGGCGATCGTCGCGCTCGCGCGGCCGGGCATCATCCGGCGCGTCGAGGTCGATACGGCGTTCTTCAAGGGCAATTTCCCCGACCGCTGCTCGCTGCAGGCCGCGCACGTGACGGGCGGCACCGACGATTCGCTCGTCACGCAGGCGATGTTCTGGGCCGAACTGCTCGGCGAGCAGAAGCTGCAGATGGACCACGTGCACACGTTCGACCAGCTCGCGGCGCTCGGCCCCGTCACGCACGTGCGGTTCAACATCTTCCCGGACGGCGGCGTGTCGCGCCTGCGTCTGTGGGGCGAGCCGGCTTGAAGGAGGCAGCGGCATGAGCGGAACCCCGATCCTGCGCGTCGAGCGCCTGACCCGCGAAGCGTTCGCGCCGTTCGGCGACGTGATCGCGCTCGAAGGCGCGCGGCATTTCCCGATCAACGGCGGCACGACCGAGCGCTTTCACGATCTCGCGACGATCGATGTGTGCGCGGACGGCGGTCGGCCGCTCGTCAGCGTGTTTCGTGCGCAGCCGCGCGCGCTGCCGGTCGCGGTCACGCTGATGGAGCGCCATCCGCACGGCAGCCAGGCGTTCATCCCGCTCGCGGCGGTGTCGCGCTACGCGATCGTCGTCGCGCCGGCCGGCGAATTCCGGCCCGACGCGATGCGCGCTTTCCTGGCCGAGGGCTGGCAGGGCGTCAATTATGCGAAGGGCGTCTGGCACCATCCGCTGCTCGCGCTCGACGCGGTCAGCGATTTCGTGATCGTCGATCGCGGCGGCCCGCAGCCGAACTGCGACGAGATCCCGCTGGAGCGCGCGTGGGCGCTCGATCTCGAGCCGGCCTGCGCGCGCGCCGAAGGGCTTTCGTAAGCATGCCGGGCGCACGGCACGTGCGCCGAAAAAGCACACGGCCCGGGCGGCGAGATGCCGGCCGGGCCGTGCTGTGTGCGGGTGGCGCGATTCAGTGCTTGCGGTGCGGGCAGTTCTCGGTCGTGCACGAACCGTACATCGCGAGCGAGTGCTCCTGGAGCCGGAAGCCGCGCTCCTTCGCGATCGCCTGCTGGCGGCTCTCGATCTCGGCGTCGAAGAATTCCTCGACGCGGCCGCAATCGAGGCACACGAGGTGGTCGTGGTGCGAACCTTCGTTCAGCTCGAACACCGCCTTGCCGGATTCGAAGTTGCTGCGCGACAGCAGGCCGGCCTGCTCGAACTGCGTGAGCACGCGATAGACGGTGGCGAGCCCGATGTCGAGCTGCTCGTTGAGCAGGTTGCGGTAGACGTCTTCGGCCGTCAGGTGACGCACGGGGCTCTGCTGGAAAATCTCGAGAATCTTGAGGCGCGGTAGGGTGGCCTTTAGCCCGATATTCTTGAGATCCGTCGGATTGGTCATGGCTAGGCATCCCTAGAGTACAATGCAGGGCTTCAATGTTACCGGCTTTTCGCCGTTCCAGATATACGCGCGGCCTGCACGCGGGCCAGCACGGTGAAGGAAATGATCCCAGAATCGCTTTCGCACTTTCAGAGGAGTCGCATGCGGAGTGCCATCATCGCTGCCGCCGCCGTCGTCGCGCTGGCGGGTTGTTCGTCGTACGACAGCGTGACGCAGCGCATCGCGCAGAGCATCACGCCGTATCGGATCACCGTCGTGCAGGGCAACTTCGTGTCGCAGGAGAAGGCCGCACAGTTGCAGGTCGGCATGACGCGCGAGCAGGTCCGCGCACTGCTCGGCACGCCGCTGCTCGCGGACATGTTCCACGCGGATCGCTGGGATTACCTCTTCTACTTCAAGCGCGGCTCGACGTCGATCGTCCAGCAGCGCGACCTCGTCATCAACTTCTCGGGCGATCGCGTCGCGAGCTGGACCGGCGCCGACAACCTGCCGTCCGAGCTCGACCTGCTCGCCGACATCGACGGCGACCGCGGCGGCAAGAAGGCGAAGGCCGCTGCCGCGGCGAAGAAGGCGTCCGAAGCCGCGGCGGCTGCGAGCGCCGCGCAGGCTGCTGCTGCCGCGAGCCCGGCCGCCGAGCCGGCGTCCGGCGCGGTGGTCGACCAGGATGCGAACGCGCAGGCGGCGCGCGCGGCGAACCGCGCGACCAACCAGGTGTCGGGCCAGGGTTCGGCGTCGCGCCGGTTCACGCCGGCCGCGCAGGCCTCGGGCGGCGCGCCCGTACCGGGCGGCCAGCCGCCGGGCGCCGCGCCGGCGATCCAGCCGCAGTTCCAGTTCCATCGTCCGCCGCAGCCGAACGCGACGAACGAAGCGGCGCCGCCGGTCGGCCCGCAAGGCTCGGACAACCTGCAGAACCAGCCGCTCACCGCACCGGCGCAGTAAGCGGCCGGCGTGCGGAAACGGGGCGGCATGCGCCGCCCGCCTTTAGACCTGTCGTGTAGAAAGCCATGAAGATTGCGATTGCCGGTGCATCGGGCCGAATGGGCCGGATGCTGATCGAAGCCGTTCTCAACGATGCCGACGCGCAGCTCGTCGGCGCGCTCGACCGCGCCGGTTCGCCGTTCCTCGGCCAGGATGCCGGTGCGTTTCTCGGCAAGGACACCGGGATCAGGCTGACCGACGACCTCGACGCCGTGTTCGCGCAGGCCGACTATCTGATCGATTTCACGCGTCCGGAAGGCACGATGGCGCACATCGAGGCCGCGTTGCGCCACGATGTGAGGCTCGTGATCGGCACGACCGGCTTCAGCGCCGAGCAGAAGGCCGAGCTGCAGGCCGCGGCGGCCAAGATCGGCATCGTGTTCGCGGCGAACATGAGCGTCGGCGTGAACGTCACGCTGAAGCTGCTCGAATTCGCGGCGCAGCATTTCTCGCACGGCTACGACATCGAGATCATCGAAGCGCATCACCGCCACAAGGTCGACGCGCCGTCGGGCACCGCGCTGATGATGGGCGAGGCCGTCGCCGGCGCGCTCGGCCGCTCGCTCGACGACTGCGCGGTGTACGGCCGCCACGGCGTGACGGGCGAGCGCGATCCGTCGTCGATCGGCTTTGCCGCGGTGCGCGGCGGCGACATCGTCGGCGACCACACCGTGCTGTTCGCCGGGATCGGCGAGCGCATCGAGATCACGCACAAGTCGTCGAGCCGCGTGTCGTACGCGCAGGGCGCGTTGCGTGCGGTCCGCTTCCTGTCGGCGCGCGGCGCCGGCCTGTTCGACATGCAGGACGTGCTCGGCCTGCGCTGACCCCGCGAGGAAACTCCGATGGCGATTCCCACCGGCGTTGTCCACTACCTCGAAAGCGGCGATGCGATCACGCATGCCGTCGCCTATGTGCTGCTGGCGATGTCCGTCGCCAGCTGGTGCTTCCTCTTCATGAAAGCCTGGCTGCTGGTCCGCGCGAAGCGGCAGGGGCCGCGCGCGCTCGCCGCGTTCTGGCGCGCGCCGTCGCTCGACGCGGGCATCGCCGCGCTGGCCGGCGCCGATCGCGAGCGCGTGTTCGTGCCGCTCGCCGAAGCCGCGCGCGACGCGGCCGACGACCACGACCCGGCCGCGCTGGCCGCGCGCGTCGAGCGCGGCGAACGCGTGCTGCGCGCGTTGCGTCATGCGATGCTGCGCTCGCAGCGGCGCCTCGAATTCGGCCAGGTGCTGCTCGCGTCGATCGGCAGCACCGCGCCGTTCGTCGGGCTGCTCGGCACCGTGTGGGGCATCTATCACGCGCTCGGCAGCATCGCCGCAAGCGGGCAGGCGCAGATCGAGAACGTCGCGGGGCCGGTCGGCGAGGCGCTGATCATGACCGCGTTCGGGCTCGTCGTCGCGATTCCCGCGGTGCTCGCGTACAACATCCTCGGCCGGCTCGTCCGGCAACTCGCCGAGGAACTCGACGGCTTCGCGCGCGATCTGCACGTATTCGTGTGCGCGCAGGGCGCCTGACGCGCCGGCTCCGGAGGAACGACCATGGCATTCGGCGGGCTCGAGCACCACAAGACGTCCGCGCCGATGGCGGAGATCAACATGACGCCGCTGATCGACGTGATGCTCGTGCTGCTCGTCATCTTCATCATCACCGCGCCGCTGATGACGCATGCGATCCGGCTCGACCTGCCGAAGGTCGCGGCGAGCGTCGCGCGCGACACGCCGCAGTCCGTCACGCTGTCGATCGACGACGCGGGCAAGCTCTACTGGGACGACGCGCCCGTGGCGCTCGACGCGCTGCCCGCGCGGTTCCGGGCCGCCGCCGCGGGCGCCGCGCCGCCCGAGTTGCGGCTGCGCGCGTCGCGCGCGACGCGCTACGACGTGATCGCGCAGGTGATGGGCGCCGCGCAGGCCGCGGGGCTCACGCGGATCGGCTTCGTGACCGACGTGCCGCCGGCGGGTACCGCGGCGCCCGCCGCCGCGGGCGCGCAACACTGATGCGCCGGCGAACCGCCGCGCGGATGATCATCACGCGGGTCCGCGCCCGCCGCGGGAACGGGCCGCGCGCCGCAAGACCGGCCGGATGGGCCGGCGCTGACGGTATAATCAACGTTTTTCCCGGTTGGCAGGTTTTTTCCAGGTAACCCGGAATTTTCCCGGTAACCCGGAAAATATCCGGAAACCCCGAACAGGTCCCGCAACAGCGAACCTGCAGTGCCGCCGGGCACGCACGATTTTCGATCCAATCCTGCGCGCGAGCCGTCGCGCCGCTTAAAGCCTAGCCCGAACCACACCATGCACGAGAGATACGTACCCGCCGACGTCGAAGCCGCCGCCCAGGGCGACTGGCGCGCAGCCGATGCCTACAAGACGAAGGAAGATTCGCAGAAGCCGAAGTTCTACTGCGTGTCGATGCTGCCGTATCCGTCCGGCAAGCTGCACATGGGTCACGTGCGCAACTACACGATCAACGACGTGATGTACCGCTATCTGCGGATGAACGGCTACAACACGCTGATGCCGATGGGCTGGGACGCGTTCGGGATGCCGGCCGAGAACGCCGCGATGGCGAACGGCGTGCCGCCCGCGAAGTGGACCTACGACAACATCGACTACATGAAGGGCCAGATGCAGTCGATGGGCCTCGCGATCGACTGGTCGCGCGAGATCGCGACGTGCAAGCCCGAGTACTACAAGTGGAACCAGTGGCTGTTCCTGAAGATGCTCGAGAAGGGCATCGCGTACAAGAAGACGGGCACCGTGAACTGGGACCCGGTCGACCAGACCGTGCTCGCGAACGAGCAGGTGATCGACGGCCGCGGCTGGCGCTCGGGCGCGCTCGTCGAGAAGCGCGAGATCCCGATGTACTACCTGCGCATCACGCAGTACGCGGATGAGCTGCTGAACGACCTCGACGGCCTCGGCTGGCCCGAGCGCGTGAAGATCATGCAGCAGAACTGGATCGGCAAGAGCTTCGGCGTGAACTTCGGCTTCCCGTACGAACTCGACGGCGAGCAGAAGCTGCTGCGCGTGTTCACGACGCGCGCCGACACGATCATGGGCGTCACGTTCTGCGCGATCGCGGCCGAGCACCCGCTCGCCACGCGCCTCGCGCAGGACAAGCCGGAACTGCTCGCGTTCATCGAAGAATGCAAGCGCGGCGGCGTCGCCGAGGCCGACGTCGCGACGATGGAGAAGAAGGGTGTCGCGACCGGCTTCTCGGTCAAGCACCCGCTCACCGGCGAGCCGGTCGAGGTGTGGATCGGCAACTACGTGCTGATGAGCTATGGCGAAGGCGCGGTGATGGGCGTGCCGGGCCACGACGAGCGCGATTTCGCGTTCGCGAAGAAATACGATCTGCCGATCAAGCAGGTGATCGCGAGCGAAGGGCAGACGTACTCGCTCGACGCATGGCAGGAGTGGTACGGCGACAAGGAAACCGCGGTCTGCGTGAACAGCGGCAAGTACGACGGCCTGCGCTACGCGGAAGCGGTCGATGCGGTCGCCGCCGACCTGAACGCCGGCGGCTTCGGCGACAAGCAGGTCACGTGGCGCCTGCGTGACTGGGGCGTGTCGCGCCAGCGCTACTGGGGCACGCCGATTCCGATCATCCACTGCCCGTCGTGCGGCGACGTGCCGGTGCCGGAGCAGGACCTGCCCGTCGTGCTGCCGGAAGACCTCGTGCCGGACGGCTCGGGCAACCCGCTCGCGAAGTCGGAAGCGTTCCTGAACTGTTCGTGCCCGAAGTGCGGCGCGGCCGCGAAGCGCGAAACCGACACGATGGACACCTTCGTCGATTCGTCGTGGTACTTCTCGCGCTACACGTCGCCGGACGCCGAGACCATGGTCGACGCGCGCACCGATTACTGGATGCCGATGGATCAATACATCGGCGGCATCGAGCACGCGATCCTGCATCTGCTGTATTCGCGCTTCTGGACCAAGGTGATGCGCGACCTCGGCCTCGTGAAGTTCGGCGAGCCGGCGAAGAACCTGCTCACGCAGGGGATGGTGCTGAACGAGACGTACTACCGCGAAGACGCGGCGGGCAAGAAGACCTGGTACAACCCGCTCGACGTGACGGTCACGCACGACGACAAGGGCCGCCCGGTCGGCGCGACGCTGAATGCGGACGGTCAGCCGGTGGTGCTCGGCGGCATCGAGAAGATGTCGAAGTCGAAGAACAACGGCGTCGATCCGCAACTGCTGATCGACCAGTACGGCGCCGATACCGCGCGTCTGTTCACGATGTTCGCCGCGCCGCCGGAGCAGCAGCTCGAGTGGTCGGGTGCGGGCGTCGAAGGCGCGAGCCGCTTCCTGCGCCGCGTGTGGAGCTTCGGCTACGGCAATCGCGAAGCGCTCGCCGCCCGCGCCGGTTTCGACGCAGCGACGCTCGGCGATGCCGACAAGGCGCTGCGCCGCGAGATCTACAGCGTGCTGAAGCAGGCTGATTTCGACTACCAGCGCCTGCAGTACAACACGGTCGTGTCGGCCGCGATGAAGATGCTGAACGCGATCGACGGCGCGAAGGGCGCGACGCCCGCCGTGCTGCGCGAGACGTACGGCGTGCTGCTGCGCGTGCTGTACCCGGTCGTGCCGCACGTCACGTTCGAGCTGTGGAAGGCGCTCGGCTACGCGGACGAATTCGGCCCGCTGCTCGATGCGCCGTGGCCGAAGGTCGACGAGGCCGCGCTCGAGCAGGCCGAGATCGAACTCGTGCTGCAGGTGAACGGCAAGGTGCGCGGCGCGCTGAAGGTCGCGAAGGACGCGAGCCGCGACGCGATCGAAGCGGCGGCGGTGGCCGACGAGGCATTCGCGAAATTCAGCGACGGCAAGCCGGCGAAGAAGATCGTCGTCGTGCCGGGCCGCCTCGTGAACATCGTCGTCTGACGGCCGCCGGCCGTCGGACGTACCCAGAAGGAGCGAAGGTGATCCGCAGATCGTTTTTGATGCTCGTCGGCAGCGCGGTCGTGCTGTCGGCATGCGGCTTCCAGTTGCGCGGCCAGCAGGACTACGCGTTCAAGCACCTGTTCGTGGCCGGTGCGCCGGCGTCCGTCGGGGCGCGGCTCACGCGCCTCGTCGAGGCCGGCAGCGACACGAAGATCGTCAAGTCGGCGGACGACGCCGACGCCGTGCTGCGCATGTGGGAGTCGCGTGGCCAGAACACGCTGACGCTCAACAAGTACGGCTCCGCGCAGGAATACGCGCTGTTCTACACGCTGAACTACACGCTGACCAGCAAGGACGGCACCGTGCTGATCCCGCCGAGCGCGATCGCGCTGAACCGCGCGATGACGTACAGCGACCAGTACACGAACGCGAAGGCGCAGGAAGCCGACATCCTGTACGGCGACATGCAGAACGACGCGGTCGATCAGCTGATGCGGCGTCTCGCGATCGTCCATTCGCTGACGCCGGCGCCGGAGGACGTGGTGCCGGGCGTGGCGCCGCGCGCGCCGCTGCCGCCGCCGCCGCTCTGATCGCGGGCGCACGCAGCGATGCAATTGCGACTTGATGCGCTGGAGCCGCACCTCGCGAAGGGGTTGGCCGGGCTCTATACCGTCTACGGCGACGAGCCGCTGCTCGCGCAGGAAGCGTGCGACCGCATTCGTGCGGCCGCGCGCGCGGCCGGCTTCACCGAGCGTTCGGTGCATACGGTCGAGCGCGGCTTCGACTGGAGCGTGCTGCTCGGCGCGACCCAGGCGATGTCGCTGTTCGGCGAGCGCCAGCTGATCGAGCTGCGCATTCCGTCGGGCAAGCCGGGCAAGGAGGGCGCCGATGCGCTGAAGACGCTCGCGGCCACGCCCAATCCGGACGCGCTGATGCTCGTCACGTTGCCGCGCCTCGACGCGGCCACGCAGAAATCCGCATGGTTTACCGCGCTGCAGAACGGCGGCGTCGCGCTGAAGATCGATCCGGTCGATCGTGCGCAACTGCCGAACTGGATCGGCCAGCGTCTGTCGATGCAGGGCCAGCGCGTCGCGTCCGGCGACGACGGGCGGCGCGCGCTGCAGTTCATCGCGGAGCGCGTCGAGGGCAACCTGCTCGCCGCGCACCAGGAAATCCAGAAGCTCGGGCTGCTGTATCCGCAGGGCGCGCTGTCGTTCGAGCAGGTGCACGACGCGGTGCTGAACGTCGCGCGCTACGACGTGTTCAAGCTGAACGAAGCGATGCTCGCCGGCGACGCCGCGCGGCTCGCGCGGATGATCGACGGGCTGAAGGGCGAGGGCGAGGCGATCGTGCTCGTGATGTGGGCCGTCGTCGAGGAACTGCGCACGCTGCTGCGGATCAAGCGCGGCACGACGGCCGGCAAGCCGCTCGCGACGCTGCTGCGCGAGAACCGCGTGTGGGGGCCGCGCGAGCGGCTGATCGCGCCCGCGCTGAACCGCGTGTCGGAAGCGGTGCTCGAAAAGGCGCTCGCGTTTGCCGCGAAGCTCGACCGGCAGGTCAAGGGGCTCACGGCCGTCACGCCGGGCCGCCGCACGCAGGACGAACCGCCGCCCGACCCGTGGGACGGGCTGTTCCAGCTCGCGATGACGGTCGCGGGCGCCCGCGGCGAGCGACCGCCGACCGCGGGTCGCGTGCGACGCTAAGTCCCGTTCGGGCCTTCAGCGCGCGCTGCGCAACCCGCTTACAATGCTTTGATGACCGGGGCGCCGCCCGGCGCGGCGCGGTTTGGCGGCCGTTACCCCGCCGGATGGCCGTCCCCGGATGGCCGTCCCGCTTCCCCCACGAATTCATGCCGCTCCGCGCGGCTCGCTTCTCGAGTCACACGATGGATATCGATCAGTACATGACCGACCTGGGCCGTCGCGCCCGGCACGCTTCCCGCGCGATGGCGCGCGCCAGCACGGCCGCGAAGAACGCGGCGCTCGACGCCGTGGCCCGCGCGATCGAACGCGACGCGCAGGCGCTGAAGGATGCGAATGCACGCGACGTCGCCCGCGCCCGTGAAAAAGGGCTCGATGCGGCGTTCGTCGACCGCCTGACGCTGTCGGACAAGGCGCTGAACACGATGGTCGAAGGGCTGCGCCAGGTTGCGTCGCTGGCCGATCCGATCGGCGAGATCGGCAACCTGAAGTTTCGCCCCAGCGGGATCCAGGTCGGCCAGATGCGCGTGCCGCTCGGCGTGATCGGCATCATCTACGAGTCGCGCCCGAACGTGACGATCGATGCGGCCGCACTGTGCCTGAAGTCGGGCAACGCGACGATCCTGCGCGGCGGCTCCGAAGCGCTCGAGTCGAACGCGGCGCTCGCGAAGCTGATCGGCGAAGGGCTCGAAGCGGCCGGGCTGCCGCAGGATGCGGTGCAGGTCGTCGCGACGGCCGATCGCGCGGCGGTCGGCAAGCTGATCACGATGACCGAATTCGTCGACGTGATCGTGCCGCGCGGCGGCAAGAGCCTGATCGAACGGCTGATCAACGAGGCACGCGTGCCGATGATCAAGCACCTCGACGGCATCTGCCACGTGTACGTCGACGATCGTGCCGATCTCGCGAAGGCGCTGACCGTCTGCGACAACGCGAAGACGCATCGCTACGGCACCTGCAACACGATGGAGACGCTGCTCGTCGCGAGCGGCATCGCCGCGCAGCTGCTGCCGCCGCTCGGCACGCTGTATCGCGACAAGCAGGTCGAACTGCGCGTCGATGCGGCCGCGCGCGCGGTGCTCGCCGATGCGGGCATCGGCCCGCTCGTCGACGCGACGGAAGAAGACTGGCATACCGAATATCTGGCGCCGGTGCTCGCGATCAAGGTCGTCGACGGCCTCGACGCCGCGATCGAGCACATCAACCACTACGGCTCGCATCACACGGATGCGATCGTCACCGAGGATCACGACCGCGCGATGCGCTTCCTGCGCGAAGTCGATTCGGCGAGCGTGATGGTCAACGCGTCGACGCGCTTCGCGGACGGTTTCGAATTCGGCCTCGGCGCGGAAATCGGCATCTCGAACGACAAGCTGCACGCACGCGGCCCCGTCGGCCTGGAGGGGCTGACGTCGCTGAAGTACGTCGTGCTCGGGCACGGCGAAGGCCGTCAGTAAGTCAACCGCGAGGCGCACAATCGATGGCAATGCTCTGGGTCAAGACGTTCCATGTCGTTCTGATCGCCGCGTGGTTCGCGGGGCTCTTCTACCTGCCGCGCATCTACGTGAACCTGGCCATGGAGACCGATCCGGCCGCGGTGCGGCGCCTGCTGCTGATGGCGCGCAAGCTGTTCCGCTTCATGACGATGATCGCGGTGCCCGCGCTCGCGTGCGGGCTATGGCTGTGGCTCGTGATCGGCATCGGGCAGGGGCAGGGCTGGATTCACGCGAAGGTGACGGTGGTGTTGCTGCTGATCGTCTACCACGCGTATTGCGGGCACCTGCTGCGGGTGTTCGAGCGCGGCGAGAACCGCCGCACCGACAAGTGGTATCGCGTGTTCAACGAGCTGCCGGTGCTCGGCATGCTCGCGGCGGTCGCGCTGGTCGTGATCAAGCCGTTCTGAGCGGCGCGGCCGGCGAGTACGCCGCCATCGAATCATGTGCGACGGCGCCCCTCGGGGCGCCGTTCGTCGTTTACGCGCGGCGTTTCGCGACGGCTAGTCCTTGGTCGGGTCGTCGATCCGGCGCCGCGTGATCGCCTCCTTCGCGCGGCCGACCCGTTCCATCAGCGCCGGCCCGCGCGACAGCGCGACGCCGACCGCGAGGATGTCGCCGATCGCGAGATGCGACATCCGCGACGTCATCGGCGAGAACACGTCCGTTTCCTCGGCGACGTTCGACGCGAGGCTGACCGTCGCGAGCTTCGCGAGCGGCGAATGGCTCTGCGTGATCGCGACGACTTTCGCGCCGCACGCGAGCGCGGAGCGCGCGGCGTCGACGATGTCGCGCGTGCGGCCGGTGTTCGAGATCGCGACGACGACGTCGTGCGGCCCGAGCAGCGCCGACGACATCGAGAACGTGTGCGGATCCGAATACGCGACGCTCGGCACGCCGAGCCGGAAGAACTTGTGCTGGATGTCCTGCGCGGCGATGCCTGAGCCGCCGGCGCCGTAGAACTCGATGCGCGACGCGTTCGACAGCAGCGCGATCGCATCGGCGACGCTGCCCGCCGACAGGCTGTTGCGTACCTCGATCAGCGCGCCGATCGTGCGGTCGAACACCTTGCCGATGATGCCGGGCGCCGGCTCGTCGGGCTCGACGTCGCGGTATACGGACGACACGCCGGGCGCGACGCTCTGCGCGAGCCGGATCTTGAATTCGCGAAAGCCGCTGCAGCCGAGCGCCTGGCAGAAGCGTGCGATGGTCGGCTGGCTGACGCCCGCGCGGGTCGACAGCTCGGTCATCGCGAGGTCGAGCACCTCGCGCGGCGCGGCGAGGATGTAGTCGGCGAGCTTGCGCTCGGACGGGCGCAACTCGGCGCGGATCGCTTCAATGCGGGGCAGCATGGGACGGCATGTCGAAATCAGGTTCGGATGAGCGAGTGTATCGCACTCAAATTGTAGAAAATCTACATGAAAATACTAGCGCAATCGCACTGGTTTGGATGCGAGGCCAGCCACGCGAATTAGGGTTTTTACTGATTGGAGCCTTGCTGGTAGCGGGAATAACGGTTGCACGTACGTCGATCCACATTGCGTGCTTGTAGTTTTTCTACTAGACTTGCTTCGTTCGATCGACGAAGCTCGACCGTCCCCACGATTCCAACCGCCGGTGTCGGCCGGCATACAGGAGCGCCCAGCATGACGTCGCTGCACCCCACTCTGGCGAAGGTCACCGAACGCGTGATCGCCCGCAGCCAATCGACCCGTTCCGCCTATCTGCAGCGCATCGACGGCGCGCAAGGCAAGTTCCCGGCACGCGGCGCGCTGTCGTGCGCGAACCTCGCGCACGGCTTCGCGGGCCTCGAGGGGAACGACAAGTTCTCGATCAAGGCGATTCGCGAGCCGAACATCGGCATCGTGTCCTCGTACAACGAGATGCTGTCCGCGCACGCGCCGTACAAGGATTTTCCCGACATCATCAAGGCGGCCGCGCGCGAGAACGGCGGGGTCGCGCAATTCGCGGGCGGCGTGCCGGCGATGTGCGACGGCGTCACGCAGGGCAACCCGGGGATGGAGCTGTCGCTGTTCTCGCGCGAAGCGATCGCGATGGGCACGGCGATCGCGCTCACGCACAACATGTTCGACGCGGCGCTCTGCCTCGGCATCTGCGACAAGATCGTGCCGGGCCTCCTGATCGGCGCGCTGCAGTTCGGCCATCTGCCGACGATCTTCGTGCCGGCCGGCCCGATGACGAGCGGCCTGTCGAACGACGACAAGGCGAAGATCCGCCAGCAGTTCGCGACCGGCCAGGTCGGCCGCGACGCGCTGCTCGAAGCCGAATCGGCCGCGTATCACGGCCACGGCACCTGCACGTTCTACGGCACCGCGAACAGCAACCAGATGCTGATGGAGCTGATGGGCCTGCACCTGCCGGGCTCGGCCTTTGTCCATCCGCACACGCCGCTGCGCACCGCGCTGACGGCCGAGGCTGCGCGCCGCGTGCTCGACCTGACCGTCGAGCGCGGCCAGTACACGCCGATCGGCCATGTGATCGACGAGAAGGCGATCGTCAACGGGATCGTCGCGCTGCTCGCGACGGGCGGCTCGACCAATCACACGCTGCACCTCGTCGCGATCGCGCGCGCGGCCGGCATCCTGATCGACTGGAACGACTTCGACGAGCTGTCGGCGGTCGTGCCGCTGCTCGCGAAGATCTACCCGAACGGCAAGGCCGACGTGAACCATTTCCACGCGGCGGGCGGTGTCGCGTTCCTGGTGCGCAACCTGCTCGAAGGCGGGCTGCTGCACGAGGACGTGACGACGGTCGCCGGCAAGGGCCTTGCGCACTACACGAAGGAGCCGAAGCTCATCGACGGCAAGCTGACGTGGGTCGACGGCGCGGCCGAGAGCCACGACACGAAGGTGCTGCGCGGCATTCGCGACCCGTTCCAGCCGGACGGCGGCCTGCGCCTGATGCAGGGCCGGCTCGGCCGCGGCGTGATCAAGATCTCGGCGGTCGCGCCCGAGCACCGCAAGGTGAAGGCGCCCGCGATCGTGTTCGACTCGCAGGAAGCCGTGCAGGCAGCGTTCGATCGCGGCGAGCTGAAGCGCGATTTCGTCGCGGTGGTGCGCTTCCAGGGCGCGCGCGCGAACGGCATGCCCGAACTGCACCGTTTGACGCCGCTGCTCGGCGTGCTGCAGGATCAGGGCTTCCACGTCGCGCTGGTCACCGACGGCCGCATGTCGGGCGCGTCGGGCAAGGTGCCGGCCGTGATCCACGTGTCGCCGGAAGCGCTGCTGGCCGGCCCGATCGGCAAGGTGAAGACGGGCGACATGCTCGTGATCGACGCGGAGGCCGGCGTGCTCGACATCGAGGTCGACGACGCCGAATGGCACGCGCGCCCGGTCGCGCAGCCGCAGCACCAGGCCGAGAACGAAGTGGGTTTCGGCCGCGAACTGTTCGGCGTGTTCCGCGCGGCGGCCGCACCGGCCGAGCAGGGCGCATCGGTTTTCGGGACGCTGGTCGGCGAAACGGCCGCCAGCGTCGCCGCATGAATTTCAAGGAGCCAATTCAATGAAGACGATTGCTGAAATCGTGAAGCTGGGCCCGGTCATTCCGGTGCTCGCATTCGACTCGGTCGAGCAGGGCGAAAACGTGTCGCGCGCATTGCACGCGGGCGGCGTGAAGGTGCTCGAGATCACGCTGCGCACGCCGGCGGGCCTCGAGGCGATCCAGCGCGCGAGCCAGCTCGCGGACGACATCGTCGTCGGCGTCGGCACGATCACGAAGCCCGAGCACTGCGCGCAGGCCAAGCGCGCGGGCGCGACGTTCGGCGTGTCGCCTGGCCTGACGAAGGAACTGCATCTCGCGTCGCTCGACGCGGGCTTGCCGCTGTTGCCGGGCGTGATGACGCCGAGCGACATCATCCAGGCGCTCGAATTCGGCTACGACATCGTGAAATTCTTCCCCGCGCAGCAGGCGGGCGGCGTGCCGATGCTGCAGGCGTTCCACGGCCCGTTCCCGGCGCTGAAGTTCTGCCCGACCGGCGGCATCACGGTCGATACGGCGCCGAACTTCCTGAAGCTGCCGAACGTCGTGTGCGTCGGCGGCTCGTGGCTCACGCCGAAGGCCGCGCTCGCCGCGCAGGATTGGGCCGAAGTCACGCGCCTCGCGCAAGCGGCGAGCCAGTTGCCGCGCTAATGCTTGTATGAAATGAAGAATCGACCCTCGGAAGCAAGCGTTAATGCTTGTTTTTCCGAGGGTTTTTGCTGATGGAACCGGTTCTATCCGCAGATCGCAAAGATAAGTAAAATTCAGCGTCCTGACGGGGGGGTACCCCCGTGTTTCGGAGACCTGCATAGCCGGGCATACTCGCAACGACTCGCCCGGTTCGAACAATTCTAGGAGGAGTGCCACATGGGGGCCGTCCAAGGCAGCATGCTGCTCGTATTCACGCTGATCGCGATTGCCGCGCTGATCCTGATGATCGCGCGCTACAAGATCTACCCGTTCCTGGTGCTGATCATCGTTTCGCTCGGCCTCGGCCTCGTCGTCGGCATGCCGATGGACAAGATCGTCAAGTCGTTCGAAACGGGTACCGGCGGCACGCTCGGCCACATCGCGATCGTCGTCGGCCTCGGCACGATGCTCGGCAAGATGATGGCCGAATCGGGCGGCGCCGAGCGGATCGCGACCACGCTGATCGACTGGTTCGGTGAAAAGAACATCCACTGGGCGATGATGTTCGTCGCGATCATCGTCGGCCTGCCGGTGTTCTTCGAAGTCGGCTTCGTGCTGCTGATCCCGATCGCGTTCAACGTCGCGAAGCGCACCGGCAAGTCGCTGCTCGTCGTCGGCTTGCCGATGGTGGCCGGCCTGTCGGTCGTGCACGGACTGATCCCGCCGCACCCGGCCGCGCTGCTGGCCGTCCAGCAATACGGCGCCGATATCGGCAAGACGATCGCATTCGGCCTCGTCGTCGGCGTGCCGACCGCGATCATCGCGGGCCCGCTGTTCGCGCTGATGATCTCGAAGTTCGTGAAGCTGCCGGAAAACAACCCGCTCGCATCGCAATTCGTCGATTCGAACGCGGATGGCCGCAAGCGCGAACTGCCGAGTTTCGGCATCACGCTGTTCACGATCCTGCTGCCCGTCGTGCTGATGCTCGTCGGCAGCTGGGCCGACCTGGTGTTCACGCCGAAGTCGCTGCCGAACAACCTGCTGCGTTTTGCCGGCAACTCCGACGTCGCGCTGCTGATCGCCGTGCTCGTGAGCTTCTGGACCTTCGGCGCGAAGCAGGGCTTCAACCGCGACCAGATCCAGAAGTTCTGCGGCGAGTGCCTGGCGCCGATCGCCGGCATCACGCTGATCGTCGGCGCGGGCGGCGGTTTCGGCGGCGTCCTGCGCGACAGCGGGATCTCGCAGCAGATCGTCGAAACCGCGAAGCACGCGCACCTGTCGCCGCTGCTGCTCGGCTGGTTCGTCGCGGCGCTGATGCGTCTCGCGACGGGTTCGGCGACGGTCGCGATGACCACCGCCTGCGGCATCGTCGCGCCGATCGCGGCGGCGTCGGGCGCGGCGGTCCGGCCGGAGCTGCTCGTGCTCGCGACGGGCTCGGGCTCGCTGATCTTCTCGCACGTGAACGACGGCGGCTTCTGGCTGATCAAGGAATATTTCGGGATGACGGTCGGCCAGACGTTCAAGACCTGGTCGCTGCTTGAAACCATCATCTCGGTGCTCGGTCTGAGCTTTACGCTGCTGCTGAGCGTGGTTCTGTAACAAGGGGTAGTCAATGATTCTGATCGCAATGGGCGTGTCGGGCGCGGGCAAGTCGCGAATCGGCGAAATGCTGGCGGAACGCCTGTCGTGCAGCTATACCGATGGCGACGCGTTTCACAGCGCGGCGAACAAGGAAAAGATGCACCACGGCATTCCGCTGACCGATGAAGACCGCTGGCCGTGGCTGCGCACGATCCGTGCGGCCATCGAGGAAAAGCAGCGCGCGGGCGAAACGGCCGTGTTCACGTGCTCGTCGCTGAAGCGCTCGTACCGCGACGTGCTGCGCGGCACCGACACCGACGTGCGGTTCGTGTATCTGAAGGGTTCGTTCGAGGTGCTGCAGGAGCGCCTGAAGAGCCGCACCGGCCATTTCTTCGATCCGTCGCTGCTGAAGAGCCAGCTCGACACGCTCGAGGAGCCGGGTCCGGACGAAGCGATCGAAGTCAGCATCGAGCTGACCCCCGAGCAGATCGTCGATCAGGTCATGCTGAAGATCGGCCTCGCGCATCAGCACTGAGCGCGGTTCGCGGTCATCGTCATCGAAAAGGCGCCTTCGGGCGCTTTTTTCGTTGGCGGCGCGGACGCCGGTCAGGCCATGTGTGTGCGTTGCGCGATGCCGTCGAGCAGCACGTCGAGCATCGTGTCGTGCACGACCGCCGGATCGAGCTGCGCATAGAGCGGCGCGGCCGACTTGACGAGCGGATGCGCGGCGTCGGAGAGCGCGTGCATTTCCGCGAGCTCGACCTCGTTCGCGGGACGCGTGAGGCCGCCCGCTTCGGCGGCGGCCAGGCCGATCACGCTCGCGTACCAGCCGACGCATACCGACGGCAGCGCCGCGCGCGGGATGCCGGCGTCGGTCAGCGCGCGATGCACGGCCTCGATGTGCGCGAGGTCGGCCGGCCCCGTGCTCATGTGCCGCTGCAGTAGCGCGAACGCGGCCGGGTAGCGCAGCGCGAGCGCGCGGTACTGGCGCGCGAGGTCGCGCAGCCGTTCGCGCCACGGCAGTGACGGATCGACCGGCACGAGCGAGCGCGACAGCGCATTCGCGATCGCGCGGCTCAGGCCGTCCTTCGACTTGAAGTGATACAGCACGCTCATCGGGTCGCAGCCGACCGATTGCGCGAGCTTGCGCACGCTGAACGCGGCTTCGCCGACGTCTTCGAGCAGCGCGAGCGCGGCCGCGACGAGCGCGTCCTTGTCGAGGCCGCGCGGCCCCGGGGCGGGTTTGTCTTTCATCGAGGCAGGCGGGCAGGCCGGCGTGGTACCGGCTGTAAACTTGACGAAAGCTTATTCTACACTGTAGAATTATTTCTGCGGTGTAGAAATTGGGTGTCCCGGCACCTTTCAATACGTGCTTTCGCACAGTCCGGGATCCAGGCGGCACGAGCGTGCCGCCGTCAACACGGGCCATCGCGCCCCCTTTCTCGTTGACCCCCATGTGGAACCGGCTGCCCCCACCCGCGAAGCCAGCAGGCTCTTCGACAGGCGGCCCAAGACCATGCAAGTGCAATCATGACGTCCAACAACAAGCCCTTGATCCAGGGCGAAGCGCGTTTCGAGCAAACGCAACTGAACATCGAAAAAGACAACTGGAACTGGTGCGATCCGGCCCGCTACGACGGCGAACGCCCGGCCAACTGGTACGAGGCGTCGTTGTCGCGCCATGAAAACAGCGCGCCGCTCGCGCACGACGCCGTCTGCGACGTGCTCGTGATCGGCGCGGGCCTGCTCGGCGCATCGGCCGCGCTGCATCTCGCGGAAGCGGGCGTCGACACGATCCTCGTCGACAAGCATCACGTCGGATCGGCCGCGTCGGGCCGCAACGGCGGGCAACTGACGCCCGGCCTCGCGCGCTGGGAAGCCGCCGACATGATCGAGAACCTGTCGCACGACGACGCGAAGCGGCTGTGGCGCTTCGCGTCGGCCGAATCGATGGAGCTGATCGACGGGATCGGCGCGCGTTACGCGCTCGATCTCGACCGCAAGCGCGGCCACGTGACGGCGGCGGTCCACCCCGGCCACATGAGCGCGCTGCTCGACGGCGCGGATGCGCGCCGCCATCTCGGCGATGCGGGCGTGACGCTCGTCGGCCGCCATCAGCTGCACGACGAATACGTGCGCTCGGGGCTGTATCACGGCGCGGCGATCGACGCGATCGGCGGGCAGATTCACCCGCTCGCGCTGGTGCGCGGCCTCGTGCACGGCTTCCGGCTGAACGGCGGCGCGCTGTTCGAAGGCACCGAAGTGCTCGAGCTCGACGAGACGCCCGCCGGCGTCGTCGCGACGACGCCGGGCGGCACCATCACCGCACGCAAGGGGGTGGTGCTCGCGCTGCACAACACGACGTTCCGTTTGCTCGACGACGGCGCGGCGACCACGGTGCCGTTCTTCACGTACGTGAGCGTGACGGCGCCGCTCGACGTCGACGTCGCGACGCTGATGCCGGCCGGCATGCCGGTGTACGACACGCAGTTCCAGATCGACTACTACCGGCCGGTGCGCGGCAACCGCCTGCTGTTCGGCGGGCAGGGCACCGGCAGCTGCTGGGCGCAGCCCGACGTCAACGCGTATCTGCTGACGCGGCTGAACGCGGTGTTTCCACAGCACGACGACCGCTTCGCGCTCGACTACTGCTGGAGCGGCGTCAGCGACTTCACGCTGAACGGCGCGACCGACAGCCGCAAGACCGACGGCCGCGTGCCGATGTACATGGTGCAGGGCTGGAGCGGGCACGGCGTTGCCCAGACGGTGCGGATCGGCAAGGCGATCTGCGACGATTTCGTCGGCCGCAACGACGACTTCTCGATGCTCACGGGCATCGACCATCGCGCGATTCCGCTCGGCCGGCAGCTGTCGCCGATCGCGATTCCCGCCGCGAAGGCCGCGATGAGCGTGATGAGCGCGCTCAACCCGGGGCGGATGATCTCGTTCTGACCGGCCCAAAAGCAAAAAGCCCGATGCGAAGGCAATTCGCATCGGGCTTTTTTGCGTCAGTTGACGGCGGCGCTTACGCGATCCGCTTCGCGAGTTCGACGGCCTTGCCGATGTACGACGCCGGCGTCATCGCGAGCAGGCGATCCTTCGCATCCTGCGGGATCGCGAGCGTGCCGACGAATTCCTGCAGCGCTTCGCGCGTGATGCCCTTGCCGCGCGTCAGTTCCTTCAGCTGCTCGTACGGGTTCTCGATGCCGTAGCGGCGCATCACCGTCTGCACCGGCTCCGCGAGCACTTCCCAGCAGTTGTCGAGATCTTCGTTCAGGCGCTGCGGGTTCACTTCGAGCTTGTCGAGGCCGCGGATCAGCGAGTCGTACGCGAGCAGCGAGTAGCCGAGCGCGACGCCCATGTTGCGCAGCACCGTCGAGTCGGTCAGGTCGCGCTGCCAGCGCGACACCGGCAGCTTGTCGGCGAGGTGGCGCAGCGTCGCGTTCGCGAGGCCGAGGTTGCCTTCCGAATTCTCGAAGTCGATCGGGTTGACCTTGTGCGGCATCGTCGACGAGCCGATTTCGCCCGCCTTCGTCTTCTGCTTGAAGTAGCCGACCGAGATGTAGCCCCACACGTCGCGGTCGAGGTCGAGCAGGATCGTGTTCGCGCGCGCCACGGCGTCGAACAGTTCGGCCATGTAGTCGTGCGGCTCGATCTGGATCGTGTACGGGTTGAACGTGAGCTTCAGGCGGTTTTCGATCACGTCGCGCGAGAACGCTTCCCAGTCGAATTCCGGATACGCGGACAGGTGCGCGTTGAAGTTGCCGACCGCGCCGTTCATCTTGCCGAGGATCTCGACCTTCTCGATGCGCGCGATCGCGCGGGCGAGGCGCGCGGCGACGTTCGCGAGTTCCTTGCCGAGCGTCGTCGGGCTGGCCGGCTGGCCGTGCGTGCGCGACAGCATCGGCTGTTCGGCGTGCGCGTGCGCGAGCGCGACGAGGCGCTGGTAGACCGTGCGCAGCGCCGGCAGGATCACGTGTTCGCGCGCGCCGGCGAGCATCATCCCGTGCGACGTGTTGTTGATGTCCTCGGACGTGCACGCGAAGTGGATGAATTCGCTCGCCTTCTCGAGTTCGGCCTGGCCCTTCACCGATTCCTTCAGCCAGTATTCGACGGCCTTCACGTCGTGATTCGTCACGCGCTCGATTTCCTTGATGCGCGCGGCGTCGTGCGCGGTGAAGCGCTCGGCGAGCTGCAGCAGGAACTGCTCGGAGGCTTCCGAGAAGCGCGGGACTTCCGCGAAGCCGGCGCGCGACAGCGCGATCAGCCAGTGCACCTCGACGGTGACGCGGTGGCGCATGAAGGCGGCTTCGGAGAGCCAGTCGCGCAGCGCTTCGGTCTTGCTGGCGTAGCGGCCGTCGATGGGCGAGAGCGCGGTGAGGGCGAAAAGCGTATCGGGACGAGTGTCGGACATGATCGGGCAGGGCCTTTGGGGGCCGGGGCGAACGAGGGGAGGAGAATCCGACATTTTACCATCGGCGCGCGTCGATTCAGGCCGAACCGGTCCGGCCGCGCTTGCCGCGGGCGCACGACGCCCGGGCGGCGCGCGAACGGCGAGCCGGCGATCGCCCGCGCAGGCTCGCCGGCCCGCGCGCCGAGCCGCCGGCCGGGCCCGCCCGCCGGTAGAATGCAGGCTTCTTCCCGACCGCCGCCCGCCGCGCCCGCCTGCATGGAACTGAAATGGCTCGAAGACTTCGTCTCGCTCGCGGAAACGCGCAGCTTTAGCCGGTCGGCCGAGCTGCGGCACGTGTCGCAGCCGGCGTTTTCGCGGCGCATCCAGGCGCTCGAGGCATGGCTCGCGACCGAGCTGATCGATCGTTCGGTCTATCCGACGCGGCTCACGCAGGCCGGCCAGATCTTCTACGAGCAGGCGCTGACGATGCTGTCGCAGGCGCACGAGGCGCGCACACTGTTGCGCGGCCACGTCGGCACGCCGGTGCCGACGATCGAATTCGCGGTGCCCCACACGCTGTCGCTCACGTATTTTCCGCGCTGGCTCGAGCGGATCGAGGCGAAGATGGGCCAGGTCCACACGCGGCTGCGTGCGCTGAACGTGCACGACGCGGTGCTGTCGCTCGTCGAGGGCGGCTGCGATCTCGTGATGGGCTACCACCACCCGAGCCACCCGGTCGCGCTCGACCCGGCCCGCTACGACATGCTTGTCCTCGGCAGCGAGCCGATCAGCCCGTTCTCGGCACCCGGCCGCGCGGGCCGGCCGCGCCATACGCTGCCGGGCACGGCCGATGCGCGCGTGCCGTACCTGTCGTATACGCCGAACGCGTATCTCGGCCGGATGACCGAAGTCATCGTCGCGAACGCGCCCACGCGGCTGTTCCTCGACCGCGTGTACGAAACCGACATGGCCGAAGGGCTGAAGGCGATGGCGCTCGCGGGCCACGGCGTCGCGTTCCTGCCGCACAGCGCGGTCGAGGACGCGGTCGCGGGCGGCCGGCTGATCCGTCTCGACCGGTCGGTGCGCGGCGGCGCGCATCCGTTCACGCTGACGATGGATATCCGGCTGTACTGCGACAAGCTCGCGCTGCAGGGCGACGATCCGCGGCAGAAGCTCGTGCGTGCGCTGTGGGACGTCGTGCGCGACGAACTGCGCGAGACCGCCGGCGATACTCCCGGTTAACCGCCGGCGGTTAATCCGGCCGATCGGCCCGCCCGGCTGACGGCGGGCCTCCCGGCGCCGGTCGGCCCGCCGTCCGGCGGCCGGCCTGCGCCGGTCCAAGCCGGTTTTCCACGAACGCGATGCCTGCCCGATCGCGGGCGTTCTTGCGCAAATCGACCGCGGATTTGCGGAAAATCGCGATCATGCAAGAAACGCATAATCGAATAATCAAACGGCATTGGATAAAAAAAACGGGTTTTTCGACAATGTGCGCAATCCGTTGAACGTTGGAGCTTCCATGTCTTCGCAACAGCAGTCCATCCCGTCCTACCTGCACGCCGACGATCTCGGCCCGTGGGGCAACTACCTTCAGCAGGTCGATCGCGTCGCGCCGTACCTCGGTTCGCTGTCGCGCTGGCTCGAAACGCTGAAGCGTCCGAAGCGCATCCTGATCGTCGACTGCCCCATCGAGCTCGACAACGGCACCGTCGCGCACTTCGAAGGCTATCGCGTGCAGCACAACGTGTCGCGCGGCCCGGGCAAGGGCGGCGTGCGCTACCACCAGGACGTGACGCTGTCGGAAGTGATGGCGCTGTCGGCATGGATGTCGGTGAAGAACGCGGCCGTGAACGTGCCGTACGGCGGTGCGAAGGGCGGCATCCGCGTCGACCCGCGCAAGCTGTCGCGTGGTGAGCTCGAGCGCGTGACGCGCCGCTACACCAGCGAAATCGGCATCATCATCGGGCCGAACACCGACATTCCGGCGCCGGATGTCAACACCAACGAACAGGTGATGGCGTGGATGATGGACACGTACTCGATGAACCAGGGCCAGACGTCGACCGGCGTCGTGACCGGCAAGCCGATCGCGCTCGGCGGTTCGCTCGGCCGCAAGGAAGCGACGGGCCGCGGCGTGTTCGTCGTCGGCTCGGAAGCGGCGAAGAAGAAGGGCCTCGAAATCGAAGGCGCGCGCATCGCGGTGCAGGGCTTCGGCAACGTCGGCGGCATCGCGGCGAAGCTGTTCCAGGAAGCGGGCGCGAAGGTGATCGCGGTGCAGGATCACACGGGCACGATCTATCAGCCGGCCGGCCTCGATTCGAACAAGCTGCTCGACCACGTCGCCCGCACGGGCGGCGTCGCGGGCTTCGAAGGCGCGGAACCGATGCCGAACGACGAGTTCTGGACGGTCGAGACCGACATCCTGATCCCGGCGGCGCTGGAAAACCAGATCACCGAGAAGAACGCGGCGAAGATCCGTACGAAGATCATCGTCGAAGGCGCGAACGGCCCGACGACGACCGCGGCGGACGACATCCTGAGCGCGAACGGCGTGCTCGTGATCCCCGACGTGATCGCGAACGCCGGTGGCGTGACCGTGTCGTACTTCGAGTGGGTGCAGGATTTCTCGAGCTTCTTCTGGACGGAAGACGAAATCAACCATCGTCTCGAGCGCGTGATGCGCGAAGCGTTCGCCGGCGTGTGGGCGGTCGCGGAAGAGCACAAGGTGACGGTGCGTACGGCGGCGTTCATCGTCGCGTGCAAGCGCATCCTGATGGCGCGCGAAATGCGCGGCCTCTACCCCTGATGGGGCGTCCCTGATGGGGCGTCCCTAACCGGGCGTCCCTGATCGTCGACGATGACCGATTCATGACGCAATCCACCCGATTGCGGATGTGAACCCTCGCGGGCGGTGCCGAATCCGGCACCGCCCGCGCGCGCATCTGGAGCGTCCGGAGCCGGGAGGACGGCTTCGCACAGGGCGATTCGTAGTGCGGTAAACAACCAGTACTTTCAAAAATATTACTTTGATACACTGGCGCGGGTTTTAGCCAAGGAGATGACCAAAAATGAAATACCACAAGGCAGTCCTGATGGTGGCGGCGCTTTGCGCGTTCGCAAGCGGCGCGTACGCTCAGGAGACGGGCACGCTGAAGAAGATCAAGGACACGGGCGTGATCGCGCTGGGCCACCGCGAATCGTCGATTCCGTTCTCCTATTACGACCAGAACCAGCAGGTGGTCGGCTATTCGCGCGAGTTCCAGCTGAAGATCGTCGACGCGGTGAAGAAGAAGCTGAACCTGCCGAACCTGCAGGTGAAGAACATCCCCGTCACGTCGCAGAACCGCATCCCGCTCGTGCAGAACGGCACGGTCGACATCGAGTGCGGCTCGACGACCAACAACCTCGAGCGTCAGCAGCAAGCCGCGTTCTCCGACACGATCTTCGTGATCGGCACGCGCCTGATGACGAAGAAGGATTCGGGCGTCAAGGATTTCGCCGACCTGAAGGGCAAGACGGTCGTGACGACCGCCGGCACGACGTCGGAGCGCCTGCTGCGCAAGATGAACAACGACAAGCAGCTCGGCATGAACATCATCAGCGCGAAGGATCACGGCGATTCGTTCAACACGCTGGAATCGGGCCGCGCGGTCGCGTTCATGATGGATGACGCGCTGCTCGCGGGCGAGCGCGCGAAGGCGAAGCAGCCGGGCGAATGGGTGATCGTCGGCACGCCGCAATCGGAAGAAGCTTACGGCTGCATGATGCGCAAGGGCGACGCCGACTTCAAGAAGGTCGTCGACGACGCGATCTCGCAAGTCGAGAAGTCGGGCGAAGCCGCGAAGATCTACGCGAAGTGGTTCGAGAACCCGATCCCGCCGAAGGGGCTGAACCTGAACTTCCCGCTGTCCGAGTCGATGAAGAAGCTGTACGCGAACCCGAACGACAAGGCGCTCGACTGACCACACGGCCGTTGATGCAGAAATGACGCTAATGAGACGGAAGAGGCCACGCTTCTTCCGTTTCTTTTTGCTGGAGTCTTGCCCATGTCTTACCACTGGAACTGGGGCATCTTTCTGAGCCCCGTGTCGACCGGCGAGCCGACGACTTATTTCGGATGGCTGATGTCCGGCTTCTGGGTGACGATCGAAGTGTCGCTCGTCGCCTGGGTCATCGCGCTGATCGTCGGGTCGCTGTTCGGCGTGCTGCGCACCGTGCCGAACAAGTGGCTCGCCGCGATCGGCACCGTGTACGTGTCGATCTTCCGGAACATCCCGCTGATCGTGCAGTTCTTCGTCTGGTATCTCGTGATACCCGAGTTGCTGCCCGCATCGATCGGCACCTGGATCAAGCAGTTGCCGCCCGGCACGCAGTTCTTTACCGCGTCGATCGTCTGTCTCGGCCTGTTTACCGGCGCGCGCGTGTGCGAACAGGTGCGCTCGGGCATCAACGCGCTGCCGAAGGGCCAGCGCGCGGCCGGCCTCGCGATGGGCTTCACGCAATGGCAGACGTATCGCTACGTGCTGCTGCCCGTCGCGTACCGGATCATCGTGCCGCCGCTCACGTCGGAATTCCTGAACATCTTCAAGAACTCCGCCGTCGCATCGACGATCGGCCTGCTCGACCTGTCCGCGCAGGCGCGCCAGCTCGTCGACTACACCGCGCAGACCTACGAGTCGTTCATCGCCGTGACGCTCGCGTACGTGGTCATCAACCTCGTCGTGATGGCGTTCATGCGCTGGATCGAAGGCCGTACGCGGCTGCCCGGCTACATCGGAGGCAAGTGATGCATCAGTTCGACTGGAGTAGTATTCCCGGCGCGCTGCCGACGCTGTGGTCGGGCGCGATCGTCACGTTCAAGATCACGCTGATCGCGATCGTGGTCGGGATCGTCTGGGGCACGCTGCTGGCGCTGCTGCGGCTGTCCGGCGTGAAGCCGCTCGCGTGGTTCGCGAAAGCGTACGTGACGGTGTTCCGCTCGATCCCGCTCGTGATGGTGCTGCTGTGGTTCTTCCTGATCGTGCCGCAGGTGCTGCAGGGCGTGCTCGGGCTGTCGCCGACGATCGACATCCGCCTTGCATCGGCGATGGTCGCGTTCTCGTTGTTCGAAGCCGCGTATTATTCCGAGATCATCCGCGCCGGCATCCAGGCGGTGCCGCGCGGGCAGGTGAATGCCGCGTTCGCGCTCGGCATGAACTACGCGCAGGCGATGCGCCTCGTGATCCTGCCGCAGGCGTTCCGCGCGATGGTGCCGCTGCTGCTCACGCAGGCGATCGTCCTGTTCCAGGATACGTCGCTCGTGTACGTGATCAGTCTCGCGGACTTCTTCCGCACGGCCGCCAACATCGGCGATCGCGACGGCACGACCGTCGAGATGGTCCTGTTCGCCGGCGCATGCTATTTCGTGATTTGCTCGTTGGCGTCTGCTCTCGTCAAGGGTCTCCAGAAAAAGGTCACAAGATGATTTCCATCAAGAACGTTTCGAAGTGGTACGGCCAGTTTCAGGTCCTCGCCGAATGCACGACCGAGGTCAAGAAAGGCGAAGTGGTCGTCGTGTGCGGCCCGTCGGGCTCCGGCAAGTCGACGCTGATCAAGACCGTAAACGGCCTGGAGCCGTTCCAGCAGGGCGAGATCCTCGTGAACGGCCAGTCGGTCGGCGACAAGAAGACGAACCTGTCGAAGCTGCGCTCGAAGGTCGGGATGGTGTTCCAGCATTTCGAGCTGTTTCCGCACCTGTCGATCACCGAGAACCTGACGCTCGCGCAGATCAAGGTGCTCGGCCGCGGCAAGGACGAAGCGGCGGAGAAGGGCATGAAGCTGCTCGATCGCGTCGGCCTGAAGGCGCATGCGCACAAGTTTCCGGGCCAGTTGTCGGGCGGCCAGCAGCAGCGTGTCGCGATCGCGCGCGCGCTGTCGATGGACCCGATCGCGATGCTGTTCGACGAGCCGACGTCCGCGCTCGATCCCGAGATGATCAACGAAGTGCTCGACGTGATGGTCGAACTCGCGCAGGAAGGGATGACGATGATGGTCGTCACGCACGAGATGGGCTTCGCGAAGAAGGTCGCGCACCGCGTGATCTTCATGGACAAGGGCGCGATCGTCGAGGACGACCGCAAGGACGATTTCTTCTCGAATCCGAAATCGGAACGCGCGAAGGACTTCCTCGCGAAGATCCTGCACTGAGCGTTCGCGCATCTTGCGCACGCCCATGCGAAAACCGCCCGGCATGCAGCCGGGCGGTTTTTTTTCGTCCGCCGCCGGCCGTTACCAGCTGTACCGGTAGCCGACCTGCCCGACGATCCCGCGCCGGTAATCGCCGCCGATGTTGCGCGCGATCTTCGCATTCGCGTACAGCTCGCCCGACTTGCCGAAGCCGGCGGTCACGCCGACGCCGAGCTCGTACCAGGTGCGCCCGAGATGCGTCGCGAACGGCGTGCCGCCGACGACGGTCTGCCCCGGCGACAGGAAGTCGTGCAGCACGTCGGCGGTGAAGTACGGCGTCGCGGTGCCGCCGCCCGCGCTCGACTGGAGGTTCGGCCGGAAGATGCGCACGCCGATGCGGCCGCGCAGCGCGTTGGTCGTCGTACCCGATACGGCCGACACGTTGTCGTTGAACCCGTTCAGCTTCAGATACTGATACATCAGTTGCGCCTGCGGCTCGACCGCGACCGGCAACGCGCCGATCGCGAACGGCTTGCCGACTTCCTGCGACAGTGCGACGCCGAAGCCGTTCTGCGACGCCTCGTTGCCGTAGCTGTCGCGATAGCGGTTGCCATAGTGCGTGACCTGCCCGACGCTGTCGAAGTAGGTGCCGTCGGACAGGTAGCGCGTCCAGTAGCCGCCGACGCTCTGCGCGTGCATCTCGACCGAGCCCGTCGACGTCGACAGGTTGGGCGAGCCCGCACGCGCCATGTCGCTGAAGCTCGCGTTCGACACGCCGATGCTGGCCGTCACGCCCGCATGCGTGCTGCCGGCGCCGTTGGGCGTCTGGTCGACAGTCCAGTCCTTGCCGAACTGCGCGAAGAACGTACGTTCGTCGGCCGAGAAACGGCCCGCGTTCGCATCGAGGCTCTGGCCGCCGATGCGCCCCCACACGCCGTCGCGATTGCCGGGCTGCTGCTTCTCGACGTTGTAGATGTCGCCGACGCGCTCGTGCAGCTTGCCGAGCGTCGAGAAGCCGTAGTCGGCGTTCAAGAGCGGCGTCATCGCGTAGCCGGAGACGCCCGGACGATACGCGAGCGTACCGCCGTTGCCGTTGCCGTCGATGCCGCCGTCGCCGCCGCCGGACGGGCGGATCGGGCCGCCGGGGTCGGTCTGGTCGAGCTGCGAACGCAGGTACCAGCCGTTCGCATCGCCTTGCCCGCCGCGATAGAGCCGGTACTCGTACGCGCCCGCTTGCACCGGGCCCGCGAGATGGAACGCCGACGCGGCGGTCGTGCCGCCGTTGGCCGTGACGACCACCGGAATCCCGTCGCCGGTCGTCTGCGCGCCGGTGCCGGCCGTGTTGGCGATCTTCAGGCCGGTCGTGCCGCTTGCCGCGCCGCCGTTCACGATCAGCCGGTCGGTCGGCGACGCGTCGGCGCCGAGATACGTGTTCAGCGCGATCGTGCCGCCGTTGCCGACGTAGCCGCCGGTCGTCAGCGTCTTGTAGCTGCCGGTCAACGTCGGCGAGCCGGTCGGCGCGGCGAACGCGACGAGGCCCGCGTTGTTCAGGCTGCTCAGTACCGAGCTGCCCGTCATGCGCCACGTGCTCGTGCCGTCGACCGTCAGCGCGACCGGGTCGATCTTCCCGGTCAGCGTCGTGCCGTTCGCGAGGAACACGTTGCCCGTGCTCGACGCGTCGGAAACGATGTCGCCCGCGAGGTTCACCGCCGATGCATTGAACGTCACGTTGCTGCCGTTCGCGAGGTTCAGCAGCGTGCCGTTGCCCGCGGTGACGACCGTACCGTTGCGCACCGCGATGTCGGCCGTGCCGCCGCGCGCGGCGAAGGCCGGCCCGGCGGCGGACGTCACGCTGCCGCCGTCGACGAGCACCGAGCTGGTCGCGCCGTTCGAGAGCGTGTCGGACGTCAGTACGCCGGCCGTCGCGCCCGTGAGCGCCGTGCCGGTCAACGCGAGCACGCCGCCGCTGTTCGCGGTTGCGCCGTTGCCGGCCGCGCTCGCGAGCGACGAACCCGTATCGGCGATGCGGCCGCCGTTTTGCGCGACGATGCCGTCGGCCGCGGCACCCGATGCGGAAATCTTCGCGCCCGACAGCAGGGCCATCGCGCCGCCGTCCATGACGATCGCATGGGCGTTCGTGCCGGTCGTCGCGACGGTCGTTCCGTTGGCCGCGAGCGTGGAATCGGCCCCCGACACGAACAGGCCGCGCGCGTCGGCGCCGCTCGTGCGCACGACCGTGGCCGCGTCGGCCGCGATGCGCGCGCCGGCGCCGGTCGACGTGACGCCGGCGGCGCCGTTGCCGGTCGTGGCGATCTGCGTGCCGGACAGCGCGATCGTTGCATTCGCACCGAGGTTGCGGATCCCGCTGCCCGCGCCGCCGACCGCGATCGACGTCGCGCCGGCCGCGATACCGCCGCCGGTGACGGTCGAGTCGATCAGCACGCCGTCGGCGCTGCCGTTCGCGATGACGGTGCCGGCGCCCGACAGCGCGACCGATGCGCCGGCGCCCGTCAGGCGTACGCCCGCGAGGCCGTCGTCGGCTTCGATGGAACCCGCATTGGCGAGTATGGCCGACGCACCCTGCACGAGCGCGCCCGTACCGTTGGCGACGCGGATCGTCGACGCGTTGTTTACCGTGCCCAGCGTGCCGGCCACGACGCCCGTCGAGCCCGCGCCGGTCAGCAGCACGGTGCTGCGGTTCTCCAGCGTGCCGAGGTTCTGCGCGATGAAACCGGTCACGCCGGCGGTCGACGACGTGACGGCGGCATGGTTGGTCAGCGTCGTCGCGACCGGCGCGCCGGCGTTCGCACCGGCGAGGTCGTGCGCCTGGCCGTCGACGATGCCCGCGGTCGCGCCGGCCGCGTTCAGGTCGATCGTCGCACCCGCGTCGATCGTGCCCTTCGCGCCGCCTTCCACGGCGATCGCGACGCCGTTCGTGCCATTGACGTGGTAGACCGCGTTGCCGGTCGACAGCGTGGTGCCGGCGTCGGTCGCGAGTACGCCGCGTGAGCGCTGGCCGTTGACGTCGGTCGTCAGCGTGCCGGCCGCCGACGCGCCCGTGTAGGCCGCGCCGCCCGCGACGCGGAACAGCGTCGAGTCGTCGGTGTCGACGCTCAGGTGCTGCGCGGCGACGTTGATTTTCGAACCTGCGCCGTATGCGTAGAAGCCGATCTGGTTCGTGCCGGACCTGAAGGCCGGCACCGCGTTCGCGCCGACGTCGATCGTCGCGCCCGAGCGTGCATGCACGCCGATCGCGCCGGTGCCGGTCAGGTTCAGCGCACCGTCGAGCGCGGCCTTCGCGAGCGGCCCTTCGGCCCAGACGCCGTAGTTGCGCGTGTCCGACGCGGGGTCGAGGCCGCCGGCCACGTCGATCGTGCCGGTCGACGTGGCAGTCGTCGCGTTCGTGCCGGTGCCGACGACCATGATGCCGATGCCGTTCACGCCATTCAGCGTGATCGTGCCCGTGTTGGTCACGGTCGCGGCGGTGTCGGCCGCGAGCATGCCGACGTTGGCGAGCGGCGTGCCGGGCGCGGCGCCGTTGACGACGATCGCGCCCGCGTTGGTCAGCGTGCCGGAAGCGGAGCCGATGCTCGCCAGCGCGGCGCCATTCTGCGTCTGCGAGCCGATCACGACCGTGCCGAGGTTGCTGGCGGTGCCCGACGCGCCGAGCAGGATGCCGTACGCATGCGCGGACAGCGCGACGTCGTTTGCCGCTTCGGGGGACGTGGCGTCGTACTGCGCGGCGCGGCCGAGATAGATCGCGCCGCCGGCTTCGTTCGTGAAGCTGCCGCCGGCCACGAGGCCGCCGATCACCTGGCTGTCGAGCGTCGTCGCGTTGACGCCGACGTTGATCGTGCCGGCGTTCGACGCGCGCGCGCCGTCCGTCGCGGCCACCGCGTAGTTCTGCAGGTCGGGCCGGTTGCCGTCGAGCGTCCATGCGCCGACGTTCATCACGCCGTGGTTCGCGAACGTGGTGCCCGAGCCGCTCGCGTACACGCCGTTGCCCTCGGTGTACGCGTGGAAGCCGAAATTGTCGGGTGGCGTGCTGCCGCTCGTGTCGACGTTGTTGCCGGACGCGTAGCCGGACGAGATCACGCCGTTGTTGACGCCGCTCGCGCCGCTCAGGAGGCGTACCAGCGTGAAGTCGCCCGACAAGCGCCCGTCGTTGACGAAGTGCGCGCCGTTTTCCGCGAGCACGGCCGAGCTCGATTCGATCGTGTTGGTGCCGCGGAAGTCGATCTGGCCGTCCTTGCCGATGTGCAGCGTCGCGTTCGCGCCCGCGCCGTGCATCACTGACAGGTGATCGATCGGCAGCGTGTTCTTGTCGCCGGCGGATACGTTGTTCGCGTACTGGAAGGTTTGCCGCGAGAACGTGACCGCCTGGCCGAACGCGGTGTCGTAGGCGGCCTGCGAGCCGAGCGCGCCGCTCTGGACCGAGCGCACGAGAAAGTCGTTGTAGGCGGCGAGCGAGGCGGCGTCGGTGACGGTCCAGCGACTGCCGTCGAACGCGGTGAAGGTGCCCGTGTAGGCCGGCACGTCGAGCTGGAGCTGGCCGACCGGGCCGCCGCTGGCGAGATAGTCGCCGGTGCCGAGCCAGATCTGGTTGCGGGAATTCCAGTTGACGACGCTTTTTGCCACTCCGGTGCCGTCCGCAAAGGTCAGGTCGGTCTGCTTCGGTGCGATCGAGATCGCGTTGCCGGTCGCGTCGGGCGCATTCGCGGAATGGCCGATCGACACGTTCAGCGTGCCGCCGGTGCCGTCGACGGTGCCGATCCGCGTGTTCACGTACTGGCCGCCGTTCACGTCGTGATACACGGGCACGTTGGCCGCGCCGGCCGTCGATGCGGCGAATTCGGCCGAGTTGTAGGTGGCGACCGACGTGTGGGTGGCCGTGATCGAGTCGGGCGTGCTGACGCTTTGCGTCTTGCCGCCGAGCGAGATCAGCGGCTGGTTCGGGTTACCCGACACGATGGTCGCGCTGCCGAGCGGCGTCAGCGTATAGCCCGGGTCGCCGGGGGCGCCCGTCCATGCGCCTGTCACGCCGACCGTGTCGCCGCCCGACACGGTCGTGGCGCCGGCCAGGTTGTCGTTGACGGTCGGGCTGAAACTGCCGAGTGCGCAGGTGCTGCCGCTCGCGGCGGCCGCGCCGTCGCCGCAGGTCGAAGCGTCCGCAACGCCGGTCGACAGCGCGGCCAGTGCGGCCCCGACCGCCGCGACGCGCAACGGCGAGCGGCGTGCCACGCGGTCCGCTGCCCCGTGCGCCGTGCGCTGACTCGAGCCCGATTCGCTGCCCGAGCGCTTGCCGCGCGCCCGAACCGTTTCCGCCACCGCGACCCAGCAGCCCGCGGCGTCGCTCCATATCGATCGAAATGAGTGATTCACGACATACCCCTCTTTCTTCTTTTTGAAGTGGCATTCGCCGCGATCCGGCGAATTCGCATTCCGCGGTGGGGAAATGATCCGAAGGGGCGTGCGGCGGCTATGGCTGCGTGTCGCGCCAATCGTGTTTCGTTACACCGAGGATGGGGCGAGTCTACTGATTCGGGTGGTCGTCGATTATCGAGAAAGGGGAAACTGTAATGATGCGAACCGTAATGCGTGGTATTTTTGATTTGTGTGGTTGATCGAACCGAAAGCCTTGGTGGTGGCGGTTTGGAGCGGATTTCGTTAAAAGCCGGGAGGGCTGCGGGAGTTTGTGGGATAGCGCACGGTTCCAGCGGATGAGGCGCGATAAAATGCGGGCCCGGGATTTTTTTGTTTTAATTGACGGTTATTTCGTTCGCTTCGTCTTTTACTTATTTTCACTTGTAAATTAATAAAATCAAGCGAATGTTGCGAGACGTCGAGCCATTGCGCAGGGCGGTGGTCGAAATGAAACCGTATCGGCCGGAGCGGGGCGATTTGCGCCGATGACTGATGTCGTCGGACGCATCGTACGACGCACGCGCGGCAAGCAGGAAGGGAGCAGGAAGCAGACGCGGCCGATGCCGCGCTTCAGAAATCGATCGCGTCGTCGGAATCGCCGTCGGCCGCGGTGGCGAGCGCTTCGCGCATCACCGTGCGCGGCGCGGACGCCGACGCGTCGAGCGACGGGTTGCGCAGCTTCTCGAGCACGCGCTCGGGCACCGGAATCTGCATCCGCGCGGCGACGTCGCCGCACTGGAACATGATCAACTCGCCCGGCTCGAATGCGGTCCAGACTTCGTTGTCGGTGAGCGGCTGCGTCGCGATCACCGCGACGCGATCCTCGGGCGTCGTGTATTTCGCGAAGTCGATCGACAGGTCTTCGTCGACGAGATGCGCGGTCGAGAACGGCCAGCGCCGCACGAGGTAGTGCAGCCGCGTCGAGCAGTGCGCGAAGAGCGCCTGGCCGTTCGACATCAGGAAATTGAACACGCCGTGATCGGTGATGCCGCGCGTCAGTTCGCCGACCCGCTCGAACAGCTCGGGCAGCGGCGGCTGCGCGCCGGGAAAGGCCTCGCGCAGCCCCTGCATCAGCACGCAGAACGCCTGCTCGCTGTCGGTCGTGCCGACCGGATGGTAGACGCTGCCGTCCATGTCCGGCGCGTAGTCCTGCAGGTCGCCGTTATGCGCGAAGATCCAGTGCCGGCCCCACAGTTCGCGCATGAACGGATGGCTGTTCTCGAGCAGGATGTGCCCTTGCGTCGCCTTGCGGATGTGCGCGATCGTGTTCTTGGACTTGATCGGGTAGCGCTTCACCATTTCGGCGATCGGCGACGTGGCCGATGCCTGGTGATCGATGAAGAGGCGACACGCCTTGTCTTCGAAGAACGCGATGCCCCAGCCGTCGGCATGGTGATCGGTGAGCCCGCCCCGGGCCGCGAAACCTGTGAAGGAGAATGTGACGTCCGTCGGCGCGGCGCAGTTCATTCCAAGGAGTTGGCACATTTTACGTGGGGCGGCAGGCTGAAGCAGAGGTAACGAACCGGGCGAACCCCGGTACAATGCGCTTCTAGCATATCACCGAGCCCTGAGCGGTAAAAAGCGGATTCCGCTGGCCAAAGGCCCCGTGTTGCGGTTTGCCGTCAATCGGCCCGCGCACGCGCGTTCCGGCCCCGCCGATCGCAAGCCCGTTCTTCACGACGCCTCCTATGACTGCCTCGAACGCTTCCTCCCCGGCGACGCTTTCGCTCGCCCGTCCCGACGACTGGCACCTGCACCTGCGCGACGGCGACATGCTCGCCGCCGTGCTGCCGCACACCGCCCGCCAGTTCGGCCGCGCCATCGTGATGCCGAACCTGAAGCCGCCGGTCACGACCACCGCGCAGGCGCAGGCCTATCGCGCGCGCATCCTCGCCGCGCTGCCGGCCGGGATGACGTTCGAACCGCTGATGACGCTGTACCTGACCGACAACACGCCGCCCGACGAAATCCGCCGCGCGCGCGAAAGCGGTTTCGTGCACGGCGTGAAGCTGTACCCGGCAGGCGCTACGACGAATTCCGACCATGGCGTCACCGATCTCGCGAAGTGCGCGAAGACGCTCGAGGCGATGCAGGAAACCGGCATGCCGCTGCTCGTGCACGGCGAGGTGACCGATGCGTCGATCGACCTGTTTGACCGTGAAAAGGTGTTCATCGACCGCGTGATGACGCCGCTGCGCCGCGATTTCCCGGGCCTGAAGGTCGTGTTCGAGCACATCACGACGAAGGACGCGGCCGACTACGTGCGCGATGCCGACGCGGCGCCCGGCCTGCTCGGCGCGACGATCACCGCGCATCACCTGCTGTACAACCGCAACGCGCTGTTCGTCGGGGGGATTCGCCCGCATTACTACTGTCTGCCGGTGCTGAAGCGCGAGACGCATCGCGTGGCGCTGGTCGAGGCCGCGACGTCGGGCAACCCGCGCTTCTTCCTCGGCACCGACAGCGCGCCGCATGCGCGCGGCGTGAAGGAAGCCGCGTGCGGCTGCGCGGGCTGCTACACGGCGCTGCACGCGCTCGAGCTGTACGCGGAAGCATTCGACACCGCCGGCGCGCTCGACAAGCTGGAAGGGTTCGCGAGCTTCTTCGGCGCCGATTTCTACGGGCTGCCGCGCAGCGCCGAGACGGTCACGCTGCGCCGCGAGGCGTGGGAACTGCCGCGCGAGATCTTCGCGGGCGATACGCCGGTCGTGCCGCTGCGCGGCGGCGAGACGATCGGCTGGAAACTCGCGTGAGCTGCGCGCCGCCGCGCGAACCCGGCCCCGCGGCCGGTCGTGCGGCGGCGGATTTCGCGCGGATCGACTGGTCCGCGCCGTGGCTCGCGCCTTACCGGGCGCCGGGCCGCGCATGGCAGGCGGCCGCCCGTGCGGGCGAGGCCGCGCTGCTCGATGCGTTGAACGGCGCGTTCGCCGGTGTGTCGCCAGGCGGCGATCGCGTCACCGGTCGCGGCAGGCCGCTGCGCTTCGTGCCGCAGGCCGAGCTGCCGTCCGGCATCGCGTACGAGACCCATATTGCGGACACCGGCTGCGTGCCGACCCGCCACAATCTTCACGACTTCTTCAATGCGCTCGTCTGGTTCGCCTACCCGCGCACCAAGGCCGCGCTGAACGCGCGCCAGGCCGCCGCGATCGACGCGGCGGGCGGCGTCGGCCCCGTGCGGGGCGCGTTGCGCGATGCGCTCACGTTGTTCGACGAGAACGCGGCGCTGTTCGTCACCGCCGACCGTGTGCTCGCCGACGCGCTGCGCGGCTTCGACTGGCCGCGGCTGCTGGTGGCCGCGCGCGATGCGTGGGGCACGCGTTGCGAAGCGCGGCTGGTCGGCCATGCGCTGCTCGAACAGCTCGTCGCTCCCTACAAGTCCTGCACCGCGCACGCGTGGATCGTCGACGTGGGCGCCGACTATTTTTCGTGGTCCGACGCGCAACGGCGCGCGCATGTCGACGCGCGGATCGCCGCCGAACTGACGACGCGCCCGCTGACGAGTCGCGATTTCGCGCCGCTGCCGGTGCTCGGCGTGCCGGGCTGGTGCGCGGCGAACGCCGACGCCGCGTTCTACGACGATCCGGCCGTGTTTCGCCGCGGCCGCCGCTCGCGCGCTGCCGACGGCGGCGCGCAGTGCTAGAATGCGCGTCGCAAAGCAGGCCAGGCAGTCGCGGCCTCGCCGCCTTCGGGCGCGCGGGGGCGAGGAAAGTCCGGACTCCACAGGGCAGGGTGATGGCTAACGGCCATCCGTGGCGACACGCGGAACAGGGCAACAGAAAGCAAACCGCCGATGGCCCGGCGCAAGCCGGGATCAGGTAAGGGTGAAACGGTGCGGTAAGAGCGCACCGCGGCGACGGCGACGTCCGCCGGCACGGTAACCTCCACCCGGAGCAATTCCAAGTAGGCAGGCGCGCATTTTCGGATGCAGGACGGGGCCCCCGTCTCGTCTGCGGGTAGGAAGCTTGAGCGCGTCAGCAATGGCGCGCCTAGAGGAATGGCTGCCACGCGTTGCGCGCTTCGGCGCGCAGCGTGCACAGAATCCGGCTTATCGGCCTGCTTTGCCGTTCGAATGCGAAAGGGCCGGCGCTCCCTGCGGAGCGCCGGCCCTTTTTTCATGCGCGCTGTGCGATCAGGCGGCGACGATGTCGAACGAATGCGTGAGTTCGGCCGTCTTCGCGATCATGATCGACGCGGAGCAATACTTGTCGTGCGACAGGTTGATCGCGCGCTCGACCGTGGCCGGGTTCAGGTTGCGGCCGGTGACCGTGAAGTGGAAGTGCACCTTCGTGAACACCTTCGGATCTTCGCTCGCGCGTTCCGCCTTCAGCGTGACCGAGCAGCCGCTCACTTCCTGGCGGCTCTTCTTCAGGATCAGCACGACGTCATAAGCCGTGCAGCCGCCGGTGCCGAGCAGCACCATCTCCATCGGACGCGGCGCGAGGTTGTGGCCGCCGCCTTCGGGCGCGCCGTCCATCGTGACGAGGTGCCCGCTGCCGGTCTCGGCGGAAAACGCCATGCCGTCCTGGCCCATCCAGCTTACTTTGCATTCCATGCTTGCGCTCCAGCGTTGCCTGATTCGAATTCGATCCGGCATTGTAGCCCGCGGCGCAACGGTCGGCTGATGCGCTGCACGACGAGCAACGCCGGCGCCGAGCAAGCGGCGCGGCGAGCGGCGCTTTCCCTGCCGAATTTAGGGGTTTTGCTCTAGATGCTGGCGGTTCCAGGTCGTGTGTGATGCACTTATGTAATTGATTTTAAATAAAAATCCATTCTTGTCGGCGGCTTGGTTGCGATCCCGTATCGTGGGAGTTGATTTCGCAATGCAAATTTTCTTGTGGAGTCGGGCGGGCATTCGTATAATGAGCCACATTGGTTGTCGCGCTGCGGCAACCTCCGAATGTCTCCTCCACCCTCCTCCTGAGGTGGATTAAGCCCGAACCAGCCGTTCGGGCTTTTTTTCGTCCCATGCAAACATCGGCGCGCGGCTTGCGCGCGCCGGCACCGCGCCGTCACGCGGGCTGTCGCGCGGCCGGTTGCGACGTTGCGTCCGGCGGCGTGCCGCGCGCGCCGGCATCGGTCGCGGGCGCGGCGGCGGCCGACGCATGGCCGTGGCCGCGTGCGCAGAAATGGCGGACGCGTTCGCGCACGGCGCGCAGGCGCACGATGCGGTCTTCGGCATGGGCGGTTCGGGCTTCGGCGATGCGCGCATCGAGCGCGTCGAGCTTGGCTTCGCAGCCGGAGGCGGCGACGGCGGGCGCCGCGGCGGCCAGCAGGGCGGCCGCGACGAAGGGCGTAAGTCGTTGTTTCATCATGCTGGTTTGTTGTTTTTCGGGTTTGGCCGGTCTGGCGCGGCAAGGTCATGTGCCGCGCGTCGATGGGTGCCGCCCCAGGCGCTCGGTTCGCCTGGCTTGTCGGGGCACGACCGGATTTTGGCCCATTTCGGCCGCCGCGAACACGGGGCGTGGATTCTCTTTGACCACGCAGCCGTATTTCCTTTATAATTCAGGGCTTTTCCGCATTCATGCCCACGGAAAAAGAACAGGGAGAGCCTGCACCGCGCCTCGAAGCGCACACAGACAAGCAGGAAGAACACATCGGGCAAAGCATTTTTTTGGATCGATCATGAAGACGTTTTCCGCAAAAGCCCATGAGGTGACGCGCGAATGGTACGTGATTGACGCGACGGATAAGGTTCTCGGCCGTGTTGCCAGCGAAGTGGCACGCCGTCTGCGCGGCAAGCACAAGCCTGAGTTCACCCCGCACGTCGACACTGGTGATTTCATCATCATCATCAACGCGAGCAAGTTGAAGGTCACGGGCAACAAGACGCTGGACAAGAAGTACTACCGTCACTCGGGCTACCCGGGCGGTATCTATGAAACGACGTTCGGCAAGATGCAGGAACGCTTCCCGGGCCGCGCGCTCGAGAAGGCGGTCAAGGGCATGCTGCCGAAGGGCCCGCTCGGCTACGCGATGATCAAGAAGCTGAAGGTCTACGCAGAAGCGACGCATCCGCACTCGGCTCAACAGCCGAAGGCGCTCGAGATCTAAGGGGACCCACATGATCGGTAACTGGAACTACGGTACGGGCCGTCGCAAGAGCGCAGTCGCACGTGTCTTCATCAAGGCTGGCAAGGGCGACATCATCGTCAACGGCAAGCCCATCGCTGACTACTTCTCGCGCGAAACGTCGCTGATGATCGTGCGTCAACCGCTGGAACTCACGAACCACGGCCAGACGTTCGACATCAAGGTGAACGTCAACGGCGGCGGCGAAACGGGTCAGGCAGGCGCAGTGCGCCACGGCATCACCCGTGCACTGATCGACTACGATGCGACGCTGAAGCCGTCGCTGTCGAGCGCAGGCTTCGTCACGCGCGATGCGCGTGAAGTCGAGCGTAAGAAGGTCGGTCTGCGCAAGGCACGCCGCGCAAAGCAGTTCTCGAAGCGTTAATCCCGCTTCATGGCCTCGCCGCTTTCGGGCGGCGTCCGCCGGAAAAAACCGCCAGCTTTCACGCTGGCGGTTTTTTTATGTCCGCTTCCGGGCCGCTGGGGCGGCCCCGGCGCGGGCGCGTTTGACGAAATCGACAAGAACCTATTGATTTCATGGACTTCAGCACGATCTTCTGATCGGCCCTACAATAGCGGCTAAAGCTTTTTGGAGAGTTCGAATGAACGCTGTTACCGAATCCGCAGCAACGACGACCGATATGCCGCTGCCGTTCGTCTTCACCGACGCCGCGGCCGACAAGGTCAAGCAACTGATCGACGAAGAGGGCAATCCCGACCTCAAGCTGCGCGTGTTCGTGCAGGGTGGCGGCTGTTCCGGCTTCCAGTATGGCTTCACGTTCGACGAGGAAGTCAACGAGGACGACACCGTGATGGACAAGAACGGCGTCCAGCTGCTGATCGACTCGATGAGCTACCAGTACCTGGTCGGCGCCGAGATCGACTACAAGGACGACCTCAACGGCGCCCAGTTCGTGATCAAGAACCCGAACGCGACCACGACCTGCGGGTGCGGTTCGTCGTTCTCGGTCTGAGCGCACGGCAGATCCGCGCCGGTTCGCCGGAATGAAAAACGGGGCTTCATGCCCCGTTTTTTGTTCGCTCGCGCTGCGGCGCCCGCCCCGCGGCGCGCATCGTATCAGCGCGGATAGAGCGCGCCGAGCACGCGGTTGCCGGCTGCGCCGGTGACCGTCGCGAGATTGCCGGGCTGGCGCGCGGTGAAGCGGTACGCGAGCCACGCGAACGCGAGCGCTTCGACCTGCTGCGGCGGCACGCCGAGCGCGGCCGTCGTGTCGACGGCGGCCGGCACGCCGGCCTCGCGCAGCGCGTGCCGGAGCGCATCGAGCAGCACCGGGTTGCGTGCGCCGCCCCCGCATGCGAACACGGCCTGGCAGCCCGGTGCGTGCTGCGCGATGTCGCGTGCGACCGACACGGCGGTGAGCGCGGTGAGCGTGGCTTGCACGTCCTCCGGCGCAAGCTGCGGGAATGCGGCGAGCTTCGCATCGAGCCACGCGGGATTGAACAGGTCGCGTCCGGTGCTTTTCGGCGGCGGCGCGGTGAAATACGGTTCGTCGAGCAGCGCGTCGAGCAGCGGCGCGTGGACGGCGCCGCGTGCGGCGAACTTGCCGCCGTCGTCGTACGGCTTGCCCAGATGGCGGGTCGCCCATGCATCGATCAGCGCATTCGCCGGGCCGCAGTCGAAGCCGCGCACGTCGCCGCCCGCGTCGGGCAGGATCGTGATGTTGCTGATCCCGCCGAGATTGCAGACGACCCGCGTTTCGCCCGGTGCGCCGAACACCGTCGCATGGAAGGCCGGCGCGAGCGGCGCGCCGTGGCCGCCGGCGGCCACGTCGCGGCTGCGGAAATCGGCGATTACGTCGATCTGGGTCAGTTCGGCGAGCAGCGCCGGATTGTTGAGCTGGCGCGTATAGCCGCGCTCGGGGCGATGGCGCACCGTCTGGCCGTGCACGCCGATCGCGCGGATCTCGTCGCGCGACAGCCCGGCCGTGCGCTGCAATTCATGGCAGCAGACCGCATACCGCGTGACGAGCGCATTCGCCGCGAGCGATTCGCGGTCGATCTCGTTGTCGCCGGGCTGCTGCAGCGCGAACAGCGCGTCGCGCAGCGATTGCGCGAAGCCGACGAACGCTTCCGCGAGCACGGCCGGCGCGCGGCCGGCCTCGAAACGCACGGCGACGCCGTCGACGCCGTCCATGCTGGTTCCCGACATCAGCCCGAAGTAGATGCCGTCTGCGGGATGGGCATGCTGCGGCGGTCGTTGCGGCACGTTGGGTTCTCCTGGATCGTGCGGCGCGGGCCGGTCCCGCGCGCCTTGCGCCCGATTATCCGCGTAACGTGACGCGTCGTTAAGCGATGCGCGCGCAAGTTATGGGAAAATCCCTGTTTTTGCGACATTCTTCCTGGCACCGATGAGCACCGAACCCAGTTCCAAGCCCGTTTTCCCGATCACCGACGAAGTCCGGCATGCGCTCGCCGTCACGAAGCGCGGCGTCGACGAGCTGCTGATCGAGGAAGAGTTCGCGCAGAAGCTCGCGCGCAGCGCGGCCACCGGCACGCCGCTTCGCATCAAGCTCGGCCTCGATCCGACCGCACCGGACATCCACATCGGCCATACGGTCGTGCTGAACAAGATGCGCCAGTTGCAGGACCTCGGCCATACGGTGATCTTCCTGATCGGTGATTTCACGTCGCTGATCGGCGACCCGTCTGGCCGCAACGCGACGCGTCCGCCGCTCACGCGCGAGCAGATCGAATCGAACGCGAAGACCTACTTCGAGCAGGCCGCGCTCGTGCTCGATCGTGACAAGACTGAGATCCGCTACAACAGCGAATGGTCGATGCCGCTCGGCGCGGACGGGATGATCAAGCTCGCGTCGCGCTACACGGTCGCGCGGATCCTCGAGCGCGAGGATTTCACGAAGCGCTTCCAGGGCGGCGTGCCGATCTCGATCCACGAATTCCTGTACCCGCTGATGCAGGGCTACGATTCGGTCGCGCTGAACGCCGACCTCGAACTCGGCGGCACCGACCAGAAGTTCAACCTGCTGGTCGGCCGCGAACTGCAGAAGCAGTACGGCCAGGAACAGCAGTGCATCCTGACGATGCCGCTGCTCGAAGGCCTCGACGGCGTCGAGAAGATGTCGAAGTCGAAGGGCAACTACGTCGGCATCAGCGAGAAGCCGACCGACATGTTCGGCAAGCTGATGAGCATCTCGGACACGCTGATGTGGCGTTACTTCGAGCTGCTGTCGTTCCGCAGCCTCGATGAAATCGCCGGCTTCAAGCGCGAGGCCGAAGGCGGCCGCAACCCGCGCGACTTCAAGGTGCTGCTCGCCCAGGAAATCGTCGCGCGATTCCATTCGCAGGCCGACGCCGAGCGCGCACTCGAGGACTTCAACCACCGCGCGAAGGGCGGCGTGCCGGACGACATTCCGTCGGTCACGCTGGCCGGCGCGCCGCTCGCGATCGGGCAGTTGCTGAAGCAGGCGGGCCTCGTGCCGTCGACGAGCGAAGCGCTGCGTAACATCGAGCAGGGTGGCGTGAAGATCGACGGCGCGACCGTGTCGGACAAGGGCCTGAAGGTCGAGGCCGGCGAGTTCGTCGTGCAGGTCGGCAAGCGCCGCTTCGCACGCGTCACGCTGACCGCATGATCGCGCTGATCCAGCGCGTGACGCGCGCCGACGTGCGCGTCGGCGGCCGGACGACGGGCGAGATCGGCGCGGGCCTGCTCGCGCTCGTCTGCGCGGAGCGCGGCGATACCGAGGCCGCGGCCGACAAGCTGCTCGCGAAGCTGCTCGGCTACCGCGTGTTCAGCGACGCAGCCGGCAAGATGAACCTGCCGGTATCGAACATCGACGGCGAAGGTCGTGCAGGCGGCCTGCTGCTCGTGTCGCAGTTCACGCTCGCGGCCGATACCAACAGCGGGCTGCGTCCGAGCTTCACGCCGGCCGCGCCGCCCGACGAAGGCGCGCGGCTGTTCGACTATTTCGTCGCGGCCGCGCGTATGCGGCACCCGATCGTCGAGACGGGCGAGTTCGGCGCGGACATGCAGGTGTCGCTCGTCAACGACGGCCCCGTGACGTTCTGGCTGCAAGTGCGGCCCTGATTCTTCCCCGGAGACGCGCCGCGATGGCCACCACGCAGGTTCTTTTCATCCGCCATGGCGAGACGGCCTGGAACCGCATCAAGCGCATCCAGGGGCATATCGACATCCCGCTGGCCGACACGGGGCTCGCGCAGGCGCAGCGGCTGGCTGCACGGCTTGGCCGGGAGGCGCGCGACGGCGCGCGGATCGACGCGGTGTATTCGAGCGACCTGATGCGCGCGCAACAGACCGCCCAACCGTTCGCCGATGTGCTCGGGCTGCCGCTGCTGCTGCGCGAAGGGTTGCGCGAACGCTCGTACGGCGCGTTCCAGGGGCACGACAGCACCGAGATCGAGGCGCTGTTTCCGGACGCGTATGCGGCGTGGCAGACGCGCGATCCCGGCTTCGCGCCGGAGGGCGGCGAGTCGCAGCGTGCGTTCTATCACCGCGTGCTGCATGCGCTCGAACCGATCGTCGCCGCGCATCCGGGCGGCCGGATCGCGTGCGTCGCGCACGGCGGCGTGCTCGATTGCGTGTATCGCTTCGCGAACGGGATCGAGCTGTCGGCGCCGCGCAACTATCCGTTGCTCAACACCAGCATCAACGTCGTCGATTACGTGGATGGCCGCGCGCAGGTCGTGCAGTGGGCCGACGTGTCGCATCTCGAAGCCGCGAGCGACGACGACGGGTACCGCAAGGTGCTCTGAGCACGCGGGCCCCGCCGTCCGGCACGGTCGGGCCGGGGTTCCGTTCCCTCCGGTGTGACGCCTACCGCGGCAGCCCGTGGCGTGTCTTGTAGTCGAGCGCGTATGCGATCTTGCCGGGCTTGTCGGCCGTGATCGGCTGGCGCAGCTTGTCGAATTCCCCCTTGCTGTATTTCTTCCCGCCGTTGATCGCATCGGCGCGCCCGAGGTCGGCGCCCGTCTTGCCGTCGATCACGGGGTCCGTGGCCGCGACCATCCGCGTCGACGCATGCCAGACCGCATTCAGGTAGCCTGTGTCGGCCTTCGCCGGATCGGGATCGGTCGCGCCGGGCCGCGTCAGGTCGTAGCCGGCCAGCGCGAACGTGCCCGGCTGCGCGCGCAGCCAGTCGGCCCAGTAGAACTCGAGGTAGTCGGTCGCTTGTGCGGGTTTGCTGTAGCCGATGTCGCGCGTGAAATAGACGAGCGACCGATAGCGGTCGTTCGTCATCCCGAGTGTCAGGCCGAGGCCGGTCGGCAGTTGCGCGGTCGTGATCGGCTTGCCTTCGCCGTTCTTCAGGCGCAGATAGCCGCGGCTTTGCATCTGCTGCCAGAACGCGTCGCCCGAGTAGTCGCTGAGGTTGTCCTTGACGACGACGTGCACGTGCAGCGCCGGGCCGCCGTCGGGCGTCTCGTAGTAAGTCGACAGGCCGTGGTGGCCGTCGGTCAGGTACAGCGCATCGCCGTTCGGGCCGATCACGACGGGGTTCAGCACCGAGCGGTCGCGGCCGTTCGCGTCGGTCGTCGCGCACGTGTAGCTGGCCGGCTCGTGCAGCGACGATCGGGCCGTGTAGCCGCTCGATGCGATGCCGCCGAGGCCTTCGTCCGCGCAGAAGTCGTCGAACTTCTTGTCGGGCTGCCGTTCGTAGCGGCCGAGCTTGTAGTAGATCTGGTCGTAGCCGATCGCGCCCTGCGTCGGATGAAGATCGCCGAGCGTCACGTCGATCAGGTCGCCGGCGCGGGCGGCTTTCCACTGGCCCGGTTGCGGCGGGTTGGCCGCGGGCGGCGTGGGGGCCGGTGCGGTTGTCGTGTCGCCGGACGGCGGTTGTGCGTCCATGCGCGCGACGGCGGCGACATCGTCGCCTCCACACGCGGCGAGGGCGAAGACGGTGGACAGGCTGGCGGCAACGGCGAAACGGATCGGCAGGCGTGGCATCGCGGGCATCGGGGGTTGGTCGGTGGGCGGGACGTCGCGCGGGTCACTGGACATCGGTGACGAGCAGACCGTGCGAGCGCGCGCGGGTGCAAGCCCGTCAGCTTGTCACAGCTATTTGACGGCAAATTGAAATGATCGGAATAAACGGATCGTCAGGCAGACGGAGTGCCGTCGGACGGGGAGGCCGTCGCGCGGCGGCGCGCACGCTTCGACGCGCCGTTCACGAGCGCCCAGCGCAGTATGGGCGCGACCGCGCGTATGCCGGGCCGGACCACCGCGCGCCGCAACGGCGCGAACGTCGACACGCCGAGCATGCGCTGCGCCCACGGCGGCAGCAGGTCGATCCCGGCATGCATCACCAGCGACGCGGCCGGCCGCAGCGCCGGCTTCGCGACCGGCACGTTCAGCAGGATGGACATCACGTCGAACGTACGCGGCCCGGCTTCGAGTTCGGGCAGCATGCGTGCGAGATAGGCGGCCACCTCGGCGCGCGAACGCGGCACCTCGCGGGCGCCCAGCAACTCGGCGATCAGCGCCGTCTCCGCGTAATAGCGGTCTTGCAGTTCGCCAGACAGCGCCGGATTCACGTAACGCAGATGCGCGGCGAGGAAGCTCGACACTTCCGCGACATGCACCCAGGTCAGCAGCGCGGGATCGTCGGCGCGGTAGGGCCGTCCGTCCGGCGCGCTGCCCGAGATGTGCGCGTGGATCGCTTTCACGCGCTCGATCAGCGCGAGCGCGTCCGCGCGGCTGCCGAACGTCGTTCCCGTGATGAACGTGGCGGTGCGCCGCAAGCGGCCGAAGATGTCGGTGCGGAACGACGAATGATCCCAGACGCCCGCGAGCGCGAGCGGGTGGAGCGCCTGCAGCAGCAGCGCGGCGATGCCGCCCGTCATCATCGACGTGAAATCGGCATGCACGCGCCAGCACACGGCGTCGGGGCCGAACAGCCCCGGGTCGCCAGGCGGCGAAGAGAGATCGATCGACGGGCCGCCGCCGCCGGCCGTCAGGTGCGTGATGCCGGCCACGAGCCGCTTGCGGATCGGCTCCGCCCAGCGCGGGCCCGGCACGGTGGTGGGGTGGCGGCTGGGCGGCGTCGTCATGGCGGGTGCGGCTCGGGCGACGGATTACTTCCCGTCCGGGGTATCCCACTCGTCGCGTTCGGTGCGGCGGGCATCGGGTACCGACAGCCCGAAGTGGCGATACGTGAGCAGCGTCGCGACGCGCCCGCGCGGCGTGCGCTGCAGGAAGCCCTGCTGGATCAGGTATGGTTCGAGCACGTCCTCGATCGTGTCGCGCTCTTCGCCGATCGCCGCCGCGAGGTTGTCGATGCCGACCGGGCCGCCGTCGAACTTGTACAGGATCGCTTCGAGCAGCTTGCGGTCCATCAGGTCGAAGCCGACCGGATCGACGTCGAGCATCGCGAGCGCGGCGTCGGCAACGGCCGCGGTGATCTGGCCGTCGGCCTTTACTTCCGCGAAGTCGCGCACGCGGCGCAGCAGCCGGTTCGCGATCCGCGGCGTGCCGCGCGAGCGCTTCGCGATTTCCAGCGCGCCGTTCGGATCGATCTGCGCATTCAGCAGCGACGCCGAACGCCGCACGATGCGCGACAGTTGTTCGGCGTCGTAGAACTCGAGGCGCGCGACGATCCCGAAACGATCGCGCAGCGGATTGGTCAGCATGCCCGCGCGGGTGGTCGCGCCGACCAGCGTGAACGGCTGCAGGTCGAGCTTCACGCTGCGCGCGGCCGGGCCTTCGCCGATCATGATGTCGATCTGGTAATCCTCGAGCGCCGGATACAGGATTTCCTCGACGACCGGCGACAGCCGGTGGATCTCGTCGATGAACAGCACGTCGTTCGCTTCGAGGTTCGTCAGCAGCGCGGCGAGATCGCCCGCGCGCTCGAGCACGGGGCCCGACGTCTGGCGCAGGTTCACGCCCATCTCGCGCGCGATGATGTGTGCGAGCGTCGTCTTGCCGAGACCCGGCGGCCCGAACAGCAGCACGTGGTCGAGCGGCTCGGCGCGGCGCTTCGCGGCTTCGATGAAGATCTCGAGCTGGCCGCGCACCTTTTCCTGACCGACGTAGTCGTCGAGCTGGCGCGGCCGCAACGCACGTTCGAACACCTCCTCGTGCGACGAGGCGGGCGTGGCGGCGATGATCCGCTGTTCGGTGGCGAGTTTGTCGGTTTCAATCATGCGGTCATTGTACCGCGCGACGGCGCCCGAACCACCTGGCCGAACGGCCGACTGGCGGGCGCCGCGCGGCGGCGCGACACTGGCTTCGACGGCCGGATCGACCGCGTTACGCCTTCGACAGCGCCTTCAGCGCGAGCTTGATGCCTTCGGACACTCCGGTGCCGGCCGGCACGTTCTTGATCGCGGCCAGGCCTTCCTTCTCGGAGTAGCCGAGCGCCAGCAGCGCGTTGAGGATGTCGGTCGCATGGTCGGACGGCGACGCGGCGCCGGCGAGCGCGCCGAGATCGGCGCCGAGCTTGCCCTTCAGTTCGAGCAGCAGGCGCTCGGCCGTCTTCTTGCCGATGCCGGGCAGCCGCGTGAGGCGGGCGGCGTCCTGCATCGTCACGGCCTGAGCAAGCTCCTGCACGCTCATGCCGGACAGCACGGCGAGCGCCATGCGCGCGCCGATGCCGGTGATCTTCAGCAGTTCGCGGAAGGTCGTGCGCTCCTGCGGCGTCAGGAAGCCGTACAGCAGATGCGCGTCCTCGCGGACGATCTGCTGCGTGAGCAGCACGATGCGCTCGCCCGTTTGCGGCAGATTGTAGAAGGTGCTCATCGGCACGTCGATTTCGTAGCCGACGCCGTTGCAGTCGACGAGCAGATGAGGCGGGTTCTTTTCGAGCAGGATGCCGGCGATGCGACCGATCATGGAGGACGGGATGCGAGGAAGAAAGCGCGAGTGTAGCGCACGCGCGGCGCAATGCCGATGGGCGCGGCCGTCAGGCCGAAGCGGCGCGTGTCGCGGGCGTGTCGGGCGTGGGTAGAACGGTCGAGCCGGCCGATGCAGCCAAAGCGGCCGACGCAGTCGAGCCGACGTACGTGCCGCGGCGCGCGGCCGGCGTCAGCCGACGAGCCTGCCGCGCCGCACGCGCAGCCCTTTCTGCGCGAGCGCCGGTGCGAGGCCGCCGAGCGTGCTGAGCGTGTCGCCGCCGTGCGCGTGGCAGATCGCCATGCCGAGCGCGTCGGCGGCGTCGGAGCCCGGCTGGCCGGACAGGTTGAGCAGCCGCGTGACCATTTCCTGCATCTGCGTCTTGGTTGCGCGGCCGTAGCCGACCACGGCCTGCTTGAGCTGCAGCGCCGTGTATTCGGCGACCGGCAGCCCGCCCGCGACGAGCCCGCAGATCGCGGCGCCGCGCGCCTGGCCGAGCAGCAGCGTCGACTGCGGGTTCACGTTGACGAACACCTTTTCGATCGCGGCCTGGTCGGGCGCGTGTTCGCGCACGATCGTCGAGACGCCCTGGAAGATCGTGCCGAGCCGGGTGGCCAGGTCGGCCGTCGGCGTGCGGATCACGCCGCTCGTGACATAGGCGAGCCGGTGGCCGCTGACGTCGATGACGCCGAAGCCGGTGACGCGCAGGCCGGGGTCGATGCCGAGAATTCGCATGAGTGAGGAGAATGGCGTGATGCAGCGATACTACAACGAATGGTGCGGCAAGCCGGTCGCCCGGTCGTGCGCGACGGCGCCGCGCAATAAAAAACCCGGCGGGAGTGAGGCCGCCGGGTTCTCGTGCAGCGGCCGCGCGGGCCGCATGCCGCGATCAGTGACGGAAGTGGCGCACGCCCGTCAGGACCATCGCGATGCCGTGCTCGTCGGCCGCCGCGATCACTTCGTCGTCGCGCATCGAGCCGCCCGGCTGGATCACGCAGGTCGCGCCGGCCGCCACGACGACGTCGAGGCCGTCACGGAACGGGAAGAACGCATCCGACGCGACCGCCGAACCGGCGAGCGTCAGGCCCGCGTTCTGCGCCTTGATGCTTGCGATGCGCGCGGAATCGACGCGGCTCATCTGGCCGGCGCCGACGCCGAGCGTCATGCCGTTGCCGCAGAACACGATCGCGTTCGACTTCACGTACTTCGCGACGCGCCAGGCGAACAGCAGGTCGTCCATTTCCTTCGCGGTCGGCTGGCGCTTCGTGACGACGCGCAGCTCGCTCGGTTGCACGTTGCGCGAATCGAGCGACTGCACGAGCAGGCCGCCGCCGACGCGCTTCAGGTCGAATGCGTTATGGCCGTCGCCGAGTGCGATCTCGAGCAGGCGCACGTTCTGCTTCGCGGCGAACACCTGCTTCGCGGCGTCCGTGAACGACGGCGCGATCAGCACTTCGACGAACTGCTTCGCGACGGCTTGCGCGGCCGCTTCGTCGACTTCGCGGTTGAACGCGATGATGCCGCCGAACGCGGAGGTCGGGTCGGTCTGGAACGCCTTCGCATACGCGTCGGCCGAGTCGTTGCCGACGGCGACGCCGCACGGGTTCGCATGCTTGATGATCACGCAGGCCGGCGCGTCGAACGTCTTCACGCATTCCCACGCCGCGTCCGAATCCGCGATGTTGTTGTACGACAGTTCCTTGCCCTGCAGCTGACGGTAGTTCGCCAGCGCGCCGGCCGGCGTCGCGAGGTCGCGGTAGAACGCCGCGCTCTGGTGCGGGTTCTCGCCGTAGCGCAGGTCCTGCACCTTGTCGAACGCCATGTTGAGCGTGGCCGGGTACGCGCTGCGCGATGCGTGCTGCAGCTCGTCGGTCAGGCTCGTCAGGTAGTTCGTGATCGCGCCGTCGTATTGCGCGGTGTGCGCGAATACCTTCGTCGCGAGGCGGAAGTTGGTCGGGTAGCCGATGGTGTTGCCGTTCGCCTTCATTTCATCGAGCACGACCGCGTAGTCGGCCGGGTCGACGACGACCGTCACGTCGCGGTGGTTCTTCGCGGCCGAGCGCAGCATCGTCGGGCCGCCGATGTCGATGTTCTCGATCGCGTCGGCGAGCGTGCAGTCGTCCTTCGCGATCGTCGCGACGAACGGATACAGGTTCACGACCAGCAGGTCGATCGTCGGGATGCCGTGCTGCTCCAGCGCCTGCATGTGCTCGGGCAGGTCGCGGCGGGCGAGGATGCCGCCGTGCACCTTCGGGTGCAGCGTCTTCACGCGCCCATCGAGCATTTCCGGGAAGCCGGTGTAGTCGGCCACTTCGGTCACGGGCAGGCCGGCGTCGGCGAGGAGTTTCGCGGTGCCGCCCGTCGACAGCAGCTTGACGCCGAGGTCGGACAGCGACTTCGCGAAGTCGACGATGCCGGTCTTGTCGGAAACGGAAATGAGCGCTTGCTTGATCATGATGGAACCACCAATAGCCAGGGAAACGGGGACGGGACGGCCGCCTACAGCAGGCCGTGCTGCTGCAGCTTCTTGCGCAGCGTATTGCGATTGATGCCGAGGTACTCGGCGGCGAGCGACTGGTTGCCGCCGGCCTGTACGAGCACGACCTCGAGCATCGGCTTTTCGACGCAGGACATCACCATTTCATAGACGTCGTGCGGATTGGAGCCGTCTAGATCCCGGAAATACACGTCCAGGCTCTCGCGGACACATTGTTCGATGTTGTGCTTGCTCATGCTGCTAACTGGTTATGGTCGTCCGACTCGCCCTGGCTGTTTTCCGCATCGTCATCGACGTAGACGAGGTGGTCCGACAGCGCCTTTTGCGCCTCGAAGAATGCATTGACGGCGGCGAGCTGCTCGCGGGTGGAATCGAGCGTGTTCATTCGGTGCCGGAACCCGTTGGCACCGGAAAGGCCGCGAGTGTACCAGCCGATGTGCTTGCGCGCAGTACGGACGCCGGTGAATTCGCCATAGAAAGCGTAGTGGTCTTCCAGGTGTTCGTTCATCACGTGCTGGATCTCGTCGATCCGCGGCGGGGGCAGCAGTTCGCCGGTTTGCAGGAAATGATCGATTTCGCGGAACAGCCACGGCCGGCCTTGCGCGGCGCGACCGATCATCAGCGCGTCGGCGCCGGTTGCATCGAGCACGGCCTTCGCCTTGGCGGGCGACGTGATGTCGCCGTTCGCGACGACCGGAATGCGTACGGCCGCCTTCACGGCCGCGATGGTGTCGTACTCGGCGTCGCCGCGGTACAGGTCGGCGCGCGTGCGGCCGTGCACGGTGAGCATCGAAATGCCGGCCGCTTCGGCCAGGCGCGCGACCGTGATCGCGTTCTTGTGCTCGCGGTCCCAGCCGGTGCGGATCTTCAGCGTGACGGGCACCGCGTCGGGCCCGGTGCCGACCGCCGCGACGACGGCCTCGACGATCCGCTGCACGAGCGGCTCGTTCTGCAGCAGCGCGGAGCCGGCCGCGACGTTGCAGACCTTCTTCGCCGGGCAGCCCATGTTGATGTCGATGATCTGCGCGCCGTTGTCGACGTTGTAGCGGGCCGCTTCGGCCATCATCGCCGGATCGGCGCCGGCGATCTGCACCGCGATCGGCTCGACTTCGCCTTCGTGGTTCGCGCGCCGCATCGTCTTCGCGCTTTTCCACAGCTGCGCGTTGGACGCGACCATCTCGGACACGGCGTAACCGGCCCCCAGCCGTTTGCACAGCTGGCGGAACGGACGATCCGTCACCCCGGCCATCGGGGCGACGAACAGGTTGTTACGCAATACGTGAGGGCCGATAACGGGCATCGCAATGGCGCCGCCCGCGACGCGCGCGGGCAGGGGGAGGGAAGACGGAAAACGGGCATTTTACCGTATTCCCATGCCCCGCCGATTTGACCCGGTTTGCCTGGTTTGCCCGGACGGGCTATGCGGTGCGGCCGTGCGTCAGTTGCGCTGGCCGAACATCATCTGGCGCGCGATCGCCTTCTTGAGCGGCGGCACGAATTCGAGCGCGGTGAGCGCCGCGCCGCGCAGCAGCGGAAGCGGGCCCGTGTCGGTCGTAAACAGCCGCGCCAGCGTGTCGGTCGCGCCGATCGTGAAGCGCCGGTCGAGCGCGCGGCGCGCGTTGAAGGTCGCGAGCGCGGTCGCTTCGAAGCCTTGCGCGGACAGCGTGTCGACGAGCGTGTGCGCATCGCGCAGCCCGAGGTTGAGCCCCTGGCCCGCCACCGGGTGCAGCGTCTGCGCGGCATTGCCGACGACCGCGACGCGGCCGCTGACGAGCGTCTGCGCGGCGTTCAGGCCGAGCGGGAACGATGCGCGCCCGGCGATCGCGACGAACGCGCCCATGCGTTCGCCGAACACGCCGCCGAGCTCGCGCAGGAATGCGTCGTCGGGTAGCGCGGCGCGTCGCGCGGCTTCGTCGGGCGTGCAGCACCACACGAGCGAGTAGTCGGCCTGACGCGGCCCGCCGAGCGGCAGCAGCGCGAGCGGGCCTTCGTGCGTGAAGCGTTCCCACGCGACGTTCGGGCGCGGCGCCGAAACCGTGACCGTGCCGACGAGCGCGGTCTGTCCGTAGTCGCGGCGATGCTTGCCTGCATCGGCCTGCTGTTCGTGGAACAGCCCGCCTTCGGCGTTGATGACGATGCGCGCGCGCAGCGGGCGCTCGCCTTGCGGGCCGTCGAGCGTCAGCGTGACGCCGTCGGCGTCCTGCTGCGGCGCGCGTGCGGTGGTCGACGTCAGCCAGTCGACGCGCGTGCCGCGCACGGCGCCCGCGAGCGCCTGCACGATCGAGCCGTAGCGCACCACGTAGCCGAGCGCGGCGAGCGCGTGTTCGTCGCGGTCGATCAGCGTACGGCCGAAATGGCCGCGCTGCGATACGTGGATATGTTCGATCGGCGTGGCGTCGGCGGGCCACGCGAGCGTGTCGAGCAGCACGCGGCTGCCGTGCGACACGGCGATCGCGCGCGGGTCGTTCGCGCTCGCGGCCGGTTCGCGCGCATCGATCAGTGCGATCGATGCATGCTGTGTCGCGCTGCGGCGCGCGAGCCAGCCGGCGAGCGCGAGCCCGACGGGGCCCGCGCCGACGATGGCGAGGTCGTAATCCGGCGTGGCCGGGGAGGAAGCGGTCGTCATCTTGATTCGTGAAACGGGGGTAACGGTCGGCGGCCGGTCATGCGTCCGCGCGCATCAGCGCCTCGATCTCGTCGGCCGCGACCGGCACGCCGCGCGTGATCAGTTCGCAGCCGTGCTCGCGCACGATCGCGTCGTCCTCGATGCGGATGCCGATGTTCCAGTACTCGGGCGGCACGTCGTCGGCCGCGCGCACGTACAGGCCCGGCTCGACGGTCAGCGCCATGCCGGGCTTCAGCGTGCGCCACGGCAGCGCGCCGTTCGCGTCGCGCGCGGCGAGCCGTTCGCGGTAGTCGCCGCAGTCGTGCACGTCCATGCCGAGCCAGTGGCCCGTGCGGTGCATGTAGAAGCGCGTGTATGCGCGCTCGGCGATCACGTCGTCGACGTTCGAGAAGCGCGTTTTCGGGATGATGCCGGTGTCGAGCAGCCCCTGTGCGAGCACGCGCACCGCCGCGTCGTGCGGCGCCTCGAACGGCACGCCCGCGCGCGTCGCGTCGATCGCGGCCTGCTGCGCGGCGAGCACGATGTCGTACAGCGTGCGCTGCGCGGGCGAGAAGCGGCCGTTGGCCGGGAACGTGCGCGTGATGTCCGACGCATAGCCGTCGAGTTCGCACGCGGCGTCGATCAGGATCAGGTCGCCATCCCGCGCGGCCGCGTTGCCGGCCGGGTAGTGCAGCACGCACGCATTCGCGCCGGCCGCGACGATCGACCCGTACGCGGGCGCTTGCGCGCCGTGCTTGCGGAACAGGTACAGCAGCTCGGCCTCGAGCTCGTATTCGCGGATGCCGGGGCGGCACACCTGCATCGCGCGGCGGTGCGCGAGCGCCGAGATGTACGCGGCGCGCGTCATGATCGCGAGTTCGTGTTCGTCCTTCACGAGCCGCATGTCGTCGAGCAGCGGCGTGAGGTCGAGCAGCGCGTCCGGCGCAGCGACGCCCGTGCGTGCCTGCGCGCGCACCGCGTCGATCCAGCCGGCGAGCTGGCGCTCGAACTCGGCCGATGCGCCGAACCGGTAGTGCACGGTGCCCGCATCGGCGAGCAGGCGCGGCATTTCGGTGTCGATCACGTCGGTCGCGAACGCCGCATCGAAGCCGAACGCGTCGCGCGCGGCGTCGGGACCGTAGTGAAAGCCTTCCCAGATCTCGCGGTCGACGTTCTTGGCGCGGCAGAACAGGATCGATTCCGGCGCGCCGTGCGGCGCGGCCGCATTCAGCACGAGCACGGCATCCGGCTCGGTGAAGCCCGTCAGGTAATGGAAGTAGCTGTCGAACCGGTACGGGTAGGCCGTATCGCGGTTGCGCAGCATTTCCGGCGCGGTGGGGACGATGGCGACGCCGCCGCCCGCGGCACGCAGTGCGGCAAGCACGCGTTCACGGCGCTGGCGGTAGACGTCGACGGCGATGGCGGTATCGAGGGGCGCATTCATCGTTCGATTGTAGCGCCGCCGGACGCCGCGCGTCAGGGCGGCGGCTGGAAGGCCCGCCCGACGGGGCTCGGCGGCGGCTGTTGCAAACCTTCCACAGGCCGGACGGGCGATTTTCTGCCCGGCCGCGCGGGCCGGTTATGATCGACGACAACGTATACTCTCGGCGGTTCCCTTAAAAAGGCAGATGATGAAATTAATCGGTTCGCTCAGCAGCCCGTACGTCCGAAAGGCGCGGATCGTGCTTGCTGAAAAGAAGATCGACTACAAGCTGGAGCTCGAGAACGTGTGGGCGCCGGACACGAACATTCATGCGTCGAATCCGCTCGGCAAGGTCCCGTGCCTCGTGATGGAGGATGGTGCCGCGGTGTTCGATTCCCGCGTGATCTGCGAATACGTCGATACGCTGTCGCCGGTCGGCAAGCTGATTCCGCCGTCGGGCCGCGAGCGCGTCGAAGTGCGCTGCTGGGAAGCACTGGGCGACGGCGTGCTCGACGCCGCTGTCGCGATTCGTCTCGAACACACGATGCGCGACGAAGCGCAGCGCAGCGCGAGCTGGATCGCGCGCCAGCAACGCAAGATCGACGACGCGCTCGTCGCGATGTCGCAGGGCCTCGGCGGCAAGACATGGTGCGTCGGCAATCATTACACGCTCGCCGACATCGCACTCGGCTGCGCGCTCGGCTATCTCGACTTCCGGATGCCCGAGCTCGACTGGCGCGATCGCCACCCGAACCTCGACAAGCATTTCGTGAAGCTGCAGCAACGACCGTCGTTCGTCGATACGCTGCCGCAGAACTGAGCCGCGGCCCGGCCGTCACGCATTCGGCAGACGAAAGAAAAGCGCCCCGCGGGGCGCTTTTCTTTTTGCGGCGCAGGCCGCCCGCCGCCGGAGCAGGCTGACCGCTTGCGTCACTCGATCGATGCGTACACGGCTTCGCCGAGCGTGAACGAATCGCTGCGCGCGATCGGCCACCACTTGTCGTACAGCGAGAAGCCGCAGGTGTGGCCGTCGAGCAGCGCACCGGGTTTCAGGTATTTCAGCAGTTGCGACATCAGGCGCACCTCGTGCGGCGCGACCCGCTGCACGATGTGATGCGCGCGCAGCTCGGACGGATGCGCGAGGCCGGCCGCCTGCACGAGTTCCTGCAGCGCATGCAGCGTATTGCGGTGGAAGTTGTAGACGCGCTCGGCCTTGTCGGGCACGACGAGCGCGCGCTGACGCACCGGGTCCTGCGTCGCGACGCCGGTCGGGCAGCGGTCGGTGTGGCAGTGCTGCGCCTGGATGCAGCCGACCGCGAACATGAAGCCGCGCGCCGAGTTCACCCAGTCCGCGCCGATCGCGAGCGTGCGCGCGATGTCGAACGCGGTGATGATCTTGCCGCTGGCGCCGAGCTTCACGCGGTCGCGCACGCCGATCCCGACGAGCGTGTTGTGCACGAGCAGCAGCCCTTCCTGCAGCGGCACGCCGACGTGGTCGGTGAATTCGAGCGGCGCCGCGCCGGTGCCGCCTTCCGCGCCGTCGACGACGATGAAGTCGGGCACGATGCCCGTCTCGAGCATCGCTTTCGCGATCCCGAAGAATTCCCACGGATGGCCGATGCACAGCTTGAAGCCGGTCGGCTTGCCGCCGGACAGCGTGCGCAGCCGCTCGACGAATTCGAGCAGCCCGCGCGGCGTCGAGAATTCCGAGTGCGTCGCGGGCGAGATGCAGTCCTTGCCCATCGGCACGCCGCGCGTCTCGGCGATTTCCGGCGTGATCTTCGCGGCCGGCAGTACGCCGCCGTGGCCGGGCTTCGCGCCCTGCGACAGCTTCACCTCGATCATCTTGACCTGCGGAGCGGCGGCCTGCTTCGCGAACTTGTCGGGGTTGAACGTGCCGTCGTCGTTGCGGCAGCCGAAGTAGCCGGATGCGATTTCCCAGATGATGTCGCCGCCGTTCTCGCGGTGGTACTTCGACAGCGAGCCTTCGCCGGTATCGTGCGCGAAGCCGCCTTTCTTCGCGCCGAGGTTCAGCGAGCGGATCGCGTTCGCGGACAGCGAGCCGAAGCTCATCGCCGAGATGTTGAAGATCGAAATGTCGTACGGTTGCGCGCGATTCGCGCCGACGCGGATGCGGAAATCGTGGTTCGGCAGTTTCGTCGGCGCGAGCGAATGGCTGATCCATTCGTGCGCGACGGCCTTCACGTTCAGCTCGGTGCCGTACGGACGGTTGTCGGCGACGTTCTTCGCACGCTGGTAGACGAGGCTGCGCTGCGCGCGCGAGAACGGTTTTTCGTCGGTGTCGTCCTCGACGAAGTACTGGCGGATTTCAGGTCGGATGAATTCGAACAGGAAGCGGAAGTGCCCCCAGAGCGGGTAGTTCCGCAGGATCGCGTGGCGGTCCTGGTTCAGGTCGTACAGGCCGAGCGCGACGAGGGCGATGGGGATGGCGATCCACAGCCAGGAGAGGAGGTGGACCGACGCGAGCGCGGCCGCCGCGACGAGCAGCAGCACGGCGCACCACATCGCGAGGTAGCGTCTTGAAAGCATGGGGGGCTCCGTAAGCATTCTGAGGTGCCGCCATGCGTACGCTGCGAAGGCGGCGCGCCGGCCGCGGCGGAATCGTGTTCCGCCGGGCGCGGCGTGCCGCAAGTCTAAACCGAATGGATATCAGCGTGCTTCGGCGAGCGCCGGCGCCTGGCCCGCCGCCGCAGCCTGCCCGGGCTGGCCGGTGGCCGCGGATTCGATGATGCCGCCGCCCAGGCAGATCTCGCCGTCGTACAGCACGGCCGACTGGCCGGGCGTGACCGCCCACTGCGCGTCGTCGAACGCGAGCGAGAAGCGTGCTTCGCCTGCCGGGCCGGCGGCCGCGGCACCTATCGCGGCCCGGCCGAACGCGGCCCGGCCTATCGCGGCCCGGCCGAACGTGCACGCCGCATCGGCCTGCCGGTAGCGCGTCTTCGCGCCGCACGCGAAGCCGTCCGCCGGCGGCTCGCCGGCGACCCAGCTCACGTTGCCGGCGACGAGCTCGCGCGACAGCAGCCACGGATGGTCGTGGCCCTGCACGACGTACAGCGTGTTCGACGCGATGTCCTTCGCGGCGACGAACCACGGTTCGCCGCTGCCGCTCTTGCTGCCGCCGAGGCCGATGCCCTTGCGCTGGCCGAACGTGTAGAACGCGAGGCCGATGTGCTCGCCGACCACCTTGCCGTCGGGCGTCTTCATCGGGCCGGGTTTCGTCGGAAGATAGCGGTTCAGGAAATCGCGGAACGGCCGCTCGCCGATGAAGCAGATGCCGGTCGAATCCTTCTTCTTCGCATTCGGCAGCCCGATCTGCGCGGCGATCTCGCGCACCTTCGTCTTCGGGATCTCGCCGAGCGGGAACATCGTCTTCGACAGTTGCGCCTGGTTCAGCCGGTGCAGGAAGTACGACTGGTCTTTCGTATGATCGAAGGCCTTCAGCAGTTCGAAACGCCCGTCGCGCTCGCGCACGCGCGCATAGTGGCCGGTCGCGATCATTTCCGCGTCGAGCGACATCGCGTGGTCGAGGAACGCCTTGAACTTGATCTCGGCGTTGCACAGCACGTCGGGGTTCGGCGTGCGGCCGGCCGAGTATTCGCGCAGGAACTCGGCGAACACGCGGTCCTTGTATTCCGCCGCGAAGTTGACGGCTTCCACGTCGATGCCGATCAGGTCGGCCACCGACACGACGTCGATCCAGTCCTGGCGCGTCGAGCAGTATTCGCCGTCGTCGTCGTCTTCCCAGTTCTTCATGAACAGGCCGACCACGTCGTAGCCCTGTTCCTTCAGCAGCCATGCGGTCACCGACGAATCGACGCCGCCCGACATGCCCACCACTACGCGACGCTTGCTCATTTGCTGACCGCCTGACGTTCGAATGCCTCGGGGCGCGGAGCGACCGAATGCGTGTGCACGAAATCGAGCGGAATGCGCCGCCCGGAGAGGTAGTCGTCGACACAGCGCATCACCGCGGGCGAACGATGGCGCTCGCTGCATGCGCGCAGTTCGTCGGCCGTCATCCATAGCGTACGGACGATGCCGTCGTCGAGCGCATGGCCCGCGACCGGTTCGCCGGCCGTGCCGCAGAACGTGAAGCGCAGGTAGGTCGCGCCGGCGCTGCCGGGGCGATCGTAATGCGCGAGATAGACGCCGACGAGCGCGTCGGGCGTGAACGGGTGCGCGGTTTCCTCGAGCGTTTCGCGGATCACGGCGTCGGCGAGCGTCTCGCCGGCTTCGAGATGACCGGCCGGCTGGTTGATGCGCAGGCCCGTCGAGGTTTCTTCCTCGATCACGAAAAAGCGGCCGGCGCGCTCGACGAGCGCGGCGACCGTCACATGCGGGGTCCAGATTTCGGGTTTCATGGTTCGGCATTTTACCGGTTGCGCCCGAACGCTGCCGGTCGTTCCCCGCCGGCCGCCCGTTAGACGAATCCGACCCCGCAGATCGTCCATCCCGCCGACGCGTGACGGCGGCGGCCAGACTCATGTCGCATTCGAGCACGGTCGTGCGGAAAGTGCTGGCGGGGCCATCGCTTTCGGTTAAAGTGCAGCGTGAACGCCGTTGCTCGTGAGCCGGTAAGTCAGCCTGTCCGGCTCGTTGTGCAGTAAAGATCGCAAGAAAAGAAATACTGACAATGACTGGAGGAACTGACGATGCATATTGGAGTGCCTGCTGAAACGCGGGCCAACGAGGCGCGCGTGGCCGCGACGCCGGAAACCGTGAAGAAATACGCGGCGGCCGGCCATCGGGTCAGTATCGCGAAAGGGGCCGGCAGCGCCGCCAGCTATCCCGACGAAGCCTATGTGGCCGCCGGCGCCGAATTGACCGACCAGTCGGCCGCTTTGGGTGCCGATCTCGTGCTGAAGGTCCAGGCGCCCACCGACGCCGAACTGCCGTTGCTCAAGCGCGGCGCCGTGCTGGTCGGCATGCTCGAGCCGTTCAACGGCGAGCAGGCGGCGCAACTCGCCGCGGCCGGCGTGACCGGTTTCGCGCTCGAGGCCGCGCCGCGCACGACGCGCGCGCAGAGTCTCGACGTGCTGTCGTCGCAGGCGAACATCGCCGGCTACAAGGCCGTGCTGGTGGCCGCGTCGCTGTATCCGCGCTTCATGCCGATGCTGATGACGGCCGCGGGCACCGTGAAGGCGGCGCGCGTGCTGATTCTCGGCGCGGGCGTCGCGGGCCTGCAGGCGATCGCGACCGCGAAGCGGCTGGGCGCGGTGATCGAGGCGTCCGACGTGCGGCCGGCCGTGAAGGAGCAGATCGAGTCGCTCGGCGCGAAATTCCTCGACGTCCCGTTCGAAACCGACGAAGAGCGCGAAGCCGCGCAAGGCGTTGGCGGCTATGCGCGCCCGATGCCGCCGTCGTGGCTCGGCCGCCAGGCCGCGCTCGTGCACGAGCGCGCGAAGCAGGCCGACATCGTGATCACCACCGCATTGATTCCCGGCCGTCCGGCGCCGACATTGATCTCGGTCGAAACGGCGCAGTCGATGAAGCCCGGCTCGGTGCTCGTCGATCTCGCGGCCGGCCGCGGCCCGGACATCGACGGTCGCAAGGGCGGCAACTGTCCGCTGACCGTCGCCGACCAGGTGATCGTGCACAACGGCGTGACGATCGCCGGCTACACGAACCTGGCATCGATGGTCGCGTCGGACGCGTCGGCGCTGTATGCGCGCAACCTGCTCGACTTCCTGAAGCTGATCGTCACGAAGGAAGGCGCGCTGAACATCGACCTGACCGACGACATCGTCGCCGCGACGCTGCTGTGCCGCGACGGCGAACTCACGCGCAAGTAACGGAGGAGACCATGGAAGTCATCAATCACACGGTGATCAACGTGATCATCTTCGTGCTGGCGGTGTACGTCGGCTACCACGTCGTCTGGAACGTCACGCCGGCGCTGCATACGCCGCTGATGGCCGTGACCAACGCGATCTCGGCGATCGTGATCGTCGGCGCGATGCTCGCGGCGGCGCTCACCGTCGGTGCGACCGGCAAGTTGTTCGGCACGCTCGCGGTCGCGCTCGCGGCCGTCAACGTGTTCGGCGGCTTTCTCGTGACGAGGCGAATGCTCGAGATGTTCCGCAAGAAGGAGCCCAAGCGTATCGAGGGCGGCAAGGAGGGCGCGCGATGAGCATGAACGTCGTTACGCTGCTGTACCTCGTCGCGTCGGTGTGCTTCATCCAGGCGCTGAAGGGGCTGTCGAACCCGAAAAGCGCGCGGCGCGGCAACCTGTTCGGGATGGTCGGGATGGCCATCGCGATCCTCACGACCATCGCGCTGATCGTCAAGCAGGCCGCGTGGCTCGGCGCGAACCTGCCGCTCGGCCTCGCGCTCGTGCTCGGCGCGCTGATCGTCGGCGGGGGCGTCGGGGCATTCGTCGCCGCGCGTGTCGAGATGACGAAGATGCCGGAACTCGTCGCGGCGATGCACTCGCTGATCGGTCTCGCGGCCGTGTGCATCGCGTATGCGGTCGTGTCGGAGCCGGAAGCGTTCGGGCTCGTGCCGCAGGATGCGGTGTCGTCGAGCTTCATCCCGTACGGCAACCGCGTCGAGCTGTTCATCGGCACGTTCGTCGGCGCGATCACGTTCTCCGGTTCGGTGATCGCGTTCGGCAAGCTGTCGGGCAAGTACAAGTTCCGGCTGTTCCAGGGCGCGCCGGTCGTGTACGCGGGCCAGCACCTGATCAACCTGATGCTCGCGATCGCGATGCTCGGCTTCGGCATCCTGTTCTTCATCACGCAGGCGTGGCTGCCGTTCATCATCATGACGGCGATCGCGTTCGTGCTCGGCGTGCTGATCATCATCCCGATCGGCGGCGCGGACATGCCGGTGGTCGTGTCGATGCTGAACTCGTACTCGGGGTGGGCCGCGGCCGGCATCGGCTTCTCGCTGAACAACGCGATGCTGATCATCGCCGGTTCGCTGGTCGGCTCGTCGGGCGCGATCCTGTCGTACATCATGTGCCACGCCATGAACCGCTCGTTCTTCAACGTGATCCTCGGCGGGTTCGGCGGCGAAGCGTCGGCCGGCGGTGCAACGGGCGCGCAGGAGCAGCGGCCGGTGAAGTCGGGTTCGGCCGACGATGCGTCGTTCATGCTCGGCAACGCGGAAACGGTCGTGATCGTGCCGGGCTACGGGCTTGCCGTCGCCCGCGCGCAGCACGCGCTGAAGGAATTGACCGACAAGCTGATCGAGAAGGGCATCGACGTGAAGTACGCGATCCACCCGGTTGCCGGGCGGATGCCGGGCCACATGAACGTGCTGCTCGCGGAGGCGGAAGTGCCGTACGAGATCGTGCACGAGATGGAGGACATCAACGGCGAATTCGGCCAGGTGGACGTGGTGCTCGTACTCGGCGCGAACGACGTGGTGAACCCGGCCGCGAAGAACGATCCGAAATCGCCGATCGCGGGGATGCCGATCATCGAGGCGTACAAGGCGCGCACGGTGATCGTCAACAAGCGCTCGATGGCGGCCGGCTACGCGGGCCTCGACAACGACCTGTTCTACATGGACAAGACGATGATGGTGTTCGGCGATGCGAAGAAGGTCATCGAGGACATGGTGAAGGCCGTCGAGTAACGCAGGCGCCGGCATGCGGCGCCCGTATCGATACGCGGGCGCGGTGCCCCGGACAGGCCCGACCGGCGCAAGCCGGCCGGGCTTTTTTCATGGTGCGACGAGACGTGCGACGCAGGCGGCGATCGTGTCGCGCACGCGCACGATCGCCGGGTCGCGCTGCGTGCTCGTGCGCCAGCCGATTTCGACCGGATAGCGCGGCAGGTCGACCGGGCACGCGAGCGCATGCAGCGAGGTCGATTGCGCGATCGCATGCGCCGCATGCGCGGGGATCGTCGCGACCGCGTCGGAGCCGGCGAGCAGGTACGGCAGCGCGGCGAAATGCGTGGTCGACGCCGCGACGCGCCGCTTGTGTCCGAGCGCGGCCAGCGCCTCGTCGACGATCCCGATCACGCCGCCCGACGACACGAGCAGGTGGTCGCGCCGCAGGAATTCGGCGAGCGTCAGCGTGCGCGGCGCCCGCGCGCGGCCGGCCGGATCGATCAGGCACGCGTAGCCGCCCGTGGCGACCGCGCGCCGGCTGAGCCCGTTCGCCGAGAACCCGCCCGACGCGATCGCGACGTCGACGCCGTGCCGCAGCAGCGCGTCGCCGGCGATGCCGCTGTGCGTCTGCCGGAAGATCAGCCGGATGCCGGCCGCTTCGCGCGCGACCGCATCGATCAGCGCGCGCCCGAGCGCGATCTCGAAATCGTCGGACAGCCCGATCGAGATCGTGCGGCCGACGCGATCGCCGCCGTCGGCCACGATCGCGAGGCTTTCGCGGCAGCGGTCGAGTGCATCGGACAGGATCGGCTTCAGTTCGTCGGCACGCGGCGTCGGCGCGAGCCCGCGGCCGGTGCGCACGAACAGCGGATCGGCATAGATCACGCGCAGCCGCCCGAGCGCCGCGCTGACCGCCGACTGCGTGAGGTCGAGCCGCAGCGCCGCGCGGCTCGCGCCGCCTTCCTCGTACAGCGCCTCGAACACTTTCAGCAGGTTCAGGTCGAGGCCGACGATATCATCTGCATTCATGTCAGTTATCGTTGTATCGATTTGATCGATGAAATGATATCGACAAAGATGGCGTCATCCCATTCACCGCATTTACCGGAGACGCCTAAATGTCCACCTCAGTCATCGCCGCGCTGCAGATCGGCGCATCGCCCGCCGGCACGCGCACCACGCTCGACACGATCCTCGGCTACGAAACCGCGATCCGCGACAGCGGCGCGTCGCTGGTCGTGCTGCCCGAGGCCGTGCTCGGCGGCTATCCGAAAGGCGAGATCTTCGGCACGCGGCTCGGCTACCGGCTGCCTGAAGGGCGCGACGCGTATGCGCGCTACACCGCGCAGGCGATCGACGTACCGGGGCCGGAAACCGACGAGCTGGCCGCGCTGTCGCAGCGCACGGGCGCGAGCCTCGTGGTCGGCGTGATCGAGCGCGGCGGCAGCACGCTGTACTGCACGGCGCTGTTCTTCGATCCGCGCGACGGGCTCGTCGCCAAGCACCGCAAGCTGATGCCGACCGGCACCGAGCGGCTGATCTGGGGGCAGGGCGACGGCTCGACGCTGCCGGTGGTCGACACGGCCGCCGGCCGTGCGGGTACCGCCATCTGCTGGGAGAACCACATGCCGCTGCTGCGCTGCGCGATGTACGCGAAAGGCGTGCAGATCTGGTGCGCGCCGACCGTCGACGAGCGCGACATGTGGCAGAGCTCGATGCGGCACATCGCGCACGAGGGGCGCTGCTTCGTCGTGAGCGCGTGCCAGGTGCAGCCTTCGCCGCGCGCGCTCGGCATCGACGTGCCGGGCTGGGACCCCGAGCGGCCGCTGATCCGCGGCGGCAGCGTGATCGTCGGGCCGCTCGGCGACCTGCTGACGGAGCCGCTGATCGGCGAGGCCGGGCTCGTGACCGCGCGCATCGACACCGACGAGCTCGTGAAGGCGCGCTACGACTTCGACGTCGTCGGCCACTACGCGCGTGCGGACGTGTTTTCGCTGCACGTCGACGAGCGGCCGAAGCGGCCGGTGGTGTTCGGCGGGTAACGCAGGCAGGGCCGGGCGCCACCTGGCGCCCGGAACATGAAGGGCGGCGGCGTACGCCCGCCGCCTTGCCGCGTCAGCGCATCGGCGCTTCCGCGATTCGCATGTAGTCGGCGATCCGCCGGCCTTCCATGTCCGGAAACTGCTCGTGCACGGTGATGTCGCCCATCCGCGCGATGTCGAAGGTGCGGAAATCGTCGCGCAGCTCGCACCACGCGCCGATCGTCCAGCGCCCGCCCCAGTAGACGAGCCCGAGCGGCCATACGCGGCGCTGCGAATGCGCGCCGAGCCGGTCGCGATAGTCGAAGCTGACGATGTGGCGCGTGTCGATCGCCTGGTGGATCGCGTCGACCTTCGCGCAAAACGTCTCGTCGATGTGGAACGACGGCGCGAACACGGGCAGGCGGTCGAGCGCCGTGCGCTTGTCGGCCGGCATCGCCGACGCGATCTTCGCGAGCGCCGAGCGCGCGCCGCTCGCGAAGCGCGCACCGCCCCAGGTCTCGAGCATGCGCGCGCCGGTGGCGAGCGCCGACAGCTCCTCGGCCGTGAACGTGAGCGGCGGCAGGCTCGCGTTGCGGTTCAGCCGGTAGCCGATGCCGGCTTCGCCTTCGATCGGCACCCCGGACAGTTGCAGGTCGCGCACGTCGCGATAGACCGTGCGCGGCGACACCGACAGCCAGTCGGCCAGCTGCTGCGCGGTCGTGAGCCGACGCCCGCGCAGCAGCTCGGCGATCTGGAACAGGCGGTCGGCACGGCGGGTCATGACAGCACCTCGATTCCTCTGGCGACGGGGACTTCGCGATGATAGCGCCGCGCCGGCCCGCTGACCGCTGCGCTCAGTGGCATTTCGGCGCGTGCAGGCCGACGCGGTTGCCTTCCGTGTCGATCAGATAGCCGACGTAGCCGTAGTTGTTCGGCAGCTCGACGACCGAGCCCTGCACGACGCCGCCCGCGCGCTTCGCGCGTTCGAGCGCCGCGACGACCGATTCGCCGGCGTTCAGGTAGACGAGCACGCCGTTCGCGCTCGGCTTGATCTGCTGCGGATCGAATACGATGCTGCCGCCCGTGCTCGACGCGTCGCGGTCGAACGTCGCCATCGGTACGCCGCCGATGACCGCGCGCTGCAACGTGGTTTGCAGCACGGTTTCGTAGAAGCGGATCGCGCGGTCGAAATCGAGGGACGGAATGTCGAACCACGCGATCGCGCGCTCCGGGGTGGCAGTGGCGGTTGCTGACGTCATGACGAGCTCCTTGTTGTTCGGTTCTTGATGGAAACCAGCCTTGCATTGCGCCGGGATTGCAGTGTGGCGGGGGGCTGCTGACAGCGTGCTGTCAGTAGTCATGGCGGCGCTGACAAAAGGCGGCTGCGGTGGCGTCCGGTCGTGCGGGACCGCGCCGCGCGGATGCGAGGCGAGGGGGCGTGCAGGACGGCGGCGTAAAGAAAAACGCCCGGCGGGTGCCGGGCGTCGTCTGGGTGTCAGCAGGCGGCCGCAGCGGCCGGTTCGCGTGTCAGGCGTCGCCTTCCGGCGCGGCCGGGCGTGCCTTCACGCTGCCTGCGATCAGGTCGAAGCGGAACAGCCGGCATTCGAGCGCGCCGTTGAACAGCGGCGTCTTGGCCGATTCGCGCAGCCGCAACTGGCCCGGCAGCGAACGATCGGACGTCAGCAGGAACGCCTGCCAGCCCGTGAAGCGCTGCTTCAGCGCATCGCCGAGCGCATTGAAGAACTCGCTGTCCGGCGCGTCGGTGTGCGTGCGGCGGAATGCGTCGTCGTTGCCGCGGTTGCGGCCGGTTTCGCGCACCTCGCCGCGCGCGCTGCGCCCGCGCACTTCGATCCGCTCGCCGTACGGCGGGTTCGCGAGGAGGATGCCCGGCCCGTCGCACGGCGGCGTCATCCCGCGCGCGTCGACCTGCTTGAGCCACACCGACGGCACGCCGGCGCGCTCGAGGTTCGCGCGCGCCTTCTCGAGCATGTCGCCGGAAATGTCGCTGCCGTACACGCCGAGCGCTTCGCCGCGCTTGGTCCGCGCCGCGCGCTTCGCGTCCAGCGCCGGGACCTTCAGCCCCTGCCACGCGGTGATGTCGTACTGCTTGAGCTTTTCGAAGCCGAACCGGCGTTCGACGCCGGGCGCCACGCCGAGCGCGATCTGCGCGGCTTCCGCGAGGAACGTGCCGCTGCCGCACATCGGGTCGTACAGCGCGGTGCCGGGCGTCCAGCCCGTCAGGCGCAGGATGCCGGCCGCGAGGTTCTCGCGCAGCGGCGCCGCACCCTTGTCGAGACGCCAGCCGCGCTTGAACAGCGGCTCGCCCGACGTGTCGAGGTACAGCGTGCACGCGTTGACGGTCAGGAACGCGAACACGCGCACGTCCGGCGCACCGGTGTCGATGCTCGGGCGCGAGCCGGTTTTCTCGCGCATCCGGTCGCAGATCGCATCCTTCACGCGCAGCGTCGTGAATTCGAGGCTTTTCAGCGGCGACTTGATCGCGGTGATGTCGATGCGCAGCGTCTGCGTCGACGCGAACCAGCGTTCCCACGGCTGCTCGAGCGCGAGCGCGTAGACGTCCTGCTCGTTGCGGTACGGGCCGTGCGCGATCTTCAGCAGGATCCGGCTCGCGATCCGCGAATGGAGGTTCGCGGCCATGCCGGCGGCCCAGCCGCCGCTGAAATGGACGCCGCCCGGCACCTGCGCGCCCGCGGTGAACGGCGCGCCGTTCAGGTGGCGGCCGGCGATTTCGGCCAGCTCGGCGGCAAGCGCCGCTTCGAGGCCGCGCGGGCAGGGGGCGAAGAATTCGAACAGGGTGGGCGAGGACATAAGGCGGGTGAGGACGTGCAAAAGTCCACTATTGTACGCGGCGCGGCGACCGGGGCCGGCGTTTCGGCGCGGCGCCGCCGGCGCGACGGCCGCTCGCGCGTGCCGGGCGGGCGGCGAAGGGCGGCCGGGCAGCCGCCGCCGCGCCGCCGCGGCTCAGTGCGCGCCCGGCTGGCCGGCGCGCGCGGCGGGGTTGGCCGCCGGCCAGAACAGCGCGAGCGGATTCGACAGCACCGTGCGGACGATCGCCGCCACGAGCGCGCGCACCTTGGTCGGGCGCAGGCTGCGCGAGCGCACGGCCATCGTGAACGCGAGCGCGAAGCTCACGAGCACGTTGAGGATCGCCATGCTGAGGACGCCCGCGCCGGCCCACCACAGCTCGGGCGTGCCGAGCGCACCCTTGCCCAGTACGCCGAGCGCGACCCCGATCGAGCCCGCCGACAGCGTCACGTGCCGCACTTCGAACGGGAACATGAACACGGTGACGATCGCCGGGACGAGGCCGAGCATCAGGCCGAGACCGACGTTCGCGACCACGCCCGCGACGTTCGACCGGCAGAAGTGCGCGAGCTTCGCGGCGCCGGCCGCGCCGAGCGTTAGGCGCAGCCGGCGGTTGTACGTGAGCGCGTCGCCCACCCGGTGCAGCACGAACCAGTTGTCGGCCCAGCCCGCGAGCAGGCTCGACGCCCACAGCAGCACGCCCGTGAGCGCCGCATAGAACGGCGTCGGGCCCAGCAGCGAGAAAGAGTGCAGCGTCGCGTGCGCCTTCTCCGGCGAGATCAGGTTCGCGTGCAGCACGTTGCTCGCGAACAGCTGCACGAGCAGGCACACCGGCAGCACGACGAGCACGTTGCCGGAAATCGCGGCCGCCTGCGTGCGGATCAGCGCGATCACCGATCCGACGAACGCCTTCACGCCTTCGTCGTGGCCCGTGTCGTCGAGCTCGCGCGCGAGCGTCGGCGCGGTCATCGCCGGCTGCTTGGTCGCGAGCGTGAAGTGCAGGAAGTGCATCAGCATGAAGCTGGCCGCGTAGTTGATGCCTGCGAGCAACCCTTCGAGCATCGACTGCAGGTGCGCGCCCGTGATCGCGAACTTCACGCACACGGTCGCGACGGTGACGAGGCCGCCGCCCGCGGCCATCCGCAGCATCTTCAGATACTCGGCGCGGCCGCGCGAGATGTAGTGCTCGCCGGTGTCCGCGTTGGTCTCGACGAGCTTGCGCGCGAACAGCGAGAAGTTGCTGCGCACGAGGTGCGCGACGCTCTGGCTGCTCTGGTTCGCATCGACGAGTTCGGCCGTCAGGTGCGCCATGCCGCGCAGGTCGTCGCGCGCCATCCACGCGTTGAGCAGCATTTCCGCGCGCAGGATGCGCATGCGCATCCGCTCGACCTGGAACACGATGTCGACCGACACGCCGTTGCGGTACAGGTGCGCGAACACCTCGTCGACGGCGATCCGGCATTCGTCGAGCAGCACGCGCAGGTAGTTCACCTCGTGCAGCAGCTTGCTCGGGTCGCCGCCGTCCTCGACGGCCGCATGCGCGGTTTCGACCGCGAGCATCGCGCGCGTGAGGCGGTAGAACGGCTGCGATTCGAGCGGCTGGCGTTCCAGCGGCTTGCGCGCGTCGTCGTCGGACAGCCGGCTGCGCACCGTCTGCGACAGGCCGGTCGAGCTGATCTGGCAGGTCAGGTTGTGCAGCGCGGCCAGCAGGTCGCGCGAGAACGAGCCGGGCTCGTGGCGCTCTTCGTCGGTGACGTCGAACGAGATCAGCTCGGCGACGCGCGCGAGCAGATCGTCGGGCAGCGCGTCGATCCATTTCGCGTCCTCGGGCGTCGGGAACATCAGCGTGAACAGCGCCGACAGCTCGCGGCGGTTCGGCGCGGGCGGGATCAGCGACGAGTCGATCCGCTCGAACAGCGCGCCGAAGAAGCCCGAATGCACGGGCATGCCCGCATCGCACAGCAGCGAGATGCCGTCGCACTCGCGCAGGATGCCGCGCAGGATGCGCGCCGCGTGCGCTTTCCACGCGGGGTTGCGATCGAGCACGTGAAACAGGTAGCGCAGCCGCGCATGGGCCGGATACGCGCGCGTGTCGGCGTCGCGCTCGGCCGGCGCGTCCAGCACCGTGCCGTTGCGGCGCAGCCAGTGCGCGAGCTCGATCAGCCATTCGCTGCGCTCGGCGTACGACGCGCCGGCGTCGGCGTGCGCGAGCAGCGCATCGAGCTGGTGGCCGGCATTGCGCGACGCGCGCCACTTCTTGATCAGGGTCGTCAGGGAACGAAACATAAACGGAATAGCGAAAGCCCGGGACGGGCGGGTTCGGGATGCCGGCCGGGGAAACGGCGCGGCGCCGGTGAGAACGGGTGAGACGGGGCCGGTGGCCGGACGATGCGCGGCGACCCGCGATGCGGCTGCCCCGTCGCGGTGCACGCGATTCGCGTGCGGGCGCCGGGAGGCACGGCGGTCGGGCCGAACGCGGCTCGGCGCCGCTGGCTGGCGCGCACGACGAACGGCGCGAGCCTGAAAGTGCGTAGGATCGTCAATCGGGCCGGAAAACGCAAGCCGACCGCATTGCATGGCGCGGGTTCCGGCGGCTTTTGACAAAGAATGTCATGTCCGTCCGGCCGATGGCGGCGCGCGAGGCCGGCTGCGGCGGCGTGCCGCTGGCGTCCGGCTTTCGGCGTGTGCGACGGGACGCGCCGCGCCGTTCGACCCCGCGCAGGCGAACGCCGTGTCGAACGTTTGCCCGCGCGCCGTCTGCGTTCGCTTATGCGCCGGACTTGCCCGTCGCGCCGGCGTCGCCGCCGGCCGTCGGGTTGGCCGGGCACGGCACGGCCGGCGCGGCGGCCGTCTTGCCGCCGGCCGCGGACACCGCGCCGCGGCGGGCGGCCATCGCACGCACGCCGGCCGCGGCCTGGGTCGCAATCACGTCGAGCGCGCGCCGGTGGCCGGCGACGAGCGCGTCGTAGCCGTCCGCGACCGGTTCCGCGACGCTCGTGCGGCAGGTCATCACGGCCTGCGAGGCGAGCGAGCGCACGCTCCATACGGCGTCGATCGCCGCGCGCTTGCCCGGCCACGACTCGAAGCGCTGCACGTTCACGCTGATGCGGTACACGGGCACGCCGGCCGGATACGCGGAATTCGCGACGTCGATCGTGCCGAGCTGCGCGGCGAGATCGTCCGACAGCGCGCGGCGGATCTCGTCGGCGGGCGGCGCCGCCCAGCGTTCCTGCTCCAGCACGTCGACCTGCGCCGCGTTCTTCTGCACGACCAGCTGGTTCTTCGCGACCTGCTCGGGCACGCCGACCGACGGCACCTCGATCAGGAACGCCGGGTTGGCCGGCGCGGTGCGCAGCGGCGCCGCGGCGTCGGCCGGGCTGAGCGTGTAGAACCGCGCGGGCGGCGAGCTGCACGCGGCGAGCGCCAGTGCGGCGAAGACTGCCGCCGCGCCGCTCGCGAAACCGTTCACGCGTGTCGTCATTGCTTATCTCCTGGCTTGCCCTTGAGCAGCGATTCGGGGTGGCGCTCCAGATAGTCGGCGAGCGCGTTCAGCGATTGCAGCGTGCGCGTGAGCTCCTTCAGCGCGCCGCGCACGTCGGACTGCAGCGGCGAATCCTGCTGCAGCGTCGCTTCGGCGGTCGAGAAGGTCTGCTTCGCGGCCGACAGCGTGTCGCGCGCTTGCGGCGCGACCTGCGTGTCGAGCTGCTTGAACAGCTTGTCGGCATTCGCGAGCGCGCTGTTCAGGTTCGCGCCGATCTGGTCGAACGGCACCTTGTCGAGCTTCTTCGCGATGTCGGCGACCTGCAGCTGCAGCTCGTCGAGCGTGTTCGGCACGGTCGGCAGCTCGAGCGGCTGGCGGGCCGTGTCGATCTTCACGGCCGGCGCCTTCGGGAAGAAGTCGAGCGCGACGTACAGCTGGCTCGTCAGCAGGTTGCCGGTGCGCAGCTGGCCGCGCAGCCCGTGCTGGACGAGCCGCTCGACGATTTCGCGGCGCGCCGGTTCGCCCTTGCTCTCGATCGTCTCGCGGAAGCGGCGGCCGAGGCGTTCCGGATACACGTTCATCGTCACCGGCATCAGGAAGTTCTTCGTCTTCGGATCGAAGTCGATGCCGATGTTCGTCACTTCGCCGAGCACGATGCCGCGGAAATCGACCGGCGCGCCGACGGCGAGCCCGCGCAGCGACTGGTTGAAGTTCATCACGACCTGCAGCGGCTGGCCGTCCGGGTCGCGCATCGCGTCGCCCTCGTCGGAGCCGAGACGGAACGTCGTGTTGTTCGGCGCGGTCGTGCCGGTGCCCTGGTTCGGCGGCGTCTGGAACGCGATGCCGCCGAGGATCACGGTCGCGAGCGACTGCGTGTTCAGCTTCAGGCCGCTCGAATCGAGCCGCAGGTCGACGCCGCTCGCTTGCCACCAGCGCGTGTTCATCCCGACGTACTGGTCGTACGGCGCATTGACGAACACGTTGAACGTCACGCCCGTGCCGTCCTTGTCGAGCGAGAAGCCGACCACCTGGCCGACCTGCACGCGGCGGTAGTAGACCGGCGAGCCGATATCGACCGAGCCGAGCGAATCGCCGCGCAGCACGTACTGCGTGCCTTTCTGGTCGCCCGTGACGGCGGGCGGCGTCTCCAGGCCGGTGAAGTCGGTCAGCGTGTCCTGGCCGTGACCGGCGTCGACGCCGATGTACGCGCCGGACAGCAGCGTGCCGAGCCCCGACACGCCGGTCGCGCCGACGCGCGGCCGCACGATCCAGAAGCGCGAGCCCTTGACCGCGAAATCCTCGGCTTCCTTCTTGAGCTGCACCTGGACCAGCACGCGCGACAGGTCTTTCGACAGCTTGATCGTCTTGACCGTGCCGATCTCGACGTCCTTGTACTTGACCTGGGTCTTGCCCGGCTCGAGCCCTTCGGCGCTGTGGAAGCTGATCGTGATTTCCGGGCCGCGCTCGCGCACGGACTTGATCACGAGGCCGATGCCGATCAGCGCGGCGATCAACGGCACGAGCCAGACGAGCGACGGCAGCCAGCCGCTTTTCGTCGAGATCGTCGGATCGGGCGGCCGGGGCGCGTCGTGCTGCGGGCCTTGTGGACTATTCATGGTGATTCCCTGAGGTTTCGACTGGATCCCAGATCAGGCGGGGATCGAACTGCATCGACGCGAGCATCGTCAGGATCACGACCGAGCCGAACGCGAGGGCGCCGGGGCCGGCCGTGATGACGGCGAGCGAACGGAAATGGACGAGCGCGACGGTCAGCGTCACGACGAAGATGTCGAGCATCGACCAGCGGCCGATGCGCTCGACGATCCGGTAGAGGCGCGTGCGCTGCAGCGGCCGCCAGGCGGCGCGGCGCTGCGCGCTGGTGACGAGGATCGTCAGCACGCCGAGCTTGAGCATCGGCACGAGAATGCTGGCGACGAACACGACGACGGCGAGCGGCCAGTCGCCGGACGTCCAGAAATAGATGACGCCGCTCATGATCGTGTCCTGCTGCGACCCGACGATCGACGACGTGCGCATGATCGGCAGCAGGTTCGCCGGAATGTAGAGGATCGCGGCCGCGAGCAGCAGCGCCCACGTGCGCATGATGCTGTTCGGCGTGCGCACGTGCAGCGCGCTGCCGCAGCGCGCGCAATGCGCGTGCGGGTGGTCGATCGTCTGCACGAGCCCGCACGCGTGGCAGCTGGCGTAGCCCTCGCGGGCGGCGGTCGGCGTGGGGCGCGTCATCGGCGGGGCGCGTCCGGCAGCGGCGCGGCGGGGTCGGGCTGCCCGGGCGCGCGGCCGGCGCGCAGGTCGTCGGCGATGTCCCACACCGTGCGCGGGTCGAACATCAGCACGACGGCGGTCATCAGCGTGAGCGCGCCGAACGCGAACAGCGCCGCGTCGGGCACGACGCGCGCGAGGCTCACCATCTTCACGATCGTGACCACGATGCCGAGCATGAACACCTCGATCATCCCCCACGGCCGCACGAGCTGGATCGTGCGCAGCACGACGTTGAGGCCGGGCGGCACGACGCCGCGGCGGATCGGCAGCAGGACGTAAAGCAGCGCGGCCATCTCGACGAGCGGAAACAGCACGGTCGAGCAGAACACCATCACGCCGACGATCGCCATGTCCTGATGCCACAGCGCGTCGATCGCGCCGATCAGCGTCGTCTGCACGCGCGTGCCGTTCAGGTCCATTTCGAGGATCGGGAACGTCTGCGCGATGATGAACGTGACGAGCGCCGCGACCGCGAGCGCGGTGATGCGCTCGATCTGCGTGGTGCTGTTGCGATACAGCAGCGCGTCGCAGCGCGGACAGCGCGCGATCTCGCGGCCGGCGAGGCGCGGTTTATGCAACAGTGCGTCGCATTCGTGGCAGGCAATCAGGTCGTATCGTTGCATGGAAAAGGCGGTGTCGCGACGGCTGGGGAAACGCGTCGACGGGGCCGGAACCCGCGCCAATCTTACCAAAAGGGCTTTTTCGATGGGTCAAGGATCATGAATTGCGTGACCGGTCGGTAACATGACGGGAAGCCGTCAGCCGGCTGGCGCGCCTGTCCTCAGAGTCCGCGCGCGTCAAAAGGTTGCGGTAGCATGGCGCCCTTGACATGCGTCGGACGAATTTACCGGCGCAGCCGTTCGCTGAACTGAGGAACCCAAGATGGCATCGAAATCGCCGCCGGCCGTGCCGGCACGCTATGCGCACCCCGCGATCGCACTGCACTGGCTGATCGCGCTGCTGATCGTCTGCGGCTTCGCGCTCGGCTGGGTGATGACGGACATCCCCGGCTTCACGCCGACCAAGCTGAAGTACTTCTCGTGGCACAAGTGGATCGGCGTGACGGTGTTCGCGCTGGCCGTCGTGCGCGTGCTGTGGCGTGCGACCCACGTGCCGCCGCCGCTGCCGGGCGGCACGCCGGCGTGGCAGCGCGCGGCGTCGCACGGCGTGCACATGCTGCTGTACGTGCTGATGATCGTGATTCCGGTGACGGGCTACCTGTATAGCTCGGCGTCGAACATCCCGGTCGTCTATCTCGGCGTCGTGCCGCTGCCGCGTCTGATCGACCCCGATCCGGCGCTCAAGGAAACCTTCAAGACGCTGCACGTCTCTTTGAATTACATTCTGCTTGCGCTCGTCGCGATGCACGTGCTCGCGGCGCTCAAGCACCAGTTGTTGGACCGCGACGGCCTGTTGTCGCGCATGCTTCCCTTTGCCAAATGAAGGATCCCATGAAAGTGTCTTTCTCCCGCTCCATGCTGACCGCGCTCGCCGCGGCGGCGCTTGTCGCGTCGGGCGCGGCGCATGCCGACGTCGATCTCGCGAAGAGCAAGGTGTCCGCCGTGTCGAAGCAGATGAACGTGCCGACCGAAGGCGCGTTCAAGAAGTTTTCCGCGCAGGTGAAGTTCGACCCGGCGAAAGCCGCGCAGGGCAGCGCGCAAATGACGATCGACGTCGCGAGCTTCGACCTCGGCGACAAGATGTACAACGACCAAGTCGCCGGCAAGGACTGGTTCGACGCGAAGACCTATCCGCAGGCGACCTTCGTGTCGTCGGCGATCGCGCCGGCCGGCGGCAACAAGTACAACGTGACCGGCAAGCTGACGATCAAGGGCAAGGCCGAGACCGTCACGGTGCCCGTCACGGTCGCGCAAAACGGCGCGACACAGACCTTCGACGGCGTGCTGCCGATCAAGCGTTCGGCCTTCAACGTCGGCACCGGCGAGTGGAAGGACACGTCGATCGTCGCGGACGAAGTGCAGATCAAGTTCCATCTCGTCGCCACGAAGTAAGCGGCTGGTTGCCGCGTCAACTGAATGCCGCGCGAGGGCGCGGCGCCGTTCCTAGGAGAAAAAGTTTGAAAAAGCATCTGATCATCGCCGCCGGCGCGCTGGCCGCCTCGCTGTCGTTCTCGGCCTTCGCCGAAAGCGCGACCTACCAGTTCGACCCGAGCCACACGTACCCGAGCTTCGAAGCCGACCACTTCGGCGGCCTGTCGGTCTGGCGTGGCAAGTTCGACAAGTCGAGCGGCACCGTGACGCTCGATCGCGCGGCGAAGACCGGTACGGTCGACGTGACGACCGATATCGCGTCGATCCACACGGGCAGCGCGAAGCTCGACGAGCACCTGCAGACGGCCGAATTCTTCGATGCGGCGAAGTTCCCGCAGGCGAACTACAAGGGCACGATCAAGTTCGACGGCGACAAGCCGGTGTCGGTGGTCGGCAACCTGACGCTGCATGGCGTCACGAAGCCGCTGACGCTGAAGATCGATTCGTTCAAGTGCATGCCGCACCCGATGCTCAAGCGTGAAGTGTGCGGCGTCGATGCGGTCGGCGAATTCAGCCGCGACGATTTCGGCCTCGACTACGGCAAGCAGTACGGCTTCAAGATGAAGACGAAGCTGCTGATCACGGCCGAAGCGGTCAAGCAGCAGTAAGACTCGCTGGCGGGGCCGGCCATTGCGCCGGCCGCCGCGGACTAACCGCCGCGCTCCCGTTACCGGGGCGCGGCGGTTTTTTTTGCGCGCCTATAATCGCCCGAGCGCCGCATGTGGCCATGCGAATCCTGCGGCGCCGGGCAGGCCGACGGCGCGACGGTGGCCGCCCCGAACAGAACGTACAACGACAAGGAGATCGCCGATGCATGCCGTCACGCAGTCCAGCTCCATTGCCTCGTCGCCGCGCGTGTGGCGCGCGGTGGTCGCCGCGTCGATCGGCAACGCGCTCGAATGGTTCGATCTCGTCGTCTACGGCTTTTTCGCGGTGACGATCTCGAAGCTGTTCTTCCCGGCCGGCAACGACACTGTGTCGCTGCTGCTCACGCTCGGCACGTTCGGCGTGTCGTTCTTCATGCGGCCGCTCGGCGCGATCGTGCTCGGCGCGTATGCCGACCGCGCGGGCCGCAAGGCCGCGCTCACGCTGTCGATCCTGCTGATGATGGCCGGCACGCTGATCATCGCGGTGCTGCCGACCTACGGGACGATCGGCGTCGCCGCGCCGGTGATCCTCGTCGCCGCGCGGCTGATGCAGGGCTTCTCGGCCGGCGGCGAGTTCGGCAGCGCGACCGCGTTCCTCGCCGAGCACGTGCCGGGGCGGCGCGGCTTCTTCGCGAGCTGGCAGGTCGCGAGCCAGGGGCTCACGACGCTGCTCGCCGCGGGCTTCGGCACCGTGCTGAACGCGCAACTCACGGCCGACCAGATGGCGTCGTGGGGCTGGCGCGTGCCGTTCTTCTTCGGGCTGCTGCTCGGGCCGGTCGCGTACTACATCCGCACCAAGGTCGACGAGACGCCCGAATTCCTCGCGGCCGAAGGCACCGCGAACCCGCTGCGCGATGCGTTCGCGTCGCACAAGGCGCGTCTCGTCGCGGCGATGGGCGTGGTCGTGCTCGGCACCGTCGCGACCTATCTCGTGCTGTTCATGCCGACCTACGGCGTGAAGCAGCTCGGCCTCGCGCCGTCCGCCGCCTTTGCGGCGATTCTCGTCGTCGGCGTGATCCAGATGGCGTTTGCGCCTCTCGTCGGCCACTGGTCGGATCGCTACGGCCGCGTGCGCGTGATGATCGCGCCGGCCATCGGCATTCTCGTGCTGATCTATCCGGCGTTCGCGTATCTCGTCGCGCATCCGGGCTTCGGCACGCTGATCGCGCTGCAGGTGCTGCTCGCGTTCCTGATGACCGGCTACTTCGCGGCGCTGCCGGGGCTCCTGTCCGAAGTGTTTCCGGTGCAGACGCGCACGACCGGGATGTCGCTCGCGTATAACGTCGCGGTGACGATCTTCGGCGGCTTCGGGCCGTTCATCATCGCGTGGCTGATCCGCGAGACGGGGATGAAGACCGCGCCGAGCTTTTACCTGATGTTCGCGGCCGTGCTGAGCCTCGCGGCGCTGGTCGTGCTGCGGCGGCGGTTCGGGTTTCGGTGAAAAGGGGCGGGCGGCGCGTCAGTTGCCGCCGCGCTCGCACACCGGCTGCGCGGGCATCAATTGCGCCGCCGCGGCGATGGTCTGCACCGGGCGCCCAGCGAGCGCATTGAGCGCCTGCCGGAGCTGCCAGTCGGCGGCTGTGCCGAATGCGCGCTGCGGCAGCGCCGCGCTCCTTGCCGTATCGACCTTCGCGCGCATGCGCTCGTCGCGCAGCTTCTGCCGCGCCTTGCGCACCTGCGCGAACGGATCGGGCGCTTGCCGGTCCGCATACGGCGCGCGGGCGAGATCGACTTCGCGATACCACAGCAACACGCCGTCGACGTCCGCATCTTGGCGCGGCGGCACGAGCCAGTCCGGCACGACGCCGTAGCCGTCCATCGGGCAGCCGTTCGGCCGCAGGTTGCGCGCGAACGTGAAATTCAGGCGCGTGCCGTCGATCAGGTCGACGCCCGTCTGCGCGAGCCCTTTCCCGTAGGTCGGCATGCCGAGCAGCGTCGCGCGGCCGAGATCCTTCAGCGCCGCCGCGGTCGCTTCGGCGGCCGACGCGCTTTGTCCGTCGACGAGCACGACGAGCGGCACGGTGCGCCACCAGTCGTCGGTCTGCAGCGGCGCGAGCGGATCCTGTCCGTGCATGACGGGCAGCTCGTAGTCGGGCCAGTTGGTCGTGTAGCGGCGGCGGTGCGTGCCGTCGCGCTCGACCGTCACCATCGCGGTGCGGTTGCGGCCCGCGAACAGCGCGGTGATGCCGATCGCCGCATTGAGCGCGCCGCCGCCGTTGATGCGCAGGTCGAGGATCATCTGCTTCACCGGCGGCCCCGCGCGGCGCGCGGCCTGTACCGCGTCGATATAGTCGCCGACCGCCGGCTCCGGAAAGCTCGACAGCCGCGTGTACAGGACGTCGTCATCGAGCCGCTTCGCGGTCGCCGGATGCGGTTTGACGATCGCGCGCACGGGCGCGAAGCTCAGCACCGCATGCGTTGGGCCGCGCTGCACCGTGAGCTTCAGCGGCACGCCCGCGTCGCCCTTCGCGAGCTTCGTCAGCTCGCCGCCGTCGAGGCCGATGACGCTCCTGTCGTTCATCGCGACGACGAGATCGTCGGGCCGCACACCGGCCTTTTCGGCCGGCGCATCGGGCATCACGTCGATGATGTGCAGCCCGTCGGGCCGCGTCTCGAACACGATGCCGATGCCCGGCGTGCCGTCACGCGCGCGCCGCTCGTCGTCGCGCCGCTCGTGCTCCTCCTTCTCGTTGAAGAAGCGCGCGTACGGCAGCGTCTTGATGCCTTCGTGGGTCGCGGCGTCGAGCAGCGCGCCGATGTCGACGTCGGTCAGGTGTTGCCGCTTCAGCACTTCGACGGCCGCCTTCAGTTCGCAGAGTTGCCGCTCCCAGTCGGGCGGGCAGGGCGACGGCGGTTGGGCGGCGGGTGAAGCGGCAGGCAGCGAAGCGGCGGGCGGCGCGGATGCCGGTTGCGCACCGACCGGCGACGCACACGGGAATGCGGCTGCGGCGGCAGCACAGGCGGCGAGGCGACGAACGACACGCATGGGAAGCATCATCGGGACCGCACGCTCGGACGGATGGTGGGGGGTTGCCCGGCCGGCGCGCGGCCGGCATGCGACGGGGCAGGGCGGTGACGATTGTAGCCCCCGCGGCGGCTCGGCCGGGTCTTCCGCGTGCCGTACCGCGGCGGCCCGCACATAAAAAAAGCCGGCCCAGACGGGCCGGCTTTGCTGCGATGCCGAAACGGCGCGGCGCTTAAACCTGCGCGCCCGCGTTCGGATCGTCCGGATCGTGCGCGGTCTTCTTGTCCTTGATCAGGTCTTCGCGCTTGATGCCGAGCCACATCGCGAGCGAGCCCGCGACGAACACCGACGAGTAGATGCCGAACATGATGCCGACCGTCAGCGCGAGCGCGAAGTAGTGCAGCGTCGGGCCGCCGAAGAAGAACATCGACAGAACCATCATTTCCGTCGACGTGTGCGTGATGATCGTGCGCGACATCGTGGTCGTGATCGCGTGGTTGATCACTTCCTGCACGCTCATCTTGCGTTCGCGACGGAACGTCTCGCGGATCCGGTCGAAGATGACGACCGACTCGTTGACCGAGTAGCCGAGCACCGCGAGGATCGCCGCGAGCACCGCCAGCGAGAACTCCCACTGGAAGAACGCGAAGAAGCCGAGAATGATCACGACGTCGTGCAGGTTGGCGATGATGCCCGCCACCGCGTACTTCCATTCGAAGCGGAACGACAGGTAGATCACGATGCCGATCACGACGCACGCGAGCGCGAGCAGACCGTCGGTCGCCAGCTCGCGGCCGACCTGCGGGCCGACGAACTCGACGCGCTGCAGCGTGACGTCGGGGCTCTGCGCCTTGAGCGCGCCCATCACCTGGTCGCTCTGCTGCGCGGACGTGAGGCCTTCCTTCAGCTGCAGGCGGATCAGCACGTTGCGCGACGTGCCGAAGTTCTGCACCTGCGCGTCGGCATAGCCGAGCTTGCCGAGCGTCGCGCGCACGGGCTCGAGCTCCGCGGCCTGCTGGTACTGCACCTCGATCACCGTCCCGCCGGTGAATTCGACGGACAGGTGCAGCCCGCGGTGGAACAGGAAGAACACGGCGGCGAGGAACGTGACCAGCGAGATCACGTTGAACACCAGCGCGTGCCGCATGAACGGAATGTCTTTACGGATGCGGAAAAATTCCATGGCTTCGTCTCCGGGGCCTTATTGGGTCGAGCCCGGTTTCTTCGGCGACACGCGTTGCTGCGCGCGGTTGCGCAGCTGCGGCTTGCCGGCGCGCGGCGCGTTGCCCTTCGCCGGGGCGGCGAGCTTCGCGGCGCGCGCGGTGTCGGTCGATTCGTCCGCGTCGGTGAACGACGCGGCGGCGGCGCCTTCCGGCTTCCACACCTGGCCGATCGCGAGCGACTTCAGTTTCTTGCGGCCGCCGTACCAGAGGTTGACGATCCCGCGCGAGAAGAACACCGCGGAGAACATCGACGTCAGGATGCCGAGGCAGTGCACGATCGCGAACGCGCGAACCGGGCCCGAGCCGAACGCGAGCAGCGCGAGGCCGGCGATCAGCGTCGTGACGTTCGAGTCGAGAATCGTCGCCCATGCATGCGCGTAGCCGGCCTGGATCGCGAGTTGCGGCGGCTGGCCGGCGCGCAGTTCTTCACGCACGCGCTCGTTGATCAGCACGTTCGAGTCGATCGCCATGCCGAGCGCGAGCGCGATCGCCGCGATACCGGGCAGCGTCAGCGTCGCCTGCATCAGCGACAGCACGGCGACGAGCAGCAGCAGGTTCACCGACAGGCCGATCACCGACACCACGCCGAACAGCATGTAGTACGCGATCATGAACACGGCGATCGCGCAGAAGCCCCAGATCACCGAGTGGATGCCCATCTTGATGTTGTCGGCGCCGAGGCTCGGGCCGATCGTGCGTTCCTCGATGATGTCCATCGGCGCGGCGAGCGACCCGGCGCGCAGCAGCAGCGCGAGATCGGCCGCGGCCTGCGGCGTCGGCTGGCCCGTGATCTGGAAGCGGTCGCCGAGTTCGGACTGGATCGTCGCGACCGTCAGCACTTCGCCCTTGCCCTTCTCGAACAGCACCATCGCCATCGGCTTGCCGATGTTCTCGCGCGACACCGTGCGCACCGCGCGGCCGCCCGCCGAATCGAGGCGGATGTTGACCGACGGACGCTGATGTTCGTCGAAGCCGGCCGATGCGTCGATGATGCGGTCGCCGGTGAAGATCACGTCCTTCTTCAGCAGCACGGGCGCCTGGTTGCCTTGCGTGAACAGCTCCTCGCCCGGCGGCACCGGGTCGTTCGGGTTCGGGTGCGTGTTGATCGGGTCGGCGAGGCGTGCCTCGAGCGTTGCGGTGCGGCCGATGATGTCCTTCGCCTTCGCGGTGTCCTGCACGCCCGGCAGTTCGACGACGATGCGGTCGCTGCCTTGCTGCTGCAGGATCGGCTCGGACACGCCGAGCTCGTTCACGCGGTTGTGGAGCGTCGTCAGGTTCTGCTTGAGCGCGGCGTCCTCGACGGCCTTCTGCACGGCCGGCGTGAAGGTGCCGACGACTTGCGTGCCGCCGCCGCCGGGCTGGGTCGCCCATTGCAGCTCGGTGATCGACGCGGCGAGCACCTTGCGGGCGTCTTCCGCCGTCTGCGCATCGCTGAAGTTGACGACCACGGACTGCTCGACGCGGCTCACGCCGCCGTCGCGGATGTTCTTGTCGCGCAGCAGCGTGCGCGCGTCGGACGCGTCGGAGTCGAGCTTCTTCGTGAGCGCGCCCGTCATGTCGACCTGGAGCAGGAAGTGCACACCGCCGCGCAGGTCGAGGCCGAGATACATCGGCAGCGCGTGCAGCGCGGTCAGCCAGCGCGGCGACGCGCTCTGCAGGTTCAGTGCGACGACGTACTGCGGATCGTTCGGGTCGGTGTTCAGCGACTTCTGCAGCAGGTCCTTGACGCGCAGCTGCGTATCGGTGTCCTTCAGGCGCACGCGGATGTTCGCGCCGGTCGCCGTGTTCTCGAAGGTGATGTCGTCCGGCTTGATCTGCGCGGACGCGAGCGCCGATTCGACCTGGGTCAGCGTGGTCGAGTCGAGCTTGACCGTGGCCTTGCCGCTCGACACCTGCACCGCCGGCGCTTCGCCGAAGAAGTTGGGCAATGTGTACAGAAGGCCGATGGCGAGCGCCACGACCATCACGACATATTTCCAGAGTGGGTAACGATTCATGAGGGGGCCGAACGGGTGGTTGGCGTGAAAGCGTCGCGTCCGGCGCCGCGGCGGCCCGCTCTCTCAGGCGGGCACGGCGCGGGGAGCCGGACGCTCGGTGTTAAGCCTTACAGCGACTTGATCGTGCCCTTCGGCAGAATGGTCGTGACGGCAGCCTTCTGCACGGTGATTTCGGTGCCTTCGGCGATTTCGACGCCGATGTAGCCTTCGGTGACCTTCGTCACCTTGCCGACGAGGCCGCCGCTCGTGACGACTTCGTCGCCCTTCGCCATGGCCGCGAGCATGTTGCGGTGTTCCTTCTGGCGCTTCATCTGCGGACGGATCATGATGAAGTACAGCACCGCGAACATCAGGATGAGCGGCAGGAAGCTCATCAGGCTCGATTCGGCGCCACCGGCACCTTGCGCGAAGGCATTGGAAATGAACGGCACGTTGGTCTCTCCGTAGGGGAAGATCGAAAAATAAGCCGGTTATTCTACCACCGGCCCCATGCGCAAACGGCGCGGCAAATGCGCTTTCGGATCAAGCTGTTAAAGCAGGATCCGATACCGTCGCGGCTTGTTTGGAAAGGCAATTGTAATGTTTGGCGGTCGCGACCGGTATCGGGGCGGCTCAATTTAGTACTCGTCCTATGTGGCGGACAGCGGGCGGGCCACCGGCCCGTCAGTCGACCCCGCTGGCCCGATCCTCCGCGAAGCGCTGCCGGAATGCGTCGAACGTATGCGTTTCGATCGCGTCGCGGATCTCGCTCATCAACTGCAGGTAGTAGTGCAGGTTGTGGATCGTGTTGAGCTGCGCGCCCAGGATCTCGCCGACCCGGTGCAGGTGATGCAGGTAGCCGCGCGAGAAGTTCTGGCACGTGTAGCACGTGCAGGTCGCATCGAGCGGCTTCAGCGAGTTCTTGTGCGTCGCGTTGCGGATCTTCACGTCGCCGAAGCGCGTGAAGAGCCAGCCGTTGCGCGCGTTGCGGGTCGGCATCACGCAGTCGAACATGTCGATGCCGTTCGCGACGCCCTCGACCAGGTCCTCCGGCGTGCCGACGCCCATCAGGTAGTGCGGCTTGTTGGCCGGCAGCTTCGGGCCGACGTGCCGCAGCACGCGCATCATGTCTTCCTTCGGCTCGCCGACCGACAGCCCGCCGATCGCGAGGCCGTGGAAACCCAGTTCGGCAAGGCCCGCGAGCGATTCGTCGCGCAGGTCCTCGAACATCCCGCCCTGGACGATCCCGAACAGCGCATTCGGGTTGCCGAGCCGGTCGAATTCGTCGAGCGAGCGCTTCGCCCAGCGCAGCGACATGCGCATCGAGTCGGCCGCTTCCTTGTGCGTGGTCGGCACGCCGTTGGTCGCGTACGGCGTGCATTCGTCGAACTGCATCACGATGTCGGAGTTCAGCACCTTCTGGATCTGCATCGACACTTCCGGCGACAGGAACAGCTTGTCGCCGTTGATCGGCGACGCGAACGTGACGCCGTCCTCGGTGATCTTGCGCAGATCGCCGAGCGAGAACACCTGGAAGCCGCCCGAGTCGGTCAGGATCGGCTTGTTCCAGCCCATGAAGCCGTGCAGGCCGCCGTGCGCGTCGATCGTGTCGAGGCCCGGGCGCAGCCACAGGTGAAACGTGTTGCCGAGGATGATCTGGGCGTTGATCTCGTGCAGCTCGCGCGGCTGGATCGCCTTCACGGTGCCGTACGTGCCGACCGGCATGAAGATCGGCGTCTCGACCGTGCCGTGGTTGAGCTTCACGCGGCCGCGGCGCGCGTGGCCGTCGGTCGTCAGCAGTTCGAATTCGAGCCCGTTGGCCGGGCGGTCCTGCACGGGAGCGTGCGTATCGTGGGATGAACCTTCGGTCATCGTGTCATTCTCCTTGCCACCGAAGAACAGTTCGGCGCATGTTGGAAACGCCGCTGGGCAACCGGCGGCGGGGAAAAGCGGGTGCGCGCATCGTAGCGCGTACGGCGGGAAAACGGGGCGACAGCGCTGGGCGCGACCGCGCGGCGCGCAACGGCTGCTGCGCAATCGCAGGCCGGTGCGTGATCGCGCCCGCCGCGCTTACGCGCCCGGCGCCTCCGGCGTGTCGCGCCGCGTGAGCAGCATCGCGTCGCCGTAGCTGAAGAAGCGATAGCGTTCTTCGATCGCGTGCCGGTACGCGGCGCGGATCGTCTCGACGCCCGCGAACGCGGACACCAGCATCAGCAGCGTCGATTTCGGCAAGTGGAAATTCGTGACGAGCCGGTCGACCACGCGGAAACGGTAGCCGGGCGTGATGAAGATGTCGGTCTCGGCCTGCGTGGCCGCGAGCGGGCGGCCCGCTTCGTCGGCCGCGCGCGCGGCGGCTTCGAGCGCGCGCATCGACGTCGTGCCGACCGCGATCACGTTGCCGCCGCGTGCGCGGGTCGCGGCGATCCTGTCGACGAGCGACTGCGGCAGGTCGTACCACTCGCTGTGCATCTTGTGCTCGGCGATGTTCTCGACGCGCACCGGCTGGAACGTGCCGGCGCCGACGTGCAGCGTGAGCGTCGCGCGCTCGACGCCCATCGCGTCGAGCTTCTCCAGCAGCGGCTCGTCGAAGTGCAGCCCGGCCGTCGGCGCGGCGACCGCGCCCGGATTGCTCGCGTAGACGGTCTGGTAGCGCGTTTCGTCGGTCGCGTCGGGATCGTGCTCGATATACGGCGGCAGCGGCAGGCGGCCGTGCTGCTCGATCAGCTCGAGGCACGGCGCGGGGAAGTGCAGCGTGAAGAACGGCTCGACGCGCTCGCCGACCGTCACGTCGAACGCGTCGGCCAGACGCAGCGTCGTGCCGGCGCCCGGCGACTTGCTCGCGCGGATCTGCGCGAGCGCCGTGTGCGTGCCGGTCACGCGCTCGATCAGCACCTCGATCTTGCCGCCGCTGGCCTTCTGGCCGAAGAAGCGCGCCTTCAGCACCTTGGTATCGTTGAACACGAGCAGGTCGCCGGGCGCGATGCACGACGGCAATTCGGCGAAACAGCGGTCGACGAGGCGTGCGGGTTCGACGGTGCCGTCGACCTCGAGCAGGCGGCTCGCGGTGCGATCGGGCAGCGCGGTTTGTGCAATCAGCTCGGGTGGCAGATTGAAATCGAAATCGGAAAGCGTGAACATGCGGGCTGGTTCGAAGCGGCCGGCGGGCGTCGCCGGCGGGGCGGAAACGCGTAAATGGGGCGCGCGAGCCGCTATGATGACGGGATGCGCGGCCTGGCCGGCGTCGTTGGTTCGGACGACGTGAAAGCCGCTATTGTACTTGCCTTGCGAAGCACCCAGACGATCCGATGCCTGTGTCACCACGCCGTTCCCCCGCTGCCGTCGCCGATTCCGCCGATCCGTTCGACGCGGACGATGCCGCCACGCCCGCGCCTCCCGCACCGGGCGCCGGTGCGCGCCGCGCCGGGCCGAAGCGTGGCGCTGACGGCCGGCTCGCGCAGCCCGCGGCCGCCGCGCCCGACGTCGAACCGGGCGCGGGCGGCGACGAAGCTGGCGCGCCCGGCGCATCCGGCACGAAGCGCAAGAAGAAGCCGGCCGCCGAGAAACCTGTGAAAACCGCCGACAAGCTCGCGAAGCTCGGCCTCACGCGCTCGATCGATCTCGTGCTGCATCTGCCGATGCGCTACGAGGACGAGACCACGCTCACGCCGATCGGCGAGCTGCTGCCGGGCGGCATCGCGCAGACCGAAGGCGTCGTGTTCGACAACGAAGTCGCGTACCGGCCGCGCCGCCAGCTCGTCGTGAAGATCCAGGACGACGACGGCGAGCAGCTCGTGCTGCGCTTCCTGAATTTCTACGGGTCGCAGGTCAAGCAGATGGCCGTCGGCCAGCGGCTGCGCGTGCGCGGCGACGTGCGCGGCGGCTTCTTCGGGATGGAGATGGTCCATCCGGCGGTGCGCGTCGTCGAAGCCGACGCGCCGCTGCCGCAGGTGCTCACGCCCGTCTATCCGAGCACGGCCGGCGTGTCGCAGGCGTATCTGCGCAAGGCGATCGAGAACGCGGTCGAGCGCACGCCGCTGCCCGAGCTGCTGCCGCCCGAGATCGAGCGCGATTACCTGAAGCCGCTCGGCGTGCCGACCCTCGCGCAGGCCGTGCGCATCCTGCACCACCCGGGCGTCGATTCCGACGAAGCGGCGCTGATGGACGGCTCGCATCCCGCGTGGACGCGCATCAAGTTCGAGGAACTGCTCGCGCAACAGCTGTCGCTCAAGCGGGCGCACGAGGAGCGCCGCACGCGCGCCGCGCCCGCGATGCCGCGCCGCACCGCGACCGATGCCGACGCGCTGACCACGCGCTTTTACGCGGCGCTGCCGTTCACGCTGACGGGCGCGCAGGCGCGCGTCGTCGACGAGATCGCGCACGACCTCACGCTCGCGCACCCGATGCAGCGGCTGCTGCAGGGCGACGTCGGCAGCGGCAAGACGGTCGTCGCGGCGCTGGCCGCCACGCAGGCGATCGATGCCGGCTACCAGGCCGCGCTGATGGCCCCGACCGAAATCCTCGCGGAGCAGCACGCGCGCAAGCTGCGCGCGTGGCTCGAGCCGCTCGGCGTCACGGTCGCGTGGCTCGCGGGCAGCCTGAAGGCGAAGGAGAAACGCGCGGCGATCGAGGCGGCCGCGCTCGGCACCGCGCAGCTCGTGATCGGCACGCACGCGATCATCCAGGACACGGTCGAATTCGCGCGGCTCGGCCTCGTGATCGTCGACGAACAGCACCGCTTCGGCGTCGAGCAGCGTCTCGCGCTGCGCGCGAAGGCCGCGAATGCGGCCAACGGCGCGCGCGACTTCCAGCCGCACCAGCTGATGATGTCGGCCACGCCGATTCCGCGCACGCTCGCGATGACGTATTACGCGGATCTCGAGGTGTCGACGATCGACGAGCTGCCGCCCGGTCGCACGCCGGTGCTGACGCGCCTCGTCGGCGACGCGCGGCGCGACGAGGTGATCGCCCGCGTGCGCGAGGCCGCGCTGACCGGGCGCCAGGTGTACTGGGTGTGCCCGCTGATCGAGGAGAGCGAGACGCTGCAGCTGCAGACGGCCGTCGAAACCTACGAGACGCTGGCCGCGGCGCTCCCCGAGTTGAAGGTCGGCCTCGTGCACGGCCGGCTGTCGCCGGCCGACAAGGCCGCCGTGATGGATGCGTTCACGCGCAACGAAGTGCAGCTGCTGGTCGCGACGACCGTGATCGAGGTCGGCGTCGACGTGCCGAACGCATCGCTGATGGTGATCGAGCACGCGGAGCGTTTCGGCCTCGCGCAGTTGCATCAGTTGCGCGGCCGCGTCGGGCGCGGCACCGCGGCGTCGGTGTGCGTGCTGCTGTACACCGGGCCGCTGTCGATCGCCGGTCGCGAACGGCTGAAGACGATGCGCGAGACGACCGACGGCTTCGAGATCGCGCGGCGCGACCTCGAAATCCGTGGCCCCGGCGAATTCCTCGGCGCGCGCCAGTCGGGCGCGGCGATGCTGCGCTTCGCGAACCTCGAGACCGACGGCTGGCTGATCGATCCGGCCCGCGAGGCCGCGGCGCGGCTGATTGCCGCGTATCCGGAGGTCGTCACCCAGCATCTCGCGCGCTGGCTCGGCGCGCGCGAACAGTACCTGAAGGCCTGACCGACCGACTTTGGGGCCGGATCGAACGCCGCCACTCGACGCATCGCGATGCAGAGAAACTTGGCGAACCGGTGCAAACGGGTGTATAAATTAAACCTATCGCCTGTATATTTCTGATTGACCCACAATGACCCTGACTGAATTGAAGTACATCGTCGCGGTCGCGCGCGAGCGGCATTTCGGCCGCGCGGCCGAAGCGTGCTTCGTGAGCCAGCCGACGCTGTCGGTGGCGATCAAGAAGCTCGAAGACGAGCTCAACGTGCAGATTTTCGAGCGCGGCGCGAGCGAAGTGAGCGTGACGCCGATCGGCGACCAGATCGTCACCCAGGCGCAGCGCGTGCTCGAGCAGACGTTCGCGATCAAGGAGATCGCGAAGCAGGGCAAGGACCCGCTCGTCGGCCCGTTCCGCCTCGGCGTGATCTACACGATCGGGCCGTACCTGCTGCCGACGCTCGTCAAGCAGATGATCCAGCGTGTTCCGCAGATGCCGCTGATGCTGCAGGAGAACTACACGCTGAAGCTGCTCGAACTGCTGAAGCAGGGCGAGATCGACGCGGCGATCATGGCGCTGCCGTTCCCCGAAACCGGCCTGATGGTGCGGCCGCTGTACGACGAGCCGTTCGTCGTCGCGCTGCCGGCCGGCCATCCGTGGGAGAAGCGCGACGAAATCGACGCCGAGGACCTGAAGCAGGAAACCATGCTGCTGCTCGGCAACGGCCACTGCTTCCGCGATCACGTGCTCGGCGTGTGCCCGGAACTGATGCGTTTCTCGCAGACGGCCGACGGCATCCAGAAGACCTTCGAGGGCTCGTCGCTCGAAACCATTCGCCACATGGTCGCGAGCGGCGTCGGCATCACCGTGCTGCCGCGGATGTCGGTCGCCGAGATCGGCCCGCGCGCGAACGGCCCCGATGCCGAGCTTCTGTCGTACGTGCCGTTCCACGAACCGGTGCCCGACCGCCGCGTGGTGCTCGTGTGGCGCAAGAGCTTCACGCGGATGCCCGCGATCGACGCGATCAGCGACGCGATCGCCGCGTGCGAGCTGCCGGGGGTCGCGAAGCTCGACATGCCGGCCACGATGAACTGACGCGCTCGCGCATGCAGGTGTGGCAGCGTGATGAACGGGGTCGTACGACTCCGTTTATTTTTCCCTATCGCATAGATGAAATTTATCAAATTCAAGTAATTGATAGATATGGATAGAATCCTCTACATGGATCGGCGTCGCACCGACGTGCGGGATGCAGGTTGAATGCAAGCGTCAAAGGAGGATGTCATGATGCGGTCGGTATTGCAGCGCGCGCAGCGGAACACCCCGTCGCGCGACACGGTCGTACATCGCGCCAGGGCGGCGGTTCGCAGCCTGCGCCCGATTGCGTTCGCATACCTGGCGGACCGTGTGTATGGCGGATGAGTGCCGCCGCACGCCGGTCCTGTGTTCCCCCGATTCACCCGCCGTCGAGCGATGAGCGAGCATTGCATGTCCGATACCCGACTAGCTGGCCGCCTCGCCGGCACGACGGGTGTCCGCAGCCGCTTCCGCGAGCGCCCCGCGTGCGGTGCGTGGCAACGGGAACGCGTGTCGAAGGCCGCGCACGACATCCCGTAGTACGACAGGAGGAACCGCCTGTTCCGTTTCATCCCCCGCAATGCTCCACGAACCGCGCCCGGCACGTGGGGGCCTACGAGCAAGACAAGGAGAAAAAGCATGTCGAACGAAACGAAGTGCCCGTTCAACCACACCGCAGGCAGCGGCACGACGAACAAGGACTGGTGGCCGAATCAGCTGAACCTCAACGTCCTGCATCGGCATTCGGCGCTGTCCGATCCGATGGACCCGGATTTCGACTACGCCGAAGCGTTCAAGAAGCTGGATCTCGCCGCGGTGAAGCAGGACCTGCACGCGCTGATGACGGCATCGCAGGACTGGTGGCCGGCCGACTTCGGCCACTACGGCGGCCTGTTCGTGCGCATGGCATGGCATAGCGCCGGCACGTACCGCACGGCCGACGGCCGCGGCGGCGCGGGCGGCGGGCAGCAGCGCTTCGCGCCGCTCAACAGCTGGCCGGACAACGTGAGCCTCGACAAGGCGCGCCGCCTGCTGTGGCCGATCAAGCAGAAGTACGGCCGCAACATCTCGTGGGCCGACCTGCTGATCCTGACCGGCAACGTCGCGCTCGAATCGATGGGCTTCAAGACGTTCGGCTATGCGGGCGGCCGCGCCGATACGTGGGAACCGGACGACGTCTACTGGGGTTCGGAAAAGATCTGGCTGGAACTGAGCGGTGGCCCGAACAGCCGCTACACGGGCAAGCGCGAGCTCGAAAGCCCGCTCGCCGCGGTGCAGATGGGCCTGATCTACGTGAACCCGGAAGGCCCGGACGGCAACCCCGACCCGGTCGCCGCCGCGCACGACATCCGCGAGACGTTCGCGCGGATGGCGATGAACGACGAGGAAACGGTCGCGCTGATCGCGGGCGGCCACACGTTCGGCAAGACGCACGGCGCCGGCCCGGCGTCGAACGTCGGCCCCGAGCCGGAAGCCGCGGGCATCGAGCAGCAGGGCCTCGGCTGGAAGAGCACGTTCGGCACGGGCAAGGGCAAGGACACGATCACGAGCGGCCTCGAAGTCACGTGGACGTCGACGCCGACCCAGTGGAGCAACGACTTCTTCAAGCACCTGTTCAGCTACGAGTGGGAGCTCACGAAGAGCCCGGCCGGCGCGCACCAGTGGGTCGCGAAGGATGCCGGCGAAGTGATCCCCGATGCGTACGACGCGTCGAAGAAGCATCGTCCGACGATGCTGACGACCGACTTGTCGCTGCGTTTCGATCCGGCCTACGAAAAGATCTCGCGCCGCTTCTACGAGAACCCGGCCGAATTCGCCGACGCGTTCGCTCGCGCGTGGTTCAAGCTCACGCACCGCGACATGGGCCCGCGTTCCCGTTACCTCGGCCCGGAAGTGCCGGCGGAACACCTGCTGTGGCAGGACCCGGTCCCGGCCGTCGATCACCCGCTGATCGACGACGCCGACGTCGCCGCGTTGAAGGCGAAGGTGCTGGCCACGGGCCTGTCGGTGTCGCAGCTCGTGTCGACCGCATGGGCGTCGGCGGCGACGTTCCGCGGCTCGGACAAGCGCGGCGGCGCGAACGGTGCGCGCATCCGCCTCGCGCCGCAGAAGGACTGGGAAGTGAACCAGCCGGCGGCGCTCGCGGCGGTGCTCGAAACGCTCGAAGGCGTGCAGAAGGCGTTCAACGATGCGCAGACGGGCGGCAAGAAGGTGTCGCTGGCCGACCTGATCGTGCTGGCCGGTGCGGCGGGCGTCGAGCAGGCGGCGAAGAGCGCGGGTGTCGCGATCACGGTGCCGTTCGCGCCGGGCCGCACGGATGCGTCGCAGGAAGAGACCGACGTCGACGCGATGGCCGTGCTCGAGCCGGTGGCGGACGGGTTCCGCAACTACCTGAAGCACGCGTACAAGACGCCGGCCGAGGCGCTGCTGGTCGACAAGGCCCAGCTGCTGACGCTGAGCGCGCCGGAGATGACGGTGCTCGTCGGCGGCCTGCGCGTGCTCGGCGCGAATGTCGGCGATGCGAAGCATGGCGTGTTCACCGATCGTCCGGGAACGCTGACGAACGACTTCTTCGTGAACCTGCTCGACATGGGCACGGAATGGAAGCCGGTGTCGGCCGCGAACGACGTGTTCGAAGGGCGCGACCGCGCGACGGGCGCGCTCAAGTGGACGGGCACGCGTGTCGACCTGATCTTCGGTTCGCACTCGCAGTTGCGCGCGCTGGCCGAGGTGTACGGCAGCGCGGATGCGAAGGAGAAGTTCGCGCGCGATTTCGTCGCGGCCTGGAACAAGGTGATGAACCTCGACCGCTTCGACCTCGCATGAACCCGGCCGCGTGCTGATGCAGTCGCGCACCAACGCAGTAATGCGGTAATGCAGTAATGCAGTAATGCAGTAACGTGAAACGGCCGGTCCAGCGACCGGCCGTTTCTTCTCTGAACGATGTATTGTCAAAGGAGTGACGACCATGACGCAAATGATGCTCAACGTGCGCGCGGCCGCGTCGCCCATTCTGCGCTCGCCGGTGGAGCTGGCGCGCCACGTCGTCGGCTTCGCGATCGTCGTCGGCGGGGCGGCGGAGCTCGTCTCGCAGGCGCTGCATGCACTGGCGCCGATCGTATCGGCCGCCGGCGGCTGAACGCAGCGACGACCGGTTCGCGACGCTAGAATGACGAGTCGCGAACGGATGCCGCGTGACGCGGCATGCGGATTGCTCGACGCATTTTCGCCGGTTCAACATGTCGAATGAGGAGTCCCGAAGATGGCCAAGAAAGGCAACGCCACGCAGATCAACATCGGTATCAGCGACAAGGATCGCAAGAACATCGCGGACGGCCTGTCGCGCCTGCTCGCCGATACGTTTTCGCTGTACCTGAAGACCCACAATTTCCACTGGAACGTGACCGGACCGATGTTCAACACGCTGCACCTGATGTTCGAGGAGCAGTACAACGAACTGTGGCTCGCGGTCGATTCCGTCGCCGAGCGCATTCGCACGCTGGGCGTTGTCGCGCCCGGCACGTTCGCCGAATTCGCGAAACTGTCGTCGGTGCCGGAAGCGAAGGGCGTGCCGGCCGCCGAGGACATGATTCGCCAGCTCGTCGAAGGGCACGAGGCGGTCGTGCGCACCGCGCGCGACATCTTCCCGATCGCCGACGCGGCGAGCGACGAGCCGACCGCCGACCTGCTCACGCAGCGCCTGCAGACGCATGAAAAGACCGCATGGATGCTGCGGTCGCTGCTCGCGTAAGCGTGGCGCGGCCGGGGACGGCAGCCGGCCCGCTCCGGGGCGGCGTTGAATCTGGCCCCTGATTGACGTGCGTTGCGGCGCGGCCGCGCGCAGCGGGCCGCGGCGGCCCGCCGGCCCGCCGCCACCGTCGGCCGCGGATCGCGCCGACATGACGCCGGGCACCGGTCGGCTCTAAAATGCCGTGATTCCGTTCCCGGTGCTTCGCCATGCTTGCCCGCTTTCCCCTGTACCTGCGGCTCGTCCGGATGGACAAGCCGATCGGCAGCCTGCTGCTGCTGTGGCCGACGCTCAACGCGCTGTGGATCGCGTCGGACGGCCACCCGCGCTGGCCGCTGCTCGTAATCTTCACGCTCGGCACGCTGCTGATGCGCTCGGCCGGCTGCGCGATGAACGATTACGCCGACCGCGATTTCGATCGTCACGTGAAGCGCACGGCCGACCGGCCGCTGACGTCGGGCAAGATCCGCGCATGGGAAGCCGTCGCGATCGCGGTCGGGCTGTCGTTCATCGCATTCCTGCTGATCCTGCCGCTCAATACGCTGACGAAGGAATTGTCGGTCGTCGCGCTGTTCGTCGCCGGCTCCTATCCGTTCATGAAGCGCTTCTTCGCGATTCCTCAGGCGTATCTCGGCATCGCGTTCGGCTTCGGCATCCCGATGGCGTTCGCGGCCGTGCAGGACACGGTGCCGGTGCTGGCGTGGGTGATGCTGGTCGCGAACATCTTCTGGTCGGTCGCGTACGACACCGAATATGCGATGGTCGACCGCGACGACGACATCAAGATCGGCATCCGCACGTCCGCGCTGACGTTCGGCCGTTTCGACGTCGCGGCCGTGATGGCGTGCTACGCGGCGACGCTCGGCATCTACGTGTGGGTCGGCGTGACGCTCGGCTTCGGCCTCGCGTACTGGGTGGGCTGGGCGGCGGCGGTCGGTTGCGCGCTGTATCACTACACGCTGATCAAGGATCGCGAACGGATGCCGTGCTTCGCGGCGTTCCGCCACAACAACTGGCTCGGCGGCGCGCTGTTCGCGGGCATCGCCGTGCATTACCTGCTGGCCGGCAGCTGAACGACGCGGCGCGCGCCTTTTCGCGCGGCGCCAACGAAAAAGCGACCTGACGGTCGCTTTTTTTACGTCCGGAGCCGGCCAAACCGGCGCCGCTGTCGCGCTTACGCGCGGCCGAGCTCGTCGCCCATTTCCTTCGCACGCGCTTCGGCCGCGAGCGCGCCGCGCACGATCGCTTCCTTCACGCCCTGCGCGTCGAACGCCGCGAGCGCGGCGGCGGTCGTGCCGCCCTTCGACGTCACGCGTTCGCGCAGCACGCTCGCCGGTTCGCCCGATTGCGCGGCGAGCTGCGCGGCCCCCGTGAACGTCGCGACCGCGAGCGCGCGGCCCTGCTCGTCGTTCATGCCGAGACGGCGCGCGGCTTCCTGCAGCGCTTCGATGAAATAGAACACGTACGCGGGGCCGCTGCCCGAAATCGCGGTGACCGCGTCGAGCCGCGCTTCGTCGTCGAACCACACGATCTCGCCGACCGCGCCGAGCACGCTCGACGCGAGTTCGCGGCCGGCCGCGTCGACGCCCGGCAGCGCGGCCAGGCCCGTCACGCCCATGCCGACCAGCGCGGGCGTGTTCGGCATCGTGCGCACGACGCGCGCGTAGCCGCCGAGCCAGCGGGCGAGATCCGCGCCGCGGATGCCGGCCGCGATGCTGATCACGAGCTGCGACTTCAGGTGCGGCGCGAGCGCCTGCGCGACGTCGTTCAGCACCTGCGGCTTCACCGCGAGCACGATCGCGTCGTAATCGGCGAGCGTCGCGTCGACGGCCGCGCCGGTCCGGATGCCGAACTGCTGCGCGGCGCGCGCGCGGACGTCTTCGTTGACGTCGATGGCGTACAGGCCGTCCGCGGCGACGCCGCGCTTGATCAGGCCGCCGATCAGGGCCGCGGCCATGTTGCCGCCGCCGATGAATGCGATTTTCATGATGTCGGGAATGAGCGAGTGAGTGAACGGAAAGGCGGAAAAGGGCGCGGCGGTCAGTGCGCGTAATCGCGCGCGCCGAAGATCGCGGTGCCGACGCGCACGATCGTCGCGCCTTCGAGCACCGCGGCTTCGAGATCGGCGGACATGCCCATCGACAGCGTGTCGAGCGGCAGGCCGTCGGCGCGCAACGCGTCGAACAACGCGCGCAGCGCGCGATGCGGCGCGCGTTGCGCGTCGGTGTCGCCGGCCGGTTCGGGAATCGCCATCAGGCCGCGCAGCCGCAGCGACGGCAGCGCGGCGACCGCGCGCGCGACCTCGGCCACGTCGGCCGGCGCGACGCCGCTCTTCGACGCCTCGCCGCTGATGTTCACCTGCACGCACACGTTGAGCGGCGGCAGATGCGCGAGGCGCTGTTCCGACAGGCGCTGGGCGATCTTCAGCCGGTCGACCGAATGGACCCAGTCGAAGCGCTCGGCGACGGGGCGCGTCTTGTTCGATTGCAGCGGTCCGATGAAATGCCATTCGAGGCTCGCGCGCAGGTCGGCGAGCGCGTCGATCTTGTCGATCGATTCCTGCACGTAGTTTTCGCCGAACGCGCGCTGCCCGGCCGCATGCGCGGCGCGCACGTCGTCGGCCGGGAACGTCTTCGACACGGCGAGCAGCGAGACGGTGGCGGGATCGCGGCCGGCCGCGCGGGCGGCGTCGGCGATGCGGCGGTGAACGGAGTCGAGGCGGGCGGCGAGATCGGACATGACGGGCACGAAAGCAGGCACGGAGGCAGCACGGAAGCGGACATGAAGCCGATGCGCCGCGACACGCGGCGCATCGATCCGCTCATTATACGGACGCCGCGCGTGCGCCCGCCCACCCGTGATGCGCCGTGACCTAGCCGTACAGCAAATGCTCGACGAGCTGAATCCAGTGGGCGACCGGCACCTGCGTGCCGCTTTGCAGGTGCGCGATGCAGCCGATGTTGCCGGATACGATCATCTGCGGTTCGAGCGCCTGCAGCTTCAGCAGCTTCTGCTTGCGCAACCGGTACGACAGCGAGGGTTGCGTCAGCGAGTAGGTGCCGGCCGAGCCGCAGCACAGGTGGCTGTCGGCCGGCAGCCGCACGTCGATGCCGAGCGTCTCGAGCAGGCGCTCGACCTTGCCGCGCGACTGCTGGCCGTGCTGCAGCGTGCACGGCGGGTGGTACGCGACCGTATGGATCGCGCGGCGCCGCGCGATCGTCGCGAGTTCGGCCTCGAACGCGAGCAGCACGTCCGAGATGTCGCGCGTGAGCGACACGATGCGCTGCGCCTTTTCCGCGTAGGCCGGATCGTCGCGCAGCAGGTGCGCGTATTCGAGCACCGTCGCGCCGCAGCCCGACGCGTTCATCACGATCGTCTCGACGCCCTGTTCGACGTGGGGCCACCACGCGTCGATGTTGCGGCGTGCGTCGTCGAGCGCTTCGTCGTGATAGTTCAGGTGCAGCCGGATCGCGCCGCAGCAGCCCGCGTCGGGCGCGACGACCGTCTCGATGCCGAGCGCGTCGAGCACGCGCGCGGTCGCGATGTTGATGTTCGGCAGCATCGACGGCTGCACGCAGCCGCCGAGCATCAGCATCTTGCGCGTATGCGTGCGATGCGGCCATTCGAGCAGCCGCGTGCGCGGCGGCACCTTGTCGCGCAGCCGCTTCGGCAGCAGCGGCCGCACGTGCTGGCCGAGCCGCATCGCCGGCGAAAACAGCGCGGCGTTCGGCACGACGCTCGCGAGCACGCGGCGCATCAGCCGCTGCTGCGCGGGGCGCTCCACCTGCGCCTCGACGTGCTTGCGGCCGATTTCGACGAGCCGGCCGTACTGGACGCCGGACGGGCAGGTCGTCTCGCAGCTGCGGCACGTGAGGCAGCGGTCGAGGTGCTGTTGCGTGCTGCGCGTGACGGCCGCGCCTTCGACCATCTGCTTGATCAGGTAGATGCGTCCGCGCGGGCCGTCGAGTTCGTCGCCGAGCAGTTGATAGGTCGGGCAGGTCGCGGTGCAGAAGCCGCAGTGCACGCACTTGCGCAGGATCGCGTCGGCCTCGTCGCCGTCGGGCGTGTTGCGGATGAAATCGGCGAGATTCGTTTGCATCCTGCCCTCAGAGTTCGGGGTAAAGCCGCCCGCGATTGAAGATGCGCGCGGGATCGAAGGCAGATTTCAGCCCGCGGTGGATCTTCATCATCGGCGCGGGCAGCGGCGTGAACACGCCCGCGCTGCGGTCGTAGGTCTCGCCCGCGCGGAACAGCGTCGCATGGCCGCCGGCCTGCTTCGCGCTCATGCGCACGGTTTGCGCGTCGGCGTCGGTGATCCACCAGCGCTGCGCGCCGCCCCATTCCATCAACTGGGTGCCGGGCAGGTGCATCGGTTCGGTGATCGACGGCAGCGACAGGCGCCACAGCGCATAGCCGGGCGGGATGCCGTTGAAGAACGGGTCGGTGTGCTCGCGCAGGCCGGCCCAGAAGCGCTCGGCCTCGACCGCGTCGACGACTTCGCCGCCGAGCAGCGTTTTCGCGGATTTGACGGCCGCTTCCGCGCCCGACAGGCGCAGCACGAGCGTGCCGTTGCGCCACGCGCTCGCACTGACCGGCAGCGGATGACCGCCCCATTCGTTGAGCTTGCGCACCGCATCGGTCGCGGTCATCTCGAATTTGAGCGTGACTTCGGCGACCGGCATCGGCAGCACCTTGATCGACAGGTCGAGCATCAGCCCGAGCGTGCCGAGCGCGCCGGCCATCAGCCGCGACACGTCGTAGCCGGCGACGTTCTTCACGACCTGCCCGCCGAAGCGCAGCATGTCGCCGCGGCCGTTCATCAGCGTGACGCCGAGCACGAAATCGCGCGGGGCGCCGCAGGTGGCGCGGCGCGGGCCCGCGAGGCCGGCCGCGACGCAGCCGCCGACGGTCGCCGCGCGGCCGAAGTGCGGCGGCTCGAACGGCAGCATCTGGCCGCACTCGGCGAGGACGGTTTCAAGCTGCGCGAGCGGCGTGCCCGCGCGGACCGTGACGACGAGTTCGGCCGGGTCGTACGACACGATGCCCTGAAACGCGCGCGTGTCGAGTATTTCGCCCTCGAGCGCCTGGCCGTACCAGTCCTTGGTGCCGCCGCCGCGAATCCGCAGCGGCCGGCCGTCGGCACTGGCCGCGCGAACGCGCTCGGCCCATCCGGCGACGATGTCGTCCTCTTCCATGTTCCGTTGCTGCCTCGACTTGTTGTTCGGTCGATTGTACCGGGGTGGCGCGATTCCACATCGCGACTATCCCTAAGCCCCGTCTCGCGTACGGCATGCCGGCGCCGGCGCGCGACCGCGCCGCGCGGGCGCGGTGGACCATCGCACCGCGGCGGCCGGTGCGGTGCCGCGACCCGCGCCGCTCAGAAACGCGGCAGGTCGGGGTGCGGCAGCAGCCCGCCGCGCACGTGCTGGCGACCGTATTCGGCGCAGCGCGCGCGGGTCGGGATGCCCTTGTCCGGGTTCAGCAGCCCGGCCGGATCGAATGCGCGCTTGACCGCGAAGAACGCATCGCGCTCCTGCGGCGAGAACTGCACGCACATCGAATTGAGTTTTTCGATGCCGACGCCGTGCTCGCCCGTCACGCTGCCGCCGAACTCCACACAGCATTCGAGGATTTCCGCGCCGAACTGCTCGGCGCGGTGCAGCTCGTCGGGGTCGTTCGCGTTGTACAGGATCAGCGGATGCATGTTGCCGTCGCCCGCATGGAACACGTTGATGCAGCGCAGCCCGTAGCGCGTTTCGAGTTGCTCGATGCGTGCGAGCAGCGGGCCGATCGCGCGGCGCGGCACGGTGCCGTCCATGCAGTAATAGTCGGCGGAAATGCGGCCGGCGGCCGGGAACGCGTTCTTGCGGCCGGACCAGAAGCGCAGCCGCTCGTGCTCGTTGCGCGACACCTGGATGCGCGTCGCGCCGTGTTCGCGCAGCACGGCGGTCATCCGCACGATCTCCTCGGCGACTTCTTCCGGCGTGCCGTCCGATTCGCACAGCAGGATCGCCTTCGCGTCGAGGTCGTAGCCCGCGTGCGTGAACGCCTCGACGGCCTGCGTGGCCGGCTTGTCCATCATCTCGAGCCCGGCCGGGATGATGCCCGACGCGATGATCGCCGCCACCGCCTCACCGCCCTTGACGACGTCGTCGAAGCTCGCCATCACGAGCTGCGCGGTCTGCGGCTTCGGGATCAGCCGTACCGTGACCTCGGTGACGATCGCGAACATCCCTTCGCTGCCGATCATCACCGCGAGCAGGTCGAGGCCCGGCATGTCGAGCGCGAGCGAGCCGAATTCGACGACCTCGCCGTCGATCGTCACCGCGCGCACGCGCATCACGTTGTGCACGGTCAGCCCGTATTTCAGGCAGTGGACGCCGCCGGAGTTCTCCGCGACGTTGCCGCCGATCGTGCACGCGATCTGCGACGACGGATCGGGCGCGTAATACAGGCCGTACGGCGCGGCCGCCTCCGAGATCGCGAGGTTGCGCACGCCGGGCTGCACGGTCGCGGTGCGCGCGTACGGGTCGACCTCGACGATGCGCGTGAAGCGCGCGAGCGACAGCACGACGCCGAGCGCGATCGGCAGCGCGCCGCCCGACAGGCTCGTGCCGGCGCCGCGCGGCACGATCGGCACGTCCATGCGGCGGCAGATCTGCACGATCCGCTGCACCTGCGACTCCGTCTCGGGCAACGCGACCGCGAGCGGCAGCCGGCGGTACGCGGACAGGCCGTCGCATTCGTACGGCGCCGTGTCCTCGTCGCGGTACAGCAGGCAGTGCGTCGGCAACACGGCCATCAGCGCCTGCACGACTTCACGCTGGCGCTGCGCGCGTGCGGCGCTCGACAGTTCGACGGGAGCGTTCATGAGGTCTCCTGCGTGGGGCGCGATGTCGCGCCGCCGGGTCAGCACGTGAAAATCTTGCCCGGATTCATCAGGTTGCGCGGATCGAGCGCGAGCTTGATCGCGCGCATCGTGTCGATCGCGTTGTCGCCGTGCTCCTTCGGCAGGAAGCGCATCTTGTGCAGCCCGACGCCGTGCTCGCCCGTGCAGGTGCCGCCCAGCCGCAGCGCGCGCTCGACGATCCGGTCGTTGATGCGCTCGGCTTCGGCGAGCTCCTCCGGCTTGTCGGGATCGATCAGGATCGCGACGTGGAAATTGCCGTCGCCGACGTGGCCGACGATCGGGCAGGGCAGCGACGACGCGCGCAGGTCGACCTCGGTTTCCTCGACGCATGCGGCGAGCTGCGAGATCGGCACGCACACGTCGGTCGTCACCGCGCGGCAGCCGGGTTTCAACTGCAGCATCGCGAAGTACGCGTTGTGGCGCGCGGACCAGAGCCGCGTGCGATCCTCGGGGCGCGTCGCCCATTCGAAACCCTGGCCGGCGTTCTGGCCGGCGAGCGCCTGCACGAGTTCGGCCTGTTCCTTCACGCCGGCGTCGGTGCCGTGGAATTCGAAGAACAGCGTCGGCGCTTCGGCCAGCGTCAGGTTCGAGTGACGATTGATCGAGCGCACGGCCAGCGCGTCGACGAATTCGACGCGCGCGATCGGCACGCCGATCTGGATCGTCTCGATCACCGTGCGCACCGCGTCGCCCATCGTCGGGAACGTGCAGATCGCGGCCGATACGGCTTCGGGCAGCGGGTGCAGGCGCAGCGTGATCTCGGTGATCACGCCGAGCGTGCCTTCGGACCCGACGAACAGTCGCGTGAGGTCGTAGCCGGCCGACGACTTGCGCGCGCGCGAACCGGTTTTCACCACGCGGCCGTCCGCGAGCACCGCGGTGAGGCCGAGCACGTTCTCGCGCATCGTGCCGTAGCGCACCGCGTTGGTGCCGGATGCGCGCGTCGCGGTCATCCCGCCGATGCTGGCGTCGGCGCCCGGATCGATCGGGAAGAACAGGCCGGTGTCGCGCAGCGCTTCGTTGAGCGCCTTGCGCGTGATGCCCGGCTCGACCGTCACGGTCAGGTCTTCGGCGTTGATCGACAGCACGCGGTTCATTTCCGACAGGTCGAGCGACACGCCGCCGCGCACCGCCAGCAGGTGGCCTTCGAGCGACGAGCCGGCGCCGTACGGGATCAGCGGCACGCTGTAGAGCGAGCACAGCGACACGACCTCGCGCACGTCGTCGGTGCTGCGCGCGAACACGACGGCGTCGGGCAGTTGCGGATCGAACGGGGATTCGTCGCGGCCGTGATGGGCGCGGACCGCGTCGGCGGTCGACACGCGCTCGCCGAAAGCGGCGCGCAGCGCATCGAGCATGGCGGGGGGCAGCGGGCGGCGCGTGGCGGCCGGCGGGGCAGGGTGGTTCACGATGTCTCCTGACTGCTTGTCATACTGTCGGCCCATTCTACGCTGTAACGCCTGCTGCGCCTCCCGCCGCGGGCTGCGATAATCGCGTTCCAGCCAACCGGGCCGCGTCGCGGCCGCGCACGAGAGGACATTCGCATGGGCAACCGCTTGAGCAAGATCGCGACGCGCACGGGCGACGACGGCACCACCGGGCTCGGCGACGGACGGCGCATCGGCAAGGACGACGCGCGGATCGCCGCGATCGGCGACGTCGACGAACTGAACTCGACTCTCGGCGTGCTGCTGGCCGAGCCGCTGCCGGACGACGTACGCACCGCGCTCGTCACGATCCAGCACGACCTGTTCGATCTCGGCGGCGAGCTGTGCATCCCCGGCCACGCGGTGCTCGACGACACGCATCTCGCGCGCCTCGACCAGTGGCTGGCCGATTACAACGCGACGCTGCCGCCGCTGAAGGAATTCATCCTGCCGGCCGGTTCGCGCGCGGCGTCGCTCGCGCACGTCTGCCGAACCGTGTGCCGCCGCGCGGAGCGCTCGATCGTCGCGCTCGGCCGCGGCGACACGCTCAATGATGCGCCGCGGCGGTACGTGAACCGGCTGTCCGACCTGCTGTTCGTGCTGGCGCGCGTGCTGAACCGCGCCGGCGGCGGCGCCGACGTGCTGTGGGAGCGCGGGCGCGTCCGCTAGCGCGGCGTCATGTTTTGCGCACTGCGACAATTTGCCCGAGGGGGCCTTGTTTTTAAACATGTATTGTATGTGCATGTTTAACGGAGAACGAACATGACCCACCTCACTGCTGACCAGATGGCCCGTGTGAAGGCCACCGCCCCTGTCCTCGCCGAGCACGGCGCGACGATCACGAAGCATTTCTATCAGCGCATGTTCGCGCGTCATCCGGAACTGAAGAACCTGTTCAACCAGACGCACCAGAAGACCGGCAGCCAGCCGGAGACGCTCGCGAAGGCCGTCTATGCGTATGCGGCGAACATCGACAACCTCGGCGCGCTGGGCGGCGCGGTGTCGCGCATCTCGCACAAGCACGCGAGCCTGAACATCCGCCCCGAACATTACCCGATCGTCGGTGAGAACCTGCTCGCGTCGATCGTCGAGGTGCTGGGAGACGCGGTCGATGCCGCCACGCTCGAAGCGTGGCGCGTCGCGTACGGCCAGCTCGCGCAGATCCTGATCGGCGCCGAGGCCGACCTGTACGCGAATGCCGCGTGGAGCGGCTTCCGCCCGTTCAAGGTCGCGCGCAAGGTGCGTGAAAGCGACGAGATCACGTCGTTCTACCTGACGCCCGCCGATGGCGGCGACGCGCCGACCTTCGAGCCGGGCCAGTACATCACGGTGAAGCGTTTCGTCGGCGATCTTGGCGTCGACCAGCCGCGCCAGTACAGCCTGTCGGACGCGCCGCATGGCAAATGGCTGCGCATCTCGGTGAAGCGCGAGGCCGGCAAGGCCGACGCGATCCCGGCCGGCAAGGTGTCGACGCTGATGCACGATGGCGTCGAAGAGGGTGCGATCGTCGAGGTGACCGCGCCGATGGGCGATTTCTCGCTGAAGCGCGACGTGGATACGCCGGTCGTGCTGATCTCGGGCGGCGTCGGCATCACGCCGATGATGTCGATGGCGTCGACGCTGATCGCCGAAGGCAGCCAGCGCGACGTGCGGTTCATCCATGCATGCCGTTCGGGCGCGGTGCACGCGTTCCGCGACTGGCTGAACGACACGGCGCGCGAGCACGCGAACGTCAAGCGCACGGTGCTGTATGAACTGGTCGGCCCGAACGATCGTGCCGGCATCGATCACGACCTCGAAGGGCGCCTTACGCCGGAGCGTGTGCAGCAGTACGCGCTGGTGCCGGACGCGGACTACTACATCTGCGGGCCGATCGCGTTCATGAAGGCGCAGCGCGATGCGCTCGTCGCGCTCGGCGTCGCGCCGGAACGCGTGAACACCGAGATCTTCGGGTCGGGCGCGCTCGAGTGAGGATCTGACGGCCGGTTGCGGCCGAGGCAACGACGAAATGACAAAGCCCGGCGTGAGCCGGGCTTTTTACTTGCGGCGCCGTGCGGGCGACTTCAGGCGCGCAACATCAGCGTTGCATGGTAGCGCCACACCTTCGGATCGGCACTGACGAGCGGCATGCCTTCGTGCAGCGCCTGCGCGACCATCATGCGGTCGAACGGATCGGCATGGTCCGGGAAATCCGGCAACGCGGCGACTGCCTCGGCGTGATCGCTGCTGATCGGCAACTCTGCAAAACCCGCAAGCCGAAATGCCGAACGTGCGTCTCTCGGATGGACGGGCAGATTGCCTTTGCGGTATTTGATCGCGATTTCCCAAATCGACGCGGCGCTGACGTACAGCGTGTTCTGGGGATGTTCGATCAATGCGGCCGCTTTTGCCGAAAGGTGCGGCGCGCCTTCAGCCGCCCACAGCGCGATGTGCGTATCGAGCAGCAGCTTCACGGTGCAAGCCCCTGGTCCGAGCTGACATCGAAGTCGGCGGCGATCGATTCATCGCCGGCATTGAATGTGTCGACGCTTGTCGGAATGTTCAATCCGGCAAGCAACTGACGGGCTGCGCCGATCCGCTTCGGCGCGGTGTACGGAACGAGCCGGGCGACCGGATGACCATTGCGGGCGATCACGACTTCGGCTTCGCGCCCCGATTCAAGCGCTTCCACGAGGCTGGAAAGCCGCGACTTGGCATCATGCATGTTGACGGTCGACATGGCCAATCCTTTATTAGCTAGATGATGTTAGCTAGTCTAGCAGAGCAACCCGCCGACCGCACGCTGGCCGCATGGCCGGTTCGCCGACAGGCGGGGCCATACGGTCAGCCTGTCGGCGTCCGTCAGTTGCCGCTGCCGCGCGCGACGCGGCGCGCCTTCACCGAGTCCGCGAGGCCTTCGAGCACCTTCACGCTGTCGTCCCACGCGATGCACGCGTCGGTGATGCTCTGGCCGTAGGTCAGCGCGCAGCCTTCCTTCAGGTCCTGGCGGCCCTCGACCAGGTGCGACTCGATCATCACGCCGACGATGCGCTCGTCGCCCGCCGCGATCTGGCGGCCGATGTCGGCGCACACCGGGATCTGGTTCTCGTGCTTCTTCGAGCTGTTCGCGTGGCTCGCGTCGATCATCAGGCGCGCGGCGAGGCCGGCCTTGCCGATGTCCGCGCACGCGGCGTTCACGCTGTCCGCGTCGTAGTTCGGCGTCTTGCCGCCGCGCAGGATCACGTGGCAGTCCTCGTTGCCGGCCGTCGACACGATCGCCGAATGGCCGCCCTTCGTCACCGACAGGAAATGGTGCGGCTGCGACGCGGCCTTGATCGCGTCGACCGCGATCTTGACGTTGCCGTCGGTGCCGTTCTTGAAGCCGACCGGGCACGACAGCCCCGACGCGAGCTCGCGGTGCACCTGCGACTCGGTCGTGCGTGCGCCGATCGCGCCCCACGAGATCAGGTCGGCGATGTACTGCGGGCTGATCATGTCGAGGTATTCGGTCGCGGCCGGCAGCCCCATTTCGTTAATCTGCAGCAGCAGCTCGCGCGCGGTGCGCAGTCCTTCGTTGATCTTGAAGCTGTTGTCGAGATGCGGATCGTTGATGAGCCCCTTCCAGCCGACCGTCGTGCGCGGCTTCTCGAAGTACACGCGCATCACGATTTCCAGCTCGCCCTTGAAGCGTTCGCGTTCCTTCACGAGCCGGCCCGCGTATTCGATCGCCGCCTTCGTATCGTGGATCGAGCACGGCCCGATCACGACGATCAGCCGGTCGTCCATCCCGTGCAGGATGCGATGCATCGACTGGCGCGAGTGGTAGATCAGCTCGGACGCGGCTTCGGAGCACGCGAATTCGCGGATCAGGTGGGCGGGCGGCGTCAGTTCCTTGAGTTCGCGAATGCGGACGTCGTCGGTATTGTGCGGGGGCATGCTGTTTCTCCTGGTTTTCCGGGGCGCCGTTCGGTCAGTGCGCGTGCGGCAGATTCATCAATTCGGGCAATTCAGTAGTTCGGTCGGGGTCGCAGGACCCGCTGCGGCGGCGACCGGCTGGCGAAGGGCGAAAAAAAACCGCCGGGTTCGCCGGCGGTTTTTTCGGGAATTTCGGTTGCGCTTCACGCGCCATCAACCCTCTCGATCCGCCAGCGGTCTGAGATACCAAAAAAAGTAAAAGTAAAACTTGGCGGACATGACGGAAATTCGGCTGGTCAAAAAAGTTGATTCGGAATTTATACCCGGTCCCTGCGCGGCTGGCAACCGGGTTCGTTCAAAAATGCGGACAACCCGCGCGTTTTCGTCAAAATACGCGGATTGTCTGCGCCACGATGCGGTTATGCCGTACCGCCGACCGTCATCTTGTCGATCCGCAGGGTCGGCTGGCCGACGCCGACCGGCACGCTCTGGCCTTCCTTGCCGCATACGCCGACACCCGTGTCGAGCGACATGTCGTTGCCGATCATGCTCACGTACTTCAGCGATTCCGGGCCGCTGCCGATCAGCGTCGCGCCCTTCACCGGGTAGGTGACCTTGCCGTTCTCGATCATGTACGCCTCGGACGCCGAGAACACGAACTTGCCGTTCGTGATGTCGACCTGGCCGCCGCCGAAGTTCACCGCGTACAGGCCGTTCTTCACCGACGCGATGATTTCCTGCGGATCCTTGTCGCCGTTCAGCATGTACGTGTTGGTCATGCGCGGCATCGGCAGTGCCGCGTACGACTCGCGCCGCGCGTTGCCCGTGACCGGCATCTTCATCAGGCGCGCGTTCAGCGTGTCCTGGATATAGCCCTTCAGGATGCCGTCCTCGATCAGCGTCGTGCACTGCGTCGGATTGCCTTCGTCGTCGATGTTCAGCGAGCCGCGGCGGTTCGGCAGCGTGCCGTCGTCGACCACCGTCACGCCCTTCGCGGCGACCTGCTCGCCGATCCGGCCCGCGAACGCGGACGAACCCTTGCGGTTGAAGTCGCCTTCGAGGCCGTGGCCGATCGCCTCGTGCAGCAGCACGCCCGGCCAGCCCGGCCCGAGCACCACCGTCATCGCGCCGGCGGGCGCCGGGCGCGCGTCGAGGTTCACGAGGGCCGCGTGCACGGCGTCGTCGACGTAGCGCGACAGGACTTCGTCGGTGAAGTAGCCGTAGTCGAAACGGCCGCCGCCGCCGCCGGAGCCGATCTCGCGGCGGCCGTTCTGTTCGGCGATCACCGTGACCGATACGCGCACGAGCGGGCGGATGTCGGCCGCGAGCGCACCGTCGCTGCGCGCGACCAGCACGACGTCGTATTCGCCGGCGAGGCCCGCCATCACCTGCGTGACGCGCGGGTCGCGGCCGCGCGCCATCTGTTCGATGCGTTCCAGCAGCTTGACCTTGGCCGTCGCGTCGAGCGACGCGAGCGGATCGGACGGCAGGTACAAGTCGCGGCCCGAGATGCCCGTCAGCGACGAGGCGGCCTTGATTTTCTGGCGGCCGCCGCCGGCCGCCGCGATCGCCTTGGTCGCGGCGGCGGCTTGCGCGATCGCTTCGGGCGACAGGTCGTCCGAGTACGCGAACGCGGTGCGGTCGCCCGCGACCGCGCGCACGCCGACGCCCTGGTCGATGCTGAAGCTGCCCGATTTGACGATGCCTTCCTCGAGGCTCCACGCTTCGCTGCGGGTCGCCTGGAAGTACAGGTCCGCGTAGTCGACGCGATGCGTGAAGATGTCGGCGATCGTGCGCGTGAGCAGGCTTTCGTCGAGGCCGTACGGCGTGAGCAGGATGTCCTTCGCCAGCGCGAGGTTGCGGATGCCGGGTTCGATGATGTTCATGCGGATATCGGGGTTCTCAAAAAGTTGTCGGGTGCTGCCGGGCAGATGGGTGGGCCGCGCGGCGTTTCAAGCGGTGCGGCGGATTCAGCTCAGCACGCGGTGCCGCCACGCGGGCAGGCTCTGGCGTACGTCGGCGATGCGTTGCGGATCGATCGCGCCGAGCACGACGCTCGCGCCCTCGTCGCGCACCGCGACGATCTCGCCCCACGGGTCGATCAGCATGCTGTGGCCCCACGTGCGCCGGCCGTTCTCGTGCTTGCCGCCCTGCGCGGCCGCGAGCACGTAGCACTGGTTCTCGACGGCCCGCGCGCGCAGCAGCGTTTCCCAGTGCGCGCGGCCCGTCGTATACGTAAACGCCGACGGCACGACCATCAGCGCGCAGTCGCCCATCCGGCGATACAGCTCCGGAAAGCGGAGATCGTAACAGACCGACAGGCCGATCTGCCCGAACGGGGCATCGAACGCGACGACCGTGTCGCCCGCGCGGATCGTGCGCGCCTCGTCGAACGATTCGTCGCCTTTCTCGAAGTTGAACAGGTGGATCTTGTCGTAGCGCGCGGCCTCGTTGCCGGACGGATCGAACACGAGCGTCGTGTTCAGCACGCGGTCGGGTTCCGGCGACTTCAGCGGCAGCGTGCCGCCGATCACCCAGATGCCGTGGCGGCGCGCGGCGTCGGCGAGGAACTGCTGGATCGGGCCGTCCCGGTACGGTTCGGCGAGCGCGAGCTTGTCGGTGTCGCGGTGGCCCATGAAGCAGAAATATTCGGGCAGCAGCACGAGCTGCGCGCCTTCGCCGGCGGCTTCGGCGATCAGGCGGCGCGCTTCGGCGAGATTGCGGGTGACGTCCGGCGCGCTCACCATCTGCAGCGCGGCGACCTGGAAGGGCGTGGCGGAACGGGCGTGGTCGGTCATCGCGGAATCGGTTGCGTCATAAATGGGGTGCGGTCCGGCCTCCTGCGGTTCGATGCGCGTTCAATGGCTCGCTGCATCGGCCGGACCGTGATTCATCTTACCCTGATCGCCCCGCACCCGCTCGATGTGCGGGTGCGCCCACGAGCCGGTGATCGTGTAGTCGAGCGCGAACGCGTGCGACAGCGTCTCGGACAGCGCGTAGTTCGCGGCCAGCACGCCGACGCCGAGCAGCGGGTTGATGATGGCTGCCCCGATCGCGGCCGCGCCCGCGCTGATCTTCGGCGCGACGTGCGCATGCAGATCCTGCGTCTCGGTGCCGAGATCGACCGCGCCGCGCACGGTGACGTTCGCGGGGCCCGTCATCATCGAGAAGTCATCGGTGCGCGCGATTCCGTTCGAAATCCGGCCGGTCCCGGCGATCTTGTCGAACGGCAGCCCCTTGCCGACCACGTCGCGGAAATTCAGTGTCAGGAAGCGCGCGAGGCTCTGCAGGCTCAGCACGCCGAGCAGTTTGGCCGCGCCCGGGTCGACCTTCAGGATCTTCCCGTGCTCGAGGTCGACCGCGACCTGGCCGCCGAGCGACGGAAAGTCGAGCGCGGTCGGGCCGCCGCGCCAGCCGACCTTGCCCGTGACCGAGCCGTGACCGTCCGCGAGCGTGCGCGGCAGGCCGACGCGGTCGAGCAGTGCGCCCGCGTTGTCGATGTCGAGCTTGAAGTCGAACACGGTGCGGCGCGGCGCATCGGTTTCATCGGCGCCGCGGGCGAGTGCGCGGCGCGACGTGCGCCAGTTCCCGGTGGCCGTGAGCTTCGCGGCCGGGTTCGACAGTTCCAGCTTGTCGAGCTGCCACACGGGCGTGCCGTCTTCGTCGATGTTGCGCGCGTTGACGACGAGCCGGCCGATGTCGTGATCGCGCGCGACGACCTGGTCGACGATCAGGTCGATCGACGGCATCGGCCGGTCGGTCGGCGTCGGCAGGTTCATCGCGCGGCCGACGAGGTCGTGCTGCGCGCTCTGCGGCACGACGAGCTTCGCGAGCCGCGCGTTGAGCACGCCCGCGCCGTTGTGACCGCCGCCCGGCGCCCACGACAGGTAGCCCGAAACCTGGTTCGACGCGATGTTCGCCTGCCACAGGTCGTCGACGTGCGACGCGCCGACGATCACGTTTTCCCAGTTGCGCTTGAGCAGCTTCAGCGTGCCGAAATGGAACGCGAAGCGCTTTGGCGCGAAGCTCGCGAAATCGACGCGCGGTGCCGCCTGCGGTTCCGGCGCGCGCGGCGTGTCGGGCTTCAGCGTGTGGGCGAGCGCGAGCCATGCGTCGGCGTCCAGCTCGTTGACGTCGACGGCCGCGCTCACGCCGTCCTGCGGCATGTCGGGCATCCGGTGGATGCCCATCGCGCCGCGTACCGCGCGCAGCGGCTGGCCGCGCGTCGCGTCGAGCAGGTAGGTCGCCGTCACCGGGCCGAGCGTCAGGTCGGCGTGTTCGAGGCGTTTGCCGTCCGCCTGCGGCGCCGGCTGCAGCGTGAAGCGGAACGGCATCGGCGTGCCGGCCGGTTTCGCGAACGGCGCCGGGAAGTTCAGCGCGACGCCCGTCAGGTCGGATTGCGCGCTGACGTCGGGCAGGCGGCCCGGCGCGCCGCGCACCGCGATCTTGTACGGCGCGTCGCCGACCACGTGTTCGAGCAGCGCGGCGGCCGCGCCGTGCAGGTTCAGGCCGCGCGCGGCGTCGAGCGCGAGCCGGCCGTCGACGTCCACCGCGTACGGGCCGTGCGACCGGAAGGTGCCGTTCGCGCGCACCGGGCCGCCCAGGAAGCGCGCCGACAGGTCGTGCAGCGATGCGCCGGCCTCGGTGAAGCGGACGCTGCCGCGCAGCGCCGACAGCGGCGGCACGCCGCTGGTCGACAGCGTGTTGCCGCCGAACGCGAGCGCGCCTTCGACGTGCGTGTGCGGATGCGGGACGTGTTGCGGAATCGTGATCTTGAGCGCGAGCGACGCGGGCCCCTGCGCGTCGATCCGCTGGCCGACATGGTTGCTCATCGTGCCGAGCGAGCTGTTGTCCGCATAGTCGATCAGGTCGGCGAGCGGGCCCTGCGCATGGCCGTCGATGATCAGCGGCGAGTGCGACGGATTGCCGAGATCGTCGATGCGGCCCGCGACCTTCGTCAGCGTGACGCGCTTGTAACGCGCGCGCGCGATGTCGAAGCGCAGCTTGTTCTGCGCGAGCTCGAACACGCCGTCGATCCCGTCGAGCGCCGGCCAGACGCTCGGCGTACCGTTCGCGAGCTTGCGCGGCGGATACGGCGTCGGCTCGAAGCGGCCGCCGGTGAACGGCGCGACGATGTGGAACACGCCGGCGTCCGGCTCGTGTTCGAACGGGAATTTCTCGAGCGGGCCGCGCGCGACGATCGACGCGCCCTTGGTCACGTTGCCGTCCTGCAGGGCGTGGCCGAGATAGTCGCGCAGGTGCTCGGACATCCCGGTCGGCAGGTAGCGCGGAATGCGCGCGACCGATGCGCGCGCGAAATCCGCGCGCAGGTCGAGCGACCCGCGACCGTGGCCGGGGTTCGTGTACGAGCCCGACACCGCGATTTCGGCATCGGGGTTCGACACGAACAGGTCGGGCAGCGACACGTCGACGCGCGCGTGCTTGTCGCCGGGCGCGGGCGTGATCGTCCATTTGGCATTGCCGCGCAGCCGGTCGAACGTCAGGCGGGGCTCGTCGAATTCGCCGGGCACGGTGACGGCCGCGTGGACCGTGTCGAAATGCGCGGCGCCGCCCGTCTCGTTCGCATCGACGCGGCCCCACAGGTTCTCGACGCCCGGCCAGCCGGCGCGCGGGTGACCGCGCGGCGAGAGCCCGGGCGGCGGCTCCTGCGCGGCGAAGCTGATGCCTTGCAGATCGCCGAGAAAGCGGTAGCGGACGATCGGCGCGGCGCCCATGCGCCGCTCCTCGTCGGCGAGATCGGCGTGCGCGGGTTTCGCGCGCTCGACCTCGATGTGATAGTTCGACACCATCCCGCGCGGGTCGATCTTGATCAGCTCGTTGCGCAGGCGCGCCGGCAGCGGCAGCCCGCGGATGAATTCGCTGAGGATGCCGAGATCGACGCGGTCGCCGACCACGCTGAGCAGTTGCCCCTGGTTCGCGGTCGGCACGCGGTAGCGCGCCGTCAGCGTCGACAGCGCGAGCGAGCGGGCGAGCGGCGTGCCGTCCGGCAGCGGCGGCTGGCCGAGCTCCGCATTGAAGCGCGTCAGGTGCAGCGTGTAGTCGTGGCCCGCATCGAGCACCATGTCCCAGCCGAAGCCGACCGTCGGCACGTCGAGCCGCGGCTGCGTCGGGCGCACGCGCAGCGCGACGTCGGCGCCTTGCAGGTCGCCGCCCGCCGAGCGCAGGTGGCCGTCGCCGAAGGTCGCCCAGATCGCGTTGTCGATCCGGCCCGCATGGATCGTGAGCGGCACGTCGAGATAGCGCGTGAGCGTCTGCAGGTCGACGGGGCCGGTCGACAGGTACGCGTCGCCCGTCCAGTTCGCCGGCTTGCCGATCGGCGCGAGCGGCTTGTGCCTGAAGCGGGCGCGGAAATCGAGCGGGCCGAGCAGCAGCGTGCCGTTCGCGGGCGCCTGCAGCGCGGCCTTGTGCACGCGGCCGTCGTTCAGCACCGCGAGCCGGATGCCCGCCAGCACGAGTTCCGGCGCGTCGTGCTGCGCGTCGCGCCAGCGCAGCGTGCCGCCGCGCAGCACGATCGCTTCCTGCTTCAGCAGCCAGGTGCCGAACGTGTCGTTGCCGCCGTGGGTGGTCGCAACGCCGACCCCCGCCACGCTCAGCGAGCCGTCGGCCGCCCGCGCGACGACGAGGTCGGGCTGGTCGACGATCAGGCTCGACAGCGCGGGCGACAGCCGCAGCAGCGACATCCACGACAGCGCGGCCGTCGCATGCGGCACCGACAGCGCGACCTTGCCGTCGCGGCCGCGGATCGTCAGGTTCGTGAGTTCGACGCCCGGCTGCATGCCGGACCAGTTCGGGGAAAGCTTGCCGATCGAAAGCTGCGCGTGGAGCTTGTCGGACACCGCGCGTTCGATGCGCGGGCGGAATTCGTCGATGCGGGGCAGCAGCACGTAGCGCAGCCCGAGGAAGGCGCCGGCCGCGACGAAGTAGCTGCCGATCCCGACTGCCAGCGTCACCCTGAACACGCGACGCAGGACCGGATGATCGTGCTTCGGAGGTCCCGCTTCGGGCGCAGCTACGGCGGATTCCTGACGGTCGGACATGCGGCGGACGGGCGGCGATATGGTAGTTTTGCAGACTGACGTTGAAATGTATCACACGGGTTCGTGCCGGCGGCCGTTGGAGGCAGCGCGGCACGGGCTTTCCGGCGCGCGGTGTCGCGACGGGCGCACGCGCGTCCGGCGGCGCCGTGCCGAGTCCATGGGGCCGGCGGCAGCGGGGCGCGTACGCGCCGGTCCGCTGCCGCCGGCCTTTTCGCCAGGCCCGCTTCTCGATGACCGACGCTTCCGCCCTGATCAGCACGTCCTATTCCCGATACCTTGCGCGCGCGGCTGCCGCGCGCCCCGCGCTGGCCGAGCAGATCGCCGCGTGGGCAGCCGCGCCGCTCGGCCGCGCGCAGCTCGACGCGCGCCTCACCGAGCTGCTCGCGACGCCGGCCGGCGCCGCCGCGCCGGGCGACGAGCAACTGAAGCGCGCGCTGCGGCAGTTGCGCGCCGAGGCGTTCGGCGCGGTCGCGGAGCGCGACCTGCGCGGGCTGGCGGACGTCGCCGAGGTCACGGGCGCGATGACCGATCTCGCCGAAGTGGCCGTGCAGCGCTCGCTCGCGCTGCTGTCGGCCGAACTCGAGGCGCAGTACGGCGAGCCGCGCGGCGCCGACGGCCAGCGCGTCGTGCTCGGCGTGGTCGGGATGGGCAAGCTCGGCGGCCGCGAGCTGAACGTGTCGTCCGACATCGACCTGATCTTCGTGTACGAGGACGACGGCGAGACCACTGGCGGCACGCGTTCGCCGCTGTCCACGCAGGAGTACTTCACGCGGCTCGGTCGGCGCCTGATCGGCGTGCTGTCCGAGGTCACGGCCGACGGCTACGTGTTTCGCGTCGACATGCGGCTGCGTCCGAACGGCGATTCGGGGCCGCTCGTCTGCAGCATCGGCATGCTCGAGGAATATTTCTACGTGCAGGGGCGCGAGTGGGAACGCTATGCGTGGATCAAGGGGCGGCTCGTGTCGGAAGGCGGCAGCGACGCGGCGCAGCGGCTCGCGGCGCAGCTCGAATCGATCGTCAAGCCGTTCGTGTACCGGCGCTATCTCGATTTCGGCGTGATCGGCGCGATCCGTTCGCTGCACCAGCAGATCCGGCACGAAGCCGCGCGGCGCGCGTCGATGCGCCCCGACAAGGCCGACGACATCAAGCTCGGGCGCGGCGGGATCCGCGAGATCGAGTTCAGCGCGCAGGTGTTCCAGTTGATCCGCGGCGGCCAGGATGCGGGATTCCGCGTGCGGCCGACGCTCGCGGTGCTGCGCCACGCGCAGGCGCGCGGGCTGATCGGCGACGACGTGCGCGAACGGCTCACCGACGCGTACAACTTCCTGCGCACGCTCGAGCACCGGCTGCAGTACCGCAACGACGCGCAGACGCACGCGATGCCGGTCGAGCCCGACGAGCGCGCGGCGCTGGCCGCGTCGCTCGGTTTTGCCGACTACGCGGCGCTGATGACGGTGCTGGACGGCCACCGCACGTTCGTCGAAGCGCAGTTCGACCAGATTTTTGCCGACAAGGCGAACGGCGGCCCCTGCGCGGCCGGCGACGACACGGCAGCCGCGTGGATATGGAGCGGCGCGCTGGCCGACGACGGCGAGGACGACGCGCTGGTCGCGCGCCTCGACGGCCTGGGCTTCGCCGATCCGGCCGCCGTGCTCGCGCGGCTGCGCGCGATCTGGCAATCGTCGCGCTACACCGGGCTGCCGGAAAAGAGCCGGCAGCGCTTCGACAGCGTCGCGCAGCGGGCGCTCGACGCCGCGCCGAAGATCGACGCCGCGCGCCGCGACGACACGATCGTGCGCCTGTTCGACCTGCTCGAGACGGTCAGCCGGCGCGGCGTCTATCTCGCGCTGCTGACCGAATATCCGGCCGCGCTCGATCGCGTGCTATCGGTGCTCGGCGCGACGCGCTGGGGCGGCGGCTACCTGATCCGCCACCCGCAACTGCTCGACGAGCTGCTCGACGACGAGGCGATCGCGAGCCCGTTCGACTGGCCCGCGTTCAAGGATGCGCTGCGCGCGCGGCTCGCGGCGGCCGACGGCCCCGAGCAGCAGATGGACCTGCTGCGCCATGCACAGCACGCGGAGGTGTTCCGAATCCTGCTGATCGACCTGGCCGGGCAACTGTCGGTCGAGCACGTGAGCGACCGGCTGTCCGAGCTGGCCGACGCGGTGCTCGACGTGACGATCGAAGTCGTCTGGTCGCAGCTCGCGAAGCGCCATCGCGACGTGCCGAAGTTCGCGGTGATCGCGTACGGCAAGCTGGGCGGCAAGGAGCTCGGCTATGCGTCGGATCTCGACCTGATCTTCCTGTACGACGATCCGGACGAGCGCGCGGCGGACGTCTACACGACCTTCACGCGGCGCCTGATCACGTGGCTCACGACCGCGACCGGCGCGGGCGCGTTGTTCGACATCGACCTGCGGTTGAGGCCGAACGGCGAGGCCGGGCTGCTCGTCACCGATCTCGACGCGTTCCGCCGCTATCAACTGCGCGAGGGCGATGCGGCGAATACCGCGTGGGTGTGGGAGCACCAGGCGCTGACGCGCGCCCGCTACAGCGCGGGCGACGCGCAGATCGGCGCGGATTTCGAGGCGATCCGCCAGCAGGTGCTGACGACGCCGCGCGACGGGGCCGTACTCGCGAAGGAGATCGTCGACATGCGCGGCAAGGTGTTCGCCGGCCATCCGAACCACACCGAGCTGTTCGACCTGAAGCACGATCGCGGCGGGATGGTCGACATCGAGTTCATCGTCCAGTACTGGGTGCTGCTGCATGCGTCGAGCGACGCCGAGCTGATCCGCAATACCGGCAACATCGCGCTGCTGCGCGAGGTCGCGCGTTTCGGGCTGATGGGCGAGGACGAGGCCGAGCGCGTCGGCGCGGCGTACCGCACGTACCGGAAGCTGCAGCACAAGCTGCGGCTCGACGGGATGGAGAAGGCGCGCGTCGAGCCGGCCGTGGTGGCCGACGAGCGGGCGGCCGTGACGGCGCTGTGGGAGCGCGTGTTTGGGGCGGTTGAAACGGGCGGTTGAGTGGGGGTGTTCGAGGCGAGTGTTCGAATCGGCGGGCAGGGCGCGCGCGCTCGGTCGGCCGCTTCCCGCAAAAGACCGGCGCGCGCGCCGGTCTTTTTGCATTCAGCCGTTGGGTACCGGTGTCAGGCCGCCAGCATTTCCTTCGCGTGCTTGCGCGTGGTGGCCGTGATTTCGAGCCCGCCGAGCATCCGCGCGACTTCCTCGACGCGGCTCGCCTTGTCGAGCGGGACGACCGACGATACCGTGCCGCCGCGCTCGTCGGCGCCCTTCGCGACCTGAAAATGATGGTCGCCGCGCGCGGCGACTTGCGGCAGGTGCGTCACGCACAACACCTGACGGTCACGCCCGAGCTGGTGCAGCAGGCGGCCGACCACTTCGGCGACGCCGCCGCCGATCCCCGTATCGACTTCGTCGAAGATCAGCGTCGGCGTCGGGCTCGCCGCGCTGGCGATCACCGCGAGCGCGAGGCTGATCCGTGCGAGTTCGCCGCCCGACGCGACTTTCGCGAGCGGCCGCAGCGGCACGCCCGGGTGGCCGGCCACGCGGAATTCGACCTGCTCGAGCCCGTGCGGGCCGCCGTCGGCGAGCGGCACGAGCGCGACTTCGAAGCTGCCGCCCGCCATCGACAGTTCCTGCATGCCGGCCGTGACGGCCGTGCCGAGCGCCTTCGCGGCCTGCGCGCGCGCCTTCGACAGGCGTTTGGCGTCGGCGAGATAGGCTTCCCGCGCCTTCGCCTGCGCGGCTTCGAGCGCACCGAGATCGGCGGCCGCGTCGAGCGCGGCGAGCTGCGCGCGGCGCGCCGCATGCTCTTCGTGCAGCGTGTCGGGCGGCAGCCGGAACTTGCGGGCGGTCGAGTGCAGCGCGTCGAGGCGCGTTTCGACCTGCGCGAGCCGCTCCGGGTCGAGATCGACGCGCTGCGCATAGTGCGACAGCGAATAGACGGCTTCCTGCAACTGGATCTCGGCCGGCTCCAGCGACGCGAGCGCATCGCCGAGCGCGGTGTCGTAGTCGGCCAGGCCGCGCAGCTTCGACACGATCGCGCCGAGCTGCGCGAGCATCGCGTCGTCGGACTCGGACAGCGCGTTGAGCGCGCCGCGCACGCCTTCGATCAGGTTCGCCGAATGCGACAGGCGCTTGTGTTCGTTGCTGACTTCGTCCCATTCGCCGGCTTGCGGCGCGAGCTTGTCCAGTTCGGCGAGCTGCCACGCGAGCTTTTCGCGTTCGAGCTGCAATTCGCGCTCGTGCGCCTTCGCGGCGTCGATCGCCTGCGTCGCATCGCGCCACACGCGCCACGCGCGCGCGACGTTCGCGGCATCGGCGACGAGCCCCGCGTGCGTGTCGAACAACTCGCGCTGCGCGTCTGGCCGCATCAGCAACTGGTGCGCGTGCTGGCCGTGGATGTCGACGAGCATCTCGCCGAGTTCGCGCAGTTGCGCGAGCGTCGCGCTGGTGCCGTTGATGAAGGCCCGCGAGCGGCCGTTCGCATCGATCACGCGGCGCAGCATCACGGTGTCCTCGGCGTCGAATGCGTGTTCGTCCAGCCAGCGCGCAACGCGGTCGTGCGGCGTGAATTCGGCGGTGATGTCGGCGCGGCTGCAGCCGGTGCGCACGACGCTCGCGTCGGCGCGTTCGCCGAGCGCGAGGGCGAGCGCGTCGATCAGGATCGATTTGCCGGCGCCGGTTTCGCCGGAAAAGACGGAAAAGCCGCTGTCGAATTCGAGATCGAGCGCGGCGACGATGACGAAGTCGCGGATCGAGAGGTGGCGGAGCATGGTGTCGGGGGCAGCGGCGTCAGGACGCCTTGTCGTCTTCGTTCGATGCGTGTTCGTTCCAGTGCAGCTTCTTGCGCAGCGTCGTGAAGTAGCTGTAGCCGATCGGGTGCAGGAACGGCACCGTGTGCTTCGAGCGGCGCACCTCGATCGTATCGTTCAGCTCCAGCGACGTGAACGACTGCATGTCGAAGTTCACGTTGACGTCGCGGCCGCCGACGATCTGGATCGCGATCTTCGAATCGTCGGGCAGCACGATCGGCCGGTTCGACAGCGCGTGCGGCGCGATCGGCACGAGCACGATGCCCGCCAGCTGCGGATGGAGGATCGGGCCGGCCGACGACAGTGCATACGCGGTCGAGCCGGTGGGCGTCGCGACGATCAGGCCGTCCGAACGCTGGTTATACATATAGCGGCCGTCGACCGATGCGCGCAGCTCGACCATCCCGGAGAAGCCGCTGCGGTTCACGACGACGTCGTTGAACGCGAGCGCGTGGTAGATCGGTTCGCCGTCGCGCATGATCCGCGCCTCGAGCAGTGAGCGTTCCTCGCGCTCGAACTTGCCGGCCAGCAGCACGGGAACGAGCGCGTGCATGTCGGATGCCGCGATGTCGGTGATGAAGCCGAGCCGACCGTGGTTGATCCCGATCAGCGGGGTCCGGTATGGCGCAAGCTGGCGGCCGATGCCGAGCATCGTGCCGTCGCCGCCGAGCACGATCGCCACGTCCGCTCGCGCCCCAATTTCGGCCGGCGTGAGCGCCGGGTAGCCGGCGATGCCGATTTCGCGCGCGGTATCGCCTTCGAAGACGACCTCGAAGCCGAGCCTGGCGATGCTGTCCGCCAGCGTGGCGAGCGGTTCGGCGATGCCGGGCGTGTTGCTCCGGCCGACGAGCGCGACAGTACTGAACTGATTACCGGTTTTCATGCCGGCATTACACCATAGCTCGTGGACGAAAAGAACCGGCTGTACGCCGACGGGGCCGGATCGGGCCAGCCCGCGCAACGGTGGTTGACGCCACTCGCCGTGCTCGCGCGGTTGCGCTAAAATTTTCCACCATGCTAGATCCTCGCGCACGAACCCTCCTGAAAACCCTGATCGAACGGTATATCGCCGACGGTCAGCCGGTCGGATCGCGCACGTTGTCCCGTTACTCCGGGCTCGAGCTGAGCCCGGCGACGATCCGCAACGTGATGTCCGACCTGGAGGAGCTCGGCCTCGTGTCGAGCCCGCACACGTCGGCCGGCCGCGTGCCGACGCCGCGCGGCTACCGGCTGTTCGTCGATACGATGCTGACGGTCGAGGCGCCGATCGACGCCGAGGCCGTCGCCCGCCAGGTGCAGAACACGCTGCAGGCCGGCGAGCCGCAGCAGCGGGTGGTCGCCGCCGCCGCGAGCGTGCTGTCGAACCTGTCGCAGTTCGCGGGCGTCGTGCTGACGCCGCGCCGCAGCCACGTGTTCAAGCAGATCGAGTTCATGCGCCTGTCCGACAAGCGCATCCTGCTGATCATCGTCACGCCCGAGGGCGACGTGCAGAACCGCATGCTCGCGACGCCGCGCGACTATTCGCCGTCGCAGCTGACCGAGGCGTCCAACTACATCAACGCGCATTTCGCCGGCCTGTCGTTCGACGAGGTGCGCCGCCGCCTGCGCGACGAGATCGACCAGCTGCGCGGCGACATGACGACGCTGATGCACGCGGCCGTGACGGCCAGCACCGAAGTGCCCGATACCGAGGACACCGTGCTGATTTCCGGCGAGCGCAACCTGCTCGAAGTGGCGGATCTTTCGTCCGACATGGCGCGGCTGCGCAAGCTGTTCGACGTATTCGACCAAAAGACGGGCCTCCTGCAGTTGCTCGACGTGTCGAGCCACGCCCAGGGCGTGCAGATCTTCATCGGCGGCGAATCGACGCTCGTGCCGATCGAGGAAATGAGCGTCGTGACCGCGCCGTACGAGGTGAACGGGCAGATCGTCGGCACGCTTGGCGTGATCGGCCCGACCCGGATGGCGTACAACCGCGTGATTCCGATCGTCGACATCACCGCGCGGCTGCTGTCGCTCACGCTGAGCCAGCAGTAACCGCGGCAGCCGACGCCGTCCCGCCATCGTGCCGCGGCGTCGTGTGCGCCGCCAGTCGGCCGAATGGCCAGCCGACTCGATCGGGACGGCCCGCTATAATTGAGAGCCGTCCGGTCCCGTGCCCCGAGCACGTTCTTGCCCATGCGTTTCGATCTTGAGCCGCCTTCGAGCGTCGCGGCCGCCCATCGCGTCGGTGTGCTGCTGATCAATCTCGGCACGCCCGACGCACCCACGCCGCGCGCGGTGCGGCGCTACCTGGCCGAATTCCTGTCGGATCCGCGGGTCGTCGAAATTCCGCAGGCCGTCTGGCAGGTGCTGCTGCGCACGGTGATCCTGCCGCTGCGCGGCCGTGCGTCCGCGAAGAAATACGCGGCCGTCTGGATGCCCGAGGGTTCGCCGCTGCGCGTGTACACCGAGCGCCAGACCGACAGCGTCCGGCACCTGCTCGTGTCGAACGGCTATCACGTGATGGTCGATTACGCGATGCGCTACGGCAGCCCGAACGTTGCGCACGCGCTCGCGCAGTTCAAGCGCGCGGGCGTCGAGCGCGTGCTGCTGATGCCGATGTATCCGCAATACTCGGCGTCGACCACGGCCACCGCGTTCGATGCCGCATTCGCCGCGCTCGCGCGCATGCGCAATCAGCCGGAAGTGCGCACGGTGCGGCACTACGCCGACCATCCGGCCTATATCCACGCGCTGGCCGAGCAGGTTCGGCAGTACTGGGCGCAGCACGGTCGGCCCGATTTCGCGGCCGGCGACAAACTCGTGCTGAGTTTCCACGGCGTGCCGAAGCGCACGCTCGATCTGGGCGACCCGTATCACGAGCAGTGCCAGCAGACGGGTGCGTTGCTGATGGCCGCGCTCGGGCTGTCGGGCACCGAATGCCGCGTCACGTTCCAGTCGCGCTTCGGCAAGGCCGAATGGCTGCAGCCGTACACCGCGCCGACGCTGCGCGAATTCGGCGAGGCCGGCGTGCGGCGGGCCGACGTGTTCTGTCCCGGCTTCACGGCCGATTGCCTGGAGACGATCGAGGAAATCGGCATGGAAGTGCGCGACGAATTCCTCGCCGGCGGCGGCAAGACCTTCCACCGGATTCCGTGCCTGAACGGCGCGTCCGCGTGGATCGGCGCGCTCGGCGAGATCGTCGCGGAGAATTTGCAGGGCTGGCCCGTCAAGGCCGCGCAGCCCGAAACGGTAAGCTGAGATGAAACGATCCCCACGTTCGCTGCTCCCCGAGAGGGCGGTCAGCCGCCCACGGCCGGCTTTGCAAAGCCGGCCGGCTACACAGGCGCAGAGCGCTGCGCTGCGAATTCCCTGCTACGCCCTTGGGGCGGCCTGGCGGAGGCCGGCATGAACTACAAGATTTCCACGGAGCCGGGTGCGAAGCTGCGCATCGACAAATGGCTGTGGGCGGCCCGGTTCTTCAAGACGCGCTCGCTCGCGACCGATGCGGTCGACAAGGGACACGTGAAGATCGGCGGCGCGGCGGTGAAGCCGGCGAAGGACGTGCGGGTGGGTGACGAGGTCGAGATTGCGATCGACGGCATCGTCTGGCACATTGCCGTGCTGGGCATGTGCGACGTGCGCGGGCCCGCGAGCGTCGCGCAGACGCTCTACGCGGAAACGGAGGCGGGGCGGGCCGCGCGGCTCGCCGAACTGGAGCGGCGCCGCACGTATCGCGAGCCGGCGGCCGAGCTGCACGGGCGGCCGACGAAACGCGACCGGCGCATCATCGACAGATTTTCTGGTGGGAGCTGAACATCTGGTCGAACGTCGCCCGCGCGCTTCCGTATTCGGTCGTGCGGTCGGTGACGGCTCCCGACAGGCAGATGGTGGTGGTGCCGGCAATGAGTACCAGCGCGACCACCGATATCGCAAAGGTCAGTTTCACGGTACTCCCCTCGAGAACAAGGGTGAAAACGGCGCCAGGTGGATGTCACGCGACGGTCAGCTAGGGGTAAACACGCTTTCCGACGCTTGAGTGGAGTGTAGTGCAGCCGGCCTGTGCGGAGCTAGTCCTTGCCGGGTAAGCGTTGTTACAGGCCGTTTCGCCCGATCCGGCGGACTATGCGACGCCTGCACCCGGAAACGCTCGGTTGTTTCGCGGCATTGGCGAATGCCGGCGAATGACCCTCTTGAAACCGCAGTTTTCGCCCTTATTTGCACCAGTAATGTGCGGTGCCGCCGGGTATACGTCCCGCGGTCGCCGATTTGGCTTCAACCTCTAATCGACTTTCAGCGACATGGAAAACACGCAAGAGAATCCGGCTACCCAATCGGCCGAAGACATCGGCAGCGAGAATCAGGCGGCGCAAGGCGCCGCACCCGCCGCCGAAGCTGCCGACGCGGCGCTCGCGGAGGCTCAAGCCAAGGTCGCCGAGCTCCAGGAAAGCTTCCTGCGAGCGAAGGCCGAGACCGAGAACGTGCGCCGCCGCGCGCAGGACGACGTGTCGAAGGCGCACAAGTTCGCGATCGAGAGCTTCGCGGAACACCTGCTGCCCGTGCTGGACAGCCTGGAAGCGGCCGTCGGCGATACCTCCGGCGACATCGCGAAGGTGCGCGAAGGCGTGGAGCTGACGCTGCGCCAACTGACGAGCGCGCTCGAGAAAGGCCGTGTCGTCGCGATCAACCCGGTCGGCGAGAAGTTCGATCCGCACCAGCACCAGGCCATTTCGATGGTGCCGGCCGAGCAGGAGCCGAACACCGTCGTCACGGTGCTGCAAAAGGGCTACATGATCGCCGACCGCGTGCTGCGCCCGGCGCTCGTCACCGTCGCGCAGCCGAAGTAAGGCCGCGGAGATGGTGCCCGCCGGCGTCGATCCGGCCGCGTTCGACGCGTTCGACATGCAGGCGCTCGACGCCGGCACGTTCGACGCGGCCATCGCCGGCGCGGGCGATGCGCTGGCCGTGGTGTTCTTCTGGGGCGTCGACTGCTTCAACTGCGAGATCGCGAAGAAGGCGATGCTCGCGCAGGCCGACGCGATCCGCGCGCTGGACCTGAAGTGGTTCCATTGCAACGTGTACGAACACCATGAGCTGGGGCGCCGCTTCGGATTGCACGGCGTGCCGACGTGGTTCTTCTTTCATCGCGGCAAGCGGCTGGGCCGCGCGACGGGCTGGCATGGCCTCGTCCAGTTCCAGGCAGCCGTCGCGGCCGCACGCGCGAAGAGCGTGTCGGGCGGCGGTCCGTCGGGTGCGATCCGCTAGCCGGCGGCGATTGAAAAAATTTAATATCCGCATCGCCCGTCGGGTCTTGAAAACGGATCGGGCGGACGCATTTCGGGAACAGAGTTGAATTCTGGCGTGCGAAACCGCCCAAAAACGCGGCGTTTCGCGCAGCAAACAAGCATTTCTGGAGATTAGGAAAAAATGGGAAAGATCATCGGTATTGACCTCGGCACCACGAACTCGTGCGTCGCGATCATGGAAGGCAACCAGGTCAAGGTCATCGAGAACTCGGAAGGCACGCGCACGACGCCGTCGATCATCGCGTACATGGACGATAACGAAGTGCTCGTCGGCGCGCCGGCCAAGCGCCAGTCGGTGACCAACCCGAAGAACACGCTGTTCGCGGTGAAGCGCCTGATCGGCCGCCGCTTCGAAGAGAAGGAAGTCCAGAAGGACATCGGCCTGATGCCGTACTCGATCATCAAGGCCGACAACGGCGATGCATGGGTCGAAGCGCACGGCGAAAAGCTCGCGCCGCCGCAGGTGTCGGCCGAAGTGCTGCGCAAGATGAAGAAGACGGCCGAAGACTACCTCGGCGAGCCGGTCACGGAAGCCGTGATCACGGTGCCGGCGTACTTCAACGACAGCCAGCGCCAGGCGACCAAGGACGCCGGCCGCATCGCGGGCCTCGAAGTCAAGCGGATCATCAACGAGCCGACGGCAGCCGCGCTCGCGTTCGGTCTCGACAAGGTCGAGAAGGGCGACCGCAAGATCGCCGTGTATGACCTCGGCGGCGGCACGTTCGACGTGTCGATCATCGAGATCGCGGACGTCGACGGCGAAATGCAGTTCGAAGTGCTGTCGACCAACGGCGACACGTTCCTCGGCGGCGAAGACTTCGACCAGCGCATCATCGATTACATCATCGGCGAGTTCAAGAAGGAGCAGGGCGTCGACCTGTCCAAGGACGTGCTCGCGCTGCAGCGCCTGAAGGAAGCCGCCGAAAAGGCGAAGATCGAGCTGTCGTCGGGCCAGCAGACCGAAATCAACCTGCCGTACATCACGGCGGACGCGTCGGGCCCGAAGCACTTGAACCTGAAGATCACCCGCGCGAAGCTGGAAGCGCTGGTGGAAGACCTCGTCGAGCGCACGATCGAGCCGTGCCGCATCGCGATCAAGGACGCAGGCGTCAAGGTGTCGGACATCGACGACGTGATCCTGGTCGGCGGCCAGACCCGCATGCCGAAGGTGCAGGAGAAGGTGAAGGAGTTCTTCGGCAAGGATCCGCGCCGTGACGTGAACCCGGACGAAGCCGTTGCGGTCGGCGCGGCGATCCAGGGCCAGGTGCTGTCGGGCGACCGCAAGGACGTGCTGCTGCTCGACGTGACCCCGCTGTCGCTCGGTATCGAGACGCTCGGCGGCGTGATGACGAAGATGATCAACAAGAACACGACGATTCCGACGAAGCACGCTCAGGTGTATTCGACGGCGGACGACAACCAGTCGGCCGTGACGATCAAGGTGTTCCAGGGCGAACGCGAAATGGCGGCGGGCAACAAGCTGCTCGGCGAGTTCAACCTCGAAGGCATCCCGCCGGCACCGCGCGGCGTGCCGCAGATCGAAGTGACCTTCGACATCGACGCGAACGGCATCCTGCACGTCGGCGCGAAGGACAAGGCGACCGGCAAGGAAAACAAGATCACGATCAAGGCGAACTCGGGCCTGTCCGAGGCTGAAATCGACCAGATGATCAAGGATGCGGAAGCGAACGCAGCGGAAGACCACAAGCTGCGCGAGCTGGCCGATTCGCGCAACCAGGGCGACGCGCTGGTCCACAGCACGAAGAAGGCGCTGACCGAGTACGGCGACAAGCTGGACGCGGGCGAGAAGGAAGCGATCGAAGCGGCGCTGAAGTCGCTCGAGGACGCGCTGAAGGACACGTCGGCCGACAAGGCGGCGATCGACGCGAAGGTCGAGGAACTCGGCAAGGTCTCGCAGAAGCTCGGCGAGAAGATGTACGCCGACATGCAGGCCCAGCAGGCGGGTGCGGCCGGCGCGGCCGGTGCGACGGAAGGCGCGGCCCATGCGGGTGGTGCGCAACAGGCTGCCGACGACGTCGTCGACGCCGAGTTCAAGGAAGTGAAGAAGGACTAAGCCGGGTTGCGATGGCACCGCACGCCGCGCGCGATACGCGCGCGGCGCGGCTGAACAGCGGTCTGTCTTTCCTTCCGGATGGCCGGATCGACTCCACGCCTGGCGGGCTTCGCGGCCCTCCGGGCACATTTGTTTTTTGGCAGGTGCTGCGCGAGCCGTCCGCGGACGGTGCAGCGCCAGACGAGTCGAGAGACTTTACTGCGGGCGAAAGGAGCCGCCGCGTGCGCGATGCGTGGCGGCACAGTGAATCGATATGGCGAAACGGGATTACTACGAGGTTCTGGGCGTCGCGAAGAATGCGAGCGACGACGAAATCAAGAAGGCATATCGCAAGCTTGCGATGAAGTATCACCCTGACCGCAATCCGGACAGCAAGGATGCGGAAGAGCATTTCAAGGAGGCGAAGGAAGCCTATGAAATGCTGTCGGATGGACAGAAGCGGGCCGCGTACGACCAGTACGGCCACGCGGGCGTCGATCCGAACATGGGCGGTGCGGGTGCACAAGGCTTCGGCGGCTTCGCGGATGCATTCGGCGACATCTTCGGCGACATCTTCGGCCAGGCCGCGGGCGGCGCCGCGCGCGGCGGCCGCGGCGGCCCGCAGGTGTACCGCGGCGCCGACCTGCGCTACAGCATGGAAATCACGCTCGAGCAGGCCGCGCACGGCTACGACACGCAGATCCGCGTGCCGAGCTGGGTGTCGTGCGAAGTCTGCCACGGTTCGGGCGCGAAGCCCGGCACGAAGCCGGAAACCTGCCCGACCTGTCATGGCCAGGGCACGGTGCGCATGTCGCAGGGCTTTTTCAGCATCCAGCAGACCTGCCCGAAGTGCCATGGCACGGGTACCTACATCCCCGAGCCGTGCGCGCATTGCCACGGGTCGGGCAAGGTGAAGGAAACCAAGACGCTCGAAGTGAAGATTCCGGCCGGGATCGACGACGGGATGCGGATCCGCTCGGCCGGCAACGGCGAGCCGGGCATCAACGGCGGGCCGCCAGGCGACCTGTACGTCGAGATCCACATCAAGCCGCATGCGGTGTTCGAGCGCGACGGCGACGATCTCCACTGCCAGATGCCGATTCCGTTCACGACCGCCGCACTTGGCGGCGAGATCGAGGTACCGACGCTGGCAGGCCGTGCGTCGTTCCCGGTGCCGGAAGGCACGCAGTCGGGCAAGACGTTCCGCCTGCGCGGCAAGGGGATCAAGGGGCTGCGTTCGAGCATTGCGGGCGATCTGTACGTACACGTGCAGGTCGAGACGCCCGTGAAGCTGACCGACCACCAGCGCGACCTGCTCAAGCAGTTCGAGAAGTCGCTGGCCGAGGGCGGCGCGCGTCACAGCCCGCAGAGCAAGAGCTGGTTCGACCGTGTGAAGAGCTTCTTCGAGTAATGGCATGACTGAAGGCAACGAGAGCGCGTCGTTCGCGCTCTTGGACGATTGCGACTCGACCGCGTCCGCGCGGTCGAGTCGTTTGTATTCGGACTTCGTGCGCGAACGCGTGTGCACGGACCCGGCGCAGCTCGACGCCATCGATGCGGCGGTTGCGCAGGATCTGCGCGACGGGCTGCATGCGGTCGTCGTCGGCGATTACGAATTCGGACGCAACCTGCAACGGGCGCAGCCGGGCCATGCCCCGCTGCGCTTTTTGCTGTATGCACGCTGCGAGCGGCTGTCGCGCGACGACGTCGATGCATGGCTCGTGCAGCAGGACGGCGGCGGCACGCCGTCGATCGCGGGTGTCGCGCACGTCGCGAAGAGCGTGTCGCGCGATGCGTTCGACGCGGCGATCGCCGCGGTGCACGACGCGTTGCGCGCGGGCGATTCGTATCAGGTCAACTACACGTACCGGCTGAATTTCGACGTGTTCGGCACGCCGCTCGCGCTGTACCGGCGGCTGCGCGCGCGCCAACCCGTGCGGTACGGCGCGCTGATCGCGCTGCCGGACGGCGCATGGGTCGTATCGTGCTCGCCGGAGCTGTTCGTCGAGAAGCACGGCGACGTGCTGCGCGCGCGGCCGATGAAGGGCACCGCGCCGCGTTCGGCCGATCCACGTGAAGACACGGCAGCGGCCGCGTTCCTCGCGAATGACCCGAAGAACCGTGCGGAAAACGTGATGATCGTCGACCTGCTGCGCAACGACGTGTCGCGGATCGCGCGCACGGGCACCGTCAAGGTGCCGGCGCTGTTCTCGGTCGAGCCGTATGCATCTGTGTGGCAGATGACGTCGACGGTCGAGGCCGGCTGGCGCGACGGCACGACGTTCGCGCAGATGCTGCGCGCGCTGTTTCCTTGCGGGTCGATTACGGGCGCGCCGAAGTACAAGACGATGCAGCTGATCGACGCGATCGAGTCGACGCCGCGCGGGTTGTATACCGGTGCGATTGGCTGGCTCGACGCACCGAAGGAAGACGCGTGCGAGGCGTTGCACGGTGCGGCGGACGGTTGCGGCGATTTCTGCCTGTCGGTGGCGATCCGGACGCTGACGGTCGGTGCGGACGGTATCGGCAACGACACGGACGACACGGACGACACGGGCACCGCCATCGCGGTAGCCGGCCGGCGACGCGGCACGATGGGCGTTGGCGCGGGCATCGTGCTCGACAGCGTCGCGGCCGACGAATATGCGGAGTGCGAATTGAAAGCGCGATTCCTGACGGACGCCGATCCCGGCTTCCAGTTGTTCGAAACGACGGCCGCCACGCGGACGGACGGCATCCGGCATCTCGATCGCCATCTCGCACGGCTGCAGCGCAGCGCCGATGCATTCGGCTTCCGCTTCGACGCCGACGCGTTGCGTCGCGAGATCGATGCGCGCTGCGCGGCGCTCGACGGCGACGGCGCGTATCGGATGAAGCTCGCGCTCGCGAAGGACGGCACGATCGAGATCGCAGCGGCGCCGCTCAAGGCGCTGCCGGCAGGGCCGGTCGGCGTGCTGCTGGCCTCTGCGCACGGCTTCGCGCCGACTCGGGCCGACGACCCACTGCTGCTGCACAAGACCACGCGCCGCACCGAATACGACCGCGCGTGGCAAGCGGCGGAGGCGCTAGGCGGGTTCGACATGCTGTTCGTCAACGAGCGCGGCGAGGTGACGGAAGGCGGGCGCTCGAACGTGTTCGTGAAGCTGGATGGTGTGTGGGTGACGCCACCGCTGTCGTGCGGCGTGCTGCCCGGCGTGCTGCGCGGTGTGCTGCTCGACGATCCGGCAGTAGGCGCCAAAGAGCGCGTGCTGACGCTCGACGATGTGCTGAACGCGGATGAGCTGATGATCTGCAATGCGTTGCGCGGGCCGATGGCAGCGCGCTTGCTTCACGGCTGCGCACCGGCCTGAACGCGGATTACTTCTGCGGCGTACATTGCCAGCTTTGTACGATAGCGTGCCCACGTCGGTAGCGCGCGACGCAGGTCTGTGCCTGTTTGCCCAGTGGCCGTGCGATCACGACGCTCGTATTGCCGTAGTCGCACGAAACCCAATAGTCTTCACTGTTTTCGCCGAGCGACCAGATATAAATATCGCTGTTGGACTCGGAACGCGAGCGGTTCGGCACCAACGACGTCATCCGGTCCGGCGGTCCTGACCAGAACCTGACGGCGGCAAGCGGATAAGTATCTTGCGTGTCGAAGTTTTTCCAGCCATTGGGCGGTTGGCCATCGAGCTGCTGGGTAACGGCAACGCGTGCGGGGCACTCTGCTGCTGCAGCTGACGCGGGTAATGCGACGAGCGAACTGTACGCGAGCGCGGCGATGGCGAGCAGTCGATGCGATGTTTGGCGCATGCGCATCCTCATTTCACGACCGAGAATGCATCGGCGTTATTGCTCGGATCGATGTAGCGGCCATTCTTGTCCTTGCCTTTGAACGGTATGCATCTTCTCTGAATGGCCTTGAGTGAGCGCCACTGTTCAACGACGTGGATGCCACGCACATCCTGGCCCAGATAGAACGCCGCATGATTGCCATGCGATCGGCTCGGGTAGCGGTCGTTCTCGAAAGTTGCAATGACGGTTCCGACGCGGATACTCCGGTCGCCGCCTGCTTTTTTTCCGGTCGCCAGATGGCGGTAGGGCCGACGGAAGTATAGATCTTGACCAGCGCGACGCACTCGCCATCGCCTGCCAGCTTTTGCCCGACGAGTTCAGCCGCCTTTTCATACACATGAGCCATCTTTTGCCGCTCCTTCGATTGACGAAGGTTCGATGGTCGCCGCGACGAAGGCGTGTAGAAATAGGACGATTTAGAAAGTACGCGTTGTCCGGTCATGCAGTACGAGAAACGGCGTACCGCATTGCCGGTCAGCTCAGCGAGTGTGCTGCAGCGAACGTCGGCAGTGTGCCACGGCGCTGCCGGCCCACTCAGAACGAATGTTCCGGGCCCGGAAACGACCGATCCTTCACCGCGCTCACGTACGCTTCGACGGCCGCCTGAATGTTCGGCTGCCCGTGCATGAAATCCTTCACGAAGCGCGGCCGCTTGCCGGGGAACACGCCGAGCATGTCGTGCAGCACGAGCACCTGCCCCGAGCAGTCGACGCCCGCGCCGATGCCGATTGTCGGAATCTTCAGCATGTGCGTGACCTCGGCCGCGACGAGCGTCGGCACGGCTTCGAGCACGACGAGCTGCGCACCGGCATCCTCGATCGCGCGCGCGTCGCGCAGCAATTGCGCGGCGCCGGCTTCGGTCTTGCCCTGCACCTTGAAGCCGCCGAACGCATGCACCGACTGCGGCGTGAGGCCGAGGTGCGCGCACACGGGCACCGAGCGTTCGACGAGGAAGCGGATCGTATCGGCGAGCCATTCGCCGCCTTCGAGCTTGACCATCTGCGCGCCCGCGCGCATCAGCTTGACCGCGTTCGCGAACGCGTCGGCCGGCGTCCCGTACGTGCCGAACGGCAGATCGGCGACGACGAGCGCGCGCGGCTGCGCCCGGGCGACACAGGCGGTGTGGTACGCGATGTCGTCGATCGACACGGGCAGCGTGGTCGTGTGGCCCTGCAACACGTTGCCGAGCGAATCGCCGATCAGCAGCACGTCGGTGCCGGCGCGATCGAGCAGCGCGGAAAAGCTCGCGTCGTAGCACGTGAGCATCGCGATCTTCTCGCCGGCGTCGCGCATTGCCTGCAGCTTGGGGACCGTCACGGCAGGCCGGCTCGATTCCTGGAGATAGGTCATGGGAAATCCGGGTCGGTGGGTGAGAAACGACAGGCGGGACGCGTCAGCGCGTCGTCTCGCCCTTGACGAAGAATTCCTTGCGGCCGCGCATCGTCTCGATGCGCTCGACCAGCAGGGCGAGATCTTCGGGGGAATCCAGCGGATTCAGGTGTTCGGCCGCGACCGTCAGCACCGGCGTGCGGTCGTAGTGGTAGAAGAATTCGTTGTACGCGTCGACGAGCGAGCGCAGGTACGCGTCGCTGATCTGCAGCTCCATCGGCGTCCCGCGCTTCTGGATGCGCGAGAACAGCACCTCGGGGCTGGCCTGCAGGTAGACGACGAGATCGGGCGACGGCGCCTGTGGCACGTCGACGTGCGTGGCGACCGAGCGATACAGCTGCCACTCGTCTTCCGGCAGGTTCAGCCGCGCGAAGATGTCGTTCTTCTGCGGCATGAAATCGGCGATGACGGGGCGGCCCGTGTCGAGCGCGCCGATCAGCTCGCGCGCCTGCTGGGCGCGCTGCAGCGCGAACGACAGCTGGACCGGCAACGCGTAGCGCGCGGTGTCGCGATAGAAGCGTTCGAGGAACGGGTTGTCCTGCGGGCGCTCGAGCAGCGCCTGCATCGACCAGCGCTCGCCGAGCAGGCGCGCGAGCGTCGTCTTGCCGACGCCGATCGGGCCTTCGATCACGAGATAGCGGTGCGGGGCGCGCAGGTCGGGCGCGGTGACGGTCAGCGGAGTGGCGTTCATCGGCAGCGGGTCTTGTCGGCGTCTTCGCCGGCAGCAAGCGCCTTTTGCATCGGGCACTGGCAGGTTTGCACCTTTTCGACGCGCTGATCCGCGACGGCGGCGAGAAAGGCGTCGGCACGGCCGCGCGCGGGGATGTCGAGCGCCGGCTCGATCTCGACGAGCGGCACGAGCGCGAAGGCGCGGTCGGTGAGGCGCGGGTGCGGGACGATCAGGTCGGGTTCGTCGATCGAATCGGCGCCGAACAGCAGGATGTCGAGGTCGAGCGTACGCGGCGCATTGCGATACGGGCGCTCGCGGCCGAAGTGATGTTCGATCTTCTGGCAGAGCGCGAGCAGCTCGCGGGCCGACAGCGTCGTGTCGAGCTTGACGACGCAGTTGTAGTAGTCGTCGCCGCCCGCTTCGAACGGCGCCGTGCGATACAGGCTCGATTTCCCGAGGATCGAGATGGTGCGCTGCTGCGCGAGGCACACCACCGCGTCCTTCAGGGTCTGGCGCGCATCGCCGAGATTCGCCCCCAGTCCGATATATGCAACCGTCATGGCATCACTTCCTACGTCGTTCGCCGGCGCGCGCGTCAGTCGTCGGAACCGCTCGCGGTATCGCCGGCGGTATCCGGCGCCTGCTCGGCGGCGCCTTCACCCGGCTTGCGGTTTCGCGCACCGCCGCGGCGGCGGCGCTTGCGGGGCGATTTTTCCTTCGAGCCGCCCTGCGTGAGCAATGCCTCGCGAGCGGCCGCGTCGCCTTCGATGAAATCCGTCCACCACTGTCCGACTTCCGTATCGAGCTCGCCGGATTCGCAGCGTAACAGGAGGAAATCATACCCCGCTCTAAACCTTTGGTGTTCCAGCAGCCGCATCGCGCTGCGGCCCGAGCGTTTCTCCAGGCGCAACTGCAGGCCCCAGATCTCGCGCATGTCGGCCGAGTAGCGCTTGTGGATCGCGAGTTTCTCGGTCTGCATGTCGAGCACGTCGTCCATCGCGCGATGGAGCGCCGGCACCGGAATTTCGCCCGCCGCCGTGTATTGCTCGAAGCGTTGGCGCATGTCGTGCCACAGCAGCGTCGCGAACAGGAAGCCCGGTGACACCGGCTTGCCGGCGCGCACGCGCGCGTCGGTGTTGTTCAGCGCGAGCGTGATGAACTTCTCGCCCTGCGGCTGTTCGAGCACGACGTCGAGCAGCGGCAGCAGCCCGTGGTGCAGCCCTTCCTTGCGCAGCCGCTGCAGGCACGCGAGCGCGTGGCCCGACAGCAGCAGCTTCAGCATTTCGTCGAACAGGCGCGCGGCCGGCACGTTGTTGATCAGGTCGGCGAGCGCGTGGATCGGCTCGCGCGTATGCGGCTCGATCTCGAAATCGAGCTTCGCCGCGAAGCGCACGACGCGCAGCATCCGCACCGGATCCTCGCGGAAGCGGGTGGCCGGATCGCCGATCATCCGCAACAGGCGGGCGCGTACGTCGGCCATCCCGTCGTGATAGTCGAGCACCGTCTGCGTCGACGGGTCGTAGTACATCGCGTTGATCGTGAAGTCGCGGCGCGCGGCGTCCTCGTGCTGCTCGCCCCACACGTTGTCGCGCAGCACGCGGCCGCTCGCGTCGACCGCGTGCGTGCGGCGATCGAGTTCGTCGCGCTTCAGGCGCCTCGGCGGCTCGGTCGTTGCCGCGGCTGCCTCGGGCGGCGCGTCGACCAGCGCGCGGAACGTCGACACCTCGATCAGTTCCTGGCCGAACTGCACGTGGACGATCTGGAAGCGGCGGCCGATCAGGCGCGCGCGGCGGAACAGGCGCTGCACCTCGGTCGGCGTCGCGTCGGTCGCGACGTCGAAGTCCTTCGGCGCGATGCCGAGCAGCAGGTCGCGCACCGCGCCGCCGACGATGAACGCGCGAAAACCTGCCTGTTGCAGCGTGTCGGTCACGCGCACCGCGTTCTTCGAGATCAGCGCCGGATTGATGCCGTGCACGCTGGCCGGCACGACGGTCGGCTCATGGTTGCTGCGCGGTTTTTTCGTGCCGCCGCCGCGGGCGCCCTTCGGGGCGCGCGGGGCAGCAGGGGCCGCTTCGTCGGCCCGGGCCGGTGCGGAAGGCGTTTTCTCGGTTTCGTCCTGGCCGAGCAGCTTTCGAATGAATTTTTTGATCACGACGTTCAGAAGAGATCGAGGATACGCCAGCCGCGGGTGCTTGCATGCGCACGCAGCGTGTCGTCAGGGTTGGTCGCGATCGGGTCGGTGACTTTCTCGAGCAGCGGGATGTCGTTGTGCGAGTCGCTGTAGAAGTAGCTGTGTTCGAAGTCGTCCCAGTGCTTGCCGAGCGACGCGAGCCATGCTTCGGTGCGCACGATCTTGCCTTCGCGATAGCTCGGCGTGCCGGTCGGCCGGCCCGTGTACGGCGAATCGGGATGCCCGTCGGTCGTTTCGACCTCGCACGCGATCAGCGTGTCGACGCCGAACGCGGTCGCGATCGGGCGCGTGATGAATTCGTTGGTCGCCGTCACGACGCAGCACAGGTCGCCCGCGTCGAGGTGCTGGCGCACGAGTTCGAGCGCGGCGGGCGTCATCGCGGGCCGGATCACCTCGTGCATGTACTGCTCGTGCCATTCGGCCAGCTGCGCGCGCGAATACTTCGCGAGCGGCGTGAGCATCGCCGTGAGGTACGCGTGGATGTCGAGCCGGCCGGCCTTGTAGTCGGCGAAGAACTGGTCGTTCTGACGCGAGAAGCTTTCCGCGTCGACGATGCCGAGCTTCACCATGAAGCGGCCCCATTCGTGGTCGCTATCGGTCGGGATCAGCGTGTGATCGAGGTCAAAGAGTGCCAGATTAGTCATGGAAGCGCATTTTACTCGAAGCGGTTCGGGCCCGTGCCCGGTGGTGTGATGTCGTCGCCCGGGCGCGCGAGCATCCGGCGCAGCAGCGGCAGCGTGACCGCGCGTTTCTGCTCGAGCGAAAAGCGGTCGAGCGCGTCGAGCAACGCCATCAGGCTCGGCATGTCGCGGCGAAAATGGGTCAGCAGGTAGGCGGCGATGTCGTCGGTGAGCGCGATCCCGCGCTCCTTCGCCGCGAGCTTGAGCACCGCGATCTTGCCGGCGTCGGACGGCGGCGTCAGGTGGAACACGAGCCCCCAGCCGAGGCGCGTGCGCAGATCCTCGCGTACGTCGAGCGCGAGCGGCGCCGCCGGGCCCGCCGCGACGAACGCGCTCGACGGGTGTGCGCGCACTTCGTTGAACAGGTTGAACAGCGCGACCTGCTGCGTGTCGCTCATCCGGTCGCAATCGTCGATCGCGTAGATGCCGATGCGCGGGTCGAACGTGAACGCGCCGAGCGGGCTCTGCGGCGTCAGGTAGCGTGCATAGCCGTACGACGCGTCGCTCACGAGCGCCTGCAGCAAGTGGGTACGGCCGCTGCCGGGTTCGCCCCAGATGTAGAACGACCGGTCCGGCACGGGGCCGGCCGCGAGCGCGAGATCGAGCTTCTGCAGGCGCGTGACGAGCTCGTCGTTCTCGTCGCTCATGATGAAGTTGTCGAACGTGGCGGGCGGCGGCGTGCCGAGATCGAGCGTCAGTTGACGGGACACAGCAGTCACAATGCGGATCGGTTGAAAAAACGCGTGCCGTACGCCGGGCACGCGCGGGGGAAGGCGCCTGGGCTGGCTTCACGCGCGACCGTACGCACGGCGGCGCGGCGCGGGTTTCGGCGCGCTTCGCCCGGCGATGAAAACGGGGACGTGTTGACCAAGATGCAATCCCTGACGATTCGGTGCTGGGAATTCCGGCCAACGGGCCGGCTTCGGGTAAAATCGCATTTTACCGACCTTCTCGCATTCCCCCATGAATCCTCCGAAATCCGCTCCCGACGCTCAGGGTCTGTCCTATCGCGACGCAGGTGTCGACATCGACGCAGGCGACGCGCTCATCGACAAGATCAAGCCTTTTGCGAAGAAAACCCTGCGCGACGGCGTGCTCGGCGGCATCGGCGGGTTCGGCGCGCTGTTCGAAGTGCCGAAGAAGTACAAGGAGCCCGTGCTCGTGTCCGGCACCGACGGCGTGGGCACCAAGCTCAAGCTGGCCTTTCATCTGAACAAACACGACACCGTCGGCCAGGATCTCGTCGCGATGAGCGTGAACGACATCCTCGTCCAGGGCGCCGAGCCGCTGTTCTTCCTCGACTACTTCGCATGCGGCAAGCTCGACGTCGACACGGCCGCCACCGTCGTCAAGGGCATCGCGCAGGGCTGCGAGCTGTCGGGCTGCGCGCTGATCGGCGGCGAAACGGCCGAAATGCCGGGCATGTACCCGGACGGCGAATACGACCTTGCCGGCTTCGCGGTCGGCGCGGTCGAGAAGAGCAAGATCATCGACGGCAGCACGATCGCCGAAGGCGACGTCGTGCTGGGCCTCGCATCGAGCGGCATCCACTCGAACGGCTTTTCGCTGGTGCGCAAGATCATCGAGCGCGCGAACCCGGATCTATCGGCCGATTTCCATGGCCGCTCGCTGGCTGACGCGCTGATGGCGCCGACGCGCATCTACGTGAAGCCGCTGCTCGCGCTGATGCAGAAGCTGTCGGTGAAGGGCATGGCGCACATCACCGGGGGCGGCCTCGTCGAGAACATCCCGCGCGTGCTGCGCGAAGGCCTCACCGCCGAGCTCGACCAGAACGCATGGCCGCTGCCGCCGCTGTTCAAGTGGCTGCAGGAGCACGGCGGCGTCGCCGACGCGGAAATGCATCGCGTGTTCAATTGCGGGATCGGGATGGCCGTGATCGTCTCGGCGGCCGATGCCGACGCAGCGATCGCCGACCTGACCGCCGCCGGCGAACAGGTGTGGAAGATCGGCACCGTGCGTGCGACCCGCGAAGGCGAGGCCCAGACGGTCGTGGTCTGACGCACCACAAGCAGATGCAGCAGGAAAAGCCGCCCGGAGTCGATCCGGGCGGCTTTTTTTTCGGGCGCTGCGTGGCGGGCCGGCGCGCGGCGACGCTTACGCGGATGCGCGCGGTGCGTTCGCCGGGCGCGCGCCGGCCAGCAACGGTGGCACGAACAGGTACAGCAGCGCGGCCGCGGCCCACACGAGGCCCGGCCAGGTCGCGCGCGTCGCCGCGTAGGTCGCGGTGACGACCAGCGGCCCTGCGATGCCGATCAGGCTCGCCACGCTCGCCAGCGCGCCTTGCAGTTCGCCCTGGCGCGTATCGTCGACCTGCCGCGCGAGCATCGCCTGCAAGGCCGGCAGCGTCATGCCGCCGGCCGCGAACAACGGCAGCAGCGCGAACGGCACCCATGGGGCGGTCGCGAACGCGATGACCGCAAGCCCGAGCGCGTCGCCCGCGAGGCCGAGCGCGAGCGCGCGCCGCTCGCCGAGCCGCGCGATCAGCGGCCCGATCGCGAATGCCTGCGCGAGCGCGTGGCACGCGCCGTAACCGGCGAGCGACAGCCCCGCGACCGGCGTCGACCAGCCGAAATGTGCCTGGCCGTACAGGATCCACAGCGTCGCGGGCGCCTGCGACACGAGTGCCACGATTACGTAGATGCCGACCAGCGGCGCGAGCGCGGGCGCGCCGCTCAGCCGGCGCAGGCTTGCGAACGGGTTGAGCGCGCCGACCGTCCGGCCTTCCCGGGCCGGGCGCGGCCGCGATTCCGGCAGCACGCGCCACACGAGCACGAGATTCAGCGCGTTGAGCAACGCGGCCGCGACGAACGGCGCACGCAGGTGCAGTGCGCCGAGCAGCCCGCCGATCAGCGGGCCGGCGATGAAGCCGATGCCCATCATCGCGCCGAGCTGGCCGTAGCGTCGTGCGCGGTCGGGTTCGGCCGTCACGTCGGTCACGTACGCGGTCGCGACCGCGACGTTCGCACCGGTGATGCCCGCGATCAGCCGGCCGACGTAAAGCCATGCGAGCGTCGGCGCGAGCGCCATCAGCAGATAGTCGAGCGCCGCGCCCGCGAGCGATGCGAGCAGTACCGGGCGGCGGCCGAAACGGTCGCTCAGCGCGCCGAGCAGCGGTGCGCACAGGAACTGCGCGCACGCGTACAGCGCGAGCAGGATTCCGTAGTGGGTGTCGGTGCTGCCCGACGCGGCGAGCGAGCGCAGCAGCCCGGGCAGGATCGGCATCACGATCCCGACGCCGATCGCGTCGAGCAGGACCGTGGCCAGGATGGCAATCAGGGACGGATTCAAGGGTGTCACTCTATCGATGATAGAGTGTGAAGTATTCCACAGTTTCCCTATCGGTGATAGAGATGAAGGACACAGGCGCGCGATTGACGCGCGACACCGTATTGCGCGCGGCGCTCGAATTGCTGGACGAGGTGGGGATCGACGGGCTGTCGACGCGGCGGCTCGCCGAACGGCTCGGCGTGCAGTCGCCAACGCTGTACTGGCATTTCAGGAACAAGGCCGAGCTGCTCGACGCGATGGCCGAAGCGATCATGCTGGAGCGTCACGGCGCGTCGCTGCCGCAGCCGGACGACGTGTGGGATGCGTGGCTCGCGGAGAATGCACGCAGTTTTCGCCGCGCGCTGCTGGCCTATCGCGACGGCGCGCGCCTGCATGCCGGCACGCGGCCGCGCGCGCTGCATTTCAGCTCGATCGAACGCAAGGTCGCGCTGCTCGGCGACGCGGGGTTCACGCCGGACGAGGCGGTCGACGTGATGGTCGCGATCAGCCGCTTCGTGGTCGGATGGGTGCTGGAAGAGCAGGCGGGGCCGGGTGCAGGTGCCGATGCGCCGCTGCCGGACGCGGCAGAGTACCCGTTGCTCGCGAAAGGCTGGGCCGCGCTGCGCGAGCGCAGCGACGACGAAGCGTTCGAGCGCGGTATCGCGTGGATCGTCGACGGCGCCCGCGCGCGCCTGGCGGTGCGTCGGGCCGGCTGACGCGTCAGCCGGGCATGCGGCCGTCGAGCACGCGTTCGAGGGCGTCGAGCGCGCGGGCCGTCGAATCCGGCGCGATGCAATCGACGATGATCCGCTCCGGCATCGCGCGCAGCCACGTGATCTGGCGCTTGCACAGCTGGCGTGTCGCGAAGATGCCCTTGTCGCGCATCGTCCGGTAGTCGGTGGCGCCGTCGAGGAATTCCCACGCCTGCCGGTAGCCGACGCAACGCATCGACGGCAGGTCGGGATGGAGATCGTCGCGGCGGCGCAGCCGTTCGACTTCGTCGATGAAGCCCGCGTCGAGCATCGCGTCGAAGCGCTGCGCGATCCGCGCGTGCAGCACCGCGCGGTCCGACGGCTCGAGTGCGACCGGCACGAAGCGGTACGCGGCGGCCGCATCGTCCGTACGGCGCGGCGCGGCGAGCAGCGCCGACATCGGTTGCCCGCTCAGCATGAAGATTTCGAGCGCACGCTGGATCCGCTGCGAATCGTTCGGCGCAAGCCGCGCGGCCGTGTCGGGATCGACCTGCGCGAGCCGCGCGTGCAGCGCGGGCCAGCCATCGCGCGCGGCGTCGGCGTCGAGTGCCGCGCGGACCTCCGGGTCGGCGCCCGGCAGGTCGTTGAGCCCTTGCGTCAGCGCCTTGTAGTACAGCATCGTGCCGCCCGCGAGCAGCGGCGTGCGGCCGCGCGCGACGATCTCGCCGATCAGCCGCAGCGTGTCCGCACGGAATTCCGCGGCCGAATACGCGTCGGCCGGGTCGATGATGTCGATCAGGTGATGCGGCACGCTCGCGCGCTCGTCGCGCGACGGTTTCGCGGTACCGATATCCATGTCGCGGTAGACGAGCGCCGAATCGACGCTGACGATCTCGATCGGGCGGCGCGCGGCGAGCGCCAGCGCCGCGGCGGTCTTCCCCGAAGCGGTGGGGCCGAGCAGGCAGGCGATCGTCGTCTGAGCGGGCTGCGAAGAAGCGCTCATTGCCCGCGCATGAAGAGACGGTCGAGATCGTTCAGCGTGAGCTGATACCAGGTCGGCCGGCCGTGATTGCACTGGTCCGCGCGCTCGGTCGCTTCCATCTGGCGCAGCAGCGCGTTCATCTCGTCGAGCGTCAGGCGCCGGTTCGCGCGCACCGCGTGATGGCACGCGAGCGTGCCGAGCAGTTCGTGCTGGCGCTCGGTGAGCACGCGCGAGCCGCCGAATGCATGCAGGTCGGCGAGCACGGCGCGCGCGAGCGACTGCAGGTCGGCATCCTTCAGCAGCGCCGGCACCGCGCGGATGGCGAGCGTCGTCGGCGACAGCACCGCGAGGTCGAAGCCGAGCGATTCGAGCGTGTCGCGCTCTTCCTCGACCGTGCCGATCTCGACCGGCGTGGCCGTCATCGAGATCGGCAGCAGCAGCGACTGCACGGCGACCGTGCGGTCGGCGAGCGCGTTCTTGAACTGCTCGTACAGGATCCGCTCGTGCGCCGCGTGCATGTCGACGATCACGAGGCCGTATGCGTTCTGTGCCAACACGTAGATCCCGTGGATCTGGCCGAGCGCGAAGCCGAGCGGCTGCTCGTCGTGCGCGCCGGCGGCGAGCGGCGACGCGGCGACACCCGACAGCGGCGCGACCGGCACGTCGGCCGCGTCGGCCGCATCGCGGGCGATGAGCGTCGTGCCGGCGGGCGTGCCCGCGCCGCTGTCCTTGCGGCCGAACAGCGCGTCATAGAGCGCGAGCGGCTGCGCGACGGGCAGCGTGCCTTGCGTCATCCGCGCCTGGCGCATCCACGTGTTGCCGGACGACGATGACGATGACGAAGACGGCGACGAGAAGCCGCTACCGCCGACTCCGCCGCTGCCGCCTGTCGCGTGGCCCGGGCTTTGGCCGAGCGGCGTATCGAGAAACGATGCGGGCCCGCGCGGCGCGGGTTCGAGATGCGCGGCATGGCCGCCCGCCGTGGTTTCCGGCGACGCGCCCGCATGGCGCGCGAGCGCCCGCTGCACCGCGTGGAACACGTACTGGTGGATCGAGCGCGAATCGCGGAACCGCACTTCGATCTTCGACGGATGCACGTTCACGTCGACGGCTTCGGGCGGCAGGTCGAGGAACAGCACGTACGACGGGTAGCGGTCGCCGTGCAGCACGTCCTCGTAGGCCGCACGCACCGCGTGCGTCAGCAGCTTGTCGCGCACGAAGCGGCCGTTCACGAAGAAGTACTGCTGGTCGGCGCGCCCGCGGCTCGCGGTCGGCAAGCCGGCGCAGCCGTACACGGCGAGCGGGCCGGCCTGCTCGTCGAGCGGCAGGTGCGCGGTCGCGAAGCCGTCGCCGAGAATCTTCGCGACGCGCTGCGCGGGCTCGGTCGCATTCCAGTGCTCGACGGCCTTGCCGTTGTGCAGCACCGAGATCGCGACGTCCGGCCGCGCGAGCGCCGCGCGGCGGATCATTTCCAGGCAGTGGCCGAATTCGGTCTGCTCGCTCTTCAGGAACTTGCGCCGCGCGGGCGTGTTGAAGTACAGCTCGCGTACCTCGATCGTCGTGCCGATCGAGCCGGCGGCGGGCGACAGCACGCCCGTCTGCGCATCGATCTTCATCGCATGCGCGGCATCGGCCGTCCGGCTCGTGATCGACATTTCGGCGACCGACGCGATCGACGCGAGCGCTTCGCCGCGAAAACCCAGCGTCGCGACCGCCTCGAGCTCCTCGAGCGAGCGGATCTTGCTGGTCGCGTGGCGCATCAGCGCGAGCGCCAGTTCGTCCGGCGGAATCCCGCAGCCGTCGTCGGTGATCGAGATGCGCTTGACGCCGCCTTCTTCCAGCACGATGCGCAGCGTCGTCGCGCCGGCGTCCATTGCGTTCTCGAGCAGCTCCTTGACGACCGACGCCGGGCGTTCGACGACCTCGCCGGCGGCGATCTGGCTGATCAGCTGGTCGGGCAGGGGCTGGATCGCGCGCAGCGGGCGCGCGGCAGGGGCGGGTGCGGCGCCCGCGGCCGTTTCGGTGATATCGGACATGGCCGAATTATAGCGAGGCGGCGAACGCGTGCCGGGGCTGCCGGCCGTTACGTTTTTTCACGGAGCCTTAAGGTAGTTTCGGTATCATCGCTGGGTTGCACGCGCCGCCTTGGCTGGCGGCCGCCTCGGCCATGTCTGGCCTGTTCCGGCCGTTCCGGCCCCATCGCCTTCGAGGAATCGCATTTGGATACGCTGCTTCATTTCGTCAACCTTGTCCTGCATATCGACGCTTTCCTCGGCGATTTCATCCGGCAGTACGGTGCATGGGTCTATCTCGTGCTGTTCCTGATCGTGTTCTGCGAGACGGGCCTCGTCGTATTCCCGTTCCTGCCCGGCGATTCGCTGCTGTTCATCGGCGGCGCGTTCGCGGCGACGGGCGAAATGAACGTCGGCCTGCTGATCGTGCTGCTGCTCGTCGCGGCGATTGCCGGCAACACCGTGAACTATCTGATCGGCCGCTGGGTCGGCCCGAAGGTGTTCAATACGCATATCCCGGTGCTCGAGCGGTTCCTCGATCGCGCCGCGCTGCAGAAGACCCACACGTTCTACGACAAGCACGGCGGCAAGACGATCGTGCTCGCGCGCTTCATTCCCGTCGTGCGCACGTTCGCGCCGTTCGTCGCGGGGGCGTCGTCGATGAGCGTCGCACGCTTCCAGTTGTTCAACGTGATCGGCGCGCTGGTGTGGGTGCTGCTGCTTGTGCTGCTCGGCTATTTCTTCGGCAACATCCCGTTCATCCGCCAGTACCTGAACGTGATCGTGCTGGTCGGGATCGGCGCGGCGATCGTGCCGGTCGCGCTCGGCGCGGTGTGGAAGCTCGTGCGCGGGCGGCGCTCGGACGGGGCGCCGAAGGCGGGCGGGCGCTGACGCGGCGCGACGGGTTTCGACGCGCAATAAAAAAGCGTGGCGAGAGTGCCACGCTTTTTTTTCGTGCGGTTCGGCCGCCGCTTCCGTCACGCGTTGCGTTGCGAGACCGGGGTTTCGGGCGTCGGATAGCCGGCTTCGCGGAACGTATCGAGGATCACGCGATTGGTGTCGCAGTACACCTGCCAGTAGTGCTCCGGCTGAGTCGACGGCCGCACGAACAGCAGCGGGCCTTCCGGCGTGAACTGCAGCACGCCGACGTCCGGCGCCGGCACTTTCAGCACGTTCGGCACCAGCTGGATCTGCGTCTTCAGACGGTTGATCGCATCGGCCGCGTCCACGCTGTGCGCGATCTTCGCGGTCAGGTCGACGCGGCGATGCGGCGTCGCGCTGTAGTTCGCGATGTTGTCCGAGAAGATCTTGTTGTTGCCGACGATCGTCACGATGTTGTCGGCGGTGATGATCGTCGTGCCGAACAGGCCGAGCTCCTTCACGGTGCCCGTGACGCCGCCCGCGCTGATCACGTCGCCGATCTTGAACGGGCGCAGCACCTGCATGAACACGCCGGCGGCGAAATGCGCGAGCAGACCACCCCAGGCGGTGCCGATCGCGAGGCCGAGGCCGGCGAGCAGTGCGGCGAACGAGGTCGTCTGTACGCCGAAGATCTGCAGGATCGCGAGGATCAGCAGGATCGTCAGCAGCACGCCGACGACGGACGTCAGGTAGTCGGTGAGCGTCGGGTCGACCTTGCCGCTGCGGCGAACGACCTTGCCGAGCAGGCGGGTACCGATGCGGATCGCCCAGCGGCCGACGAACCACAACACGATGGCGGCGAGGAGGTTGAGGCCGAAGTCGAGGCCGCGGGTCATCAGGAATTGCTGGGCGGTGGCGAGATCGATCACGCGTTCTCCGAAGTCAAGGGTAAAAGGGCGGCGCATGCACCGGAATGGGAGGCGCTTTTATAACCTGACCTGTGAGCGGCGGGCAACCGGGCTGACATTGGTTGACGTAATGAAAAGCCGGCACGACGTGGGTGCGTGCTGCCCGTTTGAAGTCCGGCCTGTCGTGGCGCGCCGGGTATAGCGTCGCTCACTGCGCTGCGCGGCCGTAGGTGTCCTCGACGCGGACGACGTCGTGCTCGCCGGGATATGTGCCCCACTGGACTTCGATCAGTTCGGGCGGAATCTTGCCGGGGTTCGTCAGCCGGTGCGTCGCGCCGCGCGGGAAGGGGGTGACGGGTTTTCGGTCAGATCGCGTCGCGGTGGCCGACGATGGCCCGGTGCTCGCGGTGATGGGGGTTCACGACGGGCGGCCGGCGACGTTCGACGACGTGCATCAGCTGTTCAACGGCAATTTCTGCATGATCGCGTGCACGCATTCCCGCGGACCTGCTTCGCCCGTGCGCACATGCACGTCGGGCGATACCGGTTTTTCATAGGTCGATTCGATGCCGGTGAACTGCCGAAGCGTCCCTTGCCTTGCCCGTGCGTAGAGCCCTTTGGGGTCGCGCGCTTCCGCCACATCCAGCGCAACGTCGACGAAGACTTCGAAAAACATGCCCTGCGGGAAACGTGCGCGCGCTTTGGCGCGTGCCTCCCGAAACGGCGAGATCAGCGCAACGATGACGACGAGCCCGGCAGCTACCATCAGGCGCGCGACCTCGGCCGTCCGGCGAATGTTCTCGTGGCGGTCTGCGTCGCTGAATCCCAGATCCTGATTCAATCCTTCGCGAAGCTGGTCGCCGTCCAGCAGAAAAGTCCGAAGGCCGCGCGCATCGAGCTGTTCCTTCAGAAGATTCGAGAGCGTCGATTTACCGGCACCGGACACACCAGTGAGCCATACCACGAAGGCATGGTCCTGCTTCATGCTGGAAAGCACGGATTGATTGGCCGTCGACATGACAGGGCGGGAATTTGGGAGATCTTGCGTCATCTCGGATTCGATGTGCCGGCAGCTGCGTCGTACTTTATTGATGCGAATTCATTCGTCGCCGAATTGTAACGGGGCCTTTAAAAATTTGTAACCTGAATATTTTGATCGGGAATAAGCGTTCGCCTTCAGGCGGCGCGACGGTGTGCGACCCTCATCTGTCCGGTAATGATTGCCGGTCCGGCGTAATAATTCGAAATAAATGTGTGTCGTCGACAGGGTTCTTGACCGTGAGTCGATTTATCGCCCGGGGTTCCGGGGCGGCATGAAGTCACAAGGGAATTAATCTTTTATTCGGCGAAAAATCGCAATAGTCGGTACAGCGCTGCTTTTGCGATGCGTCTCTGTCACTCATTATCGAATTGGGAAATTATCCGGGGGCATGTTTTCCAACCTTATTTGCCGGGCGACGCTTGGCATCCCTTCCGATTGCGTCGGCAGCGCCGAGCGCCGGTCTCCTTGAAAGCCGGATCGCCGCGATTGCCTTGTCGCGCTGAAGTATTCGCCACCTGAATACGCTGGATTGCGTCAGGAAGGCGGCACGTCACCTGTGCCGCGGTCCGAACGGCCGCTGCTGCACATCGGCGCCGTGCGCGACGATCGCCATTCCCTCCGGCACTTCCTCCCACGCGCCGCGCAGGTCGACGAGCGGCTCCGACACGACCATGAACGCATCGTCGCCGGCTTCGGCGATGCGCGGGTTATGCGGATACAGTTCGTGCAGATGCTTGAACGACGTGCTGTGGAACAGCGAGCGCGATTGCCGTTCGCTCGAATAGCGCGCCGCGACGATCCGTTCGCCGTCGGTCGCGCAGATCGTCATGTTGAGCGGATCGGCGACGCGATGCCGCGCGGCGGTTTCCTCCACCACGCCGACCATCCGTTCGAGCGCCGGCAGTGGCGCCTGCTCGAGACCGTACGTCAGCGCGAGGCGAAACATCAGTTCGGAGTCGGTCGAGCCTTCGAGCGTCGGGAACAGCGCAGGATCGACCTTCATCGTCAGGTCGCGGCGCAGCTTGTGGAAGTCGCGGATCAGCCCGTTGTGCGCGAATAGCCAGCGGCCGTGGCGGAACGGATGGCAGTTGGTTTCCTGCACGGGCGTGTCGGTCGCCGCGCGAATGTGCGCGACGAACATCGGCGAGCGGATCGCACGCGCGGCCTCGCGCAGGTTGCGGTCGTTCCATGCGGGATGCACGGAGCGATAGCGGAACGGAAGTTCGTCGGGGTGCCCGTACCAGCCGATGCCGAAGCCGTCACCGTTGGTGGTCGTCGCGCCCAGCTCCGCATGCAGGCTCTGGTCGATCAGCGAATGCTTCGCGCGGAACAGCACGGTTTCCAGATGGATCGGATTACCCGTATAAGCGAGCCAGCGGCACATGGAGCGCTCCTTCACGATGTATCGTTCGCGCATGGTAGCCGACTCCGCGACGCTCGCGCGTCCGCGCGAGTCGCCGACATTCGTCACACATGTCGGGCTCGTGGGCGCGATGTGCAACCGCCCGGCCAAGCGGCCGGGCGCCACGCAGCGCAACGCGACGATGCGGTGCGGCACGACGGTCGTGCCGCACCGCGCGGGCTCAGTCGCCGAGCGCGTCCATCACGCGCGCCGAATAGACGAGCGCCGCGCCCGCATTCAACGCGATCGCGACGCCGAGCGCTTCCGCCACTTCCTCCTTGGTCGCGCCATGCTTGGCCGCTTCGGCCGTATGCACGGCGATACAGCCGTCGCAGCGCGTCGTGACGGCCACCGCGAGCGCGATCAGCTCGCGCGTTTTCGCGTCGAGATGGCCGGTCTTGGCGCCCGCGCCGGACAGCGCGTTGTAGCCGGCCAGCGTATCGGGCGACAGCTTGGCGATGTCGCCGATCCGCGTCGAGAGTTCCTTCCGGTATTCGTTCCAGTTCAGCATGATGCGTCCTTGTCGAGAAGAGTGAGGAGGGCGGCGGGCGCCGCGATCTCGGGCGATGCAACGCTATTCTGATCGCTCTCGATGAGGGTGTGGATACGTCAGGGTGTCGATTTTCAGCGCAATCGTCTCATGATGCAGTGCGTCAACCGCGGCTCGCGCTCGCGGCGGATGCGCGGCTCGCCTGTCGTGACGCGCGTCAAAGCTGCTACCATGCGCAAAACGCCGTTCAACGAAAACGATTTCGAACAACAAGAAAGAGAGGGCAACGCAATGAACCAGACCACCATCCAGCAACCGTCGTTCGCGTTCGTGGCCGCGTCGTGGGCCGCGCTGATCGCCGGTTTCGCGGCCTTCCTGATCGGGCTCTGGAACGCCGGCATGCAGCTCAACGAGAAGGGTTACTACTTCACCGTGCTGGTGTTCGGCCTCTATGCGGCGATCTCGCTGCAGAAGAGCGTGCGCGACCGCGCGGAAGGCATCCCCGTCACCGGCATCTACTACGGCCTCAGCTGGATCGCGCTGCTGCTGTCGATCGCGCTGCTGATCGTCGGCCTCTTCAACGCGACGCTGCAATTGAGCGAAAAGGGCTTTTACGCGATGTCGTTCGTGCTCGCGCTGTTCGGCTCGGTGGCCGTGCAGAAGAACACGCGCGACTTGCAGAACGCGAAGCCGCGCTATACCGACGCCGATTCCGCGCCGTCGATCCAGGAGTGACGGCACGCGCAGCGGGCGCCCGCCGAGGCCGCCCACTGCGCGACGATGTCCGCGGCACCCGCATTCGCCGGCGTGCCGCGGGCCCGCCGTCCTTTCGTTTTGTCCATGCCGTCGCGCATGACGATGGAGATACTCCGGATGCCGAACCTTGCCGACACCGCAGCGGGGCCGCGCGCGGCCGCCCGTTCCGTGGCCGCGCGGGCCGCGCTTGTGCTGGAGACCAATAACCTGCGCGGCGGCGCGGGCCTTGCGCAGGCCATCGACAGCCTGAAACGCGTCGTGGCGGTGCTGTCGAAGCAGACCGTGCCGCCGGCCGCCCTTGCGCAATGGATCATCACGCACGACGGCCTGCCCGCCGACGCGTGCGCGGAAATCGCCGCGCTGGCCGGCCGCCCGATCGACTTCGTCGAGATCGGCGCAAGCACCGGCTACTACGATGCGAAGAACGACGGCTTCGATCGCGTCGATGCCGATCGCAGCGACATCGTCGTATTCGGCGATGCCGATTGCCGGCCGGCAGACGACTGGCTCGAGCACCTGCTCGCGCCGTTCGCACGCGACGCGGGCGACGCGCCCGTCGCGGTGGCGGGGCGGACCAGCTACGCGCCCAACGTGCTCGGCATCGCGCTGACGTCGATCGATTTCATGTATTTCCCGAGCCCGCTGCGCGACGGCGCGACGCGCAACTTCTACGCGAACAACGTCGCGTTCCGGCGCGACGTGTTCGCGCGGTTCCGCTACGAGCCGCTCGACGGCGTCTATCGCGCGCATTGCCAGGTGATGGGGCTGCGGATGCAGGCGGCCGGCGTGGCCGTCGAATTCGCGCCGGCCGCGCACACCGAGCATCGGCTGCCGGACACGCATCGCGAATCGCTGAAGTTGCGCTGGATGCGCGGCGAGGACAGCGTCGGGCTGACGCCGTATTTGGTGAACGCGTACCTGCCGCGTCGATGGCAGTGGCTTGGCCGCAGCGGCCCGCTCGGCCCGTTCTGCGTGATGGCGATGCGGCTCGGCTACAGCCTGCGCGCGCTCGATCGCCAGCAGTTGCCGCCATTGGGCGCTGGTCGCTATCTCGCGGCCGTCGGCGTCACGATCGCCGCGTCCGCCATCGATACGCTCGGCGCGCTCGCGCGCGGTTTCGGGATCACGGGACGCGCATCGGCCCGGCGCGATCTCGACGTGCTGTCCTATCACCGTCATTGAAACGGCGCCGCGCCTCGTGGCGCGGCCAACGACACTTCGATATCCTGATTCCCTTCCGACGACGACCATGCCCTCACTCGCCACCCGCGTTGCCTGTCTCGCCCTGTTTGCCGCCAGCGTGGGCGCCGATGCCGCACCGGTCGATCATGCGGGGCGCGGGGTTTATCACTTCACGTCGCAAAGCGGCTGCCCGTTCGCGAATGCGGCCGCGTCGGACTGCAATCGCGTCGCGCTCGATGCGCCCGACGCACACGCGAGCATCGATACCGATGCGCATGCGATCGTCTTCTCGAGCGATGCGAACCGCCGCACGAAGGACGTGCTCGGCGACGTGCTGCTGCAGGGCACGGGCATCGACGCCGACGGGCGGCGCGTGCCGTTGAGCGTGCACGTTCTGCTGCGTCGCGACGGCCGGGATGTGGGACCGCGACGTGTACGTCCACGCTCCCGTGCACGGCAAGTTCACCGATGTGCGGATCGATCCATATCGTGTGCGCGTGAAGGACGGCGATCGTGAGCGCGACGTGCTCACGCCGGACGAAACGCTTGCGCTGTTCGCGCATCCGTCGCTCGCATCGCGGCTGGCGCGCCATCTCGTGAAGGTGAGTGCGACCGATCCGAAGCAGCCGTTAGCGGACGACATCACGATCGCGCTCGGTGTGGGCGGCCTGACGAAGACGGTCGCGCGTGCGAGCTTCACGTCGAACGCGCCGCGCGATGCCGACGTCGATCGCGCCCTTGCGTCCGGTACGTGGTCGATCCGCTTCGATGCGCTGAGCAATCACATTCCGGTGTGGGTCGCGCAGCGCGAGCTGTTCCTGTTCGGCCTCGACGGCAGCGCACTCGTGAAGGACGTGCGCGAACGCGGCTTTCGGAAGAACGACCGGATCGAGTTCGGCGCGCGCGACGGCACCGGCTATCTGCGCGTGAATGGCCGGGAGGAAGCGTTCGCGCGCGCGGCCGCCTCGGCGCATGCATTCATGCAGGAAAGCTTCGTCGGCCTGATCCTCGGCTGGCGTCGCGATCCGGCGGCCGCCGCGGCTGCCGCGACGCAATCTTCATCGGCACGGGGCGAGCCGGCATGATCACGACACGGGCACTGCCCACTTCGTCGCAGGCGACACACGGCGAACGCTTCGATTGTCTCGATGCGCCCGTGCCACGCGGTACGGCGCGGATACGTGCGTATCTCGTCGATCGCATCAAGCGTGCGGCGATCCGGCAACTGCATCGCAGCACGCATGGCGAGCGCTGGATGCTGCGCATGTACCTGATCGGCGAAGAAGCGACCGAGTGCGCGTTGCACGAGGACTGGGCCGGACAGCCGCCGGACTGGCTCGCGCCGCGCATCGGGCAGCATCTCGCGGACGAGCGCCGTCACGCGGCCGCATTTGCCGATGCGTTGCGCCGGCGCGGCGTCGACGTGTCGACCGGCTCGCGCGAACCCGACTGGCTGAGCCGGCGCAAGATCATGCGATGGCGTCGTCTCGCGCAGCGCTACGCACCGCATTTCGCGCAAGGCGTACTCGTGCCGGCGTATGCGACCGGCCTGTGCGCGGAACAGATGGCGACGCGCGTGCTCATGCGCCACTGCGCGACGATCGGCGAAGCGCATCCGCTGTATCCGTTGCTGTCGCGCGTGCTCGCCGACGAGACGCGCCACGTCCGGCTTTGCGCCGATACGCTGCGCCGTCTCGTCGAGCCGTCCGAGGCCGCGTCGCTCGCCGCGTTGCTGGACGAGATCCGCGCGATCGAAGCCGGGTTCGGCGTGACGGGCGCGCTGGCGATGGTCGCGGCCGGCTGGCTCCAGTCGCTTCGTCCGCGCGCATGATGCCGCGCATCGTCTATCTCGCGACCGCCGACGCGCGCGGCCATCTGATGCGCGCGCAACTGCTCGTGCATGCGTTGCGCGCGGCCGGCGCGCAGGTCGACGTGCTGACGACGTCCGACGCCGGCCAGGCGTTTCTCGCCGCGTTCGGCATCGACGCGCGCGTATTGTCGCGGCACTACGCGGTGCAGTTCGACGAGTGGCAGAACATGCTGCGCGACGCGACCGATCGCAATGTCGCGCACTACGTGTTCAGGCCGACCCGCATGCTGCGCGACATCGTGCGGCTGCGTGCGATCGTTCGCGATGCGGATCTCGTGGTCAACGACTCGTTTCATCCGGCGTTGCTGTTCATGGGGGCGGTGCCGGGCTGGCGGCGTCGCGTCGTCCACGTGTATGGCGGCAGCCTGCGCCGTGCGTTGACCGCGAATTTCGATGCGCGGCTGCCGCGCATGCTGGCGCGCGCTTTCGCGCGGATCGTCGACTGGCAGATCGACGCGGCGCGGGCCCGTATCGAGCACGATTTCGCGTACGACTTCGCCGACGATGCGCAGCTGCACCGGCATCGCCGGCTGCCGACGCCGGTGCCGATCGTCGCCGAACGGCCGGCGCACGAATGCGTTGCCGCGGCCGTTTATCTGAACCCGCACTTTCGCGACGCCGCGCTCGCCGATGCGCTGTCGGCCGGCATGCGCGACGCGGGGCTCGCCGCCCACCGCGTGGGCGAGGGCTACGCCGGACACGACGGCTGGACCGGCGTCGATGCCGACTGGCCGACGCGCGCCGCGCAAGCGTCGCTGATCGTGTCGGCGCCCGGCATGGCCGCGCTGTCGATCGCGCGCGTGTATCGCCGCCCGATCCTGCTCGTGCAGACCGATCAGCCCGAACAGGCAAGCAACGCCGCGCGCGCGGCACGGCTGCAGCTCGCGCACCGCGTGGTCACATGGCGGGGCGATGCGGCGGCATTCCGGCGCGAGGTCGGGCAGGCGTCGATCGAACTGATGCGCGATCCCGGTACGCCGGCGGGGATGCGAGCGGGCCGCGAGCATGCGCGTGCGCGTGTCGACGCGTGGACGTCGCACCTCCTCGCGCTGTGTCCGCATGCTCGAGCGGCCGACGCGGCAACCCGATGCGAGGCACCGACGCCGCGATGAAAACGCGAATGTTTCAGGACGATCGCCGGCCCGATGTCCGGCAGATGCTGGCCGCGACATTCGGCTTGATCGCGGGCCTCGCGATCTTCTTTCTGCTGGAGCGCAGCGTCACGCCGCGCTACGTGCTGACCACGGCGATCGACGCGCGGATTCCGTTCATCGCATGGTCGTGGTTCGTCTATGTCGCGTTCTTTCCGTTCGTGATTGCGCTCGCCGCGTACGCGCGGCCGTCCGCGTTCGCCGCGTTCAGGGAGGCCGTGCTGATCGTGTTCGTGCTCGGCGTGGCCTGTTTCCTGATGTTTCCGGAAGCCGTGCCGCGGCCCGACATCGCGGAGATCGGCAATGCGTTCGTGCGTCGGCGTCTTGCGCGCATGTGGCAGCTCGATCTTGCGGCCAACGGCTTCCCGAGCCTGCATGTCGCGGTGACGTGTCTCGCGTGCCGGATGCTGGTGGACCGGCGCCGGATCGTCGCTGCGGCGATCGGGCTGCTGATCTGCGCGTCGACGCTGACGCTCAAGCAGCATACGGTCGCCGACGTGCTGGGTGGGTTCGTGCTCGCGGCGGTTAGTGCGCTGTGGGTCGGGCGGCGTTCGCTGCGCAGGAGGCTCGCATGACGCAGACGGACGTTCACCACGCCGGATCGAACGTCGGGCTCGCCCGGTTCGTGCCCGATCCGGGGCTGTTTCGCGTGAGCGCGGCGCGTGTCGGCATGGCGCTGGCGGGTGACTGGCTGATGATCGCCGCCGCGTTTGCCGCCGCGGTCGCGTTTGCGCATCCGCTGGCCTACGCCTGCGCGGCGATCGTGATCGCGCGCAGTCAGCTCGCGCTCGCGGTCATGATGCACGAAGGGGCGCACGGGTCGCTTGCACGGAACCGGCGCGTCAACGACGTACTCGGGCAACTGCTCGCGGCCGGTCCGCTATGGCTGTCGCTGCGCACGTATCGGGCCGGCCATCTGAAGCACCATCGCGCGCCGATGCAAGCGGACGACCCCGTCGCGCTGCTGTTCGGCGTGCACGACTATCCGGTGACGCGCGGGCGGTTGATCGTCCGCCTGCTCGCGTACGCGTGCGGGATCGGCTACGTGACGAGCGTCGTGAAGCTCGCGCGCGGCGCGTTCGCGCATGCGTTGCCGAAGGCGGAAAAATCGCGTGCGTATGCGGCGTGGGAGATCGCGTCGATGCTGGCCGGCAACGGCGGGCTGTTCGGCGCGCTCGCGCTGGTCGGACATCCGCTGCTGTACGTCGCGTTGTGGATCGTGCCGTCCATCACCTTGTTGCCGTTCGCCGGGCAGGTGCGCGCGATCTTCGAGCACGCGGGGCTGCCGGCTGGCGCCGATCAGAGCCGCAACGCGCGCACGATCGTCCGGCGTTCATGGCAGACGTTCCTGTTCGGCCCGCACGGCATTCATTTCCATATCGAACATCATTTGTTCACGCGGATGCCGTTCCATAACCTGCCGGTCGTGCATCGGCAACTCGCGCAGTTGCGGTTGCTGCCCGACGGCAATCTCTATGCGGGGTATGGTGCGGTACTGCGGGACGTGAGTGCGCGGTGATCGGCGGGACCCAGGCGTGCGCGGCCGAGTGCGTGACGACCATCGTCGAGCATTCAAGCCCGAACGACAAAGCGACAGACGCAAAAAAGCCTCCGCGAGGGAGGCTTTTCTACACTATCGAAGATAGTTGGTAGGGTGGGAGGGACTCGAACCCTCGACTCTCTGATTAAAAGTCAGATACTCTAACCAACTGAGTTACCACCCCACGTTCTTGAAACCTGTCGGTTCGTTGCTTCAACAAGCTGGGCAACGACCTAAAGAGCAAAAGATTATAGCGACGGGTTGCAGGACTGTCAACAACCCGTCACGATAATTATTTGATGGTTTCGAGCTTGCCCTGCGCCGTCTGCGCCGCGTTCGACCCGGCGTACTGCGACACGACCTGCTCGAACGTCTTCTTCGCGGCCGCCTTCTGGCCTTGTTCGAGCTGGTTCGTGCCGATCGCCACGAGGGCGTCGGCCGCGCGCGGGTGTTGCGGGAACTTGCTGACGATCCCTTGCCACGTTGCGGTCGAGCCGCGGTAGTCGCGCAGCGCGTATTGCGCGTTGCCGTACCAGTACTGCGCGGTCGGCTGATAGGGGCTCTGCGGATACTTCGCGATGAACGCGCGGAACGAAGCCGCCGCCGCCTTGAAGTTGCCGTTGCGGAACTGCTGCTGCGCCGCGCTGAGCGCATCCGTTTCACCCGGCTGCACCGTGCCTTCGACACCATCGATCGTCGCCTGCTGCGGCTCGAACTTCTTGAGCCGCGTGTCGAGATCCTGGTAGTACTCCTTCTGCTGCCGCTCGAGCGTCGTCAGCCGGTTCGTCAGATCCTCGTTCTCGCCGCGCAGCGTCGCGACCTGCTGGTTCAGCTGGTCGATACGGCCGGATTGATCGAGGATCGTACGCTGGGCGGCCGACAACTGGCTCGACAGGTTGTCGCTCTTGCTGCGCAGATCGAGCACGGCACGGCGCGCTTCGTTGTCGTCGAACATGCCGGCGTGCGCGGGCGCGGCGGACCACGCCGCGCCCGCGACGCAGAATGCTGCGGCAACGCGCAGCCAGGTTGAACGGTGCGTCATACGGCGATTCTTCCGTTACTTACTGTTGGTAGACGAGATCGGCGCGACGGTTCTGCGCCCACGATGCTTCGTCGTGACCCGTTGCCTGCGGCTTTTCCTTGCCGAGGCTCACGGCTTCCATTTGCGAGTCGTTCACGCCGAGCAGGGCCATCGCACGGCGGACGGCTTCCGCACGCTTCTGGCCCAGCGCGAGGTTGTACTCGCTCGTGCCGCGTTCGTCGGTGTTGCCCTGGATCAGCACGTGACGCTGCGGATGGCTCTTCAGGTACTGCGCGTGCTGCTGCATCAGCGGCTGGTACTCGTCCTTCACCGAATAGCTGTCGAAGTCGAAGTAGATGCTGCGCTTCGCGAGCGGGCTGTTCGGGTCGTTCAGCGGATCGACGTTCACTTGCGCGACGTTGTCGGCGCTCGGCTGCGTGCCGATTGCGCCCGCGTTGTTCGCCTTGTCGTCGAGCTTCACGCCCGACTTGCACGCTGCGAGCGCGCTGATCATCATCACGGCCAGGGCCAGACGAGCTTTATTCGACATCATGGTTACTCTCCTTGTGGTCATTGCATGAAGGGCCCCCACGACGGCTCGCGAACGGAGCCGCCCTGGACGGACAGGATCTGCGGCGGCGCGCTGCCGTCGGAGGGCACTGCAGCCAGCACGTTGCGGCCACCCGACTGGGTAGCGTACAGAAGGTACTGGCCGTTTGCCGCGAAGCTCGGCGATTCGTCGCGATTGGTATTCGTGATGGCGTTCGCCGCGCCAGTCTGCAGATCCTGAACGTACAGCTTGAAGCCCCCACCCGTGCGGGAGATGTAAGCGAGCAGCTTGCCGTCCGGGCTCACGCGCGGGCTCGTGTTGTAGCTGCCGGTGAAGGTCACGCGCTGCGCGGCGCCGGCGCTCTCACCCTGTGCGGGCATCCGGTAGATTTGCGGCGCGCCGCCGCGGTCGCTCGTGAAGTAGATCCAGCGGCCGTCCGGCGAGTAGAACGGTTCGGTGTCGATCGAGCTGCTCTGCGTGAGACGGCGCAGGCCGCCGCCGTTCGCGTTGACCGTATAGATTTGCGTATTGCCCGTCAGCGACAGCGCGACGGCGAGCGTGTTGCTGTCCGGCGACCACGCCGGTGCGCTGTTGTTGCCCTTCTGGTCCGAGACCATGTAGCGGCGGCCGGTCGGCAGGTCGTGGATGTAGACGATCGGCTTCTTGCGCTCGAACGACACGTACGCGACCTTCGTGCCGCTCGGCGACCAGGCCGGCGAGATGATCGGTTCGGTGCTCGACAGCGCGATGCGCGCGTTCTGGCCGTCCGAATCCGAAATCTGCAGCTGGTAGCGGTTGCCGGTCTTGATCACGTACGACAGGCGCGTGGCGAACACGCCACGCACGCCGAGCAGCTTCTGGTAGATGTAGTCGGCGATCTTGTGGCCGGCCGTGCGCAGCGTGGTGTCGGTGGCCGTCAGCGACAGGCCGCCGAGGCTTTGCTGCTTCACGGTGTCGTACAGGATGAAGTTGACCTTGTACTGGCCGTTGGCGTCGCGGTTCACGCTGCCGGCGACGAACGCATTCGCGCCCTTGGCCTTCCATGCGCCGAGATCGACCGATGCGGTCTCGGGCACGGGCGTGCTGCCCGCGTCGATGTTGGTGAATTTGCCGCTGCGGGCGAGGTCGGCGCGCACGATCGACGTGACCTGCTGCGGCAGGTTCGCCTCGTTCGTGAAATTCGCGGTGGCAATGGGGAACTGGGTCGACCCGACGCCGGTGATCAGCACGTTGACCTGGGCGTTAGCGGCGCTGCCCGCCGTAATCAGACACGAGGCCACGAGTGCCCTGAAACCTAGCTTTGTCATCAAACTCATGCTTCTTGCTTCCCGTATGGCTTGGATCGCTGCGCAACCGCAGAGACAGTAAAAATACCCGATTCGTTCCCGTCCTACAGCGACGCTCGGAGTGTAAGCGCATTTCGTTTCACTCCGCCGCCTTGAAGGTAATCGTAATGTCGGACGGGGTCCGGCCGTTAGAATCGGGCGGCAACGGGACCGATGCGTGGATCGCATTGACCACGGCTTGGTCCCACCCCGAATTCCCGCTCGAGCGGGAGACCGATGCGCTCAATACGTCACCGGACGGCGTGCACCGAATCTTGACGACGGTGGTCAGGCCTGCCCGCTCGCCGCCCCAAACGATGTTCGGCTTGACGCGACGGCGCACCTTGTCGGCATAGCCGGGCGTCGCGGCATTGCCGCCGGAGCCCGTGCCGGTGCCGCTTTTCGCGAGGCCTTCGCCGCCGCCTTCGCCGGCGCCGGACAGCCCCTGCAACTGCGCGAGTCGTGCGCTGCGCTCGCGGTCGAGCTTCGCGTTCGCCGCCGCATTGGCCTTCGCGCGCGCCGCGGCTTCGGCCTTCGCCTTGGCCTGGGCTTCCGCCTTGGCCTTCGCGGCTGCGTCGGCCTTCGCCTTCGCCACCTGCTGCGCTTCGAGCTGCGCCTGCTTTTGCTGCTGGAGTTTCTGCTGTTCGAGCTTCTGCTGCTCGGCGAGCTGCTGTTGCTTGAGCTTGTCGGCCTGCTTCTGTTTGTCGCGCTCCGCGGCTTTCTGGGCGGCGAGCGCGGCGGCCTGTTGCGCGGCGAGCTGCGCGCGCCGGGCTTCCTCTTGCTCCCGGGCCTTCAGTTGCTGCGCGCGGCGCTGCTGTTCGAGCTGCGCTTCGCGCGCGGCCGCTTCCTGCTGTCGCTTCTTCTGCTGCAGCGCGATGTCGGCCTGCTCGTCGCGCACCGGCGGCGGGGGCGGCGCGACCTTCGCGGGCGGCGTGGGGGTAACGACGGGCCGCGGCGCGGGGACGTCGGGCACGTCGGTCCACAGCTCGGCCTCGGCGCCGGCCGGCGTGCTGTTCTGCCACTGCACGCCGTGATAGAGGAACAGCGCGAGCAGCACGTGCATCAGCGCGGCGAGCGCGAACGCGCGCCACGTCCCGCGCTCCCGGGGAGGCTGGAGCGGGTAGGCGGACCTGCGCGTGGATTGCTGCCGGTTCATTGCGATTTGACGAGGAGGCCGACGCGCTTGACGCCGCGCGCCTTCAGATCGGACATCACGGTCATGACGGCATCGTACTGCACGGTCTTGTCGGCTGCGATCACGACCGGCTGGTCAGGATGATCGGCCTGCCGGGCCGAGATGAAGCTGTCGAGCTCGGCCTTCGTCATCGTGTCTTCCTGGGTCGCGCCCGAGTCGCCCTTGTACTTGACGCTCATCGTGCGGTCGGCCTTGATGTTGACGACGACGGGCGGCGTCTGCTCCTGCGGCGCGGCATTGCCGACGGTCGGCAGGTTGATGATCGACGGCGCGACGAGCGGTGCGGTGACCATGAAGATCACGAGCAGCACCAGCATCACGTCGATGTACGGCACGACGTTGATGTCGGCCATCGCGCGGCGCGAGCGGCCGCCGCGCATGCTGGATCGAATGGGGCTTCCTGCCATGGCGCGCTCCTTACTGGGCCTGACGCTGCAGGATGTTCGAGAACTCTTCGATGAAGGTCTCGAAGCGGATCGCGAGGCGATCGATGTCGTGCGCGTAGCGGTTGTACGCGACCACCGCCGGAATCGCGGCGAACAGGCCGATCGCGGTGGCGACGAGCGCCTCGGCGATGCCCGGCGCGACGTTCGCGAGCGTGGCCTGCTGCACGTTCGCGAGGCCGCGGAACGAGTTCATGATCCCCCAGACCGTGCCGAACAGGCCGATGTACGGGCTGACCGAGCCGACCGACGCGAGGAACGCGAGATTGGCTTCGAGCACGTCCATTTCACGCTGGAACGACGCACGCATCGCGCGGCGCGCACCGTCGAGCACGAGACCCGGATCGCTGAGGCGCTTTTCCTTCGCCTTCAGGAATTCGCGCATCCCGGATTCGAAGATCCGCTCGAGCGCACCGATCGTATGGCGGTTGTTGGCCGCGCTTTGATACAGCGCCTGCAGGTCGCCGCCCGACCAGAAATCCTTCTCGAAGCGTTCCGTCTGTGCGCGCGCGCGGCGGATCGCGAACCACTTGCGAAAGATGAAGGTCCACGACATCAGCGACAGCAGCAGCAGCAGCCCCATCACGGCCTGGGCCAGCACGCTCGCGTTGAGGACGAGGGAAATGATCGACAGGTCTTGAACAGTATTCATAGAGGTTTGAGTAACGTCCCTTCGGGAGTGCCCGGCAAGGGCGTCCGGTGTGCGTGCGGCGCGGCGCGCCGGCCATGCCTGACGCCGAACCTTGCTTAGTATCGAATCAGAACGGCAAGTTCATAGGCTGTGTCTAAACGGCGCTCATGCGAGCTTCGTTGACAAACCAGTCTGCCCGGCCTCGATGACGGGCCCGCGTTGCAGCGCGTCGAGCACGGCCGGCGGGATGGCCGCCGGCCGGATACCGTGACGGTCGACGCAGCCGAGGCGGATCTGCCCGGCCACGAGCAGCGTGTCGCCGCACCAGGCTTCCTGCGTGAATTCCACCGATGCGCGACCGATGCGTCCGGGCCGGCTCGTGATCGTCAGCGTGTCGTCGAGTCGCGCCGGCGCGCGGTAGTCGAGCGACGTGCTGCGTACGATGAAGATCGCATCGGTATCGTCGGCGAGCCGACGCTGGTCGACGCCGCACGCGCGAAGCCACTCGGTGCGGGCGCGCTCGAAGAACTTCAGGTAGTTGGCATAGAAGACGATGCCGCCTGCATCGGTATCCTCGTAGTACACGCGCACCGGCCAGGTAAAGCCGGACGGCGCTTCCGGGGAGCGGGTAGGCTGAGTCATGGCGCGCATTCTACCGGAAGGCAAAGACCGGATTCGTAACCGATTCGTAACGGAATGTAGTGCGTCGTAGCACACCGCGGGCCGGCCGGAGCCGGGCCTGCGGCTGCGGGCGACGTGTCAGCCGCGATGGATCGTGAGCCCGGCCGGGGCTTGCGCGACCGGCATCATTTCGATCGTATTGATATTGACGTGCGCGGGACGCGTGGCGATCCAGTAGATCGTGTCGGCGATGTCCTCGGCCGTGAGCGGCTGGACGTTCTGGTAGACGTTCGCCGCCTTTGCATCGTCGCCACGGAAGCGGACGTTCGAGAATTCCGTGCCGCCGCACAGGCCCGGCTCGATGTCGGTGACGCGCAACGGCGTGCCGATCAGGTCGGTACGCAGGTTCAGGCTGAATTGTCTGACGAAAGCCTTGGTCGCGCCGTATACGTTCCCGCCCGGATACGGATACGTGCCGGCCACCGAGCCCAGATTGAAGATATGGCCGCGACCGCGCGCGATCATGCCGGGCAGCAATGCGTGCGTGACGGTCACGAGGCCCGAGCAGTTCGTGTCGATCATGGTCTGCCACTCGTCGAGGCTCGCGTTCTGGGCCGGCTCGACGCCGAGCGCGAGGCCGGCGTTGTTGACGAGCACGTCGAGCGCGGCGAATTCGGCGGGGAGGGCGGCCGGCACGACCTCGACTGCTGCGCGGTCGCGCACGTCGAGCTCGAGCGGCAGCAGCGCGTCGCCGAGTTCGGCCGCGAGCGCGTCGAGGCGATCCTTGCGGCGTGCGGTGGCGACGACGCGATGGCCGCCCTTGACGAAGGCGCGGGCGATGGCGGCGCCGAAGCCGGCGGACGCACCTGTGACGAACACGATCATTGCTGCTCCTGGTCGGTAACGGAATAGCGGGTGGAATCCCGCAAGCCTACTGAGAATGCCGCACCGCGGCAAGACGGCGAAGCGTTTCGGCACGGGCGCGTAGAGTCCGGCCCTTATTGTTTGGAGGCCGCTGCCGGGCGGTTGCCTATTCATGACGCATCCAATACACTAATGCGCTCATCACCCCTGCGTGACTGGCGATAGAACCCTTCGGGTTCAAGGTGGAGCATCCCACCGTGAAGCGCGGGGCGCCGTTTTTGCCGTTCGCCTGGGCAGCCGTTGTGCGCCGTCGCGTGCATCGCCGGTGGCTGTCCTGCCTCGCGTCATACGGATTCTTCCGCCACGTCGAGCTGGTCTCGCCAGCAGCGCACCGTACTCGGCCGCTCCGGTCAACCTGTACACACTTAACGGAAACCGTATGTTTGACAGAGCCCAAAGCACCATTGCGAACGTCGATCCCGAAATCTTTGCAGCGATCGAGCACGAAAACCGCCGCCAGGAAGATCACATCGAGCTGATCGCGTCGGAAAACTACACGAGCCCGGCCGTGATGGCCGCACAGGGCTCGCAGCTCACGAACAAGTACGCGGAAGGGTATCCGGGCAAGCGCTACTACGGCGGCTGCGAGTACGTCGACGTGGTCGAGCAGCTGGCGATCGACCGTGTGAAGCAACTGTTCGGCGCGGAAGCCGCGAACGTGCAGCCGAACTCGGGCTCGCAGGCGAACCAGGGCGTGTTCTTCGCGATGCTCAAGCCGGGCGACACGATCATGGGCATGAGCCTCGCGCATGGCGGCCACCTGACGCACGGCTCGCCGGTGAACATGTCGGGCAAGTGGTTCAACGTGGTGAGCTACGGCCTGAACGAAAACGAAGACATCGACTACGAAGCGGCCGAGCAGCTCGCGCAGGAACACAAGCCGAAGCTGATCGTCGCGGGCGCGTCGGCGTTTGCGCTGAAGATCGACTTCGAGCGTCTGGCGAAGATCGCGAAGTCGGTGGGCGCGTACCTGATGGTCGACATGGCGCACTACGCCGGTCTGATCGCGGCGGGCGTGTATCCGAACCCGGTGCCGCACGCGGACTTCGTGACGACGACGACGCACAAGAGCCTGCGCGGCCCGCGCGGCGGCGTGATCCTGATGAAGGCCGAGTACGAGAAGCCGATCAACTCGGCGATCTTCCCGGGGATCCAGGGCGGCCCGCTGATGCACGTGATCGCGGCGAAGGCCGTGGCGTTCAAGGAAGCACTGTCGCCGGAGTTCAAGGAATATCAGCAGAAGGTCGTCGAGAATGCACGCGTGCTGGCCGAAACGCTGGTGAAGCGCGGGCTGCGGATCGTGTCGGGCCGCACGGAAAGCCACGTGATGCTGGTCGACCTGCGCGCGAAGAACATCACGGGCAAGGCAGCGGAAGCGGCGCTCGGCGCGGCGCACATCACGGTGAACAAGAACGCGATCCCGAACGACCCGGAAAAGCCGTTCGTGACGAGCGGCGTGCGGCTGGGTTCGCCGGCAATGACGACGCGCGGTTTCGGGCCGGCGGAAGCCGAGCAGGTCGGCAACCTGATCGCCGACGTGCTGGAGAACCCGGAAGACGCAGCGACGATCGAGCGCGTGCGCGCGCAGGTCGCCGAGCTGACCAAGCGTTTCCCGGTCTATCGCTGATCGCCGATGCGCTGCCCGTTCTGCCGGCATGACGACACGCAGGTGGTGGACTCGCGCGTGTCCGAAGATGGCGCCGCGATTCGGCGGCGCCGTCGCTGTTCGGCTTGCGACAAGCGTTTCACGACGTACGAGCGGGTCGAGTTGTCCCTGCCGTTCGTCGTGAAGAAGGACGGCAGCCGCACGGAATTCGACCGTCGCAAGATCGTCGCCAGCATGCAACTCGCGCTGCGCAAGCGGCCGGTTGCCGCCGACGCGATCGACGCGGCGGTTGCCCGCATCGAGTATCAACTGCTCGCGACTGGCGAGCGCGAAGTGCGTAGCGAGAAGCTGGGCGAACTCGTGATGAACGAGTTGCGCGGCCTCGATACGATCGCGTATGTGCGCTTCGCATCGGTGTATCGCCAGTTCGAGGACGTTTCCGAATTTGCCGACGTGATCGAAGAGTTCCGTCGCGCCTCTCCCGCCAAGACCCCGCGTAAGCGCTGACGCGCTACGTTCGTTCATCGTCTGCTCCATTGGTTCGATTCGCGCCGATTGTGTCGGTTGCGATCGCATGTCGCCAGTCGGCCGTTCGGCCAATGGCGCGCATCCGCACGCGCCGCTACAGTCGTCGCATCACTGTTGCGGAGGACGATTGCGATGAAACCGGGCGCTCAACCCCTGAAGAATGTGGTGCAACGGCCGGGCGGATTCACGCTCGTCGAGCTGATGGTCGCCATGTCGCTGGCAGCGGGGCTCGCGCTCTATGCGGTGCCCGCGTTCGACCAGTGGCGCATGCGCGAACGCGTGGATGCCCGCTCGCGCGCGCTGCTCGGTGCGCTGTCGTTTGCGCGTGCCGAGGCAACGCGTCTCGGCGCGCGCGTCACGCTGTGCCGTGCCGGGCGCGACGGCGCCTGTCTGCGTGCCGAAGAGCGATGCGATCTGGCCGAGTGGTCGTGCGACTGGATCGTCAGTGGGCATGTCGACGGGCAGTCGCGTGTGCTGCGACGCTACCCGCGCGATGCCGAAGTGGCCGTCGCGGGCGCCGCGCATGAGCTCGCGTTTGCGCCGCCGGTCGGTCAGGCGGTCGGCGGAATCCGGCGTTTCGAGGTGCGTCCGCGGCGCAGCGTATCGGGCGCCGACGACGCGCGCGCATCGCGTTGCGTGCGGATTGCGGCAGGCGGTCGCGCGCGGATGGTCGCCGGCCGTTGCGACGCGGCGTGACCGTCATGCGCAATGCCATGCGCGGGACGTCGTTGATCGAGGCGACGCTGGCCATCGCGCTGCTCGCCACCGTGATGCTGGCAGCGGCCGGCAGCCAGCTCGCGATGGCGCGTGCGCAGCGCGCGACGATCTGGCGCGAACGCGCGCTGTGGCTGGCCGATGCGCGCATCGAACGTCTGCATGCTGCCGCGGCGGCCGACGACGGCCTCGCGGCGCTGGCGGCCGCATCGTTGCCGGGCGGCGCGATGACGCTCGATGGCGGGCCGGGCGGCGTGCGCTACGTGGTTGTCCGCTGGCGTGGCGGCGATGGACTCGCGTCGGTGCGCTGCGATGCCGCGGGAATGTCGGCGCAGCTGCCGTCGTGTGTCCGTATTCCATTTCACGAGCGGGCGGGCGATGAACGTTGATCGCCGTATGCGTGGCCATACGCTGCTCGAAGTGCTGATCGCGATGACCGTCGGGCTCCTCGTGCTCGCGGCGGCCGGTGCGCTGTACCATGCGCAGCGCATTGCGCAGCGGCGCGCGGAAGACGGGTTCAGGATGCGCGACGCCGCCGCGACCGCGCTGACGATGATCGGTCAGCAGATCCAGATGGCAGGATTCCTGCCGCTCGATGCACAAGCGCCATCGTCGTTGCCGCCGGTGTTCGGGTGTTCGACGGCGCGCGTGCGGGGTAGCGGCGCAGAGGTGCGCTGCGAGCTTGCGCGTCTGTCGTCCGACGCGGTGCTGGTCCGGTATGTCGGCGATGCCGTATCGACGTGGACGACGGTGAGCGGCCACGCGTCGGATTGCCTCGGGCAGGGTGTCGGCGAGCCGGGCGAACCTGCGCCGGTGGAGAATCGCTTCGACGTACATGTCAGCCCGTCGACGGGCGAGCCCGAACTGTATTGCGAAGGAAGCGGCCGTCCGGGCACGCCGCAGCCTGTCGCGGCGGGAATCGATCAATTGCGCCTGCGTTATTTGCGTCGCGGCGCCACGCAGTTCGTCGACGCCGATGCGATGCGTGCCGACGACTGGCGCGAGGTCGTGGCCGTGCATGTCTGCGTGCGCGCGCGCGGCGAGCCGATGCCCGAACCGACGCGGCATGTCGACTGCGACGGCCGCGTCGTCGTTGCACCGGACGGCCGCGCACGTTTGACGCTCGATCGCATCGTCGCGTTGCGGAACGTCGCGCCCGCATCCGACGCTGCGTTGCATGATGCAACTCGAGCAAGCGAGGTGGCGCGATGAGCGGCGCAACGCAGTGCGCGCGGGACGACATCTCCACACGCGTGAAGGCGAGCCACGCCCAAGCGCGCACCGTCGCACGTGATGACAACCAGCAGCCGGCTGCAGGCGCGGGCGTTTCGCCTGCGAGCCCGCGCGAGCCGCACATGCGTTTCCGGCTCGCCCGCCGCGCGTGGCGCCGCGACGCAGGCCTTGCGTTGCCCGCGGTGATCGCGGTCGGCGCAGCAGTCGCGGCACTGACCGGCACATGGTTCGATGCCGCATTGACGGAGTCGCGCCGCACCCGTGCGTTATCGGATCGGCTGATCGCATTCCACGCGGCCGATGCCGCGCTTGCCGCGTGCACTGCGCGATTGCTGCACGGCTCGGCACCGTATGTGAACGAAAGGGACTGGCACGCGGAGCCCGACGCCTGGCGTCGCATGCCGCCGCTGGCGGCTGCCGAAGCGTTCGCGCCTTTCGCCGAATGGCCGATGGCCGCGCAATCGCCGCGATGTCTGATCGAGGCGTGGCGGCGCCCGTCAGCGCAGGCCGGCGACCGCGCTTACCTCGTCACCGCGCGTGGCGTCGGCGCGCACGCGTCGAGCGCCGTGTGGCTGCAACACCAGGTCGTGATGCGCGACGGCCACATCGTCGTGTTGCGCTGGCGTCGTGTCGCCGCGGTGCTTCGATGAACGGCCGCCTGTCCCTGTGCCGAGCGGCCGGATTCACGCTGATCGAGCTGATGATCGTGCTCGCGATCGTCGCGGTGCTGGCCGGGTGGGGTATCCCGTCGTATCGCGAGCATGTCGCACGGGTTCACCGCGCGTCGGCGGTATCCGCGCTGTACCGTGCGGCCCAATATCTCGAAACGCTGGACGGTGCGCCACCTGCGGCGTTGCCGGACGCGCTCGCGCAGGCGCCGCCGGATGGGCATGCCGTGTATCGATTGGCGCTGGGGCGGCCGGACGGCGACGATTCGCCGGTGAGCTACGAACTGGCGGCGACGCCGCTCGACACCGGTCCGATGCGCGACGATGCGTGCGGCACGTTCACGCTGCGCTCGGACGGGACGAAAGGCAATGCGGGAAGCGAGGGTGTCGACGAACCGGGCGCTGTCTGCTGGGGCGTGCGCTGAGTTCGCCGGGAGCGCGCGCAGCGGCGCGTGGCCGCGCGCGCGGGGTGCCGACGGTCAGTCGTCGCGTGGGTCCAGCCCGCGCTCGTCGCGGGACTGCTTCCAGATCCGGTAGACCTCCCATGCGGCGAAGCCGAGCGTGCCCCACTTCAACGCGGGGCCCGTGCTTGCGCGCAGCAGCGAGCGAACGGGTTTCGCCAGCACGAGCGATGCGAGCGAGCTCAGCATCGGATACTGGTTGACGAGCTGGCCGAGGCTTGCGTTCAGGTTCCTGGCCGACTGGCCGAACCTGCTGGTCGACAGCCCGGGGATGAACACCTTGAGCCAGCTGAAGCGCGTGACGGCCTGGCGCATTTCGGCGGCGGCCTCCGCAAATTCGAGCCGCTCGACTTCGGATCGCAGGATCAGTAATTCCTTGCGAAGCGCACGGTGCTGCGACGCGCTCCAGTTCGATCGCGACGAATGGGAGCGGGAGGGATTGCCCGTGATGTTCTGGCTCATGGCGCGTCGGCGAAGTAGGTGGGAGGGACGAGCGCGAGCGCGCTCACGGCTTGCCGCGGAACAGGTCGCGGTCTTTCTCGAGCTCGGCCAGCGTCGCCTCGAACACGGTCGGCGCGTCGCGCAGGCCCGAGCGCGCCTTCAGCGCGCACGCGATGCCGCCAATGGCATACAGCGCGGTGATCGCGGCAAGCGCCTGCCAGCGGTAGGTATCCCAGAACGCGATCGCGATCAGCACGGTCAGGCTGATGAGCGCCATCGTCGCGAGCATCATCGCGGCGAGGCCGAGGAACAGCACGCCCATCAGGCGCTCCTTCTCCTCGGCAAGCTCGATGCCCACCAGTTCGAGGCGCGTCTGCAGAAGGCCGATGGCGGAGCCGACGAGGCGGCGCAGCGGTCCTTGACCGGACGGCTGCGAGGGGGTGTCTGTCGTCATGGATGAGGTGCTTGCGCGTGCAGTAAGCAGCTAGGACCAAGCCGGCCGGCGCAAGCCGGCTGACTTCGACGCCCGCGGGTCGCGCGACGCGGCCCGCGGGGCGAAACGGCGCAGAGCGCGTTACTTGCGGTTGATCAGCAAGCCGATCAGCACGCCGACGCCGGCAGCCACGCCGATCGACGTCCACGGATGCTCGTGCACGTAGTCGTCGGTTGCCCGCGCGGCCTTCTTGCCTTTCTCGACCACCACGACCTGGACGTCGGCAGCCTTTTCCTTGGCCTGCTTCAGGCGAGACATGGCCTTCTCGCGCAGCTCGGCCGCACGGTCGCCCGTGCTGCTCGCTGCTTGCTTGAGCAGGTCTTCGGCGTCCGAGAGAACGGTTTTGATATCCGACATCAGTTTCTCCTTGTTGATTTCCGACATTGCAACTCCCTTCGTGCTGTCATGCTGCAGGTTCACATCGTAGCGAAACCCCTGCCTGCTGGCGAGCCGGGAAGACACACGGCGGCAGCGCAAGACTGCATGGTAAACGACTTGTAATCATGAACAGAGCGACAAAGGATTGAAAAGTTTCCCTTGCCGCCCACCGTCCTGCCACGACGCCGGGTAAAAATGACAAAAAAGTATGAATATCAAACGGAATATTCGTTCGCACGGCCCATTGCTTCCCGTAAGCTGATGGACTGCCCCGCGCTGTCCGGCGCGCGGTTTCAACCAGCATCGTTCGAGGAGGGAACATCATGAGTCTGCGTCTTGGTGACATCGCACCGGATTTCGAGCAGGAATCGAGCCTGGGCACCATCAAGTTTCACGAGTGGCTCGGCAACAGCTGGGGCGTGCTGTTCTCCCATCCGGCCGACTACACGCCGGTGTGCACGACCGAACTCGGGCTGACCTCGAAGCTGAAGGGTGAATTCGAGAAACGCAACGTGAAGGTGATCGCGCTGTCGGTCGACGGCGTCGAATCGCACAAAGGCTGGATCAACGACATCAACGAAACGCAGTCGACGGTCGTGGGCTTCCCGATCATCGCCGACGCGGACCGCAAGGTGTCGCAGCTGTACGACATGATTCATCCGAATGCGAACGAAACGCTGACGGTGCGTTCGCTGTTCGTGATCGACCCGAACAAGAAGGTGCGGCTCACGATCACCTATCCGGCCAGCACGGGGCGCAACTTCGACGAAGTGCTGCGCGTGATCGATTCGCTGCAACTGACCGACAATTACAAGGTCGCGACACCCGGTAACTGGAAGGACGGCGACGACGTCGTGATCGTGCCGTCGCTGCAGGATCCGGAAGAGCTGAAGAAACGCTTCCCGAAGGGCTTCAACGCGGTGCGCCCGTATCTGCGCCTGACGCCGCAGCCGAACAAGTAAGCATCGGCGGCCCGGCGCAGCGGCTCCGATGAAGAAAAGCCCGCCCGGCAGCGATGCCGGGCGGGCTTTTGCATGGTGGCGGGCGCGGCGTCGTCGCCGGCCGCGTCATGGCCGGATCGTCAGAAGAATGCCTGGATGCCCGTCTGCGCGCGGCCGAGGATCAGCGCGTGGATGTCATGCGTGCCTTCGTACGTGTTGACCACTTCGAGATTCACGAGATGGCGCGCGACGCCGAATTCGTCGGAGATGCCGTTGCCGCCGAGCATGTCGCGGGCGAGGCGGGCGATGTCGAGCGCCTTGCCACATGAATTGCGCTTCATGATCGACGTGATCTCGACGGCGGCCGTGCCTTCGTCCTTCATCCGGCCGAGGCGCAGCACGCCTTGCAGGCCGAGCGTGATTTCGGTCTGCATGTCGGCGAGCTTCTTCTGGATCAACTGGTTCGCGGCGAGCGGCCGGCCGAACTGCTGGCGGTCGAGCACGTACTGGCGCGCGGTGTGCCAGCAGGACTCGGCCGCGCCGAGCGCACCCCACGCGATCCCGTAGCGCGCCGAGTTCAGGCAGGTGAACGGGCCGCGCAGGCCGCTCACGTTCGGCATCAGGTTCTCTTCGGGCACGAATACCTCGTCGAGGACGATCTCGCCGGTGATCGACGCGCGCAGCCCGACCTTGCCGTGGATCGCCGGCGCTGACAAACCCTTCCAGCCCTTCTCGAGGATGAAGCCGCGGATCGCGTCCTTGCCGTTCTCTTCCAGCTTCGCCCACACGACGAACACGTCGGCGATCGGCGAGTTGGTGATCCACATCTTCGCGCCGGACAGCGAGTAGCCGCCCGGCACCTTCTTCGCGCGCGTGACCATGCTGCCCGGATCGGAGCCGTGATTCGGCTCGGTCAGGCCGAAGCAGCCGATCCATTCGCCGGTCGCGAGCTTCGGCAGGTATTTCTGCTTCTGCGCGTCGGAGCCGAATTCGTGGATCGGCACCATCACGAGCGACGACTGCACGGACATCATCGACCGGTAGCCCGAATCGACCCGCTCGACTTCGCGCGCGATCAGCCCGTAGCTCACGTAGTTGAGGCCGGGGCCGCCGTATTCCTCGGGGATCGTCGGGCCGAGCAGGCCGACTTCGCCCATTTCGCGAAAGATGGCCGCGTCGGTGCGTTCGTGGCGGAACGCTTCGGTGACGCGCGGCGCGAGCTTGTCCTGTGCGTACGCCTGCGCGGCATCGCGGACCATCCGCTCTTCTTCGGTCAGTTGCTGGTCGAGCAGCAGCGGATCGTCCCAATGAAAAGTTGCAGCACTCATCGTCTCATCTCCTGTCGGCCCGAGTTAGCGCTTCAGCGCTTACTCGGGCCCCATGCATCGCGGTCGGCGCCGAGTTAGCGCTTCAGCGCTTACTCGGGCTCCATGCATTGCGGTCGACCCGGGTCAGCGCTCACTCGGCTCCATGCATTGCGGTCGGTCGGGGCGGGCGCCTCGACGCAGCCTGCCAGCCCGTGCATGCCGGTCCGGCAGAGGTCGCGCTTCGGCGCTTGCTCCGGGCTGATACCTGAAGTTCGCTTGACTTGCGTTTCGCTGTGCGGAACAATGTTTTGCAAATCGACCTCAGTGTAGCACCGGATGACACTTTCAACCATCGACGACACCGCCATCGACGAGCGCAAGTTCGTCGTCGCGCTCGCGCGCGGACTCGACCTGCTGCGCGCCTTCCGGCCCGGCGAGACGATGCTGGGCAATCGTGATTTCGCGGAACGCACGGGCCTGCCGAAGGCGACGGTGAACCGGCTCGCCTATACGCTGACCGTGCTCGGCTATCTGCGCTACGACGAGACGCTCGGAAAGTATGCGCTGGACGCCGGCGTGCTGTCGCTCGGCTACGCGCTGCTGTCGGGCTCGGGGACGATCGATCTCGCGCGGCCGCACATGCAGGCGCTCGCGCGCGAGATCGGCGCGGCCGTGTCGCTCGGCTGCCGCGACGGGCTCGACATGATCTATCTGGAGACGATCCGCAGCGAGACCGCGCTGACGCTCGGGCTCGCACCCGGTTCGCGGCTGTCGATGCTGACGAGCTCGATGGGGCGCGCGTACCTGGCCGTGCAGCCGGAGGACGTGCGCCGCGCGCTCTATGCCGAACTGCACCGCGCGGCCGGCGGCGCGGCCGACGCCGATGCGCTCGTCGCGGCCGCGCAGCACGCGGTGGCCGAGTTTTCCGAAGGCGGGTGCTGCTATTCGTTCCGCGCGTGGCACATGGACGTGAATGCGGCGGCCGTGCCGTTTCGCGAGCCGCGCGAGGGGCGCTGGCTGATCCTGAGCTGCAGCGGCCCCGCGTCGTCGATGGACGAGGACGTGTTTCGCACGCAGGTCGGACCGCGACTGAAGGCACTCGCGCAGCGGCTCGGGCCGACGGTCTGAGCAACCCGCGCGCGCGGGCGTTGCCGTCGCGCGCCAACCGGTTCGTTCGCGGCGGGGGCGGAAACAGAGGCGTCGCCTCGCGTATTGCGCGACGGGCGAACCGCGCTCATCATCGTTCGCCTGCTTCCCGACGACGAGGTCTGCCATGGCGCACCCCGAACCGATGGAAGGCGGATGCGCGTGCGGCGCGATCCGCTACCGTATCGCCGACGTCCCGACCGATGCCGGCTTCTGCCACTGCCGGCTCTGCCAGCGCACGACCGGGGCGGCGGTCGTCGCATCGGCATCGGTGCCGATCGACGCATTCGCATACCTGCAGGGCGAACCGACCGTCTACGCGTCGAGCGCGTGGGGTGAGCGGCGCTTCTGCGGCCGTTGCGGCGCGCAGCTCGAATACCGGCGTTCCGACGCACCGCAGACGGTCGAGATCAATTACGCGACGCTCGACGAACCGTCGCGGCTGCGTCCGGCGTGGCACGTCTGGTACGGCGACCGTTTCCCGGGCATCGAGATCGACGACGATCTACCGAAGTACGACGATGGTGGCAGAGAATAGGCCGCACATCGGCGTCGATGCACCGATGTCGGGCTCGCGTGCAAGCGGGGGCCGACCTTCCTGCATGAACGAACGGGAAACCGGCCGGCGTCGAGCGACGCCGCGTGCTGAAACCCGATTCCCGAAGCAACGCGATACCGGAGTCCGCTATCCGGCGGGCCACGCCCCGCGCGCGGCGTCCGCTTCCCGCCTCGCCGCTCAGACCGTCACGACCTTCGCGAACACCGGCCCCTGCATGAACCGCACGTCGTGCTGGCGAAGCAACTCGCACTGCGTCTCGTCGACGACGCCGTCGAAGATCAGCGGAATCCGCACGCGCTGCGCATAGGCGACGAGCGCCTTGACCATCCCGTCGCGCAATGCGATGCCCGCATCCATCTTGATGTAGTCGGGCCGCGCCATGTCCGATTCGACCGCGAGGATGCGGCCCGGGTCCGGCAGCTTGTCCGCGACCTTGAAACCGTGATGCTGGTAGCTGCGGGTCAGGTAGCCGAGGAACGTCTTGTGGGCGACCGCGACCGCCGGCAGCTCGATCACGATCCGCTCGGTCGGCAGCCCGAAGCGCTGCAGCACCGACGAGAAATGCTTGCCGTGGTCGTACTTCACGCTCTTGAGCAGCCGCTCGTGCACGCGCAGGAACAGCAGCCCGTGGCGTTGCGCACCGAAGAAATTGATCGCGTGCAGCGCGCGCGACAGGCGGTCGATCGCGACCAGCGTCTGGTCGTCGACGGCCGCGTCGACCGGATCGTGCTGCGCGCCGGTGACGAGCGTGACGGCCTGAAAGCCGAGCTCGTCGCCGTAGCGCTCGATCGCGTCGGCGAACGACGTCGATTGCGGCGAGCCGGGCATCGTCACGTCGTAGATCGGCTCGTACGCGCTGGCGAGCGTGCGCTCGGGCAGATTCGCGCACGCGGTCCCGCCTTCGGCAAGCGCGAGGTGCTCCCGCAGATACGGCAGTTGCCCGGCACGGGTGACCAGCTCGGGGATGGTAGGCGGAATCATCGGCGTGAAAAGGAAAAATGGCGGCCGAAAGGGCCGCCTCGTTGACTTGATATTAGCAGTGCGCGCCGCGCTCGGCTTGCCGTTTCACTCATATGGTTATCCCGTTCCCGAGCGAGCGATCAGGGTTTACGTTGATTTAACTATCCGTAATTGGTTTTACTATTCGTAAATCCAAGAATGTGTCGCCGATCAAGAAATGCGGCAGGCAGGCGCCGAGCAACGGCGCCGTTCGCGAATCAACAGGAAGCAAGGAGCGAGACGTGGCGGTTGACAGGACGGGCGGGCGCGCGCGCCGGCGGCAGACGGACGGGACGACGGGCGCGGCGGTGCGCGCACGGCGGGGGTGAGGCGCGGATGGCGACCATGAGCATCGATTACCAGACGCTGAAATTCGAGTACCGCGCCCGCGCGCACGACGCGGCCGTCCACCCGGTGATCGTCGTCGGCGCGGGGCCGGTGGGCCTCGCGGCCGCGATCGACCTCGCGCAGCAGGGCGTGCCGGTCGTGCTGCTCGACGACGACGACACGCTGTCGACCGGCTCGCGCGCGATCTGCTTCGCGAAGCGCACCCTCGAGATCTTCGACCGGCTCGGCTGCGGCGAGCGCTTCGTCGACAAGGGCGTGAGCTGGCATGTCGGCAAGGTGTTCCTGCAGGACGAGCAGCTTTACGCGTTCGACCTGCTGCCCGAGGAAGGGCATGCGCGCCCGGCGTTCATCAATTTGCAGCAGTACTACGTCGAAGGCTATCTGGCCGATCGCGCGTTCGAGCTGCCGAACATCGACATTCGCTGGAAGCACAAGGTGACGGGCGTCGACCAGTCGGCCGAACACGCGGTGCTGACGATCGAGACGCCGGACGGCGTCGCGACGCTGCGCGCGCAGTACGTGATCGCGGCCGACGGCTCGCGCAGCCCGATGCGCACGATGATGGGCCTGGAAAGCCGTGGCCGCACGTTCAAGGATCGCTTCCTGATCGCCGACGTGAAGATGAAGGCGGAATTTCCGACCGAGCGCTGGTTCTGGTTCGATCCGCCGTTTCACCGCAACCAGTCGGTGCTGCTGCACCGCCAGCCGGACAACGTGTGGCGCATCGACTTCCAGCTCGGCTGGGATGCCGATCCCGTCGCGGAGAAGCAGCCGGAGCGCGTGATCCCGCGCGTGCGCGCGCTGCTCGGGCCGGACGTCGAGTTCGAGCTCGAGTGGGTGAGCGTCTACACGTTCCGCTGCCAGCGGATGGACACGTTCCGCCACGGCCGCGTGCTGTTCGCGGGCGATTCCGCGCACGGGGTGTCGCCGTTCGGCGCGCGCGGCGCGAACAGCGGCGTGCAGGACGCGGACAACCTCGCGTGGAAGCTGAAGCTGGTGCTCGACGGGCGCGCGCACGACCGCCTGCTCGACACGTATGCAAGCGAGCGCGAGTTCGCGGCCGACGAGAACATCCGCAACTCGACGCGCTCGACCGACTTCATCACGCCGAAGAGCGCGGTGTCGCGCGTGTTCCGCGACGCGACGCTGAAGCTCGCGCGCGACTGCGAGTTCGCGCGCAAGCTGGTGAACAGCGGGCGCCTGTCGGTGCCGGCCGTGCTGGCCGATTCGCCGCTGAACACGCCGGACCGCAACGGCGACACGTTTGCATGTGCGATGCGGCCGGGCGCGGCGGCGGCCGATGCGCCGGTGCGCGTGCAGGGTGCGCCGGGCTGGCTGCTGCAGCATTTGTGCGGCGGCTTCACCGGCGTGCTGTTCGGCTTGCCGGGCGACGCGGCCGCGCTCGCGCAGGCCGTCGACGGTCTCGCGCTGCCGGTGCGGCCGGTCCTCGTCGTGCCGGCCGGGCACGCGCAGCCGGCGGCCGGCGTCGACGTCGTGGAGGACGTCGACGGGCTCGCCGCGCGGCGCTACGACGCGCAGCCCGGCACGTTCTACCTGCTGCGTCCCGACCAGCACGTGTGCGCACGCACGCGCACGCTCGACCGTCAGGCGATCGCCGACGCACTGGCGCGCGCGACCTGCGCACGCTGAATACGATAAAGACACCGGAGACACCGTCATGCCCCCGCTCGATACCCGCCCGCGTCTGGCCGACCCCGATGCGTTCTACGAAGCGCTGATCGACATGCATCGCGACCTGTCGGACGCCGACAGCCAGCTCGTCAACGCGAAGCTGATCCTGTTGCTCGCGAACCAGATCGGCGACGCCGACGTGCTGCGCGAAGCGATGGCGCTCGCGCGCCAGGGCGTGACGCCGCCCGTGCATCCGTCCGCCGAGGTCGCGCAATGAGCGCGGCGGCCGATACGCGCGTGCTCGAAGTCGAGCGCGTGATCGACGAGACCCATCGCCCGGGTTTTCACGCGATGCTGCTCGCGCTGTGCGGGCTGTGCCTCGTGATCGACGGTTTCGATGCGCAGGCGATGGGCTACGTCGCGCCGAGCGTGATCGCCGAATGGGGCGTGCCGAAGCAGGCGCTGGGGCCCGTGTTCAGCGCGAGCCTGTTCGGGATGCTGCTCGGCGCGCTCGGGCTGTCGGTGCTGGCCGACCGGATCGGGCGGCGCCCGGTGCTGATCGGCTCGACGCTGTTCTTCGCGGTGACGATGCTCGCGACGCCGTTCGCGAGCTCGATCCCCATGCTGATGGCGCTGCGCTTCGTCACGGGCCTCGGCCTCGGCTGCATCATGCCGAACGCGATGGCGCTCGTCGGCGAATTCAGCCCGGCCGCGCATCGCGTGAAGCGGATGATGATCGTGTCGTGCGGCTTCACGCTCGGCGCGGCGATCGGCGGCTTCATCAGCGCGGCGCTGATTCCGGCGCTCGGCTGGCGCTCGGTGTTCTTCGTCGGCGGCGCGGTGCCGCTCGTGCTGACGATCGCGATGCTCGCGCGGCTGCCGGAATCGCTGCAGTTCCTGGTGCTGAAGGGGCGCGTCGCGCAGGCGCGCGACTGGCTCGCGCGCTTCGCGCCGCACGCCGGCATCGATGCGAACACGCGGCTCGTCGTGCGCGAGCGCGCGGCGAGCGGCGCGCCGGTCGCCGAACTGTTCCGCCATGGCCGCCTGCCGGTCACGCTGCTGCTGTGGTCGATCAGCTTCATGAACCTGATCGACCTGTACTTCCTGTCGAACTGGCTGCCGACCGTGATGCGCGAAGCCGGCTATTCGCCGGGCACGGCGGTGCTCGTCGGCACGGTGCTGCAGACGGGCGGCGTGATCGGCACGCTGTCGCTCGGCTGGTTCATCGAACGTTACGGCTTCGTGCGCGTGCTGTTCGCATGCTTCGCGTGCGCGGCCGTGTCGGTGGGATTGATCGGCTCGGTCGCGCATGCGCTGCCGTGGCTGCTGGTGGTCGTGTTCGCGGGCGGGTTCTGCGTGGTCGGCGGACAGCCGGCCGTGAACGCGCTCGCGGGCCAGTATTACCCGACATCGCTGCGCTCGACGGGCATCGGCTGGAGCCTCGGCATCGGCCGGATCGGCTCGGTGCTCGGTCCGCTCGTCGGCGGGCAACTGATTGCGCTCAACTGGTCGAACGGCGCGCTGTTCCACGCGGCCGCGGTGCCGGTGCTGTGCTCGGCGCTGTTCGTGCTGGGCCTGGCCGGCGTCACGCGGCGCAGCGGCGCGCAGGCGCCGCACGCCGCCCTGAATTGAAGGAGAAAGGAAAACGATGACGCTTGACCTGTCGAAACCGGCGGAAGCCGGCTACCTGAGCGGTTTCGCGAACGAATTCGCGACCGAGGCGTTGCCCGGCGCGCTGCCGCACGGCCGCAACTCGCCGCAGCGCGCGCCGTACGGGCTGTACGCGGAGCAACTGTCGGGCACCGCGTTCACCGCGCCGCGCGGCCACAACCGCCGCTCGTGGCTGTATAGGATCCGTCCGGCCGCCGTGCACCGGCCGTTCGAGCCGTATGCGGGCGCGCAGCGGCTCGTGTCGGAATTCGGCGATTCGACCGACGTGCCGCCGACGCCGCCGAACCAGCTGCGCTGGGATCCGCTGCCGATGCCGGTCGAGCCGACCGATTTCATCGATGGCCTCGTGACGATGGCCGGCAACGGGTCGGCCGCGGCGATGAACGGCTGCGCGATCCACCTGTACGCGGCGAACCGGTCGATGCAGGACCGCTTCTTCTACAGCGCGGACGGCGAGCTGCTGATCGTGCCGCAGCAGGGGCGCCTGTTCATCGCGACGGAATTCGGCCGGCTCGACGTCGAGCCGTTCGAGATCGCGGTGATTCCGCGTGGCGTGCGTTTTGCCGTCGCGCTGCCGGATGGCGACGCGCGCGGCTACATCTGCGAGAACTTCGGTGCGCTGCTGCGCCTGCCGGATCTCGGCCCGATCGGCTCGAACGGGCTCGCGAACCCGCGCGACTTCCTCACGCCGCAGGCCGCGTACGAGGATCGCGAAGGCGCGTTCGAGCTGATCGCGAAGCTGAACGGCCGGTTGTGGCGCGCGGACATCGGTCATTCGCCGCTCGATGTCGTCGCGTGGCACGGCAACTACGCGCCGTATAAATACGACCTGCGCCTGTTCAACACGATCGGCTCGATCAGCTTCGACCATCCCGATCCGTCGATCTTCCTCGTGCTGCAATCGCAGAGCGACACGCCGGGCGTCGACACGATCGACTTCGTGATCTTCCCGCCGCGCTGGCTCGCGGCCGAAGATACGTTCCGCCCGCCCTGGTTCCACCGCAACGTCGCGAGCGAGTTCATGGGGCTCGTGCACGGCGCGTACGACGCGAAGGCCGAGGGCTTCGTGCCGGGCGGCGCGAGCCTGCACAACTGCATGTCGGGCCACGGGCCCGATGCGGACACGTTCGAGAAGGCGTCGGCGAGCGACACGACGAAGCCGCACAAGGTCGACGCGACGATGGCGTTCATGTTCGAAACCCGCACGCTGATCCGGCCGACGCGCTACGCGCTCGACACCGCGCAGCTGCAGGCCGACTACTTCGAATGCTGGCAAGGCATCAAGAAACACTTCAATCCGGAGCAAAAGTGAGCGATACCCAAGACTGGCGCGCGACGCTCGACCCGGCTCGCAAGAGCTGGGTCGACACGGCGAACGATCCCGCCTGCGATTTCCCGATCCAGAACCTGCCGTTCGGAATCTTCAGCGATGCGAAGCAGCGCGCGCGCCGTGCGGGCGTCGCGCTCGGCGACCAGATCGTCGATCTCGCGGCGCTCGCGCGTGCGGGCCTCGTGACGTTGCCGGCCGATGCCGATGCGTTCGCCGCGCCGACGCTCAACGCGTTCATCGCGCTCGGTCGCGACACGTGGCGCAGCGTGCGCGTGCAGCTGTCGGCGCTGTTCTCGCGCGACAACGCGACGCTGCGTGACGATGCGGCGCTGCGCGCGCAGGTGCTCGTCGCGCAGCGCGACGCGACGCTGCATCTGCCGGTCGAGATTCCCGGCTACACCGATTTCTATTCGTCGAAGGAGCATGCGACCAACGTCGGCTCGATGTTCCGCGATCCGAAGCATGCGCTGCTGCCGAACTGGTCGGAGATGCCGATCGGCTACAACGGCCGTGCGTCGTCGGTGGTCGTGAGCGGCACGCCGGTGCGGCGCCCGAACGGGCAACTGAAGCTGCCCGACCAGGAGCGTCCGGTGTTCGGCGCGTGCCGCAAGCTCGATATCGAACTGGAAACGGGCTTCATCGTCGGGAAGGGCAACGCGCTCGGCGAGCCGATCGCGTGCGAGGACGCGGAAGCGCATATCTTCGGGATGGTGCTGCTGAACGACTGGAGCGCGCGCGACATCCAGCAGTGGGAATACGTGCCGCTTGGTCCGTTCAACTCGAAGGGGTTCGCGACGACGATTTCGCCATGGATCGTCACACTCGACGCGCTCGAACCGTTCCGTGTCGCGCAGTCCGAGCAGTCGCCGCAGCCGCTCGCATATCTGCGGCATGCGGGCAAGCATGCGTTCGACATCGCGCTCGAAGTGACGCTGCGGGCGGAGGGCGCCGCCGACGCGACGTCGATCTGCCGCACGAACTTCAGGCACATGTACTGGACGATGGCGCAGCAGCTCGCGCATCACACGGTGGCCGGCTGCAACACGCGCGTGGGCGACCTGATGGGCTCGGGCACGATCAGCGGGCCGACGAAGGATTCGTTCGGCAGCCTGCTCGAACTGACGTGGAACGGCAAGGAGCCGGTCGCGCTGAACGGCGGCGGCAGCCGCACGTTCATCGAGGACGGCGACGAGCTCACGCTCGCCGGCTGGTGCCAGGGCGACGGCTATCGCGTCGGCTTCGGCACCTGTGCGGGCAAGGTTTTGCCGGCGCGCGGCGCGTGACGGATCGCAGCGCCGGACGTTACGTGTAGGTCAAGCGTCGTCCGGAAGGACGGGGCGGCCCGCCTTGCGCGGGCCGTTTTCGTTGACCGCGGGACGGGCACGAGCGGGCCGATGCGCACCGGTGCATGATGCTGCGCGCCAACGCCAACGCCAACGCCAACGCCAACGCCAACGCCAACGCCAATCGTCATCAGACCGCGCGCTGCACCGCCGCGCGTCGTTCCCACAACGCGGCCGCGACGAACGCGGCGACGCAGGCCGCCAGCACGCCGACCAGCGCATTGCTGCCCAGTTGCTCCATCAACGCGCCGGCCACCAGCGGGCCGCCGAAGCTCGCCGCGCTCCACGACGCCGACACGAGCGAGCTCGCGGTGACGAGCGTCGCACCGCGGAAACGCTCGCCGCAGGCGACGAGCGACAGCGTATAAATGCTGCCGGCCGCCGCGCCGAGCACGAACAGCAGCGGCCAGCACAGCCACGGATTCGCGATCACGAACGGCAGCAGCGGCAGGCCGGCCAGCACGATCCAGCCCGCGCCGAGGTGCACGCGTTCGCGGCCGAGCTTGTCCGCGAGCCAGCCGATCGGGAACTGCATCGCGGTATCGCCGAACAGCATGATCGACGCGAGCAGCACGGCGGTCGCGCTCGCGACGCCGTGATCCATCGCATAGAGCGGCAGCAGCGACAGCGCGAGCGTGTCGAACAGCGCGAAGAAGCCGGTGCCGATGATCAACGCGGGCATGCGCGGCAGCACGTCGAGCCAGCGGCCGTGCGCTTCGTGATGTGCGTCGTCGCCGGCGAGCGGCGCACGGCGGATCGTCGCGAGCGTCGGCAGCGCGAGCAGGAACAGCGCGCCGCACAGCGCGAAGCGGATGCTCGTCGCGCCGGCGATCTGGCTGACGAGCACGGGGCCGGCCATCTGGAACAGCGTGAAATTGGTCGCGTAGATCGCGACGACGCGGCCGCGCGTCGAATCGTCGGCGAGCTGGTTGACCCATGCCTCGCCGATCGTGAACAGCAGCATCAGCGCGGCGCCGCACAGCACGCGCAGCACGCCCCACAGGATCAGGTTCGACATGAACTGCATCAGCGCGGTGGCGGCCGCGAGCAGCACGACCGCCACGACGATCGCGCGGCGCGCGCCGATATGCCGCGCGAGCGCGGTGACGAACGGGACGATCGCGAGGCCGCCGAGGGCCTGCGCGGCGGTCAGCATGCCGACGACATTGGTGCCGTGCCCGGCTTCGGTCAGGGCAAGTGCGGTGAGGGGCAGCGTGGCGCCGGTGCCGAGGCCGACGACCGCGACACTCAGGATCAGCGCGAGGAAATCGCGATTGAGAATGGCTTTCATCGGCCGCGATGCTACACCGCGGCCCTTGAAAGGTCCATGAACGCCGTCACGTCTGGGGCCTGTTCACGCTAATAACGGGCCAGCCCCACAAAGGATTTTTTCAATCAGGGGAACGTGCGTTGCCGGCCGCATTGCGGCGTCGCGCGTCGCTTGTTTGGCTCGGCCAAACGGCGCTCCTTGCTTCTTGCACTGCAGCCGGCAACGCACGTTCGCAAGCCCGTTATTGGCGTGAACAGGCCCTATAGGAGTTGCGGACGCAACGATTGCCGCAGGGTTGCGTTACACGTATTCGGTCGGTACGGCCATCGGCCGGCGTTCGAGCGACGCCGACCACAGCGTGAGCGCGAGCGCCGCGACGGCCATCGCGACGCCGACCCACGGCAGGCTCACGAGCGACACGCCGGAGCCGATCGCCATCCCGCCGAGCCATGCGCCGGTCGCGTTGCCGAGGTTGAACGCGCCCTGGTTCAGCGTCGACGCGAGGTTCGGCGCGTCGCTCGCGCGATCGACGATCATGATCTGCAGCGGCGGCACGATCGCGAACGCGAGCATGCCCCACACGAAAACCGTCGCGAGCGCGGCGAACGGCAGGTGCATCGTGCCGGCGAACAGCGCGAGGACAATGCCGATCAGCGCGAGCGTCGCGATCAGCGACGGCATCCGGCGCCAGTCGGCGAGCCTGCCGCCGAGCGTGCCGCCGACCGTCAGGCCGAGGCCGAACAGCAGCAGCACGTAGGTGACCTGATGCGGCGAGAAGCCCGTCACGTCCTCGAGGATCGGCGTGATGTACGTGAACACGCTGAACAGGCTCGCGGACGCGAGCACGCTGATGCCGAGCACCATCAGCACCTGCGGGTGCTTCAGCACGCTGAACTCGCGCGTGATGCTGGTGTCCGGCATCGCGAGGTTTTTCGGCAGACACACCGCAAGCGCGGCGGCCGCGGCGATGCCGATGCCGGTGACGGCCCAGAATGTCGCGCGCCAGCCGAACGCCTGGCCGAGCGCGGTGCCGAGCGGCACGCCGAGCACGTTCGCGAGCGTGAGGCCGGTGAACATCAGCGCGATCGCCTGTGCGCGGCGGTTCGGCGCGACGAGGTTGCTCGCGACCACCGAACCGATGCCGAAGAACGCGCCGTGGCAGAACGCGGTGACGACGCGCGCGGCCATCAGCACCGCGTAGCCGGGCGCAATCGCGCAGAACAGGTTGCCGGCGATGAACAGCCCGATCAGCCCCATCAGCGCACGCTTGCGCGGCATCTTCGCGGTGACGATCGCGAGGATCGGCGCGCCGATCGTCACGCCGAGCGCGTAGCCCGACACGAGCATCCCGGCGGCCGGGATCGACACGCCGAGGTCGCGCGCGACATCGGGCAGCAGCCCCATGATCACGAATTCGGTGGTACCGATTCCAAATGCGGCGACGGCAAGGGCGAAAAGAGGCAGGGGCATCGCGGTAGGCTCGGGAAAGAAGGCCGCTCGAGCCGGGCGCGGGATGCGCGGGACGGGCGGTCGGTGAGGCGAGAGTCAGCCGCGATTCTACTTCAGTGAAAACCCTGATGCTGGGCGCCAAAATACGTGTTGCCGGCGTGCGACGGGCGGCCGGCGGTGTGCTCACACTGTGAGATTGGCGGTGGCTCGACTGTAGGCGAGGAGCCGGCCGAACCGGGTCAGACGGTGGGCTCCGCAGCCCCGTCGAGCAGCGCGTCCGACGTTTCGGTATCGTCTCGCGACGCCGCGGATCCGGCCCCGTCGATCGCCGCCGGATCATCCCAGCCGTTCTCGAACAGGCACGCTTCGATCGGCATCCGCGCGGCCCAGCGTTCTGCTTCGAGCATCGGCTTCGCATAGAACGCATCGACGTGCCCGATGCAGAGCACGGCGATCGGCTTCGCGCCGTCGGGCATCCGCAGCAGCGTGCGCAGCGCATCGACGTCGAACAACGACACCCAGCCCATCCCGAGCCCTTCGGCGCGCGCCGCGAGCCACATGTTCTGGATCGCGCACGCGGCGGATGCCAGATCCATCTCCGGCAGCGTGCGGCGGCCGAACACGTGGCGCTCGCGGCCGTCGGCGAGCGCGACGACCAGCAACTCGCCGCATTCGCGTACGCCCTCGACCTTCAACCGCATGAATTCGTCCTGGCGCTCGCCGAGCGCGTCGGCGGTCGCGCGGCGCTCGGCCTCGACCAGCGCGTGAATGGCGGTGCGCAATGCGGGATCGGTGATGCGGATGAAGCGCCACGGCTGCATGAAGCCCACGCTCGGCGCGTGGTGCGCCGCGCGCAGCAGCCGCGCGAGCACGGCCGGATCGACGGGCGCCGGCGTGAAGTGACGCATGTCGCGCCGTTCGAAGATGGCGCGGTAGACAGCAGCGATGTCGGAGTCGTCGAAACGCATGAGCGGCAAAGGCAGGGAAGGACGTCGGCGCAACGATAGCAGACGACGCGCTCGAAACGTTACCTCAACCGAAACAATGCGCTGAATTGTTGACGATGATGGGTGCAGTGCGCGGCGGGATGCGCGAGCAAACGATTGCGGATGCGCCGCGACCCCTCAAATGTGCGGTTTTTCAGCGATTTGCCACCACGACGTTCTGCGGCGCCCGCGCATGCCACGCCTCGATGTTCAGCAGCGTCGTGTGCGCGATCTCGGCCAGCGCCTCGCGCGTGAAGAACGCCTGGTGCGACGTGACGATCACGTTCGGGAACGTCAGCAGGCGTGCGAGCACGTCGTCCTGCAGCGGCAGGTCGGAGTGATCCTCGAAGAACAGCCCGCTTTCCTCCTCGTACACGTCCAGCCCGAGATGGCCGAGCTGGCCGCTCTTGAGCGCGTCGACCAGCGCCTGCGCATCGACGAGCCCGCCGCGCCCCGTGTTGATCAGCATCGCGCCGTGCTTCATCCGCGCGAGCGTCCGCGCGTTGATCAGGTGGTGCGTCGACGGCAGCAGCGGGCAATGCAGGCTCACGATGTCGGCGTGATGCAGCAATTCGTCGAGCTCGACGTAGCGCGCGCCGAACGCGATCAGCTCGTCGTCGTACGGCGGTACCGAGTGCGCGAGCACGTGCATCCCGAAGCCCATCATGATCTTCGCGAACACGCTGCCGATGATGCCGGTGCCGATCACGCCGACGGTCTTGCCGTGCAGGTCGAAGCCGAGCAGGCCGTTCAGCGAGAAATCGCCTTCTCGCGTACGGGCGACCGCGCGCGGCAGGCGGCGGTTGAGCGCGAGAATCAGCGCGACCGCGTGCTCGGCCACCGCGTGCGGCGAATACGCGGGCACGCGCACGACCGTGATGCCGAGCCGTTCGGCGGCGGCGAGGTCGACGTGGTTGAAGCCCGCCGAGCGCAGCGCGATCAGCCGCGTGCCGCCGTCGGCGAGCCGTTCGAGCACGGCTGCGTCGACGGTGTCGTTGACGAACGGGCAGACGACGTCATAGCCGTGCGCGAGGATCGCCGTTTCCGCGTCGAGGTGCGACGGCTGGAAGTGCAGCCGATAGCCGAACTGCCGGTTGGCGGCTGTGAACGAATCGTCGTCGTACTGCCGGCTGCTGAACAGGATCACGCGCACGCTGCACCTCCGATGGCTGACGCGCGCAGTTTACTGCAGGCCCGTGACGATGTCGGAGCGTTCGGGGCCGCGCACCGGCCGCAGGAAGTCGTAGTCCGTCTGCCCGCGGGCGGACGGCGCGCCGAAGTGCTCGAGCGCGTGCTCGACGAAGCTGCGCGTACGGGCCGGCACGTACTGGCGGTTCGGATAGACGAGCGACAATTGCGCGTCGGGATCGTCGATCCGGTAGCCGGCCATCAGCCGCACGAGCGTGCCGTGGTTGAGCGCGTCGGCCACGCACGGCTCGGGCAGCACCGCGATGCCGGCGCCGGCCACGGCCGCCGCCTGCACGAGCGCGAGCTGATTGACCGTGCAGGCCGGGCGCACCGTGACCGTATGGGCGACGCCGTCGTGACCGACGAGTTGCCACGTCGGCGCGTGCTGGTGCGGGGCGAGCGTGACCCAGTCGTGGCCCGGCAGATCGTCGGGCACGCGCGGCTCGCCGCGGCGGTCGAGATAGGCCGGCGCCGCGCACGCGACGAACGGGTTCGGCGCGAGCGCATGGCCGATCAGCGACGGGTTGCCGTCGAGCCGGGTGCCCGTGACGATGCCGACGTCGTAGCCCGAATCGAGCACGTCGAGCGGCCCTTCGGCGACGGTCAGCTGCACGCGCAGCTCCGGGTAGCGGTGCCGGAAGCTGCTGACGAGCGGCGTCAGCGCGAGCGGCGACAGCAGCCCCGACGCCACGACGCGCAGCGTGCCGGCCGGTTCGCGCACGGCATGCGCGACGGACGATTCGAGGTGGTCGAATTCCTCGAGCAACGCACGGCAACCGTCGAGGTAGCGCACGCCGGCCTCGGTAAGCGACAGGTTGCGCGTGGTGCGATGGATCAGCCGTGTGTTCAGGTGGCCCTCGAGCATCGCGATCGAACGCGTGACGAGCGCATTGGACACGCCGAGATGGTGCGCCGCGCGCCGGAAGCTTTGCTGCTCGGCGACGCAGACGAATACACGCATGGTCTGAATCTGGTTCATGGCTTGCGTATTTCTGGCCCGGTTGATTGATTTTGGTTGTGATTTATCGCCGCACAACGTCGAAAGCGCATTGCGCGGCCCCAGCTCTCCCTCGTCTCGAAAATAGAATTTTCGATTCCGCAGACGATTGTTCAATACAGAGCAGATATCCGTCAACCTGAGAAAACGGGCGGCTTGCGTAAAATCGAAATCGCGAGTACCGGTTTAACGCTGCAATGCAGCAAGGACGCGCCGGAAAAACCGGCGGGGTATTGGAGTGTGCAACGACGATGCGAAAATTTTCTATTTAAATCAAAGTGTTGTGAAAAATTAGAGCAGACGGAGGCGGAGCGGTTTCGGCGTCGTTCCCCAATACATGCTGCAATAGTGGATGTTTTTTCCACGTTCGGATTTTGTGTATCGCATTCGTTCCGCGATTTGTATCAGGTGGCCGGTCCATTTCGTTCGGCCCGCGAATGAGGCTGAACCGCCGTTTTCGACCGAATCATCTCGATATTGGAGGAGAAAATCGGGCGTTCGGAACCCGAGTGGAACCGTTTCGCGGCCGGCGGGCAATCCCTTTTCAATCCGGCCTGCCATCGTGCGCGCAGTGCGCGGCCGGCTGGCCCGGTCCGGCGACCGGGCCACCGTCGTGCTGTCCGGACGTGCGTGCCTCTTGCGCGAGGCGGCGGAACACGGAATGATCGATCAGTTGGCCGCGCCGTGCCGCGGGCGCCGTGCCGCGGGCGGCCGGGCCCTTCCTTTCCTGATCCTTTTCCAGCCATGTCCATCGATTATTCGCCGATTCCCTGTCCCGTCGTCGTGCCGCTCGACGCGATCCTGCCCGAAGAACCGCTGCTGATGATGGGAGCCGGCCCGGTTCCGATCCCGGCCGCGGTGGCCAAGGCGAACACGATCGTGATCAACCACCTCGGCGCGACGATGGCGAAGATCATCGAGCAGGTGAAGGAGATGGCGCGCTACGTGTTCCAGACCCGCACGAAGTGGGTGCTCGGCGTCGCGGGTCCGGGCTCCGCCGCGATGGAAATGGCGATCTCGAACCTCGCATGGCGCGGCACGCGCGTGCTGTCGATCCGCAACGGCTTCTTCAGCGCGCGGATGGCCGAGATGGCCACGCGCGTCGGCGCCGACGTCGCGACGCTCGAAGTGGCCGACCGCGCGGTCGCGAGCCTCGACGAGATCGCCGACGCGATCGCGCGCGAGCGGCCCGAGATCGTCACGATCGTGCAGGGCGAGACGTCGAATACCGTGTGGAACCGCGACCTGCGCGACATCGCCGCGCTCGCGAAGGCGGCCGGCGCGCTGGTGGTCGTCGACGCGGTGTGCACGCTGTCGACGATGCCGCTCGAGATGGATGCGTGGGGCATCGACGCGGTGATCACCGGCGGCCAGAAGGGGCTGTCGTCGATCCCGGGCGTGTCGCTGATCGCGTTCTCCGATGCCGCGTGGGACCGCATGAAGCATCGCCCCGAGCCGAACGCGCACTGGTGCCTCGACATGGCGCTCGCGGAGAACTTCTGGCACAACGCCGGCTATCACTACACGGCGCCCGTGTCGGGCGTGCTCGCACTGCACGAGGCGCTGCGGCTCGTCTGCGCGGAGACGCTCGAAAGCCGCTTCGCGCGCCACCTGCGCTGCTCGCTGGCGCTGCAGGCTGGCGTCGAATCGATGGGGCTCAAGCTCTATGCGCCGAAGGACTGCCGGCTCAATTCGGTGGTCGGGATCGAGACGCCGGAGGGGCTCACGCCCGGGATGGTCTGCGGTCATATCTCGAAGCAGTACCAGGTCGAGATCTCGGGCTCGTTCGGCTTGCCGATCGTGCGGATCGGGCAGATGGGCGAGCAGTGCCGCGAACACAACCTGTTCCGCACGCTGCATGCGTTCGGCCGCACGATGGTCGACCTGAAAGTGCCGGTCGACCTGCCGGCCGGCGTCGCGGCGCTCGAACAGGAACTGTCGCGGCGCGGCGCGTAAGCAGCGAGGAAACGGGCCGCGCTCAGCGGCCCTGCATCGCGCGCCGGTATGTATTCGGCGTCGTGCCGTGCGCGTCGCGAAAGCGATGGCTGAAGTGGCCGGCGTTCGCGTAGCCGCAGTCGGCCGCGATCTGCGCGAGCGGCAACGCCGTCGTGCGCAGCAGCTCTCGGGCCCGGGCGAGCCGTTGCTCGGCCACCCACGCGTGCGGCGCGCGGCCGAACGACAGCCGGAACATCCGCGAGAAATGGTATTCGGACAGCGCGGCCACCTCGGCGAGTTCGCCGAGCGTCAGCGGCTGCGTGAGATACGTGTCGATGTAGTCGCGCACGCGGCGGCGCACGGCCGGCGCGAGCCCGCCGCGGAACGACGTGTCGGTGCGCGTCGCGCTCTGCCCGCGCAGCAGCAGGCTCAGCACGTCGTGCGCGGTCTCGTTCACGCGCAGCCGATCGTCGGCATTGTCCCAGCCGTCGAGCGCGAGCGAGCGCAGCAGCGCGGCGACGCGCGCATCCTCGAAATAGGTGCGGTCGGCGAGCTTCAGCTCGCGCGGCTCGCGGTCGAGCTCGCGGATCGCGCGCTGCGTGAAGTGCTCGGGCAGGAAATACAGGTGGATGAAATGCATTTCGCCGCGCACCCACCAGCGCGATTCATGGTCGCCCGGCAACGCGCACAGCAGGCTCGGCGCGCCGTAGCGCGGCACGCGCTGGCGCTCGGTCCGGTAGCCGCCGTCGAGGTAGCACGACAGCGTGTGGTGGCCGGGCTGCTCGTAGACCGTCTCGCTTTCGTCGGTGATCCGCGTCCATTCGGCGATCGCGAGGTGGTCGCCGAGCCACGCGAAGCGCTCGAGCGTCGCGTTCGCGTCGGCGAGCGTGCGGCAGACCGACTGCAGGCCGAACGGCAGATCGCCGCCGGCCAGGGCGGCGGCGCGGTCGACGGGCGGGGCGCAGAGGGAGAGACTCATGATGCGCCGAGTATAAGCGGGCGCGCGGCGCCGCGTGCGGCGTCCCGAAAAAGACCGCAATTCCGGACAATCGGCGCGCGCGGCGCGACGGCATAGTCGGGATCCCGATTCATCGATTTTCCGGAACGCCGCCATGAACCTGTCGCTTTATTTCGTCACCGTGCTGATCTGGGGCACCACCTGGATCGCGATCAAGTGGCAGCTCGGCTCGGTGCCGCCGCCCGTGTCGATCGCGTGGCGCTTCTGGCTCGCGGCCGCCGTGCTGTTCGCGCTGCTGCGCACGATGCGCCGCCCGGTGCGCCCGCCGCGCGAAGCGTGGCGCTTCCTCGTCGCGCAGGGCTTCGCGCTGTTCTGCCTGAATTTCCTGTGTTTTTACTATGCGGAGCAGGTCGTGCCCAGCGGGCTCGTCGCGGTGATCTTCTCGACCGCGCCGCTGCTGAACTCGATCAACGGCCGGCTGTTCATGGGCCGCCCGCTGCGGCCGTCGGCGATCGCCGGCGCGCTGCTCGGCCTGACCGGCATCGCGTGCCTGTTCTGGCAGCAGATGGCCGGCCATCTCGACGACCACGCGACGTGGACGGGGCTCGCGATCGCGTTCGCCGGCACGATGTGCTTCTCGGCGGGCAACCTGCTGTCGAGCCGGATGCAGTCGATGGGGCTGCACCCGCTCGCGACCAACGGCTGGGCGATGCTGATCGGCGCGGCGATCCTGACCGTCGGCGGCGCGGTGGCCGGGATGCCGTTCACGCTCGACATGAGCCCCCGCTATCTCGGCGCGCTCGTGTACCTCGCCGTGCCGGGCTCGGTGATCGGCTTCACCGCGTACCTGACGCTCGTCGGCCGGATCGGGCCGGAGCGCGCCGCATACTGCACGGTGCTGTTCCCGATCGTCGCGCTGGCCGTGTCGACGGTGTTCGAGGGCTACCAGTGGTCGCCGCTCGCGGTGATCGGGCTGCTGCTGGTGGTGGCCGGCAATCTCGTCGCGTTCGACCTCACGCGACGGTTGTTTCTGCGCACGGCCTGATGAAGTTCGCGGTTGCGCGAAGCCGCGATCGAGAAACCCGGTGAACGGTCGATTAAGTTGACGCGGTTGACTTGGTTTCGATTCGGCGCTGCGCTCGATCATTCCGGTCGTAACGGGAGGGGATGATGATTGCGCGAGCGCCTACGCTGGCGTCATCCCGATGCGGCCCGCGTATTGCGGGATTTCAACGTATTGCTGCGTTGACCCACGTTTCGCGTGACCGGTGCGCAACGCGCGTCACCCAGCTCACGCCGCCGCGCCGCTCCCCGCCATGCGCGCCTGCCGCTGGTACAGCACCATCGACAGCGCGACACCCGCGGCCGCGGCCACCGCCGCGAACAGGAACACCTGCGGATAGCCGAACGCGCCCGCGACATAGCCGGCGAGCGGGCCCGTGATGCCGAGCGACAGGTCGAGGAACACCGAATACGCGGACAGCGCTGCGCCGCGGCTCGCGGGCGGCACGAGCGCGACGGCCTCGACGCCGAGCGCCGGGAAGATCAGCGCGAAGCCGAAGCCCGTCAGCGCGGCGCCGACCAGCGCGACGTGCGGCACCGGCGCGAGCCACAGCAGCAGCAGGCCCGCGGATTCGAACGCGAACGACACGATCGCGACGCGGAACCCGCCGTAGGTCTTGATCGTGTTCGCGAACAGCAGGCGCGCGCCGATGAACAGCGTGCCGAACACGGTCAGCGACAGCGCGGCGTTCGGCCAGTGGCGCGCCGCGTAGTACAGCGTGACGAACGTGGCGATCGAGCCGAAGCCGGCCGAACCGAGCGCGAGGCCGAGGCCGTGCGGCAGCACGCGCGTGAACACACTCGCATACGACATCCGTTCGCCGTGCACGAGCGGCACCGGTGCGATCAGGCGGGCGAGGTAGAAGCCGAGCGCGGCGAGCGCGATCACGATCACGCCGATCAGCGCCGGATTCAGCGTGTGCGCGATCGCGACGCCGACCGGCGCGCCGAGCGCGAGCGCGCCGTAGGTCGCGATGCCGTTCCACGAGATCACCTTCGCGTTGTGCGCGACGCCGACCCGGCCGATGCCCCACAGGATCGCACCGGTGCCGCACAGGCTTTCGCCGACGCCGAGCACGAGCCGGCTCGCGACGAGCAGCGCGAGGCTCGCGACCGGCCAGTGCGCGAGCAGCAGCGCGACGAGCAGCAGCACGCCCGACACGCCGCAGCCGACCAGCCCGCGCAGCACCGTCTGCTTCGGCCCGAGCGTATCGGCGAGGCGGCCGGCGAGCGGGCGCGACGCGAGCGTCGCGAAATACTGGACGCTGATCGCGCCGCCCGCGACGATCGCGGAAAAGCCGAGGTCGTCGTGGACGAAGCCCGGCAGCACCGCGAGCGGCAGGCCGATGGTCAGGTAGCAGATGAACGTGAAGCAGACGACGGACACGATTTGCAGCGTGACCGCGAACCCGCTGCGCGGCGGTGTGGCGGAATCGGATGACATGGGGTCGGAACGAATGGCGAAACGAACGGAAAACGGCGGAAAAGGGAATCGGGATTTTCCCATGGAACCGGTTTTCACGCAGGTACCGCTTAGTTAACCGCCCGCCGTTCGTGAAGGGGCCGACGGTCGCGCGGGCCGGGAACGGACGGCGCGCCCCGTGCGGCAAGGGCGTCGGCCGGTCGGGCGCGCATATCGCGGCAGTTATATGAGCCGCATGCGTGATGGGCTATGGGTTGCGGAATTTGACGGTGATAGCGTGCAAACTGTCGGAAAAACGTCGGTCGAGCGCTCCGCGCAGGCCGCCTTGCCCCCATTTGAAGAAACACCGAGACATGAGTGAGCCGATCCGCTTCTACCACCGTCACGCGATCCGCGAAGTCAGCGGCGCGGACGTGACCCGCACCGTGCTGCAATACCTGCGCGAGGACGCGCATTGCACCGGCACCAAGGAAGGCTGCGCGGAAGGCGACTGCGGCGCGTGCACGGTCGTCGTCGGCGAGCTGACCGACGCCGGCGCGGTCGAGTTCAAGGCCGTCAACGCATGCATCCAGTTCCTGCCGACGCTCGACGGCAAGGCGCTGCTCACGGTCGAGGACCTGCGCCGGCCGGACGGTTCGCTGCACCCGGTGCAGCAGGCGATGGTCGATTGCCACGGTTCGCAGTGCGGGTTCTGCACGCCCGGCTTCGTGATGTCGATGTGGGCGCTGTACGAGAAGCATGGCCACGAAGGCTGCGGCAGTGCGTGCGCGAAGGCGAAGGACGTGCCGACGCGCACCGAGATCGCCGATGCGCTGACGGGCAACCTGTGCCGCTGTACCGGCTATCGCCCGATCGTCGATGCGGCGGTGCGGATGTTCGACGCGGCCGGCGAAGGTGCGACCGACGGCGCGGCCGGCGAAGCCGCGTCGGCACCGTCGGCGCCGGTCGACACGGCCGCGCTCGCCCGCACGCTCGCATCGCTGAAGCGCGACGATACGTTCGACTACACGGCGGTCAACGGCGCGCGTTTCGCGGCGCCGCGCACGCTCGACGCGCTGGCCGCGCTGAAGGCCGAGCGTCCCGACGCGCGCATTCTCGCGGGCAGCACCGACATCGGCCTGTGGGTCACCAAGCAGATGCGCCGCCTCGACGACCTGATCTACGTCGGCCAGATCGCCGAACTGCAGCAGATCGTGCACGGCGACGACTGGATCGGGATCGGCGCGGGCGTGACGGTCGAGAAGGCCTATGCGGCGCTGGCCGGCACCTATCCGGAGCTGACCGAGATGTGGAAGCGCTTCGCGTCGCTGCCGATCCGCAACGCGGGCACGCTCGGCGGCAACGTCGCGAACGGCTCGCCGATCGGCGATTCGATGCCGGGCCTCATCGCGCTCGGCGCGCGCGTCGTGCTGCGCGGCGGCGACACCGTGCGCGAGCTGCCCCTCGAGGCGCTGTACACCGGCTATCAGCAGAAGGACATGGCGCCGCACGAATTCGTCGCTGGCCTGAAGGTGCCGACCCGCAGCGGTGCGCGCGAAAAGCTGCGGTTCCGCACCTACAAGCTGTCGAAGCGCTTCGACTCCGACATTTCCGCGGTGTGCGCCGCATTCGCGTTCATCGCGGACGGCGACACGATCCGTGAGCCGCGCATCGCGTTCGGCGGGATGGCCGCGACGCCGAAGCGCGCTTCCAGTACGGAAGCCGTGCTCGACGGCGCGCAGTGGCACGAAGCCACCGCGCAGGCCGCGATGCAGGCGCTCGAGCGCGATTACCAGCCGCTGTCCGACATGCGCGCGACGAGCGCGTACCGCCTCGAGACCGCGAAGAACCTGATGTATCGCTTCTGGCTGGAGACGCGTGCGCACGATCCGCTGCCGCCGCAGGCGCTGAACGTGCGCGAAGTGGCCGCCGAAGCAGGCGCTGAAGTTGCCGACGACGCGGCACGCGTCTGACGACGGAGAACACCGAACATGAACCAGCAAGCAGAACCGTTCCTCAGCACCCTCGATCCGCAGGCCGACGCCGCGCAAGTGCACGTGTCGCGCGCGCACGAATCCGCTCACCTGCACGTGAGCGGGCGCGCGACCTACACCGACGACATCCCGCTCGTCGCCGGCACGCTGCACGCGGCGCTCGGGTTGTCCGCGAAGCCGCACGCGAAGATCGTGTCGATGAACTTCGACGCGGTGCGCGCGACGCCGGGCGTGGTCGCCGTGTTCACGGCCGACGACATCCCGGGCGTCAACGATTGCGGCCCGATCGTCCACGACGATCCGGTGCTCGCCAAAGGCGTCGTGCAGTTCGTCGGCCAGCCGATGTTCATCGTCGTCGCGACGTCGCATGAAACCGCGCGGCTCGCCGCGCGCCGCGCGCAGGTCGACTACGAGGAGTTGCCCGCGATCCTGACCGCGCAGGAAGCGCGCAAGGCCGAAACCTACGTGATCCCGCCGCTGAAGCTCGCGCGCGGCGACGCGGCGGCGCGGCTCGCCGTCGCGCCGCATCGCGAGGCGGGCGAGATGCTGCTCGGCGGGCAGGAGCAGTTCTACCTGGAAGGGCAGATCGCGTACGCGGTGCCGAAGGACGACGACGGGATGCACGTGTACTGCTCGACGCAGCACCCGAGCGAGATGCAGCACCTCGTCGCGCACGTGCTCGGCGTCGCATCGCACAACGTGCTGGTCGAATGCCGCCGGATGGGCGGCGGCTTCGGCGGCAAGGAATCGCAGTCGGGCCTGTTCGCGTGCTGCGCGGCGCTCGCCGCATGGAAGCTGCTGTGCCCGGTGAAGCTGCGTCCGGACCGCGACGACGACATGATGATCACCGGCAAGCGGCACGACTTCCATTACCGCTTCGACGTCGGCTACGACGACGACGGCCGCATCGACGGCGTCGCGCTCGACATGACGTCGCGCTGCGGCTTCTCGGCCGACCTGTCGGGCCCGGTGATGACGCGCGCGGTGTGCCACTTCGACAACGCGTACTGGCTCGGCGACGTCGACATCGCCGGCTACTGCGGCAAGACCAACACGCAGTCGAACACCGCGTTTCGCGGCTTCGGCGGCCCGCAGGGCGCGTTCGCGATCGAATACATCCTCGACGACATCGCGCGATCGCTCGGCCGCGATCCGCTCGACGTCCGCTACGCGAACCTGTACGGCAAGACCGAACGCAACGTGACGCCGTACGGGCAGACGATCGAGGACAACGTGCTGCAGGAGCTGCTCGGCGAACTCGAGACGACGAGCGACTACCGCGCGCGGCGCGCGGGCGTGCGCGCATTCAACGCACGCAACACGGTGCTGAAGAAGGGCATCGCGCTCACGCCGGTGAAGTTCGGCATCGCGTTCAACGTCACGCACTTCAATCAGGCCGGCGCGCTGGTGCACATCTACACCGACGGCTCGGTGCTCGTGAACCACGGCGGCACGGAGATGGGCCAGGGGCTCAACACGAAGGTCGCGCAGGTCGTCGCGCACGAACTCGGCATCCGTTTCGACCGGATCCGCGTGACCGCGACCGACACGAGCAAGGTCGCGAACACGTCCGCGACCGCCGCGTCGACGGGCTCCGACCTGAACGGCAAGGCCGCGCAGGATGCGGCGCGCCAGTTGCGCGAGCGGCTCGCGGCGTTCGCGGCGAAGCAGTTCGGCGACGGCAAGGTCGATGCGGCCGACGTGAAGTTCGGCAACGACGTCGTGTGGGTCGGCGGCCATCGCGTGCCGTTCGGCGAAGTGGTCGCGAAGGCGTATCTCGCGCGCGTGCAGCTGTGGTCCGACGGCTTCTATGCGACGCCGAAGCTGCACTGGGATCAATCGAAGCTGCAGGGCCGGCCGTTCTACTACTACTCGTACGGCGCGGCCGTGTCGGAAGTCGTGATCGACACGCTGACGGGCGAGATGCGCACGCTGCGCGTCGATGCGCTGCACGACGTGGGCGCGTCGCTGAACCCGGCGCTCGACATCGGTCAGGTCGAAGGCGCGTTCATCCAGGGAATGGGCTGGCTCACGACCGAGGAGCTTTGGTGGAACGCAGGCGGCAAACTGATGACGCATGCGCCGTCCACGTACAAGATCCCGACGGTGAACGACACGCCGCCCGAGTTCAACGTGCGGCTGTTCCGGAACCGCAACGTCGAGGACAGCATCCACCGCTCGAAGGCCGTCGGCGAGCCGCCGCTGCTGCTGCCGTTCTCGGTGTTCTTCGCGGTGCGCGACGCCGTGGCCGCGGTCGGCGACTACCGGGTGAACCCGCCGCTCGACGCGCCGGCCACCGGCGAGTCGATCCTGCGCGCGATCGGCGCGGTGCGCGCGGCGAGCGCGAGCGAGGCAGGGTGAGATGAAACGCGCTTCGTGCCTGCTTCGTTCGTTGCTCGCTCACGGCGGCCCGGCCCGGCGGAGGCGCGCATGAACGGCCCCGCTCGTTCGCCGCGTGCCGCGTCGCCCGCGCCCGCCGCCGGATGCGACGGCGCGTGCGGCAACGCGCCGTCGCATCCGCAGCCGTTCGCGCCGGGCACCGGCCAGCGCAACCGCGCGACCGCGGCGCCGCCGCCGATGCACGTCGTGCTGTTCGGCGCGGGGCACGTCGGCCACGCGCTCGTCGCGCTGCTCGGCGCGCTACCGTGCGTCGTGCAGTGGGTCGACACGCGCGACGAGCTGTTCCCGGACGAATGTCCGCCGAACGTGCAGCCCGAGCCGACCGACACGCCGGAGGCCGTCGTCGACGCGGCGCCGCCCGGCGCGTACTTCCTCGTGATGACGCACAACCACGCGCTCGACTTCGCGCTCGCCGCGCAGATCATGCGGCGGCGCGACTACGCGTACTTCGGGATGATCGGCTCGCGCACCAAGCGCGTGAAGTTCGAGCGCCGGCTCGCCGCGCGCGGCGTCGACCCGGCGCGGCTCGTCGACATGGTGTGTCCGATCGGCGTCGCGGGCATCGTCGACAAGGCGCCGGGCGCGATCGCGGTGGCCGTCTGCGCGGAGCTGCTGCAGGCCCGCTCGGGCATGCCGGTGGCCGAGGCGAAGGCGGCCGCGGCCGGTCGCGCACGCGACGACGTGTCCTGCGCGCGCTGAAACGCCGACGCCGCACGGCCGCGCGTTTTTGCATACACTGCACGACAACGCGCGGCAGCGGGCCGCGCTTCACGTCACCGTGCACGCACTCATGTCCGATCACTCCGTCTATCTCGACGCGCTCGATGCGAGCCTCGTCGCCATCGAGCGCTGGCTGTCCGGCGTCGATACCGCGCCGGCGGCGCTCGATGCGCTGCTCGCCGCGTTTTCCGCCGACTTCACGATGATCCTGACCGACGGCCGCATGGTCGACCGTGACGGCATGCGCGCGCTGTTCGCGAAGCTGGCCGGCGCGAAGCCGGGGCTGCGCATCACGCTGTCGGAGATGCGCGTGCTCGCGGCCGATGCAGCGCATGCGGTGATCACCTATCTCGAAGCGCAGCACGCGGCGGCGGGCGAACTGCCGGCGCGCCGCGCGACCGCCGTGTTCGCGCGCGACGCGGCGGGCGTCGTGCGCTGGACCCATCTGCAGGAAACCTTCTGCACGGCCTGAGCGGCCGTGTTGCCTGACCAGCCGCGCCGTGCCTTGGTCGCGCGTCAGCGCTTGCGCGTGCGAGAGACCGTCAGCCCGTCGGACACGCTCTGCATCAGCGCGCACAGCCACGCGATGTCGGTCGGCCGATCGGGTTGCGGGTGCGTGAGCAGGTAGCTCTTGATGCGCGGGAACGGCACGGGCGGCGTGACGACGACGAGCGGCAGCAGTTGCGCATAGTGCGTCGCGAAGCGGCGCGTCGTCGTGAAGATCAGGTCCGACTGCAGCAGCACCTGCGGCACGATCCCGAAGTACGGCAGCGTCGTCACGATGCGCCGCGTGAGGCGCGCGCGCGCCAGGCCGATCTCGATCGCGTTGCGCTTGTCGCCGGTGTACGGCGTCGGCGCGACGTGCGCGGCCGCCGCATACGCGTCGCGCGTGAGCGGCTCGCGGGCGAGCGGATGCGCGTCGCGCATCAGGCACACGATCGTGTCGGAGAACAGGTCCTGGCGCGCGAACTGCGGGTCGGGCTTGGGCCAGTTGCCGATCACGAGATCGAGCGCGCCCGATTCGAGCGCGCCCGCGTGGTCGAGCGCGGGATTCAGCGAATCGATTTCCAGATGCGCATGCGGCGCCGCGTCGCGAAAGCGCTCGATCAGCGTCGGCATGAAGAAATCGTTCAGGTAGTCGGGCGCGGCGACGCGGAACGTGCGCCGCGCGGACGACGGATCGAAGTCGCCGTGCGGCGTCGCGATGAAGTCGACCTCGCGCAGCGCGCGCGACGCGGCTTCGAGCAGCGACGCGCCATATTCGGTCGGCACCATGCCGGATTTGCCGCGCACGAGGATCGGGTCGTTCAGCGTCTCGCGCAGCTTGCGCAGCGCGGTGCTGATCGCGGGCTGGGTCTGGTTCAGCCGCAGCGCGGCCTGCGTGACGCTGCGCTCGAGCAGCAGCGTGCGCAACACGCGCACGAGCCAGATGTCGAGCGAGGCGGTACGGTCGTCGTCCATTGGTGGGGGTGATTCGGGGGACGCGTAACCTTACCGCAGCCGCGCGTTGCCGTGCGTGATACCGGCCATCACGCACGCCATCACGCGCGGCCCTTCGGCAGCGTGCTGATCCGCTTGACCTCGCGCGATTCGAGCCAGTTCGGCGTGCGCGCGCAGTACAGCACCATCGGCAGCGCGTCCTCGCCCCAGAACAGCTGCTGGTTCATCCAGAAGGTGGGCACGCCGAACACGCCGAGCGCGATCGCGTCGGCCGTGTTGCGCGCCAGCTGCGCAGCGGTTTCCTCGAACTCGATCAGCTCGTCGCCGTGGCTCACGCCGACGCGTTCGCACAGTGCCGCGAAGCCTTCCGGCGTCGACGGATCGTTGCCTTCGCGCCAGATGAAGCGGAACATTTCCAGCACCGTCGCGATATCGGCGCGCAGCGCGATCGCGAGGCGCAGCACCTTGTCCGAATCGAACGGGTGCGCGGGCGGCATCTTGAAGCGGATGCCGAGCTGTTCCGCGCGAAACAGCGCGTGACGGTACGTGAACACGCGCTTGGCCGGCACGTCGGCGGTCGGGCGCTGGCCCCAGTGGCGCTGGAGGTCGGTCAACGACACGGCGACGGGGTCGAACGGCACGTCCGGCCATTTGTCGTGCTGCTCGAGCAGCAGATACGAGAACGGCGACACGAAGTCGAAGAACCAGGCGGGTTGGGCGGTATCGAGGCCGGTGGTCATGTCGTTCTCCAGAAGGTGGGGCGTGCGGCGCCTGGCGGCGGCCTCCATGTTACGCGGCAGCGCGCGCATGCAGCAATGATCGCGGATCGTTCGCTCACGCGGAACCGGGAGTCGCCCGGGGGCCATCGCCGGCCGGCGGCGGGCCGGTTTCCGCGCGCGCCGGCGGGTTGCCGGCGCCGGGCGGCCCCGCCGGCGCATCCTGGTCGTGCGCGGTGAGCCGTTCGCGCACGAAGCCGATGTGCTCGCGCAGCACGTAGAACTGCCCGGCATACGCGAGCGGCATCTTCATCCGGTTCACGGCTTCCTCGATGTCGTCGAGCTCGTCGAGCAGCTGCACGCGCTCCTCGGCCGTATGTTCGCCGAGCGCGCGGCGCTCGAGCGCGATCAGCGCGCCGTACCATCGGTAGATGCGCGAGCGCACGCGCCAGCCGTACAGCGACGGCACGAGCCGCAGCCCGGGGATCAGCACGACGATCAGCGGCACGACCACGACCAGCAGCCGGTCGACGAGGCTCGCGACCCAGAACGGCAGCCGCCGGTACAGGAAGCTCTTGCCCGACTTGTAGTAGCGCGCGGCGTCGTCGGACAGCGGGAAGCCGCGCGTGACCGACGACGGAAATTCGCCCGCGTGCTGGAGGATCGTCGCGTGGCCGTGCACTTCGCGCGCGGCCTCGATCAGCAGGTCGGACAGCGCCGGATGCAGCGAGTCGCGCGCGACGAGTTCGATCGTCGGCGCGACCGTGTGGATGTCGGCGGGCGGCAGGTTGCGGCCGAGATCGTAGACGCCCATCGGCAGCGTGATCGCGGTGAGGTACGGAAAGCGCCGCGCGTACGCCTCGGCCTGCGTGAACGAATACACGTGCACGCCGGGCGCGCGGAACAGCTTCGCCATCACCGGGATCTGCGTCGAGTCGCCGGACAGGAACGCGGCGTCGATCTTGCCGTCGAGCAGCGCGGTCGCGGCGTCCTCGCCGGCGGTCGGCAGGAGCTCGGTCGGGCCGCCCGGCACGATGCCGTTCATCTTCAGCAGCGCGAGGCTCAGTTCGCGCGCGCCGCTGCCTTCGGCGCCGAGCGCGAGCCGCTTGCCCTTGAAGTCGGACAGGCGCGCGACGACCGGGCCGCGGTACATGATCGCGAGCGGCACGTAGCCGATGCTGCCGAGCGACACCAGATGCTCGTCGCGCTCCTTCGGGCCGATGCCGCTCTGCACGAAGCCGACGTCGACCGGCGCGTTCGGGTTCGACAACCGCGCGAGGTTCTGCGCGGAACCTTCGGACGATTGAACGTCGAGCGTGACGCCGTTTTTCGCGAGGATCGTCTTGTATTTCTGCGCGGCGTTCCAGTACGTGCTGCCGGGCGGCCCGGCCGAGATCACGAGCGAGGACGGCGGCGCCGGCTGGATCAGCTTGACCGCGAGCCAGACGGCCGCGCCGGCGAGCAGCACGGTCGGGCCGATCGACAGCGCGAGGTCGCGCCACGAGACGGCGACGAAGCGGGCGAGGATGCGGCGCGGCGGGCGGGGGCGGGCAGGCTTCATGGGATCGGCGGATGACGCTGGCGTGACGCATCGATGACGGTCGTCGCGGGACGACGCGGATGCTCGCGGCGATGGTACCCGGTTTCGCCGCGCATGCGCGAATCGGGTGGGCTCGCGCGGCTGCGCGGCGACGGCTGCGGGCGCCGTCGCGTCAAAAGCTTTGCGCTTCGGCGGGCGCTGGATTACATTGTGCGACGCAGCCGCGCCCGATTCGCGCGCGACCCGGCACGTCATGAGACCGGGCGCGTCCGGCCGGCGGCTGCCCGGCCCGGCCGGCCCGCTTTCGCGTGCGCCGGCCGCCGGCCCGTGACGCCTCTCTCGTATCGCCGTGGAAAACACCGGCTGTCCCGCCCGTTCGCGCGCGGGCCGGCTGTTTTTGGGGGTATCCGGCCGTACTGTGCACGGCCGTTCCGGAGTGATAAGGAGATAGCATGAAGTCGATCGTGTTGAGAGCGTTGGGCGTCGCCGCCGTGGCGGCCTGTCTGTCGGGCAGCGTATATGCGCAGTCGAGCGACGCAGCGGCAACGGAAGCGCCGGCGGCCGCGACGAGCGCGCCGAAGGCCGCCGCGAAAACCGCGAAGAAGGCGAACCGCAAGCTCGGCTACGCGGTGCGCAAGGCCATTACGAAGGCAGGCGGCATCGACGTGGCGAACCTCGTCGTGCGCTCGAAGGGCGGCGCGATCACGCTGGAGGGCACGGTGCCCGACCAGGCTCAGATCGACAAGGCGGAAGAGGCGGCGAAGGGCGTGAGCGGCGTGACGTCGGTCACGAACAAGCTGACGGTCCAGCAGCAGTAACGCCGGGCGGCGGCGCGCGAGCGCCGCGCGCGCCCGTTTCAGGCGGGTCCCGGCATGCCGGGGCCCGTTTGCGCTTCAGAGGCCGGCAGCCGCGCGCGGCGCGGCGGCGGACCGATAACGATATCGAGGGGGCGGCGATGACGAAGTTCGGGTGGGGCAGGCGGGTGGTGTGTGGGGCGGCGCTGGCCGCGATCGCGATGCTCGGCGCCTGCAACGGCGACGAGTCGGCCGAGCGCAACCGGTTGCCCGGCTTCGTGTCCGGCAGCGTGCGCACGACGGCCTACGACGGCGCGAGCGACGACCTGCTGACGGCCGGCCTCGGCAAGACGGGCCTCGCGGCGGCGACCGCGCCGGGCTTCGCGAACCCGTCGCGGCCGACGAGCGCCGAATTGCGCCGCCTCGCGATCTGGTCGAACTACCGCGCGCTCGTCGACATGAGCGCGAACGGCGGCTACGGCCGTTTCTGGGGGCCGAACGTCGACCTCGACGGCAACGACACGCTCGGCGAAGGCAAGATCCCCGGCACCGAATATCTCGCGTATGCCGACGACGGCAGCGGCACCAAGAACGTGACGCTGCTCGTGCAGGTGCCCGCCAGCTTCAATCCCGCGCAGCCGTGCATCGTCACCGCGACGTCGTCCGGCTCGCGCGGCGTGTACGGCGCGATTTCCGCGGCCGGCGAATGGGCGCTCAAGCGCGGCTGCGCGGTGGCCTACAACGACAAGGGCGGCGGCAACGGCGCGCACGAGCTCGGCTCCGACACCGTCACGCTGATCGACGGCACGCTCGCCGACGCGGTGCTGGCCGGCACCGCGAGCCTGTTCACCGCGAACGTGACGAGCGGCGATCTCGCCGCGTTCAACAGCCGCTTCCCGAACCGCTATGCGTTCAAGCACGCGCATTCGCAACAGAATCCGGAGCAGGACTGGGGGCGCGCGACGCTGCAGGCGGTCGAGTTCGCGTACTGGGCGCTCAACGAGCAGTTCGGCCCGCTGATCGACGGCGCGCATCACGGCGTGCGCTATCGCGCGGGCGACATCACGACGATCGCCGCGTCGGTCAGCAACGGCGGCGGCGCGTCGCTCGCGGCGGCCGAGCAGGACAACCGCGGCTGGATTACCGCGGTCGTGGTCGGCGAGCCGCAGATCAACGTGCGGATGGCGCCGAATGCGGTCGTCCGCACGGGCGGCCAGCCGGCGCCGTCGTTCGGCCGGCCGCTGGCCGATTACGCGACGCTCGCGAACCTGCTGGAACCGTGCGCGGCCGCGTCGGCGTCGCTCGCCGGCGCGCCGTACCTGAGCGCGCTGCCGTCCGCGACCACGCAGTCGATCCGCACGCAGCGCTGCGCGACGCTCGCCGCGGCCGGGCTGGTGGCGGGCGCCGACACGCAGAGTCAGGCGGCCGACGCGCTCGCGCAGCTCCATGCGGCCGGCTATCTGGCCGATTCCGACCTGCTGCAGGCGTCGATGTGGGATTCGCAGGCGATTCCCGCGATCGCGGTCACCTATGCGAACGCGTACACGCGCTCGCGCGTCACCGACAACCTGTGCAACTTCAGCTTCGCGACGACGAACGCGGCGACGGGCGCGGTCGCGGCGCCCGCCGCATCGCCGATGCCGGCCGTGTTCGGCGCCGGCAACGGCGTGCCGCCGACGGCCGGCATCAATCTCGTGTTCAACAACGGCGCGGGTGTCGACCACCGGCTCGCGACGCCCGATGCAAGTTTCGCGGGCGCGCTGTGCCTGCGCCAGCTGTGGACGAACGGGATGCTCGGGATGCCCGCGAACGTCGACGCGGTGCGCGTGAACGCGAACCTGCACGGCAAGCCGGCGATCATCGTGCAGGGCCGCAGCGACGCGCTCGTGCCCGTGAACCACGCGTCGCGCGCGTACGTCGCGCAGAACGGCATCAGCGAAGCCGGGCGCAGCCAGCTGGTGTTCTACGAAGTGACGAACGGCCAGCACTTCGACGCGTTCCTGTCGGTTCCGGGCTTCGACACGCGCTTCGTGCCGGTTCACTACTACAACGTGCAGGCGTTGAACCTGATGTGGAAGCGCTTGAAGAACGGCGCGCCGCTGCCGCCGTCGCAGGTGATCCGCACGGTGCCGCGCGGCGGCACGCCGGGCGCCGCGCCCGCGCTGACGAGCGCGAACCTGCCGCCGATCTCGGCCGCGCCGGGCGCGAACGCGATTTCCGTCGGCGTCGGCACGATCGACGTGCCGCTCTGACGGCGCCCGTCACGTCCCTCCCGCAAGCCGGACAGCCGTCCGGCTTTTTTAATGTGCGTCTCTGGAATCGGTCCCGGACTGTCTTTTATCCGAATGGCGAGCGCTGTAACAAATTCTTACTTTACGGCGATAAATCCGGAACCTATTATGCGCCGGTATTTTCACTTAATTTAATAAATCCGGTTACGAGAATATTCCTTTCCATTTAGTTAATCGATCCTTTCGATTTTATTTAATCGGCTCGAGTCGCGATTGATCGCCGTTTCGCGATTAATCGGTATCTCGCCGACGGGGATCGTTCGTCTGTTCGAAGTGAAGACGCGTTGCCGGGCGGGCTTTGCGCGGCATTCTTTGGTCCGTCGCTTTTGTTGTGCCGGCAAATCCACGGAATCAATCCGTATTGCCGCGGATCGTTGAATTGTCGTTGTCAATGGAATTGACGTCATTGTGCGGTTGCAAAAAAACATGGGTGGGGTAAATCGTGCCGATCGGTATTTGCCGATCCGGTAAAAAACTCGGAATGCGTCGCATAACGAATGCATTCCCGGTGCGGAGCGCCGGCGCAAATGATCCTTTGCGATCGGCGGTATTTATCGTTCTGTTCGAGAGGCAATAATGACGACACGGAAGTCCTTGAAAGACGGTTTCGCGCTATTCGGAACGACCCTGAGCGTACCGCTCGCCGCCGCGGCGGCCGCGGCGCTGCTCGTCACGGGGTGTGGCGGCGACGACGGGCCGAGCCCGAGCGCGTCCGCGGCCACCGCGGCCGCGACGTCCAGCGGCGGCACGTCGGCCGCCACCGACGCAACGGCCGCCGCCGCGGCCGACCAGCCGTACGTCGACACCGACGTGTACGGCACCGGGCCGAACGATGCCGTCACGGATTCGACGGAAGGCGCGGCGGTCGTGCACCGCCAGGTCACGATCGGCGGCAAGACGATCGCGTACACGGCCACCACGGGCCACCTGACGACGATCGATCCGGTCACGTCGGCGCCGAACGCGAAGATGTTCTACGTCGCATACACGCAGGACAATCCCGACCCTTCGAAGCCGCGCCCGGTCACGTTCTTCTACAACGGCGGCCCGGGCTCGTCGTCGGTCTACCTGCTGCTCGGTTCGTACGGGCCGAAGCGCCTGCAGTCGTCGTTCCCGAACTTTACGCCGCCCGCGCCGTACAAGCTGCTCGACAACCCGGACAGCCTGCTCGACCGCACCGACCTCGTGTTCATCAACCCGGTCGGCACCGGTTACTCGACCGCGATCGCGCCGGCGAAGAACAAGGACTTCTGGGGCACCGACCAGGATGCGCGCTCGATCGACCGCTTCATCCAGCGCTACCTGACCAAGTATTCGCGCTGGAATTCGCCGAAGTTCCTGTACGGCGAGTCGTACGGCACCGCGCGCAGCGCGGTCGTGTCGTGGGTGCTGCACGAGGACGGCATCGACCTGAACGGGATCACGCTGCAGTCGTCGATTCTCGACTATGCGAACGCGCTGTCCGCGCCGGGCACGTTCCCGACGCTCGCGGCCGACGCGTTCTACTGGAAGAAGACGACGCTCAATCCGACGCCGACCGATCTCGACGCGTACATGGTCCAGGCCCGCGACTACGCGGACAACACGCTCGCGCCGCTCGCGCAGAAGCCGAACCCGCAGGACGGCGGCTTCGTGAACGTGCGGCTGAACCTGAAGCTGCAGACCGCGCAGCAGATGGGCGCGTACATCGGCACGGATCCGACGTCGCTGATCCAGACCTTCGGCAACCCGGCCGCGCTCGGCAACGTGCCGTCGTCGGACGACAATCCGCCGTACACGTTCTTCCTGACGCTCGTGCCGGGCACGCAGATCGGCCAGTACGACGGTCGCGCGAACTTCACGGGCAAGGGCATCGCGCCGTACATCCTGCCGAACTCGGGCAGCAACGATCCGTCGATCACGAACGTCGGCGGCGCGTACACGGTGCTGTGGAACAGCTACATCAACACCGACCTCAAGTACACGTCGACGTCGTCGTTCGTGGATCTGAACGACCAGGTCTTCAACAACTGGGACTTCAGCCACACGGACCCGACCGGCGCGAACAAGGGCGGCGGCAACACGCTGTACACGGCCGGCGACCTGGCGTCGACGATGAGCGTGAACCCGGACCTGAAGGTGCTGTCGGCGAACGGCTATTTCGACGCCGTCACGCCGTTCCACCAGACGGAGCTGACGCTCGCGCAGATGCCGCTCGATCCGGTGCTCAAGGCGCGGAACCTGACGATCAAGAATTACCCGTCGGGTCACATGATCTACCTGAACGACGCGTCGCGGACCGCGCTGAAGGGCGATCTCGCCAACTTCTACGACGGCATCCTCGCGAACCGCACCGCGCTGCAACGCGTGCTGAAGCTGCAGGCGCGCACGCAGCAGATGAAGCAGCAGAAACTGCAGCAGCAGGGGCAGTAAGCGGGGCGGGCGGCGGGCGCCGCCCGCCGCAACGACATGCACTCGCGCATGCGTCCCGACGTTGCGGGGCGTGTGCGTGGATGGTGTGGCTGTCGTTCCTCAGGATGCCCCCGAGAGTCGTGGACTCCGGGGGCATTTTTGCGTCGGAGGGGGCGTCGCCCGGAAGTCGCAGGGGATGGCTTCCTTAATCCTCAAAACAGGGACGAAAGGCCCTCTATTGAGGATGAGTGGATGCATGCGCCGACGGCGGCATTGGTCACCGGACGCGAGGCGCCCGCTTACGCCAGCACGAGCCGCACGCCGACCGCGACCAGGGTCGACGCGAGCAGGTTGCGCAGCAGCCGCTCGGGCGCGCGCGCCGACAGCAGGCTGCCGATCACGATGCCCGGCAGCGAACCGAGCAGCAGCGACAGCAGCATCGACCAGTCGACCGAGCCGAGCAGCCAGTGGCCCATGCCCGCGACCAGCGTGAGCGGCACCGCATGCGCGATGTCGGAACCGACGATGCGGGTCGTCGCCAGCAGCGGATACAGCAGCAGGAGCACGGTCACGCCGATCGCGCCGGCGCCGACCGACGTCATCGACACGAGCACGCCGAGCACGGCGCCCGTCAGCACGGTCGACCACAGCGTGCGCGTGGGGTTCGGCGTGAGCGGGTTGCGCGCGGCGAATGCCGTGAGCTGAGGGCGGAAGATCAGCGCGAGCGACGTGAGCAGCAGCGCGACACCGAGCACGAGCTGGATCATCCGCGCGGTGCCCGGCGTGTTCATCCCGTGCGTGTGCAGCCACCACAGCGTGAGCGCCGCCGCCGGTACGCTGCCCACCGCGAGCCGGCCCGTGATGCGCCAGTCGACCGAGCCTTTCAGGCCGTGGACGAGCGTGCCGGTGGCCTTGGTCGCGGCTGCGTACAGCAGGTCCGTGCCCACGGCCGTCGCCGGGTGGACGCCGAACAGCAGCACGAGGATCGGCGTCATCAACGAACCGCCGCCGACGCCCGTCAGGCCGACGAGAATGCCGACGAACAGGCCGGACAGCGAGTACAGCAGATCGATATGGGGAAGCGACATCGGAGGCAGGCGGTTATGTGGCGTTCGGCGGCGGCGCGCGGCCGTGGCGCGCATCAAAGTCCGCCATTGTCGCAAAAGTGGCGCGTCAATGTACGACCGCGTTAAAAATCGGCCGGGAAGGTCCGCCCGGTAGGCGGCCGGCGGGACGTAAAACGGGCGTTTGAACGGAAGCGGGGCCGAGAATGGCGACCGGCCTGAAAGCGATGACGAATCGGGGGCGGACGCCGCGTATCCGGCGCGCATAAGAAAGGGCGCGACAATGCGCGCCCCGACGCGATGCCGGTTCCGGCCCCCCGTCGACAGTCAGTGCATCGCGGGCCCGGCGCCTTCGACCGCGCGTGGCGGCCGGATGCGCAGCGCCAAACCGGTCAGCGCGGCCACGGCCGCAAACACTGCGCCGAACGCGAAGGCCGCGTGGTAGCCGCCGTTCAGCGCGTCGAGCGGCGTCGCTTGCGCTGCCGCGAGCGCATCGGTGCGGGCGCCGGCGAGACTCGCGAGGACCGCGAGCCCCAGCGCGCCACCCATCATGAACGCGGTGTTGACGATGCCCGACGCGAGCCCGGAATCGGCCGGGTCGACGTCGCTCATCGCGGCGAGCAGCACCGGATTGAACGCGACGCCGGCACCGATGCCCAGCAGCGTCATGCCGGGCAGCACGTGCCATACGAAACCGCCGTCGACCGGCGCGCGCGAGAACAGCGCAAGGCCGCACGCGGCGATCAGCAGGCCGGCGGCGATCGGGCCGCGGATCCCGAAGCGCATCACGATCCGCGCCGACAGCCCGAGCGAGAACGCGGCCATGATCAGGTTGGCCGGCAGGAACGCGAGGCCGACCTGCAGCGGCCCGTAGCCGAGCACGCGCTGCATGTACAGCGCGGACAGGAAGAACCACGCGAACATCGCGGCCGCCCACAGCACGGCGATCGCGTTCGCGAGCGCGACGTTGCGCGCGGCGAACAGCGTGAGCGGCATCAGCGGGTGCGCGGCACGCGACTCGATCGCGATGAACAGCGCCAGCAGCACGCCGGCCGCGCCGATCAACGCGACGGTTTGCGTCGACAGCCAGCCGGCCTCGTTGCCGCCGACGATCCCGTAGACGGCCAGCATCAGCGATGCCGTCACCGTGATCGCGCCCGCGACGTCGAGCCGCGCGGCTCCGGCCGGCGCGCGCATGCGCGGCAGCAGCGCGGCGCACATCGCGTAGACCGCGACGCCGATCGGCAGGTTGACGAGGAAGATCCAGTGCCACGACAGCGAACTCGTCAGCAGTCCGCCGAGCAGCACGCCGATGCTGCCGCCGCCCGCGCACACGAAGCCGTAGACGCCCATCGCACGAGCGCGTTCGCCGGGCTTGGTGAACAGGTTCATGATCAGCGACAGCGAGACGGCCGACACGACCGCGCCGCCGAGCCCCTGCACCGCGCGCGCGGCGATCAGCATCGCCTGCGATTGCGCGAGCCCGCAGGCGAGCGACGCGAGCGTGAACACGACGAGGCCCGCGAGAAACATGCGCCGCTGCCCGTACAGGTCGCCGAGCCGGCCGCCGAGCAGCAGGCAGCCGCCGAACGTCAGCAGGTATGCATTGACGACCCACACGAGGGCCGTTTCGGTGAAGTGGAGGTCGGTACTGATCGACGGCAGCGCAACGTTCACGATCGTGCTGTCGAGCACGATCATCAGCACGCCGAGGCAGAGCACGATCAGCGCATACCAGCGCTTCTCGCCGTGTATCCCGTGGGTCATGGGCTCGCAGCCTTCTAGTCGTTATAGGGAAGGATGCATTGTAGACGCCACCGGCACGGGCCTCCTGCCGGTTTGTGGCAGGAGCGTCGCGTAGTGGCGCGCGTGGCCCGGCGCGCGTGAAGCGGGATGCGCGTTACGCGCGCGCCGGCAGTTCGCAGCCGTCGGGGCCGCAGGCGGCTGCATCGCCGTCGCCGAGTTCGACGATGCCGTCGCGCCACGCCTGGTCGAGTGCTTGCGCGAACGCGTCGGCCGGCTGCGCGCCCGATACCGCGTAGCGGCCGCCGAACACGAACAGCGGCACGCCGCGCCCGCCGATCCGCGCGGCGCGCGCGATGTCGGCGTCGACTTCGTCGCGGTACGCGTCGCTGCGCAGTACGGCTTCGACGGCCGAGCGCTCGAGCCCGGCTTCGACCGCGAATTCGGTCAGTTCGGCATGATCGAACAGCGAGCCGTGCTCGCAGAAATACGCGCGATACAGGCGCTCGGTCAGCGCATGCGCGCGGCCCGTCGCTTGCGCGAGCTTCACGAGCCGGTGGCCGTCGAGCGTGTCGCCGACCAGCGTGCCGGGCAGGTCGTAGCGCAGCCCGACGCTCGCGGCCGCGTCGGTCACCTGGCGCAGCATCTGGTCGACCTGCGCGGGCGCCATCCGGTACTTGCTCGCGAGCATCGCTTCGACCGGCTCGACGGGCTGGCCGGGCATCAGCCGGTACGCGCGCAGCACGACGTCGACGCGATCGGCGTGCGCGAACGCGGCCAGCGCCTCGTCGAAGCGGCGCTTGCCGATCCAGCACCACGGGCAGATCAGGTCGGACCAGATTTCGACGGTCAGGGTCGGGCGGTCGGTCGGGGCGGGAGCGGTCGTCATGGGCGGTCCGGGGACGGCAAAAAAGTGTAACTGAGACTATATCACTTTATGCTTCGAGGCTCCGTCGTCCGCGGCCCGTGCGGCATGCAGCCGCGCCCGCGTATCGCGAAGCGTCGACGCGGAAACGGTCGCCCGGTGCCGATGGCCGGGCCCGACCGTCCTTGCGGCCGCCGCTGCGCGCTCAGGCGTCGCCCTGCGTTTCCTTCAGATGCTTCAGATGCTTGTAGACCGTCGCGCGCCCCATCCCGAGCACGTTCGCGACGTAGTTCGCCGCGCTCTTGCCCCGAAACGCGCCTTCCGCGTACAGCGCCTCGACGAGTTCGCGTCGATGCTCGCGCGTGAGCCCGTTCAGCCCGACCTGCCGCTCGCGCAGCCAGCCGTGCAGGAACGTGTTGATGCGCTCCTGCCAGTCGTCGCGGAACAGTTCGTCGGGCTGTGCGACGACGCCCGCGCCCTTGATGAACAGGTCGAGCGTCGCGCGCACCTCGTCGAACACCGCGATGTTGAAGTTGATGCACATCATCCCGGCCGGGCGGCCTTCGTCGTCGAACAGCACGTTGCTCACGCAGCGCATCCGTCGGCCGTCCCAGTTCAGCTTCTCGTACGGGCCGATCACGCGCTCGCGCGCCGAATGATCGATTTCCTCGAGCGCGGAATCGTCGCCGACCTCGCGCTTCGACAGGTTGTTCGCCAGATACAGCACGGTCTGGTCGTGCAGGTCGTGGATCACGACTTCCGCGTACGGAAAGAACAGCGCGGCGATACCGTCGGCGATCGGCGCATAGCGGGTGAGCAGCAGGTCTTTGACGGGAGATTTCTTCTTGCGCATCGGTATCGCGATCTCGGGTGGGCGGGAGCCGGGCAGCGTGTCGGGTCGGCGGGCCGGCGCACCGTCGGCCGGCATGCCCGTGCGCCCGCGCGCCCGCGCGCGGCCGCCGCGGCGGTTGCGCCATTGTATCGGCCCCGCGCGCGCGGGGCGCTCATCCGCGCGTCAGATGCGTGTACAGCGCGTGCGCGATCGCGATGTCCTCGAGTCCGAGGCCGATCGAGCGGAACAACGCGTGACGCGTGCGCGACGGCGCCCCGCAGGTGCCGGCGACGAGCGCGGGCAGGTCGCCGACGATCCGGCCGGCATCCCAGCCGTACTCGGCCGCCGCGATCTGCATTTCGCCGGCGCTCGCGGGCGTCGTGTGCCGGTAGTCGCAGTAGACGTCCATGTCCGGCAGCCACGCGGGCGGGATTTCGTGCGCGCGCGCGACGTTCGTGCTGATCGACGTGACGAGCGCGGGGCGCGTGAGCATCCCGTCGCCGAGCACGGGCGTGCCCGACGACGTGCACAGCATCACCACGTCCGCGTCGCGCACGCACGCCTCGACGCTCGCCGCCGCGCGGGCGCGCGGGTCGAGCGCGGCGAGGCTCGCCTGCAGCGCCGCATCGCCGGCCAGCGCGGGCGAGTACACGCGGATCGAGTCCCAGTCGCGCAGCGCCGCCGTGTGCCGCAGGTGTGCGAGGCCGACCGCGCCCGCGCCGACGATCGCCAGACGACGCGCGTCGCGCGACGCGAGGCAGTCGAGCGCGAGCGCCGTCGTGCCGGCCGTGCGTTCGACGGTCAGCAGCCCCGCGTCGCACCACATCAGCGGCTGGCCGGTTTGCATCGACATCAATGCGGTCCATGCGGTGACGACGGGTTTGCCGCCCGTCACGATGTACGGCGACAGCTTCGCGCCGAATACCTGCGCATCGGCGAGCGCGCCGAGATACGTGATGAAGTCGCCGGCCTGGTCGGGAAACAGCGTGAGCGTTTGCGGCGGCTGCACCGCGCGCGCCGCGGCGAGCGACGCGAACATGCGGCGCAGCGTGCCGAGCACGTCGAGCGACGGCAGCGCCGCGCGCACTGCGGCTTCGTCGACGGTCAGCGGCAGGGTGGGGACGGTTTGCGTCATCGGGACATCTCCGGTGCGGGCTGGACAGAAAGTCTCGAAAGACGGTGTCCGGCGGGGTTTGTTGTGGATTAAAAGTCTAATATAGACAAACGAAACCGGGATGGTTTTTCTTTTCGAGACGTCGTGGTCGGGCCGGACTCATGAAAAACGTCATGGAATCAACGGTATTTTGCGTGATCGACGAAATTTGGATGTCGAGCGACACGGTGATCTTCTCGTATCCCCTATAGTCTACAGTAGACTTTTAGTCTATATTTCGCGTGCAGGACCCGACACCTTGGCATGCAGCCGCCTGCGTCGAATGCCGACCCGGCGCGCGACCGATCTTCATCGCCTCACTCCAGAACGGAAGGACCGTCATGAACTGGAAACTTTCCCTCTGCGCCGCTGCGGCGCTCGCGTGCGCGGTCGTCACCGCTCATGCGGAACAGACCACGTTGCGCTTCGGGATCGAAGCCGCCTATCCGCCGTTCGAGAGCAAGACGCCGGCCGGTCAGCTGCAGGGTTTCGACGTCGATGTCGGCAACGCGGTATGCGCGAAGCTGAACATGAAGTGCGTGTGGGTCGAGAATGCGTTCGACGGGCTGATCCCGGCGCTGCAGGCGCGCAAGTTCGACGCGATCAACTCGGCGATGAACATCACCGCGAAGCGCAAGCAAAGCATCGACTTCACGCCGGCGATCTACGTGGTGCCGATCGTGATGGTCGCGAAGCGCGGCTCGCCGCTGAAGCCCGACGTCGCGAGCCTGCGCGGCAAGCACGTCGGTGTACTGCAGGGCTCGTCGCAGGAGGATTTCCTGAAGGCGCACTGGGCCAATGCGGGCGTGGCCGTCGTGTCGTATCAGGATCAGGACCAGATCTACGCCGATCTCGTCGCGGGGCGTCTCGACGCGGCCGTGCAGGAAGCGCAGACCGCGCAGGACGGGTTTCTCGACAAGCCCGCCGGCCGCGACTACCGGATCGTCGGCGAGCCGCTGAAGGATCCGGCGACGCTCGGCGAAGGCACCGGCTTCGGGATGCGCAAGAACGACAAGGCGCTGCAGGCGAAGATCGTCGGCGCGCTCGATGCGCTGAAGCAGGACGGCACGCTGAGCGCGCTGTCGCAGAAGTACTTCAAGCGCGACATCATCGCGAAGTAAGCGCTGCCGCGTGCCGGCCGCGGGGCCGGCGCACGGCGCATCCCATCTCGACGCAGTGCGGGGAACCATGGATTTCGACGTCATCGTTCTGGGGGCCGGCATCGTCGGCGTGTCGTCGGCGCTGCATCTGCAGGATCGCGGGCTGCGCGTCGCGCTCGTCGACCGGCGCGCGCCCGGCGAGGAAACCAGCCACGGCAATGCGGGGCTGATCGAGCGCTCGTCGGTCGTGCCGTATGCGTTTCCGCGCCGGCTCGGCACGCTGCTGCGCTACGCGCGCAACCGTTCGGTCGACCTCTATTGGGACGCCCGCGCGCTGCCGGCGTATGCGGGCTGGCTCGCGCGCTTCTGGCGCGAATCGTCGCCGCGGCGGCTCGCGGCCGCCGCGCGCGACCTGCTGCCGCTCGTCGCGGCGAGCGTCGTCGAGCACGATGCGCTGCTCGCGCGCACTGACGCGCAGCCGCTCGTGCACGACGGCGGATGGATCGAGGCGTTCCGTTCGTCCGCGCTGTTCGACGCGCAAGCGCGCGCGCAGCAGCAGGTCGCCGCCGCGCACGGGCTGCGGATGACCGTGCTCGACGCGCATGCGTTGCGCGCGCGCGAGCCCGGTATCGGCGACGCATTCTGCGGCGCCTTCCACTGGCAGGACCCGAAGACCGTGTCGAGCCCGGGCGGGCTGACCAAGGCCTATGCGCGGCTGTTCGAGCGCGACGGCGGCACGTTCGTGCACGGCGACGCAACGACGCTCGTGCAAGTGGATGACGGCTGGCAGGTTCGATCCGAACACGGGCCGATCTCGGCGCGTTCGGCCGTGGTCGCGCTCGGGCCGTGGTCCGATCAGGTATTCGCGCCGCTCGGCTACCGGATTCCGCTGCGCGCGAAGCGCGGCTATCACATGCATTACCGGCCGACGCGCACGCCGCTGAACGTGCCCGTGTGCGATACCGAGGCCGGTTTCGTCGTCGCGCCGATGGAGGGCGGTCGCTTGCGGCTCACGACGGGCGTCGAGATCGCCCCGCGCGACGCGCCGCCGACCGGCGTGCAACTCGCGCGCGCCGAACCGCTGGCGCGCGACGCGTTCGGCATCGGCGAGCGGCTCGATCCGGAACCGTGGCTCGGGATGCGGCCGTGCACGCCCGACATGCGTCCGGTGATCGGGCCCGCGCCGCGCCATCGCCATTTGTGGTTCGCGTTCGGCCACTGCCATCACGGGCTCACGCTTGGGCCCGCGACCGGCCGCCTGCTCGCCGAAATGATGACCGGCGCGCCGACTTATATCGATCCCCGTCCGTATCGGCCCGCACGTTTCGGCTGAACCGGCCGCACGCCGATGCGGCGTCGGCCGCCGGCACGCGCCGGTGGCAACGCGCGTGTTTGGAAATTCGCGCTGTCGAAACGATCTGCGTAATCGACAAGAAAGACCTTCACGCGTCCGGCGTTCTTTCGTCGCATGAATGGTCGCCACCGCTCGTCGTCGCGCCGCCGCATGGAATAACCGGCCGCCGCCGTCCGTTTACATACCAAGTTCCGGCACAGCCGGCCGGCGGGATAATGATCGCGACGAAGCCGATCGTCCCGTTCGGCGGCGCCGTGTCGCGACACGACGCCAAGGAGAACGGGAATGAAACGGATGCTCTTCGCTGCCGCGCTGACGGCGGCGATCGTGCGGCCGGCGGCCGCGGAACCGCCCCGGGTCGGCGACGGGAAACTGGTCGACGAAGCGCACATGACGCTGTACGTGTTCGATCGCGATGCGCCGGGCAAGAGCATGTGCGACGGCACCTGCGCGGCCAATTGGCCGCCCGCGCTCGCCGACGCGTACGACAAGGCGTCGGGCGAACTGAGCCTCGTCGCCCGCGACGACGGCAAAACGCAATGGGCATACCGCGGCCGCCCGCTGTATCGCTGGAAGATGGACCACAAGGCCGGCGACGCGGGCGGCGACGGAATCGGCGGCATGTGGCACGTCGCGCGGCCGTGACCGTGGCCGTGGCGTGACCGTGACCGTGACCGTGACCGTGGCCGCGCGGCGACGCGCGAGGCGTCCCGATGAGCTATGAATCGGACCTGCTGGTGTGGCTTCCGCATCTCACGCGCTATGCGCGTGCGCTGACGGGCGAGCGTGCGTGGGCCGACGATCTCGTGCAGGACACGCTCGAGCGCGCGCTGAACCGGCCGCCGCGCGACGGCGGCAACCTGCGCGCATGGTTGCTGACGCTGTTGCGGCACCGCTTCATCGACCAGTTGCGCGCGCGGCACGAGATCGCGGTCGACGACGCGACGGCGCCGTGGCAGACGATGGCCGCGCCGGCCGGCGAGGTCGGCGGGCTCGAATTGCGCGACGTGCAGCGCGCGCTGTACCGGCTGCCGGTCGAACAGCGCGAGGTGCTGCTGCTGGTCGCGCTGGAGGAGTTGAGCTATCGCGATGCCGCGCAGGTGCTCGGCGTGCCGGTGGGCACGGTGATGTCGCGGCTCGCGCGGGCGCGCGCGCAGATGCGCGCGTTGCTGTCGGACGCGCCGTCGACGCACGGCACGGCCACGTTACGGGTGATCGGGAAGCCATGATGGACGATCCGCGCAAGCCGTCGAACGAGCAGGAAGACGATGCGTCGGCGCAACTGCTGTCCGCGCTGCTGGACGGCGAACTGTCCGGGCACGAGCGGCGCGAGATGCTCGCGCGCCTGCAGGCCGATCCGCAGGAAGCCGAGCGATTCGCGCATTACCGCGCACAGCGCGATGCGCTGAAGGCGCTGTTTCCGTTGCCGGGCGCGGCGCCCGCGTTGTTCGTGCAGCGCCGCGCGCCGCGCTGGCGTGCCGTCGCGCACGCGTTCGCGGGGCTGGCGGCCGGGCTGCTGATCGGTGTCGCGCTGCATGCGGGCTGGGCGGCGTTCGGCCGCGAACCGGCGTTCGTCGCGCGCGCCGATGTCGCCTACGCCGTGTACGCGGCCGACCGCGAGCATCCGGTGGAAGTCGGTGCGACCGATCCCGAGCGTCTCGCCGCGTGGTTGTCGGCGCGCGTCGGCCGGCCGGTGCGCGCACCGTCGCTGGACGAATACGGTTACGCGCTGCTCGGCGGCCGGCTGCTGCCAGGCGACGCGGGGCCGGCCGCGCAGCTCATGTACCAGCGCGCGGACGGCGCACGCGTGACGCTGTACATGACCGCATACGAAGTGCGGCGTCTCGCGCCGCAGGCGCTGTCGGCCGACGGCCGCTACACGTATTTCTGGTCGGATCGCGGCATGGGTTATGCGCTGTCCGGCCGTGGCGACGAACGGCGTCTGCGCGAGCTCGCGATCGACGCATGCGGTGCGCTGGGCGGGCCGACCGACGCGTGGAAAGGATGACGCACGGCGCCCGCGGGGAGCAGGCGATGAAGATGACGATGATGAAGGCGCTCGTGCTCGCGGTGTTCGCCGCGGGCACGGTGCTTGCGCAGGCGGATGGCGACACGCCCGTGCGCGTGCCGGTCGACGCGGACGGTGTGCAGCGTGTGACGATCGTCGGCGGCAGTTATTTCTTCCGGCCGAATCGCGTGATCGTCCGCGCGCACGCGCCGGTCGAACTGACCGTGTCGGCCGAGCCCGGCGTGGTGCCGCACAGTTTCGAAATCGACGCGCCGCAGGCCGGCATCGCGGTACGCACCGAGCTCGGCACGACGCCGAGGACGTTTCGTTTCACGCCGGTGCAGCCGGGGCGATTCGCCTACTATTGCACGCACCGGCTGCTGTTTTTCAGCAGCCATCGCGAGCGCGGGATGGAAGGCGTGCTCGAAGTCGAGGCGGCGCCGTGATCGCCGCGTTGCTGGCCGCGAGCCTGATAGGAGCGAGCATGACAGCCGATCCCGTGACCGTCGCGCAGGCGCATTTCGACCACGTCCGCTCGTACCGCGCGACGATCCGCTCGTCGGCGCGCGACGGCGAGCGCACCGAAATCCGTTACGCGTACCTGAAACCGGGCTTCGTCCGGATGGATTTCGTGTCGCCGCATCGCGGCGCGGTGCTCGCGTACGATCCCGGCGACGGCAAGGTCAGGCTGCGCCCGTTCGGCACGCACGCGCCGCCCGCGCTGACGCTGTCGCCGTCCAATCCGCTCGTGCGCGACCGCACCGGCCACCGGGTCGACCGCTCGGACGTCGGCGAACTGCTGCGCAACGTTCATGCGCTGCAGCAGGGCGGTGCGACGGTGACCGAAGGCGAGGAGGCCGTCGGCGGCCGGACCGCGCAGCGCGTGCTGGTCACGGGCGCGCCCGCGCACGCGGTCGACGGCGTGCACCGCTACCGGTTGTGGCTCGACACCGCGGACGGTTTTCCGCTGAAGGTCGTCAGCTATGCCGGCGACGACGACGTGCCGCTCGAAACCGTGACGCTCGACGACGTGGAGATCGACGTCGCGTTTCCCGAGCGTTTCTTCGCGCCCTGACGGCGCGCCGAGCCGCGTTCCTGACGCGCATGCCGGAGGCTGCATGGCGGAGTACCGGTTTTCGACGACCTGGCGGGTGGATGCGCCGCTCGCGGCGGTCTGGGACGCGATCTACCAGGTCGATCGCTGGCCCGACTGGTGGAAGGGCGCCGTGCGCACCGTCGAGCTCGAGCCTGGCGACGCGCGCGGCGTCGGCGCGTTGCACCGGTATACCTGGAAGGGCGCGCTGCCGTACCGGTTGACCTTCGACATGCGCGTGCGGCGCGTCGAGCGGCCGCATGCGCTCGAAGGCCATGCGAGCGGCGCGATCGAGGGCGACGGCTGCTGGTCGTTCGCCGCCGACGGCGCGCGCACCGTCGTGCGCTACGACTGGCACATCCGCACGCACGGCTGGATGAACTGGCTGGAGCCGCTCGCGCGGCCGCTGTTCCGATGGAACCACGACGTCGTGATGCGCGAAGGCGCGAAGGGGCTCGCGCGCCGGCTGGGCGCGATCGTCGAGACCGACGGCCGGACCTTCCGGCCGCTGGCCGGCGCGGACTGCGCCGACGCGTGAAACCGGCCCGGCGATGCCGGCCAGCGAGCACGTCGCGGCAGACGAAATCGACGCCCGCACGGTTTTTTTGATGCAATGTCGCCGGTTCCAGGAACTCCGGGCTTACCCGGTGTCCAAACGGGGCTGGATGGGGTCAGCGGGCCGCACGGGCCTGCCTGCCGGGGCGGCCACATTCGTCATCGCTTTGTTTTAAAAGGGGTTTTTGTTGTTTTTGTTGTTTTTGTCCGTTTTTCCCGCCGCGTCGCCGTCCCGAAAATTCCTCCGGTTTCCCTTCTTGAATTTGTCAAAACCCGTCCATATAATTAGCACTCGCTGCACGAGAGTGCTAACAATTCTCTGCCGGGCGCCAAGCCGGGCAGCTTCCCTAAGCGTTCTTCAATCTCAGTCAAGAGAGGAGTGAATATGAACCTTCGTCCTTTGCACGATCGCGTGATCGTCAAGCGCCTGGATCAGGAAACCAAGACCGCCTCGGGCATCGTGATCCCCGACGCCGCTGCTGAAAAGCCGGATCAGGGCGAAGTCCTGGCCATCGGCCCGGGCAAGCGCGACGACAAGGGCGCCCCGATCGCGCTCGACGTGAAGGTCGGCGATCGTGTCCTGTTCGGCAAGTACGCAGGTCAGACCGTGAAGGTCGACGGCCAGGAACTGCTGGTCATGCGCGAAGAAGACATCATGGCCGTGGTCAACGCCAAGTAAGCGTCCTCCGACGGTACATATTCCCAAGAATTCAAGGAGTTAGAAGATGGCAGCTAAAGACGTCGTATTCGGCGATTCCGCCCGTTCGAAGATGGTCGAAGGCGTGAACATTCTCGCCAACGCAGTCAAGGTCACGCTCGGTCCGAAGGGCCGCAACGTCGTGCTCGAGCGCAGCTTCGGCGGCCCGACGGTCACCAAGGACGGTGTGTCGGTCGCGAAGGAAATCGAGCTGAAGGACAAGCTCCAGAACATGGGCGCGCAAATGGTCAAGGAAGTCGCTTCCAAGACCAGCGACAACGCAGGCGACGGCACGACGACGGCAACCGTCCTCGCGCAATCGATCGTTCGCGAAGGCATGAAGTACGTCGCATCGGGCATGAACCCGATGGACCTGAAGCGCGGCATCGACAAGGCGGTCGCAGCGGCTGTCGACGAGCTGAAGAAGATCAGCAAGCCGTGCACGACCAACAAGGAAATCGCACAGGTCGGCTCGATCTCGGCGAACAGCGACTCGTCGATCGGCGATCGCATCGCTGAAGCGATGGACAAGGTCGGCAAGGAAGGCGTGATCACCGTCGAAGACGGCAAGTCGCTGGCCGACGAGCTCGACGTCGTCGAAGGCATGCAATTCGACCGCGGCTACCTGTCGCCGTACTTCATCAACAACCCGGACAAGCAAGTCGCCGTCCTCGACAACCCGTTCGTGCTGCTGCACGACAAGAAGGTGTCGAACATCCGTGATCTGCTGCCGGTGCTCGAGCAAGTCGCGAAGGCTGGCCGTCCGCTGCTGATCATCGCTGAAGACGTCGAAGGCGAGGCACTGGCCACGCTGGTCGTCAACAACATCCGCGGCATCCTGAAGACCGTTGCGGTCAAGGCGCCGGGCTTCGGCGATCGTCGCAAGGCGATGCTGGAAGACATCGCGATCCTGACCGGCGGTCAAGTCATCGCGGAAGAAACCGGCCTGACGCTCGAGAAGGCAACGCTGGCAGAACTGGGCCAGGCGAAGCGCATCGAAGTGGGCAAGGAAAACACGACGATCATCGACGGCGCAGGCGAAGCTGCAAGCATCGAAGCACGCGTGAAGCAAGTGCGCGCGCAAATCGAAGAAGCGACGTCGGATTACGACCGTGAAAAGCTGCAAGAGCGCGTGGCCAAGCTGGCTGGCGGCGTTGCGGTGATCAAGGTCGGTGCTGCGACCGAAGTCGAAATGAAGGAAAAGAAGGCACGTGTCGAAGACGCACTGCACGCGACGCGCGCAGCTGTGGAAGAAGGCATCGTCGCAGGTGGCGGCGTTGCGCTGATCCGCGCACGCACCGCGATCGCAGGCCTGACCGGCGCGAACGCCGACCAGAACGCCGGCATCAAGATCGTGCTGCGCGCAATGGAAGAGCCGCTGCGCCAGATCGTCACGAACGGTGGCGAAGAAGCCAGCGTCGTGGTGGCGGCGGTTGCTGCAGGCAAGGGCAACTACGGCTACAACGCAGCAACGGGCGAGTATGTCGACATGGTTGAAGCCGGCGTCGTCGACCCGACCAAGGTCACGCGCACCGCACTGCAGAACGCAGCTTCGGTTGCAGGCCTGCTGCTGACGACGGACGCAGCTGTCGCGGAACTGCCGAAGGAAGACGCACCGATGCCGGGCGGCATGCCGGGCGGCATGGGCGGCATGGGCATGGACATGTAATCGACTTCGGTCGACGGTGTCCGGAGCGCGCAGCGATGCGCGTTCCAGCCAAAAGAAAAGACCCGCAGCGATGCGGGTCTTTTTTTATGCGTGCGAGGTTTGATGCGGGCGCGGGGCGGCCGGATACGTCACGCGTCAACGCGGCGCGGCGTGCGGCGGCGAGACCGGCCTGCCGCGTCGCGACTCAATGCCGATGCGACGTCCTCGGCACCAGGTCGGCCTTCACGGCCGGCGGCGTGTCCGACTCGTCGTTGCTGCGCGCCCAGAAGAACCGGTCGGGCAGGTACGCGCCCATGCCGGGCCGGAACGCGTCGCGCACGGCCTGATACAGGTATTCCTGCGCCTCGCGCACGGCTTCCGGCGGTTCCTGGCCGTTCGCGAGCAGCGCCGCGATGGCCGCGCCGAGCGTATCGGTGATGCCCATCAGCCGGTGCGGCGAGCGATCCCACATGTCCTCGCGAAGCTGGCCTTCCTCGCCGTACAGCGTATTGACGAGCCGGTGCGAGCCCGTTTCCGACGACAGGATGTATTCGCAGCCCTGCGACAGCAGGTGCGACACGGCCGCGTCGAGATTCGGCGCCTCGGCATCGCCGTCCGGCTGCGCGAGCGCGATCAGCGTCGCGTGGTCGGCCACCAGCAGCGTGGTTTGCGGCGCGAGCAGGTCCGCGATCGATTCGCGCAGGTCGTCGGCGGCGAGCACGTGTTCGTCGTCGAGCGTGAAGTCCGGCGCGAGCACGAGCGGCACGCCGTCGTAGTCGGCAACGACTTCGGCGATCGCGCTCACGACTTCCGCGCGCGTCGCCGCGCCGATCTTGAACGCGGCAACCGGCATGTCCTCGAGCAGCATGCGCGCCTGTGCGGCGACGACGTCGGGGTCGAGGCCGGTCACTTCATCGCAGGCGGCCGAGTCGCGCACGGTATAGCCGGTCAGGACGGACACGCCGTGACAGCCCATGCTCGCCAGGGTCATCAGATCGGCTTGGAGGCCGGAGCCGCCGGTGGGATCGGACAGGCCGAAGGTGAGGACGATCGGAGGGGCGTTGCTGGACATGTAAAAATGGGGCAAGAGAAAAACGGACAAGCGACGGAGATGCGGACGGCGAGGCGAATGGGCTTGTTTGGCCCTGTGTTGCCCGGCAGGCCGCACTTTTCAACCATTATGCGGTGGAATCCGGCCGGTACGACGGATTTTTTAGCGCAGCGCAACGTAGTTGCCGTCCTCCAGCGCGATTGCTAGGCAGTCCGGCCCCGACACGGTACCATCATGGCTCCCGAATTTACCGACTTTTCCCCGACGCGGCTTAAGATGGAATACAAGAGCTGGATGTGCCTGATTTGTGGCTGGATTTACGACGAAGAAGCCGGGCTGCCGGAAGAGGGCATTGCCCCGGGCACGCGCTGGGAAGACGTCCCGATCAACTGGACGTGTCCCGAATGCGGCGCCCGCAAGGAAGACTTCGAGATGGTCCAGATCTGATCGGACCGCTGGCCCACGGACACTCCGCTCAGGCCTCGCACCGGCCCGGCGCTTGCGCGCCGCGGTTCGCGCGAGCGACTTGACGATGACAGGCGCGCGTGTCCATGACGTCCGATCCGGCGAACGTTCCCCACCCTGACGCATTGCCCAACCCGCGCGGCGGGGCCGTACGCGCGGCCGACGCGTGGCTGGCGGCGGCCGCCGACGCATTCGAGCGGCGCGACGATGCCGCAGCGCCGCTTGCGGCGGCCGCGGCCGTGCTCGCGGAAGCCGGCTGGCTGCCGGCCGCCCGTTTTGCCGGCCAACTGTCGGCCGCCGTGCCACTCGTCGCCACCGAGCCGACGTCGGCCGGCTGGCGCGCGGCGCTGCACGATTTTCGTGCGGCCGTCGGGCGCCACAACCTGCGCGAGCTCGCGTGCTCGCCGGTTCTCTTCGAGCATTTCCGTGCGTTGCGCGCGCAAAGCGCCGCCGACCTGCGCGCGAGCACGCCGCTCGATGCGCTCGCGCTGGTCGGCCGCGCGGTGCCGCCTGCCACGCTGCGTGCGCTGCCCGACGCCTTCGCGCCCCGTATTCGCGCCCGCTACGAGCAGGCGCTGCTCGGCGTGCTGCGCACCGAACACGGCGTGCCGGGCGCGGCGCTCGACGAAGTCGACGCGATGCTGGCCGTGCTTACTGACGACGGACCGTACGATTTCTGGCGACTCGCGGCCGCGTGCGTGCGCGCGCTGCGCGCGAGCGGCGCCCCCGAGCTGAAGCGCTTTCTCGCGCGAATCAACCTGCTGCTGGGCGAACACGCGCAGGGCCGGCGCAGCGCGCCGCCCGAGCTGGTGCGGGAAACGGTCGCGCTGCTATGGCGCGATTTCGCGCTGTTCGGCGCCGCGGCCGAGGACGTCGCGCTCGTCGACGTGCTGCACGACTACGGGTTGACGGTCGACTGGCACGTCGCCGGCACGCCCGCATCCGAAGCGTTGTGGGAAGCCGATGCCGCGCGGGCCGAGCACGATGCGCTCGCCGCCGCGCCCACGCGCGCGCTCGGCGTCGTGACCGTCAACGCGCATGCCTATGAGGATTTCCTGCAGACCGCCGATGCGTCGATGGCCGACCTGGCGGCCAACCCGGCCACGGCCGACGCCGGCGCCGCATGGCATGCGTCCGCCGCCGCCTACCGGGTCGGCACGGCCGCGTGCGCGCTCGGGCTCGGCCACGCGGCGCTGCTGGCCGACACGCTGGGCCTGGCGTGGCGCCGTGCGGCGCACGGCGTGCCGCTCGCCGACGGCGGCCTCGATGCGCACCGCCACGCGTCCGATATGCTGCGCGCGGCGCTCCTGAAGATCGCGGCCGGCGTCGCGCCGCCGGATCTCACGGCGGCGTCCGAAGCGCTCGGCACGGCCCTCGGCCGGGCCTGACGAACAAGGGGGCGAACACGCGACGGCGGCCCGTGCCGCGCGGGCCCGCAACACGCTGCCGACAGCGCCCGCGCGCGTGTTAGAGTGCCGTGTGATCCGCGCGCGCCGTTGCCAGCGCGGCGCGGCGTTGCTTGTTGATCGCGGCCCGGTCAGGTCGCGGCGTCTTTGCTAAAATTCAAACCATGTCAAAGCCTTCCGATCGCATCAATCTCACCAACCAGTTCCTGATCGCCATGCCGAACATGGCCGATCCGACGTTCTCGGGAACGGTGATCTATCTTTGCGATCACAGCGAGCGCGGTGCGCTCGGCCTCGTCATCAACCGTCCTACCGACATCGACCTCGAATCGCTGTTCAACCGCATCGACCTGAAGCTCGACATCGAGCCGCTGCTGCACATTCCCGTGTACTTCGGCGGCCCGGTCCAGACCGAGCGCGGCTTCGTGCTGCACGAGCCGGTCGAGGGCGCGAGCTACAACTCGTCGATGTCCGTCGACGGCGGGCTCGAGATGACGACGTCGAAGGACGTGCTCGAGGCGGTCGCAACGGGCAACGGCCCGAAACGCTTCCTGCTGACGCTCGGCCATGCGGGCTGGGGCGCCGGGCAGCTCGAGGAAGAAATTTCCCGCAACGGCTGGCTGACGGTCGCCGCCGATCCGCGCATCGTGTTCGACACGCCGGCCGAAGAGCGCTTCGAAGCCGCGCTCGGCCTGCTCGGCGTCAGTTCGTCGATGCTGTCCGGCGAAGCAGGGCACGCATGAGTGGCGCGAGCGCGCGCGATGCGACGCTCCTGGCGTTCGACTACGGCGAAAAACGGATCGGCGTCGCGATCGGCAACGCGCTGACGCGCTCGGCCCGTGCGCTCGTCGTGATCCAGAACCTGAACCGCGAACACCGCTTCAAGGCGGTCGGCGACCTGCTGGCCGAATGGCGGCCGGACGCGCTTGTCGTGGGCCTGCCGATGCATCCGGACGGCACGCCGCACGACATGACGCAGCAGGCGAAGCGCTTCGGCAACCAGCTGAACGGCCGCTTCGGGCTGCCCGTCACGTGGATCGACGAGCGCTATTCGTCGGTCGAGGCCGAGGCCGGGCTGCGCGAGCGCAACGTGCGCGGCCGCGCCCGCACCGACATGCTCGATGCCGAAGCCGCGCGCGTCATCCTTCAACAGTATCTCGATCAATTGTCCGACCATGAGCACCATTGACGCCGAGGCGCTTTACCGCGTCCTGCTCGACCAGATCCGCGCCGCGTACGGCACGGCGTTCGCCGAACCGGGCGGCCCGCGGCTCGCCGGCATTTACAGCGGCGGCGCGTGGCTCGCCGAGCGCCTCGCGCGCGATCTCGGCGCGCCGGCGTTCGGCGTCGTCAACGTCGCGCTGCATCGCGACGACTACGCGAAGAAGGGGCTGCACAGCCAGGCCAGCCCGACGTCGCTGCCGTTCGAGATCGACGGCGCGCGCATCGTGCTCGTCGACGACGTGCTGTACACCGGGCGCACCGTGCGCGCGGCGCTCAACGAGCTGTTCGACTACGGTCGTCCGGCCGCGGTCGAGCTCGCGGTGCTCGCCGATCGCGGCGGCCGCGAGCTGCCGGTCGCCGCACGCTTCGCGGGCGGCACGCTCGACGTGCCGGCCGACGCGACGCTCGTGCTCGCGCGCGACGATGCGCGCTTCACGCTGCGTATCGAGGCCCACAGCGAGTCGCACGGCGCCTGAACGACACGCGAACCGTATCCCGGGCCGCTGGTTTGCACCGCGGCCCGTTTGCATAGTTGGAATCACGCACACCATGACCACCGACACCACTGGCCGCACCGGCAATCCCGCGGCGGCCGCGAGCCCCGACCGGTTCCGCTACGGTTTCCTGAAGGGCAACCCGCAGCTCACGAAAAACGGCGAGCTGAAGCACCTGCTGTCGATCGAGGGCCTGCCGCGCTCGATCGTCAATCACATCCTCGATACGGCCGAGCAGTTCGTCAGCGTGACGGACCGTGAAGTGAAGAAGGTGCCGCTGCTGCGCGGCAAGTCCGTGTTCAACCTGTTTTTCGAGAACTCGACGCGCACGCGCACGACCTTCGAGATCGCCGCGACCCGCCTGTCGGCCGACGTGCTGAACCTGAACATCAATGCGTCGTCGACGAGCAAGGGCGAATCGCTGCTCGACACGATCAACAACCTGTCGGCGATGCATGCCGACCTGTTCGTCGTGCGCCACGCGTCCAGCGGCGCGCCGTACCTGATCGCCGAGCACTGCGCGCCGCACGTGCACGTGATCAACGCCGGCGACGGCCGCCACGCGCACCCGACGCAGGGCCTGCTCGACATGTACACGATCCGTCACTACAAGCGCGACTTCACGAAGCTGCGCGTGGCGATCGTCGGCGACATCCTGCATTCGCGCGTCGCGCGCTCCGACATCCATGCGCTCACCACGCTCGGCGTGCCGGAAGTGCGCGCGATCGGCCCGCGCACGCTGCTGCCGGGCGGCCTCGAGCAGATGGGCGTGAAGGTGTTCCACAACCTCGACGAGGGGCTGAAGGGCGTCGACGTGATCATCATGCTGCGCCTGCAGAACGAACGGATGAGCGGCGCGCTGCTGCCGTCGGCGCAGGAGTATTTCAAGACGTGGGGCCTGACGCCCGAGCGCCTCGCGCTCGCCGCGCCCGACGCGATCGTCATGCACCCGGGCCCGATGAACCGCGGCGTCGAGATCGATTCGCAGGTCGCCGACGGTCCGCAATCGGTGATCCTCAACCAGGTCACGTTCGGCATCGCCGTGCGGATGGCGGTAATGGGCATCGTCGCCGGCAACAGCGACTGAGCGCGCTTTCGCGCATCCTCGTTCAGGCATTCAACGCAATCAACGCATTTACAGACAGCGCATGAAGATTCATATCCAAGGCGGCACGCTGATCGACCCGGTCGCCGGCACCGAACGACAGGCCGACGTATTCGTCGCGGACGGCAAGATCGCCGCGCTGGGCAGCGCACCGGCCGGTTTCACCGCGGACAAGACGATCGACGCATCGGGCCTGATCGTCGCGCCCGGCCTCGTCGACCTGTGCGCGCGGCTGCGCGAGCCCGGCTACGAACACAAGGCGACGCTCGCGTCCGAGATGGCCGCGGCCGTCGCGGGCGGCGTCACGACCCTCGTGTGCCCGCCCGACACCGATCCCGTGCTCGACGAGCCTGGCCTCGTCGAGATGCTCAAGTTCCGCGCGCGCAACCTGCATCAGGCGAACGTGCATCCGCTCGGCGCGCTGACCGTCGGCCTCAAGGGCGAAGTCATCACCGAGATGGTCGCGCTGACCGAATCCGGCTGCGTCGGCTTCACGCATGCGAACGTGCCGGTGCGCGACACGCAGGTGCTGCTGCGCGCGCTGCAATACGCGAGCACCTACGGCTACACGACGTGGCTGCGTCCGCTCGACGCGTTCATCGGCCGCGGCGGCGTGGCCGCGAGCGGCGCGCTCGCGTCGCGGCTCGGGCTGTCCGGCGTGCCGGTCGCGGCCGAGACGATCGCGCTGCACACGATTTTCGAACTGATGCGCGTGACGGGCGCGCGCGTGCACCTCGCGCGGCTGTCGTCGGCGGCCGGGCTGGCGCTCGTGCGTGCAGCGAAGGCCGAGGGGCTGCCCGTGACCTGCGACGTCGGCGTGAACCACGTCCACCTGATCGACGTCGACATCGGCTACTTCGATTCGCAGTTCCGGCTCGATCCGCCGCTGCGCGGCGAGCGCGATCGTGAAGCGATCCGCGTGGCGCTCGCCGACGGCACGGTCGACGCGATCTGCTCCGATCACACGCCGGTCGACGACGACGAGAAGCTGCTGCCGTTCGGTGAAGCGACGCCGGGCGCGACGGGGCTCGAGCTGTTGCTGTCGCTGACGCTGAAGTGGGCGGACGAGACGCGCACGCCGCTCGCGCAGGCGCTGCGCCGCATCACGTCCGCGCCGGCCGACGTGCTGCAACTGCCGGCAGGGCGCCTCGCCGAAGGCGGCGCGGCCGACCTGTGCGTGTTCGATCCGCGCGCGCACTGGCGCGTCGAGCCGCGTGCACTGAAGAGCCAGGGCCACAACTCGCCGTTCCTCGGCTACGAACTGCCGGCCACCGTACGCGCGACGCTCGTGGCCGGGCAGGTCGCGTTCGAGCGCCACTGAACCACGCCGGACCTTCGCCATGACCGCTCTTCGCAAGCTGCGTCTCGTCTTTCACCTGTTGCGCGGCATGGTGATCGTCGCGCTGCGTTTTTCGCACGTCACGCCGGCGCACCGCGCCGAGTTGACGCGTCGCTGGTCGCTCAAGATGCTGCGCATCTGCGGGATGCGCCTCGTCGTCCACAACGACGGCGCGCGGCTCGATGCGAGCGCGCTCGTCGTGGGCAACCACGTGTCGTGGCTCGACATCTATGCGGTCAATGCGTGGCGGCCGACGCCGTTCGTGTCGAAAGCGGAGGTGCGGCAGTGGCCGGTCGTCGGCTGGCTCGCCGAAAAGCTCGACACCGTGTTCCTGCAGCGCGAGAAGCGCACCGAGGCGATGCGGATCATGCACGAGATGGCCGAGCGCCTGCGCAACGGCGGTGTGATGTGCGTGTTTCCGGAAGGGACGACGTCCGACGGCCAGGATCTGCTGCCGTTCCATGCGAACCTGTTCCAGGCCGCGGTGTCGGCCGGGTGCGCGGTGCAGCCGATCTGCCTGATGTACGAGGACGCGCACGGGCGGCAGTCGGTCGCGCCGGCCTATACGGGCGATCTGTCGCTCGGCAAGTCGCTCGACATGGTGCTGCGCGGCGGCCCGCTCGTCGCGCATCTGTACGTGTGCGAGCCGATCCCGCCGGGCGGTGATCGTCGTGCGACATCCGCGGCGGCGCGCGATGCAATCGCAACTGCGCTGGCGACGTTGCAGGAGAAGGTCGGCAAGCCGACGGCCGAGTCGCTCGCCGAGTTGCAGAAGCATGCGTATCCGGCGACCGAGCTCGGCGCCGACGGGGCGGGGGATGCGACTGCCGATGCGCCCGTGCCGGGGCGCGAAGGCTGACGCGTCGGCGGCGCGCGTGAATCAGCGTGCCGTCATTCGCCGCCCGGCGTGCGGCACGCTTCGCACTGCACCTGCGTGACCGTGCGCTGGGCCGGATCGGCCGTCAGCCGCACGGCTGACAACTGATTCCCCCATACGCATCCCGAATCGAGCGCGACGACGTTGTCGCGCAGCATCAGGCCGAGCGCGGCCCAGTGCCCGAACACGACCGTCACGTCCTCGGTGCGGCGCCCCGGCACGTCGAACCACGGCAGGTAGCCGGGCGGCGCGCTGTCGGGGCCGCCGTTCGCCTTGAATTCCATCGCGCCATCGGGCGTACAGAAGCGCAGGCGCGTGAACGCGTTGAACGCGACACGCATCCGGTCGCGTTTTTTCAGGTTCGGACTCCATTGGTTCGGCTCGTTGCCGTACAGGCCTTGAAGTGTGTCGCGCCAGTCGGGGGCGCGGAGTGCGCGCTGGAGTTCGTCGGCGAGTTCGAGCGCGAGCGTGGTGTCCCATTGCGGTAGCACGCCGGCGTGGACGAGCAGCTTTCCGTCTTCGACATGCACGAACGGGCGGTGGCGCACCCAGTCGAGCAGCGCGTCGGCGTCGGGCGCGTCGAGGATCTCGCCGATGGTGTCGCCCGGGCGCTCGGTGCGCAGGCCGGCGGAGACCGCGAGCAGGTGGAGGTCATGGTTGCCGAGCACGACGGTCGCGCGCGGGCCGAGGTCGACGACCGCGCGCAGCGCGGCCAGAGAGCCCGGCCCGCGGTTGACGACGTCGCCGGCAATCCAGAGGGGCGTGTCGGCGGGGGCTGAAAGCTTGTCAAGCAGCGACTGGAAAGCGGAATGGCAGCCTTGGATGTCGCCGATGGCGATGGGGGGGAGGGTCATGAGAGGCGAATCCTGCGGGGTTCTCGGATAAAAGAAGAGTACTTGGCGGATGCCGGAATTTTCGGGATTCTTGTTCTCTAAAATGCCATTGATTTGAAAAGAAATTTCGTTCCCAGTCCGGGTGCGGAGCGCTGTATCAAGTTGTTAGCGGCATGGCTTTTGCGTGGCTTGGCTCCCTATAATTGTCGTTTTCCCGAACAAAATTAGCATTTCATGACTTTGGCGGTCATGTCGACCGGTTAAAATTCCCGGTCTGATGCGGCGACCACGGTTGCTTGCTATGAATCTGAAGCGGCCGGTGTCCAACGGCGCCGGCCGCGCATTACTAGAGGGAGCCTCATGATCCTGGTTACGGGCGGCGCGGGTTTTATCGGTGCCAACTTTGTACTCGACTGGCTGCGCGATTCCGACGAGGCCGTGCTCAACGTCGACAAGCTGACGTATGCAGGGAATCTTCGCACGCTCAAGTCGTTGGACGGAGACCCGAAGCATGTGTTCGCGCGCGTCGATATATGTGACCGTGACGCTCTCGACGCGCTGTTCGCCGAGTACAAGCCGCGCGCGGTGCTGCACTTTGCCGCCGAAAGCCACGTCGATCGTTCGATTCACGGTCCTGCGGACTTCGTGCAGACCAACGTCGTCGGCACGTTCACGCTGCTCGAGGCGACCCGACAGTACTGGAACGGCCTCAACGACGCCGACAAGGCTGCGTTCCGCTTCCTCCACGTGTCGACCGACGAAGTGTTCGGTTCGCTGTCGGCGACCGATCCGCAATTCTCCGAGACGACGCCGTACGCGCCGAACAGCCCGTATTCCGCGACGAAGGCCGGCTCGGACCACCTGGTGCGAGCCTACCATCATACGTACGGCCTGCCGACGCTGACGACGAACTGTTCGAACAACTACGGTCCGTACCAGTTCCCCGAGAAGCTGATTCCGCTGATGATCGCGAATGCGCTCGCCGGCAAGCCGCTGCCGGTGTATGGCGACGGGCAGAACGTGCGCGACTGGTTGTATGTCGGAGACCATTGCAGCGCGATCCGCGAGGTGCTCGCCCGCGGCGTGCCCGGCGAGACGTACAACGTCGGCGGCTGGAACGAGAAGAAGAACCTCGAAGTCGTGCACACGCTGTGCGACCTGCTCGACAAGGCACGCCCGAAGGCGGCCGGTTCTTATCGCGACCAGATCGCCTATGTGACCGATCGCCCCGGCCACGATCGCCGCTACGCAATCGATGCGCGTAAGCTCGAACGCGAACTCGGCTGGAAGCCTGCGGAAACGTTCGAGACAGGCCTCGCGAAGACGGTCGACTGGTATCTCGGCAATCAGGCTTGGGCTGACGAAGTGGCGTCGGGCGAGTATCGCAAATGGGTCGAGACCAACTACGCGAAACGAGCCTGAGGAGCAATGCGATGGCACGTAAAGGCATAATCCTCGCCGGCGGCTCCGGCACCCGGCTGTATCCGATCACGCACGTCGTGTCGAAGCAGTTGCTGCCGGTGTACGACAAGCCGATGATCTATTACCCGCTATCGACGCTGATGATCTCGGGTATCCGCGACGTTCTGATCATTTCGACGCCGCAGGACACACCGCGTTTCGAGTCGATGCTCGGCGACGGTAGCCAGTGGGGGATGAACATCCAGTATGCGGTGCAGCCGTCGCCTGATGGACTCGCGCAGGCGTTCATCATCGGCAAGGAATTCGTGGGCAACGATCCGTCGGCGCTGATCCTTGGCGACAACATCTTCTACGGCCACGATCTCGCGAAGCAGCTCGAGCGCGCGCATGCGCAGGAAGCCGGCGCGACCGTGTTCGCGTATCACGTGCATGATCCGGAACGTTACGGCGTCGTCGAATTCGACAAGTCGTTCCGCGCGTTGTCGATCGAGGAGAAGCCCGCAAAGCCGCGTTCGAACTACGCGGTGACGGGCCTGTATTTCTACGATAACCGCGTGTGCGACATCGCGGCCGACATCGAGCCGTCGCCGCGCGGTGAGTTGGAAATCACCGACGTCAACTCGCGATATCTCAAGGATGGCGCGCTTAATGTCGAGATCATGGGGCGCGGTTACGCGTGGCTCGATACCGGCACGCACGATTCCTTGATCGAGGCAGCCAGCTTCATCGCGACGCTGCAGAAGCGGCAAGGCCTCGTTGTCGCGTGCCCGGAGGAAATCGCCTACCGCCGCAACTGGATCGACGCGGAACAGGTGCTGAAGCTCGCACAGCCGCTCGCGAAGAACGCGTACGGCCAGTATCTCAAGAACATTCTTACGGACAGAGTTGCATGGCCATCCAAGTAACGGCGACGGCGCTGCCCGAAGTCAAGATCATCGAGCCGAAGGTGTTCGGCGACGCACGCGGGTTCTTCTACGAAAGTTTCAACGGGAAAGAATTCGCCGAGCAGGTCGAGGCTGGTGTCGAATTCGTGCAGGACAACCATTCGCGGTCGTCGAAGGGCGTGCTGCGCGGGCTGCACTATCAGATCCAGCACGCGCAGGGCAAACTCGTGCGTGTTGTCGAAGGCGAGGTGTTCGACGTCGCGGTCGATATTCGTAAGCGTTCGCCGAACTTCGGCAAGTGGGTCGGCGTTCTCCTGTCGAACGACAATCATCGTCAGCTATGGGTGCCACCTGGGTTCGCGCACGGTTTCGTCGTGCTGTCGGACGCTGCGCAGTTCCTTTACAAGACGACCGATTACTGGTTTCCGGAGCACGAGCGCAGCATCGTGTGGAACGACCCGGCGATCAGGATCGAATGGCCGATTGATTTCGAGCCGCTGCTGGCCGCGAAGGACGCGGCGGGCAAGCGTTTGAGCGAAGCCGAAGTCTATGCATGAGATGGGCGTGAAACCTGAGCCGACGATCCTCGTGACGGGCGTGAACGGTCAGGTCGGATTCGAATTGTTGCGCGCGTTGCAAGGGTTGGGGCGTGTAGTGGCGTGCGATCGTTCGATGCTCGACCTGTCCGATCTCGAGCGCGTGCGTAGTGTCGTGCGCGAGTTGAAGCCGTCGATCATCTTGAATCCGGCCGCCTATACGGCCGTCGACAAGGCCGAGACGGACATCGATGCCGCGCGTCGGATGAACGCCGATGTGCCGCGTGTCTTCGCGGAGGAAGCGGCGCGCAGCGGCGCGGCGCTGGTTCATTACTCGACCGATTACGTGTTCGACGGCACCAAAGAGGGCGCCTATGTCGAAACGGACGCGACCAACCCGCAGAACGTCTATGGGCTGACCAAGCTCGAAGGCGAGCAGGCGGTCGCGGCGACAGGATGTGCGCACGTGGTTCTGCGGACGAGCTGGGTGTACGGGCGGCGCGGCAAGAACTTCCTGCTGACGATGCTGAAGCTAGCGAGCGAGCGTCCGGAACTGCGGGTAGTCGCGGATCAGATCGGCGCGCCGACCTGGTCGAAGACTATCGCCACGGCTACGTCGCACATCGTCGCACAGGCGTTGGCTGCTGGTGATGCGCACTGGTGGGCGCAGCGTTCCGGCGTGTATCACTTCACGTCGGCCGGTGCGACATCGTGGCACGGGTTTGCCGAAGCCATCTTTGCGGAGGCGATGGGCGAGCGTGCGCCGAAGGTCGTGCCGATTCCGGCAAGCGACTATCCGGTGCCTGCGAAGCGTCCGGCAAATTCGAGATTGTCTCTCGACAAGCTGGCCGGGACGTTCGGCCTGCATATGCCGGTTTGGGACGATGCATTACGGCTCTGTCTGAGTGAGTAACTCCAACGAACTATCGGCCCGTCGGAAGCGCACGGGCATCGTGATCGTCTTCTATCGACCGGACCGCGATTGCGTGGCCCGGGCGAACCGGCTCGCGGCTACGTGGCCATGCGTGGTCGTCGACAATACCGAATCCGTATCCACGGCGGATGCGTTGGGGTTGGACGACGGAATCGACTACCTGGCAAACGGTGCGAACCGGGGCATTGCCACGGCGCTCAACCAGGGCGTCGAGCGATTGCTTGACGCAGGTTGCACGAGTGCGCTGCTGTTCGATCAGGACAGCGAACCCTCGGCGCAGCTGCTGACGGAACTGCCGCAACTACTCGACGATGAGCGCGCACGCAATCAGCGCGTGGCGCTCATCGGGCCGGCATACGAAGATGCGCGCTTGGGCGGAATCGCACCGTTTGTCCGTTTTGGCTACCTGAAGCTGCAACGCATCGAGCCGACCGGGACACGACCGGTCGACGTCGATTTTCTGATTACGTCAGGTTCGTGCATCAATCTCGCGGCGTGGCGCGACATCGGTCCCATGGACGATACGCTGTTCATCGATTTCGTTGATTTGGAGTGGTGCGTTCGCGCGCGTTCGAAAGGCTACGCGGTACTGGGCGCGCCGACACTGCGGCTTGCGCACGAACTTGGCGGTGAACCCGTGCGCGTGTTCGGCAGAAAGTATCCAGGGCATAGTGCGGTGCGCCATTACTACCTGTTCCGTAATGCCGTGGCGCTGATCAGACGCAGTTACGTGCCCTGGACCTGGAAATCGACCGAACTCGTCAAGATGCCGTTTCGTCTTGCGATCTATGCGCTTTTCATGCAGCCTCGCCTGACTCACTTGCGGCTGTCGCTGCTGGGCATCTGGCACGGGATACTCGGCCGTGCCGGAGCGCTCTGATTTCGTCGGCGATAATTGTCCGATGATTCCCTATTCATTCATTTCTCGAAAGCTTGCATGCTGAATCTCTCACTCGCTGACCTCAAGAAAAGTATCGCATCGTGGCGATTGTGGACGCTGCTCGGGTGGCTTGAAATCCGGCAACGCTATGCGCGCTCGCGTCTCGGGCCCTTCTGGCTCACGATCAGCATGGGCGTGATGATCACGTCTCTGGGTATCGTCTACGGCACGCTGTTCGGACAGAAGATCAACGAGTATCTGCCGTTCCTGGCGTGCAGTCTTGTGCTGTGGGGCATGTTTTCGGCGACCATCCAAGAAGGGAGCGTCGCATACATCAATAGCGCGTCCTATATCCGCCAGATGGCGACCCCGAAGCTGATCTATATCCTGCAAGTCGTCTGGCGAAATCTTATTGTGCTCGCCCACAATTTCCTGATTGTGATCGTGTTGCTGGCGATTTTTGGTGTAAAGCGGTGGGACACGTTGCCGATCTTCATACCGGCGCTTCTGATTTATGTCATCAACGCGATGTGGATCGCAATGACGATCAGCCTGCTGTCCGCGCGTTTTCGCGACCTCCCGCAGATTGTCGGCGCATTGCTTCAGGTTGCGTTCTACGTGACGCCGATCATCTTCCGGCCGGACTCGCTGACCCGCTTTTCGTTCATCGTCGAATGGAATCCGCTCGCATATCTGATCGACCTCGTGCGTAGTCCGTTGATCGGGCAGGTCCCGAGCGTGACGACATGGGCGGTCACGATTGGCATGGCGCTGATTGGATGGCCTGTCGCGTTGCTCATGACCGGGCGCTATCTCAAGCGCATTCCGTACTGGGTTTGAGGTGCGTACCATGGCATACATTGAATTGAACAATGTGACGCTCGATCTGCCGATCTTCGATGTGCAGGGGCGATCACTCAAGAAACAAGTGCTCCGCATGGGGCGGCGTAACCGGATCGCCGAGGGCAACGACGGCGTGATCGTCGTGCGCGCGCTCGATAACGTGAATCTGCGTTTCGAACGTGGTGACCGCGTCGGCCTGATCGGGCATAACGGCGCGGGGAAGTCGACGCTGCTTCGCGCGATGGCGGGTATCTATCCGCCCACCGCCGGTACGCTCGCGCGCGATGGGAAAGTCGTGCCGCTGCTCGATATTGGCCTCGGCATGGACGAGAATTCGACCGGGATGCAGAACATCCGGCTTCGAGGGCTGCTGCTCGGCATGTCCGATTCGGAGATTCGCGAGAAGCAACGGGACATCGCCGAATTTTGCGAGCTCGGCGATTATCTCGATCTGCCCATTCGCACGTATTCTAGCGGGATGAAGGTGCGACTTGCGTTCGCAGTGTCGACCGCGGTCGACGCCGAAATCCTGTTGCTTGACGAAGTCATGGGCGTTGGTGACGCATCGTTCATGCATAAGGCCGAGGCACGACTGGCGGATCTGCACAGTCGCGCGGAAATCGTCGTGCTTGCGATGCACTCCAACTCGGAAATCCGTAAGGTTTGCAACAAGGTGCTCTGGATGGAGCGCGGAAGTGTACGGGCGTTCGGGCCGACGGAAGAGATCGTGTCGGCATATGAAGCGGCAACGGCCTGAGCGATCGTCGTAAGCTCCGAAGCTGACGGACGTCGCGTTGGCCGTTCGCGGGCTCGTGAGGCAGGCGGGCGCGATGGCAGCGGGAAGGTCGGGCGCAACATCGAGAGTCGTCGAATCGCAGGCGTTGCAATCGGCGCGCCGGAAGATATGGCAAGGTGTGGGGCAAATTGAAACTGTTGGAGATACATTCGCTGGCGAAACGGGCAGCCGGAGGTGGTGGCCTCCGCGCCGTCCTGCGCAAGGCATATGGCGTATATCGCCGCGAGGGCATCGCTGGCGTGATGCACAAACTCGTTTGGCTGCGGGCCGGCGCGCCCGGAATCATTGGCCGTGACGACTATGTCGATTGGGTACGTCGCTACGATCGGATCGATGATGCGACGCGGGATACCATTCGGCAGCACATCGCCGGTTTCAATCGCCTGCCGGTGATTTCCGTGGTCATGCCCGTGTACAACCCCACGCCCGAATGGTTTGCAGCAGCGATCGAATCGGTACGCGGCCAGCTTTATCCTCATTGGGAATTGTGCATCGCCGATGACGTATCGACCGATCCGGCCGTTCGTCCGTTGATCGAGCGTTACATGAGCGAGGATCAGCGTATCAAGGCTGTATTTCGCGAACAAAACGGGCATATTTCTGCCGCCTCGAACAGCGCTCTGGCGTTGGCGACGGGCGAGTGGGTCGCACTTCTCGATCACGACGATTTGCTTCCGGAACATGCGCTTTACCATGTGGCTAACGTCATCGAGCAGAATCCTTCCGCGCGCATGATCTACTCGGATGAGGACAAGATCGACGAGTCGGGAGTGCGTCACGACCCTTATTTCAAGTGCGCGTGGAATCCCGACTTGTTCTACTCCCACAACATGTTCAGCCATCTTGGCGTTTACGAGAGAGCGTTGCTGAATGAAGTGGGAGGGTTCCGCGTCGGATATGAAGGGTCGCAAGACTACGATCTGGCGTTGCGCTGTATCGAACGCACGGACGTCGCGGCAATCCATCACATTCCACGCGTGCTTTATCACTGGCGGGTTCATTCGGAGAGCACCGCTTTCAGCTCGGACGCGAAACCTTATGCCGCGGTCGCCGGAGAGCGGGCCCTCAACGAGCATTTCGAGCGGCGGGGCGTGGACTGCAAAGTGGAGTACATCGGCTATGGCTATCGGGCCCGGTATGCGTTGCCGGCGAGGCAGCCGCTCGTCAGCCTGATCATCCCGACGCGCAATGCCGCTCAACTGGTGCGCCGATGTATCACCAGCATTTTCGAGAAAACGACGTACGCGAACTATGAAGTCATCCTGATCGACAATGGTTCTGACGATCCGGAAGCCTTGCGCTATTTTGAATCGATAGCCGGGGATCCCCGTATCCGCGTCTTGCGCGATGACAGTCCGTTCAATTATTCCGCGTTGAACAATGCGGCCGTCGAACAGGCGAACGGTGAGTTGGTCGGGCTGCTGAACAACGATGTCGAGGTCATATCGCCGGACTGGTTGTCGGAAATGGTTGCGCTGGCGTTGCAATCGGAAGTTGGGGCCGTCGGGGCGAAGCTTCTTTATCCGGACGATACAATTCAGCATGCCGGACTAGTCCTGGGCATTCTGGGTGTGGCCGGGAACGCCCATAAACACCTGCCACGCGCGGCGCGTGGATATTTCGGCAGAGCAGGCCTCATCAACGCCTTCTCGGCAGTCACTGCGGCTTGCCTTGTCGTGCGCACGTCGATCTATCGCGAGGTGGGCGGGTTGAACGAGCGGGATCTGGCGATTGCCTATAACGATGTCGACTTTTGCCTTCGCATCGGTGAGGCCGGCTACCGAAACGTTTGGACCCCATTTGCAGAGTTGTACCACCACGAGTCGGCCACGCGCGGACGTGACGACGATCCTGTCAGGCGAGCGCGCTTCGAGCGCGAGTTCGAGTATATGAAGGGACGTTGGGGGGACCGCCTGAAGCACGATCCTTTCTACAGCCCGAATCTGACTTTGGCGCGTGACGACTTTGGTTTGGCATGGCCGCCGCGGGTGGAAGTACCCGCATAGCCGCTTGTGCCGAACTTCTCGCACATGCAGTTCTTAGAGCATCATCATTTTACGGAGTTGACGTGAACGTATATCCGGTTGTCTTGTGTGGCGGCAGCGGTACCCGACTCTGGCCGATGTCACGCGGCGGGTACCCGAAGCAATATCTGAAACTGACGGGCAGTCACACGCTCGTACAGCAGACGGTCCGGCGTTTGCATGGTATGGCGGACGTGAATTCGCCGATCGTGATCACCAATACGGAGCAGCGCTTCCTCGTTGCCGACCAATTGCGCAGCATCGACGTGACGCCTTCTGCGGTCGTACTCGAGCCGGTTGGAAGGAATACGGCGCCGGCGGTGGCCGCCGCCGCGCTGCTCGCGCTGGAACAGACGCCGGACGCCTTGCTGCTCGTGCTGCCTTCGGACCACGTCATTCTCGACGAAGCAGTCTTCGCACGAATCGCGTCGACCGCCCGGGACATCGCGAACGAGGGGCATCTGGTGACTTTCGGTATCGAACCGACAAAACCGCATACCGGTTATGGCTATATTCGTCGCAGCGACGCACTTGCGTCGCATGAAGGCGCCTACGGTGTGGATGCGTTCATCGAGAAACCGGACAGCGCCACGGCGGAGCGGTTTCTCGCGGACGGCGACTACTATTGGAACAGCGGCATGTTCATGCTCAAGGCGTCCGTGTACCTCGAAGAACTGGCGCGCTTCGAGCCCGCCGTTCTCAAGCAGGTCGAACTGGCGCTTGCGCAGGCGAAGCGCGACGACGACTTCGTGCGACTCGATCCCGATGCGTTCCAGGAAAGCCCGAATATCTCGATCGACTATGCGGTGATGGAGAAGACTCATCGCGCAGTGATGGTCGCGACAACCGGCCTCAACTGGAGCGACATCGGTTCGTGGGCAGCACTCGCAGAGATTTCCGCCGCCGACGAGGAAGGCAATACCGTGCTGGGTGACGTGCTGACGGACGAAGTGACCGACAGCTACATTCGCGCGGATCACAGGATGGTTGCCGCGATCGGCGTCAAGGATCTCGTCATCGTCGAAACGGCGGATGCGGTGCTCGTCACGCATCGCGACGAGTCGGAACGCGTGAAGAAGATCGTCGAACGGCTCAGCGCGATGGGTCGGCATGAATCGGTCACGCACCGGAAAGTCGTTCGGCCTTGGGGCTCTTATGAAAGCATCGATCAGGGCGAGCGCTTTCAGGTAAAGCGCATCATCGTCAATCCGGGCTCATCGCTGAGTCTGCAAATGCATCATCATCGCGCGGAACACTGGATCGTCGTCCGTGGGACGGCACGCGTTTTCAATGGCGACCTGGTGACGTTGCTGAGCGAAAACCAGTCGACCTACATTCCGCTCGGTGTGACGCATCGTCTTGAAAATCCCGGCAAGATCCCGCTCGAACTGATCGAGGTCCAATCCGGGGCGTACCTCGGCGAAGACGACATCGTCCGCTTCGAGGATCACTATGGGCGGGTGCCCGCGTCGTCGTAAGCGCCACGTCAATCGCCGAGGCTTTTGGTCACATCCGGCAGGTTCGTCTTGGACGCGTGCCGGTAACCGAAGGCCCGGTGGCGAAGGCGGAAAGGTGGCGCTCGAGCATCCGTGCCCCCCATGAACGGAGCCGCTGTCGGCCGGTCTGGAAATGAACGTAGCCACGGTTGGGACGAGGGTCTTCCCCGGCTGCCAACGTAAAGCAAACATGACTATTGAAACTGCACTGAGAAAAACCCTGCTCGTCATTCCATCGATCAATGGCGCCAAACTTCTGGAGCGGATGCTGCCGACGCTTCGGATTCCTGGTGAACTGGTCGTGGTGCTGGATCAGGGGAGTGCGGACAATACTGAAGAAGTATGTCGCAGCGCAGGTGTCGGCCTGCTGCAGCTTGGGCGAGCGCACACGTACACCGAGGCGTGCAACATTGGCGCGGAAATGGCCAAGGAGCGCGGGTGTGATTTTGTCTTTGTCGCCAACAACGATCTCACGTTTACAACCGATGTAATTCGCGAGTTGCTTGCGGAGCTTTTGACGGATCCGGACCTCGCCATCGTGGCGCCGGCACAGATCCTCATCGACAAGACCGCCGCGCAGAGAAAGCTGGCCTACCGGGTCTGCTGGGATCTCGAGACGTTGACTTTCAAGCACGATTTCATCCCGCCTCCGGGCGATACGAAACGTCTGGAAGCCGATTTTTGCGAGCTGACTCTTGCGGGCGTGCGCATGTCGGTCATCGACAAGATCGGTTTTCTCGATAACGAATATGGGTTCTATCACGAGGATGCGGACTTCGGTTTTCGCGTGCGCGACGCCGGATACACCTGTGCATATCTGACTTACTCGCAGATCGAGCACTGGACGAGTTCGACCGTTGCGGAGAAGCCGAGTGAATTCAAGCGCAACTACCTCGCGAAGAACAAGCTCCTGTTTGCGCAGAAGTTTCTTGGGCACTCCGTTTCTCACAGGAATCACCACTCGAAAGAGACGAATTCCTGGAACATCGTCAACAAGAATCTTCATCCGTATTTGAGACGCTACGGTCTCGTTCATCCTGCCGCACCCGAGCTTGTCTTTTCGCATCCAGGTGCAAAGCCTCTCGATTGTCTTTATACGGTTTGGGAGACGTCGCGTTTGCCCGAGTCGTGGCTGGCATTCAAAGAGCGCTACAAGATGGTGCTGACGTCCTCCCGTTGGGGGGTAGAGGTACTGACGCGCGCCGGTTTCGATCGCGTTCATTACGCTCCTCTCGGTATCGAAAGCGATGTCTTTCAGCCTTGGGGGCCGTCGATGCGCTTTTCGGACGGAAAAACCTTTCTGTGGTTTGCCAGCAATCAGTACCGGAAGGGGCTCGACGTCATGGTCAAGGCATGGCGTTCCTTTCATCGTTTGCGACCTGACGCCAGGCTGATCCTGATGGGCACGGGCATCTTGAAAGCCATGCCGAGTCCTGACAGCACGCGCATCTGGAGGAACTTTCGCATAGCCGAATACCTTTCGGAAGGGATCGCGGTTTACGAAAGCGTCGCAGGCATGGACGAGGAGTTTTTGGCGACGCTCTATCGCAGTGCGGATTTCACGGTTTGCTCGTCGCGCTCGGAGGGATTCGGGTTCGGGATTGCCGAATCCATGGCATGCGGTACGCCAGCCATTTTCGGGAATTTCAGCGGAATGGCCGACTTTGCGATTCCCGGTGCGTTGTTGTTGAACGGAATCGAAATCCCGGCCGATTACTCTGACAAGGGTTTCGGCACGATCGGAACCTGGTGGGAGCCGTCCGCCGAGCATCTGGCGACGTTGCTGCTGGAGGCGAACGACATGGACGCGGCGCGATACCGGCTTCTTTCGGAGGCGGGCGTTCGAGCCATTCGCGCGAAATTCTCGTGGCGCGAATGCAGTCTGTCGATCCGTCGAGCGCTGATTGCGGAAAATGAAGGAAAGTTCGAGGTATCGACAAAGCGGTCGAAGACGTCTGCGAATGCACGCGGCATGGCCGGAATGCAGTCGCCGTCGTCTGGCGAAGCGGGCTGGAACACGACGGGTGCGGGCGCGTCCATGAGATGGAAGGGCGTTGTCGTGCGAGGATTCCGTCGTAGCGGCTTTCTGGCGAACTTCTTTGCGGACCGTCTGGAGCAACAGGGTTGGAAGCGCGCGCTTGCGATATCGTCGAAGCAACTGGTCGCTCCTTTTTTCCGGACGCGGATGCAGTGGCTCAGGCAGCGCATCGCAGGCGAAGGGCAGGCATCGGATCAGCAGGCGCTGGTTCTCCCCATTCGCTTCACGAGCGAACCGCTGGAACTGCGGGACGGGGTCCTGTTTATCGGCTATGCCGAGGGCGCATTGGGCCTGGGGCAAGCATTCCGTGCGAACCTGACGGCGGCCGAAGCGGTCGACTTACCGTTTGCTGTCTATCCGTTCCGAGTGGGGATCGAAAGCCGATTGATCGGGGAATACATGCCCCACCGGTACGACAAGAAGCATCCTTACGACGTCAACATGATCGAGGTCGCTTGCGATCAGGTTCCCGCCGTGTTTCGGGAACTGGATCCACGACTATTGGCGCAGTCCTATAACATCCTGTGTCCGTATTGGGAGCTTGCGAGGGCGCCGGAGGCCTGGCGCGGAAATCTTGCTCACATTCATGAGATCTGGGCTCCCAACACGTTCATTGCCGATGCGTTTGCGCATATCTTCGACGGGCCCATCACCGTCATGCCGCCCGCGATGGACGATACCGACGGAGATCATCCGGGGCGGGCGCACTTCGGCATGGACGAGGAGCGCTTTTATTTCATGTTCAGCTTCGATTACTACTCGTCGCCGTTCCGGAAGAATCCACTGGGTGTCCTGCGGGCATTCCAGGAAGCTTTCCCGCTCGGCGACGAGAATGTCGGGCTGGTGATCAAGTCGACCGGGGCACCCGATCATTTCCCCGACATCAAGGCCATCGTGAGCGATGCAATGCGACAGGATCCCCGGATTCTCATGTTCGACTCGAACATGGCGCGCGACGAGATGCTTGGCCTGATCCGTTCGTCGGATGCTTATGTGTCGTTGCATCGTGCCGAAGGTTTCGGGCTCGGCATGGCGGAAGCGATGACGTTCGAGCGGATCGTCATTGGTACCGATTATTCCGGTTGCACCGATTTCCTGACCGCCGAGACAGGCTATCCGATTCCGTACCAGTTGCGGCCGGTGGCGTCCAACGAATATCCGTGGTCGGAAGGGCAGTCCTGGGCGGAGCCCGATCAAGCCGCCGCAGTCGAGGTGATGCGGCACGTTGCAGCGGATCCGTCGGAAGGGCGCAGGCGTGGCAAGTTCGCGCGCGAACGCATCTGGCGCAGCTACGGCTCCGTTCCGGTGGGCGAGGCGATGCGTGGCCGGCTCGAAGTGATTTGGGCGAAACGTCGATCCGAACGGTTGTCACGCGATTGAGAATCGGTCGATCGACATCGCATCGCTTGAGCGCATGACGTTCGCTTAATTGATTTTGCCAAGTTCCTGTCGAGATCGCGTGAAGGGGCAAGTTGATGCTCCTCCAACATCTCAAACGCAATTCGGAGCACCTTATGACTGTGAGTCAACTGAAGCAAACCCTGAAACGCTTCGCGCGACCTTTGCTGGGTCCGCTGCTGTTTCGCTTGAATCGGCCGTTGATGGTGATCGAACCCCGGCTCCAACATCTCGAAAACGAACTGCGATCGTCGTCGGCAACCACGGATCGCCTGAAGCAGGAGTGCAGCCGTAGCCAGCGGACGATCGACGATCTGACCAAGGTCTGGTTGCGAGTGCGCAACGACATGAGCGGAATCGACAATCGGCTCACGCATCTGTCGGACATCGAAGAACGGCTGCAAGCTCGGCTCGATGCGGCTATCGCAACAGCAGTCGAAAAGCGCCTTGAAATGGTGGCGAACGGCTCTGCGCAGCCGATCGACGGTCTTCGTCAAGACATGGCGCGGCGCAGTGCCCAGGTCGATGACACATTGCGCTACTTGCTCGACCGCGTCGAATTCGTACGTCGCGAAATGATGTACGAACTGAGCTACGGCGCCGGACGCAATGCCCGACCGGGCGCCGTATCGGATGATGTCGTCGCGAAGGTGCTGGCGCCGGACAAAGTGGAGCGCGCCAAGGCTGCGGGCAACTTCAAGGTTAACTTGGGATGTGGTCACATCGCGATGCCGGAGTATGTCAATGTCGATGCCCGTGAGGTTCCGGGCGTCGATGTGGTGGCCGATGTCGGCGGTTTGCCTTTTGACAAGGGGAGTGTCGACGAAGTGTTTTCATCGCATCTCGTCGAGCATTTCCCGCAGGAGGAACTGCGTCGGCGATTGTTACCGCACTGGCGGTCCATGTTGAAACCCGGCGGACGCTTGCGAGCGATCGTGCCCGATGGCGAGGCCATGCTCAACGGGGTTGCGGCAGGCAGCTACTCTTTCGACGATTTCCGCGAGGTGTTGTTCGGAAGTCAGGACTACAACGGCGATTTCCATTTCAACCTGTTGACACCGGAAAGTCTCAAGAAATTGGTCGAAGAAGCCGGATTCGGGCAGGTCGAAGTGCCGGTCCGCGGCCGCCGCAACGGTCAGTGCTTCGAATTCGAGCTGTCCGCGATTCGCTTGGGGTCGGCGGACCAACATCAATGAGTGCAGACGGGAAACCGGCGTGCTGAATCGTACCGGCGTGCGTACTCGTCATTAGAAGATCCAATCGTGCTTTCAGATACCAAGAAGCGCCGCAGGCGAATCCTTGTCGTCAGCAATCTGTTTCCGCCACATGTGTTGGGTGGTGCCGAGGTCGTGGCTCGCCGTCAGGCTCTCGGCCTGGCGGCGAGCGGTCATGACGTGATCGTCTTTACGGGAAGAATTGCGGAAAACGCAGACGCCCGCGGCCGTCTCGATCGGGAAGATGACGACGGGATGGTTGTATGGCGCACCAGCGTGACGTCGTTCGAAGCCAGCGACAATTTCAGGAACGACCGCGTCGCGGAGCACTTCAGGGCCATATTGAATTCCGAGCAACCAGACTTGGTCCATTTTCATAATATGGCCGGACTTGGGATGCATCTCATTCCATTAGCGCGACGTCGAGGCATTCCGGTGGTGGTCACGCTCCACGACCTTTGGGGGGTTTGCTACCGCGGAACGAAGCTTCGCGACGATGGTTCGATTTGCGGCAATACCGAAGAGTGCGGAACCCATTGCAGCGCATCGATTCACCCGCATGATCTGGCGCATTCGGTGCCGATGCGTTTGCGGCGAGACTATATCGTCTGGTGTCTCGGGCACGCTTCGGCACTCGTGTCGCCGAGCGCCTCCCTCGCCGATGCGTACGTGCAGGCGGGCGCAGCCCAGCGCGATCGAACCTTCGTGATTTCGAACGGCATTGATCTCCGCCCGTTCCGGGAATTGAAGCGAGTGCCTTCCTCGACGATCCGCTTTCTGTGCGTCGCCTACATGGGGGAGCACAAGGGAATTCCCGATCTCATCGAAGCGGCGAAACGTCTGTCTGACGACGCATCGTTGAAAGGGCGTTGGTCGCTCACCATCGCAGGTGACGGCCACTTGCTGGGAGATATCCAGCGTCAGATTGCCGATTGGGGACTCGATAAGACTGTCCAGTGCCTGGGGCGCGTGCCGCGCGATCGGATCATTGAATTGATGAGCGCCAGTGACGTGATCGTATTGCCCTCACGTTGGCCCGAGAACGAGCCTGTGTCGCTTCTTGAGGCAATGGCTGCGGGTATGGCGCAACTGGCAACGGACGTTGGTGGTATCGGCGCGTTGATCGAGCAGGGAAAGACGGGGACGCTTGTGCCGCCCTGGGCTCCTGACCGGCTTGCCGAAGCCATGCGGGCATACATCGACGCACCCGAGCGCGCCCGCCAAGAGGGCGAAAGGAACGTGGCTCGTCGCGAAGGATATGCGGAAGAAGCCGCTGTTGCCCGCCTGCTTGACGTATATGAGGACGTGCTGGCGGATCCGCGCTCATTGCCCAGCGAACCGATGGTGTTGTGCGCGGGCGGCGCACCGAGCCGGGAAATTGTTGATGCGGTGCAGTCGCTCCATCAGACGGAAGACGAGGTCGGCGCAGGGCGACGCGTACGCTTGCTGTGGCACGACTGGTTGCCTGCGGACGCGTGGGCGGACGCGGCTGCCTTCTGGAACTGGAGCGAGGACATCGAGTTTGCGGCTGCATTGCAGGCCATCCGGTGGGGACTGCCGATCATTGTCTCCGCCGAATGCAAATCCCTGTCGGTGGTGGGGCAGATGTTCGGTGGCGTTCGTGCGGTCGAGTCCGGTGCCGATGTTCGGGACCTGCTGGCGAGCGTCGCGGTCGATCCCGCGGCATTGCCTCGCGCGTGGAATCCGCGCGGCGCTGCCGACATGCTTGCGACAATCGCGCCGCAAGCGTCCTTCCATATCCCTTGCCCGGACATTTGGCCATGAATTTGACGAAAGTAGATCAGGTGCGGAGGCGTCACTTCGTTATCTGCAACGAGCGCTTGTTACCGCGTTTCGGGGTGGATCGTCTCCTGTTGGTGCTGGGCCAAAGCCTTGTGCGGCAAGGGCATCTCGTTACGTTCGTGTGTCTACGCTGCGACGAGGCCGCGGTTCGACAGGTTTCGCCCGCCTTGCAGATATGGGACGACGTCGGGCGTCTGTCGATCGTGTACGCGGAGGAGCGCGCGGCCGAGCATTTGCGTGAACGCTGGAATCAGATGTTTGCCGAGCAGGGTCCCGATGTCGTCATCGTTGGCGGTTGGCCCTTTTTCTCGGCAGCGTCGGTGTGCGCGGAGCGCGGCGCCAAGTCTGTCTTTATCGACGCCGGCGCGGTGCCTCAGGACGGCATGCCGGAGGGCGTGCTGCCGACGCAGCGCGAATTGCGGCGCATCCGGGCGCGCGAACTTCCCCGCTTCAGCGCCGTCCTGCCAATCAGTGCGTTCATTCGCGAAACCCAGACCCTGCCGGACCGGGGAAGCGCGGCGGGCGTGGAGACGATCCTGCTTGGCGCAGATCATTTGCAGAGTTCCCTGTTTGGTGCGCCTGACGGCAGTCACGTCGATGACGAGGCATTGAGTCACGTACGATCTCTCGTCGCGACCGGTTTCAAACCGGTGATGTTGCTTGGGCGTTTCGAGCCGCTGGGCTACAAGAATGGCCCGGTCGGTCTGCAGGTATTCGAACGTATCCACGAGATTGTTCCTGAAGCGCGGCTGCTGGTGCTGGCGCGCGAAGGAGAATTCGCGGTACCCGAAAAAATCGCCGATGCAATCGTATTCCTCGGTTTCGTCGGGGATGCCGCGCTCAACGAGATCATGCGCCAGTGCGAACTGGGCATAACGGTGTCACTGTGGGAAGGCTTCAATTTGCCACTGGCGGAAATGCAGTGGTTGAGTCGCCCGGTACTTGCATTCAGCCTCGGCGCCCACCCGGAAGTCATTGCGGATCCATGGCTGCTTTGTGGTCAACCGGACGACATGGTCTACAAGGCCGTGCATATTTTGACGCAGGGCATTCCGTCTCATCTGACCGAGGCGCGGTTCGAACGGTTTCGCTCGTCCTTTGGTTGGAAAGCGACGCTTGACCAATATCTGTCCGCGTTGGCGCGCATCGCGGATCAACCTGTGCGCGAGACGCTCTCTGCGGAATCCGCGGCGTCTGCCGCCCCGAGACTGGTGCTGGTGGATTGCACCAATTCGGCCGTCGATCCAGCCAACCCCGGCGTGATTCGCGTCACACGACGTTTGTGCCGAGCGCTTCAGGGTTCGGCCGGGGTGATGCCGGTGTTCGTGCGCTGGGATCCGGACATCGAAGGCTATCGGCTGCTCACCGATCGCGAGGGAGAGACGTTGGCGACCTATGACGGACCTGTGCACGTCTCGTTGCGGGACGCGTTCGGGACTGTCGAAAATTGCATGAAGGTGCTCGGTAATGGCAAGGCGCCGGTATTCTTTTTCCCCGAGGTCGCCTTGGACGGTACGGTGCACAAGCGGGTCTTATGGGCTCGCGCGCGGAATCTCGTTATCGGCGGTATTTTGTACGATGTCATCCCGATATCGCATCCGCCGTTTTGTGCACGAGAAGTCGTCGAGAAGTTTCCCGGCTATCTGGAGGCACTGGCTTCATTCGATACCATCTGGTCGATTTCCCGCGAGAGTCTCAAGGAATTCCAGGGCTATGCCGCGCGAGTTGGACTTCCATGCCCGTCGGGGGAAGCTGTCTATCTGCCTGGGCAGTTCGGTGCCCGGCCGCGTGTGCAGGCATTCGCCGACGAGCCCGGTAACGGGGCATTGACGATCCTTTGTGTCTGCAGCATCGAACCGCGCAAGAATCACCGGACATTGGTGGAGGCCTATCGATTGCTGCGAGCGCGTCGCCCGGATCTACCGTTGCAACTCGTTCTGGTGGGTCATCGCTTCGCCGAAGCGGACGACCTGATTGCATGGCTCCAGCACATGATGGCGGAGGATCCAAGTATCAAATGGGCAGGCTTGCTGACCGATGAAGCGCTTGCCGAGGAGTTTCGCCGTGCCGCCTTTACCGTCTATCCGTCAATTGTCGAGGGATACGGGTTGCCGATCATGGAGAGTCTTTGGATGGGTACACCATGTCTGTGCCATTCCGAGGGAGTCATGGCCGAACTCGCGGAAAAAGGCGGCTGCATGACCGTGAACATGCTTGACGAACATGCGCTTGCAGCAGCGATGGAACAGTTGGCCACGCAGCCGGAGTTGCGTCGCCGCTTGGCGCAAGATGCCCTTGATCGCGAGATCTTCGATTGGGCGGATTACGGCTCGGAAATCGAGGCGCGAATCGCGGAGTGCGTCGGCTAAGGCGTCGCGACCTGCTTCGATGGCGAGGCTTGGGGCAGGCGGCGCTCGTCGCCGCTTCACTCCGCGTCGACCATAGGCCAAGTGCTTTCAGATAATTCTTCTGGTCGCCACGCGGACGGGAGGGGGATGGATTCAACCCGAAAGGCCCGGTGCCGGGTGATTTGACGGTCAAAATGCTCGTGCCGTTCTTGGCGCATCCTGGGCGTTCGGTGGTTCATACTCGAACTTTAATGCGACCCTAATCTCAATATGGCCGATACCTGTCAATCGGTAATCTGGCGTGGATCCAGTGACGAGATTTTCCGGGTAGAACGTGCTGCATGGCGGTCCGCCGCGGAACGAGGGGCGTGCCCGCTGCGCGGGGCAACGATCACAACCGCACGACGTCATCAAAAAATACGCCTTCCGGCGGTAATCTGGGCAACGGATTTGTCCGGTTCGGACTGTCTCATCTCAAAAATGCTCCCGGGCGCACAGTTCAGTGATTTAAAATTTCTTTATAATTTTCGCTCGCTGTAAAGTTGCGAAGGTTGTCAGACAACCATCTTGTGTCAATTTCCCCGATTTGTGGCAACTACGTGAATGCTCGGATCGGCGCGCTATAAAGAGAGGCTAGGCATGACCGTATCGAGCGAGCGAGTTTTGATCACCGGGGCAGGCGGCGTAATCGGCCGCGCCCTGAAGAAGGAGTTGAGCGATGCTGGATACCAGAACGTTGTTGCAATTGCAAGCGGAGACGTTGATTTAAGGGATCAGATCGCGACGGAGCGCGCCTTCGACGAGTTGCGTCCCACACTTGTGTTCCATTTGGCCGCGCGCGTCTATGGAATTATGGGGAACATGTCCAACCGCGGTGTTGCATACCTCGACAACGTCCGGATCAACACCAACGTGATCGATGCAGCTCGCCAGACCGGTTGCCGCAAGATTGTCGCAATGGGTTCCACGGCAATTTACTCGGATCGCGTTCGCTTGCCGATGTCCGAGGACGAAATCTGGGTTGGCGAGCCGCATCATTCCGAAGCGCCGTATGCGCATAGCAAGCGGAGCATGCTTGCGCAACTGGAGGCATACAAGGAGCAGTACGGTATCGACTACGCATTTTGCGTATCCACCAACCTGTTTGGGCCTTACGACAAGTTTGACGAGAAGTTCGGCCACGTCATCCCGTCGCTCGTGTCAAAGTTTCAACGGGCCGTCGACTTGGGTCAACCCCTCACGGTTTGGGGAACGGGGAAGGCCGAGCGCGATTTCCTGTTCAGCTCGGACGCTGCCTATGCCATGCGTCTCGTCGCGGAAAAACATAGCGGTGCGATCAATATCGCGACAGGTGAGTCGCACACGATCCGCGATACGGTCGATACGCTGTGCCGCATCTCGGGCTACCAAGGCACCGTCGAGTGGGATGCGACGAAGCCGGACGGACAGAAATTGCGTGCATACGACGTGTCGCGCCTGAAGGCCTTGGGATTCAAGCCCAGGGTGCCGTTCGAGGACGCTCTTGCAGCCACCTATGACTGGTATTGCAACAACGTTGCAACCGCCAGAAAGTAAGACGCTTCGCACGGAGTGGGCTCGTTGCTTCGCGCGCGAACTCGCTGTCCCCTCAATCCATCGTTGCCGAGCGTTGTCCAACAGATGAAATTTGTATCGTACGCACAGAACTTCGAAGACGTCATGCTGTGGCGCGCTCTTGCCAAGGTAGAGCGTGGTTTTTACATAGACGTTGGCGCCTCGGAGCCGTATGCGGATTCAGTCACTGCGGCCTTTTATGAGCGTGGCTGGCGTGGCATAAATATCGAACCCATGAGCGGCCCCTTTGGTCGTCTCGTCGAAGCGCGACCGGAGGATGTCAATCTGGAAATCGCGATCGAGAATAAACGAACGGCTGCACGATATTTCGCGGTCGACGGCGGTAACGGGATTTCAACCGGCGTGAAAAGGCTGGCCGACTCGTACCGGGACTCGAATTGGGATGTCAGTCAGATAACGGTTGCCGTCACAAAGCTGAGCGACATTTGCGAGAAATATGTTGGCGATCGATCGATTCACTTCCTGAAGATAGATGTCGAGGGGAATGAGCGCGAGGTGCTCGCGAGTGCGGATTTCGACAGATTCCGCCCGTGGATCGTACTGGTGGAGGCAACGGAGCCGAACTCACCCGTTCCCTCCCATTACGATTGGGAGGAGCTCCTGCTGAACGCGAAATATCGTTTCGTCTATTTCGACGGATTGAATCGGTTTTATGTTGCCGATGAGAAATTCGCAGAACTCGCACCGGCTTTTGCGACGCCGCCAAACTGGTTCGATGGCTTCGTTCGTGCTGCCGAGGCAAACGCCGTGCGAAAAACGGCAGATTTGGAGGCAAATCTCTCGGATGTGACACGGCAATTGCACGAAGTGCGAGATGGCTGGTTGATGGAAAGGGAAGGCCGCCAGAATATGGAGAATATGTTGGCCGAAGCACAAAAGGGATGGGCTCTGGAGAAGGGCGCACGTGAGAATCTGGAGGCAAGGCTGAGCGCCATTGATTTTCAGACGGGCAATGGTACACACAAATCCAATGGTGAATCGACGCGGGAGGCCGACGATTCCGAGCCGGACGCGAAGCGCTCCATGGGTAATGAAGACCTCGGTGCGTCTCTTCGGGCAGAGGTCGAAGCGCTGCGTGCACAGCTTGAGGACAGTGAGAAGCGGGTGTCGGCGCTCGGTCGCGAAAGCGACAGTTGCTATCAGGAACTCTACGAGTCGTCGAGACACGCCGCATGGCTGAGTCACGAAAGAATTCGTCTCCTCTCGCGTGTCGACGAGTCCGAACGGCTCATTATGACGCTTCGGTCGCAAAAAGAAGAATTCGAGCAGCGAAGTGCAGCTCTTCAATCGCGGAACGAAGAGCTGGAAGGGCTCGTGGCAGTCCTGCAATCGCAAAACCAACAGTTGTCAGCGGAGATCGCCGCCGAGGCACGGAAATCGGCGGATGCACTTCGAGCAGTATTTGCCAGTACGTCGTGGCGGCTGACGAAACCACTTCGTAGTATCAAGCTCGCAATTCGACGATAGTCATGGTTTCTACGGAGCAAGTTTTGGCAGCTGAATCAGATTCGATTTGCGTGATCGGGCGGTGTACGTTTGGGACGGGCATTGGCGCGGTCACTTTCGCCGCGTGTGAGTTGCTGAGTCGATATTATTCGATCTCCATTTTTCCGACTGAGCCTCACTTCCGTTCGGAACGCGAGATCGTCCTGCCGAACGGCACTGCGATTCCTGTATGCACGGATCTGTCGAGGGTGAAGGTCGCTTTTTACACGGACGTGCTGTGGAACGGTGCATACGACTTCAACTACACGCTTGTTCCGCGCGATGCGTTGAGTTTTGCCCATGTGGCTTACGATTCCGACGAGTTGCCGTCGCAGTGGGTCAATATTCTCAACGAGCATTTCGATTTCGCGCTATTCATGAGTCGACATCTGGAAGATGTCGCGTTGAAGTCGGGTGTCGAGATCGGCGTCGGTACGCTGCCGCTCGCGCTGGACATCGAACGGCTATTGAGCCGACCCTTCAGAGCGCAGTCGGGCGGCAAGATCAAGTTCTGCTCGATCGCTGCGTTTCATGCGCGCAAGGGTGTCGAGGCACTTGTTGAGGGGTTCATCAAGGCGTTCGGATCTCGCGATGATGTTGAACTGACCATTCACTCGAATCTTGCAATCGGCGACAGCCTTGAGCGCGTCCGACGACTGGTAGAGGGTCGGGATGCACGAAATATCGTGATCAGTTGTGCACCGCTCAGCGATCAGGAAAAGAACGCGCTGATCGAAGGTTGCGACATTTTTGTCAATTGCTCCCGTGGGGAAGGCTATTCCATCGGCCCGCGAGAGGCACTCGCATTGGGCAAGGTGCTGGCAATCACCAACGTCGGCGGTCATAACGATCTGTACCCGGCGCCTGGGGTGTTCGCGATACCGGCGACGATCGCGATGCCTGCGCGTTATCCGGAGATCGACAACTTGGTTGCAGGACGGCAATATGCGGCTGACATTGCCGATATAGCGACTGCGCTGACGGATGCTTTCGAGTACGTGTCATCCGGCCTGAGTGGACAGACGATGCGCGTGCGGCGCGAGCTTGCTGCCGAATTCAGCTTTACGAACCTGGCGGTGAACTATGGCGAATTGATCGACACTCGGCTCCGGTCCTTTCGCCCCCGGGAAAAAGGGTCGCGTTTCGCCAGACCTCCGGCGCAATTGCTTGCAACGGTCGAGCGTGTGATCGGTTCTCGTTCCGCCGCCTTGCCGGGTGTGGATCGCGTTATCGCGCAAGCGCATGACGGCGGCTTCTTCTCGGTCTTCAATGCATTCATGAGTCATTTGGTGTGGGACCAAGGTGACAAGAGATGTCACATGGTTTTGCCCGACTGGAATGTGGATCGCATGATCGATCGGCTGGGCACCGACAAGTTTACGAGCTTCTGCTATGGGCGCCCGGGCGAGGGGAATGTCTGGTCCAAACTTTTCCAGCCCCTTTACGGTCTCACCGAAGAGGAAATGGACGACCCAGATTTTCTATACAAAAAGGGGCGCCCACCGCTTGCGACCTTCAATGCGGACCGTGAACCGCAGCTCACCTATATTCACGCCTATAAGCTGTATACGAGCGGACAATTTGCTCGATTTCGCCGGCAGTATCACAAAGTCTTCAAGGATCACGTTCGCCTTCAGGAAAAATATCAGAGCGAACTCGACGAATTTCGTGCTCGCCACTTCGAAGGCAAATTCGTCATTGCGGCGCACGTCAAGCATCCGAGTCACGTCATCGAACAACCCGACGGCAAGATCGCACACGTGCAGGCGTATATAGACAAGGTCCGCTCTCAGCTGAACGCTCGAGGAATCGACGAGCACTCGTCGGAGTGGGCAGTATTTCTCGCGACGGATCAGGATCGCGTCGTCGATGCATTCCGGGCCGAGTTTGGTGACCGGATGGCGTGCTATTCCGACGTCCGTCGAACGACGAACGCGGAAGATGCGCGCTACGATCAGCTCACACCCGAACAGCGACGAGCAGAAGGATTCCAGGTGCAGCACCTTGTCGCCGCGAACCAGGCTAACTGGGACGCCAGAATGGCGTGGGAAGTAATCCGGGATGCGATGACGATGTCTTATTGCCACATACTGCTGCATATCGTGAGCAATGTTTCAACGGCGGTGTCGTACATGAATCCCGACATCGAGCTCGTCTTTTGTTCAGCAGACGAGCTCAGCAAGGCAGGCGCGTGACGACTGCGTTTTTTATTTGAGAAAGCGTGGCGCGGCCGATGGCCGTCGCCATACGACTTGAGACAGTTGCATCTCTGGAAACATCAATGGACGAAGTATCGCGCATCGCGGTTGTGAGCTCGCCAAGAAGTGGCAATTCGTGGATTCGGTCGACGATCGCGGGAGCACTCCAGATGGAGGAAATCGCGGTCCACAATTATCTCGATGCACCGTCCACATTGCCGGCGAGATGTTTTCTGCAGATTCACTGGTACCGTGAACCGAATTTTCAGGCGTGGCTTCGCGCCAATCGATTCACCGTGCTTACGGTGGCAAGGCATCCGCTCGATGTCCTTATCTCGGCGCTGCACTACATCAAATACGAACCGGGAACATCGAGGTGGCTGGAGGGGAACACGAACCTGCCTGGTAACCTCGCGACTGCGAGCCCCACGTCGCGCGAGTTCCTTGAATACGCGTTAAGTACGGGGGCCGAAGATCTGCTATCGGTCACCTATCAATGGTGGAACGATGCGCAGGTGATGCGCTTGCGGTACGAGGATGCGGTGCGTGATCCCGAGCATGTGCTCGGCTCGCAGGTCACTGCCCTAGGCGGGGATGCGCAGCGGGTTCGCCCGTTGCTCGACAGCCTCAGCATGGAGAAAATGCGCGCGACGCCGAACCGACACGGCTGGCAGGGGAAGCCAGGTCTGTGGCGTCGCTTGATTGTCCCGCAGGATGCATTTCGGATATACAAGCGACATCAGCGTGTGTTCGATTGTCTTGGATATTCCGTAAAGCCATACTTTCTGACTCGCGGATCCGCACACAAGCACTGGTTGCAGTTGCTGTAGATCGTGTCTTTGGCCGTCCGCGAGCGGTGCGGCCGATGGATCCATTGGCGAGCGTGCATCGACTGCCCGGTGTCTGCGTGCTGCCGGATTTTGGTCGACCGGCATGGCCGACGGCTGAGATCGTCGACTTGCCGCCACCTACCGGCAGTTCATGCTAACTCCGTGCGTCAAGGTAAGGGCGCTGGTTGCTTTCGGCACACATCCGCGAGAGCGCTACCGACGGCCTGTCGACGAGCTTCTCAACCAGCGTGGCGAGAAGCAGTGGGGCAGTAAAGCCAAGGATGAGCGACGCGCCGGAGGCAAACAGATAGCCTTTGCTTTGCAGCCTCGCGAACAACCAGCAGCCCAGTGTCATCAGAACCGGAAAGTGTATGAGATAAAGACTGAAGGAGATTTTGCCGAGCCATTGGACCGCTCGGCCAGATCCCAGACATCTCAGCCTCGCACTCAAATGAAACCCGGTAAACAGGCAAAGCGCGCTGATTTGCCATTGGAACTGAAATGCATCGAAGGCATGCATGACCGGAAGCTTCCGAGACAGTTCAAACACGTCGGCAATGACTCTCTGGTTGGACGACACGCTCAGCCAGATGCCGGTCACCAGTAGCGCGATCCCGGCCGTTTCAGCCAAAGGCCTGTGTACCGAAAACAGGCGATCGTGAACCAGATAAAGAACAAATCCGAGCACGAACAGGCACAGGAAACTGGTTCCCGCGACCGCGATCGCTGTCAGGATCGTTGCTATCGCCGCCCACCTCGCGACACGCTTGTAGAGCGCGGATAACCCGATGAGTGCGATCGACCCCCAGAATTCATAGTGTACGGTCCACAGGGGCGGGTCAATGGCTTGCGAGATCTGAATGACCGGACTCAGAACACCCGCATTCTCGAACAGCGAGTTGGGACCATATCCCAGCAGCAACGAATGGAGGAGAGCATCGCTGCAGACGAGACGAGTATTCAGGGGCGTCTGATAGAGACCGGCCAACCATGTCGACTGACTCACCGTCCATGCTTCGGTCCGTGCCAGTGGTGCCAGACGCAAGAGGGCAAATCCGAGTATGACCGCAGCGAAGACGGGAAGAAAGAGACGTACGAACCGCTTGCAATCTCTGCGGGAACCGAGGCCTGCGATCGAATAAAGGCAGATCCGAGCACGAATCCGCTCATCACAAAGAAAACGTAGACGGCTGTGTAGCCCTGCGCGAGCAGAAACATCGGCGAAACGCTTGCGGACTGCTCCCAATCAAAGTGGACGGGAGATTCGGCTCGTACGAGCGCAGGAAGAAACGCGGCGCCGTAGTGCAGTACAACGACCTGTGACGCTGCAATGCCTCGCAGGCCATTTACAAATGAAAAGAGCTGCTTGCCGCGCTCGAGCGCCATTGACTTCGTCGCCTTTCTTTTTTTGGGAGCGAGTGCGGATTCGCTACGTCCTTGCAAACGGCTCGGAACCACAAACGGCGGCACGGAGATGGTGCTGGATTCGTGTGCTCGTTGCCGTCGCGCCTCCCCGGTGCCCGGAAGGAGTGCCCTCGGAGTTACCGCATTACGCTTATTAGCGGATAGATTCAGCGCGTTCCGCGGCTAGGGTTATCGCAAATTATTCGTCGCCTTGATGGTATTTCCGAACAAAGCTCCGCAAATCTTGTCCGAGACCACCTTGCCGAGAGTTATGCTTGTCGTCTCGACATATTTGTACATTAGTGCGGCAATCGGGATGGTGAGCATGGGAGTCAGGATTCCAATGACAACACCGGAGGCAAGATAGTGCTCCCTGAAGCCGTTTCCGGTCAGGCGGTCGGCCCAATGCTCCAGCAACTCGAGAGCGAGCGGGTGCAGTAGGTAGAGACTGAACGAAATATGTCCTAGGAATTGGGATATTGGCAGATTGAAGAATCGCTTTGGCCAGGTATCCTTGTCTTCAGAGATCATTGCGATAAGCAGGAATGCAGCAAGTCCTTGAAAGACGACGACATTGGGCGAATCGTATTGAGTAAACAGGACGCCGTAGATCATCAGCAGCATGACGACTGAGGCACTTACGCCTGGTACATCCTTGGCGAGTTGCTTTCCAAAATTGGTGCAAGTGAGAAAGCCCAGCGCGAAGAGAAACGCATATGTCGAAAAATATGGCAGGAATCCGAGAATCGGACTGTCTTTGAATAGCAGGAGCAGAGCAAGCAGAATGAAGAGCGCCTGAGCCCCATATTTTTTGTAAGACCATGCGGCCATCAAGATCAACGGGGCTGCCAGCAGCTCGACAACCAATGTCCAAGCGACGCCGTACATCGTGATCTTGGTCAATGTCGCATTGACCAGGACGAGGTGTAGGTCGGGCACCGCTCCCCATCCAGCGAATTTACGCATGACGAAGAACATGAGCACGTAGGCAGCGAGCGCTACCCAAAGCGGGGGATAGATGCGAAGGATTCGCTTGATCGTAAAATCGATTGAGCTCTCCGGCATACTTTTCCGAGATCGCATGAGCGACTCAAGCAATACCTTCCCGCTTAAGACAAAGAAGATGACGACCGCGAGGCTTCCGTTGAAAGTCGCGACGAGCAACTTGGTGGCGACGGCATACGAGGAGGTTTGGGCCTGCATGGGCAGCATCAGTGCTTCATGAGCAGCTTTCGACGGAATATTGATGCCGTGATAAATCGCCACCGACAACGCTGCCCAGCCTCGAAGACCATCAAGTTGTGTGTTTCTCATGTCGATCCTGCGGAATGCTTGGAGTTTTCCCGGGGCGGCGCATGTGTCGTCGCGACCGCGGTCACCGAGATGCGCGGTCTGGGGGATTATGTCGTGCCTCTCACGATAGACGAACGCGCCGGCCGCGATGAACATTCGCCAAATCGCCGTGGATGCGCGATACCCGCCCGATTCGATGTTCATCGATGCCCGCGCTTCAAGCGTCGCGGGCGCTGGTTCGCAGAGGTAGCGCGTCGCGACGAGGCCCGAGATGCTGCCCACGCACTTGTCGACGTCAGAGCCTTGACCGGATTATTCCGGTGAGTTTTCGAGCATCCATGCGAGCGTGGCCTTCAATGGAATGGACTGGACGCTTCCGATCGCTTGCTCGAGTTGCGCGCAATTTCCGATCAGCTTGAAAACCTCGTTTTCCCGCACGAACTGCGGGTTGATGCATATTTCCGGTGCCTGCCCAGTCAACTCCTGCATGATGGACAGAACATCATGAAGTGAATGTCCTGTGCCGGAGCAAACGTTGAAAGTGCGGCCGGCAAAATCACCTTCAATCAGCCGGCGGTAGGCGGAAGCCACGGAGCGAACGTCCGAGAAATCGCGCACGACGTGCAGATTGCCCAACTCGATTCGGGGCGTCTTGTCTCGGAAGTGACGAACGATCTTCGGCAGCACGAATCTGTCGTCCTGCCCCGCACCCGTGTAATTGAATGGTCTTGCAACGACGATCGGAAGCTTTCCCGCCCACATCCGCGCAACCAGCTCCATTGCGTACTTACTAATCGCATAATCGTTTACCGGCGCGGGCGGGACGCTTTCATCGATTATTTCCCGTTCGCTATTGCCATAGACGTTTGCACTACTCGCGAGCAATATCGACCGGGGGCGGCATCCGGCGCGTTCGAGTGCGTCGAGCACGTTGCGGGTACCGACGACGTTGGTCTGATAGATCCCGCCAACGTCGCCATGTTGCACGAATGCGATCGCGGCAAGATGCACGACCGCGTCGGGTTTTTCAGCAGATAACGTATGGGTAAGGCCTTCGCGGTCGAGCAGATCACAGACGTGCGCTCGCCATGGAATATCTGCTTTCTTCGAGCGAACGACACCACACACGTCGTGACCGAATCGGGTCAACTCTTCCGCGAGATAGCGGCCGGTAAACCCATCCAGCCCCGTTACGAAGACCTTTGCCATGCTTTTTTAAAAGGAGAACCCGGCTTCGTTCCGGCGAATATCCGCCTCGACCATCATCTGGCAAAGTTGTTCAAGCGTTGTTTTCGGCTCCCAGCCGAGTTCTTTGCGCGCCTTGGCCGGATCGCCGATCAGCAAATCGACTTCGGCGGGTCGGTAAAACTTCGGGCTGATCCTGACGATCGTCTTGCCCGAGCGCGCATCGACGCCAGCCTCCTGTTCGCCGCTACCTTGCCAGGCGAGCTCGAAGCCTGCCGCTTGGGCAGCCATGGACACGAAGTCGCGAACGGTTTCGGTGCGATTGGTCGCGAGCACGTACGTATCGGGGCGCTCGGCCTGAAGCATGCGCCACATACCTTCGACATATTCCTTCGCGAAACCCCAATCGCGCTTGGCGTCGAGGTTGCCGAGTTCCAGCACGTCAAGTTTGCCGAGGCGAATCTTCGCGAGGCTGTCCGTGATCTTGCGCGTGACGAATTCCTGCCCGCGCAGAGGCGATTCGTGATTGAACAGGATCCCGCTGGCACCGAAGATGTTGTAGCTCTCGCGGTAATTGACCGTGAGCCAGTGCGCATAAAGCTTGGCGACGCCGTACGGGCTGCGGGGATAGAACGGGGTGGTTTCCGTCTGGGGGACGGCCTGGACCTTACCGAACATCTCGGACGTGCTGGCCTGGTAGAAGCGAATCGCAGGATTGACGATTCGAATGGCTTCGAGCAGGTTCAGCGCACCCAGACCGGTGATCTGTGCAGTGGTCGTGGGTTGGTCGAACGAGACGCCGACGAAACTTTGCGCCGCGAGGTTATAGACTTCCGTCGCTTGCGTGGTTTGAAGCAGGCGGATGCTGGATCCAAGATCAGTCAAATCGTATTCGACGAGGTGAAGCTGGGGGTGATCGGCAACGCCGATTTCCTCGATTCGCCAGGTGTTCACCGAGCTCGTACGGCGATAAGTGCCATACACGGTATAGCCTTTCTCAAGGAGAAGCTGTGCGAGGTAAGCTCCATCCTGACCTGTAATGCCGGTGATAATTGCAACAGTCATTTGATATTCGGTTGGTTCGTGTATTAAGGTTTCGGTACACCGCTACATACTGGAGCGCGTACCTGCTTCAGGAACGCGTCGAGTCGGCCGTAGCGGCCGGCGCTCGCCTGCGTCAGGACAGCGAAGTCTGGCTGGCAGCAACGGACGGATTCTATCACCCAAGAAGCGCTGTTCCGCAGTGATGGGGCCGCGAAGGTTACAATTGGCGAGCCTGCGTGATCCGGAGCCGGAACCCGGGTCGCATCTGTCTGCAACGAATCCCGGTACTTTTAACGTTGGCCAATCCAACGCCAGCGCGCAATCGAAGCCCGCATGAATCCTACAAGCGCGTCGCCTCCGTCCAATTGCGGACTCTCGGTCTCCATCGTCGTTTATCAACCCGATATCGCCCGGCTCGAGCAGACGCTCGTGAGCCTGGCCGCCGCGTGTGAGCGCATGCGTGCCATCTCGGCAGAGCATTCGGTCGAATTGTTCCTGGTCGATAATGGTGGCCTCGGCGACGTGCGCGTGATGACTGATCGGCTACGTGAGCATGGCATCGATTGCCGGTTGCTGACGGGGCACGGCAACGTAGGTTACGGTCGCGGTCACAATCTCGCCATCAGGCAAACTACCGGTCGCTTTCATCTGATATTGAACCCGGACATCGATCTGGACCTACATGCGCTCGCACGCGGCTGCGAGTTCTTCGACACGAACCCCGACACCGGTTTGGTCGCGCCATGGATCGGCCACGACGTGGGCGATCAGCAGTATCTGTGTCGCCGCTATCCAACGGTGCTCGACCTGCTTGTCCGCGGCTTCCTGCCCGTACGTATGCGCCGGTGGTTTGCTGGTCGTCTCGCTCACTACGAAATGCGCGACCTGATCAACGATCACGACATCGTCTGGGACCCGCCGATCATCAGCGGCTGCTTCATGCTGTTCCGCACCGACGTCCTGAAGAGGCTCGGCGGCTTCGACCCGCGCTACTTTCTCTACTTCGAGGACTACGACCTCAGCCTCCGCACCCATGACGTCGCGCGCGTCGCGTACGTCCCCTCGGTCCGCGTGATCCACCACGGCGGCGGTGCGTCCCGCAAGGGCTTCGCACACATCCGCATGTTCGCCGCGTCAGCCTTCAAGTTCTACAACCGCTTTGGCTGGAGGCTGTGGTGAGCCACCTCATCGTCACCGGCGCAAACGGCTTCGTCGGTCGCGCGGTCTGCCGCCGCGCGCTGGACGCCGGGCATACCGTGACCGCCCTGGTGAGACGCCCGGGCGGATCCATTGAAGGCGTGCGTGAATGGGTGCACGACGCCACCGATTTCGACGGCCTCGACGAAGGATGGCCAACGGATCTTGTCGCCGATTGCGTGATCCACCTCGCCGCACGCGTACACGTGATGCGCGACGAGTCGCCCGATCCCGACGCTGCGTTCGATGCCACCAATGTCGCCGGTACCTTACGTCTCGCCAAAGCCGCGCGCCAGCATGGCGTGCGCCGCATCGTCTACGCGAGCAGCATCAAGGCGGTCGGCGAGGGTGACGGCGGGGTGCCGCTATCGGAAGTGGTGAAACCCAACCCGCACGACGCCTACGGTCGCTCGAAGCTGCGCGCGGAGCGCGAACTCGCGCAATTCGGTGCGTCGAACGGGCTCGACGTCGTGGTCGTTCGGCCACCGCTCGTCTACGGTCCGACAGTCCGCGCGAACTTCCTGCGCATGATGGACGCGGTAGCGCGCGGGATACCGCTGCCGCTCGGTTCCATCGCGGCACGTCGCAGCATCATCTATATCGACAATCTCGCCGACGCGCTGCTGCAATGCGCGATCGATCCGCGTGCCGCCGGAGAATGTTTCCACGTCGCCGACGACGATGCGCCGTCGGTCACGGGCCTGTTACATCTGGTCGGCGATGCGCTCGGCAAGCCGGCCCGCCTGATCGCTGTCCCGTCCGCCGTGCTGCGTGCGCTCGGGACGCTGACCGGCCGCCGCGCGGCGATCGACCGTCTGACCGGCAGCCTCCAGCTCGATACGGGCCGGATCACGCGCGTGCTCGGCTGGCATCCGCCGTATACGACAAGACAGGGCCTCGAAGCGACCGCCGCATGGTATCGTTCGCGCGATACACAACAATAGCTGACATGCATTTCCCGATATCTACCTGGCCCGAAGCGGCTGCGGTGGCGCTGGCCGCTGCCATCGGGTCGACGGCCATCCTGCGCATGCTGCTCGCGACCGGCCTTGCGTGGCGCCTTGCCACCGATATTCCGAACGACCGTTCGCTCCACACGCTGCCGACGCCGCGCGTCGGCGGGTGGGGCATCGTACCGGTCTGCGTCGTCGCCCTGCTCGTGCTGGCGCCGCATTTGTGGCTGATCGCCATCGGTGCCGCCGGGCTTGCCGCGATGTCCCAGATCGACGACCGGCGCGGCCTGCCTGCGCGCGTGCGATTCTCGGCCCACCTCGCGGCGGTCGTCGCGCTGATCGTCGCGTTTCCGGCCGACGCACCGTGGTGGCTGCTGGTCGGCATCGGCTTCGTGATGGTCTGGCTGACGAACCTGTACAACTTCATGGACGGCGCCGATGGCCTCGCGGGCGGCATGGCGCTGTTAGGCTTCGGCGCTTACGCGGTTGCGGCGCTGACCGCCCCGACGCCGTCGCCGGATCTGATCGTCGCTGGGTCGGCCGTCGCCGGCGCCGCGCTTGGCTTCCTGCTGCTGAATTTCCACCCGGCGCGGCTGTTCCTGGGCGATGCCGGTTCGATTCCGCTCGGATTCCTGGCCGGCGCCCTCGGCTACTGGGGCTGGCGCGGCGGCGTGTGGCCGCTCTGGTTTCCGGCGCTGGTGTTCGCGCCCTTTATTGCCGACGCATCTGTAACACTTTTGAGACGTCTGTTACGTGGCGAAAAGTTCTGGCAGGCGCACCGGGAGCACTATTATCAGAGGATGGTCCGGGCGGGCGTAGGTCACCGCCGGACTGCTCTTTATTGGTACCTCATCATGCTCGCAGGCATAATCGTCGCCATGTGGGCAACGGGCCGCCCGGAACTGCAGCAGTGGCTGTCGTTCTTCGCGTGGTACGGCGTCCTGGCATGGTTCGGATGGGTGATCGACATGCGTTGGCGCCGGTTTCAGTCCGCCGCCGAAAATAACTCTTGAGGTTTCCTGCCGATGTTGCGATCCAAAGCATCATGGCTTTCGTTGAGCGCTTTCCTGTTTGACCTGACGGCGGTCACCGCCGCGTGGTTGTTCGCCTATCTCGTCCGATTCAACGGCAGCGTTCCGTCCGACTTCATGGGTGGCGCGCTGACGGCGCTCGTCTGGGTGCTGCCGGTCTACGCGCTGATGTTCCTCGTCTTTGGCCTCTATCGCGGCCTTTGGGTATTCGCGAGCCTTCCCGACCTGGTTCGAATCTCGAAAGCGGTGATCGGCGGCGGCGTGATCGTGATGATCGGCGCCGTGATGTTCCAGCCGCAGCCGATCATTCCACGTTCGGTACTGCTCGTGTCGCCGCTGATGCTGTTCCTTGCAATGGGCGGCGCCCGGGCGCTGTACCGCGCGACGAAGGAGTACTACCTGTATGGCGGGCTCGTCGGCAAGGGCAAGCCGGTGTTGGTGCTTGGCGCCGGCACGGCCGGCGCGAGCCTTGCGCGCGAGCTATCGCGTTCCGGCGAATGGCGCCTGGTGGGCCTGCTCGACGACGACGTCACGAAGCAGGGCCGCGAAATCTACGGCTACAAGGTACTCGGCTCGTTCAACGACCTGAAGCATTGGACCGACGCGCTGAAGGTGGAATACGCGATCATCGCGATTCCGTCGGCCTCGGTCGAAACACAGCGCCGCGTCGCGACGCTATGCGTGCGCGCCGGCATCAAGGCGATGGTGCTGCCGTCGCTGACTGCGTTGATGCCAGGGCAAGGGTTCCTGTCGCAAGTCCGGAACATCGATCTCGAGGATTTGCTCGGCCGCGACGCGGTGACGATCGACACGCCGCACGTTGAGGCGCTGCTGCGCGGCCGCGTCGTGATGGTGACGGGCGCGGGCGGCTCGATCGGCTCCGAGCTGTGCCGGCAGATACTGCGCTTCGCACCGGCGCAACTGGTCGCGTTCGATCTGTCCGAATACGCGATGTATCGGCTGACCGAGGAATTGCGCGAGCGTTTTCCGGATCTGCCCGTGGTGCCGATCATTGGCGACGCGAAGGATTCGCTGCTGCTCGACCAGGTGATGTCGCGCCACGCACCGCACATCGTGTTCCACGCGGCTGCCTACAAGCACGTGCCGCTGATGGAAGAGCACAACGCATGGCAGGCGCTGCGTAACAACGTGCTCGGCACCTATCGCGTGGCCCGCGCGGCGATCCGCCACGACGTACGTCACTTCGTGTTGATCTCCACCGACAAGGCCGTCAATCCGACCAACGTGATGGGCGCTAGCAAGCGGCTCGCCGAGATGGCGTGCCAGGCGTTGCAGCAGACGAGCGACAGCACGCAGTTCGAGACGGTGCGGTTCGGCAATGTGCTCGGTAGTGCCGGCAGCGTGATTCCGAAGTTTCAGCAACAGATCGCGAAGGGCGGTCCGGTAACTGTCACGCATCCCGAGATCACGCGCTTCTTCATGACGATTCCGGAAGCGTCGCAACTCGTGCTGCAGGCGTCGAGCATGGGACGCGGCGGAGAGATCTTCATCCTCGACATGGGCGAGCCGGTCAAGATCGTCGATCTCGCGCGTGACCTGATTCGTCTGTACGGCTTGTCTGAAGGTCAGATCCGAATCGAATTCACGGGGCTGCGGCCCGGCGAGAAGCTCTACGAGGAACTGCTCGCGGACGATGAGACCACCACACGCACGCCGCATCCGAAGCTGCGAATCGCGCGTGCGCGGGAAGTGCCGGACCATCTGCTCGATGAGCTATTGCCTTGGCTGATGCAGCACCGCGTGCTCAGCGACGACGAAGTGCGGCGCGATCTGCGGCGTTGGGTGCCGGAATATCAGACGACGATGACCCCGGTGCTTCAGAGCGTGCCAAGAAGGGCGATTGCCACCGAGTGATCGCGCCGTAATCGGTCGCGGTGAAATAACATGCGATCGCGGAATCGATGCCGTTCAGTAGCGAACTGAACGGCATTTTTATTGGTGGGTTCGCCGCAAGCACAGCCGGCTTGGCGCAGGACGCGTTGCGGAGGCGATGCTTGCGGTCGTGCAACATCCGAGGCTCGTGCGACGTCTATCGGAGCGTGACCGCAGGGCAAATTGTGCTGCCCGCACTTCTGGTTCGATACATCGGAGTATTTGACTACCAACCGATTCCTTCCTATGTTTTCCTCAAGGTAGCCGTGTGATTGCCGTAAAGAAAAAAGGCGAACAGCCAAATACGAGGCTCTACGGTCCATACCAATTCGATGAAAACGGAACAACTTGTCAGGGGAATAGGCGCGGCACTCATGGTGCTCGCGCTTGCAGGCTGCGGCGGCGACGACGCTGGTCCGACTGCGAATACCGCGCAGGCGGTCAAACTATCGGCGCTGCGCGCCACGGGCAACTTGGTGAGCGCTGCGCCGATGAGCGCAACGGCGCCGGTCCATGTTGTGCTGGTGCTCAAGCTGAATGACGAAGCCGGGTTGAACCGCTTTCTGCAGCAAGCGCGAACCGCGGGAAGCGCGAATTTCGGGGCCGTGCTGACCTCTGCGCAGATCGCCGCACGATACGCCCCCACCGCGGGCCAGGTCGCCGCCGTGAAGACTTACTTGGCAAGTAAGGGCTTCACGAACATCAGCGTGGCCGGCAACAACATGATCGTCGAAGCCGATGCCCCGGCCGGCGTGATATCGGGTGTGTTCCAGACGACTCTTGTACCGGTTGCGATGGCGGACGGCACCAGCACGCATATCAATACCGCCCCGGAGACGTTGCCCGATGCGCTCGGCGGTGTCGTTCAAGGGGTTCTCGGGCTCGATACCGCGACTCGCCTGCGCCCGAATTTCGTACGCGCGTCCAATGCCGTCGCTGTGCCGACTGCGAACGCATCGCCGACGACTTCCGCCGTCACGGTGGGTCACAATCCGACGGATTTTCCCCGCATCTATTCCGTCGGCAGCGCCCCGGCGGCGGTGAACACCACTGTCGGCATCATTGCCGAAGGAGACGTGACGCAGTCCGTCATCGACTTGGCGACGTTCGAAAGCAATAACCATCTGCCCGCCGTACCCGTTTCCGTGATTCATGCCGGGCTGTCGAGCGGGGACACGAGCGCAACCACGGAATGGTCGCTCGATAGTCAGACCATCGTCGGGATGTCCGGCGGCCTCAAGCAACTGAATTTCTACGTTGCGCGGTCGTTTGCCTGGAGCGATATGGCGCTTGCGATCAATCGCGCCGTGACCGACAACACCGCCCGGGTCATCAACATGTCGATCGGCGGCTGCGAGAACTGGGCGCCGACGGCGGTCATCGACACGCTGTTCCAGCTCGCCGTCGCGCAGGGGCAGACTTTTTCGGTCAGTTCCGGCGATTCAGGCAGCGTGGCGTACGGCTGCAGTGGCACATCGGTGCAATATCCCGCAACATCACCGTACGTGGTGGCCGTTGGCGGCACGACGCTCTATACGAACGGGAACGGCAGCTACGCAGGCGAGACGGCCTGGGACTCGAGTGGGGGCGGCATTAGTGGCATCGAGCCGATTCCGTCGTGGCAGTCGAATGTTCCGGCGCTCAAGGGGCGCGCGTTTCGGGGCATGCCGGACATCGCGTTCGACGCCGATCCGAACAGCGGCGAAGCAGTTATCGCGGGCGGACAAGTCGTGATAATGGGGGGGACCAGCCTGTCCGCGCCGCTGTTTGCTGCGACCTGGGCGCGCATGCTGTCCGGGGCCTGCACGACGAATCTCGGTTTTGCGGCGCCCATGCTGTACAGCGCCCAGGCCAAGACGCCATCGATCTTTCGCGATATCACTTACGGGTCGAACGGCGCATACAGTGCTGGTTCGGGATGGGATTTCGTGACCGGCTGGGGCACGCCGAACGTCAGCGCGATGTATTCCGCGATATGTGTTCCGACGGCGGCGATTTACGGCGGTGTGATCAACCAAGGTACGACGCTCAGGCCGGGGCAAATCGTGTATTCGGGGTCCGGAAGCCATCAGCTGGCGATGCAGAATGACGGCAACCTCGTGCTTTACAACACGACCAATGGTGCTGCGGTGTGGAATTCAGGCACTTACGGAAATCCCGGAGCGTATGCCGTCTTCCAGGGCGATGGCAACTTCGTGGTGTACGGCGCGAGCGGCAACGCGCTGTGGAACTCGGCGACCAGCAGCACGTCCTACAGCCAGTTTCTTGCCGTGCAGGACGACGGCAACCTGGTGATCTACCGATCGTTCGTCCCGGTATTCGCCACATCGACTGCTTCCAGTGCATATGCGAACTCCACGACCGGCCCGGGCGTCTGGAAGGGCGGCGTTGCTCTCGGTAGTGGCCAGAGTTTTACTTCGGGCAATGGCGCGAACGTGCTGGTCATGCAGGGAGACGGAAATCTCGTGCTGCTCCGCCAGGGCGTTGTGCAATGGAATTCGGGTACTTATAGTCATCCGGGCGCATTCGCGGCGATGCAAGCGGATGGCAATTTGGTCGTCTACAGCTCGACGGGAGTCCCGCTCTGGTATTCCGGCACGAGCGGCAATTCAGGCGCGGCGACTTATGTTCAGGACGACGGTAACGTCGTGATCTATGCGCCACTGCCGCGCTGGAGCACGAATACAGCGGGGGCCTAGCAGTTTCACTCGTCGCTTCGCGGCTGAATCGTACGGCCCCCGTCACCGGCGGCGGGCCGTGCGAGCCGGACAACACGCTGGCCGCGGCTCCTCAGTGCCCCCGCTTCTCCCTCCTCACCACCATCCACCGCGGCGCCCTGAACCTGACGATGCTGAGATAAAGCCACACATACGTGAGCGCAAACACCACAACAAACACGAACAAATGCACCGTATGCCGCCAGAACAGCGTCGCCGGAATCACCGCGACGAGGCACAGCAGCCACAGATAAGGTGAAGTCAACGAATTCCGCCGCGTCAGATCATGCGCGTGCTTCGTCCCCACGGCCCACCGCATCAGCCGCTTGTACACGAGCATATGCAGATGCACGCCGTCGGGAATCCCCGGCGACATCCCGCGGATGAACTTCTTCCGGTAGATCGAGAAGCACGTCTCGAAGATCGGATACATGAACAGCAGCACCGGATACCACGCGGACACCTCGCGATTGCGCATCACGAGCATGATCGCGAGCTCCGCGAGCATGAAGCCGATGAAATATGCGCCGCCGTCGCCAAGAAAGATCAACCCCGCCGGGAAATTCCACAGGAAGAAGCCGAGCACCGCGCCCATCATGATGATCGACGCCGACATCACGACCGGGTCGTTCACATGGAACGCGACATACGCGAGCGACGCGAACATCATGAAGCTGACCATCGATGCGAGCCCGTTGAAGCCGTCGATGATGTTGATCGCGTTCGCGAGCGCCGCGACCGCGAGCACCGTGATGAACGCCGAGATGGCCACGTAGCCGAGCAGGAAGTCGAGCGGCGGCACGCTGATGCGCTTGACCGCGATGCCCAGTAGCCAGAACGCCAGCGCGGCCGCGCCCATCGTGCACAGCAGCCGTGCGCGCGGCGATACGCGCTTGGTCAGGTCCTCGACCAGGCCCGACAGGAACGCCGGCATCCCGCAGGCGACGATCCCGAGAATGCTGCCGGCGATCGTCGGATAGCGCCGCGACACGAGCAGCGCGGCCACGACGACCCCGGCGAGGATCCCGATGCCCCCGACGCGCGGCACGGGCCGCACGTGGAATTTCTGCACGCCGGCCAGGTCGCTGTCGATCGAGAATTTCTCGTGAAGGTGCGCGTAGCGCACGATGAACAGCGTGACGAGCAAGGAGACGATGAAGCCGGACGCGAAGCTGAGCATGGGATCGCTCGAAAAATGGACAGCGGATTATACAAAACCGCGCGGGTTCCCCTCCTGCCATCGCCAGTGGTCGGCGCACATTTCCTCGATGCCGAGCGTCGCACGCCAGCCGATGATGTCGGCCGCGGCCTGCGGGTTCGCATAGCACTCGGCAATGTCGCCCGGGCGGCGCGCGACGAGTTCGTACGGCACCGGCCGGCCCGACGCCTTCTCGAACGCGCGCACGACTTCCAGCACGCTGTAGCCCTGCCCGGTGCCGAGGTTCACGACGAAGCTCGCGTCGCGCTTCGCCAGTGCGTCGAGCGCGGCGATGTGCCCCTTCGCGAGATCGACGACGTGGATGTAGTCGCGCACGCCGGTGCCGTCCGGCGTCGGATAATCCGAACCGAACACCCGCAGCTTTTCCAGCTTGCCGACCGCGACCTGCGCGACGTACGGCATCAGGTTGTTCGGGATGCCGGCCGGATCCTCGCCGATCAGCCCGCTCGCGTGCGCGCCGACCGGGTTGAAGTAGCGCAGCGTCGCGATGCGCCACGACGGGTCCGAGACTTCGAGATCGCGCAGGATCTGCTCGGCGATCAGCTTCGACTGGCCGTACGGGTTCGTCGCGGACAGCGGGAACGATTCGTCGATCGGCGAGCGTTCGGGCACGCCGTATACGGTCGCGGACGAACTGAACACGAACTGCCTGACGTTGCGCTCGCGCATGACCTTGAGCACGGCGAGCAGGCCGCTGATGTTGTTCTGGTAGTACTCGAGCGGCTTCGCGACCGATTCGCCGACGGCCTTGAGCGCCGCGAAGTGAATCGTGCCGGTGATCGGGTGCGCGTCGAACACCTTCGCGAGCGCGGCTTCGTCGCACACGTCGACCTGGTGGAACGCGGGCGTCTTGCCCGTGATCCGCTCGATGCGGCGCACCGATTCGGCCTTGCTGTTCACGAGGTTGTCGACGATCACGACGTCGTAGCCGTTGTCGAGCAGCTCGACGGCCGTGTGCGAGCCGATATAGCCCGCGCCGCCGGTAACGAGGATGGTGCCTTTAGCGGTCATTGCAGATGCGCTCCTTCAGAGTGTGAATCCCGTCAACGAATGGATGGTCTCCCTGTAGCGTTCGACGACCTGCTGTTCGTCGAATTCCGCCGCGACCTTGTGCCGGCCGCGTGCGCCCATCGCCGCACGGCCTTGCGGCCCGAGCGCGATCATGCGATTCAGTTGTTCGGCGAGGCTCGCGCTGTCCCGCACGCGGCACAGGAACCCCGTTTCGCCGTCGGTGACGACGTCGCGGCAGCCCGGCACGTCGGTCGCGACGATCGGGCGGCCCATCGCCGATGCTTCCATCAACGTGCGCGGCACGCCTTCGCGGTACGACGGCAGCACGACGCAGTCGGCCGCCGCGATGTGCGGGCGCACGTCGTGCGCTTCGCCGAGATACTCGACGATGCCTTCGTCGACCCACGCGTCGACGTCCGCGCGACCGATCGCGCTCGGATTGTCGACGCCGAGCGGCCCGAGCAGCTGGAAGCGCGCGTCCGGGAAGCGTTCGCGCACGAGACGCGCGGCTTCCACGTATTCGCGCACGCCCTTGTCCCACAGCAGCCGGCCGATCAGGATGAAGACGGGCGCGTCGCCGCCCGGCAACGGCACGGGCGAGAACTGTTCGAGATCGACGCCTTCGCCGTGCAGCAGCCGCGCGCGCTCGGGATGCGCGAGCAAGCGCTCGTCGGTGAAGGTCGCGAGATCGTCGCGATTGAGGAACCACACCTCGCGCGGGAAGCGGAACGCGAACCGGTACAGGCGCTTCGCGACGCTCGCCGCGCGGCTCTTCTGGATGAACACGTAGCCGAGGCCCGTCGTCACCGCGATCGACGGCACGCGCGCGAGCCATGCGGCGACGGACCCGTAGATGTTCGGCTTGATCGTGTAATGGAACACGAGATCGGGCCGCAGCGCGCGGTAGTGCCGCGCGAGCGCGGCGAGCGTGCCGAGATCCTCGCGCGGGCTCGTGCCTTTCGACGCGACGGCAAGCGCCACGTAACGGCAGCCCATCTGCTCGAGCAGCGGCACCGTGCGATCGTGCGGGGCGATCACGATGACCTCGGCGCCGCGCGCGACGAGCGCACGGATCAGCCCGTGGCGATACGTATGGATCGCCCAGGCCGTGTTGCAGACGAGCGCGATGCGCAGCGGGGAGGTGGCGGACATGAAAAAAAGAAAAAATAAAGCGTCGAAATTGCCGAACGGGCCGGATACGCGTCAGGCGGACGGCCGTGCGCCGAACAGCGTCTGCTTGATGCGCTGCAGCGTACGGTACGGCGTCACGAAATGCAGCAGGTTCTTGGCGAGGCCGGCCCAGTCGTACGGGTTCAGCACGTTGAAGTGGCGCAGCAGCAGCGTGAGCGTCGACACCAGCTGGCGCCGGCGTTTGGTCGCGCTGATCCCGCCCTCGTTAAGCTCGTAATACAGGCCGAGTTCCGGCAGGTTCGCGCAATCGTAGCGTTGCATTAACCGTAAAAAAAGATCGAGATCCTCGGCCGCACGGTACTTCGCCCGATAGTTGCCCACTTCGCGCACGGCGTCGATGCGCAACATGACCGACGGATGCACGAGCGGCGAGCGCAGGAAGCGCGTGCGGCGCAACGTGCGCGGGTCGGCGGGCGGCGTCAGCATGAAGCGCGGCTCGCCGGCGCGCGACACGACCTGCGTCCACATGCCGACGCAGGCCACGCGCGGGTGGGCGCCGAGATAGGCGCGCTGCTTCGCGAGGCGCCGCGGCGCGGCGAGATCGCCCGCATCGATGCGGGCCGCATAGCGGAAGCCGCGCGCGGCGAGCGCGTCGATGCCGGCCGCCAGCGCGCGTTCGATGCCGCCGTTTTGCGGCATGCGCAGCACGTCGATCGCGAGGCCCGGCAGGTCGGGCGCGACGATCGGCGGCGTGCTGCCGTCGTCGACGATCAGCACGTGCACGCGCGCATCCTCGCGAAACGACGCGAGGGTGCGGGCGACGTCGTCGTGCCCGTTGTAGGCCGGCATCAGCACGGCCACGTCGTCGAGCGGGAGCGGGCAATCAGGGGACGTCATGTTCGCAGCTTGAAACGGATGTAATAAAAGTTGACGGCGGCAGCAGCCAGGTAGCCGGCCGCCAGCCCGACGAGCGCGCCGTACAGGCCGAGCCGCGGGATCGCGAACAGGTTGACGAGCGCGGCGATCGCCAGCGCGAGCAGCCATTTCGTGAGCAACACGAATTTTGCTTGATATTTGAGAACGATAAGATTGCCTATCGCCTCGATGCCGGCCGGCACGGACAGCCAGACGGCCCAGCGGAAGATGTCGACGGACGCCTCGTAGCCGCGGCCGAACACCTTGCCGACGATCAGCGGGGCGGCCGCGTCGAGCACGAGCGCGCCGGCCATCATCAGGCCGGCCGTCATCGCGATCAGCCGGACGATGTTGCGGCGCAGCCGCGCGACGTCCTGCACGCGGTACACGAACGCGGGCGCGATGGTCTGCGCGAGCATCAGCGCGAGCGTGATCCAGTTCTCGTTGAGCTGCTGCGCGGCCGAATAGCGGCCGAGATCGGCGAACGACACGTGGCGCTCGAGCATCAGGCGGTCGAGTTTCAGGAACAGGTACATGCAGATGAGGCCGAGCCAGAACACGGTGCCGGCCGTTGCAAAGTGCCGGAACAGCGGTGTGTCGAACGTCCAGCCGAGCGCACCGCCGTTACGATGGCGGTAGTACAGCAGCAGCGCGAGGCCGATCGCGGCGGCTTCCAGCGCCCACAGCCACGCGAAGCGGGCGGGGCCGGCGGCCGCGCGCACCAAGAGCCACACGAGCAGCGCCTTCGCGAGCGCGGTGACCATGCTGGTGACGAGCTGCGGCTTGCTGTAGGTCATGCTCTGCAGCCACGCGTTGATCGCGCCGACGAACGGTTCGCGAAACACCATCGTGACCGCGAGGCCCGCGAGCATCGCGCCGACCAGCGGGTCGAACGCGCCCGCGGCGATCGCGATCCAGGTCGCGGCGAGCGCGGCGACCGACACGGCGATGCGCAGCACGAACGCGCTGCCGAGCACCGCGCCGAGCTGGGCGGGCGGGCGCTGGACGATGGTCGGGACGAGGATTTCCGCGCCGCACACCCAGGTGAGCGGCGCCAGTACCAGGAGAAGCGTATTCGCATACTGCCATTTGCCGAACACATCTGGCCCGAAATAACGGGCCAGCAGGCCGCTGATCGCGATCGCGACGCCGATTTGCGTGAGCCGTTCGAGCCCCAGCCAGACGAGGTTCGCGACGGCCTTCGCGACGTCCGGGTTGCCGAAGCGCTTCAGCATGCGCGGCAGCGGTGGCGCGCGCGGGGGGCGGCCGGAAGCGGCGGGTGGGCGGCGGCGGGACGGCTAGGCATTAAAATGGGCGGTATGCGCGTCATCGAAACCCGCGATTATAAGTGGGATCGCGACCGCTCCAGCCGTTCCGTTCCTTGTTTTGCGGGGCCGCATGTATCATGCGCGGCACCGGCGAGAGGCGGCCAGCCAAGCCAGACAATTTTCCATGCACGCAACTGAGAGAGAAGAGAATCGATGATCTCCCAATCCATCTTCAAGGCATATGACATCCGTGGCGTGGTCGGCAAGACGCTCGACGTCGACACGGCGCGCGGGATCGGCCGCGCATTCGGCAGCGAAGTGCGTGCGCAGGGCGGCGATGCGGTCGTCGTCGCGCGCGACGGCCGCCTGTCCGGGCCGGAACTCGTCGGCGCGCTGGCAGACGGCCTGCGTGCGGCCGGTGTCGACGTCGTCGACGTCGGCATGGTGCCGACGCCGGTCGGCTATTTCGCGGCGAACGTGCCGCTGGCGCTGAAGGGCGGCGAGCGCCGCGTCGATTCGTGCATCGTCGTCACGGGCAGCCACAACCCGCCCGACTACAACGGCTTCAAGATGGTGCTGCGCGGCGCGGCGATCTACGGCGAGCAGATCCAGGCGCTGTATCGCCGCATCGTCGACGAGCGGTTCGAGACGGGCAGCGGCACGTATGAAGCAATCGACGTTGCCGATCAGTACATCGCGCGTATCGTCGGCGACGTGAAGCTCGCGCGGCCGCTGAAGCTCGTCGTCGACGCCGGCAACGGCGTGGCCGGCCCGCTCGCGACGCGCCTGTTCAAGGCGCTCGGCTGCGAACTCGTCGAGCGCTTCACCGACATCGACGGCACGTTCCCGAATCACCACCCCGATCCCGCCCACCCGGAAAACCTGCAGGACGTGATCCAGGCGCTGAAGGACACCGATGCGGAGCTCGGCTTCGCGTTCGACGGCGACGGCGATCGCCTGGGCGTCGTTACGAAAGACGGCCAGATCATCTATCCGGACCGCCAGCTGATGCTGTTCGCGGAAGAAGTGCTGTCGCGCAACCCGGGCGCCCAGATCATCTACGACGTGAAATGCACGCGCCACCTCGCGCAGTGGGTGAAGTCGAAGGGCGGCGAGCCGTTGATGTGGAAGACGGGCCACTCGCTCGTGAAGGCGAAGCTGCGCGAGACGGGTGCGCCGCTCGCCGGCGAAATGAGCGGCCACGTATTCTTCAAGGATCGCTGGTACGGCTTCGACGACGGCCTGTACACCGGCGCGCGCCTGCTGGAAATCCTCGCGAAGACGGCCGATCCGAGCGCGCTGCTCAACAGCCTGCCGGACGCGATGAGCACGCCCGAACTGCAGCTCTGGCTCGACGAAGGCGAGAATTTCCGCCTGATCGAGCAACTGCAGAAAGAGGCGAAGTTCGACGGCGCCGACGAAGTCGTGACGATCGACGGCCTGCGTGTCGAGTACCCGGACGGCTTCGGCCTCGCGCGTTCGTCGAACACGACGCCGGTCGTCGTGATGCGCTTCGAAGCCGAGACGCAGGAAGGGCTCAAGCGCATCCAGGAAGACTTCCGCCGCGTGCTGACGGCCGCGAAGCCGGACGTCAAGCTGCCGTTCTGAGCGCCGGCGGCCGGCGGGCCGCCCGTACGACGGCCGGTTCGTCGGCCGTGTTTATCTCGAAAAGCGGCGCGTGCCACGGGCGCGCGGCCGCTTTTTGTCTGTCCGGTCGTCCGGCCGGGATAAAATCCCCCCTTTATGTCTGTCGCCGGCTGTCAGCCGGCGTTTTTTCAGCGTGCAAAAGATCCTGATCGTGCGCGTGTCGTCGCTGGGCGACGTCGTGCACAACATGCCGGTGATCGCCGATATCCGGCGCCGTCACCCCGATGCGCAGATCGACTGGCTCGTCGAGGAAAGCTTCGTCGACCTCGTGCGGCTCGTCGACGGCGTGCGCAACGTGCTGCCGTTCTCGCTGCGCCGCTGGCGCAAGAAGCCGTTCTCGGGCGCGACGTGGCGCGAGATCCGCGCGTTCCGTCGGCGCCTCGCGGCCGAGCAGTACGACCTCGTGATCGACTGCCAGGGCCTCATCAAGACGGCGTGGGTCGCGAGCTGGGCGCGCGGCCCGCTCGTCGGGCTCGGCAACCGGACCGACGGCGCCGGCTACGAATGGCCGGTGCGCTTCTTCTACCGCAAGCGCGTGCCGATCGCGCCGCGCACGCACGTGGTCGAGCGCTCGCGGCAGCTCGTCGCGGCCGCGCTGGACGACCCGGCGCCGACCCCGGCCGATCCGGTCGAGTTCGGCCTCGACACGCGGGCGGCGGCGCTCGCGGTGGCCGCGCTCGGCCTGAACCTGCCGGTGCCGTACGTCGTGTTCGTCCACGCGACGTCGCGCGCCGACAAGCAGTGGCCGGACGCCGCATGGATCGAGCTCGGCCAGGCGCTCGTGCGGCGCGGCGCGTCGCTCGTGCTGCCGTGGGGCAACGACGCGGAACGCGCGACCAGCGAGCGGCTCGCGAAGGAATTCGGCGCGGCGGCGATCGTGCCGCCGAAGCTGTCGCTGCCGGCCGTGGTCGGTCTGATCGACGGCGCGGCCGCGACGATCGGGGTTGATACAGGTCTGGTTCACATCGCGGCCGCGCTGAAGCGTCCGACGGTCGAACTGTACAATTTCGCGACGGCCTGGCGGACCGGCGGCTACTGGTCGCCGAACGTCGTCAATCTCGGCACGGCGGGGCAGCCCCCGTCGATCGCGCAGGTGAAGTCGGCGCTCGCGGGCTTCGGTCTCCTGTAACGCTGTCCACACGCGAACCGATCATGAGCGAATCCCAGATCATCGAAGTCCCGTCCGCCGACTGGAGCGGACACAACCTGTCGGCGCCGCGCGAGCAGTTGCTCGCCGCGGTCGAGGAAGGCAAGGTGCTGTATTTCCCGCACCTGCGCTTCGCGATCGAAGGCGGCGAGGAAGCGCTGCTCGATCCGGCGCTCGCCGATCCGAAACGCAAGAACATCAGCCTCGCGCCGAACGGCGGCGCGCTCGCCGGCGTGCTCGGCGACAGCGTCACGCAATCCGCTGTGCGCGCGCTCGTCGCGCGCTTCCAGCAGCAGGCCGGCACGCTCGTCGACGGCCTCTTTCCCGAATACCGCGGCAAGCTGCGCGTCGCGCCGACAAGCTTGCGGCTGATGCAGGTCGAAACGCGCCAGACGTCGTGGCGCAAGGACGACAGCCGCCTGCACGTCGACGCTTTTCCATCGCGGCCGAACTACGGCGAGCGGATCCTGCGCGTGTTCACGAACGTGAACCCGGCCGGCGCGCCGCGCGTGTGGCGTGTCGGCGAGCCGTTCGAGGACGTCGCGAAGCGCTTTCTGCCGAAGATCCGGCCGCAGTTGCCGGGCTCGGCGTGGCTGCTGAACCTGCTGCACGTGACGAAATCGCCGCGCAGCGCATACGACCACCTGATGCTGAACCTGCACGACGGGATGAAGGCCGATCTCGACTACCAGAAAACTTGCCCGCAACAGACGATGCCGTTTCCGCCGGGCAGCGTGTGGATATGTTTCTCCGATCAGACTTCGCACGCTGTGATGTCCGGCCAGTTCATGCTCGAGCAGACCTTCTTCCTGCCGGTCGATGCGATGGTGCGCCGCGAGTGCGCGCCGCTCGGCATTCTCGAACGCCTGACGGGCAGGGCGCTGGTTTGAGCGCGCACCTGCTTCGACGCAACATCCGGGCGGCCGCATGCTGAGGGCGATCTATCGCGCGCTGTGGTGGCTCGTCGCGCCGGCCGCCGTCATCCGGCTCTATGTGCGTTCGCGCAAGGAGCGCGGCTATCGCGAGCATATCGGCGAGCGCTTCGGCCACGTCGCAGGCCGCTCGCCGGACGATCGCGCGCCGCTGATCTGGGTGCATGCGGTGTCGGTCGGCGAGACGCGCGCCGCGCAGCCGCTGATCGACGCGTTGATGCACGCGCGTCCCGACGCGCGCATCCTGCTCACGCACATGACGCCGAGCGGGCGCGCGACGGGCGAACAGATCTTCGGCGATCGCGTGCTGCGCTGCTACCTGCCGTACGACATGCCGGGCGCGGTGCGGCGCTTCCTGCACGCATGGCGGCCGACGCTCGGTCTCGTGATGGAAACCGAGGTGTGGCCGACGCTGATCGACGAGTGCCGCCGCGCGGACGTGCCGCTCGTGCTGACCAATGCGCGGATGTCCGCGCGTTCGTTCCGGCGCGCGGCGAAGTTCGGCGCGGCGACGCGCGACGTGTTCGGCGGCTTCTCGCGCGTGCTCGCGCAGAGCCCGGCCGATGCGGAACGGCTGACGTCGCTCGGCGCGCGCAACGTGACCGTGCTCGGCAACCTGAAGTTCGACATGACGACGCCGCCGGAACTCGCGGCACGCGGCCATGCGTGGCGCGACGCAATCGGCGCGCGGCCGGTGTGGGTCGCCGCCAGCACGCGCGAGAACGAGGAAGCGCTGGTGCTGCAGGCGTTCGCGGAAATGCGCACGCCCGGTGCGCTGCTGGTGCTCGTGCCGCGTCATCCGCAGCGCTTCGCCGAAGTCGAGGCGCTCGTCGTGCGCAGCGGGCTCAAGTGTGTGCGGCGCTCCGCCTGGGCAGCCGATGCGGCCGCGCTCGCGGCCGGCCGGCCGGCCGCCGAACCGCTGCCGGCCGACGTGACGGTGCTGCTCGGCGATTCGATGGGCGAGCTCGGCGCGTACTACGCGGCGGCCGATATCGCGTTCATCGGCGGCAGCCTGCTGCCGCTCGGCGGGCAGAACCTGATCGAAGCGTGCGCGGTCGGCGTGCCGGTGCTGATCGGGTCGCACGTGTTCAACTTCACGCAGGCGACCGCCGATGCGGTCGCGGCCGGTGCGGCGATGCAGGTCGCGGATCCGCTCGATCTCGCGCACGTGCTCGACGCGCTGTTCGCCGACAAGGCGCGGCGCATCGCGATGGGCGCGGCCGGCGCGGCCTTCGCGTCTCGTCACCGCGGCGCGACCGCGCGCACGGTCGACGTGCTCGCCGCGCTGCTGCCGGCCGGCGAAGCCGGTGCGCGTGGGCTGCCGGGCGCTTCCGACGACGACGCTTAGACGGCGGGCGGCGCGACGCCGCCCCGCGTGCGTGGCGGCGTCGCTGGTCGCCGCCGTGCCGCTCACACCGTCAGCAAGCCCTTCTTCTCGATGAACGCGATCACGTCGGAGACGCCGTCGAGCGCCTTCAGGTTCGTCATCACGTAAGGCCGCTCGCCGCGCATTTTTTGCGTGTCGGACGCCATCACGTCGAGGTTCGCGCCGACCAGCGGCGCGAGGTCGGTCTTGTTGATCACGAGCAGGTCGGACTTCGTGATGCCGGGGCCGCCCTTGCGCGGAATCTTCTCGCCGCCGGCCACGTCGATCACGTAGATCGTCAGGTCCGACAGCTCGGGGCTGAAGGTCGCCGCGAGATTGTCGCCGCCCGACTCGATGAAGACGATGTCGGCATCCGGAAAGCGCGCGAGCATCCGGTCGACGGCCTCGAGGTTGATCGACGCATCCTCGCGGATCGCCGTGTGCGGGCAGCCGCCCGTCTCGACGCCCATGATGCGTTCCTCGGGCAGCGCGCCCGCGACCGTCAGCAGCCGCTGGTCTTCCTTCGTATAGATGTCGTTCGTGATCGCGACGAGGTCGTACCGGTCGCGCATCGCCTTGCACAGCATTTCGAGCAGCGTGGTCTTGCCGGAGCCGACGGGGCCGCCGATGCCGACGCGCAGCGGCGGCAGTTTCTTCGTGCGGCGAGCGGAGGAGGGAGCGGGTGCGTTCATGGTGTGGATCAGATTCAGGAGCGGAACAACCGCGAGTACTGGGTTTCGTGCCGCGCGGACAGGATGCCGAGCTGCGGCGCGAACGTGTTGACGGCGTCGGGCGGCGTCGCGAGCGCGCGGCGCACGGCTGCGTCGATCGCGCCGCGCAGCGCGACGATGATGCGTTGCCCGGCGAGCTGGCCGAGCGGCACGGCCTTCAGCGCGGCGGACGTCTGGTTCTCGACCCAGCCGAATGCGTACGCGGCGAGCGTCGCGTCGGCGCTGGCGTCGTGTGCGGCAGCCGCGTACGCGAACGCGGTCGGCAGCGCGATCGGCGACAGCGATGCGAGCGTCGCGCGGCGTGCTGCGTCGCCCCAGTCGAGCGACGCGCACAGCTGCGCGAGCGACCAGCCCATCTGTTCGGTTTCGCGGCGCAGTTCGGCCGATTCGCGGCTCGCGACGAACCACGCGTTTTCGGCACCGAGTGCGCGAATGTCGTGCGTCTGCCAGCGGGCGAGCTGGTGCGCGAGGAACGGCAACTCGCCGTGCGCGAGCACGTCGGTCAGGCCGCTGGCGATCCAGTCGCGCGCGGAATCGGCGTCGCGGATCAGGTTCGCGTCGAGCGCGGCTTCGAGGCCCTGCGAGTAGCTATACGCGCCGATCGGCAAGGCGGGCGACGCGAGGTGCAGCAGCGCGACGAGTTCAGTGGTGGTCATGACCGTGGTGGCCGTGCGTGCAGCCGGGACCATGCTGATGATCGTGATCGTGCGAATGCGAATGCGAGTGCGAGTGCCCGTGGTGCTCGCCGAACACCTGCTGCGCGAGCGCGTAATCCTCGGCGAACGTCGCGTCGTGCCCGTGCTTGTGACCGCCGCCGTACGCGCCGGCTTCCGGCTGGAACGGCGCGCGTGCCTCTTCGACCTGCGTGCCGAGCCGGCGCAGCATGTCCGCGAGCACGGGATCGGCCTCGAGCTTCAGGTAGCCGTCGCCGATCTCGACCGGCGTGTGGCGGTTGCCGAGATGGTAGGCGGCGCGCATCAGCGTGAGCGGGTCGGCCGCGCGCACGAGCAGCACGGTTTCGGGTGCAGCGGCGATACGCACGAGCGCGCCGTCGTCGGCGACGAGCACGTCGCCGTCGCGCAGCACGGTGCCGCGCGGCAGCAGGACCGCGACGTCCTCGCCGGTGTCGAGCGTCGCCGCGAGGCGGCTCTTGCAGCGGGCGTCATAGGCGAGCGTGAGCGTCGGCGCGCGCGCGACGAGCGACGCGGCGAGTTTCACGTTCGGGGCAATGCGTTTGTCGAGGGTGCGCATGAAACCGAGGATTCCGGATCAGAACAGGAAATAGCGCTGCGCCATCGGCAGCACCGTTGCCGGTTCGCAGGTGAGCAACTGGCCGTCGGCGATCACGTCGTAGGTTTCCGGATCGACGCTGATCGACGGACGCCATGCGTTGTGGATCATGTCGGCCTTCGTCACGTTGCGGCAGTTGCGTACCGGCACGATCCGCTTCGCGAGGCCGTAACGCTCCGCGATGCCCGCATCGGCCGCCAGCTGCGACACGAAGGTCAGCGACGTGCGCGCGAGCGCGCCGCCGCGCGTCGCGAACATCTCGCGATAGTGAACCGGCTGCGGCGTCGGGATCGACGCGTTCGGGTCGCCCATCTGCGCGACGGCGATCATCCCGCCCTTGAGGATCATCGACGGCTTGATCCCGAAGAACGCGGGCTCCCACAGCACGAGGTCGGCCCACTTGCCGGGCTCGATCGAGCCGACTTCGTGCGCGATGCCGTGCGTGAGCGCCGGGTTGATCGTGTACTTCGCGACGTAGCGCTTCGCGCGAAAGTTGTCGTTGCGCGCGTTGTCTTCCGGCAGCGCGCCGCGTTGCACCTTCATCTTGTGCGCGGTCTGCCACGTGCGGATGATCACTTCGCCGACGCGGCCCATCGCCTGCGAATCGGACGACAGCATCGACAGCGCACCGAGATCGTGCAGGATGTCCTCGGCCGCGATCGTCTCGCGGCGAATGCGCGATTCGGCGAACGCGAGATCCTCGGCGATCGACGGATCGAGGTGATGGCACACCATCAGCATGTCGAGATGCTCGTCGAGCGTGTTGATCGTGTACGGACGCGTCGGATTGGTTGACGACGGCAGCACGTTCATCTCGCCGCACACCTTCAGGATGTCGGGCGCATGGCCGCCGCCCGCGCCTTCGGTGTGGTACGTGTGGATCGTGCGGCCCTTGAACGCGGCGACCGTCGATTCGACGAAGCCGGCCTCGTTCAGCGTGTCTGTGTGGATCGCGACCTGCGTGTCGGTGTCGTCGGCGACCGACAGGCAATTGTCGATCGCGGCGGGCGTCGTGCCCCAGTCCTCGTGCAGCTTCAGGCCGATCGCGCCGGCCGCGATCTGCTCGACGAGCGGCTGCGGCAGGCTCGCGTTGCCCTTGCCGAGGAAGCCGAGGTTGATCGGCCAGCCGTCGGCCGCCTGCAGCATCCGCTCCATGTGCCACGGGCCCGGCGTGCAGGTGGTCGCGTTGGTGCCGGTGGCCGGCCCCGTGCCGCCGCCGAGCATCGTCGTGACGCCGGACGCGAGCGCCTCGTCGATCTGCTGCGGGCTGATGAAGTGGATGTGCGTGTCGATGCCGCCCGCCGTCACGATCAGCCCTTCGCCGGCGATCACTTCGGTGGCCGCGCCGATCGCGATCGTCACGCCCGGCTGGATGTCGGGGTTGCCGGCCTTGCCGATCGCGGCGATGCGGCCGTGCTTGATCGCGATGTCGGCCTTCACGATACCCCAGTGATCGAGGATCACCGCGTTCGTGATGACGGTATCGGGTACGTCGGCGGCGACGCGCTGCGACTGGCCCATCCCGTCGCGGATCACTTTTCCGCCGCCGAACTTCACTTCCTCGCCATAGGTCGTGAAGTCGCGTTCGATCTCGATCAGCAGTTCGGTATCGGCGAGCCGCACGCGGTCGCCCGTCGTCGGCCCGAACATTTCCGCGTACGCGCGGCGGCTCAAGCGTAGTGTCATGTGCTGTTCCTGAAGAGCGGGGCGCGGCTTACAGCGGCCCCATCACCTTGCCCTGAAAACCGTAGACGGCGCGCTCGCCCGCGAGGGCGACGAGCTCGACGGTGCGCGTCTGGCCCGGCTCGAAGCGCACGGCCGTGCCGGCCGCGATGTTGAGCCGGAAGCCGCGTGCGGCCGCGCGGTCGAACGACAGCGCGTCGTTGACTTCGAAGAAGTGGTAGTGCGAGCCGACCTGCACCGGGCGATCGCCGGTGTTCGCGACGACGAGCGACAGCGTCGCGCGGCCCGCGTTCAGTTCGTGTTCGCCGTCGTCGGTGAGGATTTCGCCGGGGATCATGCGGGGGGCCTCACGGAATCGGGTGGTGGACGGTCACGAGCTTCGTGCCGTCGGGGAAGGTCGCCTCGACCTGGATGTCGGGAATCATTTCCGGCACGCCGTCCATCACGTCGTCGCGCGTGAGCAGCGTCGTGCCGTAATGCATGACCTCGGCCACGGTCTTGCCGTCGCGCGCGGCTTCCATCAGCGCCGCGGTGATGAAGGCCACCGCCTCCGGATAGTTGAGCTTCAGGCCGCGCGCGCGGCGGCGTTCGGCAAGCAACGCCGCCGTGAAGATCAGCAGCTTGTCCTTTTCGCGGGGAGTCAGTTTCATGAAGGCAGGCGTTCAGGAAAACGTAATTTTTATCGGTGCGCACGCAACCGGGCAGGGGGCGGATCATCGTAGCACCGCGCTGTTCGGCGTGCGTCGTGTATCGCTTATGTAAGCAGCAAGGTGCGTGCCATGTGCATCCGGCGTGCCGCCGTGCGCATTCATGGTGCGTGATGCATGTAGAGGGTGCGCCGCGCGGGGCGGCGTTGCGCCGAAACGGTGCGCGATGCGCGCTCAGGTTTGCCAGAGGCGCAGTGGCCGCGCGTCGACGCCGTGCACGATCGGTCGCAACTGCAGCCAGCAGTCGGTGAAGTGGCGCTGCAGCGCTTCCATCGACGTCGCCAGCGCCCGGACGAGCACGACGCCGGGCGTCACGCAGGTGGCGCCCGCGCGCAGCGTGTCGTCGAACGGCATGCGCGCGGCGAGCGATTCGGCGAGCGCGGCGTCGCACGCGGCGCCGGCCGCCCACAGCGTGCCGTACGCGGGAAAGCCGGCGAGGCCCTGCAGCGCGCCGCGCAGCGGATCGCGCGCGTCGAGCAGCGCGCGCTCGGTCCACAGCGGCCGGCCGTCGGCATCGACGAGCGCGGACGTCGACGCGATGCGTCCCGCCGACCACGTTTCGCCGGCCGCCTGCCGGCCGAGCTGCGTCGCGTCCCAGCCGATCGCGCTCGCGCCTGCGCCGAGCGTCACCGTGAAGTCGAGCGCCGCGTGCGCCGCGTCGAAGAACAGGTTGTTCTGCGGCAGCCAGTCGAGCTTCGCGTGCGCACCGACCGCGATGCCGATGCGCTGCGTCGCGTCGAGGCCGTTCGACTTGTACCACTTGGTCGCGCCGGGCGTCGTCAGCACCGCGTGCGTGCCGTCGCCGAGCGCGATGTCGATGTCGAGCCGGTCGCCGCCCGCGACGCCGCCCGGCGGATGGACGATCACGGCGTGGCAGATCGCGTCGCCTTCCGGATACAGCGGCCGCTGCACGCGCAGCGGGCCGTCGTGCAGCCGGTGCGCGAGCGTCGTGCGCGCACCGTGCCGCTCGAAGCCGAGTTCGAGGCGGCCGCGCCACGACTTGGCGACGGCGGGGCGGGACAGCGAGGCATGCGAATCGGGGGCAGACATCGGCGGCGAACGGGAAACGAGGAAGCGGGTGCGAAGAACGTGGATGCTACCGGAACAATAATGCAGATGCCGCGTTCGCAGGAAGCGCCGCGTGCGTGCGCCCCGCGAGCCGGCCGTACATGTCCCCCGCGGTGCCTACCGCGGTGCCTACTGCCGTGCCGCCCGTCACACCGCGATCAACTCGCGCACGCCGTTCGTCTCCATGTCGTGCGCGTCACCACCCGCGACGATCTCGCCGCGGCTCATCACCCAGTAGCGATCGGCGATCGATCGCGCGAAATCGTAATACTGTTCGACGAGCAGCACGGTCATCTTCGATTCGTCGACGAGCTGGCGCAGCGTGCGGCCGATGTCCTGGATGATCGACGGCTGGATGCCTTCGGTCGGCTCGTCGAGGATCAGCAATTGCGGCTCGCTCATCAGCGCGCGGCCGATCGCGAGCTGTTGCTGCTGGCCGCCCGACAGGTCGCCGCCGCGCCGCGCGCGCATGTCCTTCAGCACCGGGAACAGGTCGTAGATGCGGTCCGGTACCTTCGACGGCGCCTTGCGGCTCGCCGCGCCGACGAGCAGGTTCTCCTCGACGGTGAGCCGCGGAAAGATGTCGCGGCCCTGCGGTACGTACGCGAGTCCGGCCGCGACGCGCGCATACGGCGGCAGTGCGCCGAGCGCGGTGCCGCGCCACGACACGCTGCCGCTTTTCGCGGCGACGACCCCCATCAGGCAGCGCAGCAGCGTGCTCTTGCCGACGCCGTTGCGGCCGAGCAGCACGGTCAGCTTGCCGTCGTCGGCCGCGAGGTTCACGTTGCGCAGGATATGGCTGCCGCCGTAGTACTGGTTCAGCGCTTCGATTTTCAGCATCGCATCATCGTCCGAGGTAAGACTCGATCACCGCTTCGTCGCGCTTGACCTGGTCGAGCGTGCCGTGCGCGAGCACCGCGCCTTCGGCCATCACCGTCACGCGTCCCGTGTCGCCCGCGAGCGCCGCGACGAACTCCATGTCGTGCTCGACGACCATCATCGAGCAGGTGCCGCGCAGCGTGTTCAGCAGCTCGGCGAGTTCCATCGTCTCGTGGTCGGTCATCCCGGCCGCCGGCTCGTCGAGCAGCAGCAGCGCGGGACGCTGCATCAGCAGCATGCCGATTTCGAGCCGCTGCTTCTGCCCGTGCGACAGCTCGCCGGCCGCGCGATACGCGTGGCTTTCGAGGCCGATCAGCGCGAGCGTCTCCTCGATCTTCGCCTGCGCGGTGCGGTCGAGCCGCGCGCGCAGCGACGCGAGCCAGCCCTTGTCGGTCTGCATCGCGAGCTCGAGGTTTTCCCACACCGGATGCTGTTCGAACACGGTCGGCTTCTGGAACTTGCGGCCGATGCCCGCACGCGCGATCTCGGGTTCGTTCATCCGCGCGAGATCGATGGTCTGGCCGAGAAACACCTTGCCCGCATCGGGCCGCGTCTTGCCGGTGATGACGTCCATCATCGTCGTCTTGCCCGCGCCGTTCGGGCCGATCACGCAGCGCAGCTCGCCCGCGTCGATCGCGAGCGACAGCTTCTTCAGCGCGCGAAAGCCGTCGAAGCTCACCTCGATATCCTCGAGATAGAGGATCGTCCCGTGCGACGTGTCGATGCCGGCCGGCACGACGCGCCCCATCGACGCACTGCCGCTGACGGCGAGCAGCTCGTCTTCGGGCGGCGGTGGCGTGAACTGATAGAGAGCCGTTCCGTTCATGCGCGTTTCCCCTTCGCGAGCACGGTTTCGACGAGGCCCATGATTCCGCGCGGCAGCAAGAGCGGCACGAGCACGAAAATCAGGCCGAGGAAGAACAGCCAGTATTCGGCGAAATACGCGGTGAAGAAACTCTTCGCGCCGTTCACCGCGAACGCGCCGACGATCGGCCCGATCAGCGTGCCGCGCCCGCCCACCGCGACCCAGATCGCCATTTCGATCGAATTGCCGGGCGACATCTCGCCGGGATTGATGATGCCGACCTGCGGCACGTACAGCGCGCCGGCGATGCCGCACAGCACGGCCGACACGGTCCACACGAACAGCTTGTACGCGAGCGGGCTGTAGCCGAGGAACATCAGCCGCGTCTCGCCGTCGCGCACCGCGGTCACCACGCGCCCGAGCTTGCTCGTGACGATCGCGCGCGCGGCGACGAACGCGAGCACGAGCGTCGCGAAGGTCAGCAGCAACAGCACCGTGCGCGTGCCCGGCGACGTGATCGCGAAACCGGCGATGCGCTTGAAATCGGTGAAGCCGTTGTTGCCGCCGAAGCCCGTCTCGTTGCGATAGAACAGCAGCATCGCGGCGAACGTCATGGCCTGCGTGATGATCGACAGGTACACGCCCTTCACGCGCGAGCGGAACGTGAAGAAGCCGAACACCCACGCGAGCACGGCCGGCACGAGCACGACGAGCGCGAGCGCCCATGCGAGATGCTGCGTGCCGCTCCAGTACCACGGCAACTGGTGCCAGTCGAGAAACACCATGAAGTCGGGCAGGTCGCTGCCGTACTTGCCGTCGCGGCCGATCTCGCGCATCAAGTACATGCCGATCGCATAGCCGCCGAGCGCGAAGAACAAGCCGTGGCCGAGGCTCAGGATCCCGCAGTAGCCCCACACGAGATCGAGCGCGAGCGCGGCGATCGCGTAGCACATCAGCTTGCCGGCGAGCGTCATCGTGTAGGCGGACAGATGGAACGCGCTGGCTTCCGGCGCGACGAGCGCGGCGAGCGGCACGCCGACGCCGATCGCCACGCACAGCGCGACGAGCGCGAGCCACGCGCGGCGCGACAGCAGCGCGGGGCGGGGCGGCAGGCCGAGCGCGAAGCCGTCCGCCGCGCGCGCGCCGCCGGCGGGCCTCGCCGCGTCGGCGACCGGGTTCGACATCGAATCGGTGTATGAAGTCACGTCAAGCCTCCGCGCTGCGGCCCTTCGGCGCGAACATGCCCTGCGGGCGTTTCTGGATGAACAGCACGATCATCACGAGCACCGCGATCTTCGCGAGCACGGCGCCCCAGAACGGTTCGATCGCCTTGCTCGCGAGGCCGAGCCCGAAGCCGCCGAGCACGGTGCCGGCGATCTGCCCGACGCCGCCGAGCACGACGGCCATGAACGAATCGATGATGTAGTTCTGGCCGAGGTCGGGACCCACGTTGCCGATCTGCGACAGCGCGCAGCCGCCGAGGCCCGCGATCCCCGCGCCGAATGCGAACGCATACGCGTCGACGCGGGCGGTCTTCACGCCGACGCAGGCGGCCATCCGGCGGTTCTGCGTGACCGCGCGCACGAACAGGCCGAGCCGCGTCTTCGTCAGCACGGCCCACGCGACGAACACCACCGCGAGCGCGAACGCGAGGATCGCGAGCCGGTTGTACGGCAGGATCAGGTTCTGCATCACGGTCACGCCGCCGCTCATCCACGACGGGTTCACGACCTGCACGTTCTGCGCGCCGAACAGCATGCGCGTCGCCTGGATCAGGATCAGGCTCACGCCGAAGGTCGCGAGCAGCGTTTCGAGCGGGCGGCCGTACAGATGCCGCAGTACGAGCCGTTCGAGCACGATGCCGACCAGCGCGGCCACCGCGAACGACACCGGCACGGCGACGAGCGGATACCAGTCGAATGCGCCGGGCGCGTAGCGCTGGATCAGCGTCTGCACGACATAGGTTGCGTACGCACCGATCATCAGGAATTCGCCGTGCGCCATGTTGATCACGCCGATCAGCCCGTACGTGATCGCGAGGCCGAGCGCGGCGAGCAGCAGCACGCTGCCGAGCGACAGGCCGGCGAACACCGTGCCGACGATTTCGCCGCGGCGCTGCAGCGCGTGCAACGTATCGAGCCCGTGTTGCGCGGCGTCGCGCACGCGCGCGTCGGGTTCCGCGTAGCTGCCGTCGGCGTTCTTCGCGACGAGCGGGCGCAGTTGTTCGATCATGTCGAGATCGCTGCGCGCGGCCACCACCTGCACGGCTTCGAGGCGTTTCGCCGGATCGGCATCGTGCAGCGCGGCGATCGCCCACAGCGCATCGAGGCGACGTTTCAATGCCGGATCGGTTTCCTTTGCACGGGCGCGGTCGATCATCGGCTTGAGCGCCGGGTCGGGCGACTTCAGCAGCGCGTCGATCGCGTCGCGGCGCGCGGCCACGTCGGGCGACGCGAGCGCGAGGCCCGACAGCGCGCCGGCGATCTTCGTGCGCAGCAGGTTGTTCAGCATCACCGGCTGCGCGTCGCCGGCCGGCGTCGCGGCCTGCGTGAGCGCGTCGTGCGCGGTGTCGCCGGACTGGATCAGCAGCCGGCCGTCGCCGGTCGCGAGCGCATCGCCGCTCGACAGCGCGTTGAGCACCGCAACGGCGCGCGGGTCGGTGTCGGCGGCGAGCCGTTCGATCGCCGCCGTCTTCGCGTCGAAGTCGTCGCCGGCGAGCGCGGCGGTGTCGGCCGCGGTCAGCGCGAACGCGGCGTGCGGCAGCAGGCCCGCGAGGGCGGCGCATGCCGCGATCGCGCGGGCGGCTCGGCGAAAGCGTGTAGGCATCGGGGAATCCTGTCGGACGTGGGGAAGGGGAGCGGTGCGGCGTGGCGCCGGCGATGGGTCACGGCAAGCGCGGCCGGCGCATCGGCAGCGGGCGGGCAAGCGAGCGGCACGTCGCACACGAAGCGCGACGCGCCGCTCGGCATCACGCCAGCGCCGCGCGCTGCCGGCGCAGGAACGCCGGGATCGAGCTCACGACGTCCGGCTTGCCCTGGTTGCCCGCGATGTACGGGCTCCACGGCTGCGCGCGCACGGCCGTCTTCGTCTTCCACACGACGTTGAACTGTCCGTCGCCGCGGATCTCGCCGATCATCACCGGCTTGTGCAGGTGGTGGTTGCCGTCCATCGAGAGCGTGAAGCCCGACGGGGCGGCCACCGTCTGGCCGATCATCGCGACGCGCACCTTGTCGACGTCGGTGCTCTTCGCTTTCTCGACGGCCTGCTTCCACATATGGATCCCGACGTAGGTGGCTTCCATCGGATCGTTGGTCACGCGCTTCGCGCCGCCCGGCAGGTTGTTCGCCTTTACCCACGCGGCGAACTGGTCCTTGAACTTCGTGTTGGTCGGATTCTTCACCGACATGAAGTAGTTCCACGCGGCGAGATGGCCGACGAGCGGCTTCGTATCGATCCCGCGCAGCTCTTCCTCGCCGACCGAGAACGCGACGACCGGCACGTCGGTCGCCTTGAGCCCCTGGTTGCCGAGCTCCTTGTAGAACGGTACGTTCGAATCGCCGTTGATCGTCGAGATCACGGTCGTCTTGCCGCCCTGCGCGAAGGTCTTGATGTTCGCGACGATGGTCTGGTAATCGCTGTGGCCGAACGGCGTGTAGACCTCCTGAATGTCGGCGTCCTTCACGCCCTTCGATTTCAGGAACGCGCGCAGGATCTTGTTGGTCGTGCGCGGATATACGTAGTCGGTGCCGAGCAGGAAGAAGCGCTTCGCGCCGCCGCCTTCCGCGCTCATCAGGTACTCGACTGCCGGAATCGCCTGCTGGTTCGGCGCGGCGCCCGTGTAGAACACGTTGCGCGACATTTCCTCGCCTTCATACTGCACCGGGTAGTAGAGCAGCCCGTTCAGTTCCTCGAACACCGGCAGCACCGACTTGCGCGACACCGACGTCCAGCAGCCGAACACGCAGGCGACCTTGTCCTGCGTGAGCAGCTGGCGCGCCTTCTCGGCGAACAGCGGCCAGTTCGACGCCGGGTCGACCACCACCGGTTCGAGCTTGCGGCCCATCACGCCGCCGCTCTTGTTGATGTCGGCGATCGTCATCAGCGCGGTGTCCTTCAGCGACGTCTCCGAGATCGCCATGGTGCCCGACAGCGAATGCAGGATGCCGACCTTGATCGGGCCGGTGCCCGCATCGGCCGCGTGCGCGAACGGGCTCTTGCCCGCCAGCGCGAGCGCGCCGGCCATCGAACCGAACTTCAACAGACTGCGACGTTTCATCGGTATCCCCTTGTCGTGTTGGATGCGCGTGCGCCGTGGCGGCGCCGGCCATCGTGTAACGCAAGGCATGTGCCAGTCGCGCGGATGCACGCCCGGCGTGCCTGCGCGGACCATCGGCGGGCATCGGCGCGGTGCGGATGACGCGCCGTGCAGCATGCGCGGTCCGTTGCGGTGCAGACGCACGGGCGCAAATGGTGCACGGCGGTGCCGCGGCGTCGAAATGCAGGGAAACCGGGGAGGAAAGCGAAACGGGCGCGCGGTGCGCGCCCGTTCGGCGGATCGGTGCGGCCGGCGGCGGCGTGCCGGGCGGCGCGGCGGCGCGCGATGCGCCGCCGGAAGGATCGATCAGTAGCGCGGCACGGACGGATCGACGTCGCGCGACCACGCGTCGATCCCGCCTTGCAGGTTGTACAGCTTCGTGAAGCCGCGCGATTCGAGGAACATCGCGACCTGCGCGCTGCGCATCCCGTGATGGCACACGCAGACGATTTCCGCGTCGTCGTCGAGTTCTTCGCTGCGCGCGGGAATCTGCTGCATCGGAATCGACACGCTGCCGGCGATCTGCGCGGTCGCGATTTCCCACGGCTCGCGCACGTCGAGCACGACGGGCGCGGGGCGCGCCGTGTCGCCGAGCCATTCCGCGAGCATCGCGGGCGTCAGGATCTGCATGGAGGCTCCGCGGCTCAGAACTTGAAGCGCGACGGCTCGATCGCGTTGACGAGGTGGTCGATGTACGTTTCGAACACGTCGGCGACGCGGTACTGCTTGTCGTCGATGCGTGTGATGATCTGCGCCTTCATCACCGGACGGCCGCCGACGAACGCCGACAGGCGACCGCCGACCTTCAGCTGCTCGAGCATTTCCTGCGGCACGACCGGCAGGCCGCCCGCGACGCAGATCACGTCGTACGGCGCCTTGGCCGCCCAGCCGCGCGAGCCGTCGCCGAGCACGACTTCGGCATTGGTCACGCCGTCGTTGCGCAGGTTGTCTTCCGCGAACTTCGCGATCGCCGGATCGATCTCGACGGCCGTAACGTGCTGTGCGCGATGCGCGAACAGCGCGGCCAGGTAGCCCGAGCCCGCGCCGATCACGAGCACGTTCTCGTGCTTCTTGACCGCCAGCTCCTGCAGCACGCGCGCTTCGACGCGCGGGAACAGCATCTTGCTCGCGCCGCCCGGCAGCGGGAGTTCGAGATCGGCGAACGCGAGATCGCGGTATTGGGCCGGCACGTAGTTTTCACGCTTGACGATCGACAGCAGGCCCAGGACATCCAGATCCAGCACGTCCCACGGACGGATCTGCTGTTCGATCATGTTGAAACGCGCGTTTTCGATATTCATGGTGTGGTCACGCAGCCTGGTCGGCCATCAGCGGGGGTAGAGAAACTTCGTGATTGTACCAAACGGCACGGCCGCGAAGCCTTCAGGCGGCCTGCAACAGACCTTTACCCTTTGCTCTTCTTGATCTGCGCCTCGAACGCGAGGTCGAGCTTGCTCGCCTTGCGCGGTTTTTTAGGGCCAAATTCGTCGACGAACTTGACGAACTCGTCGAGCGGCAGCGGCTCGCAGCGCTTCTCGGCGGTGCCGCCCGAGCGGTCGACGAGATAGAACAGGCCGCCCGCCATCGCGACGGCCGCGAATTGCGGGTTGCCGGAGCGGGTCTTCAGGCGTTCGACCGCGTGGGTCGCTTTGGTGGTGCGCATCTTGGAGGGCAGGCGAAGCGGATGTAAGCCTCACACTCTATCAAACCGGCCGGGCCGGCGCCCGCCCGTGGCCGGCGCGAAGCGCGCGCTAGACCGTGCGCGAGTAGCGCTGCCGCGGCGTCTGGCCGAGGTACGCGTCGAACGCCATCGCGATGTTGCGCACGACCATCCGGCCGGCCGGATGGATCGTCAGCCGGTCGCGCGCGATCGTCAGCAGCCCGTCGCGCTCGAACGGACGCAGCGCGTCCAGCTCGCGCGCGAAATGATCGGCGAAGCGGATGCCGTGCGCGGCCTCGACATGCGAGAACGGCAGTTCGAGGTTGCACATCAGTTGCGTGATCACGTCGCGGCGCAGCCGGTCGTCCGGCGTGAGCCGCACGCCGCGCGCGATCGGCAGCCGGCCCGCGTCGAGCGCGGCGCCGTATGCGGGCAGGTCCTTCGCGTTCTGCGCGTAGACGTCGCCGACCTTGCCGATCGACGACACGCCGAAGCCGATCAGGTCGGCATCCGCGCGCGTGCTGTAGCCCTGGAAATTGCGTTGCAGCGTGCCGTTGCGCTGCGCGCGCACGAGTTCGTCGGACGGCCGCGCGAAGTGGTCCATCCCGATGTACACGTAGCCGGCCGACGTCAGCATGTCGATTGCGAGGCCGAGCAGCGCGATGCGCGTTTCCGGCGGCGGCAGCGTCGCATCGTCGATCTGCCGCTGCATCTTGAACAGATGCGGCATGTGCGCGTAGCCGAACACCGACAGGCGATCGGGCGCGAGCTCGATGATCGTCTCCAGCGTGCGTGCGAACACGGCGATCGTCTGGTGCGGCAGCCCGTAGATCAGGTCGACGCTGACCGAATGGAAGCCCGTCGCCCGTGCGGCTGCGAGCAGGTCCGCCGTCATCGCGCGCGGCTGGATGCGGTTGATCGCCTGCTGCACGAGCGGGTCGAAATCCTGCACGCCGAGGCTCAGCCGGTTGAAGCCGATCGTGCGCAGGTGGACGAGCGTCGCCGGCGTGACCGTGCGCGGATCGATCTCGATCGAGAACTCGGCGTCGGTGTCCGGCGCGAGCGCGAAATGCTCGCGCGTGGCCGCCATCAGCTCGGCCGTTTCGTCGTCGGACAGGAAGGTCGGCGTGCCGCCGCCCCAGTGCAGTTGCGTGACGGGGCGGGACGGATCGAACAGCGCGGCCTGCAGCGCCATTTCGCGCTTGATCTGGTCGAGATACGGGCGCGCGCGGCGGCGGTTGTTGGTCGCGATCTTGTTGCAGCCGCAGTAGAAGCACGCGGTGTTGCAGAACGGGATGTGGAAGTACAGCGACAGGTCGCTCGACGACGCGCCGGGGTCGCCGGCCGCGCGGACGTAGTCGGCCGGATCGAAATCGTCGCGGAACTGCAGCGCGGTCGGGTACGACGTATAGCGCGGCCCGTTCACGCCGTATTTCGTGAGCAAATCGGGACGGAACATCGGGTCGGCAGAACCAGAACGCATGGCGGTCTCGCGCTTTTTTTAGATGCTTTCGAGTATATGAACCCGCGGTCGGGCTGCATTGTGTAATAACGTCGCAGCGGCGATGGCACAATGCGGGGTGGGGCTGCCGGACGCCGCGTCCGGTTGCCGCACCGTTTTTCGTGTTCGTCGAGAGAGCCGAGTGTCCGTCGAAATGCCTGTCCGCCCGGCGCCCGCCGAAGCCCCGCCGCCGCATGCGTGCCGCGAGCGCTGCGGCGCGTGCTGCATCGCGCCGTCGATTTCCAGCCCGATTCCGGGCATGTCCGACGGCAAGCCGGCGGGCGTGCGCTGCGTGCAGCTCGGCGACGACCTGCGCTGCATGATCTTCGGCCGGCCCGAGCGCCCCGCGTGCTGTTCCGGGCTGCAGCCGTCCGCCGACATGTGCGGCGCGTCGCGCGACGACGCGCTCGCGTGGCTCACGCGCCTCGAGGCCGCGACGCGGCCGGCGCATCCAGGAGAGAAATCAGCATGACCGCCCCTCGCGCGCCCGGCCGGCGCCGTTTTCTCGCTGCCGCCATCGGCGCCGTCGGCGTGTGCGTATCGCTTGCCGCGTGCGCGTCGACGTTCCCGTTCATTCCCGACCACTACACGTTCTCGCGCGGCGACGTGCAGAAGGCCGTCGCGCGGAAGTTTCCGTACCAGAAGACGGTCGCCCAGGTTGTCGACGTGTCGCTCGCGAATCCGGCCGTCAACCTGCTGCCCGACCAGAACCGCGTCGCCGTGCAGCTCGACGCGAACTTCGTGAGCCCGTTCCTGCGCGGGCCCGTCAGCGGCAAGTTCACCGTGTCGGGCCAGCTCGCGTACGACGCGCCGAGCCGCTCCGTCGTGCTGAAGGCGCCGGCCGTCGACAGCCTCGCGCTCGACGGCGACGCGCAGATGTACGCGCAGCAGGTCGGCGCGGCCGCCGGCCTGCTCGCGACGCAGCTGCTGACCAACTATCCGATCTACACGTTCAAGCCGGAACAACTGCAATTTGCCGGGGTGAACTACGAACCCGGTACAATTACGATCCTTACAAACGGCATACGCGTGGCGATCGTCGAAAAGTGACGACGGGCGCGCACGGCCGGGCGGGCCGCGCGCGCAAGAGTGGCCTTTTCTTTCGACCATTTCGGAGTTGGGCCACGGATGGACTGGATCCTGATCTGCAAGGCATTGATCCTCGGCGTCGTCGAGGGGCTGACGGAATTCCTGCCGGTGTCGAGCACCGGTCACCTGATCGTCGCGGGCAGCTTCCTCAATTTCAACGATTCGCACGCGAAGACGTTCGACGTCGTGATCCAGTTCGGCGCGATCCTCGCGGTCTGCTGGGAATACCGGCAGCGGATCGTGTCCGTCGTGTCCGGGCTGCCGAGCCGGCCCGACGCGCAGCGCTTCGCGCTGAACGTCGTGATCGCGACGATTCCCGCGATCGCGCTCGGCCTCCTGTTCGAGAAGAAGATCAAGGCCGTGCTGTTCTCGCCGGTGCCCGTCGCGTTCGCGCTCGTCGTGGGCGGCGCGATCATCCTGTGGGCCGAGGCGCGGCAGCGCGAACGCGGCGAGCCGCCGCGCGTGATGTCGGTCGACGCGCTGACGCCGCTCGACGCGCTCAAGGTCGGACTCGCGCAGTGCTTCGCGCTGGTGCCCGGCATGTCGCGCTCGGGCTCGACGATCATCGGCGGGATGCTGTTCGGTCTCGACCGACGCGTGGCCACCGAATTCTCGTTCTTCCTCGCGATTCCGATCATCTTCGGCGCGACGCTCTACGAAACCGTGAAGGACTGGCAGGCGTTCACCGTCGATTCGCTCGGCCTGTTCGCGCTCGGGCTCGTGTCGGCGTTCGTCAGCGCGTTCGTGTGCGTGCGCTGGCTGCTGCGCTACGTCGCGACGCACGATTTCACGGTGTTCGCGTGGTACCGGATCGCGTTCGGGCTGTTCGTGTTGCTGGTGGGTTACAGCGGCTGGCTGAACTGGGCGTGAGGCTGGCGAGCGGTCGATGCGCCGCTCCATGAAAAAATCCCGACCGGCGCGAGACGCCGGTCGGGATTTTTCATTCTGCGCAGGGTGGGACGCTCAGCTTGCGCGCTTGCGGAACACCAGGTCCCACACGCCGTGGCCGAGCCGCAGCCCACGCCGTTCGAACTTCGTCACCGGGCGGTAGTCGGGGCGCGGCGCGTAATCGGCGGCCGTGTTTTCGAGCGTCGGTTCCGCGCCGAGCACGTCCAGCATCTGCTCCGCGTAGTTCTGCCAGTCGGTCGCGCAGTGCAGGTACGCGCCGGGCTTCAGGCGCGATGCGAGATGCGCGACGAGCGGCGGCTGGATCAGCCGGCGCTTGTGGTGACGCGCCTTGTGCCACGGGTCGGGGAAGAAGATGTGGACGCCGTCGAGGCTTTCCGGCGCGATCATGTGCTCGAGCACCTCGACCGCGTCGTGCTGGATGATGCGGATGTTCGTCAGATCCTGCTCGCCGATCAGCTTCAGCAGCGCGCCGACGCCCGGCTCGTGTACCTCGACGCCGAGGAAATCGTCACCCGGGCGATGCGCGGCGATTTCCGCGGTCGATGCGCCCATCCCGAAACCGATCTCGAGGATGCGCGGCGCGCTGCGGCCGAAGATCGCGTTCCAGTCCGGCAGTTCCGGCGCATACGGGACGACGAAGCGCGGGCCGAATTCGTCGAGCGCGCGGCGCTGGCCGGTCGACACGCGGCCGGCACGCGTCACGAAGCTGCGGATGCGGCGGCGGTGCAGCGGATTGACTTCGTCGGCGCCTGCGCCGGCTTGGTCGGCTTCGTCGGGAATGGCGTCGTCGTGCGGCGGCAGGCCGGCTTCGTTCGGATCGTCGTGCATCATCGGTACAGAGAAAGGCTCGGTTCGGGCGAGGGCCCGTTGCGCAGCAATGCTGCCGGGCGATTCGGCGCATGGTACAAAAAAGCCGCCTTCGACGAGGCGGCTCATGCGCAGGCTGTCGTGCAGCCGCAAAGTGGAGCGGGCGATGGGAATCGAACCCACGTCATCAGCTTGGGAAGCTGAGGTAATGGCCATTATACGACGCCCGCAGAATTGGCGATTCTACAGGGGTTTGGGTGGGGATGGCAAGCGGGGCGTCTTGGCCGCCGGTATCGAAACGGGTGCGGCCCGGCCGGCCCGCCAGCCCATGTCGAAAATGGACGAGTCGGCGTCGGAAGCATACAAGCCCGGGTAAAGCTTTCGAACTAACGTGACAGGTCTCTCATACGATCATCAGTCTGGAGCCGACATGTCCGATTTCATCACCGTTCTGCGCAAAACCTGCCCGACGCCTGTCCTCGACGCGACCAAATGGAAGCGCATTGGCGGCGATCCGCACACCGTGAACCTCAACGCGTACGTCTCGAAGGACGGCAGCAAGATCATGGGCACCTGGATCTGCACGCCGGGCAAGTTCGAGGTGAATTATGAAAAATGGGAGTACTGCCACTTCCTCGATGGCTACTGCATCATCACGCCGGAAGGTGAGGAGCCGGTGCACCTCAAAGCCGGCGACGTGTTCGTGATCGAACCCGGCATGAAAGGCACGTGGGAAGTGGTGGAGACGGTCCGCAAGTACTTCGTCTTCGCCTGAGCGGGGCGGTCGATTCGACCCGACCCGACCCATGCATACCGTCATCGCCCCGCGTCTTCGCGGTTCACGAAGCCGGAAGGGGCGAGCGAAGATTCCGGCTCAATAAAAGTCACCCAGTTCGGAAGCAGCGCGCCGAGGATGGGCGCGTGCTCGGCGCGCTCCGCTATCCGATCGCCCCCCATGACGAATTCGACGCGCGGTTGTTCTGCGACGACGCGATGACGCTCGCTACCGGTCCTGCACGCTGTCGCGCAAACCCCTAAGATGCAGCGATCCGCCCACCGTTTCCGCTGCAGCGCCTGAACCTTCCGTCTGCGCCGGACACCCCTCCGGAGCCCCGACCATGCGCATCACCGCGATCCACGAACGTGCGATTCCCGTGTCCCGCTATGCCGATCCGGCGATTCCGTCCGGCGGCCTGACGACGAGCGTCGTCGCGGTCGTTACCGACATCGTGCGCGGCGGCCGCCCGGTGACGGGCTACGGCTACGCGTCGATCGGCCGCTTCGCGCAGGGTGGCCTCATCCGCGAACGGTTCGCGCCGCGTCTGCTCGCCGCCGCCGACGCACTCGCCGACGAAGCCGGCACCAACCTCGACCCGTTCCGCGCGTGGCGCGCGATGATGGCCGGCGAGAAGCCGGGCGGGCACGGCGAACGCTGCGTCGCGGTCGGCACGCTCGACATGGCGATCTGGGACGCCGCCGCGAAGATCGCCGACCTGCCGTTGCACGGCTTTCTCGCCGATCGTCTCGAACGCACGCCGCAGTCGCGCGTGCGCGTGTACGCGGGCGGCGGCTACCGCTATCCGCATGACGATCTCGCGCGCCTGTCGGACGAGATGCGCCGGATCGTCGATCTCGGTTACACGCACGCGAAGATCAAGATCGGCGGCGCGGATCTCGAGCAGGACCGGCGCCGCATCGAAACCGCGGCCGCTCAGCTCGCCAGCCCTGCGCATCTCGCAGTCGACGCGATGAACGCGTACGACGCGACGACCGCCCACGAGGCGGCCAACATGCTCGCGCCGTTCGGCCTCTGGTGGTTCGAGGACATCTGCGATCCGCTCGACCTGCCGCTCCAGGCAGACGTGGCCACGCGATACGCGCCGCCGATCGCGGCAGGCGAAGCGCTGTTCTCGCTCGCGGAAGCGAAGCTGCTCGACCGTTACGGCGGCTTGCGCAACGACCGCGACGTACTGGTGTTCGATCCCGTGCACGGCTACGGGTTGCCGGGCTATCTGCAGATCGTCGATCACTTCGTATCGCGCGGCTGGCGGCACGACGCGTTCTGGCCGCACGGCGGCCATCTGTTCTCGTTGCACGTCGTCGCGGCGCTCGGGCTCGGCGGTGCGGAAGTCAGCCCGTTCGCATTCCATCCGTTCAGCGGACTCGCCGATGGCGAAATCGTCGATGCGGGATACGCGCGCGTGCCGCAAGCGCCGGGCATCGGATTCGAGCTGCATGCCCACGCGCACGACGTATTCCGCGCGGTATCGGGATCGGTGTCGATAGCGGGCCGCTGACGCCTACAGCGCGTCGATCGCGCACCGCGGCATTCCCGCGCTACTCCGGCTGTTGTCCGAGCGCGCCGGTGTGTCGCCGCCGTCCAGGCGTCAGGACGTCTAGGCGCCCAGGCAGCGTCGCAACGTAAAGGCAATGGCGCCGCGCTACACGCCGCCGAGCACGTGCAAGCCGACGAGCAACAGTGCACCCACCGCGATCAACAGCAGCGCATGAACGCGCGTGTACATCACGCACAGCGTCGACACAATCGCGATCGCGCGTGCGGCCCACCCGCCGTCGAGCGCCTGCAGCAGCACGCACACCGACGCGAGGATCATGCCGGCCGCAACCGGACGCAGGCCGGCTTCGAGCGCGATCTGCCAGCGCGCGCCCCGGTGCCGCCGCCATAGATGCGCGACGCCGTAGATCAGGAACGCGGTCGGGCCGAACAGCGCGAGCGTCGCGATCACCGCGCCCCAGAAGCCGGCCACCTGCCAGCCGATCAGCGTAGCCAGCAGCGAGCCGGGGCCAGGCGCCATCCGTGCGATCGCGAAGTCGTTGACGAATTGTGTGGCGCTCATCCAGTGATGCACGTCGACAACCTGCCGCTGGATATCCGCGATGACCGCCTGCCCGCCGCCGATCGTTGCAATCGATAGCGGCGCGAACACGCCGAACAGTGCTGCGTACCGCGAAGATGCGTTCATCGTGCGTCGCTCCCGACCGGCGCGGCGGCCGCGCGACGGTATTCGAGCGCGACGCTCAGCGTGCCGCCGATCAGCACGGTCCACACGAGCGGCCAGTGCAGTACCGCAACCGACACGAAGGTGAGCGTCATGATCGCGAACGGCAGCACGCGGCGCGGCAGCCGGCGCACCGCGGTGACGGCCATCGAGATCGACAGCCCGATCGCCGCGGCCGCCGCCCCGGCGAGCGCGACATGCGTGAGCGGAAAGCGCGTAAGCGTCGAGAACGCGACGCCGAACAGCACGATCAGCACGGCCGGCGGCGCGATGATGCCGGTGAAGCCGGCCACCGCGCCGCGCCATCCGGCGAGCCGGTAGCCGATCCAGATCGCGAGGTTCTTCACGTTGACGCCCGGCAACGCCTGCGACAGCGCGAGACCGTTGAGGAACGCCTCTTCGTCGAGCCAGCGTCGCTCGTGCACGAAGTCGCGCATCATTCGGCCGCTGAGCCCGCCGCCGAAGCTGGTCAGGCCGATCTGCGCGAACGCGACGAACAGCGCGAGGACGCCCGGCGACGGTGCGTCGCCTGCGGGCGGTGCCGAGGAAGTCGGGGCGGAGGGCGAGGGCATCGGGCGGGCGGACACGTGGCGATCGGGCGATCGCCCATGTTAGCAAGCGGTGCCTGTCAGCACGCTGACATCGATTCGGGCGCCTGCGCGACGACACTTTGCAACCGAGCTGACAAGCGCGAATACCAATGCATCGCACGCTACGCGCGCACCACCGTCACGCCCGCCGCCTCGATCGGCTTCGTCAGCGCGGCGTCGGTTTCCTTCTCGACGACGACCGTCTGCGCCAGCGAGATGTCACCGATCACGAACTGCGATGCCGCGCGCAGCTTCGATTGCGACGCGAGCACGATCGTCTCGGCCGCGCGTTCGCTCAGCGCGCGCTTGATCGCCGCTTCCTCGAAATCGCCGGTGCTCAGGCCGGCGACCGGATGCACGCCCGTGACGCCCATGAAATACAGGTCCGCATGAATGCGCGCGATGCCTTCCATCGCCGCCGCGCCGACCGCGACGATCGAGTGCTTGTAGAGCCGCCCGCCGATCAGGATCACGTCGATCGACGGATGCGCGGCCAGCGCGACCGCGACGCTCGGGCTGTGCGTGACGATCGTCGCGCGCAGGTCGGCCGGCAACTGGCTGACGAGTAGCGCGGAGGTCGTGCCGCCATCGACGATCGCCACCTGTCCGGGCGCGATCATCTGCGCGGCTCGCCGCGCGATGCGCCGCTTCTCCGTGGTGTCGAGCGCCTCGCGCTGCGCGAACGGCGCGACGGTCGGCGACGCCGGCAGCGCACCGCCATGCACGCGCTGCAACAGCCCTTCGGCCGCGAGCTCGCGCAGGTCGCGGCGCACCGTGTCTTCGGACACGCCGAATTGCACGCTCAGCTCGGCGGCCAGTACCTGGCCGTCGCGCGCGAGCGCATCGAGGATCGCCTTCTTGCGTTGCGTCGTCAGCATCGTGTTTGCACGAAAATTCTTGAAATTGCACGAATATGCACGTTACCATGAGCGCCGTCCTTTGTCGAACCGGAGGCTGCAATGGCTGGAATGGCTGCAACGCGGGAGCGGGTGCGCATCGTCGATACGACGGTGCTGTCCGACGACTGGTATGTGCTGCGCAAGGTGACGTTCGATTTCCTGCGCCGCGACGGAACGTGGCAGCGCCTGAGCCGCGAGACCTACGATCGCGGCAACGGCGCGACGATCCTGCTGCGTCATGCCGAGACGGGCGACGTGCTGCTGACGCGCCAGTTCCGGATGCCGGCGTTCGTGAGCGGACACGACGGCATGCTGCTCGAGGCGGCCGCCGGGCTGCTCGACGACGACACGCCCGAGGCGCGCATCCGCGCGGAGGCCGAGGAGGAGACCGGCTATCGCGTGCGCGGCGTGCGCAAGGTGTTCGAGGCGTTCATGAGCCCGGGTTCCGTGACGGAGAAGCTGCATTTCTTCGTCGGCGAATACGATGCGTCGCTGCGCACCGGCGCGGGCGGCGGCGTCGCGGAAGAGGGCGAGGATCTGGAGGTCGTCGAGATGCCGCTGCAGGCGGCGCTGGACGCGATCGAGCGCGGCGAGATCGTCGACGCGAAGACGATCATGCTGCTGCAGTACGTCGCGCTGCGGGAAACCGCCGGCGCGCGCGCCGCATGACGCCGCGGCTCGTGCTGATCGCCGGCCCGTATCGCAGCGGCACGGACGGCGACCCGGCGCGCATCGCCGCGAACCTGCACCGGCTGGAAGCAGCGGCGCTCGCCGTGTATCGCCGCGGGCACGTGCCGATGATCGGCGAATGGGTGTCGTTGCCGCTCGCGGCCGCGGCCGGCTCGACGCAGGTGGGCGACGCGATCGGCGAGGCGTTCCTGTATCCGGCCGCGCACCGGCTGCTGCGGCGTTGCGATGCGGTACTGCGCATCGATGGCGCGTCGCGCGGGGCGGATGCGGACGTCGCGCTCGCGCGGCAACTCGGCAAGCCGGTCTATTTCGCGGTCGACGAGATGCCGGTTGCGCAGGACGAATCGGCTCACTGAGCAAGTGTAGGCGCCGGATCGCGGCATCGCCGGTGCGGCGCTTGCGGACGGCGCGCATTCGCATCGCCGGCTGCCGCACGCGCGCAGCGCCACGCCGTTGCGTCGCCGATGCGGCGCGACACCCGAACCGGCGTATGATCGCGACGCCACCCGCGCAACGTTCGACGCCACCGTTTTTCCATCATGCCGCTTTCCGATCCCGCTGATCCCGCTGATCCCGCTGATCCCGCTGATCCCGCCGACTCCGCCGACTCCGCCGACTCCGCCGCCGCGCCGCTTCCCGCCGATCTCGTCGCGTCCGCCGTCGCCGCACTCGCGCGCGCCGACGCATTGCTCGTCACGGCCGGCGCGGGCATCGGCGTCGATTCCGGGCTGCCCGATTTTCGCGGTACGGACGGTTTCTGGCGCGCGTATCCGGCGCTGCGCCACGAGCGTTTCGAATTCCACGAGATCGCGTCGCCGCACGCGTTTCGTGCGCGTGCGGCGCTCGCATGGGGCTTCTACGGGCATCGTCTCGCGCTTTACCGCGCGACGACGCCGCATGCGGGCTTCGCGATCCTGCGCCGCTGGATCGATGCGATGCCGAACGGCGGCTTCGTGCTGACGAGCAACGTCGACGGCCAGTTCCAGACGGCCGGCTTCGATCCGGCGCGCATCGTCGAGATCCACGGTTCGATTCATGCGATGCAGTGCCTGCGCCCGTGCACGGACGACACGTGGGACGCGGCGACATTCGTGCCGGCGGTCGACGAAGCGACGTGCCGCCTCGTTGGCGACATGCCGCGCTGCCCGCACTGCGGCGGTCTCGCGCGACCGAACATCCTGATGTTCGGCGACACCGGCTGGCTCGGTGCGCGCTACGACGCGCAGGAGCGCGCGCTCGAAGACTGGATCGCGCGGGCCGGGCGCGTCGCCGTGGTCGAGATCGGCGCGGGCACCGCGATTCCGACCGTGCGTCTGCTGAGCGAACGGCTCGGCGCCGACGTGATCCGCATCAACACGCGCGACGCGCATGCGCGCCGGGCGGACGTGATCGGGCTGAAGGGCGGTGCGCGGGCGACGTTGAACGCGCTCGACCGCGCGTGGCGCGGCGGCTGAGCCACGCGCCACGAGGCGACCGGCCGGGGCCCGGGTTTACGGCCGCGCGACGAGCGCCTGCACGAGCGCCGGCGCGATCGGCGAACCGAGGCCCGTCACGTAGTCGTAGCCGCCCGCCGCGCTGCAGACGCTGCCGCAATTGCCGTTGGACCCGGTCGTCACGTCGTGGAAGTCGCTGCCGTACGCGGTTTTGCCGACCGCATAGAGCGTGTCGTAGGCGCCGCTCAACGATGTCTTGCCGGCCGCCGTGCGCAGCGAATTCGCGATCGCGACGAGCGCCGCCCATTGCGGCGCACCCGCGCTCGTGCCGCCCACCTGGAACCAGCCGGCCTGCCCCTGATAGGTGACCGAGTCGTACACCGCGAAACCGCTGGACGGATTCGCGTCGTAACTGACGTCGGGCACGCCGCGCTTGCCGGCCACCGGAATCGGCCAGGCGGTCTGGCCGGCCGGCTCGGCCTCGACGCTGCTCACGCCGCCGCCGCTGCCGCTCCACGCCGCCTCGCCGATGTAATTGCCGGCCGTATCCGACGACAGCGTCGTGCCGCCGACGGACACCACGTAAGGCGACGCGGCCGGGTATTCGGTGCCGGTGCCGCTGTCGCCGGACGACGCTACGAACGTGACGCCCGGTACGTTGAAGTGGCTGTCGAAGCCGGTCTCGCTGCTGAATTCGTTGCCGCCGAAACTCATCGACACGACCGACGCGCCGCGCTTGACCGCGACGTCCACCGCGGCCATCAGGTCGTTGAAGCTGGCCGATGCCGCCTCGACGAGCACGATCTTCGCCTTCGGCGCGATCGCATGCACCCATTCGACGTCGAGCGAGATCTCGAGTGACCAGCCTGCATTGGGCTTGGGCCGGGCACCGCGGGCGTACACCTTGGTGAAACAGCCGTTCGACGACGTGCAGGGCGGCAGCGAGAACGCATTGCTGAACACGCCGAGATCGGCTTCGATCTTCGGGTCGTCGTACGCGTCGACGATCGCGACGATCATCCCGTCGCCCTGGTTCGCGATCGTGTCGAATCCGTATGCATGTCGGGTGAGCGCCGGCGTGAGACCGGCGATCGTGGCGGTGCTCGCGCGCGGTTTCGTGTGGAACGGCGGGCGTGCGAATCCTTTCGGTGCGCGGTTGCCTTCGACGTAGGACGGCGGCCCGTTGCCGTCGGCGAGCGCGACGCCCGACGCGAGCAGCGACGCGCACAGCGCCGGGATCAACATGGATGACAGGCGGATATTGTTCATTTTTCGAGTCTCCATGTCGATGGAGTGGAGTGGCGAAACAATTCTACGAAATCGACGACGATAACTACATCGAATATCGGCTGAATACGGGAATGTCTGATAAGGGAAAGTACGTGGAGCCTTGATGGGACAAGCGTTTGCAGGATTAACCTGCGCGCGGTCGAGCTGCTTTATCGGTTTTGAAAAAGCTGATGAATAATCGGTGAATTCAAAATTGGTTCGTCATGTCGGATGTAATCGTTCGGTAAATATCCACGGCCGCGCGCGGGGGAAATCGTGAAACGCGTCATGCGATCGCGATACGATCCGCCGCCTGCGTGCGCGGCCCGTCGGCATTGCCGGCGCGGCGCGATTCCGCATACAGTTCAGCGTAGCCGCGTGCGCGGCGTTGTCCGTGAGGGGTGCCCTTGTTCTATTCGATCGTCGCGATCTTCGTCGGCGCCGGGCTCGGCGCGTTGCTGCGCTGGTTCCTGAGCCTCGCGCTCAACGCGTTCTTTCCCGCGGTGCCGCTCGGCACGCTCGCGTCGAACCTGCTCGGCGGCTACGTGATCGGCGTGGCCGCCGTCGTGTTCACCGTTCGCGTCGGGTTGCCGCCCGAGTGGCGGCTGTTCGTGATCACGGGCTTTCTCGGCGGCCTCACGACGTTCTCGACCTATTCGGTCGAAGTGATGACGCACGCGCTCGACGGCGAATTCGGATGGGCGTTGGCGGTGGCTGTCCTACACTTGACTGGATCGTTCGCGCTGACGGCGCTCGGCATGTGGACCGCGCGCGCGTGGCTCGCGGCGGCCTGAACGGGCTGCCATCGGAGGGAGCGATGGACAGGGTCTTGTTGCGCTTCTACGTGCACGAGCAGCATCGGTTGCACTGGAAGCCGCTGTGGGAATGGCTGTTGGACGAGGCGAACCGAATGGGCGTCGCGGGCGGTTCCGCGTTTCGCGCGATGGCCGGTTTCGGCCAGCATCGCGTGCTGCACGAGGATCGTTTTTTCGAACTGCAGGGTTCGCTTGCGATCGAGGTCGAATTCATCGTCACCGAGGACGAAGCGCAGCGGCTGCTCGAGCGGTTGTCGCACGAGAAAGTGCGCGTGTGCTACGCGATGATGCCCGCGCAGTTCGGCGTGATCGACACACTCGGCGCACCGCCGGCGCAGGGGCCGGCGGCGTAGGCGTCGCGCCGGATCAGATGCCGAACATCGTCAGCGACACGGCGGCGCGTGTGACGACCATCAGCAGCACCTGCACGATCACGAACAGCAGGATCGGCGACAGGTCGATGCCGCCGAGGTTCGGAATCACGCGGCGCAGCGGGTTCAGGAACGGCGCGGTGAGCTGGTAGAGGATCGGCATCGCCGGCGAGCGCGGGTTGAGCCACGACAGCAGCGCCATCAGGATCGTCATCCAGATCACGAGGTTGAGCGCCCATTTCACGACGGTGAGCAGCGCGACCACGACGAGCGTCGCGATCACGGCGGCCGGATCGAAGCCGGCCATCACGACCATCAGCACGACATAGACGAGCGCGGTGAGCAGCGCGGCGACGACGCTGGCCCAGTCGATGCCGCGTACGCCCGCGATCACGCGGCGCAGCGGCAGTACGAGCCAGTTGGTCGCCTGCAGCACGGCTTGCGTGACGGGGTTGTACGGCGGCACGCGGACGGCCTGCATCCAGACGCGCAGAATCAGCGCGGCGCCGAATAGCGTGAAGACGGTATTGAGCAGAAAACGGGCGATCTCGCCGAACATCGTTGGCATCCTTTTTATACAGTCAGTAGCGTGCGGCCGCCAACGCCGGTTGGCGGCGCATCGGCCGACACCTTATCACGCCTCGTCTCGCGACGGGGAGGGGGGCGTGGTCGCGCGCGCGAGGGACGTTTCAACGGCTTCGGCCAGCGCCGGCAGCGACGCCGGCGGCGCCGCGCGTTTTGCCGCGAGCGCGACCGCGCGGCGCGTCAGCAGCGCGTACAGCATCGCGTGATCGCCGCCGCGCGCTTCGAGCAGCGCGAGCTGGCGCTCGACGATGGCCGTGTCGCCGCGCGATACCGGCCCGGCCAGCGCATTCGCGAGCCCCTTGTCGCGCGCGGTTTCGATCGTGCCGGCGAGCATCGGCAGCAGCGCGCGCAGCGCGGCGTCCTCGTCGAAACCGAGGCCGCGCCACAGCTCGACCGCTTCCGACAGCCCGCACAGCGCGAAGCTCGCCGCGTAGTGGGCGGCTGCGTGATACAGCATCCGGCCGCCGGCCGGAATCGACAGCGGATGACAGCCGAGTGCGGCGGCAAGTCGCAGCAGCGTCGCGTGCAGCGCACCGTCCGCTTCGATCGTGACCGAGCAGCCGTCGATGCGTGCGAGGTCGGCGTCGCTGCCGCCGAACAGATAGAGCGGATGGAAGCCGCCGGTGGCCGCGCCTTGTTGCTTTGCCGGATCGAGCAGCGCGACCGGCGATGCGCCGCTGCAATGGACGACCGCCTGGCCGGCGGCGCGCGGTGCGTCGAAGCGCAGCGCCGCGGCGCTCGACGCGAGATGATCGTCGGGCGTCGTCACGAAGATCAGGTCGGCGGCGTCGACCACCTGCTGCGGGGTGGCGACCGCGCGGCAGCCGTCGATGCGCGCGGCGAGGCCGGCGGCCGACGCGGGTGTGCGGCTCGCGATCGCGACGACGGGGAAGCCGGCCTGCGCGAAACGCTGCGCGACACAGCGCGCGAGGCGGCCGGCGCCGATGAAGCCGAGGCGGGGTGTGTCGGGAAGCGGCATGGCGGCGGATGTAAGCAAAAACGAAGCAGCCGCCAGTATCGCAGGAATGACGGCCGTTTCGCGGAAGACCGGCTGCGGGGCTGCCGCGTGTATGAATTACCGGTACGCAGAGAGGTCGATGGGCCGCCGCCCGGCATCGCGGCCGAATCAGGATCGTAGAATCCGACCCCTAAACACTGCGCCGCCACATCCGGTGTGGAATGTCGGCATGTTGTGTCGAATTTGTAATCGTTCATTACGTATGCGTGCGCGCTGTGCGCGCTGCATCCGGTAAGACTGACCGGTCGGCGTGCCGGGACCCGACTCCTCGGACGGAATCGCGCGACCCGCAAGGCGCGCGGCCGACGCCCGGCACCGCGCCGGACGGCCCGCTGCGGCCGCGTGCAATTGCAATTTGCAACAAATGCACGATACGCGCGGGGCGGGTTTTCGCTACATTGCTTGCATGCGACGTGCATGCCCGCCGTTGCCGACAGGAGCGCCTAAAATACCGCTCCAGCAGGAGAATCGAAGTGAAAAAGCTCATTCCGTTCATCGCCGCCGCCGCGCTGGGCCTGGGTGCCGCAAGCGCCGCGCAGGCTCACGTGTCGATCGGGGTCGGCATCGGCATCCCGGTCGCACCCGCTTACCCCGTCTACGCACCGCCGCCGCCCGTGTACTACGCGCCGCCGCCTCCGCCCGTCTATTACGCGCCGGCGCCGGCCTACTATGCGCCGCCGCCCGCGGTGGTCGTCGGCGGCTACTACGGTCGCCCGTACTGGCGCCATGGTTACGGCGGCTGGGGCCATCACGGCTACTGGCGTCGCTGATTCGTCTCCGCGCGGCCCGACCGCGCGCGGCAAAACGGCGCAACGTCCCGCGAGGGGCGCTGCGCCGTTTTTCATTGGGGCTGTGACATATGGCGCCGTCGCCGGCGCGGCCGCGATTACACCGCGTGCACGATCAGGTCGCGGTAGCCGCCGGCGATCACGCTGTACGAGAAGTACGCGAACAGCAGCGCCGACGCGACGTGACACGCCCGCATCAGCCCGGCGCCCGCGCGCTTGCGGCCCTGGCTCGCGAGCGTGCACATGAAGAGCGTCCACGCGAGGCCGCCGAGGAAAAAGCCCGACAGGAACATCGACGCGGTGGCCGGCGTGGTCGCACCGGCTTTCGCGATCAGCGCACCGCCGACCGCCGCGAACCACAGGATCGCGCTCGGCGACGACATCGCGAGCAGCATCCCGCGCAGAAAGCTGCGCCGCGCGCTCGCCCGCGGTTGAGGTGCGTCGTCCGCGTCGTCGGTCGACTTTGCGGGCGTCAGTGCTTCGCGCGCCATCTTCCACGTCAGGAACAGCAGCACCGCGCCGCCGCCGATCCACACGATCCAGCGCACGGGTTCGAACTGCAGCAGCACGGCCATCCCCGCGAGCGCGAGCGCCGCGTAGACGAGATCGCCGACGCACGACCCGACGCCGAGCCAGAAGCCCGGCCGGAAGCCATGCGACAGCGTGAGCGACAGCATCGCGACGTTCACGAGGCCGATGTCGAGACACAACGACAGCGACAGAAAGAATCCGTCGGACAGCATGGAGGCGGGTGGAAAGCTCATCTTCTGGATGCCTGCGGCGATTGCGATGCGCGGGCCGGCGCGCGCCGGCCGTGTGGCGTCAGAGGCCGATCTCCTGCCACAGCCGGTCGACGCGCGCCTTCACGGCCGCGTCCATCTCGATCGGGCGGCCCCATTCGCGGCTCGTTTCGCCCGGCCACTTGTTGGTCGCGTCGAGCCCCATCTTCGAGCCGAGTCCGGCCACCGGCGACGCGAAGTCGAGATAGTCGATCGGCGTGCTGTCGACCATCACCGTGTCGCGCACGGGGTCGACACGTGTCGTGATCGCCCAGATCACTTCCTTCCAGTCGCGGATGTTCACGTCCTCGTCGACGACCACGATGAACTTCGTATACATGAACTGCCGCAGGAAGCTCCACACGCCGAACATCACGCGCTTCGCATGGCCCGCGTAGCTCTTCTTCATCTGGACGATGGCCATCCGGTAGCTGCAGCCTTCGGGCGGCAGGTAGAAGTCGGTGATTTCCGTGAACTGCTTCTGCAGCAGCGGCACGAACACCTCGTTGAGCGCGACGCCGAGCACCGCGGGCTCGTCGGGCGGCTTGCCCGTGTAGGTCGAGTGGTAGATCGCGTCGCGGCGCATCGTGATGCGCTCGACGGTGAACACCGGAAACCACTCCTGCTCGTTGTAATAGCCGGTATGGTCGCCGTACGGCCCTTCGAGCGCGTGCTCGTATGCGGCCGCCGCATGGCCGGCCGGGCGTGGCGGCGCGCCGGCCGGAGCGGGGCCGGGAGCGCCTTCCTGCGGATGAATGAAGCCTTCGAGCACGATCTCCGCGCGCGCCGGCACCTGCAGCGTGTCGACGCCGGGCGTCAGGCACTTCGCGAGTTCCGTGCGGCTGCCGCGCAGCAGGCCGGCGAACTGATACTCGGACAGCGAATCGGGCACCGGCGTCACCGCGCCGAGCGTCGTCGCCGGATCGGCGCCGAGCACGACCGCGACCGGATACGGCTTGCCCGGGTTCTGCAGCGCGAACTCGCGGAAGTCGAGCGCGCCGCCGCGATGGGCGAGCCAGCGCATGATCAGCTTGTTGCGGCCGATCAGCTGCTGACGGTAGATGCCGAGATTCTGGCGCGACTTGTTCGGCCCGCGCGTGACCGTCAGGCCCCACGTGACGAGCGGCCCCGCATCGCCAGGCCAGCAGGTCTGGATCGGCAGCTTGTCCAGATCGACGTCGGCGCCTTCCCAGACGATCTCCTGGCACGGCGGCGACGACACCGACTTCGGCGCCATGTCCCACACCGCCTTCGCGAGCGACAGCAGCTTGCCGGCGTCCTTCAGGCTCTTCGGCGGATCGGGTTCCTTCAGCGCGGACAGCAGGCGTCCGAGATCGCGCAGCGAGCCGAGCGCGGCATCGTCGCCCGCATCGACGCCCATCCCGAGCGCGACGCGGCGCGGCGTGCCGAACAGGTTGCCGAGCACCGGAAACGCGTTGCCGGGCGGCGCGTTGAACAGCAGCGCGGGGCCGCCGGCGCGCAGCACGCGGTCGCACAGCTCGGTCATTTCGAGCACGGGCGACACGGGCTGCGTGACGCGCCGCAGCTCGCCGAGCGCCTCGAGGCGCTGAATGAAATCGCGTAAGTCTTTGTATTTCATGAAGAAGGTCCGAGCTACCCGCAGGGACGGGCAGCGATGGGCGGGCGCAGCGGCCGGCTGCGACCCCGAATCGACCGACGATTTTACCCGTGCAGCCGCCTGGCCGCCCGGCGCAGAAAAAAGTCGACCGCGCGCAAACCCCCTACGGCACGGGGATTGCGTTCTGAAGAGGGGTTTTAAATTACTTTTTGTTATAGTTTTTAAGTTTTATAGTGTTGACGATCTATAAAACCCTGCTAGAATCCGCTCACATTGGTTGCAGGGTAAAAGGCTTCGAGCCGCCAATCACCGATCTTTGACGCAGCGCGTCACCGTCCGCCGAATCCTGCACGGCGTCTTCGACGGCTTATGTCGTAGTCCCAGCCAGCGCCACCAGACGCTGGTTTTTTGCGTGGGTGCCACCGCGTATGCCCGCCTCGCCCAGTGTGCGAAGGCGCCGGCCTTCTTACACCGTGGCCTCGAACGGTACTTATACCGTTTCCCCGATGCTTGCGCGTCCCAACCAAGGCGTGCGGCGTCGTGATTCCGCGGCGCGTTTTCTGTCTCGCCATCGAGCTGAGCGAGCCGCACGAGTCATGTTCATGGGAGATGATCTGAATGAACGCTTGGTTATCGTGGCGTCCCACTGAGCAGCATGCGCAAATCGTGCGCAACTTGCTGCGTCGCGGGACGCGTGTCAGTCACCATCTATTCAGCGTTGTCGGCTGTTTCGCTGTCGCGGTTGCGCTTGCACTGTGGCTGCTGCCAACCGTCCGCGGCACGCTCGCCGCGAAGCTGATGCCGGTCGTGTCCGCGGCCGTGCAGGCCGGTCCGGCCCGTCTGCTGTCCGGCCATCCGCTGCCGAACTTCGCGCCTGCCGGCGCGCAGCCGCAGCAGGAAGACACGCCCGAAGCGGATGCGCTTGCGGTCGGCCTCGATGTCGCACCGGAAACCGCCGCACCGGGCGCTCAAGGCGCCCAGGGCGATGCGTCCGACGCGGCCCGCAACGGCCCGTCGCCCGTCGCACTGGCCAAGCTGATTCCGATTCAGCGCGTGGCGGCGGATGCCCGCGACGATCGCGCACTCGCGTCGAACCGCGAACAGGCGCTCGTCGCCACCTATCTGTCGCGCCGTTACCGCGTCGCGCAGGAGCCGCTCGGCCAGCTCGTCAAGGCCGCGTTCCAGACCGGGCGTGACGTCGGCCTCGATCCGTTGCTGCTGCTGTCCGTGATGGCGATCGAATCGGGCTTCAACCCGTACGCCGAAAGCGGCGTCGGCGCGAAGGGGCTGATGCAGGTGATGTCGAAGGTTCACTCCGACAAGTTCGAGTATTTCGGCGGCACCGACACCGCGCTGCAACCGCTCGCGAACCTGCAGGTCGGCGCCCTGGTGCTGAAGGACTGCATCGCGCGCGGCGGCTCGCTGGCGAGCGGCCTGCGCCTGTACAACGGCTCGACGAACCCTGACGACAACGGCTACGGCTCGAAGGTGATGGCCGAGCGCGGTCGCCTGCGCGACGTCGCGCGCGGCCGCAGCGTGCCGATCAACGCGCCGCAGGCGCCCGCGCAGCCCGCGAAGCCGATCGTCACCGCCGCTGCCGTGACGGCCGCGGCAGGCGGCGCGAAGCGCGTGCATGCGACGCTCGACGGCACGACGTCGATCAAGGCGGCGCCGAAGGAAGCGGCGTCGCAGGACGACGCCAGCGTCGATACCGCGAAGCAGTCGCACGGCGATCACTCGGAGCTCGGCGCGTAACGCGTCACGCGCTCCGCGCGGCTCCGGCCGGCAGGACATGCAAAAGGCACCCGAATCGGGTGCCTTTTCGTTTTGCGGGACGTGAAGCGGCCGGTGCGCCGGCCGTGGCGTCAGTGTTGGCCGAACAGCGTCGCGAGCCGGTCGACGGCCGCTTCGAGCCGCGAGTAGGCGGTCGCATAGGACAGGCGGATGTAGTCGCGCGGCGCATGGACACCGAAGTCCATCCCTGGCACCAGCACCACGCCTGCGTCGTGCAGCATCGCCTGCGTGAGCGCGGCGCTGTCGCCGGCCGCCGGGTGGGCGACGCCGCCGCAATGCGCATACACATAGAATGCGCCGTCCGGCATTACCGGCACCGTGAAGCCGAGCCGTTCGAGTGCCGGTGCGATGAAGTCGCGGCGGCGCTTGAATTCGAGCCGGCGCGTTTCGTAGATGTCGAGCGTCGCCGGCTCGAAGCAGGCGAGCGCCGCATGTTGCGCGAGCGCGGACGGGCAGATGAACAGGTTCTGCGACAGCTTTTCGAACGTGCCGACGAGCGCCGGCGGCACGACGAGCCAGCCAAGCCGCCAGCCCGTCATGCTGAAATACTTCGAGAAGCTGTTCACGGTGATCACGTCGTCGCCGAACGACAGCGCCGACACGGGCGCGGCGTCGTAGCTGAGCCCCTGGTAGATCTCGTCGACGATCGTGAAGCCGCCGCGTGCACGCACGGCTTCGACGATCCGCTTCAGTTCGTCCGGTTCGAGCGACGTGCCGGTCGGGTTCGACGGCGACGCGAGCAGCACGCCGCGCGTGCGGTCGTTCCAGTGCGTGCGGACGTCGTTTTCGGTGAGCTGGAAGCGCGCGTCCGGGCCGCTCGGGACGAGCACCGGGCGACCTTCGGCCGCCGCGACGAAGTGCCGGTTGCACGGGTACGACGGGTCGGGCATCAGCACTTCGTCGTCGCGGCCGACCAGCGCGAGGCACGCGAGCAGCAGCGCGGCCGATGCGCCGGCCGTCACGACGATCCGCTCGGGGGCGATCGCGAGGCCGTACGCGCGCGCGTAGTGCGCGGCGATCGCCTCGCGCAGCGGCGCGATGCCGAGCGCGCTCGTGTACTGCGTGACGCCACGGCGCAGCGCGGCCGCGGCGGCCTCGACAACCGGCTCCGGCGCGGTGAAATCCGGCTCGCCGATGCCCATGTGGATAACATCGCGCCCCAAGGACTCGAGCCGCTGTGCCTCCTTCATCAGTTCCATCACGTAGAAGGGCTGGATCGCGTCGACGCGTGCGGCGAGCGTGACGAGCGAATCGGCGGTGGTATTCATCGGCGGGCAGGGCGGAGGGAAAAGAATGAAAAACGGGCGCTTGCGCGCCCGTGGACAAACGAACGGTATCAGCCGTTGCGACGCGCCTGCGTTTCGGCGGGGCGCAGCTTCGCGGCCAGCTTGTCCAGCACGCCGTTCACGTACTTGTAGCCGTCGGAGCCGCCGAACGTCTTCGCGAGTTCGACGGCTTCGTTGATGATCACGCGGTACGGCGTTTCGACATGGTGCGTGAGCTCGAACGTCGCGATCAGTAGCACCGCGCGCTCGACCGGCGACAGCTGATCGATCGGACGGTCCAGCGACGGCGCCAGCGCTTCGACGAGCGTCGCATGCTCGCGGATCACGCCGTGCAGGATCGCTTCGAGCAGTTCCTTGTCAGCCTTGTCGTAACCGAGCGCGCCGCGCAGTTGCGCGTCGATCTCGCCGGAGGGCGCGTTCGACAGCAGCCACTGATACAGGCCCTGCGTCGCCAGCTCGCGCGATTGTCGGCGGGCGCTCTTCTTCATGCGCGCTCCTCTTCGTCGTCTTCGTCTTCCTCTTCGTCCTCGTCGTCGCCGAGCTGGTCGAGCGCCATCGTCAGGTTCGCCATCTCGACGGCGACGCGCGCGGCGTCACGACCCTTTTCGGTCATGCGCGCGACGGCCTGCTCGTCGTTTTCGGTCGTCAGGACCGCGTTCGCGATCGGCAGGTTGAAGTCGAGGCCGATGCGGGTGATGCCCGCGCCGCTCTCGTTCGACACGAGTTCGAAATGGTAGGTCTCGCCGCGGATCACCGCGCCGAGCGCGATCAGTGCGTCGAACTGGCCGCTTTCGGCGAGCTTCTGCAGCGCGAGCGGGATTTCCAGCGCGCCGGGCACCGACACGAGCAGCACGTCTTCACCGGTGACGCCGAGGCGTTCCAGTTCCTCGACGCACGCGTCGGCGAGGCCGTTGCACACGGGTTCGTTGAAGCGCGATTGCACGATGCCGATACGCAGGCCGTCGCCTTCGAGATTCGGTTGGTATTGTCCGATTTCCATGATCTGGTCCGTGGTGTGGATGAACGGTTATAGGGCGAAAGCGCCGTGGCGGGTTACGCGTGGGACGCCGGGCAGGACGTGGCTTCGCCGCCGGGCATCGGAATGAAGCCCGTGACTTCGAGGCCGTAGCCGGACATGCTGCCCAGCTTGCGCGGATTCGACAGCACCTGCATCTTGCCGACGCCGACATCGCGCAGGATCTGCGCGCCGATGCCGAACGTCTTGAAATCGACCGGCCGGCGCTTGAGCGCAGCGGCCTTTTCTTCCTCGTCGAACGCCTTGAAGACGTCGATCAGGTGTTCCTTCGTATCGCCGCAGTTGAGCAGCACGATCACGCCGAGGTCGCGCGCCGCGATCTCGCGCATCGCCGCGTCGAGCGTCCACGAATGGGTCGACACGCCCGTCTCGAGCAGATCGAGCACCGACAGCGGCTCGTGCACGCGCGCCGGCGTATCGACGTCGGGCGTCGGCGTGCCGCGCACCAGCGCGATGTGCGGCGAGCCGCTCGGCTGGTCGCGGTACAGCACCGCGCGGAACGTGCCGTGCGCGGTTTGCATCGTGCGCTCGGCGATCCGCTCGATGATCGATTCGGTGCGGCTGCGGTACTGGATCAGGTCGGCGATCGTGCCGATCTTCAGGTTGTGTTCCTTCGCGAATTCGAGCAGGTCGGGCAGGCGCGCCATCGTGCCGTCGTCCTTGATCACCTCGCAGATCACCGCGGCCGGGGTCAGCCCCGCGAGCGCGGTGAAGTCGCAGCCGGCCTCGGTATGGCCGGCGCGCACGAGTACGCCGCCCGGCTGCGCCATGATCGGGAACACGTGGCCCGGCTGCACGATGTGCTCGGGGCGCACGTCGTGCGCGACCGCCGTGGCGATCGTGTGCGCACGGTCGGCGGCCGAGATGCCGGTCGTCACGCCTTCGGCCGCTTCGATGCTGACCGTGAACGCGGTGCCGTACTGCGTGCCGTTGCGATAGGTCATCAGCGGCAGGTGAAGCTGCTTGCAGCGTTCCTGCGTCAACGTCAGACAAATCAGGCCGCGGCCGTACTTGGCCATGAAGTTGATCGCTTCCGGCGTGACGAATTCGGCGGCGATCACGAGGTCGCCCTCGTTTTCGCGGTCTTCTTCGTCGACCAGGATCACCATCCGGCCGGCTTTCAGCTCGGCGATGATGTCGAGCGTGGAGGCGAGCGTCATAAGGGGGCGAGAAAGAGGAAAGTGCGTATTTTACGCCAGCCGGACGGCGTTTCGGCTGGCGCGGGCCGCGTGCGGCCGGCGAGGCGCCGGAAAGCGCCGCGGCCGGCCTGCGCGCGGGTGCGGACGGTTGCGGGCCGGGCGTGTCCCGGCCGCGCGTCACGCGTGTTCGTTGCGCCCGCCGAGGTAATCGAGCTTGCCGAGTTCGACGCCGCTGTGGCGCAGGATGTCGTACGCGGTCGTCACGTGGAAGAAGAAATTGGGCAGCACGAAATTCAGCAGGTATGACTGGCCGGTGAACTCGATCGGGCCGACGCGCATCTTCAGCACGACCTGGCGCGCCTCGCTGCCGTCGATCTGCGCGGCGTCGAAGCTCTTCAGGTAGTCGATCGTCTTCTGAATGCGCGCATGCAGCTCGTCGAAGGTCTGCTCGACATCCGGGTAGCTCGGGATCTCGGCGCCGGCGAGCCGCGCGGCGCAGCCCTTGGCCGTGTCGGTCGCGATATAGATCTGGCGGACGAGCGGCAGCATGTCCGGGTAGAGGCGTGCGCCGATGAACACCGACGGATCGATCTGCTTTTCGGCCGCATGCGCCTGCGCTTTGCCGAGGATGTGTTGCAGGTTGGTGAGGCCGCGGATCAGGACGGGCAGCGAAGCCTGGTACATCGAGATGGACATGGGGACGACTCCAATGGGAAGAGGGGCGGCCGCTACGCGGCGCGTCGTGCGTGGCGGCGTGGAAACCGCTGTCGACGCATCTTAGCGCGATGGCATGACCCGTGCGCGTCGTTGGCCGTTCGGCCAGGTGTCGGCTGGCCGACGGGGCGGCCCGGCACGAAGTAGGGTGGGAGCAACGCCCGGTGGAGCGACAGGGCTGCGGCGACGCCCGGACAATGCCGGGCCGAACCGTCAGCCGTCATTTCATGTAGGGGACCGAGTTGGCCGATCAGTCCTGATGCACGCCCTGCGACGACGACAGCATCCGCTCCACATACCGCGCGATCATGTCGACTTCGAGGTTGACCTTGTCGCCGGCCTTCATGTGACGCAGCGTCGTGACTTCGACCGTATGCGGAATCAGGTTGATCGAGAATTCGCAGCCGTCCGCGCGGTCGTCGACCGTATTGACGGTCAGGCTCACACCGTTCACCGTGATCGAGCCCTTGTACGCGAGATAGCGGCCGAGTTCGCGCGGCGCGACGATCCGCAGTTCATGCGACTCGCCGACCGGCGCGAAGCGCGTGACGGTACCGAGGCCGTCCACATGACCCGACACGATATGCCCGCCGAGGCGATCGTGCGCGCGCAGCGCCTTCTCGAGGTTCACTGCGCCGGGCTGCGCGAGGCCGACCGTCCGGTTCAGGCTTTCGCGCGACACGTCGACGTCGAATGTGGCGTCGGTCTTTTCGATCACCGTCATGCACGCGCCCTGGATCGCGATGCTGTCGCCAAGCGCGACATCGGCCAGGTCGAGCCCGCCGGCGTGCACGGTCAGCCGCACGCCGGCATCGGCCGACGTGCCGAGCGGGGCGATCGTTTCGATGCGGCCGACGGCCGCGACAATTCCGGTAAACATCGTGACGATTCCGTTCAGTGAGAGGCGTCGGGCGGCGCGATGCGCGCGAGGATCCGCAGGTCGTCGCCGATCCGCTCGATACCGTGGAACGACAGCCGCGTGCGCGCATCGAGGCTGGCCGGCGCGGCGAGATCGAACATGCCGGCCGCGTCGGCGCCCAGCAGGCTCGGCGCCAGATACACCAGCAATTCGTCGACGCAGTGCTCGCGCAGCAGCGAACCGTTCAGCTTGTGGCCCGCCTCGACGTGCAGCTCGTTGACGCCGCGCGCGCCGAGCGCCGCCAGCATCGCGGGCAGGTCGACCTTGCCGTGCGCATTCGCGAGCGGCACGATTTCCGCGCCGCGCGACTTCAGCACGTTCGCGCGGACTTCGCCGGCGGCGTCGAGCCGGCCGCAGAAGATCAGCAGCGGCGCGCCTTCGAGCAGCCGCGCGTCGAGCGGCAGGTCGAGGCGGCTGTCCACCAGGATGCGTTGCGGCTGGCGCGGCGTGTCGATGCCGCGCACGGTCAGCAGCGGATTGTCCTCGCGCACGGTGCCGATGCCGGTGAGGATTGCACACGCGCGTGCGCGCCATGCGTGCCCGTCGAGGCGCGCGGCCTCGCCGGTGATCCACTGGCTCTCGCCGGACGGCAGCGCGGTGCGGCCGTCGAGCGATGCGGCGGTCTTCATCCGCACCCACGGCCGGCCGCGCGTCATCCGCGACACGAACCCGATGTTCAGCTCGCCCGCTTCATGCGCGAGCAGCCCGCAGCGCACGTCGATGCCCGCATCGCGCAGCATCCCGAGGCCGCGGCCCGACACCTGCGGATTCGGGTCTTCCATCGCCGCGACGACCTTCGCGACGCGCGCGTCGATCAGCGCGTTCGCGCACGGCGGCGTGCGGCCGAAATGGCTGCACGGTTCGAGCGTCACGTAGACGGTCGAGCCCGCGACGTCGTAGCCGCGCGAGCGTGCGTCCTTCAGCGCCTGCACTTCCGCGTGGTCCTGGCCGGCCGGCTGCGTGAAGCCTTCGCCGATCACGTCGCCGTCCTTGACGATCACGCAGCCGACGCGCGGATTCGGCGCGGTCGTGTACATGCCGCGCGCGGCGAGCGCGAGCGCGCGCTGCATGTGGGCGAAATCGGTGTCCGAGAACATGCGCGCGCCCCCGGGTCAGGCGGCGAGCGCCGCGAACGCGCGGCGCGCGGCCGCGAGCGTCGCGTCGATCACCGCGTCGTCGTGCGTGCTCGACACGAAGCCGGCTTCGTACGCGGACGGCGCGAAGTACACGCCCTCGTCGAGCATCAGGTGGAAGAAGCGGTTGAAGCGCTCGGTGTCGCTCTTCGTGACTTCCGCGAAGCTGGTCGGTACGCGCTCGGCGAAGTACAGGCCGAACATCGCGCCGATCGAATCGGCCGCGAACGGCACGCCGGCCGCGCGCGCTTCGGCCGCGAGGCCGTCGGCGAGCCGCTTGGTCTGCGCGGTGAGCGCGTCGTAGAAGCCCGGCGCCTGGATCAGTTGCAGCGTCTTCAGGCCCGCGGCGACCGCGATCGGGTTGCCCGACAGCGTGCCGGCCTGGTACACGCCGCCGAGCGGCGCGAGATGGGCCATGATGTCGCGGCGGCCGCCGAACGCGGCGGCCGGCATCCCGCCGCCGATCACCTTGCCGAGGCAGGTGAGGTCGGCCGCGATCCCGTAGTGCGCCTGCGCGCCGCCGAGCGCGACGCGGAACCCGCACATCACCTCGTCGAAGATCAGCACGGCGCCATGCTTCGTGCACAGCGCGCGCAGCGCGTTCAGGAATTCGGGCGTGCCGCGCACGAGGTTCATGTTGCCGGCGACCGGCTCGACGATCACCGCGGCGATCTCGTCGCCGAACGCGCCGAACGCCTCTTCCAGCGCGGCGACGTTGTTGTATTCGAGGACGGTCGTATGCTTCGCGATGTCGGCGGGCACGCCGGCCGACGTCGGATTGCCGAACGTCAGCAGGCCCGAGCCGGCCTTGACCAGCAGGCTGTCCGCGTGGCCGTGGTAGCAGCCCTCGAACTTCACGATGCGGCTGCGGCCCGTGAAGCCGCGCGCGAGACGCAGCGCGCTCATCGTGGCCTCGGTGCCGCTCGACACCATCCGCACCTGTTCGATCGACGGCACGAGCTTGCAGATTTCCTCGGCGATCTCGATCTCGGCTTCGGTCGGCGCGCCGAACGAGAAGCCGTCGGCGAGCACGTTCTGCACGGCCGACAGCACGTCCGGATGGACGTGGCCGACGATCATCGGGCCCCACGAGCCGATGTAGTCGATGTACTGCTTGCCGTCGGCATCCCAGAAATACGGGCCTTGCGCGCGCGCGACGAAACGCGGCGTGCCGCCGACCGAGCGGAACGCACGCACCGGCGAGTTGACGCCGCCGGGAATGGTCTTCTGGGCGCGTTCGAAGAGGATCTGATTGTTGGACATGAGCGAAACCTGCGAGAGAAGGGCGCGGGGGCCAGTGCACGGGCCGCGGCGCCTGGGCGGAACGATCGTCTGATTGTACCGGAGACGCGCGCGCCAAGCCCGCCGGGCGGTCTGCGGCCTTTCGGCGCGCGACGGGGAGGGCCGAGCGGAAGGCGGCCCCGATTCGCCCCGGTTTTCGCTTATCGCGGCGGCTTGCGCTTGCCCGTCAGCTCGGCCCAGCGCTTTTCGAGCGGACCTTCGACCATCGGCTTGATCGACGTGCCGGAACTCTGCGCGTCCCACGTCTGCACCGAGTACGGATGCACACGCAGCGCATCACGCGGAATCACGACATCCCGATGCGCGTCGACGAGCCAGTCGTACACGAAGTCGATGCACAGCCGGTAGCCGCGCTTGGTCGACGGATCGGGCACCTCGTACGGCGCGCGCGTCACATAGCCGGAGCCGAACACGCCCTTCGGTTCCTTCGCGACGCGGTGCAGGAACACGCGGTCGCCCGGCAGGATGCCGCGCGCGAAGCCGCAGCCCCACACGTCATGCACGGCCTCGCCGGCCTTCACGCGCGCGGCGACGTCGGGCAACTCGGGCCATGGCCATTTCTTGGGGCTCCAGATCAGCAGGAAAGCGGTCATCGGTTCGGTCGTGCGTCGAATTGATCAGACAAGAGGGGCGAGCAGCAGCAAGCTTAATCGAATCCGCCCGCGCGCTCGTTCGGCGCATGGCGACTGTGGGCGTATCTCCGCCCGCCGCCGCACCGGGCTCGAGGCAGGCAAAAAAGTTGCGCGTACAATCATGGACCTGAGCGCGCCGCTTGCGGCGCGGCCTCCCGTCTTCACCGTCACGCGCGCCCCGATGCGCGCGGGCTCCCATTCCGGATACCCATGTCTCACGTCGTCCGGCGCCGGCCCGATGCCCGGCTGATCCTGTTGCTCGGCGCGCTCGCGGCCTGCGGGCCGATCGCCACCGACATGTACCTGCCGAGCCTGCCGTCGATCGCCGCCGGCTTCTCCGTCAGCCCCGGCGCCGCGCAACGCACGCTGACGAGCTTCATGGCCGGCTTCTCGATCGGGATGCTGCTGTACGGCCCGCTGTCCGACACGTGGGGCCGCCGTCCCGTGCTGCTCGGCGGGATCGCGCTGTTCACGCTCGCGAGCATCGGCTGCTTCGTGTCGGGCTCGATCGACATGCTGATCGTCGTGCGCTTTTTGCAGGCGCTCGGCGCCGGCGCCGCGTCGGTGCTCGCGCGGGCGATCGCGCGCGACGCGCACGAGCCGAGCGACGCGGCGAAGGTGCTGTCGATGGTCGCGATCGTCACCGCGGTCGGGCCGCTGCTCGCGCCGCTGATCGGCGGCCAGATCCTGCGTTTCTCCGGCTGGCGCGGCGTGTTCGTCGTGCTGGCCGTGTTCGGCGCGATATGCGCGACGACCGCGTACCTGCGTGTGCCCGAAACCTGGCCGAAGGAGCGGCGCAAGAGCGCGGCCGTACTCGCGTCGTTCGCATCGTACGGGCGCATCCTGTCCGACCCCGTCGCATGGGGGCACATGCTGTGCGGCGGGATGGCGTTCGCGTCGATGTTCTCGTACATCACCGCGACGCCGTTCGTGTACATCGAGTATTTCCACGTGTCGCCGCAGCACTACGGGCTGCTGTTCGGCCTGAACGTCGTCGGGATCATGATCGGCAACTTCGCGAACACGCGGCTCGTCGGCCGCATCGGCTCGCTGCGCATCATTTCGGCCGCGTCGCTCGTGAGCTGCATCGCGTCGCTCGCGGTCGCGTTCGTCGCGCTGACGGGGTTGGGCGGGCTGTGGTCGATCGTCGTGTGCCTGTTCTTCGTCGTCGGCGTGGTCGGGATCCTGTCCGCGAACTGCACGACCGACCTGATGCACCGCTATCCGCACAACGCGGGCGCGTCGGCGGCCGTGTTCGGCGCGATGCAGCTCGCGCTCGGCGCGCTCGCGAGCGTCGCGATCGGCGCACTCGCGGACGGCACGCCGTTCGCGATGGGCGTGACGATCGGCGTTACCGGCGTGCTGTGCTTCGTCGGGCGCTATCTGGTGCTGCGCTGGCATGGACGGCCGGTGAAGGCGGGCGCCTGAGCGGCGCGGCGGAACTGGCGGAGGGCGCGAGTATGTCGACGATATTCGCGCAACCGGCAACCCGAGCGAACACCATGCCGATGTAACCCGGTCAGCCGGCGACGCGGGTCATTTCCGCGTCCGCATCACTTGGAACGGTCTGACGAGCGATTGTCGAGTCGATAGCTGCGCTTCGGGTGGGGCACGACACACACGGAGCAGCGGATTTTGTCTCATGGCGGACTCCAGAGGTATGCACGGATCCGACGCATCGCCTAAACAATAAACCGGTCTATTTGGCGAGGTGCAATCAGCGTGGCAGGCTTTCCAAACGCTGATTGTTCCACTGTCCATCCAAAATAGCCTGATAGAGCATGCCTAGAGTCAGTGGCACTTTGTCATACTTTTTTCGGTGTTTTCTGGAGAAGACCATCCGCGCCACTTCAATCAAGCTAAAGCCCTCTCCCGAGAAGTAGCGATTGAACTCAAAATCTCCAACTTGCACCGGAAATTTATCGAAGAAGCGCTCCATGAACTCGACCGCATCGTCGCCAGTGATATCCAAATCACCCTCGATGGCATGATTTTTTGTGAGAATTTTCTTGGGACTAACGCCGGCCTCCCTTCTCACAAAATCTTCAAACTCGTTCCATGTGAACTGGCTCATCAGAATACCTTGTCTTCAGGCTTAACAAGCGCGTTATAGCGCGACACGGAACGAATGCTGATCGTCGTGACATCCTTGGCAGCAATGACCCAGCCAACGACAGGAACCGCGCGCCCAACGAAAACCCCAATGTTTCTTACCAGAATGAACTTCAAGCGCTTGACGCTGGCATTGGTCAGCGTTGGGAGGATCTTCTTCTTCAAATCGTAGTCCAGATACTTGCGACTCAATATCGACGCAACAGAAGTACCCGGCGTGGTACCAAAGGGCTTCGCTCGTGTTGGCATCCAATTTTGACCGGCCACAATCGCAACCACTGCTGCTACATCGTCAACACCAAGCTCCTTGCATGTCTCATCGATAAAGACGAGAAAAACAGCTCCATCGGCGTGAGATCTCGATGTGTACCAAAGGCATAGGTATTGTTTATTATAGTATTCCTCTCTCAGGCTATCGACGAGGCTGATACCTCGAAGAGAACGATCCCTGCCTACCGTCCAGGGTACTGGCTCCCAGCGAAGGCGGGAATTTGATCCCTTCTGCTTTGTCCCATCGCTGGATATTGGTGGCCACGTTGGCCCCAATCGTTAGCGCAACTTGCTCCGCGGAATTTATCGGCGCGTAAATGCGCATTGCTGCTGCCCATGCGGCTGAAAAACGTGGTCTAGGCATATCCCTCTCCGCAAACTGGATGAACGTGATGCTGTCGGTGCCAATCGGGGTTCTGTGAGAAACGTGTCATTTCTCGCGTCGGACCGGGATGGCGGCGTCACGCGGAGTGAAGGAAGTTACCGAGCCTGGACAACTGCTGACAATTGGACTTGTTCGAAAATGGGAGCGTGTACGAACGTATGACGTCACGCGCAGCCCTCGGCAGAAGGCATCGTCGATGCATGCCGAGTCGCTGTGGTTCCGGGGGCGCTCATGCAAAACACCCCGAACGCCGGGCTTGAATCCAGCGTTCGGGGTGTCGTGGGTCGACGGTATTTCGCCGAGCGTCAATCCCGCGCGACGTCCTTCGCCGCCGGCGACGCGCCGTGGCTCAGCCAGTCGAGCACGTCGGCCGTTTCGTCGTCGTTCGCCCGCGCGCGCGCCTGCGCGACGGCCTCCGGCAATTCGCCGTTGGTCGACGCGCGACGGATCGCGACGCCGACCGCGAGAATGTCGATCATCAGCAGATGCAGGACCCGCGAGATCATCGACAGCTGCGACTCGCGCATCTCGATGTGATCGGTCTCGAGCGCGACGGTCGCTCGCTTCGCGAGCGGCGTGTTGCTCGACGTGATCGCGATCACCTTCGCGCCGGCCTGCATCGCGACGTCGAGCACGCGCAGCAGCTCGGGCGCGCGTCCCGACTTCGACACCGCGACGATCACGTCGCCCTTGCCGAGCAGCGCGGCCGACGCGGCCTGCATGTACAGGTCGCCGTACGCGATCGTCGGGATCCCGAAGCGGAAGAACTTGTAGTGCGCATCCTGCGCGACGATGTTCGAGTTGCCGAGCCCGTAGAACTCGATGCGGCGCGCGCCGTTCAGGATCTCGATCGCGTTTTCGACGTGCTCGAAATTCAGGTGCTCGCGCAGCTGCAGGATCGCGGACACCGTGTTGTCGAGCACTTTCGCGCCGAAGTCGGTGGCCGTATCGCCGAGATGCACCTGGCTGTGGCTCATCGGGATCGTGCCGGTGAGGCCGGTCGCGAGCTTCAGCTTGAAATCCGACAACCCCTGGCAGCCGAGCGAGCGGCAGAAGCGGATCACCGTCGGCTGGCTCACGTCGGCCTTGCGCGCGATGTCGACGATCGGGTCGTTGATGATCGAGCGCGGATGGTTCAGCGCGAGATCGGCCACGCGGCGCTCGGCCGGCGTCAGCGCGTCGCGCATCTGGCGGATCCGCTCGAACACGGCCGACGACGCGCCGCCGGAACGGTTCGACAACTGCTCCGCGAGAATCGCCGATACGCCGAGGAACGCCGGGTATTCGGCGGTGATCAGGTAGGTCGGGATGTTCTCGAGATAGTGCGTGAAGCGGCCCTTCGCCTCGAAGCGCGCGCGGAACGACGAGCGCGTGAACAGTTCGCCGAGCTTCAGCGCGACGCCGCCGCCGATGTACACGCCGCCGAGCGCGCCGAGCGTGAGCGCGACGCTGCCGGCGAACGCGCCGAGAATCCCGCAGAAGCATTCGACCGTCTCGAGCGCGAGCGCGTCGCCCGCATGCGCGCGCTCGACGATCTCGACCGTGTCGACGGACGCGGCCACCCGCTTCTTGTCGCGCGCGGCGAGCGCACGATAGATGATCTCCATGCCCGGGCCCGCGCACACGCGTTCGAACGACACGTGCGGAAACTTCTTGCGCGCATACTGCAGCACCAGATCCTCGCGCTCGTCCTGCGGCGCGAACGATGCGTGACCGCCTTCGCTGCCGAGCGCGATCCAGCGGTCGTCGGCCGGGATCAGGCCCGACACGCCGAGCCCGGTACCGGGCCCGAGCAGACCGATCACGCTGTTCTGGCGGCGCGCGCCGCCGCCCACCTGTACGCGCTGCGCATCGGTCAGGCCCGGCAGCGCCATCGCGAGCGCGGTGAAGTCGTTGACGACCAGCAGCGTGTCGAAGCCGAGCGCGCGGCGCGTTGCCTCGATCGAGAAGCTCCAGTCGTGATTGGTCATCGTGACCTGGTCGCCGTCGACCGGGTTTGCGATCGCGATCGCCGCGTGGTTCACGCGGCTGATCTTCACGTCCTTCAGATACTTGCGGATCGCGTCGGTGATCGTCGGATAGTCGGCGCCGGGATACACGCGGATCTGCGTGATCTCGCCCGGGCCGGTTTCCAGCGCGAAGCGCGCGTTGGTGCCGCCGACGTCCGCGAGCAGGCGCGGGCCGTCGGCATGCTGACCCGCGACGACCGCCTTACTTTGCGCACCAGTAGACATCGAGCTGGGTCCCCTTGTCGTTGGCCAGTTGGGAAATCGCGTTCTTCTGCAGCGACGCGGCCGCGGCGTCGAGCACGTCGCGTTTGCGGGCGCCCGCGATCAGCAGGAACAGCCGGTCGACACGCTTCAGCGCATCGAGCGAATAGCTCACGCGTGCATGGGGCGCGGCGCCCGGATGCACGGCGACGAACCGCTCGGGTGTCGTGATCGCGTGGTCCCATTCGGGCGCGTCGGCGAAGATCGACGCGGTGTGGCCGTCCTCGCCCATGCCGAGCACGGCGACGGTCGGCACGCGGTAGTCGGCGTTCGCGTTGAGCGCGGCGACGTGCGCGTCGAGCGTGGTGCGCGTGTCGACGAGCGGCAGGAAGCGGGCAGGGGCCGCCGCGTGTTGCAGCAGCGTGTCGCGCACGAGCTGCGCGTTGCTGGCCGCGTCGTCGTCCGGTACCCAGCGGTCGTCGACCAGCGTGACGTCGACGCCGGCCCAGTCGAGCGCCGCGTGCGACAGCGTGTGCAGGAACGGGCGCGGGCTGGTGCCGCCGGACACCGCGAGCGTCGGACGCGCGGGGCGGGCGAGCGCCGCGCGCAGCGCATCGCCGACGGCGCGCGCGAGCGCTTCGCTTTGCGCTTCCTGGGTGTCGAAAGCGTGGATCTCGATCACATCTCCTCCGGACTGCTTTGTCTGTTCAAATCGTACGAATCGTGACGCACGTTGCCGCGTACGGTGGCGTACGCGGCAACGGTTTGTATCAGTTTTCTTCTTCGAGCCAGCAGGTGTCGTGCTGCGCGAGCATCGCGCTCGACGCGGCCGGCCCCCACGTGCCCGCCGCATACGGCTTCGGCGGCTTCAGCGTGCGCGCCCATTCGTTCAGGATCGGCTCGACCCACTGCCATGCGGCTTCCTGTTCGTCGCGACGCACGAACAGCGCGAGCCGGCCGTTGATCACGTCGAGCAGCAGACGCTGGTACGCCTCCATCTGCCCTTCCTTGAAGAACTGGTCGAACGCGAGATCGAGGTGCACGCTCGCGAGATTCATCCCTTCGCCCGGCTGCTTCGCGAGACAGTACAGGCGGATCGTCTCGTTCGGCTGCAGCCGGATTACGAGACGATTCGCACCGGCGCGCAGCGCGGAGGCCCCAAGCGCCGAGTGTGGCACCGGGCGGAAGTTGACGACGATCTCCGCGACGCGGTCGGCCAGACGCTTGCCGGTGCGCAGGAAGAACGGCACGCCGGCCCAGCGCCAGTTCTCGATCTCGACTTTCAGCGCGACGAAGGTTTCGGTCTGGCTGTCGGGCTTCACGCCCGGCTCGGTCGCATAGGCCGGCACCTGCGCGCCCTTGATCACGCCCGCATGATACTGGCCGCGCACGGCAACCTTGCCGATGTCGCGCGGGTCGACCGGCTTCAGCGCACGCAGCACGCGCAGCTTTTCGTCGCGCACCGAGTCGGAATCCATCGAGTGCGGCGGCTCCATCGCGACGATCGACAACAACTGCAGCAGGTGGTTCTGCACCATGTCGCGCAGCGCGCCCGTATTGTCGTAGAAATCGCCGCGCGCCTCGACGCCGAGCTCCTCGGCGATCGTGATCTGGATGCTCTCGACCCATTCGCGGCGCCACAGCGGCTCGAACAGCGCATTGCCGAAGCGCAGCGCGAGCAGGTTCTGTACCGGCTCCTTGCCGAGGTAGTGGTCGATCCGGTAGATCTGGCCTTCCGCGAAGATCTCGCCGACCGCGTCGTTGATCGCATTCGACGATTTCAGGTCGTAGCCGAGCGGCTTCTCGAGCACGATGCGCGAGCCTTCGCTCAGGCCGACCGACGCGAGCGCGTTGCAGATCGGCACGAACAGCGACGGGCCCGTCGCGAGATAGAACACGCGGATGCCGGGCAGCGACGCGATCGCGTCGCGCAGCACGACGTAGTCCTCCGCGCGGCCGAGATCGAGCTTCACGTACTCGATGCGGTCGAGAAACGACTTCCATGCCGCGTCGTCGAATGCGTTGCCGGCCGCCTTCGCCGCATGCGGCTTCACGTGCGTGTCGACCCATTCGAGATAGGCCGCCCGATCCGATTCGTGTCGCGCCACGGCGACGATCCGGCCGCTCGCCGCCAGCATGCTCGCGCGGTGCGCTTCGAACAGCGCGGGCAGGATCTTGCGCATCGACAAATCGCCGGTGCCGCCGAAAAGTACGAAGGTAAAGCTGGAATCGGTATGCATGTGTCTCCGCCGTGTTGGGGGTGCTCGGAAGCGATCCGTAGTGCGATAAAAATATTTTTGACACTGAATTGTAGTTTAACTACAATCCGCCGCAAGGGGTAGCACCTGGGTGAAGAAAAAAAGAAGTGCGGTCGATGAACTGCGCGAGCTTCGCCTTCGGGAACGCCTTGTGCCGAATGTTATCGGACATTGGCGGCGCGCATCGTTGGCGCGCCGTCGGCCCCGGGCTCGCGTCGCATCATCGCGGCGGGCCAGAAACACAAAGAGGAGACACGCCGTTGAATCTCGATTCACGCTTTCTGTAAGAGCCCGGCCGGTCATCGGCCCCGTACGCTGCATGCGTCCCGCGGCTCGATTTCCCCGTCGTTATCAAGAAGCCGGTTCCCGGTCAGGGAACCTCACGAGTTGATTCAGTCTGGAGGAGATAAGTAATGAAAGTTCGCTCGATCATGGGCGCGCTCTGCGCCGCAGGCCTGATGGCTGGCGCCGTGGCGGCGCAGGCAGCCGAGAACGTAACCGTGCTGCACTGGTGGACCTCGGGCGGCGAGTCGAAGGCCGTCGGCGTGCTGAAGGACGACCTGCAGAAGCAGGGCTACGTGTGGAAGGACTTCGCGGTCGCGGGCGGCGCCGGCGCCGCGGCGATGACCGCGCTGAAGACCAAGGTGATCAGCGGCGATTCTCCGTCGGCTGCGCAGATCAAGGGCCCGCTGATCCAGGACTGGGCCGACCAGGGCGTGCTCGTCAACATCGATTCGGCTACCGGCGACTGGAAGCAGAACCTGCCGCCGGAAATCGACAAGATCATCAAGTACAAGGGCCATACCGTCGCCGCGCCGTTCTCGGTGCACCGCGTCAACTGGCTGTACATCAACAAGGCCGCGCTCGACAAGGTCGGCGCGAAGGTGCCGACCACCTGGCCGGAATTCTTCGCGGTGGCCGACAAGCTGAAGGCCGCGGGCATCCAGCCGGTCGCGATGGGCGGCCAGCCGTGGCAGGACCTGACGCTGTGGGAAGACGTCGTGCTGTCGCAGGGCCCGGCGTTCTACAAGAAGGCGCTGGTCGACCTCGACCAGGCGACGCTGACGTCGCCGCAGATGCTGTCGGTGTTCGACACGGTGCGCAAGATCCAGGGCTACTTCGACACCGGCCGTAACGGCCGCGACTGGAACCTCGCGACCGCGATGGTCATCAACGGCAAGGCCGGCATGCAGTTCATGGGCGACTGGGCGAAGGGCGAGTTCGAGAACGCCGGCAAGAAGGCGGGCAAGGACTACGTGTGCGCGCCGGTGCCGGGCACCGCGAATTCGTACACGTTCAACGTCGACTCGTTCGTGTTCTTCCAGCAGAAGGGCGAGAAGAACGCGACGCCGGGCCAGCTCGCGCTCGCGAAGACGATCATGACGCCGGACTTCCAGGAGCAGTTCAGCCTGCTGAAGGGTTCGGTGCCGGTGCGTCTCGGCGTGAAGATGGACAAGTTCGACGATTGCGCGAAGAAGTCGTATGCCGACGAGCAGACCGCGATCAAGTCGGGCGGCTTCGTGCCGTCGCTCGCGCACGGCATGGCGCAAGGCGACGCGACCGCCGGCGCGATTACGGACGTCGTGACGAAGTTCATGAACTCGCAGCAGGATTCGAAGAGCGCGGTCGCCGCGCTCGCGAAGGCCGCGAAGGTCAAGTAACGCGCGCCAGGCGCCCGGCCGGAAACGCTTCGTCGGCCGGGCGTTTTTGCATGTGCAGCAAACGGGCTCGCCCGCGGGCCCGTGCCGTACCCGGCGCCGGCCCGGCCTGCGTCGCCCTCGTTCCAGGAGTCGAATCAAGTGGCTGCCCCTCTTAGCGGAAACGGATCCGGCGCTGCCGCCGCACGGCGTGCGTCGCCGATGTCGGCCTTCGCCGATCGCTGGATCCCGAAGCTCGTGCTCGCGCCGAGCGTCGCGATCGCCGTGGTGTTCATCTACGGCTTCATCCTGATTACCGGCTATCTGTCGCTGACCCGCTCGCGGCTGTTGCCCAACTACGAATTCGACGGCTTCGGCCGTTACACGGACCTGTTCCAGAACGACGTGTGGTGGACCTCCGCCGCGAACCTCGGGTGGTTCGGGATCCCGTTCATCGCGATCTGCGTCGGGCTCGGCCTGTTCCTCGCGATCCTGCTCGACCAGCGGATCCGCAACGAAGGCGCGCTGCGCGCGATCTTCCTGTACCCGATGGCGCTGTCGTTCATCGTGACCGGCACCGCATGGCAGTGGATCCTGAACCCGGGCCTCGGCCTCGAGAAGGTGATGCACGACTGGGGCTGGACGAGCTTCTCGTTCGGCTGGCTCGACGATCCGGACAAGGCGATCTTCTGCGTGGTGATCGCGGCCGTGTGGCAGTCGACCGGCTTCGTGATGGCGCTGTTCCTCGCGGGGCTGCGCGGCGTCGACGGCGAGATCTTCAAGGCCGCTCAGGTCGACGGCGCGACGCTGCCGACCATCTACCGCAAGATCGTGATCCCGAGCATGCGCCCGGTGTTCTTCTCGGTGCTGCTGATCCTCTGCCACATCACGATCAAGACCTTCGACCTCGTCGTCGCGCTGACGGCGGGCGGCCCGGGCACGTCGTCGTCGCTGCCGGCCATGTTCATGTACACGTTTTCGTTCAACCGCGGCCAGCTCGGGCTCGGCGCGGCGTCCTCGGTGATGATGCTCGCGACCGTGGTCGCGGTGCTGGTGCCGCTGATGTATATGGAATCGAGGAGCACCCGCAATGCAGCCTAAGATGACGATCAGCCGGGCAGTGATCTATGCGGCACTGATCCTGTTCGCGCTGTATTTCCTGTTCCCGATCTACGTGATGCTGTCGACGTCGTTCAAGGACCTCGACCAGCTGCGCACCGGCAACCTGCTGACGCCGCCCACCACGTGGACCGTCGACCCGTGGGTGAAGGCATGGAGCGGCGCCTGTACCGGCGTGCGCTGCGACGGGATGAAGCCGTTCTTCCTGAACTCGCTGCAGATGGTGATCCCTGCCGTGCTGATCTCGTCGCTGATCGGCGCGTTCAACGGCTACGTGCTCACCCACTGGCGCTTTCGCGGCGCCGACGCGCTGTTCACGATGATGCTGGTCGGCTGCTTCATCCCGTTCCAGGTGATCCTGCTGCCGATGGCGCGCCTGCAGGGGATGCTCGGCCTCGCGAACACGATTCCGGGCCTCGTGTTCGTGCACGTCGTGTACGGGATCGCGTTCACGACGATGTTCTTCCGCAACTTCTACGTGAGCGTGCCGGCTGAACTCGTGAAGGCCGCGCGCATCGACGGCGCCGGCTTCTTCACGATCTTCACGAAGATCCTGCTGCCGGTGTCGCTGCCGATCTTCATGGTGTGCCTGATCTGGCAATTCACGCAAATCTGGAACGACTTCCTGTTCGGGATCGTGTTCTCCGGCGTCGATTCGATGCCGATCACGGTCGCGCTGAACAACCTCGTCAACACGTCGACGGGCGTGAAGGAATACAACGTCGACATGGCCGGCGCGATCATCGCCGCGCTGCCGACGCTGCTCGTCTACATCGTCGCCGGCCGCTACTTCGTGCGCGGGCTGACGGCGGGCGCGGTGAAGGGGTAGGCGCGGCTTCATCCGATACGACGAACCGGCTGCGCACCACGCGCGGCGCATCGAAACGAACCCGACGCGGCGCCCGAGCGCGCCGCGCGAGACGAGACAGAGGATTCACAGCATGGCAAGCCTTTCCATCCGTGACGTGTACAAGACCTACCCGAACGGGGTGCCGGTCCTGAAGGGTGTCGACATCGAGATCGAGGACGGACAGTTCCTGATCCTGGTCGGCGGTTCGGGCTGCGGGAAATCGACGTTGCTCAACATGATCGCCGGGCTCGAGACCGTCACGAGCGGCGAGATCTGCATCGACGGCAAGGTCGTCAACGACCTGTCGCCGAAGGATCGCGACATCGCGATGGTGTTCCAGTCGTACGCGCTGTATCCGTCGATGACGGTGCGCGAGAACATCTCGTTCGGCCTGAACATCCGCAAGGTGCCGAAGAACGAACAGCAGCAGATCGTCGACCGCGTGTCGGCGATGCTGCAGATCCAGCACCTGCTCGACCGCAAGCCGGGCCAGCTGTCGGGCGGCCAGCGCCAGCGCGTCGCGATGGGCCGCGCGCTCGCGCGCGATCCGTCGCTGTTCCTGTTCGACGAGCCGCTGTCGAACCTCGACGCGAAGCTGCGCATCGAGATGCGCGCGGAAATCAAGCTGCTGCACCAGCGTCTCGGGACGACGATCGTCTACGTGACGCACGACCAGATCGAGGCGATGACGCTCGGCGACCGGATCGCGGTGATGAAGGACGGCGTGGTCCAGCAGTTCGGCGCGCCGCAGGACATCTACGATTCGCCGTCGAACCTGTTCGTCGCTGGCTTCATCGGCGCGCCGCCGATGAACTTCATCAACGGCAAGCTGGTCGAGCAGGGCAGCGGGATCGCGCTCGAGATCGACACGGGCCTCGCGCGCAGCGCGCTGATCCTGCCGTTCGACGCGGCGAAGCTGAAGTCGCACGTCGGCCGCGAGGTGATCCTCGGCCTGCGTCCGGAGCGCATCACCGACGCGCGCAACGCACATCACGGCGAGGCATCGAAGCTGCAGCCGATCGACGTGCGCGTCGACGTGACGGAGCCGACCGGCCCGGACACGCACGTGTTCGCGCAGGTGAACGGCAAACGGATCGTGAGCCGCGTGCACCCGGCCGCGAACCCGCAGCCGGGGCAGACGCAGTCGCTGCTGTTCGACGTGTCGAAGGCCGTGCTGTTCGATCCGGCGTCGGAAGAGCGGATCGCGTGACGCGACGCTTGCGCTGAACGAAAGACGAAGGGGCCGTTTCGATGAACGGCCCCTTTTTCGTTTCGGCGATGCGGCTGACGCGTCCGCGGATGCGCCGGTCAGGTCAATGCGGTAACCGTACGTCGAACTTGAACGTCGCGAGCCGTGCGACGAGGATGAAGCCGGTCGCGAGCAGCACGCTGTACACCGAGTCGAACTGCAGCCACACGAGCAGCAGGTAGAACCAGCAGCCGACGAACGCACAGGTCGCGTACGGCCGGGAATCGCGCAGGATCAGCGGAATGTCGTTGCACAGCACGTCGCGGACGATCCCGCCGACCACGCCGGTGATCACGCCCATCATCACCGCGATGAAGCGCGGCATCTCGGCGTCGAGCGCGATCGACGTGCCCGAGATGCTGAAAATGCCGAGCCCGATCGCGTCGGCGATCAGCAGCAGCCGTTCGGCCGACAGCCGCGACAGCATCCGCAGCACGAACGGCGCGAACAGCGCGAGCACGAAGATCGCGATCACGTAGTCGTCGTGCACGACCCAGTAGAACGGCCGGCGCTCGAGCAGGATGTCGCGCAGCGTGCCGCCGCCGAAGGCGGTCGCGAGCGCGACGACGAACGTGCCGACCGAGTCGAGGCGATTCTTGCGCGCCTCGATGAACCCCGAAATCGCGAAAGCCAACGTGGCGATCGCCTCCAGTACCGCGATCGCGAGCGTCAGCCTAGGATGCGGCACGCGGCCCCCGGTCGGCCGGCGCCGCGTGCGGCTGCAGCAGCACGAGCACCGCGCCCGCGCCGCCGTCGTGGCCACGCGCCTCGCAGAACGCGATCACTTCTTCCTTCTGCACGAGCCACGCGCGCACCTTGCCCTTCAGCACCGGTTCCTTGCCGATCGAGCCGAGCCCCTTGCCGTGGATCACGCGCAGGCAGCGCAGCCCTTTCTTGCCGGCTTCGCGGATGAATTCGGCGAGCGCATCGCGCGCTTCGTCGCGCCGCATGCCGTGCAGATCGATCTGCGCCTGCACGATCCACGCACCGCTGCGCAGCTTGCGCACGACGTCGCGGCTGATGCCGGGGCGGTGGTAATAGAGCGAGTCGTCGCTGTCGAGCAGCGTCTCGGGATCGAATTCGTCGGACAGCGTCGCGTTCAGCACGGCTTCCTCGTCGCGCTGCGTCTGCTTCGGCACCGGGTCGGGCGGCATGCGGCCCGACGACGCGCGCGGCGGCGCGTTCAGCGGCCGGATCGTGCCGATTTCGTTGCGGAACAGGTTCGCGTCGGCTTCCGCCTTGCGCTCGGCCTGCGCGGCTTCGACGCGTGCGCGTTCGCGACGATCGGCCTCGCCTTGCAGCGATTTGCGCAACGCGCCGAGGCCCGCGAGCCCCTGGCCGCGCAACGCGGCCGCATCGGGCGCGGGCGGCGGCGCGGCGGGCGCCGGGGTCACGGGACGGGCAGCGATCTTCCGCTTCGCGGGATCGCTCGGATGGGGCTGGTTCTTCGCCATGATTCGGTAACAGGGCAGGCGCGTTCGGGCGCGCGGGCAAAAAAAGCCGCTGCGCGGCGGCAGCGGCTTTCCGGTCGAGCCCGCTTCGCGGCAGCGGACGCCATTGTAGCGCCCGCCGCGGCAAGCCTTCCGGCTTACTTCTTGTCGTGCAGGCTTTCGAGGTAGCGCTGCGCGTCGAGCGCGGCCATGCAGCCCGTGCCCGCGCTGGTGATCGCCTGGCGGTACACGTTGTCCTGCACGTCGCCCGCGGCGAACACGCCCGGCACGCTCGTCGACGTCGCGTTGCCTTGCAGGCCGCTCTTCGTCAGGATGTAGCCGTCCTTCATCTCCAGCTGGCCCTGGAACAGGTCGGTGTTCGGCTTGTGGCCGATCGCGACGAACACGCCCTGCACGTGCAGGTCTTCCGTCGAGCCGGTCTTCACGTTCTTGATACGCAGGCCCGTGACGCCCGATTCCTCGCCCGTCACTTCGTCGAGCACGTGATCCCACTTGATGTCGACGACGCCTTCCTTTTGCTTTTCCAGCAGGCGGTCGATCAGGATCGGCTCCGCGCGGAACTTGTCGCGGCGGTGGATCACCGTGACCTTCTTCGCGATGCCGGTCAGGTAGAGCGCTTCCTCGACCGCCGTGTTGCCGCCGCCGATCACCGCGACTTCCTGGTTGCGATAGAAGAAGCCGTCGCACGTCGCGCAGGCCGACACGCCCTTGCCCATGAACGCTTCCTCGGAGGCCAGGCCGAGATACTGCGCGGACGCGCCGGTCGCGATGATCAGCGAGTCGCACGTGTATTCGCCCGAGTCGCCGATCAGCCGGATCGGCTTTTCGTGCAGCTTCGCGGTGTGGATGTGGTCGAAGACGATTTCGGTGTTGAAGCGCTCCGCGTGCTCCTGGAAGCGCGCCATCAGTTCCGGCCCTTGCACGCCCTTCGCGTCCGCCGGCCAGTTTTCGACGTCGGTCGTGGTCATCAGCTGGCCGCCCTGCGCGATGCCGGTGATCAGCACCGGGGACAGGTTGGCGCGTGCCGCATAGACGGCGGCCGTGTAGCCGGCGGGGCCGGAACCGAGAATCAGGACTTTGGCGTGTTTGGGCGTGGACATGTGCGAATCCGTAAAAGGCGGCTGCGGCGGGCGGGATGCGGCTCGCCGGACGGTCCGGGGTGACCGGGATGCCGTCATAGATGGGTATCAGACGCGCATTATAAAGGCCCCGTTGCTGCGCTGCCGAACGAGAGTTTCAATCGTGGCGATAGCGTTTCGCGGCGTGCCCCGCGTATCGCGGCGGCGAGGCGGGCGGCAGCTTGGCCGGCGGCGGCGCGTTGTCGCAGACGTGGGCCTCGGCTCCGCATGGCGCGGCCGGCCATGCCGGTTCGGCACCCGGTCCCCGCTATGTAACCGTCATTTACACTTGGCGGCGCGGTGCAGCGTTTACAATAAGCGCGATCGAACGACAGGCGGGCGCACGGCCCGTCCTCTTTATACGGATTCATGGCAAAAGCTCCTTATTCCGCCCAGGCACAGGCGTTGCCGCACCGGATGTCGAAGCTCCTCACGGAGATCCGCTGGATTCTCCAGGTTGCGCTCTGCGCTTTTCTGGTGATGGCCCTGCTGAGCTACAGCCGGCGCGATCCGAGCTGGACGCACGCCGCCCAGGTCGATCACATCTCGAACTGGGCCGGTCGCGTCGGCGCGTGGACGGCCGACATCATCCTGCTGCTGTTCGGCCTGTCGGCCTACTGGCTGATCGTGCCGCTCGGGCGGCGCATCGCCGTCAACTACCGCCGCATCACGCGCCACGACGCGATTCCGGACGAACCGGAGCGGCCGATCGGCTGGCTCACCGAGATCTTCGCGTTCGTGCTGGTCGTGCTCGCATGCGACGGCATCGAGGCGCTGCGCATGTGGTCGCTGAAGGTGCAGTTGCCGCGCGCGCCGGGCGGCGTCGTCGGCGAGGCCGTCGCCGGTGCGATGTCGCACGCGTTCGGCTTCACGGGCGGCACGCTGCTGCTGCTGATCGCGCTCGCGATCGGCCTGTCGCTGTATTTCCGTTTCTCGTGGCTGTCGGTCGCCGAGCGCGTCGGCGGCGCGATCCTGTCCGCGGTCAACGTCGCGAAGCTGCGCCGCGAGGCCGAGCGCGACCGCAAGCTCGGCGAGGCCGCTGCCGTGCGCCGTGAAGGCAAGGTCGAGGAGGAGCGCGTGCGCATCGAGGATCACGAGCCGGTGACGATCGTGCCGCCGGTCGTCACGCCGGCGAAGTCCGAGCGCGTCGAGCGCGAACGCCAGGTGCCGCTCTTTACCGACCTGCCGGGCGATTCGACGCTGCCGCCGGTGTCGCTGCTCGACCCGGCGCCGAAGACGCAGGAAGCGATTTCCGCCGATACGCTCGAATTCACGTCGCGGCTGATCGAGAAGAAGCTGAAGGACTTCGGCGTCGAGGCGAGCGTCGTCGCCGCGTATCCGGGCCCGGTCGTCACGCGCTACGAGATCGAGCCGGCCACCGGCGTGAAGGGCAGCCAGATCGTCAACCTCGCGAAGGATCTCGCGCGTTCGCTGTCGCTCGTGTCGATCCGCGTGGTCGAGACGATTCCCGGCAAGAACTACATGGCGCTCGAGCTGCCGAACCAGCGTCGGCAGACGGTGCACCTGTCCGAGATCATCGGCTCCGAGGTGTATGCGGCCGCATCGTCGGCGCTGACGCTGAGCCTCGGCAAGGACATCGGCGGCAAGCCGGTGTGCGCGGATCTCGCGAAGATGCCGCACTTGCTGGTGGCCGGCACGACCGGTTCGGGCAAGTCGGTCGGGATCAACGCGATGATCCTGTCGCTGCTGTACAAGGCCACCGCCGAGCAGGTGCGCCTGATCCTGATCGATCCGAAGATGCTCGAAATGAGCGTCTACGAAGGCATTCCGCACCTGCTGTGCCCGGTCGTCACCGACATGCGCCAGGCTGGCCACGCGCTGAACTGGACGGTCGCGGAGATGGAGCGCCGCTACAAGCTGATGAGCAAGCTCGGCGTGCGCAACCTCGCCGGCTACAACAACAAGATCGACGAGGCGGCGAAGCGCGAGGAGAAGATCCCGAACCCGTTCAGCCTGACGCCGGAAGATCCTGAGCCGCTCGGCCGCCTGCCGAACATCGTCGTCGTGATCGACGAGCTGGCCGACCTGATGATGGTCGTCGGCAAGAAGGTCGAGGAGCTGATCGCGCGGATCGCGCAGAAGGCGCGCGCGGCCGGCATCCACCTGATCCTCGCGACGCAGCGGCCGTCGGTCGACGTGATCACGGGCCTGATCAAGGCGAACGTGCCGACGCGGATCGCGTTCCAGGTGTCGTCGAAGATCGACTCGCGCACGATTCTCGACCAGATGGGCGCCGAATCGCTGCTCGGGATGGGCGACATGCTGTATCTGCCGCCTGGCTCGGGGCTGCCCGTGCGCGTGCACGGCGCGTTCGTCGCCGACGACGAAGTGCATCGTGTCGTCGAGAAGCTCAAGGAGCAGGGCGAGCCGAACTACGTCGAGGGTCTGCTCGAAGGCGGCACCGCCGACGGCGACGAGGGCTCGGCCGGCGCGGGAACCGGCGAAGGCGGCGGCGAGTCTGATCCGCTGTACGACCAGGCGGTCGAGATCGTCATCAAGAACCGCCGCGCGTCGATCTCGCTCGTGCAGCGTCATCTGCGGATCGGCTACAACCGCGCGGCGCGGCTGCTCGAGCAGATGGAGCAGTCGGGGCTCGTGTCGGCGATGTCGTCGAGCGGCAACCGCGAAATTCTTGTGCCGGCGCGCGACGCGGAATGAGTCCGCGGCGCCCGCGGCGCCGGCCACCCACGGAGAAAACCGCATCATGCAGCAACTTTCGTTCGCCCCTTCCCTTCGTTCGACGCGGCGCTGGCTTGGCGCGGCGCTCGCCGGCGCGTCGCTGATGCTCGCGGCGACGCACGCGTTCGCGGGCGGCACCGAGCAACTGAAGGCCTTCGTGTCGCAGGTCCGTTCGGCGAAGGGCGATTTCACGCAGCAGATCGTCAAGGCGCCGGCCAAGGGCGCGAGCGCCGCGCAGGCCGCGCCGAAGCCCACCGACAATTCGAGCGGCACGTTCGTGTTCGCGCGGCCGGGCAAGTTCATCTGGACGTACCAGAAGCCGTACCAGCAGGTGCTGCAGGCCGACGGCGACAAGCTCTACGTGTACGACCGCGACCTGAACCAGGTCACCGAGCGCAAGCTGAACGGCGCGCTGGGCGCGAGCCCGGCGGCGATCCTGTTCGGCAGCAACGATCTCGACAAGAACTACACGCTGCGCGATGCCGGCGAGAAGGGCGGCATCGAATGGCTCGAGATGTTGCCGAAGGCGCAGGACACGCAGTTCCAGCGGATCGGCATCGGTTTCCGCAACGGCACGCTCGCCGCGATGGAACTGCACGACGTGTTCGGCAACGTGACGCTGCTGACCTTCACGAACATCCAGACGAACCCGTCGCTGAAGGGCGATACGTTCAAGTTTGTCGTGCCGAAGGGCGCGGACGTGATCAACGGCTGACCTTCGCCGCGCCGTTTTCCCGACACGGGCCTGCCGGCAACGGCAGGCCCGTGTTGTTTTGGGACGCGTGTAACGGACACGTGTAACGGACGCGTGTAACGGACGCGTGCAACAGGCGCGGGCACCAGGCCCGGCGGCGCGTTCGCGCGGCTGTCATAATGTCAGGTCCGGCGGCCGGTTCGGCCGCGACCGTTTGATGTGGAGCGAGGGTTCATGTCCGACCTGTTTCAAGTCGAGCCGCGCCGCCCGCTCGCCGAGGCGCTGCGGCCGAAAACGCTCGCCGAGGTGATCGGCCAGACGCATTTGCTGGGCGAAGGCAAGCCGTTGCGGCTCGCGTTCGAATCCGGCAAGCCGCATTCGATGATCCTGTGGGGGCCGCCCGGCGTCGGCAAGACGACGCTCGCGCGGCTCACCGCGCTTGCGTTCGACTGCGAGTTCATCGCGCTGTCCGCGGTGCTCGGCGGCGTGAAGGACATCCGCGAGTCGATGGAGCAGGCGAAGGACACGCTGAACCGTACCGGCCGCCACACGATCCTGTTCGTCGACGAGATCCACCGTTTCAACAAGGGGCAGCAGGATGCGCTGCTGCCGTTCGTCGAGTCGGGCCTCGTGACCTTCATTGGCGCGACGACCGAAAACCCGAGTTTCGAGGTCAATTCGGCATTGCTGTCGCGGGCGCAGGTGTACGTGCTGAAGTCGCTGAACGACGACGAGATGCGCCAGTTGCTGAAGCGTGCGCAGGAAATCGCGCTCGACGGCCTCGCGTTCGACGACAAGGCGATCGATACGTTGGTCGGCTACGCGGACGGCGACGCGCGCCGCTTCCTGAACCTGCTCGAACAGGCGCAGACGGCGGCGACGTCGGCCGGGGTCACGACGATCGATGCCGATTTCGTCAGCAACGCGATGACGCTGAACGCGCGGCGCTTCGACAAGGGCGGCGACAACTTCTACGACCAGATTTCGGCGCTGCACAAGTCGGTGCGCGGATCGAGCCCGGACGGCGCGCTGTACTGGTTCTGCCGGATGATCGACGGCGGCGCGGATCCGAAGTATCTCGCGCGGCGCATCGTGCGGATGGCGTGGGAAGACATCGGCCTGGCCGACCCACGCGCGTTGCAGGTGGCGAACGATGCGGCCGAAACCTATGAACGGCTCGGCTCGCCGGAAGGCGAACTCGCGCTCGGGCAGGCCGTGATCTATCTCGCGTGCGCGGCGAAGAGCAACGCCGGCTACAACGCGTTCAACCAGGCGATGGCGTTCGTGAAGCAGGACAAGTCGCGCGAGGTGCCCGTGCACCTGCGCAACGCGCCGACCAGGCTGATGAAGGAGCTCGGCTACGGTCACGCTTATCGTTACGCGCACGACGAGCCGAACGCGTACGCGGCCGGCGAGACGTACCTGCCGGACGGGATGCGCGAGCCGCGCTGGTATCAGCCGGTGCCGCGCGGGCTGGAGTCGAAGATCGCCGAGAAGCTCGCATGGCTGCGCGAGCTCGATCGCGAGGCCGGCAAGAAGGATTGACGGCGCCGCCCGCGCCGGTTCGATCCGCGCTGCCGTGCAGGCGTCAGCGCTTGCGGGCCGGCTGCTGTTTCTTCCAGTATTCGAACGGCTCTTCGTGGCATTCGATGTCGAGTTCGGCGACCCGCGCATGCAGGCGTTCCTGCGCGTCGGCGATCGCGAGGTTGTAGATCGCCGGCGCGACTTCCTGAATGAAGAAATGCAGCAGCGCGCCGGCCTGGATGTTGCCGATCGGCTCGTCCATGTTTTCTGTGAAATAGCGTTGCAGCGACGCGATCGCGCGGTCGCGAACATCCTTGTCGAGTTCGATGGTCATCGGATTCCTTGGGCTGTGACGCGGAGCCGACGCTCCGCCCGATTCGGTTGCCGCCAGCCGGCGCGGGCGTTGTGCGATCCCGTCATGGCCACGCGCTCGGCAATTCGCCGGCCGCCGATGCGGCGGACCGCGAATGCGATATTGCCATGGCTGCCCATTTGCGGCATTGTCCATCCGGCCGACGCCGTGGCGGCCGCGCGGTGCGTTAGAATTCCCGTCTTACACAACGATTTTCCAAGTCCTCCCATGCTCGACATCCAGTTGCTGCGCAAAGACCTCGACGGCGTCGCCAAGCGCCTCGCCGATCGCGGCTACACCCTCGACGTCGCCGCGTTCTCCGCACTCGAAGCGGAACGCCGCGCGATCCAGACCCATACCGAAGAGCTCCAGGCGCGCCGCAACAGCCTGTCGAAGCAGATCGGCGCGATGAAGGGCAAGGGCGAGGACACGTCGGCCGTGATGGCCGAGGTCAGCGGGATCGGCGATGACATGAAGGCGTCGGAAGCCAAGCTGGGCGAGATCCAGGCGCGCCTGTCCGACCTGATGCTGGGCATGCCGAACGTCGCGCACGAAAGCGTGCCGGTCGGCAAGGACGAAGCCGACAACGTCGAGGTGCGCCGCTGGGGCACGCCGCGCCAGTTCGACTTCGCGGTGAAGGATCACGTCGACGTCGGCACGCCGCTCGGCCTCGATTTCGAGACGGGCGCGAAGCTCGCCGGTGCGCGCTTCACGATGCTGCGCGGCCCGATCGCGCGCCTGCACCGCGCACTCGCGCAGTTCATGATCGATACGCACACGCAGCAGCACGGCTATACCGAAACGTATACGCCGTACATCGTGAACCCGGAGATCCTGTACGGCACGGGCCAGTTGCCGAAGTTCGCGGACGACATGTTCCGCGTCGAGAAGGGCGGTGCGGAAAACACGGTCACGCAATACCTGATCTCCACGTCCGAGATTTCGCTGACGAATACCGTGCGCGAGTCGATCGTCGACGCCTCCGCGCTGCCGATCAAGCTCACCGCGCATTCCCCGTGCTTCCGCTCGGAAGCCGGTTCGTACGGCCGCGACACGCGCGGGATGATCCGTCAGCACCAGTTCGACAAGGTCGAGATGGTGCAGGTCGTCGCGCCGGAAACGTCGTACGCGGCGCTCGACGAAATGGTCGGCCACGCGGAAGCGATCCTGCGGAAGCTCGGCCTGCCGTACCGCGTGATCACGCTGTGCACGGGCGACATGGGCTTTTCGGCCGCGAAGACGTTCGATCTCGAGGTGTGGCTGCCCGCGCAGAACACCTATCGCGAGATCTCGAGCTGCTCGAACACCGAGGCGTTCCAGGCGCGCCGGATGCAGGCGCGGTTCCGCAACGCGCAGGGCAAGCCGGAGCTCGTGCATACGCTGAACGGTTCGGGTCTGGCGGTCGGCCGCACGCTCGTCGCGGTGCTGGAGAACTACCAGAACGCGGACGGCTCGGTCACGGTGCCGGAAGTGCTGCGTCCGTACATGGGCGGCATGGAGCGGATCGACGCGCCGGCACAGGCGTCGTAACGCGGGTCTTTCGGAGTCTTCGCAAAAAAATTGCAGAAAGGGCTTGTCAGCCTCGAAGCGATCGTCTTATAATCTTTTTCTCGCGGAAACGACCAGCCGCGAAATGCAGCAAGGAAGGAGAGGTGGCAGAGTGGTCGAATGTACCTGACTCGAAATCAGGCGTACGGTTTCCCCGTACCGTGGGTTCGAATCCCACCCTCTCCGCCAAAATACGAAGCCCCTTGATCCGGAAGGATCAAGGGGTTTTTCGTTTTGGGTCGTCGGTGCAATGTGTCGATTACGGATGCGGTGACGACAGGCTGGCTACGACGGCTGCATCGGATCGTGCCGGCGCGATCCTGCCGCATCTTCGATGCCGGCTCGCTGCATGACGAATACCGCGGCCCCGTGACGCACCGACTGTCGGAAGTCCTGACGGGTTTGCATGGCTGACTGCCGTCGTCACCGGGCCATGTCCGCGTTGCCCGAAATGGCGTGACGGCGTCGCTGTCGCACCGTGCGCATGCAAACCGGTTGCCGGCGCGCCAACCGTCTCCCACAGCGCTCGCCGGCTTCTACACAGTCCTGCCGACCCATCACCCCGCCGCCGGATACTGCGCCAGCACCCTGTCGCGGATCGACGGCTTGATATTCGATTGCGCCATGTCGCCGCGATAGTGCGCGACGACTCGCGGATTCATCACGCGATACCAGAGCGGCGGTACGTACGCGAACAGGATCATCGTCGCGTAGCCGGCCGGCAATTGCGGCGCATCGTCGAAGTGGCGCAGCGCCTGGTACGAGCGCGTCGGATTCGCGTGATGGTCGGCGTGTCGCTGCAACTGGTACAGGAACAGGTTCGTGACGACGTGATTGCTGTTCCACGAATGCTGCGGCGTGCAGCGCTCGTAGCGCCCGTTCGGCAGTTTGCGGCGGCCGAGCCCGTAGTGCTCGACGTAATTCACGACTTCGAGCAGCGACGCGCCGTAGACGGCCTGGATCACGAGGAACGGGATCACGACCTTGCCGGCCATCGCGATCGCGATGCCCCACACGACGACAGTCATCGCCCATGCGTGAAGCACTTCGTTGCGCCAGGTCCACGGCGAATGGCCGAGCCGTTCGAGGCGAGCCTTCTCGAGCCGCCACGCGGAGCGGATGCTGCCCGTCACCGTACGCGGCAGGAACGCCCAGAACGACTCGCCGTAGCGCGCGCTCGCCGGATCCTCGGCCGTCGCGACGCGCACGTGATGGCCGCGATTGTGCTCGACGTAGAAGTGGCCGTACGCGACCGGCGCGAGCGTGATCTTCGCGAGCCAGCGTTCGAAGCGGTCGGTCTTGTGCCCGAGTTCGTGCGCGGTGTTGATCGAGATGCCCGTCGCGGCGCCGAGAGACAGCGCGAAGCCGACGTAGTCGTACCACGCGAGCGTGTGCGTGCCGACGATCCAGACGCACATGAAGAATGCGACGTATTCGACGAAAGTCGCGAGATAGACGATGTACCGGTAATAGCGCTCGCGTTCGAGGCGCGGCACGACGGCCTCGGGAGGATTGTCGCGATCGTCGCCGATCAGCGTGTCGAGAATCGGGATCACGCCGAACGCGAACAGCGGGCCGAACCACCAGAACACGTGAAGGCCCGTCGACAGCGCGAGTTGCGCGGCGAGGATCGGCAGCGTGATCGTCAGCGCGCCGAGCAGCCACAGGTAACGCTTGCCATCCGACCAGCCCGAGGCCGATCCGTCGGTCATTGCCATTGTCTCCCTCCAGTCGGCCGGCCCGCGGGCGGCCGCATGCAAGATTGTTCGACTCCACGTGGTCCGCGACGCGCGCGGCAGCGCCGGATCTTTGCCCGGTTCTGCCTGTTATACGACCGGTGCGCGCGCTTGCCAAACCCGCGCGCTAGGCGTGGCGCTCCAAACGGCGGGGTGCGCGAGACGCAGGGCGGGGCGGGGCCGCTACGCGCGGATTGAAACGTACCGATGACGGCGGATCGGCCCGCGCGGCGGCGCGTTCGTCAGACGATTGGCTCGGCGTGCGGCGCGCACAGGCCGGTGTGACGGGGCTGCAACAAATGTTGCATCGCAATAATGAGGCTGCCGAAATATGGGCGCCGTGCGCTTTGGTTCGCTTATATTACGTAGCGTTACGGCCGCGGCGACGCGTTGCAACGCGGTTCGAGACCGGCCGGCCGAGCATCGCAAGGAGAACGACGCGTAGCGCCGGATCACGCGATCGCGCTCACCCTCCCGTCGTCCGCGTCGATGCCCCGATGCTGCACCTGCACACCGAGCGGTGCGGGTCGTCGCTGATGACATCTGCCGCCTTTCGATCCGCGCCGCCATTTGAAAATTACGATTTGACTCATGCCCCGCTTTCGGTTGAAGCTACTAGCTTGCTGTCCGAAGGGGGCTGTGCCTGCATGAGTTCGACCTTGACCGTTCGTCGTATCGCTGCCGACCAGGGCGGCGTGTATCGCGAACTCCGCGCCGCATCGCTGCGTGAGCCCTATGCGCCCGGCGAAGCGCCGGAGGCCGAATTGCTGACCGTCGAAACGGACGCGGCGTCGGCGATCGCCGCGCAGCGCGCCGTGTCCGACGAGTCGACGACTTTCCTGCTGTACACCGAAGGCCACCCGGCGGGCATGATCGGCGCGTATTTCGACAACACGCCCGATCGGCGCGCGTTCGTCAGCGAACTGTGGGTCGCGCATGCGGTGCGTCATCTGCGGGGCGGCGTGCTGCTGCTGGAGACGGCCACCGCATGGCTCGCCGAGCGCGGCGCCACCGACGTCTACGCGTGGATCGCCGATGCGAATCGCAACGCGATCCGTTTCTACGAGCGTGCCGGTTTCGGCAACACCGGCGAACATGCGCCGATCGCGCGGATGCCCGGCGCGATGAAATCGCTGTTCGTGTCGCAGGTGAAGCACTGAGCCGACCTCGAAATAGCCCGCCGCGCGGCGCGACGAAAGCCCGATCGCCCGCTGGCCTGCCCGCCTGCCGGTTGCGCGTCCGCCCGGGCCGCCGCAACCCTGAGTCCCAAAAATAATGGCCGCCCGCGTGGACGCCTGTAAAATACGCAAAAAATTTTTGCAGAGTGTCCATGTCGCTTAAAAAATCGCCATTCTTCGAGCTGCGCAGCGGATCGGTCGATACGTTGCTGTTCACCGTGAAGACGACCGATCTCGACGCGTTGCGTACCGAACTGGTCAAGCGCTTCGAAGCGACTCCCGAGTTTTTCGCCGACGATGTCGTCGCGATCGACGTTCGCCGCCTGGCTGACGGCGAGCGCGTCGCGCTCGCGGACATCCGCCAGATGCTGAACGACGTGCGGATGCGTCCGGTGGGCGTCGTCGCACTGGCAACGCAGGGCTGGGCGGGGGAAGCCGGCCTGCCGTTGCTGGAGGCGCGCGATCGCCGCGCGCCGGCCGCGAAACCTGCCGACGAAGCGGAGCCGGCGGCCGTGCCAGCCGTCGAGCCCGCCGCCGCTGCGGCAGCCGCTGCGGCGCCCGAACAGCCGTCGGAGCCCGCGCCGACGCTCGTGCAGGCCGGCGGCCAGACGCTGGTGATCGACCGGCCGTTGCGTTCGGGGCAGCAGATTTACGCGAAAGGAGACCTCGTGGTGCTCGCGCCGGTCAGTCACGGCGCGGAAATCATCGCGGAAGGCAATATCCACATCTACGCGCCGTTGCGCGGCCGCGCGCTCGCGGGCGTGCACGGCAATCACGACGCGCGCATTTTCTGCACGTGTCTCGAACCGGAACTGATTTCGATCGCGGGTATCTATCGAACGACCGAGAACCCGCTGCCCGCCGACGTACTGGGCAAATCGGTACAGATCCGGCTCGAAGAGGAAAAACTGATGATCGAACCGCTGCGCCTGACGTGATTCACGCGGTGCGCTCCGGATCGATCGGCTCTCATTGACGAACACAGGGTATTGGGTAAATGGCAAAAATCATCGTGGTGACCTCGGGCAAGGGCGGCGTGGGCAAGACGACGACGAGCGCGAGCTTCGCGTCGGGTCTCGCGCTGCGCGGCCACAAGACGGCCGTGATCGACTTCGACGTCGGCCTGCGCAACCTCGATCTCATCATGGGCTGCGAGCGTCGCGTCGTGTATGACCTCGTGAACGTGATCCAGGGCGAAGCGAACCTGAACCAGGCGCTGATCAAGGACAAGAAGTGCGAGAACCTGTTCATCCTGCCGGCGTCGCAGACGCGCGACAAGGATGCGCTGACGCGCGACGGCGTCGAGAAGGTGCTGAACGACCTCGTCGCGATGGACTTCGAATACATCGTCTGCGATTCGCCGGCCGGTATCGAAGCCGGCGCGCTGCATGCGATGTACTTCGCGGATGAAGCGCTGATCGTCACGAACCCGGAAGTGTCGTCGGTGCGCGACTCGGACCGCATTCTCGGCATCCTGTCGTCGAAGACGAAGCGCGCGACCGAAGGCAAGGAGCCGATCAAGGAACACCTGCTGATCACGCGTTACAGCCCGAAGCGCGTGAGCGAAGGCGAGATGCTGTCGCTCGAGGACATCAGCGAGATCCTGCGCATCAAGCTGATCGGCGTGGTGCCCGAGTCGGAAGCCGTGCTGCATGCGTCGAACCAGGGTCTGCCGGCCGTGCATATCGACGGTACCGACGTTGCGGAAGCGTACAAGGACGTCGTTGCCCGCTTTCTCGGCGAGGACAAGCCGCTGCGCTTCACCGATTACCAGAAGCCGGGCCTGCTGCAGCGCCTCTTCGGCAGCAAGTAACGGAGGCCGCCCATGTCCATCCTTTCGTTTCTCCTCGGCGAGAAGAAGAAGTCCGCATCGGTCGCGAAGGAGCGCCTGCAGCTCATCATCGCGCACGAGCGGGTCGGCGGCCGGCCGCCTGCCGATTACCTGCCGGCGCTGCAGAAAGAGCTCGTCGCGGTCATCTCGAAGTACGTCCATATTTCGGACGATGACATCCGCGTGAGCCTCGAGCGCCAGGACGATCTCGAAGTCCTCGAAGTGAAGATCGAGATCCCGCAAGCCTGACGCTGAGCGCGTGTCCCTCCGCACGGCGGCGCCCGCCGCCGTGCGCGTCTTACGCCCTGTTGCACTTTCGGGCACGCCGTAACACGACGCCTGTCGTCCGTCATCGACCCTCCCGCATTGAACGAATACGCTCACGTGTGTTGTTCAACCAGGAGGTTGTGATGGCTGTCTCTACCGTTTCACGTCGTATCGTTTCGCTCGCGCTGTTCGCCGCGGGCCTGTCGGCCGTCGTCGCGCCGTTCGCCGCGCATGCGGACGAGATTCTCGTCGGCACGCCCGTGATCGCGCCGCAGGGGCGCATGGTCATCGCGGAGCCGGTCGCCGTGCCTAGCGGGGAAATCGTCGCCGTCGCGCCGAATGCGCCGCCGCCCGTGCGCTACGAGGTCGTACCGGCCACGCGCGTGGGCTACGTGTGGGAGCGCGGGCACTGGCATTGGGAGCATGGGCGCTACGTGTGGATCGGCGGCCACTGGGAGGCCGAGCGCGTCGGCATGCAGTGGGTGCCCGGGCATTGGGACCAGCGCGGTCCGAACTGGTTCTGGACCCGCGGCCACTGGGCTTGATGGCGGCGCGCGATGAAAAGAACCGCAATCGCCATCGCGCTCGTCGCGATCACACTGGCCGGGTGCATCGTCGTGCCGGCGCGGCCGGTCTACTACCGACCGGCGCCCGTCGTGATCTACTGAGCGTCGCGCGGGCCGTGCTGTTGCGTCGGGCCGTTCGCATCGGTTGCAGCGGGCCCGGCATCGTGCGGCGCCGCCGTGTCCGCAGCGCTGTCGGCCGGCGCCGCAGCGGCCGGCTCCTCGTCGCCTTCGTCGCCTTCGTCGCGCAGCGTGTCGAGCGGATCGGCGGGGGCCGCCGTTGCATCCCGGGGTTCGGTCACGTCGGTCGTGTTGCCCGCCGCGGGCGCTGCGGTTGCCGAGGCCGGCGCGACGGGCGGCGCGAGATAGCGCTGCGCGAGCGTCTCGTAGAGCGGCGGCGCGAAAAAGCGCGATACCCGGCTCGATACCAGTGCGGTCGCCATCAGCGAAATCACGAGCGCGTGACCGTTGATCATTTCCATCACGATCACGAACGACGTGATCGGCGACTGCGTGACGGCGGCCAGATAGCCGACCATCGCGAGCGCGATCAGCATCGGCAGGCTCATGTTGCTGAACACGGCATGCAGCACGTTGCCGAAGCCGGCGCCGATCGACAGCGACGGCGCGAAGATCCCGCCCGGGATGCCCGGCAGGTACGACGCGACCATCGACACCATCTTCAGGAGCGGATAGAACACCGACAGCTGCTGACTGCCGTCGAGCAGGCCGCGCGCCTCCGCATAGCCGCTGCCGAACGTCGTGCCGCCGGACACGAGTCCGACGACGGCGATCGTGAAGCCGCACAGCGCGGCGAACGCGACCGGCCGCTCACGGTACAGGCCCAGCAGTTGCGCGGGCAGCCAGCGCCCCGTGTTCAGCAGCAGCCAGCAGAACAAGCCGCCCGCGATGCCCGTCACGATCGCGGTGACCAGCACCGCCACCGCCAGCAGCTTCGGGAAATGGAGCCCGGCGTTGATCGTGCCGAAATACGTGTAGTTGCCGTTCAGCCCGAGCGCGACGACGCCGGCGAGGATGATCGCGGTGATCAGTACGCCGCTGGCGCGTGCGGAGAAGCTGCGGGTCAGTTCCTCGATCGCGAACACGATGCCCGCGAGCGGCGTATTGAATGCGGCCGACAGTCCGGCCGCCGCGCCAGCGAGCACGAGCTGGCGTTCGATCTGCGCGTTCGAGCGCGGGTAGAAGCGCCGCAGGTTGAACATCAGCGCCGCACCGACCTGCACGGTCGGCCCCTCGCGGCCGATCGTGAAGCCGCCGAGGATGCCGAGGAACGAGATCAGCACCTTGCCGAACAGGATGCGCAGCGTCAGCAGCCGCGCGCCGAATGCGCTCGGGCGCGCATGCAGCGTCGCGATCACCTGCGGGATGCCGCTGCCCTCGGCGCCGCGGAAAAAGCGGCGCGTGATCCATGCCGACAAGGCGGCGATCGCCGGCGTCAGCAGCAGCGGCAGCCAGACGGCGTGATCGCGCATCGCGCGAAAAGTCTCGTAACCCCAGTCGATCAATCGGGCATACAGTACGGCCGCGAGGCCGACGACGATCGCGCCGAGCCAGAAAACACCATACTGGCGCCAGATTCGCAGCGAGCGGCGGGTAAGGGCGGGAAACAGCGCGGGAAGGGCAGGGCGCGGCATGGGCTCGGGCCGGAGGGCAAAGAGGGAATTATAAAAAGAACCGGATGCCACGGGGGCGACGATGCTCCGCGAAGGACGACAAAAATTCACAAAAGAGATGCAATTTGTTGCAAATGTAATGCTCGCGTAATGTCTGTGCATAGCAACGGTCGTTAGCATGCCAGAATGGCCAGTCGAGAGTCCCCGCACATCGTGAAACGTATCCTTATCGTGAAAGTGACGTCGCTCGGCGATGTCGTCCAGACGCTGCCTGTCGTCGCCGACCTGCATCGCGCTTTCCCCGGCGTGACGGTCGACTGGGCCGTCGACGAATCGTGCGCGGAGGTCGTACGCTGGCATCCGGGTGTGAGCGCCGTCCTGTGCGCGCCGCTGCGCCGTTTCAAGAAACTGCGCAATGCCGGCGACCTGAAGGCCATCTCGGCATCGATCGGTGCGTTGCGTGCGCACCGCTACGACGCGATCATCGATCTGCACGGCGTGTACAAGAGCGCGATCATTTCGTCGCTGGCGCGTGGCGCGCGTCGCTTCGGCTACCAGACGCAGGATCTCGGTGAAACGGGTGCGCGCTTCGCGTATTCGCACCGTTTCGGTCCGCGGCCGGACTGCGACGCATGGCACGGGATGCGCGTGAGTGCCGGCGAAGCGCTCGGCTACGTGCCGGAAGGGCCTGCCACGCACGGCATCGTCGCGCCGCAGGATGCGAACCTGCCGGCCGCCGTGACCGACGGCGGGCCGTTCATGCTGCTGTTCCATGCGACGTCCAATCCCGACAAGAAGTGGCCGGCCGAGCACTGGGCCGCCCTTGCGACGCAGATGATGGCGCGCGGCGTGCGCGTGCTGTTGCCGTGGGGATCGGCGGCCGAGCACGACGATGCGCGCGATATCGCCGCGCGGGCGCCGGGCGCGGTCGTGTTACCGGCGATGACGGTGCGTGAGCTCGGCGCGGCGCTTGGCCGGGCCGCGCTCGTGGTGGGTGTCGATACGGGGTTCGTGCACATGGCGCACGCACTGCAGCGGCCCACCGTCATGATTTTCGTCGCGACGTCGCGCCACCATTGCGGCATCGGCGGCGTGCCGAATGCGCTGTCGATCGGCGAGCCGGGCGCGATGCCGACCGTCGACGAGGCGCTGGATGCGATCGATACGGTTTGCCCGGCCTACGGCGCGGTGCGCGCGCGGCTGTTGGCCTGACGCGGCGCGGCGGCCGCGGTCAGGCGAGCAGTGCTTCGACCGTGACGACGGCTGCGATGGCCGCCAGATTCGCCAGCAGCGCCTCGAACACGAGGCCGCGCCAGGTCTTCGGCCGGAACCGCAGCGCGAGCAACAGCGCGCCACCGAGCGCGAGCGCAAGGATCAGCACGAGATCGGCATTGGCAAGGCGGATATTCATGGCGACGGCTCCTTTCGGGGCGGGATCCCCGGGCGCGCAACGACGCGCCCAGGATCGAGTATAGGCAGCGCCCGCCGCCGTACAACCCGGGTCGCCCCGAAGGGTCAGACGAGCGACGCGTCGCGCGTTTCGCGCATCAGCAGCACGCCGATCAGGCTGATCGCCGCCGCCACCGACACGTAGCCGCCGACCCACGACAGCCCGCCGCGCGCGGCCAGCAGTTGGGCGATATACGGCGCGATCGACGCGCCGAGGATCCCGCCGAGGTTGTACGCGACGCCCGCGCCCGTGTAGCGGACGTTGGTCGGGAACAATTCCGGCAGCAGCGCGCCCATCGGTGCGAACGTCACGCCCATCAGAAACAGCTCGATCGTCAGGAACAGCGCAACGAGCGGCATCGAGCCGCTGCCGAGCAGCGGCTCCATCGCGAACCCCGACAGCAGCGCGGCGATCGCGCCGACGACCAGCACCGGCTTGCGGCCGAAGCGGTCCGACGCCCATGCGGACAGCGGCGTCGCGAGGCCCATGAAGACGACTGCGAAACACAGCAGGCCGAGGAAGCTCTGGCGCGGAATATGCAGCGCCGACACGCCGTACGACAGCGAGAACACCGTCGAGATGTAGAACAGCGTGTAGCAGACGACCATCGCGAGCGCGCCGAGCAGCGTCGGCCGCCAGTGTTGCGTGACGAGCGTCGCGACCGGCACGCGCACGCGCTCGTTGCGGTCGAGCGCCGCCTGGAACGCGGGCGTTTCGGTGATCTTGAGCCGCACGTACAGGCCGAGCGCGACGAGCACCGCGCTGACGAGGAACGGGATGCGCCAGCCCCAGCTGCGGAACTGCGCGTCGGACAGCGACAGCGCGAGCGCGAAGAACAGCCCGTTCGACATCAGGAAGCCGACCGACGGCCCCAGTTGCGGGAACATCCCGAACCAGCCGCGCTTGCCCTGCGGCGCGTGCTCGGTCGCGAGGAGCGCCGCGCCGCCCCATTCGCCGCCGAGGCCGATCCCCTGGCCGAAGCGCAGCACGCACAGCAGCACCGGCGCGAGCGCGCCGATCGCGTCGTAGCCGGGCACGAAGCCGATCGCGGTGGTGGACACGCCCATCACGAGCAACGATGCGACGAGTGTCGACTTGCGGCCGATGCGGTCGCCGAAGTGCCCGAACAGGAACGAGCCGATCGGGCGCGCGATGAACGCGATCCCGAACGTGACGAACGCTGACAGCGCTTGCGCCGTCGCGGAGCCGTGCGGGAAGAATACGGGGCCGATGACGAGCGCGGCGGCCGTCGCGTACACGTAGAAATCGTAGAACTCGATCGCGGTGCCGATGAAGCTCGCGAACACGATGCGCCGGTGGCTGACGGCGCCGGCCGAACCGGTTGCGTGTGCAACGGTTGCGGGGGATGCGGACATGGATGTCTCCGTTTTGTCGTTGGGGCAGCCGGCTGGGCGTGCGCCGGGGCAAGCGACTGCCTGCCGATAGCCGGGCAAATGATTGATGCGGATGACGCGGTGGCGGCGTGGACGTGCGCCGTGGCGCGGACGTCACCCGCCGGTCGACGATGGAGACGGGTACGTCGCCGCCGCCCGGTGCCGGCGTGGTCGGCTCGCTTGCCGGGTGGGGCGCGCGAACGCGCGCGCGGCGTGATGGCCGCGCGAGTGCGGAAAATTATAGCCAGCGGCGGCGCCCACCGGCAATCGGGCCGCGGCGGCGCGTCAGTCGATCGATTGCGCCTGCGCGGACGCGGTGCTTTGCAGCTGGAAGTGGCCGTCGTCGTTGAAGAGCCAGCCTTCCATCAGTTCGAGCCGGCCGTTGCCGTCGAGCAGCCGCGACGGCGGCGCCGGCAGCGGCGCCGAGCGGCGCAGCGACGCGAGCGCGAGCGCTTCCGCCTCGCTGTCGCCGTTGCTGCGATAGACGGATGCGTTGATCACGCGGCCGCTGCCGTCGACGGTGAAGGCCACGACGACGAGCGAACGCAGCATGGCCTGCGGTGTACCGTGCAGCATGCCGGACGGATTGCGTTCGGCGACGCGGTGCGCGACCTCGACGCGATACTGGTCGAGATTGCCGCTGCGTATGACCGACGGAATCGTCAGGACCGAGCGTAACGACGAAGGCGGCGTGATCGTGCACGCGGCGAGCAGGGCGACCGCGGCCAGCGCAGCAACACGCAGCCGGGGGACGCGCGGACGGAGAAGGGGGCGCATGACGTGATGGCCGTGAGGGACGATAAAAAAATGATAGGCGTACCGGCGCGAGACGATATGGGGGGAAACGCATAGCGCGCGGGATCGGTCGTTGCGATCGCGGATGACGCCGGCCGGACGTCGCGTCGGGCAACGCGCGTCGAGCAACGCGATGTGACGCGACATGCGACAGCGTCCGCGGCGCACGCGCGTGTTGGAAGGCTGAAAGCCGCGGCACGCTGCGATCGTCCGGTCGCGCGGCGCGGTCAGCCGACGCGGCAACCTCGGCGGCCTTCCGGGGAATCGTCGGCGATGCGTTCGGGCCGCGTCAGAAGCCGTGCGTCACGAGCGACAGGACCGACAGGTCGGGGTGCGTGCCGTCGATGATGCTCTTGCCGATGTGCACGGCTTCGTGGGTCGCCTCGTCGACGCTCGCGAAGCTTTCCTCGCCGTCCGCATGGAACGGCACTGCATGGCCGGGCAGCGCGGGATTCACGCCCGGATGGCACACGTAGCCGGTGTAGGTATAGCGCGTGTCGCTGCCGGGCATCGCGGCCGGCACGACATGGATTTCGAAGCCTTCGTAATCGACGTGGTCCGTCGCGGTCGACAGGTCGGTCATGGCGATCTCCGTGTGCCGCGCGCAGGAGTGGCGCGTGCGGCATCGAATACATCGAACACGCGGCGGCGTTCGTGTCGCCGTGTTGAACGAATTCTAGGCGATGGCGGGGCGGGCCGGGAGGTGTCCGGCTGTGTGCGGCCGCGGGCGTCCGGGACGCTCGCACCCCGTCGCTTCGGCGCGTCGACGATCCGGCGCCGATTCCATCAGCGGGCGACGTAAAGGGGGCATCACATGGCGGGCGTCATTGCTTGCAGCGCGCGTCCTTGCGCTGCACGACGACGATTACCGGATACTTCTGGCCATGATCGAGTTCCACGCGCGCGACGACGGTCAGCGTCGCCGGATCGGAATCGTCGTACACGCTGACCTGTTCGTTGCGCAGATAGGTCACGCCGGTGCAGTTCGACGTGCGTCCGTCGTCCGCCACCTTGCACTGAAGCTCGTTGTCCTTCAGGTAGTTGTACGGCGACGGGCTCGCGAGATATTCGCTCAGCCCGCGCGGCGAACCGCCGACGCCGGTCACGTACGCGATCGCGCACGACGCTTGCGCGTCGCTGCCGGAGACGGTGTCGGCCGCCGCATGCGTGCTGACGGCGGCCAGCACGGCGACGAGCGACGAGGCGAGGAAGGGCTTCATGACGTGGATTTCCCGTTTCGCGAATCGGAGCGCGGGATTGTAACGGCATCCGGCGCGATGCGTCGGGACGTGCGGGGCGCACGCGTGCGGACAAACAAAAACCCCGTCATTCTGCGAATGGACGGGGTTCGGCGAATTTCCTGGCGGAAGCGGTGAGATTCGAACTCACGGACAGTTTCCCGTCGCTGGTTTTCAAGACCAGTGCCTTAAACCGCTCGGCCACGCTTCCACACGAGGCGGCATTGTAACCGAAATGCCGCCTCGTTCATCCGTTCAGTCGTCGCGCAGGAACAATTCCTGCAGGTCGTTGAGGAAACGCTGGCCGAGCGGCGTCGGCGCGATTTGGGTGAAATCGCGCGTGATCAATCCGCGCCGTTCCGCTTCCTTCAGCGCGGGCTCGATCGTGCTCATCGGCAGGCCCGTGCGTTCGACGAAGCTGTGCACGGGAAAGCCCTCGACGAGCCGCAGCGTGTTCAGCATGAATTCGAACGGCAGGTCGCGCGCGCCGACTTCACGCTCCTCCTGCACGGCCGTGCCGGCCTTCGCCTGTTCGATGAAGGTTGCCGGATGTTTGTAGCGTGCTTGCCGCAGGACCCGGTTGGGGAACGACAGCTTCGTGTGGGCGCCCGCGCCGATCCCGAGATAGTCGCCGAAGCGCCAGTAGTTCAGGTTGTGCTTGCACTGATGATTCGGCTTCGCGTACGCGGATACTTCGTAGCGCCCGTAGCCGGCTTCGGCCGTGCGCGCGTGAATCCATTCCTGCATGTCGGCCGACGCGTCGTCGTCGGGGACGACGGGCGGAAACTTCGCGAACAGCGTATTCGGCTCGAGCGTCAGGTGATACAGCGACAGGTGCGGCGGCGCGAACGACAGCGCGGTCTCGATGTCGGTGCGGCATTCGTCGAGCGTCTGGTTCGGCAGCGCAAACATCAGGTCGAGGTTGAAGTTGTCGAAGTTCTTCGCGGCGATGTCGACGGCCGCGCGCGCCTGCGCGGTGTCGTGAATCCGGCCGAGCGCCTTCAGGTGCGCTTCGTTGAAGCTCTGGATGCCGACCGACAGGCGGTTCACGCCGCTTGCGCGGAACTGCGCGAACTTCGCGGCTTCGAACGTGCCCGGATTCGCCTCGAGCGTGATCTCGGCATCGGCGTCGAGGGGCAGCAGCGCGCGCACGTCGGACAGCATCCGGTCGAGGCCGGCCGCCGACAGCAGGCTCGGCGTGCCGCCGCCGATGAACACCGTATGCACCTGCCGCCCCCACACGAGCGGCAGCGCCTGCTCGAGATCGGCGCGCAACGCGTCGAGATAGTCGGCTTCCGGAAACCGTTCGCCTTTCCATTCGTGCGAGTTGAAATCGCAGTACGGGCACTTGCGTACGCACCACGGGAAATGCACGTACAGCGCGAGCGGCGGCAGCGACGTGAGGCGCACCTGGCCGGGCGACGTGAAGGTCGCGACGACGCGCGCGCCGGTTTCCGCGGCCTGGCTCATGCCGCCTCCCGCAGCGAAGGGGTATCGGGCAGGCTCATGCTTCCTCCGCGAGCCGCGCGAGCAGCGCCTTCAGCGCCAGCGCGCGGTGGCTGTGCGTGTTCTTCACGGCCGGCTCGAGTTCGGCGGCCGTCGCGCCGAGCGACGGCAGGTAGAAATACGGGTCGTAGCCGAATCCGTGATCACCGCGCGGCGTATCGACGATCTCGCCGGCCCAGCGCCCTTCGGCGAACAGCGGTTCCGGATCGTCCGCATGGCGGACGAGCGCAAGCACGCAGCAGTAGTACGCGCGCCGGTCGGCGACGCCGCGCAACTGCTCGACGAGATACGCGTTGTTCGCCGCGTCGCCCTTGTCGCGGCCCGCGCGCTGCGCATAGCGCGCCGAATAGACGCCTGGCGCGCCGCGCAGCACGCGCACGCACAGGCCGGAATCGTCGGCGATCGCCGGCAACCCGGTGAGCCGCGACGCGTGGCGCGCCTTGGTCAGCGCGTTCTCGATGAACGTGCCGAACGGCTCTTCCGCCTCGGGCACCGCGAGGTCGCCCTGCGGGACGATCTCGATGCCGACCGTCGAGAACAGCGCGGTGAATTCGCGCAGCTTGCCTGCGTTGTTCGACGCGAGAACGATGCGCGACAGCGGCGCGACGGTGCGGTCGTCAGGCATGGGTCGCACCCAGGACCTCTTTCTGCAGCCGCACGAGCTCGGCGATCCCGCCCTGCGCGAGGTCGAGCAGCGCGTTCATCTCGGCGCGCGAGAACGGCACGCCTTCGGCCGTGCCCTGGACTTCGACGAAGCCGCCCGCGCCTGTCATCACGACGTTCATGTCGGTGTCGCAGCGCGAGTCTTCCGCGTAGTCGAGGTCGAGCACGGGCGCGCCTTCGTACACGCCGACCGAGATCGCGGCGACGTGGTCGGTGATCGGCGAGCGCGCGAGCTTGCCGGCCGCGATCAGCTTCGACACCGCGTCGTGCGCGGCGACGAACGCGCCGGTGATGCTGGCCGTGCGCGTGCCGCCGTCGGCCTGGATCACGTCGCAGTCGAGGTGGATCGTGCGCGGGCCGAGCGCCTCGAGATCGAACACCGCGCGCAGCGCGCGGCCGATCAGGCGCTGAATTTCCTGCGTGCGGCCCGTCTGCTTGCCGCGCGCCGCTTCGCGGTCGCTGCGCGTGTGGGTCGCGCGCGGCAGCATCCCGTATTCGGCGGTCAGCCAGCCTTGCCCGCGCTCGCGCAGGAACTCGGGCACGCGCTCGGCGACGCTGGCGGTGCAGAGCACCTTGGTGTCGCCGAATTCGACCAGCACGGAGCCTTCGGCGTGTTTCGTGTAGTGGCGCGTGAGGGCGACCTTGCGCAGTTCGTCGGCGCGGCGGCCGCTCGGGCGGGAAACGGGAGACGTCATGGGGAAATCGCGGAAGGGGAGGAAACCCCGATTTTAGCGCCGAACGGCGCGCTTGCCCGGCGGGGTGGTCCGCAAAAATGGGATAATGCGCGCTTCCCGCCCCGCGCCTTCCGATGCGCCGGGTGCCTCGATGTATTCCCCGCCCGCGAGGGCACCAGACGGCGAGACGAACCATGATCTACAGCATGACGGGCTATGCGAGCGCGACGCGCGAACTCGCGACGGCTGCCGGCAATGGCGGCACTAGCGTGTCGGTCGAACTGCGCACCGTGAACTCGCGCTTCCTCGATCTCAACTTCCGGATGCCGGACGACGTGCGTGCGTGCGAACCCGCGCTGCGCGAAATGCTGATGAACAAGCTGTCGCGCGGCAAGGTCGACGTGCGCATCAACCTGCAGCGCGGCGAGCAGAGCATCGGCGCGGGCGCGCTGAACCAGTCGGCGCTCGGCCAGCTTGCCGATCTCGAACGCGCGGTGCTCGATTCGTTCCCCGGCGTCGGCCGTCTGCGCGCGGGCGAGATCCTGCGCTGGCCCGGCGTGCTCACGGAGAGCGGCGTGTCGGCCGAAGCGATCCGCGACGCGGTGCTCGCCTGCGGCAAGGAAGCGATCGGCGAGCTCGTCGTCGTACGTTCGCGCGAAGGCGCGCAACTGGCGACGATGCTGCTGTCGAACGTCACCGAGATGGAAGCGATCGTCGCGCGCATCACGCCGCTCGTGCCGGAGCTGATCGCGAAGCACCAGCAGAAGATCGTCGAGCGTCTGCAGGAAGCGCTCGGCCTCGCGGCGCCCGAAGGCGGCTCGACGGTCGTCACGCGCGAGGAAGCGGCGGAGCGCATCCGTCAGGAAGTGACGATGTACGGGATCCGGATCGACATCGCGGAAGAGCTGTCGCGGCTCACCGCGCACCTGAACGAAACGCGTCACGTGATCGAGAAGGGCGGCCGCGTCGGCAAGCGTCTCGACTTCATGATGCAGGAACTGAATCGCGAAGCGAACACGCTCGGCTCGAAGGCGGCGGCGAAGGAACTCGCCGACGCGTCGATGGCGCTGAAGCTGCTGATCGAGCAGATGCGCGAGCAAGTGCAAAACCTGGAGTAAAGAGATGAAACGACCCCCACGCTCACTACGTTCGCTTGGGGGGGCGCAGCCCCCCCATCCTTCGAAAGCTGATTCATGCGGATGTGGCCAGGCCCGGCGGAGGCTGTCATGACCGAATCCACTCGCGACGGCCACGCGTCGCATTCGCTGCACGGCGGCGTCTATCCCGGTAACCTGTTCATGGTCGTCGCGCCGTCGGGCGCCGGCAAGTCGACGCTCGTGAATGCGCTGCTGTCGAAGGACAGCGACATCTGCCTGTCGATCTCGTACACGACGCGCAAGCCGCGCTCGGGCGAGCAGGACGGCCAGCACTACCACTTCACGACCGTCGACGATTTCCGCGCGCGTCATGCGGCGCACGAATTCCTCGAGAGTGCGGAAGTGCACGGCAACTACTACGGCACGTCGCGCGTCTGGATCGAAGAGCAGATGAAGAGCGGCCACGACGTGCTGCTCGAAATCGACTGGCAGGGTGCGTTGCAGGTGAAGAAGCAGTTCCGCAACGCGGTCGGCATCTTCATCCTGCCGCCGTCGCTCGACGCCCTCGAGGAACGCCTGAAGAAGCGCGGCCAGGACGAGCCGAACGTGATCACGCGACGCCTGCTGGCCGCCGGCAGCGAGATCGCGCACGCGTCGGAAGCGGAATACGTGGTGATCAACGAGAATTTCGAGCGTGCGCTCGCGGAACTCGAATGCATCGTCGCGGCGACGCGCCTGCGATTTGCTTCGCAGTACGCGCGACACGCGGAGCTGTTCATCGAGCTCGGTATCCATCTGCCCCACGCGGAATGACGCGGGGCACGAGGGACATAAGGTAGAATAAGGACTATATTCAGAAGGAATTACCAACATGGCTCGCATTACCGTCGAAGACTGCCTGAAGCAAATCCCGAATCGCTTCGAACTGGCGCTCGCCGCCACCTATCGCGCGCGGCAGCTCGCGCAAGGCCATACGCCGAAGATCGAAAGCCGCGACAAGCCGACCGTCGTCGCGCTGCGCGAAATCGCTGCCGGCCAGGTCGGCGTCGAGATGCTGAAGAAGGTGCCGGTGTAACGCGCATCCGGCCCGTTCCAGCCATGTAGTCCACGCGCGCAACGACTCGACCTGGAGGCGAATATGAGCACCACCCCATCGTCCGCCTCCGCGGATCCGACCACCGAAGCCACGGCCCAGTCGCCTGCGCGCCAGTACATCGACGCGGTCCTCGAACAGTCCTTCCGGCATCTGTTCGGGCCGACCGCCACCCCGGAGCAGCCGCGCAAGCACGGCGTCGTTTCGATCGCGAAACTGACGGCCGCGCTTGCCGAGTATCTCGCTCCGGACGAAATCAAAGAGGTCAAGGCGGCGTTCCACTTCAGCGACGAAGCCCACCTCGGTCAATATCGCCAGAGCGGCGAACCCTACATCACCCATCCCGTCGCCGTCGCGGAAATCTGCGCCGGCTGGAAGCTCGACGCGCAGGCCGTGATGGCCGCGTTGCTGCACGACGTGATGGAAGACCAGGGCGTGACCAAGAACGAGCTGGCCGAGCGGTTCGGCCCGAAGGTCGCCGAACTGGTCGACGGCCTGTCGAAGCTCGACAAGATGGAATTCCGCAGCCGCGAGGAAGCGCAGGCGGAAAACTTCCGCAAGATGCTGCTCGCGATGGCGCGCGACGTGCGCGTCATTCTCGTCAAGCTCGCCGACCGCCTGCACAACATGCGCACGCTCGGCGCGGTGCCGATGGAAAAGCGCCGCCGCGTCGCGCGCGAAACGCTGGACATCTACGCGCCGATCGCGCACCGGCTCGGGTTGAACAACACGTATCGCGAGCTGCAGGACATGAGCTTCGCGAACTTCAACCCGCATCGCTACGCGACGCTCGAGAAAGCCGTGAAGGCCGCGCGCGGCAACCGCCGCGAAGTGATCAGCAAGATCCTCGAGGCCGCGCAGCGCGCGATGGCCGACGCGAAGATCGACGCCGAGATCACCGGCCGCGAGAAGACCATCTACAGCGTCTACCGCAAGATGCGCGACAAGCAGCTGTCGTTCTCGCAGGTGCTCGACGTGTACGGCTTCCGTGTCGTCGTCGACAGCCCGCTCGACTGCTACACGTGCATCGGTGCGCTGCACGCGCTGTACAAGCCCGTGCCCGGCAAGTTCAAGGATTACATCGCGATCCCGAAGATCAACGGCTATCAGTCGCTGCACACGACGCTCGTCGGCCCGTTCGGCGCGCCGATCGAGTTCCAGGTGCGTACGCGCAAGATGCACGAGATCGCCGAGGCGGGCGTCGCCGCGCACTGGCTGTACAAGAACGGCAGCGCCGATCTCAGCGACGTGCAGAAGCGCGCGCACCAGTGGCTGAAGTCGCTGCTCGACATCCAGAGCGAAGCGGGCGATTCGAGCGAATTCCTCGAGCACGTGAAGATCGACCTGTTCCCCGACGCGGTCTACGTGTTCACGCCGAAGTCGAAGATCATGGCGCTGCCGCGCGGCGCGACGGCGCTCGATTTCGCGTATTCGATCCACAGCGATCTCGGCAACCAGTGTGTGGCCGTGAAGATCAACAACGAGCTGTTGCCGCTGCGCACCGAGCTGAAGAGTGGCGACATCGTCGAGGTGATCACCGCGCCGTATTCGAAGCCGAACCCCGCGTGGCTCGGCTTCGTGCGCACCGGCAAGGCGCGCTCGGCGATCCGCCACTACCTGAAGACGATGCGCCTGAACGAGTCCGTGCAGCTGGGCGAGCGGCTCGTCGACCAGAGCCTGAAGGGCTACGGTCTCGCGCTGGCCGACGTCGAGCCGGAAGTGTGGGAGAAGCTCGTGCAGTGGACGGGCAACAAGAGCCGTCAGGAAATTTTCGCGGATATCGGCCTCGGTCGTCGCGTCGCGGCGGTGATGGCCAAGCGCATCGAAGTGTTGATGAGCGGCCGCGACGCGGACGACGATCTGCCGAAGTCCGAGCGGCACCCCGCGCATCACGCGCCGCCGGTCGTGATTACCGGCACCGAAGGGATGTCCGTGCAGTTGTCCGCATGCTGCCGGCCGATCCCGGGCGATGCGATCATGGGTTACATCGGCATCGGTCTGGGCATGGCGATTCATACGACGGATTGCCGCGTCGCGCAGCGCATCCATCGTCGCGATCCGGGGCGCTGGATCGACGTCGAATGGGCGCCGCAGCCGGGCCGCCTGTTCGATGTCGCGGTGAAGGCGCTCGTGAAGAACACGAAGGGCATCTTCGCGCGCGTCGCGGCGGACATCACGTCGGCCGACGCGAACATCGTCCATATCGCGATGGACGAGGATCTGACGCACGAGTCGACGGTGCTGCGCTTCGTGATCCAGGTCAGCGACCGCGTGCATCTCGCGAACGTGATGCGGCGCGTGAGAACCAATCCGGACGTGATGCGGATCATGCGCGAGCGTTCGACCGACGACGGTGCGCACGCGCGCCATGACGGCGGCATGCGTATCGAGCGCGAGCGGCAGGATTACTGACGCCGCACGCGCGGCGGCGGGCGGATTCGATGATCGACGGACGGCGGCTTATGGCCGCCGTTTTCATTGGGGCCGCCGAAAGGGTGTGCGATGTTGCCGGCGCTTGCCGAACGCGTGCGGGGTGATGGTGCGAACGACGGGAGGGCGGGTGCAAAAAGAAAAAGGGCTTTCCCGAAGGAAAGCCCTTTTAAGGTGGCGCGGCTGGCAGGATTCGAACCCACGACCCCTTGGTTCGTAGCCAAGTACTCTATCCAACTGAGCTACAGCCGCACGCAAAACGGTACTGCTTCAACTGTCGGAACCTTCTGCGATGGGAAGGCCCCCAAAAAGTGGCGCGGCTGGCAGGATTCGAACCCACGACCCCTTGGTTCGTAGCCAAGTACTCTATCCAACTGAGCTACAGCCGCACGCAAAAACAAACTTCTACTGCTTCGAACTGAAAGGGCCTTCGGTTCGGAAGGCCCTCGAAAAAGTGGCGCGGCTGGCAGGATTCGAACCCACGACCCCTTGGTTCGTAGCCAAGTACTCTATCCAACTGAGCTACAGCCGCACGCAGAAGCGGAAGTATAGCAGAGTCGTATAAAAAGGGAAGCCTTATTCGCGAATTTGGTGCCATGGCCTTGGCCGGCCGCCCATCGTGTACCCTTGGGGGATCAGTCATTCACGTTGAATCTGCATCATGAACAAGGCGTTTGTCAAAGAGTCGGACGGTGACGACGACGATCTCGACCAGGCTCAACCCGCGATTCCGGCGGGCGCGAAGAACTACATCACGCCGGCCGGCCACAAGCGGCTGAGGGACGAGCTGCTGAACCTGATCGACGTCGAACGTCCCGAGGTCGTGCGGCTCGTGTCGTGGGCGGCCTCGAACGGCGACCGGTCCGAAAACGGCGACTACATCTACGGCAAGCGGCGGCTTCGCGAGATCGATCGCCGTATCCGCTTCCTGACGAAGCGGCTCGACCTCGCCGAAGTCGTCGACGCGAGCCGGCAGGAGAACGTCGACCAGGTGTTCTTCGGCGCGACGGTCGATTACGAGACGCCGGACGGCGAGGATCACACGGTGACGATCGTCGGGATCGACGAGGTCGATCTCGATCGCGGCTGCGTCAGCTGGATTTCGCCGGTCGCGCGTGCGCTGATCAAGGCGAAGATCGGCGACACCGTCACGCTGATGACGCCGGCCGGCCCGCAGCCGATCGACATACTCGATGTCCGGTATCCGGCGCGGGGCGACGCCTGAGTGGCGGCTCGCGCGCCGCGACCAGGAAAAAGCGCCCCGATGGGGCGCTTCGTCTTTCGGCGTACGGCGAATGTGCCGGTCGCTCAGAAGCGGTGACGCAGGCCGGCCGTGACCGCGATCTGCTTGTTGGTCGATGACGCGGCGCCCAGCCCGTTGATGTTGGCGCCGAGGTCGAGTCCGTCGCTGTTGACCTTCTGGAACTCGCCCTGCAGGTACACGTCCGTGCGCTTCGACAGTGCGTAGTCGGCTTGCAGGTTGAACTGGTGCCAGGTGGGCTTGTCGCCGGACAGGCGGCCCTGGGTGTACGTGTACGAGCCGGCGAGCGACAGGGCCGGCGTCAGCGCGTAGCGGCCGTTGACTTCGTAGTTGCTGAAGCGCCCGGTGTCGCCGAGGCCCGTGATGCCGCCCACCACGCCCGACTGGCCGGCGCTGATCGCGCGCAGGCCGCTCAGGCGCGTCTGGGTGAACACGAAGCCGACCGTGGCGGGGCCGAACCCGTAATTCAGGCCGGCACCCCAGGTGCGCTGCACGCGCGACGCAAAGGTCCAGTCGCCGGCGACCGCGCCCGGGTCGGACGCGGCCTGCGCGAGCGCGTTCACGTCGCTGTTCAGCTGCAAGTAGGCTGCGGCCACGTTGAAGCCGAGGTAGCTGTACGACACGCCGCCGCTATACGCGCGGTTGTTCGCGAACGCCGACGAGTTCGAGAACCCGTACAACGCACCGAACTTGAGGCCGCCGTAGTTCGCGCTCTGGTACTTGACCGAGTTGTTGATCCGGAACGAGTTGTTCAGGTTGTCGTTGTCGAACGGGTGGGCGAACTGGGTGCCGCCATACTGGGTACCGGTCAGCGACAGCGGCCCGAGATAGTCGACGACGCTGTCATACTGCCGGCCCAGCGTCAGCGAACCGTAGGTGGTGTGCGCGAGGCCCACGAACGCTTGCCGGCCGAATTCGCGACCGTTCTGCTTCAGCGTGCCGTTGTTGATGCCGAAACCGTTTTCCAGCGTGAAGATGGCTTTCAGGCCGCCGCCGAGATCTTCGGTGCCGCGCAAGCCCCATCGGCTGCCGTTGATCGAACCGCTCGTTTCCTGCCAGGCGCTGTGTCCGCCCTGATTGTTCGTGTAGGTGATGCCTGCGTCGATCAGGCCGTACAGCGTCACGCTGCTTTGAGCGTGGGCGGCGGTCACGAACACACCCGACAACGCGGTGACGATCAGAGCTTTCTTCATGGATCTGTCTCCAAACACGATGATGTCGATCGAACCTGGGGCGGCCGGCCGTGTTTTGCTTGACGCTGTAGCCGGTCCGGCAGAACGGCGGTGCGCTTATCAGAAATCCATCTGCAGTGTACGAAGTGCGCGGAGCGGGAGCGGCCCACACTTTAAGAAACAGTGTGTTTTGGAATCCGCAAAAATCGGGAAGGTCCCGTAAACGATTGCCGCGCAAGGGTTCGCTGCGGTGCGGCGAAACGAAATGACGATCGGGATTGCGTAGCGGACGTTGCGCGTTTGCGACAGGCGTCAGAGGCGGGCGAGGGCGGCTATAGCGCGATTATTGACACATCGGCAATAGAGGTTTGTGTCGAGCATGGATAATGAAAGGTAGTTCTCTCGCTATACTGCGGTCTCTGCTTTCCGAAGCAGACTTTTTCGTTGACGGAAAAGATCTCCAAACCTTTGTCGGCGCGACTTCCCAGTCGCGCTTTTTTTTTGCCCGGCTGCTCGGCGCGCTACGACGTGTACGAGCGACGCTTGCGCTTGCCCGCGGGCGCGGCGTTCTCTGCTTCGATCGGTGGCGGCGTGTTGGTCCAGTCTTCCATCACGTAGTGACGGGCATCCAGAGGCGATGCGAGCAGGTTTTGCCAGTGATCGCCGTGCCACGTCAAATCGAATTCGGTATCGCACGGCGCTTCGCGCGCGGACTCGGCCAGGGCGCGGGACTTGCGACGTACGCGTCCGAGCCGGCTCGCGAAGCGCTTGATTCCGTCCAGCCACATGACCCTCTCCTTCCTTTCGGCGTTGATTCAGGATCGCAACGTCCCCGGATTTCTGCAACCCGAAAAAACCCGAGGACTTTACCGAGTCGATTTGTCCCCGGTAGAAATTTCGCTTTCCGCGATTATTAGCGATCCGATCCCGGTAATGTTGACAGGTTTTTGATGCGAATCAATTAATCATCGGCGATGGTGTACCGATTCCAGTGGTATTAGCGTCTTTTCGAGAAAGCAGTTGCTAAAAATTTTCTTGACGCACCCGGATTGTCCAATTTATAAAGTCAGCACTCCGTCCTCGGGCGGCGTGCTGGTGCGGGTGCTGGCGCAATGTTTCGGGATTTCGGAAAACGGCTATAAAAATAGCTTTTTTGATCTTATAGAGTGGGGAACGAAGACATGGATACCGGTATCGTGAAATGGTTTAACGATGCTAAAGGTTTTGGCTTTATTACGTCGGACAATGGCGGTGAAGATTTGTTTGCGCACTTTTCCGAAATCCGGATGGACGGCTTCAAGACGCTGAAGGAAAACCAGCGTGTTTCGTTCGAGGTGAAAGTCGGGCCGAAAGGCAAGCAGGCAGCGAATATCCAGGCGGTCTGACGCGCCACGCATTGCCGATCACGTCCGGCCCCCGCATGGCGGGGGCTTTTTGTTTTCCGGGGACGGAGTACGCCGTCCGGGCTGGCCCGAGTACGCCTGCCGGTGCATACTCACGAAAGCATCGTTTCCCTGTCTTTTCATGTCCGATTTCGTTCCGTCCGATCCCGGCAGCGAGCAACCACTCGTCTTCGTCGACCTTGAAACCACCGGCGGCTCGTCCGCCGAGCACCGCATCACCGAAATCGGCGTGGTCGAAATCGGACCGCTCGGCGTGTCGACGTGGACGAGCCTCGTCAATCCGGGGCAGGCGATTCCGCCGTTCATCCAGCAACTGACGGGCATTTCGGACGCGATGGTGCGCGACGCACCGACGTTCGCATCGCTCGCGCCGGCGCTGTTCGAGCGGCTCGACGGCAAGCTGTTCGTCGCGCACAACGCGAGCTTCGACCGTGGCTTCCTGCGCGCCGAATTCGAGCGCGCCGGCCTGGCGTTCAATCCCGATGTGCTCTGTACGGTGCGACTGTCGCGCGCGCTGTTTCCGCGCGAATCGCGGCACGGGCTCGATGCGTTGATCGAACGGCACGGGCTCGTTCCGGCCGCGCGTCACCGCGCGCTGGCCGATGCCGACCTGATCTGGCAGTTCTGGCGCCAGCTGCACGACATCGTGCCGCTCGAGCGGCTGCGTGACCAGATCGCGCGCACGACGCGCCACTTCCGTCTCGGCGGCGACCTGACCGAGGCGTGGCTGGATACCGCGCCGGCAGGGTGCGGCGCGTATGCGCTATTCGGGGAGCGTGACGAAGCGCTGTATGTCGGCCGCAGCGTGCGCGTGCGGCAGCGGCTGCGCGCGCTGCTGACCGGCGAGCGCCGCTCGTCGAAGGAAATGCGACTCGCGCAGCAGGTGCGGCGCGTCGAATGGCGCGAGACCGGCAACGAGCTGGGGGCGATGCTTGCCGAAGCGCAATGGATCGCCCGCTTGCGCCCGTCGTACAACCGGCGCCCCACGGCCGATGCCGCCCGCGCGGGCGGTGCGCCCTGGCCGTTCGAAGGTGCCGTCGCGTTCGAGGCGACCGGTGAGCGCCGCCTGTTTCATGTGATCGACGGTTGGTGCTATCTCGGTTCGGCGGACTCGCTCGATGCGGCCGCACGGCTCGTGGCCGATGCGGCAGGCGGCGCGTTCGAACCCTTCACCCATCGCCTGCTGCAGACGCACCTCGCGCGCGGCCTGCAGGTGATTCCGCTCGTGGCGCTGACCCCCGCGGACTGAGCGCCGCAGGGCGATCCGCGCCCGCTGCGTCAGCCGATCGCGCTGGCTCCGCCGGCGGAGCAGACATGCGACAGCGCGGTATCGAGTGCCCGCGTCTGCGTGGAATCGTAGCGCGTGAGCGTCTTCCAGTTCGCGATGCTGCGCGCGAGCCGCGCCTGGCAATCGGGCGCGTCGCGCAGCGGGGCGACCTGCGCGAGACCGGCGAGCATTTTCTGCGTCAGCCGGTCGAGTGCCGGCCGCGTGCTGGTCGCGAGATCGGGCGGCGTGCCTTCCGGCGGCCGCGTCGTGCGCCAGGTCGTGAACAGTGCGTTCTGCACGTCCTTGCTTGCGGTGATCTGATCCTCGAAGAACGTGCGGGCGAAGGCGGGATCGACGCCGGCCTGGACCGCGCGCTTTTCGACTGCAGTGAGCAGGGCCGCTTCGCGCGGCTGGTCCTCGATGGCCTTGTGATTCGCCCATTTCCATCGTGCGACCGGTTCGGCGAGCGCGAGGCGCTGCGACGCGAGCGCAACGATATTGGTGAGGGCGGTGTCGTCGCCGTCTGCGCGGACGGCAGGCGGCAACGAAAGGAGGGCGACGCCGAGCGCGGCGACAGCGACGCTGGCACGAATGGCTTGCTTCATCGGAACGATCGGGAGAGCCGGGCGGGCCGGACGTGGAAAACCAGAAGGATAGACGAAGACAGTCGCGCGGCGTAGCGTCGCGACAGGAGAATCAGCAGGCGAGCTGATCCGGCACCGTCAGGCTGTTGCGGCCCGGGTGCGAGGCGAATTGCGCGCGAAGCGCCTGGATGAACCGCACGATAGCGAGGATCGACACGTGGCGGTTACAGAACCGAACTGGCGTTCACTTCGGCGAGTACAGCTTGTGCTGCTCGTCGAAGAATGCCCGAACGTGCTCGGGCAATTCGGCGAGGAATTCCACGCCGACGGGTTCCGGATCCGGGCTCATCACTTGCTCGGGCGGTGGCATGCGAGTCGGTCTTTCGTCCATGATCGTTTCTCCAGCAGGTTCAATGATTATCAACCTCGCGCTCGGATTTATGCCAGCGGCGAATCGTTAGATTTTGTCTCTGTTGTATTAACGGCACATGCGCTCCGGCGCGAAGTGTGATGCCCGCTATCGCGCGCGGCGCGATGGCGACAGTCGGGCCGCTTGTTATACTTGCGCGCACTTTTTCCCGGACCGCGATGAGACGAACGACGCGATGGATGGGCCTCGTATGGCTGGCGCTGGTACTGAACGTACTGTCGCCCGTCGTCGGCTACGCGCGTCTTGCGTCGAGCGGTTCCGGCGCGCTCACGCTCGAGTTGTGCAGTGCAGCGGGCGCGCGTCAGGTCGTGCTCGCGCACGCGCGCGACGACCGCGATACCTCGTCGTTCGACCATGCCGGCGTCCCGCATTGCGTGTACTGCCCGGGCTTCGCGGCGAACGTCGCGCTGGGCTCGAGCCTGCCCGCGATGCCGGGCTTCGTGCGGACGTTCGCGTATCGGGCGGCTGCCCCGATCGTTCCCGATGTGCGTCGCAAGGGCATCCGTCTCGCGCAGCCGCGCGCCCCGCCTGAAAACGTTCCGGTCTGATTGATGTCATCCGCGCGCCCCCGGTGGCGCGCGAGCCGCTCGCGGCCCCGGCCCGCGCGTCGCGCCGTGCGTGCGCGGCTCGCGCGCCCGTGTCCGACGGCGCCCGATCACGTTTTCAGGAACTCACTCATGTCGTCTACCCTTGCCGCGCGTTCGTCGCGCGGCCGGCTCGCGCTCGCATGCGCGGCCGCTTTCGCATGCGCGGCCGCCCACGCGGCTTCGACCGACGATGCCCGCGCCGACGCGGCCCGCGGCGGTGGCATCGATCGTCCCGCCGCCGCGGCGTCGGCGTCCATGGATGTCGCTGTAGCGGCCGCCCCAGCGGGCGACACGCTGACCGCCGTCAGCGTGACCGCGCAGCGGCAACCGGTCGATCCGGATACGCCGGCCGTCGTCGCGTCGGTCACGCGCGAGCAGATCGATGCGCACACCAACGTCACCACCGAGGACGCGCTGAAGTACGCGCCGAACCTGATGGTTCGCAAGCGCTACATCGGCGACCGCAACAGCGTATTCGCGGGCCGCGACTTCAATGAACTACAGAGCGCGCGCGGGCTCGTCTATGCCGACGGCGTGCTGCTGTCGAACCTGCTCGGGTCGAGCTATGCGTACCCGCCGCGCTGGTCGCTGATTCCGCCCGACGACATCGCGCGCGTCGACGTGCTCTACGGCCCCTTTTCCGCGCTGTACCCGGGCAACGCGATCGGCTCGACCGTGCTGCTCACCACGCGCCGCCCCGAACAGCTCGAGGCGTCGCTGTCGACGCAGTTCTTCACGCAGCGCTACCACGACGGCTACGGGTTCGCGGACAGCTTCGGCGGCAATCATCAGACCGCGCGGATCGCGAACCGCGTCGGCCGGTTCTGGTTCGCGCTGTCGCTCGACCGGCTGGAGAACGACGGCCAGCCGATGCAGTACGCGAGCCCCAATTCGGTCTACAACCCGAAACCCGGCGTCGCCGTCCCCGTGACGGGCGCCGTGACCGACATCGGACCCAACGGCAAGCCGCGAACCATCGTCGGCGCGCAGACGATCGAGCGGACCGAGCAGCTCAACGAGACGGTCCGGATGGGCTATGCGTTCACCGATCATGTCGATGCGACGCTGACGCTCGGGCACTGGGAGAACCATTACCGGCAGCACGGCGAGACCTTCCTGCGCGATGCGACGGGCGAGCCGGTTTACGGCGGCAACGTGTCGATCGGCGGACAGAAAATGACGGTCGCGCCAAACGCGTTCGCGCCGCAGCGCGGCGACCAGGAGAACTGGCTGTATGCGCTCGGGCTGAACGGCCGACTCGATTCCGGCTGGCGGCTGTCGGGCGTGGTGTCCGCGTACGACGTGTCGCGCGACGTGTTGCGTGCGGCCTCGACCGTGCAGGGTGGGGCGGGCACGCTGTTCCAGGGCGACGGCACTGGCTGGCGCACGCTCGACCTGAAGGCCGAGGCGCCGGAAGTGAAAGGCCATACGTTCACGTTCGGCTATCACTACGACAACTACTTCCTGCGCAATGTCACGTACAACACGGCCGACTGGCTGGCCGGGCCGAGCACGTCGCTCGCGAGCGTCTATCGCGGCGACACCCGCACGCACGCGCTGTTCGGGCAGGATGCGTGGCGCTTCGCGCCCGGTTGGCTCGCGACGCTCGGGCTGCGCTACGAGCGCTGGGATGCGTACGGCGGCGCGCTCGGCAATGCGAAGGGCACGCTCGGCTACGCGGATCGCGGCGCGAATGCGCTGTCGCCGAAAATCGCGCTGCAGTGGGATGCGACGGAAGTCTGGCGCTTCCGGCTGTCGTTCGCGACCGGCACGCGGTTCCCGACGGTCGGCGAGCTGTTCCAGGGCACGATTTCGAACAACGCGATCGTCAACAACAACCCGAACCTGCGGCCGGAAAAGGCGATCGACTGGGACTTCACGGCCGAACGCGATGTGGGCGTTGGCGTCGTGCGCGCGAGCGTGTTCCAGAGCGACCTGCGCGATTCGATCTATAGCCAGACAACGGTGTCGGGCGCGAGCACCGTCACCAACATCTCGAACGTCGACCGCGTGCGCGTGCGCGGCGTCGAACTCGCGTTCAGCGGCGAGAACGTCGGGCTGCGCGGGCTCAACGTCGACGCGAACGTGTCGGCGAGCAACGCGCAGATTCTCGCCGATGCCGCGAATCCGGCCTACGTCGGTTCGCGTTTCCCGCGCATTCCGCGCATGCGCGCGAACCTGCTCGCGTCGTATCGCTTCGACGAGCGCTGGCTCGCGAGCGTCGGCGTGCGCTACTCGGGTCGCCAGTTCAACACGCTGGACAACAGCGACGTGAATCCGGACGTCTACGGCGGCACGAGTTCGTTCACGGTCGTCGATCTGAAGGCGCGCTATCGCTTCGGTCGTCACTGGACCGCGTCGGCCGGCATCGACAACGTGACGGATCGCCGCTATTACGTGTTCCACCCGTATCCGGGCCGCACTTTCTATGGAGAACTGAAATGGTCGCTGTGAAAGCGAGGCTGCGGGCGGCGCTCGATGCGGGATGGCGAGGGGAGATGTCGCGCACCGTGTGGAGCGGGCGCGATGGTATGCATGAAGCGCGCCGCGGATTGCGGAAGGCCGACGTGCTCGACGGCGGGTTGCGGCACGCGAAGCGCTGACGGAGCCGGTGGCGCGCGGCGAACCGGCCGCGCGCCGGCCCGATGCGAAAACGCGCCCGAAGGCGCGTGGAGAGAAACGTCAGGCCGCTCGCCTGAATAGCCGGATCACGAACAGCAGGATCACCGCGCCGATGACCGCGACGATCACCGAGCCGATGAAGCCGCTGCCGATGCTGATGCCGAGCAACCCGGCAAGCCAGCCGCCGATCACCGCACCGACGATCCCGACGATGATGTCGACGATCAGCCCGAAGCCGCCGCCCTTCACGAGCAAGCCGGCGAGCCAGCCGGCGATCGCGCCGATGATGAGCCACATAATCAAGCCATGAGTCATGGTGGTCCTCTCCTTGGGTTGAGTCGAAATGACCGGGCACCGGCCGGTGCACGCCGCGAGCGGGTCGCAAGCGACATGCGGCCGTGGCGCCGCCCACGCAATGTAACGCGATAGACGGGTCAGGATCGTTAAGTAATGTTATGCACCCTTAAGCAGATTTTCCAGGGGATTTGTCTGCGTAGCGCATGTTCCGTGCGCGCGCGACGCATGGCGAAATGAGTCTGTAAGGATGGCTGTCGCCGAAGTCCGTCCGTCGGGCACATCATCGCTCGAGCGTCGTTGCCGGCAAGGTGGCTTCGGGGCAGGCCGTCCGCTGCGTCGGCGATCAGGCGCCCGACGGTCGCGGCATCGCTTCTCGCTGCGGTCGACAGCAGCGCGAAACGGATGGGACGCGCGGCGGCATCGCTTCGCCGATCCGGGGCATCGTGTGGCACGGATTGGTGCAGCGTGTGCCGTATCCGATGTCCACCCTCATTCGGTGTCCTGATGGATTTGCTTCGGACGACGCGTGAGGAGGGAGCGGGAGATCGAGCGTGGCAGCCATGTCGCCGACGCGCGTCCCGGCGGCCGAGCGCGAGCCGGTCGGGACGCGCGACAAATGCGGTGCCGTTGCGTGGGCTGTCCAGCTCGATCGGCCGGCCGCCGCGAGGACTGGCGCCGGACAACGTGTAGGGGAGCGATTGCCGAATCCGTACACGAAGATCGTGCACGGCGTGATCGGTAGTGCGCGCCGTCGAACGACTTCAGGATTTCGACGCCGGAAAAGAGAAAAGGTCTGACAAGCAATGCTTGTCAGACCTTTATGTCTTGGTGCCGGAGATAGGAGTCGAACCTACGACCTTCGCATTACGAATGCGCTGCTCTACCAACTGAGCTACACCGGCAGCAGAGAAATGAAATTATATGGTGAAATCCGCGATCTTGGCAATAGGTTTTGCGAAATTTTTTCAGCTTGCTGCGGCTGCTTCGCGAAACCCTCGATCCGGCGGACTTTCCGCTTTCACTTCACTGCGATGCGACCCGTTAGGGCCACATCGCGAAGGCGCGATTGTACTGATGTCTCGCACCTCCGTCCAGTGCTGCAGTGCAATTATTTTGCTTCGTCGTGATAGCCGGTCACGCGCTCGACTTCGTTCTTCGAACCGAGGAACACGGGCACGCGCTGGTGCAGGCCGGTCGGCTGCACTTCCATGATCCGCTGCGTACCGGTCGTCGCGGCGCCGCCCGCCTGTTCGACGATGAACGACATCGGGTTCGCTTCGTACATCAGCCGCAGCTTGCCCGGACGATCGGGCGTGCGCTTGTCGGCCGGATACATGAAGATGCCGCCGCGGTTCAGGATCCGATGCACGTCGGCCACCATCGACGCGATCCAGCGCATGTTGAAGTTGTCGCCGCGCGGGCCGTCCTTGCCGGCGTTCAGCTCGTCGACGTAGCGCTTGACCGGGTCGTACCAGTGGCGGGCGTTCGATGCGTTGATCGCGTATTCGCGCGTGTCGACGGGGATCTGCATGTTGCTTTGCGTGAGCACCCACGAGCCGACTTCGCGGTCGAGCGTGAAGCAGTTCACGCCGTTGCCGGTCGTCAGCACGAATACCGTCTGCGGGCCGTACACGGCATAGCCGGCCGCGACCTGCTCGGTGCCGGGCTGCAGGAACGATTCCTCGGTCGCCTGCTGGCCGTCCGGGCAGCGCAGCACCGAAAAGATCGTGCCGATCGACACGTTCACGTCGATGTTCGACGAGCCGTCGAGCGGATCGAACACGAGCAGGTATTCGCCGCGCGGGTAGTTCGCCGGGATCGGGAAGAACGTTTCCATTTCTTCCGACGCCATCGCGGCGAGGTTGCCGCCCCATTCGTTCGCGTCGAGCAGGATTTCGTTCGACAGGATGTCGAGCTTCTTCTGCACTTCGCCCTGGACGTTCTCGCTGCCGGCGGTGCCGAGCGCTTCACCGAGCGCGCCCTTCGACACGTTGTAGCTGATCGCCTTGCACGCGCGGGCGACGACTTCGATCAACAGGCGCAGGTCGGCGGGGAGGTTGTTGGTCTCACGTTGCTGTTCGATCAGGAACTTCGACAGCGTGGTGCGGCGGGCAATGGACATGACAGACTCCGAAAGGCCAAAGAATCCTTGAATGGCCGCAATTTTACCCGCCGCGCCTGCGGTGCCGCCGGCTTTTTTCGTCCGGTTACATGGCGTGGCCGTCGAATCGGACCGGTATCGGGCGGCGATGACGGGCGGGGGCGCGTGTCGCCGCGGAGGCGCGCCGAGCGGTCCGACCCCGTGCACGCGGTTTCAGCCGCGCGCGTGCAATCAAAAAGCCGGCACCGCATGAGGCGGTGCCGGCTCGAGCGCGCGGACGCGATTGGGGCGATCGCGCGACTTACGCGAGCGCCTTCTCGACGATCTCGCGCACGTCGCGCGACTTCGCGCCGGCGGCGACCTGTTCGAGGGCTTCGCGCATCCGGTCGCGCAGCGCCGGCGTGAAGCGGCGCCACAGTTCGAGCGAGCGCGCGAGGCGTGCCGCGACCTGCGGATTGATCGCATCGAGCGCGAGGACCTGTTCGGCCCAGAACGCGTAGCCGGAACCGTCGGCCGCATGGAATTGCGCGGGGTTGGCCGCGCAGAAGCTGAAGATCAGCGAGCGCGCGCGGTTCGGGTTCTTCAGGTTGAACGCCGGGTGCGCGAGCAGCTTGCGCACCTTCGCGAGTGTCGGCTGCGCGGCCGTACCGCGTTGCGCCGCCTGCATCGCGAACCACTTGTCGATCACGAGCGCCTCCTTCTCGAAGCGACGGTAGAAGTCGTCGAGCGCATGCTCGGCCGGCCCGTTCGCACCTGCGGCGGCCGCGGACAGCAGCGCGCCGAGCGCCGCTGCGCGATCGGTCATGTTGTTCGCCGCGTCGTACTGGGTGGTGGCGAGGCGCACGGCGTCGGCCGGATCGTCGAGTTCGGCGAGATACGCGAGCGCGAGGTTCTTCAGCGCGCGGCGGCCCGACGCTTCCGGCGTCGGCTCGTAGGCGCCGGGCGTCTGGTGCTGCTCGTACGCTGCGAGCCAGTCGGCGCGCAGCGCGGTCGCGAGCTGGCGGCGCACGAACTGGCGCGCGCGATGCACGGCGGCCGGGTCGGCCTCGGCCATCTGGTCGGCGAGGTAGGTTTCCGACGGCAGCGTCAGCGCGAGTTCGCGGAACGCCGGCGACAGGCTTTCATCGGTCAGCACGCGGCGGAACGCGGCGACGAAGTTCTCGCCGAGCGCGAGCGGCGCGTCGGCGGCGGCACGGGCGGCGAGCGTCAGGAGCGCGCGCGTCGCGAGGCGCTGGCCGGCTTCCCAGCGGTTGAACGGATCGCTGTCGTGCGCGAGCAGGAACGCGAGATCGTCGTCGCTGTAGTCGTACTCGACGATGACCGGCGACGAGAAGTTGCGCAGCAGCGACGGCAGCGGCGCTTCCGGCACGTCGACGAACGTGAAGGTCTGCTCGGTGTCGGTGAACTCGAGCACGCGCGTCGTGCCCGACGCGGCGGCTTCGCCGTCGAGACGCAGCGGCAGGTCGCGGCCGTCGCGGCCGATCAGGCCGATCGCGAACGGAATCAGCAGCGGCCCTTGCTGCGTTTCGCGCGCGGCCGGCGACGCGTCGCCGTAGCCTTGCGCGAGGGTGACCGTATAGCGGCGCGCGGCCGCGTCGTACGCGGTGCGCACCGACACGCGCGGCGTGCCGGCCTGGCTGTACCAGCGCTCGAACTGCGCGAGGTCGCGCCCGTTCGCGTCGGCCATCGCGTGACGGAAGTCGTCGCAGGTCACCGCGTGGCCGTCGTGGCGCTTGAAGTAGAGATCCATCCCCTTGCGGAAGCCGTCGCGGCCGAACAGCGTCTGGTACATCCGCACGACTTCCGAGCCTTTCTCGTAGACGGTCATCGTGTAGAAGTTGTTGATCTCGACGTAGCTCTCCGGGCGCACCGGGTGCGCCATCGGGCCGGCGTCCTCGGCGAACTGCAACTGGCGCAGCACGCGCACGTCCTCGATCCGCTTGACCGCGCGGGCCGCCGATTCGACGTCGTCGCCGGCGGCCATGTCGGCCGAGAATTCCTGGTCGCGGAATACCGTCAGCCCTTCCTTCAGGCTCAGCTGGAACCAGTCGCGGCAGGTCACGCGGTTGCCGGTCCAGTTGTGGAAATATTCGTGGCCGACCACCGATTCGATGTTCGCGAAATCGGTGTCGGTCGCGGTCTCGGGGTTCGCGAGCACGTACTTCGTGTTGAAGATGTTGAGCCCCTTGTTCTCCATCGCGCCCATGTTGAAATCGCCGACCGCGACGATCATGAAGCGGTCGAGATCGAGCTCGAGGCCGAAGCGCTTTTCGTCCCAGCGGATCGAGTGGATCAGCGAATCCATCGCGTGACGCGTCTTGTCGAGATCGGCCGGTTCGACCCATACCTGCAGCAGCTTTTCCTTGCCGGAGCCGGTCGTGATCGTTTCCTCGATCGCGACGAGCTTGCCCGCGACCAGCGCGAACAGGTAGCTCGGCTTGCGGAACGGGTCTTCCCACTTCGCGAAGTGGCGGCCGTCGGGCAGGTCGCCCGAATCGACGAGGTTGCCGTTCGACAGCAGCACCGGGTATGCGGCCTTGTCGGCGCGCAGCGTGACCGTGTACGACGCCATCACGTCGGGGCGATCGAGGAAGTAGGTGATGCGGCGAAAGCCTTCCGCTTCGCACTGCGTGAAGAAGTTGCCGCTCGACACGTAGAGGCCCGACAGCGTCGTATTCTGATCGGGCGCGCACGCGTTTTCGAGCGTCAGCTCGAACGCGTCGGGCACGTTCTCGACCGTCAGCCCGTGTTCGTGTGCGCGCACCGCGCCGTACGGCGCGCCGTCGAGCTGCGCGCCGACGAATTCGAGCGCCTCGCCCATCAGTTCCAGGTGGGGCGTGGGCGCGGCGTCCGGATTGCGGCGCACGCGCATCGTGTTCCTGACGATCGTGCGGGCCGGCGCGAGATCGAATTCGAGTGCGACGGAATCGATGAGGAAGGCCGGCGGCGTGTAGTCGGCGCGGCGGATCACGGTGGAGGAGGCGTTGTCGGACATGGTCGTCGAGATCGGTGGAGTGGGGGACGGGCCCGTCGCGCGGGCCGGGCGAACCGGGCCATTGTACAAAGGCTTGCGGCTGCGTGCCGGGCGAACTTTTTACCGCTCCCGGGAGTCCGCGTATTATCGGCATCCCGTTGTGCTTCGCGCGGTGCGACGAACGGGTGACGGATCGACGAGGATCAACATGAAACGCGAATGGATTTTTCGCGGTGCGGGCTGGGCGGCGGCGCTGTGCGTCGCGCTGCTGACCGGCTGCACCAGCTACGTGACCACCCAGGTCACGGCCTTCTCCGACTGGAGCGGCAGCGACGCGACCCGCACCTATGCGTTCACGCGCACGGACGCGCAGAAGAACAGCATCGAGCAGTCGACCTACGAGCCGATCGTCGCGAACGAGCTGTCCGCGTATGCATTCCGGCAGGTGCCGCAATCGCAGGCGCGCTATCTCGTCGGGCTGACCTATTCGGTCGGCAGCGATCTCGTGACGGTGCCGCAGCCGGTCTACTATGACCCGTGGTTCATGGGGCCGGGGCCGTACTGGCGAGGCGGGCCGTGGAGTCCCTGGGGCCCGTGGGGTCCCTGGGGGCCGGTGCCGTCCGGCTATGTCGCGCAGACGTACCAGGTGTTCGACTACATGCTCGGCATCCGCATCACCGAGCGCGCGACGGGCAAGGAGGTCTACAACGTGTCCGCGCGCACGACCGGCGACAACGGCACGCTGCTGTACGCGATGCCGTTCCTCGCGCGCAGCGCGCTCGCCGATTTCCCGTTGTCGAACGGCGCGGTCCGCACGGTCAGGCTGCCGGTCGACAAGCGCGGCGGGCCGGCGGCGCCGGCCGCCAACGAGCGCGCGGTGCCGGCGGCGCCAGCCTCGGGCGCGGCCGTCGCGAAGTAACGCGGCATCCCTCTGGGCGCGGCCGCCGCCCGGCCGCGCCAGCCCGTTTCCCTTCCGTCAGACCCCGATACCCAGCAGCGCCAGCGCGCCGAGCGCAACGAACAGCACGGCCGCGATCCCGTGCACGAGCTTCGTCGGCAGACGGTGCGCGAAGCGGTCGCCGAGCAGGATCGCCGGCACGTTCGCGAGCATCATCCCGAGCGTCGTGCCGGCCACCACGCCGATGTAATCCTGGAAGCGGGCGGCGAGCGCGACGGTCGCGATCTGCGTCTTGTCGCCCATCTCCGCGAGGAAGAACGCGACGAGCGTCGCGCCGAACACGCCGAGCCGCGAGCGGGTCGCATTGGCTTCGTTCTCGTCGAGCTTGTCCGGCACGAGAATCCACAGTCCCATCGCGATGAACGAGAACGCGAGCGCCCAGCGCATGATCGACGGCGTGACGAGCACGCCCAGCCATTCGCCGAGCGCGCCGGCGAAACCGTGGTTGACGAGCGTCGCGACGAGCACGCCGAGAATGATCGGCACCGGCTTGCGATAGCGCGCGGCCAGAACGAGGGAAAGCAGCTGGGTCTTGTCGCCGATTTCAGCGAGGGCGACGGCGCCGGTGGAGATCAGGAAGGCTTGAGACACGGATGGGGTTCCACGGGCCGTTGTTGTGCGTGCGAGCGACGATCCACCGCGCGCCGGGCCCTGATGCGGCGCGCAGTGAACCATCGGTCTCGCCAGGCCAACGTGGCTGCGCCCGCCATGGCCGAACGGCCAAGTCTGTTGACGGACGCCTCCGTCACGATGCGCGCCGCGGGCGCGGGACATCGAGCGGAGCGGCTACTCCCCAATGAGCGGCGAATTCTAGCACGGTGCATCGCGCGCGGGAAAGCAGCCGGAGCCGCCGTACGGCGCGCAATGCGCATCGATTTCCGGCACGCGCGACGGCGAAGCGGCCGCGCGGCCGGAACGGCGTACCCGCGGGGCGTTACGCGGCGGCCGGGCGGCGCGCGGCGCCGCGTTCGTGCACGAGTTCGCCGGCCGCATAGGTGCGGTACACCGCGCGGTCGTCGCCGAGCAGCGCGAACGCGAACAGCAATTCCTCGAGCGAATCCGCGCGCTGCGTGCGGCGCGCGAGCAGCGGCGTCGCCTGCGGATCGAGCACGACGAAGTCGGCTTCGGTGCGCGGCTTGAGGGTGCCGACCGTGTCGGCAAGGTCGAGCGCCTGTGCGGCGCCGGCCGTCGCGAGCCAGAACATCCGCGTGGCGGTCAGGTGATGGCCCGACAGCCGCGCGACCTTGTGCGCCTCGTTCATCGTCTGCAGCATCGAGAACGACGTGCCGCCGCCGACGTCGGTCGCGAGCGTGACGGGCACGTCGTATTCGCCGGCCTTGTCGAAATCGAACAGCCCGCTGCCGAGGAAGAAGTTCGACGTCGGGCAGTGCGCGACGACGGTGCGCGTCTCGGCCATCCGGCGGCGATCCTCGTCGTCGAGATGAATGCAGTGGCCGTACACCGCGCGCGGCCGCAGCAGCCCGTAGCGGTCATAGATGTCGAGATAGCTGCGATGGCCGGGGAACAGCCCGGCCACCCATTTCACCTCGTCGACGTTTTCGGCGACGTGGCTTTGCACGAACACGTCCGGATGGCGGCGCGCGAGTTCGCCGCACGCCTCGAGTTGCGCCTCGGTCGACGTCGGCGCGAAGCGCGGCGTGAGCGCGTACATCTGGCGCCCCTTGCCGTGCCAGCGGTCGATCAGCTCGGCGCTGTCGTCATAGCCCGACTGCGCGGTGTCGCGCAGGAATTCGGGGCAGTTGCGGTCCATCAGCACCTTGCCCGCGATCATCCGCAGGTCGCGCGCGTCGCTCGCCGCGAACAGCGCATCGGCCGACTGCTTGTGCACGGTGCAGTAGACGAGCGCGCTCGTCGTGCCGCACGCGAGGAGTTCGTCGACGAAGAAGTCGGCGACTTCGCGCGCATGCTCGGGGTCGCCGAACTGGCGCTCGGTCGGGAACGTGTACTTGTCGAGCCACGGCAGCAGCCCGGGGGCTGGCGACGCGATCATGTCCGTCTGCGGATAGTGGATGTGCGTGTCGATGAAGCCGGGCACGATCAGCTTGTCGCGCAGATCGTGGACCACCGCATCGCGCGCGAGCGTCGCGGCGAGCGGCGCATACGGGCCGGCCGCGACGACCTTGCCGTCGTCGACGATCAGGAGCCCGTCGGTTTCGTGGTTCGCGGCCTGGCTCGATTGCGCCGGGTCGCCGTTGAAGGTCAGCAGCTGGGAACGGAAAGCGGTTTGCGTCATGACGAAGGGTCCTGCATCAAGGTAAGGCGAACAGAAGAAAGCGATCGATGCCGCACGGGGGCGGGGCGGGGCGTCGCGAGCGGTGGCACGTGATGTGCGGCACCGCCGGAGGCGACGGCACGGCCGAACGTGGCGGCCGAAGCCGCCCGCGAGTGGTTGCGGGCGCACCTCGCGGCCGTTGAGCGCGCAACCGATACGTCCGCAACCCATACGACGGCGAACGGCACGGCAAGCCGCGACGACCGGCGGGTGCGAGCGACGCCGTACTGCGCGATCGCGCCGCATGCACGCAGCCGACCGGCCCGGCGCAAGGCCGGCCGGGGAGTCGCGAAGCGGATGCCGTTGCCGTGTTTCATCTGTCAGCGAGTCTCGATGCGGGCCGTCACGCGGCCTGCCAGTACGCGTCGAGGCGCGCGTACAGTGCATCGCGCTGCGCCGGTTCGATGAACGACGCCTCGAAGCCGTTGCGGATCACCGCATGGACTTCGGCATCCGTAAGTTGCAGCCCTTCGACCGTCGCGAAGTAGTTTTCGTTGACGTAGCCGCCGAAATAGGCCGGATCGTCGGAGTTGATCGTCACCGCCACGCCGCGGTCGAGCAGCGCCTTCAGCGTGTGCTTCGCCATGTCGTCGAACACGCACAGCTTCAGGTTCGACAGCGGACACACGGTGAGCGCCGTACGCGTTTTCGCGAGACGCTCGACGAGCGCCGCATCCTCGATGCTGCGCACGCCGTGGTCGATCCGGTCGACCTTCAGCACGTCGAGCGCCTCGTAGATGTAGGCGGGCGGGCCTTCCTCGCCTGCGTGCGCGACCAGCTTCAGCCCGAGCGCGCGCGCCTTCTCGAACACGCGCGCGAATTTCGTCGGCGGATGGCCGAGCTCGGACGAATCGAGGCCCACGCCGATCAGCCGATGGCGATAGCGCTCGAATAGCGGCAACGCGGATTCGAACGTCGCGAGCGCGTCGTCTTCGGACAGGTGGCGCAGGAAGCACAGAATCAGCTTGCTCGACAGCCCGCGCGCTTCGGCATCGGCGAGCGCGCACTCGATGCCCGCGACGACCGTTTCGATCGGCACGCCGCGCTCGGTGTGCGTCTGCGGGTCGAAGAACAGTTCGGTGTGGACGACGTTGTCGGCGAGCGCGCGCTCACAGTACGCGGCCGTCATGTCGTAGAAATCCTGCTCGGTGAGCAGCACGCTCGCGCCGGCGTAGTAGATGTCGAGGAACGACTGCAGGTCGGTGAACGCGTACGCGGCGCGCAGCGCGTCGATCGAGTCGTACGCGAGCTTCACGCCGTTGCGCTGCGCGAGCGCGAAAATCAGTTCGGGCTCGAGCGAGCCTTCGATATGGATGTGCAGCTCCGCTTTCGGCGCGCGGGCAATCTTGTTCTTGAATGTCGGGGTCATGGCGTCGTTTTGGGTCGGTCAATAGGTAAGGGAAGCCTGCGCGGACGCATTCGCCTCGACGGCCTGCAGCAACTGCGCGGCCACCGAGATCGCGATCACTTCGGGCGCCTTGTCGATGATGCCTTCGACGCCGATCGGGCAGCGCATGCGCGCGACCTGGGCCGGGTCGATGCCGATCGCGGCGAGGCGATGATCGAACTGCGCGCGTTTCGTATGCGAGCCGGTCATCCCGAAATACGCATAGTCGCCGCGTCGCAGGATGCGCTCGGCCAGCACGAAATCGAGCGCGTGGTCATGCGTCATCACGACGAAGTAGGACTGCGGCGGCGCTGCGTCGACCGCGTCCGCCGGGGAAGCGGCCGCGTCGATCGCGAGATTGCCGATGCCGGCGAGCGCGTCGGCCGGCGGGAACACCGCATCGGGCCGGTCGATCCAGCGCACGTGGCACGGCAGCGTCGCCAGCACCTTCACGAGCGCCGTGCCGATGTGCCCCGTGCCGAACAGCATGACGGGGAACGCATACGGCGCGATCGTTTCGGTCATCAGCGATACGCCGCCGGTTTCCCACAGCAGGCAGTCGGCGCGCGCGGCTTCCGATTCGGGCTCGCTCAACAGCGGCGCGCCCGGCGAGGGGCCGAATGATACGCTACGCACGGTCGCGGCGCCGGCCGCGACGCGCTTCGCGAGCGACATGATCCAGCCGAGGTCGCCGACGTCGAGCCGCTCGAACGCGAGCACCACGGCGCCGCCGCAGCACTGGCCGAGGCTCGGGCCGAGCGCGAGCCGCTCGAGCCGGCGCGCGTGCGGGACGTGCGCGCCGTCCTTCAGCAGGTGCCGCGCGATCTCGATCGCCTTCCATTCCAGATGACCGCCGCCGATCGTATGGCGGGCCGTGTCGCGCGTGACGAGCATCTTGGTGCCGGCCTCGCGCGGCGCGGAGCCGTCGGTATGCGCGACCGTCACGAGCACGGCCGCTTCGCCGTGCGCGAGCAGTTGCTGCAGATCGCCGAGCCAGGCTTCCATCAGCACGCTCCGTTCGGGACGACGCGGCACGACGCGCGGCGCGGGCTGGCGGGCACGACGGCAACGAGGGCGGACAGGAGCGGGGCAGGCCGGCTGCACGGCCGATGCCGTGCGGCGGCCGCGGACTGACGGCGTGCGCGAACGGCGCCGCCGGACGTGCGGACGCCATGAGGGTGACGGATGCGGATGGTTTGCGTTGTCATGATGAATCCAGTCGACATTGCGGATCGGGCGCGCGTTACGCAGGCAGCGGTGAGACCGCCTGGCCTCGCGCACGTAGATCGCCATCCAGTCCCGAAGATAGCACCGCCACGCGGCGGGAACATGGCCGGGCGGTGATCCGGGCTATCAGGCGGCGATCATGTCGATCATAGGCCGGCCGCGCGGGATCGGGGGACCGATGCGTGCACATCGGGCCGAAACGCACGTGTGACGGGGCGGGGGCGCGGCGATCGCGCGACGCGCGCCAGCCCGGCAATCCGGGTGGCGGCGGGATAGGTGTTTACGCGCGATGGCCGGGCGGGGACGGCGCAGGCCGCAGCCGGGAGACGACTCGCCGGCGGCGCGGCCCGTTCGATCGGGGCCGCCCGTGCGATGGGCCGGCACCGCGGCCGGTTGGTCAGCCCGCGAGCTTGCGGCGATGGCGCCAGAGGCTCGCGACGACCGCGATCAGGATCGCGGCGAAGCCGATCAGCGCCCAGCCGGGCAGCAGGATGCCGAGGATCGGCGGGTAGACGGTCTCGCACAGCCCGGCGACCTTGAACATGCCGGGGAACCACTGCGCAGGCGGCAGGCTGTCGACGATCGGCTGCAGCGTGTCGAAGCCGCAGCTGAAGCCCGGATTCATCTGGATCGACAGGTGTCGCGCGGCGGTGCCGACGCCGCCGGCCGCGGCGATCGCGATCAGCAGTTCGAGCACCCAGACGCCGCGCCAGTGGCGGATCCCGGCGGCCAGGAACGCGAAGATCCCGATCGCGCAGAAGAAGTAGCGCTGGATGATGCACAGCGGGCATGGGTCTTCGTTTTTCACGTACTGCAGGTACAGCGCGCCGGCCAGCAGGGCGATGCACACCCATCCGAGCAGCATCAGCAGGCGGCGTTCGCGGCGGAGTGCAAGCGTGTAGTCGTTCATGTCGGCGGAGTTCCTCGTCGGTCGGTCCGGAAAACAATCGCGCGATTTTAGCGCGAATGATCTGGCACGAAACTGACGGCGCGCGTGCGGCAGCCTGCCGCATCGCGCGCGGGCCGACGGCGATCGGCCGGCCAGCGGCTTGCGCCCGGCCGGCGCGGTCAGCGGATCGTGTTCAGCACGGCCTCGACCGACTGGCCGATCGCAAGCAGCGCGTCGTCGCGATGCGGCGCCGCCGCGAGCATCAGGCCGACCGGCGCCGCATCGCGCGGATGGCACGGCAGCGACAGCCCGCACGCGTCGAGGAAGTTGAACGCGCTCGGGTTGCGCAGGATCAGCGCGTTGGTACGCGTGAACGCGTCGTCGTCCGTTTCGAGTTCGGCGATACGCGGCGGCACGACCGGCACCGTCGGCGCGACGAGCGCATCGAAGCGCGACCAGACCGTGTGCGCGGCTTCGTCGAGCATCGCGGCGCGCGCGGCGAGCAGGTCGAGATAGTCGGCCGCGCTTGCGGGTTCGCCCTTCAGGATCCGCGTCAGTACGCGCGGATCGTACTGGTCGCGATGCTTGGCGAGCAGCGGACGATGCCACGCGTACGCCTCGATCGGCGAGAAGCCGAAGCGGTTGATCTCCGGCAGCCGGTCGAGCGCGGGGAAGCGCACTTCGGTGACGATCGCGCCGGCCGCTTCGAGATGCTTGAGCGCGGTGTCGAGCGCGGCCGCGACTTCGGCATCGACGCCGTCCGTCACGTAGTTCGTCAGCACGCCGAGCCGCACGCCTTCGAGCGGCCGCGCGGCCGGCACGTGCGGCTCGAGCCCCGCGAGCATCCGGTCGACGAGCGCGCAGCACGCGACCGTCAGGCCGATCGGGCCGAACGAGTCGAGCGTCGTCGACAGCGGCACGCCGCCTTGCGTCGGGATCCGGCTCGCGGTCGGCTTGAAGCCCGTCAGCCCGCACAGCGCGGCCGGAATGCGGATCGAGCCGCCGGTATCGGTGCCGAGCGCGACGGCGGCCATCCCGTCGGCGACCGACGCGGCCGCCCCCGACGACGAGCCGCCCGAAATCCGCGCATCGCCCGGCACGTCGCGGTGGTACGGCGAGCGCGGGTTGCCGAAGTGCGGATTCAGCCCGAGCCCCGAGAACGCGAACTCGCTCATGTTGGTGCGGCCGACCAGCACCGCGCCCGCGCGCTTGAGCCGGGCGACGGCGACCGCATCGGTGCGCGCGGCCGGCGCGCCGTCGAGTACGCGCGACCCCGCGCGCGTGACCTGGCCCGCGACGTCGAACAGGTCCTTGACCGACACCGGAATGCCCGCGAGCGGCGACAGCACGGTGCCCGCGGCGCGCAGCCGGTCGTGCGCGTCGGCGGCCGCGCGGGCGTTGTCGGCATCGACCTCGGTGAAGACGACGGCGCCCTGGCCCGACGGATCGGCGATCCGGTCGAGCGCGGTGTCGACGAGCACGCGGCTCGTGGTCCGGCCGGCGGCGAGGTCGGCGGCGAGCTGGGCGAGCGGGGGGAAGGGCGTGAAAGTGGTCATGGCGGCTCAGGGGCGAAGATGTTGAAGGAGCGTGGAGCGGAACGAATCGATATGGCTTTCGACGGCCGCGCGCGCACCGGCGGCGTCGCGCGCGGACAGCCGGTCGAACAGCGCGCGGTGCTCGTGCTGGACGTCGGCGAGATGGTGCGGTTCGGACAGCGTGACGAACCAGAAGCGCAGCGAGCGCTCGTGCAGCGCGCGCAGGATGTCGGCGAGCACGGCATTGCGCGCGGCCGCGGCGATCGTCTGATGAAACGCGCGGTCGAGCTCCATCATGCCCTCGACGTCGTGCGTGTCGACGCAGGCCTGCCCGTCGTCGAGCAGCGCGGCCAGGCGCGCGAGATCGTCGGGCATCGCATGGCGCGCGGCGAGTTCGGCGCAGTGCGCTTCGTTGATGCGCCGCACGTCGATCACCGCGACGATGTCGTCGAGCGACAGCGGCTGCACCATCAAGCCCTTGCGCGGCATCACGGACAGCAGCCCTTCGAGCACGAGCCGATGCACGGCCTGATGCACCGGCGTGCGGCCGATTCCCGTGCGCGCGACGAGATCGGCTTCGTTGAGCGCGGCCCCCGGCTTCAGGCGCATCGTGATGATGTCGCGCTGGATCAGCGCGTACGCGCGGTCGGCGAGGCTGGCCGGCGACGCGGCGGCCCGGTCGCGGGTGAGGTCGGTCACGGTACTCATGCCGGTTGCGGCGCGGCGGCCGGGAGGGGCGCGATCATGGCGCGGAGGCTCGGGAAGCGTGGACGATCGCTGGATATTATTGTGATATATCACTGATGTCCAGCGCGCGAAGCGGGTAGCGGTGCCGGCGCGCGCGGGCGCCGACTTGCAACAATATCGACAGGATGTTGCAGGTTTGCCGCGCGATCGTGCGCTGAAGCATAATGAATCCTCGTCTATCCCTACGCGCGAGCGACGCATCAGACTATCGTCATGAGCGAAAACACGCCTTCCCCGGCCGGTCTGCCCGGCACCTCTTCCGCTTCTTCCGATTCTCCTCGTCCCGATCCGGTGAAAACGCCCGATGCGCCGGCCACGCAGGCCGCCGCCGAGAATGTCGCCGATGACGGCGCGTCGCCCGTCACGGCTGCATCCGAGCCGGGTGCGCCCGGTGCCGCAGGCGCCGTCGGTGATGGCGCCGCCGCGGCAGCACCGCTGAAGCCAGGCGCGCCGCCGCCCGGATTCGGCGCGCCGCCCGATTTCGACACGCCGCGGCCGCCGCCCGCGAGCGCGCAGAATGCGCCGCCTGCCTATCTGAAGCAGAGCGACACGCCGTGGTCGGTGTTCGGCCGGATCGTCGCGGCACGTGCGCGGCGGCTGTTCGACCGCGCCGGCCAGCGCATCACGCAGCGCACGCTGCGCATCGGCGTATCGGCGCGGATCTTCCATCCGGAGCCGGGCGCGAAGGGGCTGCGCGGCAAGACGCTGCAGTATCTCGAGGAATCGATTGCCCACTGGGTGATGTCGCGCGACGTGCTCGTGTTCATGATTCCGACCGTCGGCCATCAAGGCATGATCCATCCGAGCAACATCCGCCTGCGCGATTACGCGAAGCATCTCGACGGCCTGCTGCTGCAAGGCGGCGCCGACGTGTCGCCGCAGACCTACGCGGCGTCGGATGCGCGTCCCGAATGGCCCGGCGATCGCGTGCGCGACATGTACGAGCTCGAGCTGCTGCACGAATTCGTCGAGTCCGGCAAACCCGTGCTCGGCGTGTGTCGCGGCTGCCAGCTGATCAACGTCGCGTTCGGCGGCTCGCTGTACCAGGACATCGCCACCGACGTGCCGACTGCGAACGCGCACGTGAGCGAGCATTACGACCAGCATCGTCACGCGATCCGCTTTCCCGATTCGTCGACGCTCGCGAGCATGTTCCCGGGGCGCAGCGAAGCGATCGTCAACTCGATTCACCACCAGGCGATCCGCGATCTCGGCCGCGATCTGAACATCGAGGCCGTATCGGCCGGCGACGGGATCATCGAAGGCATTCGCCATCGGCGTTCGCCGTTCGTCGTCGGCGTGCAGTGGCATCCGGAGTTCCATCGCGCGGGCGGTTCCGAACTGCTCGACTGCACGCCGCTGCTCGATGCGTTCCTGCGCGCGGCGCGCGAAACGCGTCTGTAGCACGCCGTCTTTTTCGCGTCGCACCAAGGGCGGCCGCATCCCGATAAATTCGAGATGCGGCCGTTTCGTTTTGCACGATAATCGCCAGTTCCGATTCGTTCGCCGGAGTCTGACGTTGGCCTTCCGAAATTTCTCCCCTGCACGATGCGCAACGTGGATCGTTGCGCTGGCCGCCTGCGCGCAAGCGGGTATGGCCTGGTCCGCCGATGTGACCGCACCCGTCGCCGGTACGCGTCCGGCGGTCACGAGCCTGAGCGGCGGCGTGTCGCCGCCTGCATCGGCCGCGGTCGCGACGGACGCCGCCGCGCAAGGCAACGTCGCCGAGCTGACGCAGATGCTGCACGACGGCCGGATCGTCGAGATGCGCACGACGTACAACGGCAGCTACGGCGCGAGCCTGATGTTCGATCCGCGCGAGATGACGTATTACGTCGCGCTGTTCCAGGACAAGAACCTGTGGCGCGTGATCCGTTCGCAGGAAAAGAATCGCGCGGAGATGGTGTACGCGAACTTCGTCCAGCAGACGGCGCAACTCGCCGATATCGAGATTCGCCGGACCGAGCTGCAGGCGCAGAAGGCATTTCTCGAACGCGTGATCGCGCTGCAGGCGAATCGTGCGCAGCAGTTGCAGGCCGACCTGAGCGTCGCGCGCAGCCAGCAGGCCGAAGTCGCGCAGCGGCAGAAGTCGGCGCAGGAGCAGGCGCAGGCGCTGCAGGTCGAGAAGCGGGCGGCGCAGTTGCAGTTGCGCGATCTGCAGGAGCAGGTGCGACAACTCGAGAAGCAGACCGAGACGGGGCTGCCCGTGCACAAGTAACGAGCGGACGAGCGGACGAGCGGACGAAGCGAGACGAGCGAAAACCCGGCGAAGCGATCTTCGCCGGGTTTTTTATTGGGCGGGCGTCAATGCGCGAATGCGTCCGGCACGTCGGTCACGCGGCGGTGCGACAGGTGCGATGTCCAGTCGACGCCGGCCGCGCTCGGGTGCGCCGGCCGAGTGGCGCGCAGCGCGTTCGCGATGGCAATCAACGTGGCCGGATCGGCGAGCGAGTCGCGCGTCTCGCGCGTGTCTGCCATGCGCGGCGGCCGGGCGAGCCGATCGCGTGTGCCGGTGTCGCCCGCGGCGCGCTGGATCGGCGGATGTCCAGCCAACCTCGGTATGACCGGTGTGCGGGGCGAGGCTTTCGCCGTGCGCTGGCCGACTGCCCGACGTGGCGAAGCAGGGGCGGCATGCCGCACGTCGGCCGTCGCTCGCGGATGAAGCGGTGCGGGGCGCTGAGTGGCGGGCGGCGATTCCGTCGTGTTCGCGTCAGGCGTCGCGACCTTGCGCTGCGGCATGGTGTTCGTCGACGTGGTCGATTCGGCCGCGGCGGCACGTACGGGGCCCCTCGATGTCGCGACGTGATCGAGCGGGCCGCCGGCGGCTTGAATCGCGTGCGCGGGACCGAAACCCGCCGGTGGCTCGTATGCGCCGATCAGCCAGCCGATGATGCCGAGTGTGCCGATGCTCCAGCAGACGGCGTACATCGCGCGCCGGTCGCGAGGACGGCGGGCCGGATGGCGCGAGCGCCGGCCGGGGACGACTGCCGGCGTGACCGGCAACCCGGCCGAGGCCGGCAGCGCCGCCGCCATGGAGAGCGGCTGCCATTGGCACGCATGGTGCGGCCGTTCGACATCGATACAGGATGTCGTCAGCGTCGCAAGGCAGTTCCGAGCGGGCCCTACACCGGGTGCGCCGCGAAATCGCCATTCGCGGCCGAACGGCGGGACGTGGTCGAGCGGGGTGGCGCGAGGGCGGGCAAGCGCGCCTTCGACCGGGACGAGGGGCGATGGGATCATGGCGGGGGCGTCGTGCGACACGGGCGACCGTGCCGGCGCGGCGTGAAAATGTCGTCGCAAATCGTGACATTGTGGTCAGCCGGCGAAGGTCGGTCGATCAGATCGATCTGATTCTTGTACCCGTTTCGGGGCGACTTGTACGAGGCGGATACCGTGACGTCAGTGACGGGGCCGCTACAAGGCAAATGTCGGCTTGCCGTGGCATGATTCGCGAATCATGCCGGCGGCGCGCCGTTACGCGCCGTGCCGCCGGTGGGCAGCGATGCCCGTGCGCGTCGGCCCGCCCCGGCGCGGCGCGCGTCGCCGGATTCATGCGGCGCGGTATTCGCGCCATCCGAGCTGAGCGAGAAGACATGTCCACAGCGTCGCCTGCCATCGCGCAGGAATCGAAAGTCCGCACCGTGTTCCGGGTCGTCAGCGGCAACTTCCTGGAAATGTACGACTTCATGGTCTACGGGTATTACGCGTCGGCCATCGCGAAAACGTACTTTCCGAGCGGCAACGCGTTCGCGTCGCTGATGCTGTCGCTGTCGGTATTCGGCGCCGGCTTCCTGATGCGACCGGTCGGCGCGATCGTGCTCGGCGCGTATATCGATCATCACGGCCGCCGCAAAGGACTGATCCTGACGCTCGGGCTGATGGCGATCGGCACGCTCGCGGTGGCCGCGATACCGGGCTATGCGACGATCGGCGTGCTCGCGCCGGTACTCGTGCTGCTCGGCCGATTGTTGCAGGGCTTCTCGGCGGGCGTCGAACTCGGCGGCGTGTCGGTCTACCTGTCGGAGATCGCGACGAAGGGCCACAAGGGGTTCTATACGTCGTGGCAGTCGGGCAGCCAGCAGGTGGCCGTCGTGTTCGCCGCGTTCGTCGGTGTCGTGCTGAACCGCGCGTTGCCGGTCGAGGAAATGACCGCGTGGGGCTGGCGCATTCCGTTCCTGATCGGCTGCCTGATCGTGCCGTTCCTGTTCCTGATCCGCCGTTCGCTGAAGGAGACCGACGAATTCCTGGCGAAGCGCCACCGCCCGACGATGGGCGAGATCATGCGCTCGATGCTTGATAACTGGGGCGTCGTGGTGGCCGGCATGGGGATGGTGATCATGACGACGGTGTCGTTCTACATGATTACCGCGTACACGCCGACCTTCGGCAAGGAAGTGCTGCACCTGTCGTCGCTCGACGCGCTCGTCGTGACCGTTTGCGTCGGGATCTCGAATCTCGTGTGGCTGCCGCTGTCCGGTGCGCTGTCCGACCGCATCGGCCGCCGCCCGGTGCTGATCGCGTTCACCGTGCTGACGCTGCTGTCGGCTTACCCGGCCGTGCTGTGGCTCGTCGGCGATCCGTCGTTCCTGCGGCTGCTGGCGGTCGAGCTGTGGCTGTCGTTCCTGTACGCGTCGTACAACGGCGCGATGGTCGTCGCGCTGACCGAAGTGATGCCGGCCGACGTGCGAACGGCCGGCTTCTCGCTCGCGTACAGCCTGGCCACGACGATCGGCGGTTTCACGCCGGCGATCTCGACGCTGCTGATCCACCAGACGGGCAACAAGGCGGCGCCGGGGTTGTGGCTGAGTGTGGCCGCGATCTGCGGCTTGATCGCGACGCTCGTGCTGTACCGCACGTCCGCCGCGCGCAACCAGTACAAGTCGGCGTGACGGCGGCCGGCATGGCGCGCGGCGTCGGCCGCGGATCACCTTGAACAAGGGAGCGCATTGCGCTCCCTTGTTCGTTTGCGGTCATGCTTCGCGCAGCATGTCGGCCACCGCGGCCGCCACGTCGGGCCACGCGCCCGGCGCAGGCTGACGGGCGATTCTGGCGTGCGCGTACCACGGGCAGTCGCCGCCGGTGAACCAGCGCCAGTCGGCCGCGAACGGCAGCATGACCCACAGCGGCTTGCCGAGCGCACCCGTGAGGTGCGCGACCGCCGTGTCGATCGTGACGACGCCGTCGAGGCGCTCGATCAGTGCGGCCGTATCGGCAAAGTCGTTCAGCCGGCCATCGAGACGATGCACGCGCGGATGCGCGTCGACGCGCGCGCGTTCGTCGTCGTCGAGCGCGGGCTGCAACACGATCCAGTCGATGTCCGGCAGCGCGAGTAGCGGCGCGAGCGCGTCGAACGGCATCGAGCGGTTTTCCTGCGCCTGCCGGCGCCCCGACCACGCGAGGCCGAACTTGCGCTTCGACTGCCCGCCGAGCGAGCCGCGAAAGCGCCGCCGGGCGCCGTCGGGCGCGTCGAGGTAGCGGGAGCCGACGATGTCTTCCGGCTGAAGCCCGAGCAGGAACGGCAGGCTCATCAGCGTGCAGGCGACGTCCGCGGCGGGCGGCTTCGCCGCGTCTTGCGGGACGAGCGTCACGCGCCAGCGCGACGCGGCCGGCGTCAGCAGCGCGACGAGTTCCGGCTGGACTTCGAGGACGACGCGCGCGCAGCGTGCGCGCACCTGCGGCACGAAGCGGACGAACTGCAGGGTGTCGCCGAACCCCTGTTCCGCGCGGATCAGCAGCGTGCGCGCCGCAATCGGCTCGCCTTGCCAGCGCGGCAGTGCGCCGAGCGGCGTCGCGCCGGGCGTCTCGTGGCGCGCTTCGTACGCGGGCAGGCCGCGCGTGAAGTCGCGCAGCGTCAGCAGCGTGACCGCGCGATGCAGCCGTGCGAGCGTGAGATCGGGCGCGACGCGCAGCGCCTGGTCGAATGCGCGCAGCGCCATCTCGTGCGCGCCGAGCGCGTGATGTGCGTTGCCGAGATTCAGCCAGGCGAGCCCGAACGACGGATCGAGCCCGACGGCGCGTTCGTAGTAGGGCAGCGCGTCGCGGTGGCGCGCTTGCGCGCAGAGTGCATTCGCGAGCCCGAACAGCGCGAGCGGAAACGGCGGGTGCAGCGCGAGCGCGGCTTCGAACGCCGCGGCTGCCTCGGCATGCCGGCCGATCGCATCGAACGTGTTGCCGAGATTGAAATGCGCGGCGACGAACCGCGGCTGCGCGGCGATCGCGGCCTGGAAGTGCGCGATCGCATCGTCGGCGCGACCCATCGCGCTTAGCGCCATCGCGAGGTTGTTGTGCGCGCCCGCATGCCCGGGCCGGAGCTCGAGCGCGCGACCGAACGCGGCGAGCGCGTCGTCGTGGCGGCCGAGCGCGTTCAGCGCGTTGCCGAGATTATTGTGGATCGACGCGTCGTCGGGCGTGAGCCGCAGCGCACGGCCGAACGCGTCGATCGCATCGTCGTGACGCTGCAGCGCCGCATATGCGTTGCCGAGGTTGTAGTGCGCGAGCGGAAATTCGGGCGCGAGCGTCAGCGCGTTGCGGAAGCGGTCGATCGCTTCGTCGAGCCGGCCGAGCGCTTTCAACGCGTTGCCGAGATTGAGCTGCAGCGCGGCATCGTCCGGACGCAGCGCGACGGCGCGGCCGACGAGATCGGCTGCCTCGGCGTGCTGGCCCTGCTGGTGCCGCAGCACGCCGAACAGGTGCAGTGCGTCGGCGTCGGCGGGGTTGGAGGCGAGCGCGTGGCGATAGCCGTGCTCGGCCTCGGCGAGGCGGCCCGCGCGATGCGCGGCGTACGCCCGGTCGAATGCGGAATCCATGACGCGAAAAGGGGCGGAAAGCGCGTATTTTCCCACACCGCGCGGCGAGGCCGCGCATCGGCCGGTTGGCATATGGCCCCGTCACGCGGAGCGGCGTAGACTGGCAGGGTCGCGTGTCATCGAGGTCTCCATGGCTGACACACTATCCGATATCCCGCCCGTGCTGATCGTCGGCGCGGGGCCGACCGGCCTTGCCGCGGCGATGAGCCTCGCGCGGGCCCGCGTGCCGGTGCGCATCATCGATCGTCTCGTCGCGCCCGCGCCGTTCTCGCGTGCGATCGGCATCCAGGCGCGCACGCTCGAACTGCTGGAGCAGCATCGCGCGGTCGAACCGTTTCTCGCGCTCGGCCATCGCGCACATGCGGCGGAGCTGCATGCCGACGGTCGCGTGATCGCGCGGCTCGATTTCGATCCGCTGCAAACGCGCTATCCGTATCTGATGTTTCTCGACCAGAGCATCACCGAGCGGCTGCTCGCCGAGCACCTGGCCGGGATGGGCGTGACCGTCGAACGCGGTACGGCGCTGACCGCGTGCGACGCGGGCGGCACGTCGCTCGACGTGACGTTGCGCCGCGCCGACGGCCGCGACGAGTCGTTCGCCCCGTCGTACCTGATTGCCGCCGACGGCGCGCACAGCACGGTCAGGCACCTGCTCGGCCTGGGCTTTCCCGGGCATGCGTTCGAACAGACTTTCCTGCTGGCCGATTTCGCGGCGATACCCGACTGGCCGGACGAGGAGATCCATCTGTTCACGACGCCCGCGGGCATCGCGGGCCTGTTTCCGATGGGCGGCGGCCGTTATCGGCTCGTCGCGGACCGGCCGCCCGGCAGCGGCGCATCGCCCGACGCGGCGCCGCCGTCGCTCGACGAATGCGACGCAATCGTCCGCGCGCGCGTCGGCGCATCGATCTCGCCGAGCGATCTCGCGTGGTCGTCCTATTTCCATCTGCACAGCCGGATGGTCGACCGGCTGCGTCACGGCCGCGTGTTTTTCGCGGGCGACGCCGCGCACGTCCACAGCCCGGCCGGCGCGCAGGGCATGAATACCGGCATCCAGGAGGCGTTCAACCTCGGCTGGAAGCTTGCACGTGTCCTCCGCGCAGGCGCGCCCGAGCGGTTGCTCGACACGTATCACGCGGAGCGCCATCCGATCGAGCGCGACGTGTTGCGGCAGACCGGTTTCGTCACGCAGGTCGTCGAAGCCGAGCGCGGTGCGATGAAGCTGTTGCGTGATCACGTCGTGCCGCTGCTCGCGTCGTTCGGGCCGATGCGCGACGCGGTCAGGCGCACGGTGAGCGAACTCGGCGTGCAGTACCGGAAGAGTCCGCTCACGCTCGAGCGCGTGCTCGACGGCGGCCCGCGCGCGGGCGAGCGCGCGCCCGATGCACTCGTGCACGTGCTCGACGGGCCGCTCGGTCGCGCGCCCGGCACGGCGCGGCTATACGATCTTCACGATCCGGCGAGTTTCACGCTGTTGCTGCTGGAAGAGCCGGCGAATACCGACGCCGGCGAGGTGCCGCCGATCCCGGCCGATGCGCAAGCGCTCGTGCAGGGGCTCGAACGGATCATGCCGGAAGCGGTGCGCGCGTGGCGCGTCGCCGATGCCGAAGGCGACGGTGCGGCGGGGCTCGCGCAGGAATACGGCCGCTCGCGGCCGTCGTTCTATCTGCTGCGGCCCGACGGCTATGTCGCCGCGCGCGGGCGCACGGCGACCGACGCGAACGCGTTGCTGCGCCACTGCGAAAGCTGGTTCGCGGGCATGCCGGTATCCGCGTAGCCGCGCGCTCAGGCGGGCGCCGCGGCAGGGGCGAGCGACGCGCGATGCGTGGCGATCGCGTCGCGCACGATCGGCGCCGCGCGTCGTCCGGCTTCGCTCGACGGGTCGTCGAGCGCGGCGAGCAACGCCCGACGCATCCGCGGCTCCCAGAAGCGCCGGATATGCTCGGCGATGCCGGCCAGCGCTTCGTCGCGATCGGGCATCGATTCGAAGAACGCGCCGATCTGGTTGGCCATGTCGATCAGGTGGTCGTGGTCCATGATTGCCTCACTTGCCTGTCGTCACGGCGGCCGGCGCGGCCGCGCGGCGCTCGAGCAGGTCGAGCTGCTCCGAGTTGAAGCGCGCGTACGCGCGCTGCCAGTCGGACGGCTGCGCAACCGGCATCACCTGCACGGCCGTGACCTTGTATTCGGGGCAGTTGGTCGCCCAGTCGGAGCTGTCCGTCGTGATCACGTTCGCGCCCGATTCAGGGAAGTGGAACGTCGTGTACACGACGCCCGGCTGCATGCGCTCCGTCACGAGCGCGCGCAGCACCGTCTGCCCCGCGCGCGATTCGATGCCGACCCAGTCGCCGGTGCGGATCCCGCGATCCTGCGCGTCGTGCGGATGGATCTCGAGCCGATCCTCTTCATGCCATCGGACGTTTTCGGTTCGGCGCGTCTGCGCGCCGACGTTGTATTGCGACAGGATGCGGCCCGTCGTCAGGATCAGCGGATAGCGCTGCGTGACTTTCTCCGGCGTCGGAATGAACTTGGTGATCACGAACCGGCCCTTGCCGCGCACGAACGTGTCGATGTGCATGGTCGGCGTGCCTTCCGGCGCGTGTTCGTTGCACGGCCACTGGATGCTGCCGAGCGCGTCGAGCTTCTCGTACGACACGCCCGAGAAGGTCGGCGTGAGCCGTGCGATCTCGTCCATGATTTCCGACGGATGCGCGTAGTGCATGTCGTAGCCGAGCGCCTGCGACAGCAGCAGCGTGACTTCCCAGTCCGCGTAGCCCGCGAGCGGCGGCATCACCTTGCGCACGCGCGAGATCCGGCGCTCCGCGTTCGTGAACGTGCCGTCCTTTTCGAGGAACGTCGAGCCCGGCAGCAGCACGTGCGCGTATTTCGCGGTTTCGTTCAGGAAGATGTCCTGCACGACGATGCATTCCATCGCCGACAGCGCGGCCGCGACGTGCTGCGTGTTCGGGTCCGACTGGACGATGTCCTCGCCCTGGCAGTAAAGCCCCTTGAAGCTGCCGTCGAGCGCCGCGTCGAACATGTTCGGGATGCGCAGCCCCGGCTCCGGCTGCAGCGTGGCCGACCAGGCCTGTTCGAACTGCGTGCGCACGACCTCGTCGCTGATGTGTCGGTAGCCGGGCAGTTCGTGCGGGAACGAGCCCATGTCGCACGAACCCTGCACGTTGTTCTGACCACGCAGCGGATTGACGCCGACGCCTTCGCGGCCGACGTTGCCGGTCGCCATCGCGAGGTTCGCGATGCCCATCACCGTCGTCGAGCCTTGCGCGTGTTCGGTGACGCCCAGGCCGTAGTAGATCGCGGCGTTGCCGCCCGTCGCGTACAGGCGCGCGGCCTCGCGCACCAACCCGGCCGGCACGCCCGTCACGTCCGCGGTCGCCTCGGGCGAATTGTCTGCCTGCGCGACGAAGTCGCGCCATTGCTCGAACGCGCGCGTGTCGCAGCGCTCGGCGACGAATGCGTCGGCCACCAGCCCTTCGGTGACGATCACGTGCGCCAGTGCGTTGACGATCGCGACGTTGGTGCCCGGGCGCAACTGCAGATGATGCGTGGCCTTCACGTGCGGGCCGTCGACGACGTCGATGCGGCGCGGGTCGATCACGATCAGCTTCGCGCCTTCGCGCACGCGCCGCTTCAGTCGCGAGCCGAACACCGGATGACCGTCGGTCGGGTTCGCGCCCATCACGACGATCACGTCGGCCTGGCCGACCGATGCGAACGTCTGCGTGCCGGCCGATTCGCCGAGCGTCGTCTTGAGGCCATAGCCGGTCGGCGAGTGGCACACGCGTGCGCAGGTATCGACGTTGTTGTTGCCGAACGCGGCGCGCACGAGCTTCTGCACGAGATAGGTTTCCTCGTTCGTGCAGCGCGACGACGTGATCCCGCCGATCGAATCGCGGCCGTACTTCTGCTGCAGCTTGCGGAATTGCGTCGCCGCGTAGGTGAGGGCTTCGTCCCAGCTCACTTCGCGCCACGGGTCGGTGATCTTCTCGCGGATCATCGGCTTCGTGATGCGGTCCTTGTGCGTCGCATAGCCCCACGCGAAGCGCCCCTTCACGCACGCGTGGCCTTCGTTCGCGAGGCCGTTCTTGTACGGCGTCATGCGCACGACCTGCGTGCCCTTCATCTCGGCCTTGAACGAGCAGCCGACGCCGCAGTACGCGCAGGTCGTGACGACCGAGTGCTCGGCCTGCCCGAGCTGCACGACGGATTTTTCCTGCAGCGTGGCCGTCGGGCATGCTGCGACGCATGCGCCGCACGACACGCATTCCGACGCCATGAACGATTCGCTTTCGCCGGCGGCGACACGCGATTCGAAGCCGCGCGCGGCGATCGTCAGCGCGAACGTGCCTTGCGTTTCCTCGCACGCGCGCACGCAGCGGTTGCAGACGATGCACTTCGACGGATCGTACGTGAAGTACGGATTCGATTCGTCCTTCGTGTCCTTCAGGTGATTGGCGCAGTCGTTGCCGTAGCGCACTTCGCGCAGCCCGACCACGCCGGCCATGTCCTGCAACTCGCAGTCGCCGTTGGCCGGGCAGGTGAGGCAGTCGAGCGGGTGATCGGAGATGTACAGCTCCATCACGTTGCGGCGCAGCGACTGCAGCCGGTCCGACTGCGTGCGCACCTTCATGCCGGCTTCGGCGGGCGTCGTGCACGATGCCGGATAACCGCGCCGGCCTTCGATCTCGACGAGGCACAGCCGGCACGAGCCGAACGGTTCGAGCGAATCGGTCGCGCACAGCTTCGGGACGTTGACGCCGGCTTCGATCGCCGCGCGCATCACCGACGTGCCGGCCGGCACCGTGACCGGCTGGCCGTCGATTTCGAGCGTGACGTCGGTATCGGCGTACCGTTGCGGCGTGCCGTAGTCGGTATCGTCGTGCGGATCGCGTGCGCGCGCCTGGGCGGCGCTCTTGCACGCGCATTGGCCCGAGCCGCAGCCGCCTTGGCGGACGTTGTTCGTGTCGAGGGACATGCAGGGCTCCTTCTGGGTCAGGCCGCGGCCTTGACCGGGCCCGACGCGGCATCCTTGCCGGCAGCGAGCCCGAAATCTTCGGGGAAATGGTCGAGCGCGGACAGCACCGGGTACGGCGTCATGCCGCCCATCGCGCACAGCGAACCGGCCAGCATCGTGTCGCACAGGTCGCGCAACAGCGTGACCTGCCGCTCCGACGTGTCGCCGCGGCGAATCCGCGCGATCGTCTCGACGCCGCGCGTCGAACCGATCCGGCACGGCGTGCACTTGCCGCACGATTCGATTGCGCAGAACTTCATCGCGTATTCGGCCAGCTCGGCGAGATTCGACGTGTCGTCGTGCAGCACGATGCCGCCGTGGCCGACCACCGCGCCGATCGCCGTGTACGCTTCGTAGTCGAGCGGCACGTCCCACTGGTGGTCGGGCAGGTAGGTGCCGAGCGGGCCGCCGACCTGCGCGGCGCGGGCCGGCCGGCCGCTGGCCGTGCCGCCGCCGAAGTCGAACAGCAGCTCGCGCAGCGTGACGCCGAACGCGAGCTCGACGAGGCCGCCGTGACGGATGTTGCCGGCAAGCTGGAACGGCAGCGTGCCGCGCGAGCGGCCCATCCCGTAGTCGCGATAGAACGCGGCGCCGCGCGCGAAGATCACGGGCGCCGTCGCGAGCGTGATCACGTTGTTGATGACGGTCGGCTGGCCGAACAGGCCCGCGAGCGCGGGCAGCGGCGGCTTCGCGCGCACGACGCCGCGCTTGCCCTCGAGCGATTCGAGCAGCGCCGTTTCCTCGCCGCATACGTACGAGCCCGCGCCTTTCGCGACGTGCAGCTCGAACGCGTGCGCGGAGCCGAGCACGTGCTCGCCGAGCCAGCCGGCTTCGCGCGCGCGGACGATCGCGGCTTCGAGCATGGCGATCGCGTGCGGGTATTCGCTGCGCACGTAGATGTAGCCGACCGTCGCGCCGGTGGCGACACCCGCGATGATCATCCCTTCGATCAGGCAATACGGATCGCATTCCATCAGCAGGCGGTCGGAGAACGTGCCCGAGTCGCCTTCGTCCGCGTTGCAGACGATGTATTTCTGCGCGGCGCGGGCTTGCCGCACGGTACGCCACTTGATGCCGGCCGGGAACGCCGCGCCGCCGCGGCCGCGCAGCCCCGACTCGATCAGCGCTTCGCATGCGGCGTCGCCGTCGAGCGCCAGGGCGTTCTTCAGGCCGGCGAGGCCGTCGTGTTGCAGGTAGTCGTCGATCGACAGCGGATCGGTCAGGCCGATCCGCGCGAACGTGAGCCGCTGCTGGCGCGCCAGATAGGGCAGCGCGTCGACGAGGCCGACGCCGCTCGGATGCGCGCCGCCGTCGAGCCAGTTGGCGTCGAACAGGGCCGGCACGTCGGCGGCCGACAGGTTCGCATAGCCGACGCGGCCCGCGGCCGTCCCGACCTCGACGAGCGGCTCGAGCCACAGCAGCCCGCGCGAACCGTTGCGGACCAGTTCGATCGCGACGCCGCGTCGTTCGGCTTCGGCCGCGATCGCGGCGGCGAGCGCGTCGGCGCCGAGCGCCAGCGCGGACGAATCGCGCGGAACGTAGATGCGGGTCGTCATGCGGCCTCCGGCGTGTGGGCGACCGCGTCGGCCAGCAGCACGTCGAACTTCTCCGGCGTGACCTTCGCATGGAGCACGCCGTTGACCGTCATCGACGGCGATTGCGCGCACAGTCCGAGGCAGTAGACCGATTCGAGCGCGACGTCGTCCGGCGTGTGGCCCGCGGCCCCGTCGCCGTGCGCGGCGTCGAACCGGCAGCCCGTGCGGGCTTCCGCGTGGGCGGCGAGCGTTTCGCAGCCCATGCTGCGGCACGCTTCGGCGCGACACATCTGGATCGTCACGCGCGCGGGCGGCGCGGTGCGGAAATGGTGGTAGTAGGTCAGGACGCCGTGCACTTCCGCGCGCGACAGGTTCAGCGCTTTGGCGAGCGGCGCGACGCAGCCCGGCGGCACGTAGCCCGCGTCGTCCTGGATCGCATGCAGGATCGCGACGAGCGACCGGCCGGCGCGCGCATGGCGCTCGACGAGCGCGTCGGGCGCAGGGGAATTCGGGGACATCGGTTATGCTCCTCCAAAGTCTCATATGCGCTAGGAATTCATATAGTGCGCAGCGGGACTTCGTTCTGATTGATTTTAGCCAACGATAAGCGGAAGATTCCGCGGTCGCAATAGGAAATCGGAGTGCATAATTGATTCGGATCGAATGCGACGCGTATCTGACCGTACGCGACACCGAAGGCCGGTCGGCCAGCCTCTCCGACGTCGCGCCGCTGCTGGAGCTCGTGGCCGAGACGGGCAGCATCGCGCAGGCCGCGCAAGCCAAGGGGCTGTCGTACCGGCACGCGTGGGGCATGCTCCGCGCGCTGGAGTCGTGCATCGGCGGCGAGTTGATCGAGACCGCGCGTGGCAAGGGTTCGACGTTGTCGGCGCTCGGGCAGGCGGTCGTCGATGCGCAGCGCCTTGCGCGCAGCCGCCTCGACGGAAACCTGCGCACGCTGGCGGCCGAGGTGGCCAGCGAGTTGAACCGGCGGCTCGCGCAGCGCGACGGCGCCGTGCGCATTCATGCGTCGCACGGGTATGCGGTGGCGACGCTCGTCTCCGCGCTCGTCGATGCGCAGGCGGCCGTCGACATCAAATACCGCGAGAGCGTCGAGGCCGTGCAGGCGCTCGCGCGTGGCGAATGCGACCTCGCCGGCTTCCATTTGCCGCGCGGCGCGTTTCGCGCGCAGTGCGCGCAAATCTACCGGCCCTGGCTCGACGACACGCGCCACGTGCTGATCCACCTGACGCGCCGCCAGCAGGGGCTGTTCGTCCCGCGCGGCAACCCGAAGCAGGTCCGCGGGCTGGCGGATCTGGCACGCAACGACATCCGCTTCGTCAACCGCCAGCCGGGGTCGGGCACGCGGATGCTGCTCGATCTCGCGTTGCGCGCGATCGGCATCGATCCGGAGCGCATCGACGGCTATGCGTCCGCTGAGCTCACGCATTCGGCGATCGCGGCGTTCGTCGCGAGCGGCATGGCCGATCTCGGTTTCGGCGTCGAGCCGGCCGCCCGTCATTTCGGGCTCGACTTCATCCCGGTCGTCGATGAAGACTATTACTTCGCATGCGAACGCGCGCGGCTCGATGTGCGGCCGCTGGCCGACGTGCTGGCGCTGTTGCGCGACGCCCGCTTCGTCGAGCGCGTCGCGCGTCTCGACGGCTACGATCCGGCCGCGTGCGGCGCGCTGGAACCCGTCGCGACCGGGCTGGCCGGCGGCGACGGCGCGCGCGCGACGGACGGCAATTCCCGGTAACGAGACGGCGATCGAAGCGCGCTGCAGCAGCGGGGGATTTGCGCTACGCTTGCCGCTCGATCAACGTTCCAACAAGCACGCCGTTCAGGCGTCATCCCGACATGAAATTTTCCGTTCCTCTTGCCGCGGCAGCGTTGACCGCGGGGCTGCTGGTCGTCGCTTCGCCGTTTGCGTTCGCGCAGAATTCCCCGGGTGTGCCCGGCGGCATCCTGAGCGAACAGTTCCGCTTGAACGAACATCCGCAGATGCCGTTCGCGGCGTCGGCGCCGTCGGAGAAATACCAGAGCGGCAAGAAGTCGGCATTGCGGCGCAAGGGTGACCTGGGCGATCCGAACGGCTGCAACCTGAAGTGCCCGATGGATACCCGGTAACGGGCAGGCAGCGTATCGGCGCCAGAGAGCGGGGCGTCTCTTCTACGCCGCGGCCTGATCAACTGGCGGACGCTGCGTGCGTTGCGCTCCGATCCCGCGTGATTCGAGCCCCGCGAAGCCCGCCGCTTCGCGGGGCTCGTGCTTTTCGGCGAGCGTTCATGTAACGCGGGACGAACGAAGCGGCCGTCCGCCCACGTGGCCGTGCCGACAGCGATTAAGGGTTAACCCGTAAATCAGGAAGGATGTCTTCCTGAAACCTGCCTTATTCTTAAGCATCCACCTACATAAACTTCGGTTTGTCGGCGCTGATCAAGGTGTTCACCGCCGAATCAGACAAATCTGGAGGTAGGTCATCATGAAGTCGCTCGTTCAAGCCGTTGTCGTTGCTGCCGCTCTCGTTGCTCCGGTCGCGTCGTTCGCCCAGTCGGGTTCGACGATCACCCGTGCGCAGGTCCGTGCCGAACTGGTTCAACTCCAGCAGGCCGGTTACAACACCGCCCGCGGCGAGGATCCGCATTATCCGGAAGCGATCCAGGCCGCCACGGCGCGTGTCGCGGAGCAGCAGCGCAGTGCGCTCGCTCAAGCTCGCGGCGCCGACGCCAGCGGCTACGGTGCGCAGGCACAGGGCGCATCGGCGTCGGGTTCGCGCGCAATGGGCGTGCGCCCGGCCAGCGCGGAAGAAATGAAGTCGCTGTACCGCGGCAGCTAAGCTGCACATCGCCCGGTATCGGCGGCGCGGGCCCCGGCGCGGCGATGCATCGCGCGCTGCCCGAAGCCTGACCACCGGGCTGGCCGCCGCCCGGCGCAATCGATGATGGCGCGGGCGCGGCAGAACATCCGTCACCTCCGGCCGCCGAACACCGGCGGCATTCCCCCCGGCCCGCCCGTGGCTGGGCGCTTTTTCGGAAGGAGTGGGGCGTGCGCGTTTCGCCGGCAACAAAAAACCCCGCAGACTTGCGTCATGCGGGGTTCGTGCGACGAGCGCGGAATTTGGTGGAGGCGGCGGGAATCGAACCCGCGTCCAGAAGCGCTCCACGACTAGTTCTACATGTTTAGTCCAGTCTTTTGATTTAACCGCAGCGACGCGGACGAACACGCTGCACTACGGCGATTCGCTAGATTTTCGACCCCGGCGTCGCGACGCCGACAGGGCTTAACTGACGTAAATGACCTCTGGCGGTATTGCTACCGGTCTTGCGACACTAGCCCGTCAGTGAACTAGGCAGAGGACGGCGGCCCTTAGGCTGCCAGTGCGAACGTATCGTCGTTTGCAGTTACGATTTTCCCATTGATTAACGAGGTGACGGGTCCTCGACATGCCCTAGCCGCTTCACAACCCCTGTCGAAACCAGGTCGCCCCCGCGGATAAGATCAACCATTATAGCCCAACATCGCGCAGCAGGTCCCGCAGTTCCTGCGTCGTGTCGACGAGGTGCTGCGCCTGCCAATTGGCCGGCGCGACGCCGTCGCCGCAATAGCCGTACGCAGCTGCGACGGTGGCCATGCCGGCGGCGCTGCCGGCCTGAATGTCCCGCAGGTCGTCGCCGACGTAGACGATACGCGCGGGCTCGAGCGTCAACTGGTCGGCCGCATGCAGCAACGGGGCCGGATGCGGCTTCGGGTGCGGCGTTGTGTCGCCCCCGACGACGCAGGCCGCGCGCGGCGCGAGGCCCAGCAGCTCGACGAGCGGTGCCGTGAGCCGCATCGCCTTGTTCGTGACGATGCCCCAGCGTACGCCGCGCGCATCGAGTTCGTCGAGCACGTCGCCGATGCCGGGAAACAGCGTCGTGTGCACGCAGAGGTCGGCTGCGTAGTTGGCCAGGAACTCGTCGCGCATCGCTTCGTAGCCGGGCGTGTGCGGGTCGATGCCGAACGCGCCGCCGAGCAGGCCGCGCGCGCCCGCCGAGGCCAGCGGCCGCAGCACGTCGAGCGACGTTTCGGGCAGGCCGCGCTCGCGCTGCATCTTGTTGACGGCGGCCGCGAGATCGGGCGCCGTGTCGGCGAGCGTGCCGTCCAGATCGAACAGGACCGCATCGCAGTGCAGCAGGCGCGGTTCTTCTGCGATCCGCGCGGTCGAAAGGGGAGTCGTCATGCCGGTCAACAGGTCATGCGCCGCGTCGGCATGCGACGAGGTAGTTGATGTCGGTATCGTTCGACAGCGCGAAGCGCTTGCCGATCGGATGATACGTGATGCCCTTGATCTCGACGATGTGCAGATCCGTCGCGCGGACGAAGCCGGCCAGTTCCGACGGGCGGATGAAGCGCGCGTAATCGTGCGTGCCCTTCGGCAGCATTTGTGCGATGTATTCCGCGCCGATCACCGCGAACAGGTAGGACTTCAGGTTGCGGTTCAGCGTCGAGAAGAACACCCAGCCGCCCGGCTTCACGAGGGTCGCGCACGCGGCCACGATATCGCCGGGCGACGGCACGTGCTCGAGCATCTCCATGCACGTGACGACGTCGTAGCTGCCCGGTTCGCGCGCGGCGATCGCTTCGGCGGCGATCGCCTCGTAATCGACCGAAATGCCGCTTTCGAGACTGTGCAGGTCGGCCACGCCGAGCGCTTCGGTCGACAGGTCGATGCCTTTCACCTGCGCACCGAGTCCGGCCATCGACTCGGACAGGATGCCGCCGCCGCAGCCGATGTCGAGCACGCGCTTGCCGGCCAGATGCGCATGTGCGTCGATCCAGCCGAGCCGTACCGGGTTCAGGTCGTGCAGCGGTTTGAATTCGGCATTCGGGTCCCACCACCGATGGGCGAGGTCGCTGAATTTCTGGAGTTCGTGCGGATCGGCGTTGGTCATGTCGGCAAACGGGCTACGAGAGGAGGGCAGTGCGTCAGCCCCGAGTATATAAGCGGGCGGACGGCGAGGCCAGCGAGCGCCTGGACGGGCGTCAATGAAAAAGCCCCGCCGGAGCGGGGCTTTGAAGCAGTCGAAAACCGCGGCTTAGTTTGCCGGAACGGTCGTCTTCTGGACTTCTTGCGTACCGACCACTTCGACTTCCACGCGGCGGTCCGGTGCGAGGCAGGCGATGAGTTGCTTGCGGTTCTTCTGGTTGCAGCCGGTCGTAACCGGGTTGCGCTTGCCCTTGCCTTCCGTGTAGATCTTGTTGGCCGGCACACCCTTGCTGACCAGGTACGACTTCACGGCTTGCGCACGGCGCAGCGACAGACGGTCGTTGTACTTGTCCGAACCGATGCGGTCCGTGTAGCCCGTTGCGACGACCACTTCCGTGTTCATGCCCTGGATCTTCGACGACAGTTCGTCCAGCTTTTGCTTGCCCAGCGGCTTGAGCGTTGCCTTGTCGAAGTCGAACAGCGCGTCAGCTTGATACGTGATCTTCTGGCTCGTGATGGCCGGAGCGACCGGAGCGACCGGCGGCTGCGGTGCCTGGGCGACCAGTGCGCCATCGCACTTCGCGTTGGCGGTGGCCGGCGTCCAGAATGCATCGCGCCAGCAGAGCTCGTTCGTGCCGTTCATCCACACCCATTCGCCCGTGCCGTTCACCCAGTTGTCATTGACGGCTTGACGCGACGCCGGCACCGACTGTGCCGAAGCGGATGCAGCCATAACTGCGGTAGCTGCAATGAACGCGAGCTTTGAAAGTTTATTCATATTTCTCCTCTCGAAATTGAGATTACCGCAGGTTTACTGCGAGCCTGTTGACGGTGACAAGTCATACATTGCTCGAAGTATAACATTGGTGCGGCACAAAAAACGCGGCACCGCTCTGTGTAGACTTCGAGCAGCGTCTAACTTTCAGTGCGTTGGCATTTTGCCATATCGTTCCCTTCCTACGAAAAAAAATCCTCCCCACCCCAAGATCGCTTCAACTTTGTGGTGCATGCGCAACACCGCCCTGCCGTAACTTTTAGAGATTGTCAAGAGCAGGGCGGCGAAATCGCGCGATTGCATGCAGTTGTTTACTCGCGCGCAGGAAACGCGGCGGATGCGATCGCCTGCGACGTCGCGTCGCGCACCCTTTCGCCGGGCCGGTTTCGACCGATGATTTCGGCCGATTCGCCGCGGCCGCGATTTTTGCTGTTTACATATAGAGGGGGAGGCGGATTGGCGGCCGATGGGCGCATGTTAGAATCTCGCGTTGCGTTGCGCATGCAGCGCCCACGCGAAAGGCGTTCGCCGTCTTCGCTCCGAAACGATACGGATACATGGATCAATTCGCCAAAGAGACCCTGCCCACCTCCCTAGAGGAGGAAATGCGCCGTTCGTATCTCGATTACGCGATGAGCGTGATCGTCGGACGTGCCCTCCCGGATGTCCGCGATGGCCTCAAGCCCGTGCACCGGCGCGTGTTGTTCGCGATGCACGAACTGAACAACGACTGGAACCGCGCGTACAAGAAGTCGGCGCGTATCGTCGGTGACGTGATCGGTAAATACCACCCTCACGGCGATACCGCGGTCTATGACACGATTGTGCGGATGGCGCAGGATTTCTCGCTGCGCTACATGCTGATCGACGGGCAGGGCAACTTCGGCTCGATCGACGGCGACAATGCCGCGGCGATGCGTTACACCGAAATTCGCATGGCGAAGATCGGTCACGAGCTGCTCGCCGACATCGACAAGGAAACGGTCGATTTCGAGCCGAACTACGACGGCAACGAAATGCAGCCGTCGGTCCTGCCGTCGCGCATTCCGAACCTGCTGATCAACGGCTCGTCGGGCATCGCGGTCGGCATGGCGACCAACATCCCGCCGCACAACCTGAACGAAGTCGTCGACGCGTGCCAGCATCTGCTCGGCAACCCGGAAGCGACGATCGACGAGCTGATCGAGATCATCCCGGCGCCGGACTTCCCGACGGCCGGCATCATCTACGGCGTCGCCGGCGTGCGCGACGGCTACCGCACCGGGCGCGGCCGCGTCGTGATGCGTGCGGCCACGCACTTCGAGGAGATCGACCGCGGCCAGCGGATGGCGATCATCGTCGACGAGCTGCCGTACCAGGTGAACAAGCGCTCGCTGCTCGAGCGGATCGCCGAGCTCGTCAACGAGAAGAAGCTCGAAGGCATTTCCGACATCCGCGACGAATCCGACAAGAGCGGCATGCGCGTCGTGATCGAGCTCAAGCGTGGCGAAGTGCCGGAAGTGGTGCTGAACAACCTGTACAAGGCGACGCAGCTGCAGGATACGTTCGGCATGAACATGGTCGCGCTCGTCGACGGCCAGCCGAAGCTGCTGAACCTGAAGGAAATCCTGCAGTGCTTCCTGTCACACCGACGCGAAGTGCTGACGCGCCGCACGATCTACGAACTGCGCAAGGCCCGCGAACGCGGCCACGTGCTCGAAGGTCTCGCGGTCGCGCTCGCGAACATCGACGAGTTCATCGCGATCATCAAGGCCGCGCCGACGCCGCCGATCGCGAAGCAGGAACTGATGGCGAAGCCGTGGGATTCGTCGCTCGTGCGCGAGATGCTGACGCGCGCCGAGAGCGAGAACGCCGCGGCCGGCGGCCGTTCCGCGTACCGTCCGGAAGGCCTGAACCCGGCGTTCGGGATGCAGACCGACGGGCTGTACCGCCTGTCCGACACGCAGGCGCAGGAAATCCTGCAGATGCGTCTGCAGCGCCTGACCGGCCTCGAGCAGGACAAGATCATCGGCGAGTACCGCGACGTGATGGCCCAGATCGCCGACCTGCTGGACATCCTCGCACGCCCCGAGCGGATCACGACGATGATCGGCGAGGAACTGACCTCGGTGAAGGCCGAATTCGGCGACGCGCGCCGCTCGAAGATCGAGCTGAACGCGACCGAGCTGAACACCGAGGATCTGATCACGCCGCAGGACATGGTCGTCACGATGTCGCACGCGGGCTACGTGAAGTCGCAGCCGTTGTCCGAGTACCGCGCGCAGAAGCGCGGCGGTCGCGGCAAGCAGGCGACGCAAATGAAGGAAGACGACTGGATCGAGACGCTCTTCATCGCGAACACGCACGACTACATCCTGTGCTTCTCGAATCGCGGCCGCGTGTACTGGGTCAAGGTCTATGAAGTGCCGCAGGGTTCGCGCAACTCGCGTGGCCGGCCGATCGTCAACATGTTCCCGCTGCAGGAAGGCGAGAAGATCAACGTCGTGCTGCCGGTCAAGGAATTCTCGGCCGACAAGTTCATCTTCATGGCGACGTCGCTCGGCACCGTGAAGAAGACGCCGCTCGAAGCGTTCAGCCGCCCGATGAAGAAGGGCATCATCGCGGTCGGCCTCGACGACGGCGACTACCTGATCGGTGCGTCGATCACCGACGGCGCGCACGACGTGATGCTGTTCTCGGACTCCGGCAAGGCCGTGCGTTTCGACGAGAACGACGTGCGTCCGATGGGGCGCGAGGCGCGCGGCGTGCGCGGCATGCAGCTCGAGGACGGGCAGCAGGTCATCGCGATGCTGGTCGCGGGCAGCGAGGAGCAGACCGTGCTCACCGCGACCGAAAACGGCTATGGCAAGCGCACGCCGATCACCGAGTACACGCGCCATGGCCGCGGCACGAAGGGTATGATCGCGATCCAGACGTCCGAGCGCAACGGCAAGGTCGTGGCTGCCACGCTCGTCGACGCCGAGGATCAGATCATGCTGATCACGACGGCCGGCGTGTTGATTCGCACCCGCGTGTCCGAGATTCGCGAGATGGGGCGCGCCACGCAAGGTGTTACACTCATCAGTCTCGATGAGGGTACGAAGCTCTCTGGCCTCCAGCAGATCGCCGAGGCCGAAGAGGGAGAGGGCGAAGCCGACGAGGCGTCGGACGGCGAAGCCTGAAGAACGGATGAGACTCTGGCCGCCGCGGGCGAAAAGCGCCGCGGCCGGCGAGCAACCATTCATATTTCCAAAAGGGAGTGATGATGCAAAAGCAATTCAAGCAACTGGTTCTGCTGGCTGCACTGGTGCCGACTTTCGCGATGGCGCAGGCGCTGTCGAATTCCGCACCGGCTGCTCCGGCGGCAGCTGCGCCGATCGACGCCGACAAGAAGGCGGCGATCAAGGATCTGCTCGACGCGATCGACGCGCCGAAGCTCGTGTCGGCAATCGGCAACAGCGCCGAAATGCAGGCGAAGCAGCTCGTGCCGGCCATCCTGTCGGACGCGCTGTCGGAAAACAAGACGCTGAACGACAAGCAGAAGCAGGCTGCCGTTCCGACGCTGCAGAAGAACGCGGTGCCGAAGCTGGTCGACGGCGCGGGCAAGGTGTTCGGCACGCAACAGTTCCAGAGCGACGCGATGTCGGCTCAGTACGACGCGTACGCGAAGTACTACAGCACGTCGGAGATCAAGGATCTGACGACGTTCTACAAGAGCCCGACGGGCCGCAAGTTCATCCAGGTTCAGGATCAGGTCGGTCGCGACGTGGTCAACGGCCTGATGCAGAAGTACATGCCGCAAGCGATCCAGGCAACGCGTACGCAGGCTGACAAGGAAGTCGCAGCAGTCAAGCCGGGCAAGTAAGCTGTCCGGCCGCGCCCCCGGCCGTTCGGCCGGGTTTGGCGGGAGCCTGACGACAGTGCGATAATGGCCGTTTGCGCGCGAGCGCAAGCGGCCATTTCTTTTCTGGCGCGTTTTGCCGGCGGCAAGCCGGTCGCGTCCCTCCCGAGGTTTTCACGATGCGCGTCTTTAATTTCTCCGCCGGCCCTGCGGCGATGCCCGAGGAAGTGCTGCGGCAAGCCGCCGACGAAATGCTCGACTGGCACGGCAGCGGCATGAGCGTGATGGAGATGAGCCATCGCGGCAAGGAGTTCATGTCGATCCACGAGGCCGCGCTGACCGACCTGCGCGACCTGCTCGGCGTGCCGGCGAGCCACCGGATCCTGTTTCTGCAGGGCGGCGGCATTGCGGAAAACGCGATCGTGCCGATGAACCTGCTGGGCGCGCGCACGACGGCCGACTTCGTCGTGACCGGTTCGTGGTCGCAGAAATCGTTCGGCGAGGCGAAGAAGTTCTGCACGCCGCATCTGGCCGCGAGCGGCAAGACGGAAGACGGCTTCACGCGTGCGCCCGCGCGCGCGGAATGGCAGCTGTCGGACGATCCGGCCTACGTGCATCTGTGCACCAACGAGACGATCGACGGCGTCGAGACGTTCGAGATCCCCGATCTCGGCGACGTGCCGCTGGTCGCGGATGTCTCGTCGCACATCCTGTCGCGCCCGATGGACGTCGCGAAATACGGCGTGCTGTTCGGCGGCGCGCAGAAGAACATCGGGATGGCCGGCGTGACGGTCGTGATCGTGCGCGAGGATCTGCTCGATCGCGCGCTGTCGATCTGCCCGTCCGCGTTCGAATGGAAGACCATCGCCGCGAACAACTCGCTGTACAACACGCCGCCCACCTACGCGATCTACATCGCGGGCCTCGTGTTCCAGTGGCTGAAGCGGCAGGGCGGCCTCGAAGCGATCGAGGCACGCAATATCGAAAAATCGAAGCTGCTCTACGACACGATCGACGCGAGCAGCTTCTATCTGAACAAGGTCGAGCCGGCAGCGCGTTCGCGGATGAACGTGCCGTTTTTCCTGGCCGACGAAACGCGCAACGAAGACTTCCTTGCCGGCGCAAAGGCGCGCGGGCTGCTGCAGCTGAAGGGCCACAAGTCCGTCGGCGGCATGCGGGCGTCGATCTACAACGCGGTGCCGCTCGAGGGCGTGAAGGCGCTCGTCGAGTACATGAAGGACTTCGAGCAGCGCGGCGCCTGACGGCGGCGCTGTTCAAACAGCACGGCAAAACGCATGGACGACGAACTGAATTCCCGCCTGAAACCGCTGCGCGACCGCATCGACGCGATCGACGCGCAGCTGATCGCGCTCCTGAACCAGCGCGCCGCGGTGGCGCTCGAGGTGGGCGAGGTCAAGAAGCATTTCAACGCGCCGGTGTTCCGGCCCGAGCGCGAGCTGCAGGTGATCGCGCGGCTGCAGGACATGAGCGCCGGGCCGCTCGCGAGCGAGCACATCAGCGCCATCTGGCGCGAGATCATGGCGGCGAGCCGTGCGCTCGAGCAGACGATCCACGTCGCGTTCCTCGGGCCGGTCGGCACGTATAGCGAGCAGGCGATGCTCGAGTATTTCGGCCAGTCGATCGAAGGACTGCCGTGCCCGTCGATCGACGAGGTGTTCCGCTCGGTCGAGGCCGGTGCGTCCGCGTTCGGCATCGCGCCGGTCGAGAATTCGACCGAAGGCGCCGTGTCGCGCACGCTCGACCTGCTGCTGCAGACCCAGCTGGTGATCAGCGGCGAACTCGCGCTGCCGATCCATCACAACCTGCTCACGCAGAGCGGCACGCTCGACGGCGTGACGCGCGTCTGCGCGCACGCGCAGGCGCTCGCGCAATGCCAGCAGTGGCTCGCGGCGAATGCGCCGCAGCTCGAGCGGCAGGCCGTGGCAAGCAACGCGGAGGCCGCGCGCCTCGCGGCGGCCGATCCGAGCGTCGCCGCGATCGCGGGCGACCGCGCGGCCGCGCACTATGGATTGCAGATCGCGTTCTCGCTGATCCAGGACGATCCGCACAATCGCACGCGCTTCGTGATCGTCGGCAAGCAGCCGGCCGGGCAGAGCGGGCACGACCAGACGTCGCTGATCGTGTCCGTGAAGAACGAGCCGGGCGCCGTGTTCAAGCTGCTCGAGCCGCTCGCGCGGCACGGCGTGTCGATGACGCGCTTCGAGTCGCGTCCGGCGCGCGTCGGCACGTGGGAGTACTACTTCTATATCGACATCGAAGGGCACCGTGACGATGCGGCGGTGGCGGCCGCGCTCGCGGAACTCGGTCAGAAGGCCGCGTTCCTGAAGATACTCGGTTCGTATCCGCGCGCGCGCTGACGCGCGGCGGCCGTCGCCTGCTTGCGCAGGCGGGGCGGCCGGGCGGGCAGGGCAGGCCGGTCGGCGCTGCCGAAGGCGGGTTCGGGCGGTATCCGGCGCAGGTTGCGCCGGGTGCGGGCCCGTTGCCCGGAATCTGGAATTCCGCGTGCGGGGCGTCGTTTCGCGCGCGTAACTTGGCTCTTGTCGTGTCAGGCTTTGCATTCAACAAACTGGTCATCTTCGGCGTCGGCCTGATCGGCGGATCGCTGGCCCGCGCGCTGCGCGAGCGCGCGCGGGGCGGCGCAGGCGAGATCGTCGGCGTCGGCCGTTCGCGCGTGTCGGTCGAGCGCGCGCGCTCGCTCGGCGTGATCGACCGCGCGGCGGCGCTCGACGACGACGCGCAATTGCGCGACGCGCTTGCCGGCGCCGATCTCGTCCTGCTGGCCGCGCCCGTCGCGCAGACGGGCCCGTTGCTCGCGCGTATCGCGCCGTGGCTCGACGGCGCGACGATCGTCACCGATGCCGGCAGCACCAAGTCCGACGTCGTCGCGGCCGCGCGCGACGCGCTCGGCGCGCGGATCGCGCAGTTCGTGCCCGGTCACCCGATCGCGGGGCGCGAATCGAGCGGCGTCGAGGCGGCGTTGCCGGACCTCTACGTCGGCCGCAACGTCGTGCTGTGCCCGCTGCCGGAGAACGCGCCCGAAGCCGTGGCCCGGATCGACGCGATGTGGCGCGCGACCGGCGCCGACGTGCGCACGATGAGCACCGAACAGCACGATCGCGTGTTCGCGTCGATCAGCCATCTGCCGCATGTGCTGTCGTTCGCGCTCGTCGAGCAGATTCTCGGCGAGGCCGACGCGGAACTGAAATTCTCGTACGCGGCCGGCGGTTTCCGCGATTTCACGCGCATCGCGGCGTCGAACCCGGAAATGTGGCGCGACGTGTGCGTCGCGAACCGCGCGGCGCTGCTCGACGAACTCGACGGCTACACGCGCGTGCTCACGCGGCTGCGCGCGGCGATCGACGCCGGCGACGGCGCGGCGCTCGAAGCCGTATTCACGCGCTCGCGCGCCGCACGCAAGGCATGGCAGGAGCGCGGCGGCGCGCCCGCTGCCGAACCGGTCAAGAAATAACAGGACGATTCCCATGGACTACCTCGATCTCGGCCCGTACTCCAGCGCTTCGGGCACCGTGCGCCTGCCCGGCTCGAAGAGCATTTCGAACCGCGTGCTGCTGCTCGCGGCGCTCGCCGAAGGCGAAACGACGATCACCAACCTGCTCGACTCCGACGACACGCGCGTGATGCTCGACGCACTCGGCAAGCTGGGCGTGAAGCTCGCGCGCGACGGCGACACCTGCGTGGTCACCGGCACGCGCGGCGCGTTCACCGCGAAGACGGCCGACCTGTTCCTCGGCAACGCGGGCACGGCCGTCCGGCCGCTGACCGCCGCGCTCGCGGTGAACGGCGGCGACTATCGCGTGCACGGCGTGCCGCGCATGCACGAACGGCCGATCGGCGATCTCGTCGACGGCTTGCGCCAGATCGGCGCGCAGATCGACTACGAGCTGAACGAAGGCTACCCGCCGCTGCGGATCAAGCCCGCGACGATTGCGGTCGATGCGCCCATCCGCGTGCGCGGCGACGTGTCGAGCCAGTTCCTCACCGCGCTGCTGATGACGCTGCCGCTCGTGAAGGCGAAGGACGGCAGGATCGTCGTCGAAGTCGACGGCGAGCTGATCTCGAAGCCGTACATCGACATCACGATCCGCTTGATGGCGCGCTTCGGCGTGACCGTCGAGCGCGACGGCTGGCAGCGCTTCGTCGTGCCGGCCGGTGTTCGCTACAAGTCGCCGGGACGGATCATGGTCGAGGGCGATGCGTCGTCCGCGTCGTACTTCCTCGCGGCCGGCGCGCTGGGCGGCGGCCCGCTGCGGGTCGAGGGCGTGGGGCGGGCGAGCATCCAGGGCGACGTCGGTTTCGCGAACGCGCTGATGCAGATGGGCGCGAACGTGACGATGGGCGACGACTGGATCGACGTGCGCGGCATCGGCCACGATCACGGCAAGCTCGAGCCGATCGACATGGACTTCAACCTGATTCCCGACGCGGCGATGACCATCGCGGTCGCGGCACTGTTCGCGAGCGGCACGAGCACGCTGCGCAACATCGCGAGCTGGCGCGTGAAGGAAACGGACCGCATCGCCGCGATGGCGACCGAGCTGCGCAAGGTCGGTGCGATCGTCGAGGAAGGCCCCGACTATCTCGTCGTCACGCCGCCGGAAAAGCTCACGCCGAATGCGGCGATCGATACGTACGACGATCACCGGATGGCGATGTGCTTCTCGCTCGTCAGCCTGGGCGGCGTGCCCGTGCGGATCAACGATCCGAAGTGCGTCGGCAAGACGTTCCCCGACTATTTCGACCGCTTCGCCGCGCTCGCCAAAGCCTGACCCGACTGTTCCGATGAAATCGACCCGCCCCTTTCACCCGACTCCCGTCATCACGATCGACGGCCCGACCGCTTCCGGCAAGGGCACCGTCGCGGCGCTCGTCGCCGCGCACCTCGGCTTCCACCTGCTCGACAGCGGCGCGCTGTACCGGCTCGCCGCGCTCGCGAGCGTGCGCTACGGAATCGCCGCGGAAGACGTCGACGCGCTGGTTAAGCTGATCGACGACCTGCACATCACGTTCCGTGAAGGGTGTGCGCAGCTCGACGGCGTCGACGTGTCGAACGACATTCGTGCCGAAGCGGTCGGCAACCGCGCGTCGGCGATTGCCGTGCACGGCCCCGTGCGCACCGCGCTCGTCGCGCGCCAGCGCGCGTTCCGCAAGACGCCGGGCCTCGTGGCGGACGGGCGCGACATGGGCACCGTGATCTTCCCGGACGCCGTGCTGAAGGTGTTCCTGACGGCCAGCGCCGAGGCGCGCGCGACCAGGCGGCATAAGCAATTGATGCAAAAAGGTTTTTCTGCTAATATAGATGACTTGCTCCGGGATCTTCGTGAACGTGACGCGCGCGACAGCAATCGCGCAGCCGCGCCGCTGAAGCCTGCGGCAGATGCCAAGCTGCTCGATACGTCGGCGCTTTCGGTCGATGAAGCCGTCGACCAGGTGCTGCAGTGGTACCGGGCGCTCGGCCAGCCCGCCTGACAAGGCGGGCAGCGGTAGGTGCTCCGCATCGCAAGCGCGGAGCGTGTTTCGAACCCTTAACCCCGTGTGGTCCTCGATCTGGCCCTTTCAGCCTGCCATTCCGGCCGGCGTGGCACAGCGAGCCATGCACAATCAGATTTTTATGTCCGACCTGCAAACCTCCACCCCGAATACCGAATCCTTTGCGGCTCTGTTCGAAGAGTCGCTGACCCGCCAAGACATGCGCGCCGGCGAAGTGATTTCCGCCGAAGTCGTGCGCGTCGACCACAACTTCGTGGTCGTCAATGCAGGCCTGAAGTCCGAGGCTTACATTCCGATCGAGGAATTCCTGAACGATCAGGGCGAGGTTGAGGTGCAGTCGGGCGATTTCGTGTCCGTCGCGATCGACGCACTCGAAAACGGCTACGGCGACACGATCCTGTCGCGCGACAAGGCGAAGCGCCTTGCATCGTGGCTGTCGCTGGAAAAGGCCCTCGACAACAACGAACTCGTCACCGGCACGATCACCGGCAAGGTGAAGGGCGGCATGACCGTGATGGTCAACGGCATCCGCGCGTTCCTGCCGGGTTCGCTGGTCGACACGCGTCCGGTCAAGGACACGACCCCGTACGAAGGCAAGACGCTCGAGTTCCGCGTGATCAAGCTCGATCGCAAGCGTAACAACGTCGTGCTGTCGCGTCGTGCAGTGATCGAGGCCACGCAAGGCGAAGAGCGTGCGAAGCTGCTCGAGACGCTGAAGGAAGGCGCGATCGTCAACGGCGTGGTCAAGAACATCACCGACTACGGCGCGTTCGTCGACCTCGGCGGCATCGACGGCCTGCTGCACATCACCGACATCGCATGGCGTCGTGTGCGTCACCCGAGCGAAGTCCTGTCGGTTGGCCAGGAAGTCACCGCGAAGATCCTCAAGTTCGACCAAGAGAAGAACCGCGTCTCGCTGGGCATCAAGCAACTGGGCGACGATCCGTGGGAAGGCATCTCGCGCCGTTACCCGTCGGGCACGCGCCTGTTCGGCAAGGTCACGAACATCACCGACTACGGCGCATTCGTCGAAGTGGAATCGGGCATCGAAGGCCTCGTCCACGTGTCGGAAATGGACTGGACCAACAAGAACGTCGCGCCGTCGAAGGTTGTCCAGCTGGGCGACGAAGTCGAAGTCATGGTCCTCGAGATCGACGAAGACCGTCGTCGTATCAGCCTCGGCATGAAGCAGTGCAAGCCGAATCCGTGGGATGACTTCAGCCGCAACTTCAAGAAGGGCGACAAGATCACGGGCGCAATCAAGTCGATCACCGACTTCGGCGTGTTCATCGGTCTGCCGGGCGGCATCGACGGCCTGGTCCACCTGTCGGACCTGTCGTGGAGCGAAGCCGGCGAAGAAGCCGTTCGCAAGTACAAGAAGGGCGACGAAGTCGAAGCAATCGTGCTCGGTATCGACGTCGAGAAGGAGCGCATTTCGCTCGGCATCAAGCAGCTCGAAGGCGACCCGTTCAGCAACTACGTTGCAATGAACGACAAGGGCTCGATCGTCGACGGCGTCGTGAAGACGGTCGATGCGAAGGGTGCGGTCGTCACGCTGACGGGCGACATCGAAGGCTACCTGCGTGCGTCGGAAATCTCGCAGGATCGCGTCGAAGATGCACGCAACGTGCTGAAGGAAGGCGACAAGGTCAACGCGATGGTGATCAACATCGATCGCAAGTCGCGCGGCATCAACCTGTCGATCAAGGCGAAGGATTCGGCTGAACAACAGGAAGCGATCCGCGGCCTGCAGTCGGATTCCAGCGCTGCTGCGACCGGTACGACCAACCTCGGCGCGCTGCTGAAGGCGAAGCTCGACGGCCAGAACCAGTAAGCCTTACGAGGTCTGCTGAAGTATGACCAAATCCGAGTTGGTCGCGCAGCTGGCATCGCGATTTCCGCAACTTGTCCTCAAGGATGCGGATTTCGCGGTGAAAACGATGCTCGATGCGATGTCCGACGCTCTGGCGAAAGGGCATCGCATTGAAATTCGGGGTTTCGGCAGCTTCGGCCTCAATCGTCGCCCGGCGCGCGTCGGACGCAACCCGAAGTCGGGGGAGAAAGTGCAGGTACCCGAGAAGTTCGTGCCGCACTTCAAACCTGGCAAGGAATTGCGTGAACGCGTCGACGGCCGCGCCGGTGAACCGCTGAAGGCTGACGATCCGGACGACGAGCGTTGAGTGTCGTTCGGTGTGCCCGGAACCTGTCCGGCGAAGGCTGAAAAGAAAAGCGCCCCTTGCGGGCGCTTTTTTCATTTCCGGCTGCATGTCCGGCAACCGACCCGCCACGCCGCGCACAGGATCTGCGCAGCCGCGGAAACGCTTCCTTTACAATACGGGTCGATTCGGTGCGGCGAAGGGGAGTCGCGCGCCGCGGCAAACCTCAACAAAGAGAGGGCTTCATGAAGTTTATCGTCTGGCTGATCCGGGTATTGGTGTTCGTCCTGCTGCTGGTGCTTGCGCTGGCCAATACACAAACCGCGACGCTGAATTTCGTTGCCGGCTACGCATGGCAAGCGCCGCTGATCCTGATCGGCCTGGCATTCTTCGCCGTGGGGCTGCTGGCCGGCCTGCTGTCCGCGCTGCCTTCGATCTTCCGTCTGCGTATCGAGAACGGACGTTTGAAGCGCGATCTGCGTGCGGCGCGCGAAACGCCTGCCGTCATCGACCAGCCGCCGATGCCGCCCGTCATTTAACCCCCGGACGCCGCGCGATCATCGCGCGGTTTTCGTCTCTGCTTCGATATTTCGCATGGATCTGGATTTCTGGTGGTTGCTCGCGATTCCGGTCGCGTTCGCGCTCGGTTGGGCGGCGTCACGCTATGACCTGAAGAATCTCCTGTCGGAGAGCGCCAACCTGCCGCGTTCGTATTTTCGCGGCCTGAATTTTCTGTTGAACGAACAACCCGACAAGGCAATCGATGCGTTCATCGAGGTGGCCAAGCTCGATCCCGAGACGGTCGAGCTCCACTTCGCGCTCGGCAACCTGTTTCGCCGTCGCGGCGAGACCGACCGCGCGATCCGCGTGCACCAGAACCTGCTGAGCCGCACCGACCTGCCGGTCAACGAGCGCGACCACGCGCTGTACGAACTGGGCCAGGATTTTCTGAAAGCCGGCCTGCTGGATCGCGCCGAAGAGGCGTTCCACCAGCTCGCGGACGGCGACTACGCGCTCGGCGCACAGCGGGCGCTGCTGACGATCTACGAGATCGAGAAGGACTGGAACAAGTCGATCGATACGGCGAAACGCATCGAGTCGATGAGCGACAAGCCGCTCGGCATCGAAATTGCGCAGTTTCACTGCGAACTCGCGCAGGACGCGCTGCAGCGCAAGCATGCCGATGCGGCCGCCGAACAGTTGCGCCTTGCGCTGACCGTGAATCCGCAGAACGTCCGCGCGACGATCCTGTCCGGCGACGCGGCGCAAGCGGCGGGCGACCACGCGGCCGCGATCGAGCACTGGAAGCGCGTCGAAGCGCAGAACCCGGCGTATCTGCCGCTCGTCGCCGACAAGCTGATGAAGGCGTACGTCGCGCTCGGCAAGAACATCGAAGGCGCCGAGCTGCTGATGGGGTACGTCGATCGCTATCCGTCGAACGACCTGCTCGACATCGCCTATCAGCATATCGCCGGGTTGCGCGGCCAGGATGCCGCGCACACGCTCGCGCGCACGCAGATGGAAAAGTCGCCGAACCTGTCGGGGATGCTGCACCTGCTCGATGCGCAGATCGCGGCGGCCGACGAACCGCGTCGTAAGGAACTTGAAATGATGCGTGCGCTGATCAAGCAGCGCACGAAAAATCTGCCACGGTATACGTGCCAGAATTGCGGTTTCCGGGCACGGCTCTTCTACTGGCAGTGCCCCGGATGCAGCGGCTGGGAAACCTATGCGCCGCGCCGCGTCGAACCTGCGATGCCGGGCTGATCCCGGCACGCGGAGCCAACGCGCTGCGGTTGCCGCCGGGCCCGGCCCGGCGGCCAAGTTAGTCAATTACCGGGAAGTACCGGAACATCTATGAAAATCACCATCATCGGCACCGGCTACGTGGGCCTCGTCACGGGCGCCTGCCTCGCGGAGATCGGTCACGACGTCTTCTGTCTCGACGTCGATCCGCGCAAGATCGACATCCTGAACAACGGCGGGATGCCGATTCACGAACCGGGGCTGCTGGACATCATCGCGCGCAACCGCACGGCGGGACGCCTGCGCTTCTCGACGGACATCGAGGCGAGCGTCGCGCACGGCGAGATCCAGTTCATCGCGGTCGGCACGCCGCCCGACGAGGACGGCTCGGCCGACCTGCAATACGTGCTCGAGGCCGCGCGCAACATCGGCCGTCACATGACGGGCTTCAAGGTGATCGTCGACAAGTCGACGGTGCCGGTCGGCACCGCGCGGCGCGTGCGCGGCGTGGTCGACGAGGCGCTGGCCGCACGCGGGCTCGCGGGCAGCGTCGCGCATCGCTTTTCGGTCGTGTCGAACCCGGAATTCCTGAAGGAAGGCGCCGCGGTCGAGGACTTCATGCGTCCGGACCGGATCATCATCGGCGTCGACGACGACGAAACCGGCACGATCGCGCGCGAGAAGATGAAGAAACTCTACGCGCCGTTCAACCGCAATCACGAACGCACGATCTACATGGACGTGCGGTCGGCCGAATTCGCGAAGTATGCGGCGAACGCGATGCTCGCGACGCGCATCTCGTTCATGAACGAGATGTCGAATCTCGCCGACAAGGTCGGCGCCGACATCGAGGCCGTGCGCCGCGGGATCGGCTCCGATCCGCGCATCGGCTATCACTTCCTGTACGCCGGCGTCGGCTACGGCGGCTCGTGCTTTCCGAAGGACGTGCAGGCGCTGATCCGCACCGCGGGCGAGAACGGCCAGCCGCTGCGCATCCTGGAAGCCGTGGAGGCTGCCAACCATGCGCAGAAGGACGTGCTGATCGGCAAGATCGAGCAGCGCTTCGGCGCCGACCTGACGGGCCGCGAATTCGCGGTCTGGGGCTTGGCGTTCAAGCCGAACACCGACGACATGCGCGAGGCGCCGAGCCGCCGCCTGATCGCCGCGCTGCTCGAGCGCGGCGCGACCGTGCGTGCCTACGATCCGGTCGCCGTCGACGAAGCGCGGCGCGTGTTCGCGCTGGATTTCGGCGACGATGCGGACGTGCTGGCGCGATTGCATCTCGTCGACACGCAGGACGTCGCGGTCACGGGCGCGGATGCGCTCGTGATCGTGACCGAGTGGAAGGAATTCCGCAGCCCCGATTTCACGCGCCTGAAGGCCGAGCTGAAAGCGCCGGTGATCTTCGATGGGCGCAACCTGTACGAACCGGACGCGATGGCCGAACTCGGCATCGACTACTACGCGATCGGCCGGCCGTACGTCGATCCCCAGTCGTTTTCCCGTGGCTGAACGTACGATGAATACTCTTTGCGAAGTCGTTCCGGTGCCGCGCGAGCAACTCGCGCGTTCGCGCGTGCTCGTCGTCGGCGACGTGATGCTCGACCGCTACTGGTTCGGCAACGTCGATCGCATTTCGCCTGAAGCGCCGGTGCCGGTCGTGCACGTGCAGCGTCAGGAGGAGCGGCTCGGCGGCGCGGCCAACGTGGCGCGCAATGCGGTGACGCTTGGCGGCCAGGCCGGGCTGCTGTGCGTCGTCGGTTGCGACGAACCCGGCGAGCGGATCGTCGAGCTGCTCGGCAGCAGCGGCGTGACGCCGCATCTCGAGCGCGATCCGGCGTTGCCGACCACGATCAAGCTGCGCGTGCTCGCGCGCCAGCAGCAACTGCTGCGCGTCGACTTCGAGGCGATGCCGACGCACGAGGTGCTGCTCGCGGGGCTCGCGCGCTTCGATGCGCTGCTGCCGCAGCACGACGTCGTGCTGATGTCGGATTACGCCAAAGGCGGCCTCACGCACGTCACGACGATGATCGAGAAGGCGCGTGCGGCCGGCAAGGCGGTGCTGGTCGACCCGAAGGGCGACGACTGGGCACGCTATCGCGGCGCGTCGCTGATCACGCCGAATCGCGCGGAACTGCGCGAGGTGGTCGGGCAGTGGAAATCGGAAGACGACCTGCGCGCACGCGTCGCGACCCTGCGTGCGGATCTCGGCATCGACGCGCTGCTGCTCACGCGTTCGGAAGAGGGCATGACGCTCTTTTCCGCGGGCGGCGAACTGCATGCGCCGGCGCTCGCACGCGAAGTGTTCGACGTGTCGGGCGCGGGCGACACCGTGATCGCGACGGTCGCGACGATGCTCGGCGCCGGTGTGCCGCTCGTCGACGCCGTGGTGCTCGCGAATCGCGCGGCAGGCATCGTGGTCGGCAAGCTCGGCACGGCCACGGTGGACTACGACGAACTGTTTCACTGAGCGCGTTCGGCGGCGCGACGAGCGCGCCGCACGAATGGCTCGCACTTTTCAGGCAGGACGATCATGACCCTCATCGTCACCGGCGCGGCCGGTTTTATCGGCGCGAACATCGTCAAGGCGCTCAACGCGCGCGGCGAGACGCGCATCATCGCGGTCGACAATCTGACGCGCGCGGACAAGTTCCGCAATCTCGTCGATTGCGAGATCGACGACTATCTCGACAAGACCGAATTCGTCGAACGCTTCGCGCGCGGCGATTTCGGCAAGGTACGTGCGGTATTTCATGAAGGCGCCTGTTCGGACACGATGGAAACCGACGGTCGCTACATGATGGACAACAACTTCCGCTACAGCCGCGCGGTGCTCGATACCTGCCTCGCGCAGGGCACGCAGTTCCTGTATGCCTCGTCGGCCGCGATCTACGGCGGCTCGACGCGCTTCGTCGAGGAGCGCGACGTCGAGGCGCCGCTGAACGTGTACGGCTATTCGAAGTTCCTGTTCGACCAGGTGATCCGTCGCGTGCTGCCGAGCGCGAAGAGCCAGATCGCGGGCTTCCGCTATTTCAACGTGTACGGCCCGCGCGAGACGCACAAGGGCCGCATGGCGTCGGTCGCGTTCCACAACTTCAACCAGTTCCGCGCGGAAGGCAAGGTGAAGCTGTTCGGCGAGTACAACGGCTATGCGCCGGGCGAGCAGACGCGCGATTTCGTGTCGGTCGAGGACGTGACCAACGTGAACCTGTTCTTCTTCGATCATCCGGAGAAGTCGGGCATCTTCAACCTCGGCACGGGCCGCGCGCAGCCGTTCAACGATATCGCGTCGACGGTCGTGAACACGCTGCGCGCGCTCGACAACCAGCCGCCGCTGACGCTCGCGCAGCAGGTCGAGCAGGGGTTGATCGAATACGTGCCGTTCCCCGATGCGCTGCGCGGCAAGTACCAGTGCTTCACGCAGGCCGATCAGACGAAACTGCGCGCGGCCGGCTACGACGCACCGTTCCTGACCGTGCAGGAAGGCGTCGACCGCTACGTGCGTTGGCTATCCGGCCAGGTTTAAACCGACGCGTTGCATCGATAGACTGGGTCTCACGGTCGGCAGCCGCCGGCCGTTTTTCTTCGGAGATCCAGCACATGATCAGGAAATGGTTTGCCGCAGCGGTCATGCTCGGCGCAGTGGCGTCGGCCTGGGCGGCCGTCGACGTCAACACCGCGAACGAGGATGCGCTCGTCGGCATCAAGGGCATCGGTCCGGCGCGGGCGAAGGCGATTCTCGACGAGCGTGGCGCACGCGGTCCGTTCAGGAATGCGGAAGATCTCGCCGCACGCGTGAAGGGCATGGGCGGGCACACCGTCGAGCGGCTTCAGCAGGAAGGATTGACGGTCGGTGCGGCGGCCGGTACGGGTGCCACACCGTCGGCCGCAACCAAACCGGCGGCGGCGAAGCCTGCCGCCGCACCGGCCCGCACCGCGCAGAAATAACGGGTCGCGCATACCCGACAAAGGGCTCCTTCAGTCGCCGTCGTTGCGACGGCTTCCCGCGGCATGCCGCGGGTTTTTTGCGTGGGACCGCGTGCGCGGCGATCGAGAACCGAGCGGTACGCGTATTCCATCGTTGCAATGGGGTTGCCGGCGCGCGTGCCGGTGCTGGTTTACAATCGATCGATTGATCGGCCTCGCACTCACGGTATATCCATGGCTTACAAAACTATCGAAGACACGATCGGCAATACGCCGCTCGTGCAACTGGTCCGCCTGCCGGACGACGAGATTCGCGCGCGCAACAACGTGCTGCTCGCGAAGCTCGAGGGCAACAATCCGGCCGGTTCCGTGAAGGATCGCCCGGCGCTGTCGATGATCAGCAAGGCCGAGGCGCGCGGTCGAATCAAGCCGGGCGATACGCTGATCGAGGCGACGAGCGGCAACACGGGCATCGCGCTCGCGATGGCAGCGGCGATCCGCGGCTACAAGATGGTGCTGATCATGCCCGAGGATCTGTCGGTCGAGCGCCGCCAGAGCATGGCGGCCTACGGCGCCGAAATCATCCTGACGCCGGTGAAGGGCGGGATGGAGCTGGCGCGCGACCTCGCGGAGCAGATGCAGCGCGAAGGCAAGGGCGTGATCCTCGACCAGTTCGGCAATCCCGATAATCCCGTCGCGCATTACGAAGGAACGGGGCCGGAGATCTGGCGCGATACCGAAGGGCGCATCACGCACTTCGTGTCCGCGATGGGCACGACAGGCACGATCATGGGCACGTCGCGCTACCTGAAGGAACAGAATCCGGCGATCGAGATCGTCGGTGCGCAGCCGGAAGACGGCTCGCGTATCCCGGGCATCCGCAAGTGGCCGGAAGCGTACATGCCGACCATCTTCGATCGCAGCCGTGTCGACCGCGTCGAGAGCGTGAGTCAGGCTGCGTCGGAAACGATGACGCGCCGGCTCGCGGCGGTCGAAGGCATCTTCGCGGGCATTTCGTCGGGCGGCGCATGCGAAGTCGCGATGCGCATCGCGCGTCAGGTCGAGAACGCGACGATCGTATTCATCATCTGCGATCGCGGCGATCGCTACCTGTCCACGGGCGTGTTTCCCGCCTGAGCGAGACGGGTGCGCGATTCGCGCATCGATAAAAAAAGCGCCGCGTTCCGTGAACTGCGGCGCTTTTTCTTTGGGCGGCCAGCGCTTACTGCGGCTGCGCGTCGTCGGCGGCGGGTTGCAGCGCGCCACTGGCTTCCATTTGCGCTTTCACGGCTTCCCCGAGCTGGTACACGGTGAGTGCGTAGAAGAAACTGCGGTTGTAGCGCGTCAGCACGTAGAAGTTCTTCAGGCCGAGCATGTATTCGGTCGCGCGCCCCGGCGTCGGCAGGTCGACCACGGTCACCGGCGTGCCGGCTTCGGTCGTGATGTTGACCGCCGGCTCGTTCAGCGTCATGCCTGCGCGCAGCAGTTGCGACAGCGCCCAGTGCGGTTCGGGCTGGCCGTCGGCGGCGGCCTGGGCGATGCCCAGGCTGCCCGTATCGGGCGTAATTTGCCAGACCACCGGGCGGTCGGTTTCCCAGCCGTGCTGTTTCAGGTAGTTCGCGACGCTACCGATCGCATCGACAGGACTGCTGCGCAGATCGACGTGGCCGGTGCCGTCGAAGTCGACCGCATATTCGCGGATGCTGCTCGGCAGGAACTGCGGAATCCCGATCGCGCCGGTGTACGAGCCGAGCACGGTGGTGGGGTCGAGCTGGTTGTCGCGAGTCCAGACCAGGAAGTCTTCGAGGTTTTTGCGGAACGTGGCCTGGCGGCTGTCGCGATTCGGCGTGTCCGGGTAGTCGAACGTGAGTGTGGTCAGCGCGTCGAGCACGCGGAAATTGCCCATGTAGCGGCCATAGATCGTCTCGACGCCGATGATGCCGACGATCACCTCGGGCGGCACGCCGAACTGCTCGGACGCGCGCTGCAGCGTCGCCTGGTTCGCCTTCCAGAACTTCACGCCCGCATTGATGCGGATCGGCTCGATGAAGCGCGAACGATAGACGCGCCAGTTCTTCACCGAAGGCGTCGGTGCGGGCCTCACGAGCTTGACGGCGGTCGCCGAATAGCTGACGCGCGAGAACAGCGCATGCAGGCTCGCCGAATCGAAGCCGTTGCGGCTCACCATCTCGTCGATGAACGCGTCGACCTTCGCGTTGCTCGCGTAACGCTGCGGAACGATTTCCTCTTCGAAGGTCTGGCCTTGTGGCGTCGGTTGCTGCGGCTGGGCCTGGGCGACGAGCGTGCCGGCGGGCTTCGCCGGCTGCGTCTGCGCGACGGCGGGCGCGGTGCCGAGGGGCGTCGCGACGGCAGCGACGACGAGCGGAGCGCGAACACGGAGCAGCGCGGAGAGAAGGGCGGCGGGCTTGCTGGAATTCATGTCGAAGCGGGCGGACAGGGCGATTGTGTTCGGCGCAGTATACCCGACGCATCCGGCGCGCCGGGCCGAAGCCGGCCGCCGTTGTGGTAAGTTAGCGGCGAATTCGCGGCAGACGATGGACATCATTGAGGGAGACCTGCGGCGTACCGTGCGCCGCGGACGACAGCTTATGGCAACCGCTTTCTATACGCACCCCGACTGCATGCTGCACGAGATGGGGGAATGGCATCCGGAATGTCCGGCCCGCCTGTCGGCGATCCAGGATCAACTGATCGCGAGCCGCATCGACGACCTGATCGTGCACGAAACCGCGCCGTTCGCGAGCGAAGTCGCGCTGGGCCGCGTGCATACGCAGGCGCACATCGACTACATCCGCAGCATGACGCCGGTCGACGGTTACGTCGAGATCGATCCCGATACGCTGATGAATCGCGACACGTGGCGAGCGGCATTGCGCGCGGCAGGCGCCGCGGTCGCGGCGACCGACGCGGTGATCGAAGGCCGCTACGCGAATGCGTTCTGCAGCGTCCGCCCGCCCGGTCATCATGCTGAGCCGGCGCGCGCGATGGGCTTCTGCTTCTTCAACAACGTCGCGATCGCCGCGCGGCACGCGCTCGACGTACACGGCATCGAGCGTGTCGCGATCGTCGATTTCGACGTGCACCACGGCAACGGCACCGAGGCGGCGTTCGCGAACGACGAGCGCGTGCTGATGTGCAGCTTCTTCCAGCATCCGCTGTATCCGTTCTCGGGCGTCGATCACCAGGCGCCGAACATGGTCAACCTGCCGATGCCCGCACGCAGCAACGGGATGGCGATCCGCGAAGCCGTCGACATGCTGTGGCTGCCGCGCCTCGACGCGTTCAAGCCGCAGATGCTGTTCGTATCGGCCGGCTTCGATGCGCATCGCGAGGACGACATCGGCAATCTCGGCCTCGTCGAGGCCGACTTCGAATGGCTGACCGCGCGGATCGTCGACGTCGCGCGCCGGCATGCGCAGGGCCGTATCGTCAGCTGCCTCGAGGGCGGTTACAACCTGTCCGCGCTCGGTCGCAGCGTCGTCGCGCACCTGCGCGTGCTCGCCGGAATCTGATTCCCGGCTCGGCCGGCTGGTCCGGGCGCGCTCAGCGCGCCGGCACGCGCGCGTGGATCCACGCAATCAGCGCGTCGATCACGCGGTCGCGTTCGAGATCGTTCATCGTTTCGTGGAAGCCGCCCTCGTACAGCGTCAGCGTACGATCGGGCGAGCCGACGCGCGCGCCGAATGCGCGGCTGCCGTCGGGTTCGGTCAGCTTGTCGTCGGTGCCGTGATAGACGAGCACCGGCACGCGCAGCGCGCCGCGGCCGGTTTCGATGCGCGCCATCGCGTCGAGAATCTCCGCGCCGGTGCGTGCGGGCACCGCGCCGTGATGCACGAGCGGGTCGGCGCGATTGGCCGCGACGATGGCCGGATCGCGCGACAGCAGGGCCGCATCGATCCTGATCGCGGGGAAAGTGGGCCACACGCGGCTGATGACGCGGCTGACCGCGAGCATCCAGCGCGGCACGTCACGCCCGGGCGCAAGCGCCGGGCTCGACAGCACGAGACCCGCCAGCGCGTGGCCGCGGGCCGGTGCGCGTTCGATCGCGTAGAGCGCCGCGACCGCGCCGCCCATGCTGTGCCCCATCAGGAACAGCGGCGCATCGCCGCGCGCGGCTTCGGCAACCAACGCCTGCGCATCGTTCAGGTACCCGTCGAAACGCTCGACCCACACGCGCTTGCCGGGCGACTGGCCATGCCCGCGCAGATCGATCGCCAGCACGTCGATGCCCGCTGCGTTCAGCCGGGCGGCGAGCGCGGCATAGCGGCCCGCGTGCTCGGCGAGGCCGTGCACCAGTGCGATCGTCGCGCGTGGCGGCGCGGTGCCGTCGCCGGCCGGCCAGCGGTACGACGCGAGTTCGAGCCCGTCCGCGGTACGCAGCCGGCCCATCCGCGGCGCGGGCGCCGAAGGCGCCGATCCGGCGGTGGCGGGTGCGGCGGCCGGCGGGGTGGTGGTGCTCATCGGGCGTCTCCTCTGTTCATTGGTCTGTGTTCCGGATCATAGTCGCGGCCTTCCCGGGAGGGCCAAACAGCGCCCCTCTAATTTCGTCCGGTTATGAAAAGATCGAAATCGATTATTAAGGGGAATGAGGGGTTTGCGGTAAAATCGCCGGCTATTCCAGATGCATCGGCGGCCGACTGGCGGGCCAACTCGCCGGCCGGCCGCCGTTTTGTTTACATGATCGAATTACGCAATCTTTCGCAGCGTTTCCCCGGCCCGGGCGGCTGGGTCGAAGCGTTGCACAACGTCAACCTGACGATCCCGCAAGGCGAGGTGTTCGGCATCATCGGCCGAAGCGGCGCCGGCAAGAGCACGCTCGTGCGCACCATCAATCTGCTGACGCGGCCGACCGAAGGCAATGTGGTCGTCGGCGGGCGCGATCTCACGCTGCTGTCGGCCAGCGCGCTGCGCGAAGCGCGCCGCGAGATCGGCATGATCTTCCAGCACTTCAATCTGCTGTCGTCGCGCACGGTGTTCGACAACGTCGCGCTGCCGCTCGAGCTGGCCGGCGCGAGCCGTGCCGACATCGAAGCCGCCGTGCTGCCGCTGCTCGACCTCGTCGGGCTGTCCGCGCAGAAGGACCGCTATCCGTCGCAGATCAGCGGCGGGCAGAAGCAGCGCGTCGGCATCGCCCGCGCGCTGGCGAGCCAGCCGAAGGTGCTGCTGTCGGACGAAGCGACGTCCGCGCTCGACCCCGAAACCACGCGTTCGATCCTCGACCTGCTGAAGCGCATCAACCGCGAGCTCGGGCTGACCATCGTGCTGATCACGCACCAGATGGAAGTGATCAAGCAGGTCTGCGATCGCGTCGCGGTGCTCGATGCGGGTCGCGTGGTCGAGGAAGGCCGCGTGATCGACGTGTTCCTGCAGCCGCACCACGAAGTGACGCGCGCGCTGATCGGCGACGTGATCGCGCAGGAACTGCCGCCCGCGCTGAAGGCGCGCGTGGCCGAGCGGCTGAAGACGGGCAGCGGGCATCTGCTGCGGCTCGCGTTCACGGGCTCGGGGGTCGACCAGCCGATCCTGTCGGAGACGATCCGCCGGTACGAACTCGATTTCAACATCCTGCACGGCCAGATCGACGAGATCCAGGGGCAGGCGTTCGGTTCGCTCGCGGTGCTCGCGGGCGGCGAACCGGGCAAGGTCGGGCAGGCGCTCGCGTTCCTGCGCGAGCAAGGTGTGGTGGTAGAGGAGCTTTCGTATGTTGAGTGAGATGTTCGATATGTTCGTGCAGTCGTTCTGGGAGACGCTGATCATGGTCGGCATCTCCGGGGCGGTCGGCGCGCTCGTCGGCCTGCCGCTCGGCGTGCTGCTGTACCTCACCGACCGCCAGGGCGTGCTGCAGAACCTCGCGGTGAACCGCGTGCTCGGCGGCATCGTGAACGCGGTGCGCTCGACGCCGTTCATCATCCTGCTGGTCGCGGTCATTCCGTTCACGCGGCTCGTCACGGGTTCGTCGATCGGCACGGCCGCGGCGGTCGTGCCGCTGACGCTCGCGTCCGCGCCGTTCATCGCGCGTCTCGTCGAAACGGCGCTGCGCGAAGTCGACCGCGGGCTGATCGAGGCCGCGCAATCGATGGGCGCGACCACGTCGCAGATCGTCTTCAAGGTGCTGTTGCCCGAATCGCTGCCGGGCATCGTCGCGGGGCTGACGATCACGTTCGTGTCGCTGGTCGGCTATTCGGCGATGGCGGGCGCGATCGGCGGCGGCGGGCTCGGCGATCTCGGGATCCGTTACGGTTACCAGCGCTATCTGCCGGAAGTGATGTGGACGGTCGTCGCGATCCTGATCGTATTCGTGCAGATCGTGCAATCGTTCGGCGACTGGCTGGTGCGCCGGCTGAGCCACAAATAAGACCAAACCGATTCGAAAGGGGAAACACGATGCAACGACGCTTCATGCTGAAATTCGCGGCGGCGCTGGGTGCGGCCGCGCTGTTCGCGGGCGCGCACGCGCAGGCCGAAACCATCAAGGTCGGCGTGACGGGCGGCCCGCACGCGCAGATCATGGAAGCGGTGAAGAAGGTCGCGGCGAAGGAGGGGCTCGAGATCCGCATCGTCGAATTCTCCGATTACGTGCAGCCGAACGCGGCGCTCGCGTCGGGCGACCTCGACGCGAACAGCTACCAGCACGACCCGTATCTGCAGGCGCAGGTGAAGGATCGCGGCTACAAGCTGCTCAAGGTCGCGGAGACCGTCACGTTCCCGATGGGCATCTATTCGAAGCGCGTGAAATCGCTGGCCGAACTGAAGCCGGGCGCGCGCATCGCGGTGCCCAACGACCCGACCAACGGCGGCCGCGCGCTGCTGTTGCTGCAGAAGCAGGGGCTGCTGAAGCTGCGCGCGGATGCGGGGCTGAAGGCGACGCCGATCGATATCGTCGACAACCCGCGCAAGCTGAAGATCGTCGAGCTCGATGCGGCGCAGATTCCGCGCTCGCTCGGCGACGTCGACGCGGCCGCGATCAACACCAATTACGCGATGGAAGCGGGGTTGAAACCGAAGCAGGATGCGATCGCGATCGAGGGGCCGAGCGGCCCGTACACCAACATCCTCGCGATTCGCGAGGCGGACCGGAACAAGCCGTGGGTCGCCAAGCTGATTGCCGCCTATCACTCGGCCGACGTGAAGCAGTTCATCGAAGGCAAGTTCGGCGGCGCGGTCATCGCCGCCTGGTAACGGGCGGAGCACGCACGCCCGGCGGGATTAGAGTCGATGATCGAAAACCCGGGCTTTGCGTCCGGGTTTTTTCTCTTTTAAAATAGAACGACCGTTCGCTATCATTGGCGCGTCGCCAAGAAGCGGTATCCTCGACAACCATCATGGTTGGGTCCGCCTGGCCGCGCAGTCACGAGGCCTCGCTATAAAATGGCCTCTGGTCGTATTCGTAACTTTGGAGCGTGTGCATGAAAATCCTGGTGCCAGTGAAAAGAGTGGTCGATTACAACGTGAAGGTCCGCGTGAAGTCGGACAACACGGGTGTCGACATCGCGAACGTGAAGATGTCGATGAACCCGTTCGACGAAATCGCGGTGGAAGAAGCGGTGCGGCTGAAGGAAGCGGGCGTCGCGACCGAAGTGATCGCGGTGTCGGTGGGCGTCGCGCAAGCGCAGGAAACGCTGCGCACGGCGCTGGCGATCGGCGCGGATCGCGCGATCCTCGTCGAGTCGAACGACAGCGTCGAGCCGCTGGCCGTCGCGAAGATCCTGAAAGCACTGGTCGACAAGGAACAGCCGCAACTGGTGATCCTCGGCAAGCAGGCGATCGACGACGATTCGAACCAGACGGGCCAGATGCTGGCCGCGCTGGCCGGCCTGCCGCAAGCGACGTTCGCGTCGAAGGTGACGGTGGCCGACGGCAAGGCGACGGTTGCACGCGAAGTCGACGGCGGCGCCGAAACGCTGTCGCTGACGCTGCCGGCGGTCGTGACGACCGACCTGCGCCTGAACGAGCCGCGCTACGTGACGCTGCCGAACATCATGAAGGCGAAGAAGAAGCCGCTGGAAACCGTGAAGCCGGAAGACCTTGGCGTGGACGTCGCGCCGCGCCTGAAGACGCTGAAGGTGGTCGAGCCGCCGAAGCGCGCGGCCGGCGTGAAGGTGCCGGACGTGAAGACGCTGGTCGAGAAGCTGAAGACCGAAGCCAAGGTGCTGTAAGAGGGAGCGGAAAGAAATGACGATTCTGGTGATTGCAGAACACGACAACGCGTCGATCAAGGCCGCGACGCTGAACACGGTGGCGGCGGCCGCGAAGATTGGCGGCGACATCCACGTGCTGGTCGCGGGCCACAACGCGCAAGCGGCGGCCGACGCGGCCGCGAAGATCGCAGGTGTGTCGAAGGTGCTGTTGGCCGACGCGCCGCAACTGGCCGAAGGCCTGGCGGAAAACGTCGAAGCGACCGCGCTGAACATCGCGAAGGACTACTCGCACATCCTCGCGCCGGCGACGGCCTACGGCAAGAACATCGCGCCGCGTATCGCCGCGAAGCTGGACGTCGCGCAAATCTCGGACATCACGGCAGTCGATTCGGCCGACACGTTCGAGCGCCCGATCTACGCGGGCAACGCGATCGCGACGGTGCAGTCGAGCGACCCGATCAAGGTCATCACGGTGCGTGCAACGGGTTTCGATCCGGTGGCGGCGGAAGGCGGCAGCGCGTCGGTCGACAAGATCGATGCAGCGGCAGATGCCGGCAAGTCGCAGTTCGTGAGCCGTGAAGTGACGAAGCTGGACCGTCCGGAACTGACCAGCGCGAGCATCATCGTGTCGGGCGGCCGCGGTCTGGGCAGCGGCGAGAACTACACGAAGGTGCTGGAGCCGCTGGCCGACAAGCTGTCGGCAGCACTGGGCGCATCGCGCGCGGCAGTCGACGCCGGCTACGTGCCGAACGACTACCAGGTCGGCCAGACCGGCAAGATCGTTGCGCCGCAGCTGTACATCGCGGTCGGCATCTCGGGGGCGATCCAGCATCTGGCCGGCATGAAGGATTCGAAGGTGATCGTCGCGATCAACAAGGATCCGGAAGCGCCGATCTTCAGCGTGGCCGATTACGGCCTCGTCGGCGATCTGTTCTCGCTCGTGCCGGAGCTCGTGAACGAGCTCGGCTGACGCGGCGTGACGCTTCAGCGGTAAGCACACGAGAAGAGGGGCGCGAAGAGCGCCCCTTTTTTCGTTGTGTCGTCGATGCAACGGGCCCGCATCGCCGCGGGCCGTTCCGGTTTAAGCGTAGGCCGGACGCGTCTGGCCGGGCACGTCCTTCAGGTAACGATGCACCGACAGGTCGTCGGCCTGGATCGCGGGCATCTTGCCCGAGATCAGGTCCGCGAGCAGTTGGCCCGAGCCGCAGGACATCGTCCAGCCGAGCGTACCGTGGCCGGTGTTCAGGAACAGGTTCGACACCGGCGTGCGGCCGACGATCGGCGTGCCGTCCGGCGTCATCGGGCGCAGGCCCGTCCAGAACGTGGCCTTCGACGTGTCGCCGCCGCCCGGGAACAGGTCGTTCACGCACATCTCGAGCGTTTCGCGGCGCGCTGCGCGCAGCGTCTTGTCGAAGCCGACGATTTCCGCCATGCCGCCGACGCGAATGCGCTGGTCGAAGCGCGTGATCGCGATCTTGTAGGTCTCGTCGAGCACGGTCGACACGGGCGCGGCGGCCTCGTTGACGATCGGCGCGGTGATCGAATAGCCCTTGAGCGGATAGACGGGAATCTTCATCAGGTTGGAGATGAAGCGGGTCGAGTACGAGCCGAGCGCGACGACGTACGCGTCGGCACGCACGGTCTCGCTGCCGCACTGCACGCCGGCGATCTTGCCGCCCGCGATCGCGAGCGCATCGATCGGCGTGTTGTAGCGGAACTTGACGCCGAGCGATTCGGCGAGCGCGGCAAGGCGCGTCGTGAACAGCTGGCAATCGCCCGTTTCGTCGCCCGGCAGCCGCAGGCCGCCCGTCAGCTTGTGCGAGACGGCGGCGAGCGCCGGCTCGGCATTTTTCAGTTCGGCCGGCGACAGCAGTTCGAACGGCACGTTCGCTTCCTGCAGCACGGCGATGTCCTTCGCCGCGCCGTCGAGTTGCTGCTGGGTGCGGAACAGTTGCAGCGTACCACCCGTGCGACCTTCGTATTCGATGCCGGTGTCGGCACGCAGCGCCTGCAGGCAGTCGCGGCTGTATTCGGCGAGACGGACCATCCGGCCCTTGTTGACCGCATAGCGCTCGGCCGTGCAGTTGCGCAGCATCTGAACCATCCACTGGAGCTGGAAGCGCGTGCCGTCGAGGCGGATCGCGAGCGGCGCATGCTTTTCGAACATCCACTTGACGGCCTTCAGCGGCACGCCGGGCGCGGCCCACGGCGCCGCATAGCCGGGCGAGATCTGGCCTGCATTCGCGAAGCTCGTCTCCAGCGCCGGGCCGGCTTCCCGGTCGATCACCGTGACTTCATGGCCGGCGCGCGCGAGGTAATACGCGCTTGCCACGCCCACCACACCGCTGCCCAGAATGACGACTCGCATAGCTGCTCCAGATGGAAGGAACCAGGTCGAGGCCGGGCGCACCTGCGGCTCCGTGTAACCTCTAGCTGATCTAGTTTTTTGCGCTATGGTATTGTCGAATGTGCAGTTTTTGTTATTGTATTTTTCTGGTTTTCAGCATAAACAAATGAGAACGCAACGTCAGCCCGTACGTACGCTCGACAAGCTCGACCGGCGCATCCTGAAGCTGCTCCAGGACGACGGCCGGATGGCGATGAAAGACCTCGCGGAACAGGTCGGACTGACCGTCACGCCGTGCATCGAGCGCGTGCGGCGCATGGAGCGCGATGGCGTGATCACCGGCTATCACGCGCGGGTCGACCCGCATCAGCTGGATGCCGCGCTGCTGGTGTTCGTCGAGATCACGCTCGGCCACAAGGGCGGCAACATGTTCGAGCAATTCCGGCGGGAAGTGATGAAGATCGACGAGGTGCTCGAATGCCACCTCGTCTCCGGCGATTTCGACTACCTGATCAAGGCGCGGATCGGCGAGATGGCGGACTACCGGAAACTGCTCGGCGACATCCTGCTGCAGTTGCCCGGCGCCGTGCAGTCGAAGAGCTATGTCGTGATGGAAGAAATCAAGGAAACGCTGACGATCGCCGTCGGCGAGTGACGCGCCGGCGGCCCGTCGTTCGGCCCTTTATCCCGTGCTTGGCATGCTGCGCCCAATACTGTATAAATGTACAGTATTGGGCGCAGGCGAATGGGTGGGCACATGGACGATCGGTCCGACAACGAATTTCCGATAGCGCCGCCCGTGCCCCGCAAGGGGCGCGGTGCGGTCGACAACCTGCAGGGGCGGTATGAAATCGCGCAGCGCGAAGCGGTGGACGACGGCTGGACGCACGAGTCCGACGATGCCGATTTCCCCGCGCCGCTGCGCACGCAGGTCTTCGAGGAGCGGGCGAAGAGCATCCTGACGCACAACCAGTCGCCCGATATACCGTTCAGCGTGTCGCTCAATCCGTATCGCGGCTGCGAGCACGGTTGTATCTACTGCTTCGCGCGGCCGACGCACAGCTACCTCGGGCTGTCGCCGGGGCTCGATTTCGAAAGCCGCATCTACGCGAAGGTGAACGCCGCCGAACTGCTCGAGCGCGAGATTTCGCGCAAGCGCTACGTGCCGGAGCCGATCGCGCTCGGCGTCAACACCGATGCGTACCAGCCGGTCGAGCGCGACCTGCGCATCACGCGCAGCGTGATCCAGGTGATGCACGACCGCGGGCTGCCGTTCGCGGCGATCACGAAATCGTCGCTGATCGAGCGCGATCTCGACCTGCTCGCGCCGATGGCCGAACGCGGGCAGATGATGGCGGCGGTCACGATCACGACGCTCGATGCCGAACTCGCGCGCACGCTCGAGCCGCGCGCGGCCACGCCGGCGCGGCGGTTGCGCACGATCCGCGCGTTGCGCGATGCGGGCGTGCCGGTCGGCGTGAGCATCGCCCCGGTGATTCCGTTCGTGACCGAACCCGACATGGAGCGCGTGCTGGAAGCCTGCGCGGAAGCCGGTGCGACGCATGCGAGCTACATCATCCTGCGGTTGCCGTGGGAGGTCGCGCCGCTGTTCAAGCAGTGGCTTGCCGCGCATTTTCCCGATCGTGCGGAGCGCGTGATGAATCGCGTGCGCGACATGCGCGGCGGCAAGGATTACGACTCGGATTTCTCGAAACGGATGAAAGGCGAGGGGATCTGGGCCGACCTGTTGCGGCAGCGTTTCCGTCAGGCTGTCAAGCGGCTCGGGTTGAACGAGCGTACGAACGGCATCCTCGATCTGTCGCGGTTCCGCGGTGCGCCTGCCGCCGGGGTGCCGGCGCCGCGCGTCGCGGTTCGTGCAGCCGGCGCGAAGTCGCGCGACGACGTGCAGTTGAACCTGTTCTGACCGGCGAGCGGCCCGCCGTCGGTGGGCCGTATCAACCGTACGGGTCGTGCTTACTGCGAAATCTGCTTGGCCGCTTCGACCTGCGATTCGAAGTACGTCTGGAACGACAGCGCGAGGGCCGTCATCAACAGGAACGCGCCGATCAGCAGCGAGAAGATCACGACGAAGATCACGGCCCAGCCCGACCGGCTGTGCTTGCCGGTGTCCGCGTTGAATTGCGCATCCCATTTTTCATCGGGGCGCAGCCCGTAGACGAGTGCGGCGAGGAATGCCGCCAGCAGCGAGATCGCGCCGGGTACCGCGAGCCACCAGCCGAGGCCGGCGCTGCGCTGCGTGGCTGCGAGCAGGAGGAAGCCCGGGATGCCGACGATCGTCGCGAGCAGGTGGGCCCAGCCGTACACGTCGCGAAAGCCGTACAGATAGAAGCGATGCGCACCGAGCGATCCGAGCAGGAACGCGAGGGCGGCGGTGAGCGTCTTGGAGCGGAAGCGGCGGGGCGATGCGGTGCTGCTGGACATGGATGGCGGCGTATCGTCGTTGGCATGGGCGGGGCCGGCAGGCCGGCGCGGGCGCGCGGCCCGGCACGCATTCTACGATGCCCGGTCGGGAGCGGTCACCCCTCGCCTGCGTCAAGGTGCCGCATAAGTCACGCGGTAGATCGCGCCTGCGTAGTCGTCGCTGACGAGCAGCGAGCCGTCCGGCAGCGGCAGTACATCGGCCGGGCGTCCCCACGCCGTGCCGTCGGGCCGCAGCCAGCCGGTGACGAACGGCGTTTGCTGAGCGTGGCTGCCGTCCGCCGAGACGACCACGCGCATCACGCGGTAACCGACCTTCGTGCTGCGGTTCCACGATCCGTGTTCGGCAATGAAGACGTTATTGCGATACGACGCCGGAAACATCGGTCCGGTATAGAAGCGCATTCCGAGCGCCGCGACATGCGCGCCGAGTTTCAGGACCGGCGGCACGTAACGGCGGCACGCGTCGGCGCTGCCGAATTCGGGGTCGGGTGTATCGCCGCCGTGGCAGTATGGAAAGCCGAAGTCGAGGCCGGCGCGCGGCGCGCGGTTCAGCTTGTCGTCCGGTACGTCGTCGCCCATCAGGTCGCGCCCGTTGTCGGTGAACCAGAGCTCGCCCGAATCCGGGTGCCATGCAAAGCCGACCGTATTGCGTATGCCGCGAGCGAACACCTCACGCCCGCTGCCGTCGGCGTTCATCCGCGCGATGATCGCGTAGCGGCTGCGATCGGCGAGGCAGACGTTGCACGGCGCGCCGATCGGCACGTACAGCTTGCCGTCGGGGCCGAACGCGATGAATTTCCAGCCGTGATGGTGGTCGGTCGGCAGTGCGTCGGTCACGACGACGGGCGCGGGCGGTTTCGGGAGCCGGTCGTCGATATGGTCGAGGCGCAGGATGCGCGAGACGGCGGATATATAAAGGGCGCCGTTGCGGTAGGCCACGCCGACGGGCATGTCGAGCCCGGACGCGATGACGTAACGTGCGCTGATCCGACCCTCGTGCATCGCCAGCGCATGGACGCGGCCGTCCCGCGCGCCGACATACAGGATGCCGCGCGGCGACCACGCCATTTCCCGTGCGGCCGGTACGGCGTCGGTCAGCACGTCCACATGGAAGCCGGGCGGCACGACGAGTTCGTTTACCGGCAGCGGCGCGGTAAACGCCGGAGCGGACGCAAGGCAGGCAAGGCCGGCAAGCAGCACCGCGAACAGGCGCTGCACGCGGCGCATCGAGGCGGCGCGAAGGGGCGGCATGACGGTCGGGAGCATCGTGGACACGACGATTGTATGCCGGGCGGACGGGGCGCCTGCGGATTTTTACGCGTAAGTGTTTGTTGTACCTCTGGTTTCCGGCTATAATCGCGTGTTTCAGTAGTTTCGAACCCGGTTTTCCCGAAGGACATCATATGGTTATCATCCGTCTGGCTCGTGGCGGCTCGAAGAAGCGCCCGTTCTACAACATCGTTGCTACCGATTCGCGCAACCGTCGTGACGGCCGCTTCATCGAGCGCGTCGGCTTCTACAACCCGGTCGCCACGAAGGGCGAATCGCTGCGTATCGCTCAGGATCGCCTGACGTACTGGCAAGGCGTTGGCGCGCAACTGTCGCCGACCGTCCAGCGTCTCGTGAAGGAAGCGCAAAAGGCGCAACCGGCTGCCTGACATGGCACGGTGTGCCGGTCGTGCCGGCTGTGAGGTGCATTGATGGCGGGTCACGATTCCGGTAATGCAAGGCGCGGGCGTGCGTCATTCGGCGCATTCGTCCGCAAGCCGGTCGAGCGCGACGCGGTCGCGAATGCCGGTCAGGCTGCCGAACAAGGCGGTCCCGAAGCGACGCAAGCGTGGCCCGACGATGCCGTCGAGGTCGGGGCGGTGGTCGACGCCTACGGCCTGAAGGGCTGGGTCAAGGTGGCGACGCATGCCGATGCCGGTCGCGGCGGCGACGCGCTGCTCAACGCGCGTCGCTGGTGGCTGGAACGCGGTGCGGAGCGGCTTTCCGTCCGCATCATGCAGTCGAAGACGCACAGCGACACTGTCGTTGCGCAACCCGCGGGCGTCAGCGACCGCGATGCTGCGCTGTCCATGCGTGGCTTTCGCGTGTTCGTGCGCCGGGAAGATTTCCCGGCATTGGCCGCGGACGAATTCTATTGGGTCGACCTGATCGGTCTCGAGGTCGTCAACGAGCAATCGGTGGCGCTCGGGAAGGTGAGCGGGATGATCGACAACGGCGTGCATTCGATCATGCGTGTCGAGTATCCGGCAACCGGCAAAGACGGTCAGCCGACCACCGACGAGCGGTTGATTCCGTTCGTCGGCGTCTACGTCAAAACGGTGGATCAGGCGGCGCGTCGCATTGTCGTCGACTGGGAAGCCGATTACTGAAATGAACCAGGTTACCGGGAGCGCGGTGCAGTTCGACGTCATCACGCTCTTCCCCGAGATGTTCCGTGCACTGACCGACTGGGGAATCACCAGCCGGGCCGTGAAGCAGGGGCGCTTCGGGTTGCGCACCTGGAACCCGCGTGATTTCACGACGGACAACTACCGTACGGTCGACGACCGTCCGTACGGCGGCGGTCCGGGCATGGTGATGCTGGCCAGGCCGCTCGAAGCCGCGATCGACGCCGCGAAAGCGGCGCAGGCGGAGCAGGGCATCGCGAGCACGCGCGTCGTGATGATGTCGCCGCAAGGCGCGCCGCTCACGCACGATCGGGCGGTGCGGATGGCGCAGGAACCCGGCGTCGTCGTGCTGTGCGGTCGCTACGAAGCGATCGACCAGCGCCTGCTCGACCGTTGCGTCGACGAGGAAATCAGCCTCGGCGATTTCGTGCTGTCGGGCGGCGAATTGCCGGCGATGGCGATGATGGACGCGGTCGTGCGGTTGCTGCCCGGCGTGCTGAACGATTCGCTGTCGGCCGTGCAGGACAGCTTCGCGGACGGCCTGCTCGATTGTCCGCACTACACGCGTCCCGAGGAATACGGCGGTGTGCGCGTGCCGGACGTGCTGCTCGGCGGGCATCATGCCGAGATCGAGAAGTGGCGGCGTCAGGAAGCATTGAGGAATACGTTGCGGAAGCGGCCGGACCTGATCGTCCGGGCGCGCCGCGAGAAGTTGCTGAGCCGGGCCGACGAGGCGTGGCTCGCGAACCTCGCACGCGAAGCGAAGGACGCCTCCTGAGGCGGCTGCGCGAGCGGGAATTGGCGGTGCCGTACATGCGTGTGCGGCGCCTGATGTGAATCCATCCTCTATCGGGGCCGGGCCTGGAAGCAGGCGGGTGTGAACGCCGACACGATGGCATAAGGAGTCAGTAATGAATCTGATCGCAAAACTTGAGCAGGAAGAAATCGAGCGCGCGCTCGCCGGCAAGACGATCCCCGATTTCGCCCCGGGCGACACGGTGATCGTGAACGTGAACGTGGTTGAAGGTAACCGCAAGCGCGTTCAGGCTTACGAAGGCGTCGTGATCGCGATTCGCAATCGTGGTCTGAACTCGAACTTCATCGTCCGCAAGATCTCGTCGGGCGAAGGCGTCGAGCGTACGTTCCAGACGTACTCGCCGCTGCTGGCAAGCATCGTCGTGAAGCGTCGCGGCGATGTGCGTCGTGCGAAGCTGTACTACCTGCGCGAGCGTTCGGGCAAGTCGGCTCGTATCAAGGAAAAGCTGGTGTCGAAGGATCGCGCCGCAGCAGCTTCCCAAGAGTAAGATCTGTAAGGAAAAAGCACCCAACCGGGTGCTTTTTTCATTCTGGCGCGACAATATGCTCGATACGACACGAACCCGAGAGCCCCATTGAATCGCCGCCCCATCATCGATCCCGAAGTATTGCCGGTCGAAGGCACCGGCGCCGGCCTGCCTGTCATCGATTCCAGGCTGATGACGCCGTCCGGCCTGCGCGAACGCTTCGCGCGCACGCTCGAATGGAGCGTCGAGCCCGGCGAAGCGAGGTTGCAGGAAGGCGTCGATCCGCGTAGCGCGGCCGTTCTCATGCCGCTCGTCGTCCGCGAGTCGGGCCTTACCGTCCTGCTGACGCAGCGCGCCGATCACCTGAACGACCACGCCGGACAGATCAGTTTTCCCGGCGGCCGTCGCGAGCCGTTCGACCGCGATGCGACCGCCACCGCGTTGCGCGAGGCGAAGGAAGAGATCGGGCTGGCCGCCGAACGCGTCGAGATTCTCGGCGCGCTGCCCGACTACCTGACCGGCACGGGTTTCTGCGTGACGCCGGTGGTCGGCCTCGTGCATCCGCCGTTCACCGTGCAGGCCGACACGTTCGAAGTCGCCGAGATTTTCGAAGTGCCGCTCGCGTTCGTGATGAATCCCGCGAACCATCAGATCCGCGTGTTTCGGTGGGAAGGCGGCGAGCGTCGTTTTTTTGCCATGCCTTACCCGAACGACGAACCGGACGGGCATTACTTCATCTGGGGCGCAACTGCCGCCATGTTTCGCAATCTGTATCGCTTCTTGGCCGCCGGCTAGGCGGGCGCGCCGGCCGGCGTGCGCGACCGGCTGCCCGGCGACCGCGCCGGCAGCCATGCGCGGCTGGCGCTGTGCTATCGTTATGCAAAAAATGACATAACTCCGAAGACGGCGCCACGCATGACTTTCTTTTCGGTTCTCCTCGCTCTCATCATCGAACAGGTCCGCGCGTTGTCGCCGAGCAATCCGGTGTTCGCACTGTTCCAGTTTCATGCGGAAACCGTCGCGCATGGCCTCGACGCCGGCAAGCAGAAGCATGGGCTCCTCGCATGGCTCGCGGTCGTGCTGCCGTGGGTGCTGATCGTCGCGCTGATCTATTTCCTGCTGTACAAGGTGAGCTTCGTGCTCGCGTTCCTGTGGAACGTCGCCGTCGTGTATTTCACGCTCGGCTTCCGCCAGTTCAGCCACTACTTCACCGATATCCATCTCGCGCTCAACAACGACGACGTGCCGCGTGCGCGCGAAATCCTGCACGAGTGGACGGGCATCGACACGGTCGACATGCCGGTCGGCGAAATCGTCCGCCATACGCTGATTCACGCGGTCGTCGCGTCGCATCGCCACGTCTTCGGCGTGTTCTTCTGGTACGTGCTGCCGATCGGCCCGGCCGGCGCCGTGCTGTACCGGATTTCCGAATACCTCGCGCGCAGCTGGTCGACGCCGGGCGACGACCGCACGGTCGCGTTCTCGACGTTCGCGCAGCGCGCGTTTTTCGTGATCGACTGGATTCCGTCCCGACTGACGGCGCTCGGCTTCGCGATCGTCGGCAATTTCGAGGATGCGATCTACGCGTGGCGCAACCATACACGCCAGTGGCCCGACCCGAACGACGGCGTCCTGCTGGCCGCGGGCAGCGGCGCGCTCGGCGCGCGTCTCGCGGGGCCGCTCGCGGAGCCGTCGAGCCTCGATGCGCTGGCGGTCGGCGACAGTGGTCCGTTGACGGTCGGTGACGATTGCACGCCGCGCACGCTGCAGTCGGCGGTCGGCCTCGTATGGCGCGCGGTGATCCTGTGGATGATCCTGCTGTTGATGCTGACGCTGGCCGTCTGGGTATCGTGAGCGACGCGCCAGCCCGGCGCTCGCCGAAATGAAAAGGCCGGCTCGATGCCGGCCTTTTCGCTGTGCGTCGGGGCAGTGCGTTCAGTCGTCGAGCGGATCGCGCACGGCGCCGCATTGCCAGCAGGCGGTGAATTGCGCTTCCAGCGCCTCGCCGCACTGCCGGCAGCGCCAGGGCGCCGCGCCGGCCGAAGGGCCGTGCGACGCGGCATCGAGCAGCCGGCGGGCGAGCGCGTCGTCGCGTTCGTCGTCGAGCCACAGTTCGGGCGTGCACGCGTCGGCGGGCAGGCCGCCGAGCGCGCCGGTCGCGTAGCAGTTGTGCAGCTCGCAACCGATGCCGGCCACCTGGAGCACGTTGGCCCAATGCTGGGCGGTCGCGAGGTCGGGTGCCTTGAAACGCATCGCGGCTCCTGTCGATGAAGGCTGGCTCGCGTGGCGCCGGCCGGCCGTCGCACACGTCGCGCGGTCAGCGGACGATCTGGCTCGCCTCGTGCACGAGCTGCGCATACAGCGCGTGCCGGGACGGCGCGATGCGGCCGTCGGCGACGGCTTCGAGGATCGCGCAGCCGGGCTCGTGCAGATGATGGCAATTATAGAAACGGCAGTCCGCGAGCAGCGGCCGGAATTCCGGAAACGCGCGCTCGAGGCGGCCTTCGGTCAGATGGTAGAGACCGAATTCCTGGAAGCCCGGCGAATCGATCAGCGCACCGCCGCCTTCCAGCGGGTACAGCCGCGTGAACGTGGTCGTGTGACGGCCGCTGTTGAGCGCGGCCGAAATCTCGCGGGTCGCGGCCTCGGCGTCGGGCACGAGCAGGTTTACGAGCGTCGACTTGCCCATCCCGGACTGGCCGAGCAGGATCGTCGAATGCCCGGCGAGGTGCGGCATCAACTGCGCGCGCGCGTCGTCCGGCGCGCCTTTCACCGACAGTTCGAGCACGTCGTAGCCGAGCGCGCGGTACGGTGCGAGACGCTCGCGCGCGACCGGCAGCGCGGCCTCGACGTCGATCTTGTTGAGCACGACGAGCGGCTTCAGCTCGTTCGCCTCGGCGGCGATCAGCGCGCGGCCCAGCAGATCCTCGCTGAAATAGGGCTCGGTCGCGAGCACGATCAGCAACTGGTCGAGGTTCGCCGCGAACAGCTTCGACTTGAACTGGTCCGAGCGGTACAGCAGGTTGCGCCGTTCGCCGATCTCCACGATCACGCCCTGGTCGGCCGATGCGAGCTCGTACGCGACGCGGTCGCCGACCGCGATGTCGCTTTTCTTGCCGCGCGGGAAGCATTGCAGCATCGGGCCGCCGTCGTCGGGCGCGACGATGTAGTGGCGGCCGTGCGCCGCGATCACGCGGCCTTCGGCCCGCTGCGCGCCCGATGCGCGCGCGGCCGGCTGGCGGGAGGTCGGCCGGCTCATGCGTGCTGCAGCAGGCGGTCGATCCGCTGCGACGCGGGCGGATGCGAGTAGTAGAAGGCCGTGTAGACGGGGTCGGGCGTCAGCGTCGACGCGTTGTCCTCATAGAGCTTCACGAGCGCGCTGACGAGATCCTGCGCGTCGGTCTGGCTGGCCGCGAACGCGTCGGCCTCGAATTCATGCTTGCGCGACGTGAGGCTGCTGAACGGCGTCGCGAAGAACAGGAACACCGGAATCGCGAGGAAGAACAGGACGAGCGCGGCGCCCGCGTTGCTGGTGTCGAGCGACGGCGTGACGCCGAGCCCCGTATAGAACCACGTGCGTTGCGCGAGCCAGCCGAGCAGCGCGAGCAGCACGAGGCTCAGCACGAACGACACGAGCATCCGCTTCATCACGTGGCGGCGCTTGAAGTGGCCGAGCTCGTGCGCGAGCACGGCTTCGATCTCCTGGCCGGACAGGCGCGCGAGCAGCGTGTCGAAGAACACGATCCGCTTCGATGCGCCGAAGCCCGTGAAGTACGCGTTGCCGTGCGCGGAGCGGCGGCTGCCGTCCATCACGAACAGCCCCTTGGCCGCGAAGCCGCAGCGCTTCATCAGCGATTCGATGCGCGCGCGCAGCGCGTCGTCCTTCAGCGGCTCGAACTTGTTGAACAGCGGCGCGATGAAAGTCGGGTAGATCAGCAGCACGAGCATCTGGAACGCGACCCAGACGATCCAGGTCCACAGCCACCACAGGTTGCCGGCCTGGTTCATCAGCCACAGCACGACGAACAGCAGCGGCAGGCCGAGCACGGCGCCGAGCAACGTGTTTTTCAGCATGTCGGTGAAGAACAGCCGCTTCGTCATCCGGTTGAAGCCGAAGCGCTGCTCGATCCCGAACTGGCGGTAATACTCGAACGGCACGTCGATCACGCCGGTGATCGCGAGCACCGCGGCGACGAGCGCGACCTGCTGCCCGTAGCCGCGGCCGAGCCAGCCGGTCAGCAGCGTGTCGAGCGCGCCGACGCCGCCGAGCAGCGTGAGGCCGACCAGCACGGCCGCGCTGACGACGATCTCGAGCATGGTCAGCCGGGTGCGCTCGACGGTGTAATCGGCCGCGCGCTGGTGGGCGGTCAGCGGGATGGTGGCGCTGAACTGCGCGGGCACGCCGTTGCGGTGCGCGGCGACGAAGCGGATCTGCCGCGACGCGAGCCACAGCTTGGTGACGACCATCGCGAGTACGGCGATCGCGAACAGCAGGGTGAACGAAAAGGGTGACATCGAAGGCGCCAAAGGGTTCTATGCGAGAATTATATGTTCTTGCGGACCGGCCTCGCTGATGCGATGCCGGCCGCCCGGGCGGCGCCGCATCGGCGCGCCCGGTTCGCTATTTTCCAGGATGAATCATGACCGATACCGCCGCTTCCGCCAGCCAGCCCGCGCTCGTGCGCAACGAGTTGAACCTCGTCTGGCTCGACATGGAGATGACGGGCCTCGACCCGGATAACGACCGCATCATCGAGATCGCGGTCGTCGTGACCAATTCCACGCTCGACGTCGCCGTCGAGGGCCCGGTGTTCGCGATTCACCAGAGCGACGAGACGCTCGCGAAGATGGACGACTGGAACAAGTCGACGCACGGCCGCTCGGGGCTGATCGACCGCGTGCGCGCATCGACCGTGACCGAGGCGGAGGCCGCCGCGCAACTGCAGGCGTTCCTCGCGCAGTACGTGTCGCCGGGCAAGTCGCCGATGTGCGGCAACTCGATTTGCCAGGATCGCCGCTTCATGGCGCGCTGGATGCCGGAATTCGAGCGGTTCTTTCACTACCGCAACCTCGACGTCAGCACGCTCAAGGAGCTGTGCCGCCGCTGGCAGCCGGCCATCTACAAGGGTTTCCAGAAGCGGGCGATGCACACCGCGCTCGCCGACATCCACGAGTCGATCGACGAGCTGAAGTACTACCGCGAGCATTTCCTGATTCCGGCCGCGTCGGCGCCGGCAGGCGATTCCGTGCCGGCCGCCTGAGCGGGCCGGCACGCGTCGGGCGCTCGGCAAACGCTCAGCGCCGCGCGCTTTTCGGCCGGAACGCCGCGACCACCGCGGCGTCGGTCTCGATATACGGGCCGCCGATCAGGTCGATGCAGTAGGGCACCGCGGCGAAGATGCCGGGTACGGTCGACTTGCCGTCGGCGTCGCGAAGCCCTTCCAGCGTTTCCCGGATCGACTTCGGCTGGCCGGGCAGGTTGATGATCAGCGCCGCATGGTCGGCCGTTTCGCGGATCACCGCGACCTGCCGCGACAGGATCGCGGTCGGCACGAAATTCAGGCTGATCTGCCGCATCTGTTCGCCGAATCCCGGCATTTCCTTCGTCGCCACGGCCAGCGTGGCTTCCGGCGTCACGTCGCGACGCGCGGGGCCCGTGCCGCCCGTCGTCAGCACGAGGTCGCAGCCGGCGACGTCGACGAGTTCGGTCAGCGTGGCCGAGATCGTCGGCGCGTCGTCCTGGATCAGGCGCGTTTCGGCGCGCCACGGCGAAACCAGCGTGCCGGCGAGCCATTCCTGCAGCGCCGGAATGCCCTTGTCTTCGTAGACCCCCGTACTCGCGCGGTCGCTGATCGACACGAGGCCGACCACGAGCTCGTCCGGGTGGTTACGCTTCGTCGTCATGGTCGTCTCCGGCGTCGTCGGCCGCCTCGTCGTCGCCGTCGGACGTGCCGCCGGCCGCCTTGATCCACTGGAACAGCTCGCGGAAATAGCGCGGCGGCTTGCCTTGCTGCGCTTCCTTGCGCGCGTTGCGGATCAGCGTGCGGCCTTCCTGGATGTCGGCGTCGGGGTGCTGGCGCAGGAATTCGGTCAGCGCGTCGTCGCTCGCGAGCAACTGTTCGCGCGTACGCTCGATCCAGTGCAGGCGAGCCGTCGCGGCCTTGTTCACGCCGCGTTGCGCGTCGAGCGCGGTGCGCAGCGCGGCCGTTTCGTCGTCGGTCAGCGAGCGCATCACGCGGCCGACGTACTGGAGCTGGCGGCGCTTGCCTTCGTGATCGGTGATCCGGCGCGCCTCGCGCACGGCGTCCGCGAGGTCTTCGGGCATCGGCATGCGCTTCAGTGCGTCTTTCGGCAGGTCGACGAGCGCCTGGCCGAGTTCCTGCAGCGCGTGCATCTCGCGCTTCAACTGGGATTTGCTGGGGCGATCGTAGCCGTTGTCGTCTTCTTCGGCGACAGGCTCGATCGGCTGGATTCGGGTTTTGCGTGTCATGGGCCGCATTGTATCGCGGCGCGGACACCCCAAGCTTGTCTGTGCGCGGCCCCGGACCTTGCTATGATCGCGGGATACGCAACATTTTGACCATGCGGGCGCCCGCCCGCCACCGGATACCAAGACGATGGCAGCCAATCTCGACGTACAAGCGCGCTATTTCCCGCACACGCAGGACCAGCTCAAGGAAATCGCATCGGACATCCTTCGCCATGCGAAGGCGCTCGGCGCGACCGACGCCGCGACCGAAATCTCCGAGGGCGACGGCCTGTCGGTGTCGGTGCGCCGCGGCGAAGTCGAAACGATCGAGCACAACCGCGACAAGATGGTCGGCGTCACCGTGTTCATCGGCAAGAAGCGCGGCAACGCGAGCACGTCGGACTTCTCGCCGGCCGCGATCAAGGATACCGTCGCCGCGGCCTACAACATCGCGCGCTTCACGGCCGAGGACGAAGCGGCCGGCCTCGCCGAAGCCGAACTGCTCGAAACCGATCCGCGCGACCTCGATCTGTACCACCCGTGGGCGCTGAGCGCCGACGAAGCCGTCGAGCTCGCCCGGCGCGCGGAAGACGCCGCGTTCGCGGTCAGCCCGCAGATCCGCAATTCGGAAGGCGCGAGCGTGTCGGCGCAGCACTCGCAGTTCGTGCTCGCGACCTCGCGCGGCTTCCTGGCCGGCTATCCGTACTCGCGCCACTACATCGCATGCGCGCCGATCGCGGGCAGCGGCCGCCACATGCAGCGCGACGACTGGTATTCGTCGAAGCGCAGCGCGATCGATCTCGCCGCGCCCGAAGCGGTGGGCCGTTACGCGGCCGAACGCGCGCTCGCGCGGATGGGCGCGCGCCGTCTCGACACGCGCAAGGTGCCCGTGCTGTTCGAGGCGCCGCTCGCGGCCGGCCTGCTCGGCGCGTTCGTGCAGGCGGTGAGCGGCGGCGCGCTGTATCGCAAGACGTCGTTTCTCGTAGACAGCCTCGGCAAGCCGGTGTTCGCGCCTCACGTCCAGGTTGTCGAGGATCCGCACGTGCCGCGTGCGATGGGCAGCGCGCCGTTCGACGAGGAAGGCGTGCGCACGCGTGCGCGCAGCGTCGTGAAGGACGGCGTCGTCGAAGGCTATTTCCTGTCGACCTATTCGGCACGCAAGCTCGGCACGCAAACCACCGGCAACGCGGGCGGCTCGCACAACCTCGCGCTGCGCAGCTCGAACACGCAGGCGGGCGACGACTTCGACGCGATGCTGAAGAAGCTCGGCACGGGCCTGCTGCTGACCGAGCTGATGGGGCAGGGCGTGAACTACGTGACCGGCGACTATTCGCGCGGCGCGGCGGGTTTCTGGGTGGAGAACGGCGTGATCCAGTATCCGGTCGAGGAAATCACCGTCGCCAGCACGTTGCAGGAGATGTTCCGCCATATCGTCGCGATCGGTGCGGACTCGATCGTGCGCGGGACGAAGGAAACCGGCTCGGTGCTGATCGAGCAGATGACGATCGCGGGGCAGTAAGCCGCGCGCGGCGCAGGCCGCCAGGAAACGAAAAGCCCGACCGGCGCGAGCGAGCCGGTCGGGCTTTTTTCATCGTGCGGCCGAAGACGTCAGCCGCGCTTGCGCGTGTAGACGACGAATGCGTAGCCGAACGTGTTCGGCGCGGCAGCCTGATGCGCGTCGCGCGAGATTTCCTGCCAGTGCGCGGCGTCGGGCGCCGGGAACGACGCGTCGCCGTCGAAATCGGCATCGATCTCGGTGACGATCAGCTTGTCGGCGAGCGTGAGGCCTTCCGCGTAGAGTTGCGCGCCGCCGATCAGGAATGCCTCGGGCGCGCCGTCGTGCGCGGCGAGCGCCAGCGCATCGGCGAGCGACGTGACCGTGTCGCAGCCTTCGAAACGGCGCGTCGCGTCGCGCGTGACGACGATATTGCGGCGGCCGGGCAGCGGCCGGCCGATCGATTCGTGGGTCTTGCGGCCCATCACGATCGGCGCGCCCATCGTCGTGCGCTTGAAGAACGCGAGATCCTCGGGAAGTTTCCAGGGCAACTGGTTGTCGCGGCCGATGATGCCGTTGCGGGCGCGCGCGACGATCAGGGTCAACGTCGTCATGAAGGTGGGGGAAGAGGAAGACGGAATGGGGCCGATTTTACCGGAACGGCGGCGCGCGCCGGATTCCGCGTGCCCGCACGGGTATCCGCGTTTCTTGCATCGTGCGCCGCGACGCGTGATGCCCCGCACCGCGGCGGCCGTTCGAATAAAAAAAGTGCCCGCCGGGGGACGGAGCACAAAAACTTTTTGTGCCGCGAGATCGGCGATACCGGCTCCGCCCGATGGCATCCCGTTCGACCGGATCGTCGGTTCAATACGCAATCCTGATCGATTCGACGCGTCGAATGATCAGGGATGCGTATTGACTCGTGCGTTGCCGTCCATCGCATGTCGGATATCGCCCGGTTGCGGCGCCGGCATCGGCAGCGGCATCGGCAACGGGGGCGGCGGTGGAATCTCGTCCCACAGCGTCACGGAGGCCTGGCGTGCCGGCAGCGGTTGCGGCGCCGACACGGTCACGACACCGAACCCGTTGCCGTGTTGCCTGCCCGGCGTGTTTTCGGCAAGCAGCATCGCGCGACGCGGCTGCATGCCTTCGTCCGCGCAGGCCGGTGCAGGCGGGCCGGCGGCCGACAGCACGAGCGTCATCGGCACGAAGGAAAGTAAAAAAGGTTTTCGCATGGCGACTGTCTCCGGTCGTTTCCGTATTCAGCGAAATACATGCCACCGTACCGGGACCGTTGCCGCCATTGCGATTCGTGATCGAGCGTCGCGAATGGCGGCCGAAAACGCCTGAAAATGTTTCAGGCCTGAAACGAGGGGGCTTGGGAATATTGCTGATTCAACCAATACGCTCGAAGGATGAAAATCGGCGCGTGTGTTGGTGACGTAGCCATTCCTGCGCATCCATTATGTGCAGAGGATTGATCTGCATCGACCTCCTGAGCAATTCGGCCGCATCGCCATCGGCGCTGAAACGGGTTTGTCGTATTCAGCGCCTATAACCAAGTTGTCTTGCCAAAAATTATTGGACGCGAGATAAGCGCCATCATGCGAGGCTTTGTCGTCGCCGCGCATCGGCATGGCGAATCGAGCCACCTCCGGCTGACCCGATTCGATCCTTTTGCACGCGATCTGACGTGTGCGGCAATCGTTAGACGGTTGATGAACGGGGTGAGCATATGGGAGCCGATCAGCGGCACGTGATCTACTATTCGCGCGAACCGAACGACGCGTTGCGCGGCCATTTCGACGAACGCGGCTGGCGCGTCGATCTGGCCGAGACCGTGCGCGACGTGCGGCGCGTCGTGCAGCACGGCGTGGCAACCGCCGGCTTGCTCGATTTTTCGCCGGGCTTCAAGCCGTCGGATCTGCGCGAACTCGAAGCCTGCCTGAGCATCCAGCACATCGGCTGGATCGCGGCGACGCGGCGCGGCCAGTTGCAGGACGCGACGCTGCGGCATCTCATCCGCGACTATTGCTTCGACTACGTGACGATGCCGTACGAAACCGGGCGGATCGTCGAGACCGTCGGCCATGCGCACGGCATGGTCGCATTGACCGATCCCGTTTCGCCGCCCGTCGGCGCCGGGCGCAGCGAAGGCGAGATGGTCGGCACCTGCGATGCGATGCTCGGGCTCTTCAGGACGATTCGCCGGGTCGCGGCGACCGACGCGCCGGTGTTCATCTCCGGCGAGTCGGGCACGGGCAAGGAATTGACGGCGGTCGCGATTCACGAGCGTTCGTCGCGCGCGCAGGCGCCGTTCATCGCGATCAATTGCGGCGCGATACCGTCGACGCTGCTGCAGGCCGAACTGTTCGGCTACGAACGCGGCGCGTTCACCGGCGCGAACCAGCGCAAGATCGGCCGCGTCGAGGCCGCCAACGGCGGCACGCTGTTTCTCGACGAGATCGGCGACCTGCCGCTCGAAAGCCAGGCGAGCCTGCTGCGCTTCCTGCAGGAAGGCAAGATCGAGCGGCTCGGCGCGCACGTGTCGATGCCGGTCGATGTCCGCGTGATCTGCGCGACGCACGTGGACATGGAAGCGGCGTTGCGCGAAGGGCGCTTTCGCGAGGACCTGTTTCACCGGCTGTGCGTGCTGAAGATCGAGGAGCCGCCGCTGCGCGCGCGCGGCAAGGACATCGAGGTGCTCGCGCGCCACATGCTCGAGCGCTTCAAGGGCGACGCGCATCGCCGCCTGCGCGGCTTTTCCCCGGACGCGGTCGCGTCGCTGTACGGCTATTCGTGGCCGGGCAACGTGCGCGAGCTGATCAATCGCGTGCGGCGCGCGATCGTGATGTCGGAAGGCCGGATGATCACCGCGGCCGATCTCGAGCTGAATGACTATGCGACGCTCGCTCCGGTGTCGCTGCTGGAGGCGCGCGAGGCGGCCGAACGGCAGGCGATCGAGCAGGCGCTGCTGCGCCATCGCGGCCGTTTTGCCGATGCCGCGCGTGAGCTCGGCGTGTCGCGCGTCACGCTCTACCGGCTGATGTGCGCGCACGGCATGCGCGATCGCGGCGACACGCTGGCAGGGTTTTCGGCGTCGTTGCCGGAGCTTCCGCGCCACGCTTGTTAAAATTGGCGGGTACGGCCGCCCCTCGCGGCCGAAGGAACCCGCATGAAACAGTATCTCGATCTCGTTCGTACCATTCTCGATACCGGCGCCTGGCAGGAGAACCGCACGGGAATCCGCACCATCAGCATGCCGGGCGCGATGCTGCGCTTCGACCTGCAGCAAGGCTTCCCGGCCGTGACGACCAAGAAGCTCGCGTTCAAGTCCGCGATCGGCGAGCTGGTCGGGTTCCTGCGTGCGTCGCGCAGCGCGGCCGATTTCCGCGCGCTCGGCTGCAAGGTATGGGATGCGAACGCGAACGAGAACGCACAATGGCTCGCGAACCCGTATCGCCAGGGCGTCGACGATCTCGGCGACGTATACGGCGTGCAATGGCGCCAGTGGCCGGGCTACAAGGTGCTCGACGCGAACGCCGACGCGCAGATCGCCGATGCGACGCGCCGCGGCTTCCGGATCGTCACGCGTTTCGACGAAGACGGCGCGCCGAAGGTGCTGCTGTACAAGGCGATCGACCAGTTGCGCCAGTGCCTGGATACGATCATGGAGAACCCGTCCGATCGCCGCATCCTGTTTCACGCGTGGAATCCGGCCGTGCTCGACCAGATCGCGCTGCCCGCGTGCCATCTGCTGTACCAGTTCCTGCCGAACGCGACGAAGCGCGAGATCTCGCTGTGCCTGTACATCCGCAGCAACGACGTCGGCCTCGGCACGCCGTTCAATCTGACGGAAGGCGCCGCGCTGCTGTCGCTCGTCGGCCGGCTGACGGGCTATACGCCGCGCTGGTTCACGTATTTCATCGGCGACGCGCACATCTACGAGAACCAGCTCGACATGCTGCAGCAGCAGCTCACGCGCGAGCCGTACGAAAGCCCGCGGCTGGAGATCGCCGAGCGCGTGCCCGAGTACGCGAAGACGGGCGTCTATGCGCCCGAATGGCTGGAGCAGGTCGAGCCGTCCGATTTCTCGCTCGTCGGCTATCGGCACCATGAGCCGCTGACCGCGCCGATGGCGGTCTGATCGCGCGGCCGGGGCCGCGCGGCTTCATCGATCCGCACCCCTGCAAAAAGGCTCGACCGGTATCAGCCGGTCGAGCCTTTTTGTTTCATGTTTGCTGCACTTACTGGCGATGCCGCTCCTCGTGGCCGCCCTGCGGCGGCGGATTGCCCGGACGCGGCGCCTCGACGTGCGGCGCCGGCTGCGGCCGTGGCTCCATCCGCGGGGCGGGCATCGACGGGCGCGGTTCCATCCGGGGCGCCGGCTGGGGTTGCGGCCGCGGCTCCATGCGCGGCGCCTGCGGCTGCGGGCGCGGCACGTCATGCACGGCGGGCGCCGGCGGGCGGTACTCGTTCACGCGCGGCGGCGCGACTTCGCGATGGGGCGCCGGTTGCGCGAAGTCCTGGCGCGGTCGCGGCGCGGGGGCGGCCCGTTCGGGCTGCGGCTGCGTTTGGTGGGCCGGCGTCGGGAGATCGGGGCGCGGACGCGGTTGCGGAATCTGCGCGATATGGTCCGAATGCGGCTGCGGTTGCTGCGCGCTAGGCGTTTCGTTCCGGCCGCCGGATTGCACACCCTGCGGTGTCGGCACGCCGTCCGGATGCGCCGCGGCCGCGCTACGGACGGGCGGCAGCGCATTCTGTCCTGCCGCGTGCAGCGCATTGGGCGGCGCGGCGCGCTGACGCTCCATCGGCGTGTGCGGCTGCATCCACGCGGGCGACGACGGTGCGCCGGCTGCACGTGCATTGCCGATGTCCGACGGCGCGTTGTTCGCGCCCGGCGGATGCGGAACGCCGTTGCCGGGCGCGAACGCCTGATGCGGGATCGCGCTGCCGGCCACCTGCGGCGCCCCGCCATTGGCGAAGCGGGGAGCGGTGGGGTTTTCGCCGTTCACCGGCCGCGCGACGTTCGGCATGCCCGGCGTCGGTACGCCCGGCCGGCCCGCCTGCTCGCCGGCCGGCGGGCCTTCGCGCCGCGCGCGGCCCGGCTGCACGACGGGGCCGTGCGGATTCACGAGTTGCACATTGTGCATCGCCCAGGCGCTGCCGCCCGGCTGGCCCGGAACGCGGACCGGACGCGCCGTATAGTCCGCCGGCACGTTCGTCTTCACGACCGGCGCGCCGGCGCCCGGTACGCGCCCGCCGTGCTGCGCGAGGTGGGCGGCGGCCTGGTCGCGATACGCGGGCGGCACGGCCGGATTGCGCGTCGCGACATACGGGTGTTGCGCGATCGCCGCCGGCGGACGGTAGCTGGCAGTGCGCAGCGCGCCGGTGAAGCTCTGACGCACCGGCGCGATGCCGGGCGTGCCCGGCGTGACGTGCGCGTTGCGCCATTGCTGCGGATCGACGTGCTGCGAGAAGTGCGCGACCGGCTGGCCGTGCACGAACGCGGCGGCCGGCACGACCGTGATCGCGTGCGGCGCGCGGAAGTTCACGTACGTCTTGTTGATGTTGGTGATATTGGTGATGTTCGTCACGTTCACGGTCTTGTTCACGTTGACGTTGTTCACCACGATGTTGCGGTTGACGCGGTCGTAGTAGTGCGGGCTCCAGCCGCCCCAGCCCGGATGCCACGGTTCGCCCGGACCGAGCGCGAACCACGCGCAGCCGGCCGCGGCAACGCCGCCGACCGTGAGCGCGACGCTCCAGTCGGAACCGCCGCCACCCCCACCGCCCACGAACGCGACGAGCGCCGGCGCGTAGGCGGGCGGCTGGCTGGCGACCATCGGGCCGGGCACCCAGGCCCAGCTGTCGTCCACGTACGCCCAGCGGCCGTAGTGATACGGCGCGAAGCCCCACGGCGCGTCGTCGACCCAGGTCCAGCCCCATGGCGCCTGCCAGATCCAGTGGCCGTCGTGATACGGCGCCCAGTCGGCGGGCGTGTCGTTCGGTACCCATACCGCGCCGTAATTCGGGGTTTCGCGCCACGTGCCGTTCGCGTCGAGATCCTGGTAGCCGGGAATGTCGCGGGACACGTAGCGGGCCGACACCGAGCGCGCTTCGGCCGCGTCGCGGCTGGCGGCCCACTGGTCGAGCGCGTCGGGACCCGGTGCGGCCGATTGCTGCGCGACCTGCAGGTCGGTGCCGGTGAACACGACCTGCTGCCCGGGCGACAGCGGGTACTGTCCGTTGCTGCCGTAGACGGTCGCGCTGCCGCTGCGCATCGTCACCGTCGTGCTCGCGCCGTTCGGCGCGACGTCGACGCGATAGTCGCCGGGGCCCGTGATCCCGAGCGCGAGGTTCGGCGTGTCGATTTCGTACGATCCGCCGGCCGGCAGGCCGCGCACGTGCGTCGAGACGGTGCCGAGGCCCACCTTCAACTGCGTCGTCGTGTCGTCGAGGTTCAGCAGCGACAGGCTCGTCGATTCGCCGAGCCGCACCGCGGTCGAGCCGATGTGCAGTTCCGAGCGCGCGCCGGCATCGTTCCAGAGCTGGTCGCCGGTCGTCAGCGGCCGGTTCACCGCCGCATACGACCAGGTATCGGTGCCGGCCGGTTCGGTCGTCACGGCGCCCGACAGGTAATTGAGCCGCGCGACGCGGCCGGGCGGATCGCCGCCGGGTTGCCGTGCCGCGGCCGCAGCCGGCGGCGCATCGGCCGATTGCGCGAAGACGAGCGGCAGCGCCGCCAGTGCGGCGAAGGCGAGCAGCGTGTAGCGGGCGGTGTGCTTGAGCGCGAACAGGGAAGCCATGGTGAGCGTCATCGTTGTGATCGCGGCGCGTCGATTCGTGCCGTCCAGTTCACGATATCCGCTTGGTCTGTTTCAAGGCACGGTGTTTTGTAAGTCGAATGGCACGCGATGTAACAAAACCTGTCCGTCGCGCGCCGTTGTCGTGCAGCTGCAATGCCGGCGTCAAGCGGACGTAAGCCACGCATCGAAAACCTGCTGCCCGGGCACCGTGACGCGCAGCACGCGCGGCCGGGCGGCGCGCTCGATCCAGCCGTGTGCGCAGAAGCTGTCGAGCAGCGCCGCGCCGAGTGCGCCGCCGAGATGCGAACGCCGCTCGCTCCAGTCGAGACAGCCGCATGCGAAGCGGCGCCGGCGCGCGCGCTGCTGCGTGACGTCGATGCCCCATTGCGCGAGCGCCTGCGTGCCGCGCTCGGTGGTGTCGATCGCGTCGCCGTTCGAGAACAGCCAGCCGCGCGCGGTGAGGCCATCGAAGATGCGCACCGCGAGCTCCCCGGCCATGTGGTCGTAGCAGGTGCGTGCATAGCGGAGTTCGGCCGGGACGGTGCGCGACGGCGGCGGAACCGGGCGATGCGGCGCGGCCGCGCGGGCGACGTTCGCGAGCGCTTCGAGCGAGGCCGCGACGTCGGCCGACGCGATGCGGTAGTAGCGGTGCCGGCCGCGCACGTCGAGGGCCAGCAGCCCGCCCTCGGTCAGGCGCGCGAGGTGCGCGCTCGCGGCGGACGGCGACAGCCCCGCGATCATCGTCAGTTCGCCGGCCGGCCGCGCGCTGCCGTCCATCAGCACCCACAGCATCGCGGCGCGGCCGGGATCGGCGATCAGGGCGCCGATGCGGCTCAGGCCCGGAAAATGGTGGTCGTCTTGATCGGTCATCGTCGTGTCTCGTCGAGCGGGTTGAGGGCAGTGTAGTCCGTGCGCGCATTCGATGTTTCGCTTCCGGATGAAATGTCGGATGCAGCCGCGGCGCGCTTGCGCGGACCGGGCTGCGGCCCGTTGCAGGGCACGCGTAGAATGGCCGGACGCGGCGGCAGCGGGCCGCCGCATGTGACGCGATGCAACGATGAAGACGATTTTCTGTGTGTTGGCGGCCGCGCTCGTGTGTGCGGCCTGTGCGTCGGGCGGCGCGGGGACGACCGGCGGGCGCGGCGGCAGTATCGAGATGTACGGGACGATCGACCAGGGCATCACGGTGCGCCGCTGACGGGCGCCGATCCGCGCGCGAGCCGGCATGGCCGCCGGCGCCCCGCCACGCGGGGCTTGCCGCGACGCGTTGCCGCAGTGCAACGTATAATGGCCCGATTACAGCGCCCCTGCCGCCTGGAGCCACAACAATGCCCCAACCGTCCCCCGTGCCGGCCGCTCTCGACCGCACCGAAACCGTATTCCGCTTTCTTGCCGAGCCTTCGTCCGTGAACTTCGGCGGCAAGGTGCACGGCGGCGCGCTGATGAAGTGGATCGACGAAGTCGCGTATGCGTGCGCGGCCGTCTGGTCGAGCCGCTATTGCGTGACGGTCAGCGTCGGCAACATCCGTTTCCAGCGTCCGATCCTGGTCGGCAATCTGGTCGAGCTGAAGGCGCGTGTCGTCGCGACGGGCCGTACCAGCATGCACATCCACGTGTCGGTGCACGCCGGCGATCCGAAGGGCGGCGTGCTGCGCCAGACGACCGATTGCCTTGTCGTGTTCGTCGCGGTCGACGAGAACGGCAACCCGGTGCCGGTGCCGCCGTTCGTGCCCGAAACCGACGAGCAGAAGGTGCTCGCCAAATATGCGGCCGACGTGCGGGCCGCGCTCGACAAGATCGTCGAGATGAAGCCGGAAGAGGTCGCGAAGGGCACCGTCTGAGTGCCGCGGGCGCCGCGCTTGCCGCGCCGCGCCCGCTGTCCTGCCTTTACTGCCTTTATCGCGTCCCGATCATCTGCTCGGGGCGTACCCAGGCATCGAATTCCGCCTCGGTCAGGTAGCCGAGCGCGAGCGCGGCCGCCTTCAGCGTCGTGCCTTCCTTGTGCGCCTTCTTCGCGATCTGCGCGGACTTGTCGTAGCCGATGTGCGGATTGAGCGCCGTCACGAGCATCAGCGATTCGTTCAGCAACAGGTCGATGCGCGAACGATTCGGCTCGATGCCCACCGCGCAGTGATCGTTGAAGCTCTGCGCGCCGTCGGCGAGCAGCCGCACCGACTGCAGCACGTTGTGCGCGATCATCGGCCGGAACACGTTCAGCTCGAAATTGCCGCTCGCGCCGCCGACGTTGACCGCGACGTCGTTGCCGAACACCTGGCAGCACAGCATCGTCACGGCTTCCGACTGCGTCGGGTTCACCTTGCCCGGCATGATCGAGCTGCCCGGCTCGTTTTCCGGGATCGACAGCTCGCCGAGCCCGCAGCGCGGCCCGCTCGCGAGCCAGCGCACGTCGTTCGCGATCTTCATCAGGCTCGCCGCGACCGTCTTCAGCGCACCGTGCGCGAAGACCAGCGCGTCGGCCGCCGCCATCACCTCGAACTTGCTCGGCGCCGTCACGAACGGCAGCTTCGCGAGACGGCCGATCTCGTCGGCCACGCGCACCGCGAACTCCGGATGCGCATTCAGCCCGGTGCCGACCGCGGTGCCGCCGAGCGCGAGCTCGTACAGGTGCGGCAGCGCCGATTCGACGTGACGGATGCCCTGGTCGAGTTGCGCGACATAGCCGGAGAACTCCTGGCCGAGCGTGAGCGGCGTGGCGTCCTGCAGGTGCGTGCGGCCGATCTTCACGATGTCGGCGAACGCCTTCGACTTCGCGTCGAGCGTCGCGCGCAGCGTGCGCAGCGCCGGCAGCAGGTGATTGACGATCGCGTACGCGGCCGCGATGTGCATCGCGGTCGGGAACACGTCGTTCGACGACTGGCCGCGATTCACGTCGTCGTTCGGATGAACCTTGCGCGCTTCGCCGCGCTCGCCGCCCAGCAGCTCGCTCGCGCGGTTCGCGATCACCTCGTTGAGGTTCATGTTGGTCTGCGTGCCGGAGCCCGTCTGCCACACCGCGAGAGGGAATTCGCGCGGATGCTTGCCGGCGATGATCTCGTCGGCGGCTTCGATGATCGCGTGCGCCTTGTCGTCGGCGAGCACGCCGAGCGACTGGTTGACGGTCGCCGCGGCGCGCTTGACGATCGCGAGCGCATGGATCAGCTCGGGCGACTGCTTCTCCGTCGAGATCCGGAAATTCTGCAGCGAGCGCTCGGTCTGCGCGCCCCAGAGCCGGTCGGCCGGCACGGCGATCTCGCCGAACGTGTCGCGTTCCATCCGAACTGCTTCATTCATGATGCACTCCTCCTGGAAAGGGGAAAGGCCGCGCGTCGTCGCGCGGCGTCAGGCGTAATCAGACGTATCGTGAGGCAGTCGCGCCGCTTGCGCGGCGTCTCGAGGGGCTCAGCCGACAAGCATAGCGCCGGCCGCGATTTCGTGTCGTGTCGCGCCCACGGCGCGTGACGCGCGCAAACCGGCGCTAGCGCGCCGCCGCGATGAGCGACGCGGTCTTGCGGTGAAAGCGCCATGCCATCAGCACGGCGACGCTCGCGAGGCCCGCCGCGAGCCCCCACCACAGGCCGCGCGCGCCCAGGCCCGCGTGGAACGCGAACCAGTAGCCGGTCGGGAAGCCGATGCCCCAGTAGCCGAGGGTCGCGGCGAGCATCGGGATGCGCGTGTCCTTCAGGCCGCGCAGCGCACCGGACCCGACGGTCTGCATCCCGTCGACGATCTGGAACACGGCGGCGATGCCGAGCAGCGACGCGGCGAGCGACACCGTGGCCGCGTTGGCCGGGTCGTCGAGGTGCAGGTACAGGCCGACGATCGTATGCGGCGCGACGATCATCACGACGCCCGACAGCGACATGAAGCCGACGCCGAGCGCGAGCGCGACGAAGCCCGCGTGCCGCGCGGCGACGGGCGAGCCCGCGCCGATCCAGTAGCCGACGCGCACGTTGGCCGCCTGGCCGATCGCGAGCGGCACCATGAACGATACCGACGCGACGTTCAGCGCGATCTGGTGCGCGGCGAGCGACGTCGCGCCCAGCACGCCGACGGTGAGGCCGGTGGCGAGAAAGAGCGTCGATTCGACGCCATACGTGATCGCGACCGGCCAGCCGATGCCGATCAGTTCGCCCATCACCGGCAGCTTCGGGCGCGCGGCGGTCACGAAATGGCGGAAGCGCTGCCGGCCGTGCAGCAGCCAGATCAGCGCGAGCGCGGTGAGCCAGATCGTGATCGTCGTCGCGACGGCCGACCCGAGAAAGCCGACGCGCGGCAGCCCGAATGCGCCGTGGATCAGCCCGTAGTTCAGCACCCCGTTGACGCCGACGCCGCCGATCGACACCCACAAGAGCCGTCGCGCGGCGCCGATCGCCGGCAGGAACGCGCGCATCAGCCCGACGCCGATCAGGCTGCCGAGCGCCGCGAAGCGCAGGATGCCCGTGTATTCGCCGACGTGATGCGCGAGCAGCGGCGGCTCGTGGAACATCAGCAGGATCGGTTCGGCCAGCGACAGCGCGACGATCGCCGGAATCGCGAGCAGCACGGACAGCGCGAAGCCCGTCCAGTAGATGTGCGGCACGCGATCCTCGGCCTGCGCGCCGCGCGCGTGCGCGACGCTCACGCTGACCGACGACAGCACGCCTTGCAGGATCGTCACGATCACGAAGAAGAAGTTCGCGCCGAGTCCGCCCGCCGCGAGCGAATCGGGGCCGAGCGAACCGAGCAGTACCGTGTCGGTGACGCTCATCGCCATCTGGGACAGTTGCGCGATCGCGAGCGGGGCGGCGAGGCGCGCGGTATCGGCGGCATGACTGGACAGGGACGGCGGCGCGGCGGCCGTCCGCGTGAGACCGGAATGCGACATGGAATGGGCGCTCGCGCGGGTGCGGGCCCGCGCGCTATGTCGTTATTTTGAGAGACGGCTAGCTTACGGCTTTATGCGTACCGTGTCGAACGCGTGCGCCGATGGCCATGTCGGGGGCAGGGGGAACCCCTGCGGTCGCTACGCTTCGCGTACCGCGATGCGCGTGTCGCCGAGCAGCACGACCTGGCCCGCGCGGATCTTGCACGTCTTGCGAAGCTCGACCGCGCCGTCGACTTTCACGGCGCCGGACGCGACGATCAGCTTCGCGGTGCCGCCGCTGTCCGCGAGGCCGGTGATCTTGAGAAGGTTGTGCAGCTCGACGTATTCGCCGGTCAGCGTGAAATCCAGATTGGGCATGACGAGGAAGGTGCGCGGCGCGCGGGAGGAAACGCTCCGCATCATACGGCACCGCGGGCCGGCACGCGAGCGCGGGCCGCCGTCGCACGTTGTAAAGGACTGTGAGCGATTCGTCAGCAAATGAAACGGTGGGTAACAGTCTGAGAGATTCGCGAACCGGCCGCGTGGGCCGCGGGTCTTCTGTCGTACCTGCTGCGTGTTGCGGCGGGGAACGCGACGGACCGCATCGCTGCGGACCGGGCGCACAACTTCTTGAGGAGAATTGCCATGTCCAAGATTCGTACGATGCTGATCGGTGCCGCGCTGACGGCGTTCGCTACTTCGGCCGCATTCGCCCAGACGGGCACGACGGCGCAAGGCGCGGCCGGCGCCGGCGTGCAGGCGCAGACCCCGGCCGCGGGTGTCGGTGCAGGCGTGCAGGGTGGTGCCGGCGCGAACGCGTCGGGCAATGCGACGGGCGGCGCGACCGATGCGGTCGGCGCGGCGGCCGATGGCGCGAAGGATACGACGTCGTCGGCCGTCCATTCGACCAAGAAGCACGCGAAGCATGCGGCGAAGTCGGCCAAGAGCCATGCGGGCTCGGCCAAGGCAAAGGCCGACGACGCGACCGAAGGCGGCGCATCGGTCGGCGCGCAGGGCGGCGCATCGGCCCAGGGCGCGACGCAGTAAAGGGTGCCCGGCGCTTGTCGCGACGTTCGTTTTCGGACGGTGCGTCGCGACGAGCGATCGTCCGACGGCCCGGTTCGCTTCGCGCGAATCGGGCCGTTTTCATGAGGTGATACGCCCAGCGGGACGCGTCCTTACGGCCGGCGCTGGCCTTGCCCCTGTCCTTGGGCCGGCCGTACGGCAGCCGGCGTGAATACGCTGCGCAGCCACGCGGCGAGGCGCGCGAAGACGTCGTACGGTTCCTCGACGAAGATCTCCGGCTTCAACAGCCGCAGGTATTCCATGATCTGCTGCGCTTCCTGTTTCTGGAACGAGCCGTGCGCGAGCCCGAGCCGCAGCAGCCCGCGCAGTTCGCCGAGCTTGTCGCGCGCGGTGCTGCCGACGCTCATCTCGCACGCGAGCTTGGCCTCGTAGATTCGCTGCCGCAGCGATTCCGCGAGCCGCCACGCAGGCGTCTGCATCAGTTCCTCGAGCGTCTGGATGTCCTGCGCCGCGGCCTTGATCTGCGACGCGAGCGGGTCGATCAGCGACGCGTCGCCCTGCGCTTCGGCGACGATCGCCTTCGCCCAGTCGCGGCATGCCTTCGCGAGTTCGTCGGGCGTCCATTCGGAGCGCGACGCGAAGCCGAAGCCGAATTCACCGGCCTGCCGCATCAGGATCGCGACGACGTCCGGAAATTCCTTGTCGAGCGTGCGCTTGGCCCATGCGTACTGGCCGCCCTGCAGCATCCGCTGCACGGCGTGCTCGGTCAGCGGCACCATGTTGTCGAGCAGCTTGGCGCGCAGGAAATCCTCGAACGACGGCGTCGCGAATTGCGGGTCGAGTTTCAGCGACACGCGGACGAACGCGTCGTAGTCCTTGCGCAGGGACTCGAGCGTGTCGTCCTTGAGGGAAAGGGTGATCTGGCCCATGAATCGTCTCGATGGCGCCCCGCGCAAGCCGGCGCCGGCACGGCGCACCGGAGCGGGCGCAGCGTCGACTGACCGATGCGCGCCGGGGCCGGTGGCGGGTCTTCCTCTCCTATATCGGCGCACCGGGCGGAAACTTGAGCGCGCGCGATGGAGCGTACGCTCAGGCGGGCGGCCAGTGCGGCAGGACGATGCCTTGCCACAGGAAGAACACCGCGAGCCCGGCCGCGATCGTCACGAGCGGGCGGCGGGTCGCGGCCGACACGAGCACGGCCGCGAGCGCGCCGACGAGCTGCGGATTCCGCCAGGTCAGCTCGGCCGTGCCGCCGTGCGGCGAGACGGCCATCGGCACGATGATCGCGGTCAGCACGGTGACCGGCACGAAGCCGAGCGCGGTCCGCACGAGCGGCGGGAACGTCAGCCGCTCGCCGAACAGGAACAGCGTCGAGCGGATCGCGTACGTGATGACGGCCATCCCGAGGATCAACAGCGCGTAGCTCACGATGCGGCCTCCGGGCGAGAGCGGGCGCGCGTGCGATCGTGCCGCAGCGTGAGCGCGACGCCGATCGCGACGCCGGCGGCGACCGCGCCGAGCAGCCCGAGCTTGTACGGCCAGCCCTGCCAGAAGTATGCGAGCGTGCCGGCCGTCGCGGCCGCCGCGAAGTAGCGCAGCGTGCCGAGCTGCGGGACGACGATCGCGATGAAGGTCGCCGCCATCGCGAAATCGAGGCCGAGCGACTGCAGACCGGGGAACGCCGTGCCGAAGCCGATGCCCGCGAGCGTCCAGACCTGCCAGTTCAGGTACATCGCGAGCCCGGAGCCGAAAAAGTAGTGGGGGCCGATCGTGCCGGGCGGATAGTGCCGGTAGTGCCCGTACGCGACCGCGAACACCTCGTCGGTCATCAACGCGCCGAGCGTCGCGCGCCAGCGCAGCGGCAGGTGCGCGACATAGGGCGCGAGCGTCGCGCTGTACAGCAGATGGCGCAGGTTCACGATCAGCGTCGTGGCGAGCACGACGGCGAAACCCGCGCTGCCGGCGATCAGGCCGAGCGCGATGAACTGCGCGGAGCCCGCGAACACGGCGAGCGACATCAGCGCGCCATGCCAGGCGGCGAGCGGACCGGCGCCGACGAGCGTGCCGAAAATCACGCCGAACGGTGCGGCGCCGATCATCATCGGAATCGTGTCGCGCGCGCCGTCGAGCCATTCGTTGAGCGGGCGGCGCGCGGACGATGCGGGTGTCTTGTTCAAGAAGCGCTCCTCCATAAGCGGGAGGATAGCGGGCCGGCGGCGGGCCGGCTTGTATGTTCTTGCGCTCTCGGGCGCGGGGCCGGTGCCCGCGTGCCGGCCGGCGCGGGTCGCCGCGCGGCGCGGCCGGCGGCGGCGGGAAGCCCGTGCGTCAGCTTGCCTGCCAGCGCCCGGGCGGCACGCCGAACATCCGTTTGAAATGCCGCGTGAAGTGGCTCTGGTCGACGAAGCCGCTGGCCGCCGCGACGTCGGCGACCGGCACGCCCGCGCGCAACGGCGCCAGCGCGCGCTGCAGCCGCAACTGGTTGCGCCACGCATGCGGCGGCATGCCGGTCGTACGCGTGAACAGGCGCGCCGCATGAAACGGCGACAGGCCGACCGCCTGCGCGACGTCGTCGAGCGTCACGGTGGAGGTCAGATCGGCGGCGAGCCGCTCGCGCATCGCGTCGACGCGCGGTTCGTCGGCGGCGAGCGGCGCCGGCCGCGGCCGCACGTCGGCGTGGCGCGCGATCAGCGTCGACAGCGCGTCGAGCATCGCGGTTTCGGCGGCGAGCGGATCGTAGATGCGCGGCGCGTCGGCGGCCGGATCGCAGGCCGGCTGCCCGGGCGCATGCGCATGCGACGACAGCGCTCGCTCGCTGCCGGCTTCCAGCATCCGGTGCGCGAGCGTGAGCCGGGCCGCGAGATCGGCGTCGCGGATCACGTCGGGCGCGAACCATGGCGCGTCCTGCGGGCGGCCCGCGATGGCACTCGCGAGTTCGCGGATGAATTCCACCGGCATGTAGCTGACGCGATAGCACCAGCCCTCGTCGGCGGCACGCGACCCCGTATGCACTTCGCCGGGATTGATCACGGGCACGGTGCCCGTTTCGGCGACATAGCCGGTGCCGCGATAGGTGAAGCGTTCCGCGCCTTCGAGAATCACGGGAATCGTGTACGCATCGTGCCAGTGGGGCGCGAACGCGTGATCGCGATAGGTGGCCGTGAGCAGGTCCGCGTCCGGCACGAGCGGCGTGCGCCAGTAGCGTGCGGAATCGGGGAGGCGGGGGGCGGCGGACATGATCGGGCGCGGGAGCGGTCGAATCGACAGTGTATCGCTCGCGCGCCCGGCGGGTGCGGGCCTACTTGACCGGAATCGTCGTGCCGGCCGGCATCGGCACCGCGGTGACGGCGTTCTTCGGGCTGCCGCTGACGATGCGGTCGCTGTAGGTCAGGTAGACGATCGTGTTGCGTTTCTTGTCGACCACGCGCACGACGTGCAGCGTCTTGAAGATGAACGACATGCGTTCGCTGAATACGTCGGTCTGCTGCTTGAGCGGTTCCTTGAAGCTGATCGGGCCGACTTGCCGGCACGCGATCGACGCTTCGCTCGGATCCTCGGCGACGCCGAGCGTGCCCTTGATCCCGCCGGTGCGCGCGCGCGACACGTAGCAGGTCACGCCGTTCACGACCGGATCGTCATAGGCCTCGACGACCACGCGATCGGAACCCGTGACGCGGAAGTGGGTGTTGACGCTGCCGACTTCCTCCGCGTACGCGAGCGGTGCGGCGGCGACGGCGGAGAGCAGGAGGGCGGCGGGGGCGAAACGGAGGCGGCGATGCTTCATCGATGGGACCGGATGCGGATGCGAGACAGAGACTCTAGCATGCGCATGACCGGGCACGAAAAGCAGGAAGGCGGATCGGCGGCCGGAAAAACAAAAGGCCCGTCGAATGACGGGCCTTTCGCTATTTGGCTCCCCGACCTGGGCTCGAACCAGGGACCTACGGATTAACAGTCCGGCGCTCTACCGACTGAGCTATCGGGGAATAAATCGGTACATCTGCGTGTTGCGTCGTTCAACAAAAAACCCGTCCACTTTCAACGGGCCTTTGCGTTTTTGGCTCCCCGACCTGGGCTCGAACCAGGGACCTACGGATTAACAGTCCGGCGCTCTACCGACTGAGCTATCGGGGAACAAACAACAACAGCAGAGAAACGAGATTGTATGGAGTGTTCGCTAACCTGTCAATACTTTGGAGCCGCGCAGCATAAAATTTTTTGCAGTCGCCGCCGTGCGATCAGCGCTCGAGCAGGTGCAGCTTGTCCTGCACGTCCTTCCACTCGTCCGCGTCGGCCGGCGCCGGCTTGGTCTTCGTGATCGACGGCCAGTTCTTCGCCAGCTCGGCGTTCAGCTCGGTGAACTGCTGCTGGTCGCCCGGAACGTCTTCTTCGGCATAGATCGCATTGGTCGGGCATTCGGCGACGCACACGGCGCAGTCGATGCACTCGTCCGGATCGATGGCGAGAAAGTTGGGACCTTCACGGAAGCAATCCACCGGGCACACATCCACGCAATCCGTGTATTTGCACTTGATGCAGCCTTCGGTCACAACGTGAGTCATTAAAACGCTCCTGCTTGGCGGTATATATGGGGTGGCGTTTGCGCCAAAAGCGGCATTGTAACTGAAGCGCCAAACCCGCATGACGAGGTCGGCTATCCGGCTTATATCGTTTCGTGATTAGTTTATGGGATGCGCGGCACGGCTGCCCGCACGCCGGGCACCGGCGCAATGCGGCAACGCGGCGGCGCGGTTTCACGATGGTCCGGCCCGCATTCGGGTAACATGGCCGGCAGGCCGGGCGGCGCGCGGTGCGCCGGGGCCCGGCCACGATATTGGCGGTGCCGTCATCATGATCATCACTTCGCTGCTGGACACGGATCTCTACAAGTTCACGATGATGCAGGTCGTCCTGCATCACTTTCCCGCTGCAAACGTCGAATACCGTTTCCGCTGCCGCACGCCCGGCGTCGATCTCGTGCCGTACATCGACGAGATTCGCGACGAGGTGCGGGGCCTGTGCTCGCTGCGCTTTTCCGACGTCGAACTCGACTACCTGCGGCGGATGCGCTTCATCAAGAGCGACTTCGTCGACTTCCTCGCGCTGTTCCACCTGAACGAGAAGTACATCTCGATCACGCCGTCGCCGAAGGGCAACGGCGAGATCGACGTCGTCATCGAGGGGCCGTGGCTGCATACGATCCTGTTCGAGATCCCGGTGCTCGCGATCGTCAACGAAGTCTATTTCCGCAATACGCAGCGCGAGCCCGACTATCGCGAAGGGCGCGAGCGGCTGCGCGAGAAGATCAAGCTGCTCGGCGCGAAGCCCGAATTCGCCGACTGCAAGATCGCCGACTACGGCACGCGCCGGCGCTTCTCGAAGGTCTGGCACGAGGAAGTCGCGCTCACGCTGCGCGACGGGCTCGGCCCGCAGTTCGCGGGCACGAGCAACGTGCTGTACGCGATGAAGCACGGCATCACGCCGCTCGGCACGATGGCGCACGAATACCTGCAGGCGTGCCAGGCGCTCGGCCCGCGGCTGCGCGATTCGCAGATCTACGGCTTCGAGATGTGGGCGAAGGAATATCGCGGCGACCTCGGGATCGCGCTGTCGGACGTCTACGGGATGGACGCGTTCCTGAACGACTTCGACATGTATTTCTGCAAGCTGTTCGACGGCGCGCGCCACGATTCGGGCGATCCGTTCGACTGGGGCGAGCGGATGCTGCGCCACTACGAGGCGAACCGCTGCGACCCGCGCACCAAGGTGCTCGTGTTCTCGGACGCGCTCGACATCCCGAAGGTCATGCAGCTGTACGAACGGTTCCGCGGCCGCTGCAAGCTCGCGTTCGGCGTCGGCACCAACCTCACCAACGATCTCGGCTACGTGCCGCTGCAGATCGTGATCAAGATGGTTCGCTGCAACGGCCAGCCGGTCGCGAAGCTGTCGGATTCGCCGGGCAAGAGCATGTGCGACGACAAGGCCTATCTCGCGTACCTGCGCCAGGTGTTCGGCATCGCGCAGCCGGTCGAGGAAGACGCGTCGAAGTAGGCTTTGGCCGTTCGGCCGAAGGTGTGTCGCGGCAGAGGTGGCCGGTATAATCTGACGTATTGCACGCCAACGTCACGAGGACCGTTCATGGACACTTCCGCCGCCCGTCGCCAGATCCTCGCGCGCATTCGCGCGGCGCAGGGGCGCGCGGCCGAACCCGATGCAGCGGAGCGCGACGGCGTCGCCGACTATCTCGCCCGTCATCCGCCGGGCCCGCGCCCGCCGGCGCCGGCCGACCTCGTCGCCGCGTTCGTCGACGAAGCGGGGCGCCTGTCGACCACGGCCGACGAAGTCGCGACGCTGGCCGACGTGCCGGCCGCCGCCGCCCGCTATCTTGCCGCTCGTGGTCTGCCGACGCAGGCCGTCGCATGGCGCACGCTGGCCGATCTCGACTGGGCCGGCGCCGGCCTGTCGGTCGAGTGCCGCAAGCCGCGCGACGGCGATCTCGTCGGCCTGACCGGCTGCTTTTGCGCGACCGCCGAAACGGGGTCGCTGGTGTTGCTGTCCGGCCCCGACACTTACGCATCGGCCGGCCTGCTGCCGGAAACCCACATCGCGATCGTACCGGCGTCGCGCATCGTCGCCGGCCATGAAGACGCGTTCGCGCTGATTCGCGCGGAGCGCGGCGAGTTGCCGCGCGCGGTCAATTTCGTGTCGGGCCCGTCGCGCACGGGCGACATCGAGCAAACGATCATTCTGGGCGCACACGGCCCATACCGCGTGCACGCGATCGTCGTACGGGGCGCATGACGCGCCTACCGCATTCACTGTTACTCGAACAAGGAAGTTCCGCATGAAACGACATGCCGCCTGGGCGGGCATGGCGTCGGGAATCGTACTTGGCGCCGTTCCCGCGCTCGCATCGGCCGCCACGCTCGACGGCGCCACGCTGTCCGCGCTCTGGGGCATCCCGTTCGCCGGGATCCTGCTGTCCATCGCGCTGTTCCCGCTCGTCGCCCCCGTGTTCTGGCATCACCACTTCGGCAAGATCGCGGCCGGCTGGGCGATCGTGTTCCTCGCGCCGTTCGCGGTCGCGTTCGGCGCGGGCGCCGCGTTCGGCACGCTCGTGCATGCGCTGCTCGAGGAATACATTCCATTCATCGTGCTGCTCACCGCGCTCTATACGGTCGCGGGCGGCATCTGCGTAAACGGCAACCTGCATGGTTCGCCGAAGCTGAATACCGCGATCCTCGCGCTCGGCACGCTGCTCGCGAGCGTGATGGGCACGACGGGCGCCGCGATGCTGCTGATCCGGCCGCTGCTGCGCGCCAACGACAACCGCAAGCATGTCGTGCACGTCGTGATCTTCTTCATCTTCCTCGTCGCGAACGCGGGCGGCTCGCTGTCGCCGCTCGGCGATCCGCCGTTATTCCTCGGCTTCCTGAACGGCGTGAGCTTCTTCTGGACGACCACCCATCTCGCGCTGCCGATGCTGTTCATCTGCGTGGTGCTGCTGACGTTGTTCTTTGCGCTCGATACGTACTTCTACCGGAAGGGCGACGAGGAGCGGCCGGCCGCGCTCGATCCGACGCCCGACGGCGCGGCGCTGTCGATCGACGGCAAGATCAACTTCGTGCTGCTGGCGGCCGTGATCGCGCTCGTGCTGATGAGCGGCGTGTGGAAGCCGGGCATCTCGTTCGACGTGTGGGGCACGCACGTCGCGCTGCAGAATCTCGTGCGCGACGTCGCGCTCGTGGTCGTGACGCTCGCGTCGCTCGCGCTGACGCCGCGTTCCGCGCGCGAGGGCAACGCGTTCAACTGGGCGCCGATCGAGGAGGTCGCGAAGCTGTTCGCGGGCATCTTCGTGACGATCGCGCCCGTGATCGTGATCTTGCGCGCGGGCGCGGACGGCGCGTTCGCGCAGATCGTCCATCTCGTCACGGGGCCCGACGGCAAGCCGATCGACGCGATGTACTTCTGGGCGACGGGCATCCTGTCGTCGTTCCTCGACAACGCGCCGACCTACCTGGTGTTCTTCAACCTCGCGGGCGGCGATGCACAGACGCTGATGACGACCGGCGCGTCGACGCTCGCCGCGATTTCCGCCGGCGCGGTGTTCATGGGCGCGAACAGCTATATCGGCAACGCGCCGAACTTCATGGTGAAGGCGATCGCCGAATCGCGCGGCGTGAAGATGCCGAGCTTCTTCGCGTACCTCGGCTGGGCGCTCGTCGTGCTGATACCGGTATTCCTGCTGACGTCCTGGCTTTTCTTCCCGGCGTAAGCTGACGTTTTTCAACCCCGAGCGGGCGGTTCCGGTGGCGCATCGCGCGCCGCGATCCGTCCGCGGCATGCGGAGATGGCGATGCAGAAGATCCTGGTCGCGCGTCCGATCTTTCCGGACGTGATCGAACGGCTCAAGCAGTATTTCGACGTCGACTGGAACGACGGCGACGCGCTCGCGCCCGATGCGCTCGCCGCGCGCCTGGCCGACAAGGACGGCGCGCTGACGGCCGGCGACCCGATCGGCGCGGCCACGCTCGCGGCGGCGCCGCGCCTGCGGGTGGTGGCGAACATGGCGGTCGGCTACAACAACTTCGACATGGCCGCATTCAACGCGGCGAACGTGCTCGGCACCAACACGCCCGACGTGCTGAACGAGTCGACCGCCGATTTCGGCTGGGCGCTGATGATGGCCGCCGCGCGCCGGATCGCCGAATCCGAACACTGGCTGCGCGCCGGTCACTGGCGGAAGTGGGCGTACGACGGCTTCCTCGGCAGCGACATCTACGGCTCGACGCTCGGCGTGATCGGGATGGGCCGTATCGGCCAGGCGCTCGCGCGCCGCGCGCGCGGCTTCGGAATGCAGGTGATCTATCACAACCGGTCGCGGGTCGCGCCCGAGATCGAAGCCGAGCTGAATGCCGAATACGTGTCGAAGGACGCGCTGCTCGCGCGAGCCGATCATGTCGTGCTCGTGCTGCCGTACACGAAGGAGAACCATCACACGATCGGCGCGGCCGAGCTCGCGAAGATGAAACCCACGGCGACGCTGACCAACATCGCGCGCGGCGGGATCGTCGACGATGCGGCGCTGGCCGCCGCGCTGCGCGACGGGACGATCGCCGCGGCCGGCCTCGACGTCTTCGAGGGCGAGCCGAGCGTGCATCCGGCGCTGCTCGAGGTGCCGAACGTCGTGCTGACGCCGCATATCGCGAGCGCGACCGAAAAGACGCGCCGCGCGATGGCCAATCTCGCCGCCGACAACCTGATCGCCGCGCTGGGCGAGGGGCCGCGTGCGGGGCAGCCGCCGAATCCGATCAACCCTGACGTGATCGGGAAGCCGCGCGCATGACGACGACGTTGTTGCTTGCGGCGGTCGTCGTGCTGGCCGTCGCGCTCGCGGTGGCGATCGTCGCGCTCGTGCGCGGCGGCGGCCGCCACGACGACGCGGCCGTGCTCGGCGACCAGATCGAGGACGCCGCGCATGCGCAGGCGCGCGCGGTCGAGCGGCTCGAACGCGAATTGCGCGGCGAGATCGTCGAGAACGCACGCGGCTCGCGTACCGAGCTGGCCGGCAGCTTCGCCCAGTTGCAGCAAACGCTCGCCGCGCAACTGACCAGCGTGGCGACCGTGCAGAACAACCAGATCGAGGGGTTCGCGCAGCAGCTCGGCAAGCTCGTCGCCGGCAACGCGCAGCAGTTCGATGCGATGCGCGAAAGCGTGCAGCGCCAGGCTCAACAGGCGCGCGAGGAACAGGCGGGCGCGCTGCGGCTGTTCGGCGACACGCTGAACCGGCAGCTCACGCAACTGACCGAGGCGAACGACCGTCGGATCGGCGAAGTGCGTGCGACGCTCGAACAGCGGCTGAAGGAAATCGAGACGAATAACGCGGCGAAGCTCGAGGAGATGCGCCGCACCGTCGACGAGAAGCTGCACGCGACGCTCGAGCAGCGGCTCGGCGAATCGTTCAAGCTCGTATCGGATCGGCTCGAACAGGTGCATCGCGGGCTCGGCGAGATGCAGACGCTCGCGGCCGGCGTCGGCGATCTGAAGAAGGTGCTGACCAACGTGAAGACGCGCGGCACCTGGGGCGAGGTGCAGCTCGAGGCGCTGCTCGAGCAGATGCTGACGCCCGACCAGTACGCGAAGAACGTCGCGACGGTGCCGAAGCGTACCGAGCGCGTCGAATTCGCGATCCGGCTGCCGGGTCGCGACGCCGGCACGCGCGACGCGTCGCCGGTATGGCTGCCGATCGACGCGAAATTCCCGCGCGAAGACTACGAGCGGCTGATCGACGCGCAGGAACGTGCCGACGCGGTGGCCGTCGAGGAGGCGGCGCGTGCGCTGGAGGCGCGGGTGCGGATGGAAGCGCGCACGATCGCCGAGAAGTACGTCGCGCCGCCGTACACGACCGACTTCGCGCTGCTGTTCCTGCCGACCGAAGGGCTCTATGCGGAGATCCTGCGCCGCCCGGGGCTGACCGACCTGCTGCAGCGCGACTATCGCGTCACGGTCGCGGGGCCGACCACGCTCACCGCACTGCTCAACAGCCTGCAGATGGGGTTCCGCACGCTCGCGATCGAGCAGCGTTCCAGCGAGGTCTGGCAGGTGCTCGGCGCGGTCAAGACGGAGTTCGGCAAGTTCGGCGACGTGCTCGCGCGCACGAAGGCGCAGCTCGAAACGGTCACGCGCTCGATCGAGTCCGCCGAGCAGCGCACGCGTGTGATGAACCGCAAGCTGAAGCAGGTCGAGGCGTTGCCGGGCGACACGGCGGCCGGGTTGCTCGGCGCGGAAGAGGCCGAAGGCGCCGATGCGGACGACGCGTGACGCGCGTTGCCGGCAACCGCCGGACGAAAAAACGGGCGCCGCGGCGCCCGTTTTCATTTGCAGCGACGGCCGGCGCGGCCGGCTCGCGCTCAATGCGCGGCGAGCGTGTCCAGCGCGTCGCCCGTCACGCGCACGATGCGCCACTCCGGCAGCACGGTCGCGCCCATCTTCTCGTAGAAGTCGATCGCCGGCTGGTTCCAGTCGAGGGCCGACCATTCGAAGCGCCCGCAACGGCGCTCGACGGCGACAGCCGCGAGATGACGCAGCATCGCGGTGCCCAGGCCCGTGCCGCGCTGCGACGGCTGCACGTACAGATCCTCGAGATAGAGTCCGCGGCGGCCGAGGAACGTCGAATAGTTGTGGAAGAACAGCGCGTACGCGACGATCGCGCCGTCGCGTTCGGCCACCAGCGCTTCGGCAGCCGGGTGCTCGCCGAACAGCGCGTCCGCGAGATCGGATTCGGTCGCGACGAACAGGTCCGTGAGCTTCTCGAACTCGGCCAGCTCGCGCATCAGCGCGAGGATCGCGCCGACGTCGCGCGGGTCGGCCGCGCGGATCAGCGGCGTGACGCTCACGCTTCCTCCGGCGGATCGGACAGCACGATCTCGATGCCCCCGAAGCGCGACGCGACCCAGTTGTACGCATGGCACGCGATCCACAGCAGCACGAAACCGAGGATCGCGTTCAGCAGCAGCGCGCTCAGGATCGTGCTCAACTCGACCATCCCGTAACGGATATACGCGACGAGAATGCCGAGCAGCACGATCGGCACGCTGAACGTCAGGTAGACGAGGATCAGCGCCTTTGCGGTCTGTCCCGCGGCGATCGACGAGATTTGTTTCTTCATGTGCGGATTGCCCCCGTAGAAATATACCGATTGGAATTCAGATCAGGCCGTCGAGCGGCAGGATGTCGACCGGGGTGCCCGCGTCGACTGCCGCGGAATCGTGGCCCAGGACGATGAAACAGTTGGCGGCCGCGAGACCGCTCAGCGACGCGGAGCTTTGCGATCCGGCCGGTGCGACGTGCCATTGGCCATCGGCGGCGCGCGTTGCGATGCCGCGCAGGTAGTCGGTGCGACCGGGGCGCTTCTTCAGCGCCTGGGTGCTGAGCGCCGTGTACATGGCCGGCGGCGGCGTCCGCGCGCCGGCCAGCGTCAGCAGCGCGGGGCGCACGATCGCATGGAACGTCACGGCGGACGCAACCGGATTGCCGGGCAAGCCGAAGAACAGCGCGCGACCGGCGCCGTCGGCCGCGCGGGCGAGCGAGCCGCACGCGAGCGGCCGGCCCGGCCGCAGCGCGACGCTCGCGAACGTCACGTCGCCGAGCCGGGCCATCACGTCGCGCGTGAAATCGGCTTCGCCGACCGACACGCCGCCCGACGTGATCACCGCATCGGCCTGCGCGGCGAGGGCGTCGCGCAATGCGGTTTCGAGCGCGGCCGGGTCGTCCCGGACGATGCCGAGATCGATCGCGTCCACGTGCACCCGTTCGAGCATCGCGATCAGCATCCCGCGATTGCTGTCGTACAGCGCGCCGCGGCCGAGCGGTTCGCCGGGCTCGCGCAACTCGTCGCCGGTCGAGAACACGGCGACGCGCACGCGTCGGCGCACCGTGACGTCGGCGATGCCGAACGACGCGAGCAGGCCTAGATCGGACGGCCGCAGCATGCGGCCCGCGGCGAGCGCACAGGCGCCGCGCGCGAGATCCTCGCCGGCCCGGCGGCAGTTCGCGCCGCGCGCGACGTCCTGCGCGGCGAAGCGAATCGTGTCTCCGTCGACGCGCACGCGTTCCTGTGGAATCACCGTGTCGCATCCGGCCGGCATCGGCGCGCCCGTCATGATGCGCACGCATGCACCGGCCGCCACGACCCCGTCGAACGGATGGCCGGCGAACGCGGTGCCGGCGACCGTCATCTCGACCTCGCCCTGCGCCGACGCGCGTGCCGCGGCGCCGCCGTCGAACGCATAGCCGTCCATCGCCGAGTTGTCGTACGCGGGAATGTCGAACGGCGCGCTCACGTCGGCCGCGAGCACGCGATCGAGCGCATCGCGCAGCGCCACCGTATCGCACGCGTCGACGGGCACCGCGAAGCGGCACGCGAGTGCCTGCGCGTCGGCGAGCGACAGCGGGGCATCGGGGTCGGGTGCGGTTCGGGAGGCGGGCGAGGATTGCGTGATCATCAGTCGGACTGCGCCGCAAGGCGTATCGGGTTCGTGGCCGGTGGCGCGAGGAGGGTGCCTGGACGCGGGTTTCGCGTATGGCGGGCGTCGGGCGGGAACGGCGCGGGACCGTCAGCGGCGGGCCAGCGCGGCGAGTTCCTGCCAGGAGTTGGCATTGTAAAACGCACGCTCGTCGCGAAACTCGACTTCGACCGTCGTGTGGCGTGCGTACCACGCACGTACCTTCCGGTCGCCTGCCGCGAGCCGGGCGGCCAGGTCGTCCGCCAGCGACGTGCGCAGCAGCGCGAACGTCGGCTGCGGCGAGCGCATCCGCTGCGCGTCGACGGTGACCGCCATCGCGATGTCGGCCTGGTGCGCGTCGAGCGCCGCATGCAGCCGCGCGACGAGGTCGGCGGGCAGGTAGGGCGTATCGCACGGCGAGCACGCGAGCAGCGGCGCGCGCGCCGCGCGCATGCCGGCGAGCAGGCCCGCGAGCGGCCCGGGGAAGTCGGGCGTTTCATCCGCGACGATGCGCGCGTCGAACGGCGCACCGAGTTCGGCATAGCGATCGGCATGGCGATTCGCGCTGATCAGCGTCTCGTCGACCTGCGGCGACAGCCGGCGCAGTACATGCAACGCGAGCGGCGTACCGTCGAGCAGTTGCAGGCCCTTGTCGACGCCGTCCATGCGGGTTGCGCGCCCGCCCGCGAGCAGCAGGCCGGCGATCGACGGGGAGGCGGGGGCGGGCATCGTGCGCAGATGGAAAGAGCGGCGTGCGTCAGCCGCCGATATACGACATTTCGACGCGCTTGCCGGCGCCCTCGGGCGCGGCGTCGGCAAGCGCGCTGCCGCGCAGTTGCGAATAGCGGTCGGTGCGCGCCTGCCAGATGCGGGCGATCGCGGTCGCGATCTCGGCATCGGTCGCGCCGCCGCGCACGAGCGCACGCAGGTCGTGCCCGGTCGACGCGAACAGGCACAGGTACAGCTTGCCCTCGGTCGACAGCCGCGCGCGCGTGCAGTCGCCGCAGAAGGCTTGAGTGACGCTCGAGATCACGCCGATCTCGCCGCTGCCGTCCGCATAGCCCCAGCGCTGCGCGGTCTCGGCCGCCGTGTGCGCCTCGAGCGGCACGAGCGGGAAATGTTCGGCGATGCGCGCGACGACGTCCGACGACGGCAGCACCTCGGTCATGTTCCAGCCGTTCGACGTGCCGACGTCCATGTATTCGATGAAGCGCAGGATCACGCCGGTGCCGCGAAAACGCTCGGCCATCGGCAGGATCTCGCTGTCGTTGGTGCCGCGCTTCACGACCATGTTGACCTTGACCGGCGTGAGGCCCGCGGCCTGCGCGGCGAAGATGCCGTCGAGCACGTCGGCGCTCGCGAATTCGGCATCGTTCATGCGCTTGAACAGCGTATCGTCGAGCGCATCGAGGCTGACCGTGACGCGCGTGAGCCCGGCGTCCTTCAGCGCGCGCGCCTTGCGTGCGAGCAGCGAACCGTTGGTCGTCAGCGTCAGGTCGAGCGGGCGGCCGGCGTGCGTCGTCAGCCGCGCGAGGCGCTCGATCAGGAATTCGAGGTTCTTGCGCAGCAGCGGTTCGCCGCCCGTGATGCGGATCTTCTCGACGCCGTGCGCGACGAAGAGCCGCGCCACGCGCTCGATTTCCTCGTGCGTGAGCAGCGCGCTGTGCGGCAGGAACGGATAGTCCTTGTCGAAGACCGCGCGCGGCATGCAGTACACGCAACGGAAGTTGCAGCGATCCGTCACCGAAATGCGCAGGTCGCGCAACGGCCGGGCGAACGTGTCGGCCAGCGTGCCGTCGGGGGCATGCGCGACGCCGGAGACGTCCGGCATCCCGCTGACGTCGGCGAGGGGAATGATGCGTCGGGACATGTTGAAAGAAGTGCGAAGCAGACTGCTATTTTAGCCGCAACCGGCCGGCGGGGCCGGTGGGCGGAAACCCGCAGCGCGGACGTGAAAAAGCCCGCCGGAGGCGGGCTTTTCCTGGTCGGGCGATACGCCGTTCAGTGGTGCGTCGTTTCGACCTGCTGCATCGGGGCCGTATCGACCGGCGGCAGCACCTTGCGTTCGCGCGGCACGCGGGCCGGGCGCGGGAGTCGCGATGCGGCTTCCTGCGCGGCCGCGAACTTGTCGGCGTCCGTGTTCACCCAGACGAGACCGGCCTGCTCCAGCACGACATCCAGGCTCGCCGAAGCGGGCGCGGCTGCCGGTTGTGCGGGCGCGGGAGCCGGTGCGGCGACGGCCTCGGCCGCGGCCGGTGCTGCCTCGACAGGCGCTGCTTCGACCGGTGCCGGTTCGGCAACCACCGGAGCGGCTTCGATCGCGACGGCCGGTGCGGCTTGCGGCGCCTCGACAGCGGCCGGCGCGGCCGCCGGCACGTCGAACGCATCGGTCGGCGACACCTCGACCGGCGCCGGGCCCGCTTCCGCGACCGCCGGTGCGACCGGTGCCGGTTCTGCTGCCTGCACGGCGACGACGGGCTCGACCGGGGCGGCCGGGGCCGCTTCGGCGTGTGCCGATGCCGGCTGCGCTTCGACGGCGGCCGGTGCGGCATGCTGCTCGGCGACGGTTTCCACGGCCGCCGCAGTGGTCACGGCCGCGACGACTGCCGGTGCGGCCGTGTGGGCCGGTTCGGCCGCGACCGGTGCGGCCGGCGTCACGGCTTGCGCGGCGACTTCGCCTTCGGCGCCTTGCTCGGCCTGGTCGATTGCGCCGTCTTCCTCGCGCTCGCGACGACCGCCGCGGCGGCCGCGACGGCGACGGCGGCGTTCTTCGCCGTCACGTGCGCCGGCTTCCGCATCGGCTGCCAGTTCCGCGCCGGGCAGCGCTTCTGCCGCAGCCTTGTCGGTTTCCGGTTCCGGATGGTTTTCGCCGCGGGTGACGGTCTCGAGCGTGGCCGCGTGCTGGGTCGGCTTGCGGCGTTCGCCGCGCTCGCGACGCTCGCCGCGTTCCTGGCGCTCGCCACGGCCGGCTGCGTCGACGCCTTCCGGCTGTTCGACGCGCTCGCGCGGTTCGCGGTTTTCGCGCGGTTCGCGCGGCTCACGGCCTTCACGCGGCTCACGGCCTTCGCGCGGGCCACGGCCCTCGCGACCTTCGCGGCCCTCACGGTTTTCACGACCTTCGCGGTTTTCGCGGCCCTCGCGACCTTCACGCAGCTCACGACCCTCGCGCGGCTCACGGCCTTCACGCGGTTCGCGCACTTCCTTGCCTTCGCGTTCCTGGCGTTGCGGCTGGCCACGGCCTGCGGCTGCCTGGTCGCGGCCGCCTTGCGCCTGCTGGGCGCCGCCGCGACGGTTGCGGTTGCGATCGCCGCCGCGCTGCTCGGTCTTTTCGGTGCGCTCGCGAGCCGGACGGGCGGCCTGCTCCTTCGCCGGTGCCGGCGCGACCGGTGCGGGCGCCGGTGCCGGCGACACGCCGAACAGGCCCTTCAGCCAGCCGATGAAGCCGCCGCTTGCCGCGGCGACGGGCGCCGGGGCCGGGGTGGCAACGGGTTCGACCGGACGCTGCGGCGCCGGGCTCGGGGCCGGACGCTCGGGCGTGATGCCCTTGACCGCGGCTTCCTGCTTCGGCTTCACTTCGGCCGCACGCTTGCTGTAGCCGGTTTCCGACTCGAGTTCGCGGGCCGCTTCCTCGGCCATCTTCCAGGATGCGCGCGGATCGTCGAGGCGCGCGTCGTCGTGACGCAGGCGCTCGAGCTTGTAATGCGGCGTATCGAGGTGCTTGTTCGGGATCAGCACGATGCCGACCTTGAAGCGCGACTCGATCTTGTTGATTTCCTGACGCTTTTCGTTGAGCAGGAAGGCGGTCACCTCGACCGGCACCTGGCAGTGGATCGCCGCGGTGTTTTCCTTCATCGCTTCTTCCTGAATGATCCGCAGGACCTGCAGCGCGGACGATTCGGTGTCGCGGATGTGGCCGGTGCCGTTGCAGCGCGGGCACGTCACATGGCTGCCTTCCGACAGCGCCGGACGCAGGCGCTGGCGCGACAGCTCCATCAGGCCGAAGCGGGAGATCTTGCCCATCTGCACGCGCGCACGGTCGTGCTTGAGCGCGTCCTTCAGGCGCTGCTCGACTTCACGCTGGCTCTTCGCCGATTCCATGTCGATGAAATCGATCACGATCAGGCCGCCGAGGTCGCGCAGGCGCAGTTGGCGAGCGACTTCGTCGGCCGCTTCGAGGTTCGTGCGGGTGGCCGTTTCCTCGATGTCCGCGCCCTTGGTCGCGCGGGCCGAGTTCACGTCGATCGCGACGAGCGCTTCGGTGTGGTCGATCACGATCGCGCCGCCGGACGGCAGCGGCACCGTGCGCGAGTACGCGGTTTCGATCTGGTGCTCGATCTGGAAGCGCGAGAACAGCGGCACGTCATCGTGGTAGCGCTTCACCTTCGCGACGTTGTCCGGCATCACGATGTCCATGAATGCACGGGCCTGATCGTGGATTTCGTTCGTGTCGATCAGGATTTCGCCGATATCGGGCTGGAAATAGTCCCGGATCGCGCGGATCACGAGGCTCGATTCCAGATAGATCAGCATCGGCTGGCCGGCGTTGCCGCTTTGCGACGCCGCTTCGATCGCGCGCCACAGCTGCAACAGGTAGTTCAGGTCCCACTGCAGTTCCTCGGCGCTGCGGCCGATGCCCGCGGTACGGGCGATCATGCTCATGCCGTCCGGGATCTGCAGTTGCGCCATCGTTTCGCGCAGTTCCTGGCGCTCGTCGCCTTCGATCCGGCGCGACACGCCGCCGCCGCGCGGATTGTTCGGCATCAGCACGAGGTAACGGCCGGCGAGCGAGATGAAGGTGGTGAGGGCGGCGCCCTTGTTGCCACGCTCTTCCTTCTCGACCTGGACGATCAGCTCCTGGCCTTCGCGCAGTGCATCCTGAATGCGCGCGGAGCGCATGTCGATGCCGTCCTTGAAGTACTGGCGGGCGACTTCCTTGAACGGCAGGAAGCCGTGGCGGTCTTCGCCGTAGTTGACGAAACACGCTTCGAGCGACGGCTCGATACGGGTGATGACACCTTTGTAGATATTGCCTTTGCGCTGTTCGCGCCCGGCGGTTTCGATGTCGATGTCGATGAGCTTTTGCCCATCGACGATGGCGACGCGCAGCTCCTCCTGCTGCGTCGCATTGAACAGCATGCGTTTCATGAACGACTCCAGGCGGCTCCGCTGCCGACGCCTCGCGGTTGTCAGGCGCGAGGGCGGGAACGACGGCAGGCCGCACCTTGTTGTGTTGTCACGAGCACGCTGGAGCGGGAATGCTGGCGGGGAGAATTGCCTGAAGAGGCGCTTGGGCCCGAAAGACGGGGCCGGCGGCCATAGGGCACCTGCGAATACGGCTTCAAAGCACGGCGTTCACACACCGCACGCTGCAAAAGCGCGCTAAGCCTGATCCGGGCATCGCCACGGGCGCGCGCAATGCGTCGCGCGCGCCGACGGGCGGCAGATGCTGCGGCTTGGGCCGCAGCGGGGAGTATCGAATCCAGCCCGACTTTCCCGCTTGGGGTGTACTTCCCTGGTTTGACGTCGCCAAGCCCCGCACGCTTCGCGGGGCCAAATCGGGCGCAACGCCGTAATTTTCGCAACCGGCAGCCTGCGGACGCACTGCGCGCCGTCGGGCTGCCGATCAAATTCTTTTCAACCAACTTTCCGTTACCGCGGCGCCTTGCCGACCGAATCCGCCTGTGGGCGCGATCCTTGCCGACGGGCGGCGCCGTGCGTGCAACTTGCTGCTTCTCTTTGATTAGGGGCGAGCAGCGGACCCCCGGCGCAAGTAAAATAGCAGTTTGCGCTTGCGCCTTGCCCGATTCAGCCGGGGCTGGCCGAACAGGCCACCCACAACGTCAGGCTGGGCAAAATTATATTCAGTATGAATGAGTTAGGCAAAATATCCCAGAATTCGGTCGCAAGCGGCCAGGTATCGATGATCGAGATCGACGAAAACTCGGCCGGTCAGCGCATCGACAACTTCCTGTTGCGCGTCTGTAAAGGCGTGCCGAAAAGCCATATTTACCGGATCCTCCGCAGCGGCGAAGTGCGCGTCAACAAGGGCCGGATCGACGCGCAGTACCGCCTCGAGCTGGGCGACCTCGTCCGCGTGCCGCCGGTGCGCGTGGCGGCGGCCGACCTGGCGCGCGCCGATACGCCGGTCGTGCCGCCCGCGAATTTCGACGTGCTGTACGAGGACGACGCGATGCTCGTGATCGACAAGCCGGCCGGGGTCGCGGTTCACGGCGGCAGCGGCGTCGCGTTCGGCGTGATCGAGCAGATGCGCCAGGCGCGCCCGCGCGCGAAATTCCTCGAACTGGTGCACCGGCTCGACCGAGAGACGTCCGGCATCCTGATGCTCGCGAAGAAGCGCACGGCGCTCGTCGCCCTGCACGAGCAGATCCGCGAGAACCGGATGGACAAGCGCTACTTCGCGTGCGCGCACGGCGAATGGCAGCCCGACTGGGGCCGGCGCCGCGCGGTCAAGGCGCCGCTGTTCAAGTATTCGACCCCGGAAGGGGAGCGGCGCGTGCGCGTGCAGGACGACGGGCTGCCGTCGCATACGGTGTTCAACCTCGTCGACCGCTGGTCCGACTATGTGCTCGTCGAAGCGGAACTCAAAACGGGTCGGACCCATCAGATCCGGGTGCACCTCGCGCATCTCGGCCTGCCGATCGCCGGCGACGCCAAGTATGGCGATTTCGCACTGAACAAGGCGCTGGCGCGCGCGAATGCGCAGCCGTCGCTGAAACGGATGTTCCTGCATGCGCACCGTCTGAAGCTCGCTCACCCGCTGACCGGCGAGGCGCTGCAGTTCGATGCGCCGCTGCCGGCCGAATGCCGGCGCTTCCTCGATCAACTCAGCGCATTGCGCGATACCGCCTGAACCGCATGGCTCGACAGCAATTTGACCTGATCGTCTTCGACTGGGACGGCACGCTGATGGATTCGACCGCGCACATCGCGCACAGCATCCAGGCGGCATGCCGCGATCTCGGCCTGCCCACGCCGTCCGACGAAGCTTCCCGCTACGTGATCGGCCTCGGGCTGCGCGACGCGCTGCAGATTACGGCCCCGACCCTCGATCCGTCCGACTATGCGCGGCTGGCCGAACGCTACCGCTATCACTATCTGCTCGACGACCAGCGCATCGAACTGTTCGCCGGCGTGCGCGAGCTGCTCGCCGAACTGCGCGACACGGGCTACCTGCTCGCCGTCGCGACCGGCAAGGGGCGGGTCGGGCTGAACCGCGTGCTCGACCAGTCGAAGCTGACGAGCCTGTTCGATGCGACGCGCTGTGCGGACGAAACGTTCTCGAAACCGCATCCGGCGATGCTGCACGAATTGTCGCGGGAATTGGGGCAGGACCTGTCGCGCACCGTGATGATCGGTGACACCACGCACGACCTGCAGATGGCCGCGAGCGCCGGCGCGGCCGGCGTCGGCGTCGCGTATGGCGCGCACACGGCCGATGCGCTGGCGGCGCTCGCGCCGCGCTTCGTCGCGCCGGACGTCGGCGCGCTGGCCGCATGGCTGCGGGAGCACGCATGAGCGCGGCGCCGGACGCCGTGCGCGTATGCGCGTCGGACGCGCTGACCGACGGCGGCGCCGGCGTGCGTGTCGACGCGACGCTGCGCGGCGAGCAGGCCGTCGTGTTCTTCGTGCGCTACGACGGCCGCGCCTACGGCTACCTGAACCGCTGCGCGCACGTGCCGATGGAACTCGACTGGGCCGAAGGGCAGTTCTTCGAGTCGTCGGGCCTCTATCTGATGTGCGCGACGCACGGCGCGATCTACGCGCCGGATACCGGCAAGTGCGTCGGCGGCCCGTGCCGCGGCGGCCGCCTGCGGCCTGTCGAGGTCGACGAGCGCGACACGCCCGACGGCCGTGCGGTATTCTGGGTGCCCGATGCGGACCTGCATCCCGCCACTTCCGCCACGACCGATTGACGACACTACTGCATGGCCGACCAACCGAATTCCCCGGATTCCTCCTCCCGTCCCGACAGCCGTGAACCCAGCTGGGAGCGCGCGGCGCTCGAGCGGATCGCGCTCGCGGCGGTCAAGGAGCAGCGTGCGGCACGGCGCTGGAAAATCTTCTTCCGCTTCGCGTTTCTCGGCGTGTTCGTGCTGCTCGCGTTCGCGCTGATCGATTTCTCGAGCGATTCGAAGTTCTCGGCGAGCGGGCGGCATACGGCGCTCGTGACGATCGACGGCGAGATCGCGGCCGGCGTCAACGCCAACGCCGACGACATCAACACGGCGCTCGACGCCGCGTTCGACGACGACGGCACGGTCGGCGTCGTGCTGCGGATCAACAGCCCGGGCGGCAGCCCGGTGCAGGCCGGGATGGTCTACGACGAGATCCGGCGGTTGCGCGGCAAGTATCCGGACAAGCCGCTGTACGTCGTCGTGACCGACATGTGCGCATCGGGCGGCTATTACATCGCGTCCGCCGCCGACAAGATCTATGTCGACAAGGCGAGCATCGTCGGGTCGATCGGCGTGCTGATGGACGGGTTCGGCTTCACCGGGCTGATGGGCAAGCTCGGCGTCGAGCGGCGCCTGCACACGTCGGGCGAAAACAAGGGCTTCTACGATCCATTCTCGCCGGAAACGCCGAAGATGGACGCGCACGCGCAGGAACTGCTCGACCAGGTGCATGCGCAGTTCATCAAGGCGGTGAAGGATGGCCGCGGCAAGCGGCTGCACGAGACGCCCGACATGTTCTCGGGCCTGTTCTGGACGGGTGAAAAGAGCGTCGAACTGGGCCTTGCCGACGGCTACGGCACGACCGACACGGTCGCGCGCGACGTGCTGAAAGCGCCGGATCTGGTGGACTATACGGTGAAGGAAAGCCTGACGAATCGCGTCGCGCGCAAGTTCGGCGCGGCCGTCGGGGGCGCCGCGATGAAGGCGCTGACGGCCGGCGGCGCGTCGGTCAGCCTGCGCTGACGGCTGGCGACGATCGGCGGGCCGCGACGGCCCGCCTTTCATCTGGTGAGCTGATCGCCGTTCGCGGCATCAATTCGCCAGCAGCAGGAAGATCGCGGGGCGCTTGTGCAGATTCGGTGCAGGCGCCTTTTTCCAGTCGGCCACCGTGCGACTCGCGATCGTCTCGGTTGCGAGGGTCAGGTCGGCCGCGACGCAGATCTGCGTCGACGGCGCGCAGGTCGCGACCAGCGTGTCGAGCATCGCGTGATTCCGGTACGGCGTTTCGATAAAGATCTGCGTCTGGCGCGCCTTGCGCGACAGTTGCTCGAGTTCGCGCAGCCGTTTCGCGCGCGCGGCCGCATCGACCGGCAGATAGCCGTTGAACGCGAAGCTCTGGCCGTTCAGGCCCGACGCCATCAGCGCGAGCAGGATCGAACTCGGCCCGACGAGCGGCACGACCTTCACGCCTCGCTCGTGCGCGCGGCGCACCAGCAGCGCGCCGGGGTCGGCGACGGCCGGGCAGCCGGCTTCCGACACGAGGCCGGCGTCCGCACCGGCCAGCACGGGCGCGAGCAACCGGTCGATGGCGCCGGCCGGCGTATTGACGTTCAGCTCGCTGATCTCGATTTCCTGGATCGGCCGCGTCGTACCGATCTTCTTCAGAAACGCGCGCGTCGTTTTCGCATTCTCGCCGATGTAATAGCCGAGCGTGCCGGCGCGCGCCTGCACGGCGGCGGGCAGTACGGCGGCGAGCATCGATTCGTCGCCTTCGCCGAGCGTGTTCGGGACGAGATAAAGCGTGCCGGCGGTCATGCGCGGTCTCCTCGGGTGGTGGCAAACAGCGGGTAATCGGCGGCGCGCAGCATCCGCGTGAGGGCGATCAACGGCAGGCCGACGAGCGCGGTCGGGTCGTCCGAGTCGATCGCGTCGAGCAGCGCGATGCCGAGCCCTTCGGACTTCGCGCTGCCGGCCACGTCGTACGGCGTTTCCGCCCGCAGGTAGGCGTCGAGTTCGGCCTCGGGCAGCGAACGGAAGCGCACGTGCGTGACGATGTCCTCGACCTGCGCGTCGTCGGTGCGGCTGTCGTACAGGCAGAGCGCACTGTGGAATTCGACTTCGCGGCCCTGCATCGACACGAGTTGCGCGAGCGCGCGCTCGTGGGTGCCGGGCTTGCCGATCTGATGCCCGTCGAAGGTCGCGACCTGGTCCGACCCGATCACGAGCACGCCGTCCGGCGCGTCGATCGTCGCGGCCACGGCCCGCGCCTTCGCGCCGGCAAGCCGCAGCGCGGTCGCGGCCGGCGTTTCGCCGGCGAGCGGGGTTTCGTCGAGGTCCGGCGACACGACGTCGAACGGCACGCCAAGGCGCTCGAGGAGCGCGCGGCGGTAGCGGGAGCTGGAGGCAAGAATCAGCCGCGGCGGGCGGCAAACGGTATCCGGCATGGTCGGTTGGATCGGTGAGTCGTGAGGTGTGGCGCGGCGTTGCGCGGACGCAAGCTTAAGTGATTGACCGCAAAAGGTAAAACAGGTATGCTTTCCCGCTTTTCGTCGGCAGGCTTTCGTTGTGGTGGCGCCTGCCGGGTCTTCGGAAGTAAAGTACGTCATCCTTCGATGAGCCGTACGCGAGCGGTGCCAAGCCGGATCCGCAAGTCAGCCTGTAGGCAGGAGCGCACATGAACACTTCTTCTGGCAAACCTGCGGCGGCCCTCGATCCGCACGCGGTCGACCTGTTCGAGTTCGCCCGCAGCGGGCGGCAGGCAGCCGGGGCGGTGCGCCTCTCGCAGCTGCCGCGCATGTTAAACGAAGTGCCGGCGGACGCGCCAGATCGCGACACGGTGTTCACGTGGCAGGCGGAAGGGTTCACGCAGAAGGAGTTGCAGGACGACGGCGCCGACGGGCAGCAGCCGTATCTGCGCCTCGCGGTGCACGGCCATGCGTGGCTCACGTGCCAGCGCTGCATGACGCCGTACGACCAGACGTTCGACGTCGACATGACGTACCGGGTCGTCGCGACCGAAGAAGAAGCTGAAGAATTTCCGCTCGACGACGATGAAGCCGATGTGATCGTGGGCTCACGCCAGTTCGATCTCGTCGACTTGATCGAAGAGGAATTGCTGCTTTCGTTGCCGCTCGTGCCCAAGCACGAGGTTTGCCCGGCAGTTCACGAAAGCCTCGTGTCGGGCGCGAGCGGTCCCGCGGAAGAAACGGACGAGGAGTCCGACGAAGCCGGGGACGAAGGCAAACGGCCGAATCCGTTCGCAGCGCTGCAAGCGCTGAAGAAGGACGGTGACGGCACCAAGAAACACTAAGCAGTTGTGGCGCGGGAAGGCGTAAGGGCTTTGGGCCAGGGTAGTTAAGCGCCGGATCGGGCTGTGTTAGAATCCGGAAAATTATTTAGGAGTTAGTCATGGCAGTCCAGCAAAACAAGAAGTCGCCGTCGAAGCGCGGCATGCATCGTTCGCACGATTTCCTGACGGCAGCGCCGCTGGCAGTCGAGCCGAGCACGGGTGAAGTGCACCTGCGTCACCACGTCAGCCCGAACGGCTACTATCGCGGCAAGAAAGTCGTCAAGACGAAGAACGACTAAGCGTCAAGTCACGCGTTGCGCGCTACGCTCGCCGTTCGCGTGACAACTGGTTCGCTTGACACTTTCCTGGCTCAACAAAAAGGCGGCATTCAACTGCCGCTTTTTTGTGCCTGAAATTCGTCGCATTCCATGACCGTAAAGCTCACAATCGATTGCATGGGAGGCGACCACGGCCCGTCCGTGACCGTTCCCGCGGCAGTCAAGTTCGTCCGCGCGCATCCCGATGCGCACCTGATGCTCGTCGGCATCGAAAGCGCGATTCGCGCTCAGCTGAAGAAGCTGAAAGCTCTCGACGATCCCGCGTTGACCGTCGTGCCCGCCACCGAAGTCGTGGCGATGGACGACCCTGTCGAAGTGGCGCTGCGCAAGAAGAAGGATTCTTCGATGCGCGTCGCGCTCAACCACGTCAAGGAAGGCGCCGCGCAGGCCTGCATCTCCGCCGGCAATACTGGCGCGCTGATGGCCGTTTCCCGTTACGTACTCAAGACGCTGCCCGGCATCGAGCGGCCCGCGATCGCGTTCGCGCTGCCGAACCCGACCGGCTACACGATGATGCTGGACCTCGGCGCGAACGTCGACTGCGAGCCGCAGCACCTGCTGCAGTTCGCGGAGATGGGGCACGCGCTCGTGGCCGCGCTCGAAGGCAAGGAGCGCCCGACGATCGGCCTCCTGAACATCGGCGAAGAGGTCATCAAGGGCAACGAGACGATCAAGCGCGCAGGCGAGCTGCTGCGCGCCAGCACGCTGAATTTCCGCGGTAACGTCGAAGGCAACGACATCTACAAGGGCACCGTCGACGTGATCGTCTGCGACGGCTTCGTCGGCAACGTCGCGCTGAAGACGTCCGAAGGGCTCGCGCAGATGCTGTCGGACATCATCCGCGAGGAGTTCGGCCGTTCGCTGATGTCGAAGCTGATGGCGCTGCTCGCGCTGCCGGTGCTGATGCGTTTCAAGAAGCGCGTCGATCACCGCCAGTACAACGGCGCGGCGCTGCTGGGGCTGAAGAGCCTCGTGATCAAGAGCCACGGTTCGGCCGACGCCTACGCGTTTGAGTGGGCGATCAAACGCGGGTATGATGCCGTCAAAAACGGGGTGCTGGAGCGCCTCGCGCGCGCGATGGCGGATAATTCAGTGTCGCTCGGCGACGGCGGACACGACGCGGGCGGCGCGGGCCAGGCAAGCCCGGCCGCAGGCCATCACGCCGAACCTTCCGCTGCGCAATCCTCTAAAGCATAAATGGCCCAATCGACTCTCTATTCCCGCGTGCTCGGCACGGGCAGCTACCTGCCGCCCGACCGCGTCACGAACCAGCAGTTGACCGATCGTCTTGCGAAGGAAGGCATCGAGACCAGCGACGAATGGATCGTCGCGCGCACGGGCATCCATGCGCGCCATTTCGCCGCACCCGACGTCACGACGAGCGATCTCGCGCTCGAGGCGTCGCGTCGTGCGATCGAAGCGGCCGGCGTCGATCCGCAGTCGATCGACCTGATCATCGTCGCGACTTCGACCCCCGATTTCGTGTTCCCGAGCACCGCGTGCCTGCTGCAGAACAAGCTCGGCATCAAGAACGGCGGCGCCGCGTTCGACGTGCAGGCCGTATGCTCGGGCTTCGCGTATGCGATGGCCACGGCCGACAGCTTCATCCGCAGCGGCCAGCACCGCACCGCGCTGATCGTCGGCGCGGAGACGTTCTCGCGCATTCTCGACTTCAAGGACCGCACGACCTGCGTGCTGTTCGGCGACGGCGCGGGCGCGGTGATCCTGTCCGCATCGGAAGAGCCGGGCGTGCTCGGCAGCGCGCTGCACGCGGACGGCAGCTACTCGAACATCCTGTGCACGCCGGGCAACGTCAATCGCGGCGTGATCGACGGCAGCGCGTTCCTGCACATGGACGGGCAGGCCGTGTTCAAGCTCGCGGTCAACGTGCTCGAAAAGGTCGCGATCGAAGCGCTCGCGAAGGCGAATCTCGCGCCCGAGCAAATCGACTGGCTGATTCCGCACCAGGCCAACATCCGCATCATGACCAGCACCTGCCGCAAGCTCGGCCTGCCGCAGGAGCGCATGGTCGTGACGGTCGACCAGCACGGCAACACGTCGGCCGCGTCGATTCCGCTGGCGCTCGACGCCGCGGTGCGCGACGGTCGCATCCAGCGTGGCCAGCACGTGCTGATCGAAGGCGTCGGCGGCGGCTTCACCTGGGGCGCGTCGGTCTTCCGCTTCTGATCCGCGGCGCGCGACAAGCCGCGCGCGGATCCCGTCGGCGCGCCGTTCGTGCGCGCCGTCCGAATCGATTCAATTGGGGACGATATGAAATTTGCATTCGTTTTTCCGGGGCAGGGCTCGCAAGCGATCGGCATGCTCAACGCATTCGCCGATCTGGCCGTCGTGCGCGAGACGCTCCAGGAAGCGTCCGATGCGCTCAATCAGGATCTCGGCAAGCTGATCGCCGAAGGTCCGGCCGAAGAGCTGAACCTGACCACCAACACGCAGCCCGTGATGCTGACCGCCGCGTACGCGTGCTACCGCGCGTGGCAGCAGGCAGGCGGCCCGGCGCCGTCGATCGTCGCCGGCCACAGCCTGGGCGAATACACGGCGCTCGTCGCGGCCGGCGCGCTCGCGTTCAAGGACGCGGTGCCGCTCGTGCGCTTCCGTGCGCAGGCGATGCAGACGGCCGTGCCGGTCGGCCAGGGCGGCATGGCCGCGATCCTGGGTCTCGACGACGACACGGTGCGCGCGGTATGCGCCGAAGCCGCGGAAGCGGGTGTCGTCGAAGCGGTGAACTTCAATGCGCCCGCGCAGGTCGTGATCGCCGGCAGCAAGGCCGCGGTCGAAAAGGCGTGCGAGATCGCGAAGGCGAAGGGTGCGAAGCGCGCGCTGCCGCTGCCAGTGTCGGCGCCGTTCCATTCGTCGCTGCTCAAGCCGGCGTCGGACCAGCTGCGCGACTATCTCGCGAGCGTCGACGTGAAGGCGCCGCAGATTCCGGTCGTCAACAACATCGACGTCGCGGTGGTCGGCGATCCGGCCGCGATCAAGGATGCGCTGGTACGCCAGGCCGCGGGTCCGGTGCGCTGGGTCGAATGCGTGCGGCACATCGCGGGCACCGGCGTCACGCACGTGATCGAATGCGGGCCGGGCAAGGTGCTGGCCGGCCTGACGAAGCGCATCGACGGCAACCTGGTCGGCGCGTCGGTGTTCGATCCGGCTTCGCTCGACGAAGCACTGAAGCTCGTGACCGCCTGACGCGGCGCCTTTCCTCAAGAGACGGATATTCGATTCATGGACAAGACTCTCGATAAACAGGTTGCGATCGTGACCGGCGCGTCGCGCGGCATCGGCCGGGCGATCGCGCTCGAACTCGCGCGCCTCGGCGCGACGGTCATCGGCACGGCGACGAGCGAATCGGGCGCCGCCGCGATCACCGCGGCGTTCGCGGAAGCGGGCGTCACGGGCCGCGGCGCGGTGCTGAACGTCAACGACGCGGCCGCCGCCGAGGCGCTGATCGATGCGACCGTGAAGGAATTCGGCGCGCTGAACGTGCTCGTCAACAACGCGGGCATCACGCAGGACCAGCTCGCGATGCGGATGAAGGACGAGGACTGGGACGCGGTGATCGACACCAACCTGAAGTCGGTGTTCCGCCTGTCGCGTGCGGTGCTGCGCCCGATGATGAAGGCGCGCGGCGGCCGTATCATCAACATCACGTCGGTGGTCGGCTCGGCCGGCAATCCGGGTCAGGTCAACTACGCGGCCGCGAAGGCCGGCGTGGCAGGCATGACGCGGGCGCTCGCGCGCGAAATCGGCAGCCGCGGCATCACGGTGAACTGCGTGGCGCCGGGCTTCATCGACACCGACATGACGAAGACGCTGCCGGAAGAACAGCAGGCCGCGCTCAAGACCCAGATTCCGCTCGGCCGCCTCGGCAGCCCGGAGGACATCGCCCATGCCGTCGCGTTCCTCGCATCGCCGCAAGCCGGTTACGTCACCGGCACGACGCTGCACGTGAACGGCGGCATGTACATGTCGTAACGGTTTTCGTTTACCATCCGCGCCGTATCCCGTTTTTCAGGCGGACCGGCGCTTGATCGACCATCAAGCCAACGCGCGTTTTGCCGTCAGCAAACCTGATAAAATGCGCGCACTTGTAAATCTGAACTTTCCCTCGGAGGGGTAATGGACAACATCGAACAACGTGTCAAGAAGATCGTCGCTGAGCAACTGGGCGTCGCGGAAGCCGAGATCAAGAACGAAGCTTCGTTCGTGAACGATCTGGGCGCCGATTCGCTCGACACGGTCGAACTGGTGATGGCTCTGGAAGACGAGTTCGGCATGGAAATCCCGGACGAAGAAGCAGAGAAGATCACGACCGTTCAGCAAGCGATCGACTACGCTCGCGCAAACGTCAAGGCGTAAGCGCCTTTCGCGCTTGTCCGCCACGTCGCCGCGATCATCGCGATTGACGCGCCATCCTGCCGGCTTCGCGCCGGACGGACTAACAGCCACAGGGCTCGCAGGGCTGGTTCCTGTGGCCACTGTGGCTTTTGTTTTTGTCATCCAATAATGGAAAAGAGGTTACCGTGAGCCGCCGTCGTGTTGTCGTTACAGGCCTGGGGCTGATTTCGCCTGTTGGCAATAATGTTGCCGACGGCTGGGCCAATCTCGTCGCCGGCAAGTCCGGTATCGCCACCGTCACGAAGTTCGATGCGTCGAACCTCGCCTGCCATTTCGCGGGCGAAGTGAAGGGTTTCAGCGCCGAGGAGTACATCCCGGCGAAGGAAGCCCGGAACATGGATACGTTCATCCATTACGGCATCGCCGCCGGCGTCCAGGCCATCCGGGACAGCGGGCTGGAAGTGACCGAAGCCAATGCGGAACGCATCGGCGTGCTGGTCGGTTCCGGCATCGGCGGCCTGCCGATGATCGAAGATACGCACCAGACCTACGTCGATCGTGGCGCGCGCCGGATTTCGCCGTTCTTCGTGCCGGGTTCGATCATCAACATGATCTCGGGTCACCTGAGCATCATGTTCGGCCTGAAGGGCCCGAACCTCGCGGCCGTCACGGCCTGCACGACCGGCTTGCACTCCATCGGCCTCGCCGCGCGCCTGATCCAGGCCGGCGACGCCGACGTGATGGTCGCGGGCGGCGCCGAATCGACGGTGTCGCCGCTCGGCATCGGCGGTTTCGCGGCAGCACGCGCGCTGTCGACCCGCAACGACGATCCGGCTACCGCGTCGCGTCCGTGGGACAAGGACCGCGACGGCTTCGTGCTCGGCGAGGGTTCCGGCGTGATGGTGCTCGAGGAATACGAGGCGGCGAAGGCGCGCGGCGCGAAGATCTATGCGGAAGTCGCCGGCTTCGGCATGACGGGCGACGCGTACCACATGACCGCGCCGAACATGGATGGTCCGCGCCGCTGCATGGTCGCGGCACTGCGCGACGCCGGCATGAACGCCGACGAGGTCCAGTACCTGAACGCGCATGGCACGTCCACGCCGCTGGGCGACAAGAACGAGTCCGACGCGGTGAAGGCGGCGTTCGGCGAGCACGCGTACAAGCTCGTCGTGAACTCGACGAAGTCGATGACGGGCCACCTGCTGGGCGGCGCGGGCGGCCTCGAATCGGTGTTCACGGTGCTGGCGCTGCACAACAACGTGTCGCCGCCGACCATCAACATCTTCAACCAGGACCCCGAGTGCGATCTCGATTACTGCGCGAACACCGCGCGTGACATGAAGATCGACGTGGCCGTGAAGAACAACTTCGGCTTCGGCGGGACCAACGGCACGCTGGTGTTCAAGCGCGTCTGACGGCGAATCGCTTGACGAGTCCATTCGATGCTCCGGCCGGGCGTCCGCAGCGCTTTGCGTTGCGGGCCTCGGCCGTGTCGTATCTCGTGCTGGCCGCGTTCGTCGCGTCGGCTGCCGCATCGGCGTACCTGTTCTGGGCGCCGCGCGCGGGCGCTGCCGCCGGCGCAGGCGTGTCGGCCGTGACGGCGGCGCTGCTGGCCGTATGCGCGGCGCGGGCTTGCGCCCGCCGGCTGCCGGCCGAGCTGCAAATCGATGCGTTCGGGGAGATTGCGGCGTTTGGCCGCACCGGGCGCTTGCTGGCCCGCGGCCGCGTGACGGGCCATGCGCACTGGAGCAGCCTGCTGCTGGTGCTGTCGGTCGGGCAGGGTGCCCGGCGCGCGCGGCCGCTGCTGATTCCGGCCGACGCGCTCGATGCCGCGTCATTCAGCGCGCTGTCGGTGCTGGCGAGAACGGCCGGGGCGGCGGCGCGGGCATGACGGCGGCGTGGTTACCGACCGTAACCAGCGGCCGGCGCCGGAACGCTACAATAACGCTCCGCGTTGCATCCCTAGTTAACGGATTTGTCAGGTGAGTGAAAAAGAAATCGATCAGGCTCTGGTCGAACGCGTACAGAAGGGCGACAAGGCGGCGTTCGAACTCCTGGTCTCCAAATACCACCGCAAGATCATTCGGCTGATCTCGCGCCTCGTGCGGGATCCCGCCGAGGTCGAGGACGTGGCCCAGGACGCGTTCATCAAGGCGTATCGTGCGCTGCCGCAATTCCGCGGCGAATCGGCGTTCTATACGTGGTTGTACCGAATTGCCGTCAACACGGCGAAGAACTACCTTGCGACGCAAGGCCGCCGGGCGCCGACCTCGACCGAGGCCGATGCGGAGGAAGCGGAAACTTTCTCCGACGCAGACCAACTAAGGGATATCAACACGCCTGAGTCGATGTTGATGAGCAAGCAGATTGCCGAGACGGTCAACGCTGCAATGGCTCTGCTGCCCGAAGAACTGCGCCAGGCAATCACGCTGCGCGAGATCGAGGGCCTGAGCTACGAAGAGATCGCGGAAATGATGGGCTGTCCAATCGGGACGGTCCGGTCGCGGATCTTCCGCGCGCGCGAAGCAATCGCTGCCAAATTGCGTCCGCTGCTCGATACGCCCGAAGGAAAGCGCTGGTAAGCGCGGCGGGCGGAACGACGCGGGTCGGGGTCTAGTTACGGATAGAGTCGTGAAGTCACGACGGGGTGTGCAAGATGGGGAGCATCATGGGGTCGGTCAATACGCAATCGCAAGCGTGCTCGCGCGGCGAGCGCCTTTCCGCGCTGGTCGACGGCGAAATGTTCGATGGCCCGGACCACGGGCAGTTTCTGGCTGAGCTCGACCGCGCGGATCGCGCCGTGTGGGCCCATTACCACCTGATCGGCGATGCGCTGCGCTCGGACGAGCTCGCGCTGCCGCCCGCGCTGAGCGTCGCGTTCACCGCGCGCATGTCGGCCGCGCTCGAAAGCGAGCCGCATCTGCTGGCACCGGCGGCCGCGCCGGTCGCGCGCAAGCTGCTGGCGCTGCGCCGCCGCGTCGTGCCCGCGTTCGCGGTGGCCGCCGCGGCCGCCACGCTGACGTGGATCGTCGTCCCGCAAATGCAGACGGCCGGGGCGCCGGGCGCCGTTCAGGTCGCATCGGCAGGCTCGCCGCAGAACGGCAACCTGCAGCGCGTGACGGTTGCGCAGGCATCGGCCCAGCCGGGCCTGCAGGACGTCAACATCATTCGCGACGCCAGCCTCGACCAATACCTTGAAGCGCACCAGCAGTTCGCGCAGCAGCCCGTCGTCACGGGCTCGATGCCGCTGATCCGCGCTGCCGTGACCACCACGCCAGGCCAATAAACCCGATGCGGACATTGCAGTTGAATCACGCCATCTCCGGATGGAAGCGGCTGCCGGCCCTCCTGCTTTGCGCAGCCGCCCTGTTGTCCGTTCACTCCCTTCCCGCCAGCGCCCAGCAACCGGACGATCCCGTCGCGACCCGCAAGGGCGCCGCGGACTGGCTCGACCGCGTCCAGCAGGCCGCGCAGCAGCAGAGCTACGAAGGTACGTTCGTCTACCAGCGCGGCGGGTACGTGCAGTCGTCGCGCATCGCGCACGTCTCGTCCCGCGACGGCGAGTTCGAGCGGATCGAAACGCTCGACGGCAAGCCGCGCAAGCTGCTGCGGCACAACGACGAGCTGTACACGTTCGTGCCCGAGCGCAAGCTGTGCGTGGTCGAGCGCCGTCAGACGCGCGACTCGTTCCCCGCGCTGCTCGGCGCGAGCGGCGAGCACGTGATGTCCGTCTACGATGCGAAGTCGCTCGGCAAGGACCGCGTGGCCGGGATCGACGCGCAGGTCGTCGAGCTCGTGCCGAAGGATGCGTACCGTTTTGCGTACAAGCTGTGGGCCGATGCGCGCACCGGGCTGCTGCTGCGTTCGCAGACGCTCGACGCGAACGATCGCGTGCTCGAACAGATCGCGTTCTCGCAAGTGCAGACGGGCGGCGCAAGCGGCGACAAGGCCGCGATCGCAGCCGGCATGCGCAACCTGAGCGGCTGGACGGTCGTGCGCCCGCCGGTCGCGACGGTCGACATGGAAGCGCAGGGCTGGCAGCTTGCGCCGAGCGTCGCCGGCTTCCAGAAGATTCGTGAAGTGCGCCGGCCGATGGCCGCGCGCGATGCGGGCGATCCGCCGATCCCGGTCGATCAGGCCGTCTTCACCGACGGCCTCGCGACGATCTCGGTCTTCATCGAGCCGGCCGAGAAAAATACGCGCAAGGAAGGCGCGGGCAGCACCGGCGCGACGCACGTTCTCGTGAAGCGCCGCGGCGACTACTGGATCACCGTGCTCGGCGAAGTGCCGCCGGCAACGTTGCAGCAGTTCGCGTCTGCCATAGAATACAAGGCTTCCAAGTAACGCTACGGCTCCCGACATGACGAAACTCACGCTGCGCAAAGTGCTCGCGGCGGCGGCGCTGTGTGCCTGCCTGCCGCTCGTCCCGCAAACCGCTGTCGCTGTCACGCCTCCCGCTGCCAGCCTGCCCGATTTCGCCGACCTCGTCGAAAAGGTCGGCCCCGCGGTCGTGAACATCCGGACCACCGCGAACGTGCCGGTACCCGGCCCGCGCGGCGTGCTCCCGCCAGGCTTCGACAACGGCGACATGTCGGAATTCTTCCGGCGCTTCTTCGGCATTCCGCTGCCGCAGGCGCCCGGCAACGGCGGCAGCCCGAAGAACGCGCCGGCGCCGGACAATGGCCCCGACACCGAGCAGAACCGCGGCGTCGGCTCGGGCTTCATCGTGTCGGCCGACGGTTACGTGATGACCAATGCGCACGTCGTCGACGATGCGGACACCATCTACGTGACGCTGACCGACAAGCGCGAATTCAAGGCGAAGCTGATCGGCGTCGACGACCGCACGGACGTCGCGGTCGTCAAGATCCAGGCGTCGAACCTGCCGGTCGTCGCGATCGGCGATTCGAACAAGGTGCGCGTCGGCGAGTGGGTCGTCGCGATCGGTTCGCCGTTCGGCCTCGACAACACGGTCACCGCCGGCATCGTCAGCTCGAAGAGCCGCAACACGGGCGACTATCTGCCGTTCATCCAGACCGACGTCGCCGTGAACCCCGGCAACTCGGGCGGCCCGCTGATCAACATGCAGGGCGAGGTGATCGGCATCAACTCGCAGATCTACAGCCGGACCGGCGGCTTCATGGGCATTTCGTTCGCGATTCCGATCGACGAGGCGATGCGCGTGGCCGACCAGTTGAAGGCGACCGGCAAGGTCACCCGGGGCCGGATCGCGGTGGCGATCGGCGAGGTGACGAAGGACGTGGCCGACTCGATCGGGCTGCCGAAGGCCGAAGGCGCGCTCGTCAGCAGCGTCGAGCCGGGCGGCCCGGCCGACAAGGCCGGCATCCAGCCGGGCGACATTATCCTGAAGTTCAACGGCCGTCCGGTCGATGCGGCGTCGGACCTGCCGCGCATGGTCGGCGACACGAAGCCCGGCACGAAGGCGACGGTCAGCGTGTGGCGCAAGGGCCAGGCACGCGATCTGCCGATCACGATCGCGGAAACGCCGGCCGAGTCGACGGCGAAGGCCGAGCAGCGCAAGAACGCGCCGCAGAAGCCGCGTCAGACCAATTCGCTCGGCCTGACGGTCAGCGACCTGACGGCGGAGCAGCTGAAGACGCTGAAGCTGAAGAACGGCGTGCAGATCGATGGCGTCGACGGTCCGGCCGCCCGTGCGGGCCTGCAGCGCGGCGACATCGTGCTGCGCGTCGGCGACACCGACATCACGAACGCGAAGCAGTTCGCCGACGTGACCGCGCAGCTCGATCCGCAGAAGGCGGTCGCGGTGCTCGTGCGGCGTGGCGACAACACGCAGTTCGTGCCCGTGCGGCCGCGCGCGACCCAGAAGTAACGCGGCCGATGTTCACGCTCTACGGCCGCGGCTGGTGCCACCTGTGCGACGACATGCGCGACGCACTGGCGCCGGTGGCGGCCGAATTCGGCGTCGCGGTCGACTACGTCGACATCGACACCGATGCGGCGCTCGTCGCGCGTTACGACGAGGATGTGCCGGTGCTGCTGCTGGACGGCGCGGAAGTGTGCCGCCACCGGTTCGACGACGCGCGGGTGCGCGGCGCGCTGGCGGCCCGGCGTTGAGCCTGGCCTGCCGCGGGCCCGTGCCGCTTCATACGGGGTTTGATCCGGCGGGCGTCGTGCCGGCTCCCGCGGGGCGGGCGTCCGAAATCCCGCCCGGCGTAAGCCTTTTCGGCTAAAATAAGCCGTTTTTTCACCGACTTACACAAGGCGTGCTCCGCAGTCGTCGAGCGCGCCTTTTTCGCTTGATCGGCACTGAATGGATCATATTCGCAATTTCTCGATCATCGCGCACATCGACCATGGCAAGTCGACACTCGCGGATCGCATCATCCAGGTATGCGGTGGCCTCGCCGACCGTGAAATGGAAGCGCAGGTGCTCGACTCGATGGATATCGAGCGCGAGCGCGGCATCACGATCAAGGCGCAGACGGCCGCGTTGTCCTATCGTGCACGCGACGGCAAGGTCTACAACCTGAACCTGATCGACACGCCGGGGCACGTCGACTTTTCGTACGAGGTCAGCCGTTCGCTGTCCGCGTGCGAAGGCGCGCTGCTGGTCGTCGACGCGAGCCAGGGCGTCGAGGCGCAGACGGTCGCGAACTGCTATACGGCGATCGAGCTCGGCGTCGAGGTCGTGCCCGTGCTGAACAAGATCGACCTGCCGGCCGCGAACCCCGAGAACGCGATCGAGGAGATCGAGGACGTGATCGGCATCGACGCGACCGACGCCACGCGCTGCAGCGCGAAGACGGGCCTCGGCGTGGAAGACGTGCTCGAGTCGCTGATCGCGAAGGTGCCGCCGCCGAAGGGCGATCCGGCCGCGCCGCTGCAGGCGCTGATCATCGATTCGTGGTTCGACAACTACGTCGGCGTCGTGATGCTCGTGCGCATCGTCAACGGCACGCTGCGTCCGAAGGACAAGATCAAGATGATGGCGACCGGCGCGCAGTATCCGGTCGAGCACGTCGGCGTGTTCACGCCGAAGTCGCGCAATCTCGAGTCGCTGTCGGCCGGGCAGGTGGGCTTCATCATCGCCGGCATCAAGGAACTGACGGCCGCGAAGGTCGGCGATACCGTCACGCACGCGACCAAGCCCGCCGCCGAGCCGCTGCCGGGCTTCAAGGAAGTGAAGCCGCAGGTGTTCGCGGGGCTGTATCCGGTCGAGGCGAACCAGTACGACGCGCTGCGCGAATCGCTCGAGAAGCTGAAGCTGAACGACGCATCGCTGCAGTACGAGCCGGAAGTGTCGCAGGCGCTCGGCTTCGGTTTCCGCTGCGGCTTCCTCGGACTGCTGCACATGGAAATCGTGCAGGAGCGGCTCGAGCGCGAATTCGACATGGATCTCATCACGACCGCGCCGACGGTCGTCTACGAGGTCGTGCAGAGCGACGGCTCGACGATCATGGTCGAGAACCCGGCGAAGATGCCGGAGCCCGGCCGCATCGCCGAAGTTCGCGAGCCGATCGTCACCGTGAACCTGTACATGCCGCAGGATTACGTCGGCTCGGTGATCACGCTGTGCGAGCAGAAGCGCGGCTCGCAGATCAACATGCAGTATCACGGCCGCCAGGTGCAACTCACGTACGAGATCCCGATGGCCGAGATCGTGCTCGACTTCTTCGATCGCCTGAAGTCGGTGTCGCGCGGCTACGCGTCGATGGATTACGAGTTCAAGGAATACCGTTCGTCGGACGTCGTGAAGGTGGACATGCTGATCAACGGCGACAAGGTCGACGCGCTGTCGATCATCGTGCACCGGTCGCAGTCGCAATACCGCGGCCGCGAGGTCGCCGCGAAGATGCGCGAGATCATCCCGCGCCAGATGTACGACGTGGCGATCCAGGCCGCGATCGGCGCGCACATCGTCGCGCGCGAGAACATCAAGGCGCTCCGCAAGAACGTGCTCGCGAAGTGCTACGGCGGCGACATCACGCGGAAGAAGAAACTGCTCGAGAAGCAGAAAGAAGGTAAGAAACGCATGAAGCAGGTGGGTTCGGTCGAGATCCCGCAGGAGGCGTTCCTCGCGATCTTGCGCGTCGAAGACAAATAACAGGACTGATCCTTTTATGAATTTTGCGCTGATTCTTTTTGTGCTCGTCGTCGTGACGGGCGTAGCGTGGGTGTTGGACAAACTGGTGTTCCTGCCGCGGCGTCGCAAGGCGGCCGATTCGGCGATCGAGGAGTTCGATCGCCAGCAGTCGCGCATCGACAAGCGTTTCGCGGACGAAAACGCGGCGCAGACGCGTTCGAAGCTGCGTGACGAAAAGCTGCGCCAGCCGTGGTGGCTCGAGTACACGGCGAGCTTCTTCCCGGTGATCCTGGCCGTGTTCGTCGTGCGTTCGTTCATCGTCGAGCCGTTCAAGATTCCGTCGGGCTCGATGGTCCCGACGCTGCTCGTCGGCGACTTCATCCTCGTCAACAAGTTCGAGTACGGGCTGCGCCTGCCGGTCACCAATACGAAGATCACGCAGGGCAGCCCGCTGTCGCGCGGCGACGTCGTCGTGTTCCGCTATCCGAAGGACGAGTCGGTCGACTACATCAAGCGCGTGATCGGCCTGCCGGGCGACACGGTCGCGTACCAGGACAAGCAGCTGACGATCAACGGCCAGCCGGTGCCGGAAACGCCGCTGCCCGATTTCTTCGACGACGAGCGCCAGAATTACGCGAAGCAGTTCGAGGAGACGATCGGCAACAAGAAGAACGCGATCCTCAACAACCCGGCCGTGCCGCCGTTCGTGATGGGCGCATACGACTATCCGTATCGCGACAACTGCACGTACAACAGCCGCGGCGTGATCTGCAAGGTGCCGCCCGGTCACTACTTCATGATGGGCGACAACCGCGACAACAGCGCGGACAGCCGCTACTGGGGTTTCGTGCCGGACCAGAACATCGTCGGCCGCGCGTTCTTCATCTGGATGAACTTCGGCGACCTGAAGCGCATCGGTTCCTTCAACTGACCGCATTCGATTCATCCGCAATACGCGACGCACGGGCCGCGTCGCGTATTGCCGAACGACTTTAAGAACCGGCGGTAACACCGCCTCGTCACGCCTTTTCGTGTCCGGCCGTGCCGTTTCGGCCCGACCGGGCGCCCGCGTTATACTCCTGCACATGCCCTCATCCCAGTTGGAAAGCCGGCTGCGCTACGAATTTCGCAATGCGGAATTGTTGCGCCAGGCTTTGACCCATCGCAGTCACAGTGCCACGCACAACGAACGGCTCGAGTTTCTCGGCGATTCCGTTCTGAATTGCGCGGTGGCCGCCCTTTTGTTCCAGCGTTTCGGCAAGCTGGATGAAGGCGACCTGTCGCGCGTACGCGCCAACCTCGTCAAACAGCAGTCGCTGTACGAAATTGCTCAGGCCCTGAATATCTCGGACGGCCTGCGGCTGGGCGAGGGCGAGCTGCGCAGCGGCGGGTTCCGTCGCCCGTCGATCCTCGCGGACGCATTCGAAGCCATCATCGGGGCCGTGTTCCTCGATGGCGGCTTCGAAGCCGCCCAAGGGGTCATCAAGCGCCTCTATATCCCGATTCTCGACCACATCGATCCGCGCACGCTCGGCAAGGACGCGAAGACGCTGCTGCAGGAATACCTGCAGGGGCACAAGATCGCGCTGCCGACCTATACGGTCGTCGCGACGCATGGTGCGGCGCACAATCAGCAGTTCGAGGTCGAGTGCACGGTGCCGAAGCTGGACGTGAAGGTAGCGGGCTCCGGCGCGAGCCGGCGCGCGGCCGAGCAGGCCGCCGCGAAGAAGGCGCTCGACGAAGTGATGGCGGCCGCGCCGATGCTGACCGCGAAGCCGAAGCGCTCGAAAAACGCGCGCGGGTCCAAGCATGTCGAGCCCGAAATCGTGCCGGGCGTGAAGGGCGTGCAGGAAGCGCTCGACCTGCGCTCGCCCGAGCGGAAGGAACGTGCGACGGCGCGCGAGGCCAGGGCGGCCGGCGCGGTGCCGGCGGCAACCGCGCCGGCTGCGGGCGCCGAGCCGGCCGTCGCGCCGATGGCCGCGATTCGCGCGGCGCATGTCGAGCCGGCAACGGACAAGGGCGAACGGGCGGCGAAGCCGGCGACCGACAAGGTTGCCGACAAACCGGCCGAGCGGGCCGACAAGGCCGCGGAAAAGCCCGCCGAGGCCGCGCCGCGCCCAGCCGACAGGCCGGCCGGCCATGCGGCCGATCCGGCATTGTCGTCGGCCGACAAACCTGCCGCGGGCGCCGATTCCGCCGCGCGCACGCCGGCGCGCGCACGCGATGCCGCGTCGCCCGACGCCGAAACGCCGCCCGGCGGCGCGAGCCTGGCTGCCGCGCAGGCGCGCGTGGCCGATGCCGACCACTGAATTGCCCATCGATCGTGCCGCGCGCCGCGCGGCCGTTTCCGAACCTGTCTCCCAAACGATATGAACACTCCCGCTCCTACCGGTTTCCGTTGCGGCATGATCGCGATCGTGGGCCGTCCGAACGTCGGCAAGTCGACGTTGATGAACGCACTCGTCGGTCAGAAGATCAGCATCACGTCGCGCAAGGCGCAGACGACCCGTCACCGCATCACCGGCATCAACACGTTCGACGACGCGCAATTCGTGTTCGTCGACACGCCCGGCTTCCAGACCCGTCACAGCACCGCGCTGAATCGTTCGCTGAACCGCGCGGTCACGTCGACGCTGACGTCGGTCGACGTGATCCTGTTCGTGATCGAGGCCGGCCGCTTCGGGCCCGACGACCAGAAGGTGCTCGACCTGATCCCGCCCGGCATGCCGACGCTGCTGATCGCGAACAAGATCGACCGCGTGAGCGACAAGGCCACGCTGTTCCCGTTCATGCAGAAGGTGAGCGGGCTGCGCGAGTTCACCGAGCTCGTGCCGCTGTCGGCGCAGAAGCCGGAGGACATCAAGCGCCTGCTGGACACGATCAAGCCATACCTGCCGGAAGGCGAGCCGATCTACGGCGAGGACGAGCTGACCGACCGCAGCTCGCGCTTTCTCGCGGCCGAAATCCTGCGCGAGAAGGTATTCCGCTGGACCGGCGACGAGCTGCCGTACACGAGCACCGTGCTGATCGACAAGTTCGAGGAGGAGGGGCGCCTGAAGCGCATCTTCGCGACGATCCTCGTCGAGCGCGATTCGCACAAGGCGATGGTGATCGGCAAGAAGGGCGAGAAGCTCAAGCAGATCAGCACCGAGGCGCGGATGGACATGGAGAAGCTGTTCGACGGCCCCGTGTACCTCGAGACCTTCGTGAAGGTGAAGAGCGGCTGGGCCGACAACGAGGCGGGGCTGCGTGCCTATGGGTACGAATGACGCGCTGACGTCGACCGAGGACGCGGTGACGGCCGGCGCGAACGACGCGCCGCTGCCGGCACCGCCCGAACCGCCGCGCAAGGCGCGGCGTGCGACGTCTCGCACGTCCGATTTCCGCGTCGCCGAGCAGCCGGCGTTCGTGCTGCACAGCTATCCGTATCGGGAAACGAGCCTGATCGTCGACGTGCTGACGCGCGACCATGGCCGGCTCGCGCTCGTCGCGAAGGGCGCGAAACGCCCGCATTCCGCGTTGCGCGGCGTATTGCAGACCTTCCAGCCGCTGCTGCTGTCGTGGTCGGGCAAATCCGAGGTGCGCACGCTGACGGGCGCCGAGTGGGTCGGCGGGATGCTGCCGCTCGGCGGCGACGGGCTGTTGTGCGGTTTCTACGCGAACGAACTGCTCGTGAAATTCTGCGCGCGCGAGGATCCGCAGCCGCCGCTGTTCAATCATTACGTGCTGACCCTCACGCGTCTCGCGCACGGCGAGCCCGCCGTGCAGGTGCTGCGCTCGTTCGAGCGCGTGCTGCTGCGCGAGACCGGCTATGCGATGGCGCTGAACCGCACGGTGGCCCGCCGCGCGGTCGAACCCGAGCGTCGCTACGTGTTCGATCCCGAGCGCGGCGTGCGCAATGCGGACGACGACGTTCCGTCGCACTGGCCGGTGATTACCGGGCAGACGTTGCTCGACATGGAGCAGGACGATTACCATCGAGCCCAGACGGTCGCGCAGAGCAAGACGCTGATGCGCTTCCTGCTGAACACCTATCTCGGCGGCACGCCGCTCGCCACGCGTCAGATCCTGATCGACCTGCAAAACCTATGAGCTTCTTCCTGACCACGCCCACCGCCATCGACCTTGGCGTGAACATCGACCACGTGGCGACGCTGCGCAACGCGCGCGGCACGCGCTATCCCGATCCGATCCGCGCGGCGCTCGCCGCCGAAGAGGCCGGTGCGGATGCGATCACGCTGCACCTGCGCGAGGATCGTCGTCACATCGTCGACGCCGACGTGCGCGAACTGCGCCCGCTGCTGAAGACGCGCATGAACCTCGAATGCGCGGTGACGGCCGAGATGCTCGACATCGCGTGCGAAGTGCGTCCGCACGACGCGTGCCTCGTGCCGGAGAAGCGCGCGGAGCTGACGACCGAAGGCGGTCTCGACGTGGCCGGCCACTTCGAGGCCGTGCGCGCGGCGTGCAAGCAGCTTGCCGACGCGGGCGTACGCGTGTCGCTGTTCATCGACCCGGAGGATACGCAGATTCGCGCCGCGCACGAAGCCGGCGCGCCGGTGATCGAGCTGCATACGGGCCGCTACGCCGAAGCGCACGACGAAGCGGAGCAGCAGCGCGAATACGAGCGTATCGTCGCGGGCGTGCAGGCCGGCGCGCGGCTGGGCCTGAAGGTCAATGCGGGCCACGGGCTGCACTACACGAACGTGCAGCAGATCGCCGCGATCGACGGCATCGTCGAGCTGAACATCGGCCACGCGATCGTCGCGCATGCGATCTTCGCGGGCTGGGACAACGCGGTGCGCGAGATGAAGGCGATCATGGTCGCCGCACGCGTCGCCGCGCTGCACGGCGGCGCGCGGTGACGATGCGAGGCTGCGCCACGCACGCCGTGTGCGACACGCCTGACCCGGTCTCGCCGGGTTGCCCGGGCGGAGACTGACATGGCGATCTACGGCATCGGTACCGACATCGCACAGGTGAGCCGCGTCGCGGCCGTGCTCGAACGCACGGGCGGCCGGTTTGCCGAGAAGGTGCTCGGCCCCGACGAACTGCGCGTGTTTCACGCGCGGCGCGCACGCTCCGAGGCGCGCGGCATCGCGTTTCTCGCGACGCGTTTCTCCGCGAAGGAAGCATTCTCGAAGGCGATCGGGCTCGGCATGCACTGGCCGATGACGTGGCGCGCGCTGCAAACCCTGAACCATCCGAGCGGCGAGCCGTACGTGGTCGCATCGGGCGAGCTGGCCGAGTGGCTGGCCGCGCGCGGCATCACGGCGCGCGTGACGGTCAGCGACGAACGCGACTATGCGGTGTCGTTCGTGGTCGCCGAAACCGACGCTGAAACGGCCGCCGCGCGTGCCCCCGCACCTGTTTCCCGAACCCCCTCCTGACGGAATTCCCGATTCGATGAAAACGACTCCCGGCCCGGTCATGCTCGACGTCGTCGGCACGACCCTGTCGCGCGACGATGCGCGGCGCCTCGCGCATCCGAATACCGGCGGTGTGATCCTGTTCGCGCGGCACTTCGAGAATCGCGCGCAACTGACCGCGCTGACCGACTCGATCCGCGCGGTGCGCGAAGACATCCTGATCGCCGTCGATCACGAAGGCGGGCGCGTGCAACGGTTCCGCACCGACGGCTTCACGGTGCTGCCCGCGATGCGCCGCCTGGGCGAACTGTGGGATCGCGACGTGCTGCTCGCGACGAAGGTCGCGACCGCCGTCGGCTACATCCTGGCCGCCGAATTGCGCGCGTGCGGGATCGACATGAGTTTCACGCCCGTGCTCGACCTCGACTACGGGCACTCGAAGGTGATCGGCGATCGTGCGTTCCATCGCGACCCGCGCGTCGTCACGCTGCTCGCGAAGAGCCTGAATCACGGGCTGTCGCTCGCCGGCATGGCGAACTGCGGCAAGCATTTTCCGGGGCACGGCTTCGCGGAGGCCGATTCGCACGTCGCGCTGCCGACCGACGACCGCACGCTCGACGCGATCCTCGAGCAGGACGTCGCGCCGTACGACTGGCTCGGGCTGTCGCTGTCCGCGGTGATTCCCGCGCACGTGATCTACACGCAGGTCGACAAGCGGCCGGCCGGGTTCTCGCGCGTGTGGCTGCAGGACATTCTGCGCGGCAAGCTCGGCTTCACGGGCGCGATCTTCAGCGACGACCTGTCGATGGAGGCCGCGCGCGAAGGCGGCACGCTCACGCAGGCGGCCGACGCCGCGCTTGCCGCCGGTTGCGACATGGTGCTCGTCTGTAACCAGCCGGACGCGGCTGAAGTCGTGCTGAACGGATTGAAGGCGCGGGCTTCGGCCGAGTCGATGCGGCGCATCAAGCGGATGCGCGCGCGCGGCAAGGCGCTCAAGTGGGACAAGCTGATCGCGCAGCCCGAGTATCTGCAGGCGCAGGCGCTGCTGAAGAGCGCGCTGGCGTAAGCGGGCTGGGATCGCGCGCAGCGCGCCGTTTCGATTCGGTCGCTTCCAAACGAAAAGCCGCGCAGTTGCGCGGCTTTTTTACAGGCTGCGACAGCCCGATCGTGCGGTCGCCGGAGTGAACTTGGGCGCAACTAACGGTCAAATCCGGCCAGCGCCCGTAATCCGGGCGCGCCCGCTCAGTTCACCTTCATCCGCTGCAGCTTGTTGTACAGCGTCTTCGGGCTGATGCCGAGCAGCGTCGCCGCACGGTGGCGCGTCCCGCCGACCGCGTCGAGCGTCGCGCGGATCAGCAGATCCTCGACGTCCGATAGCGGCGTGCCGACCTTGATCTGCACGCTGCTGCCGTTCAGCGCCGCGCCAGCGGAGAAGGTGGCCTCGCCGGCACGGAGCGTCTCGATGAAGTCGCCCGATGCGTCGTACGCGAAACGCACGCGTTCCTGCAGTTCGCGCACGTTGCCCGGCCATTCGTAGGACAGGCAATCGCGCACGAAGCCCGGCGCCGCGCGCTTGTCGGTCGTGCTGCGGCCGGTCGCGCGCGCTTCGCGGTTCAGTTCGTCGATCTGCGCGTCCGCGATCGCGAGTGCATCGCCGTCGCGCTCGCGCAGCGGCGGCATCGTGATCGACGCCGCGTCGAGACGCAGCCACAGATCCTCGCGCAGCGTGCCGTTCGCCACCGCTTCGCGGGCCGGGCGGCGCGTGGCCGCGATCAGCCGGAAATCGCTGGTGATCGAACTCGTGCCGCCGATCCGCATGAAGTTCTGCGAATCGAGCGCGTGCAGCAGCGCTTCCTGGAGCACGAGCGGCAGTGCGGTGATTTCGTCGAGGAACAGCGTGCCGCCGCCGGCCTGCTCGAACAGGCCCGATTCGCGGCGCTCGGCGCCGTCGAATGCGCCGCGTTCATGGCCGAACAGCACGCTGTCGAGCGACGCGCCGTGCCGGCCGGCCTGCGCGAGCATCCGGCAGTCGAACGAGACGAACGGCCCCTTGCGGCGCCGGCTCAGTTCGTGCAGCGTGCGCGCGGCCAGCTTCTTGCCGGTGCCGGCTTCGCCCGAGAACAGCACGGCCGTTTCGGTGCGGGCGTTGTGCTCGATCATGTCGTACACGTGCTGCATCGCGTCGCTGCGGCCGACGAGCGCGCCGAAGCGGCCGAGATGGCGCAGCGATGCACGCAGCGACTGCACTTCGTCGATCAGTTCGTACGGGCGGGGAATCCGCGCGAGCAGGCTGCGCAGGCGCGGGATGTTGATCGGCTTCAGCAGGTAGTCCCAGATGCCGTGACGCAGGCCCTCGATGGCGCTCTCGACCGTCGCGTTGCCGGTCAGCACGATCACGGGCAGCGAGCCGTTCGGTTGTTGCTGCGGCAGGTGCTGGAGCAGGTCGAAGCCGCTGCCATCAGGCAGGTTCAGGTCGACGAGCACGACGTCGGGGATCGAGCGGCCGAGCGCCGTGCGCGCTTCGGCGAGCGACGTGGCCGTATCGACCGAGAAGCCGTCTGCGGCGAGCAGTGCGGTGAGGCCTGACAGGCTGTTGGGATCGTCTTCGACAATCAGGGCGTGTGGCATGGTGGACGCGAGTCGAGTCAAGAGAGGCGGGCTGTCGGCCAGCGGACCGCAGCCGCATGTCGGATTAAAGATTGATTTTATGCCCCACCGAACGCGTCACGCGCATTATTTCTCCGGCGCTATAAAACAGTTACCGATGATACAAATTGAATATCTTTACCGGTGGCTTTTGTGCTGCTTCTGGCGCCGAGTTGTGGCAGCTGTTGACGCCAGACAAACAAAAAGCGCCCCGAAGGGCGCTTTGTTCGATGCGGGTATCGCCGACGATTACGCGCGGCTGCGGTATTCGTTCGTGCGCGTATCGATTTCGATCTTGTCGCCGGTGTTGCAGAACAGCGGCACTTGCAGTTCGAAGCCGGTCGCCAGCTTCGCGTTCTTCAGCACCTTGCCCGACGACGTGTCGCCCTTCACGGCCGGTTCCGTGTAGGTGATTTCGCGAACGAGGATCGTCGGCAGTTCGACCGAGATCGCCTTCTCGTTGTAGAACACGACTTCGCAAGCCATGCCGTCTTCGAGATAGTTCAGCGCTTCGCCCATCATTTCGGCTTCGACTTCGTACTGGTTGTAGTCGGCGTCCATGAACACGTACATCGGATCGGCGAAGTACGAGTACGTCACTTCCTTGCGGTCGAGCACGACGACGTCGAACTTGTCGTCAGCCTTGTAGACCGATTCCTGACCTGCGTTCGTCAGCAGGTTCTTCATCTTCATCTTGACGACGGCCGAGTTACGGCCCGACTTGTTGTATTCCGCCTTTGCGATGACCCATGCTTCGCTGCCGATCTGCACGACGTTGCCTACGCGGAGTTCCTGTGCGGTCTTCATAAAAACTGTCCTGATCCAATCAAATAAATAAGTGCCTGAGCGTTGCGCAACGGCTGACGGCGCAAGCGGCGGGGCGTTCCGGTGGGCGCCAAGTGCCCATGCGCGAGCGCTTGCGTGGTCAGCCGTCGGATAACCGCTTATTTTAACTGAGATTTTGCGTATTCCGCCAGCTTTCCCGCGAGATCGCCGACGGCCGCGAGCGCATCGGCCCAGCGAAGTGCATTGGCGTCCAGCGCGGCGCGGTGTTGCCAGAAATCCGCCCAGTCGGGCGTGCCGGCACCGTTCCATGCATGCCAGAACCGTTCGAGCGCCGCGCGCGGCGCATCGGCGAGGCCGGCCGACAGGTGTGCGAGCGCGGCGTCGAGCTTGGGCAGATGCACGTCGTCGGCCTGCGGGTAGATGTGCCAGACGAACGGCTTGCGCGCCCACTGCGCGCGCACGAACGAATCCTCGCCGCGCACGAAATTGAGATCGGCGATCCATAGCAGCGGGTCGTAGTCGGCCTGCGGCACGAACGCGAGGCCATGGGCGCTCAGGTTGCCGCTGCGCGCCTGCGCTCCCGCCTCGAACGCTTCGACCCCGAAAAAACGCGCGACGGCGGGCGACAGGCGCCCGGCCGGGACGAGGGCGACGATGGGCGACGGACCGTCGCGCCACTGCACGAGCAGTGCGTCGACGGCCGGGTTCTCATAGGCGAACAGGCTGACGACCGTCGTGCCGGGCGCCGGCGGCGGGCCGCCGGTCGCGTGCTGCCACCACGCGGCGCGGGCTGACGGATCGGCGTCGAAGGTCGCGCGGCGCGCGTCCAGGTCGCGCTCCTTCGGCACGCCGCCGGTGCCGGCCGACAGGCCAGGGAAGAAGAACGTCTTCAGCAGCGGGTAGCGCGGATGCGGCGACGGCCGCAAATGAAAATCGGCGACCCAGTCCTCGGCGCTCAGGTATTCGAGGTTGATCCACACGGGGCGCCGTGCGCGCCGCGCCATCGCCGCGAGATACGGGCCGGGCAGCTCGCACCCGAATGCCTCGATCACGACATCGGCGATGTCGAGCGCGTCGCCGACTTCCGCATGCCAGTGCTCGATCGCGATCGCGTCGACCGTTTGCCGCTCCGCGTCGGGATCGACCTGCGGCAGCAGGCGCGCGAACGTGTGCAGGTCGTCGACGAACAGCCGAACCTGCCAGCCGTGCTCGTGCGCGAGCTGGCGCGCGACGCGCCAGCACACGCCGATGTCGCCGAAATTGTCGATCACCGCGCAGAAGAGGTCGCAGGCGATCGGTTCGCCCGGCGCGAGCGGGACGGCGGGGAGGGGGGCAGCGGCGGGGCGTGGCATCGAAGCGGACGGGTGAATGCTCTAAACTGGCGATTCTAATAGACCCGTTCCGCGTTACAAGGCGCCCGGATCACGCATGACATCGCCAGAAGCCTCCGATACTCCGTTCGAACCAAAGAAGATCCTTGCGCAGTTGCCGCACATGCCGGGCGTCTATCGCTATTACGACACGGCGGGCGCCGTACTCTACGTCGGCAAGGCGCGCGACCTGAAAAAGCGCGTGTCGAGCTATTTCACGAAGACGCAACTGTCGCCGCGCATCGCGATGATGGTCACGCGCATCGCGCGCATCGAAACGACCGTCACGCGCTCGGAAGCCGAAGCGCTGCTGCTCGAGAACAACCTGATCAAGGCGCTCGCGCCGCGTTACAACATCCTGTTTCGCGACGACAAGTCGTATCCGTACCTGAAACTCACCGCGCACCGCTTTCCGCGGATGGCCTACTACCGCGGCTCGGTCGACAAGCAGAACCAGTACTTCGGGCCGTTCCCGAGCGCATGGGCCGTGCGCGAAAGCATCCAGATCCTGCAGCGCGTGTTCCAGTTGCGGACCTGCGAGGACTCGGTCTTCAACAACCGCACGCGGCCGTGCCTGCTGCATCAGATCGGGCGTTGCACCGCACCGTGCGTCGGCGCGATCTCCGACGAGGATTACGCGGTCGACGTGTCGAACGCCGCGCGGTTCCTGCTTGGCCGGCAGTCCGAAGTGATGAAGGAACTCGAGCAGAAGATGCACGCGTTCGCGGCCGAGCTGAAATTCGAGCAGGCGGCGGCCGTGCGCAACCAGATGAGCTCGCTCGCGACGGTGCTGCACCAGCAGGCGATCGAGGTCGGCAGCGACAGCGACGTCGACATCCTGGCCGTCGTCGCGCTGGGCGGGCGCGTGTGCGTGAACCTCGCGATGGTGCGCGGCGGCCGGCACCTCGGCGACAAGGCGTATTTCCCGACGCATGTCGAAAGCGCACTGACGCTCGCCGAGGGCGGTCTCGGCGAAGAGGCCGAGACGGCGGAGGCGGCCGGTGCGACGGTCGACTCGCCGGTCGATGCGGGGCCGGATCAGCCTGCGGAAGAGGCGGGCAGCGCGCGCGGCGCGGCGGCAGCGTCGGTCGAGGCCGAGGTGCTCGATGCGTTCATCGCGCAACACTATCTCGGCAACCGCGTGCCGCCCGTGCTCGTCGTCAGCCATGCGCCGGCGAGCCGCGACCTGCTGGAGCTGCTGTCCGAGCAGGCCGGCTACAAGGTGTCGCTGGTGCGGCAGCCGCAGGGGCAGCGGCGCGCCTGGCTGTCGATGGCCGAGCAGAACGCGCGGCTCGCGCTCGCGCGACTGCTGTCCGAGCAGGGCTCGCAACAGGCGCGCACGCGCGCGCTGGCGGACACGCTCAGCTACGACAGCGACGATCTCGCGACGCTGCGGATCGAATGCTTCGACATCAGCCATACGATGGGCGAGGCGACGCAGGCGTCGTGCGTCGTCTATCACCATCACAAGATGCAGTCGAGCGAATACCGCCGCTACAACATCACGGGCATCACGCCGGGCGACGATTACGCAGCGATGCGGCAGGTGCTCACGCGCCGCTACGAGAAGATGGTCGAGCAGGCCGCGCAGGCGGCGGCCGCCGACGAAGCGGCCGGCATCGACGGCGAATCGACGCGCGAGGCCGAGGCGTCGAGCCTGCTGCCGAACATCGTGCTGATCGACGGCGGCAAGGGCCAGGTCGAGATCGCGCGGCAGGTATTCACCGAGCTCGGTCTCGACACGTCGATGCTGGTCGGCGTTGCGAAAGGCGAGGGGCGCAAGGTCGGCCTCGAAACGCTCGTGTTCGCGGACGGCCGCGCGCCGCTCGAACTCGGCAAGGAGAGCGCCGCGCTGATGCTCGTCGCGCAGATCCGCGACGAGGCGCACCGCTTCGCGATCACCGGCATGCGGGCGAAGCGGGCGAAGGCGCGTCAGACGTCGCGGCTCGAAGAGCTCGAAGGCGTCGGCGCGAAGCGCCGGCAGCGGCTGCTCGCGCGCTTCGGCGGGCTGCGCGGCGTGGTGGCCGCGAGTGTCGAGGAACTGGCGAGCGTCGAAGGCATTTCGCACGCGCTCGCCGAGCAGATCTACAAGCAGCTCCACTGACGCGGCCGTGCGGCCGGCGGCGTTGCCAGCGTTCTTGTGGCAGGCCGGTCGACACGGCACAATTGCGAATCCTTTACTGTCCCGCATGCCATGCCGTTCAATTTCCCGATTTTCCTGACGTGGGTACGGATCGTGCTGATTCCGCTCGTCGTCGGCGTGTTCTACCTGCCGGACACGGTGATGGGCGGCGCGCACCGCAATCTTGCGGCGGCGGCGATCTTCATTCTCGCCGCGCTGACCGACTGGTTCGACGGCTTCCTTGCGCGCAAGTGGAACCAGACGTCGTCGTTCGGCGCGTTTCTCGACCCGGTGGCGGACAAGCTGATGGTGACGGCCGCGCTGCTGATCCTCGTGCAGATTTCGCGGGTCGACGCGGCGATCGCGCTCGTGATCGTCGGTCGCGAGATCGCGATTTCGGCGCTGCGAGAATGGATGGCGCAGATCGGCGCATCGAAGAGCGTCGCGGTGAACCAGCTGGGCAAGTTCAAGACCGCGTGCCAGATGGTCGCGATTCCGATGCTGCTGTTCCACGGGCCGCTGCCGCTCGGCGTCGTGACGATCGATACGCGCGTGTGGGGCGAGTGGCTGATGTATCTGGCCGCGGTGCTGACCATCTGGTCGATGCTGTACTACATGAAGCTCGCATGGCCCCAGATTCGCGAGCGTGGCGGCGCGTGACGCGCGCGCCTGCTCGGCGGCGGTTTTTGTAAAAAGGGCTGGAAAAGCTCTTGACACACGAATGTGCCTTCGACATAATCTCGCTTCTCCGCTGCACGACGAATTAAGTGTGTGGCGGGGAAGCAGTAGCGCAGCAATACGCGGGAGTAGCTCAGTTGGTAGAGCGCAACCTTGCCAAGGTTGAGGTCGCGAGTTCGAGACTCGTCTCCCGCTCCAGATTTTTTCTGGCAGCGTGTTGGTCGGCAAAGCGCTGCAGATGCAGGACACATGCGGGAGTAGCTCAGTTGGTAGAGCGCAACCTTGCCAAGGTTGAGGTCGCGAGTTCGAGACTCGTCTCCCGCTCCAGATTTTTCTGGCAGCGTGTTGGTCGGCGAAGCGCTGCAGGTGCAGGACAATGCGGGAGTAGCTCAGTTGGTAGAGCGCAACCTTGCCAAGGTTGAGGTCGCGAGTTCGAGACTCGTCTCCCGCTCCAGTAATGGGGAAGCCACGCTTCCCTTTTTATTTGATGGACTTCCGGTCCTCGAATAAAAATCTGCCGCTTGCCTCACGGCATTCGGACAGTCCGCTTTTGGCGCGATAGCAAAGCGGTTATGCAGCGGCCTGCAAAGCCGTTTAGGCCGGTTCGACTCCGGCTCGCGCCTCCAAGTAGAACGAGATAAAGCCCTGATTCGTCAGGGCTTTTCTTTTTTCTGCGTCGCTTTCATTCTTGTAATAGAGTTGCCTAGAGTGGTAAAAAGTCGCCTGTAACCAACTGAAAACCGACGCCAACCGCCCGTCAATCGGCTAGTTGGCAATCGAGGCGAGTTCATCTAGGCATGGCGAACAAACGACTACGGCCGTCCGGCACGTGGGAATACACGATCAAACGGGCGAAGCTGCTACCAAAGCCACTTTCCCTGACTTTTGACACCGAGGAAGAAGGCGACGCGTACGTCGCCCGATTGGAGCAGTTGCTGGACGCCGGCATCGTGCCGGACGAAGTGGTCGAGCAGCGCGAAGCGATCGCGACAACAGGGGACGCCATTCGAGCGTACCTGCGCCGGGTATCGGTCCCTGATTCCGACGTCCAGGTGCTCAATGCGCTGCTCGGACGAGCAGCCATCAAGGCAAAGTCGCTCGCGACACTTGATTACCAATGGGTCGAGCAGTGGGTGACCGCCATGAAGCGACACGACCACCTTTCGCCGTCAACGATCCGACACTACGTCGGTGCATTGGCTCGCTGTTTCGATTGGGTGGTGAGATCGGGCACGCCGATGTTGCCGACTAACCCTCTCCGCCTGCTCCCGAAGCGATATGCCACCTACACCGATGAAGATCGGGTCGCGGTCGAGGCGCAGGATGTTGACGCGAAAGAGGACGTACACCGGGATCGACGGCCGAGCGAGGCGGAACAGGCCGAAATTCGACGACTGATGGCCGGCGGGAAGCCAAACGGACGCGAGCGTGCGTTTGATCTCCCGTATCGGCCGGCGCTGGTGTTTCTCTTCGAGCTTGGCATCGAGTCCGCCATGCGGATGCGGGAAATGTACACGCTGGAGGTCGACCAGTTTGATGTTGGTCGGCGGACGGTGTCCCTTGAGAAGACGAAGAACGGCAGCAAGCGCTCGGTGCCGCTCACGACGATCGCAATCGCCGCGTACGACAGGTACGTCGCCGCCGTGAGTAGCAGCGATCCTGAAATGAACGGTTTCACCTTCGATGCCGGCCGCTTGTTCCCGTGGGTCGACGATATGGAGGCGTCGATACGTGCCGAGGGCGTGCAACTGCTGAAGCGCAAGGTGCTTGCCCGTGTCTCGTCCCGGCTATCGGCGCAGTTCGGGCGGATCTTCGACGCAGCGGGCTGTTCGGACCTCGTGTTCCATGATCTGCGCCATGAGGCGACGTCGCGGCTGTTCGAGCGGACCACACTGAGCGATATCCAGATCGCGAAGATCACCGGCCACACCAATCCCAAGGTGCTGATGCGGTACGTGAACCTGCGGGGAAGCGATCTAGCGGCTAGGTTGTGGTGATATTGAGCCGATGCCGGAGGTGGCCCTTGGGCATGAAAGGAAAATATGTAACTCACGGCGCGCCGTGTACAATCGCCAAAAACAGGAGAATTTCATGGCTTTGCCGGACATCGGTGCGTGGGAAGTCCAGTTGCTACGGGCTTCGTTCATAAGTCAGCAACCAGTTGGAAAGGCCGAGGACTGGTGGCAGACTGCCGTAGGCGTTGCTCCGGAGCAGGTCACATCGAAACCCAATGTGCTTGAGCACTCCGAAACTGGCGCGTTCGGGCCGGGCAGGTTGGATATGAGAATCGCTTTCAACCGAGCCGATTGGATCTATTCGGCAGTCGACGCAGGTAGCCCCAAGCTGCCCGTTCTTGGAGGTGCATCCGACTTTCTTTCGGCGCTTCGGAAGCCGGTGAAGACATGGTTAGAAGCGAAGGGAAGCGAGATCCCGTGGATCCGCGTTGCATTCGGCGCAGTGCTCCTAATGCCTGTCGAGTCTATCAAGGCCGGTAATGCGGCCATAGGCGATTATTTGCCAATTTTCAATGCAAAAGAGTCTGATGTTAAAGATTTGTTTTTGCAGGTTAATTATCCGCGTGACTCCAAGAATCTCGAAGGCAATGTCATAAATCGCCTGATTAAGCTTTCGACACTTTCTCTTCAGTTGATAAATATAACTCCGGCGGGTCCGGTTCCTAGCGTGTCTGATTTTATGTATTGTCGGGCTGAATTGGATTTTAGTACCCCCGTTGAACATACTAGTCGGCTTCCTGTCGATAAAATCGTTAGTATTTTCGATGAGTTGTCAGATTCGGCTGAAGCAATGATGAAGGAAGGAGTGGGGCCATGATGCGTATTGGTGTCGATCTTGCACGAAGCGTTGAGGTGCCGCACAGCTATGAGCGTGTATTAAGCACATCGACTACATCCGATGTGGATGATGAATGGGTAAGCCAAGCGGTGAAGGTTGATGCGGCTCGTGCCATACTCCGAACTTGGAAAACTAGCGTCGAAGACCTGTCTGCTCTGAATGCCTCTGACGTTTGGATGAGGTCGTCGCGCACTATCTTGAAAAGTGCCGTTACGATTTGGTCCTCCGCCCTGACTATTGATGCCTCCGGCGCGGAGTCATCGGAGACGGCGATGTTCTGTGAGTTGAGTCGTGCCAAAGGCATGGTCGCGAGCTACGAAAAGGCAGGTAGGCCACAATTGGCGTCGTTTTATCTCGTATATTTTATCGAGCAAAGTTTTCGTCAAAGATCCTATGCCATGGTAAACCTCCTTCTGAAAGAGGCCGAGGTGCGGGAATTGACTGAATACTCGATAATAGCTATGTTGCGTTCGTCATTTTCCGCTCGGAAGCATTTGCCGGCATGGCGAGGGTTGTTGGATTCGGCTCGACGAGAACTCGATAGTCGTGGACATAATGCAGCGAAATTGCTTCGTGGCCTCGATCGCTAATAATACTGACGTATGACAATCGCGCTGCACAAAGTAGACGATCGGTTGCCGGAAGATTTGTCTCTCGCAATTGTGATCTGCGGTGAGGCTGTGACGCACACTGAGGGACAACGGCACGTCGGTTTCGTAGTGAAGGGTGATGGGGATGCCCTCCACTTATTTGATCTCGCATGGCACAATACATGCAGATACAAACAGATCGATCCGGGTTACGCATATGTAATTTCTGATTTTCTTGACCCATTTACGGCCAGTGCGCTGATCGGCTTATTGGTAACTCTACAATCTATTAACTCTACTAGACTGCCATACTCGATCGTCTACGATGGTGGCGAGTACTTTGATAGGGACACGAAGCAGCTGATCAAGACGGAACTTGGGGCAGGGCTGACATGTGCCACTTTCGTCTTAGCCGTGTTAGAGCACTATGGCATCGACTTGCTCGACTTGGCTTCGTGGCCGATCACGGAAGAGGACGCCGGATGGCAGGCCAAGATCCTGACTACGTTGAAGGCTTCCCGACCCACGTCGACTGACGAGTTTCTCGCGCAGTTTGATCATATTGGTAAGGTTCCGCGATTTCGTCCCGAAGAAGTGGTCGGCGCTGCGTACTATTTCGAGGACGATCCACTACCTCACAGTGTCGTGCAGCCGGCGGGGCTTGAAACCATTGCTGAATTGCGCAGACTTGGGCTAGGTGCATAACATCTGCAAGGTGTGCTTGCCGGTCGGCCTCATGAGGCCGACCGAACTCGGACTCATGCTGCTTGGTGCGTCGGTTGACCCTCGAAGTCAGGAAGCCTTGGGAGCGGCCGAGCTTTCCTTCCGGGACGGCGCGGGTCGGTCGACGAAAGCTGCTTTGTGATGGCTCGGTGCACCCGTTCGTCCGTCACGGATGATCCGCTGCGGATCTGTTCGATCCGCTTCTGCGTTTGCGCCTGCACCTGTTCACGCAGGTAGGCCACGACGTCGTCCTCCAGAAAGACCCATGCTCGGCCGATCTTGGCACCAAGGATGTCGCCGCGATGGACGATGTCGAGCAGCGTCGTGCGGTCAATCTTCAGGAATTCCGCGCACTCGATCAGGTCAAGCGTCCTCACGCGTTACCTCCTCGATCTGCAGTGATGCGGTCGCGCCATTGCTCCAGTTGCTCGATGTATTCGGCGTGCGTCGGGTGATCCGCGACGGCAAGCCAGCATTCGTGGCTGCTGAGGGCCCCGCCGCTGATTGCATGCGCGCTCAACCGGTTAGCACTGATCTGCGCGGCGAGATCGGTAAGTGCGGTGACAAGGTGATCAACGGTGTCTGCCTGCAATTCGAGACGAAACTGGACTGCGCGCTTCGGAGGCGTTGTCATCGGCTAACGCTCCCCATTATCGAATTGCGCTGACGATACGATCGAGCTTGCCGTCGATCTCCAAGGTCGCCAATGCTTGCATTGCGGTTGCCATGCGTTCGAGGACGGTGGCATAACGTTCAAGGCGGTCAATGTCGGCCGTTTTCAGGAGACGTTGCATCGTGTCGCCGAGTTCGTTTGCCGACTTCCGAACACTCCCCGCCGCTTTTTTTGTCGACTCAGAGACTTGCTTTTCGGCCTCGATCATGCGGGACAGCGAGCGTTCAAAGAGGGCGATTGCATCTTGCGTGGTGGATTCAGCCTTCGCGAAATCGGTGTTCATGTCTTTGAGTCGTCGTTGAAAGTAGTGAGAATCGGCGTTGATGTAATTCGCAACCATCGTCAGCGTATCGAGGTTGCTAAAAAGAGGGCCTTTGCTGTCTTGCCTGATTGGCTTAAGTCCGTACACTTCGGCCGGATTGTTCCGTGATGGGATCATTTCAATTCGAATCCTTGGTTCTTTGAATCTGTCTCACGTTGCGGCAGTGCACGGCCAAGTTGCATCAGGCCAGTTTCCAGCGTGATGCCGGCGGTTGCTGCCCAGGTGCGTGCGTCCTGAGCCGCCTTGTGGCGAGCGAACGATCCGATCTCGTCGGCCATCAGGTCCAGTAGCTCGACGTCGGCCGCGTGCGAGATATCGACAATCAACGCGCGGATTTCGATGCGCAGAGCGTCGAGCCGCGCGAGCGTGCCTTGGCGGGTATCCGCCAAGGCTTCGTTCATCTGGACTGGTTTGCGCCGCGCGAGCGGCGCTTCGTCTGACTGGATCGTTTTTACGGGCGTCAGCCCGTCGTTGTCCGATTGCATCGAAGTGCCGTTGACGCTCGCCAGTGCGATAGCCGGGCGCTTCTTCGCGTGTTCCCGCTTTCGCGGCAGCGGACGTGGGGTAGAAAGGGCCGGGCGCGGGTTCAATTAGCGGCTCCGGTCGGGAACGGCCATGCGGACGCAGGGCCAAGAGCGAGCTTCGCCTTGTAAGTCGGGAATGCGGCGTCGAGCAGCGCCCGATTCGACGCGATCCGTTGCTTATGCCCGATGGCCGTCAGCACATCCGACAAATCGGGGCGTTCACCCTTCGCGGTGGCGGCGGAGAATTCGGCAGTCATGTCGGGATCAGGCATGCCGATGACCTCGTTCGCCCATTCGAGAATGCGCTTAAATGATGCTTGCTCGGCCTTCGTTCGCCCATGGACTGGTGATTTGATCGTCTCGATAAGCCGCGCTGCGCCGGAACGAATCGCTTGAACGCGCGTCCATACCGCGCGCGTCTGGGGCGATACCTTCAGCGGGTCGCTCGCGAAGCTGGTCCCGGTGTTGTATTCGATCGCGTAAATCCACGCGCCGGGCGCAGGTTGCGCGACGCGAATATAGGCCAGTGGGCCCTTGATCCTCCCGGTTCGCTCAGGCCCACATACCGTATCGATAGGCTCGCAGCCGCCATTTGCATCCGGCTCGGAAACCGGCCAGACCTTTCCGGGCGAGGGGCGACCGAGAAGATCGGCGAGCGGCAGCAGCGCGGTATGAACGGCTTCGATCGTCGGCTTTGCCAGTCGGCCGAAATTTTTGTCATGGAGTACAGCCTGCAGGGCCTGCAAAAGTTGCTTTGACTGTTTCTCGCTGATCTTGACGGGGGCGCTTTGGCGCGACGCAGCCTGCATCGGCGCCTGCGTCTCGATCGTGACATCCGCGGCCGTTGACGCGACGAGCGGTGCGGCGTCGCTGTTGGCGGCTGCGGCTGCGGCTGCGGATACGTGCTCGGGAGAGGGTTCCGCGTCCGGATGCGTATCGAGCAGGGGCGCTGCTTCGAGGTACTTCTTCGTTACCTTCGTCTTGCCGGCTTCAGCGGCTTTGGAGATCCCGACGACGATGCGTTCGAGCGCCTTGTCGCCGCCGTGCAGGCGGATCTGCTCGATGGCCAGTGTGCCGGTACATTGGCCGTTCCGTATGAGCTGATGCAGTTCGGCCGGTGCCCGCTCGAGCAGGCCGACGTCGCGGATCGTTTGATCGGTGACGTTCAAGCGCTTGCAGATGGCTGCGAGCGCCATGCCGTGAATGTCGCGCAGCTCTGCGACGGCAGCGGCCAGATCCAGCGGCGACGACGGTTTACCATTGTTGCTGAGATAGCCGTCGATCACTATTTCGGCGCGGTTGACCGTCTTTGCGTCACGGACGACGACCGGGATCTTGCCGATGTCCTTGCCTGTTTCGATTGCTTTGCCGGCCGCAAGGTAGCGGTGCTGCCCCTTGTACACGTACAGCAGATCCTTCCCGTCAACCTTTCGCGCGTAGCAATGAAGCGGCGAACCCTTGTCGTACCCGTTCTCGATGATGAGGGCAGTAAGGTGCGTCACCCATTCGGGATCAACGGGGCGGATGTTGTCGGACGGGTCGTAATGAAGTTGGTCGTACGGGACCATCCACAGATCCGCCGACGTTGCGCCCGCAGCGGCCGCTGCGGCCTTCGCGCTCCCTGTCGGGATCGGCGCGGTCAGGTCGAGCTGTTGCGTGCGGTCGTCCATTACGCAACCTCCCGTGGTGTCGCCGTCCGCGTCTTGCCACGCTTCTTCGCTTTATCGATGGCGTTCAACGCCTCGACACCCGCTGCGCGCTTGGCGTCGCGCAGGCGTTTGATTGCGTCGGCGCAGTTGCCTTCGTCCGGAATCGAGATCTGCCTGCGCGCAATCTCGGTACCGTCGAGGATCAAATATTCCGTATGCACCCTGTCCGGCAGCGGGCGACGTCCGACAACGTACTTGCCGATCAGGAGCGGTGTCGACGGACGGCGTGCGCTCCGGTCGTATCGCGTGAAAGTGCGGAGTGAGAGGGTGTCGCGACGTTCGACGTCGAATAGGGGTTCTGCTTTGACTTTGATGCGCGGCATGGTGGTCTCCATGACGCCGGGGCGGGCTCGCCCCGGCAATGTCGGGGCGGTTTAGACGGTGACGTTGTAAGCGGTCGTTGGGGCGACGACCGGATCGTCTTGAAACACATTCACGACGACAAACAGCAGGGCGGCGACGACCGTCCAGCGGAAGATCTTCGATTTTTCAAAGTTGCTTTGGCGTGCCGGCTCGGACAGGGTAATGCGGGGTGTTTGCTCGTCGCGGAGCCATTCGTGACGGTCGTAGAGCTGGCAATCGATCAGGCGGCTCGCTTGACAGTGGTGAGCGACGGGTTGCGAGGCGTGCAGTTCAGGAAGTTCGCGATTCATCAGTTCCTCACGATAGGTGGTGACGTGAGGATGATAGATTTTCTATCCAATCATATGCAAGAAAAACTATCCTTGCCGGTAGAAAATCTATCTATTGAGGTCGAGTAGGCAATAGTCAGGAGTGGGTGTGCAAAAAAAATCCCGCCGAAGCGGGACTGCGAGGAGCGAGTTATCGCCGGCGATATCGACGGTGTTCAACCATCACGCCAATAATCCGAACGGGTTCGTGTTCGCTATTTATCGTTGGATAGTCGGAATTCAGTGGGACCAGCTCAAACACTTCCGCGCCAGTCGTACTCACGCCACGAAGCCTGTACTTCTTGAACGTGGCTTCTTCTTTGCCGTTCTTAGCGACGACATAGTCGCCCGGCCTAGGTGCAATGGCTGGCTCAACGATGATTCTATCGCCGGGCATAAACTCCGGTGCCATCGATTCCCCCTCTACCTCAAGGGCGAACGCATGATCCGATAGCTCTAGATCGGTTAGCAGGTACTCGAACGCACCGCCAGGTGGAAACGGAGTGATTGCCTCGCTCATCAGGCCGGCTTGCACGCTGCTGATCAGCGGTATGCGACGCGTGCCGACATTCGCCGGGACAACGTTCCCAATGGGCGTACCCGCAACGCCGGGGATGGGAATTGCATGTTTGGTAATACGTGCGATCTCAAGAATCTGGCCGAAGCTTGGCTCGTGACGGCCGTTCTCCCACGCTGACACGTTGCCGCGCGTCTTCCCCAATCGCTCCGCGAGTTCATCTTGCTTGAGGCTGGCAGCTTCGCGGCTGGCCTTTATCCATTCACCGATGTCCATGCGCTCAATGGTAAGAAAATCTTGCGCGCGTATGGCTATATTTTCTATCTCTTGAATGTTAGAATTTCTATCATTGCGCTGATGATGGAAGCTCATGGACAACATCGTTGAACACCCCTTGGATCGGGCCGCCAAAGCGGCCGGGCTGACTATGCAATCGCTTGCAGACCACCTTGGCGTGACTCGCGCGGCGGTCCAGCAATGGAAGCAGGCGGGCCGGCGGGTGCCGGCTGAACACTGCCCTCCAATTGAGCAGCTTTGCCACGGTGCCGTGCGATGTGAGGAACTGAACAGTCGGGTCGATTGGGCCTTCGTCCGTCAATCGGGGCCATCGCCAAGCGCAACGCATGTCTGCAACAGCTAACGGTGCGGTTTCGATCGCACATCTCGAATCCTAGTGACGTTTCGCGCGTCGCGACAGGATGAAACGCTCCGATCTCAAACGCTATGACCTGCCGATACGACAGTACCGAATGGCTGGACGTCCTCTATACGTCTGTTCGCAACACGCCCGGCGGTGTCGCCGACGCGGCGAATCACCTCACCATCCGACGCGGTAAGAACATCACGCCAGAATCGCTTCGCCTTCGCTTGCGTGGTGTTGGCGACAGTCGCTTGTCGATGGAAATGTTCGAGCTGCTGATCGAGTGGATGCAGGAAAAGGCAGAGGGCGAGGCGTACGCGCTCGACGCGCTGCATGCATTGAACGCACGCTTCGGGCTGGTTGCCGAACACGTCGACGACCATGCCGCTGACGACGTCAGCGAACCCGGCACGCTGCGCCTTGTTTCGACGGCGCTGCACCTGCAGGCGCATGTTGGCCTCGTCGCCGACGACGTGACGCGTGCGCTGGCTGATCAGCGGATCGACGACCAACACGCCGAGAAGATCATCGCGACCGGCCGCAAGGGCCAGCGTCTGTTCCAGCGTTTGATTCACGCTGCTCGCAACCTCGCCGCGCGTCGACGTCGTCGTCATGGAGCGGTTTAAGCCCGGTATGGGGTGCTGTCGTCCCGACCGTGAGCATATCGGCCTTTGCTGCTCGCCCGAGCAGCAATTGGCATGCGCTGTCACGACACTCGCATCCCAATTCGAGTATGCCCCCGCCGAAGCGGGGCGCTTGCTGTCCGAATTGCTCGCCACGTTCCCCGATCGCCTTGCTCCGATTCTTGCGGAAGCGAACGCAACGGGGCGCGTGCGCTTGTTCATCGAGCGAGCTGCGCGCGCATGCGCCGCGCTCGCGACCAAGGCGGAACGTCACGCGTTCCGCGACCAGCTTACCGATCGTTTCTGCGCGCTGGACCTTGCCGCGTTCGACGATCTCATGTCGGCGGAATGGCGTCGACTGCGCGGCAAATAACCGGAGACCCATGTGAACGTGAACGGAATCAGTAGCGCGTTGCGACGCGGTGCATCGCAGTACAGCCGCTCGCCGAGCGGACGCCAGTGCTACGCGGCAGGGCGAGCCGCGTGGCGAAGCTTTTCTCACAAGGTCGAGCGCGACCGTCGTCTCGTCGAGCTGGAGGCGGCTCGTCGTGCGAGCTAACAGCGCATAGCGCAACCAATTGTGATCTGGCCGCGACATGCGGCCAAAGTAACTTTGATCGAGGGAATTCTTGTATGGCGACACTGGACCAGATTATTCAGCAATTGCGTGCTGCGGGGCATCCCGACCTGCCTGCCGGCCATCCGATCGCGGACGGCAAACATCATCGGTATGGGCCGCGCAAGAAATACTGGTATCAGCTTCGCGAGATCATCAGCAAGGGCGCGGTAATCGGCTATGGCGGCACGTTCGGACATTTCTCGGGCGACGATCCCGGCACGGAGCGCTTCGAATGGAGCGGCGCACCGATGAGCGAGGAAGTGCTCGCGGAGACGCGTCGCCGGCAGGAAGCGGCCGACCGTGAGCAGGCCGAGCGCGATGCGCGTCAGGCAAAGCTCGCCGCGAACCGCGCGCGCGATCAGTGGAACCGTGCAGCAGAGCATGGCGAGTCTGCCTATCTCGAACGCAAGCGCATCACGGCCGAAGGCGTGCGTTTCGACGCGGACGGCACGATCTTCGTGCCGATGTATCAGTACGGCGACGACGCTCGGCTCGTCGGTCTGCAGAAGATCACGCCGGACGGCGCGAAGCGCTTCAACAAAGGCATGGAGAAGAAGGGCGCGACGTATCTGCTCGGCGAGGTCGGCGCAGACGATCAGATCGTGCTGGTCGCCGAAGGCTACGCGACCGCGCGATCGATCCGCATGGCGATCGACGAGGCGTTCGCAGTCGATGTCTGCTTCGACGCTGGCGGCATCCTCCCGGCCGTGCGCTACCTGCGTGCGACGTATCCGGATGTGCATGTGCTGGTCTGCGCCGACGACGACTGGAAGATCGTGCAGCGCATGCGCGACTGGCTCACCGACGAGTTCGCCTTCAGTGGTGAGCTGGTATTCGGTGCTGATCCGGTACGGATCGAGGCGAAGAACACGTGGTACATGGTCGCCGCGTCACGCCGTCGTGACGACAATGGTGTGCCGTACGTCGAGGTGAGCTACGGAAACGATGTGATGCCGTTGCGACGTAAGCGCTTCGAGAACACGGGCCTGAAGCGCGCGTACGAGGCAGCAGCGATGGTCGCCGACGTCAGCGTCGTCTATCCGGCATTCGCCAATCGCGGCGCGCGCAAGCTGACCGATTTCAACGACCTCCACGTCGAAGAGGGCTTCGAGGCGGTCAAGGCGCAGGTGCAGGCGGCGATCTTGCGCGTCATCGCGCCAGCGAACGAAGAGATCCGGCCGGCGACGGTTGCGGTGCCGACCGCGGACGACACGCCGACGAAATCCGCCGTGACATCCGCTGCCGCGAAACAGCCGGAATGGGATGGCCGCGAGGCAGAGAACGGCGCGCACACATGGGAGCAGGATCTCGCGCGCTCGGACAAGGGCACGCTGCTGCCGACGCTCGGCAACGTGCACATGATCCTGGCGAATCACAAAGCTTGGCAGGGCGTCATCGAACAGGACGACTTCGGTGGCCGCGTGATGAAGCGCAAGGCACCGCCGTTCCGGCAAGGCGTGAAGGGAGAGTGGACTGACATGGACGATCAGCGCTGCGCGCTTTGGTTGTCGCAGCGCTACGGCCTCTCGGTGCGCACCGATATCGTGATGAACGCGGTTCTGTTGGTGGCGGACGAGAAGCACTTCCATGACGTGCGTGAATACCTCGAAGGGCTGATATGGGACGGCGTGCCGCGTGTGCGCTCGATGCCATCGACCTACCTGCGCGTGGCCGACAGCGAGTATGTGCGGCTCGCGTTCATGAAATGGATGATCGCCGCCGTCGCGCGCGTGATGGAGCCGGGCTGCAAGGTCGACAACGTCCTGATCCTCGAAGGCAAGCAGGGGCATCGCAAATCGACGGCGCTGAAGGTGCTGGCTGGCGCACCGTGGTTCACCGATACGCCGATCCAGATCGGCAATAAAGACACGTACGCGGTGCTGGCCGGTAAGTGGGTGATCGAGCTGGCCGAGCTGGACTCGTTGAACAAGGCCGACTCGTCGGCCGTGAAGAGCTTCTTCGCGACGGCCGTCGACCGGTTCCGCAACTTCTACGGCAAGCGGGCGACGGACGTCCCGCGTCAGTGCGTGTTCGCTGGCTCGGTCAACTTCGACACGTACCTGAAAGACGAATCGGGCAACCGGCGTTACTGGCCGCTTCGTGTCGGCGGGCTGGTCGACATCGACGGCATTGTGGCCGTTCGCGATCAGCTCTGGGCGGAAGCCATGCACCTGTATCGCTCGGGCGTCGTTTGGCACGTCGAAGAGCATGAGCGTCCGCTGTTCGAGATCGAGCAGGCGGAGCGCTACGAAGGCGACGTGTACGAGGACAAGATCGCCAAAGCTCTGGAATTTGTGTCGCGCACGACGATGGAAGAGATCCTCGCGGACATTCTGAAGCTCGACACGTCGAAGTGGACGCTGGCCGAGCAGCGCCGCATCGGCAAGGCGTTGAAGTCGCTCGGGTGGGTGCGCAAGCGCGAGTCGACCGGGTCGCGTGGCTGGTACTACGTGAAGGAAGAGCAAGAGCCGGAAGCGGAGCGCGAACTGGTCGCAGCGGGTGATGACGACAGCCCGCTGTGATTGCGTGGCGCGCTGTGCCAGCACGGCAGGCGCGCCACGTACCCCGTCTTGGCGCGCTGCGGACGTCCCATGTCCCAACGTCCCAAGGCGCGGTCTCGGGCGCGGGTGCAGGGGCGCGACATGCGCGACGTGAGCGGCGCATGTCGCATGTCGCGGGCGCGCACCCCTGCAAGCCTTTTTCCCTTGGGACATTGAGACATTAGGACGAATAGGAGAGAGTCATGATTGATTTGATGGAGCGGGCAGGTGTAGCAATGAGCGTTCGTGGTCAGTTCACCGACCCGATTGCCGATCCTAAAGTTACTTTGGGCGCACTCGCCTTTGCGAACGATCTCGGTCGCTTGCTGGTTCGGATCAAGGCAGGGCGAGAGACGAAGCCAGCGACGATCCGAAAAGCGACGTTGCTGTTTGCGCAGATGATCCGCTTGTCGGGTCGTTTCAAGCGCAGTCGGTTCACGGGCCTGAAGCGCGACGAGCGGCGCGATCAGCGTGCAGGACATGAAGTCGAGCGTGCAAAGGTCGATATCGTTGAACGTTTCGCGTTACGTTTGCTTGACGAGTGGATCAACGACCAGTGCGCGCGATGCGAAGGGCGCGGCATCGTGCGGCGAGACGGCCGCTACATCTGCCCGGATTGCGCCGGCTCGGGCAAGCGTCCGATGGACGAACCAGCGCGTGCGCAGGCGATCGGCGTCCCGCTCGATGAATACCGCCGCCACTGGTCGCGTCGCTTTCATGACATGCATGCGCTGCTCGACCACGTGAATGGATCGGTGTCCGACACAATGCGCCGACAATTGCGAGAATGAAACATCTTTCATTCCAAGAGCAGATCGCGTAAACTTCGAACATCCTTTACCGCGTTACTGGATATTCGCTGGCACCGCGCGTTAGTCGTGCAAACCTCTCGGGACATAAGAACACATAGTGGAGCCCGTTAGGTCGTGTGGGGGCGTTCGCCTATACGAAACGTATTTTGAAAGCCCTGATTGCGTAAGCGATCAGGGCTTTTGTACATGCATTGATCGAAGTTCTACTTATCGAATGCATGGGGGATCATGCTGTACATGCCTATTTGGATGGCACGATCTCGACCTTAGGTTTCTTAGGATTGTCGAGATCTTTCAGTATAGTGCCAGGTGGGAACGTGTGGTACTGAGATAGATATCCGTCTCCGACGTCATGGTGGCCGAGCGTGGGAGAGTTCCAGCTCACGACGATGTCATTTGTATCTACACGGAGGTCAATGACCTTCGCGCCTACCGCTACGGGGCGTACAAACGAGTAATCGAATGCCATGCCGTCGTCCGATACGTAAGCCGATGAAACCGAGCCCCCGGGTACGCCCAAATTGCCTGCGGCGCTGGCCCCCGCTTGTGCTGCGTTCATTTCGTTCACGGCCTGAGCCTGTTTCGCGTCGCTTGGTGCGGATGCCGGAGCTGGAGCGCTTGCGGCCGGTTGTGATGCAGCCTGAAGAACGTTGTACCGCGCTTGATTGGGGTTGATGTAAAGGCGGGCCTGCGCGTTAATTGCAGCCGAACGATTCGTGCCGAATGACAATGTCATGTGACGAGCGTAGAAAACCTCTTGGACGTATGCGAGCCTGACGCTTCCGCATGCATTGTTCTCGAACTTGTTCCGTAAGTTTTGATGCAGACTTGCGATGCCGGCACGCTCTAACGGGGTTAGTTTCTTGATCGATGTGGCTGCCTGTTCTTGGGCTTGAAGCCACGGAAGGCCGACCCATTCCGCAGCGGGCATCGACAAGACGTACGTCTGCAAGCTTCTCCTTTGGCCCCCCAAGCCGAATATTGCGAAGCCGGTCGGGGCGGAGGCGCCCGCCGTTGTTGTCGACCCTTCTATCTGGAAGATCTCTGGGAAGCTGGCTAGCCCGAGGCGTGTCCACTTGCCAGGGGATCGGATGCCCTTTGCGTCGTCCGGGATATCAAATATTTGCGCCGTCTTATTGAAACTGGCATTTGCTGGTAGTTCCAACCGGCCGGTGAAGAATTTGCTTAGGCGTTCTTGGAAGCCGTCGAGCGACGTAACAAAGATTGGTGCAAACCTGGCCACTTTTGCGTCGTCGGATGGGTTGGCACAGAACACATATAGATCACCCGGCTCGATGCCTGTTCTTGGCGGGAAGATTGTGACGAGATCATATGGAGCCAGCTTTTGGCTCCATGCCTTAGCTAGATCGGTTTGTTCCGGTGGCTGTGTCGAACATCCAGCGAGCAGGCTGAGTATTACCCCTGTAAGTGCCGCGACTTTCGTATTTTTCATTTGAATCCCCGCGTATCGTCAGATCAATTGGAAATAATTGTGAGGCGACCTGCCTCGTAAATATTAGGAATCGGCGATGCCTTACACAAGGTCGCTGATCTAGTGATGTCCCGGCGCGCACGGCAGGTGCAACCAACTCCGCGGCGGGGGCTGACATTCGCTGCTGTCGGCGAAGCTAGCTGGGGACCCGCCGGGCAGATTTGTACGCGGGGGCTCGCACCCGCGTTTTTTCTCTACTGGCGAGTCTCCATAGGGGGTCATATTCATGCCGACTCAGCAGCAGATCGCTGACCATCTCGACCTTGACCAGTCAGCCGTTTCGCGGTTCGTCGACAAGGTCCAGCTCGATTACCGCGTGGCGTCGATCGACGAGATCCGCGTCGCGTACATCCGGCATTTGCGCGAGGTCGCGGCCGGCCGGTCCAGTGGTACGGGAATTGATCTCGTCGCCGAACGGGCGAAGACCGAGATCGTCGATCGCGAGATCAAGCTCCTGACGCTGGCCGAGAAGAAGGGGCAGCTCGTCAACGCGGCGCAGCTCGAACAGGCGTACGGCCTGATGGTCGGCGCATTTCAAACGGAGCTGCTGTCGCTGTCCGACAAGCTGGTGCAGGAGCTGCGCACGCTATACGGCGTCGAGGTGGACGTCGAATGGTTGAACGAGCACATATATGGATGCCTTGAGCAGCTTTCTGAATACGACCCAGACCGTCCACGCGGTGATTCGCCGGATCGCGACGATGCTGCGTCCGCCGGAGCGGATCGGGACGACGGATTGGGCGCGCAAACATCGCCGGTTGAGTGCGAAGGGATCGGCCAGTCCCGGCCGGTATAACCCGAACATCACGCCGTGGGTGTTCGGCATGCACGAAGCGCTGGACGATCCGACCGTGCAGAAGATCGTGTGTATGAAGTCGGCGCAGGTCGCGTGGACAGATGGCGTGCTGCTGAACTACATCGGCAAGCGGATCGACGTTGACCCGTGCCCGATGATCGTCATGTTCCCGAAAGAGAAGACGGCGAAGAAGTTCAACCTGGAGAAGTTCGAGCCGATGGTCGAGGTGACGCCTCGCCTCTCGGCGAAATTGCCGGTGCACGCGGCCCGCGACAAAAACAACTTGTGGGATCACAAGACGTTCGCACGCGGCTTCCTGAAGTTCATCACGTCGAACGCGCCGGACGAAGTGAAGTCGACGCCGGCCCCGGTCGTTGCGGTTGAGGAGCCGGACGATGCGAATACGAACGTTCGCGAGCAGGGCGATTCGATCACGCTGCTGGAGGAACGGAACAAGAGCTATTCGGCCCGGCGACGCAAGATGATCTTGGGCGGCACGCCGACCATCGACGGCCTGTCGCGCATCCAGCAGGCTTACGCGGCATCGGATCAGCGCGTGTATCTGGTGCCGTGCCCTGATTGTGACGAGGAGCATGAGCTGGCGTGGGAAAACGTCACGTGGAGCGAGGGCGCCGAAGTCGTACATGAGGTCTACGGCCGCGCACAACCGGAGACGGCCCGCTACACCTGCCCGCATTGCGGCTCGTTGTGGGACGACGCGACGCGTATTCGCGCTGTCCGTCGCGGGCGATGGGTTGCGACGGCACCGTTTCACGGCGTTGCCGGCTTCCGCATCAACGAGCTGGTGTCGCCGTTCCCCGGCTCGAACATGGCCGAGCTGGTCAAGAAGTGGCTGACGGCCGACAAGGCGCTGCGCGAGGGCGACGATACGAAGATGCGTTCGTTCGTGAACAACTCGCAGGGCCGGGCGTACAAGTACAAGACCGATCTGCCCGAGCTGGACGTGCTCGCACAACGTGCGCTGCCATACGCGGAGCTGACGGTGCCGCTCGGAGGTCTGGTGTTGACGCTTGGCGTCGACGTGCAACACGACCGGCTCGCGGTCGTCGTGCGTGCGTGGGGACGCGGCGAGGAAAGCTGGCTCGTCGTGTGGGGCGAGATCTACGGCAATGTGACGGAGCAGCAGCAAGACCCGATGACAGGCGGGGTATGGGGCGCGTTGACGATGCTGTTGTCGCACGGATACCGCCATGAGAACGGCTGGCTGATGCGTGTACGCGCAACGTCGATCGACTCGTCAGACGGAGCGACGTCGGACGCGGTATACAAGTACGTGCGCGCGGCGCAGAAGGCCGGTTACAACGTCATGGCCGCGAAGGGCAGTAGCAACATCGACGCGGAGATCTTCAGCGTACCGAAGGCGTCGATCGACTCGACGCGCAACAACAGCAAGGCTGCGAAGTACGGGCTGCGGCCGTATATGGTCGGTGTGAGCCGCGCGAAGGATCTGATCCTCGAAAACCGGCTGAAGCTCGAAGGCGACGGGCCGGGCCGCATGCACTGGTATAGCGGCGTGCGCAGCGACTACCTGTCGCAGCTCACGGCGGAGGTCAAGGTGCCGGGGCCGCGTGGCGGTAAGCGCGTGTGGAAGAAGATCAGCCCGCGTAACGAGGCACTGGACTGCGAAGGGTACGCGCTGCACGCGGCTCGGAGCGTGAAGGTGCACCTGATGACCGAGGCGCACTGGCAGGTCGAGCAGCATCGTGCGTCGCAGGTCTCCCTGTTCGATGCGGTCCCGGTGCTGGAGGCATTGCCTGCGGCGCTGCCGGCCGAGGTGCCGCCCGATCCACCGGACGTGCCCGAGATTATCGAGACGCCGCGGCCGTCGCCGCAGGTAGCAAAACCCACCGAAACCCCGCCTCCGAGCGGGGTTTCGCGCATTCAGGGGCGTCGTGTTGGTCGCTCGACGTACCTGAAGCGGCGCTAAACGAGGGAATGGCATGGCATACACAAAGCAGGATTTGCAGAACATCCAGTCTGCAATCGCGAAGGGCGAGCTGGAAGTCCAGTATGCCGACCGGCGCGTGAAATATCGCTCGATCGGCGAGCTGCGCGAGGCGCGCACCGAGATCATTCGCGACCTGAACGGCGCGGCCGGGCGTTCGTCGATCGTCCGGATTCGTCACGCCGGCAAGGGGGTGCGATGAAGGCGGGCTTTCCGTCACTCGCGCGGCGCGGATTCGTGGTGCCGACGCGGCTCAAAGCGGCGGCCTACGAGTCGGCGAGCACGACGGGCGCGCGGGCGAAGTCGTGGCGGACGTCGAGCGCGGGACCGAATGCGGCGGCGGTGCAAAACCTGCCGCTGCTGCGCTCGCGCGCTCGCGACGCGATCCGCAACGATCCGTGGGCGAAAACGGCGATCGCACGGCTCGTATCGAACACCATCGGCAACGGCATCCAAGCGCACCCGCAGCATCCGAACGACGCCGTGCGCAAGATGCAAAAGCAACTTTGGGAGGATAGCTGCGAGGAGATCGACGCGGACGATCTGTTCGACATGGCGGGCGTGCAGACGCTTGCCGCACGGGCGTTTTTCAGTGATGGCGAGGTACTGGTTCGTCGCCAGTTCCGCAGTCCGAGCGAGGGCTTGGCGGTCCCGATGCAGATCCGGCTGCTCGAAGGCGATCTGCTGCCGATGGAGAAGAATGAGATCGTCCCCGGCGGGGGCGAGATCGTCAACGGCGTCGAGTTCAATGCCGAGGGTCGACGCGTTGCGTATCACCTATTGCAGCGTCACCCCGGCGAGTACGGACGTGCTGCGACGGCCAACATGCAGACGGTTCGCGTGCCGGCCGACGAGATCGCGCATGTGTTCCTCGCGTTGCGGCCCGGCCAGGTGCGCGGTGTTCCCGAGTTGTCGACCGTGCTGCTGCGGCTCAAGTCGCTGGACAACTTCGACGACGCGGTGCTGTTCCGTCAGGAGGTCAGCAACCTCTTTGCCGGATTCATCACGAAGCCGCCTGCCGAGCCGGGCCTGATGGGTGATCCGGTCACGGGCGCGGCGATGGAGTACGACGTCGACGGCTTTTCGCCGGTCGTATCGCTCGAACCGGGGAGCATGCAGGAGCTGGCTCCCGGAGAAGACGTCAAGTTTGCCGAACCGCCGGGCGCGGGGACCGACTACGGGCCGTTCATGCGTCAGCAACTGATGGCTGCTGCGGCTTCGGTCGGCATGCCGTACGAAGTCATGACCGGCGATCTGCGCGACGTGAGCGATCGCGTGCTGCGCGTGATCTTGAACGAGTTCCGGCGGTCGATCGAGCAGATCCAGTGGAATGTGTTCATTCATCAGTTTTGCCGGAAGGTGTGGCGCTGGTGGGTCGACGCCTGCGCATTGTCGGGCGCGATGCCGATGGCGGATTACTACCGACACCGTCGCGACTATCTGCGGGTCCGGTGGGTTCCACAGGGCTGGCCGTACATCCATCCGGTGCAGGACGTCACGGCGAAGCGGATGGAGATCCGGTCCGGCCTCGCGAGCCGGACAGGTGCAGTGCTCGCGCGCGGTGACGATCCGGAGCAGGTCGATCAGGAGAACGCGGACGATCTCGCGCGTGAGCGCCGGCTCGGGATTCGATATGACACGCTCGATCCGGTCGACGGGGCGGGCGATCTTTCTAACGGGGATGGCGAATGAAAGGGAAGAAGCGGTGGTGGGACATCCGCGCGCAAGCGAATGCGGCGGGCGGGAACGAGGTCGAGATCCGGATCTACGGCGACATCGGTTTCTGGGGCACCGACGCGGAACTATTCGCGACGAAGCTGGACGAGGTGGCGTCGACAGCGACGTCGATCGTCCTCGCGATCAACTCGATGGGCGGCGACGTGTTCGATGCGTTCGCTATCTACAACGCGGTGCGCCGGCATAGCGGCAAGGTGACGGGGCGCGTCGACGGTGTTGCCGCATCGGCTGCGTCGCTGGTCCTGATGGCATGCGACACGATCGAGATGCCGTCGAATGCGCGGCTGATGATCCACAACCCGAATACGGTCGCGGCCGGCGAGGCGGAGGATCTGCGCAAGCTCGCCGATCTGCTGGACAGCACGTCCGACAGCATGTTGGCGGCCTACGTCGAGCGCAGCGGCCGAACCGAGGGAGAGGTCCGCGCAATCATGGATGCCGAGACGTGGCTTACGGCCGCTCAGGCGAAGGAGCAAGGTTTCTGCGACGCGATTATCGATCCGATCCGGATCGAAGCATATGCGGGCGCGGCACGGCTCGCCGCACGCTATGCGGCGGTGCCGGCCGAAATCCGCGCTGTGCTGGAGGACGACGGCGAGGTAACGCCCGATCCGACGCCTCATCCGGTGCCGACGCCCACACCTGCGCCGGGGCCGGACGTGTCGGTTCTCGCCGCGCATGTGTACGCCGCGTGCCGCGACGCGCGCATCGAACACTGCGCGGAAGGCATCGTGCTGGCGACCGGCCTGCGGGATCGCGCGAGCGTCGACGCCGCGATCCGCAACGCGCAGGACATCGCCGGTATCTGTCTGGCCGCGAGCCTGACCGAGCTGACGGCCGGCTTCGTATCGGATGGCCTGTCGCCGGATCAGGTTCGCGCGCGGCTGTTCGAGCGCATGACGGCCTCGCAGAAGCCGATCAACCATCGTGCTGCCCCGGTTGCGTCGCAAGACGCACCCGTGGTCGCGAATGCGCCGCGTGCGGCGTCCATCTACGCGGCTCGCAAGAGCGGCAAGTAACTTTGACGCAACCCGAGGAGGGGAAAACTCATGTCGAACTGGAAGGTACAGGCCGCTCTGACGGCTGAATTTCTCGTGTCGGAGGGTAACGGGCAGATCTCGCGCGAGCGGATCGTCGTGAAGGCTGGTCCGGCGTTGCCGGCCGGGCAGGTGCTCGGCGTGACCAGTACCGGCGAATACGCGCCGTACGACAACGCCGCGAACGACGGTTCCGAAGTCGCCGCAGCGGTGCTCTACGCGCCGCTGGCGGCGTCCGAAGCGCCGCGACCGGCGACGGGTGTCGTCCGGCTCGCTGAAGTCGCTGGCGGGCTGCTCACGGGGCTCGATGCAGCCGGTCGCGGTGATCTCGCCGAGCGACACGTGATCGTCCGCTGATCGCATCACGCCCCATTCAAGGCCACGCCGACCGCGTGGCCTTTTTTGTATCCATTTTCATGTCGGAGGTTGTATGGCGGATATCGCCCTGTTTCAAGACGACGCGTTTTCGCTGTCGTCCCTGAGTGCTGCGATCAACGAGCAGCCGTATGTTCCCGGCCGGATCGGCACGCTCGGACTGTTCGAAGAGGACGGCATCACCACGACTACGATCCAGATCGAGCGCGACGGCGACACGCTGTCGCTCGTCGCGTCTGGCCAGCGCGGTGCACCGGCCGCTGTTGTCGCAGGCAGCAAGCGCAGCATGATCCCGTTCAACACGGTGCATCTGCCGCAGCGTGCGGTGATCATGGCCGACGAAATCGCGAATCTGCGTGCGTTCGGTTCCGAAACGGAGCTGGAGGCGCTCCAGACCGTCGTGAATCGGCGACTCGCGAAGATGCGTAAGCAGCTCGATGCGACGCACGAATTCCACCGCATCGGCGCAATCAAGGGCGCCGTGCTCGACGCGGACGGCAAGACGGTGTTGATCGACCTGCTGAAGTACTTCGGTATCGAGCAGACGGTCATTCCGTTCGAGCTGTCGACCGCGACCACCGAGATTCGTCAGAAATGCGTCGAGGTGCAGGACGCGATCGAAGATTCGCTCGGCGCGGTGACGTACACGGGCGTGCGCGTGCTCTGCGGGCGCGAGTTCTGGAACAAGCTGATCGTCGCGAAGTCGGTGAAGGAGACGTATCTCGCGTCCGTGATGGCCGCGCAGCTTCGTGGCGATGCGCGCGACGCGTTCGACTTCGGCGGTTGCACGTTCGAACGTTATCGCGGTCGCGTCGGCGATGTCGGGTATGTCGCGGACGACGAAGCGCATGCGGTGCCGGAGGGCGTGTCCGATCTGTTCATCACGCGTTTCGCGCCGGCCGACTACGTCGAAGCGGTGAACACGACCGGGATTCCGTACTACGCAAAGCAGGAACTGATGCCCTTCGGCAAGGGCGTCGAGATCGAGGCGCAGTCGAACCCGATCCACCTGTGCACGCGCCCGAAGGCGCTCGTCAAGCTGAAGGCGTGACATGGCGTTCCGGGATCTGATGGCCGACGTCGACACGGCCGTGAAGCGAGACCTGTCGGACGACGTCACGATCGACGGCAAACCGCTGCAGGGCATGTTCAAGGCGCCTTGGCTTGGCCCGGATCTCGGGACGCAACGCACACAGCTCGTTGCGCCGATCCTCGACATCACGGACGACGACGCGGCACGCGTGCGTGAGGGCAGCATCGTCGAAGCGGGTGGCGAGCGGTTCCGTGTCTTCGAGATTCACCCGACTGGCACGGGCTGGACAATCCTGATTCTGAGGTGACGATGGATCTGCTGAAGGTCGAGATCGACGTACGGGGGGCGCTCGAAGCGCTCACGGGCCTGCCGCCTGCAGCAATGCAGGCGGCATGGCGTCGGACGCTGCGCAAGACAGGCGCATGGATTCGGAGTCAGACGGCCAAAGAGGTCAGCGGCGCGACGGGCATTCAGCAGAAGCTCCTGCGGCAGCGGATGTACTTCTTCATGCGGTCGCTCGACGCGGGCAAGGTGTGGCTCGGTCTGAACCCGCTCGAGGCGCATCGGCTAGGTGCAGTTCGGCGCACGAAGAAGGGGATGCGCGCCGGCAAATCGCTGTTCGAGGGCGCGTGGCGCAAGACCAAGGCGCAGCCGGACGGCGCGATCTACCGACGTACCGGTAAGGCACGAACGCCGTTCGAAGTGGTGACGGTCGAATGGTCGCAGACGGGCGACCCGGCATTTCGACGCGCTGCCCGCGTGTGCGAAGCGCGGCTGATGACGGTGCTGCGGCAAGAGGTCAATTACGAAATCCAGAAGGCGGCGAATCGTGCTCGATAACCTGAAACAACTCCATGACGGCATCGAGGCCGGCTTGCGTGCGCGCCTGCCGGATCTCGAACGTATCCACGCGTACCCGAAGATCGGCAAGTCGATCGACACGCCGTTTGTCGCGATCGAGCTTGCGGAGCTGGAACCGGGACACGACGACGGCACGGGCCGGGTGCCGCTGATCGCGCGCATGCAGGCCCGTGTGATCGTCGACCCGCTGGTCGACGGTGCCGAGGTTCAGGTGCGGGAGCTGTCCGCGCGCGTGCTGCAAACAGTGCACGGGGCGACGTGGGGACTGCCGATGACGCCCGGCAAACAGGTCGGGTCGGCTGGCGAAGATCCGTTCCGGCCTGAACTGGATACGTATCTCGTTTGGCTCGTCGAGTGGGTGCACGAATTCGACCTGGGCGACACGTATGAGCCACCGCTGAAGGGGCGCGCGGTGTTGTGGGGCGTCGATCCGGAGACCGGGCCGGGGCACGAAGGCCGCTACTGGAATCCGGCCGAACACGGAGCGGGGTGACGTGTGAGCGATTTCGAGCTTGGCGAGATGGATCGCCGTATGGCGTGCCTGACGCAATCCGCGGTCGTGGAGGCGATCACGTACGACCCGCCGCGCGTGAAAGTGCGTGTCGGCGATTGGGTAAGCGACTGGCTCAAATGGCAGGCCGGTGCGGCCGGCAAGGTTCGGCATTGGCGTCCGCCGTCCGTGGACGAAGAGGTCGCCCTGTGGGCACCGTCCGGCGATCTAGCCGGTGCGTTCGTCGCGCCCGGCTACTACACGGAGCAGCACGGCGGGTCGGGGCGGTCGAGTCCTGATGAGACCGCGACCGACTTCCCGGACGGCGCATTCGAGCAGTACAACCATGCGAGCCACGAATACGTGCTGTCGGTGCCGGCCGGTGGTCGGATCGTGTTCCGCATCGGTGGTACGGAGTTCGAGCTGAAGGCGGACGGCGCAATGCTGCGCAGCGCGAAGTTGCTAGCGGACGTGCCGGACTCGACGTTCACGGGCAACACGACGACCGAACAACTGCTGACGTTCAACGGCGGCATGCAGGGCAAGCCGGGCGAGGGTGGCGGTGTCGCGATGAAGATCGCGGGCGGTGCCGAGTATACCGAGGACGTCGTCGCGGCCGGTAAGTCGGTCAGCCGCCACAGTCATCGTGAACAAGGCGACGGACAGTTGGTGAGCTTGCCTACGTAGTGATCCTCTGCCAAGCAAACGCAGCTCCGGCCGATAGCGCGTATGTGACGCCTTTCTGAAGAGCTTCTTTTGCGCCCGTCTTAACGCCGGACACAAGTAAATCGCCAAGCGATTCTTGCGTACTGAGGGTCGCGGGCATGGCTTTAAGTACCTCTAGCCCTTTCGCAGTGAGAACTGCTTTACCGGGAAATCCCCCGGACAACTGCGTGAAATCGATGTATCCAGCATTGAGAAGCCAGTTGACGGTTGCGAGAAAAAACTTCGCTTCTTCCGGATTGTTGAAGCTCGATCGGCCTTTGTCGATCGTTTGAGTGTCGTCCATCCCGTAGGCAATTCTCTCACTACTCAGTGTTTATTTTGATTTCCTGCGTGGGCACGGTTTCCTGGCCCTTGGAGCTGAAATGAAGAAAAACGAATTGCAACCTGCGGCCACCGTGCCTGTGGTGTTCCTCGATACCGAGTTCCGCAGCCGCGTGATCGTGTTTCCGGACGGCTCGCACGTTGCCGTGCTGGCCGGCAAAACGGAAGTGACAGAGCCCGAGCACATCGCGTATCTCGAATCGCGCGAGTGCTTCAAGCGCATTCCGACGAAGGCGCAGTGATGGTCGCGCTGGTCGGTATGTGTCGCCGCACGGGCCGACTGATCGGCGGAGTCGAGCATCTGGTGCAGAGCATCGCGGACATTCTGAGCACGCGCAAGGGAACCCGTCGCCAGCGGCCGGATTACGGCTCGGATCTCCCTGCGATGGTCGACCTGCCGGTCACGCGCGGATGGATATCGGCGGCACAGGCCGAAGCCGCGCGTGCAATCGGACGGTGGGAGCCGCGTATTGCACTGGATAGCGTGAAGGCGCTGTCTGTCGTGGACGGCAAAGTGACTTTTCGGATCGCCGGGCAGTACAACGGCGATGACGTTGTATTCGAGGTGACGATATGACAGTGATCGATCTGTCGGCGCTTGATCCGCCGGATCTCGTCGAAACGCTCGACTTCGAAGAGGTGTATCAGCGCAAGCTGGAGCACTTCAAAAGCATCTATCCGGATTGGTCGGCTGCGCTCGAATCTGACCCGGTCGTGAAGCTGCTGGAGCTGGCCGCGTACGAGGAAATCCGGTTTCGGGCGCGTGTCAACGACGCCGGCCGCGCCGTGCTGCTGGCCTATGCAACGGGGGCGGATCTCGAACACCTCGCGGCGCTCTGGAACCTGAAGAAAGAGATCGTCGATCCCGGCGATCCGGAAGCGCACCCGCCGATTCCGGTCACGTACGAGCGCGATGAGCGCTTGCGACTGCGTACGCAGATGGGTATCGAGCGCGCATCGACGGCCGGCCCGTCTGGCTCGTATCGATCGCTCGCGATGGACGCGTCTCCGGATGTCGCCGACGTGCGCGTCGACCATCCCGAGCCGGGTGTCGTGCGTGTGGTCGTGAAGTCGTATTCGAACGATGGGGTCGCGAGCGCTGCACTGCTCGACACAGTGCGCCGTGCGCTTACGCCGGAGGATCGTCGGCCGCTTAACGACACACCGCTCGTCGTGCCGGCGCGGCCGGTCAATTACGCGATCGTCGCCGATGTCTACATCGGGCGCGGGCCTGATCCGGGTGTTGTGCTCGCTGCGCGACGGCAGGATCTCGATATCGCGGTTGCGGCAGGTGGGGGATTGCGGGTCGGGATGCCCAGATCGGCAATAACCGGGGCGCTGCATCCGAATGAATCGGGCGTCGTGCGGGTCGATTTGCAAGCCCCTGCGGCCGATGTCGTGTGTGCGATCGACGAGTTCGCGCGCTGCACGTCGATCGTGCTCAATCCGAAGGTGAACGATGACGACTGAAGCATTGCTGCCGACAAACCAGACGAGCCTTGAGGCAGCGCTCGCGCAGGTGATGCGGCCGAGCGTTGATCCCGACGTGATCCGGACGCTTTGGGACGCCGATCGCTGTCCGGTTGCATTTTTGCCGTGGCTCGCGTGGTCGCTCGCGGTCGACGGGTGGGAACTGGCGGAGTCCGAAGACGCGCGACGCGCACTGATCAAGTCATCGCTGGCGATCTACCAGCGCAAGGGTACGCCGTGGGCGATTCGCGAGATCGTGCGGCGGCTCGGTTTCGGCGAGATCGATATTCAGGAGGGGCGTCAGATCAAGCGCCGCGACGGATCGTTCAAGCGGAACGGCCGGTATCGGTACGGCGGCTCGACTGCTTGGGCCGAGTACATCGTGACGCTGCGGCAACCGGTGACGCGGGATCAGGGAGAAAACCTGAAGCGGGCTATCGAACGCTACGCGCCCGCGCGCAGTGTGCTGGCGTGGCTCGATTTTTCGGAGGTTGCGATCCGGCATAACGGACGCGCGACGCGCAATGGTCAATATACGCGAGGGGTAATCGGAACATGGCCGATTTGAAGGAAGAGAGTAAGTGGGAGCCGGGGATTCGCCAGTTCGAGACGGAAGATCCGGTGCAGGGTGGCCCGGACGGTGTCGACAACATCGCACTCAAGCAACTTGGCAACCGGACGCGATACCTGAAAGATCGTGCGGACGCCGCCGACAAGGTCGTCGCGGGTCTCGGGAGCGGCAAGCTGGACAAGTCGGGCGGTGCGGTGTCGGGGGCGCTGCTCGGAAAGCCCGGCGCGATCGCTGGCAACAACCCGAAGAACGTCGGGTATGCCTTCGATGGCGATCCGGATACGGGCATGTTTTCACCGGCAGATGGTCATCTGCAGCTCGGCGCGAACGGCGTGCCCTACGTCGTCATGCTCGGCAACAATCTGACGCTCAATCCCGGTGGCTTCCTGTTATTCAACTCGGGCGGGGTCGAACGCGGTCGGTTCACGCCGGCCGGTCGATTGCTGCTCGGGACGACCGACGACAACGGCCGGGACGGGATGCAGGTCGCTTACCGTGCGTCGTTCGCGAACGGCGTTCAAATTACCGGGCTGGAAGGGGCTGACGGCGGGCATCTTCGGATGACCGACCCGAACTATGGGGTGCTGTTGCGCCATGACGGGATGTCTGCGTATTTGCTGCAGACGAAGAAGGGCGATCCGCTCGGCACGTGGAACACGTACCGGCCGTTTGCATGGTCGCTGGATACCGGATACGTCACCATCGACGGAACCGGTCTGGGCACGAGGATCGGAGGTCAGTTGTCGGTGGGGCCGGCGGCTGGCGAAGGTCAGATCAAGGTCGGGGCGGCAGACGGTTACTTCTACGGTAATGCCACTTCGGTGGGGTGGTGGGGCGTCAACGCAGGATCGTTCCAGTACTACGCTGCGGACGGATCGTTTCGCATCAACGGCAAGCCGGCCTGGCATTCGGGAAACCTGACGCCGCTCGATCTCAATGTCGGTGGAACTTCGAAGGGGACGCTCTCGTTTGCTCCGGGGGCGCGCATCATCCTGTCCGAAGGCACGCCGCAGAATCCGTCGCTGACGTTCGACAAGGACGGTGCGCCGGATACCGGGCTGTACCACATCGCCGATGGCGAGTTTGGCGTGACCTGCAACGGATTGGTCAACGTACGATTCACGGCCAACAAAGGCACGATCTTCGATCGTGCGGTTCAGGTTCCGACTCCTGCCGCCGGTGATAGGTCAAACAACGCAGCGTCGACGGCGTTCGTCGTCGACGCGATCGCATCAGCTTCAATCGGCCAGATCATTTTCGAGTCCCGGACAGCGCCGCGTGCTGGATGCCTCACGTTGAACGGCGCGTTGCTGAATCGTGCCGACTATCCGGCGTTATGGGCATACGCGCAAGGCAGCGGCACGCTGGTCGAAGAGAAGGACTGGGCGAGCAACAATTGGGCTTCGTTCTCGACTGGCGACGGAGCTACCACGTTCCGGATTCCGGAGTTTCGAGGTGAGGGCATTCGGTGTGCCGACGTCGGTCGAGGTGCCGATCCCGGCCGGCGAGTCGGGACGTGGCAGGACAGCCAGAACCGCTCGCACGCGCACGGCGCTTCGGCTGCCGCGGTCGGCGATCACGTGCACGGCGCCTGGACTGATTCGCAGGGCTTTCACGCACACCACGGCAACACGGCCGGCGCTGGTAGCCACGATCACCAGATCAATTATCCGCTTCCTCAATACGGCGGAGACACTGATCGAGGCAGTGTAGCTAGCGTCTTCTCGATTGATAACGAGGTCCGCAATGCGCGTACGTCTGCGGTCGGCGACCACGCACACGCGTTCGACACGGACGGTGCTGGGGCGCATGGGCACAACATCGGTATGAACGGAGCCGGGGCACACAGTCACGCCATCACGGTGGCGGCAGATGGCGGCGCAGAGGCGCGCATGCGCAACATCGCCGTGCTGGCCATGATCCGGGCATTCTAATTAGTGAGGTAGAGCATGCTTTGCAATCAATACGACAGTCTGACGGGCCAGTACATCGTGAGTTTTCTGGCCGACGTCGATCCGATGAATTCCAGCCGCTATCTGGTGCCCGCGTTCTGCACGCTCGAACCGCTGCCCGAGCGTGAGCCGCGTACGTGGCCGTTCTGGCGCAACGACAAATGGGAAATGCTGCCGGACTATCGCGGTGTGCGCCTCTACCGCACCGCGTCCGGTGCTGTGGCTGAGATCACGGTCGCAGGTGTGACGCCGGATGAGGTGGGATTGACCGAAGTCCCGCGACCGTCCGACGCGCATGTTTGGCGTGATGGTGCATGGGCGATCGACGAAGACATCGTTGCCGGCAGGGTTCGCGAAGCGGCGATGAATGACTTCTTCGCGAGACTGGAGAAGGCGCGCAAGCAGAATCTCGGCAAATCGGACGCACGCGTGACGGGTCGGCTGTCGGATCTCGAAGCGGCAACGTTCGATGCGTGGACGGACTATCAGGTCGCACTGGTGCGTGTTGTCGAGTCGCCGGATTTTCCGGCGCAGCTCGCGTGGCCGGATGAACCCGATCCGGACGCCATTCTCGCGAAGGTGCAGGCCGAGCGGGCGGCGAAAGCGGCTCGCGAAGCCGACGAAGCTGCGAAGCGCGAAGCGGAAGCGAAGCAGGCCGAAGCAGATCGCGCGGCAGCAGAGGCAGCGACGCCGACTCATGTCGACGACGCTGAACCGCTGCCCGAGTCGGGCGAGACCGCCAAAAAGTAACTTTGCCGACGCCACTCGTCCGGGTGGCGTCGTTTCGTTTCAAGCCGCTCCGATGAGCGGCTTTTTTTTGTTTCCGGAGATCCGCATGGCAGCGACTTCCTTTTTCCACGGCATCACGACGACCATCGTCGACAGCGGTCCGCGCACGATCGCGGTGCCGTCGTCGTCGGTCGTTGGTATGGCCGACACGTACACGCCCGGTCCCGATCTGGCGCAGCCGAACGTCCCCGTCCAACTGACCAGCTACGGCGAGGCGGTTCGTGCGTTTGGCGAAAACAGCGCGATCGCGCGGGCTGCCCGCGCGATCTACGCGCAGAGCAGCGCGGTTGTGATTGCGGTTGGCGTGCCGGCAGCGGCGGACGCGGCGCAGCTCACGTCGGCGATTATCGGCGGTGTCTCGGCCGGTGGCGCACGCACGGGTATGCAGGCGCTGCTCGACGCGAAGTCACGTTTCAACGCACAACCGCGCTTGCTGATCGCACCTGGGCATACGTCCAAGCAGCCGGTCGCGACGGCCGCTGACTCGCTCGCCGGCAAGCTGCGTGCAGTGGCCGTAATCGATGGTCCGAACGTCGACGACGAGGCAGCGATTGCATACGCGAAGAGTTTCGGCAGCAAGCGCCTGTACATGGTCGACCCGGGCGCGAAGGCATGGGTCAACGCGACGAACGGCGAGATCGCACTGCCGGCGTCGACGTACGCGGCGGGGCTCTTTTGTCAGACCGACGCGAAGATCGGCTTCTGGGCGTCGCCGTCGAACAAGGAGATCGTCGAGATCACGGGCACGGGCCGGCCGATCGAATACCTCGACGGAGACGAGACGTGTCGCGCGAACCTGCTCAACAACGCGAACATCACGACGATCATTCGCGACGGCGGCTATCGCCTTTGGGGGAACCGCACGCTGTCGGCCGATCCGAAGTGGAAGTTCGTCACGCGCGTGCGCACGCTCGACATCGTCATGGACGCCGTGCAGGCCGGCCACAAATGGGCGGTCGATCGCGGCATCACGGCGACGTACGTCAGCGATGTGACCGAAGGGCTGCACGCGTTCATGCGCGACCTCAAGCGTCAGGGCGCAGTGATCAACTTCGAAGTCTATCCGGACCCGCTGCTGAACACGGCGAGCCAGCTCGAAGACGGCAAGGTGTACTGGAACATCCGATTCACGGACGTCCCGCCGGCCGAAAACCCGATTTTCCGCTTCGAAGTCACGAACCAGTGGCTGACCGAAGTGCTGGATAACCAGATCTAAGGGAGGAACGATGATTCCGGAAACTCTGTACAACTGCACCGCCCACGTCGACGGCCGCGGATACGCGGGTCGCGCAACGAGCGTGACGCCGCCGAAGCTGAAGATCAAGACGGACGACTTCCGCGCGGGCGGGATGGACGCGACGGTCAAGGTCGATCAGGGCATGGAAGCGCTCGACGCATCGTTCGCGATGTCGACGATGGAATACGAAGTGCTGCGCTTCTTCGGGCTGGTGGATCAGGGCGCATTCAACGCCGTCTTTCGTGCAGTCTTCATGGACCGTAGCGGCAAGACGAAGAACGTCGCAGCGTATATGCGCGGGATGTTGCATGAAATCGATCCGGGCGACTGGAAGCCGGGCGACAAGTACGAGGCGAAATTCTCGGTGTCGTGCGACTACTACAAGCTAGAGATCGCGGGCCAGATCGTGCACGAGATCGACATCTTCGCGTGCAAGCGCGTGATCAACGGCGTCGACCAGCTCGCCGAAGTCCGTAAGGGTCTCGGCATGTAAGTGCCACGTTGGCGTCACTCGACGTCATGCGTACGTCATGCAGCAAAGCTACTTTATTCAATCAATGGCGAGCCGACGGCTCGCCATTTTTCATTTCAGGAATCGCAATGGAAAAGGTCACGGTCCCGCTCGCTTATCCGATCAAACTCAATGGCGTCGAATGCGACAAATTCACGATGCGCCGGCCGAAGGTGCGCGACATGCGCGGGGCGCAGAAGCTCGCGCCGAACGATGCCGAACAACAGGAGCTGATCCTGTTCGCGAACCTCGCCGACGTCTCGCCCGACGACATCGAAGAGATGGACATGGCCGATTATGAGCGCGTGCAGGACGCCTACTACTCCTTTCGATCCGTACGCGAAGCTGGACCGAAAGACGCTCAAGGCACTGGCGAATCGGCTGGTGCGTGAATACAGCATGTCGCCGACGTCGATCGACGAGATGACGGTCGACGACATGCTCTGGTGGTTGACGGATTGAGGGGGCCGGGATGGCGAAAGACTTAGCGCTTGGCATCGTGATCGGCGGGGCCGTCTCGGCGACGTTCGGGAAGGCGATCACCGACACGTCGTCGAAGATCGACGCGATGAAGAAGCGGGCGAACGACTCGCGGCTCTGGCAGCACCAGATCGGCGAGACGATGCGCCTGCAGGACGAGTTCCGCCGGTTGCATCTGGCGGGCGACAGCGCGGCGGACGGCATTCGCCGCAAGCTCGACAGCAATCTGAAATCGCTGCGAGACGCGGGCATCGAGGTCGGCCGGCTTGATCGCGCGTATGCGCAGCTCGGGCGGACCGCGCGCGGGCTGGATCTGAAGGTGGCCGGCCGCGAGCGGCTGGTGGCCGGGCAAGAGGCCGGTCGCGGCGTGATCGGCGATGCGATGAAGCTGACGGCGGCAGTCGCGGTGCCGGCGACGATCTCGGCGAACTATCAGGCGATCATTCGCGATATCGCGATCAAGGCCGGCATCGCGCGCACGCAGCAAGAAGCCGCGATGGGGACACGGATCAGGCGTGACGCCGGGGCGAACGGAATCGGCCGTAACGAGCTGGCGGACGCCGTCAACCAGATGGTTGCAGCCGGCATGGATCTGGATCGCGCGCTCAACTTCGCGCCGCTGGTTGCGAAGTTCTCGATCGGCCAAGGGGCGACGACGGTCGAGACCGCGAAGATGATCCAAGCGCTGCAGCAGAACGCGGAGATCGTCGACCCGAAGCAGATGTCGAAGGCGCTGGAATCGATCGCGTATCTCGGCAAGGAAGGGTCGTTCGAGTCCGTCGACATGGCGCGGTGGTTCCCGGTGCTGCTCGCCGAAATGAAGAAGATCGGCATCACGGGGCAGGACTCGGTGACGCAGCTCGGGGCGATGCTCCAGGTGCAGATGAAGACGGCCGGTAGCTCGGACGAAGCCGCGAACAACCTGAAGAACTGGTTTTCGAAGATCGGATCGGGTGAGACCGAACGCAACTATGCGAAGGCCGGCGTCGACTATCAAGCAAAGATGCGCGAGGCGATCGGCAAGGGCTGGTCGACGCTGGAAGCGTCGTTCGTGCTCGCCCGCGCGTACATCGAGCGCGTCGATCCCGCCAAGGCGAAGCAACTCGCGGCTGCGGCGAAGCAGTTCAATTCCGAGATGGACCCCGCCAAGCGTCAGACGCAGATGGCCGCGTTCGCCGAGACGATGAAGACCGGCGACCTGTTCAACGACATGCAGGTCAAGGCGGCGCTGACGGCGTACATGCAGAACGCCGAGCTGTATTCGAACCTGAAGCGCAACGCGCAGCAGGCGAGCGGCGAGATTCAGAAGGATCTGGAAGCGCGTCGGGAGACGTCCAAACAGATCTGGAGCGAGGTCGGGCAGCGATGGGACGACGCGATGCGCAGCATCGGCGACGCGTTGCGGCCGGTCACGGATCGCGTTGGTGAGGCCGCGAAGGGAGCCGGCAGCGGCATCCAGTCCGCAGCAGACAGTGCCCCGAAGGTGACGGCCGCTGTCGTCGGCATCGCCGGCACGGTGCTCGCGGTGCGCGGAGCAAAGGCACTTTGGAGTATCGGTCGCGGCATGTTCGACATCGCGCGCGGCACGCTGTTGGCGCGTGGTGGTCGAGACTCGGCAGGGCGGAAGGGGGCTGCGGGTGGACCTGTCGGTCGCGCGCTCGATGCGCTCGGCGGAGCTGCCAGCGCCGCTGGTGGCGTGCAGCGTGTGTTCGTTGTGAACATGCCCGGCGGCGGCATCGGCGGTGGCGGGCTGGGTGATCTGATGGGTGGTGGGCGTGCCGGTCGAGCCGCGCGTCGTGCCGCAGCTCGGGCGGGGCGGCTCGGGAGGATCGGGCGGGTCGTCAACGCGGGACGTGCACTCTTCGGTCGGGTCGCGCCGTGGGCAGGGAAGCTTGCCGTGGCGGGGACCGTGCTGAAGTTTGGCCTTGCGGCTCGCGAAGCGTACGCCGTCGCGTCGAGCACCGACACGAACGAGCGGAAGGCGAGCCGCTTCGCCGGCATCGCCGGCAGTCTCGCGGGCGGTGTGATCGGCGCGAAGGTTGGGGCGACGATTGGTGCGCTCGGTGGGCCGATCGGGTCTGCAGTCGTCGGGGTGATTGGCGGGGCACTCGGGACGTTCGTCGGCGACAAGGCATTGAGCGCCATCGCGAACAAGTTTCTGAGCAGGAAACCGGACGAGGTGCCCGCGAACGCCGAAGCGGTTGCCAAGGCAGCGAAGGTTGCTGAGAGTCCGGCGGCAGATAGCCGCTTCGGGCCGCGTATCGATCAGAAGAACACGTTCGCACCGGTCTTCCACGTGAAGATCGAAGCGAGCGATGCCGACATGGCGAACAAATTCCTCGCGCAGGTCAGTCCGCTGTTGACGCGGGCGCTGGACGAGCATCAACGCAAGGCGAACAGTCGAACGGCAATGTTCGACGCGCCGCATATGTAAGGGGGGCGCTATGGATGTGATTCGACAAATCACGGGAGCCGCGACGCAGGCAGGCATCGCGACCGAGCGCGTGCGTCAGATGGTTCGCATATTCGATCGGAACCGTGCGGCAAGCATGGCGACGGTCGACGTGCTACAGCGTCTCGCGACCGGCAATCTCAGCAGCGCGGCCGAGCTGCTGACGGGCGCGACGAGCGCGCTGTCGGTGGCGTCGGATCTGTTTCCGCAGGTCGGCGCGGTTATGCGCAGCTTCAATGCGACGCAGGCGTCGATCGGCTCGATTCTGAAGGCCGTCGACGGATCGAATTTCCCCCTTGTGCGGGCTGCCGCCGACAGCGTGAAGTCTGCATTGGGCGGAGCGTGGAATCAGTTCAACGCGGCGGTCGGCCTGAAGGACTCGGCGGTGATGGACGTGATCAAGTCGACGGGCGTCGGCTCGATGCTGTCGGGTCTGGTCGACGGAGCGTCGTCGAGCACGCCGCACCTGATGACGATGACGACGGATGCCGGCGACGCGTTCCACTTCAATCTGTCGACGGCCGCTCACGACAAGTTGCGGCGGGCGACGCGGTATCGAGTCGCATCTCAGGAGCGCTTGAATCGTCAGGAGGCGCTGCAGCCGGTCAGTGAAGGGGGCGAGACGATCACGCTATCGGGCGTCGTGTTCCCGTCGCTGGGGGCCGGTACGAAGCAGATCAGCCGGCTGCGTGCGATCGGTGGCCGGATGAAGCCCGTGCAGCTCACGACCGGCGACGGCGAAGTGCTCGGCCGCTGGCTGTTGCAGGCGATCGAAGAGGAACAGGACGCGCTGCTCGCCGACGGCATGCCGCGCAAACAAACATTCTCAGTGGAGTTCGGCCGCTATGGCGAAGACTTTAAGAACGTCTGACGGCGACGTGCTCGACACGCTCTGCTATCGGTACTACGGGACGCTGCTGGGCACCGTCGAGGCCGTCTACGACACGAATCCGGGGCTGGCGAATCGACCGCAGCCGTTCCCGTCCGGCGTCGAGATCGTGATGCCGGATCTCGATGCGCCGCGTGTCGAGTCGATCCAGCTCTGGACATAGCGAGGGGCGATGGAAGCGATTTTTCAGGTTGTCGCGAACGGCTCGGACGTGACGAAGGTGATTCAGGACCGCGTGCTGGAGATCCGGGCGATCGACAAACCCGGTTTAGACGCAGATGAGTGCACGATCACGCTCGACGATCGTGACGGCCGCATCGAATTTCCTCCGAAGGGCGCGATGTTGAAGGTGTCGATCGGATGGGAGGGACAGGGGCTGTCGATGCTCGGCGAGTATGCCGTCGACGAGGTCGGACTGCGCGGGCCGCCGGCCAGCGTCGTGATCCGTGGCAAGCCCGCGAACATGCGCGCGACGTCGAAGACGCAGCGGTACGGGAGCTGGTCGAACGCGAAGCTGGCCGACATCGTCGGCGACGTCGCGCGTCGTAACAAGTGGTCGGCCGCGTGCGACGTCGACGTCGTCGTGCCGCGCATCGACCAGTTCGGCGAGAGCGATTTGCACTTCATCACGCGCGTGGCTCGGCAGTACGGTGCGACGGCGACGGTCAAGGCAGGCAAGCTGATCGTTCTGCCGCGCGGGGGAGGCAAAAGCGCCAGCGGCAAGCCGCTGCCGATCGTCACGCTCACGCCGGGCGATCTACTCGAGTACGACATCAACTTCCCGGATCGCGCGAGCTTCGCGGCCGTACGTACGAAGGTGCATGACCGCAAGACGGGGAAGAAGATCGACCTGACGATCCCGAATCTGGACGCCCCGCCAGGTGCGTCCGCGGTGCATACCGAGCGCCATGCGTTTGCCAGCCCGGAAGCGGCGAAGGCTGGGGCGACGTCGCGAATGGCGACGCTCAACCGGCACACGTCGACGAGCCGGCTGACGATGCGCGGCCGCGCTGATCTGTCGGCCGAGAAGACGATCGCGCTGAAGGGGTTCAAGAAGGGCGTGGACGGTGAGTTTCTGATCGAGTCGGTCGAACACACATTCGCGTCACGCGGGTGGATCACGGTCGTCACATTAAATGGAGGGAACAAGGGGAAAGCGAAGGTCGGACACGGGAAGAAGAAGGGCAAGAAGATCGATCTGGTGGTGCCGGCGCCGAAGTAACGCCGCGCACTGTTATTCGAAGGCCGCTCACGGGCAACCGGAGCGGCCTTTCTTTTTATCGGGCAAGGGGAACCGATGCAAGACCATGAAAAGACGATTCTGGAGCTGATCATCATGGGCGGTTTGATTGGCATCGCCAAGGTGTTGGTGGGTAACGAACATTTGACGCTCCGGCTCGTTGCCGGCCGTGCCGTTTTGGGGTCGGCGACGTCGATGGTGGCCGGGCTTGCGCTGCTGCAGATCCCGGATCTGCCGCCGATCGCGCTGCTCGGACTCGGTAGTGCGCTCGGCATTGTCGGGTCGCAGTACCTCGAAGTGCTGCTGCGTCGGCACGCGAAGCGTGTGTTTGGGGAGAAGTAACGATGGCTCGAATCAGTATTGCCGCCGCAGGCGGAAAGAACCGTGTGGCGTTTCTCGACACAGTCGCGGTGAGCGAGATCGGCGCGGCGTTGCTGGCGAAGTCGGACGACGGCTACAACGTGTTGGTCGGTTCGACCGCGTCGCGTCCGCTGCTGTTCTCCAGCTACGTGTCACATCCGAATGTGCTCAACCGGCAGATCCGTGTGCCGTCGACGGCGGCCGGCCGCTATCAGATCCTCACGCGCTGGTGGCGGATCTATCAGGCGCAGATGAAGCTGCCCGACTTCGGGCCGGTATCGCAGGATCGGTACGCGCTGCAGCAGTTGCGCGAGCACGGCGCATTGCCGCTGATCGATGCCGGACGGTTTCGTGAAGCCATCGCCAAGGTGTCGAACGTATGGGCCAGTTTGCCGGGGGCCGGCTACGGTCAGCATGAGAACGACATCGAGCATTTGCTGGCCGCGTATCGTGCGGCCGGCGGGGAGGTGGTCGCATGACATGGATCGATCCGCGTATCTGGCTGCTCGTCGTTGCCGGCGTCGTTGCCGGCTCGGCCTGCGGTTACTTCAAGGGACACCGTGACGCTGATCAATCCGCGAAGGTTGCGGATCAGGCGAGGCAGATCGATGACCTTCGGAACGAACGAAACGAGATTCGCCGCCGGCTGGCGGCACAAGAGGGGATCGCAACCGATGCTGCAAAGAAACGTGATCAGGCGGTCGCTGATGCCGCTACTGCCGATGCTGCTGCTGACGGCCTGCGCAAGCAGGTCGCAGTGCTCGTTGCCGACGTCCGGCGTACCAGCGCTTCGGCCGGAAGCCCGGCAGCCGGCGACGCCCTCGATCTGCTTGCCGACGTGTTCGGCCGGTCTGACGAGCGCGCGGGAGAGCTGGCGAAGATCGCTGACGAGAGGGGCATCGCCGGCCAGCAGTGCGAGCGCAGTTATGACGCGTTGATCGGCGACGCGCAATCCAATCTGCCGCAGTAGCGCGGCTATCGAGACCGGGCGGTCTCGAAAGAAACAGGGCGACCGGAGAGCGTGCGGCAACACGCTTCCCGGTCGCCTTTCCACTGTCTACGCCAGTGAATCGGCCAAGGCCCTGCTACCTACCGGTAGGCGGGCCGGATTCTACACCAAGTTTAAAATCGGCTTTCACAATGGCAAATCCCATCATTCCTTGGATCGGCGGCAAGCGCCGTCTTGCAGACCATCTCATCCCGCGTTTCCCGGCGCACGACTGCTATGTCGAAGTGTTCGCGGGCGGGGCTGCGCTGTATTTTCTCCGACCGCCGGCCAAGGTCGAAATCATCAACGACGTGAACGGCGAGCTGATCAACCTCTATCGCGTCGTGCAGCATCACCTGGAGGAGTTTGTGCGCCAGTTCAAATGGGCGCTGACGAGCCGGCAGGTATTCGAATGGCTGAAGCAGGCGATCCCGGAAACCGTGACCGATATCCAGCGTGCTGCGAGGTTCTACTACCTGCAGAAAAGTTGCTTTGGCGGGAAGCTGGAAGGGCAAACGTTCGGAACGCGAACAGAACATCCGCCGGGACTGAACCTGCTGCGGCTTGAGGAAGAGTTGTCAGCGGCCCACTTGCGGCTTGCGAACGCGTATATCGAGCGGCTGGATTGGGCTGCCTGCATTGATCGGTACGACCGCCCGCATACGCTGTTCTACCTGGACCCGCCGTATTACGAGACGGAAGGCTATGGCGTGGCGTTTGCATTCGGCGAGTACGAGAAGATGGCGCAGCGTCTGCGGTCGATCAAAGGGCGCGCGATCGTGAGCCTCAATGACCATCCCGACATTCGGCGCGTGTTCGACGGCTTTCACATCGAGACCGTGCCGATTCAATACACAGTCGGCGGTGGGAGGGGCGTCGAGCGAAACGAGCTGATCATTTTCAGTTGGGACGACGCGGCGCAGCCCGTCGGACTGTTCTAGGACAGGCGGTCTGTGGGGCAGGCGCCCCACTTTCCTCAGATACCCGCGTAGTTCGGCACTAGATCCTGATCAACGAGGCGGATCTCGATTCGATTTGCGACTTCGACGTGCTCGGGATTCTCGATGGAGAACGGGCCGTCGATCACACTGACGATGATGGTGCCGGTTTGCTTTCCGGAAGAGGGGACCGGGATGAGGCCGCGTGCTTCCGGCACCTGTTGTTGCGTGATGATCTTCGGTAAGTACAGCATCCAGCCGACGCCGGGCTTGTCGTCGAAGACCTGCTTGTCGACGTAACCTTGAGGCTCGACTGTTACGTATGCCGGCGCGGTGTGCTGGACAATAGATTCGACGATCGCAATGGCTTGTTCTTCCGAAAGCAATCGTTCGTCATTGAAGTCCGCTTCGATTTTCTTCGGGCGCTCTTTCGTTGCGACGAGATACGTCAATGTTGCGCCAGTCCGTTGGTCATCGCCGCCATCCCACAGTGAAATAATCTGCGGCCGATGTTCCGCGCCTTCGAACTCGGTACGCAACACTGCCAGCGCAGCGGCAGTCGGCTTCCAGTCCTCAAATGCAGGATATAGACGGGCTTCCTCTTTCGACTCGCCTGTCAGGAACCATTGGGAGAGCTGCGGCGCGTGAGCGTGTATTGCCTGCGCGACCGACCCGAGCTGTTCAAAGACGACGGGCAGGTCGGATGCATCATGCTGCGGATCTCTGAAGCGGGAGGTGATTTTCATATTCAACCAGTGACAACGTAGGGAATCCCGTTTTCTGCGAGAGTTGTGCGGAAGTAGGACATCGTTAGCGGAGTCTGAAAATAGTACTGGAGTTTGGTCGGCGGGTTGGCATGGACCTTCATTGCTCGCTCTTCGATTTCCACCGTGATTTTAGAAAACCCCTTGAACCACGTGACGGGCTTCTTCGTCTCGCGGTCGAAGAATTGGTCATAGTCCCCCTTCGCTTCCTGCAGGAGGCATGCCGGTTGTTGGAATCCATCAAAGTCGGTGCCGTTCCATGCCCATTCCTCGCTCCATCCTTCCTCGACGCTGTATGGCCGTCCCGTGATTCTTCCTTGATACTCACGAGGCCCGCGATTCATGTGGTAACGGCGTCGGGCCGGAGCACCGCCCAATTCAGGCGGGCATTGCTGGCATTTTTCACCAGTACGAGGCACTGCGCGGACGTCTGGCGTCGCCTTGCTTTCGTCCTTCGGCGTGTCACCCGACAGACTCCCCGTTCCCGCCACTGCTGCCCCGCCCAACAAGGCGACGCCAGCGCGTGCCAATAGCGGCCCAAGCTCCACTGCTGCCGCTTCGATTACCGGTGCCACGAACCCCGCCATCTATTGATCTCCTATCGTATTCCGGATGTTCGATGCGCCACTTGATGACGCGGAAATAGTCGTGAAAGCGTTCGTCGGCAGATCGGCCGGGCCGGGTTATCCATGCGCGCGTGGCCGGCTTTTCGTAAAACTTCGGAGCGTATGCCTCGATTCGAAGGAACGCTGCCATGTTCTCGTCGGACTGAATACCCAACCGTCGAGCAGCAACGTATGCGTTCCATAGACGCGTTGACAGAGTGCTGTCGTCGGCAAGTTTGGGATCGGCTTTGACGAGATCCTGCCTAACGCGCTCGACGTATCCGCGCGCGTCGATCTCGGCAAGGCCCGCGACCTGTTCGCTTGTCAGCTCAAGCATGCGGGTGTACTCCCCTGAGTTTTCCATTCACTTCGACGAGCCAGTCGAATGTCGGCACGAAGAATTGCATGCGCTGCGTGAATTCCATCAGCGACGCCATGTCGGTCATGATGCGGGCATCGTAGAAGCGGAGGAGGGCGGTGTGTCCATCCGGCAAGCGTACGTCGAGGCGGCTGCGCAGCTCGTCAGCGAGTGATTCGATCGGATATGCGCTGATCAGCCAAGACACGCCGGTGGAGCTGCTGGCCATTGTGGAGAGCGTTCGCCGGATGTTGCCAGCCGCAGCCTCGTACGCGAAAAGCCACGGCCCAGCGTCTGCGAGTGACGCGTCCTGCGTGCCGTCGAATACCGCTATGGCCGACTGCGATCGTTGGGGCGATGAACCGCCGGCCGCATCAGCGTAGAGAAGGCCGTCGACAAGCGCGTACAGATGCACCTGCATGGTCAACTGCTGTTGACGCCTGAAGAAGAAAGCCTCGATCGAATTTTCGGTCATAGACTACCCGCGCGCGATCATCGTCGCGGCATTCTCGGCCGCAGCTTTCAGGCATTCGAGACAGAGCGTCGGCGAGGGAGCGAGCGCAGCGGCAGTCGTTGCGATGGCGGCACTTGCGCCTCCAGTCGTCGCTGTGCCCGATCCGACGTCGTCGAACGTTGCTGACGACTGCGATGCGATCAGCGTCGCGCCGCACGCGGTTTTCATACCCTCGACGGCGGTTTCTCGTCCGTCGAACGTGTGCGAGTATTGCCGTCCGGTGGGAAGGATCGGAAAGATCCCCTTGCACTGCGGGCAAAGTACCTTGTGTCCGACGCCGGCAATGGGCTTTCCCTCAATTGTCGCGGTCGCGCTGCCCTCCAGCACGCGGCCGCCATGCGTCGTCGTGTCGCCGACGCAGATCATGGCTCGGGCCATATGTTCTCTCGTAGGTGTGGTTTTCGTATGAATTTACCATTTCCGGGAGAACGTCTGATGATTGGCTAGATCGCCCTCAATCAACTACGGTCAATCGAAGCGAGCGCCGTCGATCATGCGCCGGAGCTGGTCGAGCGCGAACGAATCGGGATAGCCGTTCTTCTTCAGCTCCAGTTCGGCCGCGCAGACCATTTTCTCCATGAGCCGCAGTGTTCGGCGGACGTGCACAACTTCCAGCACGAAACGCTGTTCGAGAGTCGGCAGCTTGTTTTTCTTGAACGGGGTCGCGCTCCACGCATCGCGTAGCTCGGCCCATGTCAGCCGCTGAAACTCTGGCAGCTTTGTCGCCTTGTCGGAACCCGGATCTGGCTCACCTGGCGTGTCGTACAGTCTGCGCCTCATCTCTTCGCGTGCACGCCACTCGTCAGAGAACGGCGCGACCGGCGCACGTGCGTTGCCTATTCGGCCGGCCCGCGTAATCTCTTTGTCGATCTTGATCGACAAGCGCCGCAGCGGAGCCGCGTACTTCAACGTGTCCGCTTGTTCTAGGTACGCGATCATGCGCTTGGCATCGTCTGTGAGCGAATCCATTTCCCTCAGCGTAATCCGCAGGTGCAGCACCTCCAGAATCAGGCGATGAACCTCGGCGTAGGTACACGTGTTCCACCATTTCGACAACTCGTCGAAGCGCGGCGGACTAAATGGGGGCAATATCATGATGCGGGGATGACACTGTATGGATATACAGTTTATCTTGTGCCAAGATGGTGCCGTCAAGTCTCAAAAATAGGGATCGAGGAGTGGCGCAGTAAGATCTGAAGAGGGAGGCCACCGGACGGAGGGTGATATGTTCCGACCCATGACAGCCGTGCAATCGGCATTCGTCGACATGTGTATTGCAGATGCCAAATACCATATCCTGAGCCTCATGGAAGTCACGGTCATAGGGTACGAAGCGCGGTGCTGCAACGATCTAGGCGGGAATATCGTCGTGGGGAAATATGGCTTCTGCGAGCATCAGGTGACGCTCGGCCGAGAATTGTTCCCCGACGCGCCGGGCCAGCCCGAAGGCTCCGGGTTCGATGAGGTCTATTACGACATCATCTGCACCGCGCTGGACGAGTGGTTGAGCGGCCCCGTTATACCGCTGGACCAGATTCGATCGCCTCCGGAGTTGGGTTACGACTAGCCGGATACGTGTATCTCGGACAACCAGAGGACGTGAACTGTGTGCACCAACTATGTCGCGCCGGGCGAAGATCCGGGCCTGAGTGAGCTGAAGATTGACAGCTTCCGTGACCTGTACCGGTGGACGCCGTGGAAGCCGGAGATTTACCAAGACTACGACGCCCCGATCGTTGGATATGTCGACGGGCAGTTCAAGCCGTTGATCGCGAGCTTCGGCTTCGTGCCGCGCGCGGTCCAGAAGGAGCGAATTGAAGCGGCAAAGGCGGCCGGCAAGAAGCCCGACATCATGCGTACACTGATGAACGTGCGTGATGACAACGTCGGGAAGTCGCGGCTATTCGCTCCAACATGGCGAGCCGGGGGCCGCTGCCTGATCCCGGCCAAATACGTCGTCGAGCCGTCGTATCCGGAGGCGTATGAAGGCGAGGATGGCAAATGGGTGCTCGGGCCATGCGTGTGGCAGCGCATCAGCGTGATCGATCGCCCCACCATGTGCGTCGCCGGTATCTGGCAAACGCTGCGTCGCCGGGATGGCGCGGAGCTCAATGCGATGGCGATGCTTACGGTCAACGCTGACGGACACCCCTTGATGTCGCGAATGCACAAGCCTTTCGACGAGAAGCGCTCGGTCGTGATCCTGCGACCGGACGACTGGGAGGAGTGGCTGACGACGCCGAACATTGAGGCAGCGCGAGCGATGTTGCAACTCTATCCGGCGGACGAAATGTTCGCAGAACCAAAGTAACTTGTAATTGCTGAGCCGCCGGAGATTCGTGGAGCGCGCCCGTCCCTTGACGGGACAGGGCATGTGACTGGATGGTAAGTACCGTTCGTTCGGTTGAGCTACCACATTCGTTTATTATTGTGTGCTATAGCGCTTACGCGCCTGAAGCGCATGTTCGAATACTTCGGGTGCCAATCAAAAGACAGCATCGCACCTCCGGCTACACTAATCCGTGAAAACCGAATTCCGAATATATATCCCGCGATCTCTGGCGCCCGATCTCGCGGCTCGCGCACGCATTCGCCGTGAGGCATTGGGAAAGTCGGTGTCGGAAATGGCGGCGCTTGTCGATGTTACGCCGCCGACGATTGCTCGATGGGAATCGGGTGATTTGCCTGCCAGCATGACGCCGATTCGAATCGAGGCATGGGAAGCTGCGCTGCAAGTACCCGTCGGATGGCTCCTGTCACCGGATGGAAAGCTCGTCTCTGACATTGTTTTTGCAGAGTCCGATCGCGTCTCCATTACGGCATCAGTTCAATCTGACCGAGTGTTCATTCCGACGGACGCTAGCCATGCATTGGGTTTACGTGCGCACGCACGTCGGCGCAAGCTTGGGCTGACGCGGGCGCAAGTTGGCGAGGCGGCCGGCATATCCATACAAACTTTGCTCAAGTGGGAAAAAGGAGAGCTTCCCCGTACGATTCACATCGACCGCCTGCACGCATGGGAGACGGCTCTCGCGCTACCTGCTGGATGGCTCCTTGCGCCCGGCGGCGAAGAGCCGATGATTCCTGCGAGCAACCGACAACGGGTGACTATTGTTGCCGATACCATAAGCGATGCGATCCGCCAAGTTGCGATCTGCCTTGCTACGCGAGGACGGAATCTCGCCTTTCCCGATCGGCAGATAGGCTCGGGCGCACAGCGCGATGCGGATCTTTTTGCATGTCGCTATGGCGTAAGCGGTGCAGAAGGCAATACGCTAAACGAACTTGCTGCTCCGCTCGGAATCACCAGAGAGCGCGTGCGTCAGATTATCGAGAAATTGATCGAGAAATCTTCGCAGTTTGAATTTGATATTCCGGTGCTCGACGCCTTGGTACTTCAGTGCACCCCTCATTTGCCCTGTCCAGTGTCCTTGCTGAATAGCCAACTGCGTACTCAACTGGGCGAATATCTGACGCTGGAGGGCGCAAGCGCTTTTGCCAATGACCTGCTTGGAAAACGCATCGTTCGAATAAGCGAGCCGATTGCTCAACCCGGCGGATTGCGCGTCGATTTATGGGCGTATGGTCTGAGCGAGGATGACGTCACACTTGCCGACGACGTCAAGGCGGTGCGTAGCGTTGCATATGCGATGATCCGCTCCTGCGGCGTGGCTCACCTTCCTACGGTTGCTGGCACCGCGTTACTCGCGCATGGACGCGACTATACGAGTGTCACCAATATGCTGGAGTCGGTAGAGGGCTTTGAGTGGCTTGATGCTGACAGGTCTTGGTTCTGGTTTGGGTCGGAGAAACCCAGCCACAATATTATTCTGAGCGTCGCCCGGAAGATCTTCGCTGTCGCGCGCGGACGAGTCGACATCGATGACCTGCTGGCCGCGATCATGCGATTCCGGAGCCGCACAGCGACGGTGGAGTTCGATCGTGATCGCACGCTCATGCTCATTCCGCCGATCCATATAGCGCGTGCAGTTCTCGAGCGAGTTACGTGGCTTCATGTTGTCCAGCATGACGATTATCGGGCAAACACTACGCTGAGCCCCGCCGTGGAACTATCGGAGACAGAGTTGCGCTTAGTTGCAGCGTTGGAGGCGAGGGACGGCGTGGCCAGTCGTTTTGAGCTGAGATCGGCGCTTCCCGATATCAAGTTGATTACGTTCTCGGCGGCCCTTATGACGACTCCGGTTGTACGCCTGGTCAGCCACGGCATTTACGCCATCATAGGAAGACCCGTCTCCCCAACCGCTTTTACACGCGCTACGTCGCCACGTGAGGGAGCGCCCAACCGGATTGAAGTACGTCGTCACTCCGACGGAAGCGTGAGCTTTCCTTACGTCGTTACCGAGTTCGCCGTAGAGAGTAAGGTTTGTGTCATACCGGCGGCCGCTGTACCGCACGTTCCTGAGGGCCAATATAGCGTGCGAGATTCTACGTCGACCGTTGACTGCGTCAATCGCTCGTCGGGAGCGACAGTCCTTAATCGTCTGGTACAAGCGATGCTTACGCAAGGGTACGACTCTGGTGACGTCGTACGCATCATGATCCATCCGGGATGCCGAATTATCGAACTAGCGCCAGATGACGGGACGATGGTGGCATAGGTACTTTTTGGGTGCGCACCGCTCCGAATGACCGCTTTAATTCGTTTAGCCGGTGGCGAGTCGGCTGCTGCCTCTTCAACGGTTTGGTTTGGGTGCGGTAGCCGGCGGCGAAGCTGCCGTTGCACCTCCTGATTACGGGCAGCCTGGTCGTCCAAGTGCAAGCAGTAGGGGAGTGATGTGCTCCATGAGCTGGCCGAGGTACCGGTCTCGGGCCGTCGGCTCGGTCGACAGTATCCGGGCAACCTGCTCGATCTGGTTCTCGATCTCCCGTAGGACTGTCTGCGGATCTCTGTGGGCGACGCACAGCCCCTCCAGTACCATTTGATATGCGTCGAGGCAATGCATCAATCTGACCACCTCCTCAGAGACAATTTCCAGTTCGTCGCTCAGCGATATCGCGAAGCGTCTCAGATCGGCGACGTCGTTTGATCCTTTGCTCATTGGACTCTCCACCCGCTGGAAAGACACCGGGTGCGAACCATCATCTCATTGGTCGTCGCGTGGGCCAACCTAGTTACTTTGGGAGGAGCGACCGCTGGCGGACCCATCCGAGTCTCGAATCAGTGCCAGTATTGACGCTTAGAAGCACAAAAGCCCGCTACGAGCGGGCTTTTTCAAGTGCTACAAATTTGCTACATCAAGGGGCGGAAGCCTTGCTGGACAAGCCTTGCGCTTGTCATTCCATCCCCTGAACTACTGGTTGGATTTTGGGGCCTCGCGTGCGAGCCAGTCTGTCTGCGAAGCGCTTGACAGAGCGAGGCAATCGCATCGGGCGAGAGGATCGTCATGGAGCAGGCGAAAAGTTACTTTTGGGGGCTCGCGTCGGCCCAGATCTTCTCTCGCGAAGTTCGCAGTTCAGCCAAGAACCGCCATTGAAAGATAGAATTTGCGCAGCCGTACTATTTCGTTTGCGGACATTCGTGCTGAACGTTAGATGGCCGCTGCAGGGGCGAGTGGGCGACTTCCCCCACATCGGCACGAGCAACCTTTCCGCTAAACTCTGCGGACTAACATCTCACAACGAGGGACGCACATGGCAGGGGTCCACAAGATTACACCGTCAAACCCGCGACTCTCGTCGCCGCTCGCCTTGGTCAACCAGATGATCGTGGATATGTCGCGTCAACGCTTGTTGCTTGTGCGCGCGACAGTCGGGATATTGCTTGTCGCCAGCGTATTTTCAGGGTGTGCGCCCCTATCGGCGTCTGCGCCGACGGATCCTCAACAACGATTTGCCGCAGAGCAGCGGAATGCGAATGCGTTGTATAGCCAGAAAGTGTTGGCATATAAGCCGATGTTTGAGAATCCTGGCGGCTATGGTCGAGCGCAGATCCTGGAAGCGTACGAGGCAGTGCTGCAGCAGTACTCCGTCGCAGCAATCGCTTATGCCCGCACCATTTATCCCGAGGCTCGACAGACGCTTCCACCTTCCCTGCAGCCATTGCCGACGCCGTCGGGGCCGGTCACGCTGGCGGTCGTCAATCGCGACTACGAACATGTGCTCGGAATGGACGCTGCTTTGTGGGAGATGAATATGGCGGCAAAATTTGGCCGACCATCCAAGTTGCCGATACCGAAATACACCGGCCCTGTGCTCATCATGCCGCCTGCGCCACCGTTACCGCCCCTGCAGGATGTTCGCGATCCAAAGTTCGCGCGGCTCGTGACCATGACGAAGAAACTCGACGATGCGCAGAAGGCTGATCTGGCACAAGAGCAAGCTGCGATCGAGCAACAGTATGCCGACCAAGCCGCGTGGAGGGCTCGGCACCCCACGGGGCAGTATGACCACATCGATCCGAGGACCGGACTACCATATGCGCCTCCGCAACAGGAGACGCAGCGATGGTGCATGATGGGCGGTGGCCGGGTGCCTTGCTGAAACATATCTGTCGGCGGTGTGCGTTTCCTAAATCGACTATTTCGTTGATCTGGAGAATTCGCTGGAAGTAGACGTCCCGGTCTAGGGCTGCGCCAATCATTCGCAAAGTGGCTAATTTGGGTGGTTAATCAACGTAGATCATTGAATTTGCACGTTTCGCCACGGCCTGCAAAGCCGTTTAGGCCGGTTCGACTCCGGCTCGCGCCTCCAAGTAGAACGAGACAAAGCCCTGATTCGTCAGGGCTTTTCTTTTTTCTGCGTCGCTTTCATTCTCGTCAGTCAATCACCCCGAGCAGTACAAAGCTGCCTCGAACCATTCAAGAGGCGCGCGTAACCACACCTGCGGGCGCAACATTGGCTCGGGCATGGTCCAGCAACGGGCACCGTTCCTTAACGCATCGGGTTTCAGCGTTACTGGGCGGACGTAGTGACGCCGGTCGTCGCGTTACCCGAGCCGACGTCGTCGAGAACGTCGCGGACGACCAGGCGGCGGTCGCGCTGCGCTCCAACTTCGGGCGCACATGCGGAGTTCCGGCACGAGGGGTTGTTCGAGCGTCATTTCTTGGAGGTGACTGCGCTTCGGCCGTCGCGCAACTCGTCCCATGCCGAGCGTTGGCAGAACTCGGCCAACCCGTCCGGAGGTCTTTCTATGGCAGGACTCGACCGTGCGACCGTAATATCGGAAGACGCTAAAAGATCCCTGCCACAACGAGGGCAGTGGCAGGGGGCTGCGAACGCACCGTTTAGGCACGAGATAAAGGCGCGCCACAAATATAAAAGCAGTCGTTGGGATGTTAAATAATTACGCCATTCTTCCTGCTATTGCATCGTCCGGGCAGGCAGCCTGATTTCGACGGCGATTGACCATCGATCTCGTCGCGATGGATCGCTACGTGCCAATCGACGTAGGCGGTATCGACGGAAAATCTCCGGAAAACCAGGGCCGGTCACAGGAAGATTCCCGTGCCGTTCGGTTCAGTCCGGCGAAAATGCCGGCATCGTTGAAATCCGTGCAATCACGCCTGAAGTCGCCCCTCGATACCGGGGCCCGTCAATCGTTCACGTTCTCGCAGCTCTTCGGGCCTTCGCCCCAGCTCTTTCCACCCCCGTTCGTGCACTGGCGTTTGGTATATTGCTCGGGCAACTGACCTTTCGGCAGCTTTCCGTCGGCAGGGCAATTGTGATGGTAATAGCAAAAGGATTTTTCGGCGGCGCTGGCTTCGCCGTTGAACACAAGGCAGGCCATCAAGGTCGGGAAGAGAATCTTGGCAATGGTTCGCATGTCAATTGTCCGGATCGGAAAATTTTGAGTAACAAGATAGCGCCGTAACGGCGCCTATCTCTCGCATAAGGAGGGCGCGTAGCCGTTTAGTTGCCCTGTTTTCGGTGGCCACTTGCTGGCCATGTTTGTGTTTTGCCACACTCGGTCCATGGATGGCTTGATTTTTTACATAAGCGCCTCCGCGATCCGCGATTGACGGTCCGATACTCTTTGGCAGACAAAATGCGCGGCATCCGAGATTCGGGCTGTATATTTTTAGCAAGTGTCCAGCGCTCGTGCCCGGCAAATGTTTTTCGTCAGCAATAGGTCTTTCCACCCCTGTTGGCGGCCGTCTGGGGTTCTGGTGAAATTTCTCGATAATTTTAAAAAGTGGTGCCGTAATGATCTTCATGTGGCGGGCAATAATCGTGCATCCCCGTCAGATCATATTAGGAAATTTCCTTAAATAAGGTATGGCAACCTCTCTATCGTTTACCCCTAGGCATCGATTTCCCGATTTTTTATATCCAATTAAATTGAATGTTTCTCTCTTGGGAGTGGAGATTATTTTTGTCAGCACTGATTGTTGTGGTTTCGGCTTTGAACTCAGGTGCCGATCACGATATCTGCATCAGACGTACTTGCATGAACGACCTCTGTTGCGCATTTAAAGACCGTGGCCGCAGTAAATGCTAACCGCCGCATCTTGCGTCGATTATATTTCCACGTAAAAGAGGGCGACAATCAAGGTGGATGCTCGTTAAATAAAAATACGGCTGCCGTTGCCGCTCTGCTGAAAATTGCCCGTGCCGCTCGCGTTGTTACACAGTGCGTCGAGAGACTGGTGAGGGGAGGCCGTTTCTTGGCAAAGAGATGCGGATAGGTGGGCGTAGGTCGTGGCGTCGATTTATGCGCCGACCCGGGGGAAGTTATTTGGGTAACCCGGGTTGCCCAGCGGCCCTGACGAGCAGGCGAGCAGTTCGTCTTCCTGCCGGGATGAGGTGTTTGTGGCACGCTTGTGCGCTATACGTCTCAATGTCGCTTGGTGGCCGTCGCGCACGGAGCATGCGACGGCCGCAAGGCAATTACCCATCCACCGGCTGCACCGGTGTGTCGAGCTTCAATTGATAGAACGCCGCATCGAGCCAGCGGCCGAACTTGAATCCCGCCTCCGCGATCGTGCCCGAGTGCCTGAACCCCAATTTCGTATGCAGTGCGATGCTGCCGGCGTTGGTCGCGTCGATGCAGCCGACCAGCACGTGGACCTGTGCTTCGCGCGCACGCCGCACCACTTCGCGCAGCAGCAGTTCGCCGAGCCCGCGACCGCGCTGATCCTTGCGCACGTAGACGCTGTGTTCGACCGTGTACTTGAACGCCGGAAACGCGCGGAACGTACCCCAGCTCGCGAAACCGAGCAGCGTGCCCGCTGCGTCGACGGCGCCGATGACCGGAAAGCCGCCTGCGCGCTTCGTCGCGAACCACGCGACCATCGCCTCTGGCGGGCGCGGCCGGTAGTCGTACAGCGCGGTCGAGTTCACGATCGCGTCGTTCAGGATCTCGAGAATGGCCGCCGCGTGTTCGGCCTCGCTGCAATCGATCAGGCGCACGCCGTCGCGCTGTGTCGGGGAATTCATACGGGTTCCTTCCTGTTTGGCTAAACCGGTTGTGCACACGACGCGTGCATTACGCGCTGCGCATGCCGGCGGCGGATGCATCGCAAATCGCGACGACATAGCGCGCGGCATGCGGCGACGGATTGCTGAAGATCAGCGGCTGGTCGAGCCGCATGGCCAGGCAGTCGCCTTCGCGAAGCTCGTGAAGCGTATCGCCGAACGTGACGTCGACGCGGCCGCTGATGATCCACACCTGCTGATGCAGCGCGCTTTCGCGCCCGCCGCTGTCGTACGCGACGCGCGCGCCGGGCGGGAAATCGACCTCGACGAGCTGGATCGGCGACGGCCAGCCGGCCGGCGACAGATTGCGTCGCACATAGCCGGACGCCGGATCGCGCCATTCGGCCTGCTGCGCGCGCCGTGCGAGCGGCTGGGCGGGCGCGTCGTCCCGGTCGCCACCGAACAGCCCGGCCAGCGACACGCCGAGGCCGGCCGCGAGCTTGTCGAGCACGACGGCCGTCGGGCTGGCCGACGCGCGTTCGATGAGCGAGATCATCGAACGGCTGACGCCGGAACGCGCGGCCAGCGCGTCGAGCGTGTAGCCTCGGACGGTGCGCAGATCGCGCACGCGCCGGGCAATGCGCTCGTTGATGCCGGTATCGTCGGCGGGGGTGATCGATGATTCTTTCATGATGGATTGATTTTCCAGCAAACTGGAATTTGATGTCAACGGCATTTCCGACCACGGGGGAGTGGCGACGGGCGCGAACGGCTTGCCCGGTCGTCGTGCACGGCGTAATATACGAAACAGCTACGTTTCGTTTAATTGGGGATATATGGGCATCATCAAGATTTCCGAGCACATGCACGAGCGGCTGCGCTCGACGAGCACGGCGCTGAGCCGTTCGATCAATGCGCAGGCCGAACATTGGCTGCGCGTCGGGATGCTGGCGGAACTCAATCCGGCACTCTCCTACGGCGACATCTGCAAGATGTTGATCGAGGCCGAGGCGCGGGGCGCCGACGTGGGGCCGGCCGAGACGGTCGCGCAAAGCCTCGAGCAGGTGGCGTAATGGCGAAACGCGAAATTCCGATCCGCGGTGCCGCGGAAATCGCCAAGTCGCGCGAAGCCGCGAAGCTCGCGTCGCAGGTGCTGACGATGATCACCGAGTACGTGAAGCCGGGCGTCACCACCGACGAACTGGATGCGCGCTGCCGCGAATACATCGTCGACGAGTTGGGCGCGATTCCCGCGAACATCGGCTACCACGGCTATCCGAAGACGCTGTGCACGTCGGTGAACCACGTGGTCTGTCACGGCATTCCGACGTCGCGGCCGATGCGTGACGGCGATATCGTGAACCTCGACATCGCGGTGATCAAGGACGGCTGGTTCGGCGATACGAGCCGCATGTATTTCGTCGGCGAACCGAACGAACTCGCGCGGCGGCTCGTCGCGGCGACCTACGAGGCGATGCATGCCGGCATCCGCGCGGTGCGTCCCGGCGCGACGCTTGGCGACGTCGGCTATGCGATCCAGCAGGTTGCCCATCGCGAAGGGTTCAGCGTGGTGCGCGAGTATTGCGGGCACGGCATCGGCGATGTCTATCACGACGAGCCGCAGGTGCTGCATTACGGTCGCCCGGGTACCGGCCTGCCGTTGCGGCCGGGGATGATCTTCACGATCGAGCCGATGCTGAACGCGGGCAAGCGCGACACGCGCGTGCTGGCCGATGGCTGGACGGTCGTCACGACGGACCATTCGCTGTCCGCGCAATGGGAGCACATGGTCGTGGTGACGGAAACGGGCTTCGAGGTGTTGACCGAGGACGCGAAGCCGCAGGCGTGCGCGGCGCTTTCCGGCACGCACGCGGCCTGACGGATGCCGTGCGCCGCAAACGGCGGCGCGGCATTGCAATGAAACGGGCTCCTTCGCGGGGCCCGTGTCGTTCGCGGCGGCCGGCGCGCGACGCTTAACCGCGCACCTTCTGCCACGCGTGTTCGACGAACACGCGGCACAGCGCTTCCATCCCTTTGCGGTCTTCGTCGTCGAAGCGCGCGGCGACCGGGCTGTCGACGTCCCATACGCCGATCAGCGTGCCGTCGCCGGCCACCAGCGGCACGACGATTTCCGATTCGGACGCCGCATCGCAAGCGATATGGCCGGGGAAGTCGTGCACGTCGCGCACGACCTGCGTCTCGCGCGTTTGCGCGGCCGTGCCGCACACGCCCTTGCCGAGCGCGATCCGCACGCACGCGGGCTTGCCCTGGAATGGGCCGACCACGAGCTCGGCGCCGTCGAAGAAGTAGAAGCCGGCCCAGTTCAGCCGATCGAGCGAGTGATAGACGAGCGCGGAGAAATTCGCGGCGTTCGCGGTCAGATCGCGTTCGGATTCGACGAGCGCGCGTGCCTGCTCGACGAGCGTCGCGTATTGATCGGCCTTGGAGGCGGTAGGGTCGTTGGACAGCGTGAACATGGCGGGAAAGCGATAGGGGTTGTGAAAATGCGCACTGCGCGTACCGCAGTCTACGGCACGCGCGCGCGGTCTGCAGCGCATGGCCGTGGGCGATGCGGCGCGCTCAGTCGGGTTCGAGTTCGGCGAACCGCTCGGCCAGAAAGTCGAGCAGTGCCCGCACCGCGGGCAGCAGCCCGCGGCGCGACGCGAACACCGCGTGCACGATTTCGCGGCGCGGCGCCCAGTCGGGCAGCACCGTGACCAGTTCACCGCGCGACACCTCGTCGCGCACCATCATCGTCGGCAACTGCACGACGCCGACGCCTGCGGCGGCGGCCGCGCGCAGCGCGAGCATCCCGCCGGTCACGAAGCGCGGCTGGTGATGGATTTCCGCATGCGCGCCGTCGGGCCCGCGCAGCCGCCACACGTGCGTGGACTGCGGCACGCCGTGGTCGAGGCTCGGCAGGCGCGTCAGATCGGCGGGAACGGCCGGTACCCCATGCTCGTGCAGCAGCGCGGGGCTCGCGACGAGGCACTGGCCGCGCTCGGCGAGCACGCGCAGCGCGAGATCGCTGTCCTCGAGCGGCGGCGGCCGCACGCGGATCGCGACGTCGATTCCTTCGCCGACCACGTCGACGCGCCGGTTGGTGGCTTCCAGGTGGATCTCGACGCGCGGACACGCGGCCATGAACGCGGCGATCATCGTGCCGACCAGCGAATCGAGCAGCACGATCGGGCAACTGACCCGCACGATGCCGCGCGGCTCCTCGTGCAGCAGCGCGATCGCCTCGTCGGCGGCGTCGGCCTCGACGAGCATCGCGCGGCAATGCGCGTAATAGGTCTGGCCGACGTCCGTGACCGTGAAGCGGCGCGTCGAACGCTGGATCAGCCGCATCCCGAGCCGCGCCTCGAGCAGCGCGATGCGGCGGCTCAGCTTCGATTTCGGCATGTCCAGCGCGCGCCCGGCCGGCGCGAAGCCGCCGTGTTCGACGACCTGCACGAAGTAGTAGAGATCGTTCAGATCTCTCGCTTTATCGTTCATGAAATGGAACGCTGAGTGCGATTTCGGCAGTCTACCGGATTGATCGTTCCATCTCTATATTGTCACTCATGGATGCGAAACACGGGTTTCGCCGCAATATGGAGAAGGGCAATGAAGAAGATCCAGGGTGTGTACAGTGCGCCGCGCGGCCATTGGGTCGGCGACGGTTTCCCGGTGCGTTCGATGTTCAGCTACCAGTCTCACGGCACGCACCTGAGCCCGTTCCTGCTGCTCGATTACGCCGGCCCGGCGACGTTCGAACCGGCGAGCGCGCCGCGCGGTGTCGGCCAGCATCCGCACCGCGGGTTCGAGACGGTGACGATCGTCTACGACGGCGAAGTCGCGCACCGCGATTCGACCGGCGCGGGCGGCACGATCGGCCCGGGCGACGTGCAGTGGATGACGGCCGCGAGCGGGATCCTGCACGAGGAATTCCACTCGGAGGCGTTCACGAAGCGGGGCGGCCCGCTCGAGATGGTGCAGCTGTGGGTGAACCTGCCCGCCGCGGACAAGATGGGCGCGCCCGGCTACCAGACGCTGCTGAACGCCGATATCCCGGTGGTCGAGCTGCCGGACGGCGCGGGGCGCGCGCGGATCATTGCCGGTGAGTTCGACGGGCGGCGCGGCCCGGCGCGCACGCACACGCCGATCGACGTGTGGGACGTGCGGCTCGTGGCGGGCGGCCATGCGCGGTTCCCGGTCGCCGAAGGACGGACGCTCGCGGTGGTCGTGCTGAGCGGCACCGTGCTGGTGAACGGCGAGACGGTGGCGCGCGAAGCGCAGTTCGTGCAACTCGGCCGCGACGGCAGCGACGTCGAGATCGAAGCGAACGGCGACGCGAAGCTGCTGATCCTGAGCGGCGAGCCGATCGACGAGCCGGTCGTCGGCTACGGCCCGTTCGTGATGAACTCGCAAGCGGAGATCCGCACCGCGATAGAGGACTTCAACAGTGGCCGCTTCGGCCAGATGCCTGCATGACGGCATGACAGCATGACGACCAGGCCCCGCGCGATGCGGGGCTTTTTTTCGCGCGCGGGCAGGCGGTCGCGCGCGATGTGCGCTTCGAGGCATAATCGACGGTTACCGCGCGCCGGCCGGCGCGCCGAATCAGGACCGCACATGAACGCCCCCTCACCCGCCGCATCCCCGAGCGCCGCCGATCTCGACTGGCGCTGGAAACCCTTCGACGCGCTGACGGCGCGCGAAATCTACTCGATCCTCGAGGCGCGCAGCGCCGTATTCGTCGTCGAACAGAACTGCGTGTATCGCGACATCGACGATGCGGACCAGGCCGCGTGGCATCTGGCGGCATTCGATCCGGCCGGCCGCCTGGCCGGCTATCTGCGCGTGCTGCTGCCGGACGCACGGCACACCGACGTGCGCATCGGCCGCGTGCTGACGACCGCCGCGTTTCGCGGCGCGGGCCTCGGCAACGGGTTGCTGTCGCGCGCGCTCGAGCATATCCGCGCGCAATGGCCGGATACGCCGGTGAGCCTGCATGCACAGGCCCACTTGCAGCGCTTCTACGGGGCATTCGGCTTCACGCCGAGTTCGGACGTGCACGACGAGGACGGCATCCCGCACGTGTGGATGAGCAGCGCGCGAGCATGACGCGCGTGACGCGCCGCGACAGTCAGTGCGCGGCGCGCGCGATCGTCGGTTTGTCCGCGCGCCGCGCGGCCCGTTCGCCGATCAGGCGCCCGCGCGCGGACAGCCGCAGCCAGTGCCGCAGTGCGATCAGCGCACCGATCACGCTCATCATCGAGCCGGGAATCCACAGCAGCAGGCCGCCGATCTGCTGATCGCGCAGCGGGCTCAGCCACGTGAACGCGCGGCCGCAGATCGAGTAGATCGGGTACAGCTCGTGCGGCGTGAAGAAGATCAGCGCGCCGAGCGCGATCTGCGGCGGGATCGCCGCGACGACGATCAGGATCCGGCGGCCCGGCGACAGCCGCGCAGGCGGCGCGGGACGCGGATCGACGACGAGCCACCAGAACAGCAGCCCGTCGATCACCATGCTCCAGTTCATCACGCGATAGAGGCGCCAGTCGAGCATCGCGATGAAGTGAATCGGCGACAGCAGCCAGAAATAGATCAGCCCGACGAACAGCACGACCGCGACGACCGGATGGAACACCACGTCGAGCGTCGCGCGTACCGGCGCCCATGCAAGCGCGGGACGCACGAAGCGCTGCCGCCAGCGGAACGGAATGCCCGCACGGATCGCCGCGCCCGGGTAGGACAGCGCGATGAAGAACGGTCCGAGGTGATGCAGCACGAGGTGCTGCGCGCGGTGCAGGAAGAATTCGTGCTCGAAGAAGTAGTCGAGCCGCGTGTGCAGCGCGATGTAGAGCGCCGTCAGCCCGAACCAGAACGAGAACTGCCGCAGCGGCGACACCTTCGCCTTCCTCGCGCCGCGTACGAACAGCACGGCGGCCGTCAGCACCGCGATGACCACGGTCGGCGACGGTTCCCACGGATCGAGCCAGTACAGGACGTTCATCGCGCGCGCATCACTTCGTCTTCGCCGGCGATTTCACGGCGAACGGCGTATCGACCGTTTCGCCGTCGGAGAATTTCAGGCGCAGGTGCACGGTGTCGCCCGGCTTGATCGCGTGCTTCGGTTCCTCGAGCATGAAGTGATAGCCGCCCGGCGCGATGTCGACCTTGCCGCGTGCGGGGATCGTCAGCTTGTCGACCATTTCCATCTTCTGCGTCGAGCCGTTCGATACCGTCTGGTGCAGCATCGCCATCCCGTAGTCGGGGCTGTCGACATCGACGAGGTCGACCGGCTTGTCGCCGGTGTTCACGAGCGTCACGTAGCCGCCCGCGGGCAGCTTGTTCGGCAGCCAGCGCACCCACGCATTCTGCGCGCTGATCGCGCCGGCGGCATACGCGTGCGCGCCGGCGCACAGCGCGGCGACGAGGGCGAACGTCTTGAGGGTCGTTTTCGTGTTCATGGCGGAATTCAGGTCGTGGAGGCAGTGTCGATGATCCGGCGCACATCGGCGGCGATGGCGTCGGGCGAATCGCGATCGGTCGCGAGCAGGCGTGCACGGCCGGTCGCGTCGAAGATGTAGACGGCCGAGCTGTGCGTCACTTCGTAGCCGCCGGACGGATCGCGTTTTTCCATCTGGTACGCGACGCGATAGCGCTTCGCGAGCGATTCGATCTGGCCGTCGGTGCCGGTCAGGCCGCGCGCATGCGCGGCGTCGAACGCGGCGACATAGGACTGCATCGCCTGCGGCGTATCGCGCGCGGGGTCGACCGAGACGAACAGGATGCGCACGTTGTCCGCCTGCGGGCCGAGCTTCGCCAGCACTTCCATCAGCCGCGCCAGCGTTTCGGGGCAGACGTCGGGGCAGTGCGTGTAGCCGAAGTAGACGAGCGCGACGCGGCCGCGGAACGCGTCGGCGTCGACGGGACGGCCGTCGCCCCCCGTCAGCTTGAACGACAGGTCGGGCAGGTGGCCCGTGACGTTGGTCAGGTTCCAGCGCGGCTCGTCGTGCGTGCACGCGGCGAGCGCCACGGCGGCGGCGAGGGCCGCGGCCGTGCGGATGAAGCGGGAGAGGCGCCGGCGCGGCGCGGGACAGGCAGACGGCATCTCAGGGACTGTTTCCATATGGAACGCGCACCCCAAATTAAAAAATATTCTACGGGAATGTCCGAGATTGCCCGTATGGTGGCGTCGCGCGTCGCTTGCTTGGCTCGGCCAAACGGCACTCCTTACTCGTTGCCCTGCGAGCAATCTCGGACATTCGCATGTGCGTTCCATATGGAAACAGTCCCTAGGCTCGATCGGACTCAATGGATAGCCGGCCGGCGCGATGCCATGCGTCGCGCGGCAGGCGGTTGCGACTGTAGCGCAATTCACGCGCCTGCGTCCTTTTGAAACCGGTACGGGGCGGGCGAGCGGGGCAATATGTCGCAGTTGACGCAGCGGGCGGCGCGAGGTCCGCGCTGCCGCCGTTTCGCCCATCTGGGGGCGCAGGCGCGGTAAGATGCGCACAACTCCATTCGCGCAGCGGCGGCCGGCATGTGCCGGCCGCCGCTCAGACTATCGAATCGATGCAATCCGTTCCGGCTTCCCTGTCCCTGACCGATACAGCGTTCTTCTTCGACTTCGACGGCACGCTCGTCGAGCTGGCGCCGACCCCCGACAGCATTCACGTTCCGCCGTCGCTGCTGACGCTGCTCGACGAGTTGTCGCGCCGCTCGCACGGCGCGGTCGCGATCGTCTCCGGGCGCGGGATCGACAACCTCGACACGTTCCTGAAGATGCCCCGCCTGCCGATCGCCGGCCTGCACGGCGCGGAGCGCCGCGACGCGAACGGCGACACGCAGCGCATCGGCTTCAACGACGAGCGCCTGCTGCGCATCGAGCGCGAGCTCGCGGGCGTGGTCGACCGCCATCCGGGCATGCTGCTCGAGATCAAGGGGGCGGCCGTCGCGCTGCACTTCCGCAATGCGCCCGAGCGCGAGGCGGTGGCGCGCGAAGCGGCCGAGCGCCTCGTCGCCGACTATCCGGATGCGTACGTGCTGCAACCCGGCAAGATGGTGTTCGAGATCAAGCCGAAGGGCGTCGACAAGGGGCGCGCGCTGGCCGCGTTCCTCGACGAGCCGCCCTTTGCGGGCCGCGTACCGCTGTTCGCGGGCGACGATCTGACCGACGAGAAGGGCTTCACGGTGGTCAACGCGCGCGGCGGCCTGTCGATCAAGGTCGGCGCGGGCGAGACGTCCGCGCGGATGCGGCTCGATTCGGTCGACGCACTGCATGAGCAGATCGCACGCTGGCTCGGCGCGGGGCAACCGCACGCATGAGCCGGCTCATCATCGTTTCAAACCGCGTCGCGCCGATTTCGGAAGGCGAACCGGCGGCGGGCGGCCTCGCGATCGGCGTCTACGACGCGCTGAAGGAAACCGGCGGCATGTGGTTCGGCTGGAGCGGCGAAGTGGTCGCGTCCGGCGCGCCGCAGCCGCAGATCCGCATCGAGGAGCGCGGGCCCGTGACGTTCGCGACCGTCGGGCTGTCGCGCCGCGATTACGACCAGTACTACCGCGGTTTCTCGAACGCGACGCTGTGGCCCGCGTTCCACTACCGCGCGGACCTGATCCAGTACGACCGCCACGAATTCGACGGCTACCGCCGCGTCAACGTGTGGCTCGCGCAGCAGCTCGTGCCGCTGCTGCAGGACGACGACGTGATCTGGGTGCACGACTATCACCTGATTCCGTTCGCGCGCGCGCTGCGCGACGCGGGCGTGAAGAACCGCATCGGCTTCTTCCTGCACATTCCGTTTCCGGCCGCGCAGGTGCTCGTCAACGTGCCGCCGCACCGCGAGCTCGTCGAGTCGCTGTGCGCATTCGATCTGCTCGGCTTCCAGACCGAGCCCGATCTGCGCGCGTTCTGCGACTACGTCGAGTTCGAGGCGGGCGGCGAAGTCGAGCACGACGGGCACACGGCGCGCGTACGGGCGTTCGGCCAGACGCTGCGCGCGGCCGCCTATCCGATCGGCGTGTACCCGGACGAGATCGCGTCGCTCGCGCAGGCGGGCGAACACGGCAAGGCGGTGCGCACGCTCGCGACGTCGCTGCGCGGGCGGCAACTGATCATGAGCGTCGACCGGCTCGATTATTCGAAGGGGCTCGTCGAGCGCTTCCGGGCATTCGAGAAGCTGCTCGAGCATCAGGCGTCGATCCGCAACCGCGTGTCGTTCCTGCAGATCGCGCCGTCGACGCGCGCGGACCTGCGTGCGTACCAGGACATCCGGCTGCAGCTCGAAGCGGAGTCGGGGCGCATCAACGGGCGCTACGCGGAGCTCGACTGGGCGCCGATCCTCTACATTCACCGCCAGTACGACCGGCAGGTGCTGGCCGCGCTGTACCGGCTCGCGCGCGTGGGGTTCGTGACGCCGCTGCGCGACGGGATGAACCTCGTCGCGAAGGAGTACGTGTCCGCGCAGAATCCGGACGATCCGGGCGTGCTCGTGCTGTCGCGCTTCGCGGGCGCCGCGCGTGAGCTCACGGGCGCGCTGATCGTCAATCCGATCGATATCGACGGGATGGCCGATGCGCTGTCGCAGGCGCTGACGATGCCGCTCGCCGAACGGCGCGCGCGTTACGCGGACATGATCGCGCAGCTGCGCGAGAACAACGTGTCGGTGTGGCGGGACAATTTTCTGCGAGATCTGCAGCAGGTCTGATCGATTGCTGCCGCTGCAATTGAAAAAGCCGCCGTGCGCAGCAAGCACGGCGGCTTTTTTGTCGGCCGGATGCCGGCGCGTCAGGCGACGCGTTCGCCGGTCGGCGTGTTGCCGTCCGGGGCCGCATGATGGCGGCCGTGCTGCTTCGCGAGCAGGTCGCGGTACAGGCCGGGGCGGTTGCGCAGCACCTCGGGCGGGCCGTCGTCGATCACCTTGCCGTTGCTCATCACGATGATGCGGTCGAAGTTGCGCAGCGTCGACAGGCGGTGCGCGATCGCGATCACCGTGCGGCCGACCATCAGCCGGTCGAGCGCGCTCTGGATCGCTTCCTCGGAGGCGCTGTCGAGCGCCGACGTCGCTTCGTCGAGCAACAGGATCGGCGCATTCTTCAGGATCGCGCGCGCGATCGCGATGCGCTGGCGCTGGCCGCCCGACAGCTTGACGCCGCGGTCGCCGACGATCGTGTCATAGCCTTCCGGCATCGCCTCGATGAACTCCGCGCAGCGCGCGTCGCGCGCGGCCGCGAGCACTTCGTCGCGGGTCGCGTCGGGGCGGCCGTATGCGATGTTGTCGTAGATGGTCCGGTGCAGCAGCGAGATGTCCTGCGGCACCAGCGCGATCGCGTGGCGCAGGCTGTCCTGCGTGATGGCCTTCACGTCCTGGCCGTCGACCTTCACGACGCCGTCCTGCGTATCGTAGAAGCGCTGCAGCAGCGCGAGCACGGTCGATTTGCCCGCCCCCGACTTGCCGATCAGGCCGACGCGCTGGCCCGGCTCGATATGCAGGTCGAAGTGGTCGAGGATCGCGCGGCGGTGCGGGTACGCGAACGTCACGCGCTCGAAGTCGACGCGGCCGCCCGTGGCCGACAGCGGCTGCGCGTCCGAGCGGTCCGGCATGCCGTGCGGCTCGAGCAGCGTCTTCACCGCTTCGGACAGGCGTGCGACGTGCTGCGTGACGTCGACGAGCGCGACGGCGAGATCGCGCGTGCCGTGCAGGATCGTGAAGCCGAGCGAGCTGACGAGCACGATGTCGCCCGACGTCGCGCGGCCCTGGTCCCACAGCCACAGGGCCCAGCCGAGCAGGCCGGCGGACAGCATCGCGGTGATCACCGCATGCAGCAGGCGCAGCTTTTCGAGATAGAGCAGGCTCTGCTGGCGCGCATCCATCTCGGCCTTCACCGTCGCGCTGAAGCGTTTCTGTTCACGCAGCGTCATCCCGAACGCGCGCACGAGGCCCATGTTGCCGATCACGTCGACGAGCTCGCCGTCGACCGCCGCGGCCTTCGCCGCGAACGCGTGATGGCGCGCGGAGCCGCGGCCGGCGAGCTTGAACAGGATGATGGACAGCACGGCCGAACAGCCGAGCAGGCCGGCCGCCATCAGCGGATTGACGACGATGATCATCAGGATCGCGCCCATCACCGCGATGCACGGCGGCAGTACGTTCCACGCCATCGTGTTCTCCGACGTGTAGACCGCGTTCGACGTGGCCGTGATGCGGCTGGCGAGCGTGCCGGGCTGCTTCTCCGAGTAATACGTCGGCGAATGGCCGATCAGGTACTGGAACAGGTCGCGCCGCAGGTCGCCGGTGACCGCGACGAACGTGTGCGCGGCGACCCAGCCGCCGACGCGCCACAGCAGGTTGTCGGCCGCGATCAGCCCGACGAGCAGCGCGAACGCGCTCCACAGCGGGCCCGGGTGATGGCGTCCGGTCGCGAGCACGTCGATCAGGTGCTTGATCGCATATTGCGAGCCAAGCGCGCAGCCGACGGCGGCCAGCACGCTGCAGAGCACGATCAGGTGCGCGACGGGGTGGAGGCGGATGTAGCGGAACAGGAACGCGATCGGCCGATGCGCGTAGCTCGACAGCTTCGCGTTGTGGGCGTTGCGCTGGGCGGGGGTGAGAGATTCCAAAATATGGGTGCGGTGATTCGGTGATTGAGCGGGGCGGCTGGGTCGCAGGCCGGCGTTCGCCCGGACTGAATAATCCGGCATTGTAAACAACGCCGCGCGTCGCGCTGCGCGAATCTTGCCTTGGCCAGGGGCTCGCGCTCGATTTTGAGATAAAATCCGGCATCCCGTCCTGCGCCGTGTGCCGGAATCACGCTGCCGGCAACTGCGGGTTAACAAGGATCGCCAAAACGGCCTTCCACTCTAGAACGGACGCCCGAGTCCGCGGGTTGCAAAGTGTTGCGCCTTTGTAACAAAGTAAAGTGTTTGAAATGTCGTGCGCCGTATCGGGAATAACCCTAGATAATCGGCTCCGGGTTCGATTCCAGGTTTTTTTACGAACCCCTGTCAACGGGTCTTCGTTTCAAACGTTCTATGCCTGTCGCGTCGCCGACGCTCCTCGAGCAGCGCGGGTTCGACGCCCCCGGCAGGCTGATTCGTCCGAGGTTCGGACGACATGTTTCCAGCCCGGACCACCGGCAGGTTGCCGACCCATACCTGGTTTTTTGCCGATTTTTTAGGAGTTACGCATGCGAATCGCCCAAATCGCTCCGTTGCATGAAGCGGTACCCCCGAAACTGTACGGCGGTACCGAGCGAGTGGTGTCCTATCTCACCGAAGCACTCGTCGAGATGGGGCATGACGTCACGCTCTTCGCGAGCGGCGATTCGCAGACCTCCGCGAAGCTCGAAGCGTGCTGGCCGCAGGCGCTGCGCCTCGACCCGACGATCCGCGACGTGATGGCCCCGCACATGCTGCTCCTCGAGCAGGTGCGCCGCCGCGCGGAAGAGTTCGACGTCCTGCACTGCCACATCGACTACTACCCGTTCTCGCTGTTCTCGCGCCAGCCGGTGCCGCATCTGACGACGATGCACGGCCGTCTCGACCTGCCGGAACTGCAGCCGATCTTCAACGCGTTCAGCGACGTGCCGGTCGTGTCGATCTCCGACAACCAGCGCATCCCGCTGCCGCAGGCGAACTGGCTGTCGACCGTCTACCACGGCCTGCCGGAAAACCTGCTGACGCCGATCCCGAACGTGAAGCCGAGCTACCTCGCGTTCCTCGGCCGCATCTCGCCGGAGAAGCGCGTCGACACCGCGATCCGCATCGCCGAGCAGGCCGGCCTGCCGATCAAGATCGCCGCGAAGCTCGACAAGGCCGACCGCGCGTACTACGAAGAGAAGATCAAGCCGCTGTTCGCGCTGCCGCACGTCGAGTACATCGGCGAAATCAGCGAGGCGGAGAAGACCGAATTCCTCGGCAACGCACATGCGCTGCTGTTCCCGATCGACTGGCCGGAGCCTTTCGGCCTGGTGATGATCGAGGCGATGGCCTGTGGTACGCCGGTGATCGCGTTCAAGCGCGGCTCGGTGCCGGAAGTGATCGACAACGGCGTGTCGGGCTTCGTCGTCGAAGACGAACTGTCGGCCGTCGCTGCCCTCAAGCGTCTCGATACGCTGCCGCGCGAGAAGGTTCGCGCCGCATTCGAAGCCCGTTTCTCGTCGAAGGTGATGGCGCAGAACTACGTGAAGGGCTACGAGGAACTGCTGCGCCAGAAGCGCCGCACGGTGCTCCGCGAAGTCAACGCAAGCTGATTGCGGGCCGCCGCCGCGTGGCGGCGCGCGGCCGCCACGACGCCCCGTCCGGGTTTTCCGGCGGGGCGTTGTCACATCTGCGGCGCGGATCTGTTGTATTCTCGCCGCGCCCGGCGCTGCGAACCGCCCTCGCAGCGGCCCGGCACGCCATCCTGCCGTCTGTCCAGACGGTAATGTCCCTATAATGGCCGTGCCGTGAAATCCGGCCCGGTACGACTATCCAGAGGAGAGCAGTCTTGGCGAGAACGAAAACCACGCGCGCAGCGCCGGCCCCCGGCGCCGGCGTGATCTTCGCGTTGCGTGCGATCGGTCTCGTGCTGCTCGCGCGCTGGCTGTTCTCGATGTCCCAGATGGGCTATCGCTCGTCGCTGTCAGCGATGGTGTCGTCGCCGTGGGCATTCATCTACCTCATCCTGATCTTCCTGCTGCTCGCGCTGCCGGGCGCCGCCGCACGGGCCGAGCGGCCGTTCCATCCGCTGCCGCAGTGGCTGCGCCAGGCGCTGCGCGTGTTCGCGCTGATCGGTTTCCTGTTCGCCGTGTGGTCGATCGGCGCGTTCACGTGGGCGGCCGGCTGGCGCCGCGCGCTGCATGCGGTGACGGCGACCAACGGCTGGCTCGTCGCCGCGCCGGCGCTGTACGCGGCGATCGTCTGGATCTGCCGGCCGCGGCCGCTGTGGCGGACCAACGTGGCCGCGCGCCGCTTCGCGGTCGGCCGGTATGCGATCTCGCTCGACGTGCTGACGCGCACCGCGATCGTCTGGATGGAAAGCCGCAAGGTCGGCCAGTACGACGCGCGCGAGCTGTCGGTGCGCTGGCCCGGCCGGGTCGCATCCGCCGCGCCTGCCGCGGGCGAGCAGGCTGCGCAGCCGGCGGTCGTGCCGCCGCGTCGCGGCAGCCTGTTCAATCGGCCGAAGGTGGAACTGCTGTGGGATTCGCCGGCGGCTGTCGGCCACAACCGGCAGATCGTGATGCGCACGCCGCTCGCGACCGAAGGCGACCGCGTCGCGGTGCTCGCGCTCGACGCGGCGCTCAAGCAAATCGTCTGACAGGGCTCGCGCACCGGGCGCGGGCGACAAGGAGGCGCGATGATCGTCCGTTGGTTGCTGGCTGCCATTCACCTGAGTGCGTTCGGCGTCGCGTTTGCCGCGATCGCGGCGCGTAATCGCGCGTTGCGCCGGCTCGTCGCGTCGGCGCAGGCGGTCGATTTGCCCGGCGTGTTCAAGGCCGATGCGGTCTGGGGCGCGTCGGCGCTCGTGCTGATCGCGACGGGCGCGGCACGCGCGTTCGGCGGTTTCGAGAAAGGCACCGCGTACTACCTGCACGAACCGCTCTTTCACCTGAAGATGACCGCGCTCGTGCTGATCCTGCTGCTCGAGGTCGTGCCGATGCTGGGGCTGATCCGCTGGCGTGCCGCCGCGCGGCGGCAGCAGATGCCCGATACCGGCCGTGCGCGCACCTATGTGCGGATCGGCCACTGGCAGGCGGTGCTGGTGATCGTCATCGTGTTCGCCGCGTCGGGGATGGCGCGGGGGATTGGGCTGGCCGGGTAGGTGCGCCCGGCTAGGGCTGGCCGGGTAGGTGCGCCCGGCTAAGGCTGGCTGGGTAGGTGCCGCCGCTCAAGGCGGCAGGCCAGGATTGGTCGACGGCCGACCAGCCGGCCGCGCGCTCGCGAATCCCGCTCTTGCTCCGCCGGTCTCCCCGGCAGGCGATCGCCGCTCCACGGGCGAACCGCATCATTCCGTTCCGACCGGGCGGGCCCGCCGCCCGGTTCGCTCCGCCATCAGCGCACGAGACACGGGCGCTTGTTGTTGAACGTCCAGCCCGGGATCAGATACTGCATCGCCGCCGCGTCGTCGCGGGCGCCGAGGCCGTGCTGCTTGTACCGCTCGTGCGCGAGCGCGACCGCATCCATGTCGATGTCGATGCCGAGCCCCGGCCGCTTCGGCACTTCCACCAGCCCGTTCTCGATCTTCAGCGGCTCGCGCGTCAGCCGTTCGCCGTCCTGCCAGATCCAGTGCGTGTCGATCGCCGTGACCTGGCCCGGCGCCGCGGCCGCGACGTGCGTGAACATCGCGAGCGACACGTCGAAGTGGTTGTTCGAATGCGAGCCCCACGTGAGGCCCCAGTCGCGGCACATCTGCGCGACCCGCACCGAACCCTGCATCGTCCAGAAATGCGGATCGGCGAGCGGGATGTCGACGGCGTGCAACTGCACCGCGTGGCCCATCTGCCGCCAATCGGTCGCGATCATGTTGGTGGCCGTCGGCAGCCCCGTCGCGCGGCGGAATTCGGCCATCACCTCGCGGCCCGAGTAACCGTTCTCCGCGCCGCACGGATCTTCCGCATAGGCGAGCACGTGATGCTGATCGCGGCACAGCCGCACGGCCTCGTCGAGCGACCATGCGCCGTTCGGATCGAGCGTCACGCGCGCGTCGGGGAAGCGCTCGGCGAGCGCCGTCACGGCTTCGATCTCGCTCGCCCCGTCGAACACGCCGCCCTTCAGCTTGAAGTCGTTGAAGCCGTAGCGCGCATGCGCGGCTTCGGCGAGCCGCACGACGGCTTCCGGCGTCAGCGCCGCTTCGTCGCGCACGCGGGTCCAGTCGTCGGTCGCGCCGCGGCCGTCGCGATAGGGGAGCGCCGTCTTCGTGCGATCGCCGACGTAGAACAGGTAGCCGAGCATCTCGACGCGCTCGCGCTGCTGGCCTTCGCCGAGCAGCGCGGCGACCGGCACGCCGAGATGCTGGCCGAGCAGGTCGAGCAGCGCGGCTTCGAGCGCGGTGACCGCGTGGATCGTCGTGCGCAGGTCGAAGGTCTGCAGCCCGCGGCCGCTCGCGTCGCGGTCGGCGAAGGTGCGCCGCACGTCGTTGAGCACCGCGTGATAGTTGCCGACCGGCTGGCCGACGACGAGCGCGCGCGCGTCGTCGAGCGTGCGGCGGATGCTTTCGCCCCCCGGCACTTCGCCGACGCCCGTGCGGCCCGCGCTGTCCTTCAGGATCACGAGGTTGCGGGTGAAGAACGGGCCGTGCGCGCCGCTCAGGTTGAGCAGCATGCTGTCGTGGCCGGCGACCGGAATCGCTTGCAGGTCGACGATGCGCGGCGTGTCGTGGGAAGGCGAGGCAGTGACGGCGTTCATGGGCGGCGATGGCGAAAAAGTAGGCGATGCCGGGCGGCAAAAGCTTTGCCGCGCGCGGCTTGAGGTGCGATCATTCGACAACCGACGTGCGCGGCGCGCCAGCCCCGCATGTCGACGCAACCCGAACACGGGGTGGAAGCGACAACCGGGCCCGCGGAACGCAGCACGCGATCGCGGGCCGATCGTCACGCACGGGACCAGGCGGGACTGAACAGCCGACCTGAGTCGACAGGAGACCGTGCGCTGATCATCAGTCGTCGGATGACTTGTGACGCAGTATAATGAATCATCGGCTTTCGCTCAAACCCCGCGTAAACCCTCGGCTCACATGACGATCATTCAAAAAGGAACCGGCCACATGTCCGTGCCTACGCTTCCCGCAGCGCCGCGCCGTCGCGCACGCAGCCTCGCACAAGATGTCGTCGACGCGCTGACCGCGCAGATCGAAAACGGCACGCTGCGTCCCGGCGACAAGCTGCCGACCGAAACCGAAGTCATGGCGGCGCAGGGCGTGAGCCGGACGGTCGTGCGCGAGGCGATCTCGCGGATGCAGGCGAGCGGCCTCGTCGAGACGCGCCACGGCATCGGCAGCTTCGTGCTCGAGCCGTCGCGCCGCCAGACGCTCGGCATCGATCCCGCGACGATCACGACACTGCGCGACGTGCTCGCGGTGCTGGAGCTGCGCATCAGTCTCGAAAGCGAGTGCGCGAGCCTCGCCGCGCAGCGCGCCAATGATGCCGACCTCGCCGCGCTGCGGCGCGCGCTCGACGCCATCGCGACGGGCGCGGGCGGCGGCCGCGACACCGCGCAGCTCGACTTTCAGTTCCACCTGCAGATCGCGCAATCCACCGGCAACCGCTATTTCGTCGACATCATGACGCAGCTCGGCACGTCGATCATCCCGCGCACGCGCGTGAATTCGGCGCGCTTTGCCGGCGACGACCTGGAGCGCTACGTCGGCCGGCTGAATCACGAGCACGAGGACATCTACGAGGCGATCGCGCGCCACGACCCGGAAGCGGCCCGCGCCGCGATGCGCACGCACCTCACGAACAGCCGCGAGCGGCTGCGCCGCGCGCACGAGGCGGCCGAGGCCGAGGCCGGCTGACCGCCGGGTCGCGGAGCCCGCATGGATGCGGGCCGGGTGAAATCGCGTTAACATCAGTCGTCATATGAGATCGACGTGACCGCGTCGATCTCCGCGGCCAGGCGGCGTGCCCGTCGCCGGCCGCCTGCCTTGCCGATCAGCCTCCCTTCGTCACGATCGTCTTCCACGCGCCGTTCTTCACCTGGTACAGCGTCGACATCCCGCTTTTCAGCGAGCCGTCGTTCGCGAACGAGATGCGGCCGGTCACGCCTTCGAAGTCGACTTTCCTGAGCGCAGGGCGATAGGCCTTCGGGTCGGTCGAACCGGCCGCCTGCATCGCCTTGATGGCTGCCCACGCCGCGTCATAGCCGAACTGCGCGTACGACAGCACGTCGACGCCGAAGCGCTTCTTGAAGCGCGCCTCGAAATCCTTGCCCTGTGGCAGTTCGTCGAGCGGCCGGCCGTATTCCCACGCCATCGCGCCTTCGGCGGCCGGGCCCGCGATCTTGATGAACTCGTTGTCCTTCACGCCCCCGCCGCCGACGAACTGCGCGTTCAGCCCGAGCTGACGCATCTGCTTGATGAAGTTCGCGGCCAGCGAATCGAGGCCGCCGAAGAAGATCAGGTCCGGGTTCTTGCCCTTCAGGCTCGTGATCTGCGCGCGGAAATCGACCGCCTGGTTGTTGGTGAACTCGCGCCCGATGAGATTGCCGCCGGCGGCCTTCACGGCCTTCTCGAATTCGTCGGCCTCGCCCTGGCCGAACGCGGTGCGGTCGTCGATGATCGCGATGCGCTTCGCCTTCGTCACGTCGACCGCGTACTTGCCCGCGTTGCCCGCGTTCTGGCCGTCGGTCGCGATCACCATGAACATGTTCGCGAGCCCGCGCGACGTGAGCGTCGGATTGGTCGCGGCCGGGTCGATCACCGGAATGCCGGCCTTGTCGTAGACCACCGACGCCGGAATCGTCGTCCCCGAGTTGAAGTGGCCGACCACGACCGACACGTTCTGGTCGACCAGCGCCTGCGCGGCCTGCACGCCGATGCGCGGGTCGGCCTGATCGTCCTGCACGACGAGATTGAAGTGGGCAGGCTTGCCGGCGATCTGTACCTTCTGCGCGACCGCATCGTCGAGCGCGAGCTGCACGCCGTTTTGCAGATCCTTGCCGTAGCCGGCGTTCACGCCCGTGAGCGGCGCGGCGAAGCCGACCTTCACGTCGGTTGCGTCGGCGGCGTGAGCGGCCTGTTGCGAGAGGAGGGCAAGCGCGGAGGCAATGGACACCGACAGCAGGGAATGACGGAATTTCATGTTGTTCCTCTTGTTCGACACCGGCGAGTGGGTACCGCGCGCGTCCGGGCGGGCCGGGCGCGTGCGACGGGCGGGCGGTTCGACCGCTTCTCGGAATCGGGCGGGGAGGTCGGCAACGTGATCCTCGGAAACGTCTCCCGTCAGGCTCCGCGAAGAGCCCCGATTGCTTCGATATATAGGTCGCCGATATGCGCGGGTCTTGGAAATTTGTCGCGCATTCGATGCGGATTTGCGCATAGCTTCCGCGCGAGCGCGGGCGGCCGGTATCGGGAGTTTCCCGTCGCGAACGGAACGGGCGCGGAGAGGGGAGCGGTGCGGGGCAAAGACGCGGCGCAGCCCGCCGGGGCCGCGCCGCGCGTGGGTCGACGTCAGTCGGACAGGGCGTCCGACGCGACTTCGGCGTCGTCGTGCGACGCGGTCGTGCGGATCAGCGGGTCGCTGGTGCTCGGGCGGCCCGTTTCGACGTGGCCCGCGAAGCGGCGCAGGAAGCCGAGCAGGCGGCCGTCGCTGACGGTGAGGTCATACCAGCCGTGGCTGCCGCGCAGATCCCAGTAATCGTCGACGTGCGCGCCCGGCGCGAGGTCGAACGTGCGCGCGTGACCGTGGCCGTACGCGTTCGTGACCTTGAGCCGCACGGCCTTGTGGCCGCGGTTCATCAGGCGCAGCGTGATGTTGCCGTTCGCGACGTCGTAGCCGTAGATCACTTCGGGGTTCACGCTCGCGCTGCCGACGCCGGTCGCGAACGGGCCGCGGAAATGGCAGTAGAAGCCGTTCGGGCCGTATACGTCGAGGTCGTACAGGCCGAGCGACGCGGCGGCGCTCCACGTATCGGCGATGCGTTTGCCGGCTTCGACCGTGTACGCCCACGGGCCGTCGACGCGGTTGCGCGACTGGACCTGGAACGCGGCGCCTGCCCGGCCCGTGTTCGCGAAAGTCAGCCGGAACTGGCCGTTCGCGGCTTCGACGCGGCCGTGCACGAACAGCTCGTACGGCAGCGCGCGCGCCGGACGCAGCCCGGCTTCCTGTTTCGGCAGCTTCTGCAGCACCGGCGGCACCGGGATGTAGTCGGGATGGCGCGCGCGGTCGGGCGGCGCGTAGCCGCTCGTGTCGGGCAGCGTCGGCCATGCGGCGTCCGCGGTCGCGAAGTCGAACGCCGACGTCAGGTCGCCGCACACTGCGCGGCGCCACGGCGACACGTTGGCGGCCGTGACCGGATATTGCGCGCCGAACCGCGCCTCGATGAATTGCAGCAGCGACGTGTGATCGAAGGTCTGCGAGCAGACCCAGCCGCCCTTGGTCCACGGCGACACGACGAGCATCGGCACGCGCGGCCCGAGCCCGTACGGGCCGGCCATGTGCGATGCGTCGCCGGCGAATACCTCGTTGGTCGTCGCGACCGTCGACAGCCCGTTGTCGCGCGACTGCGGCGCGAACGGCGGCGGCACGTGGTCGAAGAAGCCGTCGTTTTCGTCGTACGTGATGAAGAGCGCGGTCTTGCTCCACACGTCCGGATTCGACACGAGCGCCTTCAGTACCTGCTCGATGTACCACGCGCCGTAGTTGGCCGGCCAGTTCGGGTGCTCGGAATACGCTTCCGGCGCGCAGATCCACGACACCTGCGGCAGCGTGCCGTTCTTCACGTCCTGCTGCAGCACGTCGAACAGCGTGCCGCCGGCGCTGATGTTGGTGCCGGTGCGCGCCTTGTCGTACAGCGGCGTGCCCGGCAGCGCGGTGCGGTACTGGTTGAAGTAGAGCAGCGCGTTGTCGCCGTAGTTGCCGATGTACGGGTTTTGCGTCCAGCCCCAGGAGCCGTTTGCGTCGAGCCCGGTGCCGACGTCCTGGTAGATCTTCCACGACACGCCGGCCTGTTCGAGCACTTCCGGATAGGTCGTCCAGCCGTAGCCCTTTTCCTCGTTGCCGAGCACCGGGCCGCCGCCCGTGCCGTCGTTGCCGACGTAGCCCGTCCACATGTAGTAGCGGTTCGGGTCGGTCGAGCTCGGGATCGCGCAGTGGTACGCGTCGCAGATCGTGAACGCGTCGGCGAGCTGGTAGTGGAACGGGATGTCGTCGCGCTTCAGGTACGCCATCGTCGTGGTGCCCTTGTTCGGCACCCACTGGTCGTAGCGGCCCTTGTTCCAGGCGGCGTGCATGTCCTGCCAGCCGTGCGGCAGGTCCTGCAGGAACTGCAGGCCGAGCTTGTCGGCGCCCGGGTGGAACGGCAGCAGTTCGGCCGGGCCGACCGGCTGGTGAAACACCGACTTGCCGTTCGCGAGGCGCAGCGGGCGTGGATCACCGAAGCCGCGGACACCGCGCATCGTGCCGAAGTAGTGGTCGAACGAGCGGTTCTCCTGCATCAGGATCACGATGTGTTCGATGTCGCGGATCGTGCCGGTACGGCGGTTCGCGGGAATGGCGAGCGCATCGCGGATCACGGGCGGAAACAGGTTCAGCGCGGCGGCGCCGGCAGTGCCGGCGGCGACGCGCAGGAAGTCACGACGGTTCGATCGGGTCATGGTCGTTATCGTGGGGTAAAGAGGGAGCCGATTGGCGGGACCTGCGGAAAGGGCGCGCACCGAATCGCAGGATGCGGCTGCGTCGGTGCGTGCCGCCGCGAGCATAGCGAGGAATCGGTGTCATTCATGTGAAGTCCGGAAACGTTTGCACGCGTGGCTCGGGTTGCAGCCGGCGGTGCGCCGCCGCACGGGCCGAAGGGCGGCGGCAACGGGCAAGACGGGCGGCGCGCGGCACCCCGGAGGAGCGGAGAACGGCAGGGGCGGCGAGGAGCGACGGAGCAGCGGGAGGCAGCGCGGGGCGGCAGAGGGCGGCAGACGACGGCCGCGGCGAGGAGGGCGATGCGCACCGTCAGGCGTCGGTCACCCACGCGCCGAACCATTCGCTCGGCCGCGCGATTTCGTCCTGCGCGGCGACGAGTTCGAGCTCGTAGCGGCGCGCGTCGTAGGTGGCCTTCACGACCGCGTGCACGGCGGCGAGCGTGTGTTCGAACGCGGCGCGCACCGAGTCGCCGCGCAACCGGCATGCGACGAAGATCGCGCTGGTCAGGTCGCCGACGCCGACCGGATGGCGCGGAAACGCATACAGCGGCCGCTGGCCGATCCACGCTTCGGTTTCGGTGACGGCGAGCATGTTGAAGCGGTCGGCCGGGCTGTTGCGGTCGTGCAGGTGCTTGACGAGGATGATCTTCGGGCCGCGGCGGATCAGCGCGCGGCACGCGTCGACGGCTTCCGCGACGGTCTCGATGCGTCGCCCGGCGAGCTTCTGCAGTTCGGTGTGGTTCGGCGACATGCCGTCCGCGAGCGCGGGCACTTCCTGGACGATGAATTCCTCGACGCCGGGCTCGGGCCGGACGCCGCCCGTCTGGCCCATCGCCGGATCGCAGAAGTACCACGCATTCGGATTCATCGCCTTCACCGAGCGCACGATCTCGACCGCGGCACGCGCCTGCGGCGGCGAGCCGAGGAAGCCGGACAGCACCGCGTCGCAACGCTTGAGCGCGCCGATGGCGGCGATGCCGTCGACGAGCTGTTCCATCTTCGCGGCGTCGATCGCGCTGCCGGCCCAGTGGCCGTACTGCATGTGATTCGACAACTGGACGGTGTTGAGCGGCCAGACGTTGACGCCGAGGCGCTGCATCGGGAACACGGCCGCGCTGTTGCCGGCATGGCCGTAGATGACGTGCGACTGAATGCTGAGGACGTTTTTCATGGGAATTCGCCTGCACGCGTTTCAGGGTCACGTCACACGATACCCGAGTTCGTCGTACGCGCGGAAGTCGCGCGGCCCCGGAGTGTTGCGCGCCGTCGTCACGCGACCGCGTAGAATCGCGAGGCGCGAGACAGCTCCGCTGCAACCCGGCTGCCCGCGCGCATCCCCCATCACCGTGATCGCCATGCTTTCGATTTGCAAGATCCTGTCTGTCGCCCGCGCCGCCGTGCGCTGCGCGAGCGCCGCCGCCGCGTGCGCGCTGCCCGTTGCGACCGTCGCCGCGACGCCCGCCGCCAACGACGGGCCCGCGTACGGCCCGCGCCTGGAAGGGTTCGCGTATCCGGCGCCCGTGCACGAATATGCGTTCGTGTCGCAGCGCGAAACCCTCGAGATGGCGTACCTCGACGTGCAGCCCGCGCATCCGAACGGCCGCACCGTCGTGCTGCTGCACGGCAAGAACTTCTGCGCGGCAACCTGGGAGGACACGATCGGCGTGCTGAGCCGCGCCGGCTATCGCGTGATCGCGCCGGACCAGATCGGCTTCTGCAAGTCGTCGAAGCCCGAGCGCTACCAGTACAGCTTCCAGCAACTCGCGCGCAACACGCACGCGCTGCTCGAATCGGTCGGCGTGAAGTCGGCGACGCTCATCGGCCACTCGACGGGCGGGATGCTCGCGATCCGCTACGCGCTGATGTATCCGAAGGCGACCGACCAGCTCGTGCTCGTGAACCCGATCGGCCTCGAGGACTGGAAGGCGCTCGGCGTGCCGCCGCTGTCGGTCGACTACTGGTATGCGCGCGAGCTGAAGACCAACGCCGACGGCATCCGCCGCTACGAGCAGGCGACCTACTACGCGGGCAAGTGGTCGCCGTCGTACGAGCGCTGGGTGCAGATGCTCGCCGGCATGTATCGCGGCGCCGGCCGCGACGCGGTCGCGTGGAACTCCGCGCTGATCTACGACATGATCCTCACGCAGCCGGTGGTCTACGAATTCGGCGCGATTCGCGTGCCGACGCTGCTGATGATCGGCGACAAGGACACGACCGCGATCGGCAAGGACGTCGCGCCGCCCGACGTGCACGCGAAGCTCGGCCGCTATCCGGAGCTCGCGAAGCGCACGCAGGCCGCGATTCCCGGCGCGCAGCTCGTCGAATTTCCGGCGCTCGGCCACGCGCCGCAGATCCAGGACCCGGACGCGTTCCACAAGGCGCTGCTCGACGGGCTGGACGCCGTGCGCCCGCAGTGAGGCGGCGCAGGCGGCCGGCCGTGCGCGGTCGCGCCGTCAGCTTGCCTCGCTCGCGAGTTCGTCGCGGATCTGCGCGGCCAGTTCGAACGAGCGCAGCCGCGCGGCATGATCGTAGATCTGCGCGGTGATGATCAGCTCGTCGGCGCCCGTCTGCGCGATACGGTCGCGCAGCTTGTCGCGGACCGTGTCGCGCGAGCCGACCGCCGCGAACGACAGCGAATGCGCGACGGTCGCGAGTTCGAGTTCGTTCGCCTCGAGCGCGTCGACGGGCGGCGGCAGCTTGCCCGGCGTGCCGCGCCGCAGGTTGATGAACTGCTGCTGCAGCGACGTGAACAGGCGCCGCGCCTCGTCGTCGGTCTCGGCTGCGAACACGTTGACGCCGACCATCGCATGCGGCTTCGGCCAGGCGGCCGACGGCCGGTACTGCGCGCGATAGATCTCGAGCGCGCGCATCAAATAGTCGGGCGCGAAGTGCGACGCGAACGCGAACGGCAGCCCGAGCATCGCCGCGAGCTGCGCGCTGAACAGGCTCGAACCGAGCAGCCACACCGGCACGTCGAGCCCCGCGCCGGGCACCGCGCGCACGCGCTGGCCGGGCACCGGCTCCGCGAAGTAGCGCTGCAGCTCGGCGACGTCGTCCGGGAACGAGTCCGCGCTGCCGATCAGGTCGCGGCGCAGCGCGCGCGACGTGGTCTGGTCGGTGCCGGGCGCGCGGCCGAGGCCAAGGTCGATGCGCCCCGGATACAGCGACGCGAGCGTGCCGAACTGCTCGGCGATCACGAGCGGCGCATGGTTCGGCAGCATGATGCCGCCCGAGCCGACCCGGATCGTCCGCGTGGCGCCCGCGACGTGGCCGATCACGACGGCGGTGGCCGCACTCGCGATCCCCGGCATGTTGTGATGCTCGGCCAGCCAGTAACGCCGGTAGCCCCAGCGCTCCGCGTGCTGCGCGAGATCGACGGTGTTGCGGAACGCCTGCGAGGCGTCGGCGCCGGCCGGAATGGGCGCGAGATCGAGTACGGAAAACGGTGTCATCGGAAGACCTTCGAAACGGGGTGGCGTGGTGATGCGCTGACGCAACAGACGCCAAGGATTTTGCCAAAGGGTTCCGGAACGTGCTGGCGGCGCGCGGATACCCATGCGCCTTACAGGGGTGCAGGGTTGCTTGCGACGATCGTTGCGAAAATCAACCTAATCGCCGATTAATTACCAAACTTTACGGCGATTGGAAATGAAACCGCATCGACATACAAATTTGCACGAAACGTTTGATTTTAAAGACTGCAATACGCCTGCAAAGTGCTTACGCTAATGTGAACGTGGCCGGGCCGATCAGGCTCGTCGACCGCTCAGCTTTGCCGGAATTGCACTAGTCCGTTTCGCGTAGCACCGAGCGCGGGGGGGCGCAGACTGCTAAAATCCGCCGCCTGCCCATCTTGTGCCGATGGAGCCATTCGAGTCTTCCCGCATGCCGTCCGGGCGCTGCGCGGGGATACGCCACGCGAAGCCGGGCATGGCCGAACCCGAACCACGGGTCGCGCCTCCCCCATTACAGACGCTGCAGGAACAAGGAGTCGGGTCGTGCCCGCGTTCGTCGTTGTCGGAACACCGCATCACGCTCAATCACGCTCAGGCGTGTGCCATGGCGCCCAGGTCGCCGGGAGGCATCGCGCATGACGCCCACCGCCACGCTGCTCGACTGGGTCCTGATCGTGTTCACGCTGGCCGCGGCCGGCTATGCGCTCGTCGCGGCCTTCGCGCCGCGGCCGCGCACGCCGCGCACGGCGGTGCGCGACGGCTTCGAGCCGGTCAGCGTGTTGAAGCCGCTGTGCGGCGCGGAGCCGCATCTGTATGAAAACCTCGCGACCTTCTGCGCGCAGCGCCATCCGCGCTACGAGGTGCTGTTCGGCGTCGCATCGTCGGCCGATCCGGCCGCGGCCGTCGTCGAGCGGCTGCGCGCCGATCACCCGGATTGCGACATCACGCTCGTGATCGACGCGCGCGTGCATGGCAAGAACCTGAAGGTCAGCAACCTGATCAATCTCGCCGAGCGCGCGAAATTCGGTCGCATCGTGATCGCGGACAGCGACATCGCGGTGCAGCCCGACTATCTGGAGCGCGTGACGGCGCCGCTCGCGGACCCGTCGGTCGGGGTCGTCACGTGCCTGTATCATGCGCGCAGCGTCGGCGGCTTCTGGACGCGGATCGGCGCGCAATTCGTCGACGCATGGTTCGCGCCATCGGTGCGGATCACCCACCTCGGCCGCTCGAGCCGCTTCGGCTTTGGCGCGACGCTCGCGCTCACGCGCGACACGCTCGACCGGATCGGCGGTCTCCTCGCGCTGAAGGACGAGCTGGCCGACGATTTCTGGCTGGCCGAGCTGCCGCGCCGCCTCGGGCGGCGCACCGTGCTGTCGGAGGTCGAGGTCGCGACCGACGTGACCGAACCGTCGTTCGGGCCGCTGTGGCACCGCGAGACGCGCTGGCTGCGCACGATCCGTTCGCTGAACCCGGCCGGCTTCGCGTTCCTGTTCATTACGTTTACCGTGCCGTGGCTCGCGATCGGCGCGGTGCTGGCATTGCGTCTGGACGGCACCTTCGCCGGCACGCTGGCGGGCGGGGCGGCCGCGCTCGGCGCATTCGGGCGGCTCGTGCTGCATGCGCGCGGCGAGGACGGCTGGCGCGCATTCTGGCGCGACCTGCCGCTCGTCGCGGTGCGCGACACGCTGCTCGCGCTCGAGTGGCTCGCGGCCGCGTTCGGCACGCACGTCGTGTGGCGCGGCGCCAGGATGACGGTCGTCGGCGGCGAACGCGCGACGGCGGCCGTGGAAGCAGTGGACGGCCGCTAGCGCCGTCGATCGAACCCGGCCCGCGGGCCGAGACGCGTCGCACGGCGAAGCCGCGCGGCGCGACATGACAGAGAGGCGGGCGCCGGCAGGGCGGCCCGCGGTTTTTTGACTGAATCGTTGTAACGAAACGAACTATGCAGGCTACCGGAGCATTCATGAAAACGCTGTTCTTGCAGGCCCCTTCGTATGACGGCTTCGACGGCGGAGCCGGCTCGCGCTATCAGGCCAAGCGCGAAATCCGTTCCTTCTGGTATCCGACCTGGCTCGCGCAGCCGGCCGCGCTCGTGCCGGGCAGCCGCGTCGTCGATGCGCCGGCCGACGGGCTGTCGGTCGAGGAAACGCTGAAGATCGCCAACGACTACGACCTCGTGATCATCCACACGAGCACGCCGTCGTTCCCGACCGACGCGATGTTCGCGCAGGATCTGAAGAAGATGAAGCCGTCGATGCTGGTCGGCATGGTCGGCGCGAAGGTGATGGTCGATCCGCACAACTCGCTCACGGCGAGCGACGCGATCGACTTCGTGTGTCGCGAGGAATTCGACTACACCTGCAAGGAACTCGCCGAAGGCAAGCCGTTCCCCGAGATCAAGGGCTTGAGCTGGCGCGCGAAGGACGGCTCGATCGAGCACAACGAAGCGCGTCCGATCCTCGAGAACATGGACGAGCTGCCGTTCGTCGCGCCGGTCTACAAGCGCGACCTGAAGATCGACAACTACTTCATCGGCTACCTGAACTACCCGTACGTGTCGATCTATACGGGCCGCGGCTGCAAGTCGCGCTGCACGTTCTGCCTGTGGCCGCAGACGGTCAGCGGCCATCGCTACCGCACGCGCTCGGTCGAGAACGTGCTCGCGGAAGCAAAGTGGATCCGCGACAACATGCCGGAAGTGAAGGAACTGATGTTCGACGACGACACCTTCACCGACGATCTGCCGCGCGCCGAAGCCATCGCCATCGGCCTGGGCAAGCTCGGCATGACGTGGTCGTGCAACGCGAAGGCCAACGTGCCGTACAAGTCGCTGAAGATCATGAAGGAAAACGGCCTGCGCCTGCTGCTGGTCGGCTTCGAATCAGGCGACGACCAGATCCTCGTGAACATCAAGAAGGGCGTGCGCACCGATTTCGCGCGCCGCTTCAGCGCCGACTGCAAGAAGCTCGGCATCAAGATCCACGGCACCTTCATCCTCGGCCTGCCGGGCGAGACGCAGGAGACCATCAAGAAGACGATCGAGTACGCGAAGGAAATCAACCCGCACACGATCCAGGTCTCGCTCGCCGCGCCGTATCCGGGCACGACGCTCTACAAGCAGGCCGTCGAAAACGGCTGGATGGAAGAGAACAAGACCATCAATCTCGTCAGCAAGGAAGGCGTGCAGCTCGCGGCGATCGGCTATCCGCACCTGTCGCGCGACGAGATCTATCACCATCTCGAGCAGTTCTATCGCCAGTTCTACTTCCGTCCGTCGAAGATCTGGGAGATCGTGCGCGAGATGCTGACGAGCTGGGACATGATGAAGCGTCGCCTGCGCGAAGGCGTCGAGTTCTTCCGCTTCCTGCGCGCGCACGAGGCCTGATTCGTGGCGACGCAGCGGGCGGCGCGGGCGCTGATCTTCACCGCGGACGACTTCGGGCTCCACCCGCGCGTCAACGCGGCGGTCGAGCGCGCGCATCGTGACGGCGTGCTGAACGCCGCCAGCTTGATGGTCGGCGCGGCCGCCGCGCAGGATGCGATCGAGCGCGCGCGGCGGCTGCCGTCGCTCGCGGTCGGCCTGCATCTGGTGCTCGCGGACGGGCCGGCCACGCTGCCCGCGCATGAGATTCCCGCGCTCGTCGGCCCCGACGGGCGATTCGGCGACGCGATGGCGAGGGACGGCTGTCGCTTCTTCTTCCTGCCGCACGTGCGCGCGCAACTGCGCCGCGAGATCCGTGCGCAGTTCGATGCGTTCGCGGCGAGCGGCCTGCCGCTCGATCACGTGAACGCGCACAAGCATTTCCATCTGCATCCGACCGTGCTGTCGATGATCGTCGAGATCGGCCGCGACTACGGGCTGCGCGCGGTGCGGCTGCCGTACGAAACGCGCGCGCCGGCGCTGCTCAAGCCGTGGACCGCGCTCGTGCGCGCGCGGCTCGACCGCGCGGGGCTCGCGCACAACGACTACGTGGTCGGCATCGAGCATACGGGCGCGATGGACGAGGCCGTGCTGCTCGACGCGCTCGCGAAGCTGCCGCCGGGCGTCGGCGAGATCTACTGCCATCCGGCCGAAGCCGGCGACGGTCCGATCACGCCGACGATGGCCGATTACCGTCCGGCCGACGAACTGGATGCGCTGTTGTCGCCGCGCGTCGCGGCCGCGGTGAAGGCAGCGGGCGTCGCGACCGGCGGCTTTGCCGACGTGTTCGGCGGGCCCGCGGCACGGCGCGGCGCGCACGCATCGCGCGCACCGGGAGCGCAGCCGTCATGAGCAAGTGGATCAAGTGGCTCGGCTGGCCGATCGGCATCGGCATCCTGCTCGCGCTGGGGCTGCATGAAGGCGTCGGCGACGTGTCGCAGATGCTCGCGCGCGCCGGCTACGCGCTGCTGTGGCTCGTGCCGTTCCACGCGCTGCCGCTGCTGCTCGATGCATACGCGTGGCACCAGTTGCTCGACCGGCGCGCGTCGCTGCCGTTCCTGTGGTGGATCGCGACCGTGCGCGAGGCCGTGAACCGGTTGCTGCCCGTGGTCGGGATCGGCGGCGAGATCGTCGGCATCCGGCTCGCGCGCTGGCAGGTGCCCGACGCGAGCCGTGTGACCGCATCGGTGATCGTCGAGGTGCTCGTGACGATCGTCGTCCAGTATGCGTTCGCGGCGCTCGGCCTCGTGCTGCTGCTCGCGACGACCGACAACATGGGCGGCGGCACGATCGGGCTCGCGCTGCTGCTGACGCTGCCGTTGCCGGTGCTGGGTGTGGTGCTGATGCGGCGCGGCGGCATCTTCCACGCGATCGAGCGTTTCGCGGGCCGCCTGCTCGGCGATTCGCACCGGCTGCTGCAGGGCGTCGACGGCCGCCGGCTCGACGCCGACATCGATTCGCTGATGTCGCGCACGGGCCTGCTGTTCAGCGCGTTCGTCTGGCAACTGGCCGGCTACGTGCTCGGCGCGCTCGAGATCTACTGGGCGCTCGCACTGCTCGGCCACCCGGTGTCGATCGGCGGCGCGATCGCGATCGAGGCGATGACGCAGGCCGTCCGGCATGCGGCGTTCATGGTGCCGGGCGGGCTGGGCGTGCAGGAGGCGACCGTCGTGCTGCTCGCGCAGATGTTCGGCGTCGACCGCGAGACGGCGCTGTCGCTCGCGGTGGTCAAGCGCGGCCGCGAGGTGCTGTTCGGCTGCCTCGCGCTCGGCTCGTGGCAGCTTGCCGAGCTGGTGCGCACGCGTGGCCGTCTGGGTGCGCCGCCGGGTGGGCCGCGCCCGGCGCCGCCGGCGAACCGGGCGCCCGAAACCCGCGCCGAAACCGAAACGACGCATTGAACATCCGACGGGCCGAGCGGCCCGTCTCGCGCTTTTGGCGTCGCGCGGGTATCCTTGCCGCGTGTTTTCTCCACGCGCCATTCTTCCGATGATTTTCCGTTTCCGGCTGCTTTCCGTGACGATGCTGACCGCCGCGCTGGCGCTGACCGGTTGCGACGACCAAGGCCATCTCGACGTGCAACGTATCAGGGACTTCTTCAACGCGATCAAGCCCGCGCCGCTGCTGCTGAAGGGGCTGAAGGTCGGCGAATCGACCGAGGCCGACGTGCGCGGCACGATGGGCAAACCCGAGACCGAGCGCACGTTCACCGATGGCTCGAAACGTCTCGAATATCCGCGCGGCCCGATGGGCAACCAGACCTGGTTCGTCGATCTCGATGCGAACGGGCGCTACACGGGCGCGACGCAGGTGCTGACCGCCGAGAATTTCGCGAAAGTGCGCCCGGGGATGGACGAGGACGAGGTGCGGCGCCTGCTCGGCAAGCCCGGCGACATCGCGCAGTATCCGCTGAAGCCCGAGACGGTCTGGAGCTGGCGCTGGCTCGAGGACGGCGTCAACACCGACGCGTTCTTCAACGTCCATTTCGGCCCGGACGGGCTCGTCTATACGACTTCGCGCTCCGACATCCTGAAAGGGCGGTGACGTTCACGCGCGGCGCTTCTTCAGCCAGTCGCGCAGCGCGTCGTTCATGCGCGTCTGCCAGCCGGGGCCGTCTGCCCGAAACGCGGCGAGGATGTCCGCGTCGTAGCGGATGCTGACCTGTTCCTTCGGGTGCTCGAGCTTCGGACGCCCGAATTTCTTCGCGACGACCTCGACGAAGGGCTCCATCGCGTCGATTTCTTCGTCGCGGAGTTCATGGGCGTCCGGATCGGCGGCGATGCCGCGGGCGATCGCCGCTTCTTCCTCGGGCGTGTTGCGTATGAATTTAACCACCTTCTTCATATCGACTCATCTCTCGGTTGTTGGCTTTTCGCAGGCTGACGACACGCAGCGCGCGGCCGCGCGGAACGACGATCGCCGTGTGAAGGCGCGCGCCGATCGGCACCAGACAGATCCAGCGCGTCTCACCGTAATTCCGACGGACATCCGGCCACGCGCGCGCTGCTTCCCATTCGGCGAATTCGGCCATTCGCAGCGAAATGCCGTGTTTCAGTCGGTTTGACAGATCCTTGGCATCGTCGAAAACGAACGGAATTTCGACTAATTGTGGATGCGAAAACATGAGATGGCAAGGGGTTTTTGTAGATGCAAAAATTGGAAGGCGCCGCGGCTGGCATCGGGCCGGCGCGCATCGCGTCGCGGGCATGAGCGAGCGATTGTGTGGCGTGGGTCCGGACCTGCCTATTCGGCCTGACGGCCAGTCCGGCGCTATATCGAAAAAGCGACCGGAAAATTGCAAAAAGCCCGCTTCCCGGCGTGTCATCGGACTGTCAGGAAGCGGGTTTTTTCCTTTTGAAACAGCAGCGTAGGCCGTGCGCGGAAATGGTGGGACGAATTGTTGCGCCGCAGCAATCGCGCGCACGGTGATTTGAGGCAAATAATTTCGCTTGCGACTATCCGCGTCAGCCCGGCGCGGGACAGGCCTACGCGTCGGCATTCATTCAACTCTGGAGACGCGCGTGTTCCTTTACGGCTTTGGTCCCGTCCTCTGGGCCGGCACCGTGCAGACCATCGAGCTGTCGGTGCTGTCGCTCGCCACTGCGGTGGCGCTGGGGCTGATCGGCGCGGTGGCGAAGCTGTCGCACAACCGGGTGCTGCGAGCGATCGCGACCGGTTATACGACGCTGATCCGCTCGGTGCCCGATCTTGTGCTGATGCTGCTGCTGTTCTACAGCATCCAGATCTGGCTGAACCAGTTCACCGACCTCGTCGGCTGGAACCAGATCGACATCGATCCGTTCGTGGCCGGCGTGCTGACGCTCGGCTTCATCTACGGCGCGTACTTCACCGAGACGTTTCGCGGCGCGTTCCTGTCGGTGCCGCGCGGCCAGCTCGAAGCCGGTTCGGCTTACGGGATGAGCGGCGCGCGCGTGTTCGTGCGGATCATGTTTCCGCAGATGATGCGCTTTGCGCTGCCGGGCATCGGCAACAACTGGCAGGTGCTCGTGAAGGCGACCGCGCTGGTGTCGATCATCGGTCTCGCGGACGTCGTGAAGGCCGCGCAGGACGCCGGCAAGAGCACGTTCAACATGTTCTTCTTCATCCTCGTCGCGGCGCTGATCTATCTCGCGATCACGACCGTCTCCAACCTCGTGCTGATCCAGCTCGAGAAGCGTTATTCCATGGGCGTGCGGCACGCAGAACTATGATCGAGATCCTCCAGGAATTCGGCAAGGCGTTCCTTTTCTGGGACGGCCAGCGCCTGTCCGGCCTCGCGGTGACGCTGTGGCTGCTCGTCGCGTCGATTTCGCTCGGCTTCGTATGCGCGGTGCCGCTTGCGGTCGCGCGCGTGTCGAGGAACAAGTGGGTGTCGATGCCCGTGCGGTTCTACACGTACGTGTTCCGCGGCACGCCGCTCTACGTGCAGCTGCTGCTGATGTACACGGGCATGTACAGCCTCGAGTTCGTGCGCTCGCACTCGCTGCTCGACGCGTTCTTCCGCAGCGGTTTCAACTGCGCGATCCTCGCGTTCGCGCTGAACACCTGCGCGTACACCACCGAGATCTTCGCCGGCGCGATTCGCGCGATCCCGCACGGCGAGGTCGAGGCGGCGCGGGCGTACGGGATGTCGCCGTTCACGATGTACCGCCGCGTGATCCTGCCGTCGGCGCTGCGCCGGGCGCTGCCGCTGTACAGCAACGAGGTGATCCTGATGCTGCACGCGACGACCGTCGCGTTCACGGCGACCGTGCCGGACATCCTGAAGGTCGCGCGCGACGCCAATTCCGCGACCTACATGGCGTTCCAGTCGTTCGGGATCGCCGCGCTGATCTATCTTGCGGTATCGTTCGCACTCGTCGCGGCGTTTCGCCGCGCGGAGCGCCACTGGCTCGCGTATCTCGCGGCCGCCCGTCATTGAATTACTTCGAGGAGAGCCAGTTGGCCGAGATCACTCAAACGAGCGCGTCCGCTTCCGTCAAGCTTGCCGCGGTCGACATCCACAAGCGCTATGGCGACAACGAGGTGCTCAAGGGCGTGTCGTTGAACGCGAAGGCCGGCGACGTCATCAGCATCATCGGCGCGAGCGGTTCGGGCAAGAGCACGTTCTTGCGCTGCATCAATTTCCTCGAGCGGCCGAATGCGGGGCAGATCGTCGTCGACGGCGAGGCCGTGCGCACGAAGACCGACCGTGCCGGCGCGCTCGAAGTCGCCGATCACAAGCAGCTGCAGCGCATCCGCACGAAGCTCGCGATGGTGTTCCAGCACTTCAACCTGTGGGCGCACATGAACGTGCTCGAGAACGTGATGGAAGCACCCGTGCACGTGCTCGGCATTTCGAAGAAGGAAGCCGAGGAGCGTGCGCGCGAGTACCTGGAGAAGGTCGGTCTGCCGCCGCGCGTCGAGAAGCAGTATCCGTCGCATCTGTCGGGCGGGCAGCAGCAGCGGGTGGCGATCGCGCGGGCGCTTGCGATGCATCCGGACGTGATGCTGTTCGACGAGCCGACCTCCGCGCTCGATCCGGAACTGGTGGGCGAAGTGCTGAAGGTGATGCAGAAGCTGGCCGAGGAAGGCCGCACGATGATCGTCGTCACGCACGAGATGGGTTTCGCGCGCAACGTGTCGAATCATGTGATGTTCCTGCATCAGGGGCGGACCGAGGAAGAGGGCGATCCGAAGGAGGTGCTGGTGCGCCCGCAGAGCGAGCGGCTCAAGCAGTTCCTGTCGGGCAGCCTCAAGTAACGCGACAGGCCGGGTTTCAACGTGGTACCGGTGTCTCGTCCCGCAGGCGCCACCCGCACGACGCAGGTGGCGATCGTTGCATTGCCGCCCGTGTCGATGTCGGGCGTGGGTCCGATCGTCGATGCGCTGAATCTCGCGAACGAAATCGACGGGCGGCTGTTGTACCGCTGGCGGGTATGTTCATGGGACGGGCGGCCGGTGCCGCTCGCCGGCGGCGCGCAGTGGCATGCCGATGCGGCGTTCAACGATGCGATCGCGTGCGACTGGCTGATCGTCGTGTCGGAGCGGTTTCAGCAGTTTGCCGATTACCGGTTGTTTCTCGCGAGTCTCGCGCGGGTCGGGCAGCGCACGCCGGTGGTGACCGGGATTCATCACGGCGTGTGGTGGCTCGCGATGGCCGGGCAGCTTTCCGGGTATCGCGTGAGCGTGAACTGGGAGACGTATCAGCAGTTCGCCGAGCAGTTCGAGCGGTCGATCGTCACGCAGCAGATCTTCGAGATCGATCGCGATCGGGCGACCTGTGCCGGTGGGCAGGCGACCGTCGATTTCATGCTGGCCATGATTGGCCGGGAACATGGGGTGGATCTCGCGGAGCGGATTGGCGATGCGCTCGGAGTCGGGGTGCTGCGCAGTGGCGAGGAGCGGCAGAGGATTCCGTTCGTGACTGCGCCGGGGGAGCGGCATCCTCGGCTCAATGATGCGTTGCTTTTGATGGAGGCCAATGTCGAGGATCCGCTCACTACCGATGAGATCGCCGGGCTCGTCGGCGTTTCCCGGAGGCAGCTCGAAAGGCTCTTTCGGCAGTATCTCGGGGCGATGCCCTCCAAGTATTACCTCAATCTTCGATTGCTCAAGGCAAGGACGCAGTTGCAGCGGACCAGTAAGTCCGTCGTTCAGGTTTCTCTCGCCTGTGGGTTCTCTTCTGCCGCGCACTTCTCTAACGCCTACCGCGAAAGGTTTGGGGTCACGCCTCGGGAGGATCGGCGAGCGTGGCTCGAAAAGCAGACAGGCGGCGGCAGTGAACCTCGAGGGGGGGCGCTCGTCGAGCGCGGGAAAGATTGAGGGTGGGTTGGACTTGGTTTGTTTGGCGGTCCGCCCGCGTTTGGTGTGAAGCACCTGCGATCGTGTCGGTCTATTAGCGTCGCCCCTGCGCGGGGCAGCGGTCACTTTTCTTTGTCTTGCCAAAGAAAAGTAACCAAAAGAAAGGCGCTCGGATATCGCATGACTTACCGGTGCCATCGCCAACAGAGTGGCCCGCACAAAAGTGTCCGCGCCAGCCAGGAATCCGGAGTGGTTCGAGCAATGGTTCTGACACCACTCACTACCCCACGGAGCGGTATACCGTCCGCTAGCTCCATCCTCGCTACGCTCGGCTGCAAGGTACTTCAAGGGCTCGCGTTCTGGCTTTCTGCATGAGATGTGGCCTGCCAGGCACTTTTTGCTCCCCCCATTTGTGTGACCGATTCGCCTTTCGCGACGACGATGTGTTTGCGCCCCGCATTTTTCTCGCGGGCAAAGCAGCGAATTCCGTTTATTGAAGGCACATCAAGTTCCACGGGAGGGGCGGCGATGGCGCGATTGGTTGGGATGGACCTGTCGGCCGAGCGAAGCGAGGACGGAGCTAGCGGGTGGTATACCGCTCCGTGGGGTAGCGAGTGGTGTCAGAACCATTGCTCGAACCACTCCGGATTCCTGGCCGGCGCGGACACTTTTGTGCGGACCACTCCGCTGGCGATGGCACCGGTAAGTCATGCGATATCCGAGCGCCTTTCTTTTGGTTACTTTTCTTTGGCAAGACAAAGAAAAGTGACCGCTGCCCCGCGCAGGGGCGACGCTAATAGACCGACACGATCTTAGGTGCTTCACGCCAAACGCGGGCGGACCCCAGACAAGCGAGAAAAAGCCCCAAAATACCGACACGGCGTAGCCACCCCGGCCGCCCGAAAGGGGCAAAACCCAAACCTTCCGATAGAACCCGTCGCAATTCCGCAAGACGCTTGCGTCACCCTTCCCTAAACTTGATCCTGTTGAACCCTCTTACGAAACCGAAAGGAACGACCATGACGACCTCGACCGTGACCCGCCAGACATTCGACGAAGTGATGGTGCCGGTATTCTCTCCCGCGCCGTTCGTGCCGGACCGTGCAGAGGGCTCCCGCGTATGGGACACGGCCGGCCGCGAGTACATCGATTTCGCGTGCGGCATCGCGGTCACGTCGCTGGGCCACGGGCACCCGGAACTGCTGAAGGTGCTCGACGAACAAGGCCGCAAGCTCTGGCACATCGGCAACGGCTACACGAACGAGCCGGTGCTGCGCCTCGCGAAGCGCCTCGAATCGCTGACCTTCGCCGACCGCGCATTCTTCGCGAACTCGGGCGCGGAAGCGAACGAAGCCGCCCTGAAGCTCGCGCGCCGCGTCGCGTTCGACCGCCACGGCGCCGATAAAGTCGAAATCGTGTCGTTCGTGCAGTCGTTTCACGGCCGCACGTTCTTCACGGTCAGCGTCGGCGGCCAGCCGAAATACTCGGAAGGCTTCGGCCCGGTGCCGGAAGGCATCAAGCACCTGCCGTTCAACGACATCGAAGCCGCGAAGGCCGCAATCGGCCCGAAAACCTGCGCCGTGATCGTCGAGCCGGTGCAAGGCGAGGGCGGCGTGATCCCGGCCGATCCGGCGTTCCTGAAGGCACTGCGCGAAGCGTGCGACGCCAACGACGCACTGCTGATTTTCGACGAAGTGCAAACGGGCGTGGGTCGCACCGGCCAGTTCTACGCATACATGGACACGGGCGTCACGCCGGACATCCTCACGACCGCTAAAGCGCTCGGCAACGGCTTCCCGATCGGCGCGATGCTGACGACGAACGAACTGGCCGCGCACTTCAAGGTCGGCGTGCACGGCACGACGTACGGCGGCAACCCGCTCGCATCGGCGATCGCGGACAAGGTCGTCGAACTGATCGGCGACCCGGCGCTGCTCGAAGGCGTGCGCGAACGCAGCGTGCGCCTGAAGGGCGCGCTCGAACGCATCAACGCACGCTTCGGCATCTTCAAGGACGTGCGCGGCAAGGGCCTGCTGGTCGGCGCCGAACTCACCGCCGCATTCGACGGCCGCGCGAAGGACTTCGTCACGGCCGCCGCCGAGAACGGCCTGATCATGCTGATCGCCGGTCCGAACGTGCTGCGCTTCGTTCCGTCGCTGGTGATCCCGTTCGACCTGCTCGACGAAGGCGTGAAGCGCTTCGAGAAGGCGGTCGAACAAGTGCTCGCCGCACAGGAAGCCACCGCGCGCTGATCGGCGCCCCCATCGCAGACAGGAACGACGATGCTATTTGTTCGCCCCGGCAAACTCACGGATCTCGATGCGCTCGCGCAGATGGCGCGCACCGCGCAGCCGGTCCTGCACTCGCTGCCGCACGACCGCGCGGCGCTCGAAGCGCGTGTGGCGCTCTCCGAGGATTCGTTTCGCGCGGACGTCGACTTCGCCGGCGAGGAGTTCTACCTCTTCGTGCTCGAGGATTCGACAACCGGCAAGCTGCTCGGCACGGCGAGCATCGTGGCCGCGGCCGGCTACTCGGAACCGTTCTACGCGTTCCGCAACGACGCGCTGATCCACGCGTCGCGCGAGCTGCACGTGAACCGCAAGATCCACGCGCTCACGATGTCGCACGAGCTGACCGGCAAGAGCCGGCTCGCGGGCTTCTACGTCGATCCGTCGCTGCGCGGCGACGCGGCCGCGCACCTGATCTCGCGCGCCCGGATGATGTACATCGCCGCGAACCGTCGCCGCTTCACGCCGGAAGTGTTCACGCTGCTGCTCGGCGTGAGCGACGGCAACGGCGCGTCGCCGTTCTGGGAAGCGGTGGGCCGCAAGTTCTTCGGACGCGACTTCACCGACGTCGACATCGCATCGGGCGGCCGCAGCCGCACGTTCATCGCGGAAGTGATGCCGGCCTATCCGCTCTACGTGCCGCTGTTGCCGGAAGCCGCGCAGCGCGTGCTCGGCGAGCCGAACGAAACGGCACTGCTCGCGTACGACATCCATCTCGAGGAAGGCTTCGAGCCCGACCGCTTCGTCGACATCTTCGACGCGGGTCCGGTGCTGACCGCACAGGTCGACCGCACCGCGTGCGTGAAGCAGGCGTCGGAGCGCGTCGTGCGCGAGGCCGCGCACCAGCAGGGCGACGTCGCGTACATGGTGTCGACGGGCTGCGGCGAATCGTTCCGCTGCGTGCTGGCCGACCTGCCGGGCGACACGGCCAACGCGCACGGCACCCACGCGCCGCTGGCCGGCGACGTGCGCGCGGCGCTCGACGTGAAGGAAGGCGATGTCGTGCGCTGCGTGCCGCTGCATCGCCGCGACGATGAGGATTTGAAGGGAGACGCAGCATGATCGTCGTTCGGGTCGTACAAACGGGCGACGTCGACGCGCTCGTGTCGCTCGCGCAGGAAACCGGGCCGGGCCTGACCACGTTCAAGCCCGACCGCGACGCGCTCGCCGCGCGCATCGAACGCTCGCGCCGCACGCTCGAAGGCCTCGCGGCGCCCGGCGAAGCCGGCTACTTCTTCGTGATGGAAGATTCGAAGACGCGCGATATCGCGGGCGTGTGCGGCATCGAGACGCAGGTCGGCCTCGAACAGCCGTTCTACAACTATCGCGTGAGCACGGTCGTGCATGCGAGCCAGGAGCTCGGCGTGTGGACGCGCATGCACGCGCTGAACATCTCGCACGACCTGACGGGCTACGCGGAAGTGTGCTCGCTGTTCCTGAGCCCGCGCTATCGCACGGGCGGCGTCGGCGGCCTGCTGTCGCGCTCGCGCTTCATGTTCATCGCGCAGTTCCGCGACCGCTTTCCGGAACGCATCTGCGCGGAACTGCGCGGCCACTTCGACGAGGACGGCACGTCGCCGTTCTGGCGCGCGGTCGGTTCGCACTTCTACCAGATCGATTTCAACGCGGCCGATTACCTGAGCTCGCACGGCCGCAAGTCGTTCCTCGCGGAACTGATGCCGCGCTACCCGGTGTACGTCGACCTGCTGCCGCAGGACGCGCAGGACGCGGTCGGCCTCACGCATCGCGACACGCTGCCGGCCCGCAAGATGCTCGAAGCGGAAGGGCTGCGCTACCAGAATCACGTCGACATCTTCGACGCGGGCCCGGTACTCGAATGCCACGTCAACGACCTGCGCACGGTACGCGAGAGCGTCGTCGTGCCGGTCGCGATCGGCGCGCCCGATGCACGGGATGACGCCCCCAGGTCGCTCGTGTCGAACACGTCGCTCGAGGATTTCCGCGTCGGCGTCGCGCCGGGCGTGGTCGCGAACGGCGCGTTCGTGCTGTCGGCCGACGATGCCGCCGCGCTCGACGTGAAGGCCGGCGATCCGGTCCGCGTGCTGCCGCTCAAAGTCAAACAGGGATAAACGAATCATGACGGAACTCTTCATCGACGGCGCCTGGGTCGCAGGCTCGGGCCCCGTCTTCGCGTCGCGCAACCCGGGCACCGACGAAATCGCATGGCAGGGCGGCAGCGCATCGGCGGCGGACGTCGACCGCGCGGTCGCGAGCGCACGGCGCGCATTCGCCGGCTGGTCGGCGCTCGCCTTCGAAGCGCGCTGCGAGATCGTCAAGCGCTTCGCGACGCTGCTCACCGAACGCAAGGAAGCGATCGCGACCGCGATCGGCCGCGAGACGGGCAAGCCGCTGTGGGAAGCGCGCACCGAAGTCGCGGCGATGGCCGCGAAGGTCGGCATCTCGATCCAGGCGTACCAGGAACGCACCGGCGAGAAGCGCCAGGACATGGCCGACGGCGTCGCGGTGCTGCGTCACCGCCCGCACGGCGTCGTCGCGGTGTTCGGCCCGTACAACTTCCCCGGCCATTTGCCGAACGGTCATATCGTGCCGGCGCTGATCGCCGGCAACACCGTGGTGTTCAAGCCGTCGGAGCTCGCACCGGGCGTCGCGCGCGCGACGGTCGAGGTGTGGCACGAAGCCGGGTTGCCGGCCGGCGTGCTGAACCTCGTGCAGGGCGAGAAGGACACCGGCATCGCGCTCGCGAATCACCGGCAGATCGACGGGCTGTTCTTCACCGGCAGCTCGGATACCGGCACGCTGCTGCACAAGCAGTTCGGCGGCCGTCCGGAAATCGTGCTCGCGCTCGAGATGGGCGGCAACAATCCGCTCGTGATCGGCGAAGTCGAGGACCTCGACGCGGCCGTGCATCACACGATCCAGTCGGCGTTCCTGTCGGCCGGCCAGCGCTGCACGTGCGCACGCCGCATCTTCGTACCGCAGGGCGCGTTCGGCGACCGCTTCCTCGCGCGCTTCGCGGACGTCACGTCGAAGATCACGGCGGACGTGTTCGACGCCGATCCGCAGCCGTTCATGGGCGCGGTGATCTCGGCGCGCGCGGCCGCGAAGCTGGTGGATGCGCAGGCGCGCCTGGTCGAGCAGGGCGCGAAGCCGATCGTCGCGATGACGCAGCGCGATCCGCGCCTGGGCTTCGTGAACGCGTCGATCATCGACGTGACGGGCGTCGCGAACCTGCCCGACGAAGAGCATTTCGGCCCGCTCGCGCAGATCGTCCGCTACGCGACGTTCGACGATGCGATCGAGCGCGCGAACGATACCGCGTTCGGCCTGTCCGCCGGCCTGCTGGCCGACGACGCGAACGCGTGGGAGCACTTCCGCCGCACGATCCGCGCCGGGATCGTCAACTGGAACCGGCCGACCAACGGCGCGTCGTCAGCCGCGCCGTTCGGCGGCACGGGCCGCTCGGGCAACCATCGGCCGAGCGCGTACTACGCGGCCGACTATTGCGCGTACCCGATGGCGTCGGTCGAAAGCACGCAACTGACTTTGCCCGCGAGCCTGTCGCCGGGCCTGCATTTCTGATCGAGGGAGCGACGATGAACGCACAAGAAGCCAATTTCGACGGGCTCGTCGGCCCGACCCACAACTACGCCGGGCTGTCGTTCGGTAACGTGGCGTCGCTGAACAACGAGAAGTCGGCCGCGAACCCGAAGGCGGCCGCGAAGCAGGGGCTGCGCAAGATGAAGCAGCTCGCGGACCTCGGTTTCGCGCAAGGCGTGCTGCCGCCGCAGGAGCGGCCGTCGCTGCGCCTGTTGCGCGAGCTCGGTTTCTCCGGCAAGGACGCGGACGTGATCGCGAAGGCCGCGAAGCAGGCGCCTGAACTGCTCGCCGCGGCGAGCTCGGCATCGGCAATGTGGACCGCGAACGCGGCCACCGTCAGCCCGTCTGCCGACACGAGCGACGGCCGCGTGCACTTCACGCCGGCGAATCTGTGCAGCAAGCTGCATCGCGCGATCGAGCACGAAGCGACGCGCCGTACGCTGTCCACGCTGTTCGCGGACCCCGCGCACTTCGCGGTGCACGAAGCACTGACGGGCACGCCGGCGCTCGGTGACGAAGGCGCGGCGAACCACACGCGCTTCTGCGCCGAATACGGCAAGCCGGGCATCGAATTCTTCGTGTACGGCCGCGCCGAATACCGCCGCGGCCCCGAGCCGAAGCGCTTCCCGGCGCGCCAGACCTTCGAGGCGAGCCGCGCGGTCGCGCATCGCCACGGGCTCGCCGAAGAAGCGACGGTCTACGCACAGCAGGATCCGGACGTGATCGACGCGGGGGTGTTTCACAACGACGTGATCTCGGTCGGCAACCGCGACACGCTGTTCACGCACGAACGCGCGTTCGTCAACAAGCAGGCGATCTACGACACGCTGACCGCCGCGCTCGACGCACGCGGTGCGCGCCTGAACGTGATCGAGGTGCCCGACGCAGCGGTGAGCGTGAACGACGCGGTCACGTCGTATCTGTTCAACAGCCAGCTGCTGTCGCGCGCGGACGGCTCGCAGGTGCTCGTCGTGCCGCAGGAATGCCGCGAGAACGAGCGGGTCGCCGCCTATCTCGACCAGCTCGCTGCCGGCAACGGCCCGATTCACGACGTGCTCGTGTTCGACCTGCGCGAAAGCATGAAGAACGGCGGCGGCCCCGCGTGCCTGCGCCTGCGCGTCGTGCTGACCGAAGCCGAGCGCGCGGCCGTCACGTCGAACGTGTGGATCAACGACACGCTGTTCGCGTCGCTCGACGCGTGGATCGACAAGCACTATCGCGATCGCCTCGCCCCGGAAGACCTCGCCGATCCGGCGCTGCTCGACGAGTCGCGCACGGCGCTCGACGAGCTCACGCAGATCCTGCGCGTCGGTTCGCTGTATGACTTCCAGCGCTGAGCACGGCATGTCGGCGAACGCGTTGCTCGACGATTTCCTCGCGTTCACGCTCGCGGGTGGCGCGCCGGCCGAACAGGACGGCGCGTGCGCGGGCGGCGCGGTGCGCTGGCAATGGCTCGGTGACGGGCTGCTCGCGTTCGAACCGGCAGCCGCCGACGCCGCGACGCGCGCGAGCGTGCTCGTGTCGGCCGGCGTGCATGGCGACGAGACCGCGCCGATCGAGCTGCTGTCGCTGCTCGTGCGCGATCTCGCGTCGGGCGCGCTGGCGCTCGCGTGCCGGCTGCTCGTCGTGCTCGGCAACGTGCCGGCGATGCGCGCGGGCGAACGCTATTTCGACGACGACCTGAACCGCCTGTTCAGCGGCCGTCACGCGCAAGTGGCCGCGAGCCGCGAAGCGCCGCGCGCCGCGCAGCTCGAAGCGGCGGCCGCCGCCTTCTTCGCGGTCGCGCCGGCGGGCGGCGCGCGCTGGCACATCGACATGCACACGGCGATTCGCGCATCGGTGTTCGAGCAATTCGCGCTGCTGCCGCATACGGGCACGCCGCCGACGCGCGCGATGGTCGAATGGCTCGGCGATGCACGCATCGCGGCCGTGCTTCTGCACACGGCGAAGGGCAACACGTATTCGCATTTCACGGCCGAGCATTGTGGCGCGCTCGCGTGCACGCTGGAACTCGGCAAGGTGCGGCCGTTCGGCCAGAACGACCTGACGCGCTTCGCGCCGGCCGACCGCGCGGTGCGCAAGCTCGTGTCGGGTGGGCGGGGCGGCCATCCGTGGGGCGGCCATCCGCGGGACGGCCATCCGTGGGGCGACCATCCGTCGCTGCCGCGCGTGTTCACCGTGATCGACCAGATCACGAAGCAGAGCGACGCGCTCGAGCTGTTCGTCGCGGCCGACGTCGCGAACTTCACCGCGTTCCCGCGTGGCACCGTGCTCGCGCAGGACGGCGACTACCGCTATACGGTGAAGCACGACGAGGAACGCATCGTGTTTCCGAACCCGACCGTGAAGCCGGGTTTGCGTGCGGGCCTGCTCGTCGTCGATACGACGCGCGACACGCTGGCCGCGCTCGTCTGATCGATGTGCAATCGTGCGGGCCGCATCGTCCCGCGGCCCATTCATTTTTGCGATGACGCCTGCCCGCCGCGCGGACGGCGCGCGCGTGGCGCTTGCATATTTGCGACACGGTCTTGCGAGTTCGACGCGTCGCGTGGCGGCCGCCGTGCGCGCAGCGCAGCATCGCGCATCGGCGGCCGCTTTGCCGTATCGGGCCGCGCGGATTGGTACAATCGCGGCCTTGCGGCTGTTGCGCCGCATCACGGCGCCGCGTTGGCATTGTCGGTGGCATTCGACCCTGCCATGCTGCATGCGCCCGTAGTTCCGGAACATTCGAGTATCGAGGAGAACACCTGATGAAGTTGGATTGGCGTAAAGTGGCCGCGCACGCGGTGGTGGCGGCATCGGCGGTGGCGGCAGGCAGCGCGTTTGCCGCGGATCTCAAGGAGATCCGGTTCGGCGTCGAGGCCTCGTACGCACCGTTCGAATACAAGACGCCCGACGGCAAGCTGACCGGCTTCGACATCGACATCGGCAACGCGGTGTGCGCGAAGCTGAAGACGAAGTGCGTGTGGGTCGAGAACGACTTCGACGGCCTGATCCCGGCGCTGCAGGCGCGCAAGTTCGACGCGATCAACTCGGACATGACGATTACCGACCAGCGCAAGCACGCGATCGCGTTCACCGATCCGATCTACACGATTCCGAACCAGCTGATCGCGAAGCAGGGCAGCGGCCTGCTGCCGACCCCGCAATCGCTGAAGGGCAAGCGCGTCGGCGTGCTGCAGGGCACGATCCAGGAAGCGTACGCGAAGAAGAAGTGGGCGCCGGCCGGCGTTGATGTCGTGCCTTACCAGACGCAGGATCTGGCGTATGCCGACCTGAAGTCGGGCCGTCTCGACGCGACGTTCCAGGATTCGGAAGCCGGCTCGAAGGGGTTCCTGACGAAGCCGCAAGGCCAGGGCTTCGCGTTCGCGGGCGGCACGGTCAGCGACGCCGAGATCCTCGGCTCGGGCGTCGGCTTCGGCCTGCGCAAGAACGACGCGGCGCTGAAGACCGCGCTCGATCAGGCGCTGAAGGACCTGAAGGCCGACGGCACGATCGACAACCTCGCGAAGAAATACTTCAGCGTGCCCGTGACGCTCAAGTAAGCGCTTCGCTCGATCGCATGACGTGAAAAACCGGCCGCTGCGGCCGGTTTGCTTTTGTGGAGCGAAAACGACGGGAGGTAGGCCCGCCGTCAGCCGGGCTGCGCGGCGAAGAACCGTCCCAGCTCGCGCGCGAGTTCGTTGAGCACGGCCATCTCCTGCTGCGAGATCTTGCGCGCGGGTTGCGCGCCGGCCCAGTCGCCGTACAGCAGCGCGACGCTCGTCGTGCCGACGCGCACGGGCAGCAGCACGAACGCGCGCGCGTCGTCGAACGCGTCGAGATACCACGCGGGCAGGCGCTTCGTCATCTTCGGGTCCTGCGCCTGCCCGATGAAGATGCCGACCGAGTTCGAGATCGCGAGATGAAACACGTCCGGCTCGAAGCGTTCGTCGAAATGCAGCCGGTCGAGCGCCGTATCGACGCCGGGGCCGAAACCCAGGCGTGCGGCGAACGTGCCGTCGTCGTGCCGCACGAACATCACGGTGCGCGTGAACGCGAGGCCGGCCAGCAGGCTTTCCGACGCGAGCGCGAGCACCGGCGTCAGCACGTGCTCGGACGGCAGCGCGCGCAGGTCCGCGAGGCCGGCTTCGAGGCATGCCTCGGGCGCGGCCTGCGCGCGCGCGATCGCATCGGCGTTCGCGCGCAGCTCGACGATCTCGCGCATCACGGTGTCGCTCGCTTCCTCGCGCGCGAGCCGATCGGCGATCTCGACGAGCGCGTCGGATTCCATGTCGAGCTCGGCGCCGTAGTGCTGCGCGAGCGCCGCGATGCGCGCGTCGCGCTGCGGGCTCGCGGGCATGACGAGCGCACCGGCGACGTCGGTCGAGCAGCGGCTCACCGCGCGCAGCCAGCGGGTGCGGTGGGCCTGGCTGTCGTCGGCCGTCGGGTCCGCGTGGCGGGCGTCGCCGTCTTCGTCGTCGAACGCGTCGGCACGGGTGGCGCGATCGTCGTTGGCCATCCCCGCGCGGATCACGTCGGGCAGCCGCCAGCGCGCGGCTGCTTCGAGGCCGATCTCGTCGAAGCCGACGCCGAGGACGTCGACGCACGCGGCCGCTTCGTCCCCGTTCAGCTCGGCCGCGCGGCGGCGGATGCGGTCCCATTCGCTGTCGAGATAGCAGACCACCAGCAGCTTGCCGACCTGGCGCATCAGCGTGCAGACGACGGCTTCCTCGCCGCCGCGCAGTTCGGCGTGCTCGGTGAGCTTGCGCGCGACGCAGCCGGACAGCAGCGCACGGTTCAGCTCCAGCTTTGCGTCGATGCGCCGCGGCGTGCTCTGATGGAAGTGGTCGACGAGCTTCAACCCGACCACGAGATGGCCGACGGCGTCCATGCCGAGCACCATCAGCGCGCGGGTCACGGTGGTGATGTTGCCGCCGAACGCCATGTACATCGCGGAGTTCGCGAGCCGCAGCACTTTCTGCGTGAGCGCGAAGTCCGACAGCACGACGCGCACGAGCGCGGTGAAGTCGAGGTCGTCGTTCTTCATCGCGGCCATCGTCGCGCGCAGCGATTCCGACAGCAGCGGGAAATCGCCCCGTTCGTTCATCCGGGCCCACAGCTTGTCGAGCAGCGCGGTGCGGGGCAGGTATTCGGTGGTTGACATACGGATCTTTCGGTTCGCCGCGCGCGTCAGGCGGCAGCGTGCAGGTGCAGCTGCTGCGCCTCGAAGCGCCGCGCGAGCTCCTCGGACGGCAGCGCCTGGCAGACGAGCCAGCCCTGGATGTGATTGCAACCCATCTCCGTCAGCAGCTCGCGCTGCGCCTCGGTCTCGACGCCTTCGGCGACGAGCTCGAGATCCAGTGTTTGCGCGAGGCCGACCACCGCCGACACGATCGCGCGGTCGTTGCGCGACGTCAGCAGGTTCTCGACGAAACTGCGGTCGATCTTCAGCTTCGCGAGCGGGAAGCGCTGCAGATAGGCCAGGCTCGAATAGCCGGTGCCGAAATCGTCGACCGCGAAGCGGATGCCGAGACCGGTCAGCTCCTCGAGCAGCATTTTCGCGTGCGCGGGATCGTGCATCAGCAGGCTTTCGGTGATTTCGAGCACGATGCGGCGCGGGTCGATGCCGGTCAGCGTGATCGCCTCGCGCACGCTCTGCGTGAAGCGCGGGTCGCGGAACTGCTGCGGCGACACGTTGACCGCCACGTATTGCAGCGCGAGCCCCTGGCCGTCCCACGCGACGAGCTGCATGCACGCCGCCTTGAGCACCCAGTTGCCGAGGTAGTTGATCAGGCCGATCGATTCGGCGAGCGGGATGAAGGTGGCCGGCGGCACGAGGCCGTGCACCGGATGGCGCCAGCGGATCAGCGCCTCGACGCCGACCACCGCGCCCGACTGGCTGCGCGTGATCGGCTGGAAATGCAGCGAAAACTCGCCGTTGCGCACGCCGTCGTACAGGTCGGCTTCGAGCTTGAGCCGTTCGGCGTCGGCCGGATCGTCGACGGGCGCATGGAACGCGAGCGCGTTGCCGCCCGATGCCTTCGCCTGCGAGAGCGCGTGGTCGGCGCGGCGCAGCAGCGGGCTGTGATGCTGCGCGCGATGCGGCGCGGCACGTTCGTCCGGATAGAGCGCGATGCCGATGCTCGCGGACAGGTGCACGGTCTGCCCCTGGAACACGTAAGGCTCGCGCACCGCGGCCTGCAGCCGGCGCGCGAGCGAATCGGCGGCATGGCTTGCCTGCGTGCGGTCCGGTGCGCCCAGCACGACCGCGAACTTGTCGCTCGCGACGCGCGCGAGCTGCTCGTTCGGCGTGACGAGCGCCTTCAGCCGCTGCGCGGTCTCGCGCAGCAGCATGTCGCCCGCGTCGTAGCCGAGCGCGCGGTTGATCCGCTGGTAGTCGTCGAGGTCGAGCAGCAGCAGCGCCGCGCAGGTGCCGTTCTCGTCGGCGGTCTGCTGCGCGCGCATCAGCGCCGGCACGAGCGCGGACAGGTTGTCGAGCCCCGTCATCGGGTCGTGGTGCATTTCGTAGGTCAGGCGTGCCTCGAGCGCACGCCACGACGACACGTCGAACGCCGCGATCGCGAAGCCGTCGACGCCGTGGTGGCGGCTCTTGAACGCGCGGACCTCGACGTCCAGCGGATAGGTGAGCGACTTGACGATGCACATCGTCGCCTTCTCGACCTGGCCCGAACGCGCGGCGCGAGCGAGCAGGCCTTCGAGCGCCGGGGTATCCTGTTCGGCGATCAGGTCGCGCAGCGTCAGCGTATGCAGGTAGTCGCGGTGGTAGCCGATGAAGCGCAGGCTCGCGTCCGACACGTACAGAAAGCGCAGCTCGCGGTCGACGTGGGCGAGGAAATCCACCGTGCCGACCGTCTGTTCCAGCCAGTTGCGCACGGAGTCGTCGCGTCGCGGCGCGACGGCGCGCGCGGGCATCAGCGCGCCGCCCGACCGAGCGAAGCGGCGCAGCGTATGCAAGGCGCTGCGCCAGGAGCCCTTGCGTGACGTCTGTTTCCTGTTGGCTTCCATGTTTCTCGCTGACGTGAAGGGCTGGAACCGGTTGTCCGGAAGGAATAACGGCAGACGGTGCGAAATCTTTAACGGGCCGGCCCCAGGCGGCGCTGCCGCCGGCCGGATCTTCCACGCGGATGTTCGGCAGGCGAACGCCCGCGTGGCCTATATCGAGGCTGACTTTATAAGAAATGAGGACGCAGATGAAGCGAAAACTGTTGCTGGGCGCCATGGCGGCGCTGGTGGCCGGTCATGCGCTGGTGGCGCAGGCGGAACTGAAGCCGGGCGCCGCGGCACCCGATTTCACGACGCAGGCGTCGCTTGGCGGCAAGACTTACACGTACGCGCTCGCGGACGCGCGCAAGCAGGGGCCGGTCGTGCTGTATTTCTATCCGGCGGCGTTCACGAAGGGCTGCACGATCGAGGCGCATGCGTTCGCGGACGCGGTCGACCGTTACAAGGCTTACGGCGCGACGGTGATCGGCGTGTCGGCCGACAACATCGACACGCTGACGAAGTTCTCGGTGAGCGAGTGCCGCAGCAAGTTCCCGGTGGCGGCCGACCCGGACGCGAAGATCATCCGCGAGTACGACGCGAAGCTGCCGGCGCTCGACCGGGCGAACCGCGTGTCCTACGTGATTTCGCCGGAAGGGAAGATTCTCTACGAATACACGAGCCTGTCGCCCGACAAGCACGTCGAGAACACGCTCGCCGCCGTCAAGGCGTGGGCCGACGCGCACCCGAAGCAGTAGGCGGCTACCCGCGCGCGTGAAAACGGCCCGTCGTGCGGGCCGCGGGCACGAGCCTGCGCCGCCTCCCGGGCGGCGCACAGCGGGCCGTTACGCGCGCAGCGCCTGTTCGATCGGCACGCTGCCGCCGACGAAGCCGACGACCTTGCGCGAGATGCCAAGCTTGATCGCCTCGATCGCGGCCCATGCCACATCCTGGCGCGAGACGGGCGGCGCGGGATCGAGCCACGTGTCGGTCAGCGCGATCTTGCCGACGCCCGGGTCGTCCGTCAGCGGGCCCGGCCGCAGGATCACGTAGTCGACGCCCGACGCGATCACGCGATCGTCGCCTTCGCGCTTCATCTGCGAATAGTGGTGCAGCGCGTCCGGCCCGTGCTCCGGCCGGTAGGCGGACAGCGAGCTGACCACCACGAGCTTCTGCGCGTTGTAGGCGAGCGCGTACTCGGCTGCGCGGGCGACCGCATCGCGGTCGACCTGCTCCTCTTCGGTCGCGCCGTCCGATTCGGCCGAGCCGGCCGCGTAGATCACGTGCGTGATGCCCTGGAAAGCGTGCGAGAAATCGTTCGTCAGATCGGCCTCGACGACCCGTGCGCCCGCCAGCGCATAGCCGTGCCGGCGCACGAGCGCCGTGACCTCGAACTCCGGCTGCTTGAGCAGCAGATCCGCGCAGGCCTGGCCCGTCCGGCCGGTCGCGCCAATCAGCAGTACCTTCGTCGTCATGAAACCGCTCCTTGCTCGATGCGTCATCCGTCCAGATAGGGACGGACGACCGATAACTCAAGTGTAATGTCGAATCGGCCCGGCGGTGGGCACGTAATAGGGGGCGTACCGGCATCGGGCGTACCGGCATCGAGCATACTCGCGCCGGATACCCGGCGTTCGTTCACACGGATGCGGGAATGACGCGCCGACCGGCTATCATGTGCGCGATGCATTTTTCGCCGCTACGCGTGCATCACGCGTCGGCCCACCGGTTGGAGTACTCATGGCATTACCCCTGGACAACGTCAGCATGGCCGTGTTCTGCGACTTCGAGAACGTCGCGCTCGGCGTGCGCGATGCGAAGTACGAGAAATTCGACATCAAGCCCGTGCTGGAGCGCCTGCTGCTGAAAGGCAGCATCGTCGTGAAGAAGGCCTATTGCGACTGGGATCGCTACAAGGGCTTCAAGGCGTCGATGCACGAAGCGAGCTTCGAGCTGATCGAGATTCCGCACGTGCGCCAGTCGGGCAAGAATTCGGCCGACATCCGGCTCGTCGTCGACGCGCTTGACCTCTGCTACACGAAGTCGCACGTCGATACGTTCGTGATCATCAGCGGCGATTCGGATTTTTCGCCGCTCGTGTCGAAGCTGCGCGAGAACGCGAAGAAGGTAATCGGCGTCGGCGTGAAGAAATCGACGTCGGATCTGCTGGTCGCGAACTGCGACGAATTCATCTTCTACGACGATCTGGTGCGCGAGCAGCAGCGTGCGCTCGCGAAGCGCGAACAGCAGCAGCGCGCGGGCAACGGCGGCGCGAAGCGGCCCGACGAGCCGTCGCGCAAGCACGACATGGATGCACGCAAGGCCGAGGCGATCGCGCTGGCGGTCGAGACGTTCGACGCGCTCGCGTCGGAGCGCGACGACGTCGGCAAGATCTGGGCGTCGGTGCTCAAGAGCGCGATCAAGCGTCGCAAGCCGGACTTCAACGAGTCGTACTACGGGTTCCGCGCGTTCGGCAACCTGCTCGACGAGGCGCAGGCGCGCGGCCTGCTCGAAGTGGGGCGCGACGACAAGTCGGGCGCGTTCGTGTCGCGAGCCCGCCAGTCGGCCGCGGCCGAGCACGTCGCGGCGGGCGGTGACGGCGGCGCGGCGCACCACGGCGGCGGCCACGGCACGCGCGCGGCGGAGCCGGCACCGGCCGGCCGCGACGCGCACCGTCGTGGGCAGCGCACGGAAGCGGTCGTTCACGACAGCGTGCAGATCGACGCGGAAGACGCGGCGCTTGACGAGGTCGCCGACGCGGCGCCGGCCGACGCGCTTGACGCGCCCGATATGACCGACGCGCACGGCGACGCGAAGGATGGCCGCAAGCGTGCGCGCAAGAGCGCGGCAAAGAAGACCGCCGCGAAGAAGGGCGCGGCCGCGAAGGGCGCAGGTCGCCACGCGGCCGGCAAGCCGGACGCCGCCGTGCAGGGCGACGCGACGCACGGTGGCGATGCGCACGCGTCCGGTCGGCATGCGGACGAACCGCATCGCGACGCGGCGCATGACGACCGGCACGCGGCGGCGACGCCCGCCGAGCCGGCGCCGCGCACTTCCGGCGCTCGGGACGAGACCGTGCAACCGTCGCACGACGCGGCACTCCCGGAAGCGGCGGCCGACACCCCGACCACCGCCAAGCCGAAGAAACCGGCCCGCAAGGCGGCGCCGCGCGCGCGTCGTCCGCGCAAGACGACGACTGCCGCCGAGTAACCGCGGCGGGCGGGCAGTCGGGCAGTCGGCCGGGTTTCGTCCGCAACCGGGCGTCACCCACGCCGCGCACGCCGGGCCGGCGCCCCGCCGGCCTGCCGTGCTACCCGTTCAGCCCATACGGCTGTGTCATCACTTCGAGGAAGTGACCGTCCGGATCGTCGAAGTACACGCCGCGTCCGCCGTTGTGGCGGTAGACGTCGTCGGCTTGCCGCTTGGCCGGGTCGGCCCAGTGCGGCAAGCCGCGTTCGCGAATGCGCGCGAGCACGCGATCGAAGCCGGCTTCGTCGATCAGGAACGCGTAATGCTGCGACCGGATCTCGCCCGTCTGTTCGTAAAAATCGAGCGACACGCGATTGTCGAGCGCGACGACCAGCATCGCGCCGAACGGCGTCGGCGGCGGCAATTCCAGCAGTTCGGTGAGGAAGCGGCTCGACGCATGCTTGTCGCGGCACCAGACGATCGTGTGGTTGAGCTGGACGTTCATGGCGGGTTCCCGTGCGGCGGGGCGGCGGTGGACATGGACACACGATAGGCGATCGCGGCCGGCAAGCAAGCCCGGCAACCGAGCGCGCCAACCAAGCCCGTCAACCAAGCCCGTCAACCAAGCCCGTCAACCAAGCCCGTCAACCAAGCCCGTCAACCAAGCCCGTCAATCGAGTCCGTCAATCGAGCCCGTCAATCGAGCCCGTCAATCGAGCCCGTCAATCGAGCCCGTCAATCAAGCGCAAAAGACGGCTGCCCGAAGGGCAGCCGCTTTCGTCACTCGCCGGCGACCGCCGGCCCGCCGGCATTGCCGCGGCGGTTGCGGCGCTTCTCGCCCCAGACGCGGAACCGGTCCATGTACAGGTAGACGACGGGCGTCGTATAGAGCGTCAGCACCTGCGACACGATCAGGCCGCCGGCGATCGCGATCCCGAGCGGCGCGCGCAGCTCGGCGCCGTCGCCGCTGCCGAACGCGAGCGGCAGCGCGCCGAGCAGCGCCGCCATCGTCGTCATCATGATCGGGCGAAAGCGCAGCAGGCACGCCTCGTGGATCGCATCGAACGACGACTTCCCGTTGTTGCGCGTCTGGTCGATCGCGAAGTCGACCATCATGATCGCGTTCTTCTTCACGATGCCGATCAGCAGGATCACGCCGATCAGCGCGATGATGCTGAACTCGGTCTTGAACAGCAGCAGCGCGAGCAGCGCGCCGACGCCGGCCGACGGCAGCGTCGACAGGATCGTGATCGGGTGGATGTAGCTCTCGTACAGGATCCCGAGCACGATGTAGACGGCCAGCAGCGCGGCGAGGATCAGGATCGGCTGATCGTTCATCGACTGCTGGAACGCCTGCGCGGTGCCCTGGAAGCTGCCGACGATCGTCGGGGGGACGCCGATCTGCGCCATCGTCTGATAGATGATCTGCGTCGCCTGCGACAGCGACACGCCCGGCGGCAGGTTGAACGAGATCGTCGTCGCGACGAACAGCCCCTGGTGGTTGACCGACAGCGGCGTCGTGCTCGGCCCGAACGTCGCGATCGCCGACAGCGGGATCATCGTCGACTTCGACGTCGACACCGACGCGCCCGACGACGCGCTCGACTTGCCGCTCGCCGCGATCGCGTTGAGCGCCTGGTTGCGCGCGGAGTCGGACGCGATCGCCGCGGCGCTCTGCGCGGCCGTGCCGGCGCTCGACGTGCCGGCCGAGGTCGCGACGAAGGTGCCGGCGGCCGCGTTGGTGGTCTGCGAGCCGTTCGCGCTGCCGCCCGACGTGCTGATCCACACCTGGTTCAGCATTTCCGGGCTCTGCCAGTATTTCGGCGCGACTTCCATCACGACGTGGTACTGGTTCAGCGGGTTGTAGATCGTCGAGACCTGGCGCTGGCCGAACGCGTCGTACAGCGTGTTGTCGATCTGCGCGGGCTTGATGCCGAACCGCGCGGCCGTCGCGCGGTCGATCGTCACCATCGCCTCGAGGCCGCCTTGCTGCTGGTCGGAGTTCACGTCGGTCAGCTCGGGGCGCTTCTGCAGCGCCTCGGTCAGGATCGGCCCCCACTTGTAAAGGTCGGCGCTCGAATCGCCGAGCAGCGTGAACTGGTACTGCGCGTTGCTCTGCCGGCCGCCGACGCGGATGTCCTGCGCCGCCTGCAGGAACGTGCGCGCGCCCGCCACGTCCGCCAGCCGCGGGCGCAACTGCTGGATCACCTGGTCGGCCGACAGCTTGCGCTCGGTGCGGTCCTTCAGCGTGACGAACATGAAGCCGGAGTTGGTCTGCGTGCCGCCGGTGAAGCCCGCGACGCTCTTCACGTTCGGGTTGCCCTGCACGATCCGCATCATCTCGGAGAACTTCAGCTTCATCGCCTGGAACGACGTCGACTGGTCGGCCTGGATGCCGCCGATCATCAGCCCGGTGTCCTGCTGCGGGAAGAAACCCTTCGGCACGACGACGTACAGGTAGACGTTCAGCCCGATCGTCGCGAACAGCGTCAGCAGGATCAACAGCGGCCGGCGCAGCGCCCACGACAGCGAGCGCTCGTAGCCGCGCTGCATGCGCGCGAAGCCGCGTTCGAGGAAGCGCCCGAAGCGGCCCTCGTCGTGCGGATCGTGTTTTTCCGGCAGCAGACGCGCGCACATCATCGGCGTGAGCGTGAGCGACACCGCGAGCGACACGGCGATCGCGAGCGACAGCGTCAGCGCGAACTCGCGGAACAGGCGCCCGACGATCCCGCCCATCAGCAGGATCGGCAGGAACACCGCGACGAGCGAGATGCTCATCGACAGCACCGTGAAGCCGACTTCGCGCGCGCCGTCGAACGCCGCCTGCATCCGCGGCTTGCCGTTCTCGATGTGCCGCGAGATGTTCTCGAGCACGACGATCGCGTCGTCGACGACGAAGCCGGTCGCGACGATCAGCGCCATCAGCGACAGGTTGTCGATCGAGAAGCCGAGCAGGTACATCGCGCCGAACGTGCCGACGATCGAGATCGGCACCGCGACGCTCGGGATCAGCGTCGCGCGCCAGTTGCGCAGGAACAGGAACACGACCATCACGACGAGGCTGATCGCGATCAGCAGCGTGTGCTCGGTGTCCTTCAGCGATGCGCGGATGGTGGTCGAGCGGTCGAGCACCGGCGTGACCGTGATGTCGGCCGGCAGCGACGCGGTGAGCTGCGGCAGCGCCGCGCGCACGCGGTCGAGCGTCTCGATGATGTTCGCGCCGGGCGAGCGGTAGAGGATCACGAGCACCGCGCGCTTGCCGTTCGACAAACCGAGGTTGCGCAGGTCCTCGACCGAATCGACGACGTCGGACAGGTCGGACAGCCGCACGGCCGAGCCGTTGCGATACGCGACGACGAGGTCGCGGTATTGCGACGCCTGGGACGCCTGGTCGTTCGTATAGAGCTGGAAGCGCTGCGGGCCGAACTCGATCGCGCCTTTCGGCGCGTTGGCGTTCGCGGAGGCCAGCGCCGCGCGCACGTCCTCGAGGCCGATCCCGTAGTGGAACAGCGACTGCGGTTCGAGCTCGACGCGCACGGCCGGGTTCGCGGAGCCGCTCACGGTGACCTGGCCGATCCCGTCGATCTGCGACAGCGACTGCTGCAGCACCGTCGACGCGGCGTCGTACACCTTCGCCGGCGACGCCGTTTCCGAGGTCAGCGCGACGACCATGATCGGCGAATCGGCCGGGTTGACCTTGCGGTAGGTCGGGTTGCTCTTCAGCGCGGCGGGCAGGTCGGCGCGCGCCGCGTTGATCGCGGCCTGCACGTCGCGCGCGGCGCCGTCGATGTCGCGGTTCAGACCGAACTGCAGGATGATCCGCGCATTGCCGACCGTACTCGTCGACGTCATTTCGGAGACGTCCGCGATCGAGCCGAGGTGCCGCTCCAGCGGGCTCGTCACGCTGGTCGCGACCGTTTCGGGGCTCGCGCCCGGCAGCGACGCCTGCACCGAGATCGTCGGGAAGTCGACCTGCGGCAGCGGCGACACCGGCAGCTTGATGAACGCGAACAGGCCCGCGAGCGCGACGCCAAGCGCCAGCAGCGTCGTCGCGACGGGGCGGGTGATGAAGGGGCGCGACAGGTTCATCGCTTACGCATCCGTGCGCGTACCGGCTTGCGGGCCGTGCCGTTCGAACCAGCCGCGCACGCGGCGCGCGAGCGAGTCGAAGCCGAGGTAGATCACGGGCGTCGTAAACAGCGTCAGCACCTGCGACACGATCAGGCCGCCGGCGATCGCGATCCCGAGCGGCTGGCGCAACTCGGAGCCCGCGCCGGAGCCGACGATCAGCGGCACCGCGCCGAGCAGCGCGGCGAGCGTCGTCATCAGGATCGGGCGGAAGCGCAGCAGGCACGCCTGGTAGATCGCCTCGCGCGGCGGCTTGCCTTCGACGCGTTCGGCCTCGAGCGCGAAGTCGATCATCATGATCGCGTTCTTCTTCACGATGCCGATCAGCAGCACGATGCCGATGATCCCGATGATGTCGAGGTCGTGCCCGGTGATCATCAGCGCGAGCAGCGCGCCGACGCCGGCCGACGGCAGCGTCGACAGGATCGTGATCGGGTGGATGTAGCTCTCGTACAGCACGCCGAGCACGATGTACATCGTGACGACCGCCGCGAGGATCAGGAACAGCTGGTTCGACAGCGACGCCTGGAACGCGAGCGCCGCGCCCTGGAAGCGCGTCTGGAAAGAGCCGGGCAGGCCGATGTCCTTCTCGGCGGCCTCGATCGCCTTGACGGCTTCGCCGAGCGACGCGCCCGGCGCGAGGTTGAACGAGATCGTCGTCGACGGGAACTGCGACAGGTGCGCGACCAGCAGCGGCGACGGCCGCTCGTGGAACGACGCGATCGACGACAGCGGCACCTGGCCGCCGCCGGCCGACGGCAGGTAGATATCGTTCAGCGATTGCGCATAGTGCTGCTCCTTCGGCTCCGACTCGAGAATCACACGGTACTGGTTCGACTGCGTGAAGATCGTCGACACGATGCGCTGGCCGAACGCGTCGTACAGCGCGTTGTCGACGGTCGCCGGCGTGATGCCGAAGCGCGCGGCGCTCGCGCGGTCGATCTCGATGTACACCGACTGGCCGTTGCTCTGCAGGTCGGTCGCGACGTCGGCGAGCGACGGCTCCTGCTGCAGCCGCGCGACGAGCTTCGGCACCCAGGTCGCGAATTCTTCCGAGTTCGGGCTCGTCAGCATGAACTGATACTGCGTCGGGCTGACCGTCGAGTCGATCGTCAGATCCTGCACCGGCTGCATGAACAGCGAAATGCCGGTGATGTTCGCGACGCGCCGCTGCAGGTCGCGGATGATCTGCGCGGCGGTTTCCTTGCGATCGTCGCGTGCCTTCAGGTTGATCAGCATCCGGCCGCTGTTCAGCGTGATGTTGCTGCCGTCCACGCCGATGAACGACGTGAGGCTGTCGATGTTCGGGTCCTTCAGGATCTCGGCCGCGAGCGCCTGCTGGCGTTCGGCCATCGCGCCGTACGAGATCGACTGCGGCGCCTGCGTGATCGCCTGGATCACGCCGGTGTCCTGCGCGGGGAAGAAGCCCTTCGGCACGTACACGTAGAGCAGGGCGGTCAGCCCGAGCGTCAGCAGCGCGACGACGAGCGTCGAGCGCTGGCGGTTCAGCACCCATTCGAGCGCGACCGCGTAGCGCGCGATCACCCAGTCGATCGCGCGGTGCACGCGCGCCTCGAAGCGGTGGCTCTCCGGCGGCGGCGAATGGCGCAGCAGCTTCGCGCACAGCATCGGCACGAGCGTGAGCGACACGATCGCCGAGATCACGATCGTCACCGCGAGCGTGATCGCGAATTCGTGGAAGAGGCGCCCGACCACGTCGCCCATGAACAGCAGCGGGATCAGCACCGCGATCAGCGACACCGTCAGCGAGATGATCGTGAAGCCGATCTGCCGCGAGCCCTTCAGCGCGGCCTCGAGCCCCGTCTCGCCTTCCTCGACGTAGCGCGCGATGTTCTCGATCATCACGATCGCGTCGTCGACGACGAAGCCGGTCGCGATCGTGAGCGCCATCAGCGACAGGTTGTTCAGCGAGAAGCCGGCCATGTACATCACCGCGAGCGTGCCGATCAGCGACAGCGGCACCGACAGGCTCGGGATGATCGTCGCGTAGACGTTCGCGAGGAACAGGTACATCACCAGCACGACGAGCGCGACCGCGAGCAGCAGCTCGAACTGCACGTCGCGCACGGCCGCGCGGATCATCGTCGTGCGGTCGGTGACGATCTCGACGTCGAGCGCGGCCGGCAGCGTCTCCTGCAGCTTCGGCAACTGCGCCTTGATCGCGTCGACGGTCGCGATCACGTTCGCGCCCGGCTGGCGCTGCACGTTCAGGATGATCGCCGGATCCGCATTCACCCACGCGCCGAGCTTGGTGTTCTCCGAGCCGGCGACGACCGTCGCGACGTCGGTCAGCATCACCGGGCGGCCGTTCTTGTACGCGACGACCGCGCTGTTGTACTGGTCGGCGCTCGTCAACTGGTCGTTCGCGTTGATCGTGTAAGCGCGCGTCGGGCCGTCGAAGTTGCCCTTCGGCGTGTTGACGTTCAGGTTCGAGATCGTCGTGCGCAGATCGTCGAGGTTCATCCCGTACTGCGCGAGCGCGGTCGGGTTCGCCTGGATCCGCACGGCCGGACGGTTGCCGCCCGACAGGCTGACGAGCCCGACGCCGGCGATCTGCGAGATCTTCATCGCGAGGCGCGTGTCGGCCAGATCCTGCACCTGCGTGAGCGGCAGCGTCTTCGACTTGACGGCGAGCGTCAGCACCGGCGCATCGGCCGGGTTCACCTTCGCGTAGATCGGCGGGGCCGGCAGGTCGGACGGCAGCAGGTTTCCGGCCGCGTTGATCGCGGCCTGCACTTCCTGCTCGGCGATGTCGAGCGGCAGGTCGAGCGAGAACTGCAGCGTGATCACCGACGCCCCGGCCGAGCTTTGCGACGACATCTGGTTCAGCGACGGCATCTGCCCGAACTGGCGTTCGAGCGGCGCGGTGACCGACGACGTCATCACCTCCGGGCTCGCGCCCGGGTAGAAGGTCTGAACCTGGATGGTCGGATAGTCGACCTCGGGCAGCGCGGCGAGCGGCAGGAAGCGCAGCGCGACAAGACCGGCCAGCATGATCGCCGCCATCAGGAGGGCGGTGCCGACCGGCCGGAGAATGAAGAGGCGGGATGGATTCATCGAGCGGCCCGCGCGTTACTGGGCCGCGGGGGCCGCGGCCTGCGACGCGCCGTGCTTGCGCCCGCCGTGACGGGCGGCCGCATCCGATGCGCCCGACGCCGCGCCGGCGCCGTGCGCGCCCGACGCGCCTTTCGGCTTGTCGGCCGGAATCGAGATCTTCGAGCCTTCGCGCAGGCGGTCCGAGCCGTCGGTCACCACGCGTTCGCCGAGCGCGACGCCGCTGACGATGCTCGTGCGTTCGCCGTCGACCGGCCCGATCGTGACCTTGCGCACCGTCACCGTGTTGTCGGGTTTCACGACATAGACGAACTGGCCGATCGAGCCTGTCAGCACGGCGGAGGTCGGCACGATCGTCGCGTTGCGTATCACGTCGACGAGCAGCCGCGTGTTCACGAACTGATTCGGGAACAGCATGCCCTCCTTGTTGTCGAAATTCGCGCGCAGCTTGACCGTGCCGGTGCTCGTGTCGATCTGGTTGTCGAGCGTCGCGAGCGCGCCCGTCTCGAGCGGCACCGTGTTGTTGCGGTTGTAGGCCGTGACCGACAGCTTCTGGCCCGCGTTCACTTGCTTGAGGATCTGCGGCAGGTTGTCTTCCGACGTCGTGAAGATCACGCTCATCGGCTGCAACTGCGTGATCACGACGATGCCGTTGGTGTCGCCCGGCGTCACGTAGTTGCCGGGGTCGACCTGGCGCAGGCCGACGCGGCCCGAGACCGGCGCCGTGATGCGCGCATACGTGAGATTGAGTTTCGCGGAATCGATCGCGGCCTGGTCGGTCTTCACCGCGCCTTCGTACTGCTTGACGAGCGACGCCTGCGTATCGACGGTTTGCGACGCGATCGAGTCCTGCGACAGCAGCGTCTGGTAGCGCTTCAGGTCGAGGCGGGCGGTCGCGAGCAGCGCCGCGTCGCGCGCATGCGTGCCTTCGGCGTTCTCGAGCGCGACCTGGTACGGGCGCGGGTCGATCTGCGCGAGCACGTCGCCCTTCTTGACGATCTGGCCTTCCTGGAACGACACCGACTGCAGGTAGCCCGACAGCTGCGTCTTCACCGTCACGTTCGCGAGCGGCGTGACGGTGCCGAGCGCGGACAGCACGATCGGCATCTCGCCCTGCGTCGCGGTCGCGACCTGCACGGGCTGCGGAACGTTCGCCATCGCGGCGGGGCCGCCGCGGCCGCGATGGCTACCCGCGGCGGCGCTGGCGCCCGCGCCTTTCGCCGTGCTGCCTGCCGCGGGCGTACGGTTCCACGGGTGCCACCACAACAGGCCGCCGATCACGACGACCGCGACGGTGCCGATCAGCAGCGTGCGGCGCGGGCGCCGGGCGACGGCGGGCGCGGGGTCTTTCGAAGGGGGCGTGGGCTTTTGTTCGTTATCCATCGTGTTCTGTCAGGAAGACGGCGCGGCGGGCCGGAAATCGGACTGCTGGCTGCGCGTGGGCGTGCGGGTGACGGGACGGGGCGGCCCGGCTCGGTCCGGGGCCCCGCCGATCCGCGCGGGAAAAGAGCGGTGCGCACCGCGAATGCGGCGCGACGATGGGCATGATCCTACGTGCCGTCCCCGTTACAGTCCAGCGGTCTATCTTTCAACGGGTTACGGTCGTTACACAACGCGACGGCGCAATGACGCAACGGTTACAGGCCGATGCGCCGGGCCGGCGCGCCGCCGATTTCGCGCGTGATTTTCGCGATGCATTCCTGCAGCGCGGGCACCACGTGTTGCTGCAGCCATTCGGGCGGACACTGGTGCGACGCGCCGCCGCAATTCACCGAATAGCGCTGGCCCGACGGGCCGACGAAACCGGCCGCGACCGCATTCAGGCCTTCGCGCCATTCGCCGATCGCGATCGCGTGGCCGTCGCGCATCGCTTCGTCGAGCGCGGGCGTCAGGCGGGCGGATACGTGCGGCCAGTCGTCGCCGGCCGTGGTGCGCAGCGACTCGAGCAACTGGCGGCGCTCGTCGTCCTCGAGCGCGGCGAGATACGCGCGGCCCACGGCCGTACGCGCGATGTCCATCCGCGAGCCGATCTCGAGGCGCGTGACGAGCACGGCCGAGCGCGGGCGGATCACGTCGATCGCGACCATGTCGAGCCGGTCGCGCACCGCGAGGTGCACGGACAGCGACGTGCGCTCGGCCAGCTCGATCATGAATGGCCGCGAACGCGCGCGGATGTCGAAGTTGCGCAGGAAGCCGTGGCTCAGTTCGAGCACCGACGCGGTCAGCACGAAGCGCTCGCTGTCGGGCAACTGGAACAGGAAGCCGGCGCTGACGAGCGTCGCGGTGATGCGCGAGACGGTCGGCTTCGGGATGCCGGTCAATTCGGTCAGTTCGCGGTTGCTGACGGGGGCGTCGGCAGCCGCGATGCGGCGCAGCACGGCGAGACCGCGGGCAAGGGCGGTGATCTCGTCGGGCGACGATTCACGGTCCCGCGACGCGGGAGAGGTTACAGTTGTCGACACGAGGGATTCTCTCTAATTCCGAAACTCGATTTCAATTTTGTTGGTATTGTAGGACTATTGTCAAAGGATGCATGTTCCGCGGGCGAACCGGTCATTGGATGAGATTTTACGGGTTCACCCTTGGTTTATTAGGAAAACGCTCAAAGGAGCATTGCCGGAAAGTGCATGAACCGGTGCAAATACCGCTTGACTTGTCGGGCGGAAACGGAAAGAATGTCTCACGTTTTCGAAACATCGTTTCAAGAGTTTAACCGGCAACGATGTTTCGCGCAGTCTCTCAGGTTCTAGCACGGCCCTCGGAATGGCTAGAACTTTTTTAGCGCCACGGTTTCCGTGGCGCTTTTTTTTGCCTGTCTTTCCGACCGTCCGCCCGGACGCGTCAGGCCCGTATTATCCCCCGATCGCCGCAAACGCCCCGTCCTGGGCGGTTTCGCGCCTCCTCGCACGCGCGATCTGCGCCGCCCGCACGATCTCCGCACGCAAAAAAAAGCGCGACGCCCGCAGTGGGCATCGCGCGTGAAACGGCGTGGAGCGCCGACGAATGAACGATGATGAAGAAAGGGGCCCGGTCGGGCGTGCCCGGCTGACGAGCCACGCCCCCTCGTGCGCGGCGGATCAGCCTTTCGCGAGCTTGATGCTGGTCTGCTCGGCCGTCAGGTAGCCGACGCTGGCGCCGAAGCGATCCTTGTAGTTCGCGCGCACGAGCGGATCGAGCGTCGGCTTGACCTTGTCGTGCAGCGGCGATTCCCAGTCGCCCACGTGCTGGAAGTTGCTCATGATGTACGTCCAGCCGTTGATCTCGTCGACCGCGTGCAGGCCCGTCGATTCGGCGCCGGCCGGGCACGACAGCACGCGCGAGAGCGACTTCGTGTCGACGTTGTAGGCCCACAGGAAGTTGTTCACGTGCATGCCCGAGTCTTCGCCGATGAACAGCGTGCGCAGCTTTTCGGAGAACTTCAGATTGTCCGGGTTCGCGATCTTGTCCGGGTTCGCGAGGTTGCCGAGCGCGTCGGCCGCGGCGAGATCCTCGCCGACCAGCGCGGCCGGCGCGCCCATGTCGACCGGCACCCATTCGCTGTCGATCGCGGCGCCCGTCGTGTCGCGCTGGCCGGCCTTCAGGTTCAGCGCATAGACCGCGCCCGCGGCGATCTTCTTGTCGACCGCGACGTCGCGCGACACCGCGTTGCCCTTGACCATCGACGTTTCGATCCGCGACATCGCCGTGTAGACGATCTTGTCCTTCGCGTTCACGGTCGTGCCTTCGAGCTTCGTGAACGCCATGCTGCCGCCGAGCAGCGCCGCGTAGCGGTGCGTCTCGAGGAAGGCGGCCGCCTTTTCCATCCCCGGCTTCACGCGCATCCAGTTGAACTTGCCGCCGAAATGGATCTTCGTGTAGCTCGCATCGTTCGGGTCGACGGTCGCGAGGTCCATGATGTCCGACGCCTTCAGCGTGTTCGCGAGCGCTTCGATCTCGCTGCTGGTCGCGTGGCCGATCCGGATCCACGTGAGCGTCGCGGTGCCCGCGCCCGCGGACGACGTCTGCGTCCACTTCGCGACGTACAGCGTGCCGGCCGACAGGTCGGCCGCCTTGTCGGCGACGAACATGAACAGGCCGCCGTTGGTGGCGTCGTCGCCCATCATCACCGTGCGCTGGTCCGGCATCACCTGGATCAGCTCGTGCGAGATGCGGCCGAGGCAGTAGTGCTTCTTCACGGTGCCGGTGCCGTCCGGATTCACGGTGATCTCGGGCAGGTGGCCGTAGTGGTAGGGGTTCGCCTTCGTCTCGTCGCCGAACGTGTTCTTGCTGAACGCCTTGAACTGCGCGTCGGTCGCGGCCTTCGTCGCGTCCGGCTCGTATTCCTCGCTCGACAGGTGCGTGCCCCACGGCGACAGGCTCGCGCCGCAGGTGATCCACAGGCCGTGCGCCTTCGACGTGTCGACGTTGTGGTACTTCACGACCTTCAGCGCACCGGTGGCCGGGTCCTGGTCGAGCGTGATCACCGCGATCGGCGACGGCAGCTGGCCGTACTGCGACGCGCTTGCCTGGTCGCGCGTCGTGTATTCGAACTGCACGACCGCGAACACCGCGTTGCCCTTCACGCCGGGCACGTTCGCGTTCTTCAGCGTCAGCAGCGAGCTGCCGTCCGGGCAGTCGGAATAGAACTGGCGTTCCTTGCCGGCGACCGAGCGATCGATGATCGGCTGGTTGTTGATGTCGTAGTAGCCGCCGGCGAGCGTCGTGCCGCCGTTGCCGTCCGGCACCATGTCACCCGTCACGAAGAACGGCTTGTACGCGAGCTTGAAGTTGCGCGACGAGCCGTCCGAGAACGACACCGCCAGCGTCGAGCCGACCGTCGTCGTGGCCATCGCGGCGGCGTTGTCGAGCGTCGGCGCGGCCATCGCCGAGAACGCCGCCGACGTATAGGCAGCGGCGACCGGCGCCGGCGTCGACGCGGGATCGTCGCCGCCGCAACCCGTCAGCAGGGCCGGCAGCGCGAGGCCGGAAAGGGGAAGCATCGGTGCGCCGGCGAGGATCTTCAGGGCCTGACGACGGGAAGCATTGGGCAACGCGGGCATGTGGAGTCCAGTTTCGGTTGTTGGAAGCATGGCCTTCGCGAAGCAGGCGAGCGGCAAGCTTCGTGAAGGCGGATTGAAAACTGGACCGAAGTGTAAGGACGCTAGATGAAAGTTTTTTGAATCGAAAACGTCATGACGCATCGGGCATCCGTCAGGTGCGCTGACGGACGCCGGTCGCAAGCGTTTGCGTTCAGTCGCGCTCGGGCGTGGCCGAGATGCGGTGGATCGACAGGTCCGCACCGTCGAATTCGGCTTCGCGATCGAGGCGCAGGCCGACGGTCGCCTTCAGCGCGCCGTAGACGAGCGTGCCGCCCGCGGTCGCGATCGCGATGCCGCCGAGCGTGCCGACGAGCTGCGACAGGAACGACACGCCGCCGAGACCGCCGAGCGCGGGCAGCCCGAACACGCCGGCCGCGAGGCCGCCGAGCGCGCCGCACATCCCGTGCAGCGGCCAGACGCCGAGCACGTCGTCGATGCGCCACCGGTTCTGCACGCAGGTGAACATCGCGACGAACAGCGCACCGGCCGCGGCGCCCGTGACGAGCGCGCCGATCGGGTGCATCACGTCGGAGCCCGCGCATACCGCGACGAGGCCCGCGAGCGGCCCGTTGTAGGTGAAGCCCGGGTCGTTGCGGCCGGCCATCCACGCGGCCAGCGTGCCGCCGATCATCGCCATCAGCGAGTTCACCGCGACGAGGCCGCTGATCTTGTCGAGCGTCTGCGCGCTCATCACGTTGAAGCCGAACCAGCCGACCGCGAGCACCCACGCGCCGAGCGCGAGGAACGGGATGTTCGACGGCGGGTGCGCGGCGATCCGGCCGTCCTTCGCATAGCGGCCGTGGCGCGCGCCGAGCAGCAGCACGGCCGGCAGCGCGACCCAGCCGCCGAACGCATGGACGACGACGGAGCCCGCGAAGTCGTGGAACGGCGCGCCGAACGCGTGCGTGAGCCAGGCCTGCACGCCGAAGCGCTCGTTCCACGCGATCCCTTCGAAAAACGGATAGATGAAGCCGACGATGATCAGCGTCGCGACGAGCTGCGGATTGAACTTCGCACGCTCGGCGATGCCGCCGGACACGATCGCCGGGATCGCCGCCGCGAACGTCAGCAGGAAGAAGAAGCGTACGAGCGCGTAGCCGTTGTGCTGCGACAGCGTCCCGATGTCGTCGAAGAATTCGACGCCATACGCGATCGTGTAGCCGATGAGGAAATACGCGAGCGTCGACACCGAGAAATCGACCAGGATCTTCACGAGCGCGTTGACCTGGTTCTTCTTGCGGACCGTGCCGAGCTCGAGAAATGCGAAGCCCGCGTGCATCGCGAGCACCATGACGGCGCCGATCAACAGGAACAGTGTGTCGACGCCGGATTTCAGACCATCCATGCCGTGGCTTCCTTGCGCAAAAAACGGGCGAGGAATGCAAGTATCGAGCCAACGTGGTGAATGACTGCGTGGAATTGGTGCCCGGATACCGCGGGATGGGGCATTCCGGTGAACCGTGCACGGAATCGGGGCGTGACCGACGCCGATCGCGGCGGGTGCCGGGTGCACGTACGTGGTGCGATACGTGCCGAACTGGTGCTTGCGACGAATGAGGCGGTGCGCGGCGGCGCGGACGCGCACCGATCTGGCGCGTCAGTGGCGCGCGAACAGCGTGGGCGGCCGGCGCAGCCGCAGCGCGCACGCGGACCAGTAGGCGGCGACAGTCGCCAGCCCGAGCGCGGCGAACGCGAGCGCGGCGAAGCTGGCGAGCGACTGGCCGTCGCCGTCGGCGCCGAGGATGCCTTGCGCGATGATCAGCGCGGCCGTCCAGAAACCGATCACGGCCTGCGTGAGCAGGCGCGCACAGGCGATGCGGCGCGGCCGCCCGGCTTCGGCGAGGCGGCGCGTCGACGGCGCGCGCAGGCACAGGAACAGGGTGGCCGCGAGCAGCGCGGCCAGGGCGATGAGCCAATCAACGAGGAAAGCCATGACGAGAAAAAGGGGCACGTACGAAGCGGATTGGAGCGTGCCCACTTTATAGGCGTGGCGCGTGCGATTGAATCAGACGAATCCGAAATTGAAAGGCATTTTTAATGGCGGGTCGTCATTGGGCCTGTTCCACAGGCGGTATCATCGACACCGGTCCAACCACGAGGTCGTGCCACGCGCGGCCGGAGATTGCTGATGAACATGAAGACATCGCGGGCGCGTCGCGCGCCCGGGTGCGTGCTGGCGGCCGTGGCCGCCGGTGCGCTGCTGTTGCTCGCGGGCTGCGAGAAGTCCGGCACGCCGGCCGCGCAATCCGATACGGCCGCGAGCGCGGCCGCCGACGCCGCGAACAATGCGGCCAAGGCGCTCGACCAGGTGGCGAGCACCGTCAATCAACAGATCAACGCGGCGAAGGCCGGCATCGCGTCCGCGGCGTCGGCCGTGCCGCCGTTGTCGGCGAGCGGCCTCGCGTCGGCCGCGCAGGCGCAGATCGACGCGGCGGCGTCCGCGGTCGTCGCGCATGCGGCTTCCGAAGCGGGCGCGAAGATCGCCGAAGCCGGCAAGAAACTCCAGCAGTGGAGCCAGCAGGGCGCCGCGGGGACGAAACCCGCGAGCGGCGAATGACGCGGGCTTGCACGATCCGCAAAATGTAATTATGATGGTTACAAATGTCGCCGGTTGCGGGTCGGGCCGGCGTCGCCGAGTGAGTCACGAATGAATACCAGCAGCCGGTTCGCGTTTGCCGTTCACGTGCTCGCCTTGCTGTCGATGCAGGAAGGCGTGCCGTTGTCGTCCGACATCATCGCGGGCAGCGTGAATACGAATCCGGCGCTGATTCGCCGGTTGTTGTCGATGCTGGCGGCCGCAGGGCTGACCACGTCGCAGCTCGGCGCGGGCGGCGGTGCGCTGCTGGCGCGCGAGCCCGGCGAGATCACGCTGCTCGACGTGTATCGCGCGGTCGACGATGCGCAACTGTTCGCGCTGCACCGCGAGGCGCCGAATCCCGCGTGTCTCGTCGGGCGGCACATCCAGGGCGTGCTGACCGGCTATATCGGCGACGCGCAGCGCGCGATGGAGGCGTCGCTCGCCACGCGCACGCTCGTCGACGTGACGGCCGACATGCTGGATCGGGAGCAGGGCACGCAACAGGCGGCGCGCATCGGCGGGTGACCGAGGGCGGGTGCCGGACGCGGTCACCCGGCGGCAGGCAGGAAGCCGGACGGCGCGCACGCGCGGCGATCGGCGCAACGGGGGCTTCGCCCCGTTTTTCTCGGTCTTATGTGTAATTGTTTGTGTTACATATTTTCAACTCTGGAGAATCGATATGACGCAACGTTCGTTGAATATCGCGCTGTTCGGCGCCACCGGCATGATCGGCTCGCGCATCGCGGCGGAAGCCGTGCGGCGCGGCCACCGCGTCACGGCGCTGTCGCGCCATCCGCGCGCATCCGTCGACGGCATCACCGCGAAGGCGGCCGACCTGTTCGACGCGGCCAGCATCGCGGCCGCGCTGCCGGGCCATGACGTCGTCGCGAGCGCGTGCGGCCCGAAGCAGGAAGATGCGGCGCAGGTCGTCGCGGCGGCGAAGGCGCTGGTCGCCGGCACGCGCCAGGCCGGTTTGAAGCGGCTCGTCGTGGTGGGCGGCGCCGGTTCGCTCGAAGTCGCGCCGGGCAAGCAGCTCGTCGACACCGAAGGTTTCCCGGACGCGTACAAGCCACACGCGCTCGCGCACCGCGATGCGCTCGACTACCTGAAGACGGTCGCCGATCTCGACTGGACCTTCTTCGCGCCGGCCGCGCTGATCGCGCCGGGCGAGCGCACGGGCACGTTCCGCACGGGCGTCGGCAAGCTGATCGTGGACGCGCAAGGCAACAGCAAGATCTCGGCGGAAGACTACGCGGTCGCGTTCGTCGACGCGCTCGAGCAGGACGGCTTCGTGCGCGAGATTGCGACCGCTGCGTATTGAGCGGCATGATGGCCGGCGGCGTGTGAGCGCCGGTCCGGGCGCGACGCGCAAGCCGCGGCACGCAACCATTTCAGGCGATTCCACCCGCGCAGGTGGCGTCGCCTGTTTCTTTGGGGCGGCGAGTGCGCGACGGATCGGTATTTACACCGGTCGACGCGCCGAGACAGTTTTCATATTGTTCCCCGTCGGGCAGGATGAATAGAATAAATTTCTATCGACGAGGGAATCGAGAAATGGACGCCATCGATCGCAAGCTGCTGGAGCTGCTGCAGGCGGATGCCACGCTGCCGATCGCGGAGCTGGCACAGCGCGTGAACCTGTCGCAGACGCCGTGCTGGAAGCGCGTGCAGCGGCTGAAGGAAACCGGCGCGATTCGCGCGCAGGTTGCGCTGTGCGATCCGCGCAAGCTCGGGGTCGGCACGACCGTGTTCGTCGCGATCCGCACGAACCAGCACACCGAGGAATGGGCGCAGCGCTTCACGCAGGCGGTGCGCGACATGCCGGAAGTCGTCGAGGTCTACCGGATGAGCGGCGAGACCGATTACCTGCTGCGCGTCGTCGTGGCCGGCATCGACGACTACGACCGCGTCTACAAGCAACTGATTCGCACGGTGCCGCTGTTCGACGTCAGTTCGTCGTTCGCGATGGAGCAGATCAAGTATTCGACCGCGCTGCCCGTGCGCGATCTGGCCGAGCCCGCCTGACGCTCACGCCGTCGCGCCCCGGTGGCGCGATGTCAGCGGCCGCGCGCCAGTGCGCGCGCGCGTTCGTCGGCCAGCGCGTCGCGGCGCACGAACTCCGCGACGAACGGGCTGGCCGGATGATGATGCAGCGCGTACGGCGTATCCCATTGCGCGAGTTCGCCGTCCTTCATCACGCCGATCCGGTCGGCGATCGCGAACGCTTCCGCCTGGTTATGCGTGACGAGGATCGCGGTGTGGCCCGTGTGCTTCAGGATGTCGCGCAGCTCGAACGCGAGCCGCTCGCGCGTATCGACGTCGAGATTCGAGAACGGCTCGTCGAGCAGCAGCAATTCCGGCGACGGCGCGAGTGCGCGTGCGAGCGCGATGCGCTGCTGCTGGCCGCCCGACAGTTCGTGCGGATAGGCATCGCCGGCGTCGGCGAGGCCGACGAGGTCGAGCATCTCCGCGACGCGCAGGCGCCGTTCGGCCTTCGGCATGCGCCGCAGGCCGAACGCGACGTTGTCGGCCGCGCTCAGGTGCGGGAACAGTGCGTAATCCTGGAACATCATGCCGATGCGCCGCCGCTCGGGCGGCACGTCGAGCGACGGCGCCGCGACCGGCGTGCCGTCCAGCACGATACGCCCCATGCGCACCGGTTCGAAGCCGGCGATCGCGCGCAGCACGGTGGTCTTGCCGCAGCCGGACGCGCCGAGGAGGCAGCCGATGTCGCCGCGCGGCAGCGCGAGGCTCAGGCCGTCGACCACGGTGCGGCGGCCGTGCGGCGTGTCGTAGGCGACGCAGAGGTCGTCGAGTTCGAGCAGGTTCACGGTGTCAGGCTCCGATCTTGTGGCGGGTGCGGGCGAGCAGGATCACGGGCACGAGCCCGGCCAGCACGATCGCGAGCGCGGCGACCGCGCCTTCTTCATAGGTGCCGCGCGCGGCTTCCGCATACAGCCAGGTCGCGAGCGTGTCGAAGTTCAACGGGCGCAGCAGCAGCGTGGCCGGCAACTCCTTCATTGCGTCGACGAACACGAGCAGCGCGCTCGTCGTGAGCGCGGGCCGCAACAGCGGCAGGTGGACGCGGCGCAGCGTGCCGCCGGCCGTCTCGCCGAGCGAGCGCGCGGCCTGCTCGAGCGACGGCGGAATGCGCGCGAGGCCGGCCTCGATGCCGCCGGTCGGGATCGCGAGAAAGCGCACGGTATAGGCGATCGCGAGCGCGGTGGCCGAGCCCATCAGCAGCAGACCGTCGCGGCCGAGCGCCGCGCCGAACAGCCGGTCGGCCGCCGAGAACGGAATCAGCAGGCCGATTGCGAGCACGGTGCCCGGCACCGCGTAGCCGAGGCTCGCGATCCGCGCGCACAGCCGGGCAGGGCCCGCACGGGCGCTGTCGCGCTGCGCGCGTGCGGCCCACGCGACGACGAGCCCGCACGCGAGCGTCGCGGCGGTGGCGGCGGTCGCGATCGTCAGCGTATTCGCGAGCCCCGTCATCAGTTGCGCGGACACGCCGCCGACGAGGTGCAGCCGCTTGGCCGTTTCGACCGCGAGATACGCGGCCGGCGCGCCGAAGCCGAGCGCGACGGGCAGCCAGCCGAGCATCGCGGCGCCCAGCGCGGCCGAGCCGGTCAGGCGGCGCGGCGCGATCGGCCGCATGCGCCGGCCGTGCGCGTAGCGCTGGCGGCGGCGCCCGTAGCGTTCGAGCGCGATCATGCCGACGACGATCGCGAGCATCGCGAGTGCGATCTGCGCGGCGCCGGCGAGATCGGAGCGCGTGATCCACGTCGTATAGACGGACACGGTCAGCGTCTGCACGCCGAGGAACTCCGACGCGCCGATATCGTTCAGCGTTTCGAGCAGCGCGAGGCTCACGCCGACCGCGATCGCCGGCCGGGCGAGCGGCACGACGACGCGCCAGAACGTCGCGACGCGACCGGCGCCGAGCGTGCGCGCGGCTTCGAGCAGGCTCGCGGATTGCGTGACGAACATCGCGCGCGTGCTCAGATAGACGTACGGATACAGCACGAAGCCGAGGACGAAGATCGCGCCGGGCAGCGAGCGCAGGTCGGGCAGACGGAACTGGCGCGGGCTGTCGAAGCCGAGCAGCCAGCGGATCGCGCCCTGCACGGGGCCGATCGGATGCAGCAGGTCGAGATACGCGAACGCGACGATGTAGGTGGGAACCGCGAGCGGCAGCAGCAGCGTCCAGGTCAGGATCCGCCGGCCGGGAAAATCGTACGCGGTGACGAGCCATGCGTAGCCGGTGCCGACGATCGACACGATCGTGCCGACCCCGGCGAGCAGCAGCAGCGTATTGACGAGCGCCTGCGGCAGCACGAACTCGGCGAGATGTCGCCAGTGCGCGAGATCGGCGTCGAACGCGGCGGCCACGAGCACCGCGAGCGGCGCCGCGACCGCCGCGGCGATCGTCAGCGCCGCCAGCAGCCACAGGCTGCCCGCGGGCAGCCGCACGCGCGGTCGCGGGCCGCGCGGCTCGCGGCAGGCGCGGGCCGCAGGCGATGCGTCAGTTGTCAAAGCCGACCTTGTCGACCAGCTGGCTCGCCTGCTTGCGATGCTTCGCGATATCCGCCAGCGGCAGCGGGTCGACCTTCAGCGTGCCGAAGCTCGCGATCACCGGGTCGAGCTTTACGTTCGCGCGCACCGGATATTCGTAGTTCGCCTGCGCATACAGCGCCTGTGCTTCCGGCGACACCAGGTATTCGAGCAGTTTCACCGCATTGGCCTTGTGCGGCGCGTGCTTCGCCACCGTCGCGCCGCTGATGTTCACGTGCGTGCCGCCGCTCTTCGCATTCGCGAACGTCGGGCGCACGACCTTGATCGCGTCGCCCCATTTGCGCGCATCGCTACCGGCTTCGGCATTCTTCATGTGGCCGACGTAGTAGGCGTTCGCGAGGCCGACGTCGCAGATGCCGCCGAGGATGTCGCGCGCGACGTCGCGGTCGCCGCCCGTCGCCTTGCGCGCGAGGTTCGCCTTCACGCCGCGCAGCCATGTCTCGGTCGCGGCCTCGCCGTCGTGCGCGATCATCGCCGCGACGAGCGCCGTGTTGTACGGATGCTGGCCCGACCGGATGCAGACCTTGCCCTTCCATTTCGGATCGGCGAGATCCTCGTAGCGGAACGCATCGACCTTCAGGTCCTTTTCGACGTACAGCACGCGGTCGCGCAGCGACAGCGCATACCAGTCGCCGTTCGTGCCGCGCAGGTTCGCGGGAATCGCGTCGTCGAGCGCCTTCGAGCGCACCGGTTGCGTGACGCCGCCGTCGACGAGGTCGAGCAGGTTGCCGACGTCGACTGTCATCAGCACGTCGGCCGGCGACTGCGCGCCTTCCGCTTTCACGCGCTCGAGCAGGCCGTCCTTCACGAACACCGTGTTGACCTTGACGCCGCTCTGCTTCGTGAACGCGTCGATGAGCGGCTGGATCAGCTTCGGCTCGCGGGTGGTGTACAGGCTCACTTCCTCGGCCGCCTGGGCAAGCGGCGCGAAGGCGGCCGCGGTCAGGGCGAGGGCGCCGGCGAGCGGCAGCAGGCGGGTGCGCGGATTCGACATGGAGACTCCGGTGCGGCAGGTGGACGAGGGAGCGTTCCGCGGCGCGCCTGCCGCCCGCGCGACCCGGAACATTACAAATTGAAAGACGCTGGATTCTAAATCGAAATGGGAATGATTAACAAACGAAAGCTTGCGGAAAGCAGGGAGAGGCCGGGCGCGGAGACCGGCGAACGGGGCGGCGCAGCGCGGGCGCAAGCGCGTAGAATGCCCGCTTCGACGAATTTGACGGAGCGGCACCGACCATGAACGATCAGCGCAAGAAGAACCCTGTCCGCAACGTGAGCATCCTGATCGTCGTGGCCGTGCTGCTCGTGATCGGGACGATCCTGTACAACGCGATTTCGCAGAAGCACGCGTACGACGAGGCCCATCCGGCCGAGGCCGCGAGCGCGGCGTCGCACTGACGCGCCGGTGCGCGGCCCGGTCGGGTCGCGCGCGGGGCATGCGAACGGAGTCGATCCGCGGTTTCCGGCGCGGCGCGCGCCGCGCGGAACCTGGACAGCAGAAGGCGCGCCGGCAGGTCGGCCGTGCGTCAACGTGACGCAGCGGCGAATGTCGGGCGGACCCGTGCGTAGAACACCGCCGCGAGCAGCGCGAGCCACGCCGCGCCGACGTAGAGCGCGACGCGCGTATCGTCGAACCAGCCGAGCATCACGATCACGAAGCCCATGAACGCGATCGTCAGCGCCGGCGCGACCGGCCACAGCGGCACCTTGAACTTCAGTGCGGCGACTTCGGCGCTCGACAGGCGCCGGCGCATCGCCACCTGCGACAGCAGGATCATCAGCCAGACCCACACGGTCGCGAACGTCGCGATCGCGGCGACCACCAGGAACACGTCCTTCGGCATCAGGTAGTTGAGCAGCACGCCGACCAGCAGCGCGCCGGCCATCACGAACACCGTGACCCACGGCACGCCGTGCCGCGACGTCGTCATCAGCACGCGCGGCGCCTGGCCCTGCCGCGCCATCCCGAACATCATCCGGCCCGCGCCGAAAATGTCGCTGTTGATCGCCGAGATCGCCGCGCTGATCACGACGAGATTCAGGATTGTCGCGGCCGACTTCACGCCGAGCGCCGAGAAGATCTGCACGAACGGGCTGCCGTCGCGGCCGACGCCCGTCCACGGGCTGATCGACATCAGCACGACCATCGTCAGCACGTAGAACAGCAGGATGCGCGCGGGCACCGCGTTGATCGCGCGCGGAATCACGCGCTCCGGATCCTTCGCCTCGCCGGCGCTCATCCCGATCACCTCGATCCCGCCGTACGCGAAGATCACGACCGACAGCGACGCGATCAGCCCGCCGACGCCGTTCGGGAAGAAGCCGCCATGGTTCCACAGGTTCGCGAACGTCGGCACGTCGGCCGAATGGCCGAAGTGCATGCCGGTCAGCAGGATCGCGACGCCGCCGCCGATCATCGCGACGATCGCGCCGACCTTGATGATCGACAGCCAGAATTCGAGCTCGCCGAACACCTTCACGTGGCATAGATTCAGCCCGCAGATGATCGCGACGACGCCGAGCACCCAGATCCATTGCGGCACGTCCGGAAACCAGAAGCCCATGTAGATGCCGAATGCGGTGATGTCGGCGATCGCGACGATCACCATTTCGAGCGTGTAGGTCCAGCCGGTGACGAAGCCCGCGAAGGGCCCGAGGTTCTCGGTCGCATAGTGGCCGAACGAGCCGGCGACGGGTTCGCGCACGGCCATCTCGCCGAGCGCACGCATCACCATGTAGACGGCCGCGCCGCCAAGGATGTACGCGAGGATCACGGCCGGGCCCGCGAGCTGGATCGCGGACGCCGAACCGTAGAACAGGCCCGTGCCGATCGCCGAGCCCAGCGCGAGAAAGCGGATGTGCCGCGCGCTCAGATGGCGCTGCAAGTTTTTCATCGAGTCTCCGATATCGTTATGCGACGAACCTGGCGAGCGGCGCCGGTTCGACTGCGTCAAGTTGTATATACAACTTGAATGTGAACGAATGATAACAAGCCGGACCCGGTGACCGGAATCGGGTATTCCCTGACCGGCGTGGCGAGCGGAACGGGGCGTGGGGCGGTCGCGCGCGGCAGGCGCGGGCCGCGCGGAGCGCGGTGGGGCATGCTTCCGGGGAATCGTTTTTGAACCGGAGCGCGCCGGTGGCCGGGACGCGTCGCGCGGGCCGGCCTGGCGGCGCGGATGTTCGCGGTCAGGCGGGCAGGCGGATCACGCTCGCGTCCTTGCGGATCAGCTGCGACGACGCGAGCATCTGCTTGCACTGGTGCGCGAGCACCTTCAGGTCGTGCGTGAGCTCGGCGCCGACCGCATCGGATTTTTCCGCGGATACGACCATCGCATCGAGATCGCGCGTGATCTGCTTCGACGCTTCGAGCTGGTCGGCAGGCGGCGGCTCGCCGGCCTCGGCCTTTTCGAGATTGTCGAGCACGGCGGCGAGGCCGCGCTGCAGCGCGTCGTCGTGAACGAGACCGCCATCGGCCGCGCATGCGCTGCGGATCAGCGGCGCGGCAGCGGTGATCTGCGCGCCGAGCACATGCGTCTGCACGAGCAGGTCGTTCAGTTCGGGCACGAAGCGCTGGTGCGCCTTCGGCTCGATCATCATCCGCTGGAACGCCTGCCCGAGGTTCGCGAACGCGATGTGCACGTCCTTGCGGGCGAGGCGGTAGCGGTAGTCGTCGTCGAGGCTGGCGGCCGGGGACTCGATCGCGGCCGCGACGCCCGCGACGACGGCCGCGCCGTCGGCGGCCGGCACCGGCGGCGGCGACATGCCGCGCCCCGCGCGCCACACGGCCTCGAAATACTTGCGGGTGGACGTCAGCATGTCGGTGACGAGCTTGCCCATCAGCCGGTATTCCCAGTACGGGAACAGCCGGCTCGCGGCGATCGCGATCATGCAGCCGACCACCGTGTCGATCGCGCGCTCGCCGATGATCCGCATGCTGCCCGGCGCGAGCAGGTGGAACATCAGCAGCACGTACGACGACGTGAACACGACGCTCGCCGCATAGTTGAACAGCAGCAGGCTGTAGCTCATCACCATCGATCCGAACATGATCGCGATCAGCAGGTGCGTATCCTTGACCGTGTAGATCAGCGCGACGCTCGCCGCGCAGCCGATCAGCGTACCGACGATACGCGCCGCATTGCGCTGCTTGGTCAGCGAATAGCCGGGCTTCAGGATGATGATGGTGGTCATCACGATCCAGTATGCGTTCGTGAGCGGCAGCAGCCGGCCGATCCAGAAACCGACCGCGACGGCGATCGTCACGCGCAGCGCATGGCGAAAACTCGGCGAGCGCATGTTCAGGTTCGAGAAGATCAGCAGCGGCGACATGCGGCGGCGCTGCAGGAAGCGCGTGAGCGCCTTGTCGATCTTCAGTTCGGTTTGCTGCGGATCGGCATGGCCCGACAGGTTGCGGCGCATCCGGTCGATCAGGCGCGTCGCGCTCCAGATGCGCCGGAACGTCGCGAGCACGGCCGCATAGGCTTCCGCGTGGGTGGCCGCGAAGTTCTTCTTGCGCATCAGCTCGATCTCGTACTCGATCGCGCGCAGCTCGGCCTTCACGCTGATGTGCGAATGCGGCGCGCGGTTTTCGAGCACCGCGAGGCCGACCTCCTCGAGATCGGCGGCGGCCTTGCGGATCAGGTCGCGATAGAAAATGATCAGGTCCGAGCCGCCGAACGTGTTGCGCACGAGCGGGTAATCGGTGTGCGCGCCGACGAACAGCTCGTGCAGGTCGACGCTGTTGATGAACAGGTTGTACATCGTCGTGCGGCCGGGATCGAGCTTGCCGCGCCGCAGCTTCGGCAGGTTGCGCAGCACGATGTCGCGCGCGGTTTCCTGCGTTTCGACCGCGGTGATCTGCCGCGCGACGAGATTGCGGTAGCACTCGTCGAGATCGGCGTCGAGATCGTAGAACTGCGCGCGCGCGAGCAGGTAGTCGGCACAGGCGAACAGGCTTTCGGCGAGCGCCTGCTGCTCGATCCGGCGCGCCTGCCATTGCGACACGAGCGTGGCCCAGTACGTGTACCAGAGGCCGCCCGCGAGAATCCAGCCGGCGTTGACGAACGCCTCCAGCGGCGTGAATTTCTCCTCGAGCGTCATCACCATCATGAACAGCGTCGCGAAGCTGATCTGCGGCCAGCGGTTGCCGTAGACGACGATCAGCGACAGCACGAACGTGAGCGGCACGATCGTGAGCCACAGCGCGAAGATGTTCGGTGTCGCGAGGCCGGTCGCGAGCGCGGCGAGGAAGCCGATCACGCTGCACGCGAGCATTTCGTTGTGCTTGTACTTGAGCGGGCCCGGCATGTCGACGACGCACGCGCCGAGCGCGCCCGTCGAGATCGTGAAGCCGAGCTCCCGGTTGTGAAACACGATCAGGCACAACACGGCCGGCAGCGACACGCCGACCGCGATCCGCAGGCCGCCGAAAAAGTACTGGCTGTAGAAAAACTTTCTGATTTCGACCGAGTAGCGCATCGATGAGCTGAATGACAGACGAAGACGCCCGGGGCGGCGTATTGACTGGCGACGAGTCTATCGTATTTCGCGGCTCGCAAAAGCTGGCTTTCCGGCCGAGGTTCGCGGGGGCGGCCCATTTGCTATCCTTGGTGATCCTGTTCGCCCGGCCCCGCCGGTGCAAGGTTCCGACGCCTGCTTCATGCTCCATCTTTTCTATTCGAACCGTCACGAAACGCTGGCCGACGCGCTGCTCGAGGATCTGGCCGCGTTCCCGGCCCGCAACGGCCCGTGGGCGCCGCAACAGGTCATCGTGCCGAGCGCGGCGCTGCGCCGCCGCCTCGAGCTCGACATCGCCGCGCGCAATGGCGTGTGCGCGAACGTCGAGTTCACCTATCTCGCGCAGTGGCTGTGGGCGCAGATCGGCCGCGTGCTGACGGTGCCCGCGCGTTCGCCGTTCGCGCCCGACCGGCTCGTGTGGCGCTGCTACCGGCTGTTCGCGCAACCGGCAGGCGACGCGCCGTGGCTCGCGTCGCCGCGGCTGGCCGCGTACCTGTCGGCCTCCGACGACGCGATGCGCTACGAACTGGCCCATCGCGTCGCGGCCGTGCTCGATCACTACCTGACCTATCGCCCCGAATGGCTGGGCGCGTGGCAGGCCGGCGAATCGGTGCTCGCGGGCGACGGCGCGCCGCGCGGGATCAGCGACGCCGCGCGCGACGACGAACGCTGGCAGGCCGCGCTGTGGCGTGCGCTGCTGGCCGAGCTCAGCGACAGCGGTACGCCGCCGGCGCACCGTTTCCTCGTCGAGGCGCGCCATCTCGATGCCGATGCGGTCGCACGCGCCGACTGGCCCGAATCGGTCAGCGTGTTCGCGCTGCCGACGATGCCGCCGCTGCACGTCGCGCTGCTGCGCGAACTGTCGCGCTGGATCGACGTGCGCGTCTACGCGCTGAACCCGTGCCGCGAATTCTGGTTCGACATCGTGACCGCCGCGCACGCCGAGGCGCTCGATGCGGCCGGCCGGCGCGACTACCAGGAAGTCGGCCATCCGCTGCTCGCCGAATGGGGCAGGCAGACGCAGGCGCAATTGCACATGCTGCATGAGCTGACCGAAAGCGCCGCGTCGGGCGATGCGTCGCGTTTCGTCGAGAATCCCGCGCCCACCTGGCTCGCGCGCGTGCAGAACGCGATCCTCGACCTGCGGCCGGAAGCCGAAATCGGCGACACGCCGGTCGAGCGCGGAATCGAGGTGCATGTGTGCCACAGCCTCGCGCGCCAGCTCGAGGTGCTGCACGACCGGCTGCTCGCGTGGTTCGACGCCGATGCGAGCCTGCAGCCGTCCGACGTGCTCGTCGCGGTGGCCGATCTTGCCGCGGCCGGGCCGCTGATCGACGCGGTGTTCGGCACGGCCGGCGCCGGCGGCGCGCGGGTGCCTTACCGGATCACCGGCCTGCCGCCGTCGCAGGCGAACCCGGTCGCGCGCGTGCTGCTCGACTGGCTCGCGTTGCCGGAGCGGCAGGTCGGCGCGCCGGAGCTGGTCGAATGGCTGCGCGTGGATGCGGTGGCCGCGCGCTACGACATCGACGCAGCCGCGCTCGAAACGGTGCAGACCTGGCTCGCGGCCGCCGGCGCGCGGCGCGGGCTGTCGCCGCTCGCCAGCGACGACGCGGCCGTGCCCGCGCCGCGCCATACGTTCTCCGATGCGCTCGCGCGGCTCTTTCTCGGCTATGCGATGCCCGAAGGCGCGGCGCCGATCGGCGCGTGGCTGCCGATCGAGGCGGCCACCGGCAGCGAGGCCGAGTTGCTCGGCCGGCTCGCACGCTTCACCGACGATCTCGACGGCTTCGCGCGGCGGCTCGCGGAGCCGCACACACCGCGCGGCTGGAGCGAACTCTTTGCCGACACGCTCGCGCGCTTCTTCGATTCGGGCGCCGCGTATGCCGACGCGCTGGCCGGCGTGCGCGACGCGCTCGACGCGATGCTGGCCGCGATGACGGAGGGCGCGCCCGACGAGGCGTTGCCGGCGGCCGTCGTCCGCGCGGGGCTCGCGGCGGCGCTCGACGATCCGGCCCGCGGCGGCGTGCCGTGGGGCGGCGTCACGTTCTCGTCGCTGACGAGCTTGCGCGGGCTGCCGTATCGCGTCGTCTGCCTGCTCGGGATGGACGACGGCGTGCTGCCGAGCCTCGCGCGCGCGGACGAATTCGACCTGATGGCCGTGCTGCCGAAGCTGGGCGACCGGCAGCGCCGCGACGACGAGCGCAATCTGTTTCTCGATTTGCTGCTGGCCGCACGCGACCGGTTGCTGATCGCCTATACGGGCCGCAGCATCCGCGACAATGCGCCGTTGCCGCCCGCGGCGCTCGTCGACGAACTGCTCGATCATCTGGCGGACGTCACGGCCGGGCCCGGCGCCGCACCGGACGCGGTCGACGCCGCGCGCCGCGCGTTCATCGTCGAGCATCCGCTGCAGCCGTTCGCGGCCGCGTACTTCCAGCCCGGCAGCGGCCTCGTTTCGTACGACGCCGAGCGGGCGACGCTCGCGTCGCTGCTGGCTGCCGAAGCGTCGCGCGACGGGCCGCGCGAGCAGCCGTTCTTCGCGCAGCCGCTGCCGGCCGAGCCGGTCGAGCCCGTCGCGTTCAGCGAATTCGAACGCTTCTGGCGGCATCCGGCGCGTGCGCTGCTGCGCGGCCGGCTCGGCATCGTGCTGGCCGACGCGCAGGCCGAACTGCTCGATACCGAGCCGTTCGCGCTGGACTTTGCCGGCAGCGACGCGCTTGCCGAGCGCGTGCTGCCGCTCCTGATCGAAGCGGGCGACGGCAGCGTGCACGATCACGCGCTGCGCATCGCGGACGCGAGCCCCGAACTGCCCGGCGGCGCGACGGGCGCGGTGTGGCGCGACCAGGCGCTCGGTTCGATGACGCAGCTTGCGTCGAACGTGCGCCGTGCACTGGCCGACGGCATCGAGCGGCGGCCGTTCTCGCTCACCGTCGTGCCGAAGTGGCCCGACACCGAGCAGGCGCTGTTCGGCGCCGACGACGCGATACTGTCGGCCGACGCGGTGAGCGCGCCGCTCGAATTGCACGGCACGCTGAACCGGCTGACGCCGGCCGGGCAGGTCATCTACCGGTATGCGCGGCCTAGCGCGCGCGACTACCTGTCCGCGTGGCTCGCACATCTCGTCTACTGCGCGATCGAGCCCGCGGGGCCGCGCCGCACGCTGTGGTTCGGCAGCGGCGGCGCGTTCGAGCTGACGCCCGTGGCGGCGCCGCTCGAACGGCTCGCGCCGCTGGCCGCGCTGTTTCGCGCGGGGCGACGCATGCCGCTGCGGTTTTTCCCGCGCAGTGCATGGGCGAGGGTGTCCGACGGCGAGGCGAAGGCCGCGACCGTGTGGATCAACGAGCGCGTCGTGAGCGAAGCCGACGATCCGGCCATCGCGATCGCGTGGCGCGGTGCGCATCCGTCGCTCGACGAGCCGTTCGGCACGCTCGCGCGGCTCGTGTTCGAACCGCTCGTCGAGCATCTGAAGGAGGTCGCATGAGTGCCGTGTCGCAGCAGGCGCTCGAACTCGACGTGTTCGCGTGCCCGCTCGATGGCGTCAACCAGATCGAGGCGTCGGCCGGCACCGGCAAGACCTGGAACATCTGCGCGCTGTACGTGCGCCTGCTGCTCGAAAAGGATCTCGGCGCGGACGAAATCCTCGTCGTGACCTTCACGAAAGCGGCGACGGCCGAGCTGCACGAGCGGATTCGCAGCCGGCTCGCGCAGCTTGCACACGCGCTCGACACGGGCGACGACGGCGGCGATCCGTTCATCGCGCGTCTGCTGGAGACCACGCTCGGCGAAGACGGCGCGCTCGATCCCGAGACGGCCGTGAAGCGGATCCGCCGTGCGTTGCGCGCGTTCGACCAGGCCGCGATCCATACGATCCACGCGTTCTGCCAGCGCGCACTGCAGGAAGCGCCGTTCGCGGCGGCGATGCCGTTCGCGTTCGACATGGAGGCCGACGATGCGTCGCTGCGCTTCGAACTCGCGGCGGATTTCTGGCGCACGCGCGTCGAGCCGGCGGCCGCGCGCTGGCCGGGCTTCGCGACCTGGCTCGTCGAATCGGGCGCCGGCCCGGCCGCGCTCGATGCGCAGCTCGCACGCCGGCTGAAGAAGCCGCTCGCCGCGCTGCGCTGGGACGGCGTGACCGAGCCGGACGAATCGGCCGAAGCGGCGGCCGCCGAATGCTTCGCCGAGGCGGCGCGGATATGGGCGGCCGAGCGCGACGCGATCGATGCGTTGCTGCGCGCCGCGCAGCCCGCGCTCAATCAACGCTCGCACAAGCCCGACGCGGTCGCCGATGCGCTCGCCGCGTGGGCCGTGCATTTCGAGCAGGGCGACGCGACGGCCGCGCTGCCGAAAGCCGCGCTGAAGCTCACGCAAACCGCGCTGACGAAGGCGACGAAAAAAGGCGGTGCGACGCCCGCACACGCGTTCTTCGACGTGGCCGACGCGCTCGAGGCGGCCGTGGCCGCCGCCGAGGCCGCGCAGCGCGCGCGCTGGCTCGCGCTGATCGCCGAATGGCTCGACATGGCGCCGGGCGAACTGGCCGAGCGCAAGCGCACGCGGCGCGTCGTGTCGTTCGACGATTTGCTCGCGAACCTGTATCACGCGCTGCACGCGCATTCGTGGCTCGCCGAGACGCTGCGCGCACGTTATCCGGCCGCGTTGATCGACGAGTTCCAGGATACCGATCCGCTGCAGTTCGCGATCTTCGACCGGATCTTCGCACCGGGCGGCCCGCTGTTCCTCGTCGGCGATCCGAAACAGGCGATCTACAGTTTCCGTGCGGCCGATCTGCACACCTATCTCGCGGCGCGCGCACGGGCGAGCGCGTGCTACACGCTCGCGGTCAACCAGCGCTCGACGCCCGCGATCGTCGACGCATGCAACCGTTTCTTCATGTCGAATCCGCGCGCGTTCGTGCTCGACGGGCTCGACTATTACGCGGTGCGCGCCGGCACACGCGTGCGTGCGCCGTTCGTCGACGAAACCGATCCGGCTCCGGCCGGCGATTTCCGCGTGTGGGCGCTGCCGGGCGGCGAGGGCACGCTGCTCAAGCGCGATGCGCAAGCGCAGGCTGCGCAAGCCTGCGCGGCCGAGATCGCGCGGCTGATGCGCGGCGCGCGTGACGGGCGCGTGCGGCTGGGCGACACGCCGTTGTCGCCGGGCGACATCGCGGTGCTCGTGCAGACGCACCGGCAGGGCAGCCTCGTGAAGCGCGTGCTCGCGACGTGGGGCATCGGCAGCGTCGAGCTGGCGCAGGCGTCGGTGTTCTCGACCGGCGACGCCGAGCAGCTCGAGCGCGTGCTGGCGGCGATCGATGCGCCGGGCGACCTGCGGCGTCTGCGCGCGGCGCTCGCGTCCGACTGGTTCGGGCTCGATGCCGGCGCGCTGTGGCGCATGGAGCAGGGTGACGGCGATGCGCCATCCAGCGCGTCGGCGGCCGACAGCGCCGACGCGATGAGCTGGGTCGAACGCTTCTCGCGGTATCGGCTGCTGTGGCGCGAACGCGGCTTCGCGGTGATGTGGCGCACGTTCACGCGCGAGCTGCGGATTGCCGAACGGCTGATGGCCGGTGCCGACGGCGAGCGACGCGTGACCGACGTCAACCATCTGGCCGAGTTGACGCAGGCGCGTGCATCCGCGCAGCCGGGCATCGCGCCCACGCTGCGCTGGCTCGCCGCGCAACGGCTCGATGGCGGTGGCGAGGAAGCGCAACTGCGGCTCGAATCCGATCGCAACCTCGTGCAGATCGTCACGGTGCACAAGTCGAAGGGGCTCGAATACGCGGTCGTGTTCTGCCCGTTCCTGAACGACGGCGGGCTGCGCGAGCCGCCGTCGTCCGCGCTGCCCGATGCGCGCGAGTATCACGACGACGCGGGCGATGCGGTGCTGCATTACGGATGCGACGACGAAGCGGCCGCGCACGCGGCGCGGCAGGCGCTGCGCGAGCAGGCCGCGGAGCGCGCGCGGCTGGTCTACGTGGCGCTCACGCGCGCGGTCTATCGCTGCTATGTCGTGGCCGGGCCCTACCTGTCGTCGCGCTCGACGCGCGAAGCGCGGCGTAGCGTGCTCAACTGGCTCGTCGCGGGCGCCGGCCATGCGTTCGATGCGTGGCTCGACGAGCCACCCGACGAAGCTGCGCTCGATGCGGCGTGGCGCGCGCTTGCGGGCGGCCCCGTGAGCGTCGCGCCGCTGCCGGTGCCTGCGCGCCGCGAGCGTCTCGCGGCCGGGCACGACGCGTCGCAGACGCTCGCGGCGCGCCATGCGACGCGCGTGCTGCGCGATGCTTGGCGAATGGCGAGCTTCAGCTCGCTGACCGCGTCGATGGCGCGCGAAGAGGCGGGGGTCGCGGCCGTGCCCGACGACGAACTGCGGCCCGATCACGATGCGCTGGTCGCGGTGACGCCGGACGGTGAACCGATGCCGGCCGATACGGTCGCGGCCGACCCGCCGGACGACGACATCCTCGCGTTCCCGCGCGGCGCGGCGGCCGGCGAATGTCTGCACCGCCTGTTCGAGCTCAGCCGGTTCACGGAGCCCGAATCGTGGCACAAGGCCGCGCTCGGCGCGCTGCATGACCGGCCGGTGGAGGCCGAGCCGGCGCTTGCGACGCGTCTGCCGGCGATGATGGCGCGGCTTGTCGACGACGTCGTGCACACCGAACTCGTGCCGGGCATGCGGCTCGCCGATCTCGATCCGGCGAAGCGGCTCGACGAAATGGGCTTCCTGTTCCCGGCGCCGTCGCTCGACCTGCTGGCGCTGCGCCGGCTGCTGGTCGCGCACGGCTATCCGGACGTTGCACTGGAGGCGGGTACGCTCGCCGGTTTCATCAAGGGTTTCATCGACATGATCGTCGAACACGACGGCCGTTTCTGGATCGTCGACTGGAAGTCGAACCACCTCGGCACGACGCCGGATGCCTATGGCCCGCGCGCGCTCGACGTCACGATGGCCGATCACGCGTATCACCTTCAGGCGCTGCTCTATACGGTCGCGCTGCATCGTTACCTGCGCGGCCGGCTGCCCGATTACGACTACGACACGCACATCGCGGGCTACCTGTACCTGTTCGTGCGCGGCGTGCGGCCCGGCTGGCGCAGCGGCGGCGAGCCGGCCGGCGTGCATGCGCGGCGGCCCGCCCGCGCGCTCGTCGACGCGCTCGACCGGATGATGGAAGGGGGGCGCGCATGACCGCGTCCGACGACATGCTCGAATTCACCGGCGGTCTCGTCGCGCGGCTGCCCGAGCCGGCCGACTTCGGCATCGCGCTCGCGGAAGGCTTCGCGCGCCGCATTGGCGACCTCGCGCGGCGTGCCGGTGCGCCGTCCGCGTCGGCGCGCTGGGCGGCGCGCGCCGCGTTCGCGACGAGCCGCGCGACCGCCGGTGGGCACGTGTGCGTCGCGCTCGCCGCGCTCGCGCAGCGTTACGAAGCGCCGCTCGACGACGTCCGCGCCGCGCTCGCCGCGAGCGGCGTGGTCGCGTTCGGCACGCTCGCTCGCGGCGACGAGCGGCCGCTGATCGTCGATCGGCTCGATCACCTGTACCTGTCGCGCTATTTCGATTACGAACGGCGGCTCGCCGATGCGCTCGTCGCGCAGGCCGGCGTCGCCGCGCCGGACGAAGGCCTGTCGCCCGAGCGCTTGCGCGACAGTCTCGCCCGTTACTTCGGGCCGGCTACCGGCGAAGTCGACTGGCAGCGCGTCGCGGCGATCGTTGCGCTGACGGGCCGCGTGACGATCGTCAGCGGCGGGCCGGGCACGGGCAAGACGACGACCGTCGTCGGCGTGCTGGCCTGTCTGCTCGACGCGCACCCGGGGCTGCGCATCGCGCTGGCCGCACCGACCGGCAAGGCCGCGCAGCGGATGCAGGAGGCGCTGCACGCGCGCGCCGGCGATCTGCCGCCCGAGCTCGCGGCGCGCCTGCCCGACACGTCGTATACGCTGCATCGGCTGCTGGGCAGCGGCGGGGCGGCCGGCTTCCGGCATCATCGCGACAATCCGCTGCCGTACGACCTGATCGTCGTCGACGAGGCGTCGATGATCGACGTCGCGCTCGCCGCGCATCTGCTCGACGCGCTTGCGCCGGGTGCGCGGCTCGTGTTGCTCGGCGACAAGGATCAACTGGCCGCGGTCGAGGCCGGCGCCGTGTTCGCGGAGCTGAGCGCGCGGCCGGCGTTCACCGTCGCGGCACGCACGCGCATCGCGCAGGCGCTGGGCGTCGACGAGGCGGCATTCGTCGCGGCGTTGCCGGTGCCGGACGAAGCTGCGCCGCCGGCAGCGGTTCCAGCCGGGCCTCCGGTTCCTGCGTCCGCAGGTGCTCCGGCGTCGCCATCGGCGTCTGCTCACGTTTCGCGCAAATCGTCGCGTCGGTCGAAAGTCGATGCGCGACAGGCGTCGCTCTTCGACGACGAACCGCAGGATGACGAAGTGTCGCCGGCCGACATCGACATCGCGCCGCCGCAGCCCACGGAGTCCGCACTGGCCGATGATGCTGGCGCACCAGACGGCAATGCGCCCGCCTGGATCGAGGCCGACGAACTCGCATGGCTCGACACCGTCGAGCTGCCGCCGTTCGATGCAGGCGACGCGGCGCTTGCATCGGCGACGGCGGCCGCATCGCCATTGACCGGCGAAGCCGTCGCCGCGTTCGCCGGCACGCCCGCTCCGGCGCCGCTCGCGGACTGCGTCGTGTGGCTCGAACGCAATTACCGCTTCGGTCTCGATTCGCCGATCGGGCGGCTGTCGCTCGCGATCCGTCGCGGCGACGTGCAGGCGGCGCTCGATGCGCTGCCCGCCGACGAGTCGGCCGCCGCGTCGTTTCACGAGGATGCGGGCGACACGCTGGCGTCGTCGACGGTCGAGCGGCTCGCACGGCGCTTCGGCGCCTACCTCGACGCGTTGCGCGACGCGCTGGCCGCGCCGGTGCCCGATCCGCTGCCGCTGTTCGACGCGCTCAACCGGTTCCGGATCCTGTGCGCGACCCGCAGCGGTTCGCGCGGCGCGGAACACGTCAACGCGCTGGTGGCCGCGCACGTGCGGCATGCGGCGCGCGTGCCGCTCGCGGTCGGCGCGCACTGGTTCACCGGGCGGCCGATCATGGTCACGCGCAACGACTATGCGCTGGGGCTGTTCAACGGCGACATCGGCATCGCGCTGCCCGACGCGCACGGCGTGCTGCGCGTGTGGTTCCGGCGCGCGGACGGCACCGCGCGCGCGGTGTCCCCGGCCGCGCTGCCGCCGCACGAAACGGCGTTCGCGCTGACGGTGCACAAGTCGCAGGGCTCGGAATTCGACGAAGCGGCGCTCGTGTTGCCCGCATCGTTCGGTCGGGTGCTGACGCGCGAGCTTGTTTATACGGCCGTCACGCGCGCGCGCACGCGCGTGCAGGTGATCGGGCCGCGGCGTGTGCTGGCGCAGGCGGTCGCGACGCGCACGCAGCGCGATTCGGGGCTCGCGGCCCGCGTCGACGAGGCGCTTGCGCGGCACCGCATGGAGGCTTCGCGATGATGATCCGTTACACGCTCGATCCGGCCGAGGTCGAATGGACGGCCGTGCGCGCGCAGGGCGCGGGCGGGCAGAACGTGAACAAGGTGTCGAGCGCGATTCATCTGCGCTTCGACATCCGCGCGTCGTCGCTGCCGCCGGTCCTCAAGGAGCGGCTTCTCGCGCTGTCCGACCAGCGCATCACGCGCGAAGGCATCGTCGTGATCAAGTCGCAGGAATATCGGACGCAGGAGAAGAATCGCGAGGCCGCGCTCGCTCGGCTCGATGCGCTGATCGGCAGCGTCGCGTACACGCCGCGCGCCCGGGTCGCGACGCGGCCGACGCGCGCGTCGAAGGAGCGGCGGCTCGAGCACAAGTCGCGCCGCAGCGTGGTGAAGTCAGGGCGCGGGAAGGTGGTCGACTGACGAACGAAGGGTCGGTGCCTGTCGCAGGCGAGCGAACGTCCGCCGTGCGCGCCGGCTATCGCATCACGGTTCCCGCGCTGTCGAGCACGAAGTCGACGCAGAACACGACGAGCCGGCTCTGCGCGCGGATCGCGACGGCAGCCGTATAGCAGTCGCGGCCTTCCGTCAGCGAGAAGTGCGGGCCCATCAGCGCGACGCGGCCGGGGGCGGCGATCGCGCGCTGGAAATACGGGCGGCGCGACCAGTTGCTGTGGGTCTCGGGGAATAGCGGGGCGAGACGGGTGACGCTCGCCTGGCTGTCGTCGGGCGGTGCGCCGATCGACGGCAGGAACTGTTCGCCGGTCTCGTCCGTGACGAACACGCGACGCGCGGCCGGCACCGTGAATACGCGTTGCGCGGCGTCCTGCAGGTTGCCGCTCGCCGAAAACGCGGCCGCGCCGCCGAGCACGAGCCGTTCGATCGCGTCGAAGCCCGGCTGCTCGGCGGCCACCGGCGTGTGCCGGCGGGCGATGAAGCGCCGCCATGCGGCGTCGAGCATCGCGGGCGCCGCCGCGCTCGCGTGCGCGATCGATGCGTCGGGCTGGCCGAACTGGAAACCCTGCACGAAATCGATGTCGGCTTCCATCAGCGCCTGCAGTGCGTCGTCGCTTTCGACGCCTTCGGCCAGCACCATCGCGCCGGCCTGGTGGAGCATCGACACGAGGTGATGCATGATGCGGCGATCGTCGGCCGAGCCGGTCGAACGCTCGACGAGCGAGCGGTCGAGCTTCACGATGTCGGGCCGCGCCCGCCACACGCGGTCGAAGTTCGAGAAGCCGGTGCCGAAATCGTCGATCGCGATCAGGAAATCGCGATGCTGGATCATGTCGATCGTGCGGGCGAGCGCGGCTTCGTCGCGCGCCGGCTGTTCGATCACTTCCAGCACGATGCGGTTTGGCGGCAGTGCGAAATGCCGGCACAGCGCCTCGACGAACTCGCGCTGCACGAGGCCCGTGTCGAGCACGCGCGGCGTCACGTTCAGGAACAGCCAGCCGTCGCCGATGCCTTGCGTGACGAAGTTGGCGGTGTGCAGGCAGCGCGCGAGCCGGTCGAGCAGCAGTGCGTCGGCGTCGCCGCGCGTCTTGTCGAACAGGGCGGTGGGCGACACCAGCGCACCGTTCGCATCGACGACGCGCAGCAGCGCCTCGTAGCCGACGACGCGCTTGTGCGTGATCGACAGCACGGGCTGGAACACGCTGCGCAATGTCGTGGTGCGATAGGTGGCGAGCCAGCCGTGGGGTGTCGGCGTGAGGCGTTCGAGCAGGGCGTCGAGCGACAGGTCGCGAGCGGGCTTCATGTCAACGGTGCCCGGAAGCGGGCGGCGGGGCGCCGACGCCCCGCCACGCCGATGCAGCCGCATGCGCAGGCGGACGCGAAAGAACGTAGGGCATCGAAACGCCTTCTGCGGATGAGTTTTCCGAGTGTAACGGGATTGCCGCGGCGCGCGTATCAGGGTAACTCCAGACGCAAACGGTACACCGCGATTCCGCCCGTACGCGGCGGCGCGGCGACGGGCGCCGCGTGCATGCGTCCGGTGCATGACCGTCGCGAAACGAAGCGCTTGACGGCGACAGATGACGATCCCGCGGCAGCGCGGCGGTACGACCGTGCGTTGCTGCCGCGCGATGCGCGGCCCGATACGGGACATTCCGGTGGCCGGCTGCCGCCGTCAGACGAATGAGACGAATGCCCGCGTGCCGCGGTGCGATCGGGGGCGGGCCGGCCAACCCGCGTCGCGTCGTCACCGGCATCGCCGCGCGGCGGCCACGGGCCACGGGCGACCGGCGGCGGTTCGTGCGCGCCCGGCGCGCCGATCGTCAGGTCGCCTCGCCGCCGCGCGGTCGGACGCCGGGAATCCGCTTGATCACGCCGGTTGCGAGCGCGGTGCCGACGAGCACGATCACGCAGCCTTCGATCATCACGGCCGACACGTGTTCGCCGAGGAACAGCGCGCCCCACAGCAGCCCGAACACGGGGATCACGAACGTGACGGTAATCGCGCGGGCGGGCCCGACATGCGCGATCAGGTAGAAGAAGATGAAATACGCGATGCCGGTGCACGCGACGCCGAGCGCGAGCACCGCGCCCCAGGCGTGCACGCCGACCGGCGCGGCCGGCCACGTCGCGATCGCGAACGGCACCAGCAGCACGGTCGAGCCGATCATGCTGCCGGCCGCGTTGACGAGCGGATCGACGCCGCTGAGCTTGCGTTTCGTATAGTTGGCCGCGATGCCGTACAGCAGCGTCGCGCCGAGTGCGGCCGCCGCGGCGAGCGCGGTCGCGCCGGCGCCCGTGTCGCCGTGCGCGTTCGCGACCTGGTCCCACACGAGCGTGAGCACGCCGGCAAACCCGATGACGAGGCCGAGTGCGCGCGGCAGCGACAGCTTGTCCTTCAGCCACAGGTAAGCGACGAGCGCGCCCCACAGCGGCGTCGTCGCGTTGATCACGGACGTCACGCCGGCCGACAGCGTCAGCTCGGCGAATGCGAACAGGCAGAACGGGATGCCCGAATTCAGCGCGCCGACGACGAACAGCGGCCACGCATGACGGCGCAGCCGGGCGCCGAGATCGGCGGGTTTGAAGCGCGTCAGCGCGAAGCCCGCGAGAAACAGCGCGCCGATGCCCACGCGCAGCGCCATCAGCGGCGCGACCCCGAAATCGACGACGCCGACTCGGATGAACAAGAAGGATGCGCCCCACAGGGCGGCGAGTACGGTCAGCAGGAAAGCGTTCTTGGGTGACATCGATCGGCGAGGGCGGGGACGGGATGCGAGGAATCTTACACCGCGTTACCGCCCCGTCGTTTCATGATCGGATGAAACGACAAGAAACGGGAATTCCGCCGGTTTGCCGCCGGGCGGCGGACGCCGAGCGCGTGCGGCGCGGCCGGGCAGAATCAGTGATGACGCCAGCCGCCGCGTCCGCCGAAGCCGAAATTGAGCGACAGCGCCGGGCCCCAATAACCGCCCCACGCGGGCGCATACGCAGGCGCCGGATAGTAGTACGCGGGAGCGGGATCGACATACACGGGCGCGGGCTGCGCCGGTACCGGCGCAGCCGTGTAATAGCCCGCCGGGATATAGCCGTACGGGTAGTAGCAGCCCGCAAGCGTCGTGCAGGCAAGCGCCGCGGCGACGAAGGTCCTGTTCATGATGTGTCTCCGGCGGAGCCGGCTATCGGCAGATGCTTGTAGCTTAGGCCGAGTACCGATGACACGGCATGAAAAACGGTAACCGATCATTTCCGGGCGGAGCGGCCGCGCCGGTTGCGGCAGGACATACGAAAACGGCGCTTCCGCACCGCGGAAACGCCGTTGGACCGCCCGGCCCGCGGCTGGGCGACGATGCCCAACCGGCCGGTGTCGGCTGGCTTACTTGCCGACCTGGTTACCGATGATGCCGCCGGCCGCCGCGCCGCCCAGCGTCGACAGCGCATTGCCCCCGATCGCCGCGCCGGCCACGCCGCCGACACCCGCTCCGATTGCCGTATCGCGCTGGCGTCGCGACATCGAATCGCAGGCCGACAGGCTGGCCACTGTCGCGACGAGGAGCGCGCATACCCCAAAACGCCGAATCGAATTCATGATCGTTGTCCTTGTGGTAGTGAACGGAAGGCGCACGACCGGCTGGCGGCCGTGCATGTCCCCAATCTACGCGCCGTCCCGCGCTGCTGCTGTAAGGACTTGTTAAGGCTCGCGCGGTTTCGTAATCAATTGTTTCGCATCGGCCGGCAGGCACACGGCATGCGCAAAAAAGCCCGCTCGAAAGCGGGCTTCGCACATCGCGATACGAGCCGGCGCGGCCCGCTGCGCGCGCTTACTGACGATGGTAGATCTCGGCGCCCGTCTTCACGAACTCGACCGCCTTGACCTCCATCCCTTTCTTCAGCGCCTCGGTTTCCGACACGCCTTGCTGCGCCGCGAACTCGCGCACGTCCTGCGTGATCTTCATCGAGCAGAAATGCGGGCCGCACATCGAGCAGAAGTGCGCCACCTTCGCCGAATCCTTCGGCAGCGTCTCGTCGTGGAATTCGCGCGCCTTGTCCGGGTCGAGACCGATATTGAACTGGTCCTCCCAGCGGAACTCGAAGCGCGCCTTCGACAGCGCGTTGTCGCGCACCTGCGCGCCCGGGTGGCCCTTGGCCAGATCGGCCGCGTGCGCGGCGAGCTTGTACGTGATGATCCCTTCCTTCACGTCGTCCTTGTTCGGCAGGCCGAGGTGTTCCTTCGGCGTCACGTAGCACAGCATCGCGGTGCCGAACCAGCCGATCATCGCGGCGCCGATGCCCGACGTGATGTGGTCGTAACCCGGCGCGATGTCGGTGGTCAGCGGGCCGAGCGTATAGAACGGCGCTTCCTTGCACCAGTCGAGCTGGAGATCCATGTTCTCCTTGATCAACTGCATCGGCACGTGGCCGGGGCCTTCGATCATCACCTGCACGTCGTGCTTCCACGCGATCTGCGTGAGTTCGCCGAGCGTCTTCAGTTCGCCGAGCTGCGCTTCGTCGTTCGCGTCGTAGATCGAGCCGGGACGCAGGCCGTCGCCGAGCGAGAAGCTCACGTCGTACGCCTTCATGATCTCGCAGATCTCTTCGAAGTGTTCGTACAGGAAGCTTTCCTTGTGATGCGCGAGGCACCACTTCGCCATGATCGAGCCGCCGCGCGACACGATGCCCGTCATCCGGTTCGCGGTGAGCGGCACGTACTGCAGGCGCACGCCCGCGTGGATCGTGAAATAGTCGACGCCTTGTTCGGCCTGTTCGATCAGCGTGTCGCGGAAGATTTCCCAGGTCAGGTCCTCGGCCTTGCCGTTGACCTTTTCGAGCGCCTGGTAGATCGGCACCGTGCCGATCGGCACCGGGCTGTTGCGGATGATCCACTCGCGCGTTTCATGGATGTGCTTGCCGGTCGACAGGTCCATCACCGTGTCGCCGCCCCAGCGGATCGCCCACGTCATCTTGTCGACTTCCTCGCCGATCGACGACGTGACGGCCGAGTTGCCGATGTTCGCGTTGATCTTCACGAGGAAGTTGCGGCCGATGATCATCGGCTCGGATTCCGGGTGGTTGATGTTGGCGGGGATGATCGCACGGCCGCGCGCGACTTCGTCGCGCACGAATTCCGGCGTGATCTCGGCCAGCGCGTTCGCGCCGAAGGCCGCGGCGCCGAACGCCTGGCCCGGGTGCTGGCGGCCCATCATCGCGGCGAGCTTCGCGCCGTTCGGGCCGCTCGACTTCAGGCTCTCGATGTATTCGGCGCGGCGCTGGTTCTCGCGGATCGCGATGTATTCCATTTCCGGCGTGATGATGCCCTGACGCGCGTAGTGCATCTGCGTGACGTTCTTGCCGGGCTGCGCGCGGCGCGGGTTGCGGTGCAGGCCCGGGAAGCGCAGGTCGGCCGTGGCCGGGTCGGCCGCGCGCTCGAGGCCGTACTGGCTCGACAGGCCGGGGAGCACCTCGGTGTCGCCGCGCGCTTCGATCCAGCGCTGGCGCAGTGCGGGCAGGCCCGCGCGGATGTCGATCTTCGCGTCCGGATCGGTGTAGGGGCCCGACGTGTCGTACACGTAGATCGGCGGATTCTTCTCGCCGCCGAAGCCGGTCGGGGTGTCGGCCTGCGTGATCTCGCGCATCGGCACGCGGATGTCGGGCTGCGAGCCGGTTACATAAACCTTTCGCGAATTGGGCAGCGGCGCGACGGCGGCGGCGTCGACATGGGCGTCGGCAGACAGAAACTTCGGATTGGCGTTCATGCAATCTCCTGTGCGGGCGCCGGACAGGCGCGTCGGCGCTTGCCCGGAGCCCTTGACGAATGTGGGGCTCGAGCTAAGCAGGAGACGAGGCTTGGTGAGGCGGCGGATTTCGTCAGAAGGATGGCGGCGAAATCCGTACGCTTCCCTGCGCTGGCATTATCCAGATCAGGTTCAAAGGGTATTTCTCACCCGCAATGCCGGTTGTTTGACCGAACGCATTGCAGGACCCCCGCGTTAGCAAGGGCACACGATACACCGGCTTGGCGGTGGTTTCAACCGGGTGCGAAGCCGACGTCGGCGGGCAGCGGGGGGCGCGGACGCCGACGCGCATTGCGGTGCGCCGCAGCAGGCGCTGCCGTCTGTCCGCCGTGTCGCCAGGGACAGAAGCGGCGGGCGGTGCAGCATTTCCGTCCGTTGTTTCCTGCTTCGAAAAAAATTTTCGACATCGCTGTCATTTCCTGCGGCGTCCTCCGTCTATTCGGCTCCCAAACCCATGTATCGGAGAGATGTCATGAAAAACGTATTCCTTGCCGCCTGTGTCGCCGCACTCGCCACGATCGCAACGGGCGCCCATGCGCAGAACGACGCGATGTCGAAGGACGGCATGTCGATGTCGAAAGACGCGATGGGCCACGACGCGATGGCGAAGGACGGCGCGATGAAGAAGGACGGCATGAAGAAGCATGAGATGAAGAAGGATGCGATGGGCCACGACGCGATGAAGAAGGGCGACGCGATGAAGAAGGACGCCATGAGCCCGTCGAACTGACGAATGCGTGCGGGGCGCGGGCGGCCGGTCATCGGCGCGCGTCGCGTCCCGTCGCACCATTGCGGGAGTCATCATCATGCAAACGGTTCCTGTCACGGATCGCACGAGCGCGCCGCCGCCCGCACCGACGATCCATCCGCGGTGGGTGCGCGCGAGCCACTGGCTCAACGCGCTCGCGGCGATCCTGATGGCGCTGTCCGGCTGGCGCATCTACGACGCGTCGCCGATCTATCCGTCGTTCACGTTCGCGCACGGCATCACGCTCGGCGGCTGGCTCGGCGGCGCGCTGCAATGGCATTTCGCGGCGATGTGGTTGCTGGTCGGCAACGGGCTGTTCTATCTCGCGATGTCGATCGCGACGGGGCGCTTCGCACGCAAGCTGCTGCCCGTGACGCCCGCGTCGGTGTGGCGCGACGTGCGCGCCGCGCTCGGCGGGCGGCTGTCGCACGACGACCTGAGCGTCTACAACGCGGTGCAGCGTGCCGCGTACCTGACCGCGATCGTCGATCTCGTCGTCCTGGTGCTGTCGGGGCTCACGATCTGGAAATCGGTGCAATTTCCGCTGCTGCGCGAGCTGTTCGGCGGTTACGACAACGCGCGCATCGTGCACTTCTGGGCGATGGCGCTGCTGGTCGCATTCGTTGCCGTCCACGTCGCGATGGCGTTGCTGGTGCCGCGCTCGCTGCTCGCGATGCTGCGCGGCCGCTGACCCGCTTGGCGGGCGAAGGAAATCATCATGTCGGAATCCGAAAAAATCCGCGGCGAGCCGCGCTGGACGCTCGACCGGAAATCGCTCGAACTCGACGTGCGCCGCGAACTCGAGATGCCGTCGCGACGGCTGTTCAATCGGCGCGTGCTGACGCTCGGCGGCCTCGCGATGCTGACCGGCTGCACGCTGCAGGACGACGCGTCGGTCAACACGTTCCTCGAGAAAGTGTCGCGCATGAACGATCGCGTGCAGGCGTGGCTGTTCAACCCGAACCAGCTCGCGCCGACCTATACCGAAGCCGACATCACGCGGCCGTTTCCGTTCAACGCGTATTACGGGATCGACGAAGTACGGCACGTCGACGAGTCGACCTACCGCCTCGTGCTGTCCGGCCGTGTAACGGGCAAGCGCGTGTGGACGCTCGACGAGCTTCGCGCGCTGCCGCACGCCGAGCAGATCACGCGACACATCTGTGTGGAAGGGTGGAGTGCGATCGGCCGCTGGGGCGGCACGCCGTTCGGCGCATTCCTCGCGCGCGCCGGCGCGGACACGCGGGCGAAATACGTCGGCTTCAAGTGCGCCGACGACTACTACGAAAGCATCGACATGCCGACCGCGCTGCATCCGCAGACGCTGCTCGCATTCGAGTACGATGGTCACCCACTGCCGCCCGAGTACGGTTTCCCGATGAAGCTGCGGATGCCGACCAAGCTCGGCTACAAGAACCCGAAGCACATCATGGAAATCTTCGTGACCGATACGTTCCCCGGCGGCTACTGGGTCGATCAGGGCTACAACTGGTTCGGCGGATCGTAGGCGTCGCGCACGCGGGCCGCTTGCTCGCCAGGACGACCGGTCGGCGCTACCGGGCAGGCATCGAGAATCGGCGATTCAAGGCGGGCGCCGATGATGCCTGCCGTGCGGCCGCTCTACGCTCGTGACAGCTCACGCGATTGCCGTGGCTTTGCGCGGGAATACCGAAACGAGGTTCGTACATATTTACGAATTTCGTACATGTCTCATTGTCCGCGAAGTGCCTTGAATCTAGCATTGGCCTTCCGCGGTCGCGACGCGTTCGCACCAGCCGCCTGTGCCGTGCTCATTGCCGCGGCATTCTCCATTTCTTTATGCACTGCGAATCGAAGCCCGGGCCGGCGTGCCCGGGCTGGTCGGTTCGCGCGCGGATTCCCTGTCCAATAATGGGTCATCGAACATGAGTCTTGTCGTATTTCGGCGTGGGTGGTCGTTCAGTTTGCTTTGCGTGGTCGCGAGTGTGACGTTGTCGGCGTGCGGAGGGGGGGATTCCGACTCGCCCGCCGTGGTCGCGCAGGAAAAGGAAGTGCCGCAGGAGCAAGAGGTCGTTGCGGATACCGTCGCGGTATCCGACGAGCCGGGAGCGCCTCCGGATCCGGTGTACCCGCAGTCGCCGGAGCCGCCGCCGGTACCTCATCCGCCGGAGAAGGAAGCGCCGCCTGCGCCGAAACCGCCCGAGAAGGAAGAACCGTCGCCGCCCGATCCGCCCGCACCGGTCGACACGAGCCTCGCCATCAGGAACCACGCAGCCGGTGAGAACCTTTGCCTGTCCGTTTCGACAAGCAACGGCACGGATGTCGGGTTCGACGCGTGTTCGGGAGCCGACGCGCAGCGCTGGCGGATGGTGCAGGCCGGCAACGGCTATTTCAGGGTGAAGAACGTGCTCGCCGAATCGCAGGGCCGGGGCGTCTGCCTGCGCGCGGCCCCGTCGAACCCGGGCACGGTCAACATGTGGCCGTGCGACGGCACGGACTATCCGACGACGCGGATGTGGCGCGCGGACGTCGACATGAGCGGCTCGTTCACGATGCGCAACAAGCACTGGTCGGATGTCGGCAGGGGCGCGTCGCTGCAAGCGACGGACCGCACGCTCGCCATGCTGCCGGCCGCCGAACAGCCAGCCGCATACTGGACCTACGATGGCGAATTGCCGTCGCCGATGCGAATCGTGACGGGCGATCGCCGGGTGCTGCTGATGTCCGCGCACTTCACGGGCCAGACGGCGAATCCTGCCGAGCCGATTCGCAAGGCCGTGTTTGGTGACGGCGCGAGTTACGGTTCGCTCGCGCACTATGTCGGATTGGCGTCGCGCGGCAAGCTGACGCTCGGCGGCAGGATGCTGGAGGACGTCGATCTCGGCGCATTCCCGGCCGGCTGCAATTCGGGCGCCATCCTCGAGCGGGCGAGGGCCGCCGCGCGGGTGCGAGGCGTCGATCCCGGCGCGTTCGACTACCTGTTCGTCGATTTCCCGTACTCGAGCGAATGCAAGTTCGCCGGACTGGCGGCGCGGCCGGGGCAATGGATTCTGTCGAACGGCTCGGGCCACGCGTACTGGATGTGGGCGCACGAATTCGGTCACGGGCTGGGCGCGGGGCATCCCGATTCGCTGCGTAATTGCCCGATCGAGGGCGGCGCCGTCATGCTCGGCGGCGGCTGCGCGAAGGGCGGCATCGACGATCCGGCCGATACGGTGGGCGGTGGCGGCCGGCGCATGTATCCCGTCGATTACCAGCTGTTCGCGGGGTGGCTTGACGAGGCCGACGTGCCGCTGCTCGTCAAGCCGGGCACGTACCGCCTCGCGCCGCTCTGGAGTGCACTGCCGGGCAAGCAGGGCTATCGCCTGCCGCGCGGCGACGGCTCCTACCTGCTGCTCGAATTTCGTCGCCCGCGGGGGGCGAAGGGCACGTACGAGGACTGGCCCGACACGTCGCCATTCGTCAATGGCGTGGCCGTGCGGATCGTCCGCTATCCGGGCAGCGGTATTCAGAACACGCTCGTCGATGCGACGCCGGGCAGCAAGGACGGCATGAAGGACGCGCCGTTGATGCCGGGCAAGTCGCTCGTCGACACGGTGTCCGGGCGGCGCATCACCGTGCAGTCGGCCGACGATGGCGGCGCGGTGGTGCAGGTCGAGATGGTTCGTTAGCCGAGCGCCGTGCCGGCCCCGGTGTCGCGCCGAAACGTCAGTCGACAAGCTTTCAGGCAGGGCGCCCGCTTCCTTTCGAATCCTTGATGCCATAATGCCAGGCGTGCGCAGCCGCAGCGGTTGCGCACTTTTTTCCTCTGCCGCCGGTCCCGCCGGTTTACTTCGTCGCCGTTCGCACTGTCATGTCGTTCCGCACGCTTGCCCCCGCTGTCCTGGCCCCGTCCGGGCCATTTGCCGGTTGTCCCGGCGTCTTTAAGCGGGGCACGCGGCGCGCCGCGCGGGCAGGCTGACGATGGGCCCGCTCGATCGATTTCTCGATTTCTTCGCCCGCCATCCGCTGCGCCTGCCGCAAAGCCGCGGCGGCCGCGTGGCGCTGGCCCTCGTCTTCATCTATTTCGTCTGGGGTTCGACCTACAGCGGGCTGCATTTCGCGCTGCAGTCGTTCCCGCCGCTGCTGCTGTCGGGGCTGCGCAACCTGCTCGGCGGGATCGGCCTGTTCATCTTCGCGCTGCGGCGCAAGCCCGAACGGCCGACGCTGCTGGAAATCCGCAACTCGGCGATCGTCGGCACGATGCTCGTCGCGCTGTCGTCCGGCACGATCGCGCTCGGCATGCGCACGGTCAGCAGCGGGTCGGCCGCGGTGATGGTCGCCACGGTGCCGCTGTTCGCGACCGTGATCGCGGCGGTCGCCGGGCGGCCGGTGACGAAGGGCGAATGGGCGGCCGTCGCGCTCGGGATGGTCGGCATCGTCGTGCTGAATTCGGGCGGTTCGGCCGCCTCGAACTCGGCGCTCGGCACGATTTGCGTGCTGGCCGGCGCGCTATTCTGGGCGGGCGGCGCGCATCTCGCGACGCGGCTCAAGCTGCCGTCCGACCTGTTCCTGTCGACGTCGCTGCAGATCGGCCTCGGCGGCCTGATGTCGACGATCGTCGCGTGGCTGCTCGGCGAACGCGTCGAACAGCTGGCAGTCGGGCCGGTGTTCGCGTTCGTGTACCTGATGGTGTTCTGCACGATGGCCGCGTACGTCGCGTACGGCTACCTGATCCGCCACACGAGCCCGATCATCGCAAGCAGCTGCATGTACGTGAACCCGATCGTCGCGGTCGCGCTCGGTGCGCTGCTGCTGGGCGAGCCGGTGACGATGGCGACGGTCGTCGCGACCGTCGCGATCCTCGGCAGCGTCGGGTTGTCGTTCGTGTTCGATCCGGCGCGCCGGCCGGCCGCCGCCGCCGCGGCTGCCAGTTCGCCGGCCGTGGCGGCCGAGCAGGCGGTGACGGCGGACGCTTCTGCTGTCGCCGAGCCGATCGCCACGCCGGATGCGACGCCCATCCTCGCGCCGTCCGCTGTCCCGCTCGCGGTGCCGACGCCCGCGGCGGTGATGGATCCCGCCGCGGTGATCGACCCGGCCCCGGCGTTCGCGCCGCCGCCCGCCACCGCCGAGACGGCCGCCTCGCGCACCGACGCGTGACGCAGCGGCGGCCGGCCGCGCTCAGCCGCGCCGGCCGCCGCGATGGTGGGACCAGCCGGCGAGCGCGGTAAACAGCAGGCCGGCCGCGCACATGCCGGTCCAGCCGAACGCGCGCCATGCGGCGACGCCGACCGACGAGCCGAGCGCGCCACCGATGAAATAGCACACCATGTACACCGTGTTCACGCGGCTGCGCGCCTCCGGCTTCAGCGCATAGATGCGCGACTGGTTCGAGATCTGCGCGGCCTGTACGCCCACGTCGAGCACGATCACGCCGATCACGAGCCCGACGAGGCTCGAACCCGACAACGCGAAGATCACGAACGACAGCGCGAGCAGCGCGATCGCGAGCGAGATGACTGCGCGCGGGCCGCGTGTGTCCGCGGAGCGGCCCGCATACGGTGCGGCGAGCGCACCCGCGGCTCCGACGATCCCGAACAGGCCGGCTGCCTGCGGGCCGAGATGGAACGGCGCGCCGGCGAGCAGCAGCGTGAGCACCGGCCAGAACGCGCTGAACGCCGCGAACAGCGCGGCGCCCGTCAGCGATGCCTCGCGCAGCCCGCGCAGTTCGGCGGCCAGATGCCACATCGAGCCGAGCAGCTTGCCGTACGACAACGTCGACGTCGGCGAGCTGCGCGGCAGCCGCAGCACGATCACGACGGCGAGCGCGACGAGCGCCGCGACCGAGGCGGCGAACACCGCGCGCCAGCCGAAATACTCGGCGACGAAGCCGGCGGCGGTACGCGCGAGCAGGATGCCGAGCAGCAGGCCGCTCATCACGGTGCCGACCGCGTGGCCGCGTTCGGCCGGCGGCGCGATTTCGGCGGCGAACGGCACGGCCTGCTGCGCGATGGTCGCGAGGATGCCGATCGCGAGGCTCGCGAACGCGAGTACGACGAGCGACGGCGCGGCGGCCGCCGCGATCAGCGCGATCGACAGCCCGGCGATCTGCAGCAGGATCAGCCCGCGGCGATCGAAGCGGTCGCCGAGCGGCGCGAGCAGGAACATGCCGGCCGCATAGCCGAGCTGCGTCGCGGTCGGTACCACGCCGATCCATGACGCGCCGTCCGGAAAGGACGCGCGGAAGCTGTCGAGCAACGGCTGGTTGTAGTAGATGTTCGCGACCGATACACCCGCGATCGTCGCGAGCAGCAACAGCAGGCTGCGCGAATAGTGGGGCGAGGGGGCGTCGGTCGGACGGTCGGTGGAGGCGGTGGACATGGCGGCGGCAACGGAGTGGGCGGCGCGGCAGGCGGCGCACGCATCGGGTGCGCAGTCAGGCCGGGCGCCGGTCGAGGCTGCCGATCATACCGGAGCGACGCGAATCCTGCCGGCGGCATAACCGGCATAACCGGCATAACCGGCATAACCGGCCGCCCGCCACGGTACGCGCTTTACGTCGTCAGTCGACCAGCTCGCCCGTCGGCTCGTAAAACGGATACGGTCCCGCGCCTTCGTCCACATAGACGTGATGCGACATCATCCCCGTATCGGGTGCATGACGATGAACCGCGAACGCCGGCGGTTCGAGCCGAAACGCGGACGGCCCATCAACTCGCAAGTCGAATGCGACCTGGTGCGCGGGCGATGGCACCGCGCACGCGAGCGTGCCGCCGAAGCGTGTGAACATCGTGCGGTGCACGTGACCGCAGAGCACGCGCTCGACGTTCGGATGGCCGCGCAGCAGCGCATCGAGTTTCGCTGCGGCGGCGGGCGCGAGACGCAGCTTGTCCATGTGCCCGATGCCAGACGCAAACGGCGGGTGATGCAGCGCGACGATCACCGGCCGGTCGCGCGCGGCGTCGAGTTGCGCGGCGAGCCACGCGAGCCGGGCGTCGCACAGGTCGCCGTGACTCGCGCCCGGCACCTGCGAATCGAGCGCGAGCACGCGCACCGCGCCGACGTCGAGCGCGTACTGCACGAATTCGCCGTCCTGCAGCTCGGCACGATCGCCGAACGCGCGGCGCAAACCGGCGCGGTCGTCGTGATTGCCGATCATCAGGTAATACGGAATCTCGAGCGCGTCGAGCAGCCCGCGCAGGTTGCCGTACTCTTCGTCGTGGCCGAAGTCGGTCAGGTCGCCGGTGACGAGCACGGCGTCGGGGCGCGGCACGAGGGCGTTCAGTTTCTCGACGCAGCGCGCGAGTGCGGCCGCCGTGTCGACGCGCCGGTACGCGAGCTGGCCCGGCCGCTTGATGTGGAGATCGCTGATTTGAGCAAGCAGCATCGTCGTTCCTCGGAATCGTCGGGTTGTTGTCGCGGCGGCGTGCGCCGCGTGGGGTGCTGCCTGGATGATGCCGGATCGACGGCTTACGCGCCGAGCGCGATCAGGCCTTCCGGCGCGATCGTGAGGCCGACCGCCGTGCCGCGTGCGAGCGCGATGCGGCCCGGCACGTCGATCACGAGCGCGTCGGGCGCCGCATGCTCGATCGTGAGCCGCGTGCGTTCGCCGAGGAACGCGCACGCGCCGACCGCGCCGCGCAGCGGCGCATGCGCGGGATCGGCGAGCTGCGCATCCTCGGGGCGGAAGAACCACTCGTCGGCCGCATGCGGCGTAACGATCGCGCCGCCGGTCGTTGCGAGCGCGCCGTCGCGCCACCGGCCCGCCAGCCGGTTCAGCGTGCCGATGAACTGCGCGACCGTGCGGTTCGCGGGCTGGTAGTAGATCTCGCGCGGCGTGCCGATCTGCTCGATGCGGCCCGCGCCCATCACGACGATCCGGTCGCCGAGCTCCATCGCTTCGGCCTGGTCGTGCGTCACGTAGACGGTCGTCACGCCGAGCTCGCGCAGCAGCGCGTTCATGTCGCGGCGCAGCACGTCGCGCAGCTTCGCGTCGAGCGCGGTCAGCGGTTCGTCGAGCAGCAGCACGCGCGGCCGCACCGCGAGCGCGCGCGCCAGCGCGACACGCTGGCGCTGGCCGCCCGACAGTTGGTCGACCGGTTTGTCCGCATGTGCGTCGAGCCGCATCATCGCGAGCAGTTCGTCGACGCGTTCGCGCAGCGCACGCGGTTCGGTCTTGCGGATCTTCAGCCCGTAGCCGACGTTGCCGCGCACCGTCAGGTTCGGAAACAGCGCGTAGTTCTGGAACACCATGCCGACTTGCCGGCGCTCGATCGGCAGTGCGGTGACGTCGTCGTCGCCGAACGCGATCGTGCCGCCGGCGTCCGGCGTGTCGAGGCCCGCGATCAGGCGCAGCGTGGTGGTCTTGCCGCAGCCCGACGGCCCGAGCAGCACGAGCGTTTCGCCGGCGCCGATCGACAGGTCGAGCGGTTCGAGCACGCGTGTGCCGCGGAACGTCTTCGCGCAGCCGGTCAGGGTAATGGGAGTGGAATCGAGTTTCATGTCTGCGAAAATTTCAGCGCGGGCGCTTTTTGAGCGCGCGCGTACCGGACGGATCGACGCCAAGCCACTGCATCGCGACGAGCAGCGGCAGCGTCATCAGCAGGAACAGGATCGTGTACGCGCTGCCGACTTCGAGGCGCAGCGATGCATAGGTATCGGCGAGCCCGACCGGCAGCGTCTTGGTGTCGGGTGTATGCAGCATCCACGTGAGGTTGAACTCGCCGATCGACAGCGTGAGCACCGCGAGCGCACCGGCGACGATGCCCGGCCGCAGGTTCGGCAGCACGATCGTGACGAAGCGCGTGACGAACGACGCGCCGAGGCTCGCCGCGCCTTCCTCGAGCGTGCGCAGGTCGGCGCCGGCCGCAACCGCTGCGACCGCGCGCACCATGAACGGCAGCGTGAACACGACGTGGCCGACGACGATGAACCACAGGCTCATCCGGAACGCGGTGAAGCCGCCGTACACGACCAGCAGCGCGAGCGCCGAAGCCAGCCCCGGCAGCGCGACCGGCAGCACGAGCGCTTCTTCGATCGCACGCGCGATGCGGCTCTTGCTGCGCGCGAGCGCATAGCCGGCCGGCACGCCGACGACGAGCACGATCGCGAGCGTCGCGAACGCGACGTAGAGCGACAGCGCGACCGAGCCGTGATACTGCTGCCACACCTGTTCGAGCCAGCGCAGCGTGAGGCCGCTCGACAGGCCGCGGAAATAGTTGACGGTCAACCCCGCGAGCACCGACATCACGACGGGCACGATCAGGAACGCGCACAGCAGCAGCGTGACGCCCCATTGGAGCGCGGCGATCGCCCGCGCGCCGGCGACGCGCGGCGCATGCCGGGCGGCGCGTGCCGGGTGCAACGGAGCTGGAGCTGGAGCGGGTGCCGGCGACGGCGCGGAAGAGCCGGAAAGCGATTGCATGCGTAAATCCTCAGGCCGCGGCGGCGGCGGTGTGACCGGTGAAGCGGCGCGCGAGCGCGAGCACGGCCCAGGTGACGATGCCGAGCACGATCGACAGGCCGGCCGCCGTCGCGATGTTCGCGTTCAGCGTGAACTCGGTATAGATCGTCATCGGCAGCACGTTCAGGTCGGTGGCGAGCGTGAACGCTGTGCCGAACGCGCCCATGGCGGTCGCGAAGCAGATCGCGCCGGCCGCGATCAGGCCCGGCGCGAGCGCGGGCAATACGATGTCGACGAAGATCCGCCACGGCGACGCGCCGAGCGAACGCGCGGCTTCCTCGAGCGACGCGTCGAGCTTCGACGCGGCCGCGATCACGGTGACGATCACGCGCGGAATCGAGAAGTACAGGTAGCCGATGAACAGGCCGGCCACCGAATACGCGAACACGAATTTGTCGCCGGTGAGCTTCGCCGACAGCATGCCGATCAGCCCCTGGCGTCCGGCGAGCATGATCACCATGAAGCCGACGACGACACCCGGGAACGCGAGCGGAAACGTCAGCAGCGCGAGCAGCACGCGCTTGCCGGCGAATTCGCGGCGCGCGAGCAGGAGGCCCGAGATCGTCGACAGCGCGAGCGTCGCGAGCGTGACGCCCGCGGACAGCGCAACCGTCTCGCCGAGGCTCTTCATGTAGCGCGCATTGCCGAGCAGCGCCGTGTAGTGCGAGAAGAAGGCGCCGTCGGCGGATACCTGCACGAGCGAAGCCATCGGCAGCAGCCAGAACGCGGCGAATACCGCCAGCGCCGGCGCGACGAGCGCGATGCGCCAGCGCAGCGGAAAAGTCAGGTCGAGCATCGGTTGCGTCCCGCGGCTTACTGCATGATCTGCAGGTACTGCTGGCCGAACGCCTGCTGGCCGGCCGCCATCTTGCCGAAGTCGACCGGCTTCGCCCGCGCGTATTCGCTCGCCGGCAGGAACTTCGCGGCGATGTCGGCGCCGAGCGTCTGCGCGCGTACCGGGCGCAGGTAGGCGTTGGCCCACAGTTTCTGGCCTTCGTCGGACAGCACGAAGTCGAGCACCTTCTTGCCGTTCGCATCGTGCGGCGCGCCTTTCACGAGGCTCATCACGTACGGCACCGCGATCGTGCCTTCCTTCGGAATCACGAACTCGACGTTCGCGTTGTCCTTGTATTTCGCGCGATACGCATCGAAGTCGTAGTCGAGCAGGATCGGAATCTCGCCGGACAGCACGCGCGCATAGGCCGTCTGCTTCGGCACGATCGGCGCGTTCGCCTTCAGCTTGCGGAACCAGTCGAGGCCCGGCTTGAAGTTGTCGAGGCTGCCGCCGAGCGCCTGGTTGACGGCGACCGCGCCCGCGTAGCCGACGAACGCGCTCGACGGATCGAGATAGCCGACCATGCCCTTGTATTCGGGCTTCAGCAGGTCGGCCCACGAACGCGGCACCGGCTTGCCGTCGAGCGCGTCCTTGTTCACGAAGAAGCCGAGCGTGCCCGAGTGGATCGCGAACCAGTAGCCTTGCGGGTCCTTCAGGTTCGCGGGGATGTCGTTCCAGTGCGCGGGCTTGTACGGCGCGATCACGCCCTTGTCCTTCGCCTGGAACGCCGACGACACGCCGAGGTAGACGACGTCGGCCACCGGGCTCTTCTGCTCGGCGATCAGCTGCGCGATCGCCTGGCCGGAGTTCTTGTTGTCGGACGGCACGCGGATGCCGGTCTTCTGCTTGATCGCGGCGATCTGCGCGGCCCAGTCGGCCCATTCGGGCGGGCAGTTGTAGCAGATCGCCGTTTCGTCGGCATGGGCTGCGGGGGCGCCGGCGACGAGCGCGGCAAGGGCGAGCGGCGCGGCAAGCGCGCGCAGCAGCGAGGTCAGGCGAAAGGACACGGTGAATCTCCGGGCGAGTAGGGTGGCGCTGGGGTGGTGTGGTGATCGGTGTGCGTGGCGCGCGTGTGTTGCGATCAGGCCTTGCGCAGGTGCAGGTCGGTGGCCGGCGGTGCGATCGTCGCGCCGTCGCGCACCGCATGCGGCAGGATCATCGACGTGCGGTCGATCGCGGCGCCGTCGATGCATTCGACGAGACGCTGCCACGCGTGGCGGCCGATGTCGCGGTTCGGCGTCGCGACGCTCGCGAGCGGCGGCGCAAGCAGCTCGCCGATCGCGATTCCGTCGAAGCCGAGCACCGACAGGTCGTCGGGAATCGAGAAACCCGCGCGGCGCAGGCCGCGCATCACGACCATCGCGAGCAGGTCGTTGCTGCAGAAGAGGGCGGTCGGGCGCGTGGCGTGCGCGGTCAGATGCGCGAGCACCGCATCGGGCAGCTCGGGTGCGTTGAAGTCGACTTCGACGGGCGGCAGCGGCGCCACGCCGGCTTCCTCCAGCGCCTGCGCATAACCGAGATGACGCTGGCGCGCCCGGTCCGACGCGGCGAGCGAGCCGGCCAGCATCAGCACGCGGCGATGGCCGTGCGCGGTCAACCGTTGCACGCCGTCATACGCGGCAACGCGGTTGTCGACCGACACCGACGGACGGCGCTGCGTGTCGTTGTGCATCAGCACGTAATGCGGGCCGTCGCGGTCGAGCATGTCGAGCAGCGGATGCGTGTCCGCATCGGCGACGGTGAGGATCAGCCCTTCGACGCGCTGCTCGCGCAGCGTCTCGATCGCATGACGCTCGCGCGCCGCGTCGTATTCGGTCGTCATCAGGATCAGCTTGAAACCGGCCGCGGTCGCGAGTTCGTCGATGCCTTGCAGACAGTCGGCGAACACGGGGTTCGACAGCGTCGGCACGACGACGCCGACGAGCCGCGTGCGCTCGCCGCGCAGTTGCCGGCCGAGCGGGCTCGGGCGGAACTGCAGCGTGTCGATGGCGGTGCGGATCGTCTGCAGCGTGGCGGGGCTGACGGTATGCGGCGCGTTGATCGCACGCGAAACGGTGGCGATCGAGAAGCCCGCGAGGGCGGCGACGTCCTTGATGGTCGAGGTCATGAAGTCATGCGATGTAAACGTTTTCGGCCGGGGAATTATCGAAAACGTTTGTGACTTCGCGATGACGCACGCGACGCTTGTTTCGCGAAAAGCACGACACAAATGTCAGACGGTTGAGGTCGTCGGACGACGCGCGGTCGATTGTATCGGGGCAGGTCGCGGCGCGGGACGAAATCGGCGGGCCGTGGGGTGTCGGTGCGGTATCGGCGTCGAACGCCGGGGAGCAAGCGACGCGATGACGGCCGGTATCGCGATGCGGCGCGGCGGAATAAGGGAACGCATGCGCAAGCAATGGTAGAATCGCGTCCGCCCTCTTGCCGGGGTGATGAAATTGGTAAACATAGCGGACTTAAACGATTGAGTGCCCGGTCGGAAACGGTCGGTGCAGAACCCTTCAAATTCGGCGAAACCCCTGATGTGTGCATCGAGGCAACGCCGAGCCAAGCCTCGCGGCATCCGCGAGGAAGGTGTAGAGACTAGACGGGGGGCGCCTAAGGCGCACGGGCAGCGGTCACGCCCGCGCGCGACGGTGAAGGCATAGTCCAGCGCACGAACGGCTCGCGCCCGCGACGCCGGCTTTGAAAGAAGCAGTGTGACGAAAATCCGCCGCCTTAACTGGCTTGCCGGTTCGAGTCCGGTCCCCGGCACCATCGATTGCGTTGATGCGACGCGATTCGATTCGACGAAGGCGTAAAAAACCCGCGAGAAATGCAGCGCTCGCGGGTTTTTTATTGGGCGCACGCACATGCAGCGGCACGCCCGCGCGGCTCGCGATGCGCTTCACTGCGCGGAAAACCGCGCCATGTGATACTGGCACGCACGTCGCACCGGACGCCTGCGTCGCCACGGCCGGCGCGTTCCGCTGACAGCCTTCCTCATCGTTTGCGTCTCGCAAGACCACCCGTCATGACCGACTCGACCCATCACTATTACGAACCGTCGCAAGGCCACGGCCTGCCGCACGACCCGTTGAACGCGATCATCGGCCCGCGCCCGATCGGCTGGATTTCATCCCGCGGCAGCGACGGCACGCTGAACCTCGCGCCGTACAGCTTCTTCAACGCGTTCAACTATCGGCCGCCGATCATCGGCTTTTCGAGCACCGCCGCGAAGGACAGCGTGCGCAACGTGCGGGAGACCGGCGAGTTCGTGTGGAACCTCGCGACGCGCGATCTGGCCGAACGGATGAACCAGACCTGCGCCGCCGTGCCGTACGACGTAAACGAGTTCGAACTCGGCGGCCTGACTGCGGTGCCGTCACGGCTCGTCGACGTGCCGCGTGTCGCGGAAAGCGGCGTGAACTTCGAATGCAAGGTGACCGACGTGATCCGGCTGCGCGATCATCACGGTGTCGAGACGCCGGCCACGCTGGTGCTGGGCGAGGTCGTCGCGGTTCATATCCGCCATGACTTGCTGAAGGACGGCATCTTCGACACGTTCGGCGCGGGCATCATTCTTCGCGCGGGCGGCCCGTCGGCCTATGTGCACGTGACGCCCGACAGCCGCTTCGACCTCTTCCGTCCCGACGCGTGATCGATCGCGCGTCGCAGCAGACAGGCAAACCACGCGCACAGGCACCCGCACCCGACGCAAGACCTCGCGAAGATCCAGGATTTCGCGGGGTCTTTGGCTTCGTACCCTCACACGATCGGGACACGCCGATCCGTTCGCGCCCCCGAGGCCCGCTCTTCGCCGGCCCGGCGACCCTGCACCGCAGCAAACCCGTCCCGCGCCCACTCCCCGCCGCACTCACGCGACGCCTCGATCGGCCATGGCAAATCTGCTCACGACGAACGAGCGGCTTGGGCATCGACGTGCGCCGCTGCCAGGCATAGATTTCCAAGGTTGATGCGCTTATCCGCGCGTCAGCTCGCGCGCGGGCCGGCAACCGGCCCCCGCGTTCCCAAACAGCGTGAGACACAATCGAGCGTGGAGACGACACGATGAGCCTGTCAGAGCCATTGCGTCTGCATGTGCCGGAGCCCACCGGGCGTCCGGGCTGCAAGACGGACTTTTCCTATCTGCATCTATCGCCGGCCGGCGCCGTCCGCCGCCCGCCGATCGACGTAGCCGCGGCGGACACCGCCAATCTCGCCCGCAGCCTCGTGCGCGTGCTCGACGACAGCGGCAAGGCCGTCGGCCCGTGGGCCCCCGATCTCGACGATGCGCGGCTGATCGCCGGGCTGCGCGCGATGCTCAAGACCCGCATTTTCGACGCGCGCATGATGATCGCGCAGCGCCAGAAGAAAATCTCCTTCTACATGTTGAGCCTCGGCGAGGAGGCGATCGGCACCGCGCACGCGATGGCGCTGCGCGATGGCGACATGTGCTTTCCGACCTACCGGCAGCAGAGCATCCTGATCGCGCGCGACGTGCCGCTCGAGCGGATGATTTGCCAGCTGATGTCGAACGAAGGCGATCCGCTGAAGGGGCGCCAGCTTCCGGTGATGTACTCGGACCGCGAAGCCGGCTTCTTCTCCATTTCCGGCAACCTCGCGACGCAGTTCATCCAGGCGGTCGGCTGGGCGATGGCGTCGGCGATCAAGGGCGACACGAAGATCGCGTCCGCGTGGATCGGCGACGGCGCGACGGCCGAAGCCGATTTCCATACCGCGCTGACGTTCGCGCACGTGTACCGCGCGCCGGTCGTGCTGAACGTGGTCAACAACCAGTGGGCGATCTCGACGTTCCAGGCGATCGCGGGCGGCGAGGGCACGACCTTCGCCGGGCGCGGCGTCGGCTGCGGGATCGCATCGCTGCGCGTCGACGGCAACGACTTCCTCGCGATCTACGCGGCGTCGAGCTGGGCGGCCGAACGCGCGCGCCGCAACCTCGGCCCGACGCTGATCGAGTGGGTGACCTACCGCGCGGGCGCGCATTCGACGTCGGACGATCCGACCAAGTACCGGCCGAGCGACGACTGGTCCCATTTCCCGCTCGGCGATCCGATCGAGCGCTTCAAGCGTCACCTGATCGTCAAGGGCATCTGGTCGGACAGCGCGCACGACGCATTGACGGCCGAGCTCGAGGCCGAGGTGATCGTCGCGCAGAAGGAAGCGGAGAAATACGGGACGCTGGCCGACGACCGGATTCCGTCGCCGGCCTCGATGTTCGACGACGTCTACAAGGAGCTGCCCGCGCACCTGCGCCGTCAGCGTCAGGAACTGGGAGCGTGATCATGGCGCAATACGAGACAGGGACGGCCACGCAGCCGATGACGATGATCCAGGCGCTGCGCTCCGCGATGGACGTGATGCTCGGGCGCGACAGCGATGTGGTCGTGTTCGGGCAGGACGTCGGCTATTTCGGCGGCGTGTTCCGCTGCACCGAAGGACTGCAGAACAAATACGGGAAATCGCGCGTGTTCGATGCGCCGATCTCCGAAGGCGGAATCGTCGGCGCGGCGGTCGGGATGGGCGCGTACGGACTGCGGCCCGTCTGCGAGATCCAGTTCGCCGACTATTTCTACCCGGCATCCGACCAGATCGTGTCGGAAGGCGCGCGGCTGCGCTATCGATCGGCCGGCCAGTTCACCGCGCCGATGACGATCCGGATGCCGTGCGGCGGCGGGATCTACGGGGGGCAGACGCACAGCCAGAGCCCGGAGGCGATGTTCACGCAGGTGTGCGGGCTGCGCACGGTGATGCCGTCGAATCCGTACGACGCGAAAGGGCTGCTGATCGCGTCGATCGAGAACGACGATCCGGTGATCTTCCTCGAACCGAAACGGCTGTACAACGGGCCGTTCGACGGCCATCACGAACGGCCCGTCACGTCGTGGCTCAAGCATCCGGCGAGCGCGGTGCCGGAAGGCTACTACACGGTGCCGCTCGATACGGCCGCCGTCGTGCGGCCCGGCAACGACGTGACCGTGCTCACCTACGGCACGACCGTGCACGTGTCGCTCGCCGCGGCGGAGGAGACGGGTATCGACGCGGAAGTGATCGACCTGCGCACGCTGTGGCCGCTCGATCTCGACACGGTCGTCGCGTCGGTGCGCAAGACCGGGCGCTGCGTCGTGGTGCACGAGGCGACGCGCACCTGCGGCTATGGCGCGGAGCTCGTGTCGCTGGTCCAGGAACACTGCTTCTACCACCTCGAAGCGCCGGTCGAGCGCACGACGGGCTGGGACACCCCGTATCCGCATGCGCAGGAATGGGCGTACTTTCCGGGGCCGACCCGGGTCGGTGAAGCGTTGCGACGCGTGATGGAGGCGTGAGATGGGGATTCATGTCATCAAGATGCCGGATATCGGCGAAGGGATCGCCGAGGTCGAGCTGGTGGCCTGGCATGTGGAAGTCGGGCAGACGATCAAGGAAGACCAGCCGCTCGCCGACGTGATGACCGACAAGGCGGCGGTCGAGATTCCGTCGCCGGTGACGGGCAAGGTGATCGAACTGGGCGGCCGGATCGGCGAGATGATGGCGGTCGGCAGCGAGCTGATTCGGCTGGAAGTCGAAGGCGACGGCAACCTGAAGGCCGCGGCACCGGTGCGGGAAACAAAGGTAGCAACCGCACCGGTCGCGGCGGCGACGCCGTCGAAGCCGGTGGCGGATGTGCCGGCCGAGCCTCCTGTGCAGCCCGCAGCGCCTCGCGCACCGGCAAAACCGCGCCGCGACGAACCGGCCGCGCAGCCGCGCGCGGCGCGCGCGCCGGGCGAACGGCCGCTCGCGTCGCCGGCCGTGCGTCAGCGCGCGTGGGACATGGGCATCGAGCTGCGCTACGTACGCGGCACCGGCGAGGCCGGCCGGATCCTGCACGCGGATCTCGATGCGTATGCAGGGTCCGGCGGCGGCACGGCGCGCGCATCGCAACCGCGCGGCTACGACGAACGCCACGACGAAACCGAAGTGCCGGTGATCGGCCTGCGGCGCGCGATCGCGCGCAAGATGCAGGAAGCGAAGCGCCGCATTCCGCACTTCAGCTACGTCGAGGAAATCGACGTGACCGAGCTCGAATCGTTGCGCACGGAACTGAACCGCCGCCACGGCGACACGCGCGGCAAGCTCACGCCGCTGCCGCTGCTGATCCGCGCGATGGTGATCGCGCTGCGCGACTTCCCGCAGATCAACGCGCGCTTCGACGACGAAGCGGGTGTGGTCACGCGCTACGGTGCGGTGCACATGGGCGTCGCGACGCAGACGGACGGCGGCCTCACGGTGCCCGTGCTGCGCCATGCGGAAGCGCGCGACGTGTGGTCGATCTCGGCGGAAATCGCGCGGCTCGCCGACGCGGTGCGCGCGAACCGTGCTCAGCGCGACGAGCTGAGCGGATCGACGATCACGATCTCGAGCCTCGGCGCGCTCGGCGGCATCGTGTCGACGCCGGTGATCAATCATCCGGAAGTGGGCATCGTCGGCGTGAACCGGATCGTCGAGCGGCCGATGATCCGCGACGGCGCGGTCGTCGCGCGCAAGATGATGAACCTGTCGTCGTCGTTCGATCATCGCGTCGTCGACGGCGCGGACGCGGCCGAATTCATCCAGGCCGTGCGCGCAGTGCTCGAACGCCCGGCATTGCTGTTCGTGGAGTGAGCCGATGAAGAACGAACACACCACACTGCTCGTCATCGGCGGCGGCCCGGGCGGCTACGTCGCCGCGATCCGCGCGGGCCAGCTCGGCATTCCGACGGTGCTCGTCGAGCGCGACCGGCTCGGCGGGACGTGCCTGAACATCGGCTGCATTCCGTCGAAGGCGCTGATCCACGTGGCCGACGCGTTCGAACAGGCGTGCGGCCATGCCGGTGAAGGGGCGCTCGGGATCCGCGTGCGCACGCCGGAGATCGACATCGCGAAAAGCGTCGCATGGAAGGACGGCATCGTCGACCGGCTGACGCGCGGCGTCGGCGCGCTGCTCAAGAAGAACGGCGTGCGCGTGCTGCACGGCGAAGCGCGCGTGGTCGACGGCAAGACCGTCGAGGTCGTCGGCGGCGGCCATACGGTGCGGATAGGTTGCGAGCACCTGTTGCTCGCGACCGGGTCCGAACCGGTCGAACTGCCATCGATGCCGTTCGGCGGGCACGTCGTGTCATCGACCGAAGCGCTGTCGCCCGCGACGCTGCCGAAGCGGCTCGTCGTCGTCGGGGCCGGCTACATCGGGCTCGAACTCGGGACCGTCTATCGGAAGCTCGGCGTCGACGTCAGCGTCGTCGAAGCGGCCGAGCGCGTGCTGCCTGCATACGATGCCGAACTCGTGCGGCCGGTTGCCGATTCGCTCGCGCGGCTCGGCGTGCGGCTGTGGCTCGGCCACAAGGTGCTCGGCCTGGACGCGCACGGCGCGGTGCGCGTGCAGGCGGCCGATGGCGCCGAACAGACGCTGCCGGCCGACCGCGTGCTGGTTGCCGTGGGCCGTCGGCCGCGCGTCGACGGGTTCGGGCTCGAGTCGCTGATGCTCGATCGCAACGGCCGCGCGCTGCGGATCGACGACACATGCCGGACCTCGATGCGCAACGTGTGGGCGATCGGCGACGTCGCGGGCGAGCCGATGCTCGCGCATCGCGCGATGGCGCAAGGCGAGATGGTGGCCGAGCTGATCGCCGGCCGGCGTCGCCAGTTCACGCCCGCGTCGATTCCGGCCGTGTGTTTCACCGATCCCGAAATCGTGACGGCCGGTTGGTCGCCGGACGATGCACACGCGGCCGGCGTCGATTGTCTGAGCGCGTCGTTCCCGTTCGCGGCGAACGGGCGGGCGATGACGTTGCAGGCGACCGACGGATTCGTGCGCGTCGTCGCGCGGCGCGACAATCATCTGATCGTCGGCTGGCAGGCGGTCGGGCGCGGGGTGTCGGAGCTGGCTGCGGCTTTCTCGCAGTCGCTCGAAATGGGTGCGCGGCTGGAGGACATCGGCGGCACGATCCACGCGCATCCGACGCTCGGCGAAGCGCTGCAGGAAGCGGCGTTGCGCGCACTCGGACACGCGCTGCATATCTGACGTAATCGCCTGACGGGGCGCCGCCGGTGCGTCACGCACGTATCGGCGGCGCTTGCGGCGTCTGATGGACTTCATGTTGTTTCAATCGGCATCCGCTCGCGCGGGATCGCGCCCGACAGCGCCGTAATTTTTCGAGACGAGTGGAGGGTTGTCGGCGTGGCGCCGGCCGACGATCATGTCGATAGCCGGAAACCGGGCCGCCTCGGTCCGCCAACGCAGGCTCCACACGGAAAAACCGACATGAAACTGCTGCTCGTCGGCGCGACCGGACTCGTCGGGCGCCACGTTCTCGACGTCGCGCTGGCCGATGCGCGGATCGATCAGGTGATCGTCCTCGCGCGCCGGCCGTTGACGCCGCATCCAAAGATGCGCGCGCTGGAAGTGGATTTCGACCATTTGCCCGACACGGCCGACTGGTGGCACGCGGATGCCGTGATCTGCACGCTCGGCACCACGATGCGGGCCGCCGGTTCGCAGGCGGCTTTCCGGCGCGTCGATCACGACTATCCGCTCGCGGTCGCGCGGCTCGCGCACCGGCACGGCACGCGGACCTACGTGCTGAATTCCGCGCTCGGCGCCGATGCTGCGTCGCGGATCTTCTACAACCGCGTGAAGGGCGAGGTCGAGCAGGCGCTCGCCGGCGTCGGGTTCGATTCGCTCACGTATGTGCGACCGGGCCTGATCGGCGGCAGCCGCGACGAGTTCCGGTTCGGCGAGCGGCTGTTCGTGTTCGCGCTGAGCGCCGCCGCGCCGGTGCTGCCGGCGAAGTGGCGCGTGAATCCCGCGTCGCGGATTGCGCGCGCGCTGCTCGACGCGGCGATCGACGCACGGCCGGGCGTGCAGGTCGTCGCATCCGAGCGGCTGGTCGTCGCATCCGAGCGGCTGGTCTGATGCGGTGCGGGCGCGCCCGTCCGGCTGATCGGCTGCGTTTCCCGTGTGGTGACCGCTGCGCCCGACCGGGTCCCCGGGCAGGCCGAACTTTCATTTTTCCGACGTCCGGCTTGCGGCAATGCTGCGCCGGCGTGCCGCAATGACTAGGACGATTTCGAAAATCGCTTGATTCCGGGTAATCACCGATATCTCGCAAGTTGTATATACAAGATCATCCGCTGGCAATGTCGGCACACGTCGTGCCGCTTGCGCGCCAGCGTGCAGACCGTGCGTGCGTGGCGCATGCCGGCGATCCACGGCGCCCCGCATCCGCCGAGCCGAAAGGGCGGCTCGCAGCTTCCTGTCCCGTTCAAACCATGTGTGGTCCTGAGTATTTTGGAGATTGACCCGTGTCAACGAATTCCAGTGGAAAAGCCGGCGGACTGATCGAGGTACGCTCGATCGACTTCATTCCCGACGCCGAGCGCCACGGCGGCCTGCTGAGCCAGTTCACGCTGTGGCTGTCGGCGAACATGCAGATCACGGCCATCGTCACGGGCGCGCTCGCGGTCGTGCTCGGCGGCGACGTGTTCTGGTCGCTGGTCGCGCTGCTGCTCGGCCAGCTCGTCGGCGGCGCGGTGATGGCGCTGCACGGCGCGCAGGGGCCGCAGCTCGGGCTGCCGCAGATGATCTCGAGCCGCGTGCAGTTCGGCGTGTATGGCGCGATGATCCCGATCGTGCTCGTGTGCCTCATGTACATCGGCTTTTCCGCGAGCGGCTCGGTACTGGCCGGGCAAGCCGTCGCGCAACTGCTGCACGTCGACGACGCGGCCGGCATCCTGCTGTTCGCGGCCGTGATCGTCGTGCTGACCGTGTTCGGCTATCGCGCGATCCACTTCGTCGGCCGGATCGCGAGCGTGGTCGGCATCGTCGCGTTCGTCTACATGTTCGCGCAGTTGTTCGCGAACCACGACATCGGCGCGCTGCTCGCGAACAAGCATTTTTCGCTCGCGAGCTTCCTGCTCGCGATGTCGCTGTCCGCGTCGTGGCAGATCGCGTTCGGCCCGTACGTGGCCGACTATTCGCGCTACCTGCCGCGTTCGACGTCGTCGGTCGCGACGTTTCTCGCGGTCGGTCTCGGCTCGGTGATCGGCGCACAGGCGGCAATGGTGTTCGGTGTGTTCGCGGCCGCGCTCGCCGGCAGCCAGTTCGCGCACCATGAAGTGGCGTACATCGTCGGCCTCGGCTCGACGGGCGCCGTGGCCGCGCTGCTGTACTTCAGCATCGCGTTCGGCAAGGTGACGGTGACGGCGCTCAACGCGTACGGCAGCTTCATGTCGATGGCGACGATCGTCAGCGGCTTTCGCGGCAAGGGGGCGGTATCGTCGAAGAGCCGCCTCGTGTACATCTTCGGGATGATCTGCGTATCGACGCTGATCGCGCTCGCGGGCCGTCATTCGTTCCTGAAGGAATTCACCGCGTTCATCCTGTTCCTGCTCGCGTTCTTCACGCCGTGGAGCGCGATCAACCTGGTCGACTACTACTGCTTCACGCGTTCGCGCTACGACGTGCCGGCGCTGTCCGATCCCGACGGCCGCTACGGCCGCTGGAACGTGATGGCGATCGCGATCTACGCGGTCGGCATCCTGGTGCAACTGCCGTTCATGTCGACGCACATCTACACGGGGCCGCTCGTCGATGCGCTCGGCGGCACCGACATCTCGTGGATCCTCGGCCTCGTCGTGCCGGCCGTGCTGTATTACGTCGGCGCCCGCGCGTCGCGGCGCAGCATTCCCGAGCGCCTGATCCTGCCGCTCGAACGCGGCGAGGTCTGACACCGACGGATCACGTCGTTCGGCGGGCCGGTCTGCCGCCGGCCTGAGCGGCCCGATAGCGCCGAACCGGCGCGACCGGCAACCGCACCGCACATCATCCTCGTTATCCGCGATGCCGGCATGGCAGACCACCGTGCCCGGCCTCGCTCCATTCACCTTTCATTGAATAGCATGACTAAGAAAATGACCCGGGCGCGACCGGCGCATGCCGGTCTTCGGATGGCCGTCGCGGCCGCTTGCGTCGCCGGTTCGGGAGCCGCCTTCGCGCAGGACGGCGTCACGCTGTACGGCGTGATCGACGAATTCGCGCAGGTCGTGAATACGGGCAACGGCCATACGGCCGCGATCAACTCGGGCGGCCAGTGGGGCAGCCGGTTCGGACTGAAGGGCGGCGAGGAGATCGGCGGCGGCCAGAAGATCGAGTTCGCGCTGGAAAACGGCTTCAATCCGAACGACGGCTCGCTCGCGAGCGCCGGCAGCCTGTTCAACCGGCAGGCGTGGGTCGGCATCGCGGGACCGTGGGGCAAGGTGCGTGCGGGCCGCCAGAATTCGCCGCTGTTCAACGACCAGGGCGGACAGGATGCGTTCGGCGGCGTCACGCAGGCGTCCGGCATGGACAACCTGACCGTGTTCGCGTTCCGCACGAGCAATACGCTGTCGTACCAGAGCCCGGAGATCGCCGGTTTCCAGGGCGGCCTGTACTTCGGGTTCGGCGAGGCGGGCGGCGTGCGCTCGGCCGGCTCCAGCCAGCAGTTCGACCTGACCTACGAGCACGGCTCGTTCGGCGCATTCGTCGCGGGCCAGTGGTTGAAGAACGCCGCGGCGACCACGACCGATCGCACGATCATGGCCGGCGCATCGTACACAATCGGCAAGGCCACCGTGTATGGCGGGTTCTCCGCGGTGAAGTGGGCCGACCTCGGAATCGATTCGCGCGTGTACGGGCTGTCGGTCAAATATCAGTTCAACCCGGCGAATGCGATCGCGCTCGGCTACGCGTACCTGCACGACCAGTCGTCGCAAGGCAATCACGCGGACCAGCTCGGGCTGATGTACGAGTACGACCTGTCGAAGCGCACGAGCTTCTACGGCGCGCTGTCGTACCTGCGCAACCGCAACCAGGCCGACTACACGCTCGCCGGCGCGGCGAACCCCGGCCTGCCGCTCGCGTACCCGGGCGCGAATGCGCGCGGCGTGCAACTCGGCATCGTGCATCGCTTCTGACGCACGCGATGCGCCGGGCCGCGTGTGCCCGGCGCGTGCATCGGGCGCACCCGCGTCATCATTTCCCCAGCCGCTCCGCGAGCGAATAGCGCTGCATGCAGCGCTCCATCGCGTCGAAAAACGCATGCTCGGCCGCATTCATCTTGCGGTCGCGATGCCACAGCAGGAACACGTCGACATCGACGAGCCCGTCGTCGGGCGGCAACCGCCACAGCCGCTGCTGCGCGATGTCGTCGCGCACGATGTGCTCGGGCAGGCAGCCGATGCCATAGCCCGCGAAGATCAGCCGCCGCACTTCGTCGAGGCTCGGCGACGACGCGACGATGCGCCCCGTGAAGCCCTTCTGGTCGCGGAACACGGTGAGCGGCGACAGGCTGTCGCCGATCTGGTCGCTCGTGAACGACACGAAATTCTCCGCGAGCAGATCGTCCATCCGCAATTGCGTCTGCCCGAACAGCCGGTGATGGCGGCCGCAGTAGATCGCATAGCGCTGGCGCAGGAAGCACCGCATTTCCAGCTTGTCGTGCGGCGTGCGGCACAGGCCGAGCCCGGCCGTGGCCGTCTTCTGCAGCAGCGAGGAAAGAATGTCCGACGAGCGCATCACTTCGATCTGCAGATCGATACGCGGATACGCGCGATGGAAATCCGCGAGGCATTCGTCGTAGACGGGCGATTCGATACGGCTCACCGTCAGCAGCCGGATCGAGCCGGTCAGGTCGGCCGTACTGTCGTCGATTTCGGTTTCGAGGCGCGAGATGCCGCCGTAGATGTCGCTCGCGATCCGGTACACGGCTTCGCCGGCCGGCGTCGGCTCGAAGTGCGCGCCGCGCCGCTCGATCAGCCGGCGCTCGAGCGTCTCCTCGAGCCGCCGCAGCGCCTGGCTCACGGCCGGCTGCGTGACGTGCAGGCGCGCGGCCGCGCGGCTCACGCTGCGCTCCTGCATGATCACCAGGTAGGTGCGCAGCAGGTTCCAGTCGAGGCGATCGTTGAGGAACGGGGCGAGGTCGGGGCGCATCGGGTCTCCGGGCGGGCGGCGAGCGGGCATTAGTTGAACTTATATGGTGAATAATAACTTGAAATTTGACTAATGATTTGCGGCCACCGATAAAGGAGGGGCGCCGCAGCGGTGCGGCGCGAGGCCGCGACAGACGGCCGTCCTCACGATATTGCGTGCCGCCCGCCGCGGCGCGCGTCAGGAGCCCGCATGACTGAGTCCCTTCCTTCCGCCCGCCAGCCGGCACGCGCCGCGACGGCCGCGTTCATCGGCACGATGATCGAGTGGTACGACTTCTACATCTACGCGACCGCTGCCGCGCTCGTGTTCGGCGAACTCTATTTCCCGTCGCACGATCCGTTCGTCAGCACGATGGCGTCGTTCGCGACGTTCGCGGTCGGCTTCTTCGCGCGTCCGCTCGGCGGCGTGATCTTCGGCCATCTCGGCGACCGCATCGGCCGCAAGAAGGCGCTGATGACGACGCTGATGATGATGGGCGTCGCGACCGTATGCGTCGGGCTGTTGCCCGCCTATTCGAAGGTCGGCGTTCTCGCGCCGGTGCTGCTCGTCGCGCTGCGTATCGTGCAGGGGATCGCGGTCGGCGGCGAATGGGGCGGCGCGGTGCTGATGGCGGGCGAGCATGCGCCGCAGGGGCGCCGCACGTTTTTCGCGTCGTTCGCGCAGCTCGGCAGCCCGGCCGGGCTGATCCTGTCGCTGATCGCGTTCCGGGCGGCCACGTCGATGGACAAGGCCGACTTCCTCGCGTGGGGCTGGCGCCTGCCGTTCCTCGCGAGCTCGGTGCTGCTGGTGGTCGGGATCCTGATCCGGCTCGGCGTGAACGAGTCGCCGGAATTCGCGCGGGTCAAGGAAGCGAACCGCACGGTGAAGCTGCCGGTCGCGGAAGTGTTCCGTTCCGCGTCCGGGCCCGTGCTGCTCTGCATCGGCGCGAACACGATCGGCATCGCGGGCGTCTATTTCACGAACACGTTCATGATCGCGTACACGACGCAGTACGTCGGCGTGTCGCGCTCGCTGATCCTCGACAGCCTGTTCGCGGTCGCGATCATCCAGTTCTTCGCGCAGCCGCTTGCGGCGTGGATCGCGGAGCGCATCGGCGGCGCGCGCTTCCTGAAGCTCGCGGCGCTGCTCGCGATGCTGTCGCCGTATCCGATGTTCATGCTCGTGCAGGGCGGGACGTCCGCGTCGCTGATCGCCGGCATCGCACTCGCCGTCGTCTGCATGGCCGGTTTCTATTCGGTGATCGCGGGCTTCGTCAGCGACGTGTTTCCCGCCCACGTGCGCTATTCGGCGATCTCGCTCGCGTACCAGATTTGCGGCGCGATCGCGGGCGGCCTGACGCCGCTCGTCGGCACATGGCTCGCGCATCGCTTCACGGGCCAATGGTGGCCGCTCGCGGTGTTCTACACGTGTCTCGCCGGCATCTCGCTGCTCTGCATCGTCGCGCTCGATGCGCGCCGCGCCGCGCAGCCGGCCGCCGCCGAAGCGCTCGGCTCGCATTGAATCGCAACGAATGGATCGATCGGGAATCCATATGAACGACCTGCTTGAAATCGACGGCGCCCGCCTGTGGCAGAGCCTGGCCGACATGGCGCGCGTCGGCGCGACCCCGCGCGGCGGCGTGCGGCGCGTCGCGCTCACCGATGACGACCGGCGCGGGTGCGACCTGTTCGCGCAATGGTGTCGCGACGCGGGGCTGACTGTGAGCGTCGATGCCGTCGGCAACCTGTTCGCGCGGCGCGACGGCGCCGATGCGCACGCCGCGCCGGTGCTGATCGGCAGCCATCTCGACACGCAGCCCGAGGGCGGCCGCTTCGACGGCGTCTATGGCGTGCTCGCCGCGCTCGAACTCGTGCGCACGCTGAACGACGCGGGCATCGCGACCGACAAGCCGCTCGAGATCGTGTCGTGGACCAACGAGGAAGGCGCGCGCTTCGCGCCGGCAATGCTCGGCTCGGCCGTATTCACGGGCGCGCTGCCGCTCGACGACGCGCTCGCGAAGCAGGACGCCGACGGCGTCACGCTCGGCGCGGCGCTCGACGCATGCGGTTATCGCGGCACGCGCGCAACGGGCGGCGCGGTCGACGCGTATTTCGAGGCGCATATCGAACAGGGGCCCGTGCTCGAGGCGAACGGCACGACGATCGGCATCGTCACCGGCGGGCAGGCGATCCGCTGGCTCGACGTGACGGTGACGGGCGTGGCCGCGCACGCCGGCACGACGCCGATGCCGTATCGCAAGGACGCATATTTCGCGAGTGCGCAGATCGCGCTCGAACTCGAACGGATCGTCGCCGGCCATGCGCCGCGCGGGCTCGCGACGATCGGGCAGGTCGGCATCCGCAACGCGTCGCGCAACACGATCGCCGGCGACCTGACGTTCACGGTCGACCTGCGTCATCACGACGATGCCGAAGTCGACGCGATGGAGCGCGACCTGCGCGATGCGTGCGCTCGCATCGCCGTCGTGCGCGGCGTGCGGGTGGCGATCGACACCTGCTGGCGCAGCCCGGCGACGCCGTTCGATCCCGATTGCGTCGGGCTGGTCGCGCGGGCGGCCGCCGCGTTCGGCTACACGCACGAGCGGATCGTGAGCGGCGCCGGCCACGATGCGATCCTGCTCGCGCGCCGTTTCCCGACCGCGATGGTGTTCATTCCGTGCGTCGACGGCCTGTCGCACAACGAAGCCGAGGACGCGTTGCCCGACGACGTGACGCGCGGCGCGAACGTACTGCTCCATGCGGTGCTGGCGCGCGCGGGCATCGCGGCGCGCGTCGACGCGGCGGCCGCCGCGCATGGCGCCTGATCCGGCGAATCGACGAGGACTACGATGAAAACCTATTTCCATCCCGAACAATTGCTGCACCATCCGCGCAGCTACCTGTCGCGCGGCCGGATGCGCGAACCGCAGGAAGTGCCCGAGCGCGCGGCGCGGCTCGTCGCGGCCGTCCGGTCGCTCGACTTCGACGTGCGCGAGCCGGCCGACCGCGGCACCGCGCCGATCGCGGCCGTGCACGACATGAACTACCTGCGCTTTCTCGAGGACGCGCACCGCGACTGGAAGCAGATGCCCGACGACTGGGGCGACGAAGTGATGTCGAACGTGTTCGTGCGCGATCCGAACCCGCTGCGCGGCGTGCTCGCGAAAGCCGCGCGCTATCTCGCCGACGGTAGTTGCCCGGTGGGCGCGAATACGTGGCGCGCGGCGTACTGGTCCGCGCAGGGTGCGCTGGCCGCGGCGGCCGACGTCAACGACGGCGCACGCGAAGCCTACGCGCTGTGCCGGCCGCCCGGCCATCATGCGCGCCGCGACGCGGCCGGCGGCTTCTGCTACCTGAACAACGCGGCGATCGCCGCGCAAGCGCTGCTCGGCCGCCATCGCCGCGTCGCGATTCTCGATACCGACATGCATCACGGGCAGGGCGTGCAGGAGATTTTCTACGGCCGCGACGATGTGCTGTACGTATCGATTCACGGCGACCCGACCAACTTCTACCCGGTCGTCGCGGGCTACGAGGAAGAGACGGGCGCGGGCGCCGGCGACGGCTTCAACCTCAATCTGCCGATGCCGCACGGCGCGCCGGAGTCGACGTTCTTCGCGCGGCTCGACGACGCGCTGCGCGCGCTCACGCGCTTCCAGCCCGATGCGCTCGTGCTCGCGCTCGGCTTCGACATCTACAAGGACGATCCGCAATCGCAGGTTGCGGTCACGACCGACGGGTTCGGCCGACTCGGCGGCGCGATCGGCGCGCTCGGCTTGCCGACGGTGATCGTGCAGGAGGGCGGTTACCACCTCGAGAGTCTCGACGCGAACGCACGCGCGTTCTTCGGCGGGTTCGCCGCTCGGCGCTGACCGGGCCGTCGAACCGACCGCGCGCCGACAATGAAAACGGCCGCATGACGCGGCCGTGAGAATGCGTGCGGACGGTTCCGGATGGTCCCGACGTGCCCGCGCTTACGAATTCGCGGCGGCCGGCGAGCGGCGGCGCTGCGTGACCTGCAGCATGACGAGGGCGAGCCCGGCGGCGGCGATCAGCGCGCCGACGAGCGGCACCGCCGCGTAGCCGAACCCGGCCGAAATCGCCGCACCGCCGGCGGCGGCGCCCACCGCGTTGCCGAGATTGAACGCGCCGATGTTGACGGCCGACGCGAGGCCCGGCGCTTCGTGGGCCGCACGCATCACGCGCATCTGCAGCGGCGGCACCACCGCGAACGTCGCGATCCCCCAGACCAGCAGCGTGACGGCGGCGCCCGCATGGGTGGCGGCGAGCAGCGGGAACGCGGCCATCGTCGCGATCAGCAGCAACAGGAAGCCGATCAGCGTGCCGTCGAGCGAGCGGTCGGCGAGGCGCCCGCCCGCGATGTTGCCGATCGAGAAGCCGACGCCGATCAGCACGAGCATCGCGGTCACGAAGCCGGGCGTGGCGCCCGTCAGGTGTGCGAGCGTCGGCGCGACGTACGTATAGAGCGTGAACATCGCGCCGGCGCCGAGTACCGTCGTCGCGAGCGCGCCGAGCACGACCGGGCGCGTGAGCACGGAGAGTTCGGCACGCAGGTCCGGCATCTTGCCGGCTTCGCCCTTCGGCAGCGCGGCGAACAGGCCGGCGATCGCGACCAGGCCCAGGCCGGCGGTCGCCGCGAACGACATGCGCCAGCCGATGATCTGGCCGAGCCAGGTCGCGGCCGGCACGCCGCCGACATTCGCGATCGTCAGCCCCATGAACATCGTCGCGACCGCGCTGGCCTGCTTCTCGCGCGGCACGAGGCTCGCGGCGACCACCGAGCCGAGCCCGAAGAACGCGCCGTGGTTGAGGCTCGTCACGAGGCGGGCGAGCAGCAGCGTCGTGTAGTCGGGTGCGGCGGCCGACAGCAGGTTGCCGATCGTGAAGATCGACATCAGCGCGATCAGCGCGGAACGACGCGACCAGCGCGCGAGCAGCAGCGTCATCAGCGGCGCGCCGACCATCACGCCGATCGCATACGCGCTGATCAGCATGCCGGCTTGCGGAATCGACACGTGCACGCCGTCGGCGATCACGGGCAGCAGGCCCATCGGCGAGAACTCGGTCGTGCCGATGCCGAACGCGCCGGCGGCGAGCGCCAGCAGCGGCAGCGCGGCGCTGCCGCCCGGGCGGGACGGAGAAGAAGTCGTGGGGTTCACGCGGCGGGCTCCTGTAAGCGGGGGACAACGGCACGAAGCCATTGAGGTCAGCCCGAAGTGTGCCTGCATTACTTTTGCGGAAAAAGCCGCATCCGGACGAAATTATCTTGATTTCATGTCAACAATGCGGCGCGCGGGCGGCGTGTGGGGCGTGACTCGACACGCAACAGCAAAAAAGCCCCGACCACAGGGGGTCCGTGGCCGGGGCGGAAACGCATCCTCTCTTTGGCACGAGGGGTTGGATGCGCGGGCAGTATATTTCGGGCCAGGACGATTCGAATCGGCGTTAAACGGCCGTTTTGGGTGTCAATTTGAAAATAGCGTCGTCGTGACGCCGTCCGTCGGCGTTCTGAAAGACTTTTCGGTGACACGGCGGTGTCGTTTAGTGTGCAAAAACAGCGAAAACGGCGAGATGGCGGAAAGGCGATTCCGTCCATCGGCCGGCGCTGCCGGTCGCGTCGCCCGGCCGCGCGCCGATGCGCCCGGCGTACGTTCAGCCCGGTTCGCCGGCCGCGTCGCGGACCGCCGCGAGAAACCGCGCGACGACGGGCGACGGGGCCGCCGCCGCGCCGTCGAACACGAACTCGATGTCGAAGCGGCTCGCGAGCGCGTCGAGCGCGACGAGCCGGACCGTGCGCGGGCAGGTCGGCGACGCGCTTTCCGGCACGAACGCGCAGCCCATTCCGGCCGCGACGAGGCCGATCAGCGTCGGGATGTCGCTGCCGACCTGCGCGATGCGCGGCGTGAAGCCGGCCTGCTCGCATTGCGTCATCAGGAACCGGTGGTGCGCGGCGGAGCGCTGCGCATCGAACCAGACGAACGGCTCGTTCGCGACGTCGGCCAGCGTGCGCGGCGCGACGAAGCGGCCGCCCGGCGGCGCGGGCATCGCGAGCACGAAGCGGTCGCTCAGCAGCCGCACGCCCGTTAGGTGCGGCGCTTCCTCCCGACGCCACGCCATGATCCCGGCGTCGAGCTGGCCGCGCATCAGCGCGCTCGCCTGTTCGGCCGACAGCATCGGCGCGATCGACAGTTTCACGTCCGGGCACGCGTCGCGAAACGCCTTGAGGACATTCGCGACGACCGGCAACGGCAGGCAGTTCGGCAGCGCGCCGAGCCGCAGTTCGCCGAGCTGGCCGGCCGCGCTGCGCAACGCGCGCTCGCGGCTGTCCTGCAGCATCGCGAGCAGGCCGGTCGCATCGCGCAGGAAGCTCGTCCCGGCCGCCGTGAGCGTGACGCCGGTCGCGCGACGGATCAGCAGCGGCGTGCCGATCGCGTCCTCGAGCTCGCGGATCTGCCGCGACAGCGCGGGTTGCACGATGCCGGCCGCGCGGGCACCGGCCATCACGCTGCCGGCCTGGGCGACGGCGACGAAGTAGCGCAAGTGACGCAGTTCAATCTGGCGCATGCGGTGTCGGGCCTGGGGTGTGGATATGCCTGTGAAGCATATCAAAAGCCATCCGATGGTATTGGAAAGCATGGCGGGCCTGCCGTACGATGACCGTCATTGCCGCATTCGCGTCGTCGCGCGTCACGTGCGTTTCCTCCCGTCCTCATTGCGTTCCGTCCCATGCCGCTTCATATCCCGACCCCTTATATCCGCTCGCCGATCGCGTCCCGCCGGCTCGGCACGTCCATCCGGCTGAAGCTCGAGGCGCTGCAGCCGTCGGGTTCGTTCAAGCTGCGCGGCATCGGCGCCGTCTGCGAGGCACGGCACGCCGCCGGCGCGCGGCGATTCGTGTCGTCGTCGGGCGGCAACGCGGGCATCGCGGTCGCGTACTGCGGCCGCGAGCTCGGCGTGCCGGTGCGCGTCGTCGTGCCGGAAAGCACATCGGCGCGGGCGCGCGAGCTGATCCGCGTCGAAGGCGCGGAACTCGTCGTGCACGGCGCGAGCTGGGCCGAGGCGAACGCGTTCGCGCAGTCGGGGCTCGACGCGCACGACGCGTTCGTGCATCCGTTCGACGATCGGGTGCTGTGGGACGGCCACGCGACGATGATCGACGAGATGGCGGCGGCCGGCCCGAAACCCGACGCGGTCGTGCTCGCGGTCGGCGGCGGCGGTCTGCTGTGCGGCGTGCTCGAAGGGCTCGCGCGCAACGGCTGGCACGACGTGCCGGTCGTCGCCGCTGAAACGGAAGGCGCCGACTGCTATGCGCGCTCGATCGCGCAGGGGCGCCCGGTCGAACTGGCGGCCATCTCGAGCATCGCGACGACGCTCGGCGCGAAGCGGCCGTGCGACGCGGCGGTCGAATGGGCGACACGCCACGCGATCCATCCGGTCGTCGTGTCCGATGCCGACGCGGTGGCTGCGTCGCTGCGGTTTCTCGACGAACACAGGATCGTCGTCGAGCCCGCGTGCGGCGCGGCGCTGGCCGCACTGGAGCGGCCGGTGCCGGTGCTCGCGTCGGCCGCGGACATCGCTGTGATCGTCTGCGGCGGCGTGACCACGACCGTCGAGGATCTGCAGACGCTGCGCGCGACGTTGCGGTAGGCGCGGGCGCCGGCGAGCGGCGCGGTCGCGGGACGGCGGATCGCTTGCGATTGTCGCGCGCGGTGGCGGCGAGCCTGGCGCGTGCATGGCGAACCGTCACGCGTCGACGTTGCCTTACCGTCAATCCCGCCAGGACATACGCGGCCGGCGCACGGCCGGATGGGCGGAAACGACCTCAGGGAATCATGCGGAAGGGTGACGTACCGTCGCGCCGCGCCGCATGCGGCCGGGCGCAACGGTACGGGAGCGCGATCAATTTGCGGTGGGTGCGCCCACGCCGGACGGCGTGGACGATGCGACGGGGTTGGCGGCAGCCGGCGCAGGCGATGCGCTTGACGGCGGCGATGCCGAGGTCGATGCGGACGTGGATGTCGCTGACGAAGACGCGGCCGAGGACGAGGACGGCGTAACGGTGGCCGCTGCTGCCGCTGGCGCCGAAGCAGACGCGGGCGCGGAAGCCGGCGCGGCCGTCGAACCGGAGGTCGACGAAGGTGCGGGCGCGGTTGCCGGACCGGAAACCGGCTTAGGCGCCGAAGCCGGCGCAGCAGCCGAAGCGGGAGCCGGCGCAGGGGGCGACACAGGCGCCGGGCCAGCAGCCGAAGCCGGCGCGGGTGCCGAAGCCGCCGCGGGGGCCGCTCCCGAAGCCGGCACCGACCCGGACGCCGTCGTCGGCGCCGCAGCGCGCATCGCAGCCGGCGCCGCGACGGCCGATGCCGCGGCCGGCACGGCATTCGCGCCCGAACCCGGCGCGACACCCGTTGCCGAAAGCGGCACCGGCGCCGCGGGCGGCGTCGGCACGACCGGCGTCGTCATCTTCATCGGTTCGCCCTGCGGGGTCGGCGCCGGCTCCGGCAGCGGCGCAACGGGCTCCTTCTCGGCGGCCTTCACGGTCGCGCGGTCGCGGCGCGCCGGATCGATCTTCAGGAAATGGTCGACGAGCGTGAAGAAGCGCTCATAGAACACGCCGGCGGGAATCGTCTCGCTCGCGGTCTTGACGAGCGCGTCGTCGCTCGACCCGATCGGCAGCGACAGCGAGCCGAACACGCTGAGGCCCACGCTGGCCGACGTATTCGATTTCTTCAGCGTATAGCGGTCCTGCACCGCGTTCACGTACGCGATGCTCGACGCGCCGTCCGCGGTCGCGTCCGCGCACACGACGTGAAACTCGATCACGACGTGCATGTCGTTGCTCGGCTGGAAATTCTTGCTGCCGTCGACCGCGTCGTTGCGCGATGACGACACCACGTAGCCCTGGCTCAGCAGCGCGCGCCGCGCGGCCTCGCAGGCCGCGTCGGATTTCGCGTGGAACGTATGCGCGTACGGGCTGGTGGCCGCGTCGAACTGTTCCTGCTGGTAGATCGGCTTGGGCGGCGACGAGCATGCCGCCAGCACGGTCGCGGCCGCGAGCGCGCACGAAACGGAAAACAGGCGAAATCGGTTGTGCATGGCGTCTTTCAGAAGGCTCGGCGAGAGGCGGCGCAAGGGGAGTGCCCGGATTGATGCGGCGCACATCTCGTATGGCCGGGGCGACATTATAGTTTCGTTTGATGTCGCGCTCGCTTCAGTCGGCCGGCGCGCCGCGCGCCGCGGCCAGCAATTGCGCCGTCAGCGGATGATGTTCGCCGCGCCGGGAGCGGATCGCGTGGATCTCCTCGGTCACGTCGCCCGCGCGCCCGAGCCGCCTGAGCCCGCGCAGCAGCGACGCATCGTTCGCGCCGAGTTCGCTCAGCGGAAACACGCCGAGGCCGCGCGCCGCGAACACGGCCATCAACGCGCTGTCCTCGAACTCGCCGGCCACGCGCGGCATGATCCGCTCGCTTTCCAGCCACACGTCGAGACGCACGCGCAATGCCGAATGCGCGGTCGGCAGCAGCACCGGAAGCTCGGCCAGGCAGTGCGGAAAGCGCTGCCGCGCGGCCGGCGTGACGAGCGCCGCGGGCCCGTACCAGTCGACCGGCGACGCGACGAGCCGCTCGCTCGTCACGCGCAGGTTCGACCCGGACGGCGCGCCTTGACCGGCCAGCACGAGATCCAGGTGGTGCAGCGCGAGTTCCGCGAGCAGCGCGTCGTGCTCGCCTTCGTGACACAACAGCCGCAGCGTGGGCGTGTCGAGCACCGGGGCCAGGATCGCGTGCGCGGCGAGCTTGGAGATGCCGTCCGCGAGGCCGACCGCGAGCCGCACGGTCGGCTGGCTGGCCGCCGCGCGCACGTCGTCGGGAATCAGCCGGCCCATTTCGAAGATGATTTCCGCGCGCGCAAAGGCGGCCTGCCCGGCGTCGGTCATCGCGACGCCGCGCCCGGCCGGGCGCAGCAACGGGTGCCCGAGCGCTTTCTCCAGCTCGCGCACCTGCGCGCTGATCGTCTGCACGGCCATGTCCAGCCGGCCGGCCGCGCGCGCGAAGCCGCCTTCCTTCACGACGACCCAGAAATAGTACAGATGGCGAAAATTCAGCATCGGAGCGCGACATATCGAAAAAACCGAACTTGGATTCAGATTCTCGCTGATTTTTCCGAAGTTCGGGTCGTCATATCATCGGGCTTTCCACTTTCGTATCGGCCCATCCCATGGACTACCTGCTGACGCTTGCCACCGACCCCGCCGTCTGGGCCGCGCTCCTGACGCTCGTCGTGATGGAAGTCGTGCTCGGCATCGACAACCTGATCTTCATCTCGATCCTCAGCAACAAGCTGCCCGAAGCGCAGCGCGCCCGCACGCAGCGCCTCGGCATCGCGCTCGCGCTGGTGATGCGCCTCGCGCTGCTCGGCAGCGTCGCGTGGATCGCGAGCCTGACCGAACCCGTGTTCACGCTGTTCGGCCATGCGTTCTCGTGGCGCGACATGATCCTGCTGTCGGGCGGCCTGTTCCTCGTGTGGAAGGCGACCACCGAGATCCATCACCACGTGTCGCACGACGGCGACGGCGCGGGCGGGGCCGCCGGCGCGGCCGGCCTGACGATGTGGGCCGCGATCGGCCAGATCGTGATGCTCGACATCGTGTTCTCGATCGACAGCATCGTGACCGCGATCGGCATGACCGAGCACGTTCCGATCATGTTCGTCGCCGTGATCGTTGCCGTGAGCGTGATGCTGTTCGCCGCGCAGCCGCTCGCACGCTTCATCGACCGCAACCCGACGATCGTGATGCTCGCGCTGTCGTTCCTGGTCGTGATCGGCATGACGCTGATCGCCGAAGGGTTCGGTTCGCACGTGCCGAAGGGGTACATCTACGCGGCGATGGCGTTCTCGGCGTTCGTCGAGGGCATGAACATGCTGGCGCGGCGCGCGAAGGCGAAGCGGGCCGCGCACGTGGCGCGCGACTGAGCCGGCGCGCGTGACGCCGGCCGCCGCGGCGGCGGCTCGCGCGCCTCATACGGAATCCGGATGACATTCGCACGGAAAGGAGAAATGCGATGAAATGTCCTGTCTGCAAGACGCCCGACCTGCTGATGGCCGAGCGCCAGTCGATCGAGATCGACTACTGTCCGACCTGCCGCGGCGTGTGGCTCGATCGCGGCGAACTCGACAAGCTGATCGCCCGCGAAACCGGCGACGCGCCGGCGCAACACGATGCGCACGCGCCGCGCGAGCGCGACGACGGCTGGGGGCGCGACAGCCGCTCGCACGACGACCGCTCCCACGACGAGCGATACCGGCACGACGGCCGGCGCCGCAAGAAGTCGGTGTTCGATCTGTTCGATTTCGATTGAAGCTGCCGTCCGCGCGCCTGAGCGCGCACGGCCCGATGCAAAAAAAGCCTCGCCCGGCATCGTGCCGGAGCGGGGCTTTTTCATGCGCGTCGCGTCAGGACACGCGTCGACCCTTACGCGTTGCCGACCGTCACGTCGATGCGGCGCGGACGCGTTTCCTCGCGGCGCGGGATCGTCAGCGTCAGCACGCCGTCACGCAGGTTCGCGTCGATCCTCGACGTGTCGAGATCGGCGCTCAGCACGAACGACCGTGCATAGCGCGTCGCGCGCACTTCCGCGTGTCGCACGCGCAGATCGGCCGGCGTGTCGATATGCGTCGCGGCTTCGAGCGTCAGCGTCGTGTCGTGCACCTTCACGTCGAGGTTCTCGCGCGGCACGCCGGGCAGATCGGCCCGCAGCGTGACGCCGCGCGCGTCCTCGACGATGTCGACGGACGGGGTGATCGCGGGCCGGCGCACGGCTTCGGCGGCGGCAGCGTGAACGGTGCTCGGTTGGCGTTCGGCCAGGGTCGGGTTCGTGTTCATGTCGGTATCCTGAAGATTACTGAATGGTGATCGCACGCGGCTTCGATGCTTCGCGCCGGCCGACGCGAATCAGCAGGCAGCCGTTCTCGTAGCGGGCGCTGACCTGGTCGGGGTCCGCGTCGCGCGGCAGTTCGACCACGCGGCGGAACGCGCCGTGAAAGCGCTCCTGCGCATACGTGCGTACGTCGTCGCCCTCGGTGCGCGGCGCCGGTTTGCGCTCGCCGCTGATCGTCAGCAGATCCTTGTCGATCGACACGTCGAAGTCGGCCGCGGCCATGCCGGGCGCGAACGCGACGATCTCGATCGCGTCGTCGGTCGCGCCGACGTTGAGTGCGGGAAACGTGCCGGCGCGCCCCGCGCGGATGCCGGACGGACGTTCGCCGAGCAGGCTCGTCATCTGCCGCTGCAGGCGGGCGAATTCGTCGAACAGGTCATAGCCGTGATGGATACCGCTCATGTTGGTCCTCCTGAACAGGGAACGCGGGAGACGTGACGGCGCGACGCCTGCGGCGGGCGCGACGGGTGGCTCCACGGGGTCGATACGGGGGCGGTGCGTTGCATGCGGCACTGCCAGCCGACGCTTAATTAGTGGCCGTCGCCGCGCATTTCAAGAGGCAGGATGCAATCCGCGTCGACGCGTGCGCGGGGGATTCGATGCGACAATCGCCGCGGCATATCCGCAGACCAAACTACACGGGACAACCATGGACATTCGACGTATCGCGATCGTCGGCGCCGGCGTGATCGGCGCGAGCTGGGCCGCTTTCTACCTGACGCAAGGCTTCGACGTCGTCGCGACCGACCCGGCGCCGCAAGCCGATGCGCGGCTGCGCGACGCGCTTGCCGCCTTCCTCGGCGAGCGGGCCGCCGAACTTTCCGCGCGGCTGTCGTTCGACGCCGATCTCGTGCGCGCGCTGGACGGCGTCGACTTCGTGCAGGAGAACGGCCCCGAGCGGCTCGACCTGAAGCGCGCGCTTTACCGGCAGATGGACGACGTGTTGCCCGCGCACGTGCCGATCGCGTCGAGTTCGTCGGGCCTGAAGATGTCCGATATCCAGACCGCGTGCGCGAAGCATCCGGAGCGCTGCCTGATCGCGCATCCGTTCAATCCGCCGCACCTGATCCCGCTCGTCGAGCTGGTCGGCGGCGACGCGACCGCCCACGACGTGATCGCGCGCGTGAAGCAGTTCTACGATGCGCTCGGCAAGCAGACGATCGTGCTGAACAAGGAGATGACCGGCCACGTCGCGAACCGGCTCGCGGCCGCGCTGTTCCGCGAGGTGTATCACCTCGTCGGCGAAGGCGTCGTGAGCGTCGCCGATGCGGACAAGGCCGTCGCGTGGGGGCCCGGCCTGCGCTGGGGGCTGATGGGGCAGTGTCTGACCTATCACCTCGGCGGCGGCGCGGGCGGGATCGCGCATTTCCTCGAACACCTGTCGGGGCCGATCACGAGCTGGTGGGACGACCTCGGCGCGCCGTCGTTCGATCCGGAAGTCGATCGCAAGCTGACCGACGAGCTGCGCGCGATCCAGGGCGAGCGCTCGATGCAGGAACTGGCGGCGGAGCGCGACCGGTTGCTCGTCGAACTGATCGACGCGCGGCGCCGCAGCTTCCTGCCCTGATCCCGATCCCGTCGCGCCGGCGCGACGGCGGCGCCGGTCATTGCTGCGACGTCGCCTGGCTGGCGGGCGGCACGTGGGCCAGCCAGGCGGGGCTCACGGCCTGCACGAGTTCGCGGTTGCGTGCACGGGTCGCGGCGTTCGGCGGGTAGTTGCCGTCGTTCGTCGGCAGTTCGCCGTCGAGATAGGCTTGCTTGAGCTGGTCGATGACTTCGGCGCGCGTCAGGCCCTGTTGTGAGGGGGCCGACGCGTCGGTCTGGGCAAAGGCGGGGGACAGCAAGGCGGCTGCAGCGGTCGCGACGGCGAATCGCAGGGCGTTGTTCATGGCGGGCTCCGATCGAGGGGACGGGGTACCGGCGCGCGCGGCGATGCGCGGTGCGTCCGGATGGGGCCCATTGTCGCGAGCGGGTGCTGCGCGGACGATGACGCGTTCCGGGCAAAGCTGTCAGGTGCGGTCGCGCCCGCGCGCAGTGCCGTTACAGCTCGGCCGCCGCCGTGATCAACGTGGCTTCCAGCGCGAGCGTCGAGCGCGACGCGGCCGCCGGGCGATCGATCACGTATTCGAGTTCGCCGAGTTCCGGCAGCCCCGCGTCGAGCCGCGCGAGCCCGGCCGGGATCACGTAGCCGGCGAATGCGCTGACGCCGAGCCCTGCGCTCGCGGCCGCCCGCAGCACCGCGATGCTGCTGCTCACGACGGCGATCCGGTACGGCCGCCCGATGGCCTCGAGCGATTCGAGCACGCGGCGGCGCGACACGCTCGGCTCCGGATGCATCGCGAGCGGCAGCACGGCCTCGTGGCCGGTGATCCGCGAATCGGGGCCGGTGCACCAGTACAGCGGTTCGCTGCGGATCACGCGGCCGCGCCGGCTGCCGGCGATGCGTTTCGCGAACACGAGATCGTGCCGGCCCTCGTCGAGCGCGTCGAACAGGTCGCCCGACAGTCCGGTCGAGATCGCGAGCTCGACGTCCGGGTTGCGCTGCACGAAGCTCGCGAGCGCGGCCGTCAGGTGCGCCGACGCGAAATCCTCCGACATCGCGAGCCGCACCTTGCCCGACAGCGGCGGCCCGCATACCGACGTGACGGCCTCGTCCATCAGTTCGAGGATGCGCACCGCGTAGCGGAACAGCGCGTCGCCGTGCTGCGACAGGTGCACGTTGCGCGTGTCGCGCTCGAACAGCGGCCGGTCGAGCAGCTCCTCGAGCCGGCGGATATGCTGGCTGACGGTCGACTGCGACAGGTTCACGCGCTCGGACGCGGCGGTGAAGCTGCCGGACTGGGCGACGGCGACGAAGCTGCGCAGCAATTCGGGCGGTAACGGACGCATTGCTAAATCCACTGAATCGGTTTCGACAACTTCATAAATGGCCGGATTTTGCGGCGCTAGTATCGGATCACGCGCCAGTGCGGCCTCCGCGAACGAGGGGCACCGGACGCGTAGCCCGTGTCGCGCCGCCGGCTGCATCGATCAGTCTAAGCCATCCGGCGTCCGGCCCGAACCCGCATCATCCCATCGACCCCGAGAACGCGCTCGCACGACGAGCCGCCGGGCCGCGGCGCCCCGCCGCAGGAGACACACAGTCCGCCCGGGATCGGCGTGCGGGCCTGGCTCCCGCACGCGTCAGGCGCCCGTCACGAAGAGACTGGAGACGACTCATGATCATCTACGGAACCGCGCTGCTGGCGTTCTGCCACCTGGCCGGACTGTTCCTCGGCGACCTGCTCGGCAGCGCGATCGGCGTGAAAACCAACGTCGGCGGCGTCGGCATCGCGATGCTGCTGCTGATCTGCCTGCGCCTGTGGCTGCACCGGCGAGGCTGGCTGCCGAAGGAGACCGAGGCGGGCGTCGGCTTCTGGGGCGCGATGTATATCCCGGTCGTCGTCGCGATGGCCGCGAACCAGAACGTCGTCGCCGCGCTCAAGGGCGGGCCGGTCGCGCTGCTGGCCGCCGTCGGCGCGGTCGCGATCTGCGCATGCTGCATCGCGGTACTCGCGCGCACGGGCCGCGACGACACGGCCTTCGCGGGCGTGCCGCAATTCGAAGAACAATAACGGAGGCCGCCATGCTGCAGATGCTCGAAAAAACCGTCGCCCACAACGGGCTCGTCGCGTCGTTCGCGCTGGTCGGCCTGATCATGTGGCTGTCGTCGATCGCGTCGCGCAAGCTCACGTTCGGCCGCGTGCACGGCTCGGCGATCGCGATCGTGATCGGCCTCGTGCTCGCCTACGTCGGCGGCGCCTTCACCGGTGGCGAGAAGGGGCTGGCCGACGTCAAGCTGTTCGCCGGCATCGGCCTGATGGGCGGTGCGATGCTGCGCGATTTCGCGATCGTCGCGACCGCGTTCGAAGTGCAGCCGACCGAGGCGCGCAAGGCCGGGCTCGTCGGCGTCGTGTCGCTGCTGCTCGGCACCGTGCTGCCGTTCATCGTCGGTGCGTGCGTCGCGCGCGCGTTCGGCTATACCGACGCGGTCAGCATGACGACGATCGGCGCGGGCGCCGTCACCTACATCGTCGGGCCCGTCACGGGCGCGGCGATCGGCGCGAGCTCCGACGTGATCGCGCTCAGCATCGCGACGGGGCTCGTGAAGGCGATCATCGTGATGGTCGGCACGCCGGTCGCGGCCAACTTCATGGGCCTGAAGACGCCGCGCTCCGCGATGATCTTCGGCGGCCTCGCCGGCACCGTCAGCGGCGTGAGCGCGGGGCTCGCCGCGACCGATCGCCGGCTCGTGCCGTACGGCGCGCTGGTTGCGACGTTCCACACCGGCGTCGGCTGCCTGCTCGGGCCGTCGCTGCTGTTCTTCACGACGCGCGCGCTGGTCGGCGCGTAGGGCAATGCGACGCGGCCCGCGTGCGGGCCGCATCCATCGCGGCGTCCTCTGAGTCGCATTCTGCAACATCATCAATCGGCGGCGGCGCCAGGCTTAGAATGCCGCTGAACCATCGAAGCGGAGAACTGTTCATGACCGGATGGAATCACGCGCGGCAGGCGCGCGATGCACGCGTCGCGGCCGGCGCGGCGTACGCGCAGGGCAAGCGGGTCGACGCGCGCGACACCGTCGCGTTGCTCGAAGCGGTGCTGCGGCCCGGCGACCGCGTGTGCCTCGAAGGCGACAACCAGAAGCAGGCCGATCTGCTCGCCACCGCGCTCGCCGACGTCGACAGCGCCAAGATCCACGGCCTGCACATGGTGCAGTCGGGCGTCGTGCTGCCCGAGCACCTCGACGTGTTCGAGCGCGGCATCGCGACGCGTCTCGACTTCGCGTATTCGGGCCCGCAGTCGCAGCGCATCGCGAAGCTGCTGTTCGGCGGCAAGATCGCGCTCGGCGCGGTGCATACCTATCTCGAGCTGTTCGCCCGCTACTTCATCGACCTCACGCCGCAGGTCGCGCTGATCGCGGCCGTGAGCGCCGATCGCGACGGCAACCTGTACACGGGCCCGAACACCGAGGACACGCCGACCGTCGTCGAAGCCACCGCGTTCAAGGACGGCATCGTGATCGCGCAGGTCGACCGCATCGTCGACAAGGTGCCGCGCGTCGACATCCCGGGCGACCGCGTGCATTTCGTCGTCGAGGCCGGCCGGCCGTTCTACGTCGAGCCGCTGTTCACGCGCGATCCGGCCGCGATCACCGAGACGCAGATCCTCACCGCGATGCTCGCGATCAAGGGCATCTACGAGCCGTACGGGATCAAGCGCCTGAACCACGGGATCGGCTTCAACACCGCCGCGATCGAGCTTCTGCTGCCGACCTACGGCGCGAAGCTCGGGCTGAAGGGCAAGGTCTGCACGCACTGGGCGCTCAATCCGCACCCGACGCTGATTCCCGCGATCGAATCGGGCTGGGTCGAGCAGATCCACTGCTTCGGCTCCGAGGTCGGGATGGACGACTACATCCGCGCGCGCTCCGACGTGTGGTTCACGGGCCCCGACGGGTCGCTGCGCTCGAACCGCGCGTTCTGCCAGACGGCCGGCCTCTATGCGTGCGACATGTTCATCGGCTCGACGCTGCAGATCGACCTGTCCGGCCATTCGTCGACGGTCACCGCCGAGCGCATCGCCGGCTTCGGCGGCGCGCCGAACATGGGCAGCGACGCGCGCGGCCGGCGCCATCCGAGCGAGCCGTGGCTGAAGGCCGGCGCGGAAGCCGACCCCGACACGCCGGCGGCGCTGCGGCGCGGCCGCAAGCTGGTCGTGCAGATCGGCGAGACGTTCGGCGACAAGAACGTGCCGATGTTCGTCGAGAAGCTCGACGCGCTGAAGCTTGCCGACAAGCTGCAGCTCGACCTCGCGCCGATCATGGTCTACGGCGACGACGTCACGCACATCGTCACCGAGGAGGGCATCGCGAACCTGCTGATGTGCCGCGACAAGGACGAACGCGAGCACGCGATCCGCGGCGTCGCCGGCTATACGGACGTCGGCCGCGGCCGCGACCGGAAGATGGTCGAACGGCTGCGCGAGCGCGGCGTGATCCGCCGCCCGGAGGATCTCGGCATCGATCCGCTCGACGCCGACCGCCGCTGGCTCGCCGCGCGTTCGATCAAGGATCTCGTGCACTGGTCGGGCGGGCTCTATGCGCCGCCGGCCCGGTTCCGCAACTGGTGAGGAAGAGGGGCATGGAACAGTTGAACTATCGCTTCACCGCGCGCGAACGCGCGAAGGGCGAACGGGCCGCGGCGCTCGTCGGCGTGGTCGCGTCCGGCAATCTCGAGGTGCTCGTCGAGCGCGTGCTGCCGGGCAACGAATGCGAGATCGACATCCGCACCGCGGCCGTCGGGTTCGGCGCGGTCTGGCAGGCGGTCGTGTCGGATTTCGTCGAACGGCGCACGCCGGGCGGCCTGAAGCTGTCGATCAACGACGGCGGCGCGCGGCCCGACATGGTGTCGCTGCGGCTCGCGCAGGCCGTGCGCGCGATCGAGGGGGATGCATGATGAGCGACACGATCCACGACGCACCGGCGTTCGTCGCGAATGCGGCGAGCTGGTACGAAGCATCGGCGCGGCAGCGTATCGACGGGCTGCTCGACGCGGGCAGTTTCGGCGAATTCCTCGGGCCGGCCGAACGCGTGACGAGCCCGCACCTGCCGCTGTTCGGCCTGCCGCAGCAGTTCGACGACGGGATGGTGGTCGGCCACGGCCGGCTCGACGGCAAGTCGGTGTTCGTCGCCGCGCAGGAAGGCCGTTTCATGGGCGGCGCGTTCGGCGAAGTGCACGGCGCGAAGCTCACCGGGCTGCTGCGTGCCGCGCGTGAAGTCGGCAAGCCGGTGCTGATCCTGTTCGATACGGGCGGCGTGCGGCTGCAGGAAGCGAACGCGGGCGAGCTCGCGATCGCCGAGATCATGCGCGCGCTCGTCGAAGCGCGTGCGGCCGGCGTGCCGGTGATCGGGCTGATCGGCGGCCGCGCGGGCTGCTACGGCGGCGGCGGCTTGCTCGCCGCGTGCTGTTCGGCGCTCGCGGTGTCGGAGCAGGGGCGCATCAGCGTGTCGGGGCCTGAAGTGATCGAGACCAATCGCGGCGTCGAGGAATTCGACTCCAAGGATCGCGCGCTGATCTGGCGCACGATGGGCGGCAAGCACCGGCGGCTGATCGGCGGTGCCGATCGGTACGTGGCCGATACGCCGGACGCGTTCCGCGCGGCGGCGCTCGACCTGATCGATCGCGCGCCGACGTTCGATGCGGCGATGCTGCGCGCGGAGCAGGCGCGTCTCGACGCGCGGGTCGAACGGTTCGGCGGCTGCAAGGATGCGCTCGACGTGTGGCGCATGCTCGGGGCCGACGCGCCGGAAGCGATCCCCGGGATGCCCGACGACGAATTTGCGAAGCTCGCCGATCAACTGCAGGAGCCGCGGCATGACGCTCGATGAAGTACTGAACTCGCTGTTTCCCCGAGGCCATTCGATTGCGCGCAATGGTGGCCTGCTGACGGGCCACGCGGAACTGGCCGGCACGCGCGTCGACGTGATCGGTGTGACCGACCGCTTGCCGTTCGGCATCGACGAGGCGCTGACGCTCGCGTCGCGCGTGCTCGACACGGTCGCGCGCGGCGGCGATACGCCGATCGTCGTGCTGGTCGACAGCGACAGCCAGCGGATGAGCAAGCGCGACGAATTGCTCGGCCTGAACGAGGGGCTGTCGCATCTCGCGAAGTGCCTGATGCATGCGGATCTCGCCGGGCACCGGACGATCGGCGTGCTGTACGGTCACACGGCCGCGGGCGCGTTCATCGCGACCGCGCTCGCGACCCGCACGCTGCTCGCGGTGCCGGGCGCCGAGCCCGAGGTGATGGACCTGCCGTCGATGTCGCGCGTCACCAAGCTGCCGATCGACGTGCTGAAGGAGATGGCGCGTTCGACAGCGGTGTTCGCGCCGGGGCTCGACAACCTCGTGAAGATGGGCGCCGTCGACGCCGTGCTCGATCCGTCCCACGCGCTCGACGCACAGGTCGGCGAGTGGCTCGGCAAGCCGGCCGAGCGCGTCGATCGGCGCGCGGCGCGCGGCCGGCCGGTCGCGACCGACGTCGCCGCCCGCGTCGAGGCACTCGCGCGTGCCGCACGCTGAGCTGCCGCTGCGCCGCCACACGCTCGTCACGCTGACGGCGGCCGGGTGGGACGCGGCCTTTGCCCGCGATCCCGCGCTCGCGGGCGAGTCGTTCTTGCGCGCATGGGCCGAACGCGGGTGGCCGCTGATCGTGCGTCGCGCGTCGCCGGATGAAGCCGATGCCGGTCGCGTGCCGCTCGGCCTGCCGCTGCCGCCGTCGGCGGGCAAGCGGCGCATCGCGCTGAACGTGGCCGCCGACGCGCTCGCGACGGTCGGCCCGCTGCCTGCGTTGGCGGACGTACTCGCCGCCGCGCCCGCCGCGTGGCATGCGCCGCTGCGCGAGCTCGATGCGCTCGGCGCGCGCTGCGGCGCGCAGGGCCGCGTGTTCGGCAGCCTCGCCTGGCAGGCGCTGACCGGCGAGCCGTACCTGAGCGCATCGTCCGATCTCGACATCGTGTTCCCGCTGCCGGACGCCGCGTCGCTCGCGCCGCTGCTCGACGGTCTTGCGGCGATCGACGCGCACGCGCCGATGCGCATCGACGGCGAACTGCTGCGCGACGACGGCGCTGGCGTCAACTGGCGCGAACTGCACGCGCGGTTGCCCGAAGTCGCGGTGAAGACCGCGATGGCCGTCGAATTGATGCGCGCCGATGCATTCATCGGAGGCACGGCATGAGCGCCCGGAGTGCGTGCCGCGTGGCGGTGCCGTCGGCTGCCGAGCGCGTCGCCGCGCTGGCCGAGCGCAGCCTCGTGCTCGAGATCGACACCTATCCGAAGCCGGGCCTCGTCAGTCACGTCGACACCGGCAGTCACGCGGACATGGATGCCGCGACGTTCGCGCGCAGCGCCGCCGTGCTGCGGCCGTACTTCGCGGAACTCGCCGACGCGGGCGCACGCGACGCCGACATGGCCGTGCTGCGCAAGATCGGCCTGCGTGCCGAGCACGCGATGCTCGCCGCGACCGGCGGCGTCAATACGCATCGTGGCGCGATCTTCGGCCTCGGGCTGCTGTGCGCGGCCGCCGGCCGGCGCGCGATGCCGGGCGCGATGCCGGCCGGGACGACGCTCGGTGCGTTCGTGTCGCGCCGCTGGGGCGTCGAGATCCTCGGCGGCCCGCGTTTGCCGGACAGCCACGGCGAGCGCGCGAGCCGCCGCTACGGTGTCGGCGGTGCGCGTCGCGAGGCCGCCGACGGCTTCCCGACCGTGTATGCGATCGGACTGCCCGCGCTGCGCCGCGCACGGCGCGATCTGCCGGGCGATCCGGAAGCCGCGCGCGTCGCCGCGTGCTTTGCGCTGATCGCCGCGCTCGACGACACGAATCTGCTGCACCGGGGCGGCCGGGACGGCCTCGATTTCGCCCGCGCGACCGCCCGTGCGTTCGTCGCGCGCGGCGGCGTGCGGGCGCGCGACTGGCGGCTGCGCGCGGCGGCCGCGCATCGTGCGTTCGTGGCGCGCCGGCTGAGCCCGGGCGGCGCGGCCGACCTGCTCGCGATGAGCGTATTCGTCGATGCGCTCGAAGCCGAAGGGCATGCGCGATGACGCTGGCCATCCTGTGCTCGGGGCAAGGCGCGCAGCGCGCCGACATGTTCGATCTGACCGGATCGGCGCCGCAGGCCGACGCACTGTTCGCGCATGCGGTCCGGCTGCTCGGCGAAGATCCGCGCACGTGGGTCCGGCAGGCCGGGCCCGACGCGCTGCAGGAAAACCGGGTCGCGCAGATCCTCTGCACGCTCCAGGCGCTCGCGGCGGCCGCGCTGCTCGATGCGGCGTGGCCGCGCCGGCGCTGCGTCGCGGGCTACAGCGTCGGCGAGGTCGGCTCGTGGAGCGTCGCGGGGATGATCGACCCGCACGATGCGCTCGACCTGGCCGATGCGCGTGCACGCGAGATGGATGCCGTGAGCGGCGGCGACGAGCGGATGGCGTTCGTGCGCGGCCTGACGCGGGCGCAACTGGCGCAGCTGTGCGACGGTCGCGACGCGGCCATCGCGATCGCGAACCCCGGCGACGCGTTCGTGGTCGCCGGGCGGCAGGCCGATGTCGACGCCGTGGCCGACGACGCGGCGCGCGCCGGCGCGCTGCGTGTCGCGCCCGTGTGCGTGCGGATCGCGTCGCATACGCGTCGGCTGGCGGCGGCCGTGCCGGCATTTCGCGCGACGCTGGCCGCGACGCGCGTGCGCCGGCCGTTGCCCGGCACCCGGTTGTTCTCGGGGATCGATGGCGCGTCCGTACTCGATGTCGACGCGGGCCTCGACAAGCTCGCGCGGCAGATCGCGGAGCCGGTCGAATGGGCGGCCTGTCTTGCCGCATGCGTGGAGGCCGGCGCGACCGCGTTTCTCGAACTCGGCCCCGGGCGCGCGCTGGCCGAGATGGCCGGTGGCGCGTATCCCGCGTTGCCCGCGCGCAGCCTCGCGGACTTCCGTTCCGTCGACGGCGTGACGAGCTGGCTTGCGCGCGTCGCGGCCGGCTGATCGACGGGTCGGAACCCGGCTCGAAACACAGCGGCCGGGCACCTGTTCCGTACTGTGTGTTGCGTCGGCGCAGCAGCGTCGCAGCCGCCTCTTGTCATGCGAATTGGCGTCGCTACAATGGCGCCCGCCATGAGACCAGCCGCCTTCTTGCTCGCCGCGTTCTGCTGCGCGACGAGCGTCCACGCCAGCCAGATTCCGTCCGATGCCGCATCGGTCGGCACGTACTTTTCGTATGACAACGCGGCGGCCGACGCGACCGTCGATCTGATCGAACAGGCGCAGCGCCGCGTGCTGCTGGCCGGCTATACGCAGGTGCCGCCGGCCGTCGCGAGCGCGCTGCGGGCGGCTCGCGCACGGGGTGTCGAGGTGCGCGTCGTGCTCGTACGTTCGCCGCGTGCGGGCAAATACAGTGGCGCCGGCTATCTGAAATCGGCGGGCATCGACGTCGCGATCGATTCGCGGCACGGCGGCCCCGCGTCGCGTTTCGTGATCGTCGACGACAGCGTCGCGCTGACGACGTTGTCCGACGGCGCGGCCGAGCACGCCGACACGGTGAACGTGTTCCGGCGCGCGCCCGAACTCGCGCAGTCCTACGCGCAGTCGTTCTGGCGGCTGTACCGGCAGGCCGCCGGTCTCTGATCCTTTCCCGCGGCGCGTCGCGCGCCGGTATGACCCTGCTTGCATCGACGCGATCGATGAACCATGCTCGTTGACAGGCGTCGGCGCGGGTTGCGCGCGCCCGGCGCAACGGCAGGGAGCCGATCGTGATCGAAAGCAGTTTTGCCGATCGCGCCGATGCCGGCCGCCAGCTGGCCGACGCGTTGCGCGAATACGCGGGGCGAACCGATGTCGTCGTGCTCGCGCTGCCGCGCGGCGGCGTGCCCGTCGCGTATCCGGTCGCGTGCGCGCTGCGCGCGCCGCTCGACGTGCTGGTCGTGCGCAAGCTCGGCGTGCCGTTCGACCCCGAGCTCGCGATGGGCGCGATCGCGACGGGCGGCGCGACCCATCTGCAGCGTTCGGTGATCCGCGCGATGGATGTATCGGATGCGCAACTCGCCGACGTGATCGCGCGCGAGACGGCCGAACTGCAACGCCGCGAAGCGCTGTACCGCGGCGCGGCGCCGCCGCTGGCGGTGGACGGACGCATCGCGATCGTCGTCGACGACGGTGTCGCGACCGGCGCGTCGATGCGCGTCGCGCTGCAGGCGCTGCGCGAGCGCCGCCCGGCGCGCATCGTCGCGGCGGTGCCGGTCGCGCCGGCGGGCGCGGCGCATGCGTTCGACGGCCTGGCCGACGCATTCGTCGCGGTGTCGCAGCCGGCGCGGCTTCTCGGGATCAGCCAGTTCTACGCGCGCTTCGAGCAGACGAGCGACGACGAGGTGCGCGCGCTGCTCGACGCGGCGCGCCCCTGACGCGTCGTCACGTCCGACGGTTCCGGCGCGGGCGCGGTCGGCCGGTTTCCGCCTGCGCGAACACGCGCTGCATCGCCGGATGGACGTTGCCGTGCCAGCGTGGCCCCGTGAACAGCCCGTAGTGATCGCAATCGTCGACGTCGACGCGATGGCGCGCATCGGCCGGGAGGCCGCTGCACAGGTCGAGCGCCGCATGCGTCTGGCCGGCGCCCGTGACCGCGTCGCGGGCGCCTTCGACGGTCAGCAGCGCGACGTCGCGCAACGCGGCGGGTTCGACGCGCCGGCCGCGCACGTGCCACGCACCGGTCGCGAGCAGCATGCGCTGGAACACGACGTCGACCGTATCGAGAAAATAGTCGGCCGGCATGTCGAGCAGCGCGGTGTATTCACGCAGCGCCCGCCGTGCGTCGGCGAGCCCGGCCATGTCGAAGCGGGAAGCGGCCAGCGCGTAGGTCTCGATCAGCGTCAGGAAGCGTTGCGGATACAGGAGCGCGATCTCGCCCTGTTGCAGGTAGGTCGGGAACACGTGGCGGCCGTGTCCCGCGAAGCCGGGCGGCACGATGTCGATCAGATGGCGCCGGCACCAGTCGAGCGAATGGGCGGCCGCTGCGGCGCCGAGCGCGCTCGGGTTCAGCCGCGCATCGAGCGGGCCGCCGATCAGCGTGATGCTCGCGGGCGGCGCAAGGCCGCGAGCGGCCCGCAACGCGAGCGCGCCGAGCGCGGGCACGGTCGCCTGACACACGGCGACGACGTGCAGCGGCCGATCGTCGTGCTGGAGCGCGTCGACGAAGCCGTCGAGCATCGCGACGTACTCGTCGAGCCCGAAGCGGCCTGCCGCGAGCGGCACGTCGCGCGCATTGCGCCAGTCGGTCACGCAGACGTCGCCATCGGCGAGCAGCGTTTCGGCGGTTTCCCGCATCATCACGGCCGCGTGCCCGACGAGGGGCGCGCACAGCAGCACCGTACGGCGCGCGTCGGCATGCGCGAAACGCCGCAAGTCGCAAAATGGCGTATGCGCGACGACCTGCTCGCCGACGTCGGGCCACGCGAGGTCGAAGCCCGGCGGCGCGGCCTGCGGCCCGAGCAGCGGTTCGAACAGGTCGTCGTAGCACGACGACGCGGCATGCGGCAGCGACGCCGCCGGCCATGCGTCGAACGCGTATCGCGTCGCTGCGCGCCACGCGCGCATCCATTCCCGCTGCTGCTCGACGACGGCATACCACATGGCGGACCCTGGGGCGGAAGGAGCGTGAATCTGCATTATGGTCGCAGGGGGCGGGCAGTGCGAGCCCGATACGCGGCTCGCTGATGCGCGTCAAGCGCGCGGGCACGCAAGGGGCCGTTATTGGCGTGAACAGACCCTAGGCGCCGCCGCGCGACGCTGCTACAGTCGTCGGTCCCATCCCCGTAAGCGGAGCGTTCGCGATGAAGCTGATCGGCATGCTGGATTCCCCGTTCGTGCGCCGCGTCGCCATTTCGGCGAAGCTGCTCGACCTGCCGTTCGAACACGAGTCGATCTCGGTATTTCGTCATGTCGAGCAGTTCAGGCGGGTCAACCCGGTCGTCAAGGCGCCGACGCTCGTGACCGACGGCGGCGCGACGCTGATCGATTCGTCGCTGATCGTCGACTATCTCGATCATCTCGCCGCGCCGGAGCGGCGCCTGCTGCCCGACGCCGTCGATGCCCGACTGCGCGCGCTGGTGCCGATCGGATTCGCGCTGGCCGCCGCCGAGAAAACCGTGCAGGTCGTCTACGAGCAGGCGCTGCGGCCGACGGACAGGCAGCACGAACCGTGGATCGAACGCGTGCTGGGCCAGCTCGAAGGCGCATACGGCGCACTCGAGCCGCTGGTCGCGGCCGCGAACGGCTGGTTCGGCGGCGCGCGACTGCTGCAGTCGGACGTGACGGTCGCGGTGGCGTGGCGCTTCACGCAATTCATGGCGGCCGGGTACCCGATGCTGGCGCGGATCGATCCGGCCCGTTATCCGGCGCTCGCCGCGCATTCCGCGCGGGCGGAAGCGCTGCCGGCCTTCGTCGAGACGCCGCTCGCCTAGCTTTTGAAGCGGCCCGCCGGGCGATCGCACGCCGCTGGCCCTGGTCCGGCAAGCCGCTGCCGATTGTTCTCGGCCGCTGACAAGTGACTTCGCATTCGCGCTGTTTATCCGGAGGCGACCGATCCCTAGAATCCACTCCATCAAATCACGCATTGCCAGATGGAGCCGATGATGAAAGCCCTGATCGAATCGAGCCTGTACCACCCGTCCGTCGTGTTGGCGCTTGCCGGGCTCACGCAGCTGATGGTCGAGCGCGATTTCAATCTCGGCCAGGTCGGGATGATCGTCGCGGCGCGCGGTGCGCAGGCGGCCGTGTCGCGGTCGCGCGCGCTGATCTTCTGCCGTCACTGCGAAGCGCAGGCATGAACGCGCACGTCGACTGAATGAAAAAAGCCCGGCCGGCGCAAGCCGGTCGGGCGGATCGGGTTCGATCGGGCCCCGGCTTCGGCCGGGGCTTTTTCATTGAGCGACGCTCATGCGCGTGCGGGTGTCGCGACGCCGTAGATTTCCGAGTCGTCGTCCTCGTCGCGCAACTGGCGCGCGAGCTGGTGCGCTTCGCGGCGCGTCGCGACGGCCGGCGGCGAGCCCTTCAGCGGCTGGCGCGCGGTTTCGGCGAGCGCGACGACCGACACGATGCCGATCAGCGCGGCGCCCATCATGTAGTACGCGGGCATCATCAGGTTGTGCGTCACGTCGACGAGCCACGCGGTCACCAGCGGCGTCGTGCCGCCGAACAGCGACACCGACACGTTGAAGCCGATCGCGAGCGCGCCGTAACGGATCTCGGTCGGGAACAGCGCGGGCAGCGCCGACGGCATCACGCCGGTGAAGCACGACAGCAGCACGCCGAGGATCAGCAGGCCGCCGAACACGGATGCCGTGGTGCCCGTGTGGATCAGCATCAGCGACGGGATCGACAGCACCAGCAGGCCGACGCAGCCGGCGAGCATCACCGGCTTGCGGCCGACCTTGTCCGACAGGCGGCCGGCGTACAGCGTCATCGGCATCATCAGCACCATCACGATCAGCACCAGCACGAGGCTGTGCGATTCGTCGAAGTGCAGCGTCGACGACATGAAGCTCGGCAGGTACGACAGCACCATGTAGTCGGTCACGTTGAAGATCAGCACGAGGCCGACGCACAGCAGCAGGGCACGCCAGTTGCGCAGCAGCGTCTCGCGGAAGCGCGTCTTCGGCACGGCCTTGTCCTGCGCTTCGCGCGCTTCGGCCTGGCGCTTGAACGCGGGCGTTTCCTCGAGCTTCATCCGGATGTACAGTCCGATCAGGCCGAGCGGCCCGGCGATCAGGAACGGCACGCGCCAGCCCCACGACAGCAGCGCTTCCTGCGACAGCGACGCGGTGAGCAGCGCGACGACGCCCGCGCCCAGCACATAGCCGATCAGCGTGCCGAATTCGAGGAAGCTGCCCATGAATCCGCGACGCTTGTCGGTCGAGAACTCGGCGATGAAGGTCGCCGCGCCGCCGTATTCGCCGCCGGTCGAAAAGCCCTGCACGAGGCGCGCGACGAGCAGCAGGATCGGGGCCATGATGCCGATCGACGCGTAGCTCGGGATCAGCCCGATCGCGAAGGTGCCGACGGCCATCATGATCATCGTCGCGGCGAGTACGCGCTGGCGGCCGATGCGGTCGCCGAGCGGGCCGAACACCATGCCGCCGAGCGGACGCACGAGGAACGCGGCCGCGAACGTGCCGAAGGTCGCGAGCAGCTGCGCGGACGGGCTGCTGGACGGGAAGAACACCTTGCCGAGCGTGACGGCGATATAGCTGTAGACGCCGAAGTCGAACCATTCCATCGCGTTGCCGATGGCCATCGCGCTGACGGCGCGCTTGAGCAGGCTCTGGTCGACGACGGTGATGTCGTCCGCGGCGAGCGGGGCTTCGCCGGACGACGAAGCGGGGGAAGAGACAGCGGTCGGGCTGACGTGTGTTGCGGTCAAGGTCATGCACTCCTTTGACAGCGCCGGAACGGGCGGGGCCGTCCGACACGGTTTGCCGGCGAGCGCGGTGTCGTGTGCTGCGCGTCGGGGCAGACCTTTAAGCACTTACTGCGCAGGGGGCAGCAAAGGGCCGAGGGGCTGCTTCGACGCGGGCCCGATGGGCCGTCGCGACAGTGCGCTCATGAAGAATGGGCCGCGTGATGCAAGCGGCGGATGCCGGTGCGGACGAGATGTCCGGCGTTCCGGCAACGCCCCGGAGGGGCAACGAAACGAGAAAAGCGGGCCTGTCGGGCGGGCTTTCCTGTGGATGCAATTTCGATCGAGGCACCGGCCCGCAGTGTGCGGACGGACTTCTCTCAAAATCGAAAAGACAGAGATTGAATGTTGAAACAGGCGACATGATAGCACGATGACGGACGATCGTGCAAATTGCCCGGAACCGCCCGTCTGGCGGGGCATCCGGGCGGGCCCGCTCGGGTATGATCGGCGGCGCGCGGCGCGGGCATGCGGTCCGCCGCGACGGGGCAGAATTCGCGAGGAACCGGATGACCGAATTGACGAGGATCGCGGCGCTGTTCGCCGCTACCGCGCTGGCCGAAATCGTCGGCTGCTACCTGCCGTGGCTCGTGCTGAAGGCCGGGCGCCCGGCCTGGCTGCTGGTGCCGGCCGCGCTGTCGCTCGCGCTGTTCGCGTGGCTGCTGACGCTGCACCCAAGCGCGGCGGGACGCACGTATGCCGCGTACGGCGGCGTGTACATCGCGGTGGCGCTGATCTGGCTGCGGGTGGTCGACGGCGTCGCGCTGACCCGCTGGGACGTGGCCGGCGCGGTGCTCGCGCTCGGCGGGATGGCCGTCATCGCGCTGCAGCCGCGCGCATGAGCGCGGCCGCAACGCGGGTTGCGGGGTATTACGCCGCTTCGGCGGTATCCGTGTCGGCGGACTGGCGCCACACGCAGGTACCCTTGACCGACTTGTCGAGCTCGTCGAGCTGAGCCTGGTGCGCGGCCAGCTCGTCGTCGCTCGCGGCCACCACGGGCAGGTCGAGCGCGGCGAGCGACACGCGCTGGCCATTCGCCGCGCCGCCGCCGACACTCGCGTCGTCGAGCATGTCGATCACGAGGCTGTCCTGACCGCGCGTCATCGCGAGATACACCTCGGCGAGCAGCTCCGAGTCGAGCAGTGCGCCGTGCAGCGTGCGGTGCGCGTTGCTGATGCCGAAACGGTCGCACAGCGCGTCGAGCGAGTTGCGCTTGCCGGGGAACATCTGCTTGGCCTGCACCAGCGTGTCGATCACGCCGCCGCAATGCTCGGTGAACGGCGGCAGGCCGAGCCGCGCGAATTCGGCGTCGAGGAAGCCCAGGTCGAACGGCGCATTGTGGATGATCAGCTCGGCGTCCTTCACGAAATCGAGGATCTGGTGGGCGACTTCCGCGAATTTCGGCTTGTCGCTCAGGAATTCGGTCGTGAGGCCGTGCACCGCCAGTGCGCCCGGATCGCTGTCGCGTTCGGGGTTCACGTAGAAGTGCAGGTTGTTGCCGGTGAGCCGCCGGTTCAGCAGCTCGACGCAGCCGATTTCGATGAGGCGGTCGCCCGTGCGGGCGTTCAGGCCGGTGGTTTCGGTATCGAGAATGATCTGGCGCATGTCGGGAAAAGCAAGAAAAACGGGAGAGGGCGGCCGGCGTTTACGCGGCCAGCGATTCGACGCCGCGATTCGCGAGCGCGTCCGCGCGTTCGTTTTCGGGATGGCCCGCGTGGCCCTTGACCCAGCGCCACTCGATCTCGTGCTGCGCGACGAGCGCGTCGAGCCGCTTCCACAGGTCGGCGTTCTTCACCGGGGTCTTCGCCGCGGTGACCCAGCCTTTCTTCTTCCACCCGTGGATCCACTCGCTGATGCCTTTCTGCACGTATTGCGAGTCGGTATGCACGATCACGCGGCACGGCCGCTTCAGCGCTTCGAGCGCGGCGATCACGCCCATCAGCTCCATGCGGTTGTTGGTCGTGTTCGGCTCGCCGCCGAACAGTTCCTTTTCCTTGTCGCCGTAGCGCAGCAGCGCGCCCCAGCCGCCGGGGCCGGGGTTGCCCTTGCAGGCGCCGTCGGTATAGATGTCGATGGTGTCGATTGTCATGAACGTTCTTGGTGAGTGGTCGGGGAGGCCGCCGGCGTCAGGCCCGGTGCGAGCACGGGCTTCTTCATCTTGATCGGGCCGACGAGGCGCATGCCGCGCACGCGCTTGACGGCCGTCACCATGTAGACGGCGCCGAAGATCGGCCACCAGCGGTCGCCGGCGGCCTCCATGAAGCCGTAGCGGGCCAGCCACTGGTCGGTGGCGAGCGGCGGCCGGTAGCAGCCGAAACGGCCGCGTTCGAGGTCGAAACCGAGCAGCTTGATCCAGTCCTTGAGCCGGATGAACGCGATCTGGTCGCGCGTGGCCGGCACGAACGGGCGGTTCGCCATGCGCCCGAACGATTGCCGCATGCCCCACAGGCTCAGCGAGTTGAAGCCGGTGATCACGAGCTGGCCTTCCGGCATCAGCACGCGCTCGGCCTCGCGCAGCAGGCGGTGCGGGTCGGACGTGAATTCGAGCGTGTGCGGCATCACGATCAGGTCGACGCTCTGCGATTCGAACGGCAGGTCGAGCAGGTCGCACCAGGTCGTGCTGCGATCGGCGGGCGCATGGCTTGCCGTGTGCGCTTCGCGCGCCCACGGATACTGATACGGCGCGCTCGCGCCGCTCGCCGGGTCGAGCACGAGGCCGCGATACGGCATGCGGTTCTCGCGCAGCGCGTCGAGCTGCGGCAGGCCCAGCTGCAGCGCGTGGAATCCGAAGACGTCGGACACGATCCGGTCGAGCTGCGCCTGTTCCCAGCCCAGCACGTAGCGGCCGGGCGGCGAGTCGGTCCAGGCGGGCCAGTCTATAATTTGTGGATCGGACATAACGATGATTGCGCGCCCATGAACGAGCTGGAATACGTGCCGGTTCCGGCATTCGAAGACAACTATATCTGGCTCGTCTCGGACGGCCGCGATGCGATCGCCGTCGATCCGGGTGAAGCCGCGCCCGTACGCCGGGTTCTTGCCGAACGAGGTTGGCGGTTGACCGCTATTTTACTCACGCACCACCATGCCGACCACGTCGGCGGTGTCGAGGCGCTGCGTAATAGCCAACCGGACGATGCTCCGCTCCCTGTTTACGGTCCCGCGGCCGAAGCGATCGGCGTGGTCACGCGGCCGCTGGCAGGCGGCGATCGCGTGACGCTCGACGCGCCGGCCGTCGTGTTCGACGTGCTCGACGTGCCGGGTCATACGCGCGGCCACATTGCGTACTTTCAGGCGGCCGGCCAAGGCACGGCCGGTCCGGGCGCGGCCGGGCAGGGCAACGCGGTGCCGCACGTGTTCTGCGGCGACACGCTGTTCTCGTGCGGCTGCGGCCGCCTGTTCGAAGGCACGCCCGCGCAGATGCTCGCCTCGCTCGACGCGCTCGCGGCGCTGCCGGGCGACACGCGCGTGCATTGCGCACACGAATACACGCTGTCGAACATCCGCTTCGCACTCGCGTGCGAGCCGGGCAATGCGGCGCTCGCCGCGTGGCGTGACGATGCGCAGGCGCTGCGTGCACGCGGCGTGCCGACGCTGCCCACGACGATCGCGCACGAGCGTGCCGTCAACCCGTTCATGCGGGCCGACAGCGCGGCGATCCACGCGACGCTCGAGGCCGAGCTGCACGAAACGGTGACGGATCGTCTTGCCGCGTTCACGCTGATGCGCGAATGGAAAAACCGGTTCCGATGAGATTTTCCGGAGGACTCCAAAGCTCAAGCGGTGTCTGTAAAAATTGCTCCAAATGTAGGATTTCGCTGAGTTTTCGGTGTTTTTATTGACGTGAAGCACGCACTTCCGTAGTATCGCCTGCAATTTCCAGCCGTCGGAAGCAGAGATTTTCATGCGACTTATATTGAGTGCGATGGTGGTGCTGCTACTCGCCGCTTGTGCGAGCCAGCCCCCTGTCGCCAACAACGCCGCCGATTCGCAGGCGACGTCCAACTACCTCCGTAAATCAGCCACCGCCAAAGAAACTGTCGACGTCGACAAGCAATCCGTCGGCGATCTGACCACGGCAGACTCCGATCTCTGGGCGCGCATCCGCCGCGGCTTCCAGATGCCCGACCTGCAGAGCGATCTGGTCGACATGCAGACGACCTGGTATACGCAGCGTCCCGATTACGTGCAGCGCATGACCGAGCGCTCGCAGAAGTACCTGTATCACATCGTCGAGGAACTCGAGGCGCGTCACATGCCGACCGAGCTCGCGCTGCTGCCGTTCATCGAGTCCGCGTACAACCCGCAGGCGCTGTCGGTCGCGAAGGCGGCCGGCATGTGGCAGTTCATGCCCGGCACCGGCCGCACGTACAACCTGAAGCGCAACATGTGGCAGGACGAGCGCCGCGACGTGCTCGCGTCGACGAGCGCCGCGCTCGACTACCTGTCCCGCCTGCACGACATGTTCGGCGACTGGTATCTGGCGCTGGCCGCGTACAACTGGGGCGAAGGCAACGTGCAGCGCGCGATCGCGCGCAACCAGGCGGCCGGCCTGCCGACCGACTACCAGAGCCTGCGGATGCCGAACGAGACGCGCAACTACGTGCCCAAGCTGCAGGCGGTGAAGAACATCATCGCGAGCCCGCAGCAGTACGGCCTGGCGCTGCCCGATATCCCGAACCACCCGTATTTCGTGACGGTCACGACGTCGCGCGACATCGACGTGGCGGTGGCCGCGAAGCTCGCGAACCTGCCGCTCGACGAGTTCCGCTCGCTGAACCCGTCGTTCTCGAAGCCCGTGATCCTCGGCGCGACCGAGCCGCAGATCCTGCTGCCGTTCGACAACGCGTCCGCGTTCGAGAAGAGCCTGAAGGCCTATAGCGGCCAGCTGTCGTCGTGGACCACCTACACGGTCAGCGAGCGTGCGCGCCCGGCCGCGATCGCCGAGAAGATCGGCGTCGACGCCGATACGCTGATGTCGGTCAACAAGATTCCGGCCGGCATGCGCTTGAAGCCCGGTTCGACGATCGTCGTGCCGCGCGGCGATGACGACGACGAGGACATCAGCGCCGATGTCGCCGAAAACGGTGCGCTTGCGATGGAGCCGGACGTTCCCGATACGCGCAAGATGCTGATCCGCGTGCGTCGCAAGCAGTCGATGGCGGCGATCGCCGGCCGCTACGGCGTGTCGGTCGGCCAGTTGAAGGCGTGGAACCGTACGCACCGCGATCTCGTGATGCCGGGCCAGGCGCTCGTGCTGCACGTGCCGGTCGGCCGTTCGGTGCCTGCGGAGCCCGGTCCGGAGCGAATCGCGACGTCGGCTGCCGGTGCGCACATCGAGCGCGCGAGCCTGGCGGTGGGCGGCAAGTCGCACGGCGGCAAACGCGGCGCCGCCAAGTCGTCGGCGAAGTCGGCGAAGGCTGCCGCTCCCGCGAAAGCCGCTCCCGCGAAAGCCGCGCCGGCCAAGACCGCCGCGCACAAGGGCAAGAAGAAGTAAGCGCGGCCGTCGCGCGCGGCGTAGCGGCCAGTGAGGCCCGCGCGATTGCGCTATCATCCGACGAATTCGGCGAAACGCCGTCACCTCGGTGACGGCGTTTTCGTTTGTGCGCGGCGCATCGGCGCTGCGTCGCGCGTCTTCATCGAATAAGGGGAAGCGATGTCGTCGGTGCAGGTGAGGGTGCTCGCGCTGTTTTCGGTCGGATATTTCGTGTCGTACGTGTTTCGCGGCGTCAATCTGGGCTTCGCGCCGTTCGTCACGCACGAGCTCGGGCTGTCGGCCGCCGATCTCGGCCTGCTCACCAGCCTCTATTTCCTCGGCTTCGCGGGCGCGCAGATTCCGGCCGGCGTGATGCTCGACCACTTCGGCCCGCGCCGCGTGACGGCCGGCATGCTGCTGTTCGCGGCGGCCGGCGCGGCCGTATTCGGCGCGGCGCACGGCATCGGCGCGATGATGGTCGGCCGGCTGCTGATCGGCGTCGGCGTGTCGGTGTGTCTCGGCGCGGCGTTCAAGGCGCTCGCGCAGCATTTCCCGGTCGGCCGGCTGCCGCTCGTCAACGGCCTCGTGATGGCCGTGGGCGGCCTCGGCGGCGTGATGGTCGGTTCGCCGCTGACCTGGCTGCTCGGCTGGGCGAGCTGGCGCGCGATCTGTTTCGGCCTTGCGGTGCTGACGGTGATCGTCGCGGCGTCGATCGGCTTCGGCGCGCCCGATGTGCAGCAGGCGCGCCACCAGGGCGGGCTCGTCAGTCAGTTCAAGGGCACGTGGCACATCCTGACGAGCCGCGCGTTCTGGAAGATTGCGTCGTTCTCCGTCGTCACGCAGGGGGTGTTCTATGCGATGCAGTCGTTGTGGGTCGGCCCGTATCTGCGCGATGTCGGCGGGTTCGATGCGCGTCATGCCGCGCGCCTCGTGTCGGTGCTCGGCTTCGCGATGATGGCCGGCTGCGTCGGCTTCGGCGCGGCGGCGCGCGTGCTCGAGCGGCGCGGCGTGTCGGTCTACGCCACCTGCGGCATCGGCATGGCGCTGTTCGTCGCGACGCAGCTCGCGATCGTCGCGCGCGTGCCGTTGCCGCCCGCCATGCTGTGGGCCGCCTACGGGATGTTCGGCGGCGTGGGCATCCTGACCTACGCGGTGATGGCCGGACATTTTCCCGCCCAGCTGATCGGCCGCGCGAACACGACGCTCACGCTCGTGATCTTCCTGCTGATCTTTGCGTTCCAGATCGGCGTCGGCGCGGTGCTGTCGCACTGGCAGGCGGTCGACGGCCGTTATCCCGCGGCCGCGCACTTCACCGCGTGGGGCGTGCTGCTCGCGCTGCAGCTCGCGAGCGCGGTCTGGTACGTGTGGCCCGCGCGCGGCGCTGGCCAAGCGCACTGATCCGGCGGTACGCTGGCAGGCGGGGCGGCTGCGGAAACGGGGCCGCAGCACGGTGCGCTGCGCCGCCGAATGCGGCGCACACACGATCGGACGGCCATATCCATTGAAGATAGGCCCATTTTCAGGCTATAATTTGAAAGTTTGTGCTGATCAACCTCGCACCCTAGCGCCTACCTCATTCATCCCGTTCATCCGCCGCACGCCGCCTGCCGGGCGATGCCGCGAAGCCTCGTGCGCCACGCGCCGGGTTCGCGTCTCGACAACGCAGGCCGCGTCCAGCTAGCGACCGCGCGCGCCCACGCAGCGCGGCGCTTGCGCGGCAGGGTAAACAGGTCGGCAGCAGGGTGTTCCCCAAGGAGCCTCCCGTGTTGCCGTCTTTTTCTCCCGCCTTGCTTGCACTCGCCGACGGCACGGTCTTTCGTGGTTATTCGATCGGGGCCGAAGGCCATACGATCGGCGAAGTCGTGTTCAATACCGCGATCACCGGCTATCAGGAAATCCTGACTGATCCGAGCTACTCGCGCCAGATCGTCACGCTCACCTATCCGCATATCGGCAACGTCGGCGTCAACGCCGAAGACGTCGAAGCCACGAAAGTCCATGCCGCCGGCCTGATCATCCGCGATCTGCCGACGCTCGCGTCGAACTTCCGCATGGACCGCACGCTCGGCGACTACCTGCGCGACGAAGGCGTGGTCGCGATCGCCGGCATCGACACCCGCAAGCTGACCCGCATCCTGCGCGACAAGGGCGCGCAGAGCGGCTGCATCCTGACGGGCTCTGACGACGAAGCGAAGGCGATCGAACTCGCGCGCTCGTTCGAGGGCCTCGCCGGCATGGATCTCGCGAAGGTCGTGTCGACCACGAAGCCGTTCGAGTGGAAGCAGACGGAATGGCGTCTCGAAGGCGGCTACGGCATGCAGGAAGCGCCGAAGTACCGCGTCGTCGCGTACGACTTCGGCGTCAAGTACAACATCCTGCGCATGCTCGCGGAGCGCGGCTGCCACGTGACGGTGCTGCCCGCCCAGGCCAGCGCGGCCGATGCGCTCGCGCTGAATCCGGACGGCGTCTTCCTGTCGAACGGCCCCGGCGATCCGGAGCCGTGCGATTACGCGATCGCGGCTACCAAGGAATTCATCGAGCGCGGCGTGCCGACCTTCGGCATCTGCCTCGGCCACCAGATCATGGGCCTCGCGGTCGGCGCGAAGACGCTGAAGATGAAGACGGGCCACCACGGTGCGAACCATCCGGTGAAGGATCTCGGCGACGGCCGTGTCGTGATCACGTCGCAGAACCACGGCTTCGCGGTCGACGCCGATTCGCTGCCGGCCAACGCGCGCGTGACGCACGTGTCGCTGTTCGACGGCACGCTGCAGGGCTTCGAGCTGACCGACAAGCCGGCGTTCTGCTTCCAGGGCCACCCGGAAGCATCGCCCGGCCCGCACGACATCGGCTACCTGTTCGACCGTTTCACCGCGCTGATGGACGCGGCGAAGCAGCGCACCGCCTAACGTCATCGACGCAACCGAAGAACGGGAGATTCACATCATGTTCGGCCACGCACTCGGCATCACGGATATCTGGACCTACGTGTTCGGCGTGATCTTCATCATCCTGCTGCCGGGGCCGAACTCGATGTACGTGCTGTCGCTCGCCGCGCAGCGCGGCGTGAAGGCCGGCTATCGCGCGGCCTGCGGCGTGTTCGTCGGCGATACCGTGCTGATGGTGCTGTCGGCCGCGGGCGTCGCGTCGCTGCTGAAGGCGAACCCGCTGCTGTTCTCCGTCGTCAAGTACGGCGGCGCCGCATACCTGCTGTACATCGGCACCGGGATGCTGCGCAGCGCGTGGAGCAAGCTGCGCGCGCGCGGCGATGCGCCGGTCGAGGCCCGGCAGGCGGTCGACGGCGAACGTCCGTTCCGGAAAGCGCTGATCGTGAGCCTGCTGAATCCGAAGGCCATCCTGTTCTTCATCTCGTTCTTCATCCAGTTCGTCGACCCGGCATTCCCGCATCCCGCGCTGTCGTTCGTCGTGCTCGGGGCGATCGCGCAATGCGCGAGCGTCCTGTACCTGAGCACGCTGATCTTCGCGGGCGCGCGGCTCGCCGAGCACTTCCGCCGCCGCCGCAAGCTCGCGGCAGGCGCGGCGAGCAGCGTGGGCGGCCTGTTCATCGGTTTCTCGGTGAAGCTGGCGCTCGCGACCATGAGCTGAGCGCCGCCGGCCGACCCACGACAACGATTACTTATTGAATTCACAAGCCATGCCAAAACGCACAGACATCAAGAGCATCCTCATCATCGGCGCCGGCCCGATCATCATCGGCCAGGCGTGCGAGTTCGACTATTCGGGCGCGCAGGCTTGCAAGGCGTTGCGTGAGGAGGGCTACAAGGTCGTTCTCGTCAACAGCAACCCGGCGACGATCATGACCGACCCGAACACGGCCGACGTGACCTACATCGAGCCGATCACGTGGGAAGTCGTCGCGCGCATCATCGAGAAGGAGCGCCCGGACGCGATCCTGCCGACGATGGGCGGCCAGACCGCGCTGAACTGCGCGCTCGACCTGCACCACCACGGCGTGCTCGAGAAGTTCGGCGTCGAGCTGATCGGCGCATCGCCGGAAGCGATCGACAAGGCCGAAGACCGCCAGAAGTTCAAGGAAGCGATGACCAAGATCGGTCTCGGCTCCGCGAAGTCGGGCATCGCGCATTCGATGGAAGAAGCGACCCAGGTGCACGCGCAGATCATGGCGGAGACGGGTGGCAGCGGCTACCCGGTCGTGATCCGTCCGTCGTTCACGCTCGGCGGCTCGGGTGGCGGCATCGCATACAACCGCGAAGAGTTCGAGGAAATCTGCAGGCGCGGTCTCGACCTGTCGCCCACGCGCGAGCTGCTGATCGAAGAGTCGCTGCTCGGCTGGAAGGAGTACGAGATGGAAGTCGTGCGCGACCGCGCCGACAACTGCATCATCGTCTGCTCGATCGAAAACCTCGACCCGATGGGCGTGCACACCGGCGACTCGATCACGGTCGCGCCGGCGCAGACGCTCACCGACAAGGAATACCAGATCCTGCGTAACGCGTCGCTCGCGGTGCTGCGCGAGATCGGCGTCGACACGGGCGGCTCGAACGTGCAGTTCTCGATCAACCCGAAGGACGGCCGCATGGTCGTCATCGAGATGAACCCGCGCGTGTCGCGTTCGTCGGCGCTCGCGTCGAAGGCCACCGGCTTCCCGATCGCGAAGGTTGCCGCGAAGCTGGCCGTCGGCTACACGCTCGACGAGCTGAAGAACGAAATCACCGGCGGCCAGACGCCGGCGTCGTTCGAGCCGACGATCGACTATGTCGTCACGAAGATCCCGCGTTTCGCGTTCGAGAAGTTCCGCGAAGCCGATTCGCGCCTGACCACGCAGATGAAGTCGGTCGGTGAAGTGATGGCGATCGGTCGCACGTTCCAGGAATCGTTCCAGAAGGCGCTGCGCGGCCTCGAAGTCGGTGTCGACGGCCTCGACGAGAAGTCGACCAACCGCGACGAGATCGCGATCGAGATCCACGAGCCGGGCCCGGACCGCATCTGGTACGTCGGCGATGCGTTCCGCATCGGCATGACGGCCGAGGAAATCTTCGCGGAAACCGCGATCGACCCGTGGTTCCTCGAGCAGATCGAGCAGATCATCCTGAAGGAAAAGGCGCTGTCGGGCCGCACGCTCGCGTCGCTGACGTTCGACGAGCTGCGCTACCTGAAGCAGAGCGGCTTCTCCGACCGCCGCCTCGCGAAGCTGCTTGGCGCGACGCCGGAAGACGTCCGCAAGCGTCGCGTCGAGCTGAACGTGCGCCCGGTCTACAAGCGCGTGGACACGTGCGCGGCCGAGTTCGCGACGAAAACGGCGTACATGTACTCGACCTACGAGGAAGAGTGCGAGGCGCAGCCGACCACGAACAAGAAGATCATGGTGCTGGGCGGCGGCCCGAACCGGATCGGCCAGGGCATCGAGTTCGACTACTGCTGCGTGCACGCGGCGCTCGCGATGCGCGAGGACGGCTATGAAACGATCATGGTCAACTGCAACCCGGAGACGGTGTCGACCGACTACGACACGTCCGACCGCCTGTACTTCGAGCCGCTGACGCTCGAAGACGTGCTCGAGATCGTCGACAAGGAAAAGCCGGTCGGCGTGATCGTCCAGTACGGCGGCCAGACGCCGCTGAAGCTCGCGCTCGACCTCGAGGCGCACGGCGTGCCGATCGTCGGCACGTCGCCGGACATGATCGACGCGGCCGAAGACCGCGAACGCTTCCAGAAGCTGCTGCAGGACCTCGGCCTGCGCCAGCCGCCGAACCGCACCGCCCGCGCCGAAGACGAAGCGCTCGCGCTGGCCGACGAAATCGGCTATCCGCTGGTCGTGCGTCCGTCGTACGTGCTCGGCGGCCGCGCGATGGAGATCGTCCACGAGCCGCGCGACCTCGAGCGCTACATGCGCGAGGCCGTGAAGGTGTCGAACGATTCGCCGGTGCTGCTCGACCGCTTCCTGAACGACGCGATCGAGTGCGACGTCGACTGCATCTGCGACGGCGAAGCCGTGTTCATCGGCGGCGTGATGGAGCACATCGAGCAGGCGGGCGTCCACTCGGGCGACTCGGCATGCTCGCTGCCGCCGTACTCGCTGTCGAAGGAGACCGTTGCCGAACTGAAGCGCCAGACGGGCGCGATGGCGAAGGCGCTGAACGTGGTCGGCCTGATGAACGTGCAGTTCGCGATCCAGCAGGTGCCGCAGGCGGACGGTTCGAAGCAGGACATCATCTACGTGCTCGAAGTGAACCCGCGCGCATCGCGCACGGTGCCGTACGTGTCGAAGGCGACCAGCCTGCCGCTCGCGAAGATCGCGGCGCGTGCGATGGTCGGCCAGAAGCTCGCGCAGCAGGGCGTGACGAAGGAAGTCGAGCCGCCGTACTTCAGCGTGAAGGAAGCGGTGTTCCCGTTCGTGAAGTTCCCGACCGTCGATCCGGTCCTCGGGCCGGAAATGCGCTCGACCGGCGAAGTGATGGGCGTCGGCCAGACGTTCGGCGAAGCGCTGTTCAAGTCGCAGCTCGCGGCCGGTTCGCGCCTGCCGGAGTCGGGCACGGTGCTGCTGACCGTGATGGACGCGGACAAGCCGAAGGCCGTCGAAGTCGCGCGCATGCTGCACGATCTCGGCTACCCGATCGTCGCGACCAAGGGCACGGCCGCCGCGATCGAAGCGGCCGGCGTGCCGGTGAAGGTCGTGAACAAGGTGAAGGACGGTCGTCCGCACATCGTCGACATGATCAAGAACGGCGAGATCGCCCTCGTGTTCACGACGGTCGACGAGACGCGCCAGGCGATCGCCGATTCGCGTTCGATCCGCATGAGCGCGCAGGCGCACAAGGTCACGTACTACACGACGATGTCGGGCGCGCGCGCGGCCGTCGAAGGCTTGCGCTACCTGAAGGATCTGGAAGTCTATGATTTACAAGGTCTTCACGCTCGCCTAAACTAAGCAGTCAGTTACCTGTCGAAGCAACACGTGCCGCGATTAGGCGGTGTTTCCAGTGCATCGGAAGCGCGCTTAATCGCGGTGATTTTTTTTATAGCCGTTTTTAGCGATTGAGCCGTTTATGAGCACCATTCCGTTGACAAAGCGTGGCGCGGAGCAACTGCGCGATGAATTGCAGCGCCTCAAGTCCGTCGAGCGGCCGGCCGTGATCAACGCGATCGCGGAGGCCCGCGCACAGGGCGATCTTTCCGAAAACGCCGAATACGACGCCGCGAAGGAAAAACAGGGCTTTATCGAGGGCCGCATCGCGGAACTCGAATCCAAGCTGTCCGCCGCGCAAATCATCGATCCCACGGTGCTCGACGCCGACGGCCGCGTCGTGTTCGCCGCGACGGTCGAACTCGAGGATCTCGAGTCGGGCGACACCGTCAAGTACCAGATCGTCGGCGACGACGAAGCCGATATCGATCACGGCCTGATCTCGGTCAGCTCGCCGATCGCGCGCGCGCTGATCGGCAAGTCCGAAGGCGACGTCGCGGCCGTGCAGGCGCCGAGCGGCGTGCGCGAGTACGAAATCATCTCGGTCAGCTACATCTGAAACGGGGCGACGTGATGCCGCATCGCGTGTTCCGTCTGCTGTCGGCCGTGTGGGTCGGCAGCCTGCTGACGATCGGGTATGCGGTCGCACCCGTCCTGTTCAAGACGCTGGAGCGGATGACGGCCGGTTCGGTCGCCGCCCAGCTGTTCCGCATCGAGGCGATCCTCGGCGTCGTGTGCGGCGTGCTGCTGCTCGCGTTGTCGAATCAGCAGGTGCGGCGCGGCAGCACCGAATATCGCCGCGTGCGCTGGATCGTCGCGGCGATGGTCGTGTGCGTGCTGGTCGGGTATTTTGCGCTGCAGCCGTTCATGAACGCGCTGCGGGTGGCCGCGATGGAGGCGGGCACCGATATCGCGAATTCGCCGTATGCGAGCCGCTTCGGGATGCTGCACGGCGTGTCGAGCGTGTTCTATCTCGTCGAGAGCGTGCTGGGGCTGATGCTGATCTGGCGTCTGCCGGCGCGCGACGCCTGAGCGCCGCGCCGTCGCTCGTTGCGCAACGACGAGGCAGGGCGGCACGGGCATCCGTGCCGCACGGGCGCCTTACTTGTCCTGGAACGGCCGCTTCGTGCTGGCCTGACGCTTTTTCGCGCGCTTCACGGTGCCGCCTGCCGTCACGCGTTCGTTGCCGCGCACCGTGACCTTGACCGGCCTCGGGCGGCGTACGGGGCTCGCGTTCGGCGATACCTTGACGACCTTGACGGTGCGCGGTGCACGGCCTTTCTTGTCGTCGACGGCTTCGGCCGCGCTCGGCAGCGCGCCGGCACGACGGCCGCGGGTCGGGGCCGCTACGGCCTCGGGCCTCCAGATCACCAGCAGCTTGCCGATATGCTGAATGGGGGCCGCGTTCAGGCGGTCGCAGATCTCGTCATAGATTGCGATGCGTTCGTCGCGTTCGTCGCCGAACACGCGGATCTTGATCAACTGGTGCGCGTCGAGGTGCACCTTGATTTCCTTCAGCACGGCGTCGGTCAGCCCTTCGGCGCCGATCAGCACGACGGGCTTGAGCGCATGGGCCTGGGAGCGCAGCGCGGAGCGCTCGGCGGGAGAAAGCGAAAGGGCGGGCATGGAAATGTCGAAATCTAAATAAGGGCGCGCTGACTGAAAAGCGATCGCGGGACGTTACCGCGTCAGCCGTGCGCCGAAACCACGTAAAATCGCGGCTTGGGCCTGAAAAGGGGCCGCAGCCGCGCGAAGAAGACGCGTATTATCCGCTAAAAGCGCGGCTTCACGAAGCAATGGGCAGCAATCTCTCTCTCGAATGGCAAAAAACCGCTTCAACCAGCACTGGCTGCACGACCACATCAACGACCCGTACGTCAAAATGGCGCAGCGGGAGGGCTATCGCGCGCGCGCCGCGTACAAGCTGAAGGAAATCGACGAGCAGGACAAGCTGATCCGTCCGGGCCAGGTGATCGTCGATCTCGGCGCCACGCCGGGCAGCTGGAGCCAGTATGCCCGCAACAAGCTCGCGCAGGGCAAGAAGCGCGACGCGGCGCGCGAAGGCGGCATCGACGGCACGATCGTTGCGCTCGACATCCTGCCGATGGAGCCGATCGCCGACGTCCACTTCCTGCAAGGCGACTTCCGAGAGGACGACGTCCTCCACCAGCTCGAAGAAGTGCTCGAAGGCCGTGCGGTGGACCTTGTTATTTCCGACATGGCCCCCAACCTCTCCGGCGTGGCCTCGGCGGACGCGGCGCGCATCGAGCATCTCTGCGATCTGGCGCTCGAATTCGCGCAGAACCATCTGAAGCCGGACGGTGCGCTGCTCGTGAAGTGCTTTCACGGCAGCGGCTACAGCCAGATCGTCGAGAAGTTCAAACAGCAGTTTAAGGTTGTCGCGCCGCGCAAGCCCAAGGCATCCCGCGACAAATCGTCCGAAACGTTCATTTTGGGTCGGCAGCTGAAGCATCCGCGCTGATGCGGAGCGCGATGCCGCAAACGGGCTCCGGCCCTTGCCGGACAAGCGAAGCGCTATCGCGGCGGTTGTCAATGCTTATGGCAGGGGTGGTCGGACTGGATTAGAATGACCGAGGGGCGCCGCAAGGAAAATGTAGGCGCTCGTCTACGAGTGAAGGAGTGGTGCTTTGAACAACAATATGTTTTCGAAGGCAGCGGTGTGGCTGGTGATCGCACTGGTGCTGTTTACGGTGTTCAAGCAGTTCGACAAGCCCCGCGTCCAGGAAGGCGTGTCCTATTCGCAGTTCATGGACGACGCCAAGAACGGCAAGGTCAAGAACGTCATCGTTCAGGGGCGCAACCTCACCGTCACTCCGGCTGATGGCCAGAAATACCAGATCGTGTCGCCCGGCGACATCTGGATGGTCGGCGATCTGATGAAGTACGGCGTGCAGGTCAGCGGCAAGGCCGACGACGAGCCGAACGCGCTGATGTCCGCGCTGTACTACCTCGGGCCGACGATCCTGATCATCGTGTTCTGGTTCTACATGATGAGGCAGATGCAGGGAGGCGGCAAAGGCGGCGCATTCTCGTTCGGGAAATCGCGTGCGCGACTGATCGACGAGAACAACAACGCGGTGAACTTCTCCGACGTCGCGGGCTGCGACGAAGCGAAGGAAGAAGTGTCCGAGCTCGTCGACTTCCTGCGCGATCCGCAGAAATTCCAGAAACTGGGCGGCCGCATTCCGCGCGGCGTGCTGCTGGTCGGCCCGCCGGGTACCGGCAAGACGCTGCTCGCCCGCGCGATCGCGGGTGAAGCGAAGGTGCCGTTCTTCAGCATCTCGGGTTCGGACTTCGTCGAAATGTTCGTCGGCGTCGGTGCGGCCCGTGTGCGCGACATGTTCGAGCAGGCGAAGAAGCATGCGCCGTGCATCGTGTTCATCGACGAAATCGACGCGGTCGGCCGTCATCGCGGCGCCGGCATGGGCGGCGGCAACGACGAGCGCGAGCAGACGCTGAACCAGATGCTCGTCGAGATGGACGGCTTCGAGGCGAACTCGGGCGTGATCGTGATCGCGGCGACCAACCGTTCCGACGTGCTCGACAAGGCGCTGCTGCGTCCGGGCCGTTTCGACCGCCAGGTCTATGTCGGCCTGCCGGACATCCGCGGCCGCGAGCAGATCATGCGTGTGCACCTGCGCAAGGTGCCGATCGCGAACGACGTCGACGCGGCGGTCATCGCACGCGGTACGCCGGGCTTCTCGGGCGCCGATCTCGCGAACCTCGTGAACGAAGCTGCGCTGTTCGCCGCCCGTCGCGGCAAGCGCATCGTCGAGATGCAGGATTTCGAGGACGCGAAGGACAAGATCTTCATGGGTCCGGAGCGCAAGTCGGCGGTGATCCGCGAGGAAGCGAAGCGCGCCACCGCGTATCACGAGTCGGGCCACGCGGTGATCGCGAAGCTGCTGCCGAAGGCCGACCCCGTGCACAAGGTCACGATCATCCCGCGCGGTCGTGCGCTGGGTGTCACGTGGCAGCTGCCGGAGCATGACAACGAGACGTATTCGAAGGATTACCTGCTGGACCGCCTCGCGATCCTGTTCGGTGGCCGGGTGGCCGAAGAGTTGTTCATGAACCTCGTCAGCACCGGCGCGTCGGACGACTTCAACAAGGCCACGCAGACGGCGCGTGCGATGGTTGCGCGGTTCGGCATGACCGACGCGCTCGGGCCGATGGTGTACGTCGACGACGAGAACGATGCGTCGCCGTTCGGCCGCGGTTTCACGCGCACGATCTCGGAAGCGACGCAGCAGAAGGTCGACTCGGAAATCCGCCGCGTGCTGGACGATCAGTACAACCTCGCGCGTCGCCTGCTCGAGGAGAACCGCGACAAGGTCGAGGCGATGACGGCCGCGCTGATGGAGTGGGAGACGATCGACGCCGATCAGATCAACGACATCATGGAAGGCCGTCCGCCGCGCTCGCCGAAGAGCTCGCCGGCCGTCGGCGGCGATTCGTCGGGCGGCGGCAGCGCCGAGGTCAAGCCCGGCAGCGCGCCGGCGCCGGCTACGCCGGCGGCATAATCTCCGCTTTAGCACCGTTCACGGGCTGGTGTGGCTTCACACCGGCCCGTTTTGCATTCATCCACGCCCGTTGCTCGTGTCCGATTCCGCAGTGTCCCCATTCATTCCCGCGCCGCTCCGGTGCGGCCGCTTCGAACTGACGTTCGAACGCCCGCTCGTGATGGGCATCCTCAACGCCACGCCCGATTCGTTCTCCGACGGCGGCCGCTTCCTCGCGCGCGACGATGCGCTGCGCCAGGCGGAGCGGATGATTGCCGACGGCGTGGACCTCATCGACATCGGCGGCGAATCGACGCGCCCCGGCGCGCCGCCGGTGCCGCTCGACGAGGAACTCGTGCGCGTGATTCCGCTCGTCGAGGCGCTGCGGCCGCTGAACGTGCCGCTGTCGATCGATACCTACAAGCCCGCCGTGATGCGCGCGGCGCTGGCCGCTGGCGCGGACCTGATCAACGACATCTGGGGGTTCCGCCAGCCGGGCGCGATCGACGCGGTGCGCGACGGCAATAGCGGCCTGTGCGCGATGCACATGCTCGGCGAGCCGCAGACGATGCAGGTCGGCGAGCCCGACTACGGCGACGTCGTGACCGACGTGCGCGATTTCCTCGCCGCGCGCGCGCAGGCGCTGCGCGACGCGGGGGTGGCGGCGGAGCGGATCTGCGTCGATCCCGGCTTCGGGTTCGGCAAGGCGGTCGTCGACGACAACTATGCGCTGCTGGCCGCGTTGCCGGACACGGCGCCCGCCCGGCCCGACGGGCGCGCTTACCCGATTCTCGCGGGCATGTCGCGCAAGTCGATGCTCGGCGCGGTGATCGGCGGCAAGCCGCCGATGGAGCGCGTCCCGGCGAGCGTGGCGGCCGCGTTGTGCGCGGTCGAGCGCGGCGCCGCGATCGTGCGCGTGCACGACGTCGCGGCGACGGTCGATGCGCTGAAAGTATGGAATGCCGTGCGCGCAGCCGCGCGGCAACGATAAGCAAGTCAGAAAGACGAAAGACGAAGGAGGAAGGACCCCATGGGACGTCGATATTTCGGCACGGACGGCATTCGCGGCACGGTGGGCGAGGCGCCCATCACGCCGGACTTCGTATTGCGCCTTGGCTATGCGGCCGGCAAGGTGCTGGCCGGCTCGGCCGACGTCGCGGCAGGCTCGCGTCCGACCGTGCTGATCGGCAAGGACACGCGCGTGTCGGGCTACATGCTCGAAGCCGCGCTCGAGGCCGGATTCTCGGCGGCCGGCGTCGACGTGATGCTGGCCGGCCCGATGCCGACGCCCGGCGTCGCGTATCTGACGCGTGCGCTGCGCCTGTCGGCCGGTGTCGTGATCAGCGCGTCGCACAACCCGTATCACGACAACGGGATCAAGTTTTTCTCGGCTGACGGCAACAAGCTGCCCGACGACACCGAGGCCGCGATCGAAGCGTGGCTCGACAAGCCGCTCGAATGCGCGCCGTCGGACGGCCTCGGCAAGGCGCGCCGCCTCGACGACGCGGCCGGCCGCTACATCGAGTTCTGCAAGAGCACGTTCCCGGCCGCGTTCGACCTGCGCGGGCTGAAGCTCGTGATCGATTGCGCGCACGGCGCCGCGTACCAGATCGCGCCGCACGTGTTCCACGAGCTCGGCGCGGACGTCATTCCGATCGGCGTCGCGCCGAACGGCTTCAACATCAACGACGGCGTCGGCGCGACCGCGCCGGACGCGCTGGTGCGCGCGGTGCGGGCGAACCATGCCGATCTCGGCATCGCGCTCGACGGCGACGCCGATCGTCTGCAGGTCGTGGACGCGACCGGCCGCCTGTACAACGGCGACGAGCTGCTCTACGTGCTCGTGAAGGACCGGATCGCGACCGACGGCAAGGTCGAAGGCGCGGTCGGCACGCTGATGACGAACCTCGCCGTCGAAGTCGCGCTGCAACGCGAGGGTGTGAAGTTCGTCCGTGCGGCGGTCGGCGATCGCTACGTGCTCGAGCAGTTGCGCGAGCACGGCTGGCAGCTCGGCGCGGAAGGGTCGGGCCACATCCTGTCGCTCGACCGGCACTCGACCGGCGACGGCATCGTGTCGGCGCTTCTCGTGCTGGCCGCGCTCAAGCGCAGCGGCCGCACGCTCGCGCAGGTGCTCGACGGTGTCACGCTGTTCCCGCAGAAGCTGATCAACGTGCGGATGAAGCCCGGCGCCGACTGGAAGGGCAGCGCGTCGATTCGCGCCGCGATCGACGCCGCCGAAGCCGCGCTTGCCGGCAGCGGCCGCGTGCTGATCCGCGCATCCGGCACGGAGCCCGTGTTGCGCGTGATGGTCGAAGCGCAGCAGGCGGCCGATGCGGTGCGCCATGCGGAGACGATCGCCGACGCGGTGCGCGCGGCGACGGCCTGATCCGTGTCGGCGCGCGGCGGTTCGGCCGCCCGCGCGCCGGCTTCCGACGAATGTGCGGGCGGCGCCCTCGGGCGCCGTCGTTTTGTCGGACGCAAAGGTTTGCGTTACCTAATAGAAGCAAGCTTCGGCAAACGCATCCTTCCAATCGAATCGGCATCCGACCCCGGAATCGGACCTCCGCCCGGACCGGGCTTCCCGTCCGTCCGACGCTGCGCTACGATGCGCCCGCACGCCGCCGAAACCCGGCGTTCATCCTCTCCGTCCGAGCCAGGCAATTCTTGCCGCCGGCGGCGCTCCCGCGCCACCCGATATTCCCTTTCAACCAGTCATGTTACTGTCACGCCAGTTTCATCGATTGTCACATTACCGTCATGAGCAGCCCCTAACCTTCGCGGTGCCGTAGTCATCCGCTCACACACTGGAGGTCTCATGAAATTGATGCAAACCGCGATTGCCGGCCTGGCTGGCGCGCTTTTCGCCGTCGCCGCCCACGCTGCCGACATCACGGGCGCAGGCAGCACGTTCGCGATGCCGATCTATACGAAATGGGCTGCCGACTACCAGCAGTCCGGCGGTTCGAAGGTCAACTACCAGGGCATCGGCTCGTCGGGCGGCCTGAAGCAGATCATCGCGAAGACGGTCGATTTTGCCGGTTCGGACGCTCCGCTGAAGGATGAGGATCTCGCGAAGGAAGGCCTGTTCCAGTTCCCGACGGTGGTCGGCGGCGTGGTGCCGGTCGTCAACGTGCCGGGCGTGAAGGCCGGCGAACTGACGCTGTCGGGCCCGGTGCTCGGCGACATCTACCTCGGCAAGATCAAGAAGTGGAACGACCCGGCGATCGTCGCGCTGAACCCGAAGGTCAAGCTGCCGGATACGGACATCGCCGTGGTCCGCCGCGCCGACGGCTCGGGCACGAGCTTCATCTGGACGAACTACCTGTCGAAGGTCAACGACGAGTGGAAGTCGAAGATCGGCGAAGGCACGACGGTCAACTGGCCGACGGGCACGGGCGGCAAGGGCAACGACGGCGTCGCGGCCTTCGTGCAGCGCCTGCCGGGCGCGATCGGCTACGTCGAGTGGGCGTACGCGAAGAAGAACAACATGACCTACACTGCGCTGAAGAACTCGACGGGCACGGTGGTCGAGCCGAAGACGGAAACGTTCAAGGCCGCAGCGGCAGGCGCGAACTGGTCGAAGTCGTTCTACCAGATCCTGACGAACCAGCCGGGCAAGGAAGCGTGGCCGGTCGTCGGCGCGACGTTCGTGCTGCTGCACGCAAAGCAGGACAAGCCGGAGCAGGGCGCGGAAACGCTGAAGTTCTTCAGCTGGGCGTTCAAGAACGGCGAGAAGGCTGCCGACAGCCTCGACTACATCTCGCTGCCGGCGACGGTCGAGACGGAAATCCGCAAGCAGTGGAAGACGAAGGTGACGGACGCTTCGGGCAAGCCGGTCGCCGCCGAGTAAGCCATCCAGCGGTTCGCTGCCCGGCCGTGCCGGTCGGGCAGTGTGTGCGGTAAAGCCGGGCGTTACGGCGTCCGGCGATCAAAAGCAGGCACCCATGTCTGATATTTCATACCCGTCCTCCCGATCGGCCGACAGTGCGCAGCAGCGCGCGCCGAGTCGTCTCGGGGATGTCCTGTTCGGCGGCCTTGCGCGGCTCGCCGCGATCGTGACCCTGCTGCTGCTCGGCGGGATCATCGTTTCCCTGATCATCGCGTCGATGCCGACCATCCAGAAGTTCGGCATCGGCTTCCTGTGGCAATCCGAGTGGGATCCGAACTCGGACATCTACGGCGCACTCGTGCCGATCTACGGCACGATCGTGACGTCGCTGATCGCACTCGTCATCGCGGTGCCGGTCAGCTTCGGCATCGCACTGTTCCTCACCGAATTGGCGCCCGTGTGGCTGCGCCGTCCGCTCGGCATCGCGATCGAGCTGCTCGCCGCGATTCCGTCGATCGTGTACGGCATGTGGGGGCTGCTCGTGTTCGCGCCGATCTTCGCCGAATACTTCCAGAAACCCATCGGCCGGCTGCTCAAGGACGTGTGGGTGCTCGGCCCGCTGACGTCCGGCGCGCCGATCGGCATCGGCATTCTCGCGGCCGGCGTGATCCTCGCGATCATGATCATCCCGTACATCGCGTCGGTGATGCGCGACGTGTTCGAGGTGACGCCGGTGCTGCTGAAGGAATCGGCATACGGCATCGGCTGCACGACCTGGGAAGTGATGTGGAAGGTCGTGCTGCCCTATACGAAGACCGGCGTGATCGGCGGCGTGATGCTCGGCCTCGGCCGCGCGCTCGGCGAAACGATGGCCGTGACCTTCGTGATCGGCAACACCAACCTGCTCGACAGCGTGTCGCTGTTCGCGCCGGGCAACAGCATCACGTCGGCGCTCGCGAACGAATTCGCGGAAGCGCAGCCGGGCCTGCATACGTCCGCGCTGATGGAGCTCGGCCTGATCCTGTTCGTGATCACGTTCATCGTGCTGTCCATCTCCAAACTGCTGCTGCTTCGTCTCGAGAAGGGAGAGGGCAAGAAATGAGCGAGCCCATCATGAATTTCCCGGGGCCGGACGGCGCCGCGCTCGACGCGATGCGCAACCGCCTGCAGCGCAAGCGCAAGGCCGTCAACGCGATCGCGCTCACCGCGTCGCTCGGCGCGATGGCCTTCGGCCTGCTGTGGCTCGTGTGGATTCTCTACACGACGGTGCATCTTGGCGTCGGCGGCCTGTCGCTGCAACTGTTCACCGAATCGACGCCGGCGCCGAACACGGAAGGCGGCGGTCTCGCGAACGCGATCGTCGGCAGCCTGCTGCTGTGCGGCTTCGGCACGCTGGTCGGCACGCCGATCGGCATCCTCGCGGGCGTCTATCTCGCCGAATACGGGCAGAAGAACCTGCTGGCGAGCACGATCCGCTTCATCAACGACATCCTGCTGTCCGCGCCGTCGATCGTCATCGGCCTGTTCGTGTACGCGATCGTCGTCGCGAAGTCGGGGCGCTTCTCCGGTTGGGCCGGCGTGATCGCGCTGGCGCTGCTGCAGATCCCGATCGTGATCCGCACGACCGAGAACATGCTGAAGCTGGTGCCGAACGCGCTGCGCGAAGCGGCCGTCGCGCTCGGCACCCCGAAGTGGCGCATGGTGCTGAAGATCACGCTGCGCGCGTCGGTCGGCGGGATCGTGACGGGCGTGCTGCTCGCGGTCGCGCGGATCGCCGGCGAAACGGCGCCGCTGCTGTTCACCGCGCTGTCGAACCAGTTTTTCTCGGTCGACATGAGCCAGCCGATGGCGAACCTGCCGGTCACGATCTACAAGTTCGCGATGAGCCCGTTCGCGGAATGGCAGTCGCTCGCGTGGGCGGGCGTGTTCCTGATTACGCTCGGGGTGCTCGGACTGAACGTCCTGGCGCGCTCGATCTTCTCGAAAAAGTAACGGCGGAGCAATCCGATGAATATGGCAGAAAGCCACCTGAATCCCGTCGAGCGCACCGCTGCGCCCGCCGGCACGCAAGACGCGGCGCACGGCCGTCCGCTCGCGCCGCTGAACGCGAAGATCGAGGTCAACAACCTCAACTTCTTCTACAACAAGTTCCACGCGCTGAAGAACATCAACCTGCGCATTCCCGAAGGGAAGGTGACGGCGTTCATCGGCCCGTCGGGCTGCGGCAAGTCGACGCTGCTGCGCACGTTCAACAAGATGTTCGCGCTCTATCCGGAGCAGCGCGCCGAAGGCGAAATCCTGATGGACGGCGAGAACCTGCTGACGACGAAGCGCGACATCTCGCTGCTGCGCGCGCGAATCGGCATGGTGTTCCAGAAGCCGACCCCGTTCCCGATGTCGATCTACGACAACATCGCGTTCGGCGTGAAGATGTTCGAAAAACTCACGCGCTCGGAAATGGACGATCGCGTCGAGTGGGCGCTCACGAAGGCCGCGCTGTGGAACGAAGTGAAGGACAAGCTGGGCCAGAGCGGCTACGGGCTGTCGGGCGGCCAGCAGCAGCGTCTGTGCATCGCGCGCGGCATCGCGATCCGGCCGGAAGTGCTGCTGCTGGACGAACCGTGCTCGGCACTCGACCCGATCTCGACGGGCCGCATCGAGGAGCTGATCGCGGAGCTGAAGAGCGACTACACGGTCGTGATCGTCACGCACAACATGCAGCAGGCCGCACGCTGCTCGGATTACACGGCCTACATGTACCTGGGCGAGCTGATCGAGTTCGGCGACACCGAAAAGATCTTCATCAAGCCGGTGCGCAAGGAAACGGAAGACTACATCACCGGCCGCTTCGGCTGATGACGGAGAACAACAGTCATGTCGGATAAACATCTGTCGAGCCAGTTCGACGCGGACCTGAATGCCGTGTCGTCGAAAGTGCTGGAAATGGGCGGACTCGTGGAGTCGCAGATCGTCGGCGCGATGCGCGCGCTGAACGAGTTCGATCGCGATACGGCCGAGAAGGTGATCGCGGCCGAGGAAACGCTGAACGCGATGGAAGTGGACATCGACCAGGAATGCGGCAACATCATCGCGCGGAGGCAGCCTGCCGCGCGCGACCTGCGTCTTTTGATGTCGATTTCGAAAACGATTACGAACCTCGAGCGCGCCGGCGACGAGGCCGAGAAGATCGCCAAGCGCGTGCGCCGCCTGGTCGACGAGCCGGCCGCACGTGCGGTCAACATCGCCGAGATCAAGGTGTCGGGCGAGATGGCCGTGACGATCCTGCGCCGCGCGCTCGACGCGTTCGCGCGCCTCGACACGGTGGCTGCCGCGCAGATCGTCAAGGACGACAAGGAAATCGACATGGAATTCCGCGCGTTCGTGCGCAAGCTCGTGTCGTACATGCAGGAAGATCCGCGCACGATCTCGGTCGGCCTCGACTACCTGTTCATCGCGAAGGCGATCGAACGGATCGGCGACCACGCGAAGAACATCGCCGAATTCATCATCTACATCGTGAAGGGCACCGACGTGCGGCACCAGCCGCGCGACACGCTCGATCGCGAAGCCAACAGTTAATCGACTCCATAGGAAGAACAGAGGTGCCGATGCCCAGCAACATTCTCGTCGTTGAAGATGAGCCCGCGATTTCCGAACTGATCTCGGTGAATCTCCAGCACGCCGGTCACTGCCCGATCCGCGCGTACAACGCCGAACAGGCACAGAACCTGATCAGCGACGTGCTGCCCGATCTCGTGCTGCTCGACTGGATGCTGCCGGGCAAGTCCGGTATCGCGTTCGCGCGCGACCTGCGCAACAACGAACGGACCAAGCACATTCCGATCATCATGCTCACCGCCCGCGGCGACGAGCAGGACAAGGTGCTCGGCCTCGAAATCGGCGCGGACGACTACGTGACGAAGCCGTTCTCGCCGAAGGAACTGATGGCGCGCATCAAGGCCGTGCTGCGCCGCCGCGCGCCGCAGCTGACCGAGGACGTCGTGTCGATCAACGGGCTGCGCCTCGACCCGGCCACGCATCGCGTCGCCGCGCACGGGGACGGCAGCGAGATCAAGCTCGATCTCGGCCCGACCGAGTTCCGGCTGCTGCATTTCTTCATGACCCATCCGGAGCGCGTGCACAGCCGCACGCAGTTGCTCGACCAGGTGTGGGGCGACCACGTGTTCGTCGAGGAGCGCACCGTCGACGTGCACATCAAACGATTGCGCGCGGCCTTGAAACCGGCCGGCTGCGATGCGATGATCGAAACCGTGCGCGGCAGCGGCTACCGCCTCGCCAAGCACGCGTAACGTATTCGGGCACGCCGCGTGCCGCGGCATGCCGTTCCTTCTTTCGGACGCTGAATCATGAACATCATCTGGGCGCGCTTCCTGGTGTCGCTCGTGCTGCTCGTGCTGATCGGCGTGTTGGTCGGCGTCTTCGCCGGCCCGACCACGGGCCTCGTGTTCGTGGTCGTGATGCTGGTCGCGCAGGGCTTTTTCAGTACCTTCCACACGCAGCGTCTGTGGCGCCTGCTCGATGCGCCGGTCTACGGCGAAGTGCCGAGCGCGCCGGGCATCTGGGGCGAGATCTACTATCGGCTGCACAAGCTCGCGAAGCAGTGGCATGCGCAGGTGCGACAGGTCGAGCAGCAGCATTCGCGCTTCATCCAGGCGATCCAGGCCTCGCCGAACGGCGTCGCGATGCTCGACGATCACGACCAGATCGAGTGGTGCAACGCGATCGCCGAAGTCCATTTCGGCCTCGACGCGAAGCGCGACCTGCGTCAGCACATCACGAACCTGGTGCGCCATCCCGATTTCGTCCGCTACCTGAATGCGCAGCATTACGACGAGACGCTGTTGATGCGCGGCATGGGCGACTCGCGGCAGAACGTGCTGGCCGTGCAGGTGTTTCCGTACGGCGAGAACCGCAAGCTGCTGCTCACGCAGGACATCACCGAGCTCGAGCGTACCGACGCGATGCGGCGCGACTTCGTCGCGAACGTGTCGCACGAGCTGAAGACGCCGCTCACCGTGCTGTCGGGCTTCCTCGAGACGATGCGCGAACTGCCGCTGAACGAGGAAGACCGCGCGCGCTATCTCGACATGATGGAGCAGCAGGCGTCGCGGATGCGGCACATCGTGACCGACCTGCTGGTGCTCGCGAAGCTGGAAGGCGAGAGCAAGCCGCCGGTCGATCACGCGATCGACATGCGTGCGGTGTTCGACCATCTGAAGGAAGATGCGCACACGCTGTCGAACGGGCATCACGACATCGCGTTCTCGATCGACGAGACGCTCGGCGTCACGGGCGCGCAGACGGAGTTGTTCAGCGCGTTCGCGAATCTCGTCACGAATGCGATCCGCTATACGCCGGACGGCGGCAAGATCGTCGTGTCGTGGCGGCGCGAGGGCGCGCAGGGCGTGTTCTCCGTCACGGACAGCGGCTTCGGGATTCCGGCCGCCGACCTGCCGCGGCTCACCGAGCGCTTCTACCGTGTCGATCGCAGCCGTTCGCGCGACACCGGCGGCACGGGCCTCGGGCTCGCGATCGTCAAGCACGTGCTGCAGCGGCACGACGCGCATCTGTACGTGCAGAGCGAGGAAGGGCGCGGCAGTACGTTCACCGCACGGTTCCCGGGCTCGCGGGTCATCGCGATCCGGCCGGCCGCTTACGAAGCATGATCGCGTAGCGGTTTGACAGTCAAAAAAAGCAGCCCGCGGGCTGCTTTTTTCATGGCGAAGCGGCGCGTATCGCGCCGACGGCTCACGAGCAGAACTTCGCGAGCAGCCCCAGCTGCGCGTTGCGGATCGTCTTGCCGGTGCGGCGGCGGCGATAGTGGCCGTCGCTGTGCATCTGCCATGCCGACTGGTTGTCGCCGAGGCACACCGACAGCCCTTCGGCGATCACGCGCCGCTTGAGCTTGCGCTCGCGGATCGGGAACGCGACTTCGACGCGGCGGAACAGGTTGCGGTCCATCCAGTCGGCGCTCGACAGATAGACGTCCTCGGCGCCGCCCGCGTGGAAGTAGTAGATGCGGTGGTGTTCGAGGAAGCGGCCGACGATCGAGCGCACCGTGATGTTTTCCGACAGGCCGGGCACGCCGGGCTTCAGCGCGCAGACGCCGCGCACGATCAGGTCGACCTTGACGCCGGCCTGCGACGCTTCGTACAGCGCGGCGATCACCGACGGCTCCAGCAGCGCGTTCATTTTCGCGACGATGCGCGCGCGCTTGCCGGCCTGCGCATTGTCGATCTCCGCGCGGATCGAATCGATGATGCGCGGATGCAGCGTGAACGGCGACTGCCACAGCTCGTGCAATGTCAGTTCGCCGCCGATCCCGGTCAGTTGCTGGAACACGTGATGGACGTCCTCGCAGATCTTCTGGTCGGCCGTCATCAGCCCGAAGTCGGTGTAGAGGCGCGCCGTGCGCGGATGGTAGTTGCCGGTGCCGAGGTGCACGTAGCGGCGCAGCGACGCCTTGCCGGCCTGCACGACGCGCCGCACGATCAGCATCATCTTCGCGTGGCACTTGTGGCCGACCACGCCGTACACGACATGCGCGCCGACGGCTTCGAGCTGCGACGCCCAGTTGATGTTGGTTTCCTCGTCGAAGCGCGCGAGCAGCTCGACGACGACGGTCACTTCCTTGCCGTTGCGCGCGGCTTCCATCAGCGCGTCCATCAGCGGCGAGTCGGTACCGGTGCGGTAGATCGTCTGCTTGATCGCGACGACGCTCGGATCTTTCGCGGCCTGCTGCAGCAGTTCGAGCACGGGCTGGAAGCTCTCGTACGGGTGGTGCAGCAGGATGTCGCCGGCGTCGATCGCGTCGAACATCGTCGGCGCGTTGGCGATGACGGCCGGCGTCGACGCGGTGAACGGCGCGAACTTCAGGTCGGGGCGATCGACGAGATCGGGAATCTGCATCAGGCGCACGAGGTTCACGGACCCGGCCACGCGATAGCAGTCCTTGTCGCCGAGTTCGCTTTCCTCGAGCAGGCGTCGCACGATGTGCAGCGGCGTGTCGGCCGACACCTCGAGGCGTACCGCGTTGCCGAGGTGGCGCGCGGGCAGTTCGCCCTGCAACGCGACACGCAGGTTCGTGATTTCGTCTTCGTCGACGAACAGCTCGCTGTTGCGCGTGATGCGGAACTGGTTGCAGCTTTTCACGACGAGTTGCGGAAAGAGTTCGCCGACGAAGCGCTGCATGAACGAGCTCAGCAGCACGAAGCCGTGCTCGAAACCCGACAGCGCATGCGGCATGCGCACGACGCGCGGCAGCGCGCGCGGCGCTTGCACGATGCCCATCACGGCCTGGCGGCCGAATGCGTCGCGGCCTTCGAGCTCGACGACGAAGTTCAGGCTCTTGTTCAGCACGCGCGGGAACGGGTGGGCCGGATCGAGGCCGATCGGCGTCAGCACGGGCAGCAGTTCGTCGAGGAAGTAGCGTCGCGCCCATTCGAGCTGCTCGTCGTTCCACGTGTCGCTCGCGTGGAAGTAGATGCCTTCCTGTTCGAGCGCCGGCAGCACGGTTTCGTGCAGCATCGTGTACTGTCGATGCACGAGCCGCTGCGCGCGTTCGACGACGAGATCGTAAGCATGCTGCAACGACATGCCGTCGGGCGTCAGCGCGCCGGGGTTGTCGCGGATCTGCTCCTGCAGGCCGGCCATCCGGACTTCGAAGAATTCGTCGAGGTTGCTGCTGGTAATGCAGATGAAGCGCAGGCGCTCGAGCAACGGGACTTGCGGATCGGCCGCCTGGGCCAGCACGCGCTCGTTGAAACCGAGGATGCCGAGTTCACGATTGAGAAGCGGGTAACGGACGGACATCGGCAGAGTAGGGGGTAATTCAGGCGATGATTCGAAAGGACGCTCGGAAACTCTCACGGTACGATGACGTGCTGATGACAATCATGGTTTTATATCGGGAAATTCTACGCCCGAACCCTTTCGTCGCATAAATGTTTTGGCTATATGGAACGGAGCAGTGTGCATGCCCGTGAAGCGTGGCAACGGCAAGCGTTCCACGCTTAAAATGTCGCCTTTGATTGACCGCCCGCGGGTGCCGGAACGGCCGCCGCGGAAGAACGCGCACGGAGCCCCTTCTGATGGTTACAACTCCCCACTTGCTGGCTGCCGTGGATCTCGGCTCGAACAGCTTCCGGCTGATCGTCGGGCGCGTCGAGGAAACGCCGGCGGGCAGCCAGATCTATCCCGTCGACGCGCTGCGCGAGCCGGTTCGGCTGGCCGCGGGGCTGTCGAGCGACAAGATGCTCGATCGCGCGTCGCAGGAGCGTGGCTGGGAGGCGCTCAAGCGGTTCGGCGAGCGCCTGCGCGATTTCCATCCCGATCATGTGCGCGCGGTGGCGACCAACACGCTGCGCGTCGCGAAGAATGCCGCCGAATTTCTCGGCGAGGCCGAGGCCGCGCTCGGGTTCCCGATCGAAGTGATCGCGGGCCGCGAAGAGGCGCGCCTCATCTATGCGGGCGCCGCGCACTCGGTGCCGGCGAGTGCCGGCAAGCGGCTCGTCGTCGACATCGGCGGTGGCTCGACCGAATTCATCATCGGCTCGCACTACACGCCGATCGTGATGGAGAGCCTCTATATCGGCTGCGTGAGCCATAGCCGCGCCTTCTTCCCGGCCGGCAACGTCGACGAATACACGATGCGGCAGGCCGAACTCGCGGCCAAGCGCGAGATCCAGATCATTTCGAGCGAATACAAGAAGGCCGGGTGGGACCAGGCGATCGGTTCGTCCGGCACTGCGCGCGCGCTCGCGGAGCTCGTCGAGGCGAACGGCTTCAACGATCCGGGCATCACGCACGGCATTTCGCGCGGCGGCCTCGAGCGCCTGAAGCGTGCGCTGATCAAGGCGGAGAACGTCAACCGGCTGAAGCTGATCGCGCTGAAGCCGGACCGCGTGCCCGTGCTCGCGGGCGGCCTCGCGATCATGCTGGCGGTGTTCGAGGAGCTGGGGGTCGACTACGTCGATACGACCGACGGCGCGCTGCGCCTCGGCGTGCTGTACGACCTGCTCGGCCGGACGCAGCACGAGGACATGCGCGCGGTGACCGTCGAGGGGTTCACGCGCCGCTACGGCGTGGATCGTGCGCAGGCGGAGCGGATCGGTGCGCTCGCGGTGCGTTTCTACGACGAGCTCGAGGAAGACGACGAGGAAGCGCGCGAGGAAGGACGGATGTTCCTCGGCTGGGCGGCCGCGTTGCACGAGATCGGCCTGTCGATCTCGCACAGCGCGTATCACAAGCATTCGGCCTATATCGCGAGCAACGCGGACATGCCGGGTTTCTCGCGTACCGACCAGGCGCGGCTCGCCGCGCTCGTGCTCGGCCATGCGGGCAAGCTCGGCAAGCTGTCGCAGGCGCGCGAGGTCGAGTGGCCGCTGCTGTTCTGCCTGCGGCTCGCGGCGCTGCTGTGCCGGCGCCGGACCGATGCGGGGCTGCCCGACATTTCCGTTTCGCAGATGAAGAAGGGCGGGTACGAGGTGCGTCTGCCGAGCGCATGGGTCGAGCAGAACCCGTTGACCGACTACAGCCTCAGCCAGGAGGCAGCGGAGTGGGAGAAGGTCGGTATCCCTTATCGCGTGGTTTATACCGGCGCGTGACAGGGCGATAGCGGGCGCCGGAAGGTGCTTCGGGCTCCGGGGAGATATGCCTTTGGGCGGCACCTTTCAGGCGTCGCCCCGTGCAATCACGGGCCGCGCAACGCGGGTGGTGATGGTCTGCTCAATCCGACGAGCAGACGATCGCGGTCAGGAACGGGAACGCCTGCTTGACGGTCGCGTCGCTGCCGGCCTTGCGCACGGCTTCCTCGACGGCGCTCTTCGTGCCGCGCACGACGACGCCGTAAGCCCAGTCACCGATCGGCTTGCCGTCGCCCGGACGGAAGATCGGGTCGTTCGCCTGGTAGCCGAGCACGACATAGACGCCGAAGCCGTACGCCGTCAGCGAGCGGTTCGTGCGGAACGCATTGACCGAATTCGATTCGACGTGCATCGGCTCCGACTGGATGTCGCCGGCCGCGAGCAGCGGCGCGACGAACTTGTGGCCGGTCGAATGGCAATCGAGCGCGTCGTCGAGCGCTTTCGCCGACGCGTCGCCGGCGGTGGCGAGCACGAGCAGCAACGCACACAGAGCAGTTTCGAGAATGTTGTTTTTCATGCGCGGATGCGGGTTGTTCACACGTATTATCGCGTGTTCCAGCAAGTTTCGTGCGCGGGCTTGGCGGGTGACGCGGGCGCGTCGATGCGCGGGGGGATCGGTGCCCGGGCCGTGCCGCTGCGGGCCCCGAACACGGGTGAGCAATTCAAGGGGCGGTAAAAAGCGCCAGTAAACTGAAAAAGGGGCTACGGTGTTCACTCCGTGCCGGCGCGCTCGGCCCACACTTCGATTGGTCTCGCGCATGCCCGCCAGCGGATGTGGGCGCACCTGGCTTCGACGCTGAACTGTCCTATCCGTGTACTGCCAATGCCACACGGATACGCATGGTTTCCAATCGTTGGGGAAACCGGTAACTCATGCCGGCGGTGGCGAATACCAAGAAATGGAAACAAATCAGGCGTTGCGTCTAGCCAGCATGTCCGCATCCAGCGCTCAATATTCTCGCCAAGGTAGACCGATTAGTCTATATTCCCTGCACGCTGCGCGCTTAATCCGGCGAGCGCGTCTTCATCAGCCGTTTTCCGACGGAAATGAGCATCGATAAGGCCAAGCCGCGGCGAGTCTTTTTCGCGATCAACTCCGTTGTGTGCGATACCGCCGACATCGAAATAATTGCCGTGAAGATGAAATCGAATAACGGGTGATCCAGCGGAGACCATCGATGCACCGAACGCGCTTCGTATTTTTGCCTGCCCTGCTGAGTGCGCTGGCTTGCGGCTCTATCGCCGAAGCGCAGACCGCCTGTCCTCCGGGGATGGTTCCGTATGGCACGGCGCAGGACCAAAGCGTGTGCGGCGCGGATCCGAACGCGCAACAGCAATACCCTGGACAGAGCTCGGCGCCCTCCGTCCGGTGGGCTTCCAGCTGGCAGGCGCTTGCGACAGACACGCCTAAGGGCATCCTCGGGGCCTCGAAAGACCAACCCGACAGGGCGCTGGCCGAAGTGGCTGCTCTGAGGGATTGCCGCCTCAAGGGCGGCACTGACTGCACACTGCAGATTTCCTATGGAAACGGCTGCGTGGCGATGGTGGTCGGCGATCGAGCGATGAACATGAATGGCGGTATCACGGACGACGATGCCGCGCAGAAGGGATTGGAGATGTGCCGCGCCGCAGGAGATTCCAATTGCCGCGTTTACTACTCCGCCTGCAGTCTTCCTCAACGCATCCAATAGCGGGGTCGACTTCATCGACTATGCGTACCTTCCGAACTTTTGCCTTGCTCGCGACTCTTCTGGGCACTGCATCCATCGGCGATGCACAAGTCGCGTGTCCGCCGGGTTGGATCCCCTATAGCGCGAGTTCCTGCGGCCCGGATACGGGCGGCCAAGAACAAGAAGCCTCTCCACCGCAACGCCAGATTAGTTGGATCTCCCGCTGGGGAGCAATCTCCACCGACGGCAAGGTGGGCGCGCTCGGCACATCCACCGATCTGGACAGCCAGCGACAGGCTGAGCGCGCCGCGCTTTCGCAATGCAAGGCGCAAGGTGGTACGCAGTGCGAGGTTGACCTCTCCTACGCGAATGGCTGCGCGGTCATGTCTGTTGGAGAAAACACGCACAACTCGAACTACGGGGCTTCGATCGACGAGGCCACAGCCAAGGCCATGAAAGTCTGCAACGCGAACGACAGGAACTGTCGCGTTTTCTATTCGGGTTGCAGTCTTCCCAGGCCGGTGCAGTAAGGCCGCCTCCGGGGAGGCGGCACATGCGAACAGGATTACGCAGACTGATTGCGGCGGCGCTCGTTGGTACATATTGGCATGTCCCCAACGCTCAGGCTCAGTACGATGCCGGTGCCAGCATCGGGCTTGGTATGGGCATGACGTCGAACAACAACATCATCGGCGGCTTGAACATTGGCTCGCAGATCGTCGGGCGGGGCGCTGCGCAGCCTCCGGGTCCGGATGCGGCCGCGCAGCAGAAACTGCGGTTTCGTCCGGATGAGACGGTTCATCGTGAAGTCTACGTGTCAATAGTCGATTTTCTGGCGCGCCGCGATCCGTCCCGGTGGGCAGAGGCCGAACGGTATCTCGCCCAATCCGCTCCACTCGCGCAGTTCGACCGCATGCTGGGGAGCTATGCATTGGAGCGCAACAACCTGGCCGATGTGCTTGTCGGCTATATGGTGGTCACTTGGGAAGTTGTGAATGCGACGCACGCCAGGCCGAAGCCGGAAGGTATCGCGACCCTGCGCGCAAAAATGCGTGCCGCGCTTGCCCGCGACAGCAAGATCAGCGGGATGTCGGATGCCGACAAGCAGCGCCGGGCCGAGACGTTCGCCTATCTGGCCGCGCTGGCCGTGGCTGCCGACACCGAAATGCAGCGTCAAGGAAACCAAGCTGGCATTGCGCAGCTTCGCCAGAGCGTTCGGCGCGCCGCTATGCAAACCATCGGTGTGGATGTTCAGGGCTTGCGCCTCGCCGAGAGTGGATTTCGGCGCTGAGCAGCCCACGGGGATCTCGTCTCGGCCCCGGAGCACGCTCGGTTAGCGACTATTGCATCTGGCCCCATACATGAACATTCCTCGGCTGTAGGGGCGAAAGGGTGAGGCAGAGAGGGATCGATATGGATGGACCGATGCGGGATGGCGTTGCGTTACATGGACCGAATAAAGAAAAAGGGGTTAGCATCAGCTAACCCCTTGATTTCCTTGGTCGGAGCGAAAGGATTCGAACCTTCGACCCTCTGATCCCAAATCAGATGCGCTACCAGGCTGCGCTACGCTCCGACGAGCCAAAGATAATAACGTCGAATGACCGATCCGGTCAATCACGATATGCGGGTAAATGCCGCGACCGCGAACCGGCCGCGATTTGCGACAATTCCCGTGATGATCGGCCGGCCCGCACGCATGCGCGCGGCCGCTCGCCGAAGCAAGGAGAACATCATGATGAACCTGATCCTGTGGCGCCACGCCGAAGCCGAAGATTACGCGCCGAGCGATCTCGCGCGCCAGCTGACCGTGCGCGGCCGCAAGGACGCGCAGGCGATGGCCAAATGGCTGCGCGGCCGGCTCGAGACGAATACCGTGATCCTCGCGAGCCCGGCGGCGCGCACCGTGCAGACCGTCGAGGCGCTGACCGACCAGTACCGGACGGTGGACGCACTCGCGCCGGGCGGCAGCGTCGACGACGTGCTGGCGGCGGCCGGCTGGCCGGAAGGCATCGCGCCGACGGTCGTGATCGTCGGCCACCAGCCGACGCTCGGCAGCGTCGCCGCGCAATTGATCGCCGGCGACGACGACAGCTGGAGCGTCAAGAAGGGCGGAATCGTGTGGCTCGCGAGCCGCACGCGCGACGGTAGCCGGCAGGCGGTGCTGCGAGCGGTTTTGACGCCCGAACTGGTGTAAAGCCCGCCGGAATGGGTTTGAAGGGATTGATCGTACGGTTTCGCAAGCTTTCTGCTAAAGTCAATTCGGCGACACGTCATTGAAAAGACACGGTCGTGCCACATAACGGTCACGGCCGGTTACTACATTGGCGGGCATGTCGTCCTATTCCTTACGACCAGGAAAGCCTAATGCGAGAACTGCCGACGCCTACGCTCCCTTTTGCCTCGCTGCCCCTCGACATGTCGCGGCGCCACCTGCCGCGCGCCAGTGAAACCGTCACATCGGAGTATCGCCTGCGCGCCGCGTGGGCGCGCACGGAAGACGAATTGCGCGAAGCCCAGCGCCTGCGCTATAGCGTGTTCGCCGAAGAGATGGGCGCGCAGGTCAGCGGCCCCGCCGGTCTCGACGTCGATCCGTTCGACGCGTATTGCGACCACCTGCTCGTCCGCGATCTCGACACGCTGAAAGTCGTCGGCACGTACCGCGTGCTGCCGCCGCATCAGGCGGCGCGGGTCGGCCGCCTGTACGCCGAAGGCGAATTCGACCTGTCGCGCCTCACGCACCTGCGCGGCAAGATGGTCGAGGTCGGCCGCTCGTGCGTGCACAGCGACTACCGCAGCGGCGCCGTCATCATGGCGCTGTGGGGCGGTCTGGGCGCGTACATGATGCAGAACGGCTACGAAACGATGCTGGGTTGCGCGAGCGTGTCGATGGCCGACGGCGGCCACTACGCGGCGAACCTGTACCAGTCGCTGTCGGCCGGCTCGCTGACGGCGCCCGAGTACCGCGCGTTTCCGCACACGGCCCTGCCGGTCGACGAACTGCAGACGGGCACCGTCGTCGCGCCGCCGCCGCTGATCAAGGGTTACCTGCGTCTCGGTGCGAAGATTTGCGGCGCACCGGCCTGGGATCCCGACTTCAACTGCGCGGATTTCCTGACGCTGTTCCGCCTGTCGGACATCAACGCACGCTACGCCCGCCACTTCCTGGGCTAAGCCGTCTGAACCGCGTCGCGCCCGTGAGGCGCGGCGCACACAAGCGAACGCCGTCGCGTGGCAAGTGCTGCGCGACGGCGTTCGTGTATCCGGTGCATGTGTGCGCATCGGACCCCGATAATTTCAGCGACACGCGACGATTACCGTACCGCGGGGTGGTACGTTCGCGCGGCCCTGGGGAAGGGCCGCCCGGCAGCGACGCGCTCAGTGCTTGCGCCGCCAGTCGAGCAGGTGGTGTTCCGCCATCCAGTGGTGGATCATCCCTTCGCCTTCGTGGCTGCGCTTGTATTCGCGCGACTCGAAGTACGACAGCGCGACGAGCACCATCAGACCGATGAACAGGCCGATCAGGCCCGCAATTTCTTCAGACGACATGGCAGCCTCCTTTCAACGGCACAGCGCCATGCGTACATAGTAGGACATGTTCGGCGCAACCCCGAAACCGGATTTCCGCTAGACTCGGCGCGGTCCCGGCGTGCGATGGGCGCGCCGTTTTCCGGAGCTCTACCTGATGACCCGTTTCATGCTGGCCGTGCTGGCCGCATCCCTCCTTGCCGCCTGCAGCAGCGATCCTCGCCAGGCGCGCCGCGGCCACCCGCCGGAAGATCCCGCCGACTATCACGGTGTGCCGACCGACATGACGCCGCCGTCGATGCTCGACGTGCCGTCGCCGAAGCCGGTGCAGTAACGCCCGGCCGCGCCTGCCGTCACGCGCGGGCCGCGGACGCGGCCTGCGGGTCGGCGCCAATGCGCCGCAACAGCGCCGGCAGGTAGCGCGCGAGCGTCGCGCCGCGCGCGGCCATGAACAGCAGCAGCGCAAACCAGAGACCGTGGTTGCCGAACGTGCCGACGGCGGCGAGCGTGGCCGCGATGAAGATCGACAACGACACGACCATCGCGCGCATCAGCGATTGCGTCTGCGTCGCGCCGATGAACACGCCGTCGAGCAGGAAGCCCCAGACCGACACGATCGGCGAGATCGCGGCCCACGGCAGGTAGCGCAGCGCGACCGCGCGGATTTCGGCCTGGTCGGTCAGGCGCGCGACGATCCAGCTCCCCGCCGCCCAGTAAACGAGCGCGAACAGCAGTGCGCCGAGTGCCGACCAGAACAGCGTGACGCGCACGGCTTGCCGGAATGCGCGGCGATCGCGCGCGCCGGCCGCCGCACCGACGAGCGCCTCGGCCGCATGCGCGAAGCCGTCGAGGCCGTACGCCATGAAGGTCTGGAAATTCAGCAGCAGCGCATTCGCGGCGAGCGTCGCGTCGCCCTGTTTCGCGCCGAGATGCGCGAACCACCCGAACGCGCCGAGCAGGCACAGCGTGCGCAGGAAGATGTCGCGATTGAGCGCGATCAGCCGCTTGAGCGCGACGCGGTCGGCCAGCGCGCGTACCGCGAGCGGTGCAAGGCCGCGCGGCCGCAACCGCCACAGCAGCCACATGCCGAGCGCGAAGCCGCAGGCGTCCGCGGTGGCGGTCGCCGCGCCGATACCCGCGATGCCCCAGCCGAAGCCGTACACGTAGAGCAGCACGGCGGCGATGTTCACCGCGTTGATGAACACCTGCGCGACGAGCGCGAGCCGCACGCGCTGCATGCCGAGCAGGTAGCCGAGCACCACGTAGTTCGCGAGCGCGAACGGTGCGCTCCAGATCCGTGCGTGGCCGTATGCGAGGGCGGTTGCGCGCACGGCATCGCTGCCGCCGAGCGCGGACAGCGCGAACGACAGCAGCGGCACCTGCAGCGCCAGCACTGCAGCGCCGAGCGCGAACGCGACGATCAGCGCACGCAGCAGGTTCAGGCGGATCCCGGCGGCGTCGCCTGCGCCATGCGCCTGCGCGACGAGACCGGTCGTCCCCATCCGCAGGAAGCCGAAGCCCCAGAACACGAAATTGAAGAACAGCCCGCCGAGCGCGACGCCGCCGAGATATTGCGCGCCGTCGAGATGGCCGGCGACGGCCGTGTCGACGGCGCCGAGGATCGGCTGGGTCAGGTTCGCGACGACGATCGGGAACGCGAGCGCGAGGACGCGCCGATGCGTGACGACGGCCGAAGCGCCGCCGGCCCCGTGCGGTGAGGCGGAGTCGGACATGGCGGACGCGTCAGGCGCGTTCCTGCACGCAGACCCACGGCGAGACGACGACCGCCCACAGCTCCGGATTGCGCGCCGCGTAGTCGGCGGCGGTCTCGGCCGGCATGCGCGCGACGAGGCCGGACGACAGCCAGCGCGTGACCTGTTCGGCGTCGTCGCTGGCAACGGCTTCCGCGACGCTGACGAGATCGAGGTCGCGTGCGATCGACAGCAGCTTGCCCTGCGCGAAGAAGCGTTCGAGATCGCACCAGTCGATCTTGGCGGTCTCGCCGAGGAGTTTGGCGTAGAGCGGGCTGTGCGACGCGCCCGCGGTGGCGTGTTGATCAGAGGACATCGGTTTCTTGGAAAGACTGCGTGGCGCCACTATAAACCATCCGGCCGGGCGGGCCGAGCCGCGGGCGGGCCGCTCACGCGTCGCGCAGCGCGCGGCGCACGATCTTGCCGGTCGCGGTCATCGGCAGGCTGTCGACGAACGCGATCGCGCGCGGATATTCGTGCGCGGCGAGCCGCGTGCGCACGTGCGCCTGCAGCGCGCCGACGAGGGCGTCGTCGCCGACGTGGCCGGGGTTCAGCACGACGAACGCCTTGACGATCTCGGTGCGCGTCGCATCGGGCACGCCGACGACGGCCGCCATTCGCACCGCCGGATGCGTGAGCAGGCAGTCCTCGATCGGGCCCGGGCCGATCCGGTAACCGGCGCTCGTGATCACGTCGTCGTCGCGGCCGACGAAGCGCACGAAACCGTCCGCGTCGATCGTGCCCGTATCGCCGGTGAGCAGGTAGTCGCCCGCGAACTTGTCGTGCGTCGCGCCGGGGTTGCGCCAGTATTCGAGAAACATCACCGGGTCGGGGCGGCGCACCGCGATGCGGCCTTCGGCGCCAGGCGGCAGCGGCGCACCGTTCGCATCGACGATCGCGACCGCATGACCGGGCACCGCCTTGCCGATCGCGCCGGGCTTTGCGTCGGACAGCGCCGCGCACGACGACAGCACCATGTTGCACTCGGTCTGCCCGTAGAACTCGTTGATCGTCACGCCGAGCGCGTCGCGGCCCCACGCCGTCAGTTCGGTGCCAAGCGATTCGCCGCCGCTCGCGACCGATTTCAGCGACAGCGCGTAGCGTTCGCGCGGCGCCGCGACGGCGCGCATCAGCTTCAGCGCGGTGGGCGGCAGGAACGCATGGGTGACGCCGTGCCGCGCCATCAGCGCGAACGCCGCGTCGCCGTCGAATTTCTCGAAGCGGCGCGCGAGCACGGGCACGCCGTGATGCCATGACGGCAGCAGCACGTCGAGCAGCCCGCCGATCCATGCCCAGTCGGCCGGCGTCCAGAACAGACGTGCGTCGCGCGGGAAGCACTGCTGCGACATCTCGACGCCCGGCAGGTGGCCGAGCAGCACGCGATGCGCATGCAGCGCGCCTTTCGGCTTGCCGGTCGTGCCGGACGTATAGATGATCACGGCGGGATCGTCGGCGGCCGTATCCACCGGCACGAAATCCGGCGCTTCGGCGGCGAGCGCCGCGTCGTAGCGCAGCACGCCCGGCGCATCGGGCGCATCGTCGCCGATGCAGTAGACGGTATGCAGTGCCGGCAGTTTCGCGCGCAGCGGCGCGATCTTCGCGTAGCCGGCCGCGTCGGTGACGAGCGCGGCGGCCTCGCTGTTCGCGAGCCGGTACTCGAGCGCATCCACGCCGAACAGCGTGAAGAGCGGTACCGCGATCGCGCCGAACTTGTACGCGGCGAGGTGTGCGATCGCCGTTTCCGGGCCTTGCGCGAGAAAGATGGCGATCCGGTCGCCGCGCCGCAGGCCGGCACGCGCAAAGCTGTTCGCGAGCCGGTTAGAAGCATTCCTCAGGTCGTCGAACGTGACGCGGAAAACGTCGCCTTGCGTCGTTTCGTGGATCAGCGCGAGGCGTCCGCTGCCGTCTGCCCATTTGTCGCACACGTCCACCCCGATGTTGTAGCGTGCCGGAATGTCCCACTGGAAGCGGGAGAGGAGCTGGTCGTAGCAGTCTGCGGCGGGCAGCATCGGGTGGTCTCCTGGTGTCGAGCGTGGCGTCGGGTAAACGGCTTACATCAGGAATTCACGCAGACGAATCCACAATGGTGTTTCCTGATAGGGAATGTTCGGACTCGTCCAATTGGCGAGGCTCAGTGCACGATTCCACAATGACGCATAAGATCAAGACAAAACAGTGGTGTGACCATGGATTTGCTTCTGATAGCTGCGGGGTTCAGCCTGATTGGAATCGGGGTGCTGGTGGCGTTTGCTCGTCACGTCGATCCGTTGTCCGGCCGTTTCACTGGACGTCTGCGCAAGCGCTGACTCGATTTTTCCGTTTTCGACGCGACGGCACGCGATGCGTGCCGTCGCCTCGTGTCGTCTGTGGTGCGCTCAGCGCGCCGGCAGGTAGCGTGACGGATCGATCGAGCGGCCGCCATAGCGCAGCTCGAAATGCAGCGCGACGCGATCGCTGTCGCTGTTGCCCATCTCCGCGATCGATTGCCCCTGCGTGACCGACTGGCCTTCCTTCACCAGCAGCGCGCGGTTGTGCGCGTAGGCCGTCAGGTAATCGGCGTTGTGCTTCAGGATGATCAGGTTGCCGTAGCCGCGCAGCCCGTTACCGGCGTAGACCACCACACCCGGCGCGGCTGCGACCACCGGCGTGCCCGGCGAATTCGCGATGTCGATGCCCTTCGATTTCGAGCCGTCGAACGTGCGCACCACGTTGCCGGCCGCCGGCCAGATCAGCGCGATGCTCGTGGCCGGCTTCACGGCCGATTCGACCGGCGCGGAAGGTGCCGGGCGCGCGCGGCCCGCGCTGCCGGTGCCGGTGGTCGACGGCGTCGACGCGGTGGTCGTGCCGGGCGGCGGTGCGACGCGCAGCACCTGGCCGACCTCGATCGCGTCGGGGTTCGTCATCTGGTTCCAGCGCACGATGTTCTGTACCGACGTGCGGTTTTCGCGCGCGATCTTGTACAGCGTGTCGCCACGCTCGACGCGATAGAACCCGGGGCCGACGGGCGCGGAGCCGCACGCGACGAGCAAGGCGGCGCAGGCGGCTGCGAAGAGTCGCTTCGTTGTTGTTCCGAACATTGAACCTCGCAAAACCCCGCCGCGCGTGACGCGGCAGGCAACACAAAACGTCAGATTTTAACGGGTTCGACCCGCGCTCCGCAGTTTCGGTCGCGGGTGCGGCTGCCGCGCCCCGGTTCGGCGCGTGTCGAATCAGCCGGCGAGCGGTGCGACGCGGATCCGCAGCGTGGCCGTTTCGGTCGCGCCCGGCGCGAGCATGCGCAGCCCGCGGCCGTTGTGGATCGCATCGGGCAGGCCGAGCCACGGTTCGACGCAATAGAAATCCGAATCCGGCTTTTCGGTCCACGTCGTGACTGCGTACCACGGGATCGAGCCCGGCACGTCGAGCGCGATCTCGATCGTGCGGCGGCGGCCCGGCATCACGATGCGCACCGGCGCTAACGGCTGGCCGTCGAGGCAGTGGAATCGATCGAGGATGTCCGGATCGTCGAGGCGGTAATGGGCCTGGCCCGGTTCGGGCGGGCTGATCGAGCCGTCCGCGCGCTGTTGGCAACGGTGCGTCGGCGGCAGTTCGAGGACGGTGTCGGCCCGCTCGCCGTGCGGCAGCGCGAAATAGAAATGGTGGCCGGCGTAATAGGGCAGCGGCGTGTCGCCGCGATTGGTCGTCGTCAGCGCGACGTCCAGCGTATGCGCGTCGGCCAGCCGGTAGGTCGTTTCGAAGCGGAAATCGAACGGGTAGCTCGCGCGCAGCGCGTCGTTCGCGTCGAGCGTCATCGACAGCGCGGCGCCGTCGGCCGACGGGTGCGCGTCGAACGGCAGATCGCGCGCGAAACCGTGCATCGGCAGATCGCGGACGACACCGGCCGCATCGCGCCAGCGGCCGATTTCGCCGTCGACGCGGTGGCGGCCGAGGAACGGGAACAGTAGCGGATTGCCGCCGCGCACGCGTGCGAGATTGCTCCAGTCGGCGGTTTCCGGCCAGAAGATCACCGGTTCGCCATCGACGTGCCAGGACAGCAGGCGGCCGCCGAATTGCGGGGCGACCCGGACGAGCGACGGGCCGGCGTGAAGTTCGTGAATGTCGTGTTGCTGGAAGATCGGCATGGCGAATCGGGATTGGACGGGTGACGGGAGCAACGGGCGTTCCATTATCGGGCCGCGGCCGGTCGGGGAAAACCCTTCTGGGGAAATTGCGAGTTTTTAACACTGTCGACCGCCGGGATAATGCCTCTAAACCGGTGATGTTGCCGGGTCATGACACTTCGTGGAGGGGGCCATGGATCTGGCAATGGCAATGGGAATCGCACTGTTCGGCATGTTTACCGGTAGCACGGTATTATTTTTCTATCAGCTCGGCCGCTGACGGCAATTTCTGCCGAAGTCGACAGGCCCGCCATGCAAATGGCGGGCTTTTTGCTTTCTGCTAGCTTACAAATTGCAAGTGTTTGTGTGCATCGCCGCAATATCCTGCCAAATGCCTTGGCGCAGTAATCCGGGCTCGGCATAATCGGGGCGCGTTTTTCAGGACGCGCATCGCGTCGTCCGCCTTCCTTCCCGCTTATCTTCACTAAAAGGACCGACGCGTGAGCCTCTGGTTTCTGGTATTCCTGAGCGTCCTGCAGGGCGTCACCGAACTCTTCCCCGTCAGCAGCCTTGGCCACACGCTGCTCGTGCCGGCGCTGTTCGGCATGCATATCGACAAGCACGCGCCGCAACTGCTGCCCTTCCTCGTCGCGCTCCACCTCGGCACCGCGCTGGCGCTGCTGTGGTATTTCCGCGCGCGCTGGATCGCGCTGATCGGCGGGTTCTTCGCGCAGCTCGGCGGCCGCAAGAACGACGACGGCCACCTGATGTGGGCGCTGATCATCGGCACGATCCCGACCGGCATCGTCGGACTGCTGCTCGAGAAGCGCATCGAGCGCGTGTTTCACGATCTGCGGATCGTCGCGATCGCGCTGATCGTCAACGGGGTGTTGCTGTGGGTCGGCGATCGCATCCAGCGCAGCCGCGCGCATCAGCCGCCCGAGAAGATGACCTTCAAGCAGGCGTTCTTCGTGGGCCTCGCGCAGATCGGCGCGCTGATTCCGGGCTTCTCCCGCAGCGGGCTGACGATGATCGCCGGCAACGTGGCCGGGCTGACGGCGGAGAAGGCGGCGGAATTCTCGTTCCTGCTCGGCACGCCGATCATCTTTGCCGCGGGCGTGCTCGAATTGCCGAAGCTGTTCCATGCGCGCGACCAGCTCGCCGATGCGCTGCTCGGTGGCGTGCTGACGGCGATCGCCGCGTACCTGAGCGTGCGGTTCCTGATGCGCTATTTCGAAGGGCGCGGCCGGCTCGCGTCGTTCGGCGTGTATTGCGTGATCGCCGGCGTGTTCTGCCTCGGCTGGTTCATGCTGCATCCGCAGCCGGTTTGATGCCGCGGGCGCCGGTCTCGCGTGATCTGGTGCGATGATCGGGTATAATTTCGGGCTCGGCTTCTTGCCGGGCCCGTTTTGTTTCGGGGTTTGAGTTCTTATGGGGTAGTGGGCGGTGTTGCTGCTGCTTCATGACGCGAAAGCCCGAGGCCGAATGCGGTCCGCGTCACGCCGTGTCTTTTCTCCCCGACCGCCCTTAGCTCAGTTGGATAGAGCAACGGCCTTCTAAGCCGTAGGTCACACGTTCGAATCGTGTAGGGCGGGCCAGAAATCTCCGCTTATTCAGGCACTTAGTCACGCGAGCGACTGCTGTTAAGTTGGCTCCATTCGCTGTTCGGCGTGAACCGAGTGTGAATGAATTCTACCCGATGACCGCCCGATACTTTGCCGAAGGCCGCGTCATCATCTGTTGAGCGCTTGCGTTAGCAGTGTTCCTCCAACGCCCAGCACTGCGCCTATGACGGCCGCTATCAAATTAGCGAGGATGTCATCACGCTTTCGCTGCCAGAACGATTTCCGGGCGTCACGTCGGATGCCATAAAACACAGTGTCCCGTCTTGGGCCTGGCCTAAATACGGCTATGTACATCGCAAGACCGATACCGGCTAGGCAGGCGACGGGCACCACTTGCCACGATTTTCTCCCCGAGGAATGCGAAGAGTTCCTCCGCATTGTCAAACTCATAGCTCCCACTGGTCATCTTGGGCGGGGCACCATCAATGCCTGTCTCGGACCTACAAGAACGCCACGACGAAACTTGAATGGGCATGCGCACATGGCCATCACTGGTCGGCAGTGCCGGGAGCAATCGTTGCGGGGAGGTGGTGCCGTGTGTGTGCGTACGACGGCCGGAAGCTAGGGTTGAAGCTGATGCGAACAATCGCAAGGGAGCGCGGCGGTCGATGCGTCTCGACGGAGTATGTGAACGCCAGCACGAGGCTTGAGTGGGAATGCCATATCGGGCATCGTTGGTTCGCGCCGTCGTTCGATCCGGAACGGGCACTGGTGTCGACTGTGCGCTTATCTAGAGATGACGACAAATCCGACGACTATTCGCAAGCGCCGCCACTTACCGACCAAGGTCTGATAGCGCGCCAGGCGGACAGTCTGGCGTCCAGGTGAGGATGTTTTAGAATTTGGGAGGCTGATACGATCAGCATAGAGCACCCGAATAATTGTAGGGAATGTAAACGAGGGCGTTATGTTTAAGGGCATCAGTGCCATTGTGATTGGGGTGGGCCTTCTTGTCGCTGCTGCAATCAGCGCACAGTCGACTAGAGAGTTTCTTCGAACGTCGATTGTGGTGCCGGGCCTCGTCGTTAAGCTCAACGCTGGCGGATACCATCCCGAGATTCAATTCACCACCAAGACAGGACAGCAGATTTCGTATCCGCAAGGCGGGATTGTCACGAAAGTGGAGCTCGGTCAGCGAGTCGAGGTGCGATACCAAGCCGACGATCCTGATGGCAGCGCAACGATGAATGTCTTCGCCACGATCTGGGATTCGACGATTGTTTTTGCCTTCATGGGTGCGGTTGCAATCGTGTGCGGGATTATGAATCTGCCGTCACGGACATAACGAGAAGCAGAAGAGAGAGGGCGTATGTCGTATCTTCGGAAGAGCAAGTGGAAATATGACACTGGCGCGGGCGGTGGGGTGAGCGTCGACATCGTAGTTGCGACGGGGGGGAATATCGTTCTCACTGATCCTCAGAAGCATTTGCAAAGCTTCTACTACGGTGGTGTGGGTATTGGCTACGGTTGGGGTGCGAAGATTCCGAAAATCAAGTTGCCGAGATTCACAATTCCCGAGTTGAAATTGCCAAGCTTCGGTAGCCACGACGCAAGTGCCGCTGGTTCGACGTATGATTTCCCGAGTCATGGAACCATTTACATGACAAGTGCATTTAAGGGCAGCGAGCTTGCGCGATCGGATTTACAAGGCGGAACCGTCTATCTTGATGGCTACGGCGGGGCAGTTGTCGCGCAGGGCGGGACCGTCATGCTGTTGGGCATCAATCCGGCATTGCTTGCGTTGGGCCTGACGAGCCCAGCCATGTCGATGATTCTGGCAGAGGCCATTTCGGATGCTCCGGCGCTGCTTTTCATGCATGGTCTAACGGCTGGCTTTCAGGCCGGTTTTGGTGGCGGTATTCTGGCTGGCTATCTCCACTGACCTATACCAGCGATTGTGTCCCAGCGCGTGGAGCGCACCGCAAAAGCTCCTTGCCGCTCTCGGCCGATAACACGACGAGCTGAACGTAGCTGTTTGACTGAGCGTACGGGCCGAAGAATCGGTCCATGACAGCCGAGAACCGATGCAGGCTGACATCTCGTGTCGCAGCCTCGGAGAACGAAAGCAGGATCTCCACACCGCGAACAAATGACGGGAAGTGATTGTCGAGAGGCATCCACCTGAGCGCCGGTTTGTAGTCGAGGGATGCGATCGCGTCGATGCAACGTTGGGCAACCACGCTGGAACGCGGAGCATGGAAACGGAGAAACTCCTTCAGCGCGGGTAATCCGGTCCGCGTCAGGTCGAGCGGATGCGGCGCCAATGCCGACAGGACGCGCCAAAGTGCACCGCCACGCGGCAAGGCAGCCGGCAAGGTGGGGCGGGAGAGCAGCATGATCGGACACGCCAATGCCGAACCCTCGTACAGAAGATCGCTATCCGGGGCACCGATCGGCAACCGGGACGGCATTGCTCCGTTGGTTGCCAGGACATCGACATCGACCTGAGGGTGTCGCGGATGAGCGGTTTGACCCTTTAAGTCGACCAACGCCAGTTGCGATTCCGCCAGGGCGCCGTCCGACATGGCTTCCGGATCTCGGCAGGCCAGCCAATAGATGGCGGACGAATTCATGGGCCGCGCGTGACTGAATGCACGATACGGCCACACCTGCGTGCGCGGTGCCGCGTGTGAAGCGATGGCGGCCTTGTCTTCGTTCGACTTCGTACGCTCGCCCAGATACACGGCTTCAACCGAGTAGACGCTCAGCGGAATGCCGGTTGCCAACGGGGTCGGCGTGATCGGATAGGTGGCATCGTGACTGGTTAGCTGGATAGGCGTTGCCGCGCGTTCGAACAGGTTGACGACCGGTGTGCAAAACAATCGGAACGTGCTGATGTTCAGCGTTGCCAGGATCTGAGCGGCGCCGGAATCATGGGCGGTGCCTTGCACGGCGATGTGAAGCGTCAGTCGTCGAGCTGCTTCGGCACGCGCGGCGCGACGCATTCGACCCAGGTCGATGTCGACGAAATCAAACTTCTCGGGGAAGGCAAAATACTCGATCAGATGCCTGAACGATTGTGCGCTTGTATCGTCTTCGTTCGGCAACAATCGCTCGCCATCGGCAAATCCGGCCGCCTCAATGGGGACTTTCGACAAGCGGGTCCAGCGTCCGCTTTCGTCCACCTCCACGTAGGCGGCCGATGCACGAAGCAACAGCGTATCGGAAAGCGCGGCGACGAGCGGCCGCTCTCCGGACAGATGTACCCGCACTGGGGCGGACGGAATGGCGTCATCGAACGCTTGCGACGCGGATTCACTTGTAAAGGTAATCGAAATGATCCCCGTCACTTCTGCCGGGATGCGCGCTGCTGCTGGCGCAAGCGTCGCTGGTGAATAGCGTGCCGAGTGAATGCGCAATGGCGACAACGTGACGTCGTAGACTGTACGAAAGCGGCACGGTGCAGCATTGGCGTCCAGCATCGTGCCGCACGCTATCGTCAGCGGTTCGGTAAGCTGACCGAACAGAACCGATGGGTCGAACGAGGCAACCGCGCATGACGGAACCGTGCGCAGATACTGCGGATAGGCAATTTCGAGAAGTGCCTCGGTGAATTGCGAGTAATCGTCATCAAGCTTCGCATCGACACGAGCGGCTAGCAGCGCGAACGTCTGTACCATTCGGTCGACGTGCAGGTCTTCGACGTGGCCGCCAGACATGCCGAGGCGTGCTGCAATCTTCGGAAAGCGTCGAGTAAAGTCCGCCAGACTGTGTGCGAGCAGTCCGATTTCACGTTCGTAATGTGACAGCAGGTGGTCCATTCGCTGAAAATATTCAATAATCCGCGATAATCGGTCCCCGTTTTCCGGAGCCAACATCTAGTCCAAATGGCGCGCGGACATATTAGAATGGCCGCGCCGACAAAAAGCTGCCCCTCTGCTGAGAGATTCCGAGGCTAAATATGCAAATGTCCGAAATTGCGAGCTTCTTCCAGCTCCAGAGCAATCGCCTGTTTACGATTGAAACGCCTTTGAAAGGTCGATCGGATCTCGTACTCGTCGATTTCCATTGTACCGAGGGGTTATCTCAGAATTTCGAGATGCATGTCCGGCTCGCGTCGCAGGACAAGAATATCGAGCTGAAGAAGCTGATCGGCCAACCTGTGACAATCACGTTGCAGTTGACCGATGCGCTCGCCAGCTCCGAAGAGCGTTACTTCCACGGATACGTCGCAGCGTTTTCGCATCTGGATACCGATGGCGGTTTTGCGATGTACAGCGCAACGATCCTGCCGTGGCTCTGGATGCTCTCTCGCCGGCAGGACATTCGGATCTTTCAGGAAGAGAACACAGAGGCGATTCTCTCGCGTGTGTTTCGAGAATACGGCAAGCTCGCGTCGTTCGAGTTCCGGCTCTCGAAGGGAACGCAGAATCGTAGCTATTGCACGCAGTACCGTGAGACGGATCTTGCTTTCGTCGAGCGACTGATGCGCGAGGACGGCCTGTTCTATTACTTCGAGCATGCGAAGGATGGGCACAAGCTGATCATCGCCGATAACTCGGTGACCGCAAAGCCGATCGACGGGCGCAGTCCATCGCTGCAATACAACCAGGGTGAGGCGATGGACAATCTTGCCGTCATCACGTCATTTCAAGCGCAGCGTCAGCTTGCACCGGACACGGTCGGACTGAAAACTTTCGACTACAAGATTCCCCATGCCCGGCGATTCGTGTCGGGTGGAACGGAAGTCAATCAAGGCGACGTACCGTCCTACGAGATCTACGACTACCTCGGCGAGCATGGTTTCGCTGACAGCGATCGAGGTGAAGAGCTCACGCGCTTCCGGACGGAAGCGCTGGCTGCGCACAGCAAGACGTTCGTCGGGGTAACGACGGGTCGTCGGATGATGCCGTGCCGATACTTCGAGCTGGACGACCACTACGATCACGCCAGTACCAAACAGGAAGACCGACAATTCCTGTTGCTGACTGTGTCACACACCGGCACGAACAACTATGAGCCCGGTGAGGGGAGTTCGGCGTATTCGTGCAGCTTCACCTGCATTCGCAAGAAAATTCCGTACCGTCCGGCATTCGAAGGGGAGCGTCCGACGATCGTCGGGCCGCAGACGGCGATCGTCGTAGGTCCGAAAGGCGAGGAGATTTATACGGATAGTCTCGGCCGGGTGAAGGTGCAGTTCCACTGGGATCGTCTCGGCAAACGCGACCAAGGGAGTTCATGCTGGGTGCGCGTGAGCCAGCCGTGGGCGGGTAGCGGTTTCGGGATGATTCAGATCCCGCGAATCGGGGATGAGGTGGTCGTGAGCTTCCTGGACGGAAATCCGGACCGTCCCCTCGTGACGTCGCGCGTTTACAACTCGCAGAACATGCCGCCGTGGGCATTGCCAGCCAACGCGACACAGAGCGGGATTCTGACGCGTTCGACCAAGACCGGTAACGTCAACACGGCCAATGCGATTCGCTTCGAGGACAAGAAGGGTGAGGAAGAGGTCTGGCTACACGCCGAGAAGGACCAGCGCATCGAGGTCGAGCACAATGAATCGCATTGGGTTGGCAACGATCGCACCAAGAACATCGATCACGATGAGACGGTGCACGTCGGCCACGATCGTACGGAAACCGTCGACAACAACGAGACGATTCACATTGGGGTGGATCGCACCGAGACCGTTGGCAACAACGAGACGCTGACGGTCGGCGGCAATCGGAACGAGACGATCGAGGGGATGGAGAATCTCTTGATTGCACTGACGTCGACGGAGACGGTGGGGCTGGCGAAAGCACTGACCGTTGGCGGCGCGTATACGGTGACAGTAGCGGGCGCGATCAACACCGCGGCCGGGCTTGCCAGCGCCGAGGAAGTGGGGCTGTCGAAAACCACGATGGTGGGCAAGACGTATACGATCACGGCCGGCGACCGGATTGAGCTGAAAACCGGAAGCGCCGTCCTCATCATGGAGTCCAACGGGCACATCACGCTACGGGGCACACAGTTGCTGATCGAGGGTTCCGGGCCGGTACAGATCAACGGTAAGGACGTTGACGTCAACTGACGGAGGCGGCGATGGAGTTCTCCAATCACACGCCCTTTCCGGCGCTGGCGTTCGAGTCGTTTGCGCCCAATGGCGCGTCGTTTCATACGATCGTGCTGCGGCAGACCTTCGAGCTGCGAAACGGCTCGCTGGTATTGGCGCAGACACAGAAACCGCTCGCGACATCAGATCGCTTCCACGGCGAGCCGAATCAGTCCAGCGTGGCGGAGGAAAGCGATCTCGCGCCATATAAACCGCTTTGCGATGTACTGATCAACGGGACGGCCTATGCGCCGCAGGGGCGGCCGTTGCCGCGCTTTGTGGCGGGCATTCGAATTGTGTCGGCGCCCATGCGATCCGACGATGACGCGGGTGTGCCGACAACGAAAGTCTTGCTGGATCGCAGGCTGTCTGTGACCGGCCCAAGGTACTTTGCTCGGCGGTCGATGTTTGGACGAAGCATGAATCGGCTCGTGAAGATCGCCTCGCTCGGCATCGTGCGTCCCGTTGACTGGTCGTTGACGCCGCCTGAGCCAATCGCAGCGCTTCCTATGCGTTACGAATACGCATGGGGTGGGCAGTGTCGGATCGACGCGCAGGATCCAGCTGCGAAACGTGTGCCGAAGGCATCTCGGCTCGATGACAAACAGCAGGCCGCACACCCCGATCAAGACAGCGTTCCGGTGGCGCATACGGCCTGCGAAGATAATCCTGTCGGTCTAGGATTTGCCGAGCGTTGGTTTCTTACTGCGACAAAGCTGCAAAAAGTCGCTGCACCGCAGATCGAAGCCAGCAGTGAACCCATCTCGGTACAGGCGTGGCTCGCGGCTTCGAACGGGCAGGCGCAAGCCTCGTTGCATCCGGCTGGCTTTGGCATTGTCGGGAAAGCGTGGCGATCGAGGCGTGAGCTTGCTGGTACCTATGATGACCAGTGGCTCGCTGAGCGCCATCCGGGCTTGCCAGACGATTTTCAGTTCAGGTACTGGAACGGCGCGCATCAGCTGATGCAGGTGCCGCACATGAAGGGTAACGAGACGATCGTGCTGACGAATCTTGTTCCCGTCGGCACGACCGGATCGACCCTGGACGAGCAGGGCAATACGATCCTGCGCATTGCCTTGCCAGGACATCTGCCGATGGGATGGGTCTACACCGACCAGTCGCTCAAGTTCGCGCCGCTGCTGCTCGATACGCTGTCTATCGACGTATCGGATGCTGCGAAGCCCGTTGTGATGTTGGTGTGGCGTGCGACGCTAATGAAGTCCGTGCGTGCGCAGTGCTTCGAGGCAAGGTTTGTCGACCGTGCTGAACTGGAGCGGCTTGCCGCAGGGTCGCCGGCAACTTCGATCGGATCGACGGGAGCGCAACATGGCTGAACCGTTGGAGATTACAGTTACCGGCGACGCAGGCGATGTTTTCCGTGAGCACTTCAACATCCAGAGTGTCGAGCAGGCCCGGGATGCGGTGAAGAATCTGGATGCGCTATGGAACACACCGAATCCGTGGAGCGACCGTCCGGACCTGCGGGATATATTTGACGAGGCGGGGAAGTCAGTTCAAAGGCGCTTTGAAACAGGCGTCTATAAGCCGCAGGATCAGGCGCAACCGTCCGATCATTTCTCCAAGGGTAATCGGATCGCGTCGAGACAGGACGGTAGCTTTAAGGCGGTCAGCAGCACGCCCGACGTTTGTAAGACGCCGATGGGCAGTTCGACGCCGCCGGTGCCCTATCAGGTCGTCTCGGATCTGAGCGGTTCATCGGGCGTCGTGCCCAGCGTGCGATTCAACGGCAAGCCGGCGTACGTGCTCGATCAGAGCGTGGTCCCGACATGTACGGGCGACGAGGCGGGCTCGGCCGATGGGGTGGGCTCCGGTACGGTGGGAGGCGAGACCAAACCCACGAAGGGAAGCACGACGGTTCGCGCGGGCGGCCATCCGGTCATTCGTGACGGTGATCCGTGCACAATGAATTCCGGCAACTGTACGGGAACCTACGTGACGGCACCTGCGCCCGGAAGCTCGGTGGATGCGAGCGGGAATGTCGTGGGGGATGCTAATCCGCCACCCGAGAAGGGCGTCATGCATCAGGTCGGCGGGTTCTTTAAGGGGGCCGGCGGTGCAGTCTGGGACATGGGAAAGGGTTTGGTGGGTTTAGGCATCGGAGCCGCTAAGCTGTCGCCGGTATCGCAGGCCGCTGAGGGCTTGTCTGATTTGACGGGGCTGTACGACTATCACGGGTACTCGCAAACACTGCACGCTGCCGGAAAAACGGCGCAGGCGATCTATGACCATCCGAAGGCGATCGTTGACGGTATCACGAAGCCGTACATGGAAGCGTGGAGTCAGGGCAACTATGGTGAGGCGCTTGGTCGCGGTGCGATTGACGTCGGCAGCTTGCTCGCTGGGGGCGTCGGCGCAGTTGGTAAGGCCGGCGAAGTGGGGAATGTGGCCGGCAAGGTTGGCGAGGCGGTGAACGTCGCCAGTAAGGCCGGCGAGGTTGCTGATGTTGCAAATGTCGCTGGGAAAACGGGAGAAGTTGCGAACGCGGTAGGGAAGACTGGGGAAGTCGCGGAGGCGGGGGCGGCGACGGCCAAGGGGGCGGAAGTCGCTGATGGGGTTGCCGACGCCTCCAAGGTAGCAAAGCCTGCCGAAGTGGGGCCAGCTGGAGATGGGGTAAAGGTTCCTCGGAAGGTTAAGTTAGAGCCGGGTACCCCTGAGCATAAGGCGGCGAGGTGGGAGCGATACAAACAGAGAGGTGGGAAGAAAGACTACGATGCGTGGAGTAAGCAATACGATACAAATATGCGGAACTATCAGTATGGTGCCGAGAGGGAGGCTGCGTATCGCGATGCCATGAGTGCCTCTGAGGGAACGCTCAAGACGCCGCTGACAAACCGTCAAATTGATATTCTAAAGTCAGATGAGATGTATGCTGGGCAACTTAAAACCGGTCCCGTGAGTTTGACAAAGGATAACATCGTGGCGATTCAGAAAGATGCCGAACTGGTTAAGCAAGGGTGGCAGGTCGAGCACATCCTTGAACAAGGCGCGTCAAAGCCGTATCTAGAAGCGCTAAAGAGAGCGGGCATCGACGCGCACATTGGTCCAAAAATTCCTTAAAGGGAACGGAAATGGTATTTGACAGAAAGGTAGCTGAAGAGGCATTTGACGATTTCTTGATGATCATGGACGATCAACTGGACTGGTTGTCTGATGAGGCGAAACAACATGGGATCCAATTGACGGTTAAGTTGGACGATTTGCCAAAACTGGAAAAATTGTTCGACCTTATGTCTGATGGTAAGGACAAAGATTATGTCTCTGGCCTTGTGGTTGCATTTGCTCGTTTTCTTGGGGAGATCGTCAGAGAAAACTACGGTGGAAAATGGGAGTTGCCTCTTGATGACGAGAAGAATGTAAATTTCAATACTCCTGTCATTGTTGGTCACACTCCAGTAGAAGGGCTGGAATTCGCGCCCTTGTCAGTGATGCGGGCATATGCGTTACGTAGGAAGCAGGGGACGCTCCAACGTGCTGTTAGCGCGCAGATAAATCCTACGCCGCTAGATCTGAGTGGCTTGGCGGAGGAGGAATGATGGGGCTGCCGCAACGCTGGCCTTTCGGCGCGGGTCGCAGCGTCGGCATTGCCTGAATCCTTGGCAGATATTGCGCGGTGCCTATGCATCAGTGGGCACTGCCAGTTTCTAAACACCCGGACGGATCGATGCCTGGAAGTAATAATGCCCGCTGCGAGCGGGCTTTATTGCGTGCTACAAATTTGTTACAGCAAGGGGCGGGAGCTCGGGGTGTCAGGATTTCCGTGTTCAAGGCGGGTTGAGTAATTACACGGAAGGCCGGACGAATCGATCTGCGTAGAGCGTAAAGGATAGCGAATTGGTTCATGGCGGTCTTCCAGTCATGAACTGCACTACCCCAATTTGCCGTGATGTTGCGCAGGGCCAGCCAGATGAGTTTGGTGGCTGCCTCGTCGGTCGGGAAGTGCCTGCGGGTTTTGATGATCTTGCGCACGCCCGGCGGGAACGCAAAGAACGGGATCACGCGATCCCAGGCGTTGCGCCACGCGCTACTGACGGTCGGGAATTTCCGGCCCCACGGCCCATCAGCAAACGCATCGAGTTCGGCCTGGGCCACTTTCGCACTGGGCGCGGCGTAGATCGGTTTGATCGCGGCAGCCAACCCTCGGCGGTCTTTCCAACTGGCGTAATCGAGGCTGTTGCGGATCAGACGGACGATACAAGTTTGCAGTGTGGTGGCCGGAAACACCATCGCCAAGGCTTCGGGCGTACCCGGCGAAGCGCCGTTCGAGCCTGGGTATCAGAATGGGTTCGAAGCTGCCGTCGCGGTGGCGAGGCACCTCGATGCGAATCGGGCCGTCTTCAGTCAGGACCGTCTTGGGGCCCGTCCGTTGCGCTGATTCATGGCGTTGGCCGGCTTGGCCGCACCGGCAGGGTAGCGGAGATGTCTCAATAAATCCTCTGCTTGTTTGGCAGTCCATTATTTATCCCCCCGTCGAACCGGCTTGCGGCATTCAACTGAAACACCAACAACGGGCGTGGCGTAGCTACGCGACGCGTCGGCGTATCGCTGCAGCGGCGGCGGCGCCCATCCGCGTGCTGCGCATTCCCTCTTCCGAACGCCGGAATCGGCCGCGCACCATCGCCCGGGCGCCGTGCTCTTGCGCATCGATTCCCGCAACAAAGCGACGCACTGACAATCGTATCGAAATGCCGCCAGCGCGATCCCGCTCGGTCGCGCCCGCCCGCATTCCATCGCCGCAGCGCAACAACTCGCGACGACGGCGTGGCTCGGCGCCTCCGCCTTGCAGTCGCAAGGGATGCAAACTATATATATGACTAATCGACTCGTACCACGGCAGCGGTGCGGCATGCGGCGGGGCGCATCGTCAGATCAGAACAACCGGGTGCCGAACGGGAGCCCAACATGGACGAGACTGTGTCAGTCGCACCAATGTGTTCCGGCACCTGGTCTTCGAACCTACTGCGCGCACTCGCGCGTCCCCGCGTCAGGCAGGCGCTGGCGCTGATCGCATGCTGCGCTGCACTGAGCGGCCAGGGCGCCGGCTTCGCTGCGGAGCCCGGCGTGACCGGCGACACGATCCGCCTGGGCATGGTCAACGCGCAATCGGGCAATTCCGCCGGTCTCGGACACGGGCTGCTGATCGGCGCGCAAGCCGTATTCGACGACACGAACGCTCGCGGTGGCGTGCACGGGCGAAAAATCGACCTCGTCATCGCCGACGATCGCTATGAACCCGACCGGACTGTGGACAACACGCTGGACATGATCGAGCGGGGCAACGTCCTTGCGCTGTTCGGCTACGTCGGCACGCCGACGACCACTGCGGTGCTACCGATGATCCGGGACGCCGGCATTCCGCTCGTCGGTACGTTCAGCGGCGCGATGGCGCTGCGCAAGCCGGTCACGCCGGAGGTCTTCAACGTCCGGGCGAGCTATGACGACGAAACGCGCGCGCTCGTCGATCATTTGATCGCGCACGACCGCGCAACGCGTTTCGCGGTGTTCTACCAGGACGACGGCTTCGGGCTCGCGGTGCTGGCGGGCACGCAGCTCGCGCTGCGCCGCCATGGCCTCGACGTCGTCGCCACCGGCACGTTCCGCCGCGGCACGACGGCGGTCGACACGGGCCTCGCAGCCGTACTCGAAGGGCGGCCCGACGTCGTCATCATGGTCGGCCCGTATACGCCGGTCGCCGCATTCGTTCGGGCCGCGCACCGCGAAGGCCTTACGGCCCATCTCGCGGCGGTGTCGTTCGTCGGCACCGACGACCTGTTGCGCCTGATCGGCGACGAAGGGAACGGCATGCTGATTTCGCAGGTCGTGCCGCTGCCGCAGAGCGATCGCCCGGTGATCCGGGACTGCGCGCGGCTCATCGCCCAGCGCTTTCCGGACGAGCACATCGGCGTGGTGCACATCGAGGGCTGCCTCGACGCGAAGGTCGCGCTGATCGGGCTGGAGCGCGCGGGGCCATCGCCCACGCGAGCGACGCTGAAGCAGGCGCTCGAATCGATCCGGCATCTGGACCTCGGCGGCCTGGTGGTCAACCTGAGCGCCGACGATCACCAGGCACTGAACGACGTGTTCCTCACCGAAATCGCGCACGGGCGCGTCACGCCGCTAGTCGTGCCGGCGCAATGAGCGGCGGATGGCCGTCAGGCCATTCCGATCCTGGAGGGCTGCATGGACATCAAGGCGAAGCTCGTCACCAGTACCAGCCTGATGCTGCTGGGCGCGGTGGCGATTTCCGTGACCAGCCTGATCGCGGTGCACGGCATTGCGTCCGGCGTGCGCACGCTGACGACGGAATCGCTGCCGCTGCAGGTGCGCAGCAACGAACTCCAGCGCGCGTATGCGGAACTCGCGGTGGAGTTCGGCCGGCTCGAGCACGCGCAGGACGCGGCGGAGCGACAGCAGTCGTCGTCGCAGATCGAAACGCAATTGCAGCGGATCTCCGGCATCACGGCCGCCGTGCGCGCGATCGACCGGCACGGCATCGACGAACCGGCCACCGATCTGCGGACGATGCTCCGGTCGATGAACGAAGGCGTCGACAAGCGCCTGCGCGGCGATGCGCAGCTCGTCGCCGAGCGCCGGCTGATCGAACGCGTGCAGGCGCGGGGCGCCACGCTGCTGACCGAAATCGGCAAGGAAACCGAGCGGCTGGACGACGACGCCGATGCGGCGGTGAGCGGCGCGCTCGCGGCCAATACCGCATACAACCGGACGATTCATGCGCTCGACCAGGTGCGCACGAACGTGAAGGACATCATCACCGTCGCCGGCCGCGTCGACGTCGCGCCGAACCGATACCGGCTCGCGCCGCTGCGCGAGCGCATGCAGGCGTCGATCGACGGCGCGCGCCATGCGCTCGCGCTCGCGGCGCAGAACCTCGATGCCGCCACCGCGCAGGGCGTGACGGCCGCACTCGGGCGCGTGGCGGCCGACATCCTCGACGGCCAGGACGGCCTCGTCGCGCTGCGCGGTGCCATGTTCGCCGAGCCGTCCGTCGCGGCCCGCTACCGCGCGAAAGAGAACAGCGTGCTGCAGTCGCTCGATGCGCTGGACGCGAAGCTTGCGGAGATCGCGGATCCGTTTGCACTGCAGATCGTCAAGGCGCGACAGCGTCTCGACGAGGCGATCGAATTCCGGCGGCGAGCCGCGCGGGTCGCGTCGCTGTCGGCGATCGTGAACGGCGGGATCAGCGCACTGGCGTTCGACCTGCGGATGATCGCGCAAAGCGACGGCAACGACCGTCTGGCGCGCGGCGACGACGATCTGCACAAGAATATCGGCGCGCTCACCGCATCCGCCGGCGCACTGCGCGATGCGCTCGCCGCGGACGGCCAGAGCAACGTGAAGCGCGCACAGGAGGTCGTCGGGCTGACCACGGAGCTGGCCGGATCCGCGCGCCGCATCCTCGCGGTGAAGTCCGACATGCTGTCCAACGACGTGGCCATGCAGGGCATCGTCGCGGACGTCGACACGACGGCCAATCGCCTCGCGGCCTACACGGAGCAGGAGGCCGTGCGCGTCGACCTTCAGCAGCGCGGCATCGTATCGGACGTCTACCGGGCCGTGGCGACCGCGATCCTGATGATCGTGGGGGTATCGTTCCTGCTCGCGATCGGCGGGCTGCTGATCAGTCATCGGCTCGGCGCGTCGATCTCCGGGCCGCTGTCGCGCCTGACGCGCACGATGGCGCGCATTCGCAGCGGCAGCGACCTGTCGTTGCGCATGACGCACAAAGGTCGCGATGAAGTCGCGGCGCTGGTCGCCGGCTTCAACATGATGCTCGACGAAATCCAACGCCGCGACGTCGATTTGCAGGCGGCGATCGCCACGGCCGAAGCCGCGAATTCGGCGAAATCGGAGTTTCTCGCGCGGATGAGCCACGAGATCCGTACGCCGATGAACGGCGTGCTCGGCATGACCGAACTGCTGCAACGCACGCGGTTGACGTCGAAGCAGCGCAAGTTCGTCGACACCGTGTATCGATCCGGTCAGACGCTGCTCGTGCTGATCGACGACATTCTGGATTTCTCGAAGATCGAGGCCGGCAAGCTGACGCTGGAGCGCATCGATTTCAACCTGCATCAATTGCTCGACGACGTCGTCGCGCTGCTGGAGCCGAACGCGCAACGCAAGGCGCTTGCGCTCGTGTACCGGCGCGGCGACACCGTTCCGGAATGGATGCGCGGCGACCCGGTGCGGTTGCGCCAGGTGCTCACGAACCTGCTGGGCAATGCGATCAAGTTCACCGAGCACGGACACGTCGCGCTCAGCGTGTCGTATGCGGACGACGGCCGCATCGTGTTCACGATCGCCGACACCGGCATCGGCATCGCGCCCGAGGTGTCCGCGCAGTTGTTCCGGCCGTTCCAGCAGGCCGACAACTCGACCGCGCGCAAATACGGCGGAACCGGGCTCGGCCTCGTGATTTCCCGGCAGCTGGCCGAGATGATGGGCGGCGCGCTCACGCTCGAATCGACGCCCGGCCAGGGCTCGGTGTTCACCGTGACGACCCCGTTCGAGCCGGCGTCCGGAGAGGTCGGCGTCGCATCGGAGGCAAGGCCGTCGCTCGCCGGCCTGAAGGTGCTGATCGTGGACGACAGCGAAACCGATCGCAGCGTGCTGCTCGAACATGCGATCGAATGGCAGCTGTGCGTCGCCACGGCGATCGGCGGTGACGACGCGCTGGCGCAGTTGCGCGCGGCGGTCGCCGACGGCGCGCCGTTCGATCTCGCGATCGTGGACGTACGGATGCCGGGCATGGACGGCATCTCGCTCGTGCAGTACATCCGCCGCGATCCGTCGCTGCGTGCGCTCAGGATCATCACGCTGACCGCGTTCGAGATGATGGACAGCGTCCTGGTCGCGCATGAACTCGACATCGCCGCCCGGCTGACGAAGCCGCTCCATGGCGCCGATCTCCATACGGCCATCGCGTCGGCGATGCACGTGATGCCGCCGCGGCCGACGTCGGCGGAGCCGGTGTCCGACGACGCCGACGCGAGTCCGGGCCGGCCGCTCGATGCGATCGCGGCGCGCGTGCTGCTGGTGGAGGACAACGTCGTGAATCAGCAGATCGCGCTCGCGATGCTGGAGGACACCGCCTATCAGGTCGACGTGGCCGACGACGGCGAGCAGGCGCTGAAGCGGCTGGCGGACGACCGATTCGACGTCGTTCTGATGGACTGCCAGATGCCGAAGCTCGACGGCTTCGAGGCGACGCGGCAGCTGCGCCGTCGCGAAGCCGAAGCCGGCGCGCCGCGCTTGCCGGTGATCGCGCTGACGGCCAATGCGCTCAGCGGCGACCGCGAGCGCTGCCTGGCCGCCGGGATGGACGACTATCTCGGCAAGCCGTTCCGCCGCGATGCGCTGCTGCAGATGCTCGCGCGCCATGTCGGCGGCGCGGCGTGCGCGCCGGCAACCGAAAGCGATGCGGCGACGACGGACGCGGGCATCGACACGCGTCCGGAAGCGGGCGGTGGCGCGGCCCCCGATCCAGACGACGACGCAAGCGTGATCGACCACAAGGCGCTCGATGCATTGCGCGCGCTTCAGCGGCCGGGCCGCCCGGATGTCCTGACGCGGATCATCGATCAATTCGCGGCGGATGCGCCGCGGCTGATCCGCGACATGCATGCGGCGGTCGAAGCGGGCGACGCCGATGCACTGAAGCTGGCTGCCCATACGCTGAAATCGAGCAGCGCGAACGTCGGCGCGCACCTGCTGTCGGCGCGTTGCCGCGCGATCGAGCAGCTGGCGCGCGCGGCCGACGTCGGCGCGGCGGTGGAGCTGGTCGCCGGCACGGACGCGGAATTCGGGCACGCGCACGCGGCGCTGATCGCGGAGCGCGTCGAAGGTTGAATGGACGCCGGACCGGCCGATCGCCAGGGCGATTGCGCGGCGGCAAAACAGGAGGATGCTCGTGAACCAGGAACATGCCGATGTGCCGGCGATTCTGATCATCGACGACGACGCCATGACGCGCCTGCTGGTCGTCGAGACGCTGGAACCCGAAGGCTTCCGCGTCGAGGAAGCGACGGGGCCGCAGGAGGGCATCGACGCGTTCCTGCGTCATCGTCCGGTCGTGGTCCTGCTCGACGTCGAAATGCCCGGCGGTGACGGATTCGAGTGTTGCCGGGCGTTGCGCGCGTTGCCCGAGGGCCGCCGCGTGCCGATCGTCATGCTCACGGGCAACGACGACGACGCATCGATCGCCAGCGCGTTCGACGCCGGCGCGACCGACTTCGTGTCGAAGCCGATGCGGTGGAAGCTGCTCGGGTATCGGGTCCGCTATCTGTTGCGCGCGGCCGCGGCGGTCGAAAAGCTGGCGACGACCGAGGTCAGCCTCACGCATGCGCAAGCGCTCGCGCACCTCGGCAACTGGGAATACCAGGCCGGGCGGACGGACGGCTACTGGTCGCCGGAGCTGTACCGGATTCTCGGGCTCGACGCCGCCCACACGCCGCCGACGTTCGAACGCCTCGTGCAGGCCGTTCCGCCCGACGAGCAGCCGCTGCTCGTGCAGTCCTACACGAGCCTGCGCACCGAAGGCGTCGCGTTCTCGATCGAGCATCGGCTGATCCATGCGGACGGCACCGAGCGCTGCGTGCTGCACCAGGCGGAGTCCGGCCGCGACCCGAACCACGCGATCATCCTGCGCGGCATCGTGCAGGACATCACCGAACGCAAGATGCAGCAAGGGCGTATCGAATACCTCGCCAATCACGACGCGCTGACGGGCCTGCCGAACCGCAACCTGCTCGGCGACCGGATGGAGCAGGCGATGTCGCAGGCGCGGCGCACCGGGCAGCTGATCGCGGTGATGGTGCTCGACCTGGACCGCTTCAAGCACATCAACGACAGCTTCGGTCACTCGGCCGGCGACGGGCTGCTGCGGGTCGTCGCCGCGCGCCTGAAGAGTTCGGTGCGCGACGGCGACACGGTCGCGCGGCTCGGCGGCGACGAGTTCGTCGTGATGCTCGTCAACCTCGCGACGGCGTCGGATGCGGACGCGATCGCCCGCAAGATCCTGGACACCTTCATTGCGCCGTTCGTGCTCGATGGCCACGACCTGCACGTGACGACCAGCGTCGGCGTCAGCCTTTACCCGACCGACGGGACCGACGCGGAGACGCTGCTGAAGACGGCCGATGCCGCGCTGTATTGCGCGAAGGAACACGGGCGCAATTGCTACAGCTTCTATACGCGTGAACTCGGCGCGCGGGTCGAAGAGCAGACGATCCTCGAAAACGCGCTGCATCAGGCCGTCGCGAACGGCGAACTCGAGCTGTACTACCAGCCGAAGGTCGATCTCAAGACCGGTCAGATCAGCGGCGTCGAGGCGTTGATTCGCTGGCGACGTCCGGGAATCGGCGTGATTCCGCCCGACCGCTTCATTCCGATCGCCGAAGAAACCGGGCTGATTCTTCCGATCGGAGAATGGGTGTTGCGCACCGCGTGCGCCCAGGCCGTCGCGTGGCGCCGGGAAGGGCATCCGCCGATCCGGATTGCCGTCAACCTGTCCGCGCGCCAGTTCCGGCAGCAGGACGTGGCGCACCTGGTGCGCACGGCGCTCGCGGAAACCGGTCTCGAGCCCGACTCGCTCGAACTCGAGTTGACCGAGAGCGTGCTGATGGAGGATTCCAATGCGATCGCACATACGCTGCGCGAACTGAAGGCGCTCGGCGTCGTGCTGTCGCTGGACGATTTCGGCACCGGCTATTCGAGCCTGTCGTACCTGAAGGACTTGCCGATCGACGTCGTCAAGATCGATCGTTCGTTCCTCAGCGACGTCACCACCAGCGCGGAAGGTGCGTCGTTGACGCGCTCGATCATCGCGATGGCCGAGTCGCTGCACATGGAGACGGTGGCCGAGGGCGTGGAGACGGAAGCCCAGCTGTCGTTCCTGAACCGCCATCGCTGCCATGCGATGCAGGGTTACTACTTCAGCCATCCGGTCACCGGCGACGAGATCGCGGACATGTTGTCCGCCGGCTCGGAGTTGCCCGAGCACTGCCGGCAGCGCGAACTGCTGCATCGCACGCTGCTGCTGGTGGACGACGACCGCGCGGTCCTGCAGATGCTCAGGCAGGCGCTCGGCCGCGACGGCTACGAGATCCTCGCCACCACCGATCCCGACGAGGCGCTCGACCTGCTCGCGCAGCATCGCGTCGGCGTGATCGTGTCGGACTTCCGGATGCCGAGCGTGTCCGGGCTCGACCTGCTGCAGCGTGTCAAGGCGCTGTACCCGGACATCGTGCGCATCCTGCTGTCCAGCTACGGCGACGGCGCGTCGATCGAGGACGCGTCCGGCAGCGGGTCCGTTCAGAAGCTGCTGATCAAGCCATGGGACGTCGCACTGCTGCGCAAGCACATCACCGAGTCGTTCCAGCGGTTCGAGCACGCGTCGATGAGCGGGGCCGATCTCGGCGTGGCCCGCCTCGGCATCCGCCCGTCTCCGCTGCGCTCGCTCGGCAGGGCGGAGTCGCGCGATCGCCGTTGACCGAAAGCCGCCGGCGCGCTCGACGCATGGACGGTGCGGAGGTGCGCATTGCGTCGACCGACGCGCTCGCGGAACGTGTTTCGCGCGACGCCGCTCGGCTATCGGAATTCGATACCCGGGCAATAAAGAGGACCGCCCGGCAATCGAAAACTGAACAAATGCGTAAATTGTGCGCGATTCGGAAAATCATTCCGCCCGGCGCCGTAAGACTATTAAAGTGGATGGCGACCACATAATGCGGAGCCGCGATAATACGCCGACTGGCGGGATCTCCATTCACTTGTGAACAGGTTTTTCCATAAATACATTTCGACGCTAAATTATTTGAAAACGCCAAAAAAATTGTCTATACCCTAGACGAACGGCTGGATCCGCATTGCGTCGATGCGGGCAGGTAACAAGCGAGTGCGGGTCATGGCGGATTCCATTGCCGCCGAACTCGCGTTGCAGTGATCGAATGGATTCCGGGGGATGCGAACGGCCCGTTGCCAGGCCTGCCGCATGAGTCATGAATGGGCGAAACGCAGTGAACGCCACCGAAGCAACGCCGCGTCTTTACATTCAACGGTCGATCAACGACCCCGTCACACGGAGGTTGTCATGCTGCACTACGTCAAATCCCTGCTGCGCGATGAACGCGGCGTCAGCTCGCTCGAATACGCGGTCCTCGCCGGCATCGTCGTCGTCGCGCTGGCTGCGGTCGGGGTGATCCTGAGCAGCAACACCGGCGGCCTGCCGGCCGTGTTCACATCGCTGATCAACAAGGTCACGGCGCTGATCTGATCCCCCTGAACCCGCGCGCCGCCGACGAATACACGGATCCGCAGCGGTACGACGTATCCAGCCGGGGCGCGCCGACGGACGGCTCTCCGATGCTCTATCTCGTACAGTCGGCGGCGACGCTCGTGCTGATGTCGCTCGTGCTGCAGGACGTGCGCACGCGGCGCCTGTCGAACCGCGCGGTCCTCGCGTTCGCGATGCTGTATTTCGTCGCGGCCGCGCTCGCGCGCGAAGGGCTCGCGCAGCTCGCCGCGCACGTCGCGACCGCCGCGGCGATGCTGCTGCTGTTCGCCGGGCTGCGTCACGCCGGCTGGATCGGCGGCGGCGACGTGAAGCTGGCGGCGGCCGTCTTCCTGTGGGCCGGCCCGGCGCTCGCGTTCCCGGTGTTGACGATCGTCGGGGCGAGCGGCGTCGCATGCGGTGTCGCCATGCTCGCGGCCGTGGCGTGGCAGCGTCGCCGCATCGCGCCGGCGCCTGCGATCGACACGCGCGGCGTGCCGTACGGCATCGCGCTCGCGCTCGGCGGCGCACTGGCCGTCTGGGCACCGTTTCCTCACGCGGTTTCGCTCACCTAGCGGGGACGCACGCCGCCATGCCCAAACCTCTGAGAATGGCCGTGCTGATCATTGCTGCCGCCATCGGTGCGTTCCTGCTGCGCCAGCTCTATGTCGCCGCGTCGACGCCGTCGGCGCCCGGCGTGGCGAGCGACGTCGACGTGCGCGTCGCGGCGGCCGACCTGCCCGAAGGGCTGCTGCTGCGCGACAACGATCTCGCGTGGAAGCGCATGCCGCGCGCGCAGGTGCCGGCCGGCGCATTCGTCGAGTCCCAGCCAGGCGCGGACCTCAAGGGCGCGCTGCTGCGCAGCCGCGTGGACGCCGGTGCGCCGATTCGCGCGGACAACGTGATCCCGGCCGGCGCGCCGGATTTTCTCGCGGCCGCGCTGCAACCCGGCATGCGCGCGATCTCGGTGCCGGTCGACGACGTGTCGGGCAACGCGGGGCTGATCCAGCCGGGCGACTTCGTCGACGTGGTGCTCACGCAGCAGATCGGCGGTTCCGCAACGACGCCCGGCACGTTCGAAGCCGAGACGGTCGTGCGCCGCGCGCGCGTGCTCGCGGTCGGTTCGGAATTCCAGCGTGCGAAGACGGCCGCGAGCGCGCCCGACGCGCCGGTGCGCGCGCGCACGGTCACGCTCGAGGTCGCGCCGCGCACCGCGCAGGTCGTGCTGGTCGCGACGCGCCTCGGTTCGCTGTCGCTCGCGCTGCGCAGCTTCGCGACGAGCGACCGCCGCCAGGCCGCGGGCGGCGACGAACAGGAGCCCGATACGCCGCCGGTGTGGGCCGGCGACGTCTCGCGCGCGTTCCGCGATGCGACGCGCTCGCCGTCGGCGAAGACCGACACGGGCATGCGGCCGGCTCCGCAGGGCAACACGGTCGTGATCTATCGCGGCTCGTCGGTGGACGACGGTTCGCGTGGCAGTGGCGGCGGCGGTGGCGTCGGCATGCCGGGCATCCCGCCGCTGCCGTCCGGCTGGCCGGGCACGCCGGTTGCGCCGCCTGCGCCCGCGGTGGGCAATGCGGCCGCCGACACGACGGCGCAAGCGCCGCGGGCGGCGCTCGCGCAGTGACGCGATGACGAGGTGTCGATTGGGATCCGGCCGCCCGGCGGCCGGCATTTGACGGGAACACGCATGGTGCGCATGGTTCGTTGGATCGCTTGCTGGTGCCTGGCCGCCGTCGTCGCGCCGGGTGTCGCGTTCGCGCAGCGCGCGCAGGCGGCGGACGCCGGCGCGGCATTGTCGATCGCGACCGGCAAGGGCGAGATGCTGTCGCTGCCGGAACCGGCGACCGCGATGTTCGTCGCGGACCCGAGCATCGCGGACATCCAGGTGCCGTCGCCGCGCACCGTGTTCGTGTTCGGCAAGAAGGCCGGCACCACCACGCTGATCGCGCTCGGCGCGAATCATCGGCCGATCCTGCGCCGGACCGTGATCGTGCAGGTCGACACCGCATCGCTGCAGACCGTGCTCGACAGCCGCTTCCCGCAATTGAAGCTGTCGGTGTCCGGCGCGCCGGGCTCGCTGATGGTATCGGGCAAGGTGCCGAGCGCGGCCGACGCGGACGCCGTGATGCAGTCGCTCGCGCCTTATGTGAACGACAAGGAAAAGATCGTCAACCGGCTCACGCTGTCGCGCCCGATCCAGGTGAACCTGCGCGTGCGCGTGACGGAAGTGAGCCGCAACATCACGCAGCAGCTCGGCATCAACTGGAGTTCGCTCGGCGCGGCAGGCAACTTCATCGGCGGGCTGTTCAACGGGCGCACGCTGTTCGATCCGACGAACCGGCTGTTCAACCTGTCGCCGACCGGCGCGTATTCGGTGGTGGGCGGCTTCCATGCCGGGCGCTGGTCGATCGACGTCGTGCTCGACGCGCTCGATCAGGAAGGGCTGATCACGATGCTCGCGGAGCCGAACCTCACCGCGATGTCCGGGCAGACCGCGAGCTTCCTCGCGGGCGGCGAGATTCCGATTCCGGTCGCGCAGGCCGGCAACACGACCGGCGCGATCACGGTCGAGTTCAAGCCGTTCGGCGTGTCGCTCGACTTCACGCCGACCGTGCTCGCCGACAACCGGATCAGCCTGAAAGTGCGCCCGGAGGTGAGCGAGGTCGACCCGAACAACAGCGTGACGACCGGCGGCGTCACGGTGCCCGGGCTCTCCGTGCGGCGCGTCGAGACGACGGTCGAGCTGTCGAGCGGGCAGAGCTTCGCGATCGGCGGGTTGCTGCAGAGCCAGACGGCCAACACCGTGTCGCAGATCCCGGGGCTCGGCCGGCTGCCGATCATCGGCCGGCTGTTTTCGTCGAAGAACTTCCAGGACAACAAGACCGAGGTCGTCGTGATCGTGACGCCGTACATCGTGCAGCCGACCGGGCCGGGCCAGCTCGAGCAGGCGCTCGACACCGTCGCGCGGCCGAGCAGCGACCTCGAGTTCGCGATCCAGCGCAATCTCGGGCTCGACCTGCTGACCGGCGACACGCCGCGTCTCGTCGGCGCCGCGGGCTTCGTGTACTGACCGGAGGAGCACGCATGCGAGTCCGAACCCTGTTCACCGCGCCGTTGCCGCTGGCGCTCGCGGCGTGCCTGTCGGCGCCGCCGCCGATCAACCTGCCCGATGCGCGCGCGATCGGCTTCGACGGCGTCCGTGCGGTGCCGCCCGACTGCGCGAAGCTGATGCAGCCGTCGCATCTCGTCGATGCCGGCTTCGGGCGGCCCGGCGTGCCGTTCGGCTGCGCGACCTACACGAATCTCGCGACGATGCTCGCGCGGCCGGAAGACCTCGTCGCGCCCGTGCCGTACGGCGGTGCCGATGCGCAAGTCGCGGCCGACGCGGTGCGCCGCTACGTCGAGGATCGCGTGAAGCAGCCCACGCCGGGCAAGACGCTGACGACGACCGGCTCGCCCGGCCATTGACCCACTTCCGATGCGATCGCGATGCCGCCCATGAACGTCCTCGACCGCCAGAACGCCAAGCACGCCGCCGCCGCCGGTGCGGCGGACCTCATCGCGGTCGTGTCCGACGCCGGCAGCGAGGATGTGATCCGCCGCGTCGCGCAGGACCTGTCGATCGCGCGCGCCCACGTGCAGCCGGGCAACTGCGACGACGCGATCCGGCTGCTGCAGCAGCACGAGCGCTCGCCGCGCCAGCTGATCGTCGACGTATCGGATTCGGTGCTGCCGGTGTCGGACCTGATGCGGCTCGCGGACGTGTGCGATCCGTCGGTGCGGGTCGTCGCGATCGGCACGCAGAACGACGTCGGGCTGTTCCGCAACCTGCTCGGCATCGGCGTGCAGGACTACATCGTGAAGCCGCTGACCGTCGAGCTGATGCGGCGCGCGCTGACCACGACGGAGGCGGTCGTGCAGGTGCGCACGGGCAAGATCGTCAGCTTCGTCGGCGCGCGCGGCGGCGTCGGCACGACGACGATCGCGGTCAGCCTCGCGCGCTGCCTGGCGGGCGAGAAGCGGCGCCGCGTCGCCTACGTCGACCTGAACCTGCACGGCGGCGGCGCGAACTCGATGCTGGGGCTGTCGAGCAACAACGGGCTGATCGAATTGCTGAACATGGAACTGCGCCCCGACGACGCGCTGTTCGACCGCATGTTCGTCACGAAGGGCGACCGCCTGCACGTGCTGTCGGCCGAACTCGCGTACGGCGAGGACGCGTTGCTGCGCGAGGATGCGATCGCGCAGCTCGTCGACATGCTGAAGGACCGCTTCCATTACGTGCTGTTCGACGTGGGCGTCCGTGCCGGCAAGCTGTTCGAGGATGCGCTGACGGCGTCCGATCTCGTCTATATCGTCGCCGATCGGTCGGTGCACGCCGCGTACGAAGCCGCGCGGCTGGCGCGCTTCGTGAAGGAAATGCCGGGCGAGCGGGTGCTGTCGATGGTGTTGAACAATCCGCTCGAGCCGGTCAAGGGGCGCGTCGCGCCGTCCGATTTCGAGGAGGCGTTCGGCGGGGTGCGGCTGCGCGAGCTGCCGCACGACGCGCAGTCGCTCGCGATCGCGGAGAACCTCGGCGAGCCGATCGAAAGCTCGAAACGCCGCGGCTTCCTGGACGAAATCCGGCTGCTCGCGAACGGCATCACCGGCGAATCGATGGCCGTCGCCGAGCCGTGGTATGCGCGCTTCGTCAAATGGAGGAAGGGATCGTGACGTTCGGTACCCGCAAGCGGTCGACGCCGGACCCCGCGCCGGCGGGGTCCGGTGCCGCGCCGCGTGACGATGCGCCCGCGCTGGCCGCGAGCCCGGTGCCGGCGTCCCTGTCCACGTCCGCCTCCGCATCCGCGTCCGCGGCCGCGCGCGCGGCTGCGACGGCCGATACGCAGGAGGCCCTCATCCGTTCCGGCAAGTTCGATGCGATCCGCACCGCGGTGTTCGCGTCGATGAACATGTCGGCGGCGCTGATGAAGACGCGCGACGAGGTGCGCGCGGGCATCGAGCAGGTGGCCGCGCACACGGTCGAGCGCGAGCGCCTGAAGATCACCGCGGGCGAGCAGGTGCTGATCGTCGACGCGATCCTGAACGACATGTTCGGCGTCGGGCCGATCGAGCCGCTGCTCGCCGACGACACCGTGTCCGACATCCTCGTCAACGGTCCCGACCAGGTGTACGTCGAGCGCGCGGGCCGGCTCGAGCTCACGCCGCTGAAGTTTCGCGACAACGCGCACGTGACGAGCGTCGCGCAGCGGATCGCGGCGGCGGTCGGACGCCGCGTCGACGAAAGCAGCCCGATGGTCGATGCGCGGCTCGCCGACGGCAGCCGCGTGAACGTGGTGCTGCCGCCGATCGCGATGCGCGGCGCGTCGATCTCGATCCGCAAGTTCGCGAAGCGCGACATCACGCTCGCGCGGATGGCGCATCAGGGCAACATCTCGCACGGAATGCTGCAGGTCCTGAAGATCGCGTGCGCATGCCGGCTGAACATCGTGATCTCGGGCGGCACCGGATCGGGCAAGACGACGCTGCTCAACGCACTGTCGCAGCACATCGAGGAGCACGAGCGGATCGTGACGATCGAGGACGCGGCCGAGCTGCAACTGCTGCAGCCGCACGTGGTGAGTCTGGAGACCCGGCCGGAGAATACGGAAGGGCTCGGCGGCATCTCGCAGCGCGATCTCGTGCGCAACGCGCTGCGGATGCGGCCCGACCGCATCATCCTCGGCGAAATCCGCGGCGCGGAGGCGTTCGACGTGCTGCAGGCGATGAACACGGGCCACGACGGCTCGATGACGACGATCCACGCGAACTCGCCGCGCGACGCGATCAGCCGGCTCGAAAGCATGGTCATGATGGCGAACGCGAACCTGCAGTTGCTGTCGATCCGGCGTCAGATCGCGAGCGCCGTGCACCTGTTCGTGCAGGTCGAGCGGATGCGCGACGGCGTGCGCCGCGTGACGCGGATCACCGAGATCGTCGGGATGGAAGGCGAGGTGGTCATCACGCAGGACCTGTTCGCGTTCCGCCAGGAGGGCGACACGACGCGCGACGTGGTGAAGGGCGTGTTCGAGGCGTCGTCGCTGCGGCCCGCGTTCGCGCCGCGGGCCGCGTACTACGGCGTCGAGGATGTGCTCTCCGAGGTATTCCGGCAATGAGGGCTGCCGATCTCTTCACGCTCGGCGCGTTCGTCGCGATCCTTGCGGCGGGCCTCGGGCTGTCCGCGTTGCTCGAGCGTGCGCGCCATACGCCGGAGCAGCGCATTCGCGCGCGGCTGCAGCGCCTTGCACCGTCGCTTGCGGGCCGCGACGCCGGTGAGGCCGCCGGGTCCGGTGTCGCGCTGTTCAACCTGCCGCGCCGGCAAAGCCGCGTGCGTGCCTGGATGCAGCGCTACGTGACGCGCGTGCGCGCCGTGGGCGGGGAGCGCGGGCTGCGGATCGTCATCGCGAGCACGATCGCCGGCGCGATCGCCGGGATCGTCGCGGTGAAGCTCGTCGCGCTGCCGAGCGTCGTGCATCCGGCGATTTACGTCGGACTGCCGCTGATTGCGATGCGCGCGAGCTACCGCATGCTGGTCGAGCGTTTCCGGCTGCGCTTTCTGGAGGCGTTCCCCGATGCGATCGACCTGATCGTGCGGGCGGTGCGCGCGGGCATTCCGGTCACGCAGGCGATCAGCACGGTCGGCGACAGCGCGGCCGAGCCGGTGCGCTCGACCTTCCGCACGATGGGGGACAGCCTGCGCGTCGGCGCGGATCTGAAGGACGTGCTGACGCACGCGGCGGACCGGCTGAGGATCGCGGACTTCTCGTTCTTCACCGTCTACCTGCTGCTGCAGCGCGAGACCGGCGGCAGTCTCGGCGAGACGCTCGACGAGCTGTCGAGCATCATCCGCACGCGCCGCGACATCCGGCTGAAGACACGCGCGCTGACGGCCGAGGGGCGGATCACGACGAAGATCATCTCGGCGGTGCCGTTCGTGATGATCGGCGCGCTGTTTCTCGTGAACCGCGCGTACGTGATGCTGCTGTTCGACACGCATGCCGGACGCGTGATGCTGACGATCGCGGCGGTGCTGCTGACGATCGGCCTGCTGGCGATTCACAAGATTTCGAAACTGGATACCGCGCGATGACGACGTCGATGCTGGCCGCCCGCGGCCTCGAACTGTTGCTGCTGATCGCGTGCGTCGCGGCGGCGCTCGCGACGCCGGGCGGCGGCACGCGCCGGCGGATCGCCGTGCGCGTGCAGCAGGCCGCCGGACAGCGGCCGCCGTCGGTGGGAGGCGGGCGTCTGCCGGGCGACGTGCGTCAGGATCTGACGCGACGGCTCGCGCAGCTCGGCGAGCGGCTGCCCGTGCTCGATCCGATGCAGCGCGTGAAGCTCGGGCTACAGTTGACGCGCGCGGGTTTTCGCGAACGGCGCGCGGTGTCGTCGATGATCGGCATCAAGCTCAGTTGCGGCGTGCTGTTCGCCGGCGTGGCGATCGTGTTCAGCCCGTATATTCCGCGCTTCGGCGAATACTTCGTGATCCGTGCGGTGGCGATGATCGCCGCGTTCGTGATCGGCGTGATCGTGCCGGAATACGTGCTCGGCGCGATGATCCGGCGGCGCCGGCGAATCATCGCCGCATGTTTTCCGGATGCGCTCGACCTGCTCGTGATCTGCACGATGGCCGGCAACAGCCTCGTGTCGGGCGTGCGGCGCGTCGCGCGCGAGCTCGAGCGCATCTGCCCGCCGCTCGCCGACGAGCTGACGGTCTGCGCGGACGAGCTGACGCTGAGCGGCAACGTGTCCGAAGCGCTCGCGCATTTCGCGCTCCGCGTCGATTTCGCGTCGGCGCGCTCGCTCGCCACGACGCTCACGCAATCGCAGCGGTTCGGCACGCCGATCACGCAGGCGTTGCGAACCCTGTCGCGCAGCGAGCGCACCGAGCAGATCGTCGCGCTCGAGGAACAGGCCGCGAAGCTCGCGCCGAAGATCACGCTGCCGATGATGCTGTTCATCCTGCCGACGGTCGGCCTGATCGCGGCAGGCCCGGCGGCCATCCGTCTGCTCGAGGTGTTCAAATGAAAGGCTCCGCGCGACGCGCGTTCGCATTCGCGGCCGTGCTGCCGCTGCTGGCCGGCGGCTGCGCGCCGGGCATCCAGACGCGGCCGGCGCTGTCGCACAAGAGCGACGACCCGCAGGCCGAATTGCGCATTGCCGACAGCGCGCTGGCCGGCGGCAACGTCGATCTCGCGTCGACGCTGTACGGCAAGGTGCTCGCCCGGCATCCCGACTCGCTCGCGGCGCAACTGGGGCTCGCCGACGTCAACTACCGCGCCGGCGATCTGGAGCGCGCACGCGTGCTCTACGAGCAGGCGCGGCAACAGGCGCCCGCGGAACTCGGGCCGCAGGTCGGGCTCGCGCGCGTTGCGTTGCGGCAGCGGCGGCTCGACGAGGCCGCCGGCCGCTATCGCGCCTTGCTCGCGGCACAACCGAACCTGCCGCTCGCGGCGCAGGGGCTCGGCACGGTGCTCGACCTGCAGGGCCGCCACGAGGACGCCCAGGCCGTGTACCGGGACGCGCTGCGCGCCCATCCGGACGCGCAGGGGCTGCGCGTCGACCTCGGGCTGTCGCTCGTGCTGAGCAATCGTCCGCGCGAGGGCGTGAACGTGCTGCTCGACGTGGCCGGGCTGCCCGATGCGCCGTGGCAGGCGCGCCAGAATCTCGCGTTCGCGTATGGCGTGCTCGGCAACACCGATTCGGCGAAGAAGCTGCTGTCCGCGGATCTGCCGGCGTCGGCGGTGGCCGACAATCTGCGCGTGTACCAGGCGGTGCGTGCGCGGCTCGCGGCGCGCCCGGCTGCCGATGCGGGGCGGCCGTCGAAGGGCGCCGCGCTCGAGCCGCATACGGTGCCGCCCGTCGCGGCGGCCGCAAAATGACACGCGCGGCGATGCGCGTCCGCCACGCGCGCGGCGTCGTATCCCTCGAGTTCGTATTGATGCTGCCGTTCCTGCTGATGGTGCTGATCGGCATCATCGACGTGAGCCTGCTGCTGTGCGACAAGGCGGTGATCACGAACGCGAGCCGCGAAGCCGCGCGGGCCGGCGTCGTGCTGCGCGTGCCGATGCTGACCCCGACGCAGATCGCCAACGTCGCGCTCAACTATACGCAGAACAGCCTGATCACCGGCGGCACGCCGACGACGCCGACCGTGACCGTGACGCAGGCGAACGGCACGACGGCCGGCACCGCGCTGACGGTCACGGTGACCTACACGTATTCCGGGATGGTGCTCGGCTCGGCATTCAGTGCGCTGACCGGCCCGGTGACGCTCACGGCCAGCTCGGTGATGCTCTATGAATGACGCGGCCGACACGCGATCCGGCGGCACGGCGCGCGAGCGCGGCTCCGTCGCGCTGTTCTTCCTGATGTTCCTGATTCCGCTGCTGTCGTTCGGCGCACTGGCGATCGACATCGCATGGATCGCCACGGTGCGCAACCAGCTGCAGAATGCCGCGGATGCGGCCGCGCTCGCGGCGGCCGATGCGATGATGTCGCCGACCGGCGGGCCGCTGAACTGGTCGCAGGCCGCGCCGGCGGCGAACGGCGTGATCGCGCAGAATTCGGCGGCGGGCGCACCGCTGGCGACCGGCACGGTGACGACCGGCTACTGGAACGTGACGCGCACGCCGGCATCGATGCAGCCGACCACGATCACGCCGGGCCCCTACGACGTGCCGGCAGTGCAGGTGACCGTGTCGCGCGCGCCGGGCATCAATGGCGGCTCGATTCCGCTGCTGCTCGGCGGGCTGCTGGGCATCCCCGGCGCATCCGGCGGCGCGACCGCGATCGCGGTGCTTGCCGCGCCGGGCGGCGTCGCGGCGGGCGGGCTCTTTCCGATCGCGATCGACCAGTGTGTGTACAACCAGTACTGGAACGCGCAGACCAACCAGCCGCTGATCAATCCGCTGACGGGTTTGCCGTACGAGTTTTCGATCACGAACGGCCAGACGTATGGCGCGCTGTGCATGGGCGGCCAGTGGACGTCGTTCCAGTCGACCGCGACCGACACGACGACGATGGGCGGCCTGATGGTGACCGGCAACCCGACCACGCTCAATATCGGCGACAGCATCAATCTCGCGACCGGCGTGAAGGCGACGCTCTACACGTCGGTGCCGGTCGGCACGACGGTCGTGCTGCCCGTCGTCACGCAGACGTCGAGCAGCACCTCCGTGCCGATCGTCGCGTTCGCCGCGTTCCGCATCGACGTGTCGCTGGGCGGCACCTACAAGTACATCCAGGGGCACTTCGTCGCCGGCGTCAAGATGACCGGCGTCGCGACCGGTGTCGGGCCGTATTACGGCGTGTATGTTCCGCCGCGGCTCGCGCTGTAAGTGTTGCGCGCGTCGTGCCGTGCGCGGCGCACCAGCATCAGCAGTGCGAAGAGCGTCACGGCCGGGCCGATCTGCGGCAACTGCAGCCACGGGTTCAGGTATTCGGCGATCGGCAGTGCCCACATCAGCGCGATCGCGGCCTGTTCGCCCCGCAGCCAGCCGTCGCGCCAGCCGATCGACAGCATGCAGGCGATCGGGATCGCGAGCCACGCGAGCTCGTAGTGCCACACGTACGGGTTCGCCACGAGCGTCGCGACCGCCAGGACGGCCGCGCGCACGCGGGTGTCGCGCGATTGCGTCCAGACGACGCAGGCGGCGGCGATCGCGATCGCGGCGATGCCGGCATGGGCGACATACGCGGCGCCGAGCGGCACGCCCGCGAGGCGGAACGCCGCGAACGGCGTCGGCGACGCGAGCCAGAACCCGACGCCATGCTCGAGGATGATCGAGCGGACGAGGCCGGCGCTCGCGACGAACAGGCGCGGCGACTCGATGCCGCAGACGAGCACGCTCGACGCGACGAATGCGCCGGTCGCGAGCGCGGCCCACATGATCGTGCGCCATGCGCGCACGGCGACCAGCACGAACGGGAACAGCAGCGCCATCTGCGGCTTGACCGACAGTAGTGCGATGCAGAGGCCGGCCCACGGCGGTCGACGCTCGGCCCAATAAACGGCCAGCGCCGCACACGCTGCGGTCAGGAACGCGTTCTGCCCGAGCGTCGCGGTGACGAACACGCACGGCGCGGCGATCAGCGCGAATGCGCCGGCGCGCGCTGCGCCGGGGATCGCGCGGAGGCCGGATACGCGCCACGCGGCGAGGCCGAGCATGAGCACGCCGAGCGCGACGAACAGCGGATAACCGAGCGCGAACGGCAGTAGCGCCAGCGGCGTCACGAGCAGCAGATAGGTGGGCGGGTACAGCCACGGCGCGAAGACGTCGCGGGGAAGGTGCGGGAACAGCCCGGTCGTCAGCCGCGAGAAGGCGGAAAAATCGTACGCCTGCGATGGCGCGCCGTGCAGCATGACGTACGACGCGGACCAGAACACCGAGAAGTCGGCGCCCGGGCGCGGCATCACGCCGCCGGTGGCGGACGCGTGACGCGCGACCGCCGTCCAGATCGCGATGAACACCGCGTACGACATCAGCACCAGCACGCTGTACAGGACGACGCGTCGCGACGTGAGCCACGCGACGACCGGCCGCTCGGCCGCGCGTGTCGATTGCCGGAGGATGTCCAATTGACGCGGCCCGGTGCTACTTGAACGACGTCTTGCGGGCGGCGATGCCCGCGGCCGCCGGTGTCGCGGCCCGGCGGCGCGCCGAGGGCGCACGCTTGAGCGGAAACGGCAGCAGCTTCGATGCCGGTCGCGCGGCCGCATCGCGCTCGGCACGGTAGTGCCGCCTCACGAGATAGACGGGGCGTTGCTTCGATTCGTGATAGATCCGGCCGAGGTATTCGCCGATCACGCCGATGCCGATCAACTGGATGCCGCCGACGAACAGCACGACGGAAATCAGCGACGGATAGCCGTGCACCGGATTGCCGTACAGCAGCGTGCGCGCCACGATGAACGCGCCATACGCGAGCGACAGCATCGCGAACGTGAGGCCGACATAGGTCCACACGCGCAGCGGCACCGTGCTGAAGCTCGTGATGCCCTCGAGCGCGAAATTCCAGCGCCGCCATCCGGAGAATTTCGAGCGGCCGCCACTGCGCGCCGCGCGCGTGTATTCGATGATCTCGGTACGGTAGCCGACCCACGCGAACAGGCCTTTCATGAAGCGCCGCCGCTCGGGCAGCGCGCGCAGCGCGTCGACGACCTCGCGGTCCATCAGCCGAAAATCGCCGACGTTCTCCGGCATCTCGACTTCGGAGAGCCGGTTGTGCACGCGGTAGTAGAGCGCGGCGGCCACGCGCTGCATCAGCGGATCGCACCGGCGGTCGGTGCGCTTCGCGGCGACGACCTCGGCGCCGGCGTGCCAGCGTTCGAGCATCGCGGGGATCAGCGCGGGCGGGTCCTGCAGGTCGGCGTCGATCAGGATCACGGCCGCGCCGGCCGCTTCGTCGAGGCCCGCGGTGAGCGCCGCTTCCTTGCCGAAGCGGCGTGTGAGATCCACGACGTGCACGCGCGGGTCGCCGGCGGCGACCGACAGCAGCCGGTCCAGCGTGCGATCGCGGCTGCCGTCGTTGACGCAGACGATCTCGAAGCGCGCCGACGCCACCGACTCGAGAACGGACAGCGTTTCCGCAAAGAATGCGTCGATCGTTTCTTCTTCGTCGTGAAAAGGCACGACGAGCGATATCAGCGGCTTCCTGGCATGCGTCGACACGTTGCGGCCCCCCGGAGAGATTCGGCCTGCGTTGCACGGTAGGTTTGCGTTGTCGTTTGCCGAACGGGGCGACCCGATTCGGGGCGAAGGCGGTCCCGGCCAGCCTTTCCACCGTGGAACGGACGACATGAGCTCTCAATATTGTACGAAGTATTCGGGATTCGACAAGGCGCGAATCGCGCACGCGGCGTGCCGCGCGGGCCCGATTGATCGGTTGAAGACCTTCGCGGGCCCGCCCGAGTCCAGGAACCGCGCGTCACTCGACCGTCACCGATTTCGCCAGGTTCCTCGGCTTGTCGATATCCGCGCCCCGCAGGCACGCCGCGTGATACGCGAGCAACTGCAACGGCACGACGTGCAGAATCGGCGACAACAGCCCGTAGTAATCGGGCATGCGCAGCACCGACACGCCTTCGCCATTGTCGATCCGCGTATCGGCGTCCGCGAACACGTAAAGCTGGCCGCCGCGCGCCCGCACTTCCTGCATGTTCGACTTGAGCTTTTCGAGCAGCGCATCGTTCGGCGCGATCGTCGCGACGGGCATCGTATGCGTGACGAGCGCCAGCGGCCCGTGTTTCAGCTCGCCGGCCGGATACGCTTCCGCGTGAATATACGAAATCTCCTTCAGCTTCAACGCGCCCTCGAGCGCGATCGGGTAGTGCAGCCCGCGCCCGAGAAACAGCGCGTTTTCATGCTGCGAGAATTCCGCCGCCCAGCGCTCGATCTGCGGCTCCAGCCCCAGCACGTCTTCGAGCGCGCCGGGCAGGCGCCGCAACTGCGTCGTATAGCGCGCGAGCTGCGCATCGTCGACGTAGCCGCGCAGCCGCCCGAGCGTGACGGCGAGAATGAACAGCGCGGCGAGCTGCGTCGTGAACGCCTTGGTCGACGCGACGCCGATTTCCGGGCCGGCCCGCGTCAGGAAGCGCAGGCCGGTCTGGCGCATCATCGCGCTGGTCGGCACGTTGCAGATCGCCAGCGTGTCGATGTGGCCGAGCGCCTGCGCGTACTTGAGCGCGGCGAGCGTGTCGGCGGTTTCGCCGGATTGCGACACGCTGACCACCAGCGTATTCGGCATCGCGAGCGCGTCGCTGTAGCGGTATTCGCTCGCGATCTCGACCTGCGCGGGGATGCGCGCGATCGTCTCGAGCCAGCGGCGTGCAGTCAGGCCGGCGTAGTGGCTCGTGCCGCATGCGAGGATCAGCACGTTATCGATCTGCTCGAACGCGCGCGGGGCGTCGGGGCCGAATACGGCCGGATCGAACAGTCCGGCATCGGGGATCGTCGCGGCCACGGCCTGCGGCTGCTCGAATATTTCCTTCTGCATGAAATGCCGGTATGGCCCGAGCTCGACCACGCCCTGCACGGACGGAACGGTTTGTATCGCGCGTTCGATCGGCGCGCCGGTGCGATCGAGCACCCGCACGCCGCCCGGCGTCAGTTCGACGATGTCGCCTTCCTCGAGAAAGATGAAGCGGTCGGTGATGCCGGCGAGCGCGAGCGCGTCGGACGCGAGAAAGCACTCGCCGTCCTTCACGCCGACGACGAGCGGCGAGCCGGCCCGCGCACCGATCAGCCGCTGCGGCTCGCGCTTGCTGAACACCGCGATCGCATACGCGCCGTGCAATTGCGAGGTCGCGTCGCGGACGGCGGCGAGCAGGTCGCCGCGATACTTGCTGTGGATCAGGTGCGCGACCACCTCGGTGTCGGTCTGGCCGTCGAACTCGTAGTGTTCGGCGGATAGTTGCTTGCGCAACGTCTCGTGGTTCTCGATGATGCCGTTGTGCACGAGCGCGATTTCGTCGCGCGAGAAGATCGGATGCGCGTTGCAGGTTGCCGGTGCGCCGTGGGTAGCCCAGCGCGTGTGCGCGATGCCCGTGCTGCCGGCCAGGCCGGCGCTGCGCACGTGGGCGTCGAGATCCGCCACGCGCGACATGCTGCGCTCGCGGCGTGCCTGGCCGTCGACGACCGTCGCCACGCCGCATGAATCGTAGCCGCGATATTCAAGGCGGCGCAAACCTTCGATCAGAATCGGGACGATGTCCCGTTGCGCGACCGCGCCGACGATGCCACACATGACACGTCTCCTTCCCTGTAGATTCCCCCGGACCGTGCGCACGCGTGGATCAGCGTGACACGGTCTCCGTTGTCGCCGCCGTCGTGAAACCGCATTGAGCGGGCGCGACCGGGTCGGCCATCCGGCTTTCGAATGCCAGATAAAGCGCTTCCTCCAGGACGTTCCAGTGTGCGCCGTGCCGGTACGGGCCCGATAGCGCATGCCAGCACGCGACCGTGTTCCTGTCGTTCATCTTGAATGCGACCAGTGCGATCAAGCCCCACGGATAATCGGAGCTGGCCAGTTGCAGCCAGGTCTTGGCGTACTTCTGCATCCACTGCGCGTAGAACACATCGTTCGATTGCTGTGGAATCTGAATGCCCGACAGGAGCGGAAAGATCTGCGCCACTTTCGCCGGATAGAACGTCGTGTCGCTGATGCGCTGCGTGCTCGCGCGAAAGCCCGACTGCGTGCCGCGCCAGAACACCTTCAGGATCGCGGACGCGAGCCGGTCGGCGCGCTGGCTCCACGGGCCGGCGCGCGTGGAGTCGCCATGCCGGACGTAATACGCGGCGAGCGCCTGGAACGCGCTGTGTACCTCGACGTTGTCCATCAGCAGCGCGACGTGCAGCGTCGACGAGATCTGATAGACGCCCGTGGGCTTGCTGAGCAGCGTATCCAGATGCGCACCGGCGCGATTCAGGCTGAGTTCCCATGCGGCGGGCAGGCCGTCGGGCGGCGCGAAGCGGGCGAGCAGTTCGATCCAGGTCGCCATCATCGCGTCGTCGGCGTCGGCTTCGGCGCATGAACTGTACTGGCCGCTCTTCACGCAATAGCGATCGAAGCCGCCGTCCGGCCGCTGGCGCGGCAACAGCCACGCGATCCATGCGAGCGCGGCCTGATGGGCGTCGAGGCCGGCATCGGCGGCGCCGAGCAATGCCTTCGCCGCGAAATACGGATCGATGCCGGCGCCGTTCAGGCGCACGGTGATCGCCCCGTCGGGACGTTGGTAGAGTCCGTTGAGCTGCAGTTCGGCGGCGCTCGCCTGCGGTGCGACGCCGCATGCGACGACACAGCAGGCGATGCACCACAGGCGGCATAGCCGGGCGGTGGCCGTCACGCGTGCGCGTGCGGCCGGGAAAAGCGCGGGCCGGTTCATGATGGGGGGCTCCTGCGCGGTGGTCCTGCGCAAATTCCGCCGGGCGCGGCGTTGGCCGCGTCGCGCGCCGGCGGGTGTGTCGATGTCGCGGCTCAGTGCACCTTGGCGCTGGTGAACTTGAGACTGGTCCCGCTGTTCGCGGTCACGAGCCAGTACGTCGAGTCGGTGATGACGACGCTACCGAGGCCTTGCGTGATCAAGGGCAGCGAGAAGGCCTTCTTCGGCAGCAGCCACGTCATGTTCGCGAGGCTGGTCGGGTGGCTGGCGGCGAATGCCCAGCCGCTGCCCGTATCGGTGGCCGACCACGTGACGTTCAGGCGTGCGCGGTCGAACACCGTGATGTCGGTCATCGTGTACCACTTGAACTGACCCGTGAGCTTCAGCATGTTGGCTTGATTGAAGATCGCGGACAGCGTCGACGTGTAGGACGATGCGCCGAGCGGGTGTGCATAGATCAGCCGGCTCGTGCGGTTCGCGACGACGAAGTTCATCAGCGATGCGTACCAGTTGTTCACATCGGCAGTCGGCACCGCATACTGCTGGAACTCCTCGAACGTCGCGTACTTGCCGAACGGCATCACCGGGTAAGCCCACAGGCCCGGGTTCAGCAGCGCGCCGTTGCGGTATGCGCGGGTCGGCGCCGAGCCGGTGTGGCCGGTGAAGTAATAGCCGTTGAAGCCGTTGCTTTCGAGCCAGTTGACCGACCACGTCGGCGTGTTGCCTTCCGGCGCCGCGTACTCGACATCGGGCAAGGCTGTCGTCGCCTGGACGGCCTGGTGGTTCATCACCAGGTACTGCGTGAACGTGCTCGCGTTCGTTTCGCTCGCATTCGCCCCCCAGTAGTCGTGAATCCAGCCGCCGTGGCTGCCGACGCGATGGCCCTTGCTCACGAAATACTTGAGGAGATTCTGCGCGGACGGGTTGTTCGCGAGATTGATGCCGCCACCGTCGCCGAAGGCCGCTTCATCGGGGCCGGCCGTGACCACGAGCGAGAACGGCCCGTTGTTCCACACGCCGAGACTCTTCAGGTAGAGCGCCGGCTGGATCTGGTCGCCCGCGCAGAAGTGCCAGTTGAACACGAGCCCGGCCATCGCCTTCGGCAACGGCGACAGCGACGGCAGATTCAGCATCTGCGTGCCGAAATAATGCAGGTAGCCGTGAATCAGCATGCCGTCGGTCTGGCCGTCGAGGTAGGCGAGCGGCAGGTTGACGAACAGCACGCCGCCGTTGCCGTATGTGTTGTAGCCGGACACCAGCCCGAAAGTCGGCGAGGTCAGGATCGTCGTGCCGGTGTACGTCCCCTGGGTGACGAAGCTCGGATAGCTGAGGAAGCCGTACACGTAGCCGGAGATGCCTTCGAGCGTGTCGGCGGTGGTGGCCAGCGTCGACGCGAGCGCGTTGGCCGTCTTGCCGGTCGACGTGCTCAGCAGCGAATTGGCGGTATACGTCGTGGTTTTCTTCAGCTTGCCGGCGACGGTGCCGGTCAGCTTCGGGGCCGTCTGGTTCAGCACGCCGCTGCCGGTGGACGGCGTCGTGTACTGGAACCATGCGCCGTGGTTGTAGTTGGCGAGGCCGCCGGGGTTCGACGGGCTCGCGGACAGGAACTGTGCGCTGCCCGACGTCGAAGTCGTCGACGTGCCCGAGGGGCTCGTCGCCGCGAACGCGCTGGCGGTCGTGGCGGTCGACGAAGTCGTGGTCCACGCCATCGACTTGCCGGGGGGCACCTGGAGCGTGCGCAGCCAGCTGCTCATGCCGGTTACGTTGCCGAGACCGATCATGTTGCCGCCGTATTGGTCATACAGCACATAGTCCACGCCGACCATGCTGCTGAAGCGCGATTTCGGGCTGACGTAGAAGCCGGCCGAATTCAGCACGCCGAAATCGTAGACGAGCATCACCTTGCCGCCGTTCAGCGCGTAGTTCTGAATCGCCGTCACGAGCGCGTCGGCGGCTGTCGTATGCACCTGATCGGGCAGGATCAGGCCCGGATACTGAGACAGCGTCGCGCCGGCCGCCATGAACTGGCTGTCGGTCATCACCTTGATCTGCAGCCCTTCCTCCTGGGCACTGTCGAGCCATGCGGATACGCGCGAATCGGGCAGCGTCAGCGTATCGGGCACCAACAGCAGAAGCTGGTTGGTGGCCGCCTGAACGCCGCCCGGACTGAATGCGAACGCGAGCGCGAACAGCGCGAACAGGATCCGCAAGAACTTGCCTGACTTTGCCAACATGGTGTGCTCCTCGCTCAAGGAATGGGGGGCGTGCGGCAGCCGGGATACGCGTGCCGCCAGGTCGAGCAATCCAGCCCCGAAGGTGTTGTGCGGCTGTCCGGGTCGTCGGGTATCGAGCGGTGCGTGTCAGGGCGGTCCGACTGCGCAAATGCGCCGGTGCGCCGCGCTGCCTTCACCGGTGAGAGGACTCGATGCGACGCATTGAAAGAAGCGAACAACGTGCCATTGGCGCAGGAGGCCCGGTCCTGCGGGCTTCTTGCGCTGCAGGTCGCGCGGCACGGTCGCAAACCCGGCGGATTCGTTTCATCGCTGATACGGCGCGTTGGGACGCGCTATCAGCAGACGGAATCGCGATCGCGCGTCAGTGCGCCGGGCCAGCTCGCGCAGTAGGTATAGAGCGTGACCAGCAGGCCGATCAGCAGCGGCCCGCCGAGCAGGAAATAGCAGAACGGCAAGAACAGCAGCGAGCCGTGATGGACGATCGTCGCGTGCAGCAGCATCACGAACGGCAGCGCGAACACGAAGTAGCCGAGCACCAGCAGCGACGCGACGGCTTTTTGCAGCAGCGAGAAATCGAGCGGGTAGTACAGTGCGGCCATGACCAGCGGAATCAGGGCGATCGCCGCGCCGTGCAGCACGAACATGTCGCGCAGATGCAGCTGCGGGACGTACGGGAACGTGCCGGGCGCGAGCCAGAAGTACGCGCAAATCAGCAGCTGGGTGAAGCTCGCGATACGTAACAGATATGCAACAGGCAGCCAGTGCGAGCGCCGGATGAACGATGCGGCGAAGCCGATCATACAGAGCGCGGTGGTGGCGACGAGCAGCGTGCCGCCCGGCATGCGGGCCGCGACGTCGATCGACAGCAGCGGCACGCGCGGTGCGTCGGCCGGATAACCGATCACGATCACATGAAGCGCCGGATCGATCTGGCGCGCGCCCCACGCCATCACCGCGCGCCAGTAGCGCCACGAGAGCGGCATTCCGAACCACAGCGACGCGTACAGCGCGGGTGTCAGCAGCGCGATCGACGACAGCCAGCGCTGCGGGTGCGCGTGGGTGCGCAGCGAACGGTCGACGGGGGGACGGACGGGATGCGTGTGCATGGCGCCCGCCCGCTTACCAGCGATAGAAGACGCTGAGCTCGCCGCCGATTCGTGAGTAGTACGGGTTGTGGTAGTAGGCGAATTCGAGTTGCGTTCCCCACTTGCGCGTGACCCAGTAGCGCCATTTCGCGGTGATCTCGTGGCTGCGGAAATCCGCGATCTGCGAGCCCGAGCCGGTGACCTGATACGCTTCGCGGCCGACGCCGCCGCGCAGCACGATCACGCTCTTGCCGACTTCGCCGTAGGTGACGGCGCCGTAGTAGGCGGGCGCCTTCACCGATCCGGGCGAATCGACCGTATAGTTCGCGCCCGCCTCGAAAATCCACTTCGGCAATGCGTACCAGATCACGCCGGCGTGATAGAGCTGATCGCGGTGGCCGCTGCGGTTCCATGCGTAGCCGGCGCCGAGCGACACGACCAGCGAACGATCGGGCAACAGCTTGCGGTTGATCGACGCGTCGATGCGCGCACTCGGCAGGATCGTGCCTGACGTGGTGCCGGAAAAGCCGATCCCGCCGAACCAGTCGGGGCCGAGGTTCTGCACGTAGGTCAGCGCGCCGAGCTGCGTGTTCTCGCCGAAGCGGTGCAGTTGCGCCAGTTCGCCGAGCACGGTGCGGCTGCCGTCCTGATAGACGCCGCGCAGGTGCACGCCGTACCAGTCGCCGTAGCCGTGCGTCAGATGTGCGCTCGAATAGCCGAGCGACAGCTCGGTGTGCGATTCCTGCGGCGCCTGAACATGGGTGACGACTGCATCGGGCAGCGGCGGCCGGTTCGTATCCTCGGGCGTGAACTCGGCGAGCGGCACGCCGTCCGGCAGGCCTTCGGCCTCCACGCGCACGAACATCGATTCGTCGCGCATCCTTGGCGTGATGACGGTCGTGGGGGGCGGCTGTACGGCGGGCGCGGCGGCGGCATCGTCCGGCTGCTCCGCCAGCGCCGCGGGCGCGCCGAAGGCGACGCCGCACAGCATCGCGAGGGTGGCAACCGGCACGCGCGGGCCGCGATGGCTGGGGCGATCGGACATGAGGCGCTCCTTAACGGGATGTGTGGAACCAGCCGCTGCGCCACGCGACGAGATCGCCATGCACGCACGCATGATTGACGATCGATACGTCGCGCGCGCACGCGCTGACCGGATGACCGGCGACGCCGATGCGCGCACCCGTCAGTCGCAGCAGGCCGCCGGCCGACACGACGCCGTCGATGCAGCTCGCGTGGGCGAGCAACACGTCGTCGCGCGCGAATACCGCGCCGTGCAGCAATGCGCGGCGTTCGAGTTCGACGCGATGTGCCTTGACGCTGCCGCGCAGCACGCAGCCTTCGCCGAGGACGAGCGTCCCTTCGACGATCAGGTTGCCTTGCACGACCGTGTGCGCGGGCAGGCGAACGTCGCACGGCAGCAGGTAACGACCGTGCAGGAAGCGATGTGGCAGCGACGCGAAGTGACGGGTGAGCGTGATCGCGCGGCGCGGGGCGGCCGGTGTGTCGGCAGGCCGCTCGCCGGGTGCCGCGCCGAAGACGATCGGCTCGCCATACAGGCACGCGAAGCCGCCGGCGCCGCGCAGGCGCACCGTGTCGCCGACCACGACGCCGCGGAGCACCGCGTCGTCGACGTCGATCAGCGGCGCATGCGCGAGCGTGCCGATCGTCGCGCCGGCATGAATGTCGATGCGCTCGTCGGCGAACGCGTACGCGGCCCGCGCGCCGTCGTCGAGCGTGATCGAACGATCGGCGTAGAGCACGTCGTCGCGATGCGCGTCGCGTGCGACATGGATCGCGTCCACATGCTCGACGGGCAGCCCGAGCGCTTGCCACGGCGGCGCGCCGGATGCATCCGGCGGCGGCGTGCCGGCCACGTGCGCGCGCAGCGCGTCGTGCCAGCGCGCGGCGAGCAGCGCCTGATCGACGAACGGCCCGTCGCCGATCGGCAGCGCCGCGACGTCGCTGCGCCGGATCAGTTCATGCAGCATCGGCAGGAACGGCAGGCTGAGCACGCCGGCCACCGGCACCATCACGTTGAAGGTCGTCATCGCTCATCGCTCCGGTTTCAACTGCCGGCGAAAACGCTCGGTCTTGTCCCATTTCAGTTCGCGGCGGAACGCGGCGTCGAGCGCGAGGCCCCACAGCGCGGAGACGACCGCCGCGATCGTCACGCAAAAGCCGACGACGTTGACCGGCACGAGCCTCAGCCGCGTCGCGCGGCCGTCGAGCCGCGCGGCGACGACGATCTCGAAGAACACGCCGAAGTTGCCGAAGGTGCTGAACGAGAACAGCGCGAACAGCGACAGGAGCAGGCCGAGCGCGGTCGAGTTGACGCCGTTGAACAGGTAGAGCGCGAGCGCGGCGCTCCAGGCGATCGCGAGCAGCGCGGGCATCGCGAACACGCCGAGCAGCAGCGCGCCGTCGAGCCGGCAGCGTCGCGAGATCAGCGGGGTGCGCAGCACCGGAACCAGATAGCGCAGCATCGTCTGGTTGTGGCCCTTCGCCCAGCGCGTCAGTTGCCGCGCGCGGACGGCCCAGCGCTCCGGCACTTCCTCGTAGCATTCGGCGTGGTTCAGATAGACCGTGCGCCAGTCGCTCAGCAGCAGGCGGTAGGTCATGTCGGTATCTTCGGCCAGCGTGTCGTCGCACCAGCCGCCGACGGCGTCGAGCGCGCCCTTGCGGATGCCGCCGACCGTGCCGCCGTATTGCGGCACCAGGTTGAGATTGTTGCGGGCTTGCTGGTTGACCTGATAGCCGCCCGCGCGCTCGAGATCGAGCAGCCGCGCGAGCAGGTTGCTGTCGGCGTTCTGCGGCACGACGCGGCCCATCACCGCGCCGACTTCCGGGTCGAAGAACGGTGCGACCAGTTCCTTCAGCAGCCCCGGGCGCGGCAGGTAGTCGGCGTCGAATACCACCATGATGTCGCCGCGGATGAAGCGCAGCGCATCCTTCAGCGCGGCTGCCTTGCCGGGCTTGCCGGTCTCGCGGTGAAACGGCTGGATCAGCTCGGGCGCGAGTGCGCGGACTTCGTCGATCAATGCGCGCGTGTTGTCGGTCGAGCGGTCGTTGACCGGAATGATCGTCAGTCGGTCGCGCGGGTAGGTCGTCGCCAGCAGCGCCATCAGGCAATCGACGATGACGGTTTCCTCGTTGTGGGCGGCGACGAAGACCGTGAGCCGCGGCCAGTCGCCGTGGGTCATCGTCCGGTACGGCGCGTGCTGCGGCTTGAACAGGCGGTCGAGGCTGAATACGTAGTGCCGTGCGGCATACGCGCACGTCAACAGCGTGAACAGCCACAGGTACGCGACACACGGTATCAGCAGCAGCTCGGGGTCGAACGCGATGCCCGGCGGAGGGGAGAGTGGCGGCTCGAGCGACGTGTCCGTATCGGGCGAGGCCGGCGCGACGAGCGAGAGCGTCACGCTGTCGAGCGCGGTGCGCTCCATCGCGAGTCCGGTGGTTGCGGTCGTTGCGGCGGGCACGCCGAACCGGACCGGTTCGGCGATCGCCTGCGAGGCGGTGTCGCGCACGATGAGCGAGCAGGCAAGCACGATCAGCAGCAGGATGCCTTGCTCGCAGAGTGACGCCGCCAGCGTTTTCTTCATGTCCCCATCCCCGTGCCCGCAACGACGACCGATGAGAGCTGAAGGCGCTCCGTGGATCGCGCGGACGTCAATGGGAAACGATGGCGCATTCGTTGCAGGGCGGTTGTAGGCTGCCCCGGACGGACGTGTCGCGTCGTCTCCCGGCTTCGTTGCTTTGGTGTTCCCGTCCGTCTGCTGCGATGCGAGTGCTTCGGGACGCACGTGTCCGACATCAAGCAAGGCGTGAGCCATCTGCCGCGATGCCCCGCGCAGCAAGGGCGCGCGCGCGGGGAACGGATGCGGCGCGCGTGCAGCCGGCGTGTTTTGATTCACTGACGAATCAGCATGAGCACGTCGCATCCGACCCCGCACGGTCGGGCGCGCGCCGCGAGCGCGTCGCGCGGCGCCCGGCCGTCCAAGCCGCAGATGCCGGCTTGCCGGGTACGGCTTGGCATGATGGGCCGTCGTGTGCCGGTCGGCGTGCATGCGTCGGCCCCGCGATTACCACGGCGCACTGCTTTCACATGAGACAAATGGACCGGACTCCGATGTATTTGCCGGTTTCGAATCCGCGTTACACATCCGCAACATTTCCCGCGCCCCGATTCGTGTGATGCAAGGCAGCGTCGGATGTCGATGAAATCCTGCGCGCGCGACGACGGTCGACGCTCGAGTGCGCACCGCGCACTGCACAGACGAAAGGGGCGAATCGAGGCGACGCAACGCGCGTCGAAAGGTCAACGCGATCCGCATCGTCACGGGGGCGCGACCTGCATGCGCGATTCGTCGGACGACGTCGTCAGACGGATCGCGCGATCGTCCGACCGTTTATCGGTGTCGCGTCGATCCGGCGATGCGGGCGTCCGTAGCAGTTGTGAAACATTCCGTCACGCACCGTTCGCGGGCAATGGCCGCCGAGCGAAGCGGGCCGCGACGCGAGCCGGCTGGTTTGAATATTGCTGGTGTGGGAGGACGTGACGCTCGACACGGCGAGGAACGACTCATGACGTGATTGATCCAGTGCAACGGGACGCCGGTAGTACGACGATTCGCGCGGCCCGGACCGCGCGGACGAAGCGGTGCGCTCGCCCCGCAACACCGCCGCGTGTCGCTCGCGTGCGAATACGGGATGCGCCGCCCGAATACATGCTTCGCGCCACGTGCAGGATCGCCAGGCGCGAAGCGGGCTAAACGAGGACAACGATGAAGAAGATCTTGCTTGTGTTCGGGACCCGGCCGGAGGCCATCAAGATGGCGCCGCTGGTGCGTGCGCTGAAGGCGCAGGCGGATGTCGACGCCCGCGTGTGCGTGACCGCGCAGCATCGGGAAATGCTCGATCAGGTGCTGACGCTGTTCGACATCAAGCCCGACTACGATCTCAACCTGATGCGGCAAGGCCAGACGCTGACCGACGTGACGACCGGCATTCTTCAGGCGATCGGCATCGTCTTCGACGATTTTCGGCCGGACGTCGTGCTGGTACACGGCGATACGACGACCACGCTCGCGGTGAGCCTGGCCGCGTTCTATCGCTATCTGCCGGTCGGTCACGTGGAGGCCGGCTTGCGCAGCGGCGACATCTGGTCGCCGTGGCCGGAGGAGCTGAATCGCCGCGTGACCGATGCGGTGTCGTCATGGCATTTCGCCCCGACCGGGCAGGCACGCGACAATCTGCTGAGCGAGGGCGTGCCGGGCGGGGCGGTCTCGCTGACCGGCAACACCGTGATCGATGCGTTGCACGAGGTCAAGCGCATGCTGGATTGCACCGCCGCGCTGTCGGACAAGATCGCCGCGTACTTCCCGTTTCTCGAACCGTCGCGGCGCGTCGTGCTGATCACCGGCCATCGCCGCGAAAGTTTCGGCGAACCGTTCCGGCATTTCTGCGACGCGCTATGCACGCTGGCGAACCGCTATCGCGATGCGCAGTTCGTCTATCCGCTGCACCTGAACCCGAACGTGCGGGACCCGGCGCGCGCGCGGCTCGGCGGCGTGCCCAACATCTACCTGATCGAGCCGCAGGAATATCTGTCGTTTGTATTCCTGATGTCGCGCGCGCATTTCATCATCACGGATTCGGGCGGCATTCAGGAAGAAGGGCCGGCGCTCGGCAAGCCGGTGCTCGTCACGCGCGAGACGACCGAGCGGCCCGAAGCGATTCAGGCCGGCACCGCGCGGCTCGTCGGCACCGATCAGGACCGGATCGTGTGGGAGGCGTCGCGGCTGTTCGACAGCGAGAGCGCATACGAGGAAATGTCGCGCGCGAGCAATCCGTACGGCGACGGCCACGCGAGCGAGCGGATCGTCCATGCGCTGATGCGCACGCCCGGCGTATCCACGAAGACGACCAGCTTCTCGATGGGCGCCGCGGAGATGCCGTTCAACGCGCTCACGCTCGGGTTGCAGGCGTTGCGGTCGCCGTGAGGAAGATCGCCCGCTAGCGCGTTGCGGCGCGTTCGGCGCAACCATCAAGCATCCGGTCCGGCCGCGAGGTCGCCGGATGTTTGTCTATGTGCGACCCGGAACGCACGCATCCCGACGCACTCGGAAGTCACACCAATGACACGTCCGGTCCCCGGCCGTGCCTTCTCCCCGCTTGCCTAAAACTCCCGAATCGCCGGGAGCCGACGTCAAATCCGAAATGGTTCGATAATGCGGACGGCGATCCATGCGGACGAGCGCCGGCCGGGGCGAAGGTGAAAGGTTGCGCAGGCAACCGGCCGACGGCATCGTTCGCGGCATCCGCCCGACCGTGCGTGCACGCGACACGGTCGACGAAACGGCGCCACGCCTGCCTGATCGTTCGGAATGTGCGCCGCGCCGTTCGAATCCCCACTCGATGCCTGCCCGGCGGGCATCGCAACCAGGAGGTGAATGATGATCACGCTGACCGTCAACGGTAGCGAGCAGCACTTCGACGGCAATCCCGACATGCCGTTGCTCTGGTATCTGCGCGATGTGCTCGGCCACACCGGCACCAAGTTCGGCTGCGGGATGGCGCTGTGCGGTGCGTGCACCGTGCATCTCGACGGCGTCGCGATCCGCGCGTGCATCACGCCGGTCGCGGCGGCCGCGTCCCGGCGCGTGACGACGATCGAGGGGCTGTCGACGGATCTCACGCACCCGCTGCAACAGGCGTGGCAGGAACTGAACGTCGCGCAATGCGGCTACTGCCAGTCCGGGCAGATCATGCAGGCCGCGTCGCTGCTGAAGACGAATCCCCATCCGAGCGACGCCGACATCGACGATGCGATGTCCGGCAACATCTGCCGTTGCGGCACCTATACGCGCATTCGCGCGGCGATCCGGCTGGCCGTGCGCCGCGGAGGTGATGCATGAGCGCACCCGAACTCTCCGTCCACAACGAAAGCCGCCGCGCGCTGCTGCTCGGCTTCGCATCGGGCGGGCTGCTGCTCGCGTTCGGCGTGCCGACGCTCGCGCAGGCGGCCGCGCCGGTGCAGCCGCCCGTCAGCGCGAATCCGCAGTATGGCGGCGCCGGGATGCCGCACGGCTTGCGCGACGATCCGAACCTGTTCGTTGCGATCGCACCGGACGGCACCGTCACGGTGACCTGCATCCGTTCCGAGATGGGCCAGGGCGTACGCACGAGCGTCGCGCTCGTGGTCGCCGACGAACTGGGCGCGGACTGGGTGCGAGTGAAGGTCGCGCAAGCAGTCGGCGACGAGCCGCGCTACGGCAACCAGAACACCGACGGTTCGCGCAGCCTGCGCCAGAGCTTCGCCGCGCTGCGCCGTGCGGGGGCGGCCGCGCGCACGATGCTCGCGCAGGCGGCCGCTGCCGTGTGGGGCGTCGACGTGCGTCAGGTGAAGGTGACGGTGCACGAGGTCGTCGACACGCAAAGCGGGCGCAAGCTCGGCTTCGGCGAACTGGCCGCGAAGGCAGCCGCGTTGCCGGTGCCCGATACGAAAAGCGTGGCGTTGAAGGCGCCGGCCGAATTCCGCTACATCGGCAAGGGCAAGACGGCGCTGATCGACGGACGCGACATCGTCGGCGGCCGCGCGCGGTACGGGATCGATACGCGGCTCGACGGCATGCTGTATGCGGTCGTCGCGCGACCGCCGGCGTACGGCGACACGGTCGCGTCGTTCGACGCATCGGCCGCCGAGAAGCAGCCGGGCGTCGTCAAGGTCGTGCAACTGGCGTCGACGCCGCTGCCGTCCGGCTTCCAGCCGCTCGGCGGCGTGGCCGTCATTGCGCGCGATACGTGGACGGCCATCCAGGCACGCGCGCAGTTGAAGATCGACTGGAAGCGCGGGCCGCATGCGGGCTACGACTCGGCCGCGTATCGCAAGACGCTCGAAGCGGCCGCCGCGCAGCCGGGCGACGTGATCCGCAACGACGGCGATGCCGCGGCCGCACTCGCCGGCGCCGCGAAACGCGTGCGCGCGACGTACTACGTTCCGCATCTCGCGCACGCGACGATGGAGCCGCCCGCGGCGGTGGCGCGGGTGGCCGACGGCCGCTGCGAAGTGTGGACCTGCACGCAGGCGCCGCAGACCACGCGCGACGAGATCGCGAAGGCGCTCGGCGTGCCGGCCGAGCGCGTGACGGTCAACGTGACGTTGCTCGGCGGCGGCTTCGGCCGCAAGTCGAAGCCCGATTACGTAGTGGAAGCCGCGCTGCTGTCGAAGGCGGTCGGCGCGCCGGTGAAGCTGACGTTCACGCGCGAGGACGACATCGCGCACGACTACTTCCACGCGGTGTCGCTCGAAGCGTTCGACGGCGGGATCGATGCGGCGGGGAAGGTGATCGCGTGGCAGCATCGCACGGTCGCGCCGTCGATCCAGTCGACGTTCCGCGCCGGCGTCGTGCACGAGCAGCCGGGCGAGCTCGCGCAGGGCATCGCGGATCTGCCGTTCGCGATTCCGAACGTGCGGATCGAGAATCCGGCGGCCGAAGCGCACACGCGGATCGGCTGGTTCCGCTCGGTGTACAACATCCCGCATGCGTTCGGCATCCAGAGCTTCGTGTCGGAACTCGCGCATGCGGCCGGCCGCGATCCGAAGGATTTCCTGCTCGACCTGATCGGGCCCGCGCGGCGTTTCGAGCCGCACATCACGGTGAAAAACGTGAACTACGGCGAGGATCCGGCGCTGTATCCGGTTGATACGGGCCGGCTGCGGCGCGTGGTCGAGACGGTCGCGCGCGAAGCCGGCTGGGGGCGCAAGCTGCCGAAGGGGCGCGGGCTCGGGATCGCCGCGCATCGCAGCTTCGTGTCGTACACGGCAGCGGTGTGCGAGGTGCAGGTCGATGCGGACGGCAGGATCTCGGTGCCGCGCGTCGACATCGCGATCGACTGCGGGCCGCAGGTCAATCCGGAGCGGGTGCGCTCGCAGCTCGAGGGCGCGGTGGTGATGGGGCTCGGCATCGCGCTGCATGGCGAGATCACGTTCAAGGACGGCCGCCCCGAGCAGAGCAACTTCAACGGCTTCCAGGTGCTGCGGATGAACGAGGCGCCGCGCGAAATCCGCGTGCATCTCGTCGCGCCGGACGACTATGCGACGCCGCTCGGCGGTGTCGGCGAACCGGGCCTGCCGCCCGTCGTGCCGGCGCTGACCAACGCGATCTTCGCGGCGACCGGCACGCGCATCCGCAGCCTGCCGGTTGCCGATCAGCTCGCGAAGCCGCAGGCGGGCTGACGCGACGGCTGTCCCGCGCCGGGTCGCCCCGTGCGGCCCGGCCCACTTCCCGGATACGCGGACGAGCAGGCGCGTCGTTGTCGTTTGCGAACGACCGTGCTAAATTCCTGCCAGCACTTGGCGTCACGCAACCCTTCATTCGGCTGGCACGGCCAGCACCCCGGGAGGCAGCACGATGAGCCTGTTGATGTCGCGACGCGATCTTGCGTTCCTGCTGTATGACTGGCTCGACGCCGAAGCGCTCGTCGCGCTGCCGCGCTATGCGGAGCACAGTCGCGAGACTTTCGATGCGGTGCTCGACACCAGCGAGCGTATCGCCGAAGACCTGTTCGCGCCGCACGCGGCGCGCGGCGATCGCGAGGAGCCGCGGTTCGACGGCGAACGCGTGACGCTGATCCCGGAAGTCGAACCGGCCGTGCGCGCGTTCGCGGACGCCGGGCTGATCGCCGCGGGCCACGACGAAGCGCTCGGCGGCATGCGCTTGCCGAAACTGGTCGAAGCCGCGTCGTTCCTGTTCTTCCAGGCCGCGAACATCGCGACGGCCGCGTATCCGTTCCTGACCGTCGCCAATGCGAACCTGCTCGTCGCGCACGGCAGCGCCGCGCAGATCGACGCGTTTGCGCGCCCGGAGCTGGAAGGGCGCTTCCTCGGCACGATGTGTCTGTCCGAACCGCAGGCCGGCTCGTCGCTGTCCGACATTGCGACGCGCGCCGATTTCGAATGCGATTCGCCGCTCGGTGCGCGCTACCGGCTGACCGGCAACAAGATGTGGATTTCCGGCGGCGAGCACGAGCTCGCGGAGAACATCGTCCATCTCGTGCTCGCGAAGATTCCCGACGAGCACGGCCGGCTGCAGCCCGGCACGCGCGGCATCTCGCTGTTCATCGTGCCGAAGTTTCTGACGGGTGCCGATGGCGGCGCGAACGGCGAGCACAACGACGTCGTGCTCGCCGGGCTGAACCACAAGATGGGTTATCGCGGCACGACCAACTGCCTGCTGAATTTCGGCGAAGGGACGCGGTACCGGCCGGAAGGGCGCGCGGGCGCGATCGGCTACCTGGTCGGTCAGCCGAATCACGGGCTGGCCTATATGTTCCACATGATGAACGAAGCGCGCATCGGCGTCGGCGCGGGCGCGGTGGCGCTCGGCTACACCGGCTATCTGCATGCGCTCGACTACGCGCGCAACCGTCCGCAAGGGCGCCCGCTCGGGCCGGCCGGCAAGGATGCGGCCGCGCCGCAGGCGCCGATCGTCGACCATCCGGACGTGCGCCGCATGCTGCTCGCGCAGAAGGCGTATGTCGAAGGCGGCCTCGCGTTGATCCTGTACTGCGCGAAACGCGTCGACGAAGCGCGTGCGCACGACGATGCGACGGTGCGCGCCGATGCCGCGCGGCTGCTCGACATCCTGACGCCGATCGCGAAAAGCTGGCCGTCGCAATGGTGTCTTGCCGCGAACGATCTCGCGATCCAGGTGCACGGCGGTTACGGCTACACGCGCGACTATGCGGTCGAACGGCTTTATCGCGACAATCGCCTGAACCCGATTCACGAAGGCACGCACGGCATTCAGGCGCTCGATCTGCTCGGCCGCAAGGTCGTGCAGGACGATGGCGCGTCGCTGCGCGCACTCGATGCACGCGTCGGCGCGACCGTCGAGCGCGCGCAAGCGCTGGAGGCCGGCACGCGCGAGCAGGCCGATGCATTGGCGCGGCGCTGGGCGCGGCTGGGCGACGTCACGCGGGAACTGGGCGCGATCGGCGATCCGCAGACGCGGCTCGCGAACGCGAGCGTGTATCTCGAAGCGTTCGGCCATCTCGTCGTCGCGTGGCTGTGGCTCGACGTGACGCTCGCCGCGCACGGGCGCGACGGCGATTTCCACGACGGCAAGCGCGCGGCGGCCCGGTACTTTTTCCGCTGGGAACTGCCGAAGGTGGATGCACAGCTCGACCTGCTGTCGAGCGTCGACACGACGACGCTCGACATGCGCGATGCGTGGTTCTGACCGTGGCTTCAACGACATTCCGGAATGCTGACGATGTTGCCGATGCCGTCGGGCATCGCATACGCGTCGTGAACCGGCCGCGCGGGGATGTCCCGCACACCGTACCGATGCCCGGCCACGCCGCGCAAGGAGAGATAAGCGCATGAAAGCCCTGTTGTGTACCGCATTCGGCCCGATCGACCGTTTGCGCATCGCGGACGTCGCGATTCCCGAACCGGCTGCCGGACAAGTCCGGATCCAGGTGAAGGCGGCGTCGCTGAACTTCCCCGACGCGCTGATCGTCCAGGGGCTGTATCAGGTGAAACCGGCGCTGCCGTTTTCGCCGGGCGCCGAGTTTGCCGGCGTGGTCGACGCGGTCGGCGAGGGCGTCACGGCATGGCGGCCCGGCGATTCGGTGATGGCGTTTACCGGCCACGGCGGGTTCGCGCAGCAGTGCGTGGCCGACGCGCACCAGCTCGCCGCGCTGCCGCCGGACATGACGTTCGAGCAGGGCGCGGCGCTCGTGCTCGCGTACGGCACGTCGCTGCACGCGCTGCAGCAGCGGGCGCGTCTGCAGGCGGGCGAGACGCTGCTCGTGCTCGGCGCGGCCGGCGGCGTCGGGATCGCCGCGATCGAGATCGCGAAAGCGCTCGGTGCGCGCGTGATCGCGGCGGCGTCGAGCGCGGACAAGCTCGCGCTGTGCCGCGAGGCAGGCGCCGACGAGACGATCGACTATGCGACCGAGGACCTGCGCCGCCGCGTCGACGAACTGACCGGCGGGCGCGGCGCCGACGTCGTCTACGATCCGGTGGGCGGCGCATACAGCGAAGCGGCGCTGCGTGCGACCGCGTGGCGCGGCCGGTTTCTCGTGGTCGGCTTCGCGGCCGGCGAGATCCCGAAGCTTGCGCTGAACCTCGCGCTGCTGAAGGAGCGCGACATTCTCGGCGTGTTCTGGGGCGATGCGGTGCGTCGCGATCCGGCGCAGCATGCGGCGAACATGCGGCTGCTCGCCGAATGGTTCGCGGCCGGCAAGGTGCGGCCCACGATCACCGAACGCGTGTCGCTGGACGGCGCGGCCGATGCGATCGCGCGGATGGCGAACCGGCGGGTGAAGGGCAAGGTGGTGATTTTGCCGGACGCGTGATCCGGTTTCGCCGCGCGCTGCTTCGACGCAGGCCGCGCGGCCTGGGCTTCACGAAAGCGGGCGCGGTGCGATCGATTGTAAAGGCGTCGCGACCCGACAGTCGGGCGCACGATGTCGATCGGCGCTGAAGCGAACGCCGCAGCGGCTTCAATCCTTCGGCAAACGCAGCGTGTCGAGCGCGTGCTGCGAAAACTCGACCCAGAACCGTTCGTTCGCGATGCCGGCCTGCAGCACCAGATGCTGCAGGCGCTTCGTGCGCGAATCGCCGGCCACCGAAGCGCCGTCCGCCGGATCGCCGGCCGCCAAAAAATCACGCGCCTCGATTTGCAGATACAAGTCCAGCTTTTCCTGATGCAGCGCGATGCGTCGCCGGATCTCGTCCTCGAGGCCGGCCGGCCCGAGCACGGCTTCCGCGCGCAGGCGCACCATCAACGCCTCGCGCAGCGGCGTCGGATCTTCCGGTTCGGCGATCCAGCGGCGCAATTCCTTCTTGCCGGCCGGCAGGATCCGGTACGCGCGCTTGCGGCCGCGGCCGGACTCGGCGGGCAGCGATTCGATCCAGCCCGTTTCCTCGAGACGCCCGAGTTCGCGATAGATCTGCTGGTGCGTCGCCTGCCAGAAATAGCCGATCGATCGATCGAAACGGTCGGCGAGCTCGGACCCCGAACCGGGGCGTTCGGCGAGGGCGGTGAGAAGCGCGTGAGGCAGGGACATGTCGGATCGGGGAAGGCTGCGCAATGAACCGAATCTTGCCATATCGGTGCCGCGGCACAAACGGTGGGGCCTCTTTGTGCAACATGTTGCATAAACAAAATCGACGCGCTACCATCTGTGCAACTTGTTGCATAAAAATGGAGACGCCCCGATGACCTCCCGTTATCCGCATTTGACGACCCCGCTCGAACTCGGCTTCACGTCGCTCAGGAATCGCGTGTTGATGGGGTCGATGCACGTCGGCCTCGAGGAAGCGCCGAACGGCTTCGAGCGGATGGCTGCGTTCTATGCGGAGCGCGCGCGCGGCGAGGCCGGCCTGATCGTCACGGGTGGATTCGCGCCGAACGAGCGCGGCCGTCCGGGGCCGGGCGGTGCGATGCTGACGACCGAAGCGGAGGCCGAACACCATCGTGTCGTGACGCGCGCGGTGCACGCGGAGGGCGGCCGGATCGCGTTGCAGATCCTGCATTTCGGGCGCTACGCCTATCATCCGGCGCTCGCGGCGCCCAGCGCGCTGAAGGCGCCGATCAACCGGTTCACGCCGCATGCGTTGACGAGCGACGAGGTCGACGAGACGATCGCCGATTTCGTGCGATGCGCGGCGCTCGCGCAGCACGCGGGCTACGACGGCGTCGAGATCATGGGGTCCGAGGGCTACCTGATCAACGAATTCATCGCCGCGCGCACGAACCATCGCGACGATGCGTGGGGCGGCGCGTACGACAACCGCATCCGCTTCGCGGTCGAGATCGTGCGGCGCGTGCGCGAGCGTGTCGGCACGAATTTCATCGTCATCTACCGGCTGTCGATGCTCGATCTCGTCGAAGGCGGCTCGACGCTCGACGAGGTGATCCGGCTCGCGCAGGCGATCGAGGCGGCCGGCGCGACGATCCTCAATACCGGCATCGGCTGGCACGAGGCGCGCATTCCGACCATCGCGACCAAGGTGCCGCGCGCCGCGTATGCGTGGGTGACGCGGCAACTGATGGGCAAGGTCGGCATCCCGCTCGTCGCGACCAACCGGATCAATACGCCGGAAGTCGCCGAGCAACTGCTCGCCGACGGCTATTGCGACATGGTGTCGATGGCGCGGCCGTTCCTTGCCGATGCCGATTTCGTGCGCAAGGCGCGCGAAGGGCGCGCGGACGAAATCAACACGTGCATCGGCTGCAACCAGGCGTGTCTCGATCATACGTTCAGCGGGCGGATCACGTCGTGCCTCGTGAATCCGCGCGCGTGTCATGAAACCGAGCTCGTGATCCAGCCGGCGCCGCGGCGCAAGCGGATCGCGGTGGTCGGCGCGGGGCCGGCCGGCCTCGGCTTCGCGGTCACGGCGGCCGAACGCGGTCACGCGGTCACGCTGTACGAAGCCGGCGACGAGATCGGCGGCCAGTTCAACGTCGCGAAGAAGGTGCCCGGCAAGGAAGAGTTCAACGAGACGCTGCGCTATTTCCGCCGGCAGATCGAATTGCGCGGCATCGCGCTGCACGTCAATACGCGTGCGACCGCCGAGATGCTGTTGCAGGGGGAATTCGACGAAGTGGTGATCGCGACGGGCATCGTGCCGCGCACGCCGCCGATCGACGGCGTCGGGCATCCGAAGACGCTCGGCTATCTCGACGTGCTGCGCGACGACAAGGCCGTCGGTCGCAACGTCGCGATCGTCGGCGCGGGTGGCATCGGCTTCGACGTCGCCGAATATCTCGTTCATCGCGACGGCGGCGAGCGTGTCGATGCGGACCGGTTCTTCAGCGAATGGGGCGTCGACCGGTCGTATGCGAATGCCGGTGGCCTGGGTGAAGCGCGGCCCGAACCGGCGGCGCGGCACGTGCACCTGCTGCAGCGCAAGGCGTCGAAGGTCGGCGACGGGCTCGGCAAGACCACCGGATGGATTCACCGTACCGCGCTGAAGGCGCGCGGCGTCGGGATGTCGTCGTCGGTCACATACCGGCGGATCGACGACGACGGCTTCCACGTGACGATCGACGGCGTCGATCAGACGCTGCCGGTGGACAACGTGGTGATCTGCGCGGGGCAGGAGCCGTCGCGCGAGCTGGCGGCGCAACTGCAGGCTGCCGGATGCCGCGTGCATCTGATCGGCGGCGCATACGAGGCCGCCGAACTCGATGCGAAGCGCGCGATTCACCAGGGCACGACGCTGGCGGCGACCCTTTGATTGATACCGATCCGTTTCTGTTTCTGTTCCGTCCCACCACATGACTGGAGACTGCGATGACGCATTCCCCGCTGCATGTTCATCCCGCCGTCGCGAAATCGCTCGACACATGGCATGCGATGGTCGAACGCAAGGATTTCGGCGCGCTGGAATCGATCGTCCACCCGGATGCCGTGTTCCGTTCGCCGATGGCGTTCAAGCCGTACGGGCCCGCGCCCGCGCTGTTGATGGCGCTGCGCACGGTGATCACGATCCTCGAGAATTTCACGTATCACCGCCAGTTCGCGGCCGACGACGGCAAGAGCGTCGTGCTGGAGTTCGGCGCGACCATCGGCGACAAGGCGCTGAAGGGGATCGACATGATCCGCTTCGACGACGACGGGCGGATCGTGGAGTTCGAGGTCATGATCCGGCCGTTCAATGCCCTGCAGGCGCTCGGCGCGGAAATGGGCGCGCGGCTCGGGCAGCAGTTGCCGGCGTTCAAGACCGGCGGTTGAGCGGTGCGGCGACTATCGTGCAACCGGCTTGCGGTCGCGTAGCCGGGCTCTGCGCGCGAGGTCGTGGGTAGCCTCGACGAGGCGCGCGGCAAGCGCGCGCGCGTGCGGATGCACGCGTTCGCGGCACACAACCGGCCGCAGGCCGACACGCCGTGGGTGCAGTTCGGCTTCCCGCCGTAGACGCGCGGAGCGGCAACTCGAGCTGTCAAAATCCTGACGGATTAAGTTGATATATTGTATCATCTGACGTTTTCGTCGCCGGTCGGCCGGCTGCCCGGGCCGCTCGCGTGCGACGACATCCAACGAAGATCGATACGACGTGACGAGAACCGGACACACCCCGGCGCGCGGGGAGCGGCGCCATGCCGCGCCGCGCCGGCACGCGAGCGCCTGGCGCACGCGCGCGGCACGCAGTTGCACGACCTTGGTCGGCTGCGCGATCGCGACCACCGGCGCGCTGGCCGCCGAAGCCGCGGCATCGTCGCCGGACGACCGGCGCGCGCTGCCTGCGATCAACGTCACGGCTTCGTCCGCACCGGCCGACCCGCTGACGCAACCACTCGAAACCGGCTCGCGGCTCGGGCTCGCGAGCCTCGACACGCCCGCGAGCGTCGAAGCCGTCACGGCCGACACGATCGACGCACGCGGCGATCGCACGGTGCGCGATGCGGTCACGCGCACCGCGGGCTTCGCGAGCGCGATCGCGCCGGGCACCGGCGGCACCGCGTTGAGCGTGCGCGGCTTCAGCGGGCAGGAATCGGTGATGACGCTGCTCGACGGCGTGCGGCTGATGCCGGCGGCCGGCACGAGCACGTTTCCGTTCGACACGTGGTCGGTCGAGCGCATCGAGGTGTTGCGCGGCCCGGCATCGGTGCTGTACGGCGAAGGGGCGATCGGCGGGGTCGTGAACGTGGTGCCGAAGCGGCCGCAGCGCACGCGCGAGACGACGCTGCAGGCCGGCGTCGGCCCCGACGGCGCGAAGCGCTTCGCGTTCGATACGACAGGCGCGCTCGGCCCGTGGGCGTCGTACCGCTTCTACGCGAGCGATGCGCGCGCGAACGGTCTCGCCGAGCGGGCCGACACGCATACGACGGCCATCGGCGGCGCGCTGACATTCGACGTGAGCCCGCGACTCACGCTGACGCTCGACTACGACTACGGGCGCCAGATGCCCGCGACGTACTATGGCGTGCCCGCGCCGAACGGCGTGCTCGATTCGTCGCTGCGCAAGCTGAACTACACGGTTGGCGATGCGACGATTTCGTACTACGACCAGTGGACGCGCCTGTCGGCCAGCTACCGGCCCGCGCCCGGCGTGACGATCGACAATCAGCTCTACTACCTGACGTCGAACCGCCACTGGCGCAACGCGGAATCGTATGCGCTCGACGCGGCGACGGGGCGCGTCGCGCGCGGGGACTATCTCGACATCGGCCACCATCAGCGGCAGATCGGCGACCGGCTGAGCGCGCGCATCGACGGCACGCTGTTCGGTCGCGCGACCCGTTTCGTCGTCGGCACGGAATTCAGCCGGATCACATTCAGCGGCATCAACAATTCGCCGTACGGCGGTGAAACGTCGGTGCCGGCGCACGGCTTCGATCCCGGCGTATTCACGAGCCCCGACCCGACCGTGCCGCAGTTCGGCACGCGCGTGCGGCAGGCGGCGGTATTCGCGGAGAACCGGCTCGACGTGCTGCCGCGGCTCGCGTGGGTGAGCGGCCTGCGCTACGACCACATCGCGTTCAGCCGCGAACAGGCGGCGACCGGCGCGGGCTTCGACAAGCGGTTCGCGAACGTCGGCTGGCGCACCGGTTTCGTGTTCGACATCGCGCCGACGTTCAGCGCGTATGCGCAGTACACGACGGGCGCGGAGGGCGTCGGCTCCCTCGTGACGCTGTCCGCGTCGCAGGCGGGCTACCGGCTCGCGACCGGCGAACAGTGGGAAGCCGGGCTCAAGCAGATGCTGCTCGACGGTCGCGCGTACTGGACGTTCGCGGTGTACGACATCACGAAGCGCAATCTGCTCAGCACCGACCCGTTCAATCCGGCGCTGCGCCAGCAGGTCGGCCGGCAGTCGTCGCGCGGCGTCGAGCTGACCGGCGGCGCGCGGCTGCCGCACGGCTGGACGATCGATGCGAACGTCGCGCTGCTGCGGGCACGCTACGACGCATTCAACCAGACGGTCGGCGGCGCGACGGTGTCGCGGGCCGGCAACGTGCCGTCCGGCGTGCCGCAGCAGACGGCAAACCTGTGGCTCGGCTGGGCGTTCGCCGAGCGCTGGCGCGCGGATGCGGGCGTGCGCTACGTCGGCGCGACGTACGGTGACGACGCGAATCGCGTGCAAGTGCCGTCATACACGGTGTTCGATGCGTCGCTGCGCTGGCAGCCGACGTCACGCACCGAGCTCGCGCTGTATCTGCGCAATCTCGCGAACCGTACGTACGCGGTGACGACGTCGAACGGCGGCGAGCAATGGCTGCTCGGCCCGTCGCGCTCGGCGGAGCTCGTCGCGACGATGCGCTTCTAGGGCGGGACGGCATGCGTCCCGTCACCCACATGCTCGATATCGAACGCGTGAGCTGGTCTGCCGGCGGCGCGATCGACGTGCTCGATTCGGTGACGCTGACGGTGGCCAAAGGCGAATTCGTCGGGCTGGTCGGCCCGAACGGCAGCGGCAAGACGAGCCTGCTGCGCTGCGTGTTCCGCTACGCGCGTCCCGACGCGGGCCGCGTCGCGCTCGACGCGCAGGACGTGTGGCGCATGCGGCCGCGTGCGGTCGCGCAGCGCATCGCGGTGCTGCAGCAGGAAACGCCGGACGATTTCGGGCTGACGGTCGACGAACTGGTCGGCATGGGCCGCACGCCGCACAAGCGGCCGTTCGATGCGGAGTCGGCCGACGATCGCCGGATCGTCGAATCCGCGCTGCACGATGTCGGCCTCGTCGAGCGTCGCGCACAGCGCTTCGCGTCGCTGTCGGGCGGCGAGAAGCAGCGCGCGCTGCTGGCGCGCGCGCTCGCGCAGCAGCCCGAGCTGTTGTTGCTCGACGAACCGACCAACCATCTCGACCTGCGTCATCAGCTCGAACTGCTTGCGCGCGTGCGCCGCCTCGGCATCGCGACGCTCGCGACGATTCACGACCTCAATCTCGCGGCCGCGTATTGCGACCGGCTCCATGTGCTCGCGCACGGCCGCGTCGTCGCGTCCGGTGCGCCGGACGACGTGCTGACCGAAGCGCTGCTGCGCGACGTGTTCGGCGTCGCCGCGCTCGTCGATCGCCATCCCGTCACGGGCCGCCCGCGCATCACGCCGCTTCATCCGGAATGACCGCCATGCCGTTTCCTGTTCTGTCCTCCATCTCCCGCCGGCTCGTTGCCGCTGCCGTGCTCGGCGGCGCGGCCGCTCACGCGCTCGCCTATCCCGTCACCGTGCGCAGTTGCGATCGCGACGTGACGTTCGAGCGCGCGCCGACGCGCGCGGTCAGCAACGACGTGAACCTGACCGAGATGATGCTCGCGCTCGGCCTGAAAGACCGGCTCGTCGGTTATACGGGCATCGGCGGCTGGAAGACGGGCACCGCGCGCGTGCGCGACGCATTGCGGGGCGTGCCCGAACTGGCGAGCCAGTATCCGTCGCTGGAAGTGCTGGCCGCCGCGCGCGCCGACTTCTATCTCGCGGGCTGGAACTACGGAATGCATGTCGGCGGGCCGGTGACGCCCGCGACGCTCGCGCCGTTCGGCATCCGCACGTACGAACTGACCGAATCGTGTTCGCACGTGATGAAGCAGTCGGCCGCGTCGTTCGACGACGTGTTCCGCGACCTGACCAATCTCGGCCGGATCTTCGGCGTCGATGCGCGCGCCGCGCGGGTCGTCGCCGGGATGCGCGCGCGGCTCGCGGCAGTGTGGCGCGCGATCGGGCGGCCGGCGCCGCTGCGCGTGTTCGTGTACGACAGCGGCACCGACAAGCCGATGACGGCGGGCGGCCTCGCGATGCCGACCGCGCTGCTCGCGGCGGCGGGCGCGCGCAACGTGATGGACGACCTGCCGCGCAGCTGGACCCAGGTGAGCTGGGAAAGCGTGGTCGCGCGCGATCCGCAGGTGATCGTGATCGTCGACTATTCGGCGGTCACGGCTGCGCAGAAGCAGCAGTTCCTGTCGAGCCAGCCCGCGCTCGCGCGCGTGGCCGCGATCCGCGACCGGCGCTTCGTCGTGATTCCGTACGATGCGGCGACGCCGGGCCCCGAGAACGTCGCGGCCGTCGAGACACTCGCCCGCGCGCTGTATCCGGCCGCATTCGCGGCAGCGGCACGATGAGCGTGCGCGGGGAGGCGGCGCGGCTCCGCATGCGCGCGGTGCTGCCGGGGCTGGCCGTGCTGCTGATCGTGTCGATCGTCGTGTCGGCCGCGTTCGGCCCGGCGCCGATCGCGATGCCGGCCGCGGTGCGGATGGTCGCCGCGCACGTCGCGTCCGCGTTCGGCGGCGCCGACGCGTTCGCGGCCGCCGCAGGCGACGACAGCATCGTGTGGCTGATCCGGATGCCGCGTGCGCTGCTGGCCGCGATCGTCGGCGCGACGCTGGCGGCGGTCGGCGTCGCATTGCAGGCGGCGACCGCGAACCGCCTGGCCGATCCGCACCTGCTCGGCGTGAGCGCGGGCGCGATGCTAGGCGCGATCGCGGTCACGGTGGTGGCGGGCGCCGCGTTCGGCCCGTTCACGCTGTCGGCCGCCGCGTTCGGGGGCGCGCTTGCAGCTACCGCGTGCGTGGTCGCGCTTGCTTACCGGAGCGGCCGGCTCGAATCCGACCGGCTGCTGCTCGCGGGCGTGTCGGTGTCGTTCATGATGGCCGCGTTCGGCAACCTGCTGCTGTATCTCGGCGACCAGCGCGCCGCGTCGTCGGTGCTGTTCTGGATGCTCGGCGGCGTCGGGCTCGCGCGCTGGGATCTGCTGCCGGTGCCGGCCGTGTGCGCGGTGCTTGCCGGCGGCGCGCTCTATGCGCGCCGGCGCGAACTGAATGCGCTGATGTCGGGCGATGTCGCCGCCGCGTCGCTCGGCGTGCCGAGCGCGCGGATGCGGCGCGAGGTGTTCGTCGTCGCGTCGTTCGCGACGGGCGCGATGGTCGCGGTCAGCGGCGCGATCGGCTTCGTCGGGCTCGTGACGCCGCATCTGTGCCGACGCGTCGTCGGCGCCGAGCACGGCCGGCTGCTGCCGGTCGCCGCGCTGGCGGGCGCGATCCTGCTCGTGTGGGCCGATGTCGCCGCGCGCACGCTCGCGGCGCCGGAGGATCTGCCGATCGGCATCGTGACCGCGCTGTTCGGCAGCCTGTTCTTCGTCGCGCTGCTGCGCCGGCGCTGACAGCGCGCGGCAGGCGAGGGGGCGGGCGGGGGCGCCGCCCGTTTCGTCAAAGCGGGACGACGCTACGCGTGCCGCTGCGGCGGCGCGCATCGGCGTGCCGGGTCGCGACGTCGTGCGCGACGTCGAAAAGGCTGTCGGGCAGCGTGCGCACGGGCAGCGTGATCACGAAGCGCGCGCCGCCGAGCGGCGAATCCTCGAGCCGCACGTCGCCGCCGTGCACCTGCGCGACGCGCCGCACGATCGCAAGCCCGAGCCCGAAGCCGCCGGTCTGCCGGTCGCGGCTCGAGTCGAGTCGCTGGAACGGCTCGAACACGCGGGCGCGCTCGGCGGGCGGAATGCCGGGGCCATCGTCGTCGACGCTCAGCACGAGCGCACCGGAGCGGTCGCGGGCGGCGGCCAGCACGACCTTGCGCGACGCATAGCGCGCGCCGTTGCGGATCAGGTTCAGCAGCGCGCGGGCGACGAGCTTCGGATCGCAGACGTGGGTCGCGGCCGCGTCGAGCGTCGACACGTCGAGCGCGATGCCGCGCTCGGCGATATCGTCCGCGACGTTGCCGGCGACGCTGTCGATCAGCGCGTCGACGACGACCTCCATCGGCGCGAGTTCGCTCGCCCCCTGTTCGAGCCGGCCGATCGTCAGCAGTTCGGTGACGAGTTCGTCGAGTTCGCGCACGTCGCGCCGCAGCGCGTCGCGGCGCTCGCGCATCCGGCCCGTTTCGTCGGCGTCGGCGAGCAGTGCGAGCCCGAACTCGAGTCGCGCGAGCGGCGTTTTCAGTTCGTGCGAGATGCCGTGCATCATTTCGCGCTGCTGCTTGATCGACGCCTCGATGCGCGCGGCCATGTCGTTGAACTGCTGCGACAGCTCGTAGATGTTCGATTTACCCGACACCTTCACGCGCGTCGACAGCATCCCGGCGCCGAACGCGCGCGCGGCGTCCTGCAGCCTGCGAATGTCGCGCCAGTGATAGTGAATCCACAGCACCACCGCGAACAGCGTCGCGAGCGCGAGCAGCATGTACGCATAGATGCGGATGTCGAGGTCCGGCGCTTCGATCGGGCGCGCATGCAGCACCGAGCCGTCCGCGAGCGGCATGTAGTAATCCTTGCCGTTGTAGCTGATCGCGATCCTGCCGGCGTCGAGATCGCGCAGCGGCGCGCCGCTCAGTTGCGCGCGTGCGTCGGCCATCGACATGAAGCCGAACCCTTCGCGGCCGTGCAGCGCGAGTTCGCGCAATGCGAGTTCGCGCTGCGCGCCCGGATGGCGTTCGAGGTAGTCGTTCAGCACGAACGAATAGGTCGTCAGCGAGTCGCGTTGCGCCTGCGCGCCGCGCTCGTAGAAGATCCGGTCGAACGACAGCTGGATGAAGATGATCGACGCGCCGACGAACAGGATCACGACGAGGTACAACCGAAGCAACGGGCGCAGCATTTATTCTTCCCACGCAGAAGGGCTGAACAGGTAGCCGCGACCCCAGATCGTCTTGATCTTGTGCGGCTCCGATGACGCATCCTCGAAGCGGCGGCGCAGCTTCGAGATGCCTGAATCGACCGAGCGGTCGAGCCCGTCGAATTCGATCCCGCGCAACTGCTTCAGGATGTCGTCGCGGCTCAGCACGGTGCCGGCCGCGCGCGCGAGGATCAGCAGCAGGTTGAATTCGGCGGTCTTCAGCTCGACCGGCTCGCCGCGCCACGTGACGGTGCGGTTCGGCGGCGAAATGGCGAGCTCGCCGAATACGAGCGCGTCGGGCGCGACCGCGGGCGTTTCCGCCGCGGCCGGTTGCGCACGGCGCAACAGCGCGCGGGCGCGCGCGACGAGCACGCGCGGCTCGATCGGCTTGGTGACGTAGTCGTCGGCGCCCGTCTCGAGCCCGGCGACCTGGTCGTACACGTCCGCGCGCGCGGTCAGGATCAGCACGGGGACGTTGGTGAACGCGCGGATGCGCCGGCAGACCTCCATGCCGTCCAGATTCGGCAGCATCAGATCGAGTATCACGAGGGCCGGCTGGTGCTCGCGAACCGCCGCGACGGCGAGGTCGCCGCGCCGCACGACCGTCACCGCGAATTCATAGCCGTCGAGGTATTCGCGGACGAGCTGCGCGAGGCGGTCGTCGTCCTCGATCAGCAGCACGCGGTATTTGAGCGGAACTTCGTTCATGGTTTCCTCGGGATGCACGCGCCATCTCCCACCCGGCAGACCGACGGGCGGCGCGGCACGCGAATTCTATCCGGCGGATCGACCGCCGGGGCAGCGGGGCGACAATCGCGAACAATCGAACACAATTGAGCACACATTCGCCGCACATTCGGGACAGTCTCGGCGCGGGGCGGCACCTAGACTGCGGGCTTCGTTACTCATATCTCAATATTGTGCGCCCATCCCTTCGCCGCTACCGCTATTGCATGCCGCTCGCCGGCCTGACCCTCGCCGCCGCCGCCCACGCGGAAAACCAGTATTCGTTGTCGCTCGGCGGCGGGGTCGCCCCGCGCTACCAGGGCAGCAAACAGTATCGCGGCGTCGTTGCGCCGTCGTTTTCCGCCACGTTCGGCAATGGCTTCTTCGTCGACAGCACGCAGGGCGCCGGCTACCGGCTGGACCTGCCGCACGGGGCGTTCGTGTCGGCGGCGGTGAACTACGACGCGGGCCGCGCGGACGAGAACCGCTTCGACCTGCCGGGCTCCGACTACCTGAAGGGCATGGGCCGGATTCCGGGCTCGGTGCTCGTCGGCGTGCGCGCCGGCGTGACGTTCTTCGACACGGCGGAACTGAGCGTCACGATCGATACGCCGGTGACGCACACGTCGCGCGGCGTGTCGGGGCACGTGGATCTCGCGGTGCCGGTGCTCAAGACGTCGCAGCACGAGATCATCGTGACGGGCACCGTGCACGCCGGCTCGGGACGCTACATGCAGACCTTTTACGGCGTGACCGACGCACAGTCGATGACGAGCCGGTTCCGGCCGTATTCGGCGAGCGGCGGGATCGACAGCGCGTCGATGGCGGTTGCATGGAACTGGACGCTGTCGCGGCACTGGTCGGTGCTCGCGACCGGCGGGGTGACGCGGTTACTCGGCCGCGCCGGCGACAGCCCGATCGTCCAGTCGCGCAGCAACTATTACGGCATCGCGGGCGTCACGTACAAGTTCTGAGCGGATTGTCGACGCGGGCTGTCGCGCGCGGCGCGCACACGATGTGTCGGCGTCGCGCCGTCGCCGCGAACCGCGTGCGGTAACATGCGGGCGGGTTCGGCGTCAGGCCGGGCCTGCGACGCCGGGGCGCCGACGTGGCCTCGGCCGAGTCGCGACAGGCCGCCATGCGCGGGCCGGCTCCGGCAGGAAACGGCCGGCAGCGTGGGGAACCGATCATGCGATGCCCGGTCGTGCACGAATGCCGCACATGGACCGCCGGGCCGAGACAGGGAGAAACCGATGAAGAATACGATCGCGATGCTCGTTGCACTCGTTGCGAGCGCAACCTTTGCAGGATGTGCGGACATGGACACGAAGCACCCCAACGCCACCGCCGGCGGCGCGGCCAGGGCCTCGTTGCAGCCGGGCGCCGCGCAAGTATGCAAGGCGGACGGCGCGCCGGACGATGCGCTGGTCGGCAAGACCGAGACCGATGCGGCCGCGCTGCTCGGCGGCTGCCTGTGGCGCGTGCTCGAGCGCGACGGAAAGTCGTTGCCGGGCACGATGGATTACCGGGAGGAGCGCCGCAATCTCGGCATTCGTGACGGGAAAGTGATCTGGGTGCGGCGCGGGTGACGCATACAGCCGCCGACGAAAATCGGTTGCGGCTGATGTCGCTTTTGCGAGTGAGTCTATCGCAGGCATGCTCGTCGCGCGCGACCGATCGGTCGGCCGCACGCGTCGCGATTCATCGCCGCGGGCAGCGGTATCGGTGGCTGCGGCGCTCAGGCGCCTCGATACCGTTGTAGACCGGGGCTCGCACGACGCGTGACGCGGCGCGCTCGCCGGCGCGTCACGCGTCGACCGTTCCGGATTGCGCGACCGATGCCGTGGTGTCGACCGTCATCGCCGGCGTGACGAGCATCACGCCACGTGCGAGCGGGTCGCTGACCGATGCCGCCAATACCGCTTGTCCTTCCTCTGTCGCGTGATCGGCGGCGACGGCCAGTGCAGCGAGCGCGAGCGCCGCGCCGCTTGCCCCGTTGGCGAGCCCGAGGTGGCGGCTGCGCTCGGCGGCGTCATCGCCCCAGATCTGCTCGCTGACCGTCACGACTTCGGTGCGGCGACTGCTGCGTTGATCGGCGTCGGTGACGAATCCGGGTGCCGACAGGTCGGGACGTAGCGTCGACAAGCGCGTACCCGTCGCCACAAGCAACTGTTCGAGCGTCGTCGCTTCTGCCTTGCCGTGATCGGCGGAACCCGCGCGGCGCGCGGCCGCGAGCCGGTGGATCGATGGGACGGACATCGCATGCGGCGTGTCGGGATGACCGAGCAGCAATGCACATGCGCCTTCGCCGGGCATCATGCCGTTCGGCCGATCGCGACCGTAGAGCCGGCCTGCGCGATCCAGCGCGTCGACTGCGTCCTGGCTTGCGGTGGAGTCGAACGCGAGCACCACGTGCAGCTCGCCGGACGGTTGCAGGTGCAACGCCTGGATCAGTTCGTCGACGACTGCCCATGCTTGTACGGGATCGGCGACCGTGCGCAGTTGCGCACGTACGATGCCCGGTGCGACGGCTTCCCGCGCCGCGTGTGCATCGAGCCATGCGGCAAGCGTGGCGGCGACCGGTTGCCAGCGCTCCGGGATCAGCAGATGGAGCCTGAGCGGTGGCGTGTCGGCGGCCGCGCCGGACAACACGGCATGACGCTCGCGCAATTCGTCGAGCGCATCGGCGGCCAGCAGCAGCCCGCGCCAGTGCTCGTCCTGCAGCGTTTCTTGCGCATCGGTCGCAAGCAGGCTTGTATCGAACCGGTCGAGCGACACCGATTCGACCGTGCTCGCGAATACGCCGGTTCCGTCCGGGCGTTGCAGTTCGGGATGAAGCGCGACGGAACGCGCTTCCCGGGCCGCCGCATCGATGTCCGCGGTCGTCGCCCCCGTGGGCAGCCTCACGCTGCTGTCGAGCAGCAGGACCGACCACGTGTGCGACGTCGGATCCTGCGCGGCAGAGGCGTCCGTCGATGCGGACGAACTCGGCGGTGCGGCGGCCGCGAGCGCCGGATGCTGACCGAGCCCCCGGCGCAGCCATGCCGCGCAGACGGCGAGGGCCGCCGGCAGCACGAGCCCGCACAGCACCCACTCCCGGGTTGTGGGGGCATGCCGGGTCGTTTTCCACCAGACGAACACGGCGATCCACACCGCGACGAACAGCGCGGCGACGAATGCCGTCTTGCGCAATCGCGTGATCATTTCCGTCGATTCTCCACGTGACTTGCGGCGTCGTATATCAATTGCCGTCGCTGCCGGCCGTCCGGCTGGCGATCAGTACGGCGCCGCAGGCCGTCTTGTAGCCGTCGCGCGCGACGCCTTCGCCCTGCACGATCATCGTGTCGTCACCGTCGACGATGTAATTCGGGCCGTGGATCGGACACGTCACCGTGTCGTTGCGGCGCGCGATACCGCGGCCATCGACCGACGACAGCGTGGACGCGCTGGTCACGGTGCCGCCGTGGCTGTGCTTGTCCCCAAGGACGATGAAGGGTTTGGTCATCCGGATAGGCCTCGTGGCTGGAATCATCGACGATGCATCGCGGCTTCGCCGCCGGGTGCGGGCGGAAGTCGCGTCTGTCATCTGCAACGGTTTTCGAACCGATTTTGGCTGAATTGGGCATTTATCACCTTTCGGCAATAATTGCCTGTTTCGATTCGGTCGTAATGTAGCTTTCGAACCGAAGGCCGTCATTATCGGGCGTGATGCCCGCACGTCAAGGGCTGCATTTTTAAACCTGGGTCTGTTTGCCTATGGCGAAGCCCACCGGCGTAATCTAGAATAGTAAGCTTCGAATAGGGGTCGCATCACCCGATCCGGCTGGCGTGCGTTCAGCGAGACAGCGGGCGGTATTTCGGGGGCTCCCGTGCGTTACCTGCCGGTTCGGCGTGGCGGTCGCGCGATGCCGGCAATCGTGCATCGTTCCGTGTTCGTCGCGGCAATATCTATTTAAAAACGTCAAATCCTGAGAGAGCGGGATCGCATGAGCGTCATCACGGAATTTGCGTCTCTTTTTGGCGCATTCAATCGCCTGTATTCGCTGGACGGATCGGGCGCGCTTGCCGCATTTCAAATCGAGCGCTGGACCGGGCGTGAATCGCTCTCCGATCTCTTCGAATGGAACGTCGATGCGCTGTCGACGCATCCTGCACTGGACCTCGACGCGATGCTCGGGCAGCGTGTTGCGATTCGCACCACGCTCGCGAACGGCACGACGACGCTGCGCAGCGGTCTCGTCGCCGAGGCCGAGTGCAGGGGTTACGACGCAGGCCTCGCTCGCTATCATCTCCGGATCGTGCCGTGGCTCGCCGCACTCACGCATGCGCGCGACGAGCGCACCTTCGTGAACCAGACGCTTGCCGACGTGCTCGACACGGTGTTCGCACCGTACGCCGGGATCGCGCGCTGGCGCCTCACGCCGGATGCCAGCCGGCGTCTCGATGCGCTGGGCCCCACGGCGTATCGCGTGCAGTACCGGACCCATACGCACTATGAATTCGTGCAGCATCTGCTGGCCGAGGCTGGCCTCGGCTTCTGTTTCGTCGAAGACGAGGACGCGCCTGCCGGGCACGCGATGCTGGTCTTCGACGACAGCGCGCAACTGGCTGAGGACGATACGTCCGCGCGACGCGGCGGGGTGCCGCGCCGCTCGAGCGGGACGGCGACCGGTACCGACGACGTGATCCTCGGGATCGGGCAGTCGCTGTCGCTGACCGCCGATCGCATCACGCTGATCAGCAGCGACTATCGCGTGAACCGGGCAACTACCGCGAGTACGGCGCTCGGCCGGCCGGACGGCGCGCGCGAGCTCTACGACGACGTCGGGCCGGAGGCGTTCGACAGCTTGCGCCAAGCGGAAGATACGGTACGGCGTCAGGCCGACGCGATCGTGTCGCGCGCCAGTTTCTGGACCGGCTACGGCACGCTGCGCACGGCGCGCGCAGGACGCGTGCTGAAACTCGTCGATGCCGGCCGGCAGCCCGTGCGCGGCGCCGCGACGCCCGAGGATTTTCTGCTGACGCGCGTCGAGCACGTCGGGATCAACAATCTGCCGTCGACCGTCATGGAAGCCATCGAACGGCAACTCGGGCCGTTGCCGGCGGCGGCGCTCGATCCGAGCGTGGTTCGGCAAGCGAAGGCCGCCGGTTATGCGAATCGGTTCGATGCGGTGCCGCGAACGCAGGTCTGGCGGCCCACGCTGGCCGACGGAACCGGGCAGCGACTCAATCCGGTGCCGACGGCGCTGGGCGCGCAGACGGCGATCGTCGTCGGGCCGGCCGGCGACGCACGGCCCGGTTCGACGGGACCGGTGCACGCCGATGCGCAGGGGCGGTTGCGCGTTCGCTTCCACTGGCAGGCGCAAGACGATGCGGGTACGTATCCGACGCGCGCCATACAACGGCTCGCGAGCGACGGGCACGGTCTTCAGCAGGTCCCGCGCATCGGTCATGAAGTCCTCGTGCAGTTTCACCACGGGCTGATCCACCGGCCGATCGTGCTCGGCGGCCTGTTCAATGGCCGCGGCGAAGGCGGCGAGTCGCCTTCGCCGGGCGGGGCGGCCGGCAAGCCGCTCGACGCGTCGATCTACACGCAGGCAAGCGATCATGCGCCAAGCGCTCAGGGCAATCTGGCAAGCGGGATGAGCCCCGCGTGGCATGGCGCCGGCGGCGGCACGGATCGCCACAATCACGCCGGCGCGCTGTCGGGTTTCAAGAGCCAGGGTTTCGACGGGCAAGGCCACAACCAGCTCGTCGCCGACGATTCCGACGGCATGGGACGCCTGCAGATGGCGACGACGCACGCGGCCACGCAATTGAACCTCGGTCATCTGCGGCATCAGGCGGACAACTATCTCGGCAGTTTTCGTGGCCAGGGCGTCGAATTGCGCTCGGACGCGTATGGTGCGATGCGTGCGACACGCGGCCTGCTGGTGTCGAGCTATGCGCCTGCCGGCGCCGCGCAGCCGGCGGGCGATGCGTCCGCGCTGCAGGCGCTGCTCGCGCGGCACACCGCATTGGTTCGGCGATTCGACCAGACGGCCGATACGCATGGGACACTGCCGTTCGCCGCGCAGCGCGGCGTGGAGCAGGCGGGCCAGTCGTCGCTGAACGGCAGTGCCGCGCCGCTCGATGCGCTTGCGCAGAGCTTCGCGACGACGGTCGGCGCGAACGGTTACACGCAGGCGTCGGCCGACGCCGCACAGCGGTCGACGGGCAACGCATTGCCGCACACGGGCGACGCCGTGCTCGGCATCGAGGCACGGGGTGGGCACGGGCTGGTTGCCGGGCAGGCGCTGCAATGGGCGGCCGGAGAAACGCTGTCGCTCGGCAGCGGCGGCGATTTCAATCTCGCCGCTGCGCAGCAGCTGCGCATTCACAGCGGGCAAGGCATCGGCTGGCTGGCCGGCGCGAGCCATGCAGAGGGTATCGGCCTCGGCATGATCGCCGGCAAGGACGGACTGACGCTGCAGGCGCAGCGCGATGTGCTGGGCCTGCGCGCGCGCGACGATCTGAAGCTCGCGTCCGCGAGCGCGGACGTCGAGATCGCCGCGAAGAAGACCGTGCATCTCGCGGTGAGCGGGGGGGCGCACGTGACGATCGAAGGTGGCGACGTCACGTTCGGTTGCCCCGGCAAATTCGTCGTGTATGCCGCGCAGCATGCATTCGTGGGCCCTGATCAACTGAATACGCCGTTGCCGCAGTTTCCCGAGAAGGTCTGTGTCGAATGCCTGCTGCACGCGATGCAGTCGGGCAGCGCACTCGCGGGCAAGGCGATCTGAGCATGACGATCGAGACGACCGACTGGATCGACCGCTATGCCGACGACACTCCGGACCGGCTGGATGCGCTCTTCGAGCGCGTGCAGGCGGACGACGGTCGCTGGCACCTGCTGCTCGACATGGGTTTCGCGCCGGCGTTGCGTGACCGGATGCCCGCAGCCGAGCGCGACGACGCCGTCGTCGTGTTGTACGAAGGTGTGTACGACGGCGATGACCTGCTGGCGATTTCGCCGTGCCTCGTGCCGTTGCCGGCGGACGCGGCGGCGCGCCGGGCGATGCTGGAGACCGTGCTGCGCGAGACGTCAGGCCGACCGATGGTGAGCCTGCTGCATGGTGGGCGCGATACGGTCGCGCTCGCCGCGCATCTGCGCGGACAGATGGAGGCGAGTGCGGCGGCCGACGGCGAAGCGTTTCTGGTACGTCTCGCCGATACGCGTTGCCTGCCCGCTTGGCTCGCGGCGCTGACGCCCGCACAGCGCCGCCGCTTCACGGACGGCATCGACGCGTGGCACGTGTTCGATCGCACCGGGGCGCTCGTCGCGCTCGATTTCGACACCGTGGGCGAGGCGGCTGGCGGTGAGGCGGACGCCGGGCGTAGCGGCGAGCCATACTTGCTCGACGACGAACAGATCGAACGGCTTCGACAGGCCGCGAAGATCGACACGCTGATTTTTCATGTTCGCCAGCGTCCGGAGAGTTTCGGCCGTCTGGTGGCCACGCCCTCGCAAGCCCATGCGTGTGTGAGTGCGGCGTGGGCGCGGCACGACGGTTCCCCTGCGGCGGCGTCGCGAGCCGCGCTCGATGCGCTCGTGGCGGCGGGGTATCTGGTGACGGAACGCGCGCCGGTGGCCTCGTCCGCATAGAACGATGCGGGTTTGCGTGCCTGCGACAGGGCACGTGGTTGATAGCGATCCACGCCGCACGGCGTCGGACAAGAGGATGAAAAGATGAGTTTGAATGCCGGTTCCACGACGTTTGCCGCTCGGCTGCTGATGTTCATGGCCATCCTGCTCGGGACGGCCGGATGCTCGCGCGCGACCGACGTGTCGCCTGCCGCATCGAGTACGGCCGGGACGTCGGGCGGCGCGTCGAGCCTGGCAGGTGCGGCGGCCGCATCCGGCACGATGGGGCTGAAGCTGAATGCGCTCAACTACACCGACGTTCCGATCGGCGCGTTCTACGTCGACGGCACCTGGGGCGGGACGGTACCGGCGCGTATCGGCAGCGGCGGCGGCGCGATCATCTGCTGCGTCGCGTTGCCGAAACAATGGCATCCGGGGCTGACCGTCAACCTGCAGTGGCGGGACGACAACCTGTACAGGAAGGATCCGAAGGCGCTTGCGAGCCGGGTCGTACCGGTCGAGCGCTACGACACATTCTCGGACGGCTTCCTGTGGGTCCTGTTCTTTCCGCACGATCGAATCAAGGTCTATGCGTCTCAGTGGATGCCCGGCTACCGCGGCTTCCCTGAAAATCTCCAGGCGCCCGACGAAGCGTGCCCCGGGAACTTCACGTTGCGCAACAGCGACCCGCGGTGCCCGAATCCCGACAAGAGGATCGTGCGATGAGTTTCCGCTTCGTGAGCGCCGACCGGCCTGACGTCGGCGTCGTCACCCGGGAGGAGCAGGACGCGATCATGCGTCGGTTGCACGACGACGACGGGATGAGTTGCTGCAAGACGCTGCATGTCGGCATCTTCTTCGACGGCACGCGCAACAACGCCGATCGCGATCGCGCGGGCGGCAAGCACAGCAACGTCGCGCGGCTGTTCGACGTGTTTCCCCGCGACAAGTACCACAGTGCCATTTATGTGGCCGGCGTCGGCACACCGTTCGTCGACGAGATCGGCGACCAGGGTGTCGGGCTGCAGGCCGCGGCCGGCGCGGCGACGGGATGGGCCGGCGAGGGGCGCATCAACTGGGCGCTGCTGCAGATCCACAACGTCGTGCATGCGCACGCGTTCGGCAATTCGCTGTCCGCGGCGCTCGGCAAGAGCGACAAGGAACTCGCGAAGGCCGTCAGCGTCGACCTGAATTTCAAGGGGATCGATCTCGGCGGCACCCCGCCCAAGCCGGGTAGTCTCGGCGACATCAACGCGCGCGGCAGTTCGAGCGTCGGTGCGCTCAGGCTGATGGCCGCCGAGCAGAACGGAATCGAACTGACGTGGGATCGCGATACGATCTGGGCGCAGCTCAAGGGCGAAGTCGATACGGCGAACTGGACCGCGACGATGCGCGGGTGGGACGAGAAGCGCCGCGTCGCATTGCGGGCCAGGTGCGCGCAGCTGAAGGCGCGCGTCGGCGATCTGCTGGTGAAGGGCAAGCCGAGACTGCAGCGCATTCGCCTGTACGTGTTCGGGTTTTCGCGCGGGGCGGCCGAGGCCCGCACGTTCTCGAACTGGCTGGCCGATGCGCTGGACCCCGATTTCAGCCTGTGTGGCGTACCCGTGTCGTACGACTTTCTCGGCATCTTCGATACGGTCGCGTCGGTCGGCATCGCGCAAAGCACGGCCGCGACGCTGTTCGACGGGCATGGCGGCTGGGGGCGCAAGGAACTGATGGGCGTGCCGCACTACGTGCGCCGTTGCGTCCATATGGTCGCCGCCCACGAGCCGCGCGGATCGTTCCCGCTCGACCTGATCGATGCGTCGCGGGACGGGCATGAGGAGATCGTCTATCCGGGCGTGCATTCGGATGTCGGCGGCGGTTACGGGCCGGGCGAGCAGGGGCGCGGCACGGGCGACGCGGACAAGCTGTCGCAAGTGCCGTTGCTCGACATGTATCGCGAAGCGCGCAAGGCCGGTGTTCCACTCGACATCAAGGGGCCCGGTGTCGCTGCCGAAGCGGCGGCGGCATTCGCGATTTCTCCCGCGCTCAAGCGCGCGTTTTCGGCCTATGTGAGCACGAGCGCCGACTATTACTACGCGAAGGAGCACGGCACGCCGGGCCTGATGCGCGCGCACTACGGGCTTTACCTGCGCTGGCGCAAGATGCGGCTCGACAATTTGCGTTCGCAACCGTCGTTTCTCGCCGCCAAGGCTGCCTATCCGCAGGATGCCGTCGACCTCGACAGCGCGAACGAGGAGCTGCGGCTCGAATGGCGCGACCTGCTCGAATGCGAGAAAGAAGGTGGACCGACCGTGAGCCGGTACGCGGGCAACACGGTCAGCCGGAAGATCACGCAGAACCCGAAGGCGGCGGCCGTCATTTCGCCGGCCGTCCTGCCGATCGCCGCGGGCCTGCAGTCAGCGATTCCGCTCGTCGGCCCGCTGGTGCGCGCGAGTACCAAGCACGCCGAGGATTTCTTCCAGTTGCAGCTCGACGAGAAATGGAAGCAGTGGCTCGAGGTGCGGGGCGACTGGAACATGGGGCCGCCGGAAGCGCCGATCAGCGCGCTGTACGACAACTTCATGCATGACTCGCGCGCGTGGTTCAAGCCGCTGGGCGACGACGACGACGTGTGGAACCACAACCAGATCAAAGCACTGAAAACCCGCCAGGCCGAGTTCGAGCGTCAGCACGCCGAGTGGAAGAAGCGCCAGCAACTCGGCGTGCCGGGACCGTCGCAGATCATGCAGATGATGGGGGCGGGTGCGCTCGGGCTCGGGCCGGCCGCCAACGTCGCGCCGGAGCCCGAACCGCGTTCGCCGCTGACCGCGCAGCAGGCCGGCATCCTGAAACATTACGACGCCGCGCAGCAGGCTGCACAGAAAGCCCGCGCGGCCCGGGATGCCGCCGCGCCGACCGACAGCGCCGTGCTGACCGACCCGAAAGTCACCGGTGGTCTCGCGCTGCAGGATTCGGGACGCGAGTTTTCGTTCGTCTGGGGCTACCTGCGCTGGCGCACCGTCTACGTGAACGGCGTGCGCTGGGACGCGCCCCATGTGCCGAGCGTGCAGGAAGACATGGAGGCGATGCGTCAGCAGCTGCAGCGCAACGTCGACATGAGCAAGCTGTTCCGATGAACCGATTGGATACGAACCAGCCGGCGCGACACGCATTCGCGCGCCATTGCCGAGAAACGACATGGATCTAGTTGCCGCGTTAACGGGGTACGGGCAAGCGACCCGTCATATCCAGATCGATACCGCGATGCCGGGCGCCTTCGTGGTCGAGCGCTTTCACGGTCGTGAAGGGATCAGCGAATCGTTCCGGTTCGAGATCGACGTGTTGTCGAGCGAGCCGTTTCTCGATCTCGCGCCGCTGATCGGCAGCGCCGTGCGGCTGCGTCTCGCGACGGCGGCGGGCGAACGATGCTGGAACGGCTACGTCACGCATGCCGCTTATGCGGAGAGTGACGGCGAGTTCACGCGCTATCGGCTCACGATGGAATCGTGGCTCGCGCTGCTGCAGCTGCGCCGCAATTGCCTGTATTTCGTCGACGTTGATGCCGAGCGCATCTGCGAGCGCGTGTTCGGCGACTATCCGGAAGCGCACTGGCGCTACGAACTCGTCGAGCCGCTGCGATCGTTTCGCTTGCGCGGCCAGTATCGCGAAACCGATCTCGAGTTCGTGTTGCGGCAGTTGTCCGAGGCCGGGTTGTCGTTTCGGATCGAGCACGGGCAGGACGGGGGGAAGGCGCCGTCGGGCGACCATACCGTCGTTGTGTTCGACCGCCATGCGCGGCTGCCCGACGGCAGCGCCATCGCATTCAATGCGCAGGACGTCGGCGATCCGGACGGCGTGATGACGCAATTCTCCGATCGGCGTCAGCTCGTGCCGGATCGCGTGGTGGCGACGAGCTGGAAAGCCAGCGAACTTCATGCGCTTGCCGGCCATGCGCAACAGCCCGCGGACGCCGACGCGCCGCTGCTGCCGGTGCGGGAGATTTACGACGGCCAGCGCGCCGGCCGCTTCGACACGAGCGGCGATGCGCAGCGTTATGCCGAACAACGTCTCGACGCGCTGCAGCTCGCGAAACGGGTCTACCGTGGTGGCGGCTCGTCGCGCACGCTCGAGACCGGCAAGATCCATACGCTGAACGACTATCTGGGCGGCACCGTGCGATTCGTGCCGCTGTCGATCGAGCACGAGGCCGTGAACAACCTCGGCGCGCAGATCGGGCAGCTGTTCGGACGCGGCGAGCTCGACAAGGGTCTGTATCGCAACCGCTTCGTCGCGGTGCCGGAGGACACGCCTATCGTGCCGCCGTTCCGCGACCGGCCGACGGTGTACGGGGTGCAGACTGCGATCGTCGTCGGCGAGCCGGGTGGGCGCGTCAGCAGCACGCGCGATCACCAGGTCCGCATTCAGTTTCCGTGGATGCGCGGTGTCGCGCCGCTGCCGGGCGGGTTGACGGATACGGCCAGCCGGTCCAATCCCGCCGGCCACGCGCCGGGCGATCACCGTTCGGGCATTCTGGCTCGCGTCGCCGAACAGGCGGCCGGGCCGAATTTCGGTCATGCGTTTGTGCCTCGCGTGGGGGCGGAAGTAGTGGTCGGCTTCGAGTCGGGCAACATCGATGCGCCGGTCGTGCTCGGCCAGGTGTATGGCGGGCGCGTGCGTCCGCCGTTCGCGGCCGGCGATGGCAGCGACGCGAATCATTCGGGAACGTTGACGGGCCTGCAGACGCAAACCCTCGATGGGCAACCCGGCAGTCGCTGGGTGATGGACGATGCGGCCGGACAACTGCGTCACGAGCTGAGCAATTCGACTGCCGACACGCGCCTCGCGCAGGGCTATCTGATCGACCAGCAGGGCACGATGCGCGGCGCCTATCGCGGTGAAGGCTTCGAACTGGCGACGCAGGGCTGGGGTGTCGTGCGAGCCGGCGCGGGCGTGCTGCTGTCGAGTACCGCGCGCCGACTCGGCGCGTCGACGCAGATGGATGTCGCCGAACGCGTGGAGCAACTGAAGGACGCGGCGAAAACGGCGCGGGAACTCGACACGGCGGCGACGGGTGCGCACGCGGTCGGCCTGAGCGCGAACAAGGCGCAGACTGATTTCCTGAAGGCGATCGATCCCGCGCAGGACGGCAAGTATGCGGGTAGCGTGGGCGGCCAGAGCGCGACCAAGCCGACCGCGGCACAGCGCGACGGCGGCGACCCCGTCGAGCGATTCGCGACCCCCGCGGTGCTGATGGAGTCGCAGGAGAACATCGTGGTGACGACGCCGGAGAGCGCGGTGTCGTATGCGGCGCAGCACGTTCATCTGACGTCGCAAGGCGATGCACACGTGGGCGCCGGTGCGACGGTGGCCGCGGCGACGGGCGATGCGATGAGCCTGTACAGCGTGGCGGGCGGGCTCAAGGCGATCGCGGGCGAAGGGCCGGTGAGCATCGAGGCGCATGCGTCGACGATGGAGATTCTCGCCGACCAGACCGTGCGCGTGACGTCGACCGACGAGCGCGTCGACGTGCTCGCGCAGGAGGCGATCGTGCTGCAGCAGGGGCCGAACCGGATCACGCTGAAGGGGGGCGACATCGTCGTCGAGACGCCGGGGCAGTTCGCGGTGAAGGCGGGCGGGCATCCGTTCCCGGGGCCGCGCGCGACGAGCGTGAAGCTGCCGGCGCTGCCGGTGTTGCCGCAGGGCGATCCGTGCGACTTTCTCGTGCAGGCGCTGGCGGCAAGTCCGGCGGGGCGCGGGGCGGTCGCGGGGGGCGGACGTTTGGTGGGTGCGGCGAATTCGATCGCCGGTACGACGCTACCGACAGCGGGCGGTGCCGTGGGCGCGGCGCAGGCATTTTCCCGTGCGCCCGGTCAACCGCTGCCCGCGCCTTCCGCGGCTGCACCCACCGCGGCGGGAAGGGGGCCGGGTCCTTCGCTCGGTTATTCGACGCCGCCACCTGTGTCCAGTGAGCTGGAGGGCATGCCGAAAAAAGGTGCGGCTGCGCACGGTGGACCGTGCAACCTTCACGTTCCCGCGATCAAGAAGGAAGAGCACACCGTCAGTATGGGGGCCGCCGACTATTATGAGACGGATGAGGGCGGCAATCCGAAGCTGAAGAATGGGCAACTCAACTGGCTTCAATATGCGGCATCGACCGGGACGTACGATATCGGCTATGCACCTGCGACGGCGACGTTGACGGCAACCGTCCGTATCAAGGTTCATTTGAAGGATCAATACTGGATCAACCAGGGGCGTGTCCATATGGATCCGTCGACGGGCAAGCCTTTTTCGGTGCCGTACAACAGCGACGGCATACGGGAAGGCTTGATCATCAGGGTAGTGGACCGACCCGGTGGTCTTGCTGCCGTGTCGGGCTTCAAGAAGCGCATCGAGGAAGGACTGAACCGGGGGAATTACTCGATGCAGCCGAAGGCATGTCCGCTCGGCAAGGCATGTACATGCAAGGTCAAGGTGAAACTTGAAGTCGAACTCGTTCAAACCGGGAGATGCCATGCCGAGATCAACCTCTTTCCGAAGGTCACGCGGGCGAACTCGGAGAATTGGGGGGAAGTGCAAGTCGAGTGGAACCCGCGGCAGCAACGGTATGTCCCGGTATCGACCCAGAATGCGATCGCGCATGAGAGCGGGCATCTGTTCGGCTGGCCAGATGAATACTTTACTGACGGCGGCGCCGTGTTCGGGAAGTACATCAATTCGCGACATCTGGTCGACGTGACGATGGCACAGCTCGACGACAACTGGCAGCGCTCCACCGAAACGAACTTGATGGGCCGCGGAATGTTCACGCAAAAGCCGGAAATTCCGAAGTACTACATGTATGGCTTCCGTGACTGGTTCAACGAAAAGACCGGAATTGACTGGGAAGTGCTGAAATGAAGCGCTTTTTTCTCGTTGTTGTGATGTCGATGATTTCTTTCGGAGTGTTGGACATGGCGCTTGCGCAAGATCGCCCGGATTATTTCGAGATTCGTAGTGGACAGGGACAGATGAATCCGTCGCCGTCGATGGTCTTCACGGCCGATGGCCACAAGGTGTCGTATTTTTCTCGGGGCCGGGATATCGACCCGATGCCGCCATCGAGTTACCTTGGAATCGGAAAATATACGGCGAGTCTCACAGGAACCTATCGCCAGCATGTCGACCTGGTGAAGGCGACGTTGAGCAGCAGGGCGATTCCCCAGATCCATGCAGTCAATAAGGGGGCCGTTCTCGTCTATTCGTTTGACAAGGGCGGCCAGCATTACGAGGGCACGTACAACTACCAGTTCGACGATCAATTCAACGACAAGCTCTCGGTACTTTACGATCTTGCCCATGATTTGCTGGCGCGCGGCACCCCGGAAATCAATCTGCATCCGACATTCTCGGTGCGGCCCGCGCAAGAGCATCTTGTGATCGAGGTAACGTTCTCGAACGATGGCAAGCAGGACGTGACGGTCGACGGTCCGGATCATTGGTCGGCGGATTTGGCGCGTCCCGATTTGCAATACGTGCAGATCGGTGGCGGCAGCGACAATGTGGAATTCGACGTCAGACTCGTCAGCAAATATCTGAGCGACACGTCCCGCCGTTACCGCCAGGAAATCGTCGTCGGGCCGGGCCACCGCGAGCGGGTCGAATTTGTCGTGCCGTACGCAGCGCTGACCTTTACCGGTCATTCGGCGATGCGGCGTGTCGATGCCGGCAACTACCTCTTCGTCGGCACGGTGAACCTCGACATCCTGCATCCGCAGGAAATGGACGGGCGGTTCTTTACGCCGATGAACCGGCTGGAAAACGTGAAACTGACGGGGAAGTGATCCTGACGTGATGCAGGCTACACGCATCGCCGTCCGACCCGGCATTGTCGATTCGCTCCCACTCGAATCGCATGCCGGTCGCACTCGAATTCAGGTGGTGACGGCGGCACGGGCCGCGCATCGATGGAATGGATATCTGGACAAACAATCTTGCGATCCCGAGTCGGCAATATGTCGAAGTCGAGCGGAGCAACGGCGCGGGAGCGGCGCGATGCTGATTGACGTTTCCCCGTGTGAGGTGCCGATCGGGATATGGGCATCGTCGCGCCGGCGAAGTATACGGGCATCGAAAAATACACGGCAGAACCGATTTGAGACATAGCGCAGCGAACCCCGAACCAAACATGTCGACCCAATCTGACCTCATCCAGGCATTCTTCCGCGGCTGGTCGCAGCACGACCGGTTTCTGTGGCTGACCACGCCGCTGGGCGCGGACAAACTCGTCGCCGAGAGCCTGCACGGATGGGAGTCGCTCGATCGCGGCGGCTTCCGGTTTCAGGTCACCGCGCTGACCGAGCGTCCCGACGTGCCGCTCGACAAGCTGATCGGTGCACCGATCCTCGTCGAATGGCAGGCCGCGGACGGGCAGGAGGCACGGCGCCCGTTCCACGGCCATGTGACGGCCGCGGAACTCGTCGGCTACAACGGCGGGCTCGCGCGCGTGCGGCTCGTCGTCGAGCCGTGGCTCGCGCTGCTGCATCAGCGCGTCGACAGCTACAACTTCGTGAACGCGAGCGTGGTCGAGATCAGCGAGCAGATCTTCGCGCACTACGCGCGTGGCGCGATCGCGCCGGCATGGCGCTGGGCGCTCGCCGACCCGGCGAAATATGCGAACCGCAGCCTGACTGCACAAGCCGGCGAATCGGACTTCGCGTTTCTCGAACGACTGTGGGCTGAAGAGGGCATCTTCTACTGGTTCGAACACGAAGGCGATGCGCGCTCGACGGACCTTGGCAAGCACACGCTCGTCCTCGCCGATACGAACCAGCGTTTCGCCCCGGCTGAACCCGAAGTCGTCGGCTTCCATCAGACGAGCGACGGCGATCCGCGCGGCGGCATTCGGCAATTCATGAATGCGCGCCGTTGGCGCATCGGCAGCGTCGCGCGCGCAAGCTGGGATCACCGAAGCCTCTCGACCCGTCCGTCCGCCGTGCGCGCGAGCGGCGCGGTCGCGCCGGGCGAGGATCGCGATGTCGCGGGTCCGTACGCGTTCCAGACCGCCGCGATCGGCGATCAGCGCGCGCAGCAGCAACTCGACGCGCAGCGCGTGGCGGCGCTGCAGACCGAAGGCAGTGGCACGCGTCGCGATTTGCGGCCGGGGCTGCACTTCGCGATGTCGCAGCATCCGTCGCTCGATTCATCGCGCGCGTTCGTGTGCCTGCGCGTCGAGCACGACGCGCGTGCGAACGTGAGCGCCGACGTGCACGGCGCGATCGCACAACGGCTGGGCGCGATTCCGCCGATGCTCGATGCCGCGCCCGGCGAGCAGGGCGGCGCGCAGGCGCTGCACGCGGCATTCGACGCCACGACGCACGCTGGCGGCGCACTGGTAGACGGCGATGAGGTGTACCGGAACCGCTTCGCCGCGCTGCCGTTCGACCAGGCTTACCGGCCGTTGGCGCCGAGCGGGCACGGTGCACGCGTGCATCCGGTCGCGGTGATGCCGGGCGCCCACACGAGCATCGTGGTTGGCGCGGGCGATCCGGTTCATACCGAACGCGATCACCGGATCCGGATCCAGCATCATGCGCAGCGCGGGCAGAATTCCGCGAGTCGCGACGAACATCCGCGCGCGGCGAACGCGCCGGCCGATCGCGGCGCGGGCACCTGGACACGCATGGTGACACCGGTCGGCGGCGACAACTGGGGCGGGGTGAGCGTGCCGCGCGTCGGTCAGGAAGTCTGGACCGAATGGCTGGAAGGCCAGCCCGACCGGCCGGTCGCGGTCGCCGCGCTGTACAACGGGCAAGGCAACGCGGACGCGCAGCACAATGCGCTGGCGGGCGGCCCGAGCGGCAGCACGGCCAATGCGGCGGCCTGGTTTGCCGGCAACGACCACGCGGCCGTGCTGACCGGCTTCAAGACGCAGGACCTGAATGCGAGTCAGACCGGCGCGGGTGGCTCGCGACAATTCATGCTGGACGATACGGCCGGGCAGTCGAGTGCGCGCCTTTATACGACCGATCACGGCAGCGGCCTGACGCTCGGGCACATCAAGCAAGTGCAGGACAACCGGCGTCTGGCCGATCGCGGCTACGGCGCCGAACTGTCGACGCAGGCCGCCGCTGCGCTGCGCGCCGGCGCCGGCTTGCTGATCAGCACGGCGCCTGGCGTGAACCAGATGGACGCGGGTGCGGCGAGCCAGGTGCTCGCGCAGCAACGCGAGATGCTGCAGGGGCTCGCGAACTTCGCGCGCAAGCAGGGTGCGGAGCCGGGCACGCGCATGGCGCAGCCCGGTGGTGTCGCGACTGTCGGCGACACGACATCGCAGCTTGCGGCGATCGAGGGCTTGCAGCAAAGCCAGGTGTCGCTCGGCGCAACGCGCGAAGGCAGCGGCGCGGGCGGGGCGGGCGGCGGCGGTGCGGTTGCGTGGCAGCATCCGCATCTGGTCGCGCACGGCGCGGCCGGCGTCGCCGCGCTGACGGCGCAAAGCCACGTGTGGACGTCGGGCACGCAAACCGTGCTGAGCGCCGGACGCGACGTGCAGGTCACGGTCCAGGGCAAGTCGAGCATCGTCGCGAAGGATGGCATCGCGCTGTACACGCACGGCACCCCGGGCGGCAGCCGCCCCGTGCCGGCCGTCGGGATAGCGCTTCATGCCGCGACGGGCGCCGTCACTGTGCAGGCGCAGAACGCCGGGACGCTCGACGCCAGTGCGCAGCGTGCGGTGACTGTATCGAGCGCGCAGGCAAGTGTCGCGCTGCAGTCCCCGAAGCGGCTGCTGCTGACGGCGGCCAACGCGTTCCTGAAGATGGAAGGCAACGACATCGTGATCGGCGCGCCGGGCAAGGCGACGTTCCATGCGGCCCAGCACACGCTGACTGGCCCGCGATCCGCGAACGTCCAGTTGCCGTCGATGAACAAGCCCGCATGCGTCGAATGCATGCGGGATCTCGCGCATCGCCACGAAGCGATCGCCACGCGCGGATGACGACGATGACGGCGCTGCTCCAGACATGGGAAACGACGGCGGCCGCCGAGCATGCGGCGTTTCCGGATGCCCATCGCTATCTGTTGGCCGATGCGTCGCAGTTGCCGATCAACGCGGCGCCCTGGCGCGAGTTGATTGCGCAAGGACAGGTTCACAACGTGCTCGCTGGCCAGCCCGAGGCGAGCGACCCGGAGGTCTGCGCGTTGGTGTGCGATTATCGCGCGCCGCATGTGCCGGCGTTGCTTGAACGGCAGCTCGCGCGGCGGCCGTTCGCGTTTCTGTCGCTGGTCAGCGTATATCCGCTCGATGAACTCGTGCTGAAACTCGGCATCAGGACGCGCGTGACGCTGCCCGACGATCGCGACGGGCTGCTGCGGTTCTACGACGCGGCGGTGTTTCAGACGCTGGCGGGCGCGCTGTCCGAGCCGCGCTATCAGGCGCTGTTGTCGCCGTGCGTGTCGTGGACCTGGGTGCGTCGCGATGGCACCGTCGGTACGGTGCGGCATCCGCGCCGGCACGAACGGATCTTCTATCCACGGGTGGATGCCCGCGAGCTCGACGCCTTGCGGCACGAGCGCCGGCCGGACGCCGTGCTCGCCGAATTGCGACGCAACGGCCGGATCCCCGTCGACGCGGATCCGTTCGACACTTACGCGCGCATGCGCCGTCTGATCGGCGTGCTGGACGCGCAGGGCTTGAGTGACGATCGACTCGCCTACCGGATCGGCGCGACATGGGCGATGGTCGGCCACGTGGGGCTCGACGACGAGAGCGTCGTCGCCGAGTGCATTGCTGCCTATCGGCACGATCACGACGCGTTGTGCGACGCATTGCTCGATCGCCTGATTGAGCGGAGCGATGCCGCGGATGCCGAGACGAAACACGGGGCGCAGCGATGAGCGTGCCGGCGTTGTTTTCACTGCGCGGCCGGGCCGGGCGCTTGCAATGGTGGTGCGTGACCGTGCCGTTGCTGCTCGCCGGCTCCGCGCTCGACGCGCTCGCCGATCTGCCCGCCGCGCAGCGGGCTCAGACGTTCGTCGATGTCGTCGGCTGGGCATTCGCGATCGTGATGATCTGGATGCTCGTCGCGGTGTCGGTGCGGCGCTGGCACGACATCGGCAAGTCCGGGTGGTGGATGCTTCTTCATGCGATCCCTGTCGGAGGCGCATTCATCGCCATTGCGATGAACGGGTTCTATCGCGGGGACGACGCGCGCAACCGGTTCGGTCCGCCATCGCCGGACGCAGGCAACAACGACGCAAGTTTGTGAGGGTATCGATGAAATTCAGAGCAGGGATGCACGTTTTGGCGCTGGTCGGGCTGACTGTGCTCGCCGCATGCAGCAAGCACGGTGTCGATGCGTCGGCGGAGCCGCATAACGTGTGCGTCACCGGATACAACGAGTACAGTCGCAAGCTGCACGAATTCTGGCTCGACAACGAGCACAAGTCGGGATGCTTCGGCAATCCGTCGGCACGTGAGGACGGTGAGGCGTTCGGTGGCGGCGGCGGCTTTGCCTGCGGCTGCAAGGTCACGCCAGGACAGAAGGTAAAGCTGTTCTGGGAATTCGCGCAGCCGCTGGACGACATTCAGCGCGGCATCCAGCCCGAGCGCAAGACGATCGACGTGACCATTCCCCAGCCGGAATCGCCGACGTCGCGCTATCTGCGTGTGTATTTCCGCAAGAACGGCACGGCCGAGTTGCAGTGGGTCGACGACATGAATGCGCCCGAACTCAAGCCGACGCAGGAGAAGTAAGTGCCATGGCCGAAATCAACCTGAAGAAGGACGCCGTCTCCGCGGAGACGGACCGCGTCAAGGCGGAGGCCGAGCAGATGTGTCCCGCATGCGAACACATGCTGTGGGTCAGCTTCTATTTCGACGGCTTCGGCTTCGGCGAGAAGGACGGTCCGCGCACCAATATCCTGAAGCTGTTCAACGCCGCGTACGACAAGAAGAACAAGAACATGCGGCGCTTCTACTATCCGGGGCTCGGCGCCGATTTCGATCCCGAGGCCGGCGTGCTGCGCGAGGTCCTGAAGGACAAGGCAACGGATACGGTCAGCGAGAAGGTCGGCGACAAGCTCAAGGAGCAGACGGTCGACAAGGCCAAGGAAAAGGTGCAGAAGGCCGCCGAGGACGCGTGGAAGCAGAGCGGCAAGATCGGCAATCCTACGTTCGGAAATCGCGTGGGCGACACGTTCGATACGCTGGTTGGCAAGACGAAAGACAGCTTGGGCGACGCGCGCAAGCGGATCGAGCGCGCGATCGAGCGGCCCGGATCGGAAAAGAATCGCGCACTGCGCTATCTGCGGCACGAATGGAAGGGCTTCTGGCGCGACGTCGTCAAATATCCATACCGGATTCCGAAAACCGTGCTGAAGGAGGTCGGCAAGGAATCGCTGGGCGCGGCGGCCGAGTCGTTCCAGCTCGCGCGCGATACGAAGCTGGGCGCCGCACTGTTCAATACGGGCGTGGATACGCGCCTGAAGGCGGCGGAAGAGGATTTCAAGGCGGCGGTGGCCGGTGCGAAGCAAGCCGGCACGGTGAACAGGATCCATGTCGCGATCTTCGGCTACGACATGGGCGGCGGCCTTGCGCTCGCCTTTGCCAAGCAATTGCTCGACGAGGTCGCCAAGGGCGGAAAATACGACGGCGTTCAGGTCAAGATCAAGTTCATGGGGCTGTTCGATTGCGTGACGAACCGCTTCGACGACAACCTGCTGACGGGCTACATCCCGCTGAGCAACGCGGTGTCGTCGGATCTGATCCTGTCGCCGGACATCGAGAAATGCGTGCACTACGCGGCCGCCCACGAACTGCGTGTGTACAAGCCGCTGACGATGCTCGGTGTCGACCCGTCCGACATGCGCGGTCGGCGGCAGGAGCGCCTGTTTCCCGGCGCTCAGGTGGACGTGGGCGGCGGCGCGATCGAAGGCGAGGACGGCATTTCCGACAAGCTGGCGCGCGTGCCGCTCGAGATGATGTACCACCGCGCGTACGGCGCGGGCATTCCGATGCCGAGCCTGACCGCGCTGGCGAACGAGGACGGCGCGCTGTATCAGCAAATCGTCGCGCCGCCCGAGATCCAGAATTTCCAGCTCGACTACCGGCTGGCAGTCAAGAAGCTCGTGGCGACGACACGCGAGATTCCGCCGCTCACGCCACTGGGCACAGGGATCGGCTATCCGTCGGCGACGCTCAAGCCGTCGATCGGGCCGCTCGATTTTCTCCATCCGAAACCCGTGCCCGACATGACGGACGGTTGCCGCGTGCCCGATCCCGCGCCGCCGCGCCCGATCGTCGTGACCGATCTGCCGAAGGACATCCAGGGCGAGCTCAAGGGCCACATGGTCGTGTATATCCAGTGGCTGCGCATGTGGTACGACCAGGCCGAGAATCGCGCGGCTGCGGCGCAGCGCAAGCCGGGTTGGCTCGGCGGCGCGGCCAATCCGCTGGCGTACGGACGTTACGAGAAGCTGGTGCGCGAGATCGATTTCCAGAAGCAGCACGGTACGCGCCCGGGATACGGCTTCGATGGCAAGCAGGCAATGAAGCAGCTCGGCGGCGAGTTGCCACCGTCGATATTCAACACCGACCCGCAGGCGCAGGCGCTCTTCTGGCTCTGGAATAATCCGGGCGAGCGCCTACCTCAGGTCGAGGCGATGTATCCGCTGTTCGTGAAGCACGTGCACGACAGCATGGCCGAGAGCGATGTCGAGGCGGTGTGGAGCCACCTCGTGTCGATCAAGAACTACATGAACACGCGGGCGATGCAGAAAATCGCGACCGCACCCGACAAGTCGTTCCTGGACCGCGTCGCGGACGTGTACCAATCGCTGGTATCGACCGTATCGACACCGTCCGGCACGACGGTCGTTCGATAGTCCGGTCGTCCGCCTCTCGCCGACACCGGCTGCCGCTAGGCAGCCGGGCCCGCGCGTTACTTCGAGATGTACCACAGCGCGTCCACGCTGGCGCGCGACGGCTGAGCGGTCGCAGCCGGTCGTTGAGCCGGCGCGGGCGGCGGCGTATTCGACGTGATTGCGGTCGGCAGCGTGGCGGGAATATTCGCGGTCGAAGGCGAGGCCGCCGCCGTTCCCGACGTCGACGGCGTATTCACGTACCACAGCGCATCGGCCGACGCGGTGCGTTTCGCTGCCGCCTTGGACGCCGTGTTTGTCGCCGCATTCGTCGTCGTCCCTGCCGACTTCTTCGATGCCGAGGCCGATTCCCCGGCCGTCGCCGTCCCGGCCGTCCCGGCCTGCGCGGTCATGCCTGCGGCCGCCGCACTGCGCTGCGCGCGCGCTTCGAACGGCCCGAGCTGGAAGATCAACGTTTGCGCGGGACGCGTCACGACGGCATACGGAAACTGCAGCTCCCACGACATCAGCACGCGCCCGGCCGACGTCTCGGTGAAAATCGCCGGCACGTGCTTCATGTCGCTGAACTGCACATAGACCCGCGCGCCGTCGTCGAACACCTGGGTCGGCTTGGCCTGGTCGGCGCCGGTGACCGTCCATCCGAAGTTGTACGTGCCGGCCGGCCCGGCGGGGCCGCCCTGCGGCGGCGGAGGCGCAGAGCCCGGCGAGATCGTGCGTGCGCGCGTGACGGGCGGCGCCGACACGCTCAGGCTCGCGAACGGGTTGTACGTCTGTGCCTGTTGCGGCGGCGTAAAGGACGGTGGAAGGATGGGCATGGGAGTATCCGGCGAATCCGGCATGGTCCGGATTGCATCATAGACCTTGCGCGCATAGGCGAGGCGCTTGTCGGGCGATGCGGAGTTGTACGCGCCGATCGCGTTCCAGTTGGGGCCGAGCTGGCGGATGTTCTGCGACAGGATCCACGCGCCGACGTACGCGTTCGTGCAGGCATCGAACAGGCTTTCCCGCGTGATCCCTTCGCGCGCGAGCGTCGGCAGCCACGTGCTGTTGATCTGCATCAGCCCGATGTCGACCGTGCCGTTGGTATTCGTGTTCACCGCGTTCGGATTCATCCCCGACTCGACCTGCGCGATGCCGCGCATCAGGGCGACGCTCACGTGCTGGAACGCGGCCGCGTCGTCCAGGCAATCGGCCCGCGCGACGCCAGAGAGCGCGCACGAGAGCGCGATCGTCGAGGCGATGGTCAGCGTGTGGCGGCTGAGCGGGCGAGTAGTATGACGCGGCATGGCAGGATGGGGCGGAATCCGACCGCCCGGTGCAAGGAAATTACGCAGACGCGAAGTGTGCCATAGCAGGCGGGCAAATGGCTCGCGTCAAACTTTCCTTTGCATTTGTCCGTGCGGGCACCGCGCACTTTTATCGCGCCGGATCACGGTTCGAGGCGATCGCGGATCGGTAAAAATGGCCGGCATTGGCGTGAGTGCCGATGCAATGGCGGCGATGGAAACCTGACGTATTACGTCAGGCGCACGATGAAACCGGCGATGAAGCGGGCGAACAGGAAAATCGCCCGGGGCGAAAGAAAAGATAAAAAAATCGGCGGCCGAAGCCGCCGTTTGCGCCATGCGGATTCGGCCGGCCGCGCGGCGCGCGGCCGGCCATCCTCAGGTAGTCGCCGTCAGAAACGGTGACGCAGCCCGAGGTTGACCATCGTCTGCGAGCTCGTGCCCGCGTAACCGTACGAACCGATCGATGCCTGCGCGGCCATCGAGCCGCCGTTGCCGTCGCCGGTCTGGCCGCTCGCGTGCTGGTACGCGGCGGTCAGATAGACGTCGGTGCGCTTGGACAGGTTGTAGTCGGCGCCGGCCGATACCTGGTGATAGGTCGCCGACGTGTCGCCGCCCGAGCGCGTGTAGCTGTAGCCGACGCCGACGAGCAGCGCGTTCGTCGCCTGGTAGTTCACGAAACCTTGCCCCGTGTTGTAGTGCTCGTTCGAGCCGAACACCGAGCTTGCGTCGCGGCGGTACTGTGCGTTGCTGTAGCCGACGCCGAACGTGAACGGGCCGGCGACGTACTGGCCCGCGATGCGTGCGATGCCGAACGAGTGCGCGCTCGCATAGCCGCTGTTGATCGGGCCGTCGAACGTGCCGTCCGACGAGCTCGTCCAGCCGTTGCGCACGCCGTTCGACGCGGGGCTGTTGGTCGCGTGAAAGTAGCCGCCCGCGACGCTGAACGGCCCGTTGTTGTACGACACGGCGGCCGAGTAAGACTGCGCGGCGCCGGTGCTGCCGGCGATGCCGCCGAACGAGTACATCGCCGCGAACTGCAGGCCCGAATAGACGGCCGACGTGTACTTGACCGCGTTGTCGACGCGGAAGCTGTTGTCGTAGTTGTCGACGTCGCCCGGCGTCGCGAACGCGCTGCCCAGATAGTTGTCGGCGGTGATGCCCTGCACGAGATCGACGAGCGGGTCGTACTGCCGGCCGAACGTGAGCGTGCCGTAGCGGTCGCTCGTCAGGCCGACGAAGGCCTGACGGCCGAACAGGCGGCCGCCCTGGCCTTGCCGGCCGTTGCTCGGGTCGAAGCCGTTCTCCAACTGGAACAGCGCCTTCAGACCGCCGCCGAGGTCCTCGGTGCCTTTCACGCCCCAGCGGCTGCCGGCCAGGTTGCCAGCGCTGCTGTTGCCGAGCATCCATGCGTTGTCCTTGCCTTGGGCATGGTTCACATAGGTGATCGACGTGTCGATCACGCCATACAACGTGACGCTCGACTGCGCATGCGCGACGGACATCGCCGCGAACGACGCGAGGGCAATCATCGAGAGGGCCGTGCGTTTCATCAGTTGCTCCGAGAAACCCCGTCCTTCAGGACGGGGAGGAAAGGGGTGCTGTTGACAGACAGCTTCTTCCACGGGTTAGGATCACCGGCATGATCCTTGTCTACCGCTACCGCGTGAAGTCGCTCAACGGACTGCTTAACAAGCAGAGCCGCGCGGTGAACTACGTCTGGAACTTCTGCAACGACACGCAGAAGCACGCGCTCAAGTGGAGCAAGAAGTGGCCGACCGGTTTCGACTTGAATGTGCTCACGACCGGCAGCAGCAAGGCGCTCGGCATCCACTCCGGCACGATCAACGCGACGTGTGAGCAATACACGAAGTCGCGCAGCCAGCACCGTCGCCCGTACCTGCGCTATCGCGGCAGGAAGTCGCTCGGCTGGGTGCCGCTGAAGGGACGTGACCTGAAGCGCGAGGGCGACGCGTTCCGTTTCGCCGGCAACACCTTTCGCGTATTCAACAGCCGGACGCTTCCCGAAGGCAAGATCAAGGACGGGACCAACTTTGCGCAGGATGCACGCGGCAATTGGTTCTTGAACATCGTGATCGAGATGCCGGATGTTCAGGCTCGTCCGATCCGTTCCGGTGTCGGCATCGATCTTGGCCTGAAAGACTTCGCGACACTTTCGACCGGCGAGAAGCTGCCCAATGATCGGTTCGGTCGACGCGCGGCGGAAAAGCTGGCGAAAGCGCAGCGGGCGCGAAAGCACAAGCGGCATATCGCAAAGCTGCACGCCAAGGTCGCGAATGCCCGAGCCGACTTCCAACACAAGCTCGCGCTCGATCTGGTGCGGCGCTTCGATTACATCGCGGTCGGCAACGTGTCGGCTGTCAAACTCGCCAGAACCAGGATGGCGAAAAGCGTCTACGACGCATCCTGGTCGTCCTTCCGAAACAAGCTCCGCTACAAAGCGATCGCGCACGGAGCCACGTTCGAGGAAGTGGACGAAAGCGGTTCTACCCAGTCCTGTTCGGCGTGCGGGTCGAAAGACAGCACGACGCGGCCGAAAGGTATCGCGGGACTGCGAATAAGAGAGTGGACCTGCAGTGACTGTGGTGTCGAACATGATCGTGATATCAACGCTGCGTTGAACATTCTCCGATGCGGACGTGCATCGCCAGATGTGGGAATCCTCTCCCTTCAGGGAGGGGAGGACGTCAACTCCTTTGCGCATGGGTGTGGGTTCGTGATCCGGAAGGGCACGAGACTACAGAGCCGCACTGAAACGGCAAAAATGGAATTCTTCGTTGTGGCCTGATGCAGACAGGGATGTTTCCCGGAATTCACCGTTGAGGGATCGGGATTATTGATAAGCGCGTATCAATGGGTTGCCATTCCGCCGGTTTTTCAGTGGGCTTTGCGCATGTCGTGATAATTCGGCGTGTTTTGCGGGTGAACTACCGCAATCTCGATATTGTTTTCGATCCGTCAAATCGTTATTTAACGAATTGAATCGGCTGCGCTGAAATGAATGTGATAGATGCGCGTCGCGCGTGAGCGGTGACGGCCTCGTCTCGCCACGTCACGAACCGTCGGTGCGTCGTAGCCGCCGCACGTTGAAACTCGGGCCGCGAACTCGCCTTGGCTCGTCAACGCGCCGCATCCGGTCGCGGCCGGGCTGCCGGCCGGCGCGACGAACGCGTACGGCAAGCAGGCGCCGATGAGCCGGGGCAAGCCGGGCTCGGTGCGATCACGATCGCGACCGTGTACGGTCAACCCGACAACGCCGCGATCTTCGCGTACGAGAAAGGCGCGACGATGGACTACGAAACGCTCGCGCCCGCGCGCCGCCGCGACGCCGCCTCGATCAGTTGCGCCAGCGCTTGCGCGGGCTCCGACATCGTGCGCCGTGCACGATGCACGAGCCCGATGTCGCGGTGAAACGTGTGATGCCCGAGGTCGATCGCGCGCACGCCGGCCGGCCAGCGGCGATACACGGCGGTCTGCGGCACGATCGCGACGCCGACGCCGTTTTCGACCAGCTTGACGATCGCGTCGAGCTCGTCGAGTTCGCAGGTGTCGCGCACCGCGATGTGCATCTTGCGCAGAAAGCGGTCGACCTGACGGCCGCCGAACGACGCGCGGTCGTAACGCACGAACGGTTCGTTCGCGAGCAGGGCGGTCCAGTCCTTGCCCTTCACGCCGCGCGGCACGATCAGCCTGAACGGTTCCTGCGCGAGGGTCGTCCAGTGCAGGTCGCTCTGCAGTGCGAACGGCGGCCGGATGATCGCGGCCATGTCGATTTCGCCCGCGTCGACCCGGTTGACCAGCTCGATCGACAGCCCCGGTATCACGCGCGTGCGGCACCCGGGGTGCCGGCGATGGAAATCGGCCAGCGCGGCCGGCAGCAGCGCGCTCTGCACCGACGCGATCGCGCCGATCGTCACGCGCACGGCGTCCGGCGAGCCGGGCGCGGTCGAGCTCAGGTTCTCGTACAGGCCGATCAGCGCCTGCGCCTGGTCGAGCACGTGATGGCCCCGCTCGTTGAGCCGCGCCGATCGCCCTTGCCGGTCGAACAGCGCGAAACCGAGCTCGGCTTCGAGGCGCTGCATCTGCGCGCTCACGGCCGCCTGCGTGAGCCCGATACGATTGCCGGCCGCGGCAAAGGTGCCTTCGCGGGCGACGGCGACGAGGGTTTTCAGCTCGCGGATCATTCATCAATTCCGTTTGTTAATCAGCCAATTTTATATTGATTTAATTTTTGAGCGGCGTTGTCTACCATGGTGCCGTCCTCGCGACACGCGAGCGTTCCTTTACGAGGCCATCATGAGTCTTTCCCCGTTTCACCTGGCGATTCCGGTCTACGACCTGCCGGCCGCGCGCGATTTCTACGGCCGCGTGTTCGGGCTGGAAGAGGGGCGTTCGAGTGCGCAGTGGGTCGACTTCAACTTTTACGGGCATCAGCTCGTGATCCACGCGCATCCGAAAACCGCGTCGCAGGAAGGCGCGCATACGAATGCGGTCGACGGCCACGACGTACCGGTGCCGCATTTCGGGATCGTGCTCGACTGGGCGAGCTGGGAAGCGCTGGCCGAGCGGCTGCGTTCGTTCGGCGTGACTTTCGTGATCGAGCCGTATGTGCGGTTCCAGGGGCAGGTCGGCGAACAGGCGACGATGTTCTTCTTCGATCCGTGCGGCAATGCGCTCGAATTCAAGGCGTTCCGCGACATCGGTCAGCTGTTCGCGAAGTGACCGGCCACGGCGCCGGCGCCGATTGAAATCGGGTGCGAGAATGCAGCCTTCGGCCCGGCCGCACGCACGTGCGACGGCCGGCGCCGCGCCGCACGGTATGGGTCCGTGCGCCTCGTTCTCCAAGGAATCCGTATGGACAGTCACATCGCGCCGGTGGCGCTGAACAAAGCCTATCGTCTCCTCAATCACGGCCCGACCGTGCTCGTGTCGGCCCGCCACGACGGCGTCGACAACGTGATGGCCGCCGCCTGGGCGTGCGCGCTCGACTTCCAGCCGCCGAAGCTGACGGTTGTGCTCGACAAATCCGCGAAGACGCGCGAGCTCGTCGAGCGCAGCGGCACGTTCGTGATCCAGGTGCCGACGGCCGCGCAATTGCAGCTCACGCATGCGGTCGGCAGCCGCAGCCTCGCGGAGCGGCCCGACAAGCTGCGCGAAGCGGGCGTCACGCTGTTCGACGTCGACGGTCATGACCTGCCGTTCGTCGCCGGCTGCTCGGGCTGGCTCGCGTGCAGGCTGATTCCGGAACCGCACAATCAGCAGACCTACGACCTGTTCATCGGCGAGGTGATCGGCGCATGGTCGGACACGCGCGTGTTTCGCGACGGCCACTGGTATTTCGAATCGGCCGATCCCGCGCTGCGCAGCCTGCACTACATCGCGGGCGGCAATTTCTATGCGATCGGCGAATCGCTGCACGTCGATCCGGACGCGCAGTAAGCGCCGCGCGGACTTTCCCGAATCGGGCGCGCTTCATGCGCGCTTTTTCAATTCGGCCAGCATGAGGTCGGCGAACGCCTGCGCGACGCGCGGCAGCGTGCGCCCGCGCTTCGCGACGAGCGCGATCGGCCGCACGAACGCGGGATCGTCGATCGGCTTCGCGACCAGTTCGGGTTCGGCGCGCACCTCGCGGGCGGTCGCGGGCAGGATCGTCACGCCGAGGCCGCCGCGCACCATCGCGACGGCCGTCATCATGTAGGTCGGCTCGCACGCGATGTCGGGCGTGCAGCCGGCCGCGTCCAGCGCGGCGTCGACGACGCTGCGCACGCTCGTGCCCCGCGCGGTGAGCACGAGCGGCACGCCGGCGACGTCTGCGGTGGTGACGCGGCGCTTGCGCGCGAGCGGATGATCCTGCGGGCACACGGCGACGAGCCGGTCGGCGCCTGCATACAGCACGTCCAGCGACGCATCGAACGTATCGCCGCCGGTGAGCCCGAGATCGGCGTCCTCGTTGCGCACCAGCGCGGTGACGAGGCTCGCGACGCCGTCGCGGATCTCGAAGCCCGCGCGCGGCACGTCGCGCCGGAACGACTGGATCAGCTCCGGCAGCACGCTGGACGCGAAGGTCGGCAGGCACGCGAGCCGCACCGTGCCGCTCGCGCCTTCGCCGAGCGCGCGTGCATCGCGCAGCACGCGCTCCATGTCGTCGAGCGAGCGCTGCAACAGCGGCAGCAGTTCGCGCCCCGTCTGCGTGAGCGCGACGCTGCGGCTGTTGCGGTCGAACAGGCGCGCGCCGACGATTTCCTCGAGCCGGCGGATCTGCACGGTCAGCGCCGGCTGCGACAGGTGCAGCCGCGCGGCCGCGCGCGTGAAGTTGCCGACGTGCGCGACGGTGACGAACGCGCGAATGTCGCGAAGATTCAGATCCATAACGGTTCGTGATTGCTGCGATCAAATCATTTCAATTGTGCTATCGCTGCGCCGACCTTACGCTCGTCTCCAACAAAAGACAAGGTAGGAGACACGGATGCTGCCGTTACTCGGGCTGGGCACGATCGTCGTGCTGCTGGCCGCGATTCTGTCGAAGCGGATGTCGCCGCTCGTCGCGCTGATCGTCGTGCCGATCGCCGCGTCGCTGCTCGGCGGCTTCGGGCTGCACACCAGCAAATTCGTCATCGACGGGCTGAAGGGGCTCGCGCCCGTCGTCGGGATGTTCGTGTTCGCGATCCTGTACTTCGGGACGATCACCGACGCCGGCACGCTCGACCCGATCATCGACCGGATCCTGCGCGCGGTCGGCACGCGGCCCACGCGCATCGTGATGGGCACCACGCTGCTCGCGCTGCTGATCCACCTCGACGGCTCGGGCGCCGTGTGCTTTCTCGTGACGATTCCCGCGGTGCTGCCGCTGTACGACCGGCTGAAGATGGACCGGCGCGTGCTGGCCGCGGCCGTGTCGATGGCCGCGGGCATCAACTTCCTGCCGTGGACGGGCCCGATGATCCGCGCGTCGGCGTCGCTGCACCTGCCGGTGTCGGCGCTGTTCAATCCGCTGATTCCGGTGCAGGCGATCGGGCTCGTGTTCGTGTTCGGCGTCGCGTACTGGCTCGGGCGGCGCGAGGAGAAGCGGCTCGGCCTGTCGCGCGACGATGCGTCGATCCCGCTGCCCCGGCGCGAACTGACGCCCGACGAGCAGGCGCTGCGCCGGCCGCACCTGTTCTGGTTCAACCTCGTGCTGACGCTCGTCGTGCTCGGCACGATGGTCGTGATGGGCGAGAAGATTCCGCCCGCGATCATGTTCATGGTCGGGCTGTGCATCGCGCTGATGGTGAATTACCCCGACGTCGACATGCAGCGCAAGCGCATCGACGCGCATGCGCGTGCCGCGCTGATGATGGCCGGCATCCTGCTCGCGGCCGGCGTGTTCACCGGGATCATGCAGGGCAGCGGGATGCTGAAGGCGATGGCGCAGGCGGCGGTCGGCTTCGTGCCGCCGTCGATGGCCGGCCATATTCCGGTCGCGCTCGGCCTCGCGTCGATGCCGCTCAGCATGCTGTTCGATCCCGATTCGTTCTACTTCGGCGTGCTGCCCGTGATCGCGGAAGTGGCCGGCCAGCTCGGCGTGCCGGCCGTGCAGGTCGGACAGGCGGCGCTGCTCGGCCAGATGACGACGGGCTTTCCGGTCAGCCCGCTCACGCCGGCGACGTTCCTCGTCGTCGGGCTGTGCGGAATCGAGCTGGCCGAGCATCAGAAATTCACGTTTCCGCTGCTGTTCGGCGCGTCGATCGTGATGACGATCGCGTGCGTCGTGCTCGGCGTTTTTTGATTCCTGCCGGCGATGCGCTCGCCGGACGACGGTACGGACATGACAGCAAAGCAACCTGAACGGCGCGTGCGCATCGGCGCGGGCGCCGGCTACTCGGGCGACCGGATCGAGCCCGCGGTCGAACTGGCCGAACACGGGCAGCTCGACTACCTGGTCTTCGAATGCCTGGCCGAGCGCACGATCGCGATCGCGCAGCAGGCGCGCCGCAAGGATCCGGCGCTCGGCTACGATCCGCTGCTCGACGCGCGGATGCACGCGGTGTTGCCGGTCGCGGCGGGCAAGCGCGTGCGCATCGTGTCGAACATGGGCGCGGCGAACCCGCGTGAGGCCGCCCGACGTACCGCGCGGATCGCGCAGTCGCTCGGCATCGCGGGGTTGAAAGTCGCGGCGGTCGAAGGCGACGACGTGCTCGACGTCGTGCTGCGCGGCGCGTTCCGCTTCGAGGAATCGGGCGACGACGTCGCCGCGTATCGGGACCGCATCGTGTCCGCGAACGCGTATCTCGGCGCCGCACCGATCGTCGACGCGCTCGCGGCCGGCGCGGACGTCGTGCTGACCGGGCGCGTCGCCGATCCGTCGCTGTTCGCCGCGCCGCTGATCCACGCGTTCGGCTGGCGGATGGACGACTGGGACGCGCTTGGGGCTGCGACCGTCGTCGGCCATCTGCTCGAATGCGCGGGGCAGGTGACGGGCGGCTATTTCGCCGATCCCGGCTACAAGGACGTGCCGAATCTCGCGCGGCTCGGGTTTCCGATCGGCGAGGTCGCGGCCGACGGCACGGTCGTGATCACGAAGGTGCCGCACGCGGGCGGCCGCGTGAGCGCGGCGACCTGCAAGGAGCAGCTGCTCTACGAGATTCACGACCCGGCGCGGTATCTGCAACCCGACGTCGTGGCCGATTTCACGCGCGTGGCGGTCGCCGAGGAAGCGGCCGATCGCGTGCGTGTGACGGGCGGGCGCGGCACGGCGCGCCCCGATACGCTGAAGGTGTCGGTGGCGTACGTCGACGGCTGGATCGGCGAAGGCCAGATCTCGTACGGCGGGCCGGGTGCGCTCGCGCGTGCGCGTCTCGCGCTCGACATCGTTCGCGAGCGGCTCGCGCTGACCGGCGTCGCGGCGAGCGAATTGCGCTTCGACCTGATCGGCGTCGATGCGCTGTATGGCGACGCGGCGCCGGCCGTGCGCGGCGAGCCGGCCGAGGTGCGCGTGCGGGTGGCCGGCCGCGCGGCGAACGCCGCCGAAGCCGCGCGGATCGGCAACGAAGTCGAGACGCTCTATACGAACGGGCCGGCCGGCGGCGGCGGCGCGTTCAAGTCGACGCGCGAGGTGATCGCCGTGCAGTCGGTGCTGCTGCCGCGCGCGGCCGTGACGCCGTCGTTTTCATTCGTGGAGGCCTGATGCAACTGCGTGAACTCGCGCATGCGCGCACCGGCGACAAGGGCAATACGCTGAACGTGTCGGTCATCTGCCGCGATCCGCGCCATTACGACCATCTGCGCACGCATCTGGATGCGCACGCGGTGAAGGCGTGGCTCTCGGGCATCGTGCACGGCGACGTCGTACGCTACGAATTGCCCGCGCTCGGCGCGTTCAACTTCGTGCTGCGCGATGCGCTCGGCGGCGGGGTGACGCGCTCGCTCGCGCTCGACGCGCACGGCAAGTCGGTCAGTTCGGCGCTGCTGGCGATCGAGGTGCCCGACCCGGCGTGACGCAGGCATCGCGGCCGGGACGGGGCCGGGCGTTCACGGGATCAGCAGTTCGCGACGCCCGTCCGCATGCTCGATGCGTTCACTCGCGACGTGATGAGGTGCCGACCGAACGGTGCCAGACGACGTGCTTCAAGGTCGGGCTCACGCGCGTATCCATGTCGGGCTGGCCGCTCGACGCTTGCGGCGCGTCCCCGTGCGTGTACGCTACGGCCTCGCGGGCCGATTCCCGCGCGTATCGAACGGATGCCTGGAATGAACAACGAGATCGTGACGCCGGCCGGCGGGAAGGGCGCGGCGGGCGTCGTGGTCCCGCCTCTGGCCGCCGCGGCGCCGCCGGTATCGCCCTGGCAACCTTGCTCCGTTGAGTTTGCAACGATCGGCCACACCTTAATCCGACCTGATCTCATTATGACTGTCCAGAACCGGAACCGACGTCTCAAGTCGCTCGCGGCTTCGCTCACCGCCCTTGGCGCGCTCACGGCACTCACGGCGCTCGCCGCGTTGTCGGCCGTTCATGCCGCCGAGCCGCCCCAGCTCGACCGTCAACTGAAAACCTTCATCCACGACACGTACGGCAACTGGCGCGCGGACCGCAAGGGCTGGCAGGCGGAAGACGGCGATTTCATCCATTCGCCGTGCGGCATGCTGCGCGTGGCGACCGCGGACGGCCCGCGCACGTTGCTCGCGATGTGCGGCGAGACCGAGGCGGCGGTGCAGAACGGGATGCCGGGCATGGATTCGGACGTGACGCCGGGCGCGGTAGACCTGTACGTGCTGAGGCCTTCTTCGGACGGCACGACGCTCGAGCCGGTCGCGAAGACAACGGAAATCGCATCGGGCCAGCGCGGCGAACCGGGTACGGTGCGCATCGAGCGGCTCGGGCCGCGCCTATTCGGGTTCGTCATCGGCGAAAGCGACACACGGCAAGGCTACACGCAACGCTTTCGTTCGATCTGGCTTCCATACGGCGATGCACTGCTGCATGCGGCGGCGCGCATCGACGAGGCGCTCGACAATGCCGAGTCGACGGAATGCGCGCATGCTCGCGCGCGTTGCGAGGAGCGCCGCTTCGAGATCGCGCCGGACACGACCGGCACGGGCGACGTCTATCCGCTGACGGTCACGGAAACGGGCACGCGCGGCGACAAGGCCATCCATGCACGCTACACGGTGAAGTTCGACGCCGCGCGCGGCCGCTACGTCGTGCCGAAGGCGCTGCGCGACGGGTACTGATCCCTCGCGCGCAGGAACGAGCGGCATTGCGCCGCCCGCGTATCGCGCAACTGCGTCACACGTACAGGTAGCGCACCAGGTGGAAGAACACCGGTGCGGCGAAGCAGATCGAATCGACGCGATCGAGCATCCCGCCGTGGCCGGCGATCATCGAGCCCCAGTCCTTCGTGCCGAGCGAGCGCTTGACGGCCGACAGCACGAGCCCGCCGACGAAGCCGGCGATCACGATCGCGAGCGAGATCCCGAACGCCGCGCCGAAGCTGAACGGCGTCACGCGATACAGCGACGCGCCGCACAGCGTGGCCAGCAGGCCGCCGCCGACGAAGCCCTCGATCGTCTTCGACGGCGACAGCTGCGGCGCGATCTTGCGGCGTCCGAACAGCTTGCCGACCACGTACTGCAGCACGTCGCTGATCTGCACGACGAACAGGAAGAAGAACAGCAGCAGCGCGTTCTGCCCCGCGTAGCGCGGGATGTCGAGGATCAGCACGGCCGGCGCGTGGCTCAGCCCGTACACGCACACCATCAGCGCCCAGTTGATCTTCGCGTTGCGGCTCAGGAATTCGCGCGTGTCCTGCGTGAGCGCCGACACGAGCGACATCGCGAAGAACAGGTGCACGGGCACGAAGATCGAGTACATCCCGTACCAGTTGATCCCGAGCAGCAGGTACTGCACGGGGATCGCGACGAAGAACGCGATGAAGAGCGTCGTATGGTCGCTCGCGGTGGTCGGCGTGAGCGTGATGAACTCGCGCAGCGTCAGGTACGACAGCAGCGCGAACACCAGGTACGTGACGTTGTTGCCGAGGCCGATCGCGACGGCCATGATCGCGATCATCGCCCACCATGCGCGGATGCGCTGGTTCAGGTTGACGATGGTCGCGCTGGTGCCGCCGCTGCGCGCGCCGAGAATCGCGCCGATCACGGTCGCGACGACGAGCACGCCCGTGACGCCCGCGACCAGTTCCCAGAAGAGGGTTCGCATGGTTGGTATCCGGAAAAGGGAGAAGGGGGCGCGCCGCGTTCAGCCGGCCGGCCGCTGCGGCGGCGCGAGCGCGATGACCGCGTCGCGCATGCGGGCGAGGAACGTCGGCTTGTCTTCCTCGGCGCCGAGCGCTTCGTTCGCGCCGAAATGCACCTTGCAGATCAGCGGCACGGGCCAGATCGCGCCCTTCGGCATGATGCGCTGCAGGTTCTCGAGGTAGACGGGCGCGAGCGCGACGTCCGGGAACTCGGTCGCGAGATGGAACAGCCCGCTCTTGAACGGCTGCGGCAGCACGTCGGCGCCGCGCGTGCCTTCCGGGAAGATGATGATCGAGTGACCCTGTCGCAGCGCGTCGCGCACGGGGTCGAGGGGATCGCCTCCGGATTCGCGGTGACGGTCGATCAGCACGACGTTCAGCAGCTTCTGCGCGATGTGGCGCTTCACGTCGCTGCTGTCCCAGTAGTCGCGCGCGGCGACCGGCCGTACGACCGCGCGCACGTCGCGCGGCAGCGCGGCGAGGATCGCGAGCGTGTCGATGTGGCTCGTGTGGTTCGAGAAGTAGATCTTCTGCGTCGGGGACGGCGGCGCCTGATGCCAGACCGGATACGCGCCGGCGACGAGCCGCACGATGGACAGCAGGAAGTCACGCTGCCAGACGTTGAGGATGTTCATCGGCGCGTGGCCTCCTGCGTGCATGCCCGGCCCGTCGCGCACGCGCGGCGGACGGAACCCCGGAATGCCGGCGCGGCAGGATGCGCGCCGAACGGCTCTTGTTTAAATTTTTTCAAAGTTCGTGGCTGCCTGTCGCAGGTCCGCGATAATCGGACGATTCGCCGTCGCACGCGGTTGCGTCGCGGCGAATGCGCCGGTCGGCGGCGTGATAATCGGCTGTTGCACGAGTGCCCGTCTGCAGTTCGAATGGAATCTCGCGGCGATCGGGCCAGCGGATTATCGCGAGTTTCGCCGAAAAACGCCAGATTGGCGCCACGCGGGCGGGCCGGGCCGCATGCTTGACGCATCGGGGCGGCTCGGCGACGATGAGGGCCGTTCAATCCAGGCCGACGACGGCCGTTTCGCCGCCCGGGGCATGGCGGCGGGAAACGTATCCGACCGTGCCGCGCGAATAATACGAATACGAAACGATGAGCCTCTACGCACTCAAACCCAAATTCCAGAACCATCTGCGCCCGTTCGCGAATTCGCTCGCCGAACGCGGCGTCACGGCCAACCAGGTCACGCTGTTCGCGGCCGGCGGCTCGATCGTCGTCGGCGCGCTCGCCGGGCTCGGCGTATTCGCCCGCGCGCTGTTCCTGCTGATTCCGCTGTGGCTGTTCGCGCGGATGGCGCTCAATGCGATCGACGGGATGCTCGCGCGCGAGCACGGGCAGAAGAGCACGCTCGGCGCGTACCTGAACGAACTGGGCGACATCGTGTCCGACGTCGCGCTCGTGCTGCCGTTCCTCGCCATTCCCGCGTTCGCTCCGGCGGACGTCTGGCTGTTCGCGCTGACGGCGGTGATCGTCGAATGCGCGGGGCTGATCGGCCCGCTCGTCGGCGCGACGCGCCGCTACGACGGCCCGTTCGGCAAGAGCGACCGCGCGCTGGCCCTCGGCGCGTTCGCGCTGTGGATCGGCCTCGGCTTCCCGGTCGGCGGCGTCGCCGCGTGGCTGTGGCGGCTGCTGATCGTGCTGTCGATCGTGACGGCGGTGCGGCGCGTGCGGGCCGGCATCGCCGAAGCGGGCCGCTGACGGACCCGGCGCCCGAGGGCGGCGCCACACCATTCGAATAACGAAACGAGAGAGATCGCATGAACGCACGCACGGCCCGTGAGGCCGATTTCATCACGCACGACGGCGCAACGCTGTTCTATCGTCACTGGCCCGCGACGGGCCCGCGCTGCCGCGGCGCGATCGTGCTGCTGCATCGCGGGCACGAACATTCGGCGCGCGTCGCGCACCTCGTCGACGAGCTCGACCTGCCGGATTTCGCCTTTTTTGCGTGGGATGCACGCGGCCACGGCCGCTCGCCGGGCGCGCGCGGCTACAGTCCGAGCGCGGCCGCGTCGGTGCGCGACCTGCAGACCTTCGTCGAGCATATCCGCGACACGCATGGCATCGCGATCGAGGAGCTGGCTGTCGTCGGCCAGAGCGTCGGCGCGGTGCTCGCGGCGGCCTGGGTGCACGATTACGCGCCGCCGATCCGCGCGCTCGTCGTCGCGTCCCCGGCATTCCACATCAAGCTCTACGTGCCGTTCGCGCGGCCGGGGCTGCGGCTGATGCACAAGCTGCGCGGGCTGTTCTACGTGAACAGCTACGTGAAGCCGAAATTCCTCACGCACGACCCGGAGCGGATCGCGAGCTACGCGTCCGATCCGCTGATCACGCGGCCGATCGCGGTCAACATGCTGCTCGACCTGCACGATACCGCGCAGCGGATCGTCGCCGATGCCGCCGCGATCACCGTGCCGACGCAGTTGCTGATCTCGGGCGCCGACTGGGTCGTGCATCGCGGCCCGCAGGACCGCTTCTTCGAACGGCTCGGCGCGGCGCGCAAGGAGCGCATCGTGCTGCCGGGCTTCTATCACGACACGCTCGGCGAGCGCGACCGCGCGCAGGCGCTCGCGCCGCTGCGTGCGTTCGTGCTGCGCGAGTTCGATGCGCCGAGCCCGCGCGTGTCGCTTGCCGACGCCGACCGCCGCGGCGCGTTCCACGACGAATACGCGGCGCTCGGCCGGCCGCCGGCCAGCGTGTTCGCGCGGGCGTACTGGGCGCTCACGCGCGCCGGCCTGAAAGCCGGCGGTGCGCTGTCCGACGGCATCGCGCTCGGGCTGCGGCTCGGCTTCGATTCGGGCTCGACGCTCGACTACGTGTACCGCAACCGCGCGCAGGGGCGGTTCGGCATCGGCGCGCTGATCGACCGCACGTATCTCGATTCGCCGGGCTGGGTCGGCATCCGCCAGCGCAAGGTGCATCTGCAGGAACTGATCGGCACGGCGATCGGCCGCCTGCGCGGGAACGGCACGCCGGTGCGGATCGTCGACATCGCGGCCGGCCACGGGCGCTACGTGCTCGACGCGATCGCCACGGCCGCCGAGCGCGACGGCGCGGCGCCCGACGACATCACGTTGCGCGACTACAGCCCGCCGAACGTCGAGGCCGGCCGCGTGCTGATCGCCCAGCGCGGCCTCGAGCCGATCGCGCGCTTCGAGCGCGGCGATGCGTTCGACGAGGCATCGCTCGCGACGCTCGAGCCGCGGCCGACGCTGGCGATCGTGTCGGGCCTGTACGAGTTGTTCGGCGAGAACGCGCTGATCGAGCGCTCGCTGCGCGGGCTCGCGCAGGCCGTGCCACCGGGCGGCTATCTCGTCTATACGGGGCAGCCGTGGCATCCGCAGCTCGAATTCATCGCGCGTGCGCTGAACAACCACCGCGGCGAGTCGACCTGGGTGATGCGCCGCCGTTCGCAGGCCGAAATGGACGAGCTCGTCGCGCGGGCGGGTTTCCGCAAGCTCGACCAGCGGATCGACGAGATGGGCATCTTCACGGTCAGCCTCGCGCAGCGGGTCGACGCGTCATGAGCGCGCTCGGCGGCGGCGCGGACGCGAGCGGCGGGCTGGCCGAGCCGGCGGCCGGTGCGCGCGACGCGTCGTTCGCGCTGCGCTTGTGCTGGCTTGCGGCGATGGGCGCCGTGTTCTTCTCGACGTACGGCTTCGCGAACTGGCTCGCCGCGCGCCGCGAAGCGGTGCCGACGTTCGCGTTCGGCTGGGAGCATGCGATCCCGTTCGTGCCGTGGACGATCGTGCCGTACTGGTCGATCGACCTGCTGTATGCGCTGTCGTTCTTCTTCTGGACGCGCCGCGACGATCTGCTCGATCACGTGAAGCGGCTGTTGACCGTGCAACTGGTGTCGGTCGCGTGTTTCGTCGCGTGGCCGCTGCGCTTCGGCTTCGAGCGGCCCGACGCGGGCGGCGTGGCCGGTGCGCTGTTCACGCTGCTGATGGGTTTCGACAAGCCGTTCAACCAGGCGCCGTCGCTGCATATCGGGTTGCTCGTCGTGCTGTGGGCCGTCTATGCGAAGCACGTGCGCGGCACGTTCGCGCGCGTCGTGCTGCATCTGTGGTTCGCGGCGATCGGCGTGTCGGTGCTGACGACTTACCAGCATCACGCGATCGACGTGCCGACCGGGGCGGCCGTCGGCTGTCTCGCGCTGTTCCTGTTTCCGCTGCGCGATGCGGCGGGCCGCTTGGCCGGCGCCGAGGCGTCGCCGTCCGCGGCCGGTCGCGCGCTCGCGCGCCGCTATGCGTTCGGCGCCGCGCTGGTCGCGCTCGCGGCGCTGGCGTGCGTGCCGCGTGCGCCGGGGTGGGTGCTGGCGGCAGGGTGGGTCGCGCTGGCGCTCGCCTGCGTCGCATGGGCATACCGGCGCGGCGCGCCCGGCGCGTTCCAGAAGGATGCGGAGGGGCGGTTTCCGGTTTCCATCGGCTGGCTGCTTGCGCCGACGATCGCCGGCGCGTTCGTCAATTCACGGCTGTGGACGTTCCGGCACCCGGCGCCGGTGCGGATCGACGAGCGCGTGTCGATCGGCCGGACGCCGACGACGCGCGAGATCCGGCGCCACGGCTTCACCGCACTGATCGACCTGACCGCCGAGATGCCGCGCTGGGCGGCGGCCGATGCCTCGCTCGCATATGCGTGCGTGCCGCAGCTCGACCTCGTCGCGCCGACGGCGGCGCAGCTCGCGCAGGCCGTCGCGGCGCTCGGGCGGCTGCACGACGACGGGCGTGACGTGCTGGTCTGCTGCGCGCTCGGCTACGGACGCAGCGTGCTGTGCGCGGCCGCTTGGCTGGCCGCGCGGCGCGGGCTGACGGATGCGCGCGACGCGCTGGCCGCGGTGCGCGCGGTCCGGCCGCACGCGGTGTGGTCGGATGACGGCGTGGCCGTGCTGCAGCAGTGGATCGATCGCCGTCGCGACGCGGAGCCGGTGTGATGCGCGATCGGTCCGGCCCGTTCAGGATCGCCGCCGCGCGCGGCGTGCTCGATGCGGGCGCGTGGGCGATCGCGGTCGCGCTGGCCGCGGCCGGCGCGGGCGGATGGATCGCGGCGGGCTGGCCGCCGGCGACGCTCGCCCGCGTGCTGCTGGTCGTCGTCAGCACCGGATCGGGGATCGCGGCGCTGTGGTACGCGGTGCGCATCGAGATCGATCGGCGGCTGTTTGCCGCGCTGGCGCGGGCGGTGGACGGCGACGGGTCGGTCGACGACGGGCTCGCGGCGCTCGACCGCGCGCTCGCCGATCTGGACTGGATCGATGCGACGAAGGCCGGGCGCGCGCTCGACGCGCGCGTGCGCGGCGCGGTCGGGCTGTGCCGGGCCGCCGTGCTCGTCGCGGTCGTGCAGTGGCTCGTCGTCGGTATCGCGATCGCGGTGTCGCCGATCGGCTAGCGCTGCATGCGACGCGTCACGCGTGACGCGCGGGCCGTCCGTTGCGTCCGCGTGCGCTTGGCTCGTACATCGCCTGGTCCGCATGCTCGATCAGCGCATTCACGTCGGTACCGTCGTCCGGCAGCATCGCGATGCCGACCCTGACGCCGAGCCGCAGCGCATGCCCGTCGAATTCGAACGGCTCGCCGGCCCGTGAGCGCGTCGTGCGTCGCGCGCAGGTAGCGTTCGTTCGCTTCGTTGCGGGCCGCGTGGAACATCGCGGCGGCGATCAGGTCGGCCATCAGCCGCAGCGTGCCCGAATCGGCCGGCGATATCACCTTCAGCACGCCGATCGTCGTGCCGGCATGCGTGAGCGGCATCACGAGCATCGAGCGCGGGCCGACCCGGCGGCACGCATCGCGATCGACGCGCGGGCCGGTTTCCGAATCGCTGCAGTGCAGCAACTCGCCTTGCTGCACGCACAGGCCCGACAGGCTGCCCGAGCCGCAACCGTAGCGCGAACATCCCGGCGGCCGTGCCCGACGCGGCGCGGTACACCATGTCGTCGCCTTCGGCGAATTCGACCGCGGCGGCGCTCGCGCCGGTGAGCTGCGGCACCTGCTAGGCCATCACCCTGCCGAGGTCGAGGCCGAGTTTCGCGATTTCGGCCTGAGCCGCGCTGCTGCGCAGCAGCGATCGGCGGATGGGGTGGCGGAGCCGGCGATTTGATCCAGGTCGGTTTTCCATGAAGAAAGTACGTCGCGCGGCGCGTACTTGCGGTAGCATACGCGCCGCTTGCGGCAGCGCATTCCGGCCGGTCCGCAACGGAACGTGGCCGATGCCCGGCCAGCCGTATCGCGCCGGCGGTATGCCGTTCCAGCCGTCCGGCTGGCAACGGCGCAATTCTTGCCATTCACTCTTCCTGCGCAGCATTTCCGACCGAATTGAGATTTTTTCGCTTCTCAGTCGCGAATCACGGTAAGTTTTGTTCTATTTTTGAGATAGTGTGACGAATGATGGGCGCCGATGCCAGGCGTCCCTCAGCGCGACGAACCGGTTATTCAAGCATCCGCCGCGTCGTACCGATAAATGCAATCAAGCCAGATATGAGGGGAAGCAGAGGGGATGTGCACTCACGGGCATAGCTGCTTTGCGCGCGTCGGTTGCGACGCGCAGGATCACCGCACGATCGTGACGACGCGAGGCCGCGCATGAAGCCCGCCGTGTCGCTGTTCGTCCTGACGGCCGCGATGACCGGCGCTTTCCATACGGCCGCGCTGTCGGCCGCACCGATGCCGGCCGTGCCGGCCGCCGCCTCGACGGCCGGGGCCGCTCACGCGGCGGCGCCCGATGCGGCGTCGGCCGCGGTGCCCGCGGCAGCGCCGGCGGCCAGCGCGCCGGCCGCCGGCCTGCCGGCGACGACCGTTCATGTGCCGTTCGCATCGCTCGGGGCGTTCGATCCGCTGCGTCTGCGCGGCGCCGACGACGCCCGCACGATCAACGCCGGCGTGCGGCTCGACCGCGTGATCGCGGGCGCGCGCTTGCGCCTGACTTACGCGTATTCGCCGTCGCTGATCTTTCCGCTGTCGCACCTGAAGGTGTCGGTGAACGGCGAGGTGGTCGCGACCGTCCCGTTCGACGCCGCGCGCGCGGGCCGTACGGTCACGCAAGAAATCCCGATCGATCCGCGTTACTTTTCCGATTTCAACCAGATCGGCCTGCGCCTGATCGCGCATTACACGCTCGACCATTGCGAGGATCCGACGAACTCGGCGCTGTGGGCCGACGTGAGCCCGACGAGCGAGCTGATCCTCGACGAATCGCCGGTGCGCCTGCCGAACGATCTCGCGCTGTTGCCCGCGCCGTTCTTCGACCGCCGCGACAATGGCCGCGTGCGGTTGCCGTTCGTGCTGCCTGCCGCGCCCGATTCGGCGACGCTGCGCAGCGCGGGCGTGCTCGCGTCGTGGTTCGGCGCGCTGGCCGACTATCGGCATGCGCGCTTCCCGGTAGCGACCACGCTGCCGGCCGACGACCAGGCCGTCGTGGTCGGCACGGCCGCGACGCTGCCGGCCGGTCTCGCGCTGCCGCCCGTGAACGGCCCGCTGCTCGCGGTCGCCGACAACCCGGCCGCGCCGGGCCGCAAGCTGCTGGTCGTCACGGGCCGTACGGCGGCCGAGGTCGACGACGCGGTCGCGACGCTCGTGCTCGGCCGCGCGGCGCTGTCGGGGCCGGCGGCGACGGTTGCGCACGTCGATCTCGGCGCGCCGCGCAAGCCGTACGACGCGCCGCGCTGGCTGCCGGTGAACCGGCCGATCGCGTTCCGCGAACTCGTGAACGACCCGCGCCAGCTGGAAGTGCGCGGCACGACGCCCGACGCGATCCGGCTGAACCTGCGCGTGCCGGCCGATCTGCATTCGTGGAACGGCGCGGGCGTGCCGATCACGCTGCGCTACCGCTACACGGCGCCGACCGTGCAGGACAATTCGACGCTCGCGGTCGAGATCAACGACCAGCTCGTGAAGTCGTACCGGCTCGGGCCGGCCCAGGCGGAGGACGCGCACGGCCGCATGCAGCTGCCGCTGCTGTCGGTGCCGGAAGGGCGCGTGACGAGCGACGTCGACATTCCCGCGTTCCGCGTCGGCAGCGGCAACCAGCTGCAGTTCCGCTTCACGCTCGATTCGCAGAAGACGGGCCTGTGTTCGAGCACGGCCACCGAGCCGCAGCGCGCGGCGATCGATCCCGATTCGACGATCGACTTCTCGCACTTCGTCCATTACGCGCAATTGCCGAATCTGGCGTTTTTCGCGAACAGCGGCTTCCCGTTCACGCGCTTCGCCGACCTGTCGCAGACGGCCGTCGTACTGCCCGACCGGCCGTCGCCGCAGGAACTCGAGGCCTATCTGACGATGCTCGGCCACATGGGCGAATGGACCGGCTTCCCGGCGCTGCGCGTGCAGGTCGCGCGGCCCGGCGACGTCGCCGCGCTGTCGGGGCACAAGGACCTGCTCGTGATCGACGGCTCGCCCGCGTCGCCGCTGCTCGCGCAGTGGCGAACGGCGCTGCCGCTCGCGATCGGCGAGCAGGGCGGGGCCGGCGGCGCGGGCGCGACGCGCGTCGCGTTCACGGTGAAGGAGCGCTGGCGCAACGGCGTGGGCGTCGCCGACGGCGGCGCGCACATCGAACAGGCGGGCCCGCTCGCGGCGCTCGCCGGTTTCGAGCTGCCGGGCAGCCGCGGCCGCAGCGTCGTCGCGCTGACGGCGACCGGCCAGCCGCGCCTCGGCGATCTGCTCGACGTGTTCGAGAACGCCGGGCTCGTGTCGCAACTGCAGGGCGACCTCGCGCTGGTACGGCCGGGGCAGGTCGACAGCCTGCGGGTCGGCGAGCCTTACGTGGTCGGCTTCGTGCCGTGGTATGCGCGCGTGTGGACCGAGGCGGCGCGGCATCCGGTCGTGCTCGGCGCGGTCGGCGTCGTCGCGGGGCTGCTGCTCGCGCTCGGCGTGTTCAGCGTGCTGCAGCGAATCGCCGCGCGTCGACGGGGGATGTAACGGATGGCGCGGGCAATGACGAAGCGACGGGCAACGCAGCCGGCGCGGCGTGTCGGCGCGACGCTCGCGCTGGCGGTTGCGATGACGTGCGCGGCGGTCGGCATGACCACGCGCGCGCACGCCGCGGCGGCCGGTGCGGCCGATGCGGCGGGCGCGGGATGCGGCGCGGCGTGGCCGCGCTGGGACGCGTTCAAGCGCGATTTCATCTCGGCCGACGGCCGCGTGATCGACGTCGGCTCGGCCGATTCGCGCACGGTATCGGAGGGGCAGGCGTATGGACTTTTCTTCGCGCTGGTCGCGAACGACCGGCGCATGTTCGACACGATCCTCGCATGGACCGAGAACAACCTCGCGCAGGGCGACCTGAGCGCGCACCTGCCGGCGTGGCTGTGGGGCCGCGCGCCCGACGGCGCGTGGCGCGTGCTCGACGCGAACGCGGCGTCGGACGCCGACCTGTGGATCGCGTATGTGCTCGTCGAGGCCGGGCGGCTGTGGCACGAGCGCAGCTATACGGCGCGCGGCGCGCTGCTCGCGAAGCGCGTGCTCGACGACGAGACGGCGACCGTGCCGGGCCTCGGTCTCACGCTGCTGCCGGGGCCGACCGGCTTCAAGCTCGCGAACGGCCAATGGCGCGTGAATCCGAGCTATTCGCCGCCGCAGGTGATTCGCGCGCTCGGCGCGCGGCTGCCCGACGACCGGCGCTGGGTCGCGCTGGCATCCAGCACCGCTCGCGTGCTGCTCGACACCGCGCCGAAGGGCTTCTCGCCCGACTGGGCGCTGTATCGCGCGGGCAAGGGCTTCGGGCCCGATCCGGACACGCATGCGGAGAGTGCGTACAACGCGATCCGCGTGTACCTGTGGGCCGGCACGCTCGACCGCGCCGATCCGCTCGCCGCGCCGCTGCTCGCGCGCTTCGCGCCGTTCGCCGACCATATCGCCGCGCATGGCGCGCCGCCCGAGAAGGTCGATACGACGACGGGCGTCGCGGGGCCCAACGACGGCAACGGCGGCTTCTCCGCGGCCGCCGTGCCGTTCCTCGACGCGCGCGGACAGCACGCGCTCGCGGATGCACAGGCGGCCCGCGTCGATACGCTCGCGCGCCAGTCGGCGCCCGGCTATTACACGAGCGTGCTGACGCTGTTCGGCCTCGGCTGGCGGGACGGCCGCTACCGGTTCGGGGCGGACGGCACGCTCGACACCCGCTGGGGAGGCCGTTCGTGCGCCGCCCGCTGAAGCGCGCCGCGCCGCACGTCGCGGGATTCGCGTGGCTCGCGTCGTCGGTATGCGCGGCGGCGCCGGGCGCTGCCACGGGCACGGCGATCGCGAACCCCGCGACACCGGCGACCTCGGCTGCCGCCGATGCGCGGCGCGAGCTCGACACCGCGCGGATGTGGGGCATCAAGCATCGCGACGACCTCGCAAGCGATGCGTTGCGCAAGGGCCTGCTGATCGCGCCGGGCGATCCCGACCTGCTGGCCGAACAGGTGCGCGTGCTGCTGCGGCTCGGCGACGCGAAAGGCGCGCAGGCGTCGCTGGCGCGGCTGCAGGCGCAGTCGCCGAATGCGCCTGCCGCGCGGCGGGTGGCCGACGAATACCGCGTCGCGACGAGCGGGCGCGGCGAGATGGCGCAGATCCGGCTGCTCGCGCGCAGCGGCCGCGCCGACGAGGCGGCCCGGCGGATCGTCGCGCTGTTTCCGAACGGCGCGCCGTCGGGCGCGCTGGGCGCCGAGTATTACCAGATCGTGTCGAATGCGCCGGGCGGGCGCGAGCCGGCGATCGCCGCGCTGCGCCGCGCGGTCGCCGCCGATCCGCGGGACACGAGCGCGTCGGTCGCGCTCGCGCGGCTGTTGAATCAGCGCGACGACACGCGCGCGGAAGCGAACCGGATCGCGTGGTCGCTCGCGAAGCGCGCCGACGCGGACCATACGGAAGCGATGGCGCTGTGGCGGCGCGTGCTGCAGTCGGCCGGCAGCGACCCCGCGTATCTCGATGCGCTGCACGCGTACCTCGCGCTCGCGCCGGACGATACCGAATTCCGCGATCGCGCTGCCGGCCTCGACCGGCAGCGCGACGCGCAGCGCCGGCTCGAACGCGATCCCGACTACATCGCGCAGCAGCGCGGGTTGCAGGCGCTCGCGCGCGGCGACCTGGCCGCCGCCGATCCGCTGCTCGCGCGTGCCGCGCGGGCGCGCTCGGACGACGCCGATGCGCTGGGCGGCCTCGGCCTGCTGCGTCTGCGCGAAGGGCGGCACGACGAAGCGCGCGCGCTGTTCGCGCGGGCCGCGACGCGTGCGACCGACCAGCGCGGCAAATGGCAAGGCCTCGCGCGTACCGCGCAGTTCTGGGGGCTGCTCGCCCAGGGCCGCGAAGCGGCCAGCGCCGGGCGCGCGCAGGATGCCGAGCGCGCCGCGCGTGCGGCGCTCGCGATGCAGCCGGACAACCCCGACGCGAAGCTGCAGCTCGCCGATGCGCTGCTCGCGCAGCGCGACTGGGCGCGGGCCGAGCCGTTGCTGCGCGGCTTGCTGGCCGCGCGTTCGCCGAGCCTGTCGGCCGTGCGCGACACGGCCACGCTGTATGAAAACACCGGCCGCGCGGACCGGATCGGCCCGCTACTCGACGCGCTGCAAGGGCGCGTGACGGGCGCCGACGACCGCCGCACGCTCGACGGCCTGCGCGGCGACGTGCTCGCGAACGAAGCGCGGGCGCTGGCCGACAAGGGCGCGCGCGGCCCGGCCGCGCAGCGCTACGAGGCGGCCGTGCGCGCGGCGCCCGACGCGCCATGGACGCGCTTCGCGCTCGCGCGTCTCTATCGCGACATGGGGCTGCCGCAGCTCGGCCGCACGGTGATGGACGACGGGCTCGCGCGGAGCGACACGCCCGAGATGCGCTACGCGAGCGCGCTGTATCGCAACTCGATCGACGACGTCGCGGGCGCGCAGGCCGCGCTGGCGCCGGTCGACGACGCGCACCGGTCGGACGGGATGCGGGCGCTCGCGCGCAAGCTCGATGCCGAACGCGCGCTGGCCGACGCGCGCGGCGCGCATGCACGCGGGGACCGCGCGGCCTTCGCGGCCACGCTCGCGCACGCGCAGGCGAGCGCGCCGGACGATCCCGACATGCTCGCGGCGATCGGCGCGCAGTGGATCGACGCGGGCGACCCCGAGCGCGGCCTCGCGCCGCTGCGCGACTGGATCGCCGCGCATCCGCGCGAAGCCGACGCGGACGTGCGGTTGCGCTACGGCGACCTGCTCGGCAGCGCGGGGCGCGACGAGGCGCTCGCCGCGTGGCTCGACACGCTGCGCCGCGATCCGTCGCTGACGCCCGCGCAGACGGCGCGACTGGAGGACCAGTCGCTGCGGCTCGTGCTGCGGCAGACCGACGACGCGATCGCACGACAGGACTATGCACGGGCGCGCACGCTGCTCGATCGCGCGAGCCCGGCCGGCCGCGCGGACAAGCGTTATGCGCTCGAACTCGCCGATCTCGAACGCGCGCAGGGGCATTACGACGCGGCGCGCGACGCGCTCGCGCCGGTCGTCGCGCGTACGCCGGACGATGCCGATACGCAGCTCGCGCTTGCCCGGATCGACGAGGACAGCGGCAACCGTGCCGCCGCACGCGAGCGCGTGCAGGCCGTGCTGGCGCGCACGCCGGACGACGACGTCGACACGCAACTGTCGGCCGTGCGCCGCCTGAACGCGCTGCGCCGCCCGGACGAAGCCGCGCAGGTGACGGACCGGCTGCAGGCCGCGTATCCGGCGCGCGCCGACGTGACGGTCGCGGCCGGGCGCGTGGCCGAGGCGCAGGGCCGCTATGACGACGCGGCGTCGCTGTACCGGCTGTCGCAGTCGCAGGAACGCGCGACGGGCGTGAGCCCCGGTCGCGACGGGCTCACGCCCGCGCAGGCCGCGTTCGCGGAGCTCGCGCAGCGGCGCAATCCCGAGATCGAGACCGGCTGGATACCCGCGTACAAGTCGGGCGACGAAGGCATCTCGTCGTATCGCGCCCAGCAGGTGCCGATCTACATGCAGCTGCCGGTCCGCTACGACGGGCACGTGTTCGCGCAGATCGACACCGTACACCTCGATCCGGGCACGCTCGATACCAGCGACCTGAACGCGTATTCGCTGAAGACGTTCGGCACGTACGCGGCGTTCAGGGCGCAGCCGAATCCGCCGGCCGCCGCGCTGCTCGCGAATCCGCCGGGCTCGCTGCACCAGTCGACCACGGGCGTCGCGCTCGGCGCCGGTTACCTGTCCGATGCGTGGCGCTTCGATCTCGGCACGTCGCCGCTCGGCTTCCCCGTGCATTACCTCGTCGGCGGCGTGCGCTACCGCTTCGACGCGGGCCCCGCGAGTTTCTCGGTGAATGCGTCGCGGCGGCCCGAAACGAGCAGCGTGCTGTCGTACGCGGGGATGCGCGACCCGTGGACCGGCGCGGTGTGGGGCGGCGTGCGCCGCGACGGCGTGAGCCTGCGCGCGTCGGTCGACGTCGGCCGCACGAACCTGTTCGCGGAACTCGGCGCGGGCGTGCTGTCCGGCCGCAACGTCGAGCGCAATGCGGAAGTCACGCTACGCACCGGTTTTACGGTGCCCGTGTACGAGCGCGCGACGATGAAGGTCAGCACCGGGCTCGTCGGCAATGCGTGGCACTACGCGCAGAACCTGCGCTACTACACGTACGGGCAGGGCGGTTACTACAGCCCGCAGCGCTATCTGTCGCTCGGCGTGCCGATCGAATGGGCGGGGCGGCACGATGCGCTGTCGTGGGACCTGACCGTCACCGGCGGGATCTCGAACAGCTACGAGAAGGATTCGCTGTATTACCCGACGCTCACCGGCCAGCGCGCCGCCCAGGTCGCCGCCGGGTTCGTGTACGCGGGCAGTTCGACGCGCGGCGTGTCGTTCTCGTACGGCGTGAACGGCATCGTCGAGTATCGCGTGAACCCGCACCTGAGCGTCGGCGCGCAGTTGCACATCGACCGGTCGCACGACTATGCGCCGAGCTCGGCGCTCGTGTACCTGCGCTATGCGTTCGATGCGCGCGCGCCGCGCAACTGGCTCGTGACGCCGACGCCCGTGCGGCTTTATTCGGATTACTAGGGGAACGCGTGAATACGGAATTCGATGCCACCCGCCACGCGCCCGGCGCCACCGGCCTGGTCGACCGCCTGCGCGCGCTGCTGCGCGCGGGATCGGCGCGCGGCCGCGCCGGCGCATTGAGCCGGCTCGCGATCGATGGCCTGCCCGATACGTGGACGCAACTGGAGGCCGGCGGTCTTTACGCGATCTACGCGGCCGGCGGCACGCCGGGATGCGACGCGCTCGTGTGGGAAAGCGCGCGCCAGGCGCGCACGCGCGACGTCACGATCGTGCTCGCGCGCGATCCGGTGCGCGTCGCCGCGCACATGGAATCGCTCGGCTTCGCGGGCGGCGCGCAGCCGGCCGGCTGGCCGCGCAACCTGAACGTGCTGGCGATGCCGCCGGCGGCCGAGCCGGCCGACGCCGGTGCCGACGCCGGCGTGACCGCCGCTGCGCCGCGCGGCGTGGCGCCGGGCCCGTTCGCGCGGCTGACCGGCGGGTTGCGCGCGATGAAGCGCTACGGGCTGCATGCCCGTTCGCTGTATTTCGTCGAAGGTGCGCAGCGCTGGTTCAGCTGGGACGATCCGGTCGCGCTCGCGGATGAAGCGCACGCGCTGGCCGACTGGTGCCGCACGCGCCGGATCGCGCTCGTGCTGCTGCTCGACCCCGAAGCGACCCGGGCGGGCGACGACGCGCGCACCGACGATGCGCCGCTCGTGCGCGACGCGGATCGTACGCCGCGCAGCGGCTTCCACGGGATCTGCTCGGGCGTCGCGCAGTTGCAGCGCACCCACGGCGAGCTGCTGTGGGTGGTCGATTTCTGGCGCGCGGGCGACACGCTCGCGGCCGGCGAGGTGCGGCCGCTGCGCTTTGCGCCGGGCGGCCGGCTGTCGGCGAGCGTCGATGGCGGCGCGATCGAACCGGCCCGCCGGATGAAGCTGGCGAGCGACGAGGATCGCGTGGTGGTCAGCCGCGCGGTGCTCGACGGCGTGAGCCGCGTGCCGGACGGCTGGGAGATCGTCGACGACAACGCGGCCGTCGTCGCCGCGTGCGTGACCGCGCAGGCCGCGACCGCGGTGCTCGTGTTCCGCTCGCACGCGCAGCTCGAAGCGCTGTGCGCGGACGTGCACGCACTGCGCCGGCAGTGCGGCGGCGCGCTGAAGATCGCGGTCGTCGAGCGTGGCGAGGTGCTGCGCCAGCAGTTCGAGGTGCTCGTGCTGAGCGTCGGCGCGAACCGGGTCGTCGCGCGCGACCTGCCCGTCTCGCGGATGCAGGCGGCCGTGCACGCGTTGCACGGCCAGCTCTACGCGCGGCCCGTCGCGGCCGACTATCGTGCGGCGCTCGCGGCCGCGCTCGGCGATTCGGTGCTCGGCTATCTGCCGGTCGGTGCGTTCTGCCTGCGGATTCGCGCGGTGCTCGACCGCGGCGCGGTGCTTGCGCTGCCGCACACGCTCGCGAAGCTCACGCTGTTGCCGGGCGTGTCGCACGTCGACGCGCTGCGGCACTGCCGGCCGCGCCGCGCGGGCGACGTCGTGACGGCCGATGCGGGGCACCTGTTCGTGTTCCTGTTCGCGTGCGAGCCGGTCGACGCCGACGATGCGCTCGCGCGGATCTTCGACGTGCCGGTCGATACGCTGTCCGATCGCGTCGTATGCCTCGGCCAGGGCAGCATCGACACCGAGCTCGATGCGCTGAAGGCCGAGAACCGGCGCGCGCCGATCGCCGACTACAGCGACCTGTTCGCGGCGACGCAGCCGGCGCACGCCGCACGCGCCGCGCCCGCGCCCGCGCACGTCGAAGTCGACGCCGGCGCGGCGCTGCCCGACGCGAGCGAGGTGAGCGATGCGATCGAGGCGATCGATACCGTCGTCACGCTCGACGCGATCGGCACACCGCGGGCGTCCGATTCCGCCGCCGCCGATGCCGTCGACGCGTCTGCACTGGAGCCCGTCATTCCCGCCGCGCGTGCGCGCGGCGCCGTCCGCAGCGCGATGCCGCTGCGCAAGCAGGAGAACGCATGATCGGCGAACTCGTCATCGGCTTCATCGTCGGTATCGTGATTGCGGTGCCGGTGTGGATCGTCGCGCAGCACCTCGGCATCGGCCGCGGCTTCCACGCGCCGCGCGGCATCGACCGGCGCGACGCGGTGCCGTGCGAACTCGTGCCGGTCGCGCTGCGCGGCCGCCTGTTGCCGGGTGCCGGCGGCGAAGAAAGCGACAAGCGCGATAACCGCGATAACCGCGATAACCGCGATAACCGCGACAGCAAGGCGGCACGATGAAGACGATCGCCCTCACGTCGACGGCAGGCGGCGCGGGCCGCACGACGCTGGCCGCCGCGCTCGCGGTGCTGCTCGCGCGCCGCGGCCGGCCGGTCGTTGCCGTCGAATTCGATGCACAGAACCTGATGGGCGCGACGCTCGGCCTCGATACGGTGGCCGAACACGGTCTCGCGCACAGCCTGCTGGGCGGCGCCGAACCGTGGCACGCGCATACGTGGCGCAACGCCGACGGCGTGCTGTTCGTGCCGTACGGGCAGGTCGATGCGGCCGGCGCCGCCGCGTGCGATGCGCGGCTCGTCGCCGATCCGGCCTGGCTGTCGCGCGCGCTCGACGAGATCGCGCTGCCGGCCGACGGCGTCGTGCTGGTCGACACAGCGCGCTATCCGTCGCCGCAGGCCGAGCAGGCGATTCGCCGCGCGGACCTGACGCTCGTCGTCGTGCCGCCGGAGCCGGTCGCCTGCGCGACGACGGCCGCGCGGCTCGGCGTGCTGCGGGCCGGCCGCGGCGAACTGCGGATCGTCGTGAACCGGCTGAACCCGGCGCGCGACATGCAGCGCGACGCGCTGGCGATGCTGCGCGCGGTCGCGGGGCCGGCGTCGATGCTCGATCAGCGCATCCACGTCGACGCGGCGATGCCCGAAGCGCTCGCGCGCGGCAGCTGGATCTTCGACGATGCGCCGTATTCGCAGGCGTCGCACGACCTGAACGGCGTCGCGAACTGGGTCGACACGTGGCTGACGGCGGCCGTCGCCGGCCGCGCGGGAGCCGCGCGATGAAGGCCGCGCTCGCGTCGCGACTGCGCGCGTTCGGCCGGCGCGCGGCAGACTGGTGCGCGCGCGGCATCGGGCTGCCGGCGCAACGCACGCGGGTGGACTGGTTCGTGCGGCTGTTCTTCCACGCGCCGCCCCCCGGCCGGCCCGATCATGTGCGCCGCTGGGTGCGCGTCGCGTTCCTGCGGCTCGCGCACGACTGGGGCGTGCTGCAGCCGCTCAGCGTGCGCGAATGGCTGTGGCGCGCGATCGTGCGCGCGCCGCGTGCGGCCGGCGGCCGGCCCGCGCGCGATCCGCTCGCGTGGTTCGACACGTTCGTCGTGCCCGTCTACGTGGCCGCGCGTGCGGTCGGCCGGCGCGTCAACGCGATGCTCGAGCGTCTGCCGTGGGCGCGCTGGGGCGGCTGGCTCGATGCGCGCGCGAACGGCGTCGGCCGACGTCGCTGGCTCGCGCCGCTGCTGCTCGTCGCCGGCGCGGTGCTGTGGGCCGCGGCCGGAATGTCGCCGCTGATGCCCGGCGCGCAGTTCGCGTTCTTCGCGATCGTCGCGGTGCTCGCGCTCGCGCTGCGCCGCCTGCCGGGCCATCTGCCGACCCTCGCGCTCGCGTCGCTCGCGCTGCTGGCCACGCTGCGCTACGTGTGGTGGCGCACGACGCAGACGCTCGACTTCCGCAGCCCGGTCGAAGCCGTCGCCGGCTACCTGCTGTACGGCGCCGAAGCCTATACGTGGATGATCCTGCTGCTCGGCTTCGTGCAGACCGCGTGGCCGCTCGACCGGCCGATCGTGCCGCTGCCCGACGATCCGGACACCTGGCCGACCGTCGACGTCTATATCCCGACCTACAACGAGCCGCTGTCGGTCGTGAAGCCGACCGTGTTCGCCGCGCAGAGCATCGACTGGCCGAGCGCGAAGCTGCGCGTGTACCTGCTCGACGACGGCCGGCGCCCCGAGTTCGCGGCCTTCGCGGCCGAGGCCGGCATCGACTACCTGACGCGCGACGACAACCTTCACGCGAAGGCCGGCAACATCAACCGCGCGCTGCCCAAGACGCACGGCGACTACATCGCGATCTTCGACTGCGATCACGTGCCGACGCGCTCGTTCCTGCAGACGACGATGGGCGTGTTCCTGCGCGACCCGAAATGCGCGCTCGTGCAGACGCCGCACCATTTCTTCTCGCCCGATCCGTTCGAGCGCAATCTCGGCACGTTCCGCGAGGTCCCGAACGAGGGCAACCTGTTCTACGGCCTCGTGCAGTCGGGCAACGACCTGTGGAACGCGACGTTCTTCTGCGGATCGTGCGCGGTGCTCAAGCGCAGCGCGCTGGAGGAGGTCGGCGGCGTCGCGGTCGAGACGGTGACCGAGGACGCGCACACGGCGCTCAAGCTGCATCGGCGCGGCTATACGTCGGCGTACCTGCCGACCGTGCAGGCGGCCGGCCTCGCGACCGAAAGCCTCGCCGGCCACGTGAAGCAGCGCACGCGCTGGGCGCGCGGGATGGCGCAGATCTTCCGCATCGACAACCCGTTCCTCGGGCGCGGGCTCGGGTTCATCCAGCGGATCTGCTACGGCAACGCGATGCTGCATTTCTTCTACGGGATTCCGCGGCTGGTGTTCCTGACGATCCCGCTCGCGTACCTGTTCTTCCACCTGTACTTCATCAACGCGTCGTCGTTCGCGCTCGCGAGCTACGTGATCCCGTACCTCGTGCTCGCGAACGTCGCGAACTCGCGGATGCAGGGGCGCTACCGTCATTCGTTCTGGGCCGAGGTCTACGAATCGGTGCTCGCGTGGTACATCGCGTTGCCGACCACGGTCGCGTTCTTCAGCCCGAAGCACGGCAAGTTCAACGTGACCGACAAGGGCGGCAAGATCGACGAAGGCTATGTCGACTGGTCGACGTCGAAGCCGTATCTCGTGCTGTTCGCGCTGAACGTGCTCGCGATCGTCGCCGGCCTGTGGCGGCTCGTGGCCGACCAGGGCGACGAGGCGTCGACGATCCTGATCACGCTCGGCTGGACCGTCTACAACCTCGCGATGCTCGGTGCGGCGCTGGCCGTCGCGCGCGAGACCAAGCAGGTGCGCGTCACGCACCGGATCGCGATGCGCGTGCCGGCGATGCTGCTGCTCGCCGACGGCTCGACCGCCGCGTGCTTCACGAGCGACTATTCGACCGGCGGCCTCGGGCTCGAAGCGGTGCCGGGGCTGCCGCTCGCCGTCGGCGACACGCTGACGGTGTGCGTGACGCGCGGCGACCGCGCGTTTCCGTTCCCGGTGCGCGTGACCCGTGCGACGCCGACCCATGTCGGCGTGAGCTTCGAGGAACTGACGCTCGAGCAGGAACGCCAGCTCGTGCAATGCACGTTCGGCCGCGCGGATGCGTGGCTCGACTGGCACGAAAGCGCGCGGCCCGACACGCCGCTCGGCGGGCTCAAGGAAGTGCTGCGGATCGGGCTGGACGGCTATGTACGAATGTGGAAGGGTGCGGCGCGCGGCGTGCAGGCCATGCTTGCGCCGAAACTCGATCGCGCGCGCGACTGACGCGGCGCGCATCATGGAGTGGGTTAGATGACGTTCTGGAATCTGTATTTCATCCTGAAGTTCGCGCTGTTCGCGACCGGGCGCCTGCAGCCGTTCTGGCTCGCGAACCTCGCGTTCGCGGTGGCGCTCGTGGCGAGCGCGCCGATCCGGTCGCGCGTGTGGCGCATCGTCCGGCAGGTCGTGGCGATCGCGATCGCGGTGCCGCTGCTCGCGCGCGAACTGCATGCGCCGCCGCTCGCCCGTCTCGCGGAGGCCGCGCGCGAAGTCAGCACGTTCCGCCTCGACTACTGGATGGAGCTGCTGCCGCGCCTGTTGCCGCCCGTGCTGGCGCTGACGATCGTCGGCGTGCTGATCGTCTATTTCATCGTCAATCGCTGGCTGCGCGTCGCGACGTTCGTGGTGGCCGTGCTGGTCGTGATGCCGCTGTGGCAGGCCGGCAGCGGCCTGATGGCGCGCGTCGCCGCACCGGCGCAGCCGCAGGCGAACGCGGCGGGCGCCACGCGCGTCGACCAGCCCGAGGACCACAACGCGGCGCTCGCGACGTTCCGTGCGCAGGAGTCGCAGCGGCAGGTCGCGTTCGGCCATCTCGGCAGCGATCCGGCCGCGCAGTTCGACGTGATCGTGCTGCACATCTGCTCGCTGTCGTGGGACGACCTCGATGCGGCGAAGGTGCGCAACCATCCGATGCTGAGCCACTTCGACTACCTGTTCACGAACTTCAGCACGGCCGCGAGCTACAGCGGCCCGGCGGCGATCCGCGTGCTGCGCGCGAGCTGCGGGCAGGAGGCGCATGCGGACCTGTACAAGAGCGCGCCGCAGCAGTGCCATCTGTTCTCGCAACTGGCGGGCGCCGGCTACACGGTGCAGTCGCTGCTGAACCACGACGGCCATTTCGACAACTTCCTGCAGGTGATCCACGACAACATCGGCGTGGCCGATGCGCCGATGATCTCGAACGCGGCCGCGCCGGTCGCGATGCATGCGTTCGACGGCTCGGCGATCAAGGACGACTATTCGACGCTCGCGAACTGGTACGCGCAGCGTGCGGCGGTGCCGGGGCCCGTCGCGCTGTACTACAACACGATCAGCCTGCACGACGGCAACCGCGTCGTCGGCAGCGCGCTGACGAGCATCGACTCGTATCCGCAGCGCGCGACGAAGCTGATGACCGACTTCGACCGTCTCGCCGACCTGATCGCGCAATCGGGCCGCCGCGCGGTGATCGTGTTCGTGCCCGAGCACGGCGCCGCGTTGCGCGGCGACAAGAACCAGGTCGCGGGGCTGCGCGAAATTCCGACGCCGCGCATCGTGCACGGGCCGGTCGGCGTGCGGCTCGTCGGCTTCGCCGGCAACCACGGCGCGACGACCGTGATCGAGCAGCCGACCAGCTTCCTCGCGCTCGCGCAGTTGCTGTCGAATCTCGTGTCGAACAGTCCGTTCAAGCCGGGCGCGACGCTCGCGCAATACGCGACCGATTTGCCGCGCACGCGGATGATCGGCGAGAACGAGGGCACGGTGACGATGCAGACCGCCGCGGGTTACGCGGTGAAAACTCCGGACGGCGTATGGATCGACGAACAGTAACGATTTCCGGCGAAGGCGACGACGATCGCCTGTCGCAACCGAACGACGTGATCGGCCTCGCGCGGCATCTGCCCGCGCTCGATCCCGAGCGCTATGTCGACGAGCAGGCGCGCCGCGCGTTCGACGCGTCGCTCGATCGCTGGCCGACGCTCGCGAAGCTGATGGGATTGAAGCGGTAAACGTACGACGGCCGGCATGATCGCCGGCCGTCGTGGCTTCGTCGGGCGAACCCGCCTACTGCGTCTTGCGTTCCGGCTGGCGGGTCCATTCGTCTTCTTCGCCCGGCACCTTGCCGAACGTCTGATCGGCCCACGCGGCGCGCGCCGCATCGATCTTCGCGCGTTCGCTCGACACGAAATTCCATTCGATGAAACGCTCGCCCGGCAGGTGCGCGCCGCCGAGCAGCATCACGCGTGCGCCGTTCGTACTCGCCAGCGCGACGGTGGCGCCCGGTTCGAGCACGGCCATCGTCGCCGGGGCGAGCGGCGTGCCGTCGATGCTCAGGTCGCCGTCGACGAGATACACGCCGCGTTCGTCGTGCTCCGCATCGAGCGCGAGCTGCCCGCCCGGCGCGAATGCCGCATACGCATAGAGTGTCGGCGAGAACACGGCGACCGGCGACGCGCGCCCGAACGCGGTGCCCGCGATCACGCGCACCGTCACGCCGTCGCGCGTGAACGACGGCAGCGTGTCGGCCGCATGGTGAACGAACGCGGGCGCGGTGTCTTCATGCTCGACCGGCAGCGCGACCCAGGTCTGGATGCCGTGCACGGGCTGCTCGCGCGGTCGATCCTCGTCGGGCGAGCGCTCCGAATGCACGATGCCGCGGCCGGCCGTCATCCAGTTCACGTCGCCCGGCACGATCTTCTGCCGGAAGCCGAGGCTGTCGTGATGCATCAGCGAGCCGTCGAACAGGTAGGTGACGGTCGCGAGCCCGATGTGCGGATGCGGCAGCACGTCGATGCCGCGGCCGGCCGGCAACACGGCCGGGCCCATCTCGTCGAAGAAGATGAACGGGCCGACGAGGCGCGCGGCGCGTGCGGGCAGCACGCGGCGCACGACGAGGTTGCCGATATCGCTTTCGCGCGGCGTGAGCAGGGTCTTGATCGGAGCGGACATGGCGGGAATCTCGTGGCGGGGCGGTGACGGAAGGCGCTCAGGCGATCGCCGTGTCGATCGCGATCGGGTGCGTGAGGATCTTGTGCACCGGGCACGCGTTCGCGATCTGCAACAGGCGTTCGCGCTGCTCGTCGGTCAGGTCGCCGTCGAGCGTGATGCGGCGCACGATCGTGCTCCCCGCGCTGCCCGATTCGTGCGCGAGCTTCGCGTGCACTTCGTCGAGCGGCCAGCCTTTGCGTTGCGCATACATCTTCAGCGTGATCGCGGTACACGCGCCGAGACTCGACAGCAGCAGCGCGACGGGCGTCGGCGCCGTATCGCCGCCGCCGAGCGACGCGGGTTCGTCGGCGCGCCACTGGTGGACGCCGTCGGTGAAGTGGACGAGGTAATCGACCGGGCCGATGCTCGCTTCGACGGTGAGTTCGCTCATTGAAATTCCAGGTGGGGAAAGGGGACGGGCCTGCCGGGCAGGCCGGACGTCAGGGTTCGAGCAGGCGCTGCAGCCGCAGCTCCTCGAAATCCAGTTCGGATTCTATGCGGTGCAGCACCGCGTCGTCGACCCGGCCCTCGCGATGCAGGCCGAGCAGCGCGTCGCGCGACACGCCGACCAGCTCGAGCTCGACGCGCAGCATTCGCGCGCGCACGTCCGCGGGCTCCGCACCGTCGCGATGCGCGCGTTCGTTGAACGCGACGCGGCTGCGGTATTCGGTCAGCAGCCGGTCGAGCGATGCGCGTTCGAGGCCGGCGCCGCGCTGCTCGCGCGCGTCGAGCTCGGCAAGCGCCGCGCCGAACGTGTGCGCGCGCACCGCGTGTTCGGACATCGTGCGGCGCGCGGCCGGACGCAGTTTCAGTGCACGGATCAGCGGCGCGAGCGTGCCGCCCTGCACGACGAGCGTCGCGATGATCAGCAGGAACGTGCTGAACAGGATCAGGTCGCGGCCCGGGAAGTTGGCCGGCAGCGCGATCGCGGCCGCGAGGCTCACGACGCCGCGCATGCCCGACCAGCCGAGCACGACGGCTTCGCGCCACGACCACGCCGCGTGGCCCGCGCGCCGTGCACGCAGGCGGCCCGGCAGCCACATCGCGACGAACACCCACACGATGCGCGCGCCGATCGCGGCGGCCGTCGCCGGCAGCGCGACCCGCAGGCCGGCCATCAGCACCGCGCCTTCGTGGTTCACGCCCGCGAGGATCGCGTGCAGCGCGAGGCCGATCAGGATGAACACGAGCGCGTCGAGCACGAACACGATCGCTTCCCACGTCGCCTTCGCCTTGATCCGCATGTCGGCGCCGAACACGCGATGCTGGCGCACGCCGAGCACGAGGCCGCAGGTGACGACCGACAGCACGCCGGAGCCGTGCACGGCTTCCGCGATCCCGTAGCTGCCCCATGCCATCGCGAACGTCACGACGATGCCGAGCATCGGCTCGCGCAGGCGTTGCAGTACCCAGCACATCGCGTGGCCGCATGCGAGGCCGACCGCGATGCCGATCAGCGTGAGCGAGAAGAACAGGCCGGTCGCGCTCGCCGCCGTGATCGATACGGCGAGCGCGGCCGACACGGCCATCTGGTACAGCAGCAGGCCCGACGCATCGTTGACGAGGCTTTCGCCTTCCAGCACCGCGACGAGCCGCGCGGGCAGCGGGTGGCGCTGGAGGATCGCCTTCGCGGCGACCGCGTCGGGCGGCGACACGATCGCACCGAGCGTGAAGCATGCGGCCCACGGCAGCGCGGGATTCGCCGCATGCACCGCGAGCGCGACCGCGACGGTCGTGAACGCCACGGCCCCGAGCGCGAGCGACGCGATCGATGCGAGCTCCTGCCGGAATTCCTTCCACGCGGTGTAGAACCCGCTCGACATCAAGAGCGGAGGCAGCACGGCCGCGAGCAACAGCGCCGGGTCCATGTCGGGCACGCGCTTGCCGGCGACGGCGACCACGCAGCCGCCGAGCAGCAGCACGACGGCCGGCGGAATCGAGATTCGCTCGGCGAGCCAGGTGAGCGCGCCCGCGCCGCAGATCAACAGCAACAGGTAATGGAACAGCTCGACGTTGGTCATGCGCGGCGGGCGGCGATGGAGTGGATCAAGAAGGCTTGCGGTCGTTCGCGGCGCCGCCCGGCAACGCGCCGAACATGTGCTGGCTGCACTTCGCGTCGCGCCATGCGGTGTTCAGCCGATGGCCGGACAGCATGCGCCGCGCGACGGGCAGGATCTGTTCGCCGGCCAGCATGCCGAGCAGGCCGACGAGCGCGATGACCGGCGGCGCGGGCGAGTTCACGCCGATCGCGCCGTAGATGACGCCGGCGAGGATGCCGGCGAGCAGCGACAGGACATACGGTTTCATGGTGGTGCGCCTCGTGATGGCCGAGCGGCACCGGAACGGCACCGTCAAAGTCCTGAAAGCGTATCGGGTTTACGTGAAGAAAAAAAGGGCGGGCAGTCCCGAACGGACGTCCATTCGGGAATCGGATCGATTCCATTCCTTGGGTGTTCGCGCCGCGCGTTTGCGGCTTAAATGTTTCAGCCCGGATGATGACGATCCGGCGCCGACGCATTCCGGGCGCCTCCCGCTTTCACGGTCGAGGCAGCCGCCTATTTTCCGTTCACAGGACCCATCCGCCATGAGCAACCCGAAACTTGAAGTACTGACGCCGCAGAACAGCCAGCTGATCTTCATCGACCAGCAGCCGCAGATGGCGTTCGGCGTGCAGTCGATCGATCGGCAGACGCTGAAGAACAACGTCGTCGGGCTCGCGAAGGCCGCGAAGGTCTTCAACATCCCGACCACGATCACGACGGTCGAAAGCGACAGCTTCTCGGGCCACACGTATCCCGAGCTGCTCGACGTGTTCCCGAACCAGAAGACGCTCGAACGCACGTCGATGAACTCGTGGGACGACCAGAAGGTGCGCGACGCGCTTGCCGCGAACGGCCGCAAGAAGGTGGTGGTGTCGGGCCTGTGGACCGAAGTCTGCAACACGACGTTCGCGCTGTGCGCGATGCTCGAAGGCGACTACGAGATCTACATGGTGGCCGATGCATCGGGCGGCACGACGCAGGCTGCGCACGACTTCGCGATGCAGCGCATGGTGCAGGCCGGCGTGGTGCCGGTCACGTGGCAGCAGGTGCTGCTCGAATGGCAGCGCGACTGGGCGCGCCGCGATTCGTACGACGCGGTGATGGCGATCGCGAAGGAGCATTCGGGCGCGTACGGGATGGGCGTCGATTACGCGTACACGATGGTCCACAAGGCGCCGCAGCGTACCGCGACGCCGCACGAGTCGATTCCGGCCGTGCCCGCGAAGTAACGCGCTGCCGGCCGCGATCGCCGCGACGGTTGCCGCGGCGATCGCGTGCCGTCGGCCGTCGCGCGGTCAGGCGGCGGGCAGCGCCCACGGCGCGCGCGAGAAATGTTCGGCGAGGAAATCGAGCAGCACCGTCACGCGCGCGGCGCGCAGCATGCCGGGCGGCGTGACGAGGTTCACGTTGATGTCGGCGATCTTCCAGTCGCTCATCACTTCCTCGAGCGCGCCGCGCTGCAGTTCGTCCCACACCAGGAACTCGGGCTGCAGCGCGAGGCCGTGACCGCCGACGAGGGCGGGGAGGATCACGTCCGCATTGTTCGTGCGAATGCGGCCGTGCACGTTCACGCCGACATCCTCGCCGGATGCCGAATGGCGGAAGCGCCAGTGCTCGGGTGTCGGCAGGTTCGTATACGTGAGGCACACGTGCTGTTCGATGTCGCGCGGATGCGTGGGGCGGCCGCGCCGGTCGAGATACGCGGGCGACGCGACGAGCGGCCGGCGCACCGCGCAGAGGCGACGCGAGCGCAGCGTCGAATCGCTCAGCTCGGCGATGCGGATCGCGACGTCGAAGCCGCCCGATACGATGTCGACGATGTGATCGGTGAGCACGAGATCGATGTCGACGCGCGGATAGCGCTCGAGAAACGTGGGCAACACCGGCGACAGATGGTGCAGCCCGAACGACATCGGCGCGTTCACGCGCACGAGGCCGTGCGGTTCGAGCGCTTGCGCGGTGGCCTCGCTTTCGATCAGTTCCGCATCGGCGAGCAGGCGGATCGCGCGGTCGCGCAGCAGTTCGCCGGTCGGCGTGAGCGACAGCTTGCGCGACGTGCGGTACAGCAGCATCGCGCCGAGGCGTTTTTCGAGGCGCGCGATCGCTTTCGACACGGTGGGTTGCGAGACGCCGAGCTGCTCGGCGGCTTTCGCGAACGAACCCGTCTCCGCGACGCGCGCGAAGATGGCCCAGGCTTCGAGATCAGGAAGGTGTTGCATGGTCGGAGCGGATGGCAGGGAAGCGAAACGGATGCGAGGGCAGCGCGGCATGCGGCCGATGCGATGCGGATCATTCTAATCCGGCCGGGAGGAAAATCGTTATGGAATCTTATCTAATTTCATTGGGCGCCGGCGTGCTGATCGGCGTCGTGTACAGCGTGATCAAGGTGCGTTCGCCTGCGCCGCCGCTGATCGCGCTGGTGGGCCTCGCCGGCATGCTGGTCGGCGTGCAGGCCATCGCGCCGGTTCGTCACTGGCTCGGCTTCTGAACGCATCGAGGAGATGTCAATGAGCGCAACCGATACTCAACCCGATCTGATCCTGCACAACGGGCGCATCACGACGCTCGATCGTGCGAACCCGATCGCGGCCGCCGTCGCGATCAAGGACGGCCGCTTCGTCGCTGTCGGCGGCAATGCGGAGATCATGCCGCTCGCGGGCCGCGCGACGAAGGTGGTCGATCTCGGCGGCCGCGGCGTGCTGCCGGGCCTGATCGACAACCACTGCCACGTGATTCGCGGCGGCCTGAACTACAACATGGAACTGCGCTGGGACGGCGTGCCGTCGCTCGCGCTCGCGATGGAGATGCTCAAGCAGCAGGTCGCGATCACGCCCGCGCCGCAGTGGGTGCGCGTGGTCGGCGGCTTCACCGAACACCAGTTCGTGGAGAAGCGGCTGCCGACGATCGACGAACTCAATGCGGTCGCGCCGGACACGCCCGTGTTCATCCTGCACCTGTACGATCGCGCGTTGCTGAACGCGGCGGCGCTGCGGGTGGTCGGCTACACGAAGGACACGCCGGAGCCGCCGGGCGGGACGATCCTGCGCGATGCGGCGGGCAACCCGACCGGCCTGCTGCTCGCGAATCCGAACGCGACGATCCTCTACGCGACGCTCGCGAAGGGGCCGAAGCTGCCGTTCGAGTATCAGTACAACTCGACGCGCCATTTCATGCGCGAGCTGAACCGGCTGGGCGTGACGGGCGTGATCGACGCGGGCGGCGGTTCGCAGAATTATCCCGACGATTACGAAGTGATCCGCAAGCTGCACGACGCGGGCGAGATGACGATCCGGATCGCGTACAACCTGTTCACGCAGAAGCCGAACGCGGAGAAGGAAGACTTCGTGAACTGGACGAAGAGCGTCAAGTACCACGACGGCACCGACTACTTCCGCAATAACGGCGCCGGCGAGATGCTGGCGTTCTCGGCGGCCGACTTCGAGGATTTCCGCGTCGCGCGGCCGGACCTGCCCGCGCAGATGGAGGACGATCTCGAAGGCGTCGTGCGCGTGCTCGCGGAAAACCGCTGGCCGTGGCGCATGCACGCGACCTACGACGAAACGATCAGCCGCGCGCTCGACGTGTTCGAGAAGGTCAACGAGGACATCCCGCTCGAAGGGCTGAACTGGTTCTTCGATCACGCGGAAACGATCACCGAGAAATCGATGGACCGGATCGCCGCGCTCGGCGGCGGCATCGCGGTGCAGCACCGGATGGCGTACCAGGGCGAATACTTCGTCGAGCGCTACGGCGCGCAAGCCGCGGAGGCGACGCCGCCGGTCGCGAAGATGCTCGCCAAGGGGCTGAAGGTGTCGGCCGGCACCGACGCGACGCGCGTCGCGTCGTACAACCCGTGGGTGTCGCTCGCATGGCTCGTGACGGGCAAGACGGTCGGCGGCATGCGCATGTATCCGCAGCGCAACCTGCTCGATCGCGAAACCGCGCTGCGGATGTGGACCGAGTACGTGACGTGGTTCTCGAACGAGGAGGGCAAGAAGGGGCGCATCGCGGTGGGGCAGCTTGCCGACCTGGTGGTCCCGGATCGCGATTTCTTCGCATGCGCGGAGGACGACATCGCCGCCACGACCGCGTTGCTGACGGTGGTCGACGGGAAGATCGTGTGGGGCGCGGGGCCGTTCGCGTCGCACGACGCACCGATCCCGCCGGCGATGCCGGACTGGTCGCCGGTGCGCGAGTTCGGCGGTTATGGCGGATGGGGCGCGACGCAGCGCAACGGCGCGCCGCTGCAACGCGCGGCGGCCGCCGCGATGTGCGGCTGCGCGAATGAATGCAACCTTCACCAGCATGCGCACGCGAGCGCATGGGCAAGCACGTTGCCGACGTCGGATGCGAAGGGCTTCTGGGGCGCGTTCGGCTGTTCGTGCTGGGCGGTCTGACATGACGACGCGCCCCGTCTACCGCACCCCCTCGTGGCTCCGCGTGCTGTTCGCGCAGCCGTGGGTCCTGCCGCTCGCGCGCGTCGCGCTGGTGTCCGCCTATCTGCTCGGTGGCGTCGCGAAGGCGTTGGACTTCCACGGCGCGGTCGCGGAGCAGGCGCATTTCGGCCTGCAGCCGGCCGCGCTGTGGGCGGCGCTCGCGATCGCGGTCGAGATCGCCGGCTCGCTGTGCGTGGTGTTTCGCCGTTTCACCTGGGTGGGCGCCGGCAGTCTCGGTATGCTGACGCTCGTCGCGATGTTCGTGGCGAACGATTTCTGGAACCGTTCCGGCGCCGAACGGTTCATGGCGCTCAACAGCTTTTTCGAGCATCTCGGGCTGATCGCGGCACTCGTGCTCGCGACCGTGCTCGACGATGCGCGGCAACCGGCCGATGATGGCCGCTCCATTCGATGACGATGCAACAACCAGGAAACCCTGTGATGAAATCTGTTCGTTCCGTGCTGCTCGCCGCGATGCTCGCGGGCGGCCTCGCCGTCGCGCCCGTGACGTTCGCGAAACCGCCGGCGCCGCCCGCGGTCGTGCCGACGGTGGCGGTCGGCCCGCAGTACGACACGACCCACGTGTGCGTCGCACCCGAAGACTTCGACCGCTTCACCGACAGCTTCGTCGCGACGTTCGGCGGCAAGAAGTCGAAGCAGGGCGTGTTCCAGGTCACGCCGACGCCGAGCCAGACGATGTCGCAACTCGTGCTGACACCGGTCGGCACGATCTCGGTATTCGGTTTCAAGACGCCGATCCCGTATCCGTTCTGCGCGGAGCGTACCGGCTATCTCGTGACCGACATGGACGTCGCCGTGAAGTCCGCGCGCGAGCACGGTGCCGACGTGATCGTCGACACGTTTCCCGATCCGATCGGCCGCGACGCGATCGTCACATGGGCGGGCGGCGTGAACATGCAGCTGTACTGGCACACGCAGGCGCCGAATTACGACGCACTGCAGACCGTCCCCGAGAATCGCGTCTACGTGTCGCCGCAAAGCGTCCGCAAGTTCGTGCACGACTTCGTCAAGTTCTCGAAAGGCAAGGTGGTGTCCGACACCCTGAAGGCGCCGGGCATCGAGATCGGCCGGCCGGACGATACGTACCGCCGCATTCGGATCGAATCGGGTTTCGGCAAGATGACCGTGCTGGTGACCGACGGCCATCTGCCTTACCCGTTCGGCCGCGAGATGACCGGCTACGACGTGCCCGATCTCGCCGCGACGCTGAAGCAGGCCGAAGCCGCGGGCGTAACCGTGCTCGTGCCGCCGTTCAAGTCGGACGGCCGTGATGCGGCGCTCGTGCAGTTCCCCGGCGGCTACGTCGCCGAGATCCACGCGAGCGCGGCGCGATGAAGCACGAGGACACGATTCTCGCCGCGGTGGCCGGCTTCGTCGACACGCTGAGCTTCGTCGCGCTGTTCGGGCTCTTCACCGCGCACGTGACCGGCAACTTCGTGCTGATCGGCGCCGGCCTCGCGGGCTTCGGCCAGGGTGTCGTGCTGAAGCTCAGCGTGTTTCCGGCGTTCGTGTGCGGCGTGATCGCGAGCAGCCTGATCGCGCGGTCGATGGCCGCGCGGCCGGCGTGGCAGGGCACGCGCGTGCTGCATACGGTGCAGGCCGTGCTGCTGCTCGGCTTCTGCGCGGCCGGCGTGTGGGCGACGCCCGTCACGCAGCCCGACAGCGTGGCGGCGCTCGTGGCCGGCATCGTCGGCACGTTCGCGATGGGCGTGCAGAACGCGCATCCGCGCGTGATCGCGCGCGCGGGCGGCGTGCCGAACACGGTGATGACCGGCAACGTCACGCAGGCGATCCTGGATGCCGTCGACATGCTGTCGCCCGGCACGGCGGACAGCGTGCGCGCCACCGCACGCGCACGCTTCGCGAAGATGCTGCCGGCGATCGTCGCGTTCGCGCTCGGCGCGGCGGGCGGTGCGATCGGGTTCCGCTACGTCGGATTCCTGGCGCTGCTGGTGCCCGTCGGCGCGCTCGCGACGCTTGCGCTGTGCGCGGCGCAATCAGCCGGTACGCCCACGCAGGAGCGTGCATGAGCGAGCGACGCAGGCGACGCCACGGCCGCCGCTTCGAGCAGGCCGCGCGCGTGTCGATCGTCGCGGGGCTGCTGTGCGCGGGCGCCGACGCGGCGTTCGCGGAAACGGCGGTTGCGTCGACGTCGACGCAAGAACCGGCGCCGGCATCGACTGCGTCGCCGGCCTCGACGTCCGCGGCGGCCACCGCATCGACGTGCACCGCCAAACGCCCGACCGTTCTGTTCAACCGCTGGCAGGAAGACTGGTCGGTGCTTGCGAATCCCTGCGTGCCGCGCGCGCCGCTCGACGGGCTGAAAACCATCCCGCTCGGCAACGATCCGTCATCCTATCTGTCGCTCGGCGTGAACCTGCGCGAGCGGCTCGAGACCAACGACGCACCGCTGTTCGGCATCGGCTCCGCGCAATCGGATACGTACGTGATCCAGCGCGTCGAAGTGCATGCCGATGCGCATCTCGGCCCGCACTGGCAGTTCTTCGCGCAATTGCAGGACGCACGCGCGTTCGGCAAGAACACGGTGTCGCCGGTCGATAAAAACCCGCTCGATCTCGAACAGGCATTCGCGACCTACACGGGCGCGCTTGGCGGCGGCACGGTCAAGTTCCGCGTCGGCCGGCAGGAGATGGCGTTCGACTTGCAGCGCTTCATCGCCGCGCGCGACGGCCCGAACGTGCGGCTCGCGTTCGATGCGGTGTGGGCCGATTACGAATACGGCAAGTGGCGCTTCATCGGCTATGCGACGCAGCCGGTGCAGAACCGCAACGCATCCGATTTCGACGACGTGTCGAATCGCGATCTCACGTTCAGCGGCGTGCGTTTCGAGCGTCAGTCGGTCGGGCCGGGCGACCTGTCCGGCTACTGGTCGCGCTACAACCGCCGCGGCGCGCGTTTCCTCGACGCGAGCGGCCCCGAGCATCGCGACGTATGGGACGTCCGCTACACGGGCACGCACGGGCGCTTCGACTGGGATCTCGAGACGATGCTGCAGACCGGCACGGTCGGCAACGCCACGATTGGCGCGTGGGCCGTCGGTTCGATCGCCGGCTACAGGCTCGACGCGCCGTGGTCGCCGCGCATCGCGCTGCAGGTGGACGCGGCATCGGGCGACCGGCATCCGCACGACGGCCGCATCGGCACCTTCAATCCGCTGTTTCCGAACGGCTATTACTTCACGCTGGCCGGCTATACGAGTTACGCGAACCTGATTCACGTGAAGCCGTCCGTGACGCTGAAACCGGCGGCGAACCTGTCGCTGCTCGGTGCGCTGGGCTTCCAGTGGCGCGAGACGACCGGCGACGCCGTCTATCAGCAGCCGAACATCCCGGTGCCGGGCACCGCCGGCAAGGGCGGCCTGTGGACGGGCATGTACGTGCAGTTGCGCGCGGACTGGACGATCGCCGCGAACCTGATCGGCGCGGTGGAGGCCGTGCATTTCCAGGTCGGCGACGCGATCCGGCAGGCGGGCGGGCACAACGCGGATTACGTCGGCGTCGAGCTGAAGTACGGCTGGTGACCGCGGCGCGCGGCAACCCGCACGCGGCTTGAAAAAGACAGCCCCGTGAACTGCGGGGCTGTCCTTCGTTCGTCCGGGCCGGCAGCATGGCCGGCCGCGTTCGCGGTGACGGCGATGCCGTTACAGGTTCGGCGACAGCGCGAGCGCGTTCGTCAGGTCGCCCATCGGCTGCGCGCCGTTCGCCTTCAGCGCGTCGTCGCGCTGCTGCAGGCCCGCGAGGCGCGGCAGCGAGAAGCGGCGCGTGATGAAGCGCAGGATCGAGCCCGTGTCGTACTGCGTGTGGTCGACGAAGCCCTTCTTCGCATACGGCGACACGATCAGCGCCGGAATGCGGGTGCCCGGGCCCCAGCGATCGGCATTCGGCGGCGTCGCATGATCCCAGAAGCCGCCGTTTTCGTCGTACGTGACGACCACGACCATGTTCTTCCACTGCGGGCTGGCCTGCAGGTGCGCGATCACGTCGGCGATGTGCTGGTCGCCGGACGTGACGTCCGTGTAGCCCGGGTGCTCGTTCAGGTTGCCTTGCGGCTTGTAGAACGTCACCTGCGGCAGCGCGCCCGCATCGATCGCCTTGATGAACTCGGCGCCGTTCGCGCCGCCGTCGAGCAGATGCTGCGCACGGCTCGCGGTGCCCGGCGCCTGGTTCGCGAAGTAGTTGAACGGCTGGTGGTGCGGCTGGAAGTTCGGCGTCGACAGGTCGGCGCCGTAGATCACGTTCGACGTGCCGTTCTGGCTCGCCTGCAGCGCCTGGCCCCACGCGCCGGAATACCACGCCCACGATACGCCCGCGTTGGTCATCAGGTCGCCGATGTTGGTCGCCGTCTGCGGCGGCATCGTCGACGGATTGGCCGGGTCGGCGAGCAGCGGGTCGCCGCCCGCGGCCGCCTTGTTGCCGCTCGGCTGATACGCCGGCTGCATCGTGTTGATGCCGTAGAAGTCGGGCGTCAGCGCGCCGTCGTTGACGAACTTCGGCGGGCCGCTCAGCGCGGAAGCCGGCGAGTTCGTCGCGACCTTCAGCGACTTGCCGTCGGCATTCAGCACGGCGATCTTGCCGGCCGCCGGGCTCTTGTCGGCGTTCGGGTAGTACGGTGCGCACGCGCAGATCAGGTACTGGTGGTTCAGGAACGAGCCGCCGAACGCACCCATGAAGAAGTTGTCGGCGAGCACGTACTGCTGCGCGATCTTCCACAGCGGCAGCTTCGACGGATCGGCCGTGTAGTGGCCCATCGTCAGGCCGCCGGCATCGGTCCATGCGGCGTACATGTCGTTCTTGCCGCCGTTGATCTGCATCTGGTCCTGGTAGAAGCGGTGCACGATGTCGCGCGTCGCGATGCTCATCGACTGGTTGAAGCCTTTCGGATCGTCGATCGCGAACGGCGCGTTCGGCAGGTTCGCCGTCATCGCCTCGGTCACCGCCGGCGTGATGCCGGTCGCGGTCAGGCCGCCCCAGATCTTCGGCAGCGTCGCCATCGTCGAGCCGTCGCGGTCCTTCTGCACCGAGTTCGCGGCCGTCGCGTTCTGCAGACCGTTCGCGCCCGGGAAGTTGCCGTACAGGTTGTCGAAGCTGCGGTTTTCCGCGTAGATCACGACGACGTTCTTGACGGCCGACAGGCCCTGCTGCGTGACGTCGTCGCCGCCGCAGGCGGTCAGGCTGAGCGCGGCCGCGACGGCGATCGGCGTGCAGCGAATCCAGGCGTGCTTCTTCATGCGATGTTCTCTCTCATTCGTCGTTGGTCGCGTGTGGGAACCGGGTGGCGGGAGGGCCGGCGCACGAACCTCGCGGTACCGCCCGGCTGCGCGCATTATCTGGAACCGATTTGACAGCCGGGTGTAGGGGCGCTTTCAATTGACTGTCGGTCGAACGTCATTGAACGGTCACGGAACTGACATAAGCTCCGGCCGATTGCCCACCGCTACCAGAACAACGACGATGCACACCCTGCTGAAATCCATCGCGTTCGCGCGATCGCTGATCCCTGCCACGGCGACGCTCGCGGTGGTCGGCGCGCTCGCGGCGCTCGCCGGTTGCGATGCGCGGCCCGGCACGACTGCGTCGGCCGCGTCCGTCGTACCGGCGGCCCAGGCCGCGCCGGCCACCCCGGCGGTCGCGCCGGCCGGCCAGCCGCAGACGCGCGCGCAGGTGTTCGAGGGCGTGAAGCAGATGACGGCGCTCGGCAAGCAGTTGTTCTTCGATCCGTCGCTGTCCGGGTCCGGCAAGCTCGCTTGCGCGTCGTGCCACAGCGCCGACCATGCGTTCGGGCCGCCGAACGCGCTGTCGGTGCAGCTCGGCGGCGACGACATGCACCGTACCGGCTTTCGCGCGGTGCCGTCGCTGAAATACCTGCGCGGCATCCCGCCGTTCAGCGAACACTTCCACGATTCGCCGGATGAAGGCGACGAAAGCATCGACGCGGGTCCGACCGGCGGGCTGACCTGGGACGGTCGCGTCGATACGCGCGATGCGCAGGCGCGCATTCCGCTCACGTCGCCGTTCGAGATGAGCAGTTCGCCCGCACGGGTCGCGAAGGCGGTTCGCGCCGCGCCGTATGCCGATGCATTCCGCAAGGCGTTCGGCGACACGGTGCTCGGCGACGACCAGGCGACGTTCGGTGCGGTGCTGCGCGCGCTGGACGCATTCCAGCAGCAGCCGGCGCTGTTCGATCCGTACACGAGCAAATACGACGCGTATCTGGCCGGCCACGCGCAGCTCACGCCCGCGGAGCTGCACGGGCTGCAACTGTTCAACGACGAGAAGAAGGGCAACTGCGCGAGCTGTCACGTCAGCCAGCGCACGCTCGAAGGCGGCCCGCCGCAGTTCAGCGATTTCGGGCTGATCGCGATCGCGGTGCCGCGCAACCGCGCGCTGCCGGTCAATCGCGACCCGCGCTTCTTCGATCTCGGCGCATGCGGCCCCGAACGCACCGACCTGAAGGGGCGCGACGAATTCTGCGGGCTGTTCCGCACGCCGTCGCTGCGCAACGTCGCGCTGCGCAAGACGTTCTTCCACAACGGCGTCTATCACTCGCTCGAGGACGTGATGCGCTTCTACGTCGAACGCGACATCCATCCGGAGAAGTTCTACCCGGTCGTGCACGGCAAGGTGCAGATCTACGACGATTTGCCGAAGCGCTACTGGCCGAACATCAACCGCGAGCCGCCGTTCGACCGCAAGCGCGGCGACCCGCCGGCGCTGAACGCCGCCGAGATCAAGGACGTGATCGCGTTCCTCGGCACGCTGACTGACGGATATCAGCAAACGGCCGCGCCGGCCGGGCACTAGAAGGCATTCACCGCAGCACGCATGCTATGCTCGCTCGCTGACGGGCGTGGCGCATGCCGGAGGGCCGGCCCCCGGTTCGCCGGCATGCGCCACGCCGTTCGATCGAACATCCAAGGAGAAAAACATGTCGATGCGTGCATCCCTTTCCGTCGTCACGCGCGTGCTGGCCGGCGCCGCGTGCGCAGCCGCGATGCTGCCCGCCCATGCACAGAACAACCTGAACTTCCTGAACGACACGCCGATCAGCTATTTCAGCAAGACCGATCGCGCGTCGCTGTCCAAGGCGGTCGTGCAGGCGCGCGACGAAGGCAAGGACGGCGAAACCACGACATGGCAGAGCAGCGGCCGCGGCACGCAGATTGATGCGAAGCTCACGCCGAGCACGACCGAGACGGACGGCAAGACCTGCCGCGAAATCGCGACCGAAATCACCGCGAAGGGCCAGACGATGACGCTCAAGCCCGTCTACTGCAAGACGGCCGCGGGCAAGTGGCAGTTGCAGAAGCGCTGAGCACGCACGTGACGAAGCGGGGCGGCGCGCCGCGCACGGTGTCGTGCGGCGTCGTGATCCTCGATGCGGGTGGCCGCGTGTTCCTCGCGCACGCGACGGACACCACGCACTGGGACATCCCGAAGGGGCAGGGCGAGCCGGGCGAGACGCCGGCCGACGCCGCGCTGCGCGAACTGCTCGAGGAAACCGGCATCGAGTTCGCGCCGGCCCGCTTGCTCGATCTCGGCCGCTTCGCGTACCGGCACGACAAGGACCTGCACCTGTTCGCGGTGCAGGTGGCCGAAGGCGAGATCGATCCCGCGCGGTGCACGTGTACGTCGCTGTTCCCGAGCCGTCGCGACGGCTCGATGATTCCCGAGATGGACGCGTACCGCTGGGCCGCGCCGGGCGACGTCGACACCTATGCGAGCCGCAGTCTCGCGCGGCTGTTTCGCACGAAGCTGTCGCTGGTGGAACTGCATCGGCGGTTGTCGGGCGCCTGAACGGACGCCGCGGCTTCCATTGACGCCTGCCGTCCTTCGGCGCACGCCCATGAAAAAACCGGCCCTGGAGCCGGTTTTTTCATGGGCAGGCAGCGGGGACGGCTTGCGAAGCCGCCCGCCGCCGCGCGGAGCCGGCCGTCAGGCAGGCTTGCCCCAACTGTCGCGCAGCCCGACGATCCGGTTGAACACCGGCTTGCCCGGCTTCGAATCGACACGGTCTGCAACGAAGTAGCCGTGGCGCTCGAACTGCAGGCGCGTTTCCGGCGCGACGTCGCCGTTGCCCGGCTCGACGTACGCCTGCACGATCTTCTTCGAATCGGGGTTCAGCGCCTCGAGGAAGTTCGCGCCGCCCGCATCCGGGTGCGGCTCCTTGAACAGGCGATCGTAGATCCGCACTTCGGCCGGCTGTGCGTGCTTCGCGCTGACCCAGTGGATGTTGCCCTTCACCTTGTACGTGTTCGCGCCTTCGGTGCCCGACTTGCTGTCCGGGAAGTAGTTGCAGTGCACGGCCGTCACGTTGCCGTCGGCGTCCTTGTCGAAGCCCGTGCACTCGATCACGTAGCCGTAGCGCAGGCGCACCTTGTTGCCCGGGAACAGCCGGAAATAGCCCTTCGGCGGATTCTCGACGAAATCCTCGCGCTCGATCCACAGTTCGCGCGAGATCGGGAACGTGCGCACGCCGCGGTCCGGATGGTGCGGATGCACGGGCGCCGTGCACGCTTCCTCGAGGTCTTCCGGATAGTTGTCGATCACGAGCTTCAGCGGATCGAGCACCGCGACCGTACGCGCGGCCTTGTCGTCGAGGTCGTCGCGCAGCGCGCCTTCGAAGATGCTCATGTCGATCCACGAATCGATCTTCGTCACGCCGATCCGCTCGCAGAACAGGTGGATGCTCTCCGGCGTGAAGCCGCGGCGGCGCACGCCGACGATCGTCGGCATCCGCGGGTCGTCCCAGCCGTCGACGTGGCCTTCGGTGACGAGCTGCAGCAGCTTGCGCTTGCTGGTGATCGCGTACGTGAGGTTCAGCCGCGAGAATTCGATCTGTTGCGGCAGCGGGCGCGTGAACACGCCGGCTTCCGCGAGTTCGTTCAGCACCCAGTCGTACAGCGGGCGGTGATCCTCGAACTCGAGCGTGCACAGCGAGTGCGTGATGCCTTCGAGCGCATCCGAGATGCAGTGCGTGTAGTCGTACATCGGATACACGCACCAGGCGTCGCCGGTGCGGTAGTGGTGCGCATAGCGGATCCGGTAGATCACCGGGTCGCGCATGTTCATGTTCGGCGACGCCATGTCGATCTTCGCGCGCAGCACGTGCTCGCCTTCCTTGAACTCGCCGGCCTTCATGCGGCGGAACAGGTCGAGGTTTTCCTCGGGCGTGCGGTCGCGGAACGGCGACGGCTTGCCGCCTTCGGTCAGCGAGCCGCGGTTCGCGCGCATTTCGTCGGCGCTCTGGCTGTCGACGTATGCCTTGCCGCGCTGGATCAGCAGCTCGGCGAATTCGTACAGCTTGTCGTAGTAGTCGCTCGCGAAATACTGATGATCGACCGCGTCCTTGCGCCAGTCGAAACCGAGCCAGCGCACCGCGTCGACGATCGAGTCGACGTATTCGACGCTTTCCTTTTCCGGGTTCGTGTCGTCGAAGCGCAGGTGGCACACGCCGCCGTAGTCGCGCGCGATGCTGAAATTCAGGCAGATGCTCTTCGCGTGGCCGATGTGCAGATAGCCGTTCGGCTCGGGCGGGAAGCGCGTCTCGACGCGGCCGCCCCATTTGCCGGTGCGGTTGTCGTCGTCGATGATGTTGCGGATGAAATTGGAAGCCGCGGGGGCGTCGTTGCGTTCGGTGCTCATGCGGTTGGCGTCAGGGTTGTGTCGGCGCGTCGCGCCGGTTTAATCCTGTAATTCTACCTGACCGGGGTCCGTCCCGCGCGGCCTGCGGGTCGGGCGCCGTCCGCTGGCGATGCGTATCGCAATATATCGAGTGTGTGTCGGCTGTAACACGACGTAAATCGGATTGCGGGCGTCGTTCGGCTTTTCCTATGATGGCTTCACCGATTCAATGCCGCCGTTCGCGATTTTGCGGGGCGGGAGGAAGCCAACAATCATGATGAAGAAGACCACTTTTCTCGTTCGTACCGCGGTGATCGTCGCGGCCCTGTCGCAACTCGGCGCATGCGCGATGACGCATACGCAGCGTAACGCCGGTATCGGCGCGGCCGCGGGCGGTGCGCTCGGCTACCTGATCACGGGCGGCCCGGTCGGCACGGTGGCCGGCGCGGCGGCAGGCGGCCTGGTGGGCGCCGGCGTACGCTGATTCACGCCGGCGGGCGCACCCGACCGCCGGCCCCCGGGTCGTGACGCCTGGCTGAGTGCGTCACCACCCGCTCGAAGGTCACGCACATCCCCCGGATTTTGACAGGCACCATCAGGGAGAGGCGGGTGTGCGACACTGCGTCGACGCTACAACACGACTCCATTCGTCGACGCCCCCTTCCATGACCGACCCTGTCGTTTTCGTCTTGCCGGGCTACGCCAATTCGGGCCCGCTTCACTGGCAGAGCCGCTGGGAGCGCGCCGATGCGCGTTTCGTGCGGATCGCGATGCCGGACTGGGACCACGCGTTCCGCAACGGCTGGTGTCGCGCGCTCGACCGGGCGGTCGAAGCCGCGCGTGGGCCCGTGCTGATCGCCGGCCACAGCCTCGGTACGCTGACCACCGCATGGTGGGCGACCCGCTACGCGCGGCCGGCCGCGCTCGCGAAAGTGCGCGGTGCGCTGCTCGTCGCATTGCCCGATCCGGCCGGGCCGGCGTTTCCGGCCGACGCGCACGGCTTCGGCCCGATTCCACGCGAACGGCTGCCGTTTCCGACCTGCGTGGTCGCGAGCAGCGACGATCCGTACGGTTCGCTCGCCTTCGCACGCGGCTGCGCGAACGCGTGGGGCAGCACGTTCCATGACCTCGGGCCGCGCGGCCACATCAACGCGGACAGCGGGCTCGGCGACTGGCCGCAAGCGCGCGGCTGGCTCGATGCGATGGGGACCACGGACTGACTGCCGGTCGTGGTTCACCGAATCGGACACCTTTTTTAACAAAGCGCGAATCTCATGCGATGCGTCGCGGCGCGCTGTGAGCCTTGCTGCCCGTACGATTGTCGTCGGCGCGACGCGCAACCGCCTGCATTTTGTGACGAACCCCATGACTTTGTGATCGGCCGGGCCGGTAACGTGACGGTCTATTCGATTCGATCGGGAGGAGCGGGCATGTCGAGCAGCGCAACGCGGAATCAGCAGACCGGCGGAAAAAAATCGTCGGCGGCGAAACGAATCGTCGTCGACCTCTCGAGTCAGAGCGTGGAGGCGTTTGAGGGGGGCAGCGAGGGTGTTCCGCTTCGACTGTGTGACGGGAGACAGTGAGCATCCGACCGATCGGGGTGCCTTCCGCATCATGCGGAAATACCCGACCTATCGCAGTCGTGCCTATAACGTGCAAATGAATTACGCGATGTTCTTCACGGGAGACGGCAAAGCGCTTCACCAGTACCACGGCCGATGCCGCTGTCGCTGGTGAGAATGGCGCGCAATACCGTCAGCGACTGATTCGGATCGCACGGCTGCGTACGTCTGGCCGAGACCGATGCGAAACGACTGTACGAGTGGGCTCCGATGGGAACCGTGGTGCAGGTATCGTGAAGAGCGCATCGGCAATGCGATTCGCGATCCCGGGTCTGGCGATGCTGGTCGGTCTGCTCGCCGGTTTCGGCTGGCGCAGCGTCGCCGACTGGACCGACAGCCGCATACGGATCGATCCCGGCACTGAGCTGTTCGGCGTGCTGCCCGACGAGGTGATGTCGCTGACCTATACGACCGCCGCGCTGACGCTGACCGCGCAGCGCTCACAGCCCGCGGCGCGGTTCGCCGTGCAGGTGACTTATGCAGACGGCCGTGCCCCCCGGCAATGCATGGCGTCGGCGGATCTGGCCGCGCATCTTGGGCCCCTTTCGACGATCGTCGCGCAACGACAGGTCGATCTGGCCGACCTTGCGCGCGAATTTCCACGGCAGATCGGGCGGCTGGACATCCGTGATCGCATCGCGTCCGAGCCGCCGCCGTCGCTCGTCTTCCTGGCCGCGGCGGATTCGGACGCGGTCGCCGTTACCGTCGACAGTCTGTCCGCCGGGCACGGCGGTTACGCAGCCGTCGTGCGTTCGCCATTGCCCGCAGCGCTTGCGGCGCTGGCCGGCGGCTGCGATACGCTGGCCCGGCGCTGACCGGCCGGGGTGCCCCCCGTTCCGGCCCGCCGCCGCGCCGCTCAGATCGCCTGCTTCGCCTTCAACGCGGCAATCCGCTCGTCGTCGTAGCCGAGCATGTCGCGCAGCACGTCTTCCGTCTGCGCGCCGAGCAGCGGCGGGGCCGTGCGCGCGTCCGGCGGCGTCGCGCTCATCCGGATCGGGTTGCGCACGAGCTTCACGTCCGCGCCGCACGGATGCGGCAGCGAGACCTGCATCCCGCGCGCGATAACCTGCTCGTTGTCGAACACCTCGTCGAGATCGTTGATCGGCCCGCACGGCACGCCGGCCGCTTCGAGCGCGCCGATCCAGTCGGCCTTGTCGCGCGCCTTCACCATCTCCGCGAGGATCGGCACCAGCGTGTCGCGGTGACGCACGCGCGACGGGTTCGTCGCGAAGCGCTCGTCGTCGGCCAGCCCGGGCCGGCCGCCCGCCTCGACGAACTTGCGGAACTGCCCGTCGTTGCCGACCGCGACGATGATCCAGCCGTCGCGCGTCTGGAACGTCTGGTACGGCACGATGTTCGGATGCGCGTTGCCCCAGCGCACCGGCGGCTTGCCGCTCGCGAGGAAGTTGGTGTTCATGTTCGCGAGCAGCGCGACCTGCACGTCGAGCAGCGCCATGTCGATGTACTGGCCTTCGCCCGTGCGGTCGCGGTGCGCGAGCGCGGCGAGCACGGCGATCGTCGAATAGAGGCCGGTCGCGAGGTCGGCGATCGCCACGCCGGCCTTCTGCGGGCCGCCGCCCGGCTCGCCGTCGCGTTCGCCGGTGATGCTCATGAAGCCGCCGATCCCCTGCACGATGAAGTCGTAGCCCGCGCGGTGCGCGTACGGGCCGGTCTGGCCGAAGCCGGTGACGGAGCAGTAGACGAGATCGGGCTTCACTGCGCGCAGTGATTCGTAATCGAGCCCGTATTTCTTCAACTGGCCGACCTTGTAGTTCTCGAGCACGACGTCGCTTTGCGCGGCGAGTTCGCGCACGATCTGCTGGCCCTCGGGCGTGGCGATGTCGACCGTCACCGAGCGCTTGTTGCGGTTCGCCGCGAGGTAGTACGCGGCCTCGGCGGTATCCGCGCCGTCCGCGTCCTTCAGGTACGGCGGCCCCCAGTGGCGCGTGTCGTCGCCGGCGCCCGGGCGCTCGACCTTGATCACGTCCGCGCCGAAATCGGCAAGGGTCTGCGCGCACCACGGGCCCGCGAGCACGCGGGTCAGGTCCAGCACGCGGATATGGCTCAGGGCACCCATCGTCGAATCGTCTCCTCTCATGGCTGGCCTTGGCGGGCAAGGCGAATTGGCATGCCGAGCATCTTAAGGCGAATCGGCCATCCGGGTGGCCCAGCCGGGCCGTCCGGATGGCCGAGCCGCTTTGCCGGCGCTTTGCCCGGAAGCCGGCCCCGATCCCGTATAATCGATCGTTTCCGAATCCATGCCGCCGCGCGCCGCCCAAGGGCGCCGGCGTTTGAAGCCGTCTTTGCCAGACTGTCCCCGCACGCCATGAAAGCTGCCGAAATCCGCGAGAAATTCCTCAAATTCTTCGAATCGAAGGGCCACACGATCGTCCGCTCGTCGAGCCTCGTGCCCGGTAACGACCCCACGCTGATGTTCACGAACTCGGGCATGGTCCAGTTCAAGGACGTCTTCCTTGGCACGGACCCGCGCCCGTACTCGCGCGCCACGACGGCGCAGCGCAGCGTGCGCGCGGGCGGCAAGCACAACGACCTCGAGAACGTCGGCTACACGGCGCGCCACCACACGTTCTTCGAGATGCTCGGCAACTTCTCGTTCGGCGACTACTTCAAGCACGACGCGATCAAGTTCGCGTGGGAGCTGCTGACCACGGTCTACCAGCTGCCGAAGGACAAGCTGTGGGTGACCGTCTACCAGGAAGACGACGAGGCGTACGACATCTGGGCGAAGGAAGTCGGCGTGCCGACCGAGCGGATCATCCGGATCGGCGACAACAAGGGCGCGCGCTACGCGTCGGACAACTTCTGGACGATGGGCGACACCGGCCCGTGCGGCCCGTGTACCGAAATCTTCTACGACCACGGCCCGGACGTGTGGGGCGGCCCGCCGGGATCGCCCGAAGAAGACGGCGACCGCTACATCGAGATCTGGAACCTCGTGTTCATGCAGTTCAACCGCGATGCGCAGGGCAACATGACGCGCCTGCCGAAGCAGTCGGTCGACACCGGCATGGGCCTCGAGCGTCTCGCCGCGGTGCTGCAGCACGTGCACAGCAACTACGAGATCGACCTGTTCCAGAACCTGATCAAGGCCGCCGCGCGCGTGACCGAGATCAGCGACCTCACGAACAACTCGCTGAAGGTGATCGCCGATCACATCCGCGCGTGCTCGTTCCTGATCGTCGACGGCGTGATCCCCGGCAACGAAGGTCGCGGCTACGTGCTGCGCCGGATCGTGCGCCGCGCGATCCGCCACGGCTACAAGCTGGGCCGCAAGGGCGCGTTCTTCCACAAGCTCGTGGCCGACCTCGTCGCCGAGATGGGCACCGCCTATCCGGAGCTGAAGGAAGCCGAACAGCGCGTGACCGACGTGCTGCGCCAGGAAGAAGAGCGCTTCTTCGAGACGATCGAGCACGGGATGTCGATCCTCGAAGCCGCGCTGGCCGACGTGGAGGCGAAGGGCGGCAAGGTGCTCGACGGCGAGCTCGCATTCAAGCTGCACGATACGTACGGCTTCCCGCTGGACCTGACGGCCGACGTGTGCCGCGAACGCGGGATGACGGTCGACGAGCCGGCATTCGACGACGCGATGGCGCGCCAGCGCGAGCAGGCGCGCGCGGCCGGCAAGTTCAAGGCCACGCAGGGCCTCGAATACTCGGGCGCGAAGACCACGTTCCACGGTTACGAGGAAATCGCGTTCGACGACGCGAAGGTCGTCGCGCTGTACGTCGACGGTTCGGCCGTCAACGAAGTGAAGGCCGGCCAGGATGCGGTCGTCGTGCTCGACCATACGCCGTTCTATGCGGAATCGGGCGGCCAGGTCGGCGACCAGGGCGTGCTCGCGAACGCCGCGACGCGCTTCACGGTGGCCGACACGCTGAAGGTGCAGGCCGACGTGATCGGCCATCACGGCACGCTCGAGCAGGGCCTGCTTAAGGTCGGCGACGTGCTGCGCGCGGAGATCGACGCGCATCGCCGCGCGCGCACGCAGCGCAACCACTCGGCCACCCACTTGATGCACAAGGCGCTGCGCGAAGTGCTCGGCGCGCACGTGCAGCAGAAGGGTTCGCTCGTCGACGCGGAGAAAACCCGCTTCGACTTCGCGCACAACGCACCGATGACCGACGAAGAAATCCGTCGCGTCGAGCAGATCGTCAACGACGAAATCCTCGCGAACGCGCCGGGCATCGTGCGCGTGATGCCGTACGACGAAGCGGTGAAGGGCGGCGCGATGGCGCTGTTCGGCGAGAAGTACGGCGACGAAGTGCGCGTGCTCGACCTCGGTTTCTCGCGCGAACTCTGCGGTGGCACGCACGTGCACCGCACCGGCGACATCGGCTTGTTCAAGATCGTCGTCGAAGGCGGCGTCGCGGCCGGCATCCGCCGCGTCGAGGCGATCACCGGCGACAACGCGGTGCGCTACGTGCAGGAGCTCGACGCACGCGTGAACGAAGCCGCGGCCGCGCTGAAGGCGCAGCCGTCGGAACTCACGCAACGGATCGTGCAGGTGCAGGAGCAGGTGAAGTCGCTCGAGAAGGAGCTGGGCGCGCTGAAGTCGAAGCTCGCGTCGAGCCAGGGCGACGAGCTCGCGCAGCAGGCCGTCGAAATCGGCGGCGTGTACGTGCTGGCCGCGACGCTCGACGGCGCGGACGCGAAGACGCTGCGCGAAACGGTCGACAAGCTGAAGGACAAGCTGAAGAGCGCGGCGATCGTGCTGGCGGCCGTCGAAGGCGGCAAGGTCAGCCTGATCGCGGGCGTCACGCCGGACGCGAGCAAGAAGGTCAAGGCCGGCGAGCTCGTGAACTTCGTCGCGCAGCAGGTCGGCGGCAAGGGCGGTGGCCGTCCGGACATGGCGCAGGCGGGCGGCACCGAACCGGCGAACCTGCCGGGCGCGCTGGCCGGCGTGAAGGGCTGGATCGAAGAACGGCTCTGATCCGTTGCACGACCGACGCGATGCCGTCGCATTGACGGCATCGCGTGAATCGAAAAACGACCCGATCGGCAGGCGCCGGTCGGGTCGTTTTGTTTGTGCAGGCTGTGCAGATCGTGCGCGTCGATCGCCACGGCGGCGCGCGAACCAGGGTCAGGCCGGCACGGTTGCGGCCGGCTTCGCCGCGTCGCCAGGCTGCCGCGTGGCTTCGGTGAGCGCATCGCGGAGGGCGGCGAGCGCCGCCGACGCATAACCGCGCCGCCACCCGAGCAGCGTGTCGATGCCTGCGAGTTCGGGAATCGTGTGCGCGGCGATGTTGCCGGTCTCGGGCTGCAGATCGAGCACCGAGCGCGGCGCGACCGCGATGCCCGCGCCGGCCGCGACGCACGCGACGATCGCGTGATACGAGCCGAGTTCGAGCACGCGCGCCGGCTTGACGCCGTGCGCGGCGTACCACTGCTCGACGTACTTGCGATACGCGCAGCCGCGCTCGAACGCGATCAGCGTCGGCAGGATCACGTCGCGCGGCGTGTGCACCGGCGGATGGCCGCGCGGCGTGAGCAGCACGAGATCCTCGCGGAAGATCGGCACCGTCTCGAACGTGTCGGGCAGCGCGTCCGGCTCGGGCGGGCGCGCGAACAACGCGGCGTCGATCTCGAAGTCGCGCACGCGGTCGATCAGGCAGCCCGTCGTGCCCGTCAGCAGTTCGAGCGACACGTCAGGCCATGCATGGTGGTAGCGCGCGAGGAGGGCCGGCAGCCGGCTCGCGGCCGTGCTTTCCATCGTACCGAGCCGCAACCGGCCGCGTGGCGTGTCCTCGCGCATCGCGTCGCGCGCCTCGTCGGCGAGCGCGAGCAGGCGCTCCGCATACGGCAGCAGCGTATGCCCGGCCGGCGTCAGCACGAGCCGGCGGCCGTCGCGCACGAACAGCGCCGCGCCGAGTTCTTCCTCCAGCTGCTTGATGCGCGTCGTGACGTTCGACTGCACGCGATTGAGCTTGGCCGCCGCGCGCGTCACGCCGTTCTCGCGCACGACCGCCCGGAAGATCGCCAGCGCCGCCAGATCCATGATTCTCTCCGAGGGATGGGTTGATTCTCAATTATTCATTTTTAGAGAACGGTTGGTCAAGCTAGGATCAACCCATTCCGATTTCCGATCCGGCCGGCGTGCGCGAAGCGCCGGCCTTTGCCGCCATGTCCCGCTTCGATGCCCTGACCGCAGCCGCCCGCGTCCTTTCGTCCGACCAGGCCGACCGCCGTGCCCGCGCGGCCGCGCTCGCCTGCATGGTGGGCCTGGCCGTCGTACTCGGCGTCGGTCGTTTCGCGTTCACGCCGCTGCTGCCGCTGATGCTCGCGGACGGCTCGATCGGCCTGAAAGCCGGCAGTTGGCTCGCGTCGGCGAACTATGCGGGGTACTTCGTCGGCGCGGTCAGTTGCGCGGCGCTGCGCGTCGCACCGGCGCGGATCGTGCGCTTCGGGCTCGCGGCGACCGTGCTGCTGACCGCCGCGATGGGCGTCGGTCACTGGCTGTCGGTGTGGCTCGTCGTGCGTTTCGTCGCGGGCGTCGTCAGCGCATGGACGTTCGTGTTCATGTCGCAATGGGGGCTGCGGCGGCTGGCCGAGCTGCATGCGCCCGAATGGAGCGGGGTGATCTACGCGGGGCCGGGCGTCGGCATCGTGGCGACCGGGCTGATCGGCAGTGCGCTGGCCGGCCAGCGTGCGGCGGTAGGCTGGCTGGGCTTCGCGGCGTTGTCGGCCGTGCTGTCGCTCGCGATCTGGCGCACGTTCGGTGCGGCGCCGGCCTCGACCCCGGCCCCGGCCCCGCGCGCGCAGGCAATGCCGCCGGCCGCCGTGCCGCATACGGCGGCTGGCGGGTCGGCCCCCCCGGCAGCACGGGCCGGCACGCGAGGCCACCGCGCGGACGCCGCGTGGCTCGTCGCGCTGTACGGCGCACCGGGCTTCGGCTACATCATCACCGCGACGTTCCTGCCGGTGATCGCACGGGCCGCGCTGCCGGCCGGTTCGCAGTGGCCCGACCTGTTCTGGCCGATGTTCGGCGCGGCGCTGATCGTCGGCGCGATCACCGCCGCGCGGCTGCCCGGGCACTGGGACAACCGGCTGCTGCTGGCGGCCGGCTGCGCGACGCAGGCGCTCGGCATCGCGGCGGGCATCGTGTGGCCGAACGCGGCCGGCTTTTCGATCGGCAGCGCGCTCCTCGGCCTGCCGTTTACCGCGATCACGCTGTTCGCGATGCGCGAGGCGCGGCGGTTGCAAGGCGAACGCGCGGCCGGGCTGATGGGCTATGCGACCGCGTCGTACGGGGTCGGGCAGATTCTCGGCCCGCTCGTCGCGGCGCCGCTGGTCGCGCGGTACGCGTCGTTCACGCCGGTACTCTGGCTCGCGGCCGCGGTGCTGCTGGCCGGGGCGGCGGGCTTTGCGGCGATCGCCGTCGCACGCCGGCATCGACCGGGATAAATAAATAGGATTGCGATATTTATGTCCGCGCCGGTTGATACGCGACTCTATTTGAACGAAAAATACTGCGCGAATTTCGTACCTGCTCTACATACATACGGACTGACGATCTGTAGGATGCCCCGGATTATTTGATTGTCGGAGCGTATCCGGCAGTTCGACTCGGGGTGCCGTGACGCATGTGGGTGTGGGTAGAACCAATCAGAATCGTCGTCCGTTGTCGTGACGACATCGGCCGTTTCCGGGTGGCAGGTCCTCGCGCTGCCGGCGCGTGTGCCGGGGTGATCGAAGCCCGCGGCATGCGGCGGGCGGCCGTGGGCGCCGGTCGCGCGATGTGCCTGTCGCTGCTGTGGGGAACGGGCGCCGCGATTCTCTTCGGGCACGCGTATGCGCAGGTGCCGAACGCTGGCGCTGCGATGCGCGACATCGAAACGTCCCGGCCGGATCTGCCGCCGGAAGCCGCGCCCGACCTCGAGATCGCGCCGTCGGGCAGCGGCGCGCAGACGCCTGCTGAAACCGGGGCGCGTGTTTTTGTGCGCGGCTTCGAGATCGGCGGCAATACGGTATTCGACAGCGCGATGCTGGAGGCGCTCGTCTCCGATCTGGCCGGCGATGCGTTGAGCTTCGCCGATCTTCAGCGTGCGACCGAGCGGATCTCCGCCTTCTATCGCGCACGCGGCTACGTGCTCGCACGGGCCTATCTGCCGAAGCAGGAGATCGACGACGGCGTCGTGCGCATCGAAATCGCCGAAGGGCGCTACGGCCGCATCGAGATCCAGAACCATTCCCGCGTATTCGACGCCGTGGTGCGCCAGCCGCTCGCCGCACTGCGTGCGGGCGATGTCGTTCGTGGCCCCGGTCTCGAGCGCAGCCTGCTGCTGCTCGACGATCTGGCCGGCGTCGGCGCGCGCGGCACGTTGCGTCCCGGCGACGCGCCCGGCACCACCGATCTCGTCGTCGAGGCCCGGCGAGTGTCGCCCGTTTCCGGGGCGCTCGAATTCGACAACTTCGGCGACACGTCGACGGGGCGTTACCGCGTCGGCGGCAGCGTCGATGTCAATGCGCCGCTGCGGCTCGGCGATCGCCTGAGCCTGCGCGGCCTCGTCACCCATGAACGGCAACGCTATTACCGCGTAGCCTATCAGGTACCGGTCGGACCGGCATCGACGCGGGTCGGGGTGGGGTATTCGTCGCTGCGCTACCGGCTCGCAGGCGGCTTTTCCGATCTCGACGCGAGCGGGCGCGCGAGCGTGCAGACCGTGTACGTCGCGCAGCCGGTCGTGCGCACGCGCCACGCGGGCCTTACGGCCCAGATTCAGTACGAGAACAAGAACCTGCATGACAAATACGGCGTCTTTTCGTTGCACAACGACAAGAATGTCGGCCTGTGGACGTTCGGGCTCAGCGGGAACAGCCAGGACGGCTGGCTGGGCGGCGGCCGGAACGGCTTCTCGCTGATGTTCGGCGTCGGGCGCTTGCGCAGTACCGATGCGCTGGGAGCGAACGAGCTGACGCATGCGATCGGCAGCTTCACGAAGCTGAACCTGAACCTGCAGCGCGTTCAGGCCGTGGGCAGCCGGTTCCAGGTGTACGCGCAGGTGGGCGCCCAGCTTGCGTCGCGCAATCTCGATTCGTCGGAGAAATTCAGCCTGGGTGGCCCGTACGGCGTGCGCGCATATGCGCTCGGCGAAGGCAGCGGCGATCAGGGCTGGCAGGCAAGCGCGGAACTGCGTTATCTCGCCGCACCGGGATGGCAGGTCAGCACGTTCGTCGACGCGGGCGCCGTCCAGCTCAACCGGCATCCGTGGACGCGCGAACGGAATACGCAGCACATGCAGTCGGTGGGCTTCGGCGCGAGCTGGTACGGCTCGACCCGACAGGTGTCGTTGACTGCCGCATTGCCGCTCGGCAGGGGGGGCGACTCGCCGAACCGCGCGCCGAGCGTATGGGTTCAGGCCGCTCAGTATTTCTGAGCGAGCGTGATCGTCGCCCGTCTCGTGCGGGCATTCAAAAACCAAATGAAGAGGATGCCGAATGAATAAGGCCTATTCACTCGTATGGAACGAAGTGCAACGGAGTTGGTGCCCGGTCGGGGAAACCGCGCGCCGACGCAGTAAATCGAGCGGAGGCGCGCGCCTGCTCGCCGCAGCCGGGGTATCGTTGCTCGGGCTGGCCGCGTCGAGTGCGTTTGCACTGCCGACGGGTGGCGTGATCGCGTCGGGGCAGGCGGACATCTCGACGTCGACGGATGGCAAGACGATGTCGATCAACCAGCACACGGACAAGCTGATCACGAACTGGCAGGACTTCAGCGTGGGCGGCGGCGAACGCGTGTCGTTCCACCAGCCGACGAATCGGTCGATCGCGCTGAACCGCGTGATCGGCGAAAACGGCAGCCAGATTCATGGCCAGCTCGACGCGAACGGCCGCGTGTTCCTGGTGAACCCGAACGGCGTGATGTTCGGCGCGGGGGCACAGGTGAACGTGGGTGGGCTGGTCGCGTCGACGCAGAACCTGTCCGACGCGGATTTCCTCGCGGGTCGCTATCGGTTCGCGGGCGCATCGGGTCAGTCGGTGGAGAACGCAGGGACGATCACGGCAGCGGACGAAGGCAGCGTGGCGCTGCTGGGTGCGCAGGTGTCGAACACGGGCGTGATCCGCGCGCGGATGGGCCGCGTGGCGCTGGGCGCGGGCAATGCGTTCAATGTGAACTTCGACGGCCAGGGGCTGCTGAGCGTGCAGGTGGAAGGCGGCGCGGTGGACGCGCAGGCGCACAACGGCGGGCTGCTGAAGGCGGACGGCGGTGAAGTGCTGATGACGGCGCGCGCGGCGGGCGATCTGCTGGGCTCGGTGGTGAAGAACAGCGGCACGATCGAGGCGAGGGGCCTGAGCAGCCGCGACGGGAAGATCACGCTGGATGGCGGCCAGGTTCATGTCGGCGGGAAGCTGGACGCGAGTGCGCAGGACGCATCGACGGCAGGCGGCACGGTGACGACGCGCGGCGAGCGGGTGACGGTGGCGCGCGACACGCAGGTGGATACGCGCGCGGCATCGGGCCGCGCGGGCCGGTGGGCGATCGAGGCGGCCAACGCGGGCGTCGGTTCCGGGGGCAGCGCGGTCGACGGACAGACGCTGTCGCGCAACCTCGGCACGACGAACGTCGCGTTGACCAATACGTCGGGCGATCTGACGGTGGGCGACGCCGTGACCTGGACGAGCGACAACGCGCTGACGCTGACGTCGCAAAAGGGCGACGTCGACCTGAAGCAGTCGGTGACGGCGAGTGGTGCGAACGCCGGCGTGGCCGTGAATGCGGAGAAGCGCATCCGTATCGGCAACAAGTTGACGCTGACGGGTGAAAACGCGCACCTCGAGCTGAATTCGGGCAGCGGGCATACGCTGACAAACGACGATGCGGTGGTCACGCTGTCGGGGGGCCACGCATCGTTCTCGGCAAACGGCGAAGCATATCGCGTGATTCACGATCTCGCGGGGCTGCGTAGCGTCGACGGCAACCTGAACGGCCGTTACGTACTGGGCAATGCGATCAACGGCAACGGCGCGCAGTTCCGCAGCCTCGGCGGCAACAGCGCATTCGGCGGCGTGTTCGACGGCCTCGGCAATACCATCGGCAACCTGTCGGTCGTGAATCCCGGCGTAGCGGTCGTCGGGCTGTTTGCGTCCAATGCCGGCCGCATCGCCAACCTCACGCTGGAGAAAATCACGGCGCGAACGTCGGGTCAGGCCTACGGCAGCCCCGTCAGCGTCGGCGCATTGGCCGGCTACAACACGGGCGACATCACGAACGTGAAGGCGAGGGACGTCATGGTGCGCGGCGACGGCCGGGCGATTGTCGGTGGTCTGGTCGGCAGCAACCTGAGCGGCCGGATCGATCGCGCATCCGTTTCGGGTCGTGTCGAAGGCGGCAAGGACGCGTTGGCGGTCGGCGGCCTGGCCGGCGAGAACATCACCGTCATCTGGCCGGATCGCGGTCAGGCGACCATCAGCAACAGCCATGCCGACGTACAGGTCAGCAGCCAGTCGGTCGGCGGCACCGGCGGTCTGGTCGGTGTCAACCGCGGCGTCATCACGGCCGCGACGGCCGCGGGCAGTGTCAGCTCGACCGCGACGGCCGACGGCAACGCCAACGGACTGTATGTCGGCGGCCTCGTTGGCGGCCTCGTCGGCTCCAACGAAGGCGGCAGCATCCGGGCGTCCTCGTCGTCCGCGAGCGTGCGCGGCGGTCGTTACGCGACGGCGGGCGGCCTCGTCGGCCGCAACAGTGCGTCGATCGAAGCGTCCGGCGCGACGGGCAGCGTGACCGTGGGCGACAACGCCAAGGCAGGCGGCCTGGTCGGGGAAAACCTCGGCGAGATCGCGTCGTCGACGGCCGGCGGCGACGTCGTGGCTGGCAAGTCGGCCATCGTCGGCGCGCTTGCCGGCGTCAACCGGCGGACGATCCTGGCGTCGACGGCGAACGGCAACGTCCGGGCCGGCAACCGCGCGGTGGCGGGCGGGCTCGTCGGGTATAACGCGGGCACGGTGAACGCATCCACGGCGAACGGCAACGTGTCGGCGGGCGACGACAGCGAACTCGGCGGCCTCGTCGGCCGCAACGGCGCCATCGGCCAGGTGATTGCATCGGACGCGCATGGCAAGGTGGAAGGGCGCGACGACGCGAAGGCCGGTGGCCTCGTCGGCTGGAACGACGGCACGGTCGACGGGTCGTCTGCCTATGGGGCGGTCAAGGTCGGTGTGCGGAGCAAGGCGGGCGGCCTGGTCGGTGTCAATACCGAGAGCGTGAGCGCATCTGATGCCTACGGGGCGGTCGTCGCCGACGCATCGAGCATCGCGGGCGGTGTCGTGGGCGAGAACCACGGCGACGTGGCAGGGTCCTCGGCGGCCGGCGACGTATCGGCTGGCGAGACCAGCATCGCAGGCGGGGCCGTCGGCCGGAACGCGGGCACGCTGACGGGCACCCGCGCGAGCGGCAACGTCGTCGCGGGCGCCGATAGCTACGTCGGCGGCCTGGTCGGCCTGAACTTCATGGGCGCATCGATCGTCGCGTCCAGCGCTTCCGGTTCGGCGAAGGGCGGCGATGACAGTTCGGTCGGCGGTCTCGTCGGCGAAAACGACGGCGGGATCGCGTCGTCGTCGTCGTCGGGTACGGTGTCCGGCGGGCGCAATGCATGGCTGGGTGGCATCGCGGGCGAGAACTTCGGCGACATCGAACGTTCGAGTTCGAGCAGCCTCATCGCGCACATGGCCGGCTACGGGCAGCGCTACGGCGGGCTGGCCGGTCTCAACTTCGGCTCGATGCGTGGCAACAGCGTGACCGGAAGCGCCGCGGCGGTGCCGCTTGCGGGCCTCGACTTCGGCGTCATCCGCGAGTAACCGGCCGGTCTCGGTCCGGGAGGCGGCGTTCATTGCGGTGGCGCTTGCTTCCCGGGCACGTCGTGGCGCTTCGAGACCTTGACCCGGCGCCCGTCCGGCATCCGGGCCGGATAGGTCGGCCGGCCGGCGATGGCGGCACGCTTGCCCGTCGCCGGCTCGGCTTCGCCGCAACAGTGCCGTTCGCAGGGGCTTCGCGTGGCTACGCGAAGCCCCTGTTTCTTTTGGCGGTCTGTCGGGCATGACCGGGCAATCGGCGCGGATCGGCATGCATCGTGGGTGGGGGACGCCTGTCGTCGGCAAACTCGCTAAAATGAGGCCTTTCCCGCGCCGAGCGGGCGCGCGGGCCGCCCTGCGGGCGTCCGTCCGGCGTCCGCCATGTTCATTCGATGACCACCGCCGACTACCGTTTTTGCCCGCGCTGCGCGAGCCCGCTGACCGAGCGTGCCGATCCCGACCACGAGGGCGGCCGCATCCGCCGGGCCTGCCCCGACGACACCTGCGGCTACGTGCACTGGAACAACCCGCTGCCCGTCGTCGCCGCGATCGTCGAACTCGACGGCAAGATCCTGCTCGCGCGCAACGCCGCGTGGCCCGAAGGGATGTTCGCGCTGATCACCGGCTTCCTCGAAAACGGCGAAACGCCCGAGGACGGCATCGCGCGCGAGGTGTTCGAGGAAACCGCGCTGAAGGCCGAGCAGGTGTCGCTCGTCGGCGTGTATGAATTCATCCGCAAGAACGAACTGATCATCGCGTACCACGTGCGGGCGTCGGGGACGGTGTCGTTATCGCCGGAACTGCTCGAATACAAGCTCGTCGATCCGCCGCTGCTGCGCCCGTGGCGCGCCGGCACGGGCGTCGCGCTCGCCGACTGGATGCGCGCGCGCGGCCTCGATTTCGAATTCGTCGACCGGCCGGGCCAGTGACGGGCCGGTCTGCCCGTGGGGTATCGTCCGCCGTGCCGCGCATGATCGCGGCGCGGGGCTGCGTTGCCGGCCGCGCATCGCGTCATGCGGCCGCCGCGCGTCGTTCCGATCGTCTCCTTCGTACCCTTCGCCTCCATCGTCCTGAGTGAGCGCCATCGCCATGTCCGACAAGCCGCAGCCGCGTCCGCGCGACGCCTATCGCCACTTCCTCCCGATCACGACCCGCTGGATGGACAACGACGTCTACGGGCACGTGAACAACGTCGTCTACTACAGCTACTTCGACACCGTCGTGAACGCGTACCTGATCCGCGCGGGCGTGCTCGACGTCGAGCACGGGCAGACGATCGGGCTGGTCGTCGAGACGCAGTGCAACTACTTCGCGCCGCTCGTGTTTCCGCAATCGGTCGACGCGGGGCTGCGCGTCGTGAAGCTCGGCACGTCGAGCGTGCGCTATGAGGTCGGGCTGTTCGCGCAAGGCGATGCGTCGCCCGCCGCGCAGGGGCATTTCGTGCACGTGTACGTCGATCGCGGCACGCGCCGCCCGGTGCCGCTGCCCGACGCGCTGCGCGCCGCGCTCGAACCGCTCGCCGCCTGACGCGACGCGGTGCACGCGTTCGCGCTCCAGGCCTTCAACGGCCTCAGCTACGGCTTGTTGCTGTTCATGTTGTCGGCCGGCCTCACGTTGATCTTCAGCGTGCAGGGCGTGCTCAACTTCGCGCATGCGAGTTTCTACATGCTCGGTGCGTACGTCGGCTACAGCATCGCGGCTCATGCGGGCTTCGGCCTCGCGCTCGTGCTCGCGCCGCTCGCGGTCGGGCTGCTCGGCGCCGGCTGCGAACGCGCGCTGCTGCGCCGCGTGCAGGCGCGCGGCCATACGAGCGAACTGCTGCTGACCTTCGGGCTCGCGTATCTGATCGGCGAGGGCGCGAAACTCGTGTGGGGTCTCGCGCCGCTGCCGGCGCCCGTGCCGCCGCTGTTCGACGGCGCGCCCGCGACCGTGTTCGGTCTCGCGTTGCCGCGTTACCGGCTGTTCATGATGGCGATGTCCGCAACGATGCTGGTCGCGCTCGGCGTGCTGCTGCGTGCATCGCGCATCGGGCTCGTCGTGCGCGCGGCGCTCACGCATCGCGCGGCGGTCGAGGCGCTCGGCTACGACGTGCCGCGCATGATGACGGCGCTGTTCGGCGCGGGCACCGCGCTCGCGGCGCTGGCCGGCGTGATCGGTGCGCCGCTCGCGGTGATCGAACCGGCGCTGGCCGAAACCGTCGGGTCGATCGTGTTCGCGGTCGTCGTGATCGGCGGGCTCGGCTCGCTCGGCGGCGCGTTCGTCGCGTCGCTCGCGGTCGGCTTCGCGCAGACCTTCGCGGCCGCGAGCGACACGTCGCTGCGCGACCTCGCGCAATGGACGGGCATCGCGCTGCCCGACAGCGTGGCCGCGGTGTCGATCGCGCAACTGGCGCCGCTGGTGCCGTACCTGCTGCTCGTCGCGGTGCTGGTCGCGCGGCCGCGCGGATTGTTCGGCGAGCGTGTCGATGCATAGCCGCGCACTGGCCGGATGCGTGCGCTGGGCGCTGTTCGCCGCATGCTTCGCGTCGCCCGCGTGGCTGTGGCCGCACGGCGCGGTGCTCGGCTATCTCGCACAGACGGCCGCGCTCGTCGTGCTCGCGCTGTCGTACAACCTTCAACTCGGCACAACCGGGCTGCTGTCGTTCGGGCATGCGGCGTTCGCGGGCGTCGGCGCGTTCGCGGCCGCGCACTGGTTCAATCACATCGGCGGCCCGCTGCCGCTGTTGCCGCTCGTGGGCGGCATGGCCGGCGCGGGCTTCGGGTGCGTCGCCGGGCTGCTCGCGACGCGCCGTTCCGGCACCGCGTTCGCGATGATCACGCTCGGGCTCGGCGAATGCGTCGCGGCGGCCGCGTGGAGCGTGCCCGGGTGGTTCGGCGGGATCGGCGGCGTGCCGATCGATCGCGCGAGCGGCGCGCCGTGGGGCAACGCACATTTCGGCGCGCCGGCGCACGCGTATGCGCTGATCGCCACGTGGTGCGTCGCGTCGGCATGGGCGATGCATGCGCTGACCCGCACGCCGCTCGCGCGGCTCGCGAACGCGGTGCGCGACAACCCGGCGCGCGTCGCGGCGCTCGGTACCGATCCGCGCCGCGTGCGGCTCGCGATGGTCACCTGCGCATCGTTCTTCGCCGGCGTCGCCGGCACGCTGACGCTGATCGACGTCGAAATCGCGACGCCCGACAGCGTATCGATGGCGCGCTCGGCGACCGTGCTGATCGCCGCGGTGATCGGCGGCACCGGCGCATTCTTCGGGCCGGCGGCCGGCGCGGCCGTGCTGACCGCGCTGAGCATCGTCGTCGCGGGCGTGTCGCGCGCATGGGCGCTGTATCTCGGCGTGCTGTTCGTCGCGATCGTCGTCGCCGCGCCGGGCGGGATTGCGGGCATGGCGCAGGCGCTCGCGCAGGTGCTGCGGCGCGGCGCACCGGCGGTCGAGCGATGGCGCATGGTATGCGGCGTCGGCGCGTGCGCGTTCTGGGGCGTCGCGATCGTCTGCGCGGCCGAGCTCGGCTATGCGTGGCGCTTCGCGCAGGACGACGGCACGGGCGTCGCGTTCGGCGCATGGGGCATCGACGCCGATACGCCGGCCGGCTGGGCCGTCGCCTGTTCGGCGGCCGGCATCGGCATGCTGCTGTGGGGCTGGCGCGCGCGGCTCGGGCACGGCGCGGCGGCCGGCACGCGGGAGGACGCGCGATGAACGGCAACGCGATCGCGCTTCACGGCATCGTGCAGCGCTTCGGCGCGCAGACCGTGCTCGACGGTGTCGATCTGAGTGTCGCGGCCGGCGAGCGCCATGCGCTGATCGGGCCGAACGGCGCGGGCAAGTCGACGCTGTTCGGCGTGATTGCCGGCGCGACGCGGCCGACGCGCGGGCGCGTCATGCTGCACGGCGTCGAGCTGCGCGGGCGCGGGCCGGTCGTCGCGAGCCGCCTCGGCATCGGCCGCAGTTTCCAGCAGACGAGCGCGTTCGCGCGCCTGAGCGTATTCGACAACCTGCGCTGCGCGGCGCTGCATGCGCCGGCCGAACGGCGGCGCTGGTGGAACCGGCTGCGCGAATCCTCGTCGGTCGATCTCGCGGCCGCGCGCGTGCTGCACGACATCGGCCTCGACGCGCGGCGCGACACGCCGGCCGGCGAATTGAGCTATGCGGAGCAGCGCGCGCTCGATCTGGGAATCGCGCTCGCGAGCGGCGCGCGTACGCTGCTGCTCGACGAGCCGACGGCCGGCATGAGCCGCGCGCAGGCCGCGCGGATGATCGCGCTGATCCGCGCGACGACGCAGGGCCGAACGGTGCTGATGATCGAGCACGACATGGACGCGGTGTTCGGTTTCGCCGAACGCATCACGGTGCTCGTGCGCGGGACGGTGGTCGCGACCGGCGCGCCCGACGCGATCCGCGCCGATCCGCGCGTGCGTGCCGCGTACCTGGGCGAGGGCGCCGCATGAGCGCGGTGCTCGACATTCGCGGGCTGCGCGCGTGGTACGGGATGCAGCCCGTGCTCGACGGCGTCGATCTCGCGCTCGCGCCGGGCGAGACGCTCGCGCTGCTCGGCCGCAACGGCTCCGGGCGCTCGACGCTCGCGAAGGCCGTGATGGGGCTCGTGCGCACGGCCGGCTCGGTGCGCATCGCCGGCGCCGAGTGCGCGGGGGCGCGCACGTTCGAGATCGCGCGGCGCGGTATTGCTTACGTCGCTGAAAGCCGCGACGTGTTTCCGTTGCTGACCGTGCGCGACAACCTGCGGCTCGGTTTGCGCGGCGCGAGCGGCGCGGCCGAACGTGCGGCGCTCGACCGCCTGTTCGACCGTTTTCCGCTGCTGGCCGCACGCGCGGACGTGAAAGCCGGGCGACTGTCGGGCGGCGAGCAGCAGGTGCTCGCGCTGGTGCGCGCGCTCGCCGGCCGCCCGCGCGTGCTGATCGTCGACGAACCGGCCGAGGGGCTCGCGCCGCTCGCGGTCGACGAGGTCGGCGTGTGTCTCGCCGCGCTGCAGGCCGACGGCGTCGCGATCGTGCTGATCGAGCAGCGGCTGCAGCTCGCGCCGCGGCTCGCGCGACGGGTCGCGGTGATGGGGCGCGGACGGATCGTCTACGACGGCGGGCTCGACGGGCTGCACGGCGCGGTTGCCGACGCGTGGCTGAGCGCCGGCTGACCGCGCCCGGTCGATTGTTCGGCAAACTCCGCCAGTCAATTCGCGTCGAGCCGCTTTATCGCTGCGGCGCCGCAACGTAAATTTCCAGTCAGGCCGATTGCCGCGGCAACCTCGTCGCGGCAATCGGCGCCATCCATCGAAGGTCTTCTGACTGAGGAATGAAATCATGAGCAAGCTGGCAGGCAAGGTAGCGGTCGTCACGGGCGCGTCGAAGGGCATCGGCGCGGGCATCGCGAAGGCACTGGCCGACGAAGGTGCGGCGGTCGTCGTCAACTACGCGAGCAGCAAGGCGGGCGCGGATGCGGTCGTGAGCGCGATCACCGAGGCGGGCGGCCGCGCGGTCGCGGTCGGCGGCGACGTGTCGAAGGCCGCCGATGCGCAGCGCATCATCGATACCGCGATCGACACGTACGGCCGTCTCGACGTGCTTGTCAACAACTCCGGCGTGTACGAATTCGCGCCGATCGAAGCGATCACCGAGGAACACTACCGTCGGCAGTTCGACACGAACGTGTTCGGCGTGCTGCTGACCACGCAGGCGGCGGCCAAGCATCTCGGCGAAGGCGCGAGCATCATCAACATCAGCTCGGTCGTGACCAGCATCACGCCGCCGGCCAGCGCCGTGTACAGCGGCACGAAGGGCGCGGTCGACGCGATCACCGGCGTGCTCGCGCTCGAGCTCGCCCCGCGCAAGATCCGCGTGAACGCGATCAACCCGGGGATGGTCGTGACCGAAGGCACGCACAGCGCGGGCATCATCGGTTCCGATCTCGAAGCGCAAGTGCTCGGCCAGACGCCGCTCGGGCGGCTCGGCGAGCCGAACGACATCGCGTCGGTCGCCGTGTTCCTCGCATCGGACGATGCACGCTGGCTGACCGGCGAGCGCCTCGTCGCGAGCGGCGGGCTGCGCTGAGCATCCGTGCAGTACGCGCGAACGGTGCGTGTGTGCCGTTCGCGCCGCTACGCGCTCATCGCCAGCGCATTCGCGCCGACGTGCCACCGCAGGCATTCGACGACGAGTGCGTGATTGTCTTCCGAGCCGAGCCCCGCGATCGTCATCGCGCCGACGATGCCGGCGCCGTCGAGCCGCAACGGCACGCCGCCGCCGTCGAGCGCGTAGTCGTCGTCCGACAGGCCGTGCGAGCGCAGCGACCAGCCGGCGCGTCGAAAGCACGCGCCGACCGCGAGCGAACTCTGGCCGAAACGCAGCACCGTGTTCTGCCGGCGGCGAATCGTATCGCTGTCGTGCGCGTCGCTGCCGTCAAGCGCGCAGTAGAACAGCGGCGCCTGCCCGCCGACGACGGCGACCGCGATCGGCAGCCCGCGGCGCGACGCGAGGTTGACCGCGATTTCTCCGATGCGGCGTGCGATGGCCGCATTGAAGTGCGGTAGCGCCGGGTTCGACGCATCGTCGAAGGCGTGGGGTTCGAGGCGAAAGGGGGGCGTCACCATGGCGGCTCCGTGGCGTTGCCGGCGCGGTACGCGCGTGCCGGGCGTCGCATCGTCACGGGCCGCGCGCGGGCCCGTCTTCCGTTCAGTGCTTCGGCGTTTCAGCACGTCAACGCTTCAGCGTTTCGGCGCCGCGTCGAGCATCCACTCGTGCGCGGGATCGTTCTTGAATGCCCACGCGCGGCTTGGGCCCGCCATCACGTTCAGGTAGTACAGGTTGTAGCCGTGAGGCGCGACCACCGGGTGATAGCCGCGCGGCACCATCACGACGTCGTGGTTCTCGACCGCGCACGCCTCGTCGAGGCTGCGGTCGTCGGTGTACACGCGCTGAAACGCGAAGCCCTGCGGCGGATCGATCCGGTGGTAGTAGGTTTCCTCGAGCGACGTCTCGTCGGGCGCCGCGTCGCGGTCGTGCTTGTGCGGCGGATAGCTGCTCGAATGGCTGGCCGGCGTGACGACTTCGACGACGAGCAGCCGGTCGGCGGCCGCGTTGTCGCCCATCAGGATGTCGCACACGTAGCGCGTGTTGGTGCCTTGCCCGCGCACCGAGCGGCGCATCCGCTCGCCGTCGAGGCGCTGCACGCGCTTGTCGCCGCTCGCGTACGGCGCGGTGCACAGCGCGACTTCCGCATCGCGCGTCGCGACCAGCGTGACGGTCTTGCCGCCCGGCACGTACAGCGCGTCCGGCGACACGTCCTCGAATACGCTGTCGCGCTTGCCGAGTGCGTCGTAGGCTTCGCCGTCGACGTCCGCGCGTACCGTGCCCGTCAGCACGACCACGCACAATTCGCGCGTGCCGGTGTCGAGCGTTTCGGTGTCGCCGGCCTTCAGGCGCAGCGCGCGAAAGCCGACATGTTTCCAGCCGGCCGATTCGGGTGTGACGTTGCAGATTTCGCGGTCGGCGGATGCCTTGACCAGCAGGGGAGAAATCGTCATGAAGTGGGTCTCCGCAATAGGGTAGGGCTCGGACGCTCGGGTGCTGGCGCGCGAACTCACGCGCTCAATCGATCGACGATCGCGCGCAGCGACTCGTAGCCCTTCTTCGCATACGCATAGCTCGGCGCGACGGCCGGGTCCTGTTCGGCCTCGACGACGAGCCAGCCTTCGTAGCCGGCGTCCTTCAGCGTGCGCAGCGTCGCGTCGTAGTCGAGCGCGCCGTCGCCCGGCACCGTGAAAGTGCCGTTGATCACGCCGTTCAGGAAGCTCCAGCCGTCGTTGCGCGCCTTGTTCACGACCTGCGGCCGCACGTCCTTGCAATGTACGTGCGCGACGCGCGACACGTGCTTCTTCAGCAGCGCCACCGGGTCGGCCGCGCCGCCGAAATACGCGTGGCCGGTGTCGAACAGCAGGAACACCTTCGCGGGATCGGTCAGCGTCATCAGCCGGTCGACGTCGTCCGGCGACTCGACGTACGCGCCCATGTGGTGATGGTAGGCAAGCTTGATGCCGTACGTGTCGAGCAAGTGCGCGCCGAACGCGTCGAGGCGCGACGCATAGCGTCGCCACGCTGCGTCGCCGACGAAACGCGGCCGCTTCGCGACCGGCGTGTCGATGTTGCCCTGGATCGTGCCCGCGCATTCGCCGTACACGACGACCTTCACGTCGTTGTACTGCAGCTTCGTCATGTGCGCGCGGCAGCGCTCGATTTCCGCCGCGACGGCATCGGCATCGGTCATGCCCGGCGCGACTTCCGCGAGGAAGCCCGAATACCAGCCCGACACGCACACGAGCCCGAATTCGGCGAGCTTCGCCTTCAGTTCGGGGCCCGTCTTCGGAAACTTGTTGCCGAGCTCGAAGCCCGCATAGCCGATTTCGGCGCCTTCCTTCAGCGCCGTTTCGAGCGGCGTCTCGCCGCCGAGCGACGGCAGGTCGTCGTTCATCCACGACAGGGGATTGATACCGATGCGGACGTTCCAGCTCATGACGTGTTTCCTGGGTTCGAATGTTGTTGTCTCGGCGCGGCCGATGGAAAGGGGCGTGGATCAGCGCCGCTGGCGGGTCTTCGCGTCGAGATACGCGCGGTGCGCCGCTTCGACGCCGGCGCGTTCGGACACCTGCGGCACCGCGACTTCCCACCACGCGCCGCCGTCGTCGGTCGTGCGGCGGTGCGTGGTGTCGATCACGAGCACCTGGCTTTTCGTCGCCGCCCGCGCGCGCTTCATTTCGTCGCGCAATTCACCGATGTCGCGCACGTGCACGGCTTCGGCGCCCATCGCGCGCGCATGCATCGCGAAGTCGATCGTCGAGCGTTCGCCGCCTTCGGGCACGCAGTCGTCGAGCATGTTGTTGAAGCTCGCGCCGCCGCAATTGAGTTGCAGCCGCTCGATGCAGCCGTAGCCGCGGTTGTCGAGGATCACGACGATGAGCTTGCGGCCGAGCATCACGGAGGTCGCGAGCTCGGCGTTGAGCATCATGTACGAGCCGTCGCCGACGATCACGATCACTTCGCGCTCCGGCCGCGCGAGCTTCGCGCCGAGGCCGCCGGCGACCTCGTAGCCCATGCACGAATACGCATAGTCCATGTGGTAGTTGCCCGGCACGCCGCTGCGCCACAGCTTGTGCAACTCGGCCGGCAGCGTGCCGGCCGCGCAGACGACGAGATCGTCGCGCGCGCTGTCGCGCCCCGCGTCGGCCGCGGAGTCGCGCACCGCGCCGATCACTTCCGCGTCGTACGGCAGCGTGTCCTTCGGAATCCGCGTGGTCAGGTCCGTCACGCGCGCGTTCCATGCGGCGGCCTGGTCGCGGTTCGCGGCGGTCCACGCCGGGTCGGCGCGCCAGCCGGCCAGCGCGGCCGACAGCTGGCCGAGGCCCGTGCGCGCATCGGCCACCAGTTGTCGGCTGCGTTTCTTGCCGGCGTCGAACGGCTGCACGTTCAGGCTCAGCAGCGTCGCGTCGCCGTAGAGCGCGTGCGAACCGGTCGTGAAATCCTGCAGCCGCGTGCCGACCGCGAACACGACGTCGGCCTGCGCGGCCGCGCGGTTCGCGGCGGGCGAGCCCGTCACGCCGATCGAGCCGAGGTTCAGCGGGTGGTCCCACGCGAGGCTGCCCTTGCCGGCCTGCGATTCGGCGACCGGCACGCCGTGCGTGTCGGCGAACGTGCGCAGCGCGTCCCACGCCTGGCTGTACAGTACGCCGCCGCCCGCGACGATCAGCGGCTTTTTCGCGGCCTTCAGCACGTCGAGCGCATCGGCGAGTTCGAGCGCATCCGCCGGAGAGCGGCGCATCCGGATCACCGGCGGCGCGAAGAAATCCTCGGGCCAGTCGTACGCGAAGGTTTGCACGTCCTGCGGCAGCGCGAGGCACACGGGCCCGCACTGCGCGGGATCGGTCATCACCTGGATCGCGCGCGGCAGCGCGACGAGCAATTGCTCCGGCGATGTGATGCGGTCGAAGTAGCGCGTCACGGGCCGGAAGCAGTCGTTCGCGCTGACGTCGCCCTGTTCGAAATCCTCGACCTGCTGCAGCACCGGGTCGGGCAGCCGCGACACGAACACGTCGCCGGGCAGCAGCAGCAGCGGCAGGCGGCCGACGTGCGCGAGCGCGGCGGAAGTGAGCATGTTGGTCGCGCCGGGGCCGATGCTCGACGTCGCGGCCATCATCCGCTGGCGGAAATTGGCTTTCGCGAACGCGACGGCCGCGTTGGCCATGCCTTGCTCGTTGTGCGCGCGAAACGTCGGCAGCCGGTCCTTCTCCGCGTGCAGCGCCTCGCCGAGCCCGGCCACGTTGCCGTGGCCGAAGATCGCGAACACGCCGCCGCAGTACGGCAGGATCTCGGTGCGGCCGTCGGGCTGGACGACTTCGGCGCGCAGGGCGGCCAGGTAGCGCACGAGCGCCTGGCTGACGGTCAGTCTTACGGTGGTGGTCATCGTCGGTCGATAGAGAGAAGTCGGGTGGTCGTCACGAACACGGGCATCAGGCCGCCGCGGCGCGCGCGGCGGCCCGGCGGCCCAGCCACGCGTCGACCAGTCGGGCGAAGTTGCCGGCCACTTCGTCGATCAGCGCCTGGTCGTCGATCCGGCCCGCGAACCAGTTCAGCGACGCATCGGCCCACAGCGTGCGCCCGACCATGAAGCCCTTGACGATCGGGTTGGTCGCCGAGCGGAAGCTGTCGACGAGGTATTGCAACGGCTGGTTCAACCCGAGGATCACCGCGCCGCGGCAGTACGGGTCGCGCTCGGCGATCAGCGCGGCGAGCCGCGCCCACCCGTCGGCGGTGAGCGGCGTGAGCTTCCACCATTCGGGTTTCACGCCGAGGTTGTAGAAGCGCGCGACCGTGCGCAGCACCGCGTCGTCCTCGGTGCCGGCCGGCGTGACCGCGCGCGGCGGAATCATTTCCAGCAGCAGTTCGTTGCCGCTCGCGCGCGTGGCTTCCCACAGTTCCAGCACGCGCTGCTCCTGCTCGACGCGCAGGTCGACGTGGTCGTCGGGGTGATAGTGGACAAGGCACTTCACGACCTGTTCGGTCGGCCAGTGCGTGAGCGACGAGCCGACCGAGCGCGTGTCGTCGAAGCGCAGCGGCCGCGAGCCGGGCAACTCGACCGGGCGGCCGACCCACCAGCCGCGCCCGGTGGCCGACGCGAGCGCGTCGCTGCCGTACGCACCGCCGTCGATCAGCACACCGACGTGGCCCGCGATGCCGCGATCGCGCTCGACCTGTTCGACCGCGCGCACGAGCAGGCGCTTCAGCGTCTTGATCCGCGCTTCGTCCGCGCCGGCCTGCACCGCGAGCTCGTAGAACTGGCTCCGATGGTCGAACGCCATCACGCAGAGATCGTCCCATTCGCGGCGCGGCACCGTCACGCGATGCAGGTGCGCGAGCGTGCGGTCTGCATCGACCACCGGGTTGCGACTGCCGTCGAACCAGTGCGCGAGTTCGGCCGGCGTCGGCATCGCGGCCGAGCATGCGTGGCGCGACACGACGATCGCGCCGCATGCGTTCGCGATACGCGTCGATTCGGCCCAGTCGCGCCCGCGCAGCAGCCCGGACAGCAGCCCCGACAGGAACGCGTCACCCGCGCCGAGCACGTTGAGCACTTCGACGCGCTCGCCGAGAAAGGTCGGCGCATCGTCGATGCGCGCGGGAACGTCGCCTTCGATCACGCAGCAGCCGAGCGCACCGCGCTTGACGACCAGCGTCGCGTTCGTGATCGCGCGCACCGCGTGCAACGACGCGATCAGATCATTTGGCACGCCGCCCGCGATCAGGAATTCCTCCTCGGTGCCGACCAGCAGGTCGAATTCGCCGAGCACCTGCTGCAACTGCCGCGTCACCTGCGCGTCGGGCACGTAGCGGTTTTCGCCGGCGCCTCGCGCGGTCAAGCCCCACAGCACCGGCCGGTAGTCGATGTCGAGGATCCGCACGGCGCCGTGGCGGCGCGCATACGTCAACGCGGTCAGCGACGCCTCGCGCGTGCCCGGCGTCGACAGATGCGTGCCGGTGATCGCCAGCGCGCGGCAACCGGCGATGAAGTCCTCGCTGATCTCGTCGGCGCGCACGGCCATGTCCGCGCAGTTCTCGCGCACGAACAGCAGCGGGAACGTATCGCGATCCTTCAGCCCGAGCAGCACCAGCGCGGTCAGGCGCTCGCGGTCGGTCTGCAGCTGGCTCGTGTCGCAGCCTTCGCGCTCGAGCGTCTCGCGCAGGAAGCGGCCCATCTGCTCGTCGCCGACGCGCGAAATCATCGCGGTCTTCAGCCCGAGCCGCGCGACGCCGAACGCGACGTTGCCCGACGAGCCGCCGAGATACATCTGGAAGCTGCGCGCGTCCTCGAGGCGGCTGCCGTACTGCTGCGCATAGAGATCCACGGCCACGCGGCCGAGGCAGGCGAGATCGATGGGGCGGTCACTCGGAAAGTTCAGCAGGCTCATATCACGTGTCACGCTCGCGGCCGGCGTTCGGCGCTGCCGGCAGATTAGGGGACCGATCCGGGGGCGGCTGTCCGCAGCATGAGCTGCACGACACGGGGCTGCCTGTCGCCGGGATTCGGGCTACGGAACGGAGTCTAGACTTTTTGGAAATCCAGTTCCCTAGGTGAAATCACGTAGAAATAAATTTCCAAATTTTCGAGGAAGTGATCTACAGTTTCATCCGGATGCTTCAGTCCCGATCGGACCAGATCGGACTCGGCCCGGCGGCGCGCAACGCGCCGTCTTCCGCCCCCGGAGATGAGGAGACAGATTGATCATGAAGACCAAGCTGATGGCCGTCGCGGCCGCCGCGATCCTGGCTGCGCCGCTCGCGCATGCCGAGAAGATCGGCGTGACGATGGCATCGTTCGACGACACATTCCTGACCATCCTGCGCAACAGCATCGCCGATTCGGCGAAGAAGGACGGCGCGACGGCGCAGATCGAGGACGGCGGCAACGACGTCGGCAAGCAGTTGAGCCAGGTCCAGAACATGATCGCGCAGAAGGTCGACGCGATCATCGTGAACGCGGTCGATACCGACGCGACGCCGAAGATCACGAAGATGGTGACCGCCGCGAAGATCCCGCTCGTGTACGTGAACCGCAAGCCGGTCGATTTCGACAAGCTGCCGGCCGGCGTCGCGGTCGTCGCCTCCGACGAAAAGCAGTCGGGCACGCTGCAGGCGCGCCAGGTGTGCAAGCTGCTCGGCGGCAAGGGCGACATCCTCGTGCTGATGGGCGAACTGTCCAACGAATCGGCGCGCGCCCGCACGAAGGACATCGAGGACGTGATCGCGACGAAGGATTGCTCGGGCATGAAGATCGTCGACAAGCGCGAAGGCAAGTGGAGCCGCACGCAGGGGCAGGACATCACGATGAACTGGCTGAGCTCCGGGACGAAGTTCGACGCGATCGTGTCGAACAACGACGAAATGGCGATCGGCGCGATCAACGCGCTGAAGGCCGCGCGCAAGCTGACGCCGAAGACGGTCGTCGCGGGCATCGACGCGACGCCGGACGGTCTTGCGGCGATGAAGGCCGGCGAGCTAAAGGTGTCGGTCTACCAGAACGCGACCGGGCAGGGCGCGCAGGCGGTGGCCGCGGCGCTCAAGCTCGCGAAGAAGCAGCCGGTCGATCGCTACGTGAACGTGCCGTTCGAACTCGTGACGCCGGAGAACATGAACCAGTACGCGAAGCACTGACCGGTTTTTCCGCTGAACTGCGCGGGCCCGGCGCGGCCGGGTTCGCGCGCGATTTTCGAGGTACGTCCATGTTTACAGCCAGGATCGCGCGCTCGATGGCCAGCGAAAGCGCGCCGGCCGCGTCGTCCGCCGCGCCGGGTTCGTCCGGTGCGCCCATGGCCGACTGCGTGCTCGAGGTGCGCGGCGTCGGCAAGTCCTTTCCCGGCGTCGTCGCGCTCGACGGCGTGCAATTCCGCGTGCGCCGCGGCACCGTGCATGCGCTGATGGGCGAGAACGGCGCCGGCAAGTCCACGCTGATGAAGATCATCGCGGGCGTCTACACGCCCGACCAAGGCGAAATCCTGATCAACGGCGAACCGGTCGTGCTGAACGGCCCGCTCGACGCGCTCGACCGCGGCATCGCGATGATCCATCAGGAACTCAACCTGATGCCGTACATGACGGTCGCGGAGAACATCTGGATCCGCCGCGAACCGAAGAACCGCTTCGGCCTGATCGATCACGCCGAGCTGCGCCGCCGCACGGCCGCGCTGTTCGAGCGGTTGTCGATCGACATCGATCCGGAAACCGACGTGCGCACGCTGACGGTCGCGAGCCGGCAGATGGTCGAGATCGCGAAGGCCGTGTCGTTCGACTCGGACGTGCTGATCATGGACGAGCCGACCTCCGCGCTGACCGACAAGGAAGTCACGCACCTGTTCCGGATCATTCGCCAGCTGCGCGAGCAGGGCAAGGGCATCGTCTACATCACGCACAAGATGAACGAGCTGTTCGAGATCGCCGACGAGTTCTCGGTGTTCCGCGACGGCAAGTACATCGGCACGCATGCGTCGAGCGACGTCACGCGCGACGACATCATCCGCATGATGGTCGGGCGCGAGATCACGCAGATGTTCCCCAAGGAGGCGGTGCCGATCGGCGACGTCGTGCTGTCGGTGAAGGATCTGTGCGTCGACGGCGTGTTCCGCGACGTGAGCTTCGAGCTGCGCGCGGGCGAGATCCTCGGCGTGGCGGGCCTCGTCGGCTCGGGGCGCTCGAACGTCGCGGAGGCGCTGTTCGGCGTCGTGCCGGCCACGTCGGGCGAGATCCGCATCGACGGCAAGCCGGTGCGGATCGCGACGCCCGCGCAGGCGATGAAGCACGGGATGGCGTTCCTCACCGAGGACCGCAAGGATTCCGGCTGCTTCCTGAATCTCGACCTGCTCGCGAACATGGAGGCGGCGGTGCTCAGCCGTCGCTACGTGAAGTTCAATTTCGTGCAGCAGGCGCAGTTGAAGCGCGACTGCGAGGAAATGAGCCGGATGCTGCGCGTGAAGTCGCCCGGGCTGCACGAGGAAATCCAGAACCTGTCGGGCGGCAACCAGCAGAAGGTGCTGATCGGCCGGTGGCTGCTCACGCAGCCGCGCATCCTGATCCTCGACGAACCGACCCGCGGCATCGACGTCGGCGCGAAGGCCGAGATCCACCGGCTCGTCAGCGCGCTCGCCGGCAAGGGCGTCGCGGTGCTGATGATCTCGTCGGAAATGCCGGAAGTGCTGGGGATGAGCGATCGCGTGATGGTGATGCACGAAGGACGCATGACCGGCATCGTCGATCGCAAGGACGCCGACCAGGTCCGCATCATGGATCTCGCGTCGCGCTGAGCCGAAACAAGATTGGAGACAACTGAAATGGGCAACCTGAACCCGGTCGCGGATGCGCAGACCATGACACTCAAGTCGCGGCATGCGAAGTGGCCGCCCGAACTGAGCATCTTCCTCGTGCTGGTCGGCATCAGCCTGTTCTTCGAGGTCGTCGGCTGGATCGTCGTCGGCCAGAGCTTCCTGTTCAATGCCGAGCGGCTCGAGATCATCGTGCTGCAGATGGCCGTGATCGGCATCATCGCCGTCGGCGTGAACCTCGTGATCATCACCAGCGGGATCGACCTGTCGTCCGGGTCGGTCGTCGCGGCGGCCGCCGTCGTGTCGGCGAGCCTCGCGCAGGTGTCCGACTTTCCGCGCGCGGTGTTTCCGCACCTCACCGACCTGCCGGTCATCTGGCCGGTGCTGGCCGGCGTGTGTGTCGGGCTGCTGGTCGGTCTCCTGAACGGCACGCTGATCGCGATGACGGGCATCCCGCCGTTCATCGCGACGCTCGGCACGATGGTCGCCGCGCGCGGCTTCGCGAAGTGGTTCACCAACGGGATGCCGGTGTCGATGCTGACCGATCCGTTCGCGGCGATCGGCGCGGGCGCCAATCCGGTGATCATCTTCGTCGTGATCGCCGCGATCTTCCACGTCGTGCTGCGCTATACGCGCTTCGGCAAGTACACCTATGCGATCGGCGCGAACCGCCATGCGGCCGTCGTGTCGGGCATCAACGTCACACGACACCTGATCTTCGTCTATGCGATCGCGGGCCTCCTGAGCGGGATCGCCGGCACCGTGACGGCCGCACGCGCGATCTCCGGCCAGTCCGGCATGGGCGTGATGTACGAGCTCGATGCGATCGCGGCCGTCGTCATCGGCGGCACGTCGCTGTCGGGCGGCCTCGGCCGCGTGACGGGCACCGTGATCGGCGTGCTGATCCTCGGCGTGATGACGTCGGGCTTCACGTTCATCCGCATCGACGCGTATTACCAGGAGATGGTGAAGGGCGCGATCATCGTCGCGGCCGTGATCGCCGACCAGTACCGCAACAAGAAGTCGCGCCGCTGAACGCACGCGCGAGCCCCGAATCCGTATTCGCCAAGGAAGCCCGATGAAGATCGCGTTGGACCCCTACATGATTCGCCACCTGCCGCTCGACCGGCTGCCGCATGCGGTGGCCGAGCTCGGCTACGACCAGATCGAGCTGTCGCCGCGCAGCGACTTTCTCGACTGGTGGGTGATGCCGCGCGCGACGCGTGAGCGCATGGCCGCGTTCCGCCAGGCGATGCGCACGAGCGGCGTCGGCCTCGCGTCGCTGCAACCGATGTACCGCTGGGCGAGCCCGTTCGACGACGAGCGGCAATGGGCCGTGCGGTGCTGGAAGAAGGCGATCGAGGTGGCAGTGGAGATGGAATGCCCGCTGATGGTGTCCGAGTTCGGTCGTGGCGCGTCGCCCGAGCGCTCGGTCGGCGAGCGGCCGGGCGCGAACCCGAAGGAGCTGTGCGAGGCCGCGTGGTTCCGCTCGATGGACGAGCTGCTGCCGATCCTCGAGCGCGAACGCATCGTGCTGTCGGTCGAGCCGCATCCGGAGGACTGGATCGAGCAGCTTCAGCCGGCGATCGACATCGTGACCAATATCGATTCGCCGTCGCTGAAGCTGTCGTATATCGCGCCGCACACGTTCTACTACGGCGACGACATGGCCGCGATGATCGCGCAGGCCGCGCCGATCCTCGCGCACGTGCGCGTGGCCGATACGTTCGACCACCGCAAGAGCAGCCAGCTGCGCTACATCGTGAACCCGCCCGGCTCGAACCAGATCCGCGTGCACCAGCATCTCGACATCGGGCAGGGCGAGATCGACTGGGACGTGTTTTTCCGCGCGCTCGGCGCCGCCGGCTTCGACGGCGTGATGTCGTCGTGCGTGTTCGCGTGGGAGGACCGCGCGGAAGCGTCGTCGCGCTACATGCGCGACACGATGCAGCGCTACGTCGATCGCCATTTCGATCGCACCGCGCGCTGACTGATGACCGATTGCCCACCGGCGCGGCACGGGCCGCGCCGCTGATGAACGAACGACTGGAGACAACTGCATGACCTTGCAAATCGGCGTGATCGGCTGCGGCGCGATCGGCCAGGACCACATCCGCAGACTGACCCGCACGCTGTCCGGCGCGCGCGTCGTGGCCGTCAACGACATCGATCCGCAGCAGGCGCGCGACGCGGTGACGAAGTACGGGCTCGACGCCGAGATCTACGGCGACGGCCACGAAGTGGTCGCGGCCGCCGACGTGCAGGCCGTGCTCGTCACGTCGTGGGGGCCGACGCACGAGGCGTTCGTGCTCGACGCGATCGCGCACGGCAAGCCGGTGTTCTGCGAGAAGCCGCTGGCCGTCACGGCCGACGGCTGCATGCGGATCGTCGAAGCCGAGGTCGCGCACGGCAAGCGGCTCGTGCAGGTCGGCTTCATGCGGCCGTACGACGAAGGCTATCGCGCGCTCAAGCGCGTGATCGACAGCGGCCAGATCGGCGCGCCGCTGATGCTGCATTGCGCGCACCGCAACCAGTCGGTCGGCGAGCGCTACACGACCGACATGGCGATCACCGACACGCTGATCCACGAACTCGACGTGCTGCGCTGGCTGCTCGGCGAGGATTACACGCGCGCGCAGGTCGTCTATCCGAAGAAGACGCGCCATGCGAGCGCGCATCTCGCCGATCCGCAGATCGTGCTGCTCGAAACCGCGAGCGGCGTGCGCATCGACGTCGAGATCTTCGTGAACTGCCAGTACGGCTACGACATCCAGTGCGAGGTGGTCGGCGAGCAGGGCATCGCGAAGCTGCCCGATCCGCCGGCCGTCGGGCTCAAGCATGCGGCGCGGCAGTCGGTCGAGATCATGACCGACTGGAAGGAGCGCTTCATCGCGTCGTACGACGTCGAGCTGCAGGCGTTCATCGACGGCGTGCGTCACGGCGCGCTGACCGGGCCGTCCGCGTGGGACGGCTACGCGGCGGCGGTCGCGGCCGACGCGTGCGTGCGCGCACAGCAGAGCGGCGCGGTCGAGCCAATCGCGATGGCCGACCGTCCCGCGTTCTATCGCGGCTGACCGTGACCGCTTGCCATTTACCTGGACCGACCGACATGACGATGAAGATTGGCTGCGCGCCGTGCTGCTGGGGCGTCGACGACGTGAAGAACCCGCACCTGCCGCCGTGGCGGCAGGTGCTCGCCGAGGCCGCGCAGGCCGGCTACTCGGGCATCGAGCTCGGGCCGTACGGCTACATCCCGCTGGACCTCGGCGTGGTGAGCGCCGAGCTCGAACGCCAACGCCTGAGCATCACGGCCGGCACGATCTTCGACGATCTCGTGTCGCCGGAGAACCTGCCGAACCTGCTGCGCCAGACGCGCGACATCTGCGCGCTGATCACGCAGTTGCCGAAGCTGCCGACTCAGGACGGCCAGCGCCATGCGGCGCCGTACCTGGTCGTGATGGACTGGGGCCACGAGGAGCGCGACTACGCGGCCGGCCACGGCGATCGCGCGCCGCGGCTGTCCGACGCGCGCTGGGCGCGGATGGTCGACCATATCCGGCAGATCGCGGCGATCGCGCGCGACGAATTCGGCGTGCGCGCGGTGATCCATCCGCATGCGGGCGGTTATATCGAGTTCGCGGACGAGATCGACCGGATCGTTGCCGATATGCCGGCCGAGACGGCGGGCCTGTGTCTCGACACGGGCCATCTGCATTACTCGGGCATGGACCCGGAAACGTGGCTGCGCCGCCATGCGGCACGGCTCGACTACGTGCATTTCAAGGATATCGACGCGGCCGTATACGACGCGGTGATGGGCGAGCACATTGCGTTTTTCGCGGCCTGCGCACGCGGCGTGATGTGTCCGATCGGCACCGGCGTGCTCGACTACCCGGCGATCCGCCGCGCGCTCGTCGACATCGGCTATGCCGGCTACATCACGATCGAACAGGAACGCGACCCGCGCAACGCCGGCACGAGCTTGCGCGACGTCGCCGCGAGCCGCGCGTTTCTCGCGTCGGCCGGTTTTGCATGACCCCCTGAACACGCACCAGGAACACACCATCATGATTGACGGACAGATTCTGCTTGGACATTCGATTCGCTGGGGCATGGTCGGCGGCGGGCTCGGCAGCCAGATCGGCTACAGCCACCGGTCGGCCGCGCTGCGCGACGGCAGCTTCCAGCTGGTCGCGGGCGCATTCGACATCGATCCCGAACGCGGCCGCCAGTTCGGCGTGAAGCTCGGCGTCGCGGCCGAGCGCTGCTATCCCGACTACGCGACGATGTTCGACGCCGAGGCGCGGCGCCCGGACGGCATCCGCGCGGTGTCGATCGCGACGCCGAACAACACGCACTTCGAGATCTGTCGCGCCGCGCTGAACGCGGGGCTGCACGTGGTCTGCGAGAAGCCGCTGTGTTTCACGACCGAGGAGGCCGAGGCGCTGCAGCGCCTGTCGGTCGAGAAGAACCGGATCGTCGGCGTCGCGTACGGCTACTCGGGGCACCAGATGATCGAGCAAGCGCGCGAGATGATCGCGCGCGGCGATCTCGGCGAGATCCGCATCGTGCAGATGCAGTTCGCGCACGGCTTCCACAGCGAAGGCGTCGAGGCTGCCAGCGCGGCCGCGCGCTGGCGCGTCGATCCGAAGTTCGCGGGCCCGAGCTACGTGCTCGGCGACATCGGCACGCATCCGCTGTACATCTCGGAAGTGATGGCGCCGGAACTGAAGATCAAGCGGCTGATGTGTTCGCGTCAAAGCTTCGTGAAGAGCCGCGCGCCGCTCGAGGACAACGCGTTCACGATCATGGAATACGACACCGGCGCGATCGGCTACGTGTGGTCGAGCGCGGTGAACGCCGGCTCGATGCACGGGCAGAAGGTGCGCGTGATCGGTTCGAAGGCGAGTATCGAATGGTGGGATGAACACCCGAACCAGTTGCGCTACGAAATCCAGGGGCAGCCCGCGCAGGTGCTCGATCGCGGGATGCCGTACCTGCATCCGCACGCATTGCGTGAAGACCGCATCGGCGCCGGCCATCCGGAAGGACTGTTCGAAGCATGGTCGAACCTCTACGCGCGCTTCGCGCTCGCGATGGACGCGGCCGATCGCGGCGATGCCGCGGCGGCGAAGGCGATCCGCATTCCGGACGTGCATGCGGGCGTCGAGGGCGTGCGCTGGGTCGAGAATTGCGTGCGGTCGGCCGACGCGGGCAGCGTGTGGGTCGACTATCGCTGAACGGAGGCGGGCCGGCTGCGTCGCGCTTCGTCGCGACGGCCGGCCTCGTCGGTACACACCCCGATCTTTACGCCGCCGCGAGCGCGTTGGACAATCGCTTCCAGTCTTGCCGTGGAGCGTAGCAGGTGATGATCGAGCGCGTGGGAGCGAGCGGGCGGCGCGGGCCGTGCCGCAAACGTGATTAAATTCGCCCTTCATGCATGTATCCAGTCGAGCCCCGGGCCGCGCCGGCCAGCCACGCGCGCATCGGGGCCGTCAACTTCGCGCTATCCGATGAGCTCATCCGAGAAACCGCCCGCCACCGTCGAGGCGTTCCTGCAGCACCTGACGCAGGAGTACGACGGCCTCAGCAATCGCCTGAAGGTGATTGCGCGCCACGTGGAAACACATCGGGACCAGCTTGGGCTGGAGGGCATCCAGTCGCTCGCGGAGGCCTGCGGCGTCCAGCCGTCGGCGGTCGTGCGCTTCGCGAAGCACTTCGGCTTCTCCGGGTTCTCCGAGATGCAGCGGCTGTTCCGCGAGGGGCTCGCGCAGCAGATCGCGCCGGGGCGCGCATACAACCTGCGTGTGCGCGACGTGATCGAATCGGGTTCGTCGAGCCTGCAGCCCGAACAGATCGCCGACGAATTCATCAAGGGCAGCATTGCCGGTATGCAGCAGTTGCGGCAGACGCTCGATTCGCACGCGCTCGCGCAGGCTGTCGACCTGCTGGCCGATACGCAGGCGATCTGGATCGCCGGGTCGCGGCGCGCGTTTCCGATCGCCGTGTATCTCGACTATGCGCTGCAGCATACCGACAAGCGCATCGGGCTGTTCAGCGCGCTCGGCAGCATGCATCTCGGCCAGATTCGCTCGGTGCGTGAAGGCGACGTGATGATCGTGATCTCGTTCATGCCGTACGCCGACGAGACCGTGCAGGTCGCGCAGCAGGCCGCGCAGCGCGGCGCGCGGCTGATCGCGATCACCGACAGCCGGATGAGCCCGCTCGCGCGGGAGGCGGAAGTGACGCTGATGGTGCAGGACAGCGCGACGTTCGGCTTCCGCGCGCTGACGGCCACGATGGGCCTCGCGCAGAGCCTGTTCGTCGCGCTTGCGTACCGGCTCGAGCTGTCGTACCTGCCGACCGCCGACGGCGCGCACGGCACGAAGGCCGGTTGACCTCGACGACCGGTGCGTCGCCCGCCGAACGGATCGGCGGACGGCGCACCGGTCGGCTTACTTCGCGGTCGGCATCGCGAATTCGGCGCCCTTGCCGATGCTCGACGACCAGCGCTGCATCACCGACTTCTGGCGCGTGTAGAATCGCACGCCTTCCTCGCCGTACGCGTGCATGTCGCCGAACAGGCTCTTCTTCCAGCCGCCGAAGCCGTGCCACGCCATCGGCACCGGGATCGGCACGTTGATGCCGACCATCCCGACCTGGATGCGCCGCGCGAATTCGCGGGCGATGCCGCCGTCGCTCGTGAAGCACGACACGCCGTTGCCGAACTCGTGCGCGTTGATCAGGTCGACCGCTTCGCCGAAATCCTTCACACGCACGCAGCCGAGCACCGGCCCGAAGATTTCTTCCTTGTAGATCCGCATGTCGGGCCGCACGTGATCGAACAGCGTGCCGCCGGTGAAGAAGCCGGCCTCGCGGCCCGGCACGCGCAGCCCGCGGCCGTCGACCACCAGTTGCGCGCCTTCGTTCACGCCTTGCTCGATATAGCCTTCGATGCGCTTGAGCGCTTCGCCGGTGACGATCGGGCCCATCTCGACTTCCGGCGACATCCCGTCGCCGATCACCAGCTTGCGCGCGCGCTCGGCCACGGCCGGCACGATCTTGTCGGCCACGTCGCCGACCAGCACCGCGATGCTGATCGCCATGCAGCGCTCGCCGGCCGAGCCGTACGCGGCGCCGATCAGCGCATCGACCGCCTGCTCGATGTTCGCATCGGGCATCACGACGAGGTGGTTCTTCGCGCCGCCGAGCGCCTGCACGCGCTTGCCCGACTGCACCGCGCGCTGCTGCACGTAGGCCGCGATCGGCGTCGAGCCGACGAAGCTGACGGCCTGCACGTCCGGGTGGTCGAGGAGGGCGTCGACCGCGCCCTTGTCGCCCTGCACGACGTTGAACACGCCGGCCGGGAGGCCGGCCTGCGTGAGCAGGTCGGCGATGAACAGCGCGGCCGACGGGTCGCGCTCGCTCGGCTTCAGCACGAACGTGTTGCCCGTCGCGAGCGCGACCGGAAACATCCAGCACGGCACCATGCACGGGAAGTTGAACGGCGTGATGCCCGCGACGACGCCGAGCGGCTGGCGCATCGTCCAGTTGTCGATGCCGGTGCTGACCTGGTCGGTGAAGTCACCCTTCAGCAGTTGCGGCACGCCGCACGCGAATTCGACGATGTCGATGCCGCGCGCGACTTCGCCCTGTGCGTCGGAGAACACCTTGCCGTGTTCGGCCGTGATGATCGCAGCCAGCGTGTCGCGGTGCTCGTTCATCAGTTGCAGGAAGCGGTGCAGGACGCGAGCGCGGCGGATCGGCGGCGTATCGGCCCAGGCCGGGAACGCGGCGTGGGCGGACGCGACCGCCCGGTCGACTTCGTCGTTGCCGGCGAGTGCGACGCGGCGCACCGCGCGGCCGAACGACGGGTTGAGGACGTCCTGGAAGCGGCCGCTGCGGCCGGCGACGGGCGCGCCGTCGATGTAGTGGCCGACGTCGGCGTCGGACGTATATGCGGGAACCGTGGTCATGCGCGTCTCCTGGAATGGGGGGATGGACCGCACCTAGTCTAGGCAAAGCGGCCAGGCGCGAGAAGGCCGCGCAGCTTGATTCACTGTTCAGAATTCTGAATAATCACTGGATGAATCAGCAAAATGTCCAGGCGCTCTGGCCGCATATCCATTCGCTGACGGTGCTGGCCGCGGCCGGCAGCTTCACGGCTGCCGCGCAGCGGCTCGGCATCAGCAAGGCCGCGATGAGCCAGCGCATCGCCGATCTCGAAAAGGCGGCCGGCGTGCCGCTCGTGCGCCGCACCACGCGCAGCGTGCGGCTCACCGATGCGGGCCAGACGCTCGTCGACAGCACGCGCGACGCGTTCGAGTCGATCGGCCAGCACTTCGCGCGCGTGAAGGATCTCGCCGGCGAGCCGCGCGGGCTGCTGCGCGTCACGGCGCCGGTCGCGCTCGGGCGCCAGCAGGTCGTGCCGCACTTGCCGGATTTCCTGCGCCAGCATCCGGGCGTACAAATCGAGCTCGATCTGTCGGACCGCCTGCATTCGCTGACGCAGGAGGGCTTCGATCTCGCGATCCGCCATACGACCACCGCGCCGCAGACCCACGTCGCGTGGAAACTGTGCGACACGCGTTCGCTGCTGGTCGCGAGCCGCGACTATCTCGACACGCGCGGCGCGCCGCGCCACCCGAGCGAGCTCGTCGATCACAGCTGCCTGTGCTACCTGCGCGAGCACGAGCCGGCCGCGTGGAGCTTCGAGCCGGACGGCCGACGGCGCGAGCGCGTGAGCGTGCCGGTGCGCGGCAGTTTCGCGGCGAACAACAGCGAGGCGATGCGCGAGGCCGCGCTCGGCGGGCTCGGCATCGCGCTGCTGCCCGATTTCAGCGCGCGGCGCGATCTCGACGCCGGCCGGCTCGTCGCGCTGCTCGACGGCTGGCGGCCGTCGGGCGCGTTCGGCGATCACATTTTTGCGATCCGTCCGTACAGCCCGGTCGTGCCGAGTGCGGTGCGCGCGCTCGTGCGGCACCTGCGCGAACGGCTCGCGGGCGGCTTCTCCGGCGCGTGAGCCGGGTGCCGGCGGGCGTCTGGCCGTGGGCGGCCCGGGCGCACGCGGCGGCGCTGCGGTAAAATCGCGGCTTCCTCCCGCGCCATGTGTGGCGCGTCATTCGAAGGTCGACAGCCGATGCAGATTCACAAGGAAGTGGATGCGCGCGGGCTCAATTGCCCGTTGCCGATCCTGCGTGCCAAGAAAGCGCTTGCCGATATGGAAAGCGGGCAGATCCTCAAGGTGCTCGCGACCGATCCGGGCTCGCAGCGCGATTTCGCCGCGTTCGCGAAGCAGACGGGCAACGAGATCGTCGAATCGACGACCCAGGACAAGACCTTCGTGTTCCTGATGCGCCGCCGCTGAAGGCGCGCATCACGTGTCCCGCGGCGCCAGGCGCCTCGCCCAGGCTCCTGTTCCACTGGAAAGCGCTAGCCGCGCTTCTCTGACAATTCTTAAACCTCGTTGCGTGACCGGCTGCGTATACTGACCCGGCCGGTCGTCCGCTCCCAGCGGAGGCGCCGGCCACGGTACGTCGCACGGCGGGCTCGGGGGCCATGCCTGACGCTACCGTCGTACAACGGGGAGAGGACATGTCCTTCAGACCAGGGACCCTTCGAAGTCCGTCCGGAGCGGAAAGCATTGCGCCCGTGCGCACCTCGGAATTGAGCCGGATCGAGCTCGATCCGCAACAGGACCGCCACGCGCGTGCCGCGCTGGAGGCCTATGCGGATTCGGCCGCGGCCGAGATGCCGTGGCTGTCCGAGTGGCTGGACGAACGGCTGCGCGACGCCGCGCGGGACGACGGCTCGGGCCCGACCTACTGCGGGGCGACGATCGAACGCGTGTTCGATTTGGCGCAGGCATGGGCGGCGGGCCAGCCCGACTACGCGGCCGGCGCGTGGGAGCGCGTGCGCGACCAGCTGCAGCGGATGCTGGCGCAACCGCCGGTGCCGCGGCGGCCGTCGCCACGCATGCCGACGGATGATTTCGCCGAGCCGGTGGCCGGCATCGCGGGCGCCGAATAGGCGTCCGGTTGCGCAAGAGAAAGGATTATTCGAAGAAAGGGCGATAGTCCGCGCAATTTCTTGGCGAATTTCATACTACTATGATGAAATCGCCGGTTCGTCCGTGCCCCGTTTTTGAGATATTTAGCCGGGGTCGCCGGCTTGCGCAGGTGGCGCGAGCGGCGAACGAGGGCTCGCAGGCCGGTATCCGGACGCCGCACGCACGCTGCGCGACCGGGCAGGCGCGGGAGCCGAATGGACGAATCGACTTCGATTTGCGGGGTGCTATGAGAATTGCTGTACTGGATGACGATCCGGCCCAGACGGATTTCGTCAGTCAAACGCTGACGGCCGTCGGCCATACGTGTTATGCGTTCAAGGAAGGCAAGGCCCTGAAGAAGCGCCTGCAGCGCGAGACGTTCGACCTGCTGGTGCTCGACTGGAACGTGCCCGACATGTCCGGCGAGGAAGTGCTCAAGTGGGTGCGGGCGAACCAGACCGAGCACAGCCTGCCGATCATCTTCATGACGAGCCGCGACGACGAGGCCGGGATCACGCAGATCCTCAACGCCGGCGCCGACGATTACGTGGTCAAGCCCGTGTCGGGTCCGATCCTGCGCGCACGTATCGGTTCGCTGCTGCGCCGCGCGTATCCGGTCAATGCCGAGGCGACCGTCCGCGAGTTCGACCAGTTCCGTTTCGACGTGAACCTGAAGCAGGCGTACGTCGGCGACAAGGCCGTGAGCCTCACGCAAAAGGAATTCGAGCTCGCGCTGCTGCTGTTCCAGCATCTCGACCGGCCGCTGTCGCGCGCGCACATTCTCGACCTCGTATGGAAGCAGGCGACCGACATTCCGTCGCGCACGATGGATACGCACATTTCGATGCTGCGCACCAAGCTCGGCCTGCGGCCCGAAAACGGCTACCGTCTCGCGCCGATCTACGGGTACGGCTACCGACTCGAACGGGTCGGCCAGGGGGAACCGGAGTGACCGCGCGCATCACGCAGCGCACGGCGCGCCTGTGCACGGCGGCGCTGCGCGCGGCCTGCGCGGTCGCATTCGCGTTCGCCGCGCAGCAGGCCGCGGCGCAGCCGCCCGCCGCCGCGGGCAAGACGGTCGTCTATCGCACGCAGGCGGGCGACACGCTGTACGACGTCGCCGCGCGCTACCTGCAGGGCGCGGACGACTGGCAACTGCTCCAGCAGATCAACGGCGTGCCGGCGCCGAAGCGCCTGCAGCCCGGCATCGCGCTGAAGCTGCCGGTCGCGCGCCTGCGCAAGGAAAAGCTCACCGCGCGCGTGATCGCGGTGCAGGGCACGGCCGAGCGCGCGTCCGGCGATGCTTTCGCGCCGCTCGCGAACGATGCGACGCTCGCCGAAGGCGACCGCGTGCGCACCGGCCCGAACGGCTTCGTGACGATCGAGCTGACCGACGGCACGCACATGAGCCTGCCGCCCGACAGTCAGCTCGACCTGAAGTCGCTGCGCCGCACCGTGCTGACCGGCACGCTCGATCGCGAGTTCGAACTGACGCGCGGCTCGGTCGACAGCGAAGTCACCCACCTGAAGAAACGCGACGACCGCTTCCAGATCCGCTCGCCGTCGGTCGTCGCCGGCGTGCGCGGCACGCGCTTTCGCGTGAACTACGACGCGGCCGGCACGGCGGCGACGCGCGTCGAAGTGCTCGACGGCACGGTCGGCGTCGCGGGCGGCCGCAAGCCGGCCGGCGCAACGCTCGTGCATGCGAACTTCGGCAGCGTCGCGACGTCGTCGGGCGCGGTCGGGGCGCCGGTCGAGTTGCTCGGCGCGCCCACGCTCGAGCATCCGGACAAGGTGCAGGACGAGCCCGAGGTCGCGTTCGACGTCGTGCCGCTCGCGCACGCGCAAGCGTATCGCGTGCAGCTCGCGCACGACGCGGGGCTGCTCGACCTGTTCCGCGAAACGCGCACCGATTCGCCGCGCGCGGTGTTCCGCGACGTGCCGAACGGCAACTACTTCGTGCGGATCGCCGCGATCGATACGAACGGCCTCGAGGGGCTGCCGCGCACCTATACGTTCGAACGCCGGGCAATGGGGCTCGACGCGAGCGCGTCGCAGGGCGCCGGCGGTTACGAGTTCCGCTGGTCGCCGAACGGGGCGGGCAAGAACGCGCGTTACCGGTTCGTGCTGTCGCGCTCGAAGGACCTGAGCGCGCCGGTCGTCGACCAGGTCGGCCTGCACGCGCGCCAGATCACCGTCGCGCACCTGCCGCCGGGCGACTATTTCTGGGCCGTGATCGTCGAGGAATTCGAAGGCGGCAAGTTCTACGAGAAGACCAGTCCGGTCGGCGCGTTCACGTTGTCGCGCTGACCCGCGGCGCATGAAACCGGACTCCGTTTCTCCGCGGCGGCGCCTCGGCCGCCGTTTCCTGATCGAATGGATCGCGATCGGCTGCCTCGGCGTCGCGGTGATCCTCGCGTGCGCGCTCGGCCGTCTGTCGTCGAGCGTCGACGGGTTGATCTACGACCGGCTGCTGATGCTGCGCAGCCTGCCGCTGTCACCCGACGTGGTGGTCGTCGACATCGACAACCAGAGCGTGTCCGCGCTCGGCCGCTGGCCGTGGCCGCGCGACGTGCACGCGCGGCTGCTCGACACGCTCGCGCGCGCGCAGCCGGCCGCCGTCGTCTACGACGTGCTGTTTACCGAGCCGTCGCCAGAGGATCGCGCGTTCGCGGACGCGATGAGCCGCGTGCCGACCTTCTTGCCGGTGCTGCTGAGCCCCGAGCAGGCGGACGGCACGCGCTCCGTCGATCCGCCGGTCGCCGCGCTCGCGGCGCGTGCGACGGGGCTCGGCCATATCAATCTCGAAGTCGATCGCGACGGCATCGTGCGCAGCGTCGCGCTGTTCGAAAGCGACGGCCGCGTGCGCTGGCCGCAATTGATGGTGCCCGTCTATCGTGCGATCCAGGCCGGCCGGCTGCACCCGGTCGGCGGCGTGCCCGGCGCGAACGCGCACGACCTGTCGCGCGATGCGGCGGGCGAGGGCCGCTACCTGATTCCGTTCAGCCGCAACACGCCCGCGTATCCGACGCTGTCGTTCGACGACGTGCTCGAAGGGCGCGTGAAGCCCGACGCACTGCGCGGCAAGGTCGTCGTCGTCGGCGTGACGGCGTCCGGGCTGTACGATCGCTTCGCGACGCCGGTGTCCGGCGAGTTCGGCCCGCTCGCCGGCGTATACATCCATGCGAACGTGCTCGACATGCTGGCGACCGGCAGTGCGATCTCGCCCGCGTCGCGCGCGGGGCTGTTCGTCGCGTCGCTGCTGCCGCTCGCCGTGTTGCTGGGCGGCTTCCTGATGCTGTCGCCGTGGCGCGCGTTGCTGCTGACGTTGAGCCTTGCCGCGCTCGCCGTCGTCGCGAGTCTGGCGCTGCTGTTCGAGGCGCGCATCTGGCTGACGCCGGCGCCCGCGATCTTCGGGCTGATCGCCGTCTACCCAATCTGGAACTGGCGGCGGCTGGAAATGACGATGTCGTACCTGCGCCGCGAGCTGCAGAAGCTCGCGGACGAGCCGCACCTGCTGCCCGAGGCGCCGCGCACGCGCAACGTCGGCGGCGACGTGCTGGAGCGGCAGATGGCGCTGATGGCGCAGGCTGCGCAGCGCGTGCAGGACATGAAGCGCTTCGTGTGGGACAGCCTCGACAGCATGCCCGAGCCGATCTTCGTGACCGACCTCGCCGGCACCGTGCTGATCGCGAACCACGCGGCGAAACGCTACGGGTCGCGGCTCGCGCTGCCGCTGCCGGAAGGGCGGCCGCTGCGCATCGCGCTCGGCGAACTGACGTTCATGAAGACCGTCGACGGCAACGCCGAGCACGACGCGACGATCCGCGAGCACTGGCCGGCGGCGCTCGATCCGACGCTCGAGGCCGAGCACGACGCGATGGCGCGCGGCATCGAGGTGCGCGATCGAGACGGGCTCGACCATCTGCTACGCTACGCGGCGTGTACGAACGCGCAGGGGCGCGTGACCGGCTGGATTGCCGGCCTCGTCGACGTGACCGAGCTGCACGCGGCCGAGCGGCAGCGCGAGGAAGCGCTGCATCTGCTGTCGCACGACATGCGCTCGCCGCAGTCGTCGATTCTCGCGCTGGTCGAGATCGAGCGCGACCGCGTCGAGAGCGACGCGATGCGCGGGCTGCTCGCGCGGATCGAGCGCTATGCGCACCGCGCGCTGTCGCTGGCCGACGAGTTCGTGCAACTGGCGCGCGCGGAGTCGCAGGCGTACCAGCTCGAGGTGACGAGCCTTGTCGACGTGCTGATCGACGCGAGCGACGAGGTGTGGCCGCAGGCGCAGGCGAAGCACATCCGTGTCGAGACCGACGTGGGCGCCGACATGTGCTGGGTGCGTGCGGACCGCTCGCTGATCACGCGCGCATTCGTGAACCTGCTGAACAACGCGGTCAAATACAGTCCGTCCGACACGGTGATCACGTGTACGCTGACGGTCGAGCACGCATCGAAGCGGATGTTCTGTACGATTCGCGATCAGGGATACGGCATCGCGCCGGAAGATCAGCGGCATCTGTTCGAGCGTTTCAAGCGATTCCATGCCGGCGAGCGGCCCGAAATCTCGGGTTCCGGGCTCGGCATGGCGTTCGTGAAGACGGTCGTCACGCGCCATGGGGGCAGCGTGTCGGTCGACAGCGAAGTCGGGGTCGGCACCGCGGTGACGGTGTCGCTGCCCGCGATCGACGAGCCGTCCGCCTGACAGGGCCGGGCGCGACGGCAGGTATTTGGGGAAAGCCATGAGAAAGCAATGGGCGGCGACCGCGCTGGCGGCGTCGCTGTTGACGGGTTGCGCCGGCGTGACGAGCGGCGTGAGTGCGGTCGGTCAGCCGAATGCATTTGCCTCGGGGGCGCACGGCTACGATTTCGTGCGGACTGCCGCGCAGGCGAGCGACGCCGAGTACCGGCAGATCGAGACGCTCGTGCGCGACGAACTCGCGCGCCGCGGCTTCGATGCGCAGCCGCTCAAGGACGCGCGCTACCGGTTGTCGGTCGCGTACGCGACGCAGCCGGCGGCGGTCGCAGCGAGCGCCGACGGCTGCGGCGCGGCGAGCAGCGCATGCGTGACGGTCGACGGGCCCGCGCCGCTCGCGCTGCCGTTCATGGGCCGCGTGTACCGCCACGTGTTGACGCTGCGCTTCGTCGATGCGAAATCGGGCGCCGACGTCTATCGCGTGTCGGCGTCGCTGCGCGACCGCGATCCGGGCACGCAGCAGGCCGCGCCGGCGCTCGTGAAGAGCGCGCTGGCGAAGGTGCCGTTCGGCGACGGTAACGGCTGGCTCGTCAAGACGAAAAAAGACGACGCGGGCGGCATGCCGGGCGTCGTCTCGGTGAAGCCGGCCGACGCGCGCTGAAAGCGCTGGCCGCGAGATGAGGGTGGGCCCGCCGGGGCGGGCCCGTGCCGCGTTCAGACGGTCGGTTGTCCGCCGTCGCGCGTGCGCAGGTACGTTTCGAACTCCGCACCGACTTCCGGGTGGCGCAGCGCGAATTCGACCGTCGCCTTCAGGTAGCCGAGCTTGCTGCCGCAGTCGTAACGCGTGCCCTGATACTTGTAGGCCAGTACCTGCTCGTCGGCGAGCAGCGCCTGGATCGCGTCGGTGAGCTGCAGTTCGCCGCCCGCGCCCGGCTTCAGCGCACGCAGGTGCTCGAAGATCCGCGGCTTCAGGATGTAGCGGCCGACCACGCCGAGGTTCGACGGCGCGACTTCCGGCGCCGGCTTCTCGACGATCGCCGACATCTTGACGATCGACTCTTCCCATTCCTTGCCGTCGACGATCCCGTACGACTTCGTCTCCGACGGCGGAATCTCTTCGACGCCGATCACCGAGCTGTGATAGTGGTCGAACACGTCCACCATCTGCTTCATCACCGGCGGGTTGCCGTCGAGCAGGTCGTCCGCGAGGATCACCGCGAACGGGTTGTCGGCAACCAGCTTTTCCGCGCACAGCACCGCGTGGCCGAGGCCCAGCGCTTCCGGCTGGCGCACGTAGAAGCAGTCGACATGACTCGGCTTGATGCTGCGCACGAGCTCGAGCAGCTTTTCCTTGCCGCGCGCCTCGAGTTCGGCCTCGACTTCGTACGACTTGTCGAAGTGGTCCTCGATCGCGCGCTTGCTGCGCCCGGTCACGAAGATCATCTCGGTGATGCCCGCGGCGATCGCTTCCTCGACCGCGTACTGGATCAGCGGCTTGTCGACGACGGGCAGCATTTCCTTCGGGCTCGCCTTCGTTGCCGGCAGGAACCGCGTGCCGAGGCCGGCCACGGGGAATACCGCCTTGGTGACTTTCAACATGATCGAACCTTTATTCCTGTAATCGACTTGTCAGACGGTCTATGTTCACGTTCCGATTATAGTGAACGCAAACGACCTTACCGTTTGTTACGCAGGCAACCGATCGAGCTGCGCGCGCAGTTTTTCGAGCGTGCTCTGGAATTCCGCGACGCGTTTCTGCTCCTGCTCGACCACGGCCGGCGGCGCTTTCGCGACGAACGCCTCGTTGCCGAGCTTCGCGTTGCATTTCGCGATCTCGCCCGTCAGGCGCGCGATTTCCTTCGACAGGCGCTCGCGCTCGGCCGCGACGTCGATCTCCACCTTCAGCACCAGCTTGTTCGGGCCGACGATCGCGATCGGCGCGCCGTGCGCTTGCTGGTCGAGCGCCGCTTCGTCCGCGAGGATCTGCACTTCCGACAGGCGCGCGAGGGCCTGGACGTACGGCGCGAACGAGCGCAGGCGCTCGGCGTCGCCGGCTGCCAGCAGCGGCACCTTGATGGCCGGCGACAGGTTCATCTCGCCGCGCAGGTTGCGGCACGCGTCGACGATCGCCTTCAGGTCGGCCGCCCACTGTTCGGACGCCTCGTCGAGCTTCTGCAGGTTCGCGACCGGATACGCCTGCGTCATCAGCGACGTTTCGCCCTCGGCCTTGCCTTGCGGATAGCGGCCGGCGAGCGGCGCGACCTTCTGCCAGAGCGCTTCGGTGATGAACGGGATGACCGGGTGCGCTAGGCGCAGCACCGTTTCCAGCACGCGCAGCAGCGTGCGGCGCGTCGCGCGCTGCTGTTCCGGCGTGCCGTTCTGGATCTGCACCTTCGCGAGTTCGAGATACCAGTCGCAGTACTCGTCCCACACGAACTTGTAGATGCTGCTCGCGACGTTGTCGAAGCGGTAATCGGCGAAACCCTTCGCGATGTCGGCTTCGGTGCGCTGCAGCAGCGACACGATCCAGCGGTCGGCCGCCGAGAAGTCGAGGTAGCCGCCGGGGCCGCAGTCGCCCGCGCCGCACACGTCCGGCTTGTCGGCGCCGCAGTCGTGGCCTTCGCAGTTCATCAGCACGAAGCGCGTCGCGTTCCACAGCTTGTTGCAGAAGTTGCGATAGCCTTCGCAGCGCGCGAGGTCGAAGTTCACGTTGCGGCCGAGCGTCGCCATCGACGCCATCGTGAAGCGCAACGCGTCGGTGCCGAACGCGGGGATGCCGTCCGGGAATTCCTTGCGGGTCTTCTTCTCGATCGTCGCGGCCTGCTTCGGGTTCATCAGGCCCGTCGTGCGCTTCGCGACCAGCGTGTCGAGATCGATGCCGTCGACGATGTCGATCGGGTCGAGCGTGTTGCCCTTGCTCTTCGACATCTTCTGGCCTTCCGCGTCGCGCACGAGACCGTGCACGTAGACGGTGTGGAACGGCACCTTGCCGGTGAAGTGCGTGGTCATCATCACCATCCGGGCGACCCAGAAGAAGATGATGTCGAAGCCGGTGACGAGCACCGACGACGGCAGGAAGTGCTGCAGTTCAGGCGTTTCGTTCGGCCAGCCGAGCGACGAGAACGGCACGAGCGCCGACGAGAACCACGTGTCGAGCACGTCCTCGTCGCGCTTGAGCGCGCCCGTATAACCCTTCGCGGCGGCCTGCGCGCGTGCGTCTTCCTCGTCGCGCGCGACGAACACCTCGCCGTTCTCGCCGTACCATGCGGGAATCTGGTGACCCCACCACAGCTGACGCGAGATGCACCAGTCCTGGATGTTCTCGAGCCACTGGTAGTAGGTGGTCGTCCAGTTTTCCGGCACGAACCTGATCTGGCCGCTGCGCACGACGTCGAGCGACGTTTCGGTGATCGACTTGCCCGGGTTGAACGTGCCTTCCGGCGCCGGCTTCGTCATCGCGACGAACCACTGGTCGGTCAGCATCGGCTCGATCACGACGCCCGTGCGGTCGCCGCGCGGCACCATCAGCTTGTGCGGCTTCACCGAATCGAGGAAGCCCTGCGCGTCGAGGTCGGCGACGATCGCACGGCGCGCGTCGAAGCGGTCGAGGCCGCGATACTGCTCGGGGCCGTTGTCGTTGATCTTCGCGTCGAGCGTCAGGATCTCGATCGGCGCGAGCTTGTGGCGCAGGCCGACCTGATAGTCGTTGAAGTCGTGCGCGGGCGTGACCTTCACGACGCCGGTGCCGAACTCGCGATCGACGTAGTCGTCGGCGATGACCGGGATCTCGCGGCCCGTCAGCGGCAGCGTGACGAGCTTGCCGATCAGGTGCGCGTAGCGCTCGTCTTCCGGGTGAACCATCAGCGCGACGTCGCCGAGCATCGTCTCGGGACGCGTGGTGGCGACCGTCAACGAGCCCGAGCCGTCGACGAGCGGGTAGCGGATGTGCCACAGGTGGCCGTTTTCTTCCTCGCTCACGACTTCGAGATCCGACACGGCGGTCAGCAGCACCGGATCCCAGTTGACGAGGCGCTTGCCGCGATAGATCAGGCCCTGTTCATACAGCGTGACGAACACGTCGCGCACGGCGGCCGACATCTTGTCGTCCATCGTGAAGTACTCGCGCGACCAGTCGGTCGACGCGCCGAGGCGGCGCACCTGGCCGGTGATCGTCGAGCCGGACTTCTGCTTCCACTCCCACACGCGCTCGACGAATTTCTCGCGGCCGAGGTCGTGGCGCGACACGCCCTGCGCGTCGAGCTGGCGCTCGACGACGATCTGGGTCGCGATCCCTGCGTGGTCGGTGCCGGGCACCCACAGCGTGTTCTCGCCGAGCATCCGGTGATAGCGGGCGAGGCCGTCCATGATCGTCTGGTTGAACGCGTGGCCCATGTGCAGCGTGCCCGTCACGTTCGGCGGCGGCAACTGGATCGCGAAATCGGGGCGGGACGGATCGAATGCCGGGGCGGCATAGCCGCGTTTTTCCCACTCCGGCCCCCATTGGGTCTCGATGGTGTGGGGTTCGAAGCTCTTCGCCAGCGTGTTGTCGCTCATGGTTGGAAATTTGCCGAAAAATGCTTGTTGGAGACTTGAACCGCACATTATAAGTCGCCGGGCGTCGAGCGGAGCCGTTCGCGGCTTACAGTCAGGTTCGTACGCGTCCAATTGCTGACGCGTGTTGGGATGGCTAACTTGCGGGGCAGGCTGCGGGTTTGAGTCGGCGAGGGCTTGCTGCCGCACCGGTCCGCCGTCGCCACCAAGGAGAATGGAGTGATACGACCGACATTTGCCGCCGCGTGGGCGGCGTCAACGAAGATTTACGATCCGGCCCGTTCGGGCGAGAGAGTGGCACAGGTGATAGGGGGCAGCGTTGCTGCGCATATCCGGGATAAAACGAACCCTTGGCGGAACACATGCGCGGTTCGTATGAGCTATATCCTGAATGAATCTGGCGTAGTCGTTCCGTTCATGTCGGGCAAGACCAGGGAAGGAGCCGATCGCCGGCACTATTTCTATCGTGTCAGAGATGTTGTCTCGTTTCTGAAAGCTGTTTGGGGGGCGCCTCAACTCATTGCTTATCCGCCGAGTGGTGGGGGCTCGCTGGCGGGGAAATGTGGTCTTATCCTTTTCGAGGTGCATGGATGGAGTGACGCCAGCGGGCATGCGACACTTTTCAATGGACGCAAGTGTTACGACGCTTGTTATTTCAACGAGCCGGAGGCGAACTATCGCACTAGCCGCGCTTATTTCTGGGCGCTCAAATGAACATTTTTCGGGTGGTCTGCGCCGTCGCGCTATGTTCGGCACTGTCTGCCGAAGCAGCCGATTCCGTCACGGCCGTGCGGCGCACCAATGCGGAGAATTACAAGGACAGGGCGTTGGCGGCGTGCCTGTCGCTCGCTTACCGGGGATCGCCGGCAGGCGAGGACGCCGATATCACCAAGAGTGCGTTCCTGGAATGGACTTATTACGATGAGGATAAAGGCGATCGGGCGGTCGAGCAGCTTGCAGAACGCTATTTGCGCCGCGATTACGGCAATCCCGTGGAAGGTTACGCCGGGGCAAAATTTGCGCTGCTGAAATGCCTGGACCTGTATCACGGCCCCGAACTCGACGAACAAGTTCGCCGGTATGTCCCTCATCCCGACTGGATTGGCGACAAACCGGCCGGGCGGCGCAGCAAGTAACGCTTGCTACGGGCGCCGAAGCCGTCGCCGGTGGAGGAAGCGGCCTCGTCGGGTCCCGATGCCGCATTGATCGGCCACGGGATCGCACGCAGCCGACTTATAATGTCGGGTCCGCATTTTTCTCGCCCGTTAGCCGCCGCTCCATGCCCGATCTGCTCGCCAATCTGAACCCCGAACAACTCGCCGCCGTCACGTTGCCGAACGAACCGGCGCTGATCCTCGCAGGGGCGGGCAGCGGCAAGACCCGCGTGCTGATCACGCGCATCGCGTGGCTGATCCAGCAGGGCTATGCATCGCCGCCCACCGTGCTCGCCGTCACCTTCACGAACAAGGCCGCGCGCGAAATGATGGCGCGCCTGTCGGCGATGATGCCGATCGACACGCGCGGAATGTGGATCGGCACGTTCCACGGCCTGTGCAACCGGATGCTGCGCACGCATTGGCGCGACGCGGGCCTGCCGCAGACCTTCCAGATCCTCGATACGGCCGACCAGCTGTCCGCGATCAAGCGACTGATGAAGGCGGCGAACGTCGACGACGAAAAGTACCCGCCGAAGAACGTCCAGTACTTCATCAACAACGCGAAGGAGCAGGGGCTGCGCCCGGACAAGGTCGACGCGACCGACAACTTCAACCGCAAGTTCGTCGAGCTGTACCAGGCGTACGACCAGCAGTGCCAGCGCGAAGGCGTCGTCGATTTTCCCGAGCTGCTGCTGCGCTGCTACGAATTGCTCGCGTACAACGCGCCGCTGCGCGCGCACTACCAGGCGCGCTTCCGGCACATCCTCGTCGACGAGTTCCAGGACACGAACAAGCTGCAGTACGCGTGGCTCAAGATGCTCGCGGGCGGCGAAAACGCGATTTTCGCGGTCGGCGACGACGATCAGTCGATCTACGCGTTCCGCGGCGCGAACGTCGGCAACATGCGCGACTTCGAAGACGAATTCCGCGTGCGCAACCTGATCAAGCTCGAGCAGAACTACCGTTCGCACGGCAACATCCTCGACGCGGCGAACCAGCTGATCTCGAACAACGCGCACCGTCTCGGCAAGAACCTGCGTACCGATGCCGGTCACGGCGAGCCCGTGCGCGTGTACGAAGCCAGCACCGATTCGCAGGAAGCCGGCTGGATCGTCGAGGAGATCCGCTCGCTGATCAATACCGGCATGGCGCGCAGCGAAGTGGCCGTTCTGTACCGCAGCAACGCGCAGTCGCGCTCGATCGAGCACACGCTGATGTCGTCGGGCATTCCGTACCGCGTGTACGGCGGCCTGCGCTTTTTCGAGCGGCAGGAAGTGAAGCATGCGCTCGCATACCTGCGCCTGATCGACAACCCGAACGACGACACGGCATTCGCGCGCGTCGTGAACTTCCCGACCCGCGGGATCGGCGCGCGCTCGGTCGAGCAGTTGGCCGACGCCGCGCGCCTGTACGGATGCTCGATGGCCGCGGCGATTCCGTACGTGACCGGCAAGGCCGGCACGAGCCTCGGCGGGTTCGCGAACCTGATCGCGAAGATGCGCGCCGACACGCAGCACATGAACCTGCCCGACACCGTCGAGCACATCGTGCGCGCGAGCGGCCTCGCCGATTTCTACCAGGGCGAGCGTGAAGGCCAGGATCGTCTCGAAAACCTGCAGGAACTCGTGAACGCGGCCACCGCGTTCATCGCCGAGGAAGGCTACGGGCTCGACACGCCGGCCCGCTCGATCCCGCTGCGCGCGGGCGCGATCGCCGCGCCCGAGCTCGGCGCCGCGACCGACGATCCCGCGGTCGACGTGCTCGATCCGGCATCGCCCGCCGATCCCGCCCAGAACCCCGACACGATGACGCCGCTCGCCGGTTTCCTGTCGCACGCGTCGCTGGAGGCCGGCGACAACCAGGCGCAGGCTGGCCAGGACGCGGTGCAGCTGATGACCGTGCACGCGGCGAAGGGCCTCGAGTTCTCGGCCGTATTCATCACCGGGCTCGAGGAGGGGCTGTTCCCGCACGAGAACAGCGTGCTCGAATCGGACGGCCTCGAGGAAGAGCGGCGGCTGATGTACGTCGCGATCACGCGCGCGAAGGAGCGGCTCTACCTGTCGTTCGCGCAAAGCCGGATGCTGCACGGCCAGACCCGCTACAACGTGCGCTCGCGCTTCTTCGACGAGCTGCCGGAGCATGTGCTGAAGTGGCTCACGCCGAAGGTCGAGGCCGGGTCGCGCTGGGGCGGACGTTCGGACAACGCCGGCTACGGGCGCGACTGGTTCGCGCGGCCGGGCGGCGGCAGCCGAGAGCAGATCGTCGATGCGGCCGTGTCCGCGCCGCTGCCCGCGTTCGCGGACAAGCAGCGCGCGGCCGACACTGGCTTCCGGGTCGGCCAGCAGGTGTTCCATACCAAGTTCGGCGAAGGCACGGTCACCGCGCTCGAAGGCAACGGCACCGACGCGAAGGCGCAGGTGAAGTTCAAGCGCCACGGCGAGAAATGGCTCGCGCTCGCGGTCGCGAAACTGCAGGCGGTCGAATGATGGACGTCGACGTGGTCGCGGCGCCCGCCGCGCGTCCGCTCGGCATTCTGGCCGCGCTGCCGGAGGAACTCGGCGACCTGATCGCCGCGATGCGCGCCGACGGCGCGATGAAGACGGTCACGCTCGGGCGCCGCGACTATCACGTCGGCACCGTGCACGGCGCGGCCTGCGTCGTCACGCTCGCGCGGGTCGGCAAGGTCGCGGCCGCCGCGACGGTCAGCGCGCTGATCCACGTGTTCGGCGTATCGGGCGTGGTGTTTACCGGCGTCGCGGGCGGCGTGTCGCGCACGGTGCGGGTCGGCGACGTCGTCGTGGCCGATACGCTGCTGCAGCACGATCTCGACGCATCGCCGCTCTTTCCGCGCTACGAAGTGCCGCTGCTCGGCATCACGCGTTTCGCGACCGACGCGGCGTTGACGGCCCGCTTGCGGGCTGCGTGCACGCTGTTCGTCGAGGAAGAGGCCGCGCGGTTCGCCGAACGTTTCGGGCTCGCCGGCGCGGCGCTGCACGCGGGGCTCGTCATCAGCGGCGATCGCTTCGTGTCGAGCGAGCGCGAAGTCGTCGCGTTGCGCGACGCGCTGCCGGACGCGCTCGCGGTCGAAATGGAAGGCGCCGCGATCGCGCAGGTGTGCGCCGAACACGACGTGCCGTTCGCGCTCGTGCGCACGATCTCGGATACGGCCGACGATCACGCGACGCAGTCGTTCTCGCACTTCCTGTCGGCGATCGCGAGCAGCTATTCGTCGGGCATCCTCAAGCGTTTCCTGACGCTGCATGCGACGACGGCGGCCTGAAGAGCCGCCGTCGAGCTATTCCCCATTCGAACCAGACGAACCAGACGACAGGCCGCGGCGCGCACGCCGCGGCCTGTCGTTCGTCACGCCTTTTTGCGCCCGCTGCCTTCGAGGTTCGGCAGGAACACCGTCAGCACGCCGATCAGCGGCAGGAACGAGCACACCTTGTAGACGAACGGAATGCTCGTCGCGTCCGCGAGCTGGCCGAGCACGGCCGCGCCGACACCGCCCAGCCCGAATGCGAAGCCGAAGAACAGGCCCGCGACCATCCCGACCTTGCCGGGCATCAGCTCCGTCGCATAGACGAGGATCGCGGCGAACGCCGATGCCAGCACGACGCCGATGATCACGGTCAGCACGCTGGTCCAGAACAGGTTCGCGTACGGCAGCAGCATCGTGAACGGCGCGACGCCGAGGATCGACACCCAGATCACGTACTTGCGGCCGATCCGGTCGCCGACGGGCCCGCCGATCAGCGTGCCGGCCGCGACCGCCGCGAGGAACACGAACAGGTGGATCTGCGCGGCCTGCACCGACAGGTGGAACTTGTCGATCAGGTAGAACGTGAAATAGCTGTTGATGCTCGCGAGGTAGAAGTATTTCGAGAACACGAGCAGCACCAGCACGCCGATCGCGCCCATCACGCGGCCGCGCGACAGCGTCGGGTGGCCGGCCGGTGCGGCCTTCTTCTTCATCGACGGATGCTTCTTGTACCAGTGGCCGATCTGCGTGAGCACGATCATCGCGACGAGCGCGGCCGCGGAGAACCACGCGATGCTGTGCTGGCCGTGCGGAATGATCACGAGCGCGGCGAGCAGCGGCCCGAGCGCGGAGCCTGCGTTGCCGCCGACCTGGAACACCGACTGCGCAAGCCCGTGCTGGCCGCCCGACGCCATCCGCGCGACTCGCGACGATTCGGGATGGAACACCGACGAGCCGCAGCCGACGAGCGCCGCGGCCACCAGCAGCATCGGGAAATTCGACGCGATCGACATCAGCAGCAGCCCCGCGAGCGTGAAGCCCATGCCGACCGGCAGCGAATACGGCTTCGGACGCTTGTCGGTATAGAGGCCGATGAGCGGCTGCAGCAGCGACGCGGTGATCTGGTAAGTGAGCGTGATCAGGCCGATCTGCGCGAACGACAGCGCGAACTGGCTCTTGAGCATCGGGTAGATCGCGAGGATCAACGACTGGATCATGTCGTTGAGCATGTGCGAGAAGCTGATCGCGCCGAGTACCGGGTAGACGGTGCGGGCAACGGGCGGTGCGGACGGCTGGGCGACGGCTGCGCCGGCGCCGGAGTCGAGGCTGGTTTCCATGTGAGCTGAACGAGTTGAGGTGACTGGCGCGCTCTGTTGGGGATCGGCGCGTGATTGATTCGTTGATGCGTCAAAGAAGTGTAATGTGGCGTGTCACGAATGTCAGGCCAAGTTTTATCGCGAATCGGACATTCGTCGGACGGATCGGCCGCTGCGTGCTTTTTTGGACGGGTATAACCGCTGGCGGCGCGTCCACCCTTCAGCGAGGCCGCGCCCGGGGGCCCGGTGGGTGTTTTTCCGGACTCAAGAAACGGCGGTGGCGGCCGTAGAACGACCCAATGACAACATGCGCGCCGCGCCTGGCACCGGCTACCCGCCGGGCGGGCGCTGGACGCGCGGCATGGCCTGCCATCGCGGGACCGCCGGGACCGACCTTTCCGGCAGCGTGATCCATACGGGGATAGTTCGATGAAAGCAGCATCTTTGCATCCACAGCCCGGTGCGGCGCCCGCCGCACCCGACGTTGCCGCCGGTCGTGTCGCACGGCGTGCGCGCGCGGCGCGTCGCGAGCGCCGGCCGTGGACCGTCAAGGCGACGTTGCGCGCCGCATTCGCGATCCTGCTGGCCGGCACGCTCGCGATCGGCGTGTTTTCGCTGTGGCAGATCAGCCGGCTGAACGCGTCGATCGCGTCGGTCTACGAGCAGGGTCACGTCGCGAGCCGGGCGGCGGCGGAAGTCCGCGCCGAGGTACTGCGCGCGAGCCGCGCGCAGAAGATGCTGCTGACCGCGACCACCGCGAAGGAGCGCGACGAACTCGGCGCCGAGGTGAGCGCGGGGCTCGCGTCGATCGGCCAGGCGCTCGGCACGCTGCAGCGCTATGCGGATCCGGCCGATACCGGCGATTCGGCGCGGCTGCACGCGTTCTCGACGGCGGTCGGCACGTGGAGCACGCATCTGCGCGATTTCGTCACGCTGGTGCGCGCGCAGCCGCTCGACCTGTCCCAGATGAACTGGCAGGTCGGCACGCAGGACGTGTCGCTGCTGGTCGAAACCGGCAAGCTCGAAAAACTCGTCGCCGAACTCGTGAAGACGCGCGGCGAGAAGTCGAAGGCGACGCTCGATGCGTCCGCGACCATTTTTTCATCTTCGTTCGCGATGATCGCGGCGATGACGGCCGCCTTGATCGTGCTGGCCGTCGTGATCGCCGAGCGCGTCGTGCGGCGCCTCGCGTCGCAGCTCGGCGGCGAGCCCGCGCTCGCGAAGGAGATTGCCGCGGACATCGCGCGCGGCGACCTGACGCGGCCGATCGCGCTCGGCCGCCACGACCGCGGCAGCATGGTGCGCGCGCTGGCCGAGATGCAGACGGGGCTCGCGGCGACCGTCGGCGAGATCGCCGTGAGCGCCGAGGCCATCGCGGCCGCGTCCGGCGAAATCTCGACCGGCAATCTCGACCTGTCACGCCGCACCGAGCAGCAGGCCGTCGCGCTCGAGCGCACCGCGGCCAGCATGGAGCAGCTCACGTCGACCGTGCGGCAGAACGCCGAGAACGCGCGGCAGGCGAGCACGCTTGCGGCCAATGCGTCGGCGGTGGCGGAGACGGGCGGGGAGGTCGTCGGGCGCGTGGTCGCGACGATGAGCGAGATCGACGACAGCGCGAAGAACATTCGCGACATCATCGGCACGATCGAAGGGATCGCATTCCAGACCAACATTCTCGCGTTGAACGCGGCGGTCGAGGCCGCGCGCGCCGGCGAACAGGGGCGCGGTTTCTCGGTGGTCGCCGGAGAGGTGCGGCTGCTCGCGCAACGCTCGGCGACCGCGGCCAAGGAGATTCGGGAGCTGATCGGCGCGTCGGTCGAGCGCGTGGCCAACGGCGCGGCGCTCGCGCACGACGCGGGCCGCACGATGGGCGACGTGGTGCGCGCGGTCAAGCGCGTGACCGACATCATCGGCGAGATTTCGGCGGCGTCGGACGAGCAGAGCGCGGGGATCGACGAGATCGGCCGCGCGGTCACGCAGATGGATGCCGGCACCCAGCAGAACGCGGCACTCGTCGAACAGGCGGCCGCTGCCGCGAACGCGCTCGACGAGCAGGCTCAGGCGCTGAAGGCGCTGGTCGGGCGTTTCCGCATCGCACACTGAGCGTGCGGCGCGCCCTGGCGCTTACGATTTCTTCTGCTTGTCCGGATCGATGATCACCGTGCAGGTCGTGCCCGCCGACAGCACCACGTCGGCCGGCACTTCGTCGATCCGGATGCGCACCGGCACGCGCTGCGCGAGGCGCACCCAGTTGAAGGTCGGGTTCACGTCCGCGACGAGGTCGCGGCTTTGCGGGTTGTCGCGATCGTAGATGCCGCGCGAGATGCTTTCCACATGGCCCTTCATCACGCCGCCGCTCATCAGCCGCATTTCGGCCGGCGCGCCGATCTTCACGCGCGGCAGCTTGGTTTCCTCGAAGTAGCCGTAGACCCAGAACGAGTGGCTGTCGACGATCGCGAGCTTCGCCTGGCCGGCCACCGCATAGTTGCCCTTGAACGTCTGCAGGTTCGTGATGTAGCCGTCGACCGGCGCGACGACGCGCGTGCGTTCGAGGTTGAGCTTCGCGGCGTCGAGCGCGGCGAGCGCCTGCTGGTATTGCGCATCGGCGCTCGACGCGCTGTGCGCCGCGTTCTCGCGGTTTTCCTTCGACACGACGAGCGCATCGAGATCCGCGCGGCGGGCCGCATCGTCGCGGCGCATCTGCAGTTCCGCGCGGCGGGCGGCCACGGCCGCCTGCGCCTGCTCGACCGCGATCCGGTAGTGCGACGGGTCGATCTGCATGATCAGGTCGCCTTTCTTCACGAGCTGGTTGTCATGCACCGGCAACTCGACGATCGCGCCCGACACGTCCGGCGCGACGTTGACGATTTCGGCGCGCACGCGTCCGTCGCGCGTCCACGGATCGTCCATGTAGTGCACCCACAGCGAGCGCCCGATCAGGATCGCGACGAGAAGGATGACGGCGGTCGCGACGAAGCCGAAGAGTTTTCTGAGCATCATGATGGTTCGGAATCAACGGTAAACGGCAAGACTCAGTCCGCCGCAAATGCAGACGAGGAGGCAGGCCCGGAACAGCGACGGGTGCCAGACGAGACGGTAGAGGCCCGTATAGGCGAGCAGGCGGTCGACGGCCCAGGTCGCGATCGCGCCGAGGACGAACATCAGCACCACCGTCGGCATGTAGGCATCGAGAATGGCGATTTCACGCGGCATCATGACGAGGCTCCTGGTTGGGGACGCACGGGGTGGTCGCGGTTGAGCGGCTCGAGCGGCGATTCCGGGTCGAGCAGCGCGGTCCGCACGAAATGCAGATGGCTCAGGATGCGCTGCAGCCGGTGGCGCTCTTCGCGCGACGGTTCGACCGCATCGAGCGTCTGCCGGGTCGCGTCGATCGCCGCGTTGGTCGCGGCGAGCGTCGCGTCGAAACGCGCGGCGCTCGGCTTCGAGAACAGCGCCGACAGCGCGGTGCGCATCGCCTCGATCGCGCGCCGCCACGGCATCGCGGGCGCATAGCGCGGGTCGGACGGCAGCGTCGCGAGCTCCTGGCGCAGGTCGATCGTCGCGTTGCCGGCTTCGAGCACCGCGAACATCCAGCGCAGCGCGTCGCGCTGCACGTCGGGCTGGTCGGCCGACAGCGTGTGCGCCTGGTACATCAGGTCGCGCGCGCCGCTTTCGAAGCGCGTGCGCAGGCCCGCGAGCCGCGCGTGGCCGGCCGCGACCACCTGGTGGCGCAGGTCGGCGAACAGCCGCTTCTTGTGCCACGGCGCGGTGGGCGGGAACAGCACCGCGAACGCGATCGCCGACGCCAGCATCGCCAGCACGAGCGCGAGCGAATCGTTCATGAAGCCGGTCGGATCGTAGTGCGTGATGTTGTCCGGGCCGGCGAGGAAGCTGAAGAAGATCAGGTAGCCCATCCCGTAGCCGGCGAGCTTCGGCTTCAGCGTCATGAAGATGCCGATCGCGAGCAGCGGCGCGAGCGCGACGCACAGCAGCGGGAAGCCGTCGATGTGCGGATAGATGCCGAACGTCAGCAGGAAGCCCGTGCAGACGGCGAGCGCGGTGCCCATGCCCATCTGCGCCGACATCGCGGTCGGGCGCGGCGTCGACGACGCGAGCGCGCAGGTGGCCGCCGCCGTCAGCGTCATCGTCACGCCGCTCGGCCACGCGGTCTCGATCCAGAACCAGCCGAGCAGCAGGATCACGCTTGCCGTGCGGATCGCCGCGATCACCATCGCCGTCGCATTGGTGCGCGGCTCGTAGCGCTCGATCCAGCGTTCGCGCTCGTGCGTCGCACTCGACAGCGACGCGTAGGTGGCCGCGTACTCGTGCAGGTCGGTGATGAAGCGGTACAGCAGTTCGGCGGCCGTGTCGAAGTCGAGCAGCGGAAAGTCCGGCTGCGTTTCGAGCGCCGCGCGCGTCGCGCGGATGCGGCGCGGCAGCGCGTCGCGCCATGCGAGCAGTTGCGCGGCCGCGTGGCCGGCGTCGGCCGACGTGCGCACCGGTTCGCCGGCGGGCGTCAGCAGCAGCGGCGCGATCTCGCGGAAGTACGGCTCGATCGCGTCGATCGCGGCCTGCGCGCCGGCCGCATGCAGCCGGTTCATCAACTGATGCAGCGCATGGAAGCGGCTCGACGCGCTCATGAACTCGCTGTTCAGCCGCGCGAGGCGGCCGCTGCGCATCCGCGTGTCCGGATCCTCGAACACGGCCATGCTGCGCGCGGCCTCGAACCCGACCACGTCCGCGACGAAGCGCGTATGGATGGTTTCGATATGCGCGCGGTCGAGCTTGCCCGACAGCGCCGCCGCGACGTAGTCGACGAAGCTGCCGAAACGCTTGCGCACCGTCGTGCGCATCTGCTCGCCGGTGGTCCGCGGAAACACGAGTGCGCTGACCACGCCGGCCGACACGATTCCGACCATGATTTCGGCCACGCGCGTCATCGCGCTCATGAACGCGCCGTCCGGGTGCTGCGACGCGGGCAGCCCGATCAGTGCGGTCGTGTAGCCGGCCAGCAGGAAGCCGTAGCTGCGGAAGTTGCGGTTGCGCGCGGCACCGGCCGTGCACAGCGCGACCCACAGCGCGACCGCCAGCAGGAACAGTTCCGGCTGCTGCGGGAACAGCCCGACGAAGGTGAGCGTCGCGATCAGCCCGAAGATCGTGCCGGCGACCCGGTAGAAGCTTTTCGCGAGCACCGCGCCGCTTTGCGGCTGCATCACGATGAATACGGTCGTCATCGCCGTTTTCGGCGCGGGCAGGTCGAGCCGCATCGACACGCCGGTCGCGATGAACGCGGCGAGCAGCGCCTTGAACAGGTAGAGCCACGCGGCGCCGTCGGTGCGGGCCCAGTCGCCGAACGCGGCGGTCCAGGCCGCGAACGGGCCGTCGACGCGCGGGGAAGCGGGGGAGGAAGCTGACATGGCGACGCTCCGCGTTACCGTGCGACCGGCGCGGCGGCCGGCGCCGCGGCGCCGCCGGCGGTTGCGACCTGCGCGGGCCGGGCGACGGTTGCCGCGGGCTTCGTGGCCGACGAGGCGGTCTCGTCTTTCGGCACGTCCGCACCCGTCTCGACCCCGCCCCCGAGCGCGGCCATCAACTGCGCGTGCGCGGCGAGGCGTTCCGCGTCGATGCGGGCGGCCGTCTCCTGCGCGCGCAGCAGTTGCTGTTGCGCGACCAGCACGTTCACATAATCGGTCAGCCCACGGCGGAAGCCTTCGCGCGACAGTTGATAGCTGCGATTGTTGGCCGCCACCGATCGCGCGGCGTCCTTCTTCTGCGTATCGAGCGAGCGGATCCGCACGACCTGGTCGGCGATGTCCTTGAGCGCGCCGACGATCGTCTGGTTGTAGCGCTCGACCGCCTGGTCGTAGCCGGCATTCGCGGCGCCGAGCTGCGCACGCAGCCGGCCGCCTTCGAAGATCGGCAGCGACAGCGCGGGGCCGGCCGTCCAGCCGCCGTTCATCGCGCGCAGGAAGTCGGTGAACGGCGCGGTCACGCCGAAGCCGCCGACCGTCGCGAGCAGGTCGATGTTCGGGTAGAACGACGCCTTCGCGACGTCGATGCCGCGCGCCTGCGCGTCGACCGTCCAGCGCGCCGCGACGACGTCCGGGCGGCGGCCGAGCAGATCGGCCGGCAGCGCCGACGGCAGGCCGGCCGGCGCATCGAGCGCCAGCTGCGGCCGCTTGATCGCGTCGCCCGCGCCCGGGCCCTTGCCGGCCAGTGCGGCGAGCTGGTGGCGCGCGAGCTGGATCGCTTCCTCATAGCTGTCGATCTGCCGCTCGTAGTCGGGCAGCGTCGATTCCGCCTGGCTCACGTCGAGCTGCGTGCCGAGGCCGGCCTGCAGCCGCTTGCGCGCGAGATCGGCAAGCGAGCGCTGGCGTTCGTACGTTTCGTGCGCGAGGTCGAGCAGCGCGTAGTTCATCGACATGCCGACATACGCGCGCACGACGTTGACCTCGAGTTCGAGCTTTGCCGCCCGCGCGTCGGCGGCGGTCGCATGCGCGGTGTCGAGCGCACGCTCGGTCGCGTTCTTGTCCTTGCCCCACAGATCGAGGTGGTACGACAGGCCGAGCGTGCCGGTATTGTTCCAGGTGTCGGTATCGGCGAGCGGCCCCGGGCCGTAGTACACGTTGTCCGGCCAATGCTGACGCATCAGCGACAGGTTGCCGTTGATCTGCGGCAGCTCGGCCGAGCGGGCGACGCGGGCCATCGCCTGCGCTTCGCGCACGCGGGCCTCGGCGGCGGCGAGGGTCGGGTTGCCGGCCTGGGCCGCGGCGATCCATGCGTCGAGCTGCGGGTCGCGGTACGCGCGCCACCAGTCGGCGGCGGGCCAGCCCGCATCGCGGTCGGCCGCGCGGATGGCCGCGCCGGCGTCGAGCGCATTCGCTTCGATGCGAGTGGACTGGGTATGGTTGTCGCCCATGCTCGCGCAACCGGCCATTATTAATGAGACTGCAAGAACCGCCAGTGCGAGCGTCCCTTTTGTCGCCGGAGACTGCACGATTTTCTCCCTTTCGGATATAGATGAGTCGGAGGCGATTATATTTTTCAGCGATTCCTGAATAAATGGACAACGGTGCAAGTCATTTTTACGGATCCTGAGATAATATTTGTTGGACCCTGTGCAACAATCCCTCCGGATTCACATGGGTAATCGGATGGATACGTTACAAAACATGCGGGTATTCGTCCGCGTGGTGGACGCGGGCAGCTTTACCGCGGCCGCCCAGCAGATGAATTCGACCACCGCCTACGCATCGCGCGCGGTCTCGGATCTCGAGGCCCATCTGCGCACGCGTCTCCTGAACCGCACGACGCGCCGGATCGCGCTGACCGAAGCCGGCGAGCGCTATCTGCAACGCTGCGAACAGATCCTGGCTTATGTCGACCAGGCCGAAGCCGAGGCCGGCGACGCGCATGCGCGCCCGTCCGGCAAGCTGAAGGTCCATTGCTTCACGAGCCTCGGCCAGCACTACCTGGTGCCGGCCATCGCGCGCTACCGCGCGCGCTATCCGGACGTGCACGTCGAGCTGACGCTCGCGCAGCGGATGCCCGACCTGCTCGACGAGGGGTACGACGTCGCGATCGTCGTTGGCCGCGATCTGCCGGATTCGGGGCTCGTGTCGCAACGGCTCGGCGAGAGCTACAGCGTCGTGTGCGCGTCGCCGGGCTATATCGAGTCGCACGGCGTGCCGCAACGGCCGGCCGATCTCGCGCAGCACGTGTGCCTCGGGATGGTCGCGCCGGGCTTTCACTTCGACGAATGGGCGCTGGCGGGGCCGAACGGCGAGGAGGTCGTGTCGATCACGGCGCCGCCGTTCCGCGTGAACGTCGCCGAGGCGCTCGCGGTGGCCGTGCGGGAGGGGATGGGCGTCGGCGGGCTGCCGCTCTATTCGGCGATCGGCTGGCTGCGCAGCGGACACATCGTGCGCGTGATGCCCGAGTACCGGTCGCACGTGATGAACATCTATGCGCTGTATCCGTCGCGCCAGTACCTCGACGCGAAAATCCGGACCTGGGTCGATTTCCTGCGCGAAGAGCTGCCGCTTACGCTCGAAGCCGACGAAGCCGCGCTCGAACAGTTCACGCGTGCGACATGACGGCGCGGTCGGCCGCAATCTGACGAGATTTGTCCTTCACGCAACATTTTTTTACGAACGTGTGTCAGACAGTTTGATACTGTTGGAATTAACGAGATACACCACACCGGAGTAGCGATGGATACGCACCTGATGATCGGCCTTGGCGTCCTGCTGGGCGCGGCTGCCGCCGCGGCGGCGACCCGCGACCTGTTGCGTGCGATGAAGGCGAAGGCGCAGCTGAAGCCCGTGCCGGTCCGGGTGCGCGAGCCGCGCCGCCCTGGCCGCTGATCCCGCCGCCGTCACGCTTCAGGCCGGGAAGGCCGCGCCAGGCGGCCGCCCGGGCCCGCGCTCAGCCGAGCTCGACGACCTTGTCCCACGCGAACGCGGGGTTTTCCCATTCGCCGGTGCGCCGGTGAAAGTAGCCGCGCGGATTGCATACCACCCGCGTGCCGCCGTCCGCAACGTAGTCGAATGACGTATGCGTGTGGCCGTGCAGCCACAGATCCACCGGCGGCCGGACCAGTTCCGCCATGTCCGTGACGAATCCCGCAGAAGCCAGATCCTCCGCATAGCGTTCCGCCAGCGAGCGTCGGTGCGGCGCATGATGGGTGACGACGATCGTCTTGCCCGCGAACGGCGCCGCCAGCTGCGCTTCCAGCCATGCGCGGCCTCGCCGGTGCAGGGCGATCGCGTCGGCCGGCGCGAAATCCCGTTCCGGCGCGTCTGCTGTCGTATGCACCGCCGCGTCGTGCGGCCAGGTCACCTGAATCAATCCCTTGAAATCGAGCATCACGCGCAGCGCGGCCTCGGTCGCGCGCGCGACGCTGGCTTCGTCCCGGCCGAACAGCGAAAAATCGGCCCAGAGCGTCGTGCCCAGCACGCGGAAGCGTTGGGCGGGATCGACGTAGACGCCGTTGTTCAGGTAATGCACGTTGTCGAGCGCATGCGCCGCGTCGCGCATCGCCGTCTCCAGCGCGCCGAATTCCCCGTCGTAATACTCGTGGTTGCCGGGCACGTAGATCACCGGCACCGCCGGGTCGAACGTCTCGGCGGCCCAGCGCAGGCCTTCCGCGTGATTGTGGATGTCGCCGGCCAGCACGACGAGATCGGCGTCGGCATGCGGGATCGCGTCGGGCAGGTCGTTTTCGAGATGCAGGTCGGACAGGACGCGGACTTTCACGGGCGTGGCTCCGGAGTAGGCGGCTTCAGCGCAGGACCTTGCCGGGATTCATCAGGCCGCGCGGGTCGAGCGCGGTCTTCAGCGTGCGCATCAGCGTCGTTTCGACCGGCGACTTGTAGCGCTGCGCGTCGTCGATCTTCAGCTGGCCGATGCCATGCTCTGCGCTGATGGTGCCGTGGTGGCGGTGCACGTTGTCGTAGACGATCCGGTTGATCGGCGCCTGGAACGCCGCGAGGAACGCCTTCGGATCGCCGCCTTCGGGCATCTGCACGTTGTAGTGCAGGTTGCCGTCGCCGAGGTGGCCGAACGTGACCATGCGCGCGCCCGGCGCGGCCTGCTGGATCGCCGCGTCGGTCTCGTCGATGAAACGGGCGATCGACGAGATCGGCACCGCGATGTCGTGCTTGATGTTGAGCCCTTCGTCGGCCTGCGCGAGCGGGATGTGCTCGCGCAGGTCCCAGAACGCACGCGATTGCGCGAGGTTCTCCGCGACCACCGCGTCGACCACGAGCCCGGCCTCGAACGCTTCTTCCATCAGCTTCTCGAACAGCGCGCGCGCATGCGCTTCGCTTTCGTTGTCGGACAGCTCGAGCAGCACCGTTTGCGCATGCGTCTGCGCGAACGGGTAACGCAGTTGCGGGTAGTGCTTGCCGACCAGCTGCATGCAGAAATCCGACATCAGCTCGAAGCCGGTCAACAGCGGCCCGGCCGCGCGCTGCGCGAGCGCGAGGAAATCGAGCGCCGCGTGCGGCGATTCGAGCGCGGCCAGCGCCGTGACCTGCGCGGCCGGCAGCGGATGGAGCTTCATCACGGCTGCGGTGATGATCCCGAGCGTGCCTTCGGCGCCGATGAACAGGTCGCGCAGGTCGTAGCCGGTGTTGTCCTTGCGCAGGCCGCGCAGCCCGTCCCAGATCTCGCCCTGCGGCGTCACGACCTCGAGCCCGAGGCACAGCTCGCGCGCGTTGCCGTAGCGCAGCACCGCGGTGCCGCCCGCATTCGTCGACAGGTTGCCGCCGATCGTGCAGCTGCCTTCGGCCGCGAGGCTCAGCGCGAACAGCCGGCCGCCTTCGCGGGCGCGCGCCTGCACGTCGGCGAGGATCACGCCGGCTTCGACGGTGATCGTGTTGTTGTGCGGATCGAGCGCCCGCACACGGTTCAGGCGCGCGACGCTCAGCACGGCCTGGCTGCCGCTCCCGTCGGGCGTCGCACCGCCGGCGAGGCCCGTGTTGCCGCCCTGTGGCACGAGCGCGACGCCGTGCGCGTTGGCGAGCTTCACCAGCGCGGCGACTTCGGCCGTGTTCGCGGGCCTCAGCACCGCGCACGCCGTGCCCTTGTAGCGGCGCCGCCAGTCGGTCAGGAATGGTTCGGTATCGTGCGGGTCGGTCAGCACATGGTCGGCGCCGATCGCGTCGCGGCACGCGGAAACGAAAGCTTCGGAGGACATCATCACCTTGTCGCGTAAGGGTCAGGACGTGGCGCGCGGTTTTTTCGCCGCGCGCTTGAACGGCGCGACGTAAGCCAGCGCCGTCACGAAGAAGCCGACGGCAAGCGCGGTCTCGCACCAGCCGAGCGTCGCGGACAGCCCGCGATCGGACATCCCGCGCACGATGCCTTCGGCAAGATAGACGAGGATCAGCATGCTCGCCCACTGCATCGTATAGATGTTACGCCGCCACACGCCGGGCAGCGCGAGCGCGAGCGGCACGGCCTTGAGCATCAGCGCGGAGCCGCCGGGGCGCAGCGGCGCGAGCCACAGCTCCCATGCGAGCGACAGCGCGATCAGTGCGACGAGACACGCGGCGGCGGCCAGCGCGTAGCGCGGCCGGGCCGCGACGGCGGGGCGGGCAGGGGCGTTCATGCGGCCTCGGCGGCCTGGGCAGCGGAAAGGGCCGCGGCGGCGCGCGCGAGCCGTACGCCGAGCGCGGCCGCGAGCGCCTTCTCGTCCGCCGACAGTCCGCCGGGCGCCGCGCGGTCGTGCTGCGCGACGTGCGACGCGCCGTAAGGCGTGCCGCCGGTACGCGTCGTGCTGAGGGCGGATTCGGTGTACGGGATCCCGACGATCATCATCCCGTGATGCAGCAGCGGCAGCATCATCGACAGCAGCGTCGACTCTTGGCCGCCGTGGAGGCTGCCGGTCGACGTGAACACGCTCGCGGGCTTGCCGGTCAGCGCGCCCGACAGCCATTGCGGCGTCGTGCCGTCGAGGAAATACTTGAGCGATGCGGCCATGTTGCCGAAGCGGGTGGGCGAGCCGAGCGCGAGGCCCGCGCATTCCTCGAGATCGCGCAGCTCCGCGTACGGCGGGCCGTCGGCCGGGATGTCGGAGGCGGTGGCTTCGCAGACGGCCGACACGGGCGGCACGGTGCGGATGCGGGCCTGCATGCCCGGCACGCTGTCGATGCCGTTCGCGATCGCGAGCGCGAGATCGCGCGTGGCGCCGTGACGGCTGTAATAGAGGACGAGAATGTCTTTCATGGGCGACGGAGCCGCGTGCGGCCGCGCGCGTGCCCGGTGCAGTCGGCCCCTGCTGGAATCGAGCGGCTATTATAGGGGCTGAAGCCGTCGCGCAGCGCGGCGGCGGCGCGCCGTGACGCGCGCAGCCTCGAGAAGGAGAAGCCGTTTGCCGAAGTTGAGCGTCGATCTCGACACCATCAAGCGCCTCGCGCAGTTCGCGGCCCGGCGCAGCGCCGAGGACCGCATCCCGCAGGTGGCGGGGAGCCTGACCTTCACGACGATGCTGGCGCTCGTGCCGCTGCTGACGGTCGCGTTCGCGCTGTTCACCGCGTTCCCGATGTTCGCGTCGTTCCAGATCTCGCTGCAAGGATTCCTCGCGGATCACCTGATGCCCGCGCAGTTCAACATCCAGATCTTCAAGTACCTGAACCAGTTCGCGTCGAAGGCCAAGGGGCTGACGACGGCCGGCCTGATCGTGCTCGTCGTCACGTCGGTGATGACCATGATGACGATCGAATCGGCGTTCAACCTGATCTGGCGCGTGCGCAAGCCGCGGCCGTTCGCGCAGCGCGTGCTCGCGTACTGGGCGCTGATCACGCTCGGGCCGTTGCTGTTCGGCGTGAGCCTGTCGATTTCGTCGTACCTGTTCACGCAATCGCTCGCGTTCACCGGCGCGGGCGCGTCGACATCGATCGTCGAGTGGCTGCTCGCGCTTGCGTCGCTGCCGCTGACGGTGCTCGCGTTCACGCTGCTGTACGTGTACCTGCCGAACTGCGCGGTCGCATGGCGCGACGCGGTGATCGGCGGGCTGTTCGCGGCCATCGCGTTCGAACTCGCGAAGCGCGGCTTCGGCTATTACGTGCGGCGCATTCCGACCTATACGGCCGTCTATGGCGCGTTCGCGGCATTGCCGGTGTTCCTGCTGTGGGTGTATTTGAGCTGGTTCATCGCGCTGCTCGGCGCGATGGTCGCGTCGGCGCTGCCGGCGATCCGCGTCGGCCAGTTCCATCGGATCCACTATCCGGGCAGCGACCTGCTCGACGCGCTCGAACTGCTCGCGCGGCTGGCGGAGGCGCGCGCGGCCGGCAAGCGCGGCTATACGGCGCTGCGGCTCGCGACGATGCTGCGCTGCGACATGGAAACCGCGCAGCGGTTGCTGACGACGATGGAGGAGCGGGAATGGGTCGCGCGGCTCGACGGCGGCGACGAGATCACGCCGCGCTATATCCTGCTCGCGAACCCGGAGCAGCTGACGCTCGCGCAACTGTTCGACGTGCTGGTGATCGACCGCACGGAGCTGACCTATCAGCTGGAGCGGCGCCGCAGCCACGTCGAGGGTGCGGCGCTGCTCGACGTGCTGTCGAGCGACCGGTTCGACGTGACGCTCGCGTCGCTGATCGCCGCGCACCGGCTCGCGGGTGGGCAGCCGGCCGGCAGCACCGGCCAGGCGCCGGGTGCGGCCGATCCGCACGCGAGGCCGCCGCGGCCCGCCTGACGGCAGGGGGCCGGCGGGCTACAGCGGGATCTTGCCGATGCAGATGTCCTTGAACATCACCCAGTCGCCCATCAGGCTGTATATCGGGTGCCGGAACGTGGCCGGGCGGTTCTTCTCGAAGAAGAAGTGGCCGACCCACGCGAACGCGTAGCCGCAGACGATCGCCGCCGGCAGCCACAGCCAGTGCCCGGTCGCGACCGCCATCGCGACACATCCGATCACGCCGAGCGAGCCGATGAAGTGCAGCCGCCGCGACGTCAGGTTCTGGTGCTCGTTCAGGTAATACGGGTAGAAGTCAGCGAAGCTGGCGAATTGCTCCGTATGCGTATGCGCCATGGCCGTCTCCTCGGGCCGCTGTTCATGCGGTCATTGTGCGGCCGGCGGCCCGCGTCCGCAAGCGCCGGCGGGCCGCTGCGCCGGCCCGTGCTTTCCTTTTGACAGGCTTTCCGATAGGATCGAAAGAGATTTGCATTCAAGCATGAGGGGACTACGATGCGCGTCAGCGATATTCTGAAAGTGAAGGGCAACACGCTGTTTACGGTGACGCCCGATAAGCCGCTGCGCGAAGCGGTCGATACGATGGCCGAGCACGACATCGGTTCGCTCGTCGTGATGGAGTACGGCGATCTCGTCGGGATGCTGACGTTTCGCGAGATCATCCTGCGTCTGCACGTGAACGGCGGCGCGATCGGCGACGTGCAGGTGCGCAAGGTGATGGACGAGCCGCTCACGTGCACGCCGGAAACGGACGTCAACGAGGTGCGCCGGATGATGCTCGAGCGCCACGCACGCTACATGCCGGTGCTCGACAAGAAGGTGCTGATGGGCGTCATTTCGTTCTACGACGTCGCGAAGACGGTCGTCGAGGCACAGAGCTTCGAGAACCGGATGCTGAAGGCGTACATTCGCGACTGGCCGGAATCGGAAGCCGAAGCGCACAAGCCGTGAATCGCGCCGCGCCCGGCACGTCGGTGCATGGGCGCCGCCATCCGGCACGCGGCGGCGCAGGCATGTCCTGCGCCGCCGTTTTTTCAACAACCATACAAGGCCCGCGCAGCATTGCCCAGACGATGCGCGCGTATTCCGAATGAGCGATCACACGCAAGCCACTTCCGAACGGCGCGGCGAACGGCACGCGCACGCATCCCAGTTCGACCTGCTGCGCGAGCGCCGCTTCGCGCCGTTCTTCACGACCCAGTTCCTCGGCGCGCTGAACGACAACGTCTTCAAGATCGGTTTCACGTCGCTCGTCACGTATCACACCGCGCGGTTCTCCGGCGTCGATGCGAAGACGGCCGCGTTCCTGATTTCCGCGATCTTCATCCTGCCGTTCGTGCTGTTCTCGGCCACCTCGGGCCAGATCGCCGACAAATACGACAAGGCGACTCTCACGCGTTTCGTGAAATCGTTCGAGATCGTGCTGATGCTGGTCGGCGCGGCCGGCTTCGTCACGCACAGCGCGACGCTGCTGTATCTGTGCACGTTCATGATGGGGATGCACTCGACGCTGTTCGGGCCCGTCAAGTATTCGTACCTGCCGCAGCATCTCGGCGAACATGAGCTGGTCGGCGGCAACGGGCTCGTCGAGATGGGCACGTTCATCGCGATCCTGATCGGCACGATCATCGGCGGCGCGGCGGCCGGCATCGAAGGCAGCGGCGAGCGCGTGCTCGCGGTGAGCGTCGTCGTCATCGCGCTGGCCGGGCGGCTCGTCGCGCAGCGCGTGCCGCCCACGCCCGCGCCGCAGCCCGACCTCGTGATCAACTGGAACCCGGTCAGCGAGACCTGGCGCAACCTCGGGCTCGCGCGCCAGAACCGCACGGTGTTCCTGAGCCTGCTCGGCATCTCGTGGCTGTGGTTCGTCGGCGCGACGTTTCTCACGTCGTTCTTCAATTTCGCGAAGGACGTGCTGTCCGCGAGCCCCGACGTCGTCACGATCCTGCTCGCGACGTTCTCGGTCGGCATCGGCCTCGGTTCGCTGCTGTGCGAGCGCCTGTCGCAGCGGCGCGTCGAGATCGGCCTCGTGCCGCTCGGCTCGATCGGCATCAGCGTGTTCGCGATCGAGCTGTATTTCGCGAGCCACGCGCTGCCGTCCCCCGGCCATCTGCTGTCGGTCGGCGAATTCCTCGCCGGTGCGCGCCACTGGCGCATCCTGGCCGACCTGTTCCTGCTCGCGATGTTCGGCGGCTTCTACAGCGTGCCGCTGTATGCGCTGATCCAGAGCCGCAGCGCGCCGACGCACCGCGCGCGGATCATCGCCGCGAACAACATCCTGAACGCGCTGTTCATGATCCTGTCGGCCGTGATGGCGATGGGGTTGACCAAGGCCGGCGTCGACATCCCGGGGCTGTTCCTCGTCACCGCGCTGTTGAACGTCGTGGTCGCGACGTATATCTACCTGCTCGTGCCCGAGTTCCTGCTGCGCTTCGTCGCGTGGGTGCTCGTGCATACGTTCTATCGGATCCGCCTCGTGCACGCGGAGCGGATTCCGGCCGAAGGGGCGGCAGTACTCGTGTGCAATCACGTCAGCTATGTCGATGCGCTCGTGCTGGCCGCCGCGAGCCCGCGTCCGATCCGTTTCGTGATGGATCACCGGATCTTCAAGACGCGTTTCGCGAGCTGGGTATTCCGGCATGCGAAGGCGATTCCGATCGCGCCGCGCCACGAGGATCCCGCGATGCTCGCGCGTGCGTACGACCTGTGCGAGGCCGCGCTGAAGGACGGCGAACTCGTGTGCATCTTCCCCGAGGGCAAGCTGACGAAGACCGGGGACATCAACACGTTCCATCACGGCATCACCGAGATCCTGAACCGCACGCCGGCGCCGGTGATCCCGATGGCGTTGCGCGGGCTGTGGGGCAGCTATTTTTCGCGGCATACCGATGCGCGGATGCCGCGCCCGATCAAGCGCGGCGTGATGAGCCGGCTGACGCTGGCGGTCGGTGAGCCGATTCCGGCGTCGGTGGCGACGCCCGAGGTGCTGCAGGCGGCGGTGACCGAGCTGCGCGGCGCGCGGAAGTAGGCGGGCGGGCGTCGGCTCCGGCGCGGGATGATCGATTCGCGCACCTGGCCGGGATGGCGGCCCGGCTCGGCGGGTCTCCAGCGCAACGCCGACGGCCTGCGGTCGCCACACCTGCGTCGCATCCGCCCTTATCCGCGGCCGGCCCGTGTGGTCTGAACGGTTCACCCGGCCCGCAGGCCCCGGGACCGCTGGCATAATAGCGGTTTACCTCTTTCTCGACCGGCAAACGATCGACCTGCCTGCGGCTCCGGCAGCGCATCGGTTTGACCATTTCTCTTTGGGCGGTTCCATCATGTCCGGCAATACCCTCGGCACGCTTTTCACTGTCACGACCTTCGGCGAATCGCACGGTCCCGCGATCGGCTGCGTGATCGACGGCTGCCCGCCGGGGATGGGGCTGACCGAAGCCGACATCCAGATCGAGCTCGATCGCCGCAAGCCCGGCACGTCGCGGCACGTGACGCAACGGCAGGAGGCCGACGAGGTCGAGATCCTGTCGGGCGTGTTCGAAGGCGTGACGACCGGCACGCCGATCGCGCTGCTGATCCGCAACACCGACCAGCGCAGCAAGGACTACGGCAACATCGTCGAGACGTTTCGTCCCGGCCACGCCGACTACACCTACTGGCAGAAATACGGCATCCGCGACTACCGCGGCGGCGGCCGCTCGTCCGCGCGTCTCACCGCGCCGATCGTCGGCGCGGGCGCGGTCGCGAAGAAGTGGCTGCGCGAGCGCTTCGGGGTCGAGGTGCGCGGCTACATGAGCGGCCTCGGCGACATCGACGTGCCGTTCGTCGACTGGTCGTACGTGCACGAGAACCCGTTCTTCTCGCCGAACGCGGCCGTCGTGCCGGAACTCGAGGCGTACATGGATGCGTTGCGCAAGGACGGCGATTCGATCGGCGCGCGCATCGACGTCGTCGCGTCGGGCGTGCCGGTCGGCTGGGGCGAACCGGTGTTCGACCGGCTCGATGCCGATATCGCGAAGGCGATGATGAGCATCAACGCGGTGAAGGGCGTCGAGATCGGCGCGGGCTTCGACAGCGTCGCGCAGCGCGGCTCGGTGCACGGCGACGAACTGACGCCGGCCGGCTTCGTCGGCAACCACGCGGGCGGCGTGCTCGGCGGGATTTCGACGGGGCAGGACATCACCGTGTCGATCGCGATCAAGCCGACGTCGAGCATCCGCACGCCGCGCCGCTCGATCACGAAGTCCGGTGAAGAGGCGACGGTGGAAACCTTCGGTCGCCACGATCCGTGCGTCGGCATTCGCGCGACGCCGATCGCCGAATCGATGCTCGCGCTGGTGCTGATCGACCATGCGCTGCGCCATCGCGCGCAGTGCGGCGACGTCGAGACCGCCACGCCGAAGATCGCCGGCAGCGCGACCTGACAGAAGCGGGCGGGGCGCGTCGCGTCGGCCGTCGAACGATGAATGCAAACGGGGCGCTGCGTGATGCAGCGCCCCGTTTTGTTTGCGGCGGTGGTGTGCCGCGACAAAAAAAACGCGCCGCTCGCGGCGGCGCGTTCCGGCAGCTTACATGTTCGGGTAATTCGGCCCGCCGCCGCCTTCGGGCGTGACCCACACGATGTTCTGCGTCGGGTCCTTGATGTCGCAGGTCTTGCAGTGCACGCAGTTCTGCGCGTTGATCACGAGCCGATCGCCGCCGTCGTCGTTCTTCACGAACTCGTACACCGCAGCCGGGCAGAAACGCGCCTCCGGCCCCGCGTACGTGCGCAGGTTCACGTTCACCGGCACGTTCGCATCCTTCAGCGTCAGGTGCGCCGGCTGGTTCTCCTCATGGTTCGTATTCGAGATGAACACCGACGACAGCCGGTCGAACGTCAGCTTGCCGTCCGGCTTCGGATACGCGATCGGCTCGCACTGCGACGCCGGCTTCAGCATCTCGTGGTCCGCATGCTGGTGATGCAGCGTCCACGGCACGTTGCCGCCCATCACCTTCTGCTCCAGCCCAACCATCAGCGTGCCCAGGTACAGGCCCTTCGCCATCCACTGCTTGAAGTTGCGCGCGCGGTACAGCTCCGTGTACAGCCACGATTGCTTGAACGCATCGGGGTACGCGTTCAGCTCGTCCGACTGGCGGCCGGCCTGCACCGCGTCGAACGCGGCGTCGGCCGCCAGCATGCCGGTCTTGATCGCCGCATGGCTGCCCTTGATCCGCGACGCGTTCAGGAAACCCGCGTCGTCGCCGATCAGCGCGCCGCCCGGGAACACCGTCTTCGGCAGCGACAGCAGGCCGCCGGCCGTGATCGCGCGCGCGCCGTACGACACGCGCTTGCCGCCTTCGAGGAACGCGCGGATCGACGGGTGCGTCTTGTAGCGCTGGAATTCCTCGAACGGCGACAGGTACGGGTTCGTGTAGCCGAGGCCCACCACGAAGCCGACCACGACCTGGTTGTTGTCCATGTGATACAGGAACGAGCCGCCGTACGTATCCGGCTTCAGCGGCCAGCCGGCCGTGTGGATCACCAGGCCCGGCTTGTGCTTCGCGGGATCGATTTCCCACAGTTCCTTGATGCCGATCCCGTACGCCTGCGGATCGGCGTTCGCGTCGAGCTTGTACTTCGCGATCAGTTGCCGCCCCAGATGGCCGCGGCAGCCTTCGGCGAACAGCGTGTACTTCGCGTGCAGTTCCATGCCGAGCTGGAAGTTCTCGGTCGGCTCGCCGTCCTTGCCCACGCCCATGTTGCCGGTGGCGACGCCTTTCACGGAGCCGTCGTCGTTGTAGAGAATCTCCGCGGCCGGGAAGCCGGGGAAGATTTCCACGCCGAGCGCCTCGGCCTGCTGGCCGAGCCAGCGGGTCACGTTGCCCAGCGAAATCACGTAGTTGCCGTGATTCTTGAAGTTGTCCGGCAGCGCCCAGTTCGGCGTGGTCACCGCGCTCTTCTCGGACAGGAACAGGAAGCGGTCTTCGCTCACCTCGACATCGAGCGGCGCGCCGCGCTCCTTCCAGTCGGGAAACAGCTCGGTGATCGCGCGCGGGTCCATCACCGCGCCCGACAGGATGTGCGCGCCGATCTCGGAACCCTTCTCGAGCACGCACACGCCGATCTCGGTGCCTTTCTCGGCGGCCAGTTGCTTGAGCCGGATCGCCGCCGACAGCCCGGCGGGGCCGCCGCCGACGATCACGACGTCGTATTCCATCGATTCGCGCGGGCCGTATTGCTCGATGAGGCTTGCGGGGGTCATTGGCGTTCCTCTAACCGTTAGAATGCTTTTATTCGGGAGCGTATTGTCTGCGAAACGAAACGCTTGCCGCAACAGCATGCAGGTAGATTAGCACGATCGTTCTATTTTTGTGCTAGGGTAATGCCGCCCGGACTGTGCCGCCCGGGCTGGCGCAACGATATCGAAAGGGGATGGGCAATGGGTCGATCGATCAATCTGGAAGGCAAGGTTGCGCTGGTCACGGGCGCGTCGAGCGGCCTCGGGCAGCGTTTTGCGCAGGTGCTGTCGCAGGCCGGCGCGAAGGTCGTGCTCGCGAGCCGCCGCGTCGAGCGTCTGAAGGAGCTGCGCGCGGAGATCGAGGCGGCGGGCGGCGCCGCGCACGTCGTGTCGCTCGACGTGACGGACGTCCAGAGCATCAAGGCGGCCGTCGCGCATGCGGAGACGGAAGCCGGCACGATCGACATCCTCGTGAACAATTCGGGCGTGTCGACGATGCAGAAGCTCGTCGACGTGACGCCGGCGGATTTCGAGTTCGTGTTCGATACGAACACGCGCGGCGCATTTTTCGTCGCGCAGGAAGTCGCGAAGCGGATGATCATGCGCGCGAACGGCGGCGGCAACGGCAAGCCGCCGTGCCGGATCATCAACATCGCGTCGGTGGCCGGGCTGCGCGTGTTCCCGCAGATCGGGTTGTACGCGATGAGCAAGGCCGCGGTCGTGCAGATGACGCGCGCGATGGCGCTGGAATGGGGCCGCCACGGGATCAACGTGAATGCGATCTGTCCGGGCTATATCGATACCGAAATCAATCATTACCTGTGGGAAACCGAACAGGGCCAGAAGCTGCAGTCGATACTGCCGCGCCGGCGCGTCGGCAAGCCGCAGGATCTCGACGGGCTGTTGTTGCTGCTCGCGGCCGACGAGTCGCAGTTCATCAATGGCTCGATCATCTCCGCGGACGACGGCTTCGGCCTTGCCTGAGCGGATGACATTTCGCAACAAAGAAGACAGCAATGAGCGCAACGAGCGATTACTCCCCCGTTTTTGAGATGTCGATGCCGATCCGCTGGGGCGACATGGACGCATTCGGCCATGTGAACAACACGGTCTATTTCCGCTACATGGAGCAGGCGCGAATCTCGTGGTTCGAGCAGCTTGGCATTGCGGGCGGCAACGGCGAGGGGCAGGGGCCCGTCATCGTCACTGCGTCGATGGAGTTCCTCAAGCAGCTGCACTATCCGGGCGACGTGATCGCGAGGATGTCGGCCGCGAAGCCCGGCCGAAGCAGCTTCGACACCGGGTTCGAGCTCACGCGCGCGGACGATCCGCAGCATGTCTATGCACGCGGCAACGCGCGCTGCGTGTGGGTCGATTACGCGCTCGGCAAGTCGGTGCCGCTGCCGCCGCTGCTGCGCGACACGATCGAGCACGCGCTGGCGACGAAAGTCGGCTGAGCGCGTATATCGGCACGCCGCGCATCGGGTCGTCGGTGGCGCGCCGTGCCCGTCGTTTCCGTCAATTGGCCGCCACGTGCGGCCGATCGTCATTCGCGCGCCACCATCCGCTGCGCGTTCACTGCCCGAGCAGGCGCTGCAGCAGCTCCGGCGTATTGTTCGTCCCGTATTTGCGCATCAGTCGCGCGCGATAGATATCGACCGTGCGCGAGCTGATGTCGAGCACGCGCCCGATCTGCTTGCTGGTCTTGCCGGTCGCGAGCTGCGCGGCGATCTCGCGTTCACGCGGGGTCAGCTCGACCGCGACGCGGCGCGTCGCGCTCAGATCCTCGAAGGTCCAGATGCCGGCCGCGAGCGGCGCGGTGCGGTCGAGCGCGCGGCCCGTCACGTGGCACCAGAACAGTTCGCCGTCCGCGCGCTTCATGATTCTGTCATCCGAGTAGACGCCGTTCGCGACCATCACGCGTGCGATGCGCTCGCCGATTCGCTGGAATTCGTCCGTGGACGGGTAGAGCACCGCATACGATTTTCCGATCAGGTCGGCCCGCGCGCAGCGGAAGATCGACGCGAGCGCGTCGTTGCAGTCCTCGACCACGCGGTCGCGCGACAGCACGAGGCCGAGCGGCGCGAGGTGGAAGGCGGTCTGGTAATCGAGATCGGGCATGGCGCGGGGGCGGAGGGAAATGCTTATGTATTTTTGCGTATTGTGCCGTATCCGCGCCGCATCGTACCCTTTCAGGCATCTCGCGGCGTTCGTCGCGACATAAAAAGCGTGCCTCGACGCAGGCATCGCCGCGCATGCATAGAATGATGCGGCGGGCTTGCGCCACGTGGCGCGTGAACCGGTTTTGCTGGTTTCCATAGAGGAAGGGACAACTGATGAACAAAGTCTATCCAAGCGCGGCTGCCGCTCTGGAGGGGATCGTCCGCGACGGGCAGACCTTCGCGGTGGGCGGCTTCGGCCTGTGCGGCATTCCCGAGGCGCTGATCGCGGCGTTGCGCGATTCGGGCGTCAAGGGCATCACCTGCATCAGCAACAACGCGGGCGTCGACGGTTTCGGCCTCGGCCTGCTGCTGGAAACGCGCCAGATCAAGAAGATGATCTCGTCGTACGTCGGCGAGAACAAGGAGTTCGAGCGCCAGTACCTGGCCGGCGAACTCGAACTCGAATTCACGCCGCAGGGCACGCTCGCCGAGAAGCTGCGCGCGGGCGGCGCGGGCATCCCCGCGTTCTTCACGAATACCGGCTACGGCACGGTGATCGCGGAAGGCAAGGAAACGCGCCAGTTCGGCGATCGCCATTACGTGCTCGAGCCGTCGCTGACGGCGGACGTCGCGCTCGTGAAGGCGTGGAAGGCCGACAAGTCCGGCAACCTGATCTATCGCCGCACCGCGCGCAACTTCAACCCGATGTGCGCGATGGCCGGCAAGATCACCGTGGTGGAGGTCGAGGAGATCGTCGAGAACGGCGCGCTCGATCCGGATCAGGTTCATACGCCGGGGATCTTCGTGCAGCGCATCGTGCTGAACGCGACGCCGGAAAAACGCATCGAACAACGCGTCGTACGCGCGAAAGGAGACTGACATGGCCTGGAATCGTGACCAGATGGCCGCGCGCGCGGCGAAGGAACTGCAGGACGGCTTCTACGTGAACCTCGGCATCGGCCTGCCGACGCTCGTCGCGAACCACGTGCCGGAAGGCGTCGAGGTGTGGCTGCAGTCGGAGAACGGCCTGCTCGGCATCGGCCCGTCGCCGACCGAAGACGAAGTCGACGCCGATCTGATCAACGCCGGCAAGCAGACCGTCACGACGCTGCCCGGTTCGTCGATCTTTTCGTCGGCCGATTCGTTCGCGATGATCCGCGGCGGCCACATCAACCTGGCGATCCTCGGCGCGATGCAGGTCAGCAAGCAGGGCGACCTCGCGAACTGGATGATCCCCGGCAAGATGATCAAGGGGATGGGCGGCGCGATGGACCTCGTCGCGGGCGTGAAGCGCGTCGTCGTACTGATGGAGCACGTCGCGAAGGGCGATCAGCACAAGATCCTCGACGAATGCAACCTGCCGCTCACGGGTGTCGGGGTGGTCGACCTGATCATCACCGATCTCGGCGTGATCGAAGTGACGCCGTCCGGGTTGAAGGTGCTCGAACTCGCCGACGGCGTGAGCGTCGACGAGATCCAGGCGAAGACGGGCGCACCGCTCGACGTCAGCGCCGTGGCCTGAGCATTACCCTGGTGCGTGATCCTCGACGCCCCGCGTTCCCGACGGAACGCGGGGCGTTTTGTCACGCGCGCACGCGTCACGCAATCGCGCCGCCGCCGTCGATCAGTACCGTCGAGCCGGTTGCATAAGGCGTGGCCGCCAGATACAGGATCGCATTCGCGACATCCTCCGGCTGGCCGACCCTGCGCGCCGGAAGCCGCTGGGCGGCGCCGGCGTACATCGCGTCGCGTGCGTCGGGGGCGAGCTTGTCCCACAGCGGCGTCGCGATCAGGCCCGGCGACACGGTATTCACGCGGACCGGCGCCAGTTCGAGCGCCAGCCCGCGGGCGAGGGCCTCGAGCGCCGCGTTGATCGCGCCTTGCAGCACCGACGACGCGCTCGGCCGCACGCTGAGGTAGCCCGACACGAACGTCAGCGAGCCGCCTGGCGCGATATCGATTGCGCGGGCGATGCGATAGGCGCCCCAGAACTTGCTGTCCATCGCTGCCTGCGCGTCGGCGAGCGGCAGCGCCCGGACCGGGCCCGTGGCCGTCTTCGCGGCTGAAATCACGACGTGGTCGAACTGGCCGGCGCGTGCGCAGAACGCATCGACGGCCGCCGTATCGGTAATGTCGAGCGCTTCGGTCCGCACCTGCGCGCCCGCTATGGCGTCGATGTCGAACCTGGCCGGGTCGCGCGACGCGATCGTCAGATGCGCGCCGCGCCGCGCGAATGCCGTCGCGGTGGCGGCGCCGATGCCGGAGCTTCCGCCGACGACGAGTACGTGCTTTCCGTGGAGCGGATCATTCATGAAAGTCTCTCCTGGGTGATGAGTTGAGCGGAATCCGGTCAGATGGTTTCGGTCTCGCGCAGCGTCGACGGGCTGTGCAGCGCGAAGCGCGCGATGTCGTCCTTGCGCATGAAAGCGACCCCGGGGTGTGATCGAGCGTAGTGCAGGAAGGCGTCCCACGCGCGGACCATCTGCGGCGTGCCGCTGATCCGGTCGTGCGCGCTGATCGACATCAGTCTGCGCCGCTGTCCGGCTTCCGCGTACAACTGGTCGAAATCGAGCTTGATCTGCTCGACGAACATCGTCGGCGAGTAGTTGCGGCCTTCGATCAGCAGGATGTCGTTGTTGCGCAGCGTGTACGGAACCACCGCGAAATCGCGACCGCCGACGGTCTCGATGAACGGTTCGTCGCGACTGACGTCGTCGATGTGATACATGTAGCCGAGTTCCTGCAGCAGCGGCAACGTATGCGGTCCGCGCCGCAGCCAGTTGCAGTTGTAGCCGGTCGGGCGCTGGCCGGTCACCGCTTCGACCATGTCGCGCGCTTCGGTCAGGAAGCGGCGCTCGTCGTCGCGGCTCATCGCGAATTGCGCGCGCCACGTCGGGCCGTGCGCGGCGGCTTCGTGGCCGCGCGACACGATCTCGCGGGCCAGTTCGGGGTGCCGGCGCGCGGCTTCCCCGATCATGTGCGACGTCACTTTCACGCCGTGCCGGTCCCACAGATCGAGCAGGCGCGGAATGCCTTCCCGGTAGCCGTATGCAAACCAGGTGGCCGATGCGAGATCGACCGGCACCGACGGCGGGAACGCGACGGCCGGAAACGGGCTGTCCGCGTCCGTGGGCGGTTGGCCGCCCGCCTCGAACTGCATCGAGATCGAGATCACGAGCCGCGCGCCGTCCGGCCAGAACGGCGCGGCGCCCGGCGTCGCGGGCGCCGGTGACGGCGTCGGCGCGGCGGTGGCCGGCAGGGACGTGCCTGCGGCCAGCGCGACGCCGGCCGCGAGCCCGGCGCCGGCCCGGGCCAGGAACCTGCGGCGCGGCGAAGGCGTCGCGGAAGTGTCGTTATCGTGAGTCATCGTCCCCTCCGTCAACCGACGAGCCCGAGCTGGCGCATCAGCGTCAGGTTGTCCTCGATGTGCCAGTTTTCCGCGATCCGGCCGTGGTCGATCCGATAGATATCGGTCGCGATGAAGTCGATCGCCTGTCCGCGCCCGGCCGTTCCGTTGAACGTACCGGTGAAATGCCCGCGGAAATGCAGGTGCACGACGACCCGGTCGCCGGCGACGATCATCTGTTCGATGTCGCAGCGCAGATCCGGGATCGCGCCGCGCATCGTGCCGGAGGCCGCGAGCGGTCCCGGTAGGCCCTGTTCGCGGCCGGGCGGCAGCGTGCGGTCGGTGAAGTCGTCGGCGAGCGCCGCGCGGGCGAGCGCGGGGTCGCCGGTATTCCAGAAGCTGCCGTAGCGGCGCGCGGCCAGAACTTGCGCGCGGGCCTGCGCGGCCGGCAAGCCTGCCGCGACGGTCAGGGCGTGCGGCTCGACGAGATCGGCGGCATGGGCGGCGGCGGGCCAGAGCGCGACGACGCAAGCGGCTGTCGCGAATGCATGCGCGACGGGGCGGGTGGCCGAACGAAGGCGGATCGACATGGTTTCGAGAGTCCTGTGAAAGCGTCAGGCGACGACGCGGAACAGGTATGGTAGGTTTCTGTTTTGCATGTAAATACGGGCAAAAGGCGAATGGATTATTCGAAAAAAGGAAAGGTTGGGGTGAGGCAGGCGCCATGACGCTGATCGACGATTTTCCGGCGCTCGATACCTTTGCGCGGATCGTGTCGGCCGGCAGCCTGTCGGCGGCGGCGCGCGAGCTCGACCTGTCGTTGTCCGTCGTCAGCAAGCGGCTCGCGCATCTCGAGTCGCGGCTCGGCGTGCGCCTGCTGCACCGGACGACGCGGCAGCAAACGCTCACCGACGACGGCGCGCAGTTTCACGCGCAGGTGCTGCGCATCCTCGCCGAGGTCGAGCATGCGGAAACGCTGATGCGCGATCGCCGCGGCACGGTCAGCGGCGTGCTGCGCGTGACGGCGCCCGGCGAACTCGGCCGCCTGCGAATCGCGCCGCTTATAGCGGCCTTTCAGCAGCGACATCCGCAACTGACCGTGCAGCTGATGCTGACCGATACGGTCGTCGATCTGCTCGCGTCCGACATCGACGTCGCCGTGCGGATCGGCAATCTTGCCGATTCGACGATGATCGCGCGCGAGCTGGCGCCGAATCATCGCGTGCTGTGCGCGTCGCCGGGCTATCTCGCGGCGCACGGGTCGCCGGCCCATCCGGCCGAGCTTCGTGCGCATCGATGCATCGTGATGGGCGACCAGCCGCGGACCGAATGGCGGTTCGACGGCGTGCAAGGCGGCGTGGCGGTCGAGGTGACGGCCGCGCTGCTGACCAACGACGGCGGCGCGGCGCGCACGCTGGCGCTCGAGGGCGCGGGCATTGCGCTGAAGTCGATCTGGGACGTCGGCGCCGATCTCGACGCCGGTCGGCTCGTACGCGTGCTGCCGGCCTTCGCGGCGTCCGCCGCGCCGCTGCATGTCGTCTATCCCGGCGGCCGTCACGTGCCGTTGCGCGTGCGGACGTTCGTCGATTTCCTGCGCGAGCAGTGGCGTCACGCGTGGCGCCGCCACGACTGAACCCGTCCCGGGTGGCGGGCCGGCGCGTGCCGACCCGTCATTCCGAAGCGGTTTACAATCGTTTGCATCGGGCGTCGCAAGCGTTGCCCCGCGCGTCGCCCCCCGTTCGACAGGATGCCAACGATGCCAACGACCCCAGCGAATCCCCTGGTTCCCCGCCAGCGGCGCGTGCAGTGTGCAAGCACGGCCGGCCTTCACCACGTCGCCTATACCGAGTGGGGCGACCCCGCGAATTCGCGCGTGCTCGTCTGCGTGCACGGCCTGACCCGCTCCGGCCGCGATTTCGACCGGCTTGCCGCTGCGCTGTCCGATACGTATCGCGTCGTCTGCCCCGATGTCGCGGGGCGTGGCCGGTCGGACCGGCTGGCCGATCCGCGGCTCTATGCGATTCCGCAATACGTGGCCGACATGGTGACGCTGATTGCGCGGCTCGACGTCGAATCGGTCGACTGGTTCGGCACGTCGATGGGCGGCCTGATCGGCATGGCGCTCGCCGGGCTGCCCGGTTCGCCGTTGCGCCGGATGATCGTCAACGACGTCGGCCCGCGCATCGAACCCGATTCGCTGACGCGCATCGGCGAATACCTCGGCGTGCAGCCGCGCTTCGCGACCGAGCAGGAGGGGATCGACTATCTGACTTCGCTGTCGCTGCCGTTCGGTGCGCTGAGCGCCGACGAGTGGCGCGAGATCAACGGGCCGCTGCTGCACGAACTGCCCGAAGGTGGCTGGACGATGCGCTACGATCCGCGCATCGCCGAGCCGTTCAAGGCGACGACGCCCGAACTGGCCGCGCTCGGCGAGGCCGCGCTGTGGCGTGCGATCGAGACGACGGACGCGACGCTGCTCGTCGTGCGCGGCGAGACGTCCGACCTGCTGTCGCGCGAGACGGCGGCCGAAATGGTTCGTCGCGGCCGGCATGTGACGCAGGTCGAGATTCCGGGTGCGGGGCACGCGCCGGCGTTCGTCAGCGCGGACCAGATTGCGCTCGCGCGGCGGTTTTTCGTCGAAGGCGACGCATAAACGCGTCATAATATGCGGTTCGGCGGCACGCGGGCCGTGCCGCCGCCGAATCCCTACCCATCACGACCGGAACATTTCATGGCAGTCATTCGTCACCACGTCGGGGCCCGTCTCTCCGAAACCGCGATCCACAACGGTACCGTGTATCTGGCGGGCCAGATCGCCGAAGACACCACGCAGGACATTCGCGGCCAGACGCGCGAAGTGCTCGGCCACATCGACCGCCTGCTCGCCGAAGCGAACAGCGACAAGGCGCATCTGCTGTCGGTGCAGATCTACATCTCGGATCTCGCGAACTTCGAAGGCATGAATGCGGAGTGGGATGCATGGGTTGCGGAAGGCAACACGCCGCCGCGCGCGACTGTCGAGGCGAAGCTCGCGGATCCGGCGCTGCTCGTCGAGATCGTGGTTGTCGCCGCGCAGCGGAGCTGAGCGTCAGCCGACGATGACCGTATTCCGGCAGGCCGTGCAATGACCGAATCCGTTTCCGCTTCTCCCGTCGCGGCGCCGTCGTTCGACGACGTGCTCGCGTTCGTGCGCGAGCGGGCCGGCGACGCGCGCCTGTCGTCGGGCGAGCTGCTCGCCGATCACTCGGCCGGCACGGCGGCGATCATGCGCACGCTGAACGTCGATCCGTCCGCGATGCAGGCCGCCGCGCTGTTCGTGCTGACGCCGCACCTGAGCGACCCCGAGCGCGAGCTGACCGAGCGTTTCGGCGACGAAGTCGCGCGGCTCGTGGCCGACGTGCGCAAGCTGCTGCGGCTCGGCACCGTCAGCCTGCGCGCCGCGCAGAATGCGAGGCCCGACTCCGGGCGCGACGCGGCGGAAGAGCGGCGTACGCAGATCGAAGCGCTGCGCAAGATGCTGCTCGCGTTCGCACAGGACATCCGCGTGGTGCTGATCCGGCTCGCGTCGCGGTTGCAGTCGCTGCGCTACTACGCGGCCGCGAAGCTCGATCCGCCGCCCGACGTCGCGCGCGAGACGCTCGAGATCTATGCGCCGCTCGCGAACCGTCTCGGTATCTGGCAACTGAAGTGGGAGCTCGAGGATCTCGCGTTCCGCTTCGAGGATCCCGTCACCTACAAGCGGATCGCGAAGCTGCTCGACGAGAAGCGCATCGAGCGAGAGGCGTACGTCACGCAGGCGATCGCGCGGCTGCAGCACGAGCTCGCGCAAGCGCACATCCAGGCCGACGTCAGCGGCCGGCCGAAGCATATCTACAGCATCTGGCGCAAGATGCGCGGCAAGGAGCTCGATTTTTCCGAGCTGTACGACGTGCGCGCGTTTCGCGTGATCGTGCCCGACATCAAGGATTGCTACGCGGTGCTCGGCATCGTGCATCACCTGTGGCAGCCGGTGCCGAAGGAGTTCGACGACTACATCTCGCGGCCGAAGCCGAACGGCTACAAGTCGCTGCATACGGTCGTGATCGGCGACGACGGCCGCGCGTTCGAAGTGCAGATCCGCACGCAGGAGATGCATCGTTTCGCCGAGTACGGCGTCGCCGCGCACTGGCGCTACAAGGAGGCCGGCGCGCGTGGCTATGGCGGCCAGTTCTCGGCGAGCGACAAGTACGACGAGAAGATCGCGTGGCTGCGTCAGTTGCTCGCGTGGAAGGACGACGTCGAGGACGGCACCGAGGTGTCGGGCGACCAGGCGTGGGCGCAACTGCGCGAGACGTCGCTCGACGACGACCACATCTACGTGCTGACGCCGCAGGCGCGCGTGATCGCGCTGCCGCAGGGCGCGACGCCGGTCGATTTCGCGTACCACCTGCACAGCGAGCTCGGCCATCGCTGCCGCGGCGCGCGCGTCGACGGCGTAATGGTGCCGCTGAACACGCCGCTCGCGAACGGTCAGACGGTCGAGATCGTCGCGGTGAAGGAGGGCGGGCCGTCGCGCGACTGGCTCAATCTGCAGCTCGGTTACCTGAAGAGTCCGCGCGCGCGGCAGAAGGTGCGCGCATGGTTCAACTCGATCGAGCAGGAAGAAAACATCGCGCACGGCCGCGCGCTCGTCGAAAAGACGTTGCAGCGCGAGGGCAAGACGTCGGTCAGCCTGGACAACCTCGCCGCGAAGCTCGGCTTCAAGTCGCCCGAGGAGCTGTTCTCGGTCGTCGGCAAGGAAGAATTCAGCCTGCGCAACGTCGAGCACGCGCTGTCCGATGCGCCGCCGCCGGAACCGGCGCCCGAGGCCCCGGCCGATTTCGAGAAGCGCAGCAGCGGCGCGAGCGTCGCGCACGGCGCGTCGACCGGTGTGCTGGTGGTGGGCGTCGACGCGCTGCTGACGCAACTGGCGCGCTGCTGCCGGCCGGCGCCGCCCGATCCGATCAGCGGTTTCGTCACGCGCGGCAAGGGGATGTCGATCCACCGCAGCGACTGCCCGACGTTTCGCCGGATGGTCGAGCGCGCGCCGGAACGCGTACTGCAGACGACCTGGTCGGCCGATGTGCTGGGCGGGCGCGGCGCATCCGTCTATCCGGTCGACCTGATGATCGAGGCAAGCGACCGGCAAGGGCTGCTGCGCGATATCTCCGAAGTATTCGCGCGCGAAAAGATCAACGTCGTGGGCGTGAAGACGCAAAGCCGCCGCAATGCGGCCTTCATGCAGTTCACGGTCGAGGTATCGAATTCGGCGCAGGTGCAGCGCGCGTGCACGCTGCTCGGCGAGGTGCAGGGCGTCGTGCGGGCAGGGCGAAAATCCTGATGGGGTTGGATCCGCGTGGGCTTGCTGCGACCGCATAAAACACTTGCCAAGCTGGTGGCCGCCCCATATAATCTTAGCTTCTCTAGGCTCGTAGCTCAGTTGGTTAGAGCACCACCTTGACATGGTGGGGGTCGTTGGTTCGAATCCAATCGAGCCTACCAACGAATTGAGAATGCCCGGCCTCCGGGTGTTCGATGCAGTACACAACTCAACGCGAACAAGGCGAATACGGTTATGACACCGCGAACGTTGACCGAAACCACTTCGGAGCGACGCTAGTCGAGGAACGTTTTCGCCCTTTCAGTTTGAGTGAAGTATCGAATGCGGCCCCTCGAAAGCGGGGCCGCATTTTTTTTGTCGCGAAATTTTCACGCGAGAGTTTGATCTCGCGTACCTGGTCTGCCGCCCACTGTCGGCATCACGGAGAGTGCTATGGTTTCGATACGCTTGCCTGACGGCTCAGTTCGACAATACGAGCATCCGGTGACAGTTGCCGAGGTTGCGGCCTCGATCGGTCCCGGCTTGGCGAAGGCTGCGCTGGGTGGCAAGCTCGATGGCGAGCTCGTGGATACGTCGACGGTGATCGACCGCGACGCGTCGCTCGCGATCGTCACGGACAAGGATGCCGACGGCCTCGACATCATCCGCCACTCGACCGCCCACTTGCTCGCGTATGCGGTGAAGGAGCTGTATCCGGACGCGCAGGTGACGATCGGCCCGGTGATCGACAACGGTTTCTATTACGACTTCTCGTACAACCGCCCGTTTACGCCGGAAGATCTGGAAAAGATCGAAAAGCGCATGCAGGAACTCGCGAAGAAGGACGAGCCGGTTACGCGCCGTGTCGTGTCGCGCGACGAGGCGGCCGGTTACTTCCGCAGCATCGGCGAGAAGTACAAGGCCGAGATCATCGAATCGATTCCGCAAAGCGACGAAATCAAGCTGTACTCGCACGGCGGCTTCACCGATCTGTGCCGCGGCCCGCACGTGCCGTCCACCGGCAAGCTGAAGGTCTTCAAGCTGATGAAGGTCGCGGGCGCGTACTGGCGCGGCGACTCGAAGAACGAGCAGCTGCAGCGCATCTACGGGACGGCCTGGACGAAGAAGGAAGACCAGGACCAGTACCTGCACATGCTCGAGGAAGCGGAAAAGCGCGACCACCGCAAGCTCGGCAAGCAGCTCGACCTGTTCCACATGCAGGAAGAGTCGCCGGGCATGGTGTTCTGGCATCCGAAGGGCTGGGCGCTGTGGCAGCAGGTCGAGCAGTACATGCGCCGCCGCGTGAACGACGCCGGCTATCTCGAGATCAAGACGCCGATGATCATGGACCGGTCGCTGTGGGAAGCGTCGGGCCACTGGCAGAACTATCGCGAGAACATGTTCACGACGGAGTCGGAGAAGCGCGACTACGCGATCAAGCCGATGAACTGCCCGGGCCACGTCCAGGTGTTCAAGCACGGCCTGCGCTCGTACCGCGACCTGCCGCTGCGTTACGCGGAATTCGGCTCGTGCCACCGCAACGAGGCGTCGGGCGCGCTGCACGGCCTGATGCGCGTGCGCGGCTTCGTGCAGGACGATGCGCACATCTTCTGTACGGAAGACCAGTTCATCTCGGAATCGATCGCGTTCAACACGCTGGCCATGAGCGTGTACAAGGATTTCGGTTTCGATCACATCGACATCAAGCTGTCGCTGCGTCCCGATCAGCGTGCCGGTACGGACGAGACGTGGGATCGCGCCGAGCAGGGCCTGCGCGATGCGCTGACCGCCTGCGGCCTCACGTGGGAAGAGTTGCCGGGCGAGGGTGCGTTCTACGGCCCGAAGATCGAGTACCACATCAAGGACGCGCTCGGCCGCTCGTGGCAGTGCGGCACGCTGCAGCTCGACATGGTGCTGCCGGAGCGCCTCGGCGCCGAGTACGTGGCGGAAGACAACAGCCGCCGCCGGCCGGTGATGCTGCACCGTGCGATCGTCGGTTCGATGGAGCGTTTCCTCGGCATTTTGATCGAGCACCACGCTGGTGCAATGCCGGTCTGGCTCGCGCCGTACCAGGCAATTGTGCTCAATATCGCCGAAAGTCAAGCCGAATATGCGCAGGCTCTGACCCAATCGTTGCAAAAACAAGGGGTTAGAGTGGCGGCCGATTTGCGCAACGAGAAGATTAGCTATAAAATACGCGAGCACACGCTGGAAAAGGTGCCTTATCTCCTCGTCGTGGGCGATAAGGAGCGTGATGCGCAAACGGTAGCCGTGCGTGCCCGTGGCGGCGTCGACCTTGGCGTAATGCCGGTCGAAGCCTTCGTTGAGCGTCTGCAGGAAGACCTGCGCTCGTTCAAGTAACCGCCCTGGCAGCGCGGCTCGTTTTTTTAATTTTTAGAGGAAACGTAACATCGCTACTGATAAGTCGTCGCACCGCATCAACGGTGAAATCACTGCGCCGGAAGTGCGCCTGGTCGGGATCGAGAACGAACCGCTCGGTATCGTAAAACTCGCTGACGCTTTCCGTAAATCGGAAGAACTGGATGTTGACCTGGTGGAAATCGCGCCGCAAGCGGTGCCGCCGGTTTGCCGTCTGATGGATTACGGCAAGTTCAAGTACCAGGAATCGAAGAAGCAGCACGAAGCGAAGCTGAAGCAGAAGGTCATCCAGGTCAAGGAAGTCAAGTTCCGCCCGGGTACCGATGACGGGGATTACAACGTCAAGCTCCGCAATCTCGTGCGCTTCCTCGAAGAGGGCGACAAGACGAAGATCACGTTGCGTTTCCGCGGCCGCGAAATGGCTCACCAGGAAATCGGTATGCGGATGCTGGAGCGTCTGCGCACGGATCTCGAGGAAGTCGGCCAGGTCGAGCAGATGCCGAAGATGGAAGGGCGCCAGATGATCATGGTGCTCTCGCCGAAGAAAAAGAAGTAACGGGCCCGCGCGCGTCGCGCGCAGGTTCGACAGTGGTTCGGCGCGTTGCCCGGTCAGGGCGGCGCGCCAACGATGACGGCGGCTGCGCAAGCGGTGCGCCGTACACAAGTGGACTGGGTTTCGAAGGGCGGGTCAAGGGCGCAAGCCAACCGCACACCCATCGCCATCTAATAAACTGGAGTTGTTCGTCATGCCTAAGATGAAGACCAAGAAGAGCGCTGCAAAGCGCTTCGTGGTGCGTCCGGGCGGTACCGTCAAGCGCGGTCAAGCCTTCAAGCGTCACATCCTGACCAAGAAAACCACGAAGAACAAGCGCCATCTGCGCGGCGCAACGGCAGTTCATGATTCCGATCTGAACTCCGTCCGCGCGATGCTCCCGTTCGCGTAACCCCTCAACTGATACTCCAAGGAGAGAAACATGCCTCGAGTCAAACGTGGGGTAACCGCACGGGCCCGCCACAAGAAGATCATCAACCTGGCCAAGGGTTATCGCGGCCGCCGCAATAACGTCTACCGCATCGCCAAGCAGGCGGTGATGCGCGCTGGTCAGTACGCGTACCGCGATCGCCGCAACAAGAAGCGTGTGTTCCGCGCACTGTGGATCACGCGTATCAACGCGGCAGTTCGCCAGCACGACATGACCTACAGCGTGTTCATCAACGGCCTGAAGAAGGCGTCGATCGAACTCGACCGTAAGGTGCTGGCCGACATGGCGGTGTTCGACAAGGCTGCTTTTGCTGCGATCGTCAAGCAGGTGAAAGCCGCCGTTGCAGCCTAATTGCGAAATTAGCACTGCGTGGTTAGTTGCAGCGAGGTTCCGGTAGTCTCGGCCGCTGCAGCGAAAACGGGGCTCTTCCGAGCCCCTTTTTTGTTTGGCGAGGCCATTTCGCTCGCCAAGACCGAATGACGTTGGAAATGATGGGATCTATGGATCTGGACCAGATTGTCGCCGACGCGCAGCAGTCCTTCGAACAGGCTGCCGACATCACCACGCTCGAAAACGAGAAAGCGCGATTTCTCGGCAAATCGGGTGCGCTGACCGAGTTGCTGAAGGGCCTCGGCAAGCTCGATCCCGAAGCACGCAAGACCGAAGGCGCACGCATCAACGTCGCGAAGCAGCAGGTCGAAGCCGCGCTCACCGCCCGTCGCCAGGCCCTGGCCGACGCGCTGCTGAATCAGCGCCTCACCGCCGAAGCGATCGACGTGACGTTGCCGGGCCGTGGCGCCGGTGCAGGCAGCCTGCACCCGGTGATGCGCACGTGGGAGCGTGTCGAACAGATTTTCGGCTCGATCGGTTTCGACGTGGCCGACGGCCCCGAAATCGAGACCGACTGGTACAACTTCACGTCGCTGAACAGCCCGGAGAACCATCCGGCGCGTTCGATGCAGGACACCTTCTACGTCGAAGGCAAGGACGCCGACGGCCGGCAGCTGCTGCTGCGCACGCACACGAGCCCGATGCAGGTGCGTTATGCGCGCATGAACCGTCCGCCGATCAAGGTGATCGCGCCGGGCCGCACGTATCGCGTCGACAGCGATGCGACCCACTCGCCGATGTTCAATCAGGTCGAGGGGCTGTGGATCGACGAAAACATCAGCTTCGCCGACCTCAAGGGCGTCTATACCGACTTCCTGAAAAAATTCTTCGAGCGCGACGACATCCTCGTGCGCTTCCGTCCGTCGTATTTCCCGTTCACGGAACCGTCGGCCGAGATCGACATGATGTTCGAGCAAGGCAAGAACGCCGGCAAGTGGCTCGAAATTTCCGGCTCGGGGCAGGTGCATCCGACCGTGATCCGCAACATGGGCCTCGACCCCGAGCGCTACATCGGTTTCGCGTTCGGCAGCGGCCTCGAGCGCCTGACGATGCTGCGCTACGGCGTCCAGGATCTGCGGCTGTTCTTCGAGAACGACCTGCGTTTCCTGCGCCAGTTCGCATAACGCCGCTCGCCGCGCCGACCTGTGCCCGCGCACGCCCGACGGATGTTTCCGACGGGGCCGGGCGTCGATCTAACCTGTTTCGAACGTAGACATCCATGCAATTCCCTGAATCCTGGTTGAGAACCTTTGTCGACCCGCAGCTGACGACCGACGCCCTGTCGCACGCGCTGACGATGGCGGGGCTCGAAGTCGAATCGCTGAGCAAGGCTGCGCCGCCGACGTCGAAGATCGTCGTCGGCCGCGTGCTCGAAGTCGTCAAGCATCCGGATGCCGACAAGCTCAATGTCTGCCAGGTCGACGCCGGCACCGGCGCGACGCTGAACATCGTCTGCGGCGCGCCGAACGTGGCGCCCGGCATCAAGGTGCCGGTCGCGCTGGTGGGGGCGGAACTGCCGCCGGCGGAAGAGGGTGGCAAGCCGTTCGCGATCAAGCTGTCGAAGCTGCGCGGCGTGGAGAGCCAGGGGATGCTGTGCTCGGCGCGCGAGCTGAAATTGTCCGAGGATCACAGCGGGCTGCTGATCCTGCCGGAAGACACGCCGGTCGGCCAGGACATCCGCGAAACCCTCAATCTCGACGACACGATCTTCGAAATCAAGCTGACGCCGAACAAGGCCGACTGCCTGTCGGTGTTCGGCATCGCGCGCGAGACGGCCGCGATCACCGGCGCACCGCTGACGCCGGTCGACATCCGCCCGGTGAACGTCGAGTTCGACGAAACGCTGCCGGTGCGAATCGCCGCCCCCGATCTGTGCGGCCGCTTCTCGGGCCGCGTGATTCGCGGCGTGAACGCGCATGCGAAGACGCCGCAGTGGATGGTCGAGCGCCTCGAGCGCTCGGGCCAGCGCAGCGTGTCCGCGCTCGTCGACATCTCGAACTACGTGATGTTCGAACTCGGCCGCCCGTCGCACGTGTTCGATCTCGACAAGATCCACGGCGGCATCGAAGTGCGCTGGGGCAAGCGCGGCGAATCGCTGAAGCTGCTCAATGGCAACACGGTCGAACTCGACGAAACGGTCGGCGTGATCGCGGACGACCGGCAGGTCGAAAGCCTGGCCGGCATCATGGGCGGCGACAGCACGGCCGTCACGCTCGATACGACCAACATCTACCTGGAAGCCGCGTTCTGGTGGCCGGACAGCATCCGCGGCCGCGCGCGCAAGTACAACTTCTCGACCGATGCGGCCCATCGCTTCGAGCGCGGCGTCGATTACGCGACGACCGTCGAGCACGTCGAGCGCATCACGCAACTGATCCTCGAGATCTGCGGCGGCAAGGCTGGCCCGGTCGACGATCAGGCGGTGAACCTGCCGCAGCGCGCGCCGGTGAAGATGCGTGTATCGCGCGCGAACCGCATCATCGGCGTGAAGATCGACGCCGACGAGATCGCGAACATCTTCACGCGCCTCGGCCTGCCGTTCGAGCGTGAGGACGACGCGTTCCTCGTCACGCCGCCGTCGCACCGCTTCGACATCGAGATCGAGGAAGACCTGATCGAGGAAGTGGCGCGCATCTACGGCTTCGAGAAGATTCCGGCGCGGCCGCCGGTCGCGACGAGCGAAATGCGCGCGACCCACGAGACGCGGCGTTCGATCCACGACATCCGTCACGCGCTCGCCGCGCGCGACTATGCGGAAACGGTCAACTTCAGCTTCGTCGATGCGGAGTGGGAGCAGGATTTCGCGGGCAACGACAACCCGATCCGGCTGCTGAACCCGATCGCGAGCCAGCTTTCGGTCATGCGCACGACGCTGTTCGGGAGCCTGATCTCGGTGCTGCGCCACAACCTGAACCGCCGCGCCGATCGCGTGCGCGTGTTCGAATCGGGGCGCGTGTTCATTGCCGATCCGTCGGTGAAGGCCGGCGAGTTGGCGGTCGAAGGTCATGCGCAGCCGAAGCGCGTCGGCGCGCTGGCGTACGGTCCGGCATTCGACGAGCAGTGGGGCATCACGACCCGCGCGGTCGATTTCTTCGACGTGAAGGGCGATCTCGAGGCGCTGCTCGCGCCGGCGGTCGCGCGTTTCGTGAAGGCCGAGCATCCGGCCCTTCATCCGGGCCGCAGCGCACGCATCGAAGTCGATGGCCGCGCGGTCGGCTGGATCGGCGAACTGCATCCGCGCCTGATGCAGAAGTACGAGCTGCCGCACGCGCCGGTGATGTTCGAAATCGACGCGGATGCGCTGACTGCACGTGCACTGCCCGCGCCGACCGACGTGTCGAAATTCCCGCCGGTCCGTCGCGATATCGCGGTTGTCGTCGATCAGGCGGTCGAGGTTCAGGCACTTTTCGACGAAATGAAGAAGGCGCTTGCCGAAGACGCCTGCCGATTCGTTCAGAAGGTTGTACTCTTCGACGAATTTCGTGCAAAATCAAATACTTCCGGCGGTCTTGCCGCGAACGAGAAGAGCCTTGCCTTCCGCGTGACGCTACAGGACGCGGCGGGCACGCTGCAGGACGAGGTCGTCGATCAGGCGATCCAGACGCTGGTCGAGCGAATGGCTCGTGCCGGTGCGCGCCTGCGCGGCTAAGGAGAGGGCCCGCCCGTTCGCGGGCGGCTTTTTCCATCGTAAGTTTTGATTCAACGCGCTGTATGGCAGATATGAACGACATGACCTCGAGTGAATTCGAAGCCCTCCTGACGGCGCAACGCAGTGCCATGAGCCGCGACGCTTCGGCGCCGGCGTCCACCGAGACGCCGACGCTGACGAAGGCGGAACTGGCGGAGCTGCTGTTCGACAGCGTCGGGCTGAACAAGCGTGAAGCGAAGGACATGGTCGAGGCGTTTTTCGAAGTGATCCGCGATGCGCTCGAAAACGGCGAAAGCGTCAAGCTGTCGGGGTTCGGCAATTTCCAGCTGCGCGACAAGCCGCAGCGTCCGGGCCGCAACCCGAAGACGGGCGAGGCGATTCCGATCGCGGCCCGCCGGGTGGTAACCTTCCACGCGAGCCAGAAGCTGAAGGCGCTGGTCGAAAACGGCGCGGAGTAATACGCGCCCACGCCCCGCGCGACCACCGCGCATCCTTACCGACGGTTAACCGATGACCACCACGGTTGAGAAAGTCGTCTTGCCTCCGATTCCCGCGAAGCGCTACTTCACGATCGGCGAAGTCAGCGAACTGTGCGGGGTCAAACCACATGTGCTGCGTTACTGGGAACAGGAGTTCACTCAGCTGCGGCCGGTGAAGCGGCGTGGCAACCGGCGGTATTACCAGCATCACGAAGTGCTGCTGATCCGGCGGATTCGCGAGTTGCTGTACGAGCAGGGCTTCACGATCAACGGCGCGCGCAACCGGCTCGATTCGCCCGGCGGCGAGCGGGCCGCGGCGGAGCCGGGCGAATCCGATGTGCAGGCCGCCGATGCGCGCGCGGCGGCCAAGGCGGGCGCAAACGTCGATGTGGCCGCGTTGCGGCAGGCGTTGCTGGACGTGATCGACGGACTGAAACACGACTGAGCGTACGGCGCGCAGGATGCATGGGAAAGCCCGGTTGGCGACCGCCACCGGGCTTTTTTCATGCGGGTCGCGTCTTCTGCGGATCAGCGCGACGCGAGCGGATTCTTGTGGCCCATGTCGACGACCAGCGTGCCGTCCGGCAGCATCCGCACCGAGCCCTGCGCGACCTGGTTGCGGTACCCGTACAGGTCGAACCGCATCGGTCCGGCCTCGGCCGAATTCCGGATCAGCGCGCGCACGTTCAGTTCGAGCACGTTGAACATCTTCATGTCGCCGCCTTCCATCCACATGTAGCTCGGCGCATCGATCTGCGGCCGCTTCGGCGCGGGCGCGCCCGGTGCACGCCGGAACGTGAGACGCAAGCCGTCGCGCTCGACCGTCGCCTGCGCGAGCTTGCCGTTCAGCACGGGCGGCGGGAACACGGTGTACTGGTCGAGCACGAGCGTGTCGCCGCGCAGTTCCGCGCCGCGCCGCTGCAGCGGCGTCAGCGACGAGAGCTCGATGCCGAGCGAGCGCAGCAGCGTCGCCTGCGGGATACCGAGCACCGACACCTGCGACGGCTTGAATGCGAGGTGGCGGTCGTCGAGCACCGTCAGCGAGCCCGTCATGTCGGTCGGCAGCCAGACGCCCGGCACGTGATTCCACAGCTTGATGCCGCCCTGGACGCGCAGGTTCTGCCCGTCCGCGCTCAGTTGCAGGTCGTTCAGCGAACGCGGCGAATAGTCGAGCAGGTAGTCGTTGAACAGCGCCGACATCGCCTTCCACGACTCGACGACCGTGCCGCCGAGAATGCGGATGTCGTACTGGTTCGGGTCGTCGAGATCGACGGGTTCGCCGGCGCGCTTCGATACGAGTTCGACGTCGAGATCCTCGACATGAAAGCCGATATCGCCGGACAGGTTGAAGTCGACGTTGCGCAGATGGATCGTCGGGTTGCGGTTCGACACGTGCCGTTCGTTGAACGGCGTCGTCGACGTGCGCCGCATCGCGACCTTCTGCATGCCGGGCCGCGCGGCGTCCGCCGCGAGCGCATACGCTTCCCAGTGCTGGCGCACGTCGCGCAGCGCATTCTGCTGCGCGGCGAGGAAGCTGTCGTTCAGGCGCGCGGCCGCGTTGCCGAGCAGCGCGCCGCTGGCCGGGCCCGTATACGAAGGCATCCGGATCGCCATCGCGCCGCTTTCGTCGAAGTTGAAGTAGCCGGCCGATACCTGGTCGCGATAGTGATACAGGTCGAACACGAACGTCTGGTCGCGCTTCGACGCATCGAGCGGGCCGATCAGGATGTCCGCGTTCATCGGCATCGAGCGCATGAATTTCACGTCACCGCCGCGGATATACATCGCCTGCTGCGGCGCGTTCGCGGGCATTGCGAAGCCGGCATGCGTGCCGTCGTCGAGCTTCAGGTCGAGGCCCGCCGGCGTCACGCGCAGCGCGGTGATCGTGAGCTTCAGGCGCGGCGGCGGCATCAGCTTGTCGACCGCCATCACGAGATCGTCGCCGGCGAGTTGCGCGATCGGCGTCTGCACCTTCAGCAGGTCGGCCATTTTCACGTTGGCCGCGCGCATCACCGGCTGCGCGTCGAGGCCCGACACGCGTACGCCGGTCGGGTGGAACACGAGCTGGCTGCCGTCGCGGATCGCGAGCGTGCCGGTCAGCGAGAACGGTACCCAGCCGTCGCGCTGCATCTCGCCTTGCAGATGGATCACGCCGTCGCCGGCCGATACCGCGAGCTTGCGCAGCGGCGCGTTGCGATAGCCGAAGATATAAGTGTTGAAGAGGGCGGTCAGCTTCGCGTTGTCGAGCGTCACCGTGCCTTGGTGTACGTCGATCTCGAAGCTCGTCGGATCGTCGAATACGATCGGCGCGCCGGCCTGCGTGGGTACGAGCGTGGCCGATAACTGATGGATGAAGAAGCCGAGATTGTTGACGACGCGGAAATCGACGTCGCGCAGGAACGTCATCGCCCCGTTCTGGCCCGAATCGCGCAGCGTGAACGCGCGCGGCTGCGTGAGGCTGATCGATGCGAGCGACGGCACGGTGCGTGCGATTTGCTGCTCGCGCGCGAGGCGCTGGGCCTTCGTGCGTTCGATCTTCGTCGACGCGATGGACGTGTTGCTGTCGCGCTGCGCGGCCGATTCCGCGCAGCCGGCGCACAGCAGCGCGAGCGCCAGCGCGCCGCAGCCGAACACGCGGGAGGGCATATGCGCCGCCCGGGCGGCCGTGCGCCGCAGGCCGGCAACCCGGTCGAAAATTGCCAAAGGCGAGCGATGGCCGCGCCGGACCGCATTCCGCATCGTCTGTCTCCATGTCTTGTCTTGATCGACGGCGGCGCGCGCCACTGCACGGCGCGAGCGTCGATGCCGTGCAGTGTGTCATAGCGTGCTAGAGCGGCGTTACCAAACAACGGGCGCCCGGGCACGGCGCGCCGGCGGGCTGCCGGACAATGGTTTCGCGGTGGATGGGCGAGCGGATCAAACGGTCGTTTGGTTCGTCCGGACCGCCGACCGGCGTTTTTCGACGCGCCCCCGAAAACCCGCGGTCGACCATGGCCGGCGCGGGTTTCACCGGATACCGAAGCGGCGCGGCCCCGGGCATCGACGGATACGATCGCGGAGGGCGGCGAGGTAAGATCGGCATCAGTGGCGAATTCGACATCACAACACGGCAGCCATCACGGGGAAGCGTCATGGACCTGAAGGAAGTCGACGTACTGGGTGCGGGGGTGGGCGATCACTGGTACTACGCGTCGAAGGCGAGCGCCATTCGCCGGTTCCTGGGCGCGTCGGGCGCGAACCGGATACTCGACGTCGGTGCGGGCTCCGGCTTTTTCTCGAAGCATCTGCTCGAGCGCACGCAGGCGACGGAAGCATGGTGTGTCGACACGAGCTACGCCGACGACAGCGACGGCGAGGCCGCCGGCAAGCCCATCCACTATCGGCGCTCCGTCGATCGATTCGACGCCGATCTCGTTTTGCTGATGGACGTGCTCGAGCATGTCGACGACGACGTCGGGTTGCTGACGCAGTATGTGAAGGGCGCGCCTCCGGGCAGCCGGTTCCTGATCACGGTTCCCGCGTTCCAGTTCCTGTGGAGCGGCCACGACGATTTTCTCGAGCACAAGCGCAGATACACGCTCGGCGGCCTGGAGGACGTGGTCCGGCGCGCAGGGCTCGACGTCGAGCACGGCGCCTATTATTTCGGCCTCACGTTTCCGCTCGCGGCCGCACTGCGGCTGGGCGAGCGGGCGCGCTCGCATCCACGTGAGCCTGCGTCGCAATTGCGCCGTCATCATCCGTTCGTCAACGGTTTGCTCAAGACGATCTGCCGCATCGAGTTGCCGATGTTCCGCTTCAATCGCGTCGCCGGCCTGACGGTCATCTGCGTCGCGCGCAAGCGATGATGGTGACGGATGCGGGATCGGTGCCGCAGATTGCTTGCATCGGCGCGATCGCGCCAAAAAATTTCACGAGAACATGCACAAAATGCATGTGACCCGTTCTAAATCGGGAAACTGTCTGTTATAATTTTTTTCTTTCGGGGCGTAGCGCAGCCTGGTAGCGTACCTGCATGGGGTGCAGGTGGTCGGAGGTTCAAATCCTCTCGCCCCGACCAGATGGAAACCCGCGCGGCGTAAGGCCGTGCGGGTTTTTTACTTGATGCTCAATTTTTGTGCATATTGGAGACCGTATTAGAGAATCTCTAATATCGGGGCGCGATTTATGCTGATTTGAGCGTCGGCAGGTGAAGAACGACGTTCGATCGCGGCACCTCGCGCGACTTGATGTAGGTCTCGGTCGTCGATGTGTCGGTGTGGGCACCGGCGACGCGCAGCTCCTCGATCGCGTAGCCGGCGTGCTTGGCATCGGTCATTGCCTTCGCGCGGATATCCTTGACGGTGTAGGGTTTACCCTTGATCGACACATCGAACTTCTCGACGCGCTCGATCGCACCGTCCCAAGCGTCGCGGCACGCCTGGTCGGTCTTCGGATTGCCCTTTTTGTCACGGATCACGTACTTCTGGCCGAACGCCGGGTCGAGCAGCTTCGCGCGCGCGAGCACTGCGTCGATGTCGGGTGTGATCGGCCAGTCGACCGCTTCGCCGCTCGAGTCTTCTGTCTTCGTCGGAACGAAATGGATCACGCCGGCCTCGCGGTCGATCTGATCCCAGCGCAGCAGCCGGATTTCTGTTGAGCGCTGGCAGGTCAGGTAGCACAGGTCGACAAAGCACTGCATCATGGCGCCGGTCGGGACCGTGCCGATGATCGTCCGCTCGTTCGGCTTCCCCTCGTTCTTCTTGTACCGATAGGTCATCAAGGCGGCGCGGATCGCGAGAAAATGGCGGTCGGGAATGTAGACGTCCCGGTCCTTCGGCTTTTTCACCTTGACCTCGCGGCAGGGGTTCACCTGCATCAGCTTCTTCTTCCGGATCACCCAGCTGAAAAACCGCGTCAGCCACGCCTTCATGGCGCGCTGCATGGGGAGCTTGTCGCCCCATTTCATCGTCAAAAAGTCCTCCACCGCGCCGGCGTCGATCCGCTCGACGTTCCAATCGCGCAGCGCCGAGATCACCGCATCACCGCGCCGAACCCACTCATCGCGATAGGTCTCCGCATACTGCTTCTTGTGGGTATCGACGTACTCGCCGACGAGCCGCGGAATATTGCCGATGCCGGTAGTCGGCTCGAACTTCCGCTTCTCCTCGGCGAGCCGCTCGTGCATGCGAATGTCGCCGTCGTCAACGCGGCACAGTCGCTTCCACTTCCCGTCGGGACGCACCCAGTAGAACGAGCCGTCGCGCATATAAACGCGACTCGGCAGCCCGTCCGGCCGTTTTCGGCGGCGTGCATTCATGGGTTGCCGTCCTAGTAGATCCGTGGCCGCTCGAACACGGCCTCGGCGCGCGCTTCGGTCGTCCGCAGGCCGAGCTTCGCCTCGGCGAGGAGGCGGAACGTTTCCCACGTCAGCGCAATGCTCCCATCGTCGCGCCGCGGCACGTCGACGCCGAACTGAGCCTTGAACCAGGCTGCCTGCGCGCTGTAGCGCTTCTTGCCGGTCGCCTGTTCGAGGTCCACGGCAGTCATCAGACCGGTGCTCATCGTTCGATTCTCCGAAATTCCACAATCAGAGTCGGGCGTTCTTTCATCACGCCTCCGGGAATTCGTCGTGCGTGCGGCCGTCGAGATGGCGGCCGGCGGTCTTCTTGCCGACGCGATACACGGTCGGCTCGTCGTCGTAGCTCAGGCCGTCATGCTCGCCAGGCGTCATCGTGCTGAACGACCATTCGTCGCCAAACCAGTCGGCGACACGCTCGGTGCGCGTCGGCGGCCCGCCGCAGTTTTCGCCCGGCGCCCATTCTCCCCATTGCTTGAACAGGAACGGGACGCCGGCAGCTGCGCATTGATCACGCAGATCACGCGCCCATTCGGGGTGCATCGGCCGCGCGTCGGCGCCGCTTTCGCCGCCGACGATCACCCAGTTGACCGCGTTCTCTGGCGATATATGGCCGCCACATTTGTGCGCGCGGAAGCCGCGCAGCACGTCGTCGCAGTAGGACCAATCGCTACCGGGTGAAGACCGCATGACGCGCGTCAGATCCACCGGCCCGAGAAGCGGCTCCATAGATAGAAAGCGCACGCGCGCCGGCACCGCGAGCAGCTTCGGTATGTCGCGGTCGGCTTCTTCCTGGTTGACGATCGTCGCGCCGAGCCAGATATTGTCGTGCAGTCGCGGTTTTTCGATGCGATCCAGATCGAATTGGTACTGAGCGGCTTCGCCGACCATCGACATGACGTTGCCGATCCGCTTCGTCAGCAGCAGCCAGTCGAGATTCGGCGTGCGCTCGATCAGCGTGAACAAGTCCGCGCGCCACGCCGGATCGACAGCGTTGTCGAACACGTCCGCTAGCGACGCGCAGAACACGCGCTGGCGCCGGCCATGCGCGGCGAAGAACTCTGCTTGCGCCGCTTCCCACGCAAGCGGCTTCCGCCAGTTCGCCAGCGACGTGCGGCGGCGCGGAGCACCAGGCCCCCAGTTCACCGCCGTGCCGCCGCCGAAGCGGGCGGCGCGCGTCTCGGCGTAGCAGTGATCACAGCCCGGGCCGACCTTCTGGCAGCCTTCCCACGGGTTGAACGTATGGTCGCACCATTCGATCTTGGTGTTCTCGCTCATCGAACGCTCCGCAGATAATCCTTCAGCTGCGCGACGTACTCATCGTGCGTCGGATGGTCGGATACGACCAGCGTGCAGTGGTGGCTGGTGTAGACGCCGCCGCCGATCGACCGCGCCGGCATTTCGCCGGCGGCGATCAGCGCGGCCATGTCGGTCAGTGCGTCTGCCAGGTTTTGGGGCGTATCTGCCTGGATGACCGCCTCGAACTGGACCGCGCGTTTCGGTGCTTCGCTCACGAGGTCACCTCGGCCGATTCGATCAGGTTGTCAGCGACCCATTTGCGCATGCGTGTCCAGCGCTGTTCGGGCGTCTCGAAAACGAATCCACCGTGCGCGTGATCCCAGTGATCGCCGTTTTCGTCGTTCTCGAAAACGATTTCCGCAGCAAGCGCGGGTGCGATATTGAAGGCGGCGGCGACTGAGTGCCGGTCTTCGGGGTCGATGCTCTTCAGATCGAGACCTCGTACGTTGCCGAGCACGCCGAGCGTGCAAAAATCGCCTGCCGTATCTTGCAGTTCTGCGGTGATCAAACGCTTTTCCGGCATCGCGTCGAGCGCGGCAGCCAGATCCCGGAGCAAGGCTTGGCCACGCTTCCCGCGAATCGCATTGCGCACCGTCGTGCGCCACAGTTCGACGTTCTCGCAATCATCGCTATATCCACTTCTGCTCATGACTGGGACTCCTTGAGGTTATCGGCCGGCGCCGCAGCTGCGCGAGCTGCGTGACGGTCTGCAATGAACTTCTTCAGCCACTCGACCGCGTCATCGGGCGAACCGAGGGAGCCGGTGACCTTGCGGCGCTTGTTCATCGCGCCGCACTGCTCGTAGGTGATCGGAACGGCACCGGCGGCAATGGCGGCGGCGCGCTTGCTGATCGCAATGTCGAAGTGCTCATCGCGCGTGCCGCGGTGCTGGATCCACTTCGGATTGACGTCGATCGCCCTGACCATGGCGAGCAGTTCGTCGGAAGTGTCCGCAATGAGGTGCGACATCTTGTAGACGCGGCCGCTTGCCGTTTTGAATTCGCCTATCGGATGGCGATACATGTCGTCGACATAGACAGTCATGCTCGTACCCATCCCGTCGACGTGGAACGGATCTTCCCCGCCTTGCGAAGAGCTTGCAGGCGCCGGTCGATGACGCGCCAGCCGACAACCTCGCCACGGGTGCGCGGCGTCGCTTCGTCTTGGGCAATCCGCTCGCTTTCGACTCGTACCGGGCCTGCATTGATGAAGACGAATTTCTTCGGCGTTTCGTCAATTGCTGCGAGGATCAGCGCATCGAGATTCTGATACTTGCTCATGGTGCATCCCCTTCAGTCGCAGCGGCGCGATCGAGGCGCTCGAGCTCGGCGAGGATCAGGCCGCCTGCCTTTACGAGGTTGCGGCGCTTCGTCGTCGGCTTCCACCATTTGCGCGACCAGTCGGCCGGCCATAGCTTGCTAAATAGCCCGAACACGTCGAACACAAACAGCTCGGCCAACAGGTAGCATGCGGCTGCGAAACCCATTTCTCCGTTGTCGTGCTCGTCGTCATGCTCGGGCGTCCATCCCTCGACTTCGACCTGCCGCCGACGCTCGGCAATGACGTCCCGTACCGCCTGCGTGTCATGCGCGACCCAAGCAGGCGGTTTTCCGAGCGGCGGCTTCCACTGCTCGGCGCCATCCACATACGTGTACCCCCTGGCTTCGAGGGTTCGTACAGCTGCGTTCCGTGCTCGGAGTGCTGCCTCGCGCGCTTCGTCGCGTGCCTTGCGCATCTTGAAGAAGCCGCACGGTTCGGCAGTGCCGTTCTCGACGTTTCGATCGTCTCCGCAATCGTTGAGGCAATCGCAATTCGGTTTTTTACTCATTGGTTTTCTCCTGCGCTAGCGCGCTCACGATCGGGACGAGGAAAAGCCATCCCATCTGGCGCGATCACGAAAATCGGCGGGTTGCCGAGCTCTTTCGAATCCCACCATGCATGCGCACCATCGCGATACGGATCGTCGTAATAGCGGCTTCCGTCCGAGGTCATGCACGGAGTTGCCGAGCTGCTGCGCAAACAGGGTTCCACCATCGGCACGACAAGTTCTTTCAGATTCGGAAGCCGTTCACCGTCTGGGCCTTCTTGCTCGGCACGGATGTCGTTCTGACCCAGGGGTAGCACGAGCTCGTAGTGGCATTCCCAGCCGTAGCCCGGCTCGTCGCTGGGCGTCCAGCGAAGCTGAAGGCGCGGGGCTGGGAGGTCGTCTTTGTGGGTCATGATGAGGCTCCGGTGCGGGCGGCGTCGATCTCGGGTGCCACGACTCGACTCGCCATGTACTTCGCATGCGCCTTCATCTGCAGGTCAAACACCTCGCGCAGCATTTCGGCGCTTTCCAGCGACATCGACTCGGGCCAGCGCAGGCTGACGTGGCCGCCTTCTGGCAGGTGCAGGCGCATCTCCTGATACCGGATGCCTCGGACCATTTCGAGGGCGGCTTCCAGTTCGGTGATGCGCTTCGCGTGCCGCGCGGCCTCCTGCTTGGCGTCGTGTGCGGACATGGCGCCGGTCAGTAGTTCGTCGATCGCCTCGGATGCGACGTGGTTGCCGCCTTCCTTCAGGTCTTCGGCAATCGCGCGGAAGCGTGCGTAGTCGACCATCACGCACCTCCTGCGCGGGCGGCGATCGTCAGCGCATGCGTCGTGCTCTGAATGCCGACACACGCGAAGAAGTGCGCTGCGTCTACGATGTCAGCATCGCGCACCGGCTTGCGCCCGAATTCAATGGCCGACAGCCCTGCGGGACCGCGGCCAAGGTGCTCCGCCATGTCCATCAGCGTCGTGCCGGAAGCGATCCGCAGCGCGCGGCACAGCATGCCGTAGGGCGTCAGCGGATTCGTGAGGCTCGGCTGTTCGTCCGTCACCTCGGCGCGCGGCTCCGGCAGTTTGAACATGCCTCGCTGGATCTTGATGGCGATGTCTAGCGCGTCAACGTGTTCGTTTGTCAGCGTCTGCGACCGGTCCGCCTCGATCACGGCAAGCGCGGCCGCAATCACGCTGGGCGATGCAGCCGGCTCCGGCGCCGGCTGCGGTGTCGAGATAAGAGCGTTGCGCAACTCGACGAGGAACGCGCGAGATACTTTCGCCATGCCGTTCTCGCTCGATTCGATGCTCGAATTGATGTAATTGGCAATCCAGTCGGGAAGCTTACCGGCCATGGTTGGCTCCTTGGAGAAGTGCGAGGATCTGAGCGTCGCGATCCGCAATATCGAATGCGTCAATTTTCAGTAACGTCGCGAGCCGGTGCCCGAATTCAGCGATGAAGCGATCCGTCAGCCAGACCCGAGCGTCTGCCTGCGAGGGCTGCGGGGCGGCGGCTATCATGGCTTGGTGCGCGGCGTCAAGCGCGTCGTCGCGATCCTTTCCATCTTTCTCGGCCGCGTTGAAAGCAAGGATCGCCTTCACGCGCATATCGTATGAGCGCTCGATCGGCACGAGCACGTAGCCGGCCGGGATCGTCACCGCTTCCGCCCCCGTCTCGTTGGCAGAGGAGGCGCGGACTGTCTCTCCGGCCAAGAGCGAATAGCGCCCGCTGCACTTCGGGCATGCGACGCTCATGACGTTCTCTTGGCCGCATCCGGGGCACTTATCCTCGGCCGGAGACGGGCCGGTATAGCCGCACGAGTAGCCGCACGCTGCATCGGTAGGGTGGCTGTCATTGATGCCGACGTGGCCGCATTCGTCGCATTGGCGGCACTCGACGTACGCCTCGAACGCCGCCCGCTCGTCCGCCGGCTTCGTGGCAGATGCGGCGCGGGCGATGAGTCGCTGAATCGCAGCGCATGCCTTTTCGATGCCGGTCCCGCTGCCATTATCCCAATCAGGCACCGCTCCCCAGAGGGTTCGACAGATGGCCACCCATGCATCGAGATAGGGAACATCTGGTCGGAACGACTCGGCCACGGCAGCGTCGATTTCGCGTTCCACGGCAGCATCCAGCGCTTCGGAAGCGGTCAGCGCAACCTGCTCGTCCGCTGGCGTGCTGGGAGATACGACTCGGGCAGGCATATCGCCATGAAGTACCAGAAAATCCTTGACCGCCTGCTGAACGATTGCAGGGTCGCGAGATTGTCCAGTGTGCACATGGCGAACCCGATACAGCAATCCAATCGCTTCGCGGAGAAGTGCCGCCCGCTCGTCGGCCGTCTCATTGGCAGACGCGGCGCGGGCGAAGACGGGAATCAGTGCGCGAGACGGCGGGTTGGCGGGATGCCACAGCCGCACATGGTTCTCCGGAACGTCTGCAAATTCGGGCGAGCCGAGCTTTTCGAGTTCATCGGCTTCGATGCAGCCGATTGCCCCCGTGTGAGCCCAACTGTCGATTCGTTTGAGTTGCGCAATCCGCTCGCGTGCAGTTTCAGAAATTTGCCGAGTGTGCCCTATGCCACCCGACTCATTAGCCGCCCGCTCGTCCGCCAGCGATGGTGCGGGTTGCTTGGGTCTGCACACAGAGCAGTCGTCGCTCGGCCTGACCCAGCAATTGCATTTTTCGCAAAGCGTTGCCTCGACATCGTCGATCGGCGCTGCTGCGGGTTGTGCCCTCTCGGCATGAGCGTAGACCAGAGGACGGGCCTCGTAACCATCTTTCTCGGTCAGGTGACCACGGTGCGTCCAGCGGGTGTAGTCGACAATCGCGTGACCTGTCTCCTTGTTGTAGAACTCGTAGGCAACTGGGTTGTCGCCAAGGTCCATTCCATGTTCACGGGCCGAAGCTAGCATCTTCTGCTTGTCAAATTTCGGCGCTGCTGCGGGCTGCGAAGAACGGTGCTCGATGAAGTCGATCACTTCGGCCAACAGCCGATACCGACACGTGGCATCGTGATATTGCGGCTCGGGCGTCTTGGTCAGGCAAGTGCAACTCGCGGTTTGAGCCATCATCAGGGCATGGACATGCTGCCCGGTCAGCGCATCAGCGCGGCTATTTTCGGTGGTCATGGTCATTCGCTCCAGTAGGACATTTCTTCCCAGGCGGCGTCAGTCGGGCTGAAGCCTTCGGCAGCGTATTGTTCGTGGCACGATACGGCGACATCCCACGCTTGGCGCAGTGGCATGCCTCCATGGCGACGTAAAGCGCGAGCGCAGCGCAACGTCCAGATGAATCGGCGGATGGTGGTCGTCATGGTGTTGGCCCTCAGGTGGTCAGGATGTCTCGCGCGGCGAGGATGAATTGCGTCGCCGCTTCGGCGTTGATCGCATTGCCGTAGGCGCGCAGTCGTCCCACTCGCGAGGGAGCCCCATCAACCAGCGGGAATGTGCCGGGTTCAACTGGCCGCCACTTTCCATCCCGGCAGAGCAGCCAGTCAGCATCTCGCCAGACGCCGTTAGTCGGGCCGGCCCGGTCGCTAACTGCGCTGCATCGTCCAGATTCCGTTTCCCCTGAGCGAAGCGCTTGAGCGCTGTTTGCGGCGTCGCGGTGCGGCCGTTCGGATCTCCGTCGCGGGCCTGTGGTGTCGGCCAGCCAGCAAGCTGCACCTGGTGATCGAGCGTCGTCACCGACTGCCCGCAGTTCAGTCCCGCCTTGCGAGCCAGTGCCTGTTCCGGTGTGCCGCCCGGTGCTGATGCATTCGGCGTGCCCCATCCGGCCAGCCATGCCACCCGACCGAGCAGCGCGTTCAGCGGCACGTTCGCGCATTCCGCGCCGTCCTTGTGATCGCGCGTGGTCGGCGTAGGCCGTCCAGTACGCCCGGTCTCGGATGTGCGGGGAGCCGACGCCCGCAGACGGGAACGGGACACACCCGAAGGGGTAGTCCAGCGCTTCCATGTCAGCGTGTACAAGGTCGATCCACGGGTCGACAGCAGGGCTCGCAACCTGCTCTCCAAAGATGACTGGAGGGCGGCACTCGCCGATGAGCCAGTACCACGCAGGCCAGAGGTGCCGCTCGTCATCAAACCCAGCTCCTTTGCCTGCCGCGGAGAAAGGTTGGCACGGACAGGAACCGGTCCAAACAGGTCGATCGTCGGGCCAGCCTGCGCGTCGAAGCGCGTGCGACCAGACGCCGATTCCGGCGAAGAAATGGCACTGGTCGTAGGCTCGCAGGTCATCAGGTCGGACATCCTCAATGCTCCGTTCGTCGACGTCGCCAGGAGCGATGTGCCCGGCGGCGATCAGGTTGCGCAGCCACTGCGCGGCGTATGGGTCGATCTCGTTGTAGTACGCGGCCATTGGTCAGTCGCCGCAGCCACAGTCGGCAAGATCTTCTTCGGTTTCGTCAGGCTGAAACAGGTTCATCTGCGCGCGGTGGAAATCAGCCTGGCGCAGCAGGTCGGCATAGGAGGGGCGGTCCTGTCGGAACCGCTGGCCGGTTTCGCGTTCCTGCCGAATCCACCATTCAGCTGCCTCTGGCCGCTTCATGAAGATGCGCACGATCTTGTGCTCAGCCTTCAGAAAGCACGCGTCGCAGTTGCCTTCGTCGCTGTTCGGATCGAGCTTCAGGTCGAACGGCATCGATTTCCAGAACTCGTTGACCATTGGCTTCGTCACGCCGGCATGGAACATCGGCATGTAATTGGTCCAGCGGTCAGAGCCGCGTTCGTTCGCCGCCATGCGCTTGTGATACCGACGTTCCTCGTCAGCCCGGACGCCGATGATCGCGTCCCACTCGTCGTACCCGCGATCGCGCATGAACCAGGACGCGGCCTTGATCTTCATGCGATCGGTGCACATGCGGTTTGCGGGGTTCGGCAGGATCGGCGGCTCGCCTTTCTCGGCCGCGCGGTACTGGCGGTAGTACTCGATCACGCGGTCGAAGGGTTCGCCGTTGCGCTCGGCGTGCTCGAAATCGGTGAGTCGCCATGACAGGCCCGAGCCATAGACGCCAGTGAATTCGGTCCAGTAGACGTGAACACCGAGATGCAGCCCAACGTCACGCACGAATTCGAGCGTCTCCGGACGTTCTTTCCCGGTGTTATGAAACGTCACGTACACCTCGTCGGGCAGCTTGCCGCCGTGAGCGTCGACCGTCTCCGCCAGCATGAACGCCGACGATCGGCCGCCGCTGAATCCAAACTGGCTCGGGCCATCGAGAAAGTAAGGGTTACGCGAAGTCATCGTCATCCTCAATTCGTTGTATCAACATCAGTGGTGGGTACTCCGCTCGCATATGGCAGCAGACAGTACGAACGAGGAGGAATTACCGAATGGATATGTCAGGAACGATGACCGACGGCTTGAAGACCACTTTGTAGTGGTAAGTGCTGGCCGGCGCGGCATCGAGTTGTTCGATGAAATACGTCACGTTATTGGACAGGCCGAGAAAATGCTTCTTGTAGGCGTTCGGGCCAGTCTTGCAGATGATCGCAAGCTTCGATTCCGTGCTTGAGTTGTCCTTCGAACACAGCCCCTCGATCGTGAGGATGTAATCGCCGGTGAAACCGTTGTAGAACACAATCCGGCGATTGATCTGGAAGTTGTCCGCTGCGTTCGACAGATTGTGCGACGCCACGTCTGCGTCGTTGGTACATGCGCCGAGCAATGACAGACATACCGCTGTGAAAACAAGAAGCAAGCGCGAAATGTTCATGATTCGTTTCGATCCTGAGTTCAGAAAGAAGGGTGCCGTACAGGCCACCCCCTGAAAGACGCCGCCCTCCGAGTTAAAAGGCGGCGCGGCTACTGACTGGTTGAATCCGTTATTGACCGCCCGGCCGCCATTCGGCGCCGCGGACAATGCGCCCGATCGGCTGGAGCACGAGCACCTCGGTTTCGCGATTGCCGCTCACGAGCGAGCGGCCGCGCTTCTGGGCCTTCTCGATGGTTGCGTGGCGCATGGGCTTCGCGTCTCGGCCAATGGTGACGAACATCGACCCGAGCGGCCGCACGTCACCGCTAAGCGCGTCGATGCGCTGCTCAAGATGAGCGTTGTTCGCCTTGATGAGCGCATTCAGATCTTTCAGCGACGAGAGTTCAGCGACCAGCGCGACATGCTCTTCGTCGCGGTCTTTCGCTGCGGCGGCACGTTCGCGTGCGGCTTCAATCGCAAGCGTCATCGTCGGGGGCAAGTCGAGGATTTCGAGCAGGGTGCGTACGCGTTCGGAAAGAGCAGCCATCGCGCTGTCTGCAACGTCTTCGACGATTTGCTCGCCGGGCGCGAGCGTGGGAATACTGACTGGCTGCGATTTGCCGACAGGCTCCGCGGTTGGGACGTCCGCGGCACCGCCAATGGTGGAATCGGAGGTTCCGTGTGCCGCCGGCTGAGCTTCGGCGGCCGAGAGCCAGTATGTGTATTCGTTGCCGCCGCCGGGCCGCTTCTCGCGCTCGACGAGTCCGTCCGCGTGCATTTTGTTCAACGCATGTGCGACGTCGAGCTGCGGCATACCGATGTTCAGCGAGATCTTCTTGGCGGTCGAATTGACGACGCTCGACAGGTACTTTTCGATCAGGTCACGCATGTTTCGCTCAGCCTTGATTGTCTGCGGCGACGGGTTCGGCGCCGTCGGGGCCGGCCGCAGCACCGGTCATTCCGAGGCGATTCTGGGAGAGCACGCGCGCGGCTTCGAGCATGATTTCGCTATCGCGCGCGTCGATCTGGAGGGCGGCACGGTTTCGCAGACGCTCGACGAGCTCGGCCGTGTTGCTCGGCGCGACGATATAGGCAAGAGCGAAGCGCCGCAGCGCCTCGAGCGAGCCGGTGGCACTTTGGTATTCCTCGCGCCCGATACGTGCGTCGAGGGTGACTGCGAGTCCAGCTCGGCGAGCGATGTCTGCGATTTCCATGACCGGCTCCTGATCAGTGCAGCGCGTGCGTCGTCGAGACTTCCGGCGCGACGATCGTTTCGATTTCTTCGGCCGTCGGAAGCCAGTTGATAACCGTGTCCGTGATCACGTCCATCACACGGCGTTGCCGTGCGATCTGACGTTCCTGCTCCGCGCGTAGCAGGCTCAGCGCCTTCTGCCAGCCCGGGTCGCTCGCCGGGTTGTCGAGCCAGACGGCCGACCACTGGCCGGCGCCGAAGCGCTCATCCATCTGGCGCTGCGTATCGGCGCGAGTTTGTGCGATCAGGAAGACGTCGCTACCAGGTGCATCGCACTCGCTGTCGACCTGCATTGCGAAGCGGGCGAAGGGGAGCGTCCAGTCATCGAAATAGGCGACGCCAATCACGACGCCGTCCTCCGAAAGTGCGACGATGGGATGGCTCGGGTCGGTGGGACGGCGGTCATTGAACACGTAGACGATCTTCATTTCGGGTACCTCAACTGTTTCGATTACCGCGCTTCGCGGCGCGGAGGTGAGCTCGCGCGACGCGGTACGCATCGCGCAGAGTCAGATTCCCCGCATGCAGATCGGCCATGACCTGCCACAGGGTCGGATGCGACGGTGCGGCGTCACCATGCTGCTCGAGCCGTTGCCCCACGATGCGGGTGAGTTCTGCGCTGTAACGCACGCGCGGTTTCGGGTAGCGATCCATGCAGATCTCGTCGGAGAGTCGGGCGATATGGAAAAGGCATACGGCGATGAGCAGCCCGAGAACGACGATCAGCGACAAAAGGGTCCGGTATTCCACGATCAGTCCTCGTCGCAGTCGTTCGCGGCGCGCCGCTTGATGTCGAAATCGCGATCGGCGTCAGATGCCGGACGAACGGGTCGCGCGACGCGCTTGATCGTCACATCGCGGACCTTCGGATTCGGGTTCAGCTGTGCGCGGACAGCGGCTTGAATCGCGGCGCGCAGAGCCGGGTTCGAAAGCGCCTTCTCCGGCGACCCGGCACCCAGCGTTGCGCACGCAGGGGCGAGCACGTCGTCAGGCAGGCGGGTCGGGGTCGGGCGCATGTCTAGCTCACATGCAGCGCGAAACCGCGCATTGGACTTCGTATTGCGCTGCCTGGTCCTGATACTGGAAGTAGCCCAGGATGAGGAAATAGGCGAAGCACACGCCGAGGACCGCGAACACGTTGCGGGAAATCTGAAATGCCTTGCGCGCCATACGACGCGCGCGCGAGTCGCGCTTCGTGCGCTTCCAGGTGATCAGGGATTCGGCGGTCGGTTGGTTCGTCGCGTTCATGTTCTATCCTCGGTGTGGTGTGATTGCCCGCAGGGCGGGAGCGGGTGGTCAGGCGGTAGCGAGGCTGAAGTGCTCGGCGATCTGGACTGCCTCCGCACGCCATTCGGCTTCAATCTCGAACATGCCGCGCTGGCGAGCCGTTTCAGCGTCGGCCATGCGCTTGTCGTGCCAGCGCTGGGCGGTTTCAGCGGTAACGCGCACGGTGCCGAATTGCAGTTCCATCGTCTTTCTCCTGTAGCGGGAACGGTTGTTCAGGCGTATTCGCGCGCGTCGGGGAATTTGGCGACAAGGCCCGCAGCGTAGCCATCGAGCCATGCTTGACGCAGCCGCGCGTCGTCGATGCCTTCCGTGCTGTCGGACAGTCCCGCATACCCCGCACGACGGCCAGCGTCATAGAACCGGCGGATGACGGCCGCGCCAAAGCCCTTGATCAGTTGCATCGTCGTTCCCCTTCGTGTTGCGTTGGTCAGAAGCTCAACATCTGCTTCGACTGCTGATGGAACGAAGTGTAGCAAAATGATTTGCGAAGTAAAGCAAAATGATTCGTGCCGGCCGCACCGGCAACCAAAAAGATTTCTATGGGCGGTGAAGGCCCAATAGCGATGAGGGGGTCGGGGGCGCGCGAGGGCGAAAAAAATCCCGCGGGCGCGGGACGGTGAACGTCAGTGGGATGAGGAGGGGGAGTGCGATGCGATGGCGCGGGCGGCCATCAGGAGGTGATACGACACTTCGTACAGCAACTTCTCGACGTCTGATGATTTCGCGTCGGTTTTCCCTCTGTCTTGCCGACCTGCACGAGCTCTGTACTCGCTGAGGTCGACGACTTGGCTATTTCTTCGGATTTCGCTCATTGTGGGGCCCCGTCAGATTCTCGTAGCGCGGTCCCAGGAGTTTGTCGACTTCTGCCAGCATTTGGGACTGCGCGGAGCCAGTTTGAAATTCAGTGAAAGCTGCAGAAAGTTGGAGTAAACCCGTATGCAAAATGAACGATTTCCGCGCGACCTCGCCAACTGAGTCCAGACGGACGACACACGAAATCAGGCTTTTTGCTTCGTCGCTCAGGGCGTTGTTTTGCCCGCTGATTGAGCGATGTACGTCGTCGGTTGAATGGTCGTGATCGAGCCATCCGACTTCCTTCCCATACGCATCCTCAATGTCCCGCGCCATCGCGTGGCCTATGCCCCGCTTGGGGTTCGGCCCGATCAGCTGGTTCGCCTGCTGCGGGGTCATATTCAATGCGCGCGCGAACTCGGCCGGCGCACCCTCTGCAAGTCCCCGGGCGTTCTCAAGGCGCATCTCTAGGCATGTCTTCATACCGGTAAGGCTAGCGAGATTGATCATTTTGATAAACATGCAAAAAGATTTGGATGTATGAATCGTTTTGATCTATAGTGCGGGCATCGACCACCGTAACCAGCCCGACCCCATGGATCTGAAAACCTATTTCCGCGTGACGAAGCCGGCCGAGCGCAAGGTGCTCGCTGAATCGGCCGGGACGAGCGTGGACTACCTGTACCTCTGCTCACGGGGGACCAGGAAGCCTGGGGCCGAGCTCTGCAAGGCGCTGGTCAAGCTCGAACCTCGCTTCACGCTTGCGGATCTGCGTCCGGATATCTGGGGCAACGGCATCGATGCGGCAGCGGCCAGCGACGATGTTCAGCCGCCGGCGGGGACGCCATCCGGTAACGAGAAGCTGGCGAAGATGGTGATCTGAATGACCGCCTTCGCAACGACGATTGATCCGCGCGTGACCACCCCGTAACGCGAGGCTTTGCCCGGCCAGTCGGTCGGGCCTTTTTATTCCAGATGTCGAGTTGATGCGATGGAACTGCGAAAGCTTCAAACCGTGATTGACGACCTGGTCGACGCGGTCGGCCGCTGGCCCGAGCTCGCGAGCGATGTCGCCGCATTCTTGTTCGACGAGTCGTTTGTGGTGCGTGACGGACTTTTCTCGATCCGTACCGCAGACGGCGCCGAAGTGAAGGTCGGCGACACGGTCCGTATGGAGATCGGCATCGCCATCTTTGCTGCGCCGGAGCTGGCGCAGTTTGCAGCTGCAGTAACCCAGGGAGTCGTTCCGGCTATGCCGCTCGTTGGCGGCGCGGGACGTCAATAACAGAAGGGCAGTTTTTCGCATTTTTTAGCAAGAAAGGTGATCGTCATGTCCAAACGTGCCGAGTACAAGAACGAAGTGAAAACAAGGCTGACCGACGAGGAGTACGACGCGATGCAGACGTTCAAGGCTCTGCACGGTATCGACTCCGACGCGGCTGCACTCGCACGCATCACGCGCCTGTTGCTGCTTGGCGTTGTTGGCACTTTGCCGGCACGGCTGGTCGGCGTCAGTGCCGACGTGGGACAGATCGGCCCGCGGGTGCGCGCATGAATGGCGATTCGGTCGAACAGCCGATCATCCTGCCGCTGGCTGAATCTGCGGATCTCGCGACGAAAGCAGCAGAGCAGGGCGTTTCCACTCCCGAATTTCTCGGGATTCATGTGCTTCGCAGCGCCTACGGGGCTTTGCACCCCGTTGTGATCGAGTTCGAGCGGCGGCCGAAGCAGGGACAGATTGGGACACTCGGAGAGGAGGAGTCCTAATGTTTCACGTGAAATCGTTTGTGGACATCGTGTTGCAGGCCAGTGCATGCGCATTGATGGTGTGCGCCTTCTTCCCGGCTCGACATCACATCCGCCTTCAGCTGCTCGCGGTGTTCGCCGCTTTCCTCTGCACCTTTCTCGTTCTGTACGCCTGATATGGCCCGGTTCCATTGCCGCTGCCGCCACTGTGATCGACGCAAAGTGCTGCTCGACAAGCCGGACGTGCTCGAGCAATCGGCCTATCCGCAATGCGACTGCGGCGAACGGAACTGGCGAATCGACAAATGGATGATGCAGCGGAACGCCGGCACGACGCGATGCGATTGCGCCGGCTGGTGGTTTCCACACCGCATGGGCTGCTTCTATTGCCTGCATCGAAAAGACGGCAGCGACCGGCTGCCCGGCCACCCTGATTTTTGGACGCGCGACATGACGCAAGAGCAGCACGACGCGCTTGTTGCCCGCTACCAGTCCGAATCGCTCGAAACCTTTTCGCCGCTCGAAGCGGCCGCGTAGGAGACGCAATGGCAAAGAATTCCATCGACGCATACGGCGCGCGCGGCAAGAGCAACGTGCTGTATTTCGATCCCGAAGACCTGGTGTTGATCCTCGACCCGGCCCATCCGCTGTACGACCGCCGCGTTCACCTCCCGCCCGACGAGCCGACCGTGCGCAACATCATGGCGCTCGGCGTGCTGGAAACGATCCTCATCCACAAGGATCCCGAGACGGGCGAAGTGATCGTCGTCGACGGTCGGCGGCGCGTGATCAACGCGCGCGAGGCGAACCGCCGTCTGCACGAGCTCGGGAAGGAGCCGATCCTCGTGCCGGCGCTCCCGAAGCGCGCGGACAAGAGCGGCCTCGCCGGGATGATGGCGTCCGCGAACGAGATCCGCCGGCAGGATTCGCCAATCAACCGCGCCGAGAAGATGCAGCGCATGCAGGACCTCGGCAGCGACGAGGAAACGATCGCGATTCACTTCGGCGTCGATCCGCAAACCGTGAAGCAGCAACTGCGGTTGCTCGAATGCTGCGCCGACGTGCGCAATGCGCTCGAGGCCGACCAGATCACCGTCACGGCCGCGATTCGCCTTTCGAAGATGAATCCAGACGAACAGCGCGCGAAGGTTCGCCAGTTGATCGCTGCAGCCGAGGGGAAGGCTGGCCACGCTCGCGCCCGCGCGCAGCGTGCAGTGCTGTCTGCCGGGCCGCGGATGAAGTCGAAGGCCGAGATCATCAGGGAACTAGAGCAGAGCCGTGGCGAGCGCGCCGAAGCGTTGCGCTGGGTGCTCGGCGGCGTCGCCGAGCCGGTCCAGACGGTCGATCACCGCCAGTTGACGATCGAGGAGGCCGCCTGATGTCGTTCCACCTTTCGAATCAAGCCTGGGACGTCGAGCTGCGCTCGAACCAGAAGATCGTATTGCTGGCGCTCGCGCACCTCGCGAAGCAATCGACCGGTGAATGTGCGCCGACCGTGCGCAAACTCGCGTTCATGTGTGGCTTGTCCGACAGCGGCGTGCGCGACCAGCTGAAGCTGCTCGAGGGGGCTGGCCGTGTCGAGTCGCTTACCGTCGACGGCGAACAGCGCTACCGCATCACCGTGGGGCCGCTCAAGTGATCCAGTCAGTCATCAAGCCGCGGCGCCCGAAGGCGGACGGGTGGAAGTTTATGGGGCCGGCAGCGCGCGAGGTCACGCTCGGCTACGAAGGCGAGTGCTGGTTCCATCGCGCGTCGCGCCTCTATGTGATCAGCGCGGTCGAGGTTGCGGCACCGGAAGGCGGTGTCAGCAAGGGCCCCGAGTATCACGTCAGCATTAGCCTGCAGACGATGGAAGGGCCAGCGCGCTGCACGAGCGCCGATGCGCTTTTCGTCCTGGCCGCGTTTGATCTGCTCGAAGCAGAAGAGGACAACCACGTTCCGAACGGCCGCGTGCGCAACTTCTGGCGTCCCATAGCCGACAACCTGGTCGGCCTCGAATGTGCGTGCAAGGCGGATGAGCCGGCCATCGTCGAGGACAAGGGCGATTTCGTGTGGCGAGGCGTCACCAGATGAGCGTGAAGGTCATGAACGCCGTATTCGAACGCTATCCGGTAGGTGCCGGCGAGATGCTGCTCGCGCTGGCGCTGGCCGATCACGCTGACGACGACGGCACGCACGTGTTCCCGAAGGTCGAGACTATGGCGGAGAAGACGCGCCAGTCCGTTCGCGCCGTCCAGTACCAGCTCGGGAAGATGCAGGAATGCGGCTGGCTGATCCTTGTTCGCGCGGCCCGTGGCGGCCGCAAGGGCGGCGCGCCGGCCGAGTATCGCATCAATGCCGAATGGATAAAGGGTGCAGAAATTGCACCCATTGAAGCGCGGCGCGTCGAAGGTAAAAAGGGTGAAAAATCTGCATCCAATAAGCCTGTGGATAACATTGAATTGGATGCAGATTCTGCACCCATTGGTGGCGGAAATGGGTGCAATCCAGAGCAGAAATGGGTGCAATCTGCGACGGAAATGGGTGCAAAACTCGACAAACCATATAAGGTTAACCATCAGTTAACCGTCATAGAACCATCAGCAGCAGCAACGCGCGCGACCGGCGTTGTGGATAACCCAGTTGCTGCTGCTGCCGATCAGCAAGATCCTCCCCCCGAACAACCGAATCGCGAGACCGAGCTCAGCGAATTGCTCGTCTCGCTCGAGCTCGCACGCGGCAAGCAGCTCACCATTGATCCGGCGAAGGATCGAGTCCACCTCCTCACGTGGATCGGCAAGAACCTCACCGACCTGCAGCTACGCGATGCGCATAAGGCGGCGGTGTCGGCGCGCAAGCGTGATGGCGATGACCGGCCGACGTACGTCGGTTTCGTCGCGACGTTCGTCGCATCTGCGCAGACTCCGCAGGCGGCGCCGACAGCATCGGACGGCGACTGGTACCTGACGCCCGAGGGCTGCGACGCGAAGGGCTCCGAGCTCAACGTGCCGAGCCGGAAACCCGACGAGGCGTGGCAGCGCCATCGCGTGATCGTCGCCGCGGCGGCGCGGGACCCGCGTGCAATCGAATTCGTACTCAAAGACGCGCAGCGGTTCAACGCTGTGTCCCTCTACCAGTTCGCGCGCGCGACGTTCGGCGACGCGCTCATGCCTGTGGACGACTACGCATCATGACCACGAATTCATTCCGAGCGCGGCTTGTTTCGATCATGGTTGGTGACATGGCGCTCCTCCCCGGCCAGTCGATGGTTCGTCTCGCGGCGTCCGCTTACCGGTCGGACCGAACGGCCATAACGCGCGATGAGATTGGTCGGCGCTGGGACTTGTATGGCGAAGTAACGGTGCAGCGTATCGGCCGTCAGTTCTTCTTGCTTGAACCGCCAGAGTTCGACTGTTTCCGCAGCAATGTAGCAAAGGAAAAGGCATGAACGTCAAACCGGGTGACCTGGCGATCATGGTGCGATCGGAAATTCCCGAGAACATCGGACGAATTTTCGAGGTTTTGTCATTCAACGATGCGGCATCGGACCTCTTTGGACCGACGTGGAACGTGCGCGCCGTTCGTCCGGCGAAATATGGCGACGGCCGGATGGGCACGGAAGGAGCGGCTCAGGATTGCTGCCTGCGGCCGATCAACGGCGTGCCGGTGACCGACGACATCAGCAATGAGGTGACCGCATGAAGGTCAGCGAACTTCGCGACGATCAGTTGGATTTCTGGGTCTGCCGTGCAGAGCTCGGCGAATTCGCGGGTCGTCGGCTCGACGCGATCGTTATCGCAGCCGTGAAAGCGAAGATCGGTGGCAGCTTGCCTTATCGGCCATCACGCAGCTGGTTGATCGGCGGCCCGATCATTCAGCGCCAGCGCATCAGCATAATCGAACGCGGCGATCACTGGTTCGCGGACATGCGCGGTGTGAGCGAGGTCGGAGATTCTCCTCTTGAGGCTGCGATGCGCGCCTACGTCGCGTCGAAATTTGGCGACGTCGTACCCAATGAGGAGATGCCTGCATGAAGTTCGAGCCGCCCATTTGCTGGGTCTGCCGGCGCATGGTTGACCACTTCGATGTGAACCATGAATTCATCGCCGGGCGACGGACATTCACGGCTCGATGCCACGGAGAAACGCAGGTTCAGTATCTCGACGATCGCGACCTCGAACGCCTCGGTCCGAATGGTATTTCGATCGGCTATGCGTTTGCACCGGACAGTTTGTCGGTCATCGTGCCGATCCTCGCTGACGGGGCGAAAGCATGAAGGCGACCATCCTCGCTGGCGGCGCGCTCCAGGTCACGCCGGAAACGGAACTCGAAGCGTATGCGCTTGGGCATTGGTCCCGCATGAATTTCGGCGATTGGTTCAACGCAGCCCGAGTCTCCGTGAACGTCATCGTTGATCTTTCCGGATATCCGGAAGCGAATCCGATGATTGTTGCCGTTCCTCACCTGCAGCCTGGCCACGGGCCGCAATCGTGAGCAAGGGAACCATCCGTCTTCCTCAGAGCGCGATCGCCGGCGGTCGTATTGGCACGGCTCGCGTTAGCGGGATCGCGAGTGGCCTTGGGTTGCCGGTGGCGGAAGTCGCAGCAGCGATTGCGGCCGCGCCTGCGCAACCGTCGCCAATCGAACGCATGCAGCAGCTCGGCCGGCTCCCGAAGGGCCGCATGAACAAAACCGAGGCCGCATACGCAGATGTGTTGGCAGCCCGCCTCCACGCCGGCGAGATCCTCTGGTTCCGCTTCGAAGCGCTGAAGCTGCGCCTCGCTGACAAGACCTTCATCACGATCGATTTTCCAGTCATCACCGCGGGCGGCGCGCTCGAATTCCACGAGGTGAAAGGCCGCTGGACTGACGATGCGCGCGCCAAAACGAAGATGGCCGCCGAGCAATTCCCGTTTCGATTTCTCGCGATTCAACGTGACGGCCGGCACGGCTGGCGCGTCGAAGATCTCACCGGCCGCAGCTGGTGACAACCTCAACCAGGAGCAGGAAATGACGAAGGTACGAGCGAAGTTCAAGGTAACGCAGCTGAGCCAGCGCGAGCATTGGGACAAGCAGAAAGGCCTGATCCATGACATCCAGCTGCAGCCGGTCGTGTCGGGCTCGGCCGAGAACGAGCGCTTCTATGCCGCAACGCCCGCCGGCCAGATCGCGCTGAGCACCGTGAACGACGATGCGGCACGGCTGTTCAAGCTCGGCGCCGAGGTCTACATCGATTTCTCGCTGGCCGTCGCGGATCAATGCGCTGACTGATCGCCGATTGACGCGCTGTCTCGGTGACGGCGCGTTCGTGACCTTCCGAATAGGAGCTGCTCTATATGGACCCCCTGAACAAGCCGACGCCGGAAGAGGCGCAGATGTTGATGCTCCGCGGCGTGATCGCACTGATGCCGCAGGAGGAGCAGGACGCCATCAGTGCACGCGCTGCCGAAATACGCGCCATGGTTGCCACCGATTCGAATGCGTTCCTTGCGCTCGGTCTTGTCGGTGCCGAGATCGCAGCCGGCGTCATCAAGGTGAAAGAATGAGGCTCTACCTCGCCGGCCCGATGACGGGCTATCCGGAACTGAACTTCCCGGTCTTCCGTGCCGAGGCGAAGCGCTTGCGCGCGCTCGGCTTCGAGGTCGTCAACCCGGCCGAGATCAACGCAGACATGGTATTGCCATGGCGCGAATGCATGAAGGCCGACATCCGCGAGCTGGTGACCTGCGACGGCATTGCGATGCTGGCTGGCTGGGAGCAATCGAAAGGCGCTCGCCTCGAGCACCACATCGCGCTCACGCTATCCCTGCCGATCTTCATGGCGGCAGAGCTCGTCGAGTTCATGGAGCGCCGGCAGCAATGCGCCTGACGTTCATCATCCCGCCCGAATTCACGGTCTATGGCATGCCGCAGCGCCGCCGTACGCCGTGCGTGGTCGAGCTGGACGTCACCGAGCTGATCCGCATGCGCTCGAGTGGGCCGTGGCGACGCCATCGTGCCCAGCGACGCGCACGCGCAACGGCCTTCATCGCATACGCCCGTCTCCCGGGTTGGATCGAAGCACCGGAGGGTTGGCCGCGCCGTGAGGGCGGGGCGGTTCAGCTCAGCGTGCCGTCGCACTTCAATCGGAAGGCGCCGTTCCCGGCATTCCCAGATGGCGTCGACCACATGCGGCTCACGAGCGAGGGCTGGGTATGTTGAAGCGCTCGAAGTCGCTCGAACGCAAGACGCCTATGGCGCGCTCTGGCTTCGCCAAGAAATCGAAATCACCATTCAGCTCGCTCGCGCCTGCGTCGACGCTGAAGCACCGCGCCGCGACCAAGCGCCGCATCCGCAAGCCGACCGTCGCGGAAGGCTCGAAATATCTCGCCGCATGCGCCGGTCAGCCCTGCTACCTCAACGTGATGTGCCCTTGGACGGACTGGGCCGACCCGACTGTCGTTCCGGCGCATTCGAATCAGAGCATGCATGGGAAGGGCATGGGGCTGAAGGCGAAAAACGAATTCACGCTTCCGGCATGCCTGGCATGCCACACATGGCTTGATCAGGGCGGCGCGCCGCTGGAGCGGAAGGTGGCCGCGTTCGACGCCGGCTATGCGCGATGGAAGCCTATTCGAGATCGTCGCATGGGCATTTCTGAAGGAGAGAACCACGATGCGTAAGCGGACGCCGCGACCGGGCGATTGGACGCCTGCCGACGATGCGTTGTTCGAACAGCTTTGGCGCGCCGGCGAGCCGCTGAAAAAAATGGCGGACCATTTCCCGGGACGATCTGCACACGCGTTGTCGATGCATCGTTGCCGTCTCGGATTGCCGTGTCGTGGCGGTCCAAAGGCTGTGGCCGCAGACCATCCGGTAATGCAAAAGATCTGGAAAGAGCTGAAGCGGCGGCGCGCTACCCGCATGCAGTTGGCTGAGCGGGCCGGCGTTGCGTTAAGCACCGTCGTGAAATTCGTGCAGTTGTATGAGGGAAGAATTCACGTCTGCGGATGGACTACCGGCGGGGCGCGGTCCGAGATCCTGAAAGCCGGCCCGGGAGAGAACGTGCCGAAGCCGGCGCCCAAAACCAGAAAAGAACGATGCGCTGACTGGTGGGAAAAAGCCAGGCGAGAGCGGCCGGATTATGCCGGGCACCGTGTCGCGCGCGACAGAGTACTTCGGCTCGAGAGGGAAGGAAAGCTGGTGCGCCGAGACGTTGCCGCGATCGCACTGTTCGGCGCGGCGAACGTGGGAGCACCGTCCGATGGCTGATCTCCGCCGATGGGAATACGGCGACCCGCTGAAGGTGCTTGAGCGACGCGAAGGTTCTCGATGCACCGGCTGCGCTCACGCAGTAGAACGGATAGACCCATTCGGCGGCGTGCGAATGGTGTGCAGGAAGGGCAGGAAATACGGACAACGCTGTTTGAAATATGAGGAAAACGCGAAATGACTGAAGTGATCGAGAAACTGTTCCGCACGCCCGAAGCCGCGCTGATCTTCGCGTTCAACTACAGCATGCAGCAGCAGGACCGCCCTGCGATGAACCGGATGGCGATGCCCGCCGGGCGGCGCGGTATCGGTTTGGCGGGCCTGGATGGCGCCGGCCAGGGCGGAATGATCCTGCGCGAGCTCGATCCGCTCAGCACGTCTGAAATGGCTGCGCTACTCGGCCGCTATGCGCCGCGGTCGCGTCCGTGCGCATGTGGCAGCCCGTGCTGCTCCAAATTCAAACCGAACCCGGAATGGGAAGCTGCAATCCGCCATCTCGAGCAGGAGGCCCTGTCCCTGTTCTCGGGTCACATTGTGCACTATCGACTGAGGCGCAAGCTGGTCGAGAAGTCATTGGGCATAAAGGTTGAACTGCATGGTCTAGCCCGTGAATGCGGCGTCAGCGAGAACACGGCATCCGCTCACTGGAAGATCGTCCGCGAATGGATGGAAGGCGTCTCGGGCCGGCGCAAAGGTAAGGCGAAGCGCGAGCGCAGCGAGCATGCTGATGTCGACGCGAGCGATCCGCACGTCGAGACGCGTGATGGTTTGCTTTCGCGTGCGCGCAAGCACTCCGACAGCATTCTTTCAGGCCTACCGTTCATCGGTGCTTGACACTTGCGGTTTTGGACCGCAGAATAGCCCCCAATCTGACACTGTGAATCAGTGCGCCCAAAGCCCCGCAGGCATGCCTCGCGGGGCTTTTTCTTTGCCTGTTGCCCGTGCGCTCCACTGGTAGACCGGCCGCTTCACAACCGGTATGTGCGAGAACAGATGCCGCGCGCACCGCCATGATCGAGCCCCGGTCGGAGAGATTCTGATGGCTAAACCTGCTTTGAAAGCTGAAGCGCTGAAGGTCGAGCGCGCGAAGCTCGGACAGGCCGTGATCGTCAGATCTCGTTTCGTGAAGCCCATGACTGTCGGCATCGTCATCGGATTGTACGAAGCCGATACCGACGACGTCATCGTGCAGGCATTTCCCGTTGAGCGGGAGATCATGCAGATCCCGGCGATCCCGTTCTACAGCGCTGAGCCGGACGACGATGTGCAGGCAGCGGTGTGGCCGGCGTAATCCCGTAAACGCTCACCCAGTCCGCCGATGCTCTCGATCTCTGTGCGCGCTGACTTTCAGGCGGCCGCGCGAGGGCTGAGCGCGCTGGAAAAAAAACAGGTCCCGTTTGCGACAGCGATGGCACTTACGTCGCTGGCTAAATTAGCCCAAGGCGCCGAGAAGAAGGCTCTACCGCAGGTATTCGATAGGCCAACGCCGTTCACCATCAATTCGATAGGCATAAAGGCAGCGCGTAAATCGTCGCTCGAAGCAATGGTCTTCGTGAAGGACATCGCAGCAGCCTATCTGGCTCCGTTTGAATTCGGCGGTCCCCATAAGCTGATCGGTTCTGGCCGCACGTGGCTGAACCCGAAGGACATGGCGCTGCTGAATCAATACGGCAACTTCTCGAAGGCTGCGCTCAATCGTCTGAAGTCGCGTCCAGATATCTTCATCGGCACCATTCATACCCGCAGCGGGGAGCAAATTGGCGGCGTCTGGCAACGTCCTGCGCCTACGAAGGTCGTGAGGACGACGGGCAAGAGCGCCGCCAAGGTCCGCGGGGCAAACAAGACGGGCCACCTCAAGCTGCTTGTCCGCTTCGGAGATGCACAGCCGGTCAAGCAACACCTGAACTTCGGATCGCGTGCGGAAGCTGTTGTAAAGGCTAACGCTGCAGCGGAGTTCGCCAAAGGGTTGGCGAAGGCGCTGGCAACTGCCAAGCGCAAGTGACGCTCCCGCCTTACGGAGCGCGCGGCACGTCGCACAGTTGCGGTCCGCGACGGATCTCCTCGACAGCATCCCGCAAAGCCTTGTCAGTCAAGGGTTTTCGGGGTGTTGCTCAAAAAATAGGCAAATGGGGCGGGATGCACCATGTAGGTGCGGGTCCTTCCGCCGCCCTACCGGAACGCGGGCACTGCGCGCGCCCGTTCTTCCCGTTCTTTCGAGTAAAAAAAACGCGTTACACGTTACACGGTGGTGACGCGGCGAGCGGCGCAAACCCTTATGGCAACTGGCGAAACCGGTGTAACGCGGAAAAATCGCGGCGTTACACCGAACGCGGGGAGCGTTACACCGGAGCCGATCGGCAAGGCAGCGCTTTGCGCGGCACTCGGTTGGACGCGGCCGCGTCTCGACCGCCGGCTCGACGGCGACGGCAACTTCCCGGTAGCGAAGCGAGGTACGCGCGCCGGCGGGTGGGAGTTCGATCTCGTCGCGGTGCGTGCATACCTGGCCGGCGAGCCGACGATCGAGGTTCCGATGGCGCCCACCGCGGCGCCGAAGCCGAAACAAAAGCCGAACTCTGAGGGCCGCGCCCCGATCGACTCGCGTGCCCAGATGGCCGCGCCAAAGTTCACCGTCGTGCCGCCGGCAGGAACGGAACCGGTCGTACATGCTGGCGAGCAGAGCGCGCGGCAACGACGCGACGCGGTACAGGCAGAGATTCTCGAAGACAAGCTGCGCCGCGATCGCGGCGAGCTTGTACAGGTCGAGGTAATGCGTCAGGTGCTGAACACGATGCTCGCGCACCTCGGCAAGGGGCTTGACCGTCTGTCCGACCAGGTTGTCGAGCGGTGCGGGCTGCCGGAGGAATACGCCGATCAGATCCGGGTGGTCACCGACGATCTGCGCCGCACGATGGCCGACGAGTTGCGCGTGCTTCTGGGGTAACGCGATGCTCGAGCACGAATACGCCGACCCATATCAGGTCGCGCGCGAGGCGCTCAGTTCGTTGGTGCCACCCGAGCGGCAGTCCGTAGCGGAATACGCCGTGCTGCACCGGCACCTGTCGAATCAGGGCGGCGGCTACGTCGGGCGTTGGCACCACGAGAAAGCGCCATATCTCGTCGCGCCGATGGAGACGCTCACGCGCCTCGACTACCTCACGACGGTGGTGGTCGGGCCCGGTCAGTCTGGCAAAACGGAGATCGCGCAGAACTGGTTGCTCAAGTCGGTCGCGAACGATCCGGCCGACATGCTGTGGTACATGCAGACTGATCCGGGTCTCGAGTCGTATGTGAAGAGCCGGATCAACCCGATGATCGACTCGCATCCCGAGATGGCGAGGCGTCTCGGGTCAAGGCCGATCGACGATTCGCTGCACTTCAAGCGGTTCGACGGAATGCGCGTCGAGTTCCTTTCGGCCGCACCGAACAACGTGATCAACAAGTCTGCGCCGCGGATCGTCGCTGATGAGGTGGACGCGTACGATCCGTCGCTCGGAGATATCAAGACGCTGCTCGACGTGCGGCGTCAGACGTTCCAGCGCCAGTCGATGTTGCTGGCAATGAGCCACCCGGACCGGGCGCGCGGCCTCGTTCCCGATCGGGACTGGTCGGCCGGGATCATGGCGATGTACGGCGACAGCGATCGCCGCATCTGGTATTGGCCCTGTCCGCATTGTGGTGCGTGGTCAAGCCCGGTGCCTATCGCTCCGCGGCACATGACGCTGCATTACGACGAGAACCAGTCGCTCGACGAGATCGAGAAAAACACACGTCTCCTGTGCCCCGTGAATGGCTGTCTGATCGAAGACCGGGAACGTCGTGGGATGAACGTGGCCGCGTTCCGGTCGCCATTCGGAGGCTGGATTGGCGACGGGCAGGAGATTTCGCAGGACGGTGTTGTGACGGGCGAGCTCGCTGCTCGTAAGAGTGCCGGATTCTGGATCGTTGGAACAATGTCGCCGTTCATCCTAGGGGGGATTGGTGGCCTCGCCCGCGCGAAGGTGAAGGCCGAACGCGAGCTTGAGATGAGCGGCGATGACATGGCGATTCGCCAGGTCATGGTCAAGCAGTTCGGCTTTCCATATGCGGCGGCGCGCGGTGTCGGGTCGATCGATGCAAACGTACTTGCCGAGCGAGCTGATTCGGAGCTCAAGCTCGGCACGGTGCCCGAGGGCGTGCGTTTCCTCGTGACTGCCGTTGATTGCCAGATTGCGCACTTTGAATGGCTTACGCGCGGATTCGGTGTCGATGGAGAAAGCTGGGTCATCGACAAGGGCCGCATTCCCGGCGATCCGGCGACGTCGGCTGAGGACTGGGACCAGATTATCAACCTCATCACCCGGACATATCCGCTCGCTGACGGCTCTGGTCGCGCGATGCCCGTGCGCGCGTTGGGTTTCGACAGCTACGGCCAGCCGGGCGTGACACAGCAGGCCTACGCAGCATGGCGCCGCTGGAAAAAGGCGGGACTCGCGCGCCTGATCGGAAAGATCTCCGGCCGCGATGCATGGACGGTCATACCGACGAAGGGCGCTGACAAACTCGCTGCGCCGCGATTGGCAGTCGTCTATCCCGACACGTCGCGCAAAGCGAATCGCGCAGCGTCGAGCGGCGATGTGCCGGTAGCACGTTTCAATCCGAATCTCTTTAAGGACGATCTCGCCGGGCAGTTGCAGCTTGCTGAGCCAGGCAAGCTCTATGTGCATTTCCCCCATGCGCTTCGATCGCCGGAGCAGCCGCATGTCTGGTTTGAACAGCTGACGGCTGAGACGCGGCTCAAGAACGGTGGATGGGAGAAGACTGCTGCCGGGCGCCGGAATGAGGCGCTCGACCTGATGGTGATGACCCACATGCTCGCGCAGCTGCATGGCCTTAACCGAATCTCCTGGGACAAACCACCGTCCTGGGCAAAGCCGTGGGACACGAACACCTTTCTCGTTAGCGCGGCCGGCACGGCAGTCAGCACGAGCACCGTCACTGCGCCAGCGCCATCGTCTGAACAAGGTGCACCAGTTCAAAAGAAGAAGTCTGCAGTTCACCGATATCGATAGCCATGGCCACAACCGATCTTTGCTCGCCGCTCTACGGCATGACCGACGCGCAGCTTCAGGATGCGCTCGCGGCCGCGCAAGAGGCATATCTTGACCTGCGGTCAGGGAATAAGACAGTGACGGTCTCCTATGCTCAAGGCGATGGCTCGCGCAGCGTGACTTTCCAGTCGACGAACGTCGCGGCGGTTCGCATGTTCATCGCCGAGCTGCAGGCAGCTCTCAATCCTGGCGTGCGCGTCTGCAGACGCCGTCGCATGGTGCCGCTGTTCTAATGAGCAACGCCATCACTCTCGTCGATTCGTGCGGACAGCCGCTGCGTGCTCGAGCCGATACCGGCGCGGGCCCGGGCAGTCTCGCGAATAACGTCGGCCGCGCCTTCTTCCCGTATCAGGCCGCCGACTGGCAGACGCAGGAGATGGGTGCGTGGCTGCCGTGGATTCGGTCGCCCGATGCGGAGATCAACCAGTTTCGCGACCGCATGGTCGCGCGCTCGCGCGATCAAGTTCGAAACGATGGTCGCTCGAGCGGCGGCATCACACGCATCCTCGACAACGCTGTTGGCGCGTCGCTGCGGCTGTCGGCTGCGCCAGACTATCGCGCCCTCGCAGCGATCAGCGGTGCTGCGTTCGACAACGAGTGGGCGAATGAATTTCGGCGGGCGGTGGAAGCGCGCTGGCGTCTGTTCGCAAATGACTTCGGGCGGTACAACGACGTCTCGCGGCAGCTGACTGTGTCACAGCAGTTGCGTCTTGCGTTGCGCCACAAGCTCATCGATGGCGAGGCGCTTGTCGTCAATTACTGGATGCCTGAGCGCGTCGGCCGCGGCGGCGCGCGGTATGCCACGTCATATCTGATCGTGGATCCTGATCGCCTGTCGAATCCGAACCAGATGGTCGACACGCGATACATGCGCAACGGCGTTGAGGTGGACGACGACGGTGTGCCGATTGCATATCACATCCGAAAAGCGCATCAGAACGACTGGTACAACTCGGTCGAAAGCATGATCTGGGAACGCGTCGTGCGCGAAGACGACGACGGATGGCTGCGTGTCATTCATGACTTCGAGCGCGATCGCGCCGGCCAGAATCGCGGCGTGGGCGTTTTCATCCCGGTTCTCGCACACGCGCGAATGCTGGCCCGCTATTACGGGATCGAACTTCAGGCTGCAGCTCTCGCTGCGTCGATTGGCACGTACGTGACGAGCCCGTACGACCCGTCAGAAGTGCAGGATGCTGTCGGCGGCGATCAGGAGCTCGGTTTCTATCAGGGCCTCCGGAAGGAGTGGAATGACGAGCGGCCGGCCATGTTCAACGGCGTCCGCGTGCCAGCTCTCGCACCGGGCGAAGACATCAAGGCGCTTACCTCGGATCATCCGCATAACGGCTTCACGGAGTTCGTTCATGAGATGCAGGGTTGCGTCGCTTCTGCTTTGGGAGTCTCGCTTGAGCAGGTGACGCAGGACTGGTCCAAGACAACCTATACGAGCGGTCGCTCGGCGCTGCTCGAAAGCTGGAAAACGCTCGTCCGGCGTCGGCAGGAGTTTTCCATTGGCACTGCCACGCCGATGTATGCAGTGTGGTTGCGCGAATCGATGGAGAACGGCGAGTTGCCATTGCCCGCCGGCGCGCCGGACTTCATCGAAGCGATTACGGCCTATGCGGGATGCAGTTGGCTCGGCCCCGCGCGCGGATGGGTTGATCCGGTTAAGGAACCGCAGGGCTCAATCCTGAAGATGGATGCGGCCCTCACCACCCTGAAACAGGAAGCGGCCGAACAGGGCCTCGACTGGGAAGAAGTGCTCGACCAGCGACAGATCGAAATCGCGGCGTTTCGCGAGCGCGAAATTCCGCTACCCGAATGGGGTGGTGCAGAGATCGCGACGCGCACTGACGAACCTCCACAGGAGCCGCAAGCAGCATGAGCAACTATCCGCATCTCGCCACGCGGCTATTCAACACGCCTATCGCGATCGCACCGCAGAAAGCCGAGATCGTAATGGCCGCGCTGGCGGACCGTTTCGGTATCTCGAAGCTATTCCGCGCGTCTGGCGACGTCGTCGTGCTCGCCGATGGCGGCGCGAAAGCATTCCTCGACAACGCGGGTTCAAACGGCCGAGCTGACTATCGCCCATACGAGGTGATCGCTGGCGTGGCGATCATCCCGATCGAGGGCACGCTCGTGCAGAAGCTCGGCGAAATGCGGCCGTATTCCGGTATGACCGGCTACGACGGCATCCGCGCGAACCTGAGCATGGCGATGAATGACGAAGAGGTGCGCGCTATCGTGCTCGATATCGACTCGCCAGGCGGCGAAGTCGCCGGGTGCTTCGACCTCGTCGACGCGATCTATGAGGCAAGCGGCACGAAGCCCATCTGGGCGATCCTGACCGAGCATGCATTCTCCGCGGCGTACGCGATCGCCAGCGCCGCTACGCGAATCATCGTGCCCCGCACGGGCGGCACTGGCAGCGTGGGCGTCATTTGCATGCATGTTGACTTCTCGCAAGCGTTGTCGAAAGCAGGCATCGAGGTGACGCTCATCCATTACGGCGCGAAGAAGGCCGACGGCAGCGACATGAAGCCTCTGTCGAAGGACGCCCTTGCGCGCTATCAGGCAGACGTCGACGCAATGGGCGAGCTCTTCGTCGAGACCGTCGCGCGCAATCGAAATCTTTCTCCTGCCAAGGTGCGTGCCACCGAGGCAGGAACCTTTCTGGGCGCCGCCGGCGTCGAGATCGGCTTCGCCGATGCCGTGATGGCGCCGGACGAAGCCTTTGCGTCCCTGCTCGACGAGCTGGGCTGATTCCCCCACCAACAGGGCCATCAAATGAGTAACTTGCTTCGCAATCTGACCTCGCGTGGGCTGAGTTTTGCCCACCTCGCCAAAGTTCCGGCACGCGCCGGAGACGATACGCCGCCCGCTGACGACAAGGGCGGAAAGAAGGGCAAAGCCGAAGGCGACGATCTGGACAACAACGATCAGGATCGCGAAAACGGCGATGCCAAGGGCGCAAGCGACGAAGACGATGATCCGCCTTCCAACGACGACAAGGGCGGAAAGAAGGGTAATCGAGCGGCAGACGAAAAGGATGACCCGGATGCCGACGACGATGACGACGAAGAAGAGATGCGCGGCAACAGCGCGTCGGCCAAGGCGCGTCGTCGCGAGCGCATGCGCTGCGCCACGATCATGGGCTCCGCAGCGGCTGGCAAAAACCCGGTGCTGGCTGCAAACCTCGCGTTCAACACTTCGATGACACGCAAGGAAGCGCTCGCGGTTCTCCAAGGAACGCCGGCGCCGGCGGCTGCAGCGCCCACTGCACGCCGCAATCCGCAGCTCGGCGCCGGCGGCGAGCGCGGCGTCAGTTCCCATCAGGCAATCGAGGCCAGCTGGGAAGTCGCGATGGAAAAAGCCCGGCCCAGCCGCCAGCGCTAAACGGCGGTCCTTCGTCAATCCAAATCAGAGGTAGCACATCATGAGTCAAACCCCTCTCGTCGAAGGCCGCCACGATGGTGGCTTTCTGGTCAGTGAAGCACGCGGACACCGTTCGCGCGACCGCGGCACGCTCAGCGGCGCGGTAAAGCACCAGGCCGGCACTGTGCTCGGCAAGAAGACCGGCGGTACGGCAACGGCCGCCGCCAAGGCCGGTAACACCGGCAACGGCACCTTCACGCTCGATGCGACCACGCCGGTGGTTGGAAACGCTCAAGCCGGCGTGTACGTCGTGCGCTGTACGGCTGCCGCGGCGAACGGTGGCACTTTCCGGGTCTTCGATCCGACGGGTGACGTCATCGGCGACGTCGCCGTTGGCGCGACGTTCAATGACCAGATCAAGTTCGTGATCGCCGACGGCGCCACCGATTTCGTGGTCGGCGACGAGTTCGACGTCACCGTGTCGGCGCTTTCGAAGATCTACGTGCCGCTGAGTCTGACGGCGACGGACGGTTCGCAGATTGCGGCCGGTATCTCGTTCGCGAACGTGGACGCTACGCTCGCGGACCAACCGGGCACCGTCGTGACGCGCGATTGCGAGGTCAACGGCTTCGAACTGTTCTGGCCGACCGGCGCATCCAATGCGCAGATCGCCACGGCCACCGCGCAGCTCGCGACCCTGGGAATCATCGTCCGCTGATCTCCAGAAGTACTTCTCTTCAAAGGTAAATCTCGGCCGCGCAAGCGGCCATTATTATTTCTGGGAGCCAATAATGGCCAGTTTGGACGTGTTTCATCAGGATGCGTTTTCGACCATCCAACTGACGACCGCGATCGAGAAAAAGCCGTTTCAACCGACCGGTCTCGGTGACCTCAACATCTTCGAGCCGGATCCGATCCGAACGACGGCTCTCGCGGTCGAGCAGCGTCAGGGCAAGCTCGTCGTCGTTCCGTTCAGCGAGCGTGGCCAGGAAGGCACGCAGCGCACGACCGAACAGCGTGAAGCGCGGTATTTCAAGGTGCCGCGGATCATGCATAGCGACACGCTGTATGCGAACGAGATCCAGGACATTCGCGCGTTCGGCACCGAATCGGAACTGATGCAAGTCCAGGCTGAAGTCGCGCGTCGTCTGAACGGGCCGACGGGTCTCACGAGCAACATCGAATACACGTGGGAATACCACCGGCTCGCTGCCGTGCAAGGCATGCTGCTCGACGCTGACGGTTCGGTGAAGTACAACTGGTTCGACGAGTTCGGCATCACGGCGCCGACGGAAGTGGCGTTCAACCTCGCTGCCGGTACCGCCAATAGCCTGCGGCCGATCGTCAACAACATCGTGCGGGCGATGGCGCGCAAGTCGCAAGGCGCATTTCTGCCTACGACGAAGGTCTATGCGCTGTGCGGCGACCTGTTCTACGACGAACTGACGAACCATCCGGACGTGATCCGCACGTACCTGAACTGGAGTGCCGCGCAGGAACTGCGCGACAACAGCCAGGGCGCCGCATTCGAGGCCTTCCCGTTCGCCGGCGTCATCTGGTCGAACTATCGCGGTTCGGACGACAACACGACGCTCAAGATCCCCGACGACAAGGTCAAGTTCTTCCCGGTCGGCGCCCCGGGCGTTTTCCGCGTTGCATACGCGCCGGGCGAATCGTTCGAATGGGTGAACACGCCGGGCAAGCCGATGTACGTCATTCCGATCTTCGATCGCGACCGCAATTCGTTCTGGAAGATGGAGGTGTACAGCTACCCGCTGCACATCTGCACGCGTCCCGAAGTGCTGCAGACCGGCCGCGCCGGCGCCTGATCGTGCCATTCGACTGGCGCGCCGTCACAGACAGGATGAACGGCGTGGTGATGAAGACGTTCGGCGAGGTAGAGCGGGTGCTGTTCATGCCAGCGAACGGCGATACGCCGTACGAGATCGACGGCATATTCGACGAGGCCTTCCTGGATCTGAGCATCGTTGACGGGGCTCAGGTAGCGACTGTTCAGCCGCGTCTCGGCATTCAGCTTTCCCAATTCACCATCCCCCCCGCGCAGGATGATCAGCTTCAGATCATCAGGACGGGGCTCGTGTACGTCGTGCGCGAGCCCCGGCTCGACGGGTGGGGCGGTGGTGGCCTGATGCTCAACCTCGTGAGTGGTGGCAATGGCTGAGCCAACTGGCCGGTCGGCGATGCGCAAACTGGTTGTCGCGGCGCTGCAGGCAGCAGCTGCGGCGCCGACGATCCAGTCACCGGGAGACTGGACTGTGCCGCCGGTGAAGCTGCCGGCGGTTCTTGTTCGCTGCGGCGACGAGCAGAAGACGTCGACGGGTACGAACGGCGAGACGCAGTTCAACACGGACTTTGCCATCGAAATCCGCGGCATCGTGTCCGGCACGACGGCGGAAGCCGCGCAGGATGCCCTCGAGGAGCTTGGCGCGACGATCGAAGATGTGCTTCTCCGCGATGTCGGCATTCGCGCGGTGACGCAGGACTTCCCGGTGATCGCCAGCGCCACCGAAATAAAGGCCGATGGGCGGGTGCATTTCGGGGCGATAAGCATCGCGATGCACTTCCAGATCTACGAAGCGTTCGACCCGGTTGTGACGACAGATTTGCAAGAGTTGTCGCTCACGGCCGATCTCAGAAACGTCTACGACCCGAACGGCACTTACCCCAATCCGCCATTCCCGGACGCAGTCCAGCCAGCGCCGCGAACGTCGGGGCCAGACGGCCGCGCAGAAGGCGGCTTCGATATCGAATTCCCCCAATAGGAGTGACGCATGTTCGTCAAACCCGCGCCGGGTCTGAAGATCCGCGACCCTGAACTGAAGGACCTCATTCCGGACGAAGGACGGAACGTGTCGGACGACGATCTGTATTGGCACCGCCGTTTGCGCGATGGTGACGTCGTCCTCGTCGAAAAAACCAATACGCGGGCGGCTGCATCGCCGGCGCGTGACCTTGGGAGCGAATAATCGTGACCGTTCCGTTCAAGAATATTCCTGCTGGCGACCAGATCCGCGTCCCGCTGTTCTATGCGGAGGTCGACAATAGCCAGGCGAACTCCGCGACGCAGTCGCAGCGTGCGCTTATCATTGGCCAGATCACTGCCAGCGGTACCGGCGTTGCAAATATGCCGACCATCTGCCAAGGCAAGTCCGACGCGAAGACGGTGGGCGGCCCCGGTTCAATGCTTGCACTCATGACGGCGGCGTATCGCGACAGCGATGACTTCGGCGAGGTCTGGTACCTGCCGCTCGCCGACGATGGAAGCTCAGTTGCTGCGACCGGGTCCATCAACTTCCTGACCGCTGCCACGGCGACTGGCGTCCTCTTCCTGTATCTGGGGGGGCAGCTCGTCACACAGACGGTCACGTCGTCGCTCACGCCCGCGCAGCTCGCCACGGCTCTTGCCGCAACCGTCAACGCCGCGACGGATCTGCCGGTAACGGCAGCCGTTGACGGCACGACCTCAAGCAAGGTCAACTTCACGGCGAAGAACAAGGGGCTCGCTGGCAACGACATTGACGTCAGCGTGAACTTCCGCGGCACGGCCAACGGCGAGGTGACGCCGGCCGGCCTGACCTTCACGATCGTCGCAATGAGCGGCGGCCTGGTCAATCCGTCCCTGACGACCGCTCTGGCGAATCTCGCGGACATGCCGTTCGACTTCATTGCCATGCCGTACACGGACTCGACGTCGCTCGATGCTCTCAAGTCGTTCCTGAACGACCAGAACGGACGTTGGGCATGGTCGAAGGGAATCTACGGGCACTTCTTCGCTTTTTACCGCGGGACGGTCGGCGCGCTCACGACGTTCGGTGTGACGCGTAACGATCAGCACGGCTCGGTCATGGGCTTCAACGGCTCTCCGACACCTGCATGGGTCGCAGCCGCGGACCTTTGCGGAGCTGCTGCTGTTGCATTGCGTGCGGATCCTGGCCTCCCTCTTCAGACCGTCGCGCTGTCCACGTTCCTCGCACCGCCGGTTGCATCGCGGTTCGACCTGACCGATCGCAATATGCTGCTCTTCGACGGCATTTCTACCTTCACGGTCGCCGATGATGGCACGGTCTCGATCGAAAACCTGATCACGACCTACCAGAAGAACAGCTTCGGGCAGCCTGACAACAGCTACCTGCAGGTCGAGACGTTGTTTCTGCTGATGTACGTGATCCGGCGCCTCAAGGGTGTCGTCACGAGCAAATACGCCCGCAAGAAGCTGGCAGCAAATGGCACTCGATTCGCGCCCGGTGCCAACATCGTTACGCCGAACATGATCCGCGCGGACCAGATCGCCGAGTACCAGGCGATGGAGTACGATGGGTATGTGCAGAACAGCGCCGCTTTCGCGGAAGGCCTCATCGTCGAGCAGGATTCGCAGAACCCGAACCGCGTGAACGAGCTCTGGGACGGCACGCTCATCGACGGTCTGCGAATCTTCGCGTTGCTCGCACAGTTCCGCCTGCAATAACCAGTTCCTCCACCAGCATGAGCCGCCTTCGGGCGGTATTTTTTTGTGAGCTCATAAATGTCGAATACCACGAACCGCATTGCCGGTACGGCGTATCTGACGGTGGACGGCACGACCTACACCGTCGCCGGAGACTTCGAATACGACCCGAGTTCGGTCACGCGTGAGACGCTCGCGGGTCAGTCCGGCGTCGACGGCTTCAGCGAGAAACCGAAGGCCGGCCAGATCAAGGCAACGCTGCGCGATATGGGCGGTCTTTCCCTCGCGGCGATCAACGCCATGGACGACGTCACGGTCGTCGCTGAGTTGGCCAACGGAAAGACTGTGATTGGCCGGAACATGTGGACGGTCGATCCGCAGGGTGCAAAGGCCGAAGACGCGACCGTGCCGGTCACGTGGGAAGGCCCGAGCGTCACGGAGCACTGATCGATGGAATCCACGAAGACCATCACCTTCCGCAAACCGATCACCGTAGGCACCGGCGACGGGGCGAAGACCTACGAATCGGTGACGCTGCGTGAGCCGCTTGCTGGGGATTATGAGGCGGCTGAGAAGAACGCGGGCAAATATGGATTTCTCGTCGCGCTCATCGCGCTGATCTCAGAAGTGCCGATCGACGGCGTCGATCAGATGTTCAGCAGTCAGCTCGACGAGGCCGAAGACTATTTCGCCACATTCGCTGACGGGGTGAGCGATCCCGTGCAACGCAGCGACGACGAAATGACACTGCTGCTCCAGCAGCCGGTGCAGCTGACCGAAGACAAGACGGGCCTGAACGCCGCGTCGCTCGACCTATGCGAACCGACGAACCAACAGCGGCGGAAAGCTCGGGCTGCCGGCGGTCCCTTTGCGGCGTCCGTCGCGCTGATTTCCGAAGTCGCGAAGGTGCCGAAAAAGACCGTGCGCGCGATGTGCGCTCGGGATTTCCTCACAGCGGTGGGCTATTTCAACGGTTTTCAGATCGGGCGGCGGCCGGGCTCGGACGACTGATCGCCGCCGATGCGACGCATATACCCGACGATTGGGAGCAGTGGATCGCCGATGTCGCGTATTTCTGGCGCATCGCTCCGTCCACCGTCTGGGCAATGACCTGGTCCGAAACCGAGTGGCACTTGAAAGAAGCACTGCGTATCCGCAGCGCGACTGGAACACCCAATGGCCAATAAGATTCAGTTCGTCATCACCGCCGTCGATCGGGCTACATCGACCGTGCGGAAGGTCAAAGGGTCGATCGCCAGCACGATATCGCCCGTCACGGATTTGGCGAAATCGCTAGCCTCATTGAGCCGCGAAACGGGGCTGTCGCGACTGACACGTGGTCTTCTCGGCGCCGCTCGAGCGGCAGGCTCGCTTGCTAGCAAGCTTGTCATGCGAGCAACGCCGCTCGGGCTCCTCGGCGGCCTCGGGTCGGTAGCTGGGCTCGCGGCGATCATCACCAGCTGGGGGCGCGCGGGGCAGGAACTCGACCGAACATCTGCGCTACTCGGCGTGAACACGGATGAGCTCCAGCAATACCGCGGCGTAGCGCGGCTTGCTGGCTTGTCCACAGAAAACATGGATGCGTCGCTGCAGCAGCTTGGCGACACGATGCAGGGTGCAGTCAACGGTCGCGCACCGGAAGCGCTGGCCCTCATGAGCGCATGGCGGATCGGGTTGCATAAGACGGCCGACGGAGCCATCGACACATCGCGCGCGCTGCTCGACGTGTCGAAGGCGATACAGTCGAACATGCGCGCCGGCGGCACGATTCAATCCGCCCGGCAGATCGCGCAGGCTTTCGGTGTTGAATCGCTGCTGCCGCTTCTGATGAAGGGGCCTGCCGCGATTCAGGATCTCGTGCGTGAATTCGACCGCCTCCATGCATCGATGGATGGTCAGGCGATCCGCCAGGCGGACGAGTATGCACAGAACATTTCGAAGCTGGAAATCTCGGTTGAGTCTCTGCGCAATTCTCTCGGCAATGCGTTGATCCCGGTCCTGCAGCCTGCTATTCAGTTGATGACTGAGTGGCTCGCAGTGCCAGAAAACAAGGAAAAGCTGATTCAGGGCGTTGCGGGCGCAGTGCGCTGGCTGTCCGAAGAAGTGAAAAGCTTCGATTGGGATAAGGCGAAAAAAGGTGCGAACGAGTTTTTTGACCTTATTTCGCGCTCGTACGAACTGCTGCAGAAGGTGAGTCGTACCACGTCGAGGGTCGGCGATGGATTCGAGCGGTTCGGCAACGCCTTGCGTGGCAACGGGCTCAGCACCAACGCCGAAGTTGCGGCCGGAGTCAACGGTAATACGACTGCTGCAGTTCAGTTCTTCGAGTCGCGAGGTTGGTCGCATGCGCAAGCACTCGGGATCGCAGCGAATCTGCAGGCGGAAAGCAAAGTAGATCCGACTGCGGAGGGGGACAACGGGCAGGCCTACGGGATCGCGCAGTGGCACAAGGATCGGCAGCAGGCATTCCGGAAATGGGCCGGTAACTGGATCGGCAATTCGACGCTCGAACAGCAGCTTGGGTTTGTCGATTATGAACTCCGGCAGGGCGGCGAAAAGCAGGCAGGCGCGGCTCTCGCACGCGCGGGAACACCCGAAGAGGCTGCGAGCGTCGTTTCGCGCCTATACGAACGTCCGCAAGCTGCCGACGCAGAGGCCGCTCGGCGTGCGCAACTGGCATCCAGCCTGAGCGGACTTTACGGGCCGTCTAGCGCGACCGTTGAGCCGGCCAATCAACCAGCTACCGACAACACCCAGGCGTCGCTGAGCCAGGGCGAATCGATAGTAAAAGTGGATATCCATCTGAAAGGTGCGCCGCGAGGTACGCGTACCTCGGTGAGCTCGTCGCGCAACGTTGATACAAACGTGCGTACGGGCTCGACGATGGATCTGGGAGCAGCAACATGAATATTGGTGGCGGAGCGGGGGCGGTACTTGGGACGGTGTCCGGCATCTCGAATCTCGCCAGCTCACTTGCGGCGCGCCTCGGCGGTTCGATTGGCACCTATTTCGAGCAACTGCGGCCGGCATCGTTTCGCGGCATACAGTTCGTCTCGCTCAGCGCGGACGGAACCTTCGGGCGTCGCAATGCGCTTCATGAGTACGTCAAACGTGACACGCCATGGGTCGAAGACATGGGCCGCGCATCGCGCCGCTTTCAGGTCACGGGGTATCTAGTAGGGGATGACGTCATTCAGAAGCGCGACGTCATGATCAAAATGTGCGAGACGGAGGACCCCGGCGAGCTCGTGCATCCGACGTATGGTCGCCGCACTGTCAGCCTGATGGAATTCAGGGTGATCGAGCGGTGGGACAAGGCGCGCTATTTCGAGCTGCAGTTCGATTTTGTCGAGAGTGGCGACCGGATTTTCCCGAGCGCCGCTAATGCGACCACCAGTCTTATTGCATCGGCAGTCGATGCGCTCGGTCTTTCGGCCGCTGCTGATTTTGGAGCGCGCGTGCTCAGTAGTCTGTCGTACGGCGCCGCTGTCGTCGGAATGGCGATAAATACCGCGTTGACGTGGTACACGAACGCGAAAAACATCGTTGGCGACGCCCGGAATTTGGTTCGGTTGGTGTTCAATCTGCCTGGTAACTTCGGACGCTTCGCGGGCAGCGCCACGGTGCCGACGTTCAGCAAATATCCAACCTCGCCGGCGCGCTCTTCATCACTGACCGTTGAGGATCTCATCGAGCAGGCGACGCGCGCGCGTACCGCCGTTTCGACCGCCGCCGGCGCACTGTCGATGGCAGCTGCGTCGCTAAGCTCGAGTTCTATACCTACGTTCACTGCGGCAGCACAGGATGTCGCCGCCGCAGTCCTTGCGGCCGCACCTGCGCCAGCGGACGCGATCCGTCTGTTGACATCGTTGGCCAACTTCCAACCCTCGACGATCACGACCTCCTCCGTAATCGGGACAGGCATGGCGACGATGCAGTCGGCGTGTGGCGACCTATTTCGGCGGGCGGCGATTGGCTCGGCCGCGATTGCCGCGTCTCAGTATCAGCCGACGTCAGCTGATGACGCCGCTGCCGTGCGTAATGCCTTGACGGCATTGATTGATAGCGAGATCGAGGTCGCCGGCAATCAGGGAGAAGACCAGACGTATGGCGCCTTGCGATCGCTGCGTGCTGCGGTCGTACAGGACCTGAACAAGCGTGGTGCAGCCCTGGCGTCGATCAGAACATTCAATATGAAGGCTGGTCTGCCTGCGCTCGTGCTGGCTCACCGTTTGTACCGGGACGCCGGCCGCGCCGACGAACTGGTCGCGCAGGTTAATCCTGTCCATCCCGCATTTATGCCTCTCTCCTTCCGGGCACTCTCGTCCTGACGATGGCAGACGATCTGAGTTTGATCATGGACGGCTCGCGCGTGTCCGGCTGGACGAAGATCCGAGTCACGCGAGGCGTCGAGAGGTTGCCAAGCGATTTCGAAATCGAGATGACCGATCTGTATCCCGGAGATCTCACGCAGATCAGTGCGATTCCGGGCCAGAGCTGTCAGCTTGCCATCGGCGACGATGTCGTAATCACTGGCTATGTTGACCGCGTGCGGCCGGGCATAAGCCGTGACCACCATCGCATTGCAGTGGTCGGCCGAGGCAAATGTGAAGACCTCGTCGACTGCAGCGCTGAGTGGGAAGGTGGCCAGATTAGCGGCTCAAATGCGTTGCAGATCGCCCAGAAGCTAGCGTTGCCATATGGCATTTCCGTCACGAGCGATGGAAACAACGGACCTAGCATTCCCCAGTTCAATCTGATGATCGGCGAGACCGCTTTCGATGTCATCGAGCGGATCGCGCGCTATGCCGGCGTCCTCGCATATGACCTGCCAGATGGAAATTTGCGATTAGCTCGCGCTGGCATCGATTCGCACACGTCTGGATTCACCGAAGGGCAGAACGTCGAAGATGCAGATTTTGAATGGGGTGCAGACCTTCGGTACTCCGAGATCGATTGCTATCTGCTCACCATGCAAACGATGGGCGACGCTGGTGTCAACCTAGTTCCCGTGGCCACGGCGAAAGATGCGACGGTCAGCCGCCACAGAAAGCTGTACATCGTCTCAGAGCAGGTCCAGGCCGGCCGCAACATCGCCCAGGAACGGGCAAATTGGGAGGCAGCGCGCCGTGCCGGGCGATCTCAGGCGATTCGCATCGTGACCGACAGTTGGCGCGACGGGGATGGCATGTTGTGGACCCCAAACGTACTGGTACCCGTGACGCTGCCGTCTCTGAAAATTCCAGAAGAAACGTTCCTGCTGATTTCCGAAGTGACTTATACCCTTGACGAACACGGCACTCACGCGGAGCTGCTGTTGATGCCGCCCGATGCATTCAAGCCGGAGCCTACAATCCTGCAGCCACTTTCTCCGGACGTCGTGCTCGGCGCTCCGAACGCACCATGAGAGGCTATATCGACCGAACGGCGCGCCGCGTAATGAGCGCTCTTGCACGCGGTCTGGTGAAGGTGGTCAACGATAGCGGCGGAATTCAGTTCATGCAGGTGAAGTTCAACCCGCTGCAGACGAACGACAATTTGCCGCGCTGCGCTGAGTATGGATTCACATCGAATCCGCCCGAAGACTCGGATGCCGTAGTCGCGTTCGCCGGCGGCGATCGCTCAAACGGGGTTGTGATCGCGACCGGCAATGCGAAATACCGCCTGACTCAGCTTGCGACCGGTGAAGTAGCGATCCACGACAACATCGGGCAGTCCGTGTATCTCACGGCGGCTGGGATCGTGATAAATGGCGGAGGAAATCCGCTGACTATCACCAATACGCAAAAGATTCGCGCTGAAACAGCGTTGCTCGAGTGCACAGGTGACATAGTCGACAATTGCGATACAACGGGACGCAGCATGGCCGCTGACCGGATCATCTTCGACGGCCATACCCACGACATTAAGGAAGTGCAGGGCGGCGGCAGCACTATCACCTCCGAAGTGCCGACGCAACAGGAGTAACCGATGCCGGATATTTCTCTCATCTGGGACGTCGACAACAGCCGCGGCGATTGGCAGCTTGTCGGGCCCGTTCTTGCGATGGGAAACGATCTCGCGAGCGCGGTGCTGATCAGTCTGTTCACGGATCGCACAGCGAATCCCGACGACGTAATTCCGGATGGTACCGATGACGCACGCGGATGGTGGGGCGATCTTGGTGAGGACCGCCCGATTGGTTCGCGGTTGTGGTTGCTGTCACGTGCGAAACAGACGCAGGAGACGCTGAACAACGCAGTCGACTATGCGAAAGAGTCGCTCGAGTGGTTCATCGACGACGGCGTGGCGGCACGTATCGACGTATTTGCGCAATGGGTTCGCACATCATTTCTTGGCCTGCAGGTCATTTTCTACAATCAAGACGGCACCATGAAAGCTGCCCTTAGCTACGCATGGGCCTGGAACCAGATCGCCTGACATGCCATACGCACGAAAAACACTCGCTCAGCTCCGCGCCGATGCGATGGCCGACATCGCGGCCGCGCTGGAAGGATCTGACCCATTACTGCGTAATGCGGCGCTGAAGATCATCGGCGTTGTGCTCGCTGGTATGACCAACGAGGAATACGGATACCTCGATTGGATCGCAAAACAGACTAACCCTTTCACGGCAGAAGATGAATATCTCGAGGCGTGGGGTGCACTGAAGAAGGTATTTCGCAAGGATGCCAGCGCAGCTAGTGTGTCGGTGGCTTTCACAGGTATTGCCGGAAGGCAACTCGATGCTGATGTGCCCGTAGTTCGCGGTGATGGCGTTACCTATACGACCGTAGCGACTGGGGTTGTGGTTGGGACGACCGTCTCAGTAGCCATCGTTGCCGACGTCGCGGGCGCGGCTGGGAACGCTGATGCAGGAACAGTCGTATCTCTCGGCGTCGCCGTCGATGGAATTCAATCGAGTGGCGTTGTCCTTGGCACGGTGTCGTCCGGTGCCGATATCGAAGATCAGGAAGAGTATCGAGCTCGCGTTCTATACGCTTATCAGAACCCTGCACAAGGTGGTGATCGGGCTGATTACGTGAGCTGGGCACTGGGCGTGGCCGGCGTTACGAGAGCATGGTGTGCGCCGAATGCATTCGGCGCCGGAACGGTTGTCGTCTATATCATGATGGACGATGCACAAGCAGCGCACGGAGGATTTCCGCAGGGCACAAACGGCGTGTCCCAATTTGATCAGGGGCCGGGTGGCCTCCCACGAGATAATCCGGCGACAGGTGATCAGTTGGTCGTTGCTGACGCTTTGGTGAGTCTCGAGCCGGTGACGGCGCTTGTGTATATATGCGCGCCGATCAGCAATATTTTGTCATTCCAGATAAGCGGCCTGAGTACCGCATCGACCGCTACTCGTAATGCAATTGCATCGGAGATCAGAAACGTCCTATTCCGCAGCGGTGATCCGCGCGGTGGGACCGTCAACAGATCGGACCTCAACTCCGCGATTGGTGCCATTCCGGCGACAGCAGGATTCGTCATCGAAGCAATTACCGGCGTTGTCGATGGCGTGACCACGTCGTATCCCGACAACATAACCGGTAGCTTCGGCTCGCTGCCAGTACTTGGAACGGTCGATTACATTTGAACGCTTATGTACGCTCCCGATTTGACCGCTGCCGACTATCTTGCTGCCTTGCAGGCATTGATGCCTCGCGGCCGTGTTTGGCCTCGCGATCAAGATGCTATCCAGACGAAAACTCTGGCAGGATGTGCTCCGAGTTTCGCAAGGCACGCTGCTCGCTCTAAAAACCTGATTACTGATGGTTTCCCGGAATCAGCCTATGAACTGCTTCCGGAATGGGAGTCAGCGCTGGGACTGCCTGATCCGTGCGCTGGGGCAGCGCCAACCGTTCAGCAACGTCGGGCGCAAGTAATCGCGCGATTGACTGCCACCGGCGGCCAATCCATTGACTATTTCGTTGAGTTTGCGAGAAACCTCGGATATAGCATCTCGATCGAGAATAATGCGGCGGCTAGAGCTGGTTGGTCGCGATGTGGCGATCCCTGCAATTCAGAATCATGGGCCCATGCGTGGTCGATCATCGCGCCTACGAATACGATCACCAGAGCGCGCGCCGGGCAATCGGCAGCGGGTGAACCACTGGCGACATGGGGGAATGACGTTCTCGAATGCGAACTCAATGCGTTGAGTCCGGCGCACACCATCCTCAAGTTCTCGTATCAGACGGAGATATTCGATAACTCCGTCGTGACGCATGATGATCGACCCGTTGTGCTCGGCGACGGATCTTCTGTGGTAGTGGGATATTAAACCTGAGGTAAATCATGTATCAGATTGACGCTCCCGGAGCAGCGACTTCTTTGCCGACACCGAAGCCGGCTGGTACTCCCGGCTATTTCACCGGAGGCAATCCGGCTACGGGGACGCCGGCGACGATCCTGGATGAGGATTGGTTCAATGCAGTCATGATTGAACTGATCAACGTCGTCGAGGCCGCTGGTCTCTCGCTCGAGAAAACTGACAATACGCAGTTGCTCCAGGCCCTGCAGAAGCTCAGCCTGCCTCAGGCAGGTGTTTCATGCTTCTCGGTCAAACAGCTGACTGCCCAGGCATTCAGTGCTGGGGTGCCGTCGACCGTGAACTTTCAGGCCAAGCAGTTCGACGACCTGAACGAATTCAGCCTGGTAAGCGGGTTATTCGTCGCGACAAATCCCGGCTTCTACAACTTCAACGCATCGATTCACGGAACCTCCAACAGCACGGCGAACAGGATCCTTGACCTGTACGTGAACAACCTGCCACGTGTTCGAATGCAGGAAGCTGATGGTTCTGTTCTGAGCTCGTCGCTCGCGGGATCTTCGGGCCCCGTGCAGCTTGCAGCTGGTGATAACGTACGCGTCGTCTATTCGACATCAGTTGCGGACACACTCGATACTGGTGCCCCACTCACATACTTTTCCGGCGTGCGGGTCAAGTAGCAGCATTCGTTGATTACTTGCATGGAGCCACTCTCTCGGGTGGCTTTTTTGTTTCTGGCGCCAAGCGCCATCGATTTGGATATGACCTCCCATGACGACTGGTGTTGGTAAACAGCTCAAAGATTTCGACCCAGCGGCAGGCGCATCGGATTCGGACATCTTCTACTCGGCGCAGGCTGGCCTCGAGAAGAAGATGACTGCTGCGCAGCTGGCGGTTTACATGCAGGGCAAGGTCATCCAGAACAAGAATGTCGAGACGTTCATTTCGGGTGATGGCGTGACGCCCGGCACGTTTCTTCCTGGCGGAGCGTCGATCACTCTGGCGAATGGCTATGGGTCGATCAACAACATTGATGTCTTCGCCGACGCAGCGCCGCAGCTCGACTGCACGCTGACCGGGAATGTGCTCAGCTTTCCGAATGGAGGTATCCCGAACGTTTCGAAGATCACCATCAAGGGCGCGCTGACCGTGCCGGTGGGTGCTATCGGCACCGGCGCGGTGGGTGATGCGCAGCTGGCGAACGGATCTCGAATTTTCTATATCAACAAGAATACGCAACTTACACCCGATTATTACGAATGCGTTGCTGATTGGAACGGTGTGACAGGGAGCGATAATACGCTGAATTTTCAGCGGCTCGTCAACGACATTGCTGCGATCGGAGGCGGAGAGATCGACCTCGGGGCCGGCGGGTTTTTCGCGCTGAAGAATCTTGTCATCCCGGATGGTGTCCGGATCTACGGCCGCGGCCGCTATAGATCGGGGCTGGTGACTCTCAATGTCGCTGGTACGGGGACTCTGAACGGCGGCGTATTTCAGGTTGGAAACTCGTCGAAGCTCAGCGAAATGACGATCAGCTCGGCGACACCGATGACCGGTGGGGCGCTCGTCCTTCTGATGGGCAACCTCGCTGAAATCAGTGACTTCCAGATGACGAACTATTACACAGGTATCGTCGCCGGCACGCCATCGCTTGAAGTCGTCGGGGCTAAGGTGGCCGACGGCAACATGTTCAATCCGTCGTTGACGCTCGGGGGATGCGCGATCATCGCAGCGAACTTCGGGAACATGCTCATCGATAGCGTCATCGGTGCCGGCCCTGCGTCAGGTATTCAGCCGTTCGGCGGGCTGCGAGTCATCAACGGCGACACCCTGTTTTCCTCGCGGGTGAACTTCACCAAGCACGGTGCAGCACTCCTGATGGACCCCGCTGCCGGACAGAATATCTATTCTGCGGTTTTTTCAGACAGTGATTTCGACAGTGCTTATGGACAAGCGTCCGGGCAAATTGCCCCAGTCGGCGGGGGTGTCTGGGGCGCAAAATTCTCGGATTGCTGGTTTGGCCTGGGCAATCAGGACGGCCTTCTGATTACGGATTCAGGAGGCGGTACGGTGGACGGTGTCGGTCTTTCGAACTGCGAGTTTCCGAGCAACGGCGCATGTGGGCTCGATGTATCTGGTCCGAATGTGATGAACGTCATCGTGACCGGCGGTTGGGCTGCGGGGAATGCGCTGGACGGCTATCGGTTCACAAATGGAACGACGAAATTCCGGCTTGTCGGGGCTTGTGGTGGGCCGTGCTCTGGGCGTGGCCCAAATGGCGGATATGGGGCTCGCGTAATCGGTGGGCCGAGTAACCGTTACATAATCGAAAGCAATGATCTGACCGGCAACACAACCGGAGCGTTGCTCGACGGCGGAACGGGCAGTAGCAAGATCGTCGGAAACAACCTACTTTCGTAACCCCAAAAATGAAACGACTCCTCATCGCACTTATTGCCGGGGCAATTTCGGTTGCCTCCACCGCCGCAACGTACGTTCCGGTCCAGTTGCTAAATCCGCTCGGGTCAACGAGCGGTCAAGCGATCGTATCGACAGGGGCGTCGTCGTCGCCGGCGTGGTCCTCGATCGTCGATTCGGTTGTGGCCGGCGCCGGGGTCGCAGTCAGCGGCACCACCGGCAACGTCACCATATCGGTTGCGACTAATGGTGTCGCACTTAGCCAGATCGCTCAGCAGGCCGCGAACTCCGTGCTCGCAAATGCGACGAGCTCGACGGGCAACGTGACCGCATTCACGATGCCGAGCTGCAGCAGCTCGGCAAACGCGCTGCAATGGGGGAGCGGGAGCGGATTTGCGTGCAACTCGAGCATCAATGCGGCGAGCCTCGGTGGCACCGCGGCCGCATCCTATGCTCTGCTCGCCTCGCCGTCGCTCACCGGCACGCCGACGGCGCCGACCGCGACCACCGGCACGAACACGACGCAGCTCGCGACGACGGCGTTCGTCAACAGCTCGATCACGGCAGCAACCGGACGACTGCTGAATGTGCAGGTTTTCAGCACGCCGGGCAGCTACACCTACACGCAGACCACTGGCACGACGAGGGTCTTGGTGCGTGTGCAGGGCGCTGGCGGGGGTGGGGGCGGCTGTTCCCCGACAAGCTCGTCGCAGGCATCCGTCGGCGGCCCTGGTGCCGCTGGCGGGTATTCCGAAAGCTATATCACCAGCGGATACAGCGGCGTCACCGTGACGGTAGGGGCAGCTGGTACCGCAGGCGCAGTATCGAGCAATGGCGGTAACGGGGGGAGCTCTTCGTTTGGCTCGCTTGTCACTGCGAATGGCGGGTCGGGCGGCGCAGCTGGTGCCGCGAGCAGCGTCCCGTACTCGGTCGCAGGTTCCGCGGGCGGAAGCGCGTCTGGCGGGAGCGTTCTGAATGTCGCAGGAGCGGGAAGCTCTCCCACGGCGGTTGCATCGACGGCTATTGTGTCGTCACTTCCGGGCACGTATAGCGTCCTCGGAGGGGGCGCGACAGCGCGCGTCACCACTACTACCGTTACGGGAACGGCTGCAACCGGCTATGGCGCGGGCGGGAGTGGGTGTGCAAACGCTGCAAGTCAAGCTTCGGGCAATACCGGCGGCGCGGGCAGCGGCGGAATCGTCGCGGTCTATGAGCTGAATTGAGAATTCAGCATCCACTCGTTGGGGCAAATGGTAATATCGCGCTTCCGAAAAGCTATTTTGGAGGCGGTTCTTGAAAGCCGAGTTTCCCTGTCCAGTTTGTGACTCAGCGTATACGCTGCACGTCCAGGACGTCATCGGGCGCCGCACCAGAAAAGCTTACCCTCAATGGTTCTGCATGGATTGCCTGAGCTTCTTCCACAGGACGGGATATGTGGAGGGCCCGGAGCAGCAGTTGAAAGACTTCGAATTCCTGTTTGCGGATAGGGAAAATCACTACGCGCTGCAGAGCCAGTTGGTGCTAGAGCTTACAACTCTCGTGCCGGGTGTGCGGACGGTTCTGGAGATCGGCCATGGGGCTGGATTTTTCCTCAAGGCGTGCACCGACTACGGATTGACGGCTACAGGCTTCGAAGTGAATCCGCACTGCCATCGGTTCGCCATCGAGCACCTCAAGGTAGATAGCCGCCTCGGAATGTTTGACGAGAGTCACGATCAGCGGTATGACCTGATCGCAGCGATTCAGGTATTCGAGCACCTCGAAAACCCGCGCGATCTTTTCTCGCTGATGCGGCGGCATCTTAATCGAGACGGAGCAATCTACATCAGTGTTCCATTTGTTGAACGGAATCAGTGGAAATTCCTCTGGAACGCCGATCGGCTTGACGATAAGCACCCCGCTGATGTGTTCTCGCATAATGACGTCCATATCACGAACTTCAGCGTGGAGGGAATGAAGCACATGGGGATGAGTCTAGGCGCGCGAAGTGCCGAGTACTTCATTTCGAAGGATGTTTATAGGAATTCTCCAGGTTCCTATCACGGAGTACTGTTCAGGTTCTAGAAGTATTGAATCAGCGAGAAACCGCCGTCAGGCGGTTTTTTTTCGCCTATAAGCCGAGCCGCCTACGGGCGGTTTTTCATTTCCGGGGGATGAATGTCGGACAACGCATCGGGGAACGCGCGCGTCGAAGAGCGGTTCCGAGCAGGAGAGAAGCGCTTTTCAAGGCTCGAGCGGCGCATCGACGCCAGCGACGAAGCCGTGAAGGAGCACCTTCAACAGCAGGACGAGAAGATCGATACCCTCGTCGCCGAAATGGCAGACCTTAGAGCGGACACAAAATCGATTCAGGCGAATACGCAATCCATGGTGGACACATGGGAGGGCGGTGCGCGCGCTGTGCGCGCGTTGTGCCGCCTCGCTGATGCGTGGCGCTTTCTCGTTCGGCACGTCGCCGGTCCGACGATTGCGGGAATCACGATCGGCGTGATCGTCTATCGCTACATACGACACGAACCCATTCCCGATTGGGCGAACGCGGTCGTGAAGCTTCTTCTGGGATGAGCATGACACCACAAACCCTTGCAGCTGCGCTACAGATCCCGGTCGCGCGCGCGACGCAATGGGCAGACCCTCTGTCCGCCGCGATGGCGCTATATGCGATCGACTCGCCTGCCCGCCAGGCCGCGTTTCTCGCGCAGTGCGGACACGAATCGGGCCGCTTCCAGTGGCTGAGAGAGATCTGGGGGCCGACGCCGACGCAGCTCACCTATGAGCCGCCATCCGCAAAAGCGACGGCGCTGGGAAATACGCAGCCCGGTGATGGATTCAAGTTTCGCGCTGGCGGCCTGATTGGCATCACCGGTCGCTACAACTTCCGCGTGATGGGTCAGAAGATCGGCATCGACCTTGAGGACAACCCGGACCAGATTTCGCAGCCCAGCATCGCCGCCGAAGTTTCGGCGCAATTCTGGACCGACAACGCGTTGAATGCTTTCGCCGATGCCGGCGACCTCCTCTCGATCAGCCGTGCGATCAACATCGGCAACCCCCGATCGAAGGGCACGCCGAATGGCATGGCCGACCGCCTGGCGCTCTGGGATTCCTGCAGGGCTGCGCTCGGCCTCGCAATTTAACCCGCCGCACCCCGCGGCATTTCAGGAGAAAACCCACATGAACCCGTGGATGAAGTTCATCGCAGCTGTCCTGCTGTTCAGCGCCTGGCTCGCGCTGGTCCTGCTGCATTACGTGCCGCCCCAGTCGTTTGTCGATGCGGTCGGTTACACGCTGGCCGGCCTCGGTGTCTATCACGCAACGGCCGGTTCGGCCGGGCCGAATGTGACCGCACTGACGGGAACGGCCGTACTCGGTGCAGCCGAACTGGACAAGCCTGCATCGCCGCCGGCGGCGGTCTCCGTTTCCGGGACCGTATCGGCGGTGCCGGCACCGCCGATGCCGCAGGCGGCCCCGGCGCCGACGATCCAGTGATCCGCGCTGCGATCGCGGTATCCGCGTGTCTCGCGCTCGCTGGCTGCGATTCGCTCCGATATGCCGGCATCGCTCGATACGAGGTATCGCCGCTCGTCGACGCGACTGGCGCGCCGGCCGGCTGCTGCGTGCTGCGTGTCTGGAACGGTAAGCAGATGGCGACCGTCGAGGCGACGTTTGTGCATCAGTCCGACAACAGCTATTCCATCTCGCTCCGCGAAACCGACGTCGAAGCATTCGCAGGGCAAGCAACCGCCGCGTCCGCGGCATCCGATGTCGTCGGCGCGGCCACGGCCGCCGCAGTGACGGCGCTCAAGACCCTCAAGTAAGGAAATCCCATGAAGCGTTTTTCGATGCTGCTCGCGGCAGGCATTGTCGCGTCCGTTTCCATCCTCGTCGGCTGCAGCTCGGCGCCCGCGCTCACGTTCCAACAGCAGGTGGCGATTGCTTGCGGCGCGGCGAATGGCGAGATCGCCATTCTGAAGGCCGACGGCGTGTTCACCGGCGGCGCGGCCACCATGTTGGACGACACTGTGCAGCCGGCCATCGCCAAGGTGTGCGCGGTCGGCGCGACCATCACCACGCCGGACCTGCAGACGATCGTCAACGCTACGTTGCCCGCGCTTAAGGCGCTGGTCGACGCGTCGTCGCTGCCGAACAAGGCAGCGGCCGATGCCGCGATCGATACGGCGGTCCTTGCGTTCAATGTGGCGATCTCGATGAACCAGGCAGTCGCAGCGCCGCCGGCGGCCGCGTCCACTCCGCTCGCGGGGAGCGCACTGTGAAACCTATCCGCGTCGCGCTGAGCGGCAGCGGCTTTCGGCTGGGAGCCCATCTCGGCGCCCTGCAGGCGATCGAGGAGGCCGGTTACACGATCGTGGAGCTCGCGGGGACGTCTGGCGGCTCCATTGTCGCCAGTCTGTATGCGAGCGGCCTGCCGCTCGACGTGATGCGGCAGATGCTGATGGAGGTCGACTGGTCGCGGATGATGAGCTTTTCGCTGTGGACGCTGATCCGTCGCCAGGCTCTGTGCAGCGGGGAAGCCCTGCGCGGGTATCTGACCAGAGTCACCAGCGGCAAAACGTTCGCGGAACTCGAAATCGACCTGAAAGTAATCGCGACGGATCTTCTCAGCGAACGCGAGTTCCAGTTCTCTCGCGCGTCGACGCCCGACGTACCGATCGCGATGGCGGCGTGCGCGAGCGCGTCAATCCCGATTGTGTTCGCTCCGGTCGCGGTGGCAGGCGGCTTGTTCGTGGACGGCGGCATGTGCGACAACATGCCGGTGAGCGATCTGACGGTGGACGAGGTGCCGCGGGTCGGGATCTTTCTTGAGTCCGACGATTCGCCGCTGCTGCCTGGCCGGTATGGGTTCACAACCCTGGCACCACGGATGATCGACGTGATGCTCGCCTCGAACGAGGCCGCGCATTTTGCTTTCGATCAGCTTATGGGAGCGACATTCGTGCGCGTGCAGACCGGCTATGCCAGTTCGTTCGACCGCCGCATGCCAGTCGCGACGCGCCAGCGCCTGTATGACGACGGCTATGCCGCGACGAAGCTAGCCCTCGGCGAACCGAGCTTCGTCCTGGAGAATCAGGCGTAGCTGGTGAAGGGCCACAAGGTGGCCCCCCACATCCTCGTTCCACACCGACTGCACCGTTTTCCGGAGATCCTCGGCTTCATAGAACCGTTTCCTGCATCGTGCAATTTCGAGGATCAGGCGCCGTACCTCGTGGCCGGCCGGGTAGCGGCGCCACATTTCGCGCAGCTCGCGGTTGGATGGGGATTGAAAGATGGGAAGAGGTTGCCGAAGCATGACGAGGCTACATTTCGCTGTATGGATGTACAGTGTATCGCGTCATTGCGCGCCCATGCCAAGATGCCGGCTATGCAGCAACGCGCGCGGACCGCCCTCTAATAATCAGCTTGGCGTTTCCCGGAATGCCGCGTCGCTTCGTGCTCATTTCTTGAGCAATTTGTTGGAGGGCCGATCTTTCGCCCCCATATTCGACGGGCGCGACAGCCGGTTTTCGCTGCTGCATGGGGTGCAGGTGGTCGGAGGTTCAAATCCTCTCGCCCCGACCAGACAAGAACCCGCGTCAGTTCAAGCTGACGCGGGTTTTTTCTTGGCCGTCGCTTTTTTGCACATCGCAGCGCGGCCCCGGTAAAATGCAAGGTTGATCCACGGAAAGCGCCGTGATTTAGCGGAAGAGGATTCCCCGAACATGACTGATCTTCGTCTTACCATGCGGTTCGCTGCAGTGCTCGCCACCGGCGCGCTCGTCGCCGGTTGCGGTACGTCGTCGCCCACGAAAGTGGACTACAAGAGCGATTCGAAATCGAAGGAAGCGTCGCTCGCAGTGCCGCCCAACATGCTCGACGAGACGGCCGATCAGCGTTCGCTGCCGCCCCAGGGCGGCGCGACTTCCCTGTCCGCGCTCAAGCAGGTCCAGCAGGCCGCGCCCGCGCTGGATACCGTCGCACCGGCCGTGGCCGGCATGCATATCCAGCGCGACGGCACCGAAAGCTGGCTCGTGATCGACGGCAAGCAACCGGCCGCGATCTGGCCGCAGGTTCGCCGTTTCTGGCAGGAGCAAGGCTTCCTGCTCGTCGTCGACCAGCGCGACAAGGGCGTGATGGAAACCGACTGGAACGAAACTCATCCGCAGATCAACGACGGCCTGATCCGCAGCGTGATCTCGAAGGCGATGGGCAATTCGTACGTGACGGCCGAGCGCAACAAGTACCGTACGCGTCTCGATTCGGCGCCGAACGGCGGCACCTACGTATTCATCAGCCAGAAGGGGATGCGCGAGGCGATCACCGGCGCGAACAACGATTCGAGCAAGTGGGAACCGAAGCCGAACGATCCGGCGCTCGAGACGGAATACCTGAAGCGGCTGATGGCCGTGCTCGCGCAGAACGAGCAACGTGCGAAGAACGGCGAACCGCCGATCGCGAACATCAAGGACAACGCGGTACCGAAGGACAAGAAGGCCGATGCCGACGCGTCGTCGAAGGCTGCTGCGGCAATCGCCGCGCAGAACGTGTCGCGCACGTCGGCGCAAGGCAGCGACGCGGCCGAAGCGACCGTGCCGTCCGAAGTCACGCTCGGCGAGCCGTACGACCGGTCGTGGCTGCACGTCGGTCTCGCGCTCGATCGCGCGAACTTCACGGTCGACGATCGCGATCGCTCGAAGGGCCTGTATTTCGTGCGCTATGTCGATCCGAAGGATCTGAGCTCGGCCGAGCAGGGCTTCTGGAGCCAGTTGTTCCACGGCAAGAAGGAAAAGCAGGCGAAGCAGTATCGCGTCAACGTGAAGGCGCTCACGGCCGATCAGACGCGCGTCGCGGTCGTCGACGATGCGGGCGTGATCGATACGTCGTCGCCGGCTCGGCAGATCATGGGGTTGCTCGTGAATCAGCTCCGCTGACCCGGCGTTTCCCACACTCCTGAAAAGCCCGCCATTCGGCGGGCTTTTTTCATGGCCGCTCGCCGGCGCGTGCGATTGTTCTAGTGGTTCGGCCCGCCTCGTGACGTTACGTAACATCCGGGCGTTACGACGACAGAACACGTGTCACATTGTCGCCAATCCAAAAAATTGTCCTTACAAATCAAAGGAGTGTCGCGCATGTCATGCTTGGCACGCAACCTGCTTTATAGGTTTGAATCGTTAGAAGAGGGAGGCTGGGCGTCAGCGTCCGGAGCGTGCGCCGCGTGCGCCGAACAACGGTCTCGACGCCTTCACATGCCGACGCGACAAGCGTCCGCACAACAGATGACGATCCGCGCCCGCGTGCGGATCTCGATGGCCCCGTCGCCTATCCTCGTAGGGCGACGGTTTCGCCCGCGCTTCTCTGAAGCGCGGGCTATTTTTTTTGTGCCGTCGTCATGCCGTATCGGCGTAGCCGATGCGCGCTGCGGGATTCGCGTATTCTCGGACTTTTTCGGACGAAGGAGGCGGGAATGGCGGAAATCGCAGTCGTGGCGCTGATCGTGGCGAAGCCGGGCGCGGAGGAACAACTGCGCGCCGTGCTCGAGGGAATCGTCGAACCGACCCGCAACGAAGCCGGCGCATTGCAGTACGACCTGCACCGGGATCTGAAGGAGCCCGCGCGGTTCGTATTCGTCGAGCGTTGGGAGAGCGAGGAAGCATTGGCTGCTCATGCGCGTTCCGCGCATATTCTCGCTTATCGCGAAGCGGCCGCGGAGTGGATCGAGCGTTCCGAAATCCGCGTGCTGTCGAAGCTCGTCTGAACGTGAGCCGGGCGGGGCGACCGGACGTGTCCGGTCGCGGCGGCGCGTCAGTGCGACGCGCTGGGTACGTCCAGGATCAGGATGATCGTCCAGTCGGCGTCGCCGTCATGGTGATACTGGCGCTCGGCCACGATGAACGGTTGCTGCTTGCCTTGCGGGCCGAGGAACAGCACGTCGCCCTCCATCGGCAGGCACTCGATCGGCGGCAGCGCGAGAAACGCGTCGTCCGAGCCGCGGGGCATCAGTTGCTTGATCTGGCGAGTGGCGGCTTCGGTCCACTCGATGTCGAGTTGAATGTTGCTCATGCTGTCCTCCGCACCGGGGTGCGCACGGGTGGAAAATTTCGGTGCGCGACTTTAGCACAGCGCGCAGGCGCCGCAACCAAAAAAGCCGAACCCGGTTGCCCGGATTCGGCTTTTCGCTGGTGCGGTGCCGCCGAACTTACTGGCTGGCAGCGTCTGCAGCCTTCGCCTTCTTGGCGGCCTTCTTCGCTGCCTTGTGATGCGCGCCCTTCTTGCCGTGGTGGTGCTCTTCCTGCGCCGCCGGCTGAGCCGCTTCGGCCGCTTGTTGCTGTTGCAGCGCTTGCGCGCGCTGCTCGATCTCGGCGATCTTGGCCGGATCGGTGATGGTTTGAATCTGCGTGCTCTCTTGCGCATACGCTGCGCCAGTCAGCGCCGACATCGCTACCAGGATAGCCAGGGACGTCTTCTTCATTGCTTTACCTCCGCTAAGTGGTGATGAACCCGAGTGTTGCCGTTTTGTCTGGCGACTGCAGTCGAGTGCGTGTCGAGTGTAACAAAAGTGACGGATCAATGTGCACCGGATCGTCGCGCGACGCAAGGCCCCGTTGAAGTCGCGCAACACTTCGCGTACTTCGTCACGCGTCAGCCATTCGGGGTGGCGCCGTGATTTTCTCGCCGGTTTTCCTGGTGTCGTCAAAACCAGCCGAGCCAGCGATACACGTGGAATTGCGCGATTCCCACCAGCTCGTGCAGCGCGTGCTCGGCGTTGACCACATTCCGCCAGCGCGGCAGCCAGCCCGTCTGCGCGTGGCGGAGATTCGCATAAACGGGTTGCGGATCGATGCCGAAGCGGCGGAAATCGAGCAGGGCGCGGCGCATCTGATACGACGACGTGACGAGAATGCGCGCGTCGTCATACTGTGAGCGTAGTATAGATGCAGTGAATTTCGCGTTTTCGTAGGTCGTGCGGCTGTTCGGTTCGAGCAGGAGGTCGGCGGGCGCCACGCCTTGTGCGACGAGTTGGCGTCCGTAGACGGCCGCCTCCGTGTCGCCGTGATGTTGCGGGTCGCCGCCCGACATCACGACGGTACAGCGCTCGGCCTGCTGCCGGCACGTGCGATAGAGCGCCGCAATCTTGCGGATGCGCGCGACGCCGTCGGGCGGCGGCTGCAATCCGGCGTCGGTGCGGCGCGTGCCGGCGCCGATGAGGATCAGCGTAGTGCGCCCGTGCATGTCGGGGTGCTCGACCGGCGTGACGCCGGCCTCGGTCCAGGCGATCAGCGGCGCCGCGAGCCAGCCCGTCGCGAGCAGCCAGAACAGCGCGGCGGCGGCGATCGAAAGGGTTCGACGCTGCTTGCGGCAGAGCATGAAACCGATGAAGAGAAGTACAAATGAATCGAACAGAATCAATTTGATTGGGGTATGGTGTCTTTTTATGGACGGCTGACGATACGGCCCTGACGCGACGCCGAACAACGTTGGCCTCCAGAATCGGTGGCGGTTTCGGCGGGCGGAGACCCCGCCCGGTGCGCCGCTTCGCATTGTCGCTGCACTTTAAGAAAGAATCGAGATGGCCACGTATTCCAACGAAGCGGTGCTCGACGCATTGAGACGAGTGCAGTACCGCCAGGTACCGTGGGCACGCCGCCCGGGCGTGTTCGAGTATCTCCGATCGCTCGGGCTGATGGACACGGTCAGGCAGAAGACCGTTGCCCCCGCACCGGGCTTTCATGCACCGGTTGACATTGCCGTACTGACCGAAAGCGGTCGAGCCGAATTCTCGCGCCTCGAGCGTGCCGAGAAATTACTTTCCTGGACTGATCGCCGCATGGACGACTACGCATTGAGCGAAGCGGGCGCCGTGGCGATTCTCGAAAGCCGCCTGTAGCAGGCTTCATCCCGCCCCGTGCGTCGCCGCGCAGGCCGGCGATGCAAAAAAAAGCCCGTATCGCGAGGATACGGGCGTACCGGATACTTTTGCTGCTGCCACGCTGTGCTCATGGCAACGTTGTGACTCGCCGCAGGCGGTGCAGTTCCCGGATCCGGGCATTTTCTTTGGCGAAATCTCGAAATCGGCAGGACTACGGATGACGCGACATGCCGGGCGGCTGTGAGCCGATCCGCGCCCGAGCATTGCTCGCGATGTCGCCGCGCAAGTCGCCGCGCGGCACGGTTTGCCGGCTCGATGGATTCGCGGCCGGCGGCTGGCGGAGGGTGTTGCGATGATCCTGCTGGCGATGGGGCGGCTTCATGCGATCGTCGGCATGGACAGGGGCGGCCAGCGCCACGGAAACGACAATGCCGCATGCAACGAGCAGTGACATTGTTTTCATGGCGGGGCTCCCTCTCAAGCCGTCCGTGCGGCCTGTTGATATGACGCTAAGGTAAGCGTGGGAGTGCAGGCTTGCTGTAAATATTGGTAAATAGATGTTTCGCGGCACGACAACGGGAATCGACGACAACGCATGCGTTGCAATGAGGTCGCATCGCAGAAAGACACCGGGCGGCCGCAGCCGCCCGATCGAGCATTCGTTACGCCATCTTGACGGGCGCGCGCCAGGACTCCGGATTGGTCCAGAAGGCGCCGCGCAGCCGGTCGCGGCTCGGCGGCGCGGGCGGCTTCGCCGCGCTTGCGCCGATGCGTCCGCGCAGCGAGATTTGCCGGCCGCTCGTGCCGAGTCGTTTCACGATTTCGGCGAGCGTACCGTCCGCCTGCCATTCGTCGAAGCGGCGGCGGCAGGTCGGCGGGGACGGATAGCGGCCCGGCAGTTTCGACCAGCCTTCACCCGTCGACAGCACCCACAGCACGGCGTTGACCACCGACCGGGCTTCCACGCGGGGACGGCCGCGCCGCTCGCTCCGCGCGGGCTCCGAGCAAAACAGACCCTCGACCAGCGCCCACTCGTTATCTCTCAAATCGTCGAACAGCATCATGTCCTCACCTCAGCGAAGCTAACTCCGGTGCGCTGCCCTGCGCCGCGCACTCTTCAAGCACTCGATCCTCGAGTGCCGGGTGGGGGCGTCCGGTTGGCCGGCAGCGGCGTTTCTGCTCTTCCGTCCGACGAAACCTGCACCCTGTGCGCAAGGTAATGCACGAAGCGTGCCATGTCGGAGGTGAATCCCTCGAGAGCCGCTTGGCAGCGAGCTAACGGCTAAGTCAGCTAGGGGCGTATAAGACGCCAAAATAACCCGTCAGCAAATCGGGACAATCACCAATCTTGTGCAATTCGCCCATGTCACGTGCGTTTGCGAATGTATTGCACCGCAGCGAAACATGGACGAAGGGGGCCGGATTCGCTCACCGTAGACGGCTTCGCACATTAGAATCACGCATCGATATCGGCGATTGATGAGGTCGGGACATGAACGTTACGCTGCGCCAGCTTCGCGTGTTCATCGAGGTCGCGCGGCTCAAGAGCTTCAGTCGGGCGGGTGACGAGATCGGGCTCACGCAGTCCGCGGTCAGCCGTTGCGTGCGTGAGCTCGAGGCCGAACTCGGGTTGAAACTGATCGACCGCACGACGCGCGACGTGCAACTGACCGACGTTGGCGGAAACCTGATCGCAAGCGTGTCGCGCCTGCTCGACGATCTCGACGACACGCTGCGCGAGATTCGCGAGATTGGGGAGCAGCGTCGCGGGCGCGTGATCGTCGCGGCAAGCCCGACGATCGCATGCAGGCTGATGCCTCGCGTGGTGGCGTCGTGCGAACGTCAGTTCCCGTTCGTGACGCTCGGCCTGCGCGACGACGTGCAGAGCGACGTGCTGCGCAAGGTGAAGTCGAGCGAAGTCGACTTCGGCGTCGTGATCGGGCCGCTGACGGTTGCCGATATCGTCTGCGAGCCGCTGATGACCGATTCGTTCTGCCTCGTCGCGCGCGCCGACCATCCGCTTGCGGCGCGGGCCGAGGTGCCGTGGACGGCGCTGGACGGCGAGCGCCTCGTGCTGCTCGATCATGCGTCGGGCAGCCGGCCGCTGATCGACGCGGCGCTGGCCGCGCATCGCGTCAACGCGACGGTCATGCAGGAGCTCGGGCATTCGGCGACCGTGTTCGGGCTGGTCGAGGCCGGTATCGGCGTGAGCGTGCAGCCGTGGCTGTCGCTGCCGCTGCCTGCCGGCTCCACGTTGGTCGCACGGCCGCTCACGCCGCGCACCGAACGAACCGTCGAGCTGGTGCGCCGCCGTGACCGGTCGTTGTCGCCCGCCGCGCAGGCGATTTGGGAGCTCGTGCGGCAGATGCCGGCGAGGGCCGAGGATCTCGACTGACGTGCGCCGCCGTGCGCCGGTCCGGCTTGCCGGCCGGTACACTACGCGGATCGTGTTTCTCCGCGGTGTTCTCGATGACGCATTCCGCAGGTTTTTTCCCGGCGAACGACGAGCCGGCGGCGCGCACCGCGGTGCACGCGCTGCGGCCGTCGCTGATTCGCGAGGTCGCGAACGCCGGCTTCGGCGTGCCGGACATGCTGCCGTTCTGGTTCGGCGAATCCGATCGCGTGACGCCGGACTTCATCCGCGACGCGGCGGCGGCGGCGCTGCGCGACGGGGCGACCTTCTACACCCACAATCTCGGCACGGCGCCGCTGCGCAACGCGATCGCGGCCTACGTCAGCGCGCGCCACGGTGCGACGGCGGCCGACACGGTCGCCGTGACGAGTTCGGGCGTGAGCGCGCTGATGCTGGCTGCCCAGATGCTGGTCGGGCCGGGCGAGCGTGTCGTCGCGGTCACGCCGCTGTGGCCGAATCTCGTCGAGATTCCGAAGATTCTGGGAGCCCAGGTCGATTGCGTGCCGCTCGGCTACGGCGACGCGGGCTGGCAGCTCGATGTCGGCCGGCTGCTCGCGGCGCTGACGCCCGATACGCGGATGCTGCTGATCAACTCGCCGAACAATCCGACCGGCTGGACGATGTCCCGCGACGATCAGCAGGCCGTGCTCGCCCATTGCCGTCGTCACGGCATCTGGCTGGTCGCCGACGAGGTGTACGAGCGGCTTGCCTTCGACGACGGCGGCGCGCCGTCGTTCCTCGATATCGCGTCGCGCGACGAGCGCGTCGTGGTCGTGAATTCATTTTCGAAGGCGTGGGCGATGACGGGCTGGCGGCTCGGATGGCTGATTGCGCCGGCGTCGGTGATGGGCGACCTGTCGAAGCTCGTCGAATACAACACGTCGTGCGCGCCGGGCTTCGTGCAGGCCGCGGCCGAGGTCGCGTTGCGCGACGGCGAGCCGTTCGTGCGGTCGTTCGTCACGGCGCTGCGCGACGCGCGCGACCACCTGGTCGCCGCGCTGCGGACACTGCCGGGCGTCGAGGTGCCGCCTCCTCCAGGCGCGATGTACCTGTTCCTGCGGCTGCCGGGCGCGACCGACAGCCTGACGTTCTGCAAGACGCTGGTGCGCGACGCGGGGCTCGGCCTGGCGCCCGGGCGCGCGTTCGGCCCGGAGGGGGAAGGGTTCGTGCGCTGGTGTTATGCGTGCGATCCGGCGCGGCTCGACGCGGGCGTCGAGCGGCTGCGCCGGTTCCTCGCGCATGGCGCGGGCGCTCGCTGAAGCGGGGGCGGAGCGGGTGTGCCGCCCGGGCGGTGGCCTGTTCCGCTCATCTTTACGCACCGGGCAATTTTGCGTAATATGGCGTTCAGTCACGCGGCTCCGTCGTTGAGCCGTGCTGTTCCGTCCGGTTTGGGCCTGGCCTGAAGTTGGTTCGCCGCCCCCGGTTCGTGCTCCCATCAATATGACCGATCAGAATCGGGCGAGCGCGTCTTCCGTTCCTTTCGTCTGTTTGTTGATCCGGTTCGTTTGACCACAGGGTCTGGCCTAGCTGCATGAATACCCAAGAGGCGAAGATCGTCCTCGAGACTGCTTTGATCTGTGCGCAGGAACCGCTGAAGCTCGGCGATTTGCGCAAGCTCTTTGCCGACGGCGTGTCGGCTGACACGGTCCGCACGTTGCTCGAAGATCTGAAACAGGATTGGTCCGGTCGCGGTGTCGAACTGGTGGCGCTGGCGACCGGGTGGCGCTTTCAGAGCAAGCCGGCGATGCGTCATTATCTGGATCGCCTACATCCCGAGAAGCCGCCGAAATATTCGCGCGCGGTGCTCGAAACGCTCGCGATCATCGCGTACCGGCAGCCCGTCACGCGCGGCGACATCGAAGAGATTCGCGGCGTCACGGTCAATACGCAGGTGGTCAAGCAACTCGAGGATCGCGGCTGGATTGAGGTGATCGGTCATCGCGACGTGCCGGGGCGTCCGGCGCTGTACGCGACGACCAAGCAGTTCCTCGACGATCTCGGCCTGAAGGCGCTCGACGACCTGCCCGCGCTCGAGGAGCCGGCCGCGAACATCGAGGCCGCGCTGCTCGCGCAGCAGGCGATGGATTTCGACGGCGACATGCCGTCGGCCGACGCGCCGCAGGCGCTGGCGGATGAAGCAGCCGCCGACGGGGCCGGCGATGCCGCGGCCCACGTCGCGTCGACGCAGGAAATTCCGAGTCGCGATACGCTCGATGCTGATCGCGGGCAAACGGAACAGACGGAACAGGTTGGCGCCGAAGCAGTGCCGACCGATGTGCAGCCCGAGCCGCAGCGTGCGGATTGGAGCGAGGAAGATCGCAAGCCGGCCGCCGAAGCGGCTGCCGGAGACGGAGCGGAAGCTGCCGGCGACATGCCCGGCGAGGCCGATCAGGCCGACGCATTTCGCTCCCGTCCTGCGGACGACGAGACGCTGGACGACACGTCCGACAGTCTCGCGGATGCCGTGCGAAGCGCGAATGCGCCCATCGGCGCCGACGCGCTGCCGGACGACGAAGCAGAACCCGAACAGCGTCGCGCCTGATCGCGGCCAACTTCTTGCCGCGCCCGCGCCGGGCGCGAGACCTGACATTTTGAGGTTGTTTTGACAGATATCCACGATATTGAATCGTCCGCGCCTGCCGTGCAGGCAGCGCGTGCCGACGATGCGCCGGAGCAGGATGCTTCGGCCGCGGGTGGCGACGAGCGTCCTCGCCGCGGTCTGCGGCGCGGCCCGCGCAGCCTGATCGCGCGGCGTCGCGCGGCGGCCAAGTCGAAGGGCGCCGAAGGCGAGCAGCCGGGTGCCGAGGGCGCGGATGCGCAGCCGGCCGACGCTGCCGACGCGCCGCCGGCGCGTGCGCCGCGCAAGGAAGGCGCGGCCAAGGGCGGTCGCAAGCCGGCCGCCAAGCGCGAAGGCGCGCCCAGGGGTGGCCAGGGCGGGCAGGGCCGTCGCGGTGCGGCGAAGGCTGAAGGCGGCCCGGCGAAGGCAGCGGAAGGCGATGCGTCCCAGGACGAACTGTTCGCCTACGTGACGTCGCCTGCCTTCGACGCGGACAACTCCGCGGGCGGCAGTGGCGTGCGTGCGCCGATGCTGCGCCGCGGCCGCAGCCAGCCGGCGAACAAGCGCGTGCTGTCGCCGGACGACGACGCGCCGAAGCTCCATAAGGTGCTGGCGGAGGCGGGCATGGGTTCGCGCCGCGAAATGGAAGAGCTGATCGTCGCCGGCCGCGTGTCGGTGAACGGCGAGCCCGCACACATCGGCCAGCGGATCATGCCGACCGACCAGGTGCGGATCAACGGCAAGCCGGTCAAGCGCAAGCTGCCGAACAAGCCGCCGCGCGTGCTGCTGTATCACAAGCCGACGGGCGAGATCGTCAGCCACGCGGATCCGGAAGGCCGGCCGTCGGTGTTCGACCGTCTGCCGCCGATGAAGACGGCGAAATGGCTTGCAGTGGGCCGCCTCGACTTCAATACGGAAGGTCTGCTGATGCTGACGACTTCCGGTGATCTCGCGAACCGCTTCATGCATCCGCGTTACAGCGTCGAGCGCGAGTACGCGGTACGCGTCGTCGGCGAGCTGGCCGAAGGCATGCGGCAGAAGCTGCTGCACGGCGTCGAGCTCGACGACGGTCCGGCGAATTTCCTGCGCATCCGCGATGGCGGCGGCGAAGGCACGAACCACTGGTATCACGTCGCGCTGGCCGAAGGCCGCAACCGCGAAGTGCGCCGGATGTTCGAGGCGGTCGGCCTGATGGTGAGCCGGCTGATCCGTACGCGTCACGGCCCGATTCCGCTGCCGCGCGGCCTGAAGCGCGGCCGTTGGGAAGAGCTCGACGACGCGCAGGTGCGCAAGCTGATGGCGACCGTCGGCCTGAAGGCGCCGGCCGAGGAGAAGGGCAAGCGCGGGGCTGCCGGTCCGGCTGAGCGTCGCCAGCCTGATCCGATGCAGACGTCGATGGGCTTCATCAGCCGCGAGCCGGTGCTGACGACGCACGGGCAACTCGACCAGCCGCGTCGCGGCGGCGGCCGACGCGGCGGGCCGGGCCTGCCGGGCCTGAGCGGCTACGGCAGCCTGCCGGTCGCGCCGTCGGGTTACGGCAACCGTGCGGGCGGCGGCCGTGATGGCAACCGCACGGGCGGCGGCCGCGACGGCAACCGCGCAGGCGGCGGCCGCGACGTCGACGGCAATCGCGCGTCGTATGGCGCGGGTCCGAAGCGCGATGGCGCGGGCGGCAAGCGCGGCGGCAGCAAGGGCGGCGGCAATCGCACCCCGAACGGCAATCGTGCCGAAGGCGCCGGCAACGGCGGCCCGCGCGGCGGTCAGCGTCCGCAGCGCAGTCGTACGCGCGGCCGCTGAGCGCTATTGGATTGGCGTTCGGCGGCGCTACGCCGCCGGTTCGCCGGCCGGTTGGGGCGACACGGCGGATCGCGTTGACGGGTTTCGGCTGCCGCCATGTCGGGTGTCGCGACAGCGACGATCACAGGTGCGGTAAGGTGGCGCCGGTCGATCGGGCAGCCCGATTTCGCATTTTCGGCCCGTAAAGGCAGTCGACGCGCTGCTTTTACCGGCTGGCTTGGCGTTTGCGCCAAAAATCGCTATAATCGCGGAGTCGCTGGGCGTACGGATTCAATGTGCGGCTCAGGTGCGACCACCAGTAAGAGAAGATGGGCGTTCCGCCCATTTTTTTTTGCTGAAACGGTTAGGCATCTCGGGTAGCGCTTCCTGCGCCGGCTAAGGCGCGCGCCCGCGGGTGAATCGCGAGCGGCGGGCGCGAACACCTGAGAGGACACTGTGCAACTGACGGAACTGATAGAAACCACGGTCACCGGGCTCGGCTACGAGTTGGTGGATCTCGAGCGCACCGGGCGCGGCATGCTTTGCATCTATATCGATCAGCCTGCCGGCATCTCGCTCGAAGATTGCGAAAAGGTCACGCGTCAGCTCCAGCACGTCTTGACGGTCGAAAACATCGATTACGAACGGCTCGAAGTCTCGTCCCCGGGGCTCGACCGCCCGTTGAAGAAGCTGGCCGACTTCGAGCGCTTCGCCGGCAGCGAAGTTTCCGTGACCTTGAAAAAGCCGCTGGACGGGCGCAAGACGTACCGGGGCATTCTGCACGCGCCGAATGGCGAAACGATCGGTTTGGAATTTGAGGGGAAGAAGGGCGAGGCAGCCATGCTGGATTTCACGCTGGCCGATATCGACAAAGCCCGCCTGATTCCGCAAGTTGACTTTAGGAGCCGCAAATAATGAGTCGCGAAGTGTTGATGCTGGTGGATGCGCTGGCGCGCGAGAAAAACGTCGACAAGGATGTGGTGCTGGGCGCCCTCGAGGCTGCGCTTGCGTCCGCTTCCAAGAAGCTGTTCGACGAAGGCGCCGAAATCCGCGTCCATATCGATCGCGAAAGCGGCGAGCACGAAACCTTCCGTCGCTGGCTCGTCGTACCCGACGAGGCAGGCTTGCAGGAGCCGGATCGCGAGATCCTGCTGTTCGAAGCACGTGAGCAGAAGCCCGACGTCGAAGTCGGCGAGTATGTCGAGGAACCCGTTCCGTCGATCGAATTCGGTCGCATCGGCGCGCAGGCCGCGAAGCAGGTGATCCTGCAGAAGGTGCGCGACGCGGAGCGCGAGCAGATCCTGAACGACTACCTCGAGCGTGGCGAAAAGATCATGACGGGTACGGTGAAGCGCCTCGACAAGGGCAACTTCATCGTCGAATCGGGCCGGGTCGAGGCGCTGCTGCGCCGCGATCAGCTGATCCCGAAGGAAAACCTCCGCGTCGGCGACCGCGTGCGGGCGTACATCGCGAAGGTCGACCGCACCGCGCGCGGCCCGCAGATCGAGCTGTCGCGCACGGCGCCCGAGTTCCTGATGAAGCTGTTCGAGATGGAAGTGCCGGAAATCGAGCAGGGCCTGCTCGAGATCAAGGCGGCCGCCCGCGACCCGGGCGTGCGCGCGAAGATCGGCGTGATCGCGTACGACAAGCGGATCGATCCGATCGGCACCTGCGTCGGTATCCGCGGTTCCCGCGTGCAGGCCGTGCGCAACGAGCTCGGTGGCGAAAACATCGACATCGTGCTATGGTCGGAAGATCCCGCCCAGTTCGTGATCGGCGCGCTCGCGCCGGCAGCCGTCCAGTCGATCGTCGTCGATGAAGAAAAGCATTCGATGGACGTCGTCGTCGACGAGAACGAACTGGCTGTCGCGATCGGCCGCAGCGGTCAGAACGTGCGCCTTGCCGGCGAACTGACCGGCTGGCAGATCAACATCATGACGCCGGACGAATCCGCGCTGAAGCAGGGCGAAGAGCGCGACCGGCTGCGTGCGCTGTTCATGGCGCGTCTCGACGTCGACGAAGAAGTTGCCGACATCCTGATCGACGAAGGCTTCACGAGCCTCGAAGAAATCGCGTACGTGCCGCTCAACGAAATGCTCGAAATCGAAGCGTTCGACGAGGACACCGTGCACGAACTGCGCAATCGCGCACGCGACGCGCTGTTGACGATGGCCATCGCGAACGAAGAAAAGGTCGAGAACGCAGCGCTGGATCTCAAGAGCCTCGACGGCATCACGCCGGAGCTGCTCGCGAAGCTGGCCGAACACGGCGTGCAGACGCGCGACGATCTCGCCGAGCTGGCTGTAGATGAACTGGTCGACATGACCGGAATGGAAGAGGATGCCGCTAAGGCGTTGATCATGAAAGCACGTGAACATTGGTTCCAGTGAGAAATGACCATGGCGCACTGATTTGATGGCGGCCGTATGGCCTGACCCGATGCTAACCGCAAGGAATCGGTCCTTGCACTAAGAGGAATGAATGGCGAGTAACAACGTAGCCCAATTTGCCGCGGAACTGAAAATGCCTGCTGGTGTGCTGCTCGAACAGCTGCAGGCAGCGGGCGTCCAGAAAGCGAGTGAAGACGATGCGCTGTCCGAAACGGACAAGGCGCGTCTGCTCGATCATTTGCGCAAGTCGCACGGCGCAACCGACGGCGACAAGCGCAAGATCACGCTGACCCGCAAGCATACGTCGGAGATCAAGCAATCTGACGCGACGGGCAAGGCTCGCACCATTCAGGTCGAGGTCCGCAAGAAGCGTACGTTCGTCAAGCGCGACGACGTGGCCGATGGTGCGGAACAGGGTCAGGCGCAGGTCGCCGAAGCGGACGACGATGCAGAACTGAAGCGTCGCGAGGAAGAGGCGCGCCGCGAGGCCGAGCTGCTCGAGAAGCAGGCGCAGGAGTTGCGCGAGCGTCAGGAACGCCTCGAACGCGAGGAAGCCGAACGTCGCGCCCGCGAGGAAGCGGCCGAGGCCGAGCGCCGTCGCGCCGAGGAAGAAGCGGCGGCGAAGCGTGCCGCGGCGGAAGCCGCCGCAGCCCAGCAGCAGGCGGCAGCGCAGCAGGCTGCTGCTGCCGAGCAGGAAGCGACGCCGACGCAGTCCGCGCAGGACGAAGCACGCGCAGCCGCCGAACGCGCGGCCCAGCGCGAAGCGGCGAAGAAGGCCGAGGACGCTGCCCGCGAGGCAGCCGACAAGGCGCGCGCCGAGCAGGAAGAGATCAGCAAGCGTCGCGCGGCGGCAGAAGCCGAAGCACGCGCGATCCGCGAAATGATGAACACGCCGCGCAAGGCCGTGGTCAAGGCAGTCGAGCCGCCGAAGCCGGTCGAGCCGCCGAAGCCGGCTGAAGCGAAGGGCACGCTGCACAAGCCGGCGAAGCCGGAAGGCGCACAGGCGCGTCCGGCCGTGAAGAAGCCGGCTGGTGCGGCGGCTCCGGCCACCACGCAGGCGCCGGCAGGTGCGGGCGACCGCAACAAGAAGCCGGGCGCAGGCAAGGGCGGCTGGCAGGACGACGCATCGAAGCGCCGCGGCATCAAGACGCGCGGCGACTCGAGCGGCGGCGTGGACCGCGGCTGGCGCGGCGGCCCGAAGGGGCGCGGCCGTCACCAGGACAGCGCATCGTCGTTCCAGGCGCCGACCGAACCGATCGTTCGCGAAGTGCACGTGCCGGAAACCGTGTCGGTTGCCGATCTCGCGCACAAGATGTCGATCAAGGCCTCCGAAGTCATCAAGGTGATGATGAAAATGGGCCAGATGGTCACGATCAACCAGGTGCTGGACCAGGAAACGGCGATGATCATCGTCGAGGAACTGGGCCACCGCGCGGTTGCCGCGAAGCTGGACGATCCGGAAGCGCTGCTCGTCGAAGGCGAAACCGGTACCGATGCGGAGCAACTGCCGCGTCCGCCGGTCGTCACGGTGATGGGTCACGTCGACCACGGCAAGACCTCGCTGCTCGACCACATCCGCCGCGCGAAGGTGGCTGCGGGCGAAGCGGGCGGCATTACGCAGCACATCGGCGCGTATCACGTCGAAACGCCGCGTGGCGTCATCACGTTCCTCGATACGCCGGGTCACGAAGCGTTCACGGCAATGCGTGCACGCGGCGCGAAGGCGACCGACATCGTGGTGCTGGTGGTGGCAGCCGACGACGGTGTGATGCCGCAGACGAAGGAAGCCATCGCCCACGCGAAGGCGGGCGGCGTGCCGATCGTCGTCGCGATCAACAAGATCGACAAGCCGGATGCGAACCCCGATCGCGTCAAGCAGGAGCTGGTCGCGGAAGGCGTCGTGCCGGAAGAGTACGGTGGCGATTCGCCGTTCGTGCCGGTGTCGGCGAAGACGGGCGCGGGTATCGACGATCTGCTCGAGAACGTGCTGCTGCAGGCCGAAGTGCTGGAACTGAAGGCACCGGTCGAAGCGCCGGCCAAGGGCATCGTGATCGAAGCGAAGCTCGACAAGGGTAAAGGCCCGGTCGCGACGATCCTCGTGCAGTCCGGTACGCTGAACCGCGGCGACATCGTGCTGGCGGGTACGGCCTACGGCCGCGTCCGTGCGATGCTCGACGAGAACGGCAAGCCGACGAAGGAAGCCGGCCCGTCGATCCCGGTTGAAATCCAGGGTCTGTCGGAAGTGCCGGGTGCGGGCGAGGAAGTGATCGTGCTGCCGGACGAGCGCAAGGCACGTGAAATCGCGCTGTTCCGTCAGGGCAAGTTCCGCGACGTGAAGCTCGCGAAGCAGCAGGCCGCGAAGCTGGAAAGCATGCTCGAGCAGATGGGCGAAGGCGAAGTGCAGAACCTGCCGCTCATCATCAAGGCCGACGTGCAGGGTTCGCAGGAAGCGCTCGTGCAGTCGCTGCTCAAGCTGTCGACCGACGAAGTGCGCGTGCAGATCGTGCACAGCGCGGTCGGTGGCATCAGCGAAAACGACGTCAACCTCGCGACGGCATCGAAGGCGGTCATCATCGGCTTCAACACCCGTGCGGACGCTCAGGCACGCAAGCTGGCCGAGGCGAACGGTATCGATATCCGCTACTACAACATCATCTACGACGCAGTGGATGAGGTGAAGGCGGCGATGTCGGGCATGCTGGCGCCGGAGAAGCGCGAAGTCATCACCGGCATGGTCGAGGTGCGCCAGGTCTTCAAGGTACCGAAGATCGGCACGGTCGCCGGCTGTATGGTGACGGACGGTATCGTCAAGCGCTCGTCGTCGGTGCGCGTGCTGCGCAACAACGTCGTGATCTTCACAGGCGAACTCGAATCGCTGAAGCGCTTCAAGGACGACGTGAAGGAAGTGAAGCAAGGCTTCGAGTGCGGTATGTCGGTGAAGAACTTCAACGACATCGTCGAAGGCGACCAGTTCGAAGTCTTCGAAGTGACCGAAGTCGCGCGTACGCTGTAATCGTCGCGCATCGGCTCATGGGCGGGGCAGGCTTGGGCCTGTCCCGCCCATTTTCATGGTGGCGTGCCGAAAGCGGCCGTCGCTTCATCCTGATAAACGGATCACGGATCGATCATGTCCAGGAAACGTACTTCCCCCAATCGCAACGTTCAGATCGCCGACCAGATTCAGCGCGATCTGTCCGAACTCATCATGCGCGAGGTCAAGGATCCGCGCGTCGGCATCGTGACCATCCAGAGCGTGGAACTCACGCCGGACTATGCGCACGCGAAGGTCTACTTCACGGCGCTCACCGGCGATCCGGACAAGACGCAGGAGGCGCTGAACCATGCGTCGGGTCACCTGCACAACCTGCTGTTCAAGCGCCTGCACATTCATACGGTGCCGACGCTGCATTTCCATTACGACCAGACGATCGAGAAGGCCGTCGAAATGTCGCGCCTGATCAAGGAAGCGAACTCGACTCGCGCGAAGGACGACGACGAGGCCGACGCGCCTGCCAAGGACGACTGAGCTCGACGGGCCTATGACGAATGCAGCACCCCAACGTCCGCGCGTGCCTCGGCGCGTGCTGGACGGCGTTCTTCTGCTGGACAAGCCGGTCGGCCTGTCCAGCAACGATGCGCTGATTCGCGCGAAGCGTCTGCTTCTTGCGAAGAAGGCCGGCCACACCGGCACGCTCGATCCGCTGGCTTCGGGCCTGCTGCCGTTGTGTTTCGGCGAAGCGACCAAGTTTTCGCAGGATTTGCTCGACGCCGACAAGACCTATGAAGCGACGATGCATCTCGGCCAGCGCACGGCCACGGGCGACGCGGAAGGCGACGTAATCGACACGCGGCCGGTCGAATGCGATCGGGCGGCGGTGGAAGCCGCGCTCGTGCGCTTCACCGGCGACATCGTGCAGGTGCCGCCGATGTATTCGGCGCTCAAGCGCGACGGCAAGCCGCTGTATGAATATGCGCGCGCTGGTCAGACCGTCGAGCGGGAAGGTCGCAACGTGACGATCCACGCGCTCGAACTGCTCTCTTGCGAGTTGCCCGACGTGACGTTTCGCGTGACCTGCAGCAAAGGCACGTATGTGCGCACGCTGGCCGAGGATATCGGCGAGGCGCTGGGTTGCGGCGCGCATCTGACGATGCTGCGTCGCACGGGCGTCGGTGCGCTGACGCTCGAGCATGCGGTGACGCTCGACGCGCTGTCGGACGCTGCCGAATCGGCGCGCGATGCATGGCTGCAGCCGGTCGATGCGCTGCTGTCGACGTTTCCGCTGGTGCGTCTCGACGAAGCAAGCGCGAAGCGCTTCCTCCACGGGCAGCGCCTCCCGCTGTCGGCGCTTGATTCGATCGATGCGGCCGAAGGCGAGCGCGTGCGCGTGTACGACGCAACGCGGCTGCTCGGTGTCGCGCGCAAGGCGAATGGCGTGCTCGCACCGGAACGGCTCGTCGTGACGGCTGAGTGATGCGAGGCGCGCAAGCGCCATCGGCGGAATTAAAAAACCCGGTCGAGGTCGGCCGGGTTTTTTGTTGGGTACGTTGCGTTGAACGTGGCGCTCAGTGCGCGGCCGACGCCGCTGCACCTGCATCGCCGCCGCCCGCGCGTTCGGGCTTCGTGATCCAGATCAGTCCGATCAGCAGCACGAAGATCGCCGCCGAAATGTAGAACAGATCGTTCACGCCGAGCTGTGCAGCCTGCTGCGTGGCCATGTTGTTGATCAGGCCGTGTGCCTGCTCCCGCGTGAGCCCGAGGTTGCCCATCTGGGTGACGGCTTGGTTGAACGTCGGGTTGTACGGGTTCGCCTGCTCGACCAGTTGCGCGTGGTGGAAGTTGTTCCGATGATCCCACGCGGTCTGGAAGATCGACGTGCCGATGCCGCCGCACATGATCCGCACGAAGTTCGACAGGCCGGAAGCCGCGGGAATGCGGTGGCCGGGCAGGCCGGACAGCGTGATCGACACGAGCGGGATGAAGAACCCGGCCATCGCGATGCCCTGCACGAGCGTCGGCAGCGTCAGCGACCATTCGTCGACGCCGGTCGTGTAGCGCGAACGCATCCAGAAGCACAGCGCGAACGTGAGGAATGACGCCGTCGAGATGAAGCGCGGATCGGTGCGCGGCAGATACTTCCCGGTGAGTGGCGACAACAGGATGGCGAACAACCCGACCGGCGCCATCACGAGGCCGGCGTCGGTCGCGGTGTAGCCGATTTGCGTCTGCAGCCACAGCGGTAGCAGCACGAGATTGCCGAAGTACAGGCCGTACCCGATCGACAGCGCGACGGTGCCGCCGGTGAAGTTTCGTATGCGGAACAGCGACAGGTCGACGACCGGGTGCTCGGCGGTCAGCTCCCAGATCACGAAGAACGCGAAAGCAATGACGGCGGTCAGCGCGAGCACGACGATGGTCGTCGACGCGAACCAGTCCAGATCCTTGCCCTTGTCGAGCATGATCTGCAGCGAGCCGACCCAGACGACCAGCAGCGCGAGGCCCACGCCGTCGATCGGCGCGCGGCGCACGGCGGACTCCCGATTGCGGTAGATCATCCACGTCGCGGCGGCGGCGGCGATGCCAACCGGGATGTTGACGTAGAAGATCCACGGCCACGAATAGTTGTCCGAGATCCAGCCGCCGAGAATCGGGCCCGCGACGGGGGCGATCAGCGTCGTCATCGCCCATAGTGCGAGCGCCATCGGCGCCTTCGCCCGCGGATAGCTCGACAGCAGAAGCGCTTGCGACAGCGGAATCATCGGGCCCGCGACGGCGCCCTGGAGCACGCGCGATGCGAGCAGGAATGGCAGGCTCGGCGCCAGCCCGCACATCCACGACGAGATGACGAACAGGATGATCGACGCGAGGAACAGGCGGACTTGCCCGAAACGGTCGGTCAGCCAGCCGGTCAGCGGCACCGAGATTGCGTTCGCGACCGCGAACGACGTGATGACCCACGTGCCCTGGTCGGACGACACGCCGAGGTCGCCCGAGATGGTCGGGATCGCGACGTTCGCGATGGACGTGTCGAGCACGTTCATGAACACCGCGAGCGATACCGCGATCGTCCCGAGCAGGAGTTGCCCGCCCTGCAGGGGCGGGTAGGAGACAGGAGCCTGTGCCATGTCGGTTGTCTTTCCGGAGTCGGAGCGGTTACATCATTTTCGCGGCGCTGTTCTGCTTCGCCGCGACCGGCGCCGACGTGTTGCCGCCTGCGTTTTCGGCGATGATGCGCGCGATTTCGGCGTCGGCTTCGTCGCCGTATTTCGCGAACACGTTGGTCTCGTAGACGGTGTTCGGCGCGTTGACGAGCTGGTCGCCGCGTTCGTCCTTGATGTCCACGTCGACCTGCATCGACAGGCCGATGCGCAGCGGATGCTTGTCGAGATCCTTCGGGTCGAGCTCGATCCGCACCGGCAGGCGCTGCACGACCTTGATCCAGTTGCCGGTCGCGTTCTGCGCCGGCAGCAGCGAGAACGCCGAGCCCGTGCCGGCCGAGAAGCCGACGACCTTGCCGTGATACGTGACCGACGAGCCGTAGATGTCGGCCGTCATCTCGACCGGCTGGCCGATGCGCATGTGCTTGAGCTGGACTTCCTTGAAGTTCGCGTCGACCCACACGGCATTGAGCGGCACCACCGACATCAGCGGGTTGCCGGGCGACACGCGCTGGCCGACCTGCACCGAGCGCTTCGCGACGTACCCGGTGACCGGCGCCGGCAGCACGTTACGCGCGTTCGCGAGGTACGCGTCGCGCACCTTCGCGGCGGCGGCCATCACGTTCGGGTGCGATGCGATCGTCGTGTTCGCGGTCAATGCACGATTCGACGCGAGTTGCTGCTGGGCGGCATCGACCGATGCCTGCGCGGCTTTCACCGCGTCGCGGGCGTGCGAGATTTCTTCCTGCGACACGGCGCCCGTCTGCGCGACGGCGAGGCGACGACGCAGGTCGTCCTGCGCCTTCGACAGGTCGGACTGGCGCAGCGCGACTTGCGCGCGGTACTGGTCGTCGTTGACGAACAGGCCGCGCACCTGGCGCACCGTTTGCGCGAGGTTCGCTTCCGCCTGCTGCAGCGCGACCTGCGAATCGGCCGGGTCGAGCACGACGAGCGGGTCGCCGGCCTTGACCGTCTGCGTATCGTCCGCCTTCACGGCGATCACGGTGCCGGTGACCTGCGGCGTGATCTGCACGACGTTGCCGTTCACGTACGCATCGTCGGTGTCTTCATGGAAGCGGGCGACGAGGAAGTAGTACAGGCCGTACGCGATGGCCGCGATCACGATGACCGCGACGAGCAGCGTCATCATTCGTTTGCGCTTGCCGTTGTTCTGCGGCTGCGCGCTGGCGGCGTTTTGTTGGTCGCTCATGGCGATTTTCTCCGTCCGTTATTTCGAGTGTCTGCGTAGTGGTGGCGCCGGCTCAGTTGGCGGCTTGTTTGGTCGGCGTGGCCGCATCGGGCGCGGCGAGTGGCGTGCCGGTCGCGTCGAACCCGCCGCCGAGCGCCTTGATCAGCGCGAGCTGCATGTCGCGGCGACGCATCTTCAGGTTGGTCACCGTCTGCTCCGATGCGAGGCGGTTGCTGTCCGCCGTCAGCACCTGCAGTTGCGGCGACAGGCCGGCCTTGTAGCGGATGACCGCGAGATCGTACGCACGCGTCGATGCGTCGAGCGCACGTTGCGCGTCGCCCATCTGGCGATCGACCGCGCGGATCGACGCGACCTGCGTCGCGACGTCGTTCAGCGCGCTGATCAGCGTCTGGTTGTAGTTCGCGACCGACAGATCGAAGTCGGCGTAGCGGCCCTTGAGCTGGGCGCGCAGCGCGCCGGCATCGAAGATCGGCAGGTGGATCGCCGGGCCGAACTGCGCCTGGCGGCTCGCGAAGTTCAGGAATTTGCCCCAGCCGAACGCATCGAAGCCGAAGCCGGCCGCGAGGTTCACGTCGGGGTAGAACTCGGCCTTCGCTTCCTTCACGTCGTGCATCGCGGCTTCGACCTGCCAGCGCGCGGCGACGATGTCGGGGCGGCGCGACACGAGATCGGCCGGCAGGTTGCCGGGCAGCGTGACGTCGCCGCTCGGGTTCATCACGGGCGCCGCGATCTGCAGCCCGCGATCCGGACCCTTGCCCAGCAGCGCGGCGAGCTGGTACCGCACGGTCGTGATCTGGCCGTCGAGGTCCGACAGCGAAGCCTGGGTCGTCGCGATATTGCCGCGGGCCGTCTGGCGTTCGACGTTGGTGTCGAGGCCGGCCGAGACGCGGCCGTCGGTGATCTTGCCGACTGTCTCGCGGTTGGTGATCTCGCGCTGCGCGATGTCGCGCAGCGCATAGAGCTGCGCGAGCGAGTTGTAGGTGCGCGCGACCGACGACGCGAGCGTGATGCGCGCTTGCTGCATGTCGGCTTCGGCGGCCTTTTCCTGCGACACGGCCGTGTGCAGGCGTTCGCGGTTCTTGCCCCACAGGTCGAGTTCCCACGACGCGCTCGCGAGCGCATTGTTCTCGCTGTACCACTGGCCGCCGTACGGAGGCGGGAACAGCGCGTTCGACGAATACAGCTCGCGCGTCCACGAATAGCTGGCTTCGGCCTTCGGCATCAGGTTCGAGCGGGACGATTCGATGTACGACGACGCCTTCGCGATGCGCGCCTGCGCCTGGGCGATCGACGGGTTGCCCTGCAGCGCTTCGTCGATCAGCTTCGGCAGTTGCGGGTCGCCGAACTGGCTGGCCCAGTCGAGCGCCGGCCACTGGCCGCCCTGGGCGGGCAGGCTCTGGGCGGATTCGAATTGCGACGCGGGGGCGATCTGCTTGTCGCTCTTGATGCCGATGTAATTCGCGCAGCCCGCCAGCGCCAGCGCGGCGACCGCGGCGGCGACGGCGGCGCGGCACGACCCGGCGCGCACGGACAACGGGGAGGTTTTCATCGCGCTAACCCCTGACTCGGAATGAATGATGGACACTGCAAGGATTTCCTTACATTAATCTGTCAAAAGTAATTGTTATGGCAACTATTACGTGATGCTGCCGCCGGCCGTTTCGCAATAGTTGCTGAGAATGCGGCGCAGCATGCTCTTCAGGAACCCGACTTCTTCCGGCGTAAACCCGTCCAGCACCTGGTCGAGCACGCTGCGAAAAATGGGCGGCAGCCGTTCGGCCAGCGCACGGCCTTCGTCGGTGAGTTCGAGGCGCACGACGCGCCGGTCCTCGATGCTGCGCACGCGCGACAGCAGGCCGCGTTTCTCGACCCGGTCGAGCAGGCGCGTGACCGCGCTTGCGTCGATCCCGTATTCGCGCGCCAGTTCGGCGGCCGTCGAACACTTGCCGACCGCGATCATGAACAGCATGCTCGCCTGCGTGCCCGTGATGCCTAGCTCTTCCTGCGTGCGTTGCGTGACGAGGTTGGTCATCACGGACTTCACGCGCGACATCAGATAACCGACGCTGTCGTTCATCTGATACGTGGACAACGGCGAAACGGGCGGTGGGGTAGGAGAATCCGACATAAAACCCTGAAGCTGCAATAGTTGACTAGGCAGCAGTATAGGTACAATTGCTTGCCGCGGCAAATGTTAATCGAACGGCAAAGCGCGTGCTCAGCACGGCGAGAATCCCTTATCTCGATAAGGTTTTTCGTCCGGGCGCGGAGGGGGCGAAGCGGGTTGGCGCAGCCCGTTTTGTTGCGTTGCAGCGCGCGGGTCAGCCGTCGACACGAGTACGTGCTATAATTTGAGGCTCTCCAAGCTGCAACGCGCGCGCCGTGAAAAACGAGCGCGCGCGTTTGCGCGTTCAAACGATTTCCAGGTTTCTATGACCCGCGCCCTTCGCAATATCGCCATCATTGCCCACGTCGACCACGGCAAGACCACGCTCGTCGACCAGCTGCTCCGCCAGTCCGGCACCTTCCGCGACAACCAGCAGGTTGCGGAGCGGGTGATGGACTCGAACGACATCGAAAAAGAGCGCGGGATCACGATTCTCGCGAAGAACTGCGCGGTCGAATACGAAGGCACGCACGTCAACATCGTCGACACCCCGGGGCACGCGGACTTCGGCGGCGAAGTCGAGCGCGTGCTGTCGATGGTCGACTCGGTGCTGCTGCTCGTCGACGCGGTCGAGGGCCCGATGCCGCAAACGCGCTTCGTCACGAAGAAGGCGCTCGCGCTCGGCCTGAAGCCGATCGTCGTCGTCAACAAGATCGACCGTCCGGGCGCGCGGATCGACTGGGTGATCAACCAGACCTTCGACCTGTTCGACAAGCTTGGCGCGACCGAAGAGCAGCTCGACTTCCCGATCGTCTACGCATCGGGCCTGAACGGCTATGCGTCGCTCGACCCGGCGGCGCGCGAAGGCGACATGCGCCCGCTGTTCGAGGCGATCCTCGAGCACGTGCCGGTTCGCCCGGCCGATCCGGAAGCGCCGCTGCAGCTCCAGATCACGTCGCTCGACTATTCGACGTACGTCGGCCGGATCGGCGTCGGCCGCATCACGCGCGGCCGCATCAAGCCGGGCCAGCCGGTCGTGATGCGTTTCGGCCCGGAAGGCGACGTGCTGAACCGCAAGATCAACCAGGTGCTGTCGTTCAAGGGTCTGGAGCGCGTGCAGGTCGAATCGGCCGAAGCGGGCGACATCGTGCTGATCAACGGGATTGAAGACGTCGGCATCGGCGCGACGATCTGCGCGGTCGACACGCCGGAAGCGCTGCCGATGATCACCGTCGACGAACCGACGCTGACGATGAACTTCCTCGTCAACTCGTCGCCGCTCGCCGGCCGCGAAGGCAAGTTCGTGACGAGCCGCCAGATCCGCGACCGCCTGATGAAGGAGCTGAACCACAACGTCGCGCTGCGTGTGAAGGATACCGGCGACGAAACGGTGTTCGAAGTGTCGGGCCGCGGCGAACTGCACCTGACGATCCTCGTCGAGAACATGCGCCGCGAAGGCTACGAGCTGGCCGTGTCGCGTCCGCGCGTCGTGATGCAGGAAATCGACGGCGTGCGTCACGAGCCGTATGAGCTGCTGACGGTCGACGTCGAGGACGAACACCAGGGCGGCGTGATGGAAGAGCTCGGCCGCCGCAAGGGTGAAATGCTCGACATGGCGTCGGACGGCCGCGGCCGTACGCGCCTGGAATACAAGATCTCGGCGCGCGGCCTGATCGGCTTCCAGAGCGAATTCCTGACGCTCACGCGCGGCACGGGCCTGATGAGCCACATCTTCGACTCGTACGCACCGGTCAAGGACGGCTCGGTGTTCGAGCGCCGCAACGGCGTGCTGATCTCGCAGGACGACGGCGCAGCGGTCGCCTACGCACTGTGGAAGCTGCAGGATCGCGGCCGCATGTTCGTGAAGCCGGGCGACGCGTTGTATGAGGGCATGATCATCGGCATCCACAGCCGCGACAACGACCTCGTCGTGAACCCGATCAAGGGCAAGCAGCTGACCAACGTGCGCGCGTCGGGTACCGACGAAGCCGTGCGTCTCGTGCCGCCGGTCCAGATGTCACTGGAGTACGCGGTCGAATTCATCGACGACGACGAGCTCGTCGAAGTGACGCCGCAGTCGATCCGCCTGCGCAAGCGCTTCCTGAAGGAGCACGAGCGTCGCCGCGCGAGCCGCGAAGGCGCGGTCGACTAAGCATCGACCGTTCCCGAGCACGACGAAAAAGGCTGCCTTCGGGCAGCCTTTTTTGCATCCGCGCATCGCGCAACCGGATTGCCTGCAAAACACTGTTCCGGCGGGTCGCGACAATCCGGCAAAACCCCGCCGCGCGGTGCTTTCGGGCACATTTCGCCGTGAACTCCGGTATCGGTTCTGTGATATGCTGCGCGCACGCAAGTTTTAGGTCCTTCCAAGCAAGACTTGATTCGCAATCCGCTAAACGGTCAGGCCGTGTCGCGGAAGGTTGAGTAACCCGCTATTTCTCGAGAAGCTCGAAGAAAGGTGAGCGTAAAATGTCAGATGTAATGAAGCAGTTTCAGCTGAACTCCTATCTGTTCGGCGGCAATGCTTCGTACGTTGAAGAACTGTACGATGCATACCTCAACAATCCGGCATCGGTGCCGGAGAACTGGCGAGAGTATTTCGACGCGCTGCAGAACGTGCCTGCGACGGACGGCTCCAACGCCAATGACGTCGCTCACTTCCCGATCGTCGAATCGTTCGCCGAGCGCGCGAAGGCCAATGCCTTCATCCCGCGCGAAAGCACGAGCAACCTCGCGACCGCACGCAAGCAGGTGCACGTCCAGTCGCTGATCAGCGCCTACCGCTTCCTCGGCTCGCAATGGGCCAACCTCGATCCGCTGAAGCGTCGCGAACGTCCCGCCATTCCCGAGCTCGAACCCGCGTTCTACGACTTCTCCGAAGGCGATCTCGACCAGACGTACAGCGCCAGCAACCTGTACTTCGGTTTCGACCAGGCTTCGCTGCGCGACATCGTCAAGGGCCTGCGCGACACGTACTGCGGCACGATCGGCGCCGAGTACATGTACATCAGCGACCCGGAACAGAAGCGCTGGTGGCAGGAGCGTCTGGAATCGACCCGCGCGACGCCGTCGTTCTCGGTCGACAAGAAGAAGCACATCCTGAATCGCCTGACGGCCGCCGAAGGCCTCGAGCGCTACCTGCACACCAAGTACGTCGGCCAGAAGCGCTTCTCGCTCGAAGGCGGCGAAAGCTTCATCGCGGCGATGGACGAAGTCGTCCAGCACGCGGGCAAGCGCGGCGTGCAGGAAATCATCATCGGCATGGCGCACCGCGGCCGTCTGAACGTGCTGGTCAACACGCTGGGCAAGATGCCGGCCGACCTGTTCGCCGAATTCGAAGGCAAGCACGTCGACGACCTGCCGGCCGGTGACGTGAAGTATCACAAGGGCTTCTCGTCGGACGTGTCGACGGAAGGCGGCCCGGTCCACCTGTCGCTCGCGTTCAATCCTTCGCACCTCGAAATCGTGAACCCGGTGGTCGAAGGTTCTGCGAAGGCGCGGATGGACCGTCGCGGCGACGAAGACGGCCTGCAAGTGCTGCCGGTGCAGATCCACGGCGACGCGGCCTTCGCCGGCCAGGGCGTCGTGATGGAAACGCTGAACCTCGCGCAGACGCGCGGTTACGGCACGCACGGCACGCTGCACATCGTCATCAACAACCAGATCGGCTTCACGACGTCCGACCCGCGCGACGCGCGCTCGACGCTGTACTGTACCGACGTCGTCAAGATGATCGAAGCGCCGGTGCTGCACGTGAACGGCGACGATCCGGAAGCCGTCGTGCTCGCGATCCAGATCGCGATCGACTACCGGATGCAGTTCCACAAGGATGTCGTGATCGACATCGTCTGCTTCCGCAAGCTGGGTCACAACGAGCAGGACACGCCGGCGGTCACGCAGCCGCTGATGTACAAGAAGATCGCGCAGCACCCGGGCACCCGTGCGCTGTACGCCGAGAAGCTCGTGCAGCAGGGCGTGATCACCGCGGAAGACGCCGACAACTACGTGAAGGCGTACCGCAAGGCGATGGACGACGGCCACCACACCGTCGATCCGGTCCTGTCGAACTACAAGAGCAAGTACGCGGTCGACTGGGTTCCGTTCCTGAACCGCAAGTGGACGGACGCAGCCGACACGGCCGTGCCGCTCGCCGAACTGAAGCGCCTGGGCGAACGCATCACGACGGTCCCGGAAAACTTCAAGGTTCACCCGCTCGTCGAGCGCGTGATCAACGACCGTCGCAACATGGCGCGCGGCGACCAGCCGCTCGACTGGGGCATGGGCGAACATCTTGCGTTCGCGTCGCTCGTCGCATCGGGCTATTCGGTGCGCCTGACGGGTCAGGACTCGGGTCGCGGCACGTTCACGCACCGTCACGCGGTGCTGCACGACCAGAACCGCGAGCGCTGGAACGACGGCACGTACGTGCCGCTGCAGAACATCGCCGACGGTCAGGCGAAGTTCACGGTGATCGACTCGGTGCTGTCGGAAGAAGCGGTGCTGGGCTTCGAATACGGTTACTCGACCGCCGAGCCGAACACGCTCGTGCTGTGGGAAGCGCAGTTCGGCGACTTCGTCAACGGCGCGCAGGTCGTGATCGACCAGTTCATCTCGTCGGGCGAAGTGAAGTGGGGCCGCGTGTCGGGGCTCACGATGCTGCTGCCGCACGGCTACGAAGGCCAGGGTCCGGAACACTCGTCCACGCGTATCGAGCGTTTCCTGCAACTGTGTGCCGACCACAACATGCAGGTCGTCCAGCCGACGACGCCGGCGCAGATCTTCCACCTGCTGCGTCGCCAGATGATCCGCCTGTTCCGCAAGCCGCTGATCGTCGCCACGCCGAAGTCGCTGCTGCGTCACAAGGAAGCGGTGTCGGACCTGTCGGAACTGGCGAAGGGTTCGTTCCAGCCGGTGCTGGGCGAAACCGACGGCGGCATCGACGCGAAGAAGGTCAAGCGCGTGCTGGTGTGCTCGGGCCGCGTGTACTACGACCTCGTCGCGCACCGCCGCGAAGCGAAGGCGAACGACGTCGCGATCATCCGTATCGAGCAGCTGTATCCGTTCGCGCACAAGCAGTTCGAAGCCGAAATGAAGAAGTACGAGAACGCGACTGAAGTGGTCTGGGTGCAGGACGAGCCGCAGAACCAGGGCCCCTGGTTCTACGTCGAGCACCACCTGAAGGAAGGCATGAAGGAAGGGCAGAAGCTGGCATACAGCGGCCGTCCGGCTTCGGCCTCGCCGGCGGTTGGCTACTACGCGAAGCACTACGAGCAGCAGAAGGCCCTGATCGAAGGTGCATTCGGCCGCCTGAAGAGCGCATCGATCGCGAAATAACCGACGTCAAGCGAAACGGGAAGGCGCGCGGCGCTTTCCCGTCCCTTATGGCCGCCGGGCGCGTCGCGCGCCGCACCGGCCGAGGGAATCGCACGAACCTCGTCACACCCCAGATTAAGCATCCAGGAAAATCACATGGCTATCGTAGAAGTCAAAGTCCCCCAGCTGTCGGAGTCGGTGTCGGAAGCCACCATGCTGCAGTGGAAGAAGAAGCCGGGCGAAGCAGTCGCGCAGGACGAAATCCTGATCGAACTCGAGACCGACAAGGTCGTCCTCGAAGTGCCGGCACCGGCCGCGGGCGTGCTCGCGCAAGTGCTGCAGAACGACGGTGACACGGTGGTCGCCGATCAGGTGATCGCGACGATCGACACCGAAGCGAAGGCAGGTGCTGCCGAAGCCGCGGCGGGCGCCGCCGAAGTCAAGCCGGCGGCAGCGCCTGCTGCAGCCGCACCGGCCGCGCAACCGGCCGCTGCAACCGCATCGAGCTCGGCCGCCGCATCGCCGGCCGCGGCGAAGCTGCTGGCCGAGAAGGGGCTGTCGACCGGCGACGTCGCAGGTTCGGGCCGCGACGGCCGCGTCACGAAGGGCGACGCGCTGGCCGCAGGCAGCGCACCGAAGGCGGCTCCGGCCGCCGCACCGGCGAAGGCCGCTGCTGCGAAGCCGGCGCTGCCGGAAGTGAAGGTGCCGGCGTCGGCAGCGACCTGGCTGAACGATCGTCCGGAACAGCGCGTGCCGATGTCGCGCCTGCGTGCGCGTATCGCCGAGCGCCTGCTCGAATCGCAGCAGACCAACGCGATCCTGACGACGTTCAACGAAGTGAACATGGCTCCGGTCATGGAACTGCGCAACAAGTACAAGGACAAGTTCGAGAAGGAACACGGCGTGAAGCTCGGCTTCATGTCGTTCTTCGTGAAGGCGGCCGTGCACGCGCTGAAGAAGTTCCCGCTCGTGAACGCGTCGATCGACGGTAACGACATCGTCTACCACGGCTACTTCGACATCGGTATCGCGGTCGGTTCGCCGCGCGGCCTGGTCGTGCCGATCCTGCGCAACGCGGATCAGCTGAGCCTCGCCGAGATCGAGAAGAAGATCGCCGAATTCGGCCAGAAGGCGAAGGACGGCAAGCTGTCGATCGAGGAAATGACGGGCGGTACGTTCTCGATCTCGAACGGCGGCGTGTTCGGCTCGATGCTGTCGACCCCGATCATCAACCCGCCGCAGTCGGCCATCCTCGGCGTGCACGCGACGAAGGAGCGCCCGGTCGTCGAAAACGGCCAGATCGTGATTCGCCCGATCAACTACCTCGCGCTGTCGTACGACCACCGCATCATCGACGGCCGCGAAGCCGTCCTGTCGCTCGTCGCGATGAAGGATGCGCTGGAAGATCCGGCCCGCCTGCTGCTCGACCTGTAAGCCGAGTCTCACTGCATTGACCCGCCCCGCACGCTCGCGCACCTGCGCGAGCGTGCGGGCGTACAAGTAGAAAGGATTGTCATGTCCAAGGAATTTGACGTCGTCGTGATCGGCGCCGGCCCCGGCGGCTACATCGCCGCGATTCGCGCCGCGCAGCTCGGCAAGACCGTTGCCTGTATCGAGAAGTGGAAGAACCCGGCCGGCGCGCTGAAGCTCGGCGGTACCTGCCTGAACGTCGGCTGCATCCCATCGAAGGCGCTGCTCGCGTCGTCGGAAGAGTTCGAGAACACGTCGCATCATCTGGCCGACCACGGCATCACGGTCGACGGCGTGAAGATCGACGTCGCGAAGATGCTCGGCCGCAAGGACGCGATCGTCGAGAAAATGACGAGCGGGATCGAGTTCCTGTTTAAGAAGAACAAGATCACCTGGCTGAAGGGCCATGGCAAGTTCACCGGCAAGACGGACGCCGGCGTGCAGATCGAAGTGAGCGGAGAGGGCGAAACCGAAGTCGTCACCGCGAAGAACGTGATCATCGCGACGGGCTCGAAGGCGCGTCACCTGCCGAACATCCCGGTCGACAACAAGATCGTGTCGGACAACGAAGGCGCGCTGACGTTCGACTCGGTGCCGAAGAAGCTCGCCGTGATCGGCGCGGGCGTGATCGGCCTCGAGCTCGGCTCGGTGTGGCGTCGTCTGGGCGCCGAAGTGACGGTGCTCGAAGCGCTGCCGGCATTCCTCGGCGCAGCCGACGAAGCGCTCGCGAAGGAAGCGGCGAAGCTGTTCAAGAAGCAGGGCCTCGACATCCATCTCGGCGTGAAGATCGGCGACGTGAAGACGAGTGCCGACGGCGTGTCGATCGCCTACACGGACAAGGACGGCAACGCGCAGACGCTCGACGCCGACCGCCTGATCGTGTCGGTCGGCCGCGTGCCGAACACCGACAACCTCGGCCTCGAGGCAATCGGCCTGAAGGCGAACGAGCGCGGCTTCATCGACGTGGACGACCACTGCCGCACGGCGGTGCCGAACGTGTACGCGATCGGCGACGTGGTGCGCGGCCCGATGCTCGCGCACAAGGCGGAAGACGAAGGCGTGCTGGTCGCGGAAGTGATCGACGGCCAGAAGCCGCACATCGACTACAACTGCATTCCGTGGGTGATCTACACGTACCCGGAAATCGCATGGGTCGGCAAGACGGAGCAGCAGCTGAAGGCCGAAGGCCGCGAGATCAAGACGGGCAAGTTCCCGTTCTCGATCAACGGCCGCGCGCTCGGCATGAACGCGCCGGACGGTTTCGTGAAGATGATCGCGGACGCGAAGACCGACGAGCTGCTCGGCGTGCACGTGATCGCGGCGAACGCGTCGGACCTGATCGCGGAAGCCGTGGTGGCGATGGAGTTCAAGGCGGCGTCGGAAGACATCGCCCGCATCTGCCATCCGCACCCGTCGATGTCGGAAGTGATGCGCGAAGCGGCGCTCGCGGTCGACAAGCGCTCGCTGAACAGCTGAGCGCGGTATAGCGCCGGCCGGCCACCGGCTGGCGCAACCGTCTCATGACGAGGGCGGGCGGGGTTTTCCCGCTCGCCTTTGTTTTTTCCGGTTTGCCCTGATGAACGTCACCGAATACTACACGCGCGAGTTGACTACGCGCGGCTATCAGTCCGATCCCGCTCAGCGCGCGGCCGTCGATCGCCTGCAGCGCTGTTTCGACGAATGGGTCGACTACAAGGCGCGCCGCTCGAACGCGTTCAAGAAGCTCATCAATCACCCGGATCTCCCGCGCGGCGTCTACATGTGGGGCGGTGTCGGCCGCGGCAAGAGCTTCCTGATGGACAGCTTCTACGCGGTGGTGCCCGTGCAGCGCAAGACGCGCCTGCATTTCCACGAATTCATGCGCGAAGTGCACCGTGAGCTCGAGGAACTGAAAGGGCAGGCCGATCCGCTCGACGAACTCGCGCGACGCATCGCGAAGCGTTACCGGCTGATCTGCTTCGACGAGTTCCACGTGTCGGACATCGCCGACGCGATGATCCTGTACCGTCTGCTCGACCGCCTGTTCAACAACGGCGTGCAGTTCGTGATGACGTCCAATTACGATCCCGATGACCTGTATCCGGATGGCCTGCATCGCGACCGCATGCTGCCGGCGATCGCGCTGATCAAGGAAAAGCTCGACGTGCTCAACGTCGATGCGGGGGTCGACTATCGCCAGCGCACGCTCGCGCAGGTGAAGATGTATCACACGCCGCTCGGCGCGGAGGCCGATCGCGAATTGCGCCATGCATTCGGCAAGCTCGCGGCCGTGCCCGACGAGAGCCCGATCCTGCATATCGAGAAGCGCGAGCTGAAGGCGCTGCGCAAGGCGGATGGCGTCGTGTGGTTCGATTTCGCGACGCTGTGCGGCGGTCCGCGTTCGCAGAACGACTACCTCGAACTGGCGAGCCGCTTCCATGCGATCGTGCTGTCCGAGGTGCCGCAGATGTCGCCGCGGATGGCGTCCGAGGCCCGCCGCTTCACGTGGCTCATCGACGTGCTGTACGACCACAAGGTCAAGCTGCTGATGTCGGCGGCGGTGCCGGCCGAGGCGTTGTACGTCGAAGGGCCGATGGCCAACGAATTCGCGCGTACGGTGTCGCGCATCGTCGAGATGCAGTCGAAGGAGTATCTCGAAACACCGCGCCGCATCGTCGATACGTCGTTGACCTGAACCGATTGCTGGTTTGGGTAATTGGCGGCATTTAAACGTCAATTTCGGTTAAATTCAGCGAATCTCCGGGTATTTTCGGATTTGTCTTATATTCATCGTTGAGGTGAGCCGATATTGTGGTGTCATGGTTATTAAGGCTGGAGATGTCCATGACACCGTATCGCGATTTGACCGACCACGAATGGCGCCGCGTCGCGCCGCTTCTGCCCGAAATGCAGCCGCGCACCGAGTTGCGCGGCCGGCCGTTAGCCAATACGCGGGCCGTGCTGAACGGTGTGCTTTGGATAATCTACAGTGGTGCCACATGGTCGGCCATGCCGCGCCGTTACCCGTCGTATCAAACATGCCACCGACGCTTCAAGGTGTGGCACGAAACGGGCACGCTGATGAACGTGATGCGTGAGCTCTATGGCGACGCCGGCATGAATCTCTGCAATGAACTGTCCGCGCGGATGCGCAAGCACACGCAATCGAAGGCGGCGGAGGCGCGTAGCAACGCGGCACCGGCGTATCGTGCGCCGGGCAGCTATCCATCGGATGCGATGAAGCACGCGGCGTGAGGCCCATCGGTTTTTCGTTGTGCGCGCACCAAAAGAAATCGGCCTGGCGACGTCGTCGCAGGCCGATTTTTCATTGAGCCGCGCGTTCTGGCGCGTACGGCGTTATTGCTGGCGAACCCAGGTCTGCGACCGGCCCAGCAGCGACACGCCGATGTAGCCGCGCACCACGAGCTTCTGGCCGCCGTCTTCAAGCGTCATCTTGCACTTGTAGACCTTGCCGTTCTCCGGGTCGAGAATGTTGCCGCCGTCCCAGTGGTCGCCGTCCTTCTTCATCGCCTTGATGATCGTCATACCCTTGATGAGCTGATCCTTGCGCTCGTCCGTGCACGCAGTGCAGCGGCGATCGGGCGTATCGTTCGCGCCGAGGCCCTTGACGACCTTGCCCGTCAGCGCGCCGTCGCCGTCCTCGGCGATCTGCACGAGTGCCTTCGGTTGATGGGTGTTGTCGTCGATCGTTTGCCACATGCCGACGGGGCTGTCGGCTTGTGCGAACGTGGGGGCTGCGCATGCGAGCAGGGCGCCGGCGATGGCGATTGCGCGCAACGGGCGGGTCAGTTGAATCATTGTCGTCCTCCTTGTTTTGCATGTCGGTTCGATTCGCTCGCACGACCGTCTGCATGGGGCGGGCATGTTGCGAGCTTCGCCAGAATACGTGAAACCGCACGCCGCGTTTGATAGAGGGGACTCTAATCGAAACGGCCAGCATGACGCTGGCCGTTTCGTGACTCTGTGGTGACCGATCAGTTGAGCTGATAAGAGAACGCCGCGTTGATGCGCGGGCTGCGTGACGCGCTTTCGACCGGCGCATCGCCGACCGGTTTGGCGACGTTCAGGTCGAGACTGTAGTAGCGGCTGTCCGTGAGCCGCACACCGATGCCGACCGATGACATGCGATTCGGCGATGGCGTGCCCGCGTGCAGATATACGCGCGCCATGTCGTACGCGATGTACGGCGTGATCGATTTCAGATACGTCCAGCCCGGCGTGAAGCCGCGGTTGATTTCCAGCGACATCCCCCAGCCCGAGTCGCCCGACGTTTCGCCCGGCTGATAGCCGAGCGCGTAACGGGTCGAGCCGAACGAGACCTGTTCGGACGTCGGCAGCGAGTCGGGACTGTATTGCCCGGTCAGCGAAACCGACGTGCCGATCCGGAACGGCCATTCGTTCGTCTGCGTGAAGGTCGCGCCGGTGCGAACGAAGGTCAGCGAGATCGGGCTGTCCACCGAGGTCGTCGTCGTACCGATGGTGATGTCCTGCGCTTTCGACGCGCCGAGGATGTTGAAGCCCTTCGCGACGTTGACGCTCAGCTTCTGCACCTGTTTCGGCTGGACGCTCGTGTAGTCGAGCTGCATCTGCAGCACGCGGACTTGCGAGCGCGTGTCGATGCTGTTGCCGTTGATCTTGCTCTGGTAACGGTCTTCGTTGTGCGACGCATAGCCGGACACCGTGCCGAGCAGGCTGCGCTGATTGTTCAGCAAGATCGGATAGGAAGCCGAAAGACCCAGTTTCTCGTTCTTGACCGTGCGCTCGACCGACGACGGCAGGCCGGGATTGTCGGTCGGCTTGCCGCGATACGTGCTGGCATCGAGGCGCGTGATCAGGCCGTTGCTGCCGACCGGCACCGCGCCGCTGAACGCGAAGTAGGTCTGTTTATCGCGTCCCGGCGGCGCGAGCGCCGAAATGCTCAACTGCTCGCCGAAACGTGTCAGGCCGTTTTCGGTCGCGGTGATGAGGCCCTGGACGCCCGGGTGGTTGAAGTCGATCCCCGTGCTGACGTTGAACGGCTTGCGATCGACCGCAAGTTCGAGCGTCGTCGCGCCGTCGGTGGTTTGCGGCGGCGGCACGTTCGCCTTCACCGTGAGTCCGGGCAACAGGCCGAACGTGTTCACGTAACGCTCGAACGTCGCGCGGCGCAGCGGGCGATCGGCCGTGATGTGCGCGGCAATCGCGCGAATCTTCGGTTCCATCGCGCCGGGTTTGCCGGTGACCTTGACGTCCGACACATAGCCTTCGACCACCGTGATGCGCACGACGCCGTTCTCGAACGTCTGCGCGGGAACGAACGCGAACGACAGCGCGTAGCCGCGTTCCTGGTACAGCTTCGTCACGCCGTTGGCGGTTTCGATCAGCTCGCCGATCGTGATGTCCTTGCCGACGAGCGGCGTGAAGCGGCGCGTGATTTCCTCGAACGGTATCGACTTCACGCCTTCAACCTGGAACGTCTTCGGCGTCAGGTGCCGCGACAGCAGCTCCTGTAATTGCGGCGCCTGCGGCGCGACCTGAACGGTGACGTTCGGGCCCGTCTTCGGTGCGTTGATCTGGGGAAGGGAATCGAGCGGGTTGCCGCCGACGCGCGTTTGCGCCTGTGCCGTGCCTGCTGCCGCGATGGCGAGCATCATCATCCATCTGTCGAGTCTGGATTTCATTGTTCTTCCTCGTAGGCCTTGCTTTTCGTCTTCTTTGTAATGCCGGCACGCGACACCTGGGTGTCGCGCGCCGCGTGCCGCCATGCCGGTTGTATTCGTACGGCCGCGCCATTCGCTCCGGCTGCGATGGCGCGGCCGTCCTCCTTACTTGCCGACGCTACCCAGCGTACCCAGCAACCCCGTGACCGGCGCCAGCAGGCCCGTCGAAGCGCCGCCCGACGATGCCGTACCCGACACGCTGCCGACCAGCGACGTGACCGGCGCGAGCGGGCTCGAGCCCCCGGACCCTGCTGCACCACCCACTGCTCCGGTGACAGTATTCAGCAAACCGGTGACGGGCGCGAGAGGGTTTGCACTGCCTGCGCCGCCCGTCGCGCCGCCGAGCGCGCCGGTGACCGTCGAGACGAGGCCCGTGACCGGTGCGAGCGGGCCGCTGCCCGAGCCGCCCGTTGCGCCGGTGAGCGAGCCGAGCGGCGTGGAGCCGAGACCCGACAGCAGGCCGCCGAGCGGGTTCGTCGAACCGGAACTTGACGACGAGCCGTTCTGAACGGTTGCCGTCGAGCCGCCGACGAGGCTCGTGATCAGGCCGGGGATCGGGGCTGCGCCGTTCGGGCCGTTCGGATTGACGAGGCCGCCCGCGTTGGTCACGGTGTTGCCGACCGCGGTCACGAGCTGGCCGACGTCGCCGACGAGCGGCTGGCTCGACGTCCCGCCGACCTGCTTGCCGGCCGAGCTGATGGCGCCGCCGATCTGGCCGAGCAGGCCCGAGACGGGTTGGCCGAGGCCGGTCGTCGTGCCGACCTGCTGCGTGACCTGGCCGGCCGTGATCACGAGCGGCGTGATCGCCGAGCTGATCGGTTGCGTGACCTGCTGCACGGCGCCCGACGACAGCGTCGAGCCGATCGTCGTGCCGGCGGCCGTCAGGCCGTTGGCGACCGTGTCGAGCACGGAGCCGACCGACGTCGTGACCGGTGCGAGCGGCGCCAGCGGGCCCGTGCCCAGCGCCTTGACCGTCGAGCTCAGGCCGGACACCGTGTTGCTCGTCGCGCCGACGACGTTGCCGAGACCGGCGACCGTCGTGCCGACCGGATCCTTGATCGAGCCGGTCTGGCCGAGCCCGTTGCTCAACGCATCGGCGGCCGCGTCGATGATCGTGCCGGTGCTCGACACGGTGCTGCCGACGCCCTTCGTCACGCCGTCGCCGAGGCCCGGCAGGCTGACGTTCCCGATGGTGCTGCCAAGGTCGGTCGCGGTCTGGCCGAGCGTGCTGACGGCGCCTTTGGTACCGGTCGTCGTGCCGCTGGTGCCGCTCGTCCCGCTGGTACCGCTCGTGCCACTGGTGCCGCTCGTCCCGCTGGTGCTGGCACTCGGCGGCGCGCTGACGCTGTTGCCGCCGCACGCGGCGAGCAGGCAGGCCGTTGCGAAAACGGTAAGGGGTACGCGCCATTGGCGCAGGGTGGTCGTCGTGTTGGAACGCTGGGGCATGATGGACTCCTCGCTGTCTTGTCGATGAATGGATGTCGGATTACTTGTGCGTGCCGCCGAGCAAGCCGCCGATCAGCGACGTGACGGGTGCGAGCAGGTTCGTGCCGGAGCCGGAGCTCGTGACGGCACCCGTGCTGCCGCTCAGCGCCGGCGCACTGACGGTGCTGGTGGCTGCGGGGACCGGAGCTGCAATCGGATTGCCGCCGCCCGTTACGCCGCCGAGTGCGCCGGTGACGGCGCCGAGGAGACCCGTGACCGGTGCGAGCGGGCCGCCGCTGGTACCGCCCGTTGCGCCGCCGAGCGCGCCGGTGACCGTCGAGACGAGGCCGGTAACCGGAGCGAGCGGGCCGCTGCTGCCGCCTGCTGCGCCGCCCAGTGCGCCGGTGACCGTCGAGACGAGGCCGGTCACCGGAGCGAGCGGGCCGCCGCTGCCGCCTGCTGCGCCGCCCAGTGCGCCGGTGACGGTCGACACAAGGCCTGTGACCGGAGCGAGCGGGCCGCTGCCGCCGCCCGTTGCGCCGCCGAGTGCGCCGGTCACCGTGGAAACGAGACCCGTGAGCGGGGCGAGCGGGTTGGTCGCGCCGCCGGTGCTGCCCGTAAGCAGGCCGCCGACGGCCTTCACGGTGTTGCCAGTCGACGAGATGGTGCCGCCGAGGCCCGTGGTGACCGGGTTGCCTCCCGTCGATGCGAGCAGGGCGCCGGCCTGGTTCAGCCCGTTGCCGACCGTGCCGAGCAGCGTGTTGACCGGTGCGCCGAGGCCGGTTGCCGCGCCGATCGTCTGGGTCGTCTGGCCGACCATCGTCGTGATCGGTGTGATGGCCGAGCTGACCGTTTGCGTGACCTGCTGGATCGGGCCGGTCGACAGCGCGTTGGTGAGCGTGGTGCCACCGTTCGACACGGCGCCGCCGAGCGTCGATACGAGGCCGCCGACGGCGCCCGTGACAGGCGCGAGCGGCGACAGCGGGCCGCTGCCGAGGCTCGTGACCAGATTGCCGGTTTGCGTGACTGCGCCGCCGAGCTGATTGACCACGCCGCCGGTGCTGGCGACCGTGGTGCCGACCGGGTCCTTCGTCGCGCCAAGCTGGCCGAGGCCGCTGCCGAGGCCGTTGCCCAGCGCAGTGACAGCGCCGCCTACGCTTTGCACGATGCCGCCTGCGGCTTGCGTGGTGGCGGGATTGACGCCCGGCAGCGACTGGCCGGCGATGACGGTGCCGAGGCCCGTGACGGTGCTGCCGAGGCCCGTGGCGATCGTGCTGGTTTGTGCGAGGACAGTTCCCACGGCGTTCGACGAGACACCCGAGGTGCCGGACGTACCGCTCGTTCCCGACGTTCCGCTGGTGCCGGACGTGCCGCTCGTACCCGAGGTTCCGCTGGTACCGGAGGTGCCGGACGTGCCGCTCGTGCCCGAGGTCCCGCTGGTGCCGGAGGTGCCGCTCGTACCCGAGGTGCCGCTCGTGCCGTTGCCGCCCGACGTGGAGATCGTATCGCCGCCGCCCGAGCTGGAGCCGCCGCCGAGGCCCTGGCTGATGGAGCCGGAGCCGCCGCACGCGGAGAGGGAGAGCATGGCTGCAACGGTGGCCGCGATCAGAGTCGTCCGGAACACGCCATGAGGGATAACCTTAATGTCCATTTCTTCCTCGCATTAAAAATGTGTTGTGAACTGCGTTGTGTTGAGTGATGCGAGGACTACTCTGCAACTGTCGTGCCATTTCGATGGCCGACGGTTCGACAACGGGTTTTAAACGAGGCAATTCCTTGTCGGAAAAGGGACTTCCGGAAATTGAAAGATTGTTGAATCTGTTTAAGAGCGGATGAATGAGAACGGTTTCGGCCGTTTCGTAACGTAACGTCACAACATTGGCGTTACGCGTGCGGCGTAACGTGGGTCCCCCGCAGGCTTGGTGGACACGGCAATGGTTTTACTGGTGGATTAGGTGTGCACATCTAACCTATCGTAAATCCTATGTGTAAGTCGTACCGAAACGCCGTACAAATACGTCGTGCTCCTGGTCTTTTTTTCCCGTCAGAGCGGTTAAAAGAGGTTGGAACTTAAATAGGATCGGATATAGAATCGGGAGCAGATGTAAGGAAATGTACGGTTCGGTACACTACGTTCGAGGAGGAGCGCTATCGCGAATGTTAACTTGCATCAAATCGTGAGCAATGCCCTTCGGGGCGACCTATAAAGAAAGCGCACCCGGTTGACGTTACAGCAGATGTGGCGAACGGTTGGGGCAAACGGCCAGATATGCGGGGATCGATACGTATAAAAGGCCAGAAAACGTAAATGCAGGCACGAGGAATAAAATGAAAGCAATCATCAAGCGTTTCCTTAAGGAAGAAGACGGGGTTACCGCGGTCGAGTACGGTCTCATCGCAGGGTTGATCGCCGTTGCTCTCGTCACTGCCGTTGGCACGTTGACGGGCGGCATTTCCGGGGCGTTCAGCTACATCGCGAACCAGTTGCCGAAGGCATAACGAACGAGCTTTTGCTCATTTCCCTGTTGTCAGGGGCGCGGATTGCTTCGGCAATCCGCGCGGTAAGTTTTGCCGTTCGGGGCGTAAATGATCCTGCTAACTGGCGTCGGGGTTTTCCTCGCGTGGGCGACGCTCGTCGCGCTCGAGGACATCCGGCATAGGCGCATACCGAATTCACTGGTGGTCGGTGGATTCGTATCTGCATTTGTGCTCGCCGGACATAATCCATTCGGCATATCCGTGAATCACGCGCTCATCGGCGTACTGGTCGGCTTTCTCGCTCTTTTCCCGTTTTTTGTGCTGCGCGTCATGGGCGCCGCGGACGTCAAGGTATTCGCGGTGCTGGGCGCATGGTGCGGCCCGCATGCGCTGCTGTGGCTCTGGATCGTCGCGAGCCTGCTGGCATTCGCGCATGCGGGCACGCTGGTCTTCGCTACCCGTACGCCGGTGTCGGCACTGTGGCAGCGACGTTCCCCCACGATGCAGATTGCCGGTTTCCGGGCCTCGCCGTATGCGGCGTTTCTCGTGATCCCCGCGGCGCTGTGGTGCCTGTATCGGATCGCGACCGGGGGAATGCAATGACGGCGGTTCGTTCGGCATCCGGAATGCGGCGTCGCGAGCGCGGCGCGACGGCGATCGAATTTGCGTTGATGCTCCCGGTGTTCTTCCTGATCCTGTACGCGATCATCACGTACGGAATGATCTTCGCGGCCCAGCAAAACCTGACGCTTGCCGCAACCGAAGGCGCGCGCGCCGCGTTGAACTATCAGCAGGTCGGTGCGGCCGCATCGGTGCAGGCCGCGCAGCAAGCCGCGCTGGCGGCGCGGGCCCAGGCCGCATGCACGGCCGCGACGAACCTGACCACCTGGCTGAAAGGGGCGACATGCTCGCCCACGCAGCAAGGCAACTGTTCGTACGACGCGACGATGCTGTGCGTCCAGATCACGCTGACCTACCCGTACTCGCAGAGCCCGCTGATTCCGTCGTTCCCGCTGCTCGGTTCGCTGTTGCCGGTGCCGTCGACACTCACCGGAACCGCGATGGTGCAGATCAGCCCGGTCAACATCATATAGACGGCAGCGACGGCGTCGTGCCGGTCGACGGCGTCCGGTCGGCCACGTTGCGCGGAGAATTCAATCGTGAGTAGCGGGGAAACATAACAACACCATGGCCAACAACCTGACGAAGATCATTGCAGGCTTGCTGATCGCGATCGCGATTCTGCTCGGCATCTATGCGTGGATGCTCGGTCGCAAGCCGGCCGACGTCGCACCGGTTGCCTCGACGGTCGCGACGCAGAGCGTGCCGGTCGTCGTGACGACGCGGCCGTTGCAAGCCGGCCAGCCGATTCCGGCCGATGCGCTGAAGGTCCAGCAGTCGACCGCCGCGCCGCAGGGGGCGTTCGCCGACCCGCTGCAACTGGTCGGCCGCATCCCGGCAGCGGACATCCCCGCGCAGGCGGCCGTCGTCGCGAGCGCGTTGTCGTCCGGCCTCGCCGAGCAGATTGCACCGGGAGAGCGGGCCGTGGCAATCAAGGTCGACGAGACCAACGCGGTCGGCAACCGCGTGCGGCCCGGCAACTATGTCGACGTGTTCGTGAATCTGAAGCGCGACGGGACCGGCGTGGCGATCGGAGGGACGTCGACGGCCGAGATCGTGAATACCCAGGCGCGGCTGCTGATGTCGAAGGTCCGCGTGCTGTCGTTCGGCGATGCGACGACCGAGCGAGACAGCTCGAACGGCTCGGTGATCGGGACGCGGACCGCGGTGCTGGCCGTGCCCACTGCACAGGTCGACGCGCTGACGCTCGCCGAGCAGAGCGGCCGGCTCGTGCTCGCGCTGCGTAGTCCGCGCGACGACGACGTCGCGGCGCAAACCGTCGCGGTTCGCGTCGGCGACGACAAGAGCCCGTCGGCGCTTGCCGCGGCCGGCGTGGTGCTGGGCGAGTTGTCGAAGAGCGCGACGCCGGCGCCGGCCCCGCGTGCGGCGCCGCGGGTGGTCGCGCGGCATCCGAGCGGCGGCAGCATCGAAGTGATTCGGGGTGGGCGGACCGAAACGGTCGCTTATTGAGCGGGACGAAGACGGCAAAACAATGAAAAAGAAACTGATTGGTTTGGCGATTGCATTGAGCGCACTGGCAATGCCGCCGCTGTCGGATGCGGCCGACACGAGCGGCACGATCAGCCTTGCGGTCGGCGCGCAGCGGCAGCTTGCGATGGGGCGCGCACTGCAGCGGGTCGCGATCGGCGATCCGTCGGTGGCCGACGTGCTTGTCGTGAAGGGCGGGCGCGGCGGCGTGCTGCTGGTGGCGAAGAATGCCGGTGCGACGAACGTGATGATCTGGGAGCGCGGCCGCGACGAGCCGACCGTCTATAACGTGAACGTCACGAGCGGGGCGGCGCGGGCACTGCTGGACGGCGCATCGCCGACCGTGAGCACGTACGGCGGCACCTCGGTGATCGGCGGTGCGGCCGCAACGCTCGACGGACATCAGCGGGCAGTCCACGCGGCCAAGACGGTCGGCGGCAAGGACGGGGCGACGCTCGATGCGTCGACGATCTCCGGCAAGAATGTCGTGCAGGTCGACGTACGTGTCGTCGAATTCAGCCGTTCGGTGCTGAAGCAGGCGGGCCTGAACTTCTTCAAGCAGAGCAACGGCTTTGCGTTCGGGGCCTTCGCGCCGACGGGGCTCACCTCGATTACCGGTACGCCCGGCGGCTCGCTCACCTACAACACGAACGTGCCGATTTCGTCGGCGTTCAATCTCGTCGTCAATTCGGTGTCGCACGGATTGTTCGCCGACCTGTCGATTCTCGAAGCGAACAACCTGGCCCGCGTGCTCGCGCAGCCGACGCTCGTCGCGTTATCCGGTCAGAGCGCGAACTTCCTCGCGGGCGGCGAGATTCCGGTGCCTGTGCCGCAATCGCTCGGCACGATCTCGATCGAATGGAAACCTTATGGCGTCGGGCTCACGGTCACGCCGACCGTGCTGAATCCGCGGCGGATCGCGCTGAAGGTCGCGCCGGAGTCGAGCCAGCTCGACTTCGTGCATTCGATTACGATCAACGGCGTGCAGGTACCTGCGCTGACGACGCGGCGTGCGGACACGACGGTCGAGCTCGGCGATGGCGAGAGCTTCGTGATCGGCGGCCTGATCGACCGCGAGACCACGTCCAACGTCAACAAGGTGCCTTTCCTGGGCGATCTGCCCATCATCGGCGCGTTTTTCAAGAATCTGAGCTACCAGCAGAGCGACAAGGAACTCGTGATCATCGTGACGCCGCATCTCGTTGCACCGATCGCGCAGGGTGCACCGCTGCCGGCGACGCCGGGCGAGCTGTCCGAACAGCGCGACGGTCCGGTGTGGCGTTCGTATCTGGGCGGCATGGCATCGCCGGACGCGGGGCCGGGGTTCTCGAAATGAGCGCGCCGAATCGTTACCGGACCGCGCAGGCCGTCGCGCACGACGCGATGCCTTGCTGCATGGGGAGTATCCAAGATGAATGCGAGAACCTACTCTTTGGCTGAGCCCGCCGTCACTGACTACTTCGTCTGCGCATCCCCGGTCGCGGAGCATGTGCACTGGCTGTCGCAATCGCTCGTGTCCGCCGGCGCGGTGGAAGGGGTGCCGCTCGACGGCGCCGCGCTGTCGCAGCGTATCGGCGTGCTGAATCCGGCGCTGGTGTTCATCGACTTTTCCGGTGATTGCGCGGCGGCAAGTACGGTGGTCGCCGCGGTACGCGCGGCGCATGCGGGCGTGCCTGTCGTCGCGCTGGGCTCGCTCGGGCAACCGGAAGGGGCGCTCGCCGCGCTGCGCGCCGGCGTGCGCGATTTCGTCGATTTTTCCGCGCCGGCTGACGAGGCGCTGCGGATCACGCGTGTGTTGCTCGACAACGTCGGCGAGCCGGCCAATCGTCACGGGAAGGTCACCGCGTTGCTCGGCGCGCGCGCCGGGATGGGCGTGAGCACGCTCGCCGCGAACCTGTCGGTGCTGATGCAGCGACGGCCGGCCGACCCGGCACGCACGGCGGCGCTGCTCGATCTCGGGCTGCCGGCCGGCGACGGCGCGTTGTTCCTGAACACGCGCTGCGAATTCCATTTCGTCGAAGCCGTGCGCAACCTGCGCCGGATCGACCGCACGTTCGTGACGACCGCGCTCGCGCGCCATTCGAGCGGCGTCGCCCTGACGACGCTGCCGCCGAATCTCGCGGAGTTGCGCGACGTGGCGACGGCGTCGTGTGCGGCGTTGCTGAATCGGCTGCGAGCGTTTTTTGATCACCAGATCGTCGATCTCGGCGGCTTCCCGAATCCCGAATTCATCGCGCAGGTCGTGAACCTGGCGGACGAAGCATGGCTGGTCTGCGACCAGGGCGTGGCATCGGTCGTATCGGCGGTCGAGATGCTGGACGGGTTGCGCGAGGCAGGCGCGGCGACCGACCGGATCCGGCTCGTCGTCAACCAGTTCGACGCCGAGCTCGGGCTGATGCCCGCGCAAATCGCCGAACGGCTCGACCTGTCGCTGATCGCGACGCTGCCGTCGCGGCGCGTGTCGATCGGGCATGCGGCGAACCAGGGCAAGCTGATCGCCGAGGTCGCGGAACGCGATCCGTACGTCCGTGCGCTCGGGCCGCTGGTCGAGCGCCTCGCGGGCGCGCCGGCGCCCGGAGCGACACAGCGTGGGGCCGGCGGCCTCTCGGCGCTCAGGCGAATCATTCAATCCTCAACGAAGCGGTCGTAAGCGATGGCACACGACATTCAATTTGCCGACGGCGCAGCGCCGTTCTCGCAAACGCAACAGTTCCACGACATCAAGAATGCCGCGCACGAGCATCTGCTCACGCGGATCGAGGAACTGGGCGCCGAATTCGGCCGTTGGTCGCGACAGGCGATCAACCAGTTCGTCGATCTCGAAATCGACAGCTTCGTGCGGCTGCGGCGCATCCCGCTCAACGAGAGCGAGGTGCGCGCGGTGGCCGAGGCGCTGACGAAGGAGCTCGCCGGCTTCGGGCCGATCGAAGACCTGTTGGCGGACCCGCATGTCGAGGACATCCTGATCAACGGCTACAACGACATCTACGTGTCGCGCCACGGGATCCTGTCGAAGCTGCCGATCCGCTTTACCGACAACGCGCATCTTCTGCGGATCGTGCGACGGATTCTCGCGCCGGTCGGCCGGCGGCTCGACGAATCGAACCCGATGGTCGATGCGCGGCTACCCGACGGCGGGCGGGTCAACGTCGTGATCGAACCGCTGTCGATCGACGGCCCGGTCGTGTCGATCCGGAAGTTCCGCAAGGATCCGCTGAAGCCGGAGGACCTGCTGGGCAACGGCACCTACAACGAAGAAATCGGCCGGCTGCTCGAGGCCGCGGTCGATGCGCGCTGCAACGTCCTCGTGTCGGGCGGCACGAGCTCGGGCAAGACGTCGCTGCTGAACGCGCTGGCGTTCCACATCCCGATGGCGGAACGCGTCGTGACGATCGAGGATACGGCCGAACTGTCGTTGAATCACCCGCACGTCGTGCGGCTCGAGAGCCGTCCCGGCGGGTTCGACGGCAGCGGCATCGTGACGATTCGCGACCTGCTGCGGAACACGCTGCGGATGCGGCCGGACCGGATCATCGTCGGCGAAGTGCGCGGCGGCGAAGTGCTCGAAATGCTGCAGGCGATGAATACCGGCCATGACGGATCGATGGGCACCGTGCACGCCAGCTCGCCGCGCGAATGCCTGTACCGGCTCGAGATGCTGGCCGGTTTCGCCGGTTTTCAGGGTACCGAAGCAAGCCTGCGGCGGCAGATTGCCAATGCAATCGACTTCATCGTGCAGATCGGGCGGCTGTCCAACGGTCGCCGCCGCATCCTGTCGATCACCGAAGTCACCGGCATGTCGGACAACATCGTATCGACGCAGGAGCTGTATCGCTACGAGGCACGCGTCACGCCGGAGGGCGAAGAGATCGATCATTGGGAGTCGCTCGGCATTCATCCGCATTCGCCGAAGCTGGCACGTTTCCGCAGCACGCTGGTGTCGTCCGGCGGTGGCGGGTTCGGCGGCCACTTCGGGCGAGGCGGAGGCTTCAATGTCTAGCGCCACCTTGCTCGCGCTGATGTTCGCGCTGATCTGCGCGGCGGCCGGGTTGCTGCTGTGGCGCGCAAGCCAGGTGCGGGAAGGGCGTGCGCATGCGCAGCGGTTCTTCGACAGCCGGGTGGGACAGGGCGCGCGCGCCGCGGCCCCGGCCGGCGAGACGCGCACCGCACGCGCCCCGGCGGCCGGTACGGCCAACGCGCCGGAGTCCGAACAGGGGTTCGCGCGCTGGCGCGCGTCGGCGTTCGGTGCATGGGCCGTGCTGTCCGACCGTGCGGGCCTCGACGAAGTGCGCACAGGCCTCGTGCTGGCGCTCGGGGTCCTTGTGCTGCTCGCGCTATGGGCCGGCATGGCTGGCGGCGTGCTCGCCGCGGCGGCCGCGGTCGTTGCCGGCAGTGTGCTCGTCGTGCTGTGGATCGCGTCGCGCATCAGCAGGCGCCGCCTGAAGATCGTCCGTCAGTTGCCGTCGTTTCTCGACGGGATCGTGCGGCTCGTGACGCTCGGGAACAGCGTGCCGGCGGCGTTCCAGTCAGCGCTTCAGACGACCGAGATGCCGCTGCGCTGCTGCCTCGACGACGTGTCGCGGATGCTGCGCTCCGGTGTCGAGATCGATCGCGCGATGCTGCACATCGCGCACACCTATCGTATCCGCGAATTCGAACTGGTCGGTGCGGTGCTGCGTCTGTCGGTCCGCTACGGCGGGCGGGCGGACGTGATGCTCGACCGGATGTCGACGTTCATGCGCGATCTCGAGCAGGCGGAGCGCGAACTGTCCGCGATGTCGGCCGAAACGCGGCTGTCCGCATGGGTGCTGGCGCTATTGCCGATCGCGGTCGGCAGCTTCGTCATCGCCTCGAGCCCGCGCTACTTCACGACGATGTGGAGCGACGATAGCGGGCGTCAGATGATTTATCTGGCGTTCGTGCTGCAGGCGGTCGGCGGTTTCTGGCTGTACCGGCTCGCGCGGCTGAGGTGAATCGATGGATGCAAACCGTTTAGGCGCCCTTGCGCTGGTGCTCGGATCGGTCGGCGTGTTGCTGCTCGCCGCGCTCGCGATCGTTCGCATCGTGCTCGTGCAGCGTGCCGAGCGCGCACTGGTGGATGCGCTCGATCGCCGGACAGCGGCGGTCGAAGCGGCCGCCGCGCGTGCCGGTGGCACGGAGCCCGCGCGCGACGCGGTGGCGCCTGCCGCGCCGCGCGTCCGTTTCGCGGGGCTGCGCGAACGCTTCGAAGACGTCGGGATGCGGTGGCTCGAGACCGGCTTCAGCCGGTATCTGATCGCCGACGAAGATCGCCAGTTGCTCGAGCAGTGCGGTTTCGTCGACGTACGCGCCAGAGCGCTGTTCGTCGGCGCGCGCATCGTCTGCGCGATCCTGCTGCCTGCGCTCGCCGTGCTGGTACTGATTGGCCGCGGACAGCAGACGCGCTGGCCGTTGTGGATCTCCGTCGCGCTCGTGACCGGCTACATGCTGCCGAAAATCTACGTGCGGCGGCGTGCGACCGCGCGCCGGCAGAGCATCGGGGCCGAACTGCCGCTGCTCGTCGACATGTTGCGGCTGCTGCAGGGCGTCGGCCTGTCGCTCGACCAGAGCATCCAGGTGGTCACGCACGATTTTCAGACGATGCTGCCGGTGCTGTCGTGGGAGCTCGGCGTCGCGCAGCGGCAGTTCGCGGCCGGGCGCACGCGCGAGCAATCGCTGCAACGCCTGACGAACAGTTTCGACAACGAGGATCTGCGCGCGATCGTGCGCTTGCTGATTCAGGTCGACAAGCATGGTGGCGCGGTGCAAGAGCCGCTGAAACAATTCGGCGACCGTCTGCGCGAAGGGCGTCGCGCGACGCTGCGCGAGCAGATCGGCCGCCTGACGGTGAAGATGACCGGCGTGATGATCGTCACGCTGTTGCCGGCACTGTTGATCGTGACCGCGGGGCCCGGGATCATGACCGTGCTGTCCGCGCTCGCTGCGTTTCAGCGCTGATGCGGCATGAGGGGAAGGAGCGACACAAGATGAATCGATTGGGCTGGGTTCGCACGATTGCAGGCGCGACGGCGTGCGCGTTGCTTGCCAGCGGGTGCGCGATGTTCAAGGAGTCCGGATACGGAATCGGTGCGCAGGCCGAACGCGGCGCGCTGATGCAGGCCGCCGCCGACAAGAATGCGACGCCCGATACGCCGGGCATGTATCTGGGCCTGATCGAGCGGATGCAGGCGCAGGGGCTGTATTTTGCGTCGCTCGCGCACATCGATCAGTACGAGAAGCAATATGGCGCATCGCCGGACACGATCCTGCTGCGCGCCGACGCATTGCGCGCGACCGGCCAGTACGACGCCGGCGTGGCCGCCTATACCAAATTGCTGACGACGCCGCTCGCCGCGCGCGGCTATCGCGGGCTGGGCCTGACCGCCGGCGCCCGCGGCGATTTCGCGCTGGCCGCGCAGCAGCTCGAACAGGCGACGGCGCTTGCGCCGACCGATGCGGCGACCTTGTCCGACCTTGCGTATTCGAAGATGCGCGAAGGCGATCTGGCGGGCGCGCGCGTGCCACTACTGAAGGCGGCCGAACTCGAGCAGAAGAACCCGAAGATCCTCAGCAACTTCGTGCTTTACCTGCTCGCGACCGGTCATGCGAAGGACGCGCGGCGGCTGATGGATCAGCAGAAGCTGTCGCCCGCGGTGCGCAGCCAGATTCGCGACGACGAGACGAAGGTCGCAGCCGCGATGCGCGCGAAGCAACGCGCCATCGCCTATGCACCGGCCAATGTGTCCGTGCCGTCGGTGGCGAGCAGCGACAATCTGGATCTTGCCGTGCCGCTGCTGCAGCGTTTCGCGCGATAACGACGATATTCACGGAGGCCATCATGTTTCACCTTTCCTCAATCCGCGTGTGGGCCGTGGGCATCGCGTTCGCATGCTCGCTGGGGGCGGGCGTCGCGTATGCGCAAGGCGACACGCCGGCGTCCGAAATCGGTCATGCGACGAGCGCGCTGCTCGACCTGCAGCGCTCGAATCGAGCGGCCGCCACGCCGCAACCGATCGACGGCGCCGCCGGTACGTTTGCCTATCAGCGTTATATCGACTCGTTCAAGACGCCGATTCCGCAGTGGTTCGGCACGATGTCGGCGTCGGGCGGCGGTAACGGCGGCGGCAGCGGCGGATTGTCCGGTGGCGATCTCGCACGCTGACGGAGCACAACGGTGACTACCCGGCACAGTGGCGGCAGGATCCGTCGCGCGTCACGACAGCGCGGCGCGTTCTCGGTGATGGCGATCATCGCCACGCTGATCGCCATCACGACGCTTGGCGCCATTGGCGTCGGTAATCTCTTTTACCAGCGCCGGGACGTGCAACGGATTGCCGACATGGCCGCGCTCGCGGCCGTGCAGCGGATGGACGACGTCTGTTCGCAGCCGACTGCCACCGCGACCAGCAACGCGCAGTCGAACGGGCTCAACGTGTCGAACGGCGACACGATCAACATCGAGTGCGGCCGTTGGGATACGTCCGTCAACCCGGCACCCAGCTACTATGCTGCCGCGACATCCGGGACCACGCAGTTGAACGCGGCCAAGGTGGTCGTCACGCGTCAGGTGCCGTTCTTCTTCGTCGGACCGCCGCAGACGATATCGGCGGTATCGACCGCGCGTTCGACGAACATCGATACGTTCTCGGTCGGCGCAACCCTGGCTGCGCTCGGCGGGGTCGGTTGCGCGGGCGGATCCGCGCCGACGTCCGGCAATCCGGGGCTCGTCAACGGACTGGTCGGTGCGCTGCTCGGCGCCAATCTGAACCTGAACATCGCATCGTATCAAGCGCTTGCGTGCACGAACGTGACGGTCGGCGACCTCGTCGTGGCGGCGGGCGTGGGGACGGTCGATCAACTGCTCGCGCTGAAGCTCACGTTGCCGCAACTGATTCAGTTGATGGTGAACGCGGCCACGAAGACGACCGTCGCGAACGCAAGCCTGCAGGCGAGCATTGCCACGCTGCAAGCGATTCTGAACGCGAACGTTCCGGGCACGTCGATCGGTCTCGGCGGCGTGGGCGGGTTGCTGAACGTCGCGCTCGCGGATACGCAGGCGGCGCTCAACGCGCAGGTCGATCTGCTCGACCTGCTGATGGTCGGCGCGGAGATCGCGGCAACGGGCAAGCCGGCGGTCGCGGTCAACGTGCCGTCGCTGAATCTCGGCGGGCTGACGGGGACGCAGTTGCAGGTGCAAATCATCAGCCCGCCGTCGATCGGCATCGGTGAGGGCGGGATCGATCCGGCGACGGGAACGTGGCGCACGAAGGCGTCGACGGCGGCGGTGGGCGTGTATCTGAATGTCTATCTTGGGACGGCGCAGTTGCCGCTGCTGGGGGCTTTGCTGGCATTGCTGAACGTGAACGTCGATGTCAATCTGCCGATTTATCTTCAGGCCGGTACCGGCACCGCAACGTTGAACTCGACGCAATGCGCTTCCACGCAGGCGGCAAGCACGGTCGTCATTACCGCGCAACCGGGCGTGGCCAATCTGTGTATCGGCAAGCCGCCGCTCGATTCATCCGGCAAGATCAGCCTGTCGTCGAATTACAGCTGTACGTCGCCTGCACAGATCATCAACTCCAATGTTCTCGGGCTGGCCCAGTTGACAGTTTCCATGTCCAACATATCGGTTCAGGTCCAAGGCGCGTCTCAATCGCATACGTTCAGCGGCGTACCGGGGATCGATGCGAATTACTGGACAGTGAACTCGAATGCGCTCGGCTCGGCGCTTAGCTCGGCTTTGACGCAACTCGCGGCTGCGAATATCACCGTCAATCTCGGCCTGTTCGGCGCCAACGTCCTGACGGTCCCGGGGAACTTCGTCTCCACATTGCTCACGTTTTTGACCGGCCTGCTCGGCCCGCTCCTGTCGAGTCTCGATGCAGTCCTCGTTCCGCTGCTGAATCTCCTCGGCGTCCAGGTCGGTGCGGCGACGGTCCATCAGATCTCGCTCAATTGCGGGGTCGCCCAAACGGTTTACTGAAGAAGCAGATCAGATGAGAAATACGCCCGCAATCGAAGAGCTCGACCTGTACGTCTGGGAAGGCAAGGCGGACATCGTCGACCGCGTCGCCCGGTGCATGGCGAGCTTCGACGTCGAAGTGATCCGCGCCGACAACGCGACGGTCTCGCCCGAGCGCGCCGCGATGCGGCGATCGCTGGCGATCATCAGCGTGACGATGATCGAAGGCGGCGCGGCATTCCTGCGCGACTGGCAGGCCAATATCGGCATGCCGGTCGTCTGGGTCGGCGCGGCGCGCGACCACGACGCGTCGCAGTATCCGCCCGAGTATTCGCACATCCTGCCGCTCGACTTCACGTGCGCGGAACTGCGCGGCATGATCGGCAAGCTCGTCACGCAACTGCGCGCGCACGCCGCCGAAACGTTGCGGCCGTCGGAACTCGTCGCGCACTCCGAATCGATGCAGGCGCTGCTGCACGAAGTCGATACGTTCGCCGACTGCGACACCAACGTGCTGCTGCACGGCGAAACCGGCGTCGGCAAGGAGCGCATCGCGCAGCTGCTGCACGAGAAGCATTCCCGCTATCGGCACGGCGAGTTCGTGCCGGTGAACTGCGGCGCGATTCCGGACGGCCTGTTCGAATCGCTGTTTTTCGGCCATGCGAAAGGGTCGTTCACGGGCGCGGTTGTTGCGCATAAAGGCTATTTCGAGCAGGCGGCCGGCGGCACGCTGTTCCTCGACGAAGTCGGCGATCTGCCGCTGTACCAGCAGGTCAAGCTGCTGCGCGTGCTCGAGGACGGCGCGGTGCTGCGCGTCGGCGCGACGGCGCCGGTCAAGGTCGATTTCCGTCTGGTCGCGGCGAGCAACAAGAAACTGCCGCAGCTCGTGAAGGAAGGGCTGTTCCGCGCCGATCTCTACTATCGGCTTGCGGTGATCGAACTGAGCATCCCGTCGCTGGAAGAGCGCGGTGCGGTGGACAAGATCGCACTGTTCAAGTCGTTCGTCGCCCAGGTGGTCGGCGAGGAGCGGCTCGCCGAGTTGTCGGACCTGCCGTACTGGCTCACGGATTCGGTGGCGGACAGCTATTTTCCCGGCAACGTGCGCGAATTGCGCAACCTGGCCGAGCGCGTCGGCGTGACGGTACGGCAGACGGGCGGCTGGGATGCCGCGCGGCTGCAGCGGCTGATCGCGCACGCACGCAGCTCGGCCCAGCCGGTGCCGGCGGAGAGTGCGGCCGAGGTGTTCGTCGATCGCAGCAAGTGGGACATGAACGAGCGTAACCGCGTGATCGCCGCGCTCGACGCAAACGGTTGGCGGCGTCAGGACACGGCCCAGCAGCTCGGCATCAGCCGCAAGGTGCTGTGGGAAAAAATGCGCAAGTACCAGATCTTCGACGAAGAACCCGAGACCCGCGAAAGCGAGTAATTAATGAGATAAAATCGCGTGGAATGACAACGATCCGCGCGGGAATAAAACTTCATGAGCCATATGACGGGGTTGGGGCGGGTGAGCGTAGTGCTCGCCCTGGTGGGAGGCATGCAAGGCGCGTTCGCGCAGGGGCTGGCAGGCAGCGATTCGTCGGCGGTGCAGCCGGCGTCGGCGCCGGTAGCCGCGATTCCGGTGATCGATTCGCAGGCACAGACGTCGGTGCAGCCGCAAGCGGGCGAGTCGACGGGGCCGAGCACGGTTGACGATCTGCAGCGCCAGATCCAGTCGCACGCGTTGACGGAAATGCGCACGAGCTACAACGGCAGCTACGGCGCGAGCCTGCTATTCAACGTCAAGGACGGTGCGTACTTCGTCGCGCTGTTCCAGCAAAAGGCGTTCTGGCGCGTGATCAAGACTTACAACGAAGCGCGGGCGGAAGCGATCTATCGCGATTTCTCGCACCAGGCCGAGCGGCTGGCCGTCGACGAACTGCGCGCGGCGAAGCTGGAATCGCAGAAGGCGCAGATGGACAAGCAGATCGAAGTCGTGCAGGACCGCGCGCGGCGTCTGCAGGCGGACATCTCGATCGCCCGCCAGCAGCAGGCGGCGGTGGCGGATCGCCAGAAGAGCGTACGGAGCGAAACGGCGACGCTGCAGGCGCAACAGGCTCAACTTCAGTCGCAGCTGCGGGCGTTGCAGCAGCAGGTGCGTTCACTGCAGCGCGAGGCCGACGCGGGCCTGCCGGCGACGGCACGCTGAACGCGGTAGCGGCGGTGCGACGACGTGCCGCGCCGGCCGCACCAGTGAAAAGGGCAAGCCGACTGGCTTGCCCTTTTTGTTTTACTGGCCGTCCGGCACGATTCGCCGGCGGCGCGTCACGATGACCGGACCGTTGCCGCCGCGGGAATCCGACGGCGCGGCGTTGCCCGAGGCGTCGCCGGTGTCGCGCGGCGCGCCGTAGCTTTCGCGCGGTTCACGCGGCTCGCGCGGTGCGCCGTAGCCTTCGCGCGGCTCACGCGAGCCGTAACCCTCGCGCGGTTCGCGCGACCCGTAGCCTTCACGCGGCTCGCGGGAGCCGTAGCCGCCGTCGCCGCGCGATTCGCGCGAGCCGCCGTGCGAGCCGTACGGGCTGTGACCGCCGCCTTCACGGCCGCCGGGGCGACCGCCGGTGCGCGGGCCGCGGGGGCCGCCGCCGCCCGGGCGCGAGCCGCCCGTGTCGAGCTGGATCGTGGAAATCGCGCGCTTGTAGATGCCTTGCAGACCCACGGGGGTGCGCAGCATCACCAGATACTGGTCGAACGACTCGATACACCCCGTCAGACGAATGCCGTTGACGAGATAGATTTCAACACGCTTACGTTCCTTGCGCGCCGAATTGATGAAGTCGTTTTGCGGATGGGATTCTGCGGGATTGGCCATTGAGGTGCGGCAGGAGCCTGCGTCAGTGAATATGTTGTGCGTGTGTGTGGCGTGTTCGTCCACAAGGCGTTTGGCGGAATTCTACCCTGTTCGATAGGGGAGCGCGCAGTCGCGATTGTGTCGAACCGTAACCCACTATAGACGTTCCGGCGCATTTTCGCGATTAGGCCGAACGGCCGAAGCCGTTTCGTTACGCTGCGTTACGACTCTCGCAACCCCGTATCACCGCGGTCCGCGCGCCGCGCTTACATTGGTCGCGCGAGCCGGACGGGCCGGCTTATCAGGGATGCGGAGCATGAACAAGAGGCAAGTGGCAGCAGTGATCGGAAGCATGGCGTTGCTCGTTTCCGGTAGTGCAGTGGCGGGGCACGTGGACCTGTCGGTCGGCATCGGCGTACCCGTCGCGCCGGTCTATGTCGAGCCGGCGCCCGTCTATGTCGCGCCGCAGCCCGCCGTCGTCGCCTATCCGGGCTACGGATATGGCTATTACGGCGATGACGACGACGATCGCTACCGCAAGTGGCGCAAGCACTATTACAAGCACTGGCATCGGCACCATGACGACGATGACGATTGAGCCCGTGGCGAGCCCCGCCGACGCGCGTCAGAACGCGTAGTCGGGGTTTTTCGGGTCGAATGCGGTGTCGTCGAACGGCGTGGGCGCGATTTTCTCGATGACGATCCGCTCGAAGATCCTGCCGTCGTTGTCATAGGATTCGACGGTCCGGAAATAGGGGGCGTGCAGGTCGAGCCCCAGCACTTCCTTTTTCGCATAGAACTGCGGCCGGCCGGTCGGCGTTTCGTAGGTGAGCGCGACGACGCGCACGCCGTCGATCGTTTTGGCCTCCACATCGGTCGGCCGCTGGACGCCGGCCTCCACGTATTTCTTCCCTTCGGTCAGGTACAGGTTCGCGATGAACTCGGTGCCGAGATCCTTCACCTGATGATTCGATTGGGCGCGTGCGAGCGCGCCGTCGATCGCCGTCCACAGCGGAATCTTGCCGAGCAGGCCGCCGAGATGGCCGTACATCTCGTCCTTGCGCTGCGTCGTGTCGTAGATGGTTTCCTGTCCGGCATGCGCGCCGCCCGGCAGCCATTTCGCATACACGCGCAGCGGCTCGCGGGTCGTCTTCACGAGCATGCGGTCGGGCGTGTCGGGCCATTTTCCGCTGATGCGCTCCTGGCGCACCATCGTGAACTGGTACGACGGATAGCCGTTCGGGCCGTTCCGGATGTAGAGCGGCACGGCGAGCGGATCGAGCGCCTTGAAGAGCGCGGTGAGCGTCGCGTCGTCGAGCTGCGCGAGCGTGCCGCGCTGGGCCGCCGTGCGCAGCCAGCGCGCCTGTTGCGCGAGCGGCTCGTGCGTGACCTTCGCGAGCTCCGTCGGCAGCGCGGCCGCCTGCGCCGCGCTCGCGGCGCCAGCCGTTTCCTGTGCATGCAGGCCCGCCTGTGCGAGCGACAGTACGCACGCAGCGGCCGCCGTAGCGACATGTCGCGCGTGGCGTTTCATTGCTTCGTTCATCGACGGCAACTCCCGGAGCGATGGATCGTTCAGCCTTGCTTCGCGGCCTTGAGTTTGGCGAGTTCCTCGTCGCGCAATGCGCGGCGCAGGATCTTGCCGACGTTCGTCTGCGGCAGCGCGTCGCGGAACTCGACGAATTTCGGCATCTTGTAGCCGGTCAGGTTCTTGCGGCAGTGCGCGAGCACGTCCTCGGCCGTCAGCGACGGGTCGCGCCGCACGACGAATACCTTGATCCGTTCGCCCTGGACCTCGTCCGGAATGCCGATCGCCGCGGCTTCGCTGATGCCGGGATGCATCACGAGCACTTCCTCGATCTCGTTCGGATACACGTTGAAGCCCGACACGAGGATCATGTCCTTCTTGCGGTCGATCAGGCGGATGAAGCCGCGCTCGTCCATCACGCCGATGTCGCCGGTGGCGAGCCAGCCGTCGGCGTCGATCACCTTCGCCGTCTCGTCGGGGCGCTGCCAGTAGCCGCGCATCACCTGCGGGCCGTGCACGCACAGCTCGCCCGGCTCGCCGATCGCGGCCCAGGTGCCGTCCTCGCGCCGAAAGCGCACGACGGTCGACGGCGCGGGCAGCCCGATCGAACCGCTGAATGCGGCCATGTCGTTCAGGTCCACGGGATTCATCGTGACGATCGGCGAACACTCGGTGAGGCCGTAGCCTTCGACCACCGGCCGGCCCGTCACCTGCTGGAAGCGCTCGGCGACCGCGCGCTGCATCGCCATCCCGCCCGCCATCGCGAGCTTGAGCTTCGAGAAGTCGCGCTTGCGGAATTCCTCGTTGTCGAGGAACGCGTTGTACAGCGTGTTGATACCGGTGATTCCCGTGAACGTCTCGTGGCGGATGATCTTCATCACCATCTTCATGTCGCGCGGGTTCGCGATCAGGATGTTGCGCCCGCCGAGCCCCATGAAGATGAACGCGTTCACCGTCAGCGAATAGATGTGATAGAGCGGCAGCGGCGTGAGCACGGTTTCGACGTCGCCCGACACCTGGTCGGCGATCCAGGCCTTCGCCTGCAGCAGGTTCGCGATCAGGTTGCCGTGCGTGAGCATCGCGCCTTTCGCGACACCGGTCGTGCCGCCCGTGTACTGCAGGAACGCGAGATCGTCGCGCGTGATCTGCACCGGTTGCGGCTTGCCGCGCGCGCCGAGCGCGAGGGCGGAGCGCAGCCGGATCGCCTGCGGCAGGTGGTAGTCCGGCACGAGCTTCTTCACGTGCTTCAGCACGAAGTTGATCAGGCGGCCTTTCGCGTTGAAGCCGTCGGCGAGCAGGTCGCCAAGCGCGGTGACGACGATGTGCTTCACCTGCGTTTCCGGCAGCGCGTCCTGCAGCGTGCGCGCGAAGTTCTCGAACACGACGATCGTCTGCGCGCCGCTGTCCTTCAACTGATGCGCGAGTTCGCGCGCGGTGTAGAGCGGATTCACGTTGACGACGATCGCACCCGCCTTCAGCGTGCCGAACAGCGCGACCGGATACTGGAACGTGTTCGGCAGCATGATCGCGACACGATCGCCGGGCTTCACGCCGATGCTTTGCAGATACGACGCGAATGCGTCGACTTTCCGCGCGAGCGTGCGGTAGGTCATCGACGCGCCGGCGCTCACGTAGGCGACGCGGTCGGCGAAGCGGGTCGTGCATTCGTCGAAGAACTGCACGAGGGACGCGTATTGCGTGACGTCGATCTCGTGCGGAACGCCGGGCGGGTATGACGCGTACCAGACGGCGTCGGTGTTCGGCGGAAGTTGGGCCGAGGTGGGTGCTGCGGAAGATGACATGACGTGTCTCCGGTCTTGGCTCTCGGCGCGGGCCCGCGCTTGAACGCCTGCCCATGCCCCGTGCTTCGCGGCTGGTCGACGCGGGCCTCTCGACGCCGCGCCCGATCGCGCGTATCAATCAAATCGTGAACAGGAAGCCGCGCGTGGCCTCGCGCGCTCAGTTCGTGGAATGCAGCGTGGCCGCCTCGGCGGCTGTCGTGCCCGACTGCGGCAGCCCGAACGCTTCGCTTGCGCCCGCGTCGTCGAGCACCGCCGCGAAGATCGACAACTGCGCGCTGTCGGGCATCGGCGCCTTCAGCGCGGCGACGATCAGCGACGACAGCCGCGCGATCATCTGCACGTCGTTCATCGTGCGGCCTTGCGAAAACTCGTCGATCAGGCTTTCCGTCTCGGCGCCCGCGAGCGCGCCGGACAGCGCGCCGATCGCGAAGTGCAGCCGCCAGCCGAGCTCGGTGCGCGGCAGGTGCGGCAGCGCGCGCTGGAACGCGTCGAAGAAGCGGCCCGCGACGCTTGCGTAGTGCGCGGTCAGGAAGTTGCGCACGAACGGCGAAGGATCGGTGTACGCACGGCCGATCAGCCGCAGGAACCCGGGTCCGCCCCGTTCGGGATTGCGCGACGCCTTCAGCGCCGGAATGAACATCGCGCCGAGCACGTGCTCGCAGGTGATGTGCGTGCCGAGTTGCGCATCGAAGCGGTCGAGGATGCCAAGGCGTTCCTGGTTCAGCTGGTCGAGCCGGCGCGACAGCATCGCGTGGATCAGCGCTTCCTTGCTGCCGAAGTGGTAGTTGACTGCAGCGAGATTGACCGTCGCGCGCGACGTGATCTGCCGCATCGACATCGCTTCGAAGCCATGTTCGATGAACAGATCCTCGGCCGCATCGAGAATGCGCGCCTTCGTCCCGCCGGTCTGCCGCGTGCCGGATGATCGTGCCCCCGACGGCCGTCCCGCAGATGGCCGCCCGTCCTGACTTACTGCCATGTTCCGCCTCCCATGCCGGTTTCCCGGCCGCGAACAGGTGATTTGATTATCTGATTCAAACAGTCGTTTTTATTAAGATAAAAAATCGCGGGTAGGCCGGGCAAGCGCGGAATCTGGATCAATTCCTCTAGTTCGATGTGCAGGTGCGGAAAGCCCGGCGCCCGCGCCCGACGGGGCGGGGCGCGCGCGATGACGCGCTGCCGCAACGTGCGGGTTCACCCGGCGGTGGTACGCGTATTGACCGATTGCGTCATGTCGATGCCGCGCCGTTCGCGGCTGAACAGGATCAGCACGGCGATCGCGACGGCCACGATGCCGGCCACGAGCGCGAGCGCGAAGCCGTAATTGTCGTGGTTCGACACGGCGAGCGACGCCTGCATCGTCGCATTGCCCGACGCGAGCAGATTGCCGAGCTGGTAGACGACGCCGGGGAAGGTCGCGCGGATTTCGTCGGGCGAGATCTCGTTCAGGTGAACCGGTATCACGCCCCACGCGCCCTGTACCGAGATCTGCATCAGGAACGCGCCGGCGGCGAGCGCGATCGCGCCGCTGGAGAACGCCCACAGCGGCAGCACGGGCAGCGCGATCAGCGCGGCGATGAAGATCGCGCGGCGCCGGCCGATCCGCTCCGAGATCGCGCCGAACGACAGGCCGCCGACGATTGCGCCGACGTTCAGCACGATCGTGATCCACGACACGGTATGCGGATCGAAGTGGTGCTGTTCGCGCAGGAAGGTCGGATAGAGATCCTGCGTGCCGTGCGAGAAGAAGTTGAACGCGGTCATCAGCACGATCGCGTAGATCGTGAGCTTCCAGTTCTGCTTCAGCGTGGCGCCGAGGCCCGGGCGCGCTCGCTTCTCCATCTGTTTCCAGGCCGGCGATTCGGGCACGTGCGCGCGCACGTACAGCACGAGCAGCGCGGGCAGCACGCCGACCATGAACATCCCGCGCCAGCCGATGTACTGGTAGAACAGGCCGAACACGACCGACGCGAGCAGATAGCCGCTCGGGTAGCCGGCCTGCAGCAGCCCGGACACGAAGCCGCGCGCGTGGGTCGGCACGGTCTCCATCGTCAGCGCGGAGCCGACGCCCCATTCGCCGCCCATCGCGATGCCGAACAGCGCGCGCAGCACGAGCAGCGCGGTCAGGCTCGGCGCGAAACCCGACGCAAGCTCGAGCAGCGAATAGCACGCGATGTTGACCATCAGCGTGGGGCGGCGACCGAAGCGGTCGGCGAGCCGGCCGAAGATCAGCGCGCCGAGCGGGCGCATCGCGAGCGTCAGCGTGAGCGCGAACGCGACTGAGGGGATCGTCGACGCGAATTCCGCGGCGATGTCCTTCAGCACGAAAACCATCAGGAAAAAGTCGAACGCATCGAGCGTCCAGCCCAGGTAGGCGGCGATCGTGACGTTGCGTTGCTCGCGGGTCCAGCTCATGTGCGGGTCTCCTCGTTGGCTTGCGCGCTCGCGATTGTGCATGCGGATGCCGGCCCGGCTCGCGCGCGACGCGGGGCACTGATCGAGTGTAGGCTTGCGCGCCGCGCGCTGTGGGGCGCGATAACCGAGAATCGGGAATAATCCCTACGAAATGCACTGTTTCGGAAACGGAAACGGAACGGTGCGAGGCCCGCGACAGGACTCTGTATCATTGCGGAAGGCTTTTTGTATCCGTTCTGTAATGCGCTCGCTGCGCATCGCCACCGAATCAGGAGTCCGGATGAACGACCGTTCCGCCGACCCATTGCCCATGCTCGAAACCGCGCGGCTGTGGCTGCGTCCGCGCGTGCTGGCCGATCTCGATGCGTGCATCGAGATGGATCGCGATCCCGAGGTCACGCGCCACATCGCGGGCCCGTGGCACGACCCCGTCGAGCATCGCCGCTTCGTCACGCACCGGATCACGTGCGACTATCCTCCGGGTCTCGGCTACTGGTCGATTTTCGAGAAGGCCGCGCCCGAGGTGTTCATCGGCTGGATCCTGCTGATTCCGGACTACAAGGAAGGGTCGCGCGACGTCGAGATCGGCTGGCGGCTCGTGCGTGCGACGTGGGGGCGCGGCATCGCGAGCGAAGCCGCGGCGGCCGTCGTGCGGCATGCGTTCGACACCGTGCGGCTACCGCGCGTGATCGCGGATATCGCGGAGGCCAACAGCGGCTCGCTGAACGTGGCGCGCAAGCTCGGGATGCGGCGCGTGAGCATCGTGCACGACGACATTCCCTACATTCGTCATCGTCTCGAACGCAACGATTTGCGTGCGTAGCGCGGCGTCGCGCAGGCAGCGGGCGTCGCGGATCATTGAGCGAAGGCGGATCGCGGTGACGACGGATTAACGGCGTGCGCGATCAGGAGTATCGTTGCCGGAATTTCGCTACATGGGGTACGACCATGGCACTCGGCAACGACGTTCATCTCATTCCCGTCAGGCTCGACGCGCTGCGTCCGACCCAGATGACGGTCGGCTATCGCGAAGTCAAGGCGAAGCGCAAGCGCTGGAAGACGCTGAACAGGCGCGCCCGCAAGGCCGCGATCGAATCGCACTGGTTCCCGGCCGTGCTCGGCCCGGACGGGCTGCACTACATCACCGATCATCATCATCTCGGTCTCGCGCTGATCGAGGAGGGCGAGGCGCGCGTGAACGCCATGCTGTTGAAGGACCTGTCGTGGCTCGACGACACGATCTTCTGGCGGATGATGGAACACAACCAGTGGGTGCATCCGTTCGGTCCGGACGGCTCGCGGCGCGACTATGCGCATTTGCCGAAGGCGCTGACGGGCCTCGAGGACGATCCGTACCGCAGCCTCGCCGGCGAGCTGCGCACGGCGGGCGGCTATGCGAAGGATGCGACGCCGTTCAGCGAATTCCTGTGGGCCGACTATCTGCGCCAGCACGTGTCGCCCGAGCAGATCCGCAAGAACTTCGCGAAGGCGCTCGATATCGCGCTGCATCGCGCGCACGACCAGGATGCGCGCTATCTGCCCGGCTGGTCGGGCGTGATTGCCTTCAAACCCTGACCGGCGCACGGCGCGCACCGCCCCATGACGACCGCTCCGATTCGCCCCGACGCCGGCCCGCAACATCCGGACCATTTCGCGACGCTCGACGCGCCGGCCGCGCCGCGCACGCGGCGCGTCGGCCTCGATGCGCTGGCCGGCCTGTCGATTGCCGGCCTGCTGATTCCCGAGGCGGTCGCGTATGCGGGGCTCGCCAACCTGCCGCCGCAGGCTGGCCTGATCGCACTGCTGTCGGGGCTCGTCGTCTATGCGCTGACGGGCAGCAGCCGCTTCGCGATCGTGTCGTCGACGTCGTCGTCGGCCGCGGTGCTCGCCGCGACCGTGCTCGCCGAATCGGGGGTGGCGCTGGCCGCGCAGCTCGCGCTCGCGGCGGCGCTCGTCGCGATGACGGGCGTGCTGTTCATCCTGGCCGGCGTCGCGCGGCTCGGCGGCATGTCGGATTTCGTCGCGCGGCCCGTGCTGCGCGGCTTCACGTTCGGTCTCGCGCTGACGATCGTCATCAAGCAGTTGCCGAAGATTCTCGCGATTGCCGTGCAGCACGGCGATGCGCCGCACGTCGCGCTCGACCTGCTCGCAGGCGCGCCGCACGCGAATCTCGCGAGCGTCGTGCTCGGTGCGACCGCACTCGCGCTGCTGTTCGGGCTCGGGCGCCGCTCGCGCGTGCCCGCGACGCTCGTCGTGATCGTGCTGTCGATCGCGGCGAGTTATGCGATCGACTGGCAGCGGTACGGAATCGCGATCGTCGGCCATATCGACTTCCGGCATCTCGAATTCGGCTTGCCGCATCTCGATCGCAATGCATGGATGCAGACGGTCGAGCTCGCATTCGCGCTGATGCTGATCCTGTACGCGGAATCGTACGGATCGATCCGCAATTTCGCGCTGAAGCATGGCGATACCGTATCGCCGAACCGCGACCTCGTCGCGCTCGGCTGTGCGAACCTCGTGTCGGGCCTCCTGCACGGGATGCCGGTCGGCGCCGGCTATTCGGCGACGTCGGCGAACGAGGCGGCCGGTGCGCAGTCGCGCGTGGCCGGCCTGTGGGCGGCCGGCGTGGTCGCGCTGATCGTCTGGCTGCTGCTGCCGCAGCTCGCGCGCACGCCCGAGCCGGTGCTCGCGGCGATCGTGATCTTCGCGGTCAGCCATTCGCTGCATCCGTCCGTGTTCCGGCCGTACTGGGCCTGGCATCGCGACCGGCTCGTCGTGATCGCGGCGCTGCTCGCGGTGCTCGTGCTCGGCGTGCTGCACGGGCTGCTCGCCGCCATCGGCGTGAGCCTGCTGCTGACGCTGCGCAAGCTGTCGGAGCCGAACGTGAGCGTGCTCGGCCGGCTGCGCGACAGCCACGATTTCGTCGACGTCGCGAGCCATGCCGATGCGAAGCCGGTGCCGGGCGTGCTGATCGTGCGGCCCGAGGCGCAGCTGTTCTTCGCGAACGCGGACCGGATGCTCAATCGCGTGCGGGCGCTGATGAAGGCCGCGCCGGACACGCATACCGTGATGGTGAGTCTCGAGGAAACGCCGGATGTCGACGGCACGACGATCGAATCGTTGCGCACGTTCGCGGCCGAATGCGCGGCGCGCGGGCTGCGGCTCGCGCTCGTGCGGCTCAAGGTGCACGCGCTGCATGCGCTGCGCCGCGCGGCGGACGGTACGCTGCACGCCGACGCGATGTCGGAGCTGAGCGTCGACGAGAGCCTGCAATCGCTGCAGGCCGGCGGGCCGCCGAACGGCAGCGACGGCACGGGCGCCGCGTGACGGCGAGGCGCGTCGGCGCCGTCTATTGCGAAAGGGCGGCGCCGGCGGCGGTGCGCTCGATCATGTCGGCCACTTCCGCGGCAGTTGGCGCATAGGCGCCCGCATGTTCACAGGCGACTGCCGCGCACGCGGCCGCGTAGCGAAGATGTTCGGCGGCCGACGCATCGGGCCGCGCAAGCTGGCTCGCGAGCCAGCCGCCGATGCTCGCATCGCCGCAACCGACTGTATCGACAACGTCGGTCGGGAACGCGGGCTGGAACAGCACGGTATCGCGATGCAGCAGCTGCATGCCGGCCGCGCCGCGCGTGACGAGCATCGTCGCGTCGGGCGCCCACGCGCGCAACTGCGCGAGCGCGGCCGCTTCGTCGAGCTCGGGAAACAGCCCGCGCAGATCTTCGTCGGATACCTTGATCCAGTCGGCGAGCGCGGTCAGCCGGCGCAGCGTGTCGCGATACGACGGCGCGGCCATCGGCGCGCGGAAGTTCGGATCGAACGAGATGCGCTTGCCGGCCGCGCGAGCGGCCTGCGCGAGCGCGATCAGGCGCGAAGCGAGCGGTTCGCGCACGACGCCGAGCGAGCCGACGTGCACGATGTCGGCTGCGTCGAACGCGCCGGTGGGCAAGTCGGCCGGATCGAACGCGAGATCGGCGCTGTTTTCGCCGATGAAGAAATAGTCGGGCGGCTGCTTCGACACGACCATCGCGAGCAGCGGTGCGCGGTCGACTTGCCGGATGAAACGCATGTCGAGCCCCGCGTCGGCGCTCTTGCGCATCAGCTCGTCGCCGAAGGTGTCACGGCTGACCGTACCGGCGAAGGCCGTCGGCACGCCGAGTCGCGCGCCGACGCGCGCGACGTTCCAGCACGAGCCGCCGGCGATGCTGTGCCAGTGCTGCGCGTCGTCGCGGATGAAATCGGTCAGCGCTTCGCCGAAAACGATCAGGCGGGGAAACGTCGTCGTCATGTTGAAACCTTGTGCCGCGGCGTCGCGCGCGGCCGTACGGCGGTTGATCTGAATCTGAACGGTCGGGCAGTGCCGGCCGTCGCGCGCGGCGACGCGGCCCGGCACCGCCCGGTCTCGCGGGCGACCGCCACGATCAGCGCGGCGAGCTCCAGCCCTTGTAGGCCTTCACGTTGTCGCGCGTGACGAGCGTCGGCTCGATCAGGATCATCGGATTGGCCGGCTTCTGGCCGTTCATGATCCCGTAGCCGACGTTGACGGCCTGCTGCGCCATCGCCCACGGATCCTGGCTCGACGATGCCTGCACGAGCGTATTCGACTTGAGTGCGACTTCGATGTCGGGCGCACCGTCGACCGACGTGATCACGATGTTCGGGCGATTCAGCTGTTTCGCCGCGAGATCGGTGCCGATCGCCTGCGGGTCGTTGATCGCGAACACGCCGTCGAGTTTCGGAAAGCGCGTCAGGTAGCCCTGCATCGCGTTCATCCCGCCTTCGCGCGAGCCCTTGCCGTCCTGGTCGCTCGACAGCAGCTTGATGCCGGTGTTTTTCGCGAGCACGGCCTTGCAGCCGTTTACGCGATCGATCACGGCCGACACCTGCGGGCCGTTCTCGATGATCACGTTGCCCTTGCCGTTCAGTTTCTTCGCGAGATAGTCGCACGCGAGTTCGCCGGCCTTCACGTTGTTGGTCTGCACGGTCGCGTTCGCGCCGGCCGCCGCGACGTCCACCGCGACGACCGTGATGCCGGCCGCCTGCGCCTTCTTCACCGCCGGTTCGATCGCCTTCGGATCGGTCGCGTTGAGCAGGATCATGTCGACGTGCGCGGAGATGAAGTTGTCGATCTGCGTGAACTGCTTGTTCAGGTCGTAGTCGGCCGATACGGCCGTGACCTTCGCATTCGGGTTGAGCTGCTTCGCGCGCGCTTCTGCGCCTTTCACGATCGTGACGAAGTACGGGTTGCCGAGCGAGCCGACCGTGACGCCGATCGATTTCAGCGGCTTGTCGGCTGCATGGGCGGCGGCGGCGCCGAAGGCGAGCGCGCAGGCGACGGCGGTCAGGGCGGTTTTGTGCTTGAACATGTCGTTGTGTCTCCGGAGGGTCCGTTGGCGGACGGGCGCAGGAGGACCTGCCTGCGCCCTGATGGTTGAACTGTGAGAAATGCGTGTCAGGTACGGGCCGAGTCGCGCTGGCGATAGCGGTCGAGCGCGACCGCGCCGATGATCACCAGCCCCTTGATGATGTACTGCCAGATGTCGGACACGCCGAGCAGCACGAGGCCGTTGGTCAGCACCGCGATGATCAGCGCGCCGATCAGCGTGCCGACGATCGAACCGACACCGCCGACGAAGCTCGTGCCGCCGAGGATCACCGCGGCGATCGCGTCGAGCTCGTACGACTGGCCAAGCTGCAGGCCGTTGGCCGCATACAGGCGCGCGGCCGACATCACCGCGCCGAGGCCGGCGAGCAGGCCCGACGCCGCATACACGAACATCTGGATCGCCCGCACGTTGATGCCCGACAGGCGCGCGGCTTCCGGATTGCCGCCGACCGAATAGATCCGCATCCCGAGCACCGTGCGGCGCAGGATGAACCACGAGATCGCGATCACCGCGCATGCGATCACGACGAGCCACGGCACGCCGAGGATCGAGCCGTTACCGATGAACGCGAACGGCAGTTGCGGATTGAACACGGTCGTGTCGTTGCCGATCAGCCGCGCGACGCCGCGCACGGCCGTCATCGCGCCGAGCGTGACGATGAACGGCGGCAGGCGCAGGAACGAGATCAGCCCGCCGTTGATCGCGCCGAACGCGAGGCCGACGACGAGCGCGAACGGCACGCCGAGCCAGCCCCAGCCGGGAATCGTCGACGCGATGAGCGCCGCGACGGCCGACGCGGCGAGCACCGAGCCGACCGACAGATCGATGCCGCCCGTCAGGATCACGAAGGTCATGCCGGCGGCGAGCACGATGTTGATCGACGCTTGCTGCGTGACGATCGACAGGTTCTGCAGCGTGAAGAAACCGTCGGTCAGGAAGCCGAAGCCGACGCACAGGACCAGCAGCACCGGCAGCATGCCGGCCGTGCGGATCAGCGATTGCATGCGGGCGCGATGATCGGCGCCGCGCATCAGGGGCGTGCGGTTGGCGACCGGATGGGCGGTCGCGGAAGCGAGGTTCCGCTGCTTGGTCGGGTTGATCATTTCGGTAGCCTGAAGGTGAGAGTGAAATGAAAAGGGGCGACGCTCAGTGCGCGTCGGCCAGTTCGGCCTGCGAGCCGGTGGCGAGCGCGATGATCGCTTCCTGCGTGATCGGCGTATGCGTGTGGCCGCCGAGTTCGCCCGCGATCTCGCCTTCGCGCATCACGAGCACACGGTCGGCGACGCCGATGATTTCCGGCAGTTCGCTCGAGATCACGATCACGCCCACGCCGGCACGGGCCAGTTCGTTGATGATCCGGTAGATCTCGGATTTCGCGCCGATGTCGACGCCGCGCGTCGGTTCGTCGAGGATCAGCACGCGCGGCTTCGTCTCGAGCAGGCGCGACAGCAGCACTTTCTGCTGGTTGCCGCCGGACAGCGCGCCGACGTTGACGTTCGCATGCGGGACGCGGATCGACAGCGATGCAATCGCGTCGCGCGCGCGTTCGGCGCCGCGGGCGAGATCGAGCGCGCCGAGCCGCGCATCGCGGTTGCACACCGAGATGTTGATGTTGTCGCGCACGCTCATGTCGAGGAACAGGCCCTGGCGCTTGCGGTCTTCCGTCAGGTAGACGAGCCCCGCATCGATCGCGTCCCGCGGCGAGTGCGCGCCGAACGTGCGCTCGCCCAGCTTCACGTCGCCGCGCACGCGCGGCTCGGCCCCGAAGATCAGCCGCGCGAGCTCGGTTCGGCCGGCGCCGACGAGGCCCGCGATGCCGAGCACCTCGCCGGCATGCAGGTCGAAGCTGCAGCCGCGCACGCGCGCGTCGTCGGCGATGTCGCGCACCGACAGCAGCAGATGGCCGGGGTCGTACGGTGCGTGTTCCTTCTTGTAGAAGCCGGAGATGTCGCGGCCGACCATCATCGCGACGAGGCGCTCGGCCGACAGCGCCGCGCGCTCCAGCGTGCCGACGTACGTGCCGTCGCGCAGCACCGACACGCGATCGGACAGCTCGTAGATCTCCGCCATCCGGTGGCTGATGTAGATGATCGCGAGACCTTCCTCGCGCAACTGGCGGATCAGGCGGAACAGGTGTTCGGTTTCGCGCGACGACAGCGGCGTGGTCGGCTCGTCCATCACGAGGATGCGGGCGCGGGTGTGCACGGCGCGCGCGATTTCGACGAGTTGCTGCTCGGCGATCGACAGCGTGTCGACGAGCGTATCGGGCCCGAACGGGGCGCCCAGGCGCGCGAGCACGTCCTGGCAGCCGCGCGCCATCGCCGCGCGGTCGATCGTGCCCCAGCGCCGGTTGCCGCGGCGCAGTTCGCGGCCGATGTAGATGTTTTCCGCGACGGTCAGATTCGGCGACAGGCACAGCTCCTGGTAGATCACCGCCACGCCGGCATCGCGCGCGGCGAGCGGGCCGTCGATGTCGATGCGTTGGCCGTCGATCAGGATCTCGCCGCCGGCGTCGGCGCGGTAGGCGCCCGACAGGATCTTCATCAGCGTCGATTTGCCCGCGCCGTTCTCGCCCATCAGCGAGTGGATCTCGCCCGGATAGACGGTGAGACTGACGTTGTCGAGGGCGCGCACGGCCGGGAACGTCTTGCTGATTCCGCGCATCTCGAGCAGCGGGCGGGGCGACTCAGAACGCGACATGGTGGACCTCCTGCAAATCGGTGCGGGCGCCCTTGAGGATGCCGGCCCGCGGGGAGAAGTTGAAAAACATCGGCAGCGTGGCGGCGCCGATCGCGCCGGCGTCGGCGCCGAACGTGCCGCGCACGAGTACCGGCGTGCCGCGCGCCTCGGGCGCGGTGGCTACGAGCGCCGCGCGCAGGCGGGTCGTGACCGCGTCGAGCAGGCCCGCGTCGGTATCGGCGTCGAGCACGACCACCGGCGCATCGATCACGCACAGCACCGCGCGCAACGCCGGCGCGAGCGCGTCGACGCAGTCGTCGATCCATTCGTCGACGGCAGGCAGGCCGCGGGCGATGCATGCCTCGAGATCGGCGCGGTTCTCGACCGTCTCGCCGTGATGGCGCAGGTGGCGCACGAGCGCATGCAGCGATGCGCGCGCGAGCAGGATGTCCCACTGGCCGCGCGGCGGCGGCGCGGACGCCAGCCGGCTAGGCGGCACCGGAATCACCGCGATGTCGCCGGCATTGCCGGTCACGCCGCGCAGGCAGTCGCCGTCGATCGCGATTCCGCCGCCGATCGCCGGCCCGATGAACAGGTAGACGAAGTCGTCGCACTGCCGGCCGTACCCGTAGAACAGTTCGGCGATCGCGGCCGCGTTGCCGTCGTTTTCGCCGAATACGGGCAGCGACAGCGTGCGGCCGAGGTCGGCCGCGAAATCGACGTCTTCCCACGCGCGGAACGTATCGGGCGCGAGGCCGAGCTCGCGCATCCACGCGCCGAGGTTGTACGGCTGCGCAACGCCGACGCCGGTCAGGCGCGCACGTTCATGGTCGGGGAGCAGGGCCTGCATCGCGTCGATGTCGTGACGCACGATCTCGAGCACCTCGGCAGGCGCGGGGAGCAGCGTGTCGTGCGAGCGGCGGCCGAGCACGTCGCCCGCGAAGTTGACGAGCGCCGTCTCGATGCGCATCCGGTCGAGATGGACGCCGATGCCGAACGCGCCGCGCGGATCGAGGCGGATCAGCGAAGCCGGCTGGCCGCGCTGGCCTTCGGTGCGGCCCGCGAATTCGATCAGCTTCGCGTCGGCGAGGGACGCAATGATGCTACCGACCGCCGTACCCGTCATGCTCGCGAGACGGGCGAGATCGGCCTTCGAGGCGCTGCCCGCACGGCGCAGCGTTTTCAGCAGCAGGCGCTCGTTGTAACGGCGCACGTTGGCCGAATTGCTTCCCTGGCCGAAGTGCGGGCTTCTCATGGCGTCTCCTTCCATGTCGCACCGCTCGGCGGCGCATTAAATAAATCAAGTTGATTTATTTAACCGCGTGAGCGGCGACCTGTCAGCCTAGGGAAATCCCGGTTGTGTCCGGGAACGACGGCCGGGCGCGGCCGCCTGCGGCACGCCGGATGACCTGCAATTGCGAATTCGTCTGATGGATTTGCCGTTGGCCACGCGTCATGATCGCCGGCCGGGCCGCATACGACAGCGCAGCCGGAAGAGGGCGACGTCTGCGGGCGCCGCGTGATGCGGGGGTGGCAGCGTCGGTCGTTCATTGGGTGCAGGACGGCGGAGGCTGCGTCCACGTCTGCACTCGGGAGAAACGCCATGCATCGTACGACGCGGGTGACGGTACGAATCCGGAGCAGTTATTCGTGGCCGGCTTCGCGGCATGCTTTCATGGCGCGTCGACGCTGGTTGCGATGCGGCACCGGATTCGCCTGCCGACCGATCTCGCGATCGCGGCCACCGCAACGTTTCAGCGCGATCCGGCGGATGGGCTGTTTGCGATCGCGCCCGATGTCGCGGTCGGCATGCCGGGCGTCGATGCAGATGCTGCGCGCGAGCGGGTCGCGGAGACGGAGGCGATATGTCCGTACGCGAAGATGGCGCGGCGCGGGATTCGGCATGTCGTGCGCGTGACGGTGTAATCACGATGTTGCCGGGGGATCGCCGCTTGCGGCGGCGGAAATGAAAAAAGGCCGGCATAAAGCCGACCTTTTTAAAAACAGATGGTGCCCAGGAGAGGACTCGAACCTCCACGATGTTGCCACCGCTAGGACCTGAACCTAGTGCGTCTACCAATTCCGCCACCTGGGCACGTTTCGCTTGCTGCGATGCGAAGACCGCTATTTTAGCGTGCTGGCGGAGTCTGTCAATACAATTTCAGGTCTTGAACGCAAATAATTCGGGACCGTTTTGCGGCGAGGAAGGGCGTGCGCGGCGTCGATGTGCGCAATCGTCGATTCGAGTTGCGAGTGAGGGGGGGGCGTCTGTCGGTACGTACCGCGACTCGGCGCCGGAAGTGAAGCGGTCGGTTAGAAGCCGACCTTTTTTGGAAAACAGACGGTGCCAGGGGAGGACTCAGTCACCATGTGCGACCCGGCTGCGCTTGCAAGCGCAGCCTTTCGAGGCCTCGTGCAAAGCGCGCAGGCGCTTTGCTTCCTGGGCGCGAAATGAAAAAAGGCCGGCATAAAGCCGACCTTTTTAAATACAGATGGTGCCCAGGAGAGGACTCGAACCTCCACGATGTTGCCACCGCTAGGACCTGAACCTAGTGCGTCTACCAATTCCGCCACCTGGGCACGTTTTGCAGTAGCTGCTTGCTGCAAAGAAGAGAGATTATAGCGTGCTTGGAAACGCTGTCAACACAATTCGATCGATGACAAAAAATATTGCGAGCCGCGCCATCACGCGCCGATCGGCTCCGCCCGTTTGGCCGTGAAATTCCAGCGCAGCGCTTCACTCGTGTCGACGCGGGCCGGCAGCAAGCCGGCTGCGAGAAACGTATCCGCGATCTTCTGTTGTTCACCGAAATTCTGCGTGGCAACGGCGCGCACCAGATAGCTGCGTCGCGCATTCGCGCGCTCGATTGTCCCTGCGTCGAGTCCCCAGATCGGCGCCAGGGTATGGGCCGCTTCCTGCTGATGGTCGCGCAGCCACGCGCCGGCCTGCGACAACCGGTCGAACACGATCTGGATGACGTCGGGGCGCGCGGCGGCAAAACTGCTCGACGCGAGGTAATAGCGCTGGTATGACGCGAGACCGCTGCCGTCGGCCAGAATCCGCACGTCGGGATTCGCGTCGACCGACGCGACGTACGGATCCCACGTAATCCAGGCATCGACACTGCCGCGCTCGAATGCCGCGCGGCCGTCCGCCGGTGTCAGATAGTGGATGGTGGTGTCGCTGGTGGTGAGCTTCGCGCGTGCGAGCGCGGCAAGCAGCAGGTAGTGGCTGCCGGCCGCCTTCGTGACGGCGATCCGCTTGCCCTTGAGATCGGTGAGCGTGCGCAGCGTGCTGTCCTGCTTGACGATGATGGCCTGCGCCTTCGGCGACGGCGCTTCCTGTGCGACGTACACGAAACGGGCATGCGCGGCTTGCGCGAAGACCGGAACCGTGTCGGCCACGTCGGCGCTGAAATCGAGCGCGCCGACGTTGAGTGCTTCGGTCAGCGGCAGGCCGCTCGCGAATTCATGCCACGACACGCGCAGGCCGAGCGGTGCGAGCGACTGCTCCAGCGTGCCGCGCGTCTTGAGTAGCGTGATGAGCGTCGACGATTTCTGGTATCCGATGCGCAGCGTGATGGGCATGTTCTCGGCGTGCGCTCGAATGCCGGCGGCGCTCAGACCGGCGGCCAGCATCGCGCGTGCGAACGCACGGCGGTTCATCGACATCATGGATGGTGCCTCGTTGGATTCGTTGAAAGCGAGGCGGCTAACGTACCAACGGGGACGGCAATCGATAAGCGATTAATTCTGCTATCGATCGGAGTGGTGGGCATATGGCAGGCGCGTGCCGGTAATACGGTGCCCGAAATGAAAAAAGGCCGGCATAAAGCCGACCTTTTTAAAAACAGATGGTGCCCAGGAGAGGACTCGAACCTCCACGATGTTGCCACCGCTAGGACCTGAACCTAGTGCGTCTACCAATTCCGCCACCTGGGCACGTTTTGCAGTAGCTGCTTGCTGCAAAGAAGCGAAATTATAGCGCCCCAATTATTCCTGTCAACACTTTTTTGCGATGCAGCGCAAACCGGCTGCCGCTGCGCGTGCCGGCGGCCTTTCCGTCATTTGACGACACGGGCGGGTGATAGAATGACCCGCCGCCGTCAATATAGAACTGTCAGACGGACACCTCTATGTTGATGCCGTGCACCATCAGTCAACGCAACGAGAACAATCATCGACAAACCCTTGAGCAAATATCCGTACCCCATTCCGAGCCGTGAAGAGATTCTCGGCGTGCTGCGTACGAGCGACGCGCCGCTGGCCGCCAACGACATCGCCGAAGCCCTGTCGATCAAGCGTCAGGAGCGCGAGGGGTTCTTCCGGCGTGTCGCCGCGATGGAACGTGACGGCCAGATCCGCCTCGACAAGCGCGGCCACTACCAGTTGACCCATCCGTCGAATTTCGTCGCGGGGCGCGTGCAGGGGCATCGCGACGGCTACGGGTTCGTGATCCGCGACGACGGTCAGGACGATCTGTTCTTGCCGAACGGCGAAATGCAGAAGGTGATGCACAACGACCGTGTGCTCGCGCGGATCGTCGGCTACGATCGCCGCGGCCGGCCGGAAGGGCATGTCGTCGAAGTCACCGAGCGCGCGAACAAGCGCGTGATCGGCCGCCTGCTGAACGAGAACGGCGCGCTGATCGTCGCGCCGGAAGACAAGCGCATCGGCCACGACATCCTGATCACGCAGAACGTGAAGAAGGCGAAGGTCGGGCAGGTCGTCGTCGTCGAGTTGACCGATTTCCCGAGCCGTCATTCGCAGCCGCTCGGCCGTGTCGTCGAAGTGCTCGGCGATATCGACGATCCGGGCATGGAAATCGAAATCGCGGTGCGCAAGTACGGCGTGCCGCACGAATTCAGCCAGCCGGCGCTCGACGAAGCCGCCGCGCTGCCCGACAAGGTGCGGCCGGCCGACCTGCGTTTCCGCGTCGACCTGCGCGACGTGCCGCTCGTGACGATCGACGGCGAGGACGCCCGCGACTTCGACGATGCCGTCTACTGCGAGCCGGTCAAGGTCGGTCGCGGCGACGGCTACCGGCTGATCGTCGCGATCGCCGACGTATCGCACTACGTGCAGCCGGGTAGCGGGCTCGATACCGACGCGCTCGAGCGCAGTACGTCGGTCTACTTCCCGCGCCGCGTGATCCCGATGCTGCCGGAGAAATTGTCGAACGGCCTCTGTTCGCTGAATCCGCAGGTCGACCGCTGCGTGCTCGCATGCGACATGGTGATCGCCGCGCGCGGCGAGATCAAGGCATACCAGTTCTATCCGGCGGTGATCCACTCGGCGGCGCGCCTGACGTACACCGAAGTCGCGGCCGTGCTGTCGAACACGAAGGGGCCGGAGGCCGCGCGCCGGGCCGATCTGTTGCCGCACCTGCAGGATCTGTACGGCGTCTACAAGTCGCTGTTCGCCGCCCGCCAAAAGCGCGGCGCGATCGACTTCGACACGACCGAGACCTACATCGTCTGCAATTCGCAGGGCAAGATCGAGCAGATCGTGCCGCGTCAGCGCAACGACGCGCACAAGCTGATCGAGGAATGCATGCTGGCCGCGAACGTCTGCGCGGCCGACTTCCTGAAGCGCAACAAGCATCCGGGCCTGTACCGCGTGCACGCGGGGCCGACGCCGGAGAAGCTCGAGAACCTGCGTGCGTTCCTGCGCGGGATGGGCCTGTCGCTCGGCGGCGGCGACAAGCCGCATGCGAGCGACTACGCGGCGCTGATGGCGCAGATCCGCGACCGGCCGGACGCGCAGATGCTGCAGCCGATGCTGCTGCGCTCGATGCAGCAGGCGGTCTACAGCCCGGACAACATCGGCCACTTCGGTCTCGCGTACGAGGCGTACGCGCACTTCACGAGCCCGATCCGCCGCTATCCGGACCTGCTCACGCACCGCGCGATCTACGCGATCCTGTCCGGCAAGAAGTACGCGCCGAAGGCGCCGGAAGGCTTCGAGCTGAATACCGCGCTGTCGCCGCGCGCCCGCGCGATGCAGCAGGCCGACGACGAAGCGCGCGGCCGTTCGCGCTCGAACACGGCGATCTGGGAAGAGCTGGGCCTGCATTGCTCGGCGAACGAGCGCCGTGCGGACGAGGCGTCGCGCGACGTGGAAGCGTGGCTCAAGTGCTACTTCATGCGCGACAAGCTCGGCGAGGAGTACGGCGGGATGGTGAACGGCGTGACGTCGTTCGGCATTTTCGTGCAGCTCGACACGCTGTTCATCGAAGGGCTCGTGCACGTGACGGAGCTCGGCTCGGACTACTTCCAGTACGACGAGATCAAGAACGAGCTGCGCGGCGAACGCACGGGCATCCGCTATCGCCTGTCGGACCGCGTGCGCGTGCAGGTGAGCCGCGTCGATCTCGATGCGCGCAAGATCGATTTCCGCCTTGTGCGCGATACGCCGGTGAAGGCGCCGCGTCCGTCGCCCGTGCCGGCTGCCGGCGTCGATCGCAACGGCAGCGGCCCGCGCGTGCGTGCGCTGCCGCCGGTCGAGGAGGCCGTGCCGCGTCGCAAGACGGCCGCGAGCGCGCCGAGCGTCGCGGTGAAGGAAGCGCGCACCGCGCGTGGCGCCGCGAAGAAGAAGGGCGGCGGCGGTGGCGGCGGCTCACCCGCGAAGCCGACCGCGAAGAAGGCCCGCGCCCGCAAGAAGTATTGAGCGTTCGGGGCGGCGTACGCGCACGCCCTGCAGTATCGAGAGACGCCGCGTCACCGGTCATCGGCCGGCCACGCGGCGCTTTCCTTTTCCATGGATCGCGGCTGCGCACGTCGCGCGGCCGCACGTTTGATCGAAGGTTGTTCCAGTCATGTCACGTCTGAAGGTTCTTTACGGTTTTCATGCGGTGACCGCACGTTTGCGGCACGATGCATCGACGGTGGCGGAGGTGCTGTACGACCAGACGCGCCGCGACCGCCGCATGCAGGACTTCCTGCACACCGCGAAGGAAGCGGGCGTGCGGCTGATCGCGGCCGACGAAACGCGCCTGTGGGGCCTCGCGCACACCGAGCGCCACCAGGGCGTCGTCGCGCGCGTCGAGGACATGCCGCTCGCGCAGAACCTGTCCGAGCTGCTCGACGGCATCAACGGGCCCGCGCTGCTGCTCGTGCTCGACGGCGTCACCGATCCGCACAACCTCGGCGCGTGCCTGCGGGTCGCCGATTCGGCCGGCGCGCACGCGGTGATCGCGCCGCGCGACCGGGCGGTCGGCCTCAACGCGACCGCTGCCAAGGTGGCGAGCGGCGCGGCGGATACGGTGCCGTACATCACGGTGACGAACCTCGCCCGCGCGCTGCGCGAGCTGAAGGAAGCCGGCGTGTGGATCATCGGCACGTCGGACGAAGCATCGGCGACGCTCTACGACACAAAGCTAGACGGCCCCGTCGCGCTCGTGATGGGCGCGGAAGGCGAGGGCATGCGCCGGCTCACGCGCGACACCTGCGACGAAGTGATGAGCATCCCGATGGCCGGCAGCGTGGAAAGCCTGAACGTGTCGGTCGCCAGCGGCGTGTGCCTGTACGAAGCCGTGCGCCAGCGGCGCGTGAAGGGCTGAGCCCGCGGCTGCCCCGGCGCCGACCCGATCCGTCCCGCGCGCGACGCGCGGGCGTCGAATGACCCGAACGACGCGTGCCGCGATGCAACGCGGCACGCGGCTCTCCGGAACCCGCGACCGATGACCCTGTTTCGTGTTGGCGTTTCCTGCGCCGTGCTCGGCCTGCTCGCGGCCTGCACGTCGCCGTCGCTCGTCGAACGCGACGCCTACTATGCCGACACGAGCCTGCACGCGCGCGGCGCCGATTCGCGGATCCGCTTTCTCGTGATGCATTACACCGAAAGCGACGAGACGAAATCGCTGCGCACGCTGACCGGCGAGTCGGTCAGCGTGCATTACGTCATCCCGCCGCAGCCGCGCACCGAGCGCGGGATGCCCGTCGTCTACCAGCTCGTTCCAGAGGCGCGGCGCGCGTGGCACGCGGGCGTCAGCGAGTGGCAGGGCACGACCGAGCTGAACGCGGTGTCGATCGGCATCGAGAACGTGAACCGCGGCCCGCTCGACGCGCAGCGGCGCACCTGGCAGCCGTATCCGCCCGAACAGGTCGACGCGCTGATCCGTCTGTCGAAGGACATCGTCGCGCGCTACGGGATTGCGCCGACGCGCGTGGTCGGGCACAGCGACGTCGCGCCGCAACGCAAGATCGATCCCGGGCCGCTGTTTCCGTGGCATGCGCTCGCGCAAGCCGGCGTCGGCGCATGGCCGGACGACGCGACCGTCGCCGCGCGGCTCGGCGGGCGCGACCCGCACGCGCCGGTCGACGTGCGCGAACTGCAGCTCAAGCTCGCGCGCTACGGCTACGACGTGCCGACCGACGGCGTGCTCGACACGCGCACGCAACGCGTGTTCGCGGCGTTCCAGATGCATTTCAGGCCGTCCGATTACGCGGGCAATCCGGACGCGGAAAGCGACGCGATCGCGCAGGCGCTGCTCGACAAGTACTTCCCCGGCGCGCCAGCGGCGGACCCCGCACCGGCGGCCGACACGCGCTGAATACGCGGCGCGGCGCATGCCGAAAAACGCGGGGGCGCCCACCGACTCCGGTAAACTGGCGGTTTTTCGCCATCCCGCAGCATTACCACGCCATGACTCAAGACGAACTCAAACGCCTCGTCGGCCAGGCCGCCGCCGATTACGTGATCCAGAACGTGCCGGAAGGCGCCGTGATCGGTGTCGGCACCGGCTCGACCGCCAACTGCTTCATCGACGCGCTCGCCGCCGTCAAATCGCGCTATCGCGGCGCCGTGTCGAGCTCGGTCGCCACGACCGAACGCCTGAAATCGCACGGCATCAAGGTGTTCGACCTGAACGAGATCGAGTCGCTTCAGGTGTACGTCGACGGCGCCGACGAGATCGACGCCGGCGGCGCGATGATCAAGGGTGGCGGCGGCGCGCTGACGCGCGAGAAGATCGTCGCGTCGGTGGCCGACACGTTCGTCTGCATCGCGGACGCCAGCAAGCGCGTGCCGGTGCTCGGCGCGTTCCCGCTGCCGATCGAGGTCGTGCCGATGGCGCGCACGGCGATCGGCCGGCGCGTGACCGCGCTCGGCGGCGTGCCCGTGGTGCGCGTGACGAAGGACGGCGCGCCGTATATCACCGACAACGGCAACGAGATCATCGACGTGAAGGGCCTGCAGATCGCCGATCCGCGTGGTTTCGAAGCACAGGTGAACGCATGGCCGGGCGTCGTGACCGTCGGCCTGTTCGCCGAACGCGGCGCGAATCTGTGCTTGCTCGGCACGGAAAACGGCGTCGAAACGATCGTTTATCCGGCTGGCTGAATCTGAATGAGAAGCAGTCCGTAACGGCGCGGTATCGGCCGTCATGGATTGGATGGTTAAATCTTGTGGAAACCGGGGTCCGGCAGGCGCGGCGCGCTTCCCGGGCCTTTTTTTTAGCCGTATAAATCACCTCGTTCAAAAGAGGGATAACCCTGTCAGGTGTTTACCAGATAGCGAAATATCGTCGAACTCATCAACTTATAGATCATAAGAACAGAGTAGTAACCAGGGCCGGCGGAACTGCGGAGCAGGTGTTCGCAAATCGACGCACGGGGAGGTGTCATGGAGCAGGGCAAAGACCGGTCACTGGTCGCCAAAGTGATGGATGGGCTTGTCGCGGGTATCGTCGAAGACAAGTACGGCGGCATCTTGCCGCCACAGGACGTGCTGTCGAAAGAGTTCGACGTAAGCCGCACGGTCATGCGGGAAGCGTTGTCGATGTTGCTTGCGCGCGACATGCTCGACGTGCGTCCAAAAGTCGGTACGCGCGTGCGGCCGATGCGCGACTGGCGGATGATCGACGAGGACGTCGTGAGCTGGCGATTTCGGGCAAAGCCCGATCCGCAGTTCATGCGCGACGTCATCGAATTCCGGATGCTGATCGAGCCGCGTGCGACCGCGCAGGCGGCGGTGCGTGCGACGGCGGCCGATATCGCGGGCATTCGCGAAGCGTTCGATGCGTTCAAGGTGCTGCAGCCGGGCGACGCCGGCTACGACACGGCGGACGAGCTGCTGCACACGCGGATCGTCCAGGCGAGCGGCAACCAGTTCTTCCAGCAGATGGCGGCGATCGTGCGCGGCGCAGTGCGTCTCGTGAATCCGCGCGTCGTGCAGAAGGAAGGCGCGCACGACATCGCGGTGAAGGCGCATGCGCGCGTCGTCGATGCGATCGAGCGGCGCGACCCGCGCGAAGCCGAAGCGGCGTCGCTCGCGCTGATCGATTTCAGCGCGGACGAGATTTCGCGCGATTTCTCGGTCGACGTGCCGGTGCGCGCCTGACGCCATGCGTGTCGCTCATCCGTGTGCCGTCGGGCCGTTTATCATGACGGCCGGCCGGCAGCGTGCCGGCAACCGTCATACGACCGACACGGAAGATCAGGATGAACGACAACGACCATCGCCCGGTGCGCTTCGGCATCGTCGGTGCAGGCGGCATTGCGCGCCGCTTCGCGCAAAGCCTTGCACACGTGCCGGGCGCCACGCTCGCCGGCGTCTGGGCCCGCCGCGCCGATGCAGCGGCCGCCTTCTGCGAGACATACGGCGGCACGCCCGCCGCGCGCTTCGACGCGCTCCTCGCGAGCGAGATCGACGCGGTCTACATCGCGACGCTCCATGACAGTCATGCGCAGTACTCGCTGGCCGCGCTGGCTGCCGGCAAGGCCGTGCTGTGCGAGAAACCCGCGGCGCTGAACGCCGCGCAACTCGACACGGTGCTGCACGCGGCGCGCGATGCCGGGCGGCTCTTCATGGAGGCGATGAAGCCGCCATTCTTCCCGCTGTACCGTCAACTGCGTGCGCACTTGCGTGACGATCCGATCGGCGAGATCCGGCTCGTGCGGGCGGGCTGCGCCTCGTCGTCGGTGCCGGACGATCATTCCGTCTATCGGCTCGATCGCGCGGGCGGCGCGCTGCTCGATATCGGCATCTACGAGGCGTTTCTCGCCGTCGACTGGCTTGGCGCGGCGCGCGACGTGCAGACGCTCGGCCGCGTCGGTGCGACGGGTGTCGACCTGTTCGCGAGCCTGAACAGCGTGCATGCGAATGGCGGAATCGCGCAGCTTTTTTGCGGGCTCGACGTGATGGGGCGCGGCGACGCGCTGATCGCGGCCGCCGGCGGCCACGTGACGATTCACGAGAAGTGGTGGAACCCCGAGCGTGCGACGATCCGCTATGCGGACGGGCGCACCGTCGAGCTCGACGCACCGGCCGCGGGCGGCGGGCTGAACTACGAAACCGCGCATTTCTGCGACCTGCTGCGCGCGGGCGAGACCGAAAGCCCGATCATGACGCATGACCATTCGCGGCAGATGATCGCGATGACCGATGCGGCGCGCGCCGTGCTCGGCGTGCGCTATTCGGGCGAATAGACGGAAAGAAGGGCGCCGGGCCCGCGATCGCGGCCCGGCGTAACGGCGTGGCTCAGTGCCGCGACGGCAGCGACAGGCGCTTTTCGTACCAGCGCTGCACCCATTCGAGAATCTGGCACAGGATCCAGTACACGGCCGCGGCGGCGAGATAGAGCGGCAGCGGCTGATAGGTCGCGGCGATCACTTCCTGCGCGCTGCGCAGCAGTTCGGTCACGGTGATCACCGACACGAGCGACGTGTCCTTGATCAGGCTGATCAGGCTGTTCGACAGGCTCGGCACCGCGATGCGCAGCGCCTGCGGGCCGATCACGTAGCGCAGCGTCTGGCCCCACGACAGCCCGAGGCTGTACGCGGCGAGCCACTGGCCGCGCGCGATCCCGTTGATCGCGCCGCGCATGCTTTCCGACATGTACGCCGCGACGTTCGCGGACAGCGCGATGACGCCGGCCGGCGTCGGGTCGAGCGAGATGCCGAGGCTCGGCAGCCCGTAATAGATGACGAAGATCTGCACGAGCAGCGGCGTGCCGCGCATCAGGCTCACGTACGCGCGCGCCAGCCACGCGAGCGCATTGACCCAGATGCGCTCGAAGCCGTCGAGTGCTTCGCTCTGCCGGATGCCCATCATCGCGAGCACGACCGCGCCAAGCAGGCCGAACACCATCGACAGCACGGCGAACTTGACGGTCAGTACGGCACCCTGGGCGAGCACCGGCAGCGATTGGACGAGCAGGGACGTTGTCGACATGGAATACGAAGCGAATGCGTGCGCGAAAGCGCAATCATAAACCGGACCGATAAAACAAAGGGCGGCATCGTTGCGGATGCCGCCCTTTCCGGCCCGCCGTCAGGCGGGAAATGCAGGCGTGCTTACTTGATCGGTTTCGTCACGTCGATGCCGAACCACTTGTCGGAGATCTTCGTGAACGTGCCGTCGGCTTCGAGTTGCGCCATCGCGTCGTCGATCGCCTTCTGAAACTTCGGGTTGCCCTTCTTGAACGGGATGCCCGACGGGTTCGCCGAGCCGACGTTCGCGCCCGGGCGCAGCGGCAGCTGGGAATTCTTCGTCAGGTACGCGAGCATCAGGCGGTCGTTGAGCGCCGCGTCGAGGCGACCGGCCGCGAGATCGCGCAGGTACTCGGGCGCGCCCGGGTACGTCTTCACGTCGATGCCGGGCACCGACTTCGCCATGTCCATGTAGTTGGTGCCGAGCGCGACGCCGAGCTTCTTGCCCTTCAGGTCTTCCAGCGACTTGAACTCGCGCGTGTCGTCCTTGCGCTGGATCAGCTGCGCGGACGAGTACGTGTACGCGGGCGAGAAGTCGAGCGTTTCCTTGCGCTTGTCGGTGATGCCCACCTGGTTGACGATCACGTCGAACTTGCCGGCCTGCAGGCCCGCGATGATGCCGCTCCATTCGGTCGTCACGAACTCGGCCTTCACGCCGAGCTTCGCGGCGACGGCCTTCGCGATGTCGACGTCGAAGCCGACGAGTTCGCCTTGCGGGTTCTTCGAGTTGAACGGCGGGAACGTGCCTTCGAGGCCGACGCGCAGCGTGCCGCGTTGTTTGACCTGGTCGAGGAGGTCGGCCGCGTGGGCGGTTGCCGCAGCGAACGACGTGCCGATCACGCCGGCAACCAGCAGCTTCTTCAACAGCGAAAATTTCATCGTGTGTGTCCTTGCCCTGTCCGGGTCAATGATTCTGATATGGGTGCGATGATAGCAAAAACGCTATCGATGGATAAATACAGTTTGTTTATGGCTATATTACGCGCTGCGTTCGCGGGCGATCGCCTTCACGCATTCCGACACGAGCGCCGGGCCGCGATAGATGAAGCCGGTATAGAGCTGGACGAGCGCCGCGCCGGCCGCCAGCTTCGCACGGGCGTCCTCGCCCGAGAAAATGCCGCCGACACCGATGATCGGCACGTCGTTGCCGACCTCGGCGTGCAGCTTGCGGATCACTTCGTTCGACGCGTCGAACACGGGGCGGCCCGACAGGCCGCCGGCTTCGTCCGCGTGCGGCAGGCCCTGGACGGCCGCGCGCGACAGCGTCGTATTGGTGGCGATCACCGCTTCGATCTTGTGGCGCAGCAGCGTGTCGCCGATTTCCTTGACCTGCTCGTCGTCGAGATCGGGCGCGATCTTCAGCGCGAGCGGCACGAGCTTGCCGTGCAGGTCGGCGAGGCGCCGCTGCTTGTCCTTCAGCGCGGCGAGCAGCGCGTCGAGCTCGCCTGCACCCTGCAACTGGCGCAGGTTCTTCGTGTTCGGCGACGAGATGTTGATCGTCACGTAGCTCGCGAACGGGTACACGCGCTCGAGGCAGTACAGGTAATCCTCGGCCGCGCGTTCGATCGGCGTGTCGGCGTTCTTGCCGATGTTCAGGCCCAGGATGCCGCGATAGCGGGCGGCCTGCACGTTCTTCACGAACTGGTCGACGCCGTGGTTGTTGAAGCCCATCCGGTTGATCAGCGCTTCGGCCTGCGGCAGCCGGAACATCCGCGGGCGCGGGTTGCCGGGCTGCGGGCGCGGCGTGACCGTGCCGACCTCGATGAAGCCGAAGCCGAGCGCCGCGAGGCCGTCGATGGCCGCGCCGTCCTTGTCGAGGCCGGCCGCGAGGCCGACCGGGTTGCGGAACGTGAGCCCCATCACGGTGCGCGGCGCGTCGGGCACGCGGGCCGACAGCGCGCAGGCGAGGCCGGTGCGGCCGGCCGCGCCGAGCGCGCGCAGCGTAAGGTGGTGAGCGTCTTCCGCATCCATTTTGAACAGGGATGCGCGGGCCAGCGGATAGAGGGAACTGAACACGGGAATGGGGCGGACGGCCGAAATGAATGACAACCCGCTATTTTACCGGGAGTTGCGCGGCACGGGCGTGCTTCGCTTCGTAGCCGCCGCGACGCGCGTCAGCCCGAGCCGGAATGTCCGCCCGGCAATGGCGCGCGCGCCAGCGCCGCGTCGACGGGCGGCAGGTCGACCCGCTCCGGATCGAGCGTCTTCCAGCGGCCGTCGATCAGCCCCTCGAGCGGATGGAAGTTCGCCTTGTAGGCCATCTTCGGGCTCTCGCGAATCCAGTAGCCGAGGTACACGTAGGGCAGCCCGAGGCTCTTCGCCTGCTCGATCTGCCACAGGATGTTGTAGGTGCCGTAGCTCGTGTGCCGGTCGTCCGGCTCGAAGAACGTGTAGACCGACGACAGCCCGTCGCCGAGGATGTCGATCATGCTGACCATCCGCAGCTTGCCGGGTTCGCCGCCCGGTGCGTCGAGGTCGCGGAATTCGACGAGGCGCGAGTTGATCCGGCTTTGCAGCAGGAACTGTTCATACTGGTCGCGGCTGTCGCGATCCATGCCGCCGCCCGCGTGGCGCGCGGACTGGTAGCGCATGTAGAGCGCGTAGTGCTCTTCGTCGTAGTGCAGCGGCGACACCGTTGCGACCAGCGTGCGGTGCCGCTTCCACATCCTGCGCTGCGTGCGCGTCGGCGCGAACTCGCCGACCGGCACGCGCACCGGCACGCAGGCGCGGCAGCCGTCGCAGTACGGGCGGTACGTGAAGACGCCGGAGCGACGGAAGCCGGCCTTCACGAGTTCGGTGTAGATGTCGGAATTGATCAGGTGGCTCGGCGTCGCGACTTGCGAGCGTGCGATGCGGCCGTCCAGATAGCTGCACGGATAGGGCGCCGTTGCATAGAATTGCAGCGCCGAAAGCGGTGAAAGCGGCAGCTCAGTCGGGTGAGTCATGGGCAGCTCTCGATGCAGGGAAGGAGTGCCGCGCTAGCGCTCGCTCCCGGTGGGCGCCGCCGTTTCGGCGGGGCTCGTCAGCGCGGCGAGCACGCGCTTGTCGAACTGCCACGGAATCGGCGGTTCGGCTACCGCGCTGCGCACGTGAGCGACAAAGGCCTTGCGTGCGATCTCGCGGCCGCCGAGCGACGCTAGATGCGACGTGTTCTGCTGGCAGTCTATCATTTCCAGCCCCTGGTCGCGAAGGTGCGCGATGAGCGCGGCCAGCGCGATTTTCGACGCATCGGTCACGTCCGCATACATCGACTCGCCGAAAAACATCCGGCCGAACGACACGCCATAGAGGCCGCCGACGCGGCGTCCGTCGCGCCACGTTTCGATGCTGTGCGCGTTGCCGGAGCGGTAGAGCGACGTATAGGCGTCGATGATCTCGGCGGTGATCCAGGTGCCGCGCTGCCCGCGGCGCGGCGCCTGCGCGCACGCGCGCATCACGCCGGGAAAGTCGTGATCGACGCGCACTTCCCATTCCGGCGCGCGCAGCACGCGCTTCAGCGTCTTGCGCAGTGACGGCGATACCTTGAATTCGGCCGGCACCAGAATCATGCGCGGGTCGGGGCTCCACCACAGCACCGGCTGGCCGTCCGAGTACCACGGGAAGATGCCGCGCCGGTAGGCGTCGATGAGGCGCGACGGCAGCAGGTCGGCGCTCGCGGCGAGCAGCCCGGGCGCGCCGGTCGCGGGACCGAGCGCGCGTTCGATGGACGGAAACGGATCGTCCGGGCCGAGCCAGGGAACCATGGGCAGGGGCTCAGCCGTTGCGCAGCGAGCGGAAGATATCGCCGGTGTGCACGCCGTAGTCGCCGGCGGCCCGATCGGCGAAGAAGAAGCGCAGCGTCTGGCTGACGGTCGGAAACGCGATCTCGTCCCACGGGATGTCGGCTTCGTCGAACAGTTTCACTTCGAGGCTTTCCTCGCCGGCTTCGAAACCCGGATCGGTGAGCCGCGCAAGGTAGAACAGGTGGACCTGATGTACGTGCGGCACGTTGAGCAGCGTGAACAGGTTCTGCACCTCGACGCGCGCACCAGCTTCCTCGAGCGTTTCGCGCGCGGCGGCTTCCGCGGTCGTCTCGCCCATTTCCATGAAACCGGCCGGCAGCGTCCAGAATCCGTAGCGCGGTTCGATCGCACGGCGGCACAGCAGGATCTGGTCGCCCCAGACCGGCACCGTGCCGACGACGTTGCGCGGATTCTGATAGTGGATCGTGCCGCAGTGATCGCAGACGAAGCGTTCGCGGTTGTCGCCCGGAGGAATGCGCGCGAGGACTTCGTGGCCGCAGACGGAGCAGAATTTCATGTCGAGTGGAAGGGACGAGGTGATGCGAGTGTATCACCGGGCCGCGGCATTCTTGAACGCCTGCGCATGCGGCGGCGTGTCGGGCGAAACGGCGCGCGCGTGCGCGAAGCGCGCGCGGCGTCCGGACGCGCGAAAACAAAAAGCCCGGCGCGAGGCCGGGCTTTTTGCGACATTCTGGACGGTTGGTTGCGGGGGTAGGATTTGAACCTACGACCTTCGGGTTATGAGCCCGACGAGCTGCCAGACTGCTCCACCCCGCGTCCGTCGAAGAAATGAATTATATGGGCTAACCCGGATGCGCGCAACTGTTTTCTGACGATCGCGTCGCGAGCGTGGGTGGGGCCGGTACGGAGAGGCGCGTGCGCTAGAATCGAGCGGTTTGTGTCGCCATCCCGGCAGCGGCCCTGCGCGATCGCATCGGCGCCGCTGCGATTCTCATTACTGCATCGACGGATTCATGGACATCGCTCACGATCTGCAATCGATCGGCGCGCAGGAACAGGCGCTCGTGTTTCCCCATTTCGACCCGGCCCGCGCGTGGGCGCTCGGCAACCGGATGCATGCGCTCGCGACGTCCCGCGGTCATGCGATCGCGATCGATATCGTCACGTTCGGCCAGCCGCTGTTCTACGCCGCGCTCGCCGGCGCGACGCCGGACAACGCCGACTGGGTGCGCCGCAAGCGCAACGTCGTCGCGCATTTCCGCCGCAGCTCGTACGCGATCGGCCTGCGCATGCAGCAGGCCGGCGCGACGCTCGCGGACAAGCACGGGCTGCCGGCCGCCGACTATGCGTCGCACGGCGGTTCGTTTCCGTTGACCGTCGCCGGCGCCGGCGTGATCGGCTCGATTACCGCGTCCGGGCTGCCGCAGCGCGCGGACCACGAGTTCGTCGTCGAGGCGCTGTGCGCCGAGCTCGGTCACGACTACGCGGTACTGGCCCTCGCACGGAGCTGAGCGATGCAATTGCCCGGTTACGCATGGCTCGCGATCGCGATCGTCGCGGAAGTGATCGGCACGTCCGCGCTGCGCGCGGCGGACGGCTTCACGCGCTTGTGGCCGTCGGTGCTTGTCGTCGCCGGTTACGGCGTCGCGTTCTACTGCCTGTCCCTCACGTTGCGCACGATGCCCGTCGGCATCATCTATGCAGTCTGGTCGGGCGCCGGCATCGTGCTGATCACGCTCGTCGCGATGCTGCTCTATCGCCAGGTGCCGGACGTGCCGGCGGTGATCGGCCTCGGGCTGATCATCGCCGGGGTCGTGGTGCTGAACCTGTTCTCGAAAATGCAGGCGCATTGAGCGTGCGACTGCCGTTTGCCGGACGACCTTCATGACCGATTCTTCTTCCGCCGCCGCTTCCGCCGAATCCGCCCAGCCCGACGTGCTCGCGTATGTCGCGAACCGCATCGGCTTTCTCGAACTGAACCGGCCGAAGGCGCTGAATGCGCTGTCGGTCGGCATGATCCGGCTGATGCAGCAGGCGCTCGACGCGTGGCGCGACGACCCCGACGTCATCGCGGTCGTCGTGCACAGCCCGCATCCGCGCGCATTCTGCGCGGGCGGCGACGTGCGCTTCTTCCACGACGCGTGGCAGCGCGGCGACCGCGACGCGGTCGACACGTTCTTCATCGACGAATACACGCTGAACCATGCGATCTTCACGTATCCGAAGCCGTACATCGCGCTGATGCACGGCGTCGTGATGGGCGGCGGCATGGGGATTTCGCAGGCGGCGCGGCATACGGGCGGCCTGCGCGTCGTGACCGACTCGACGAAGATGGCGATGCCCGAAACGCGCATCGGCCTGTTCCCGGACGTCGGGATGAGCTGGTTTCTCGCGCGCACGCCCGGCGCGATCGGCCGCTATCTCGCGGTGACCGGCGCGACGCTCGACGCGGCCGGTGCGCTGTACGCGCAACTCGCCGACGTCTATCTGCCCGATGCCGCACTGCCGGCGCTGCTCGACACGCTGCGCACCGCGCGCATCGACAGCGGCGCGCAGGCCGTCGCGTGCGTGACCGACGCGGCTGCCGCGCACAAGGTCGTGCCGACGCCCGGCACGTCGGCGCTCGCCGATGCGCGTGCCGGGATCGACCGGCATTTCGCGCAGCCGGACATCAACGCGATCCTCGCGTCGCTCGACGCCGAGCAGGATTGCGCGGCGGTCGACGGGTGGGTCGAGAAGGCGACCCACGCGATGCGCGAGCAATTGTCGCCGCTGTCGATGGCCGTGTCGCTCGAAGTCGTCGAACGCGCGCGCGGCGCGACGATGGCCGATTGCCTGCGGCGCGATCTCGATCTCACGCGCTCGACCTTCGCGCGCGGCGACGTGATCGAAGGCGTGCGCGCGCTGATCGTCGACAAGGATCACCAGCCCGTGTGGCGTTTCAAGTCGGCTGCCGACGTCCGGCGCGCCGACGTGCTCGCGATGTTCGACAGCCCGTGGACGCCCGACGCGCATCCGCTGCGCAAGCTGAAGGACTGACGTCGATCAGGTTGACCCGCGCGAGCCGATCGGCGCGCGACACGGAAACGAAAAGGCCGCGTGCATCATGCACGCGGCCTTTTTCATGAACGACGTCGGGCGGGCGCGACCGAAGGGCGCGCAGCCCGCGCAGGCGTTACTCGTCGCCCGCGTCGTCGGACATGAACGCGCGCATGAACACGAGCGCGCCGAAACCCCACACCGCATTCGCCGCGAAGCCGGCCGCGAGCACGGGCATCATGTTGCCCGACGGCCAGATGCCGCGCAGCGGATCGATCGCGAACACGCGGGCGGCCGTCAGCACGATGCCGCCGAACACGAGCGCGCCGATCCACGATGCTTCGCGTTCCGGCGACACGCGCAGCAACCACGCCATCGGAATCGCGCAGCACGCGCTGATCAGCGCATTCGCGACGAATTCAGGAATGCCGAGCGGCGCGAACGGTTGTGTCGAGAAGCCGGTTGCGGCGATCAGGTCGGCCGTGTGAAGGAGGGCGAGCGTGGCCTCGCGGAAGAACAGTGCGGCCAGGAAGCCGGACAGGAAGGGCAGGATGACTTTCTGCATCGATGAGTGCACCGCAGGCGCGCACGGCGGGGGCCGGGCGCGCGGAGTTATTCGGATAGGTGCGCCATTATAGGGCCCGGCCGCGACGATATTCGCTCCAGCGTCGTGCTAATCACGAAAGCGGAAAACCTAAGCTCAAAAAAATCGTTCCAAAGCCCTGTACCGATCCCTAGACTGATTTCCCAGAAACAGCCGTGCAATCGCGTCCTCGTCCGCAGCACGGCCTGACCGGCGAGCCATCCCGATTCGAATGCACACCATGCATGCGTCGCTTATCCGCGACGCGAGCAGGGCGATGTTTTTTTCAAATTTCGGCAGTGACAGTCAAGCAGGAGCAGCAGATGAATGTGTTCTGGTTTATCCCCACGCATGGCGACAGCCGCTATCTCGGCACGGCCGAAGGCGCGCGCGCCGCGGACTACGATTACTTCAAGCAGGTCGCCGTGGCGGCCGACACGCTCGGCTACGACGGCGTGCTGCTGCCGACCGGCCGTTCCTGCGAGGATGCGTGGGTCGTCGCGTCGAGCCTGATTCCGGCGACACAGCGCCTGAAGTTCCTGGTCGCCGTGCGTCCCGGCATCGCTTCGCCGGGGCTGGCCGCGCGGATGGCCGCGACGTTCGACCGTCTGTCGGGCGGCCGCCTGCTGATCAACGTCGTCACGGGCGGCGATGCGGCCGAGCTCGAAGGCGACGGCCTGTTCGCCGATCACGATACGCGCTACGAGATCACCGACGATTTCCTGAACATCTGGCGCGGGCTGCTGACCGCGTCGCATGACAACGGCGGATTCGACTACATCGGCAAGCACCTGCAGTCGAAAGGCGGCAAGGCGCTTTATCCGCCCGTGCAACATCCGCATCCGCCGCTGTGGTTCGGCGGCTCGTCGCCGGCCGCTCACGCGATTGCCGCCGATCACATCGATACCTACCTGACGTGGGGCGAGCCGCCCGAGGCCGTCGCGAAGAAGATCGCCGACATCCGCGCCCGTACCGACGCGCGCGGCCGCAAGATCAAGTTCGGCATCCGTCTGCACGTGATCGTGCGCGAGACCGAGGACGAGGCATGGCGTGACGCCGAGCGGTTGATCAGCCGGCTCGACGACGACACGATCGCGCGGGCGCAGAAGGCGTTCGCAAACATGGATTCGGAAGGCCAGCGCCGGATGGCCGCGCTGCACGGCGGCAAGCGCGGCGGCCGCGAGGCGCTCGAGGTCTATCCGAACCTGTGGGCCGGCGTGGGGCTCGTGCGCGGCGGCGCCGGCACGGCGCTCGTGGGCAATCCCGAGCAGGTCGCGGAACGCATGCGCGAATACGAGGATCTCGGCATCGAGACGTTCATCCTGTCCGGCTATCCGCACCTCGAGGAGTCGTATCGCTTCGCGGAACTCGTGTTCCCGCTGATCAAGGGCAAGGGTGTCGAGAAGGCGGCTGGTCCGCTGTCGGGGCCGTTCGGCGAGATCGTCGGCAACAACTATCTGCCGAAGACGAGCCAGAGCTGAGCGACGGAGGCTTGCGATGACAACGAAAACGTCGACGACGGGCGTCGCCGTGGCCGCCCGCGCGTGGCGCGGCGTTGCGCCGTGGCTCGTGCCGCTCGCATTGCTGGTGGTGTGGGAAGTCGGTGCGCGCACCGGCTGGCTGTCGACCCGCGTGCTGCCCGAGCCGGTGGCGGTCGTGCGCGCGGCCTGGTCGCTCGTGACGTCGGGCGAAATGTGGGCGAACGTGAAAGTGAGCACGTGGCGCGCGCTGTTCGGCTTCGCGATCGGCGGCGGCGTCGGCCTCGCGCTGGGGCTCGCGACCGGGCTGTCGAAGGCCGCCGAGGTCGCGCTCGACTCGACGATCCAGATGATCCGCAACATCCCGGCGCTCGCGATGATCCCGCTCGTGATCCTGTGGTTCGGCATCGACGAGAAGGCGAAGCTGTTCCTCGTCGCGCTCGGCGTGTTCTTCCCCGTCTACATCAATACGTATCACGGGATCCGCTCGGTCGACGCGAACCTGATCGAGATGGCGAAGAGCTACGGCGTGCGCGGCTTCGCGCTGTACCGCGACGTGATCCTGCCGGGCGCGTTGCCGTCGATTCTCGTCGGCGTGCGTTTCGCGCTCGGGCTGATGTGGGTGATGCTGATCGTCGCGGAAACGATCTCCGCCCAGTCGGGCATCGGCTACATGACGATGAACGCGCGTGAATTCCTGCAAACCGACGTGGTGGTGGTCGGCATCCTGCTGTACGCGGTGCTCGGCAAGCTGGCCGATGTGCTGGCGAAATCGATCGAGCGCGTGACGCTGCGCTGGCACCCCGCCTATCAATCAGGAGCAAAGGCATGAACGCGACGACTTCAGCGGCCGCCTATGGCCCGCTCGCCGGCGCAGATCTCGAGGCCGAACTGGCGCAGGCCCGCGTCGCGGACGGCGACGCGCGCGATGCGGCGATCCTCGAACGTGACGGCAGCGCATCGGTCGTGCCGCTCGCGCGGCGGCGCGGGGGCGGTCCGGCATCCGACGATGCGGTCACGCTGTCGGGCGTCAGCAAGCGCTTCGGCGCCCGCACGGTGCTCGACAACGTCGAGTTGAACATCGCGCGCGGCAGCTTCGTCGCGATCGTCGGCCGCAGCGGCTGCGGGAAATCGACGCTGCTGCGTCTCGTCGCGGGACTCGAGCAGCCGAGCAGCGGCGCGCTCGTGACGCACGGCGAGGGCGGCGGCGTGCTCGATACGCGGATCATGTACCAGGACGCGCGTCTGCTGCCGTGGAAGACCGTGCTGCAGAACGTGATGCTGGGCCTCGGCCGCGGCGCGCGCGACCAGGCCCGCGCGGTGCTCGACGAAGTCGGGCTGCTGGAACGCGCGAACGACTGGCCCGCGCAACTGTCGGGCGGGCAGCGGCAGCGCGTCGCACTGGCCCGTGCGCTCGTGCACCGGCCGCAACTGCTGCTGCTCGACGAGCCGCTCGGCGCACTCGATGCGCTGACCCGCATCGAAATGCACGCGCTGATCGAGCGCCTGTGGCGCGAGCATCGATTCACCGCGCTGCTCGTCACGCACGACGTACAGGAAGCCGTGGCGCTCGGCGACCGCATCCTGCTGATCGAGCAGGGGCGGGTGGCGCTCGACCAGCCGGTGCTGCTCGACCGGCCGCGTGCCCGCGCGTCGGCGGCCTTCGCGGCGCTCGAGGATCGCGTGCTGAAACGCGTGCTCGCCGGCGGGCCCGGCGCGGCCGATCAAGACACGGAGCATGAAGCAGACAAGGTTCGACCGGTCGGGCAGATCCGCTGGGCCGTTTAATTCCGGGCGGCTTCGGCCGCCCGTTCTGAGACTTTTTTCTTCGGAGCGATCATCCCGATGAGCATCACCGCAATCAACGTACGTAACCAGTTCAAGGGCAAGGTCAAGGAGATCATTCGCGGGTCGGTGGTTTCCGAAGTCGACGTCGAGACGCCGTTCGGCATCGTCACGTCGGTGATCACCACCCGTTCGGTGGATGAACTCGAACTGAAGGTCGGCGCCGAAGTCGTCGCGCTCGTGAAGTCGACGGAAGTCTCGATCGCGCGTCTCTGAGCGCGGGTCGAGCCTCGGTGCGGCGCCGCCGGGCAGGCAACGTGCCCGGCGGCGCCGCATTGCATTCGCGCAGCGCGTTTGCCTCGGTATTCGACTGCCGGACGAAGTGCTAGGATGGAACGACACCGATGCCGGAGGCGAACGCATGACCCCCATCCTTTCCCCCGAAGCCATCGAGGCGCTGAAATGGATCGACCAGTTCGGCGACAGCCGGCCGGTTCCCGCCGCGTTCAATGACGTTATCTACGCGTTGCTGAACGACGGGCTGATCTATCAGGCGACGGCCGACCGGGTCGACCTGACGGCCGATGGCCGGTCCTTTTTGTCAGACGAATACGATTGAGCGCGCGGCGCCGGCCGCGCACGCGGCCCGGCGCGGCGTCGCCACGGAGGCGTGCGATGGAACCGAGAGGCAGCGACCTCGGCGATTTCAGCGAGCCGTACCGCGGCTTCGAGATCGAGGTGAAGACCGAGCAGGTCTGGGACGGCGAGCATGCGCACTACCGCGTGCTGCGGGGCGACGCCGTGCGGATCGACTGGCGGCTGGTCAAGATCGACGGGGTGCTGCTGACCGAGCGGCGCGTGATCGAGCGCGTGTTCGACGAGGCACGCCGGGCGGTCGATGCGGAGCTGGACGACCGGTAGCGCACGTGTCGGGTGGGTATGGCCGGTATTGCGGTAAAATATCGGGTTGTTTCCGTGCCGCCTGGCCTGTACCCGAATTCCATGTCCGTTTCGCCTTCGCTTCCTCCCCGCCGCGTATCCGTCGCGCCGATGCTCGACTGGACCGACCGTCATTGCCGGTCGTTCCACCGCACGCTGACGCGCAATACGTGGCTGTATACGGAGATGATCACGACGGGCGCGCTGTTGTTCGGCGATGCCCAGCGGCATCTTGCGTTCACGCCGAGCGAATCGCCGGTTGCGCTGCAATTGGGCGGCAGCGAGCGGGGCGACCTCGCGCGCGCGGCGAAGCTCGGCGAGCAGTGGGGCTACGACGAAATCAACCTGAATTGCGGGTGCCCGTCCGAGCGCGTGCAACGCGGCGCGTTCGGCGCATGCCTGATGAACGAGCCGCAACTCGTCGCCGACTGCGTGAAGGCGATGTGCGATGCGGTGTCGGTGCCGGTGACGGTCAAGCACCGGATCGGCGTCGATGCGGTCGAGGACTACGCGTTCGTGCGCGATTTCGTCGGCACGGTGGCCGAGGCCGGTTGCGAAACGTTCGTCGTGCATGCCCGCAACGCGATCCTGAAGGGGCTGTCGCCGAAGGAGAATCGCGAGATCCCGCCGCTCAAGTACGACTATGCGTATCGGCTGAAGCGCGATTTTCCGTCGCTGGAGATCGTGATCAACGGCGGCATCACGACGCTCGATGAAGTCGCGCGGCATCTGGAGCACGTCGACGGCGTGATGCTCGGCCGCGAGGCGTATCACAACCCGTACGTGCTGGCGGAGGTCGATGCGCGCTTCTACGGATCGAGCGCAGCGGTGCCGACGCGCGAAGCGGCCGAAGCGCAACTGATCGCGTATTGCGCGGCCGAACTGAAGCGCGGCACCTACCTCGGCGCGATCGTGCGGCACGCACTCGGGCTGTATCGCGGCATGCCGGGTGCGCGTGGCTGGCGTCGCGTGCTGTCCGACAACAAGAAGCTCGCACGCGGCGATCTGGCCGTGTTCGACGAGGCACGCGCGCATCTGAACGCAGCCGAAGAAATTTTTGAAAAAAATGCTTTGCAAGATTCAAAAGTGTTCGTATAATCTTGTTCTTCGCTGCTGAAACACAACAGCGAAACGAAGCAAGCAGTATCAGTGGTGGCTGTAGCTCAGTTGGTAGAGTCCAGGATTGTGATTCCTGTCGTCGTGGGTTCGAGTCCCATCAGCCACCCCAACAAATTCAAGCAAAAAGCCCGGCTCAATGAGCCGGGCTTTTTGCTTTCTGGCGTTCTGACACAGCCAACGTGTGGCTTAGTCATGACGTCTTTAACGAAGCGAAGTAGCATCCTCGTATTCAACGAATCAACCACGATGCCATTTCGGCCTCGTGCGCGTCAAAAGAGCTCTCGCATAAATCGAGTCGCTCGGGCGATATGACTTCGATACCGAATATGAGACCTCGGACGATGCGACGAGGTCCCCGGGCCTGCTTCGTATCGCGTTTCCTTGTCGTTGTGCTGACAACGTTCGCACCTGTTCCCGCGACGTTTCTCTTCCCGCCTAAGGTTCCCGCTCGCCGTGCCGTTATCTTCTCTGGACAGCCCTCGTGCCTCGAATGCTGATCCGTTTTCTTGCCTGCTCGCGCCAAACGCGAGCAGGCTTTTTTCGTTTACGGCCGCCCGTAACCGGCTGATTGGCGGAATCGAACAGGGGCTTGGCGCAAACCGACAAAGCGCAACAGTCTTACATGCGTGTAATGTAGGACCTTCCTCGTGCCCTCATGCTTTGCAGGGCCGTTCGATCCCGACGACCGGAGAAGGTGTCGGGATTTTTTTTGCCCGCTCGCCGACGACCCGCTGACAAGCCCTGCGAAATATCATCCCGCAAAGCGCGGTATATTTTGCGACGACACAGGCCGATCAAGAGAACCTACACAAGGAGTGGCTACCGATGCCGGACACCCGGGTCACACTGCGCGCCGCGACGCGCCACGACGCGAACCACATCGCTCGCCTGCACACGCTGAGCTGGCAAACCGCCTATAGCCACATCCTTCCGGCCGCCTATCTGTCCGACGAGGTGCCGACTGAGCACGCGGTCCGGTGGCGCAACTATTTCGATCGCAACGAGAGTGAATGGGGCCTCGCACTGATCGCCGAGTCGAACGGCGAACCCGTCGGCTTCGTCAGCGCAGAGCGCCCCGTCGATCCGGCGCTGGGTGTGCTGCTCGACTGCCTGCACGTTCATCCTTCGCATCACGGCGGCGGCACGGGCAAGCGCATGATCGAAGCCGTTCGCGCATGGGCTCGCTCGATCGGCGTGGCCAAGGTCCATCTGCAGGTGCTGGAGGACAACGTGCGTGCGATCGGGTTCTACGAACACAACGGCTGGCAATTGGCCGGTGTCGAAACGTGTCGCATCGGCCAGACGGAAGTCACGGACCGGATTTACGCGATCCACGCTTGAATGCTTGTCGGCATCGGCATCGGCATCGGCATCGGCGCTCGGCCGCACGCGAGTGCAGCCGCAGCCGGCCGCTATGGCGTCGCGCCAGGGGAAAGCCGAACGGATTTTGCGATCACTCGCCGCAATACCGGACAAGCAAATCGGCTTCGGTCTCGTGAATTTCGACGGGCAAGATCGTCGCGCCAGCATAGGCGAGATAGCGCGCGCGATGCTGGCCGTTGCGGAACGATGCGACGCCGATTTTCGACAGGCCGGGAATGCCGAGCAACGTTCGCGTTCTCGTCTCGCGAAACGTGATGAACGGCATGTCCGGAATCCGGTCCCGGCTCGGATCGAGGAATTCGCGAATGCCCGCGGCTTTTCCAGGCGCCCAGTACTGGACGGACGGCAGCACATAGTCGGTGGTGTCGTGGTCCGCGCAGGCAAGCAGTTTCCTCAGGTCGATCGTCACGACCCGATGGCGAGAGTCGTCGGACGAGAATACGCGCTTGAGGTGTGTGTAGGCATAGGGAACGTGCCCTGGAAGCTGGACGATCCAGACATCTACGCCGCTTTGTCGTGCGTGAGCAAGCGTCATTATTTCCTCTGGTGGCGCAAGCGGTCTTCGTGATTCGAGTTTAGCAGCGCGGACGACTGCGCAGCAGGTCGAGACCAAAAATACGAAAACGGAGCGCCTTGCGGCTCGATCTGCAAAAAGGAATGGGGCGGTCATCCGTTGACGGTCCGCGTCGACAGGCCGCGACAATATCGCGATACGGCCAGCGAGAATGAAGCCCTGCGCGAAATTCACGCAAGATTCATACAGGGTGGCGAAGCACGCGTCAGGCAACGGGCATCATGAAAATTGAGAGGGCACATTGAACGGAGAGGCCAGGTCGTCGAAACTCGAGATCGACTATCTCGATTACTGCTTCACGGCAATGCTCGAAATCACGGAGTCCGGCCGTACCGCCGTTGTCGACAGGCAGCTCGAATCCGAAGTGCGCGGCAAGACGCTCGGATGGATCGTGTTCGATCGTTTTCTCGAGCGAAACGACTTCGCCGATGAGGAGGACGCGCGTGCCAATATCATCGACTGGCTGGCGCGGCTTGCCGATCCGAGGCCCGTCCCTTCGACCGAGATTGCGAAGGCGCGCGCGGTGGCAACCGGCGTGGCGGCGGCAGATCTGTCGACCGCCGAAATCGTCGGCGACGCCGCTATTGAAATCGTCGGCAATCTGGACTGGATCGATATGGTTGCCGACTGGCTTTCCAGTGGCGCGTTGTAGCGACGAACTCGTGGTTTCGTGACGCAGATCATTGCGCGCGAGAAATTCCGTTCGAAAAACGAGGCGAGAATTGCATTGCGCAAAAAATAGAATAATCCTGCTTTGACAATATCCGCGGCTTACCGGAAACTGCGCCCGGGTCTGAAAGATCGACTTGAATTAAAACAAGATAAAACGCTGAAATGAAAAGGCGACGCTGTCGCCGGCTCCTCGTCAAAGCGGCCGGCAAACAAGGCGTCGCGCTTGAATCATGACGGTATTCGCCGGCACGCGAGCATGCCGGTTGCCGCCACATTGTCACTAAAGGGTGAGTTGCCGCACAGACCGTCGCGCGACCCGCGATCACAATTTGACCGGTTGGCCGTTCTTCCCCGGCCCGGTCAACCATTTCCCCGCTCGCTCGTGCAGGAGCGGGGGCTTTTTGCCCCCCGACGCCGGAAGGTTGCGTCGGCGGAACCGGACAGGCGTTCGGCGGGCTGCGCGACGGCACACGTTTGCACCCCGACATCCGTTCGCCCGATCCGTACGAATTGCTTTCCTCGTGCCTGAGCGAACCCTCAGGCCCATCGCCGGTCTTTGCCGGCGATGCCTTGTCCCGGCGGCGCGTCACCGCGCTGCCGGGATGTTTTTTGCGTCGCCTGCATGACGTCACATCGCGCGTCATGGGCGTGGTGCTCCGCTCAGCCCGCCTGTTCGACGCTGGTTTCCCATCCGTCGTAGTCCCCGCCGAGCGCGCGCACCTCGCGATTGAGCGCGATCGTATGGCGCGTGATGTCGGCGAGCGCCATCGTGCCTTCGTGCGAAAACCGTACCGCCGACTTGCCGTCCTCGGTCGGCGCCACCGACTCCACCGGATAGCCTTTTGCTTCGGCCCAGTCCGCGAACTGGTGCGCGTCGCTCGGGTCGGGAAAGTACGCCCAGTGCATCACGCGCCGGCTCACGTCGGGCGCGTCGCCTTGCTGCCGCAGCGCATCCAGCGTGCGCATGTCGCGCATGATCTGCCAGTCGTCGTCGGTCGGGTAGAGCGTCTGCCAGTATGTCGTCTTGTCCGGGTCGTCCTGATGCGCGTACTGAAGCGCATAGGTCGTCTGGTCGGCCAGCGAGTCGACGATCTCCGCGGCCGCCTCTTCGTCGAACGGTACGTAGAAGAGAAAATCCCGGTTGCCGTCGACGGTGATACGGCCGACCTGCACGCCGCCTTTCGCGACGATCGCGGCGTCGAGCAGATCCTCGATCTTCGCGAGATCGGCGAATTCGTCGCCGGCCGGCAGACCTTCGGGCGACGGACGCGCAAAGGGGACGCGCACGCTGAGCAGCGACGTGCGCGGATCGCCTTCGGCGATTTCCGCAAAGCCGTGGTTGAAGCTGATGAAAGCCTGATGGTCGCCCATTCTGGCAGGGAAGGTTCCCCAGGCGTCGCTCATGTGTTTCTCCCGTACACGATTGTCTGTTGACGGTTGCAAAGCGTCCCAATGTATCATCGAAAATCCCGTTGGCCGGACCCGCGCCCCTGATCGCGGGCCGTGCGCGCCGCGCACGCTGGATCCGGGCTGTTCGCAGCGCGCCGCATGCATGCGGCCGGCCGTAAAAAATTCAAAGGAGATGCCGATGTCGACGTTCGCGGTGAATGGTGTCCGAATCGATCCGCTCAGCGCGCGCGTGACGCACGTGCGCTGGGCGGCCGTGAACCCGGCCGATCGCTCGTGGGCGGCGACGCCCCGCGAGGCCCCGGTGGCGGACGTGGCGCGCGCGCTCGCATCCGGTAACGATGTCCGCGCGATCTTCTCGGAATCGGACACCGCGGCGATCGGGCCCAGGCTGAAACGCGTGCTGTATCGCGATGCGTCGGAAGGCATCGAGCTCGACATCGACGCAACGAGCGAGTCGCGCACGTTGCGCGATCTGCCGCAGATCTGACCGCAAGCCGTTACCCAAACCGAATCGCGCGAACGCGCCCACGACCATGTCCAGATTCGCCATCTTCCCGCCGGCATTCGCGCTTTGTCTGGCGCTTGCCGCCTGCCAGACCGCGTCCGGGCCGACGCCCGTGCAACCGTCGCCCGAGACTGCGTCGACGACCGTTCCCGCATCGTCGCCGCCGGCCGCGCCGATTCGCGGCATGGGCGTCGCGCCCCGTCTGGCCGGGCAGAGCCACTGGGCCGTCGGTCAATGCACGACCAACGGTACCGTCAACGTATGCCATTGACCGACGTTGGCGCAATGACGCCCGATGCGTGCAAACGGAATCGAAGTCCCGACATGCCGCCCGCGTCGATGGACCGGCGGCCGTCGACACGAGCCGGCGTGCAATGAACGACGAACGCGAAACGACGGATTCCGGCTGGCACGTCGATCCCGTTGCGGGAACGGTCATCGGCGCGTTGCCGGTGACGCTTGCGGTCGACAGCCGAAGCCTGAAAAGCAGGGCGGCAGGATGTGCGGGGCTGGCCGCGGCGAGCCTGTGCGGTTACGTGGCCGCCCCGACGCTCTGGCCGGTAGCGGCGATGGCCGCGTTGCTGGGGCTTGCCAGTGCCGCGTTGTTCGTCTCGTCGCGGCGCAAGCTCGCGCTGCAGGTCGACGAGACGGGCTTCCGGCTGATCGGTTCTGCCCGCGAAAAAACCGTCACGCCGTGGCGCGACGTCGCTGAATTCCGGATCGTCAGTGTCGCCGGTAATCGTTACATCGGCTACCAGTTCTCCGTACATTCTTCCCGTACGAAGGTGCCGGGCGGCGTGATGCTGCCGATCGCCCGGTTTGCCGATCTTCCGCTCGACGCGGTCGCCGCGTTGCTGGAGACTTGCCGTCGGCAGTTCGGCCCGCCGGACGAACCGGCCGACCGAACGGGCCGATGATGCCCGACGCGGCGTCCGGCGCGCCGCGTCACTTGAGCAAACAAAAAAATCCCGGGCACCGTGTCGATTTCCGCGGGAGTCGTCCGTCGTAGCATCGGAGGCGTGCGCATCGCGCGTCCGTCCCGATTTTCGATACGACAACCGACTCAAGGAGCGACACCATGCCCACGTCCGTCAAGCCGATCCCGGAAGGGATGCGTACGCTGACCCCGCATCTGATCTGTGCGGGCGCAACCGCAGCCATCGACTTCTACAAGCGTGCATTCAATGCGACTGAACAATTTCGCCTCGCGATGCCCGATGGCCGGCTCGCGCATGCGTGCCTCGCGATTGGCGATTCGACGCTGATGCTGGTCGATGAAATGCCCGAGCACGGTGCGCTGGGGCCGAAGGCGCTGAAAGGCACGCCCGTCTGCCTGCATCTGTACGTGCCGGACACCGATGCGGCGATCGAAAAGGCGGTCGCGGCCGGCGCGACGGTCACGATTCCGGCCGCCGACATGTTCTGGGGCGATCGTTACGGGCAGGTCGAGGATCCGTTCGGGCATCGCTGGTCGCTGGCGACGCATCAGCGCGATCTGACACCCGAGCAGATCGCGGACGCAATGGCCAGCGCGCCGCCCTGCGGCAGTTGAACCGACACACGAGCGCGGCCGGGCGGCGGCGCGGCGGCTTGATTGCGCCGCGTCGGCCTGGCTCGTCGACGGTCATGCGCCGGCCGTCCTGCCGCGCTGCTTGTGTTCGTACATCCTCCGATCGGCCGAGGCCAGCAGGTCCGCGACGGTGCGATGGCAGGCGGGATCATAGGCAACGTGCCCGACGCTGAAGCGGATCGCGTAGCCGCGTGCGTCGGCTGCGTTGCGCTGCGCGAGCGCCTGCGTCACGCGTTCGACGGGCTCGGCGACATCGGCCGCATCGGTGGCACTCAACAGCACGACGAACTCGTCGCCGCCGAGTCGTGCGATGACGTCGCTGTCGCGCAGCGCGCTCGTCAACGTTTCGGCGAACGCCTTGAGCGCGCGATCGCCCTCGGCATGGCCGAAGCGGTCGTTGATCGTCTTGAAATCGTTCAGGTCGAAGAACAGCAGCACGGCGTGACGGCCGACGCGATCGCACAGGCTCAGCACATGCCGGGCCAGAATCTCGAAGCCGCGCCGGTTCGTCAGCTGCGTGAGTTCGTCGGTGGTCGCGAAATGCAGCGCGGCGATCTCGCGCTCGGTCATGTGGGCCAGATCGCCGAGCAGCGCGAGTTCGTCGGCGTCGAGCGAGCGGGGCCGCGTGTCGATCAGGCACAGCGTGCCGATGGGCGCGCCGTTCGGTGCGGCGAGCGGCCGGCCGGCATAGAAGCGGATGCCCGGCGTGCCGGTGACGAGCGGGTTATCGTGGAAGCGATCGTCGTTCCGCGCATCCTGGATCACCATCGTATCGCCCGCGAGCAGCGCGTGCGCGCAGAACGACACGTCGCGCGGCGTCTGCGTGGCGTCGAGTCCCGCATGACTCTTGAACCACTGGCGATTCTCGTCAACGAGGCTGACGAGGGCGATCGGTACGTCGAACAGCCGTCGCGCGAGACGTGTCAGGCGATCGAAGCGCTCTTCGGGCGGCGTATCGAGGATCGAGAGCGAATGAAGCGTATCGAGCCGAGCCGCCTCGTCGGCCGGTTTCGGTGCGATTTGCATAGGCCTGGTCTCTTGTCCCGGCCGTCGGGCCGGTCATCGGGCATATGTCTGACAGTATCGCGCATTCCCGGATGCATCGCCACGCTGCAAGTCCCGCCGTGGCGCTGATCGGGTTCGCGGGTGTCGGTGAAGTGCGGCAAGAGGCGGGAGGCCTCGGCGCGCGTTTCGTCCCGATGCGGAATCGGACACGCGATGCCTCAAGGGGGCGCGTCGGCCTGCCGTAAACACGACGAGTCCAATCGTTCATCCCATCTCATCCGATCGCACCATGGTTCGAATTCTGTACGCGGGCTATCTCGCGTTCGCGCTGTATCTCCTTTACCCGCTGGTTCAGAACACGCTGACGTTCAGCACCGATTGCGTGCGCACCGTGCTGCCGATGGGCGACCGCAGGCGCTCGGCGAATGCGGTCAGCGGCGCGGACGGGCACGCGAGCCGCTGCGTGGCGAGCGCGCATGCGGGCGTCGCGACCGGGCGGGGGTCCGAAATCCATTGAACGCGGTGCGTCGGGCGTGAAGGGCGCTTCGCGACGCGGTGCGCTGGCCATTCGGCCGAATTGAACATCGCGCCATGCTCGCCGATCATCTGCAACGCGGCGGCAAGAATGCGAGGGGGCGAGCGCCAGGAGAAAGCGCGTGTCGCGCGTCAATAGCTGGAGCGGTACGGCGTGCCCTGGTCGAAGCGGCTTTGCCAGTGCGTGAGGTAGCGTGACGCGAGTTGCGGATTGTTCCAGACCACGACGACGTTCTCGGAATTGCGGCTGGCCGCCGACGCACTGTAGTTGAACGAACCCGTTTCGACGTGCTCGGCGTCGATCACGAGGTACTTGTCGTGATGGATCGCATAGGCGTCGATCGTGCGCGTCGGGATGCCCGCGTTGACGAGCAGGTTCAATGCCTGCTTGCTGCTCTTCGCGCGGTTGCCCTTGTCGTCGACGACCACCGCGACGTTGACGCCGCGGCGCTTGGCGGCAAGCAGCGCGCGCGCGACGGGCGGCGACGTGAACGAGTACGCGGCGACCCGGATCGAGCTGCGCGCCGCCCCGATCGCTTTCAGCACGAGCGCCTCGGCGCCGCCGTCGGGCGAGAATGCCGATTCGACGACCTGGGTCGAGGGGGCTTCGTGAGTGGGGGCCGGTAGCCATCGCGACACGAGATCGATCGCTTGCTGGAGCAGCGATTCGCTTTGCGTCTTGCCGAACGCGGCGAAGGGTGTGGCGAGCAGGGAAGCGGCGAGACAGGCGGCGGCGAGGCGATTGCGCGACAACATCTTGGACAGCGAATAATTTCGAGACAGCGGGCCGTGAGTGTAACGCACGCGTGGCGGGCCGGTCACGCGCGGATGCGAAGCAAGGGCGTACGCAGTGATCGGCAGGCGTGGAGAGCGTGACGCAGAGTTGCGTTGTGCAGCGTGTGCGGGCGAGCGGGGCGATCAACGCATAGCGACAGTGCCGGCGATGGCATGCGATTGCGTTTGCCGTTGCAGCACACCCGTGTGCGAGTAATGCGTGCGCCCGGGCGGGCTGGCTGCGACTCGACGCGTCCTGTCGCCCACGCGTATGTCCAGCGGGCGCATCGGAACGACATCCGCGCGCAACGCATCGTCAATCCGTGGATGCGGACGCCTCGGCCCCGTCGGGCGCGATCCATCCGGGCCCCGGCTCGGGCTGCACGTCGCGCGCGTCGAGCGGTTCGCCACAGGCCGAGCATACGGTCACCGCGTGCATCAGCTGGCCGCAGGCCCGGTGGCGTAATTGCACCGGCGGCCCCTGGCCGTCGTCCTTCCAGCGATCGCCCCACGCCATCAGCGCGAGCAGGGCCGGGTAGAGGTCGATGCCCTTTTCCGTCAGCCGGTATTCGAAGCGCGGCGGGCGCTCCTGATACGCGCGCTTGACGAGCACGCCTTCGTTGACGAGCCGTGCGAGCCGTTCGGCCAGCACGTGGCGAGTCAGGCCAAGCTGGGCCTGGAACGCGTCGAAGCGGCGGCAGCCGAGGAACGCGTTGCGCAGGATCAGCATGGTCCAGCGGTCGCCGAGCACGGCGAGCGTGCGCGCGACCGAACAGTTCAGCGTGCCGATGTCATCCCATTTCATCGTCGAGTCTCTTGCCTGTTGCGGCGGTCTTGCGGCGGTTCAGCGAAATAGCGGGTTCGATTATAGAACCCGCCTTCGGTCGCAACGGGCGCAGCCGCGTTGACAACGGCCGGCCTCGTTGACAATAATGAGTTCCAATTTAGAACTTACTCGCGCGGCGACGCGCTTTCAACCAGGAGACAACCCGATGAACCCGCTTTCCCTGTCTGGCCTCGATCTGCTGCGTGCCGCCGCGTCGGGAGACGCGCCCCTTGCGTCGATTTCCGAGACGATCCCGATGCGCCCGCTCGACGTCGAGCTCGGGTACGTGAAGTTTTCGGCGCGGGCGGACGGCCGGCACCTGAACCCGTTGGGCGGCGTGCACGGCGGGTTCGCCGCGACGGTGCTCGATTCGGTCACCGGATGCGCGGTGCATTCGATGCTCGACGCGGGCGTCGGTTACGGCACCGTCGATCTGCACGTGAAGATGCTGCGGCCGGTGCCGCGCGACGTCGATCTCATCGCGGAAGGGCGCGTGATTCACCTGTCGCGTTCGCTGGGCGTGGCGGAGGGCACGCTGAAGACACCGGACGACAAGATCGTCGCGCATGCGTCGGCAACCTGCTTCATCCAGCGACCGCAGTGACGGAGCGCGGCCGCATCCGGGCGGGCGCGCGAACGCTCGGGGCAGCGCTGGAGGCCGCCTGTAAGCGTGCGCCGCGCCTGCGTGAAGCAGTTGCGTCAATGTGATAGCTTTCCTGCTTTCCACCGACGCGACAGGAACAGCATGGAATACCGCACACTCGGCGATTCGGGTATCGAGGTCAGCCTGATCGGTCTCGGCACGATGACGTGGGGCGAGCAGAATTCGGAGCGCGACGCGCACGAGCAGATCGACTACGCGCTCGGGCAGGGCGTGACGCTGATCGACGCCGCGGAGATGTATCCGGTGCCGCCGAAGCCCGACACGCAAGGCCGCACCGAGCAATACATCGGCACCTGGATCGCGCAGCATCGCGCGCAGCGCGACCGTATCGTGCTCGCGACGAAGATCGCGGGGCCGGCGCGGCAGCCGCACAATCCGCGCCATATTCGCGGCGAGGGCAACCAGTTCGACCGCAAGAACCTGACCGAAGCACTCGACGGCAGTCTCAAGCGCCTGCAGACCGACTACGTCGATCTGTACCAGCTGCACTGGCCCGATCGCAGCACGACCACGTTCGGCCGGCCCGCGTATCCATGGGTCGACGACGCGTACACGGTGCCGATCGACGAAACGCTCGGCGTGCTCGCGGAATTCGTGAAGGCCGGCAAGGTGCGTGCGATCGGCGTGTCGAACGAAACGCCATGGGGTGTCGCGCAGTTCCTGCGCGCGGCCGAGCGGCTTGGGCTGCCACGCATCGCGAGCATCCAGAATCCGTACAGCCTGCTGAACCGCACGTTCGAGAACGGGTTGTCGGAATTCACGCATCGCGATGGCGTCGGCCTGCTCGCCTATTCGCCGCTCGCGTTCGGCTGGCTGTCCGGCAAGTACGAGAACGGCGCGCGTCCGGCCGGTGCGCGCATCACGCTGTTCGAGCGCTTCCAGCGCTACAGCAAGCCGCACGCCGTCGAGGCGACGTCGCGTTACGTCGCGCTCGCGCGGCGTCACGGGCTGTCGCCCGCGCAACTGGCGCTCGCGTTCGTCAACAGCCGCCCGTTCGTGCGCAGCAACCTGATCGGCGCGACGTCGCTCGAGCAGTTGAAGGAGAACATCGGCAGCATCGACGTGACGCTGTCCGACGAGATCCTCGCCGAGATCGACGCATTGCACGAACGGCAGCCGAATCCGGCGCCGTAAACGGCACGCGGCCCGCGCGACAGCAATGCCGCGACGGGCCGAGTCGAGCGGTTGCGGCAGCGCCGTGCCGCGCCGTCGTTTCTCGTGTCAGCGCATCTTCAGCCGCGTGCGCGCGACGAACAGCGCGGCGAGGCTCAGCAGCGCGCATCCCATCAGATAGAGCGCGGGCGACAGCCGGTTGCCGGTCGCGCTGATCAGCCAGGTGATGACGAACGGCGCGAAGCCGCCGAACAGCGTGACGCCGGTGTTGTAGCTGACCGCGAGCCCGGTGGCGCGCGTCTGCGACGGAAACAGTTCGGCCATCAGCGCCGGCAGCGCGCCGCAGTACATCGCCTTCAGCACCCCGATCCAGATCAGCGCGGCGAGCATCGTCGCGAACGACGCATGGCGCGTGAGCCACGCGAACGTCGGCCACACGGTCAGGAGCATCAGCACGGCCGCGACCGCCATCATGCGGATCCGGCCGGTGCGGTCGGACAGGTGGCCGACGACCGGCGTGACGAGCGTCAGCACGAAGCCGGTCGCGAGCGTCGCCGCGAAGCCCGTCGATGCAGGCAAGCCGAGCTGCTTGATCGCGTAGGTGGGCATGTACAGGATCATGTAGTTGATCGCGGTCGAGATCACGAGCGCGCCGATCGACAGCAGCAGCCGCAACTTCTGGTCCGCGAACAGCTCGCGCACCGGCGCCTCGGAGCGCGCCTGCGTCTTGAACTCGACGCCTTCGTCGACGTAGCGGCGGATATACAGCCCGACCGGGCCGATCGCGAGCCCGAACAGGAACGGCACGCGCCAGCCCCAGCTTTCGAGCTGCGCGGAGGTCAGCGTGGCCGTCAGCAGCGCGCCGAAGCCCGACGCGAGCAACGTCGCGAGGCCCTGGCTCGCGAACTGCCAGCTCGACATGAAACCGCGGCGCTGCGGCGCGTGTTCGACGAGAAATGCGGTCGAACTCGCGAATTCGCCGCCCGCGGAAAAGCCCTGCATCAGCCGCGACAGCATGATCCCGAGCGGCGCGAGAATGCCGATCGATGCGTAGGTCGGCATCAGCGCGATCAGCAGCGTGCCGGCCATCATCATCGCGATCGACAATAGCAGCGATGCCTTGCGGCCCGCGCGGTCGGCGTACGCGCCGAGCACGAAGCCGCCGATCGGCCGGATCAGGTAGGACAGCCCGAACGTGCCGAGCGTCAGCATCAGCGACGTCGCTTCGCTCGTGGCGGGGAAGAACAGCTTGGCGATCGTGACCGCGAAGAAGCCGTAGACGATCAGGTCGAACCATTCGAGCGCGTTGCCGATCGACGCCGCGAAGATGATGCGCCGGATTTTCGCGGCGCTCGGGCGCGCGGCGTCCTGCGCGGTGAGGGTGGTCGTATTCATCATGTATGCAGGTCCCGTGAAAGGGGCGAAGCGCGTTACAGGGCGGCGCCGGCCGCGGCGGATGCCGTGCGGCGAACGGACGGCGCGTCGTCGCCGAGATCCCAGAAGAGGCCGGCCATCATCTGCAGCCCTTCGCTGACGACGCTCGCGAGCAGGTGCTCGTCGGGCGCGTGCTGCGAGCACGCCGGGTACGAGTGCGGCACCCACAGCGTCGGCAGCCCGAGCGTGTCGGCGAACACCTCGTTCGGCAGCGTGCCGCCGAGATTCGGCAGGATCGCGGGCTTCTTGCCGGTGGTGCGCGCGAGCGACGCGACGGCCCAGCGAACCCACGGATCGTCCGGGGGCACGCGCGTTGCCGGCGCGCCGCGCTCGACGTCGATCTCGATGTCGGCGAAGCCGTGCGTGTCGAGGTGCGCACGCAGGTGCGCCTTCAGCGCTTCCCAGTCGGTGCCGACGACGAAGCGCAGCTGGCAGTGCGCATACGCGGCGGGCGGGATCGCGTTGACGGGGTGCTCAGGATTGCCGGCCTTGAACGCGAGGATCTCTAACGTGTTCCAGCCGAACACGCGCTCGGCCGCGGACAGCCCGGGCTCGCCCCAGTCGGCGTCGAGCGCCGGGTCGCCGGGGCCGCCGCCGACGGAAAGATCGGCGAGCGCGTCGCGCACCGCGGCCGGGATCGGCGGCGGGCGCAGCCCCGCGACGCGAATCGAGCCGCGCGCGTCGACGAGGCTCGCGAGCGCATGCGCGAGCACGATCGCCGGATTGCGCAGCAGTCCGCCCCAGTTGCCGGAATGATGCGCGCCATCACGGGCGCGCAGGCTCAGCCTGAAGTTGACCGCGCCGCGCGAGCCGAGGAAGACCGTCGGGCGTGCGGCGGCGATGCGCGGGCCGTCGGACGCGATCAGCACGTCGGCCGCGAGCGCGTCGCGCTCCTGGCGGCACAGCGCGTCGAGGCCCGGCGACCCGGTTTCCTCGCCCATCTCGATCAGCAGCTTCGCGTTGAAGCCGAGCCGGCCGCCGCGCGCCTCGAGCACGCTCGCCAGCGCGGCCAGGTTGATCGTGTGCTGGCCCTTGTTGTCGGCGCTGCCGCGGCCGTACCAGCGGTCGCCGTCGGCCGTCAGCGTCCACGGCGACAGCGGCGCGCGCCACTGCGCGTCGTAGCCGCGCACGACGTCGCCGTGGCCGTAGATCAGCACGGTCGGCAGCGCGTCGTCTTCGTGGCGCGACGCGAGCAGGAACGGGCCGCCGCCGTCTACGGGGTTGTCGACGATCCGCGACGTGAAACCGAGGCGGGCGGCCTCGGGCGCGATCTCGTCGGTCAGATAGGCGCGCAGCGCGGCTTCGCTGCCGCTTTCCTGGCTTTCGGTGCGCAGGCCGACGCGGCGGCTCAGGGTCGTGAAGAACGCACCGGATTCGAACTGGTTCAGCGCGTGCTGGATGGCGGCGGTACGGCTCAAATCGTGTCTCCTCGGTCGGGTTCGCCGTGCGCGGGCCGCGCAGGCAACGTGAAGTGCGATCGATTCTAGAAAGCCGGTTTTTTTGTCACAATGATCGAATTTCGAACCTTTCTTTGCCAAAAAGGCAAAGCAGCGCACCCGGATGCGGTGCGGAGACAGAGCGATGGCGGCTTTCCTGCATGGCCTGGCGTTGCGGTATTTCGTCGAGGTGGCGCGTACCGGCTCGATCAGCGACGCGTCCGCGCGGCTGCACGTGGCCGTGTCGGCGATCAGCCGCCAGATCGCGAAGCTGGAGAGCGAGCTCGGCGCGCCGCTGTTCGAGCGGCGCCCGCGCGGGATGGCGCTGTCGGAGGCGGGGGAGCGGTTGCTGGCGTTCGCGCAGCGCAGCCTGCTGGAGGCCGAGCACGTGATGAAGGACATCGGCGGACTCGACGCGCTGCACGGCAGCCTGCTGAAGATCGCGTGCTCGGAAGGGTTCGCGATCGATTTTCTGCCCGGCGTGCTCGCGAGCTTCAAGGCGCGCCACCCGGGCGTCGATTTCACCGTATGGGTCGTATCGCCGGCGGACGCAACCCGGCGCGTGCGCGACGGCGATGCGGACATCGCATTGACGTTCAGCCTCGCGCCGGAGAAGGGCGTGCGCGTCGACCACACCGAGCGCGCGCCGGTCTTTGCGCTGGTCCGGCACGATCATCCGCTCGCGGCGCGCGACGCGGTGTCGCTTGCCGATGTCGCGCGGCACGCGCACGTGCTGCCCGAGGCCGGCACGACGGTGCGCCAGTTGATCGACATCGCGTGCGCGCTCGACGGGCTGCTGCTCGAGCCCGAACTGACGAGCAACAACACTGCGGCGATGTACGGCTACGCGCGCCGCACGGGCGCGGTGATGTTCACGGGGTTGTTGTCGGTGCGCGATCGCGCCGATGCGGACGGCTTCGTCGTCGTGCCCGTGACGAACCCGCAACTGCGCGAACGCAGCATCCAGGTGCAGACGATGGCGGGCCGCGATCTGCCTGCGTCGGTGCGCGCGTTCCGCGACCATCTGATCGACGCGATGCAGGCCGCGTCGTCGCCGCCGACTGCCGCGCGAGCCCCGGGACGCCGGCCCGTGAGATAATCGTCAATCCGCCTTCCGTGCCCATGCGGCTCCCCGAGCCGCATCGCCCCCTGTTCGACGCCAAATTGAAGAACCTGATTGTCACCCTCGATCGCGCCGGCGAGTTCGACGAGATCATCGACGTGCGTACGCCGCTCGAGTTCGCCGAGGACCATATCCCCGGCGCGCTGAACGCGCCCGTGCTCAGCAACGAAGAGCGCGTGCTCGTCGGCACGATGTACCGGCAGGTGTCGCCGTACGACGCGACGCGCGTCGGGGCGGCCATGGTGGCGCGCAACATCGCGCGCCATCTCGACACGACGTTCGCCGACCGGCCGCGCAACTGGCGGCCGCTGATCTACTGCTGGCGCGGCGGCAAGCGTTCGGGCTCGATGACGACCTGGTTCAACCTGATCGGCTGGAAGGCGCGCCAGCTCGACGGCGGCTACAAGGCGTACCGTCGCTCGGTGTGCGCGACCCTCGATTCGCTGCCGACGCGCTTTCGCTACATCGCGCTCGTCGGCCATACGGGCTGCGGCAAGACACGCCTGCTGAACGCGCTGCGCGACGTGGGCGCGCAGACGCTCGACCTGGAAGCGCTCGCGTGCCATCGCGGCTCGCTGCTGGGCGCGCTGCCGGGCACGCCGCAGCCGGCTCAGAAGGGGTTCGATTCGGGGCTCGTCGAGACGCTCGGACGTTTCGACCCCCAATGGCCGGTGTTCGTCGAGTCGGAAAGCCGCAGGATCGGGCTCGTGCAGTTGCCGATCGCGCTGATCGAGGCATTTCACGCGGGGCCGTGGGTGCAAGTCGAGGCGGCGCACGACGAGCGGATCGCGTTCCTGCTCGACGATTACGCGCACCTGTTCGACGAACCGGACGCATTCAAGGCGCAGCTTCATCGGCTGATCGGCCTGCACAGCCGCGAAGAGGTGATGCGCTGGAAGGCACTGATCGATGCCGGCGCGCGGGTCGATCTGTTCACCGAACTGATCGACAGACATTACGATCCCGCCTACGCGCGCACGTATCGCGCGACATACGACAAGCCGAACCGCGCGCTGACGTTCACGTTCCGGCCCAACGCGGCCGACGTGCGCGATCAGGCGCGCACGCTGCTGGCCGAACTCGCGCGGGCCGGATTGCCCGCATCGGCCGCGCTTGCCGCCGGAACGACATCCGAAACCGACAAAAACCAATCGACGATCACTACACGATGACGACCACACGCACCCAACCCAATCCGGCCCTCGGCTGGATGACCTTCCTGCTGATCGCGGTCGCGGGACTGTTCTACGTAAAATGGTTCCCGTACTACAACAAGGCATTCGTTGCCGCCGAGCACCATTCGATCGGCCAGTCGATCCTGATGGGCACGTCGGCGGCCGCACCCGAGCCGTCGCTGAAGGCGGCGCTCGACTACGCATGGGCATACGGCAAGGCGATCTGGCAGGCGATGGTGCTCGGCCTGCTGCTCGGCTCGGCCGTGCAGGCGCTGCTGCCCGCGCACTGGGTGGCCCGCGTGCTCGGCCGCACGGGATTCGGCAGCGTCGCCGCGGGCGGGCTGCTGTCGCTGCCCGGGATGATGTGCACGTGCTGCGCGGCGCCGGTCGTCGCGGGCTTGCGTGCGCGCCATGCGTCGCCGGGCGGCGCGGTCGCGTTCTGGCTCGGCAATACGGTGCTGAACCCGGCCGCGCTGGTATTCATGGGCTTCGTGCTCGGCTGGCACTGGAGCGCGCTGCGCCTCGTGCTGGGCATCGCGATGGTGTTCGGGATCGGCTATCTGCTGAACCGCATCGCACGTCCCGAAGACCGCAGCATCGACGATGCGCAGCTCGCCGCGCTGGCGGCCGAACAGGCCGCGGCCGGCAATCCGTTCGTCCGCTGGATGAGGCTGCTTGCGCGCATGGCCGCGCGGCTCGTGCCCGAATACATCGTGCTCGTGCTGCTGCTCGGCGCCGCGCGCGCATGGCTGTTTCCGCACATCGGCCCGGACATCGGCAATCACCTCGGCTGGATCGTCGCGTTCGCGGTCGCGGGCATGCTGTTCGTGATCCCGACGGCCGGCGAGGTGCCGATCATCCAGGCGATGCTGTCGCTCGGCATGGGCGTCGGTCCGGCCGCCGCGCTGCTGATGACGCTGCCGCCGATCAGCGTGCCGTCGCTCGCGATGCTCGCGCGTTCGTTCAAGCCTTACATGCTGGCGATCGTCGCGACCCTCGTCGTGGTATTCGGGATCGTGAGCGGCTTGCTCGCGATCGCGTTCGGATTCTGACAACGCGGGCAACACGCCGGCCTCGCGCAACCGTCGCATTCGTATTCATCCGGCGCCGCCGCTTCATGCGTGCGGCGCCCTTTACAAGAAGCAAACAGGAAAACGCATGACCCAACCGAAGATCCATCCTCGACTCGAAAAGGCGCTGACGCGCGGCGATCTCGCGATCCGCCAGGCCAATTCCGCGCGGGCGACTGCCGTGTTGCACGCACTCGGCACGATGATCATCGAGGCATCCGCAACGATCGGCGTCGAGGCCAGCATCGACATTCCGCAAGGCGATCGCATTTACGATCCGGTCAACGGCCTGTGGCCGCAGAAGATGCTGGTGTCGTTCGACGGCCCGGTGGACGAAGCCGACAAGGAAGAACTGCGCACGGTCTATCTGGTGGCCGACGATCCGGGCACGCAGTTCCGCGTCGAATGGCATCGCGCGGACGGCAAGCTCGGCCGCCAGGAAGGCGGCCCGCTCGCGACCGTCGCGTTCCTGACCGACGTCGAAATTCCGTGGAGCGACGACGACGAGTAACGTCGTCGCATGAAGCCGGTGCCCGGCGCGCCGGCCGTCAGCGCATCATCCGCCGCCGGAACAGCCACGCGGACAGCAGGAACCCGCCGACCGCGTAGCCGGCGAGCACCATGAGGTGCAACGCGATGTCGGCCGCCGGCCGGCCGAGCATCGCGGGCCGGATCAGCTCGACCGCATTCGCGAGCGGCAGCGCCTGCGCCGCATGCCGCGCGAGCGGTGGCAACTGCGTGATCGGGAAGAACACGCCCGACAGCAGCAGCATCGGCGTCAGCACGAGCGTCTGGTAGAACATGAAGAAATCGTAGGATGGCGCGAGCGCCGTGACGATCATCGCGAGGCTGGCGAACGCGAGGCCGGCCAGCGCGATCACGGGCAGCACCGCGAGCATCGACGGAAACGCCGCGTAGCCGAGCACGCCCGCGACGAGCATGATCGCGCTCCCCGACAGCATCGCCTTGCTGGCCGCCCAGACGATTTCGCCGAGCACGATGTCGCCGAGCGCGAGCGGCGTATGCATGATCGCTTCCCACGTGCGCTGCACGTGCATCCGCGAGAAACCCGAATACATCGACTCGAAGCTCGCGGACATCATCACGCTCGAGCCGACCGTGCCGGCCGCGAGGAACGCGATGTACGACACGCCGTCGACATGGCCGAGCATCAGGCCGAGCCCGAAACCCAGCCCGAACAGATAGATCATCGGATCGGCGAGATTGCCGAACATCGACGCGAGCGCGAGCTTGCGCCACACGAGATAGTTGCGCCGCCAGACGGCGACCCAGTTGCTTGCGTTCGCCGGCATCGCGATCGCGAAGCGCGATGCGCGCGGCGTGGCCGATGGCGTGGTGGCGGAATAGTTGCGGACGTCCATGGTCGATCAGTCCTGCATCTCGCGGCCCGTGAGCCGCAGGAACACATCCTCCAGATTGGCCGGGCGATGCAGATAGCGCAACCCCGGGCGGCCCTTGAGTCGTGCGCTGACCGGTTCGGGGTCGGTTACATAGCAGAACAGCGTCTCGCCGCTGATCTCGGTGTGCTTCGCGAATGCCGACAACTCGCCGCGCAGCGCGGCCGGATCGGGCCCGTAGATCTCGATCACGTCGCAGCCGATCTCCGATTCGATCAGGGCATGCGGCGCGCCTTCGGCGATCTTGCGGCCTTCCTCGATCGCGCGCGAGCAGCGAGCGCAGCCGCTCCCACATCAGGTGCCGCGCTTGCGGATCGAGGCCCGTCGTCGGCTCGTCGAGCACCAGCACGTCGGGATCGTTGACGAGCGCGCGGGCGAGCGTGAGGCGGCGCTTCATGCCGCCCGACAGCTCGCCGACCTTCGCGTCGGCCTTGTTCTCCAGCTTGGCGAATTCGAGCAGCGGCGGCACGAGCGCACGTGCCGCGTGTGCCGACATCCCGAAATAGCGGCTGAACACGAGCAGGTTTTCCCGGACCGTGAAGTCGGGGTCGAGGTTGTCGAACTGCGGGACGACGCCGACTCGCCGGCGTGCATGTCGCGCGCGTGATGGAACCGGTTCGCCGCACAGCGCAATCGTGCCTGCGTCGGGATGCGCGAGGCCCAGCAGCATCTTCAGCGTCGTGGTCTTGCCGGCGCCGTTCGGCCCGAGCAGGCCATAGCATTCGCCGGCCTTCACGTTGAAGGACAGGCCATCGACGACGAGCTTGTCGCCATAGCGCTTTTCGACGTTGCGGAAATCGATCGGTGCGACGGACATGGGCGTGTTGTCGTTGTAAGCGGGTGCGTTCCGCTGCCCGGTGTGTGGCCGGTGTGCGAACGGATCGCGCGCAGGCAGGTCACACGGGCATGGCCGAAGCATACGATGCCGGCGCGAGGTGGCCCGCTGGATGTGGAACGGGGCCATTCTAGTGCATCGGCTGCCTCGCTTGAGGGCATGCGTGCACGGTGCGGGGCAAGCGCGCGACGATCGTGCACTGCATCATCGCGCACGCGCCGCGCGGGGCGAATCAGCGTTTTCCATCCCTTGCGTCCTGAATTGCGGCGCACCATGATGAATGCGTAGGCTCGTTGTCGCGATAGGGAGGCTTCATGGCTAGCTACAACAAGATTTTGCTGTGTTACGACGGCACGCTCGAAGGGCGCAAGGCGCTGCGTTACGGCGCCAATCTCGCAATGGACCTGAAGGCCGAAACGCATTTGCTGTCGGTCGTGGACATGCGTTCGAGCATTGCGCAAAGCGCGGGTTTGCTGACCGACGTCGCATGCGGCCGCTTCGAGGAAACCGCGCGCGAAATCCTGCAGGAAGGCGTGAACTGGCTGCGCGAGCGGGGCGTCCAGGCCGAAGGCCATTTCGCATTCGGTTATCCGATCGACGAAATCGCGAATCTCGCGTCGGAGCTGAAGGTCGACCTCGTCGTCGTCGGCCACCGGTGCCGCAGCGGACTGTCGAGATGGTGGATGGGGTCGGGCAATACGCAACTGCTCGATCGCGTGAACTGCAGCATTCTGGTCGCGTGCTCGTCGGCGGAAGAGCAGAAGGCCGAAATCGCGCGCGAACGTGAAGCGGCCACGGCGAGCGGCCAATGATCTAAAGGCCGGATGACCCGCCTGACAGCCCGACCGGCGATGCGGGCCGGTCAGGCGTCGCGCTGCATCGGCGGTGCGCGCATCGAGCGCGGCTTGCTATGCGTGCAGGTCGATCCCCGACAATTTCCACGAGAACAGCCCGAAGCGGTGGAAGATCGCCGCATAGCGCGTGCCATCGGCGCTGCGCTGATACGTGACGACGAATTCATCGATATTCCGGTAGCCCGCGCTGGTTTGCTGCTGGCGCGGCGCTTGCGTTGTTTCGCTCGGGCTGGCCGGCGGGGCGGGCGCGGGTGCCGGCGACGATGCCGCCGAAGCGGCCGCGTTGCCGCCCGGTACCGCAGCACTTGCCGGCGCTGGATTGGCGGGCGGTGCGGCAGGCGGGTTGCCGGACGCATTGTTTGCTGGCGGCTGATTCGACCATTCGGGCGGGCGCTCGCCGGGATTGCCGCGCGGCGGCAATCCGCTCATCAACGCGGCGACGCCCTCCGGGGTCGCGTACGCATCGACCAGCGGGCCGATCAGTGCTGACCCGATCAGCGCGCCAATCACCGCGAACGGACTGTTTTTCTTCATTGCGTCGATCCGGCGCATCAACTCTTCCGTGACCTGCTGCTTCAGGCTGATGCGCAGCGCCGGAAAGTCGACATACTCGCTGATCGCCTGCGCATCGCGTGCATCGATCGCCGATTTCAGGCGACCGAGCGCGACATAGGGCGACGCGTACGCATAGCCGAGCGCCGCAATGAGGGCGACGACCAGCGCGACGATCAGCAGGGGCTTGATTCGCCAAGCGCGGCGCGACGATTCAGTCACGTTGCCTCCGGGTGCGGGAAGGTTCCCCAATCAGAGACCGCCCGGCGTGGCCGATCGTTCCTCCGCGATGCAGCGATCGATCATCCGGCACACGGCATCGATCGTGCCCACCATGATCAGGCGCGACCGACCGTGATAGACGCGCACCGGCGCACGGCGCGCGGGCTCCGCATGATTCAGACCGGCGTTCAGCGATACCCGGGCGAACGCGGGGAGCGCTGACGGCAGCAGGGACGCCTGCCGTTCGACTGCGATTTCTTCTTGCACAGGCGCCGCCGCGGACAGCGGTGCGCAGGGCGTGCGGCCGCGCAGATGACGCAGGCGACCGAATTGACGGAAAGGCAGCAGGCGGGAAAGGCGTTCCATGATGTTCTCCTAGCGAGACGGAATGTCAGAGTTCGCCCGAGCGGATCAGCCCGACGGCGATGCCTTCCAGCGCGAAATCTGCGCTGCCGGCCTTGACGAAGATGTTTTCGTAATCCGGGTTCTCCGCGATCAGCTCGAGGCCGCCGGGCCGACGCATCAGGCGCTTGACCGTGACGTCGTCACCGAGACGCGCGACGATGATCTGGCCGTCCTTCGCTTCCGTGCGCTTCTGCACGGCGAGGAGGTCGCCGTCGAGAATGCCGGCGTCGCGCATCGACAGGCCGCGCACCTTCAGCAGGTAGTCGGGCTTGCTGGTGAACAGCGCGGGATCGCACGCGTAGTGCTGCGAAATGTGCTCCTGCGCGAGGATCGGACTACCGGCCGCGACGCGGCCGACGAGCGGCAGCGACAGTTGCATCAGGCCGGCGTGCGGCAGCGTGAACTGGTGCGGGGCGTCGTCGATGCCGAGCAGCCGGATGCCGCGCGACGCGCCGGCCGCCAGCTCGATCACGCCCTTGCGCGCCAGCGCGCGCAGGTGCTCCTCGGCGGCATTCGGCGAGCTGAAGCCCAGCTCGGCCGCGATCTCGGCACGGGTGGGCGGGAATCCGGAGCGCTCGATCGCGCGACGGATCAAGTCGAACACTTGCTGCTGGCGGGCGGTGAGTTTGGTCATGGCTCAACTGTATGGATAGACAGTGAGCTGTATTTTTATACAGTACTTGGGGAATTTCAAGTGTTACTTGAGGTTCGACGCGATCGCGTCGGTTCCGGCGTGATTTCGCGACGTCTTGACGCCGGTTTGTCCGCCGCAACCGTCCATCCGGTATGCGTTAGCACTTTTGAGTATTAAAAAATAAGGAACGATTATTTTTAATCATGTAACCCGTTCGATAGACTGGCCCGACATCGCAACACCGACAACACTGGAGAACCAAGGATGGCGAAGCGCAATACGGGGCTGGTGGGCGGAGTGGGCCGCCTGATCGCAACACTCGCGCTGGGCGCGGCGGCGGCGCTGGGCGTCGCGACGCATGCGCAGGCCGACACGACCTTCCTGAACGTGTCGTACGACCCGACGCGCGAGCTGTATCAGGATTTCAACCAGGCGTTCGGCAAGGAGTGGAAGGCGAAGACGGGCGAAACCGTCAACTTCAAGCAGTCGCACGGCGGTTCGGGCGCGCAGGCGCGCTCGGTGCTCGACGGGCTGCAGGCCGACGTCGTCACGCTGGCGCTGGCGTACGACATCGACGCGCTCGCGAACAAGGGGCTGGTGAACAAGGATTGGCAGAAGCGCCTGCCCGACAATGCGTCGCCGTACACGTCGACGATCGTGTTCCTCGTGCGCAAGGGCAATCCGAAGGGGATCAAGGACTGGGACGACCTGACCAAGCCGGGCATCTCGATCGTCACGCCGAACCCGAAGACCTCGGGCGGCGCGCGCTGGAACTACCTGGCCGCGTGGGCGTACGCGCTGCACAAGCCGGGCGGCAACGAGCAGACGGCGAAGGAATTCGTCACGAAGCTCTACAAGAACGCGGGCGTGCTCGATTCGGGCGCGCGGGGCGCGACGACGAGCTTCGTTCAGCGCGGCATCGGCGACGTGCTGATCGCATGGGAAAACGAGGCATTCCTGTCGGTCAAGGAATTCGGCACCGACAAGTTCGAGATCGTCGTGCCGTCGGTGAGCATTCTGGCCGAGCCGCCCGTCGCGGTGGTCGACAAGGTGGTCGACAAGAAGGGCACGCGCAAGCTGGCCGAGGCGTACCTGAACTACCTGTACAGCCCGCAGGGCCAGGAAATCGCGGCGCGCAACTACTACCGGCCGCGTTCGAAGAACGTGCCGGCGGAGCTGACCAAGCAGTTCCCGAAGCTGAAGCTGTACACGGTCGACGACACGTTCGGCGGCTGGACGAATGCGCAGAAGACGCATTTCGCGGACGGCGGCGTGTTCGATTCGATCTACAAGCCGCAGTAACGCCATAACGACAAGCGGCGCGCCACGACAGCGCGCCGCGTCCCCGACGGCCCGCCGGCGCGATTCACTGCGCCGGCGTTTGCGTCGGACCCGTGAGCAGCATCGACCCAGCAAGAGCATCCGATGACGACGTACACCTTTCGCAAGCCGAGCGCGCTACCCGGCTTCGGCGTGACACTCGGCATCACGGTGGCCTATTTGAGCCTCGTGGTGCTGATTCCGCTCGCCGCTACATTCCTGAAGACCGCGACGCTGTCGTGGGACCAGTTCGTCACCGCCGTCACGTCGCCGCGCGTGCTCGCGTCGTACCGGCTGACGTTCTCGGCCGCGCTCGGCGGCGCGCTGATCAACGCCGTGTTCGGCTTCCTCGTCGCATGGGTGCTGGTGCGCTACTCGTTTCCGTTCAAGCGCCTCGTCGACGCGGTCGTCGACCTGCCGTTCGCGCTGCCGACGTCGGTGGCCGGCATCTCGCTCGCGGCCGTCTACGCGACCAACGGCTGGGTCGGCCAGTATCTGGCGCCGCTCGGCATCAAGATCGCGTTCACGCCGGCCGGCGTGCTGGTCGCGCTGACCTTCATCGGGCTGCCGTTCGTCGTGCGCACCGTGCAGCCGGTGCTCGAGGATTTCGAGCGCGAGCAGGAAGAAGCCGCCGCGTGCCTCGGTGCGTCGCGCTGGCTGACGTTCCGCCGCGTCGTGCTGCCGTCGGTGCTGCCGGCGCTGCTCACCGGCTTCGCGCTCGCGTTCGCGCGCGCGCTGGGCGAATACGGATCGGTGATCTTCATCGCCGGCAACGTGCCGATGAAATCCGAGATCACGTCGCTGCTGATCATCACGAAGCTCGAGCAGTACGACTACGCGGGCGCGACGGCGCTGGCGGTCGTGATGCTGGTCGTGTCGTTCCTGATGCTGCTGCTGATCAACACGCTGCAGTGGTATCTGCAGCGCAGGACGAGCAAGGGCGCGAGCGGCCCGGCGCCCGCCACCGTCACCGCCGTCGCGGCAGGAGGCCAGCAATGAGCCAGGAGGCCACCGTCGTGTTGAAAACCCCGTCGCCGGCCGCGCGCGCCTCGAAGCGGCTCGACCCCGTCAGCGAGTCGCGCGTCGTGCGCTGGCTGCTCACCGGCATCGCGCTGGCGTTCCTCGCGTTCTTCCTCGTCGTGCCGCTCGCCGCGGTGTTCGTCGAGGCGTTGCGCAAGGGCATCGGCTTCTATCTCGAATCGTTGGCCGATCCCGATGCGTGGTCGGCGATCAAGCTGACGCTGACCGTCGCCGTGATCGCGGTGCCGCTGAACCTCGTGTTCGGCGTGTGCGCGTCGTGGGCGATCGCGAAGTTCGAATTCCGCGGCAAGGCATTGCTGACGACGCTGATCGATCTGCCGTTCTCGGTGTCGCCGGTGATCTCGGGCCTCGTCTACGTGCTGCTGTTCGGCGCGCAGGGCTGGTTCGGGCCGTGGCTGCAGGATCACGACGTGCAGATCATCTTCGCGGTGCCGGGTATCGTGCTCGCGACGATCTTCGTCACGTTCCCGTTCGTCGCGCGCGAGCTGATTCCGCTGATGCAGGCGCAAGGCACCGACGAGGAAGAAGCCGCGCGCGTGCTCGGCGCGTCGGGCTGGCAGATCTTCCGCCGCGTGACGCTGCCGAACGTGAGATGGGGCCTGCTGTACGGCGTGATCCTGTGCAATGCGCGCGCGATGGGCGAGTTCGGCGCGGTGTCGGTCGTGTCCGGCCACATCCGCGGCGTGACGGACACGATGCCGCTGCACGTGGAGATCCTTTACAACGAATACAACTTCGCGGCGGCGTTCGCGGTGGCGTCGGTGCTGGCGCTGCTCGCGCTCGTCACGCTCGCGCTGAAGCTGATCGCCGAGCGTCATCTCGCGGCCGAACTGGCCGACGCGCACGACGCCGTTCCCGCACACGCCGGCCCTGTCGGCGCCGTTTCGTCGAAATCGTAAAGAGGCAACCAGAATGGGTATCACCGTCCGTAACCTTCAGAAGCGCTTCGGCGATTTCACGGCGCTCGACAACGTATCGCTCGACTTCCCGCCCGGCGAACTGGTCGCGCTGCTCGGGCCGTCCGGCTGCGGCAAGACCACGCTGCTGCGCGTGATCGCGGGCCTCGAGCACGCGGACGCCGGCCAGGTCGTGCTGCAGGGGCTCGACGTCGCGTCGGTCGGCGCGCGCGAGCGCCAGGTCGGCTTCGTGTTCCAGCACTACGCGCTGTTCCGCCACATGACGGTGTTCGAGAACGTCGCGTTCGGGCTGCGCGTGAAGCCGCGCCGCGAGCGGCCGTCGGAAGCCGCGATTCGCGAGAAGGTGCACGAACTGCTCAAGCTCGTGCAGCTCGACTGGCTCGCGCAGCGCTATCCGTCCGAGCTGTCGGGCGGTCAGCGCCAGCGCATCGCGCTCGCCCGCGCGCTCGCGGTCGAGCCGAAGGTGCTGCTGCTCGACGAACCGTTCGGCGCGCTCGACGCGAAGGTCCGCAAGGAGCTGCGCGGCTGGCTGCGTCGCCTGCACGACGACCTGCACATCTCGACGATCTTCGTCACGCATGATCAGGAAGAGGCGCTCGAAGTGGCCGATCGCATCGTCGTGCTGAATCGCGGTCACGTCGAGCAGGTCGGCAGCCCGCAGGACGTCTACGATCATCCGCAAAGCGCGTTCGTGTACGAGTTTCTCGGCGCGGCGAACCGGCTGCCGGGCACGGTCGCCGGCCGCGGCTTCGTCGCCGAGGGCGCGGCTGCGCCGATCGAGGTCGACGCCGATTTCGCGGGCCCCGCGAACGCGTACGTGCGGCCGCACGATCTGCAGCTGTGGCCGGTGGGCGAAGGGCACCGCGACGGTATCGCGGTGGACGTGCGGCGCGTGATTCCGCTCGGCGGTTCGGTGCGCGTGGAGCTCGAGGCGCGTGCGGGCGGCGCGCTCGAGGCGGAACTCGACCGCGACGCATGGCGCGCGCTTTCGCTGCAGGTCGGCGACGGCGCGACCGCCGTGCCGCGCGCCGTGCGGGTATTTCCCGCGCGTTGACGAGACAACGCGGGGCAGAGGGCGGGATTCGCTCCGATTCGACAATCAAACAACGACAGCCTAAGAGGCATACCCATGAATTTTCAGCAATTGCGGTTCGTGCGCGAAGCGGTGCGCCAGAACATGAACCTGACGGAAGTCGCGAACGTGCTGTACACGTCGCAGTCGGGCGTGTCGAAACAGATCAAGGATCTGGAAGATGAGCTGGGCGTCGACATCTTCATTCGGCGCGGCAAGCGGCTGACGGGGCTCACCGAGCCCGGCAAGGCGGTGCATCAGCTGATCGAGCGGATGCTGCTCGACGCCGAGAACCTGCGCCGCGTCGCGCGCCAGTTCGCCGATCAGGACAGCGGCCACCTCGTCGTCGCGACGACGCACACGCAGGCGCGCTACGCGTTGCCGAAGGTGATCCGGCAGTTCACCGAGGTGTTCCCGAAGGTGCATCTCGCGCTGCGCCAGGGCAGCCCGCAGCAGATCGCGCAGATGATCCTGAACGGCGAGGCCGATCTCGGCATCTCGACCGAGGCGCTCGACCGCTATCCGGACATCGTCACGTTCCCGTGCTATTCGTGGCACCACACGGTCGTCGTGCCGAAGGGCCACCCGCTCGTCGGCCGCGAGAACCTGACGCTCGAGGAAATCGCCGAATACCCGATCATCACGTACGACCAGGACTTCACGGGCCGCTCGCACATTGATCAGGCGTTCACGCAGGCGGGCGCCGTGCCCGACGTCGTGCTGACCGCGATCGACGCGGACGTGATCAAGACCTACGTCGAGCTCGGGATGGGGATCGGCGTGGTCGCGGCGATGGCCTACGACCCGCAGCGCGACACGGGGCTCGTCGCGCTCGACACACAGCACCTGTTCGAGGCGAGCACGACGCGGGTCGGGCTGCGCAAGGGCGCATTCCTGCGTGCATACGCGTACCGGCTGATCGAAATGTTCGCGCCGCACCTGAACGAGGCGGAAATCGCGGGGCTGTTGCGCGAAGCCGTTTGATTCGCGCGTGTCGCGCGCCGTCCGGGCAGATGCCGCGGGCGGCGCGCGGCATGCATTACGCGCACCTTGCCGTACGCCGCACCGGGCGGCGGCGGATTGTCGCCGTCATCCCGGTCGGGTGCGTCGCGTCAGCCGGCGATCGACCTGCCTTCCGGTGCCGACAGAAAAACGAGAACATCCGGCAACGCCGAACCTGCACAGCGCTTCGGCGAACTGCCGTCGGCATCGCGAGTGTCGTATTTGCGCGTCGTGAAGCGCGCTCGCGCGCTCCGAATAAACCCTTAAATATTGGTTAGACAGGTTGCGCGCCGAAGCGAATCGGTACAGCATAGCCTTCACTCCGCCGGCGTCCCGCCGGCGGTGGCGCGTCAACGCCAGCACGCGCCAGGCAGTCGGCCGTCTGCCTCGCTTCCATTCCGTGGTACCGACAGCAGCATCGATGGCCATTGCCCGGGTAGTGTGGCGCAAACGTTTGCTCACATTAAAACAACAACCAAACAACAATCCGGCCTTCGGGCCAGTCGCCAGGAGATGTGTATGAATGTCCGCTTTCGCCGTCGCTTACTGACCGCCGCGCTCGCCGCCGTCGCGGTGGCCGCCGCACCGGCTGTCCACGCGCAGTCCGCGGCCAAGCCGAAGGTCGCGCTCGTGATGAAGTCGCTCGCCAACGAGTTCTTCCTGACCATGGAAACGGGCGCGAAGGAATACCAGAAGCACAACGCGAACCAGTTCGACCTGATCACCAACGGCATCAAGGACGAGACCGACACCGCGAACCAGATCCGCATCGTCGAGCAGATGATCGTGTCGAAGGTCGACGCGATCGTGCTCGCGCCGGCCGATTCGAAGGCGCTCGTGCCGGTCGTGAAGAAGGCCGTCGACGCCGGCATCGTCGTCGTGAACATCGACAACCGGCTCGATCCCGACGTGCTGAAGTCGAAGAACCTGAACGTGCCGTTCGTCGGCCCGGACAACCGCAAGGGCGCGCGCAAGATCGGCGACTACCTCGCGAAGCGGCTGAAGGCGGGCGACCAGGTCGGCATCGTCGAAGGCGTGTCGACGACGACCAACGCGCAGCAGCGCACGGCCGGCTTCCAGGACGCGATGAAGGCGGGCGGGATGAAGGTCGTGTCGGTGCAGTCGGGCGAATGGGAGATCGACAAGGGCAATGCGGTGGCTGCCGCGATGCTCAACGAGTACCCGAACCTGAAGGCGCTGCTGTGCGGCAACGACAACATGGCGATCGGCGCCGTGTCGGCCGTGCGCGCGGCCGGCAAGCAGGGCAAGGTGCTCGTGGTCGGCTACGACAACATCAACGCGATCAAGCCGATGCTGAAGGACGGCCGCGTGCTCGCGACCGCCGACCAGTACGCGGCGAAGCAGGCCGTGTTCGGCATCGACACGGCGCTCAAGGCGATCGCCGAGCATCGCAAGCAGGCCGACATGTCCGGCGTGGTCGAGACGCCGGTGGATCTCGTGACGAAGTAACGCCGCACCGGTCCGGCCGCCGCGCTCAAGAATCCGGCGCGGCGGCCGTTATCCGGTGTGAGCGCGATCACGGCCACTGCATGCACATGCACTTGTGAGCGTCATACCCGCGCGCCTCGTGCGCGCGGCCGCAACCAGGATCGCGATGGAACCGACCTTCCAACCCTCCCGTTCAGCCCACCCCGTGCTGTCCGTCTCCGGCATCGGCAAGACCTATGCCGAACCCGTGCTCGCCGACGTCACGCTGACGCTCGACGCGGGCCAGGCGCTCGCGCTGACCGGCGAGAACGGCGCCGGCAAGAGCACGCTGTCGAAGATCATCGGCGGGCTCGTCGACCCGACCACCGGCACGATGCAGCTCGGCGGCGAGGCCTATGCGCCGGCGAGCCGCACGCAGGCCGAGGCGCTCGGCGTGCGCATGGTGATGCAGGAGCTGAACCTGCTGCCCACGCTGAGCGTCGCCGAAAACCTGTTCCTGAACCGCCTGCCGCGGCGTTTCGGCATCATCGATCGCGCGCGGCTGCGCGACGACGCGCGCGCGGCGATGGCGCAGGTCGGGCTCGACGCGGTCGACCCCGATACGCCGGTCGGCGCGCTCGGCATCGGCCACCAGCAGATGGTCGAGATCGCGCGCAACCTGATCGGCGACTGCCGCGTGCTGATTCTCGACGAACCGACCGCGATGCTGACCGCGCGCGAAGTCGAGCTGCTGTTCGAGCAGATCGATCGGCTGAAGGCGCGCGGCGTCGCGATCGTCTACATCTCGCACCGGCTCGAAGAGCTCGCGCGCGTCGCCGAGCGCGTCGCGGTGCTGCGCGACGGCCGGCTCGTGCATGCGGGCGACATGGCGGCGACGACGTCCGACGGGCTTGTCACGCTGATGGTCGGACGCGAGGTCGGCGAGCACATCGATCTCGGCGAGCGCCGCTTCGGCGCGCCGCGGCTCGCCGTATCGGGCCTCACGCGCGGGACGGCGGTGCGCGACGTGTCGCTCGAGGTGCGCGCGGGCGAGATCTTCGGCATCTCGGGGCTGATCGGCGCGGGGCGCACCGAGCTGCTGCGGCTGATCTACGGCGCCGATACGCCGGATGCCGGGACGATCGCCGTCGGCCAGCCGCTGAAGCCGGCGCGGATCGCATCGCCGGTCGATGCGGTGAAGCTGGGCATCGCGCTGATCACCGAGGATCGCAAGGGCGAAGGGCTGCTGCTGTCGCAGTCGATCACCGCGAACGTGTCGCTCGGCCAGCTCGACCGGCTCGCGCGCGGCGGCATCGTCGATGCGTCACGCGAAACGGCGCTCGCCGAGCAGCAGATCGATGCGCTGCGGATTCGCACGCACGGGGCGGCGCAGCCGGTCGGCGAGCTGTCGGGCGGCAACCAGCAGAAGGTCGTGATCGGCCGCTGGCTCGCGCGCGACATGGGTGTGCTGCTGTTCGACGAGCCGACCCGCGGGATCGACGTCGGCGCCAAATTCGAGATCTACACTTTGATGGGCGCGCTCGCGCGCGAAGGCCGCGCGCTGGTGGTCGTATCGAGCGACCTGCGCGAGCTGATGCTGATCTGCGACCGGATCGGCGTGATGTCGGCCGGGCGCATGACCGCCGTGTTCGAGCGCGGCAACTGGACCCAGGACGCGCTGCTGGCCGCGGCCTTCGCCGGCTTCGGCCGCGAGACGCCGGCGGCCGCCATGCAGCATCCGGACACGGAGCGCGCGCGCGACGCCGCTCCGGGCACTTCGACGACAGGACGACAGCAATGACCCAGCCTCCCGTATCCCCGACCGACGCAGGCGCGCAGCAGGACGTGACGGGCCGCCGCGCGCGCACGCTGTCCGGCACGCGGCTCGGCCTGTCGAACTATCTCGGGCTCGCCGGCGCGCTGGCTGCAATGATCGCGCTGTTCTCGGTGCTGAGTTCGCATTTCCTGACCTACGACACGTTCAGCACGATCGCGAACCAGATTCCCGATCTCGTCGTGATGTCGGTCGGGATGACCTTCGTGCTGATCATCGCCGGGATCGACCTGTCGGTCGGCTCGGTACTCGCGCTCGCCGCGTCGATGGTCAGCGTCGCCGCGCTGAAATGGCAGTGGGGGCCGCTGCCGGCCGCGCTGATCGGGATCGCGGTCGCGACCGCGACGGGCGCGCTGACCGGCGCGGTCACGGTCGGCTGGCGGATTCCGTCGTTCATCGTGTCGCTCGGCGTGCTGGAGGCCGCGCGCGGCCTCGCGTACCAGCTGACGAATTCGCGCACCGCATATATCGGCGACGCGTTCGATTTCCTGTCGAACCCGATCGCGCTCGGCATCTCGCCGGCGTTCCTGATCGCGGTCGCGGTGATGATCGCGGCCCAGTTCGTGCTGACGCGCACGGTGTTCGGGCGCTATCTGGTGGGCATCGGCACGAACGAGGAAGCGGTGCGACTTGCAGGGGTTAACCCGCGGCCGTATAAAATCCTCGTATTCGCACTGATGGGCGCGCTCGCGGGGCTCGCGTCGCTGTTCCAGATTTCGCGGCTCGAGGCGGCCGATCCGAACGCGGGCGCGGGCCTCGAACTGCAGGTCATCGCCGCCGTCGTGATCGGCGGCACGAGCCTGATGGGCGGGCGCGGCTCGGTGATCAGCACGTTCTTCGGCGTGTTGATCATCTCCGTGCTGGCCGCGGGGCTGGCGCAGATCGGCGCGAACGAGCCGACGAAACGGATCATCACGGGTGCGGTGATCGTGGTGGCGGTCGTGCTCGATACGTATCGCAGCCGGCGTACGCGTGTGCGGTAAAAAGACAGACAGAACAGACCAGAGAGAAACGGGAAATGGCGACGATCAAGGATGTGGCGGCCATGGCGGGCGTGTCGTTTACGACCGTCTCGCACGTGGTGAACAATTCGCGGCCGGTGTCCGCCGACGTGCGTGCGAAGGTCGAGGGCGCGATCCGCGAGCTGAATTACGTGCCATCGGCCGTGGCGCGCTCGCTGAAGGCGCGTGCGACGGCGACCATCGGCCTCGTCGTGCCGAACAGCACGAATCCGTACTTCGCCGAGCTGGCGCGCGGCATCGAGGATCAGTGCGCGGCCAACGGCTATTGCGTGTTCTTCTGCAATTCGGACGACGATCCCGTGAAACAGCGCAACTACCTGCGCGTGCTGCAGGAAAAGCGCATCGACGGGCTGATCGTCGCGTCGGCGGGCGAGGACGCGGTGCTCGCGCAGACGCTCGCGGATATCCATGCGCCGCTCGTCGTCGTCGACCGCAACATCGAAGGGCTCGCGGCCGATCTCGTGCAGATCGACCACGAGCGCGGCGCGTATCTCGCGACGCGCCACCTGCTCGAACTCGGGCACGCGAAGATCGGCTGCATCACCGGGCCGACCGACACCGCGGTCAGCGCGATGCGCGTGCACGGCTTCATCCGCGCGATGGCCGAGCGCGGCGTCGACATCGTGCCGGGCGCGATCGCCGAAAGCGATTTCTCGTGCCTCGGCGGCTATCACGCGGCGTCGCGGCTGTTCGAATCGGTGCGGCCGAGCGCGATCTTCGCGGGCAACGACCTGATGGGCGTCGGCGCGCTGCGCGCGGCGGCCGAGCGCGGGCTGCGCGTGCCCGACGATTGTTCGATCATCGGCTTCGACGACATCGAATTTTCCCGCTACACGTATCCGGCGCTGTCGACGGTCGGCCAGTCGGTGCGCGCGCTCGGCGAAATGGCCGCGCAGACGCTGATCGAACGGATCGGCGGCGGCTCGACCGCCGTGCCGAGCCGCCGCCGCGTCGTGTCGCCGCGCCTCGTGCTGCGCGAATCGACGGCGGTCTACCGCGAGCCGGCCGCGCCGGGTGCGCGCACATGACGGCGAGCGCGACGGGCGCCGGCCGCGTGACGGTGGTCGGCAGCCTCAACATGGATCTCGTCGTGCGCGCGCCGCGGCTGCCGCTGCCGGGCGAAACGCTCGCCGGGCACACGTTCGCGCAGGCGGCGGGCGGCAAGGGCGGCAACCAGGCCGTCGCCGCCGCCCGGCTCGGCGCGCGGGTCGCGATGATCGGCTGCGTCGGCGCGGATGCGCATGGCGCGGCGCTGCGCGCGGGCCTCGAGGCCGAGGGAATCGACTGCACGGGGCTTGCGACGAGCGCATCGGCGTCGACCGGCGTCGCGCTGATCGTCGTCGACGATGCGAGCCAGAACGCGATCGTGATCGTCGCGGGCGGCAACGGCGAGGTCACGACCGACACGATCGCGCGGCACGAGGCCGCGCTGGCCGCCGCCGACGTGCTGATCTGCCAGCTCGAGACGCCGCCGGACGCGGTGTTCGCGGCGCTGTCGGCCGGGCGCCGGCTCGGCCGCACGGTGGTGCTCAATCCGGCCCCGGCCGTCGCGCCGCTGCCGGACGGCTGGCTGCCGCTCGTCGATTACCTGATTCCGAACGAGGTCGAGGCGGCCGCGCTGACCGGGCGGCCGGTGCGCGACCCCGCGGACGCCGAAGCCGCCGCACGGGCGCTCCAGGCCGGCGGCGCGCGCAACGTGCTGGTCACGCTCGGCGCGCGCGGCGTGCTCGCGCTGACGGCCGACGGCACCGCGCGGCACTATCCGGCGCCGGTCGTGCAGGCCGTCGACACGACCGCGGCCGGCGATACCTTCATCGGCGGTTTTTCCGCACGGCTCGCGGCCGGCGCGGACGTCGATACCGCCATCCGCTTCGCGCAACGCGCGGCGGCGCTGTCGGTCACGCGAGCGGGCGCGCAGCCGTCTATCCCCACGCGCGCCGAACTGGCCGACTAGGGCCGGAGTTCAGGTTTCCGGTTTTCGGCGCCTCCGCGCGCCCGGCCCGTCGCACGAGACGGCCGAGTGCGCGGCCGGCGCTGCATTGGCGTGCCCACCGGCGTTTGCCCGTTCTCGCTTCCGACCCGAATTGCGTCGATTATTCAGTCTTATTCAATAAACAGACGAATAATGCGAAATAAACACGGCAAAACCATCAAGTTATGCGCCGCGCGGTCGTAAATGCACCCAGTGAAGCAATGCTTCGAGCCAACGGGCCGGGCCCGTTCATGACGACGCAACACAGGGTGGATGATGGTGTTCAGGAACCTGACGATTCGTGCGCGCATCGGTTTGACGATGGCGTTTCTGGCGGTACTGCTGGGTGTCACCGGCGTGCTCGGTCTGCACGGGATGACGCGTTCGAACGATTCGACGCGCGAGATTTTCACGAACCAGATGCCGAGCGCGGTCGATGTGGCGATGGCGGAAATGTTCGCCGCGCGCGAGCGCCTCGCGCTCGACCGTGCGGCGCTGCTGGCCGGCACGCCCGACTCGGCGGCTGCCATCGAGCGCAGCCGTGCGATGCGCACGCAATCGGACGCGTGGTGGCAGAAATACCTTGCGCTGCCGCGCGACGCCGACGAGGACCGGCTCGCCCAGGACGTCGCCGCCCGGCGCAAGGTGCTGCAAAGCAGTTGCGACGCGTTCGCGAGTGCGGTCGCGGCCGGTGATCACGACCGGATCGGCGACGGCGCGAAGCAGCTTCAGGCGCGCTATACCGAGCTGGCCACGGCCGGCGAAGCGCTGCGCAGCGCCCAGTTCACCAATGCACAGGCGCGCTTCGATCAGGCGGAATCGGTGTTCGAGACGATGCGCGCGCTGTCGGTCGTCGTGCTGCTGGCTGGCATCGGCGCGGCGGTGCTGTCGTGGCTGACGCTGAGCCGCGCGATCGGCCGTCCGATCGCCGACGCGCTGTCGCATTTCGACGCAATCGCCGCGGGCGACCTGCGCCGGCCGATCGTCGTGAACCGGCGCGACGAGATGGGCCAGATGCTGGAAGGCCTCGCGAGGATGCAGCGCGGGCTCGTCGACACGGTGCGCACCGTGCGCGGCGGCAGCGAGTCGATCGCGACCGCGGCCCGCCAGATCGCGGCCGGCAACATCGACCTGTCGTCGCGTACCGAGGAACAGGCCGCCGCGCTGCAGGAAACCGCGTCGAGCATGGAGCAACTGACCGGCACCGTGAAACAGAATGCGGACAATGCGCGTCAGGCAAGCTCGCTGGCCGCGAATGCGTCCGAGATTGCAAACAAGGGCAATACGGTGGTCGGCCAGGTGGTCGGCACGATGGGCGAAATCAACGACAGCTCGGCGAAAATCGCGGACATCATCGCGATCATCGAGGGAATCGCGTTCCAGACCAACATTCTTGCGCTGAATGCGGCCGTCGAAGCCGCGCGGGCGGGCGAGGAGGGCCGCGGCTTCGCGGTCGTCGCCGGCGAAGTGCGCAGCCTCGCGCAGCGTTCGTCGAGCGCGGCGAAGGAAATCAAGGCGCTGATCGACGCGTCGGTGGAGCGTATCCGGACCGGCTCGACGCTGGTCGACGAAGCAGGGCGCACGATGAGCGACGTGATCAGCGCGGTCCAGCGCGTGACGGACATCATGGGCGAGATCGCTGCGGCGTCCGAGGAACAGAGCGGCGGGATCGACCAGGTGGCGCGCGCGGTCACGCAGATGGACGAGGTCACGCAGCAGAATGCCGCACTCGTCGAGGAAGCCGCGGCTGCCGCGCAGTCGCTCGAGGAACAGGCGGCCCGCCTGCGCGAAACGGCGGCGGTATTCCAGCTCGACGACGGAGCGGCACGCGCGGGCGCCGCCGTCGCGGTGGCGGCGCGTCATGCGCCGCGCGCGCCTTCCGCCCCGGCGGCCCCCGCACCGGCTGCCGCACGCGTCGAACGCGACGCCGCGCCGAAACGCGCGGCCGCTGCAACGACGGCGCCGGCGCGCAAGCCTGCCGCCGTATCGGCTGTGCCCGCGCCGGCGCCGGCCGCCGCGACCGCCGGCGGCGACGACTGGGAGACGTTCTGATCCGCGCGCGCCGCGTATCTATCCCCATTTGGTGACGAACGACGCCCGCGATTGCGGGCGTCGTCGTTTCCGCGACAGGTCGAATGTGACAGCGCGGACGATCGATCGTGCAACGGCACGTGCGTCGCGCGTCATGCACCGATGAATCCTCCGGAATCCGATGCGTGCGCGTCATGTTCCCGCGTTCGTCGTACGGGTATGTCCGTAAGGGGCTGCGAAAAAAATTTGTAACGGTGCGCGCGGCGTGTCATCGCACGCGGTCGCTCGAACGTATAGGGATGAAGGGGAGAGGCGGCGACGTCGGAGGTGTCCAACGCACGAGACGTTTCGATGCTCGACGAGACGCGGCGGATGCAGTTTCTGCGGCTCGGGAGGTCGATTGTAAAACGACGAAATGCGTTGTCCAAGCGGTGTTGTCGAGAATGACGAACTTCATACGAAGAGTTCGTGAAAAAAAATAAGAAAGGGTTTAGGATGAATTCGAACGCGCTTGCTTCTGCGCAGTCATACGAAGGCAGGCACGTCTTCAGACTCAGGCGAGGGAGGTAGCATGGATATTTACAGCAGCTTCGCGAACCGCTTCGAAAAAACGCGAGAGGAAGAGCTCTCGCTGGAGGAGTATCTCGCGCTCTGCAAGAACGATCCATCCGCGTACGCGACGGCTGGTGAACGCATGCTGGAAGCAATCGGGGAACCTGAACAGATCGATACCCGCAACGACCCGCGCCTGTCGCGGATCTTCGCGAACAAGGTCATCAAGGTGTATCCGGCATTCCGTGAGTTCTACGGAATGGAGGAGGTGATCGAGCAGGTGGTCGCATACTTCCGCCACGCTGCGCAAGGTCTTGAAGAGAAGAAGCAGATTCTCTATCTGCTGGGCCCGGTGGGCGGCGGCAAGTCGTCGATCGCCGAGCGCCTGAAGCAACTGATGGAGCGCGTGCCGTTCTATGCGCTGAAGGGCTCGCCCGTCAACGAATCGCCGCTCGGGCTGTTCGACTACGACGAGGATGGTCCGATCCTCGAGGAACAGTACGGCATTCCGCGCCGCTACCTGAAAAGCATCCTGAGTCCGTGGGCCGTCAAGCGCCTGCACGAATACAACGGCGACATCCGCCAGTTCCGCGTGGTGCGCCGCTTTCCGTCGATCCTGCGGCAGGTCGGCATCGCGAAGACCGAGCCGGGCGACGAGAACAACCAGGACATCTCGTCGCTGGTCGGCAAGGTCGATATCCGCAAGCTCGAACAGTACGCGCAGGACGATGCCGACGCGTACAGCTACTCGGGCGGCCTGTGCCTCGCGAACCAGGGCCTGCTCGAATTCGTCGAAATGTTCAAGGCGCCGATCAAGGTGCTGCACCCGCTGCTGACCGCCACGCAGGAAGGCAACTTCAAGGGCACCGAAGGTTTCGGCGCGATTCCGTTCGACGGCGTGATTCTTGCGCACTCCAACGAGTCGGAGTGGAAGGCTTTCCGCAACAACCGCAACAACGAGGCGCTGCTCGACCGGATCTTCGTCGTGAAGGTGCCGTACTGCCTGCGCGTGTCGGAAGAGATCAAGATCTACGAGAAGCTGATCCGCAACTCGTCGCTGGCCGAGGCCGTGTGCGCGCCGGGCACGCTGAAGATGATGTCGCAGTTCTCGGTGCTGTCGCGCCTGCACGAGCCGGAGAATTCGAGCCTCTTCTCGAAGATGCAGGTGTACGACGGCGAAAACCTCAAGGACACCGATCCGAAGGCGAAGTCGTACCAGGAGTATCGCGACTACGCGGGCGTGGACGAAGGGATGACCGGCGTGTCGACCCGGTTCGCGTTCAAGATCCTGTCGCGCGTGTTCAACTTCGATACGAGCGAGGTCGCGGCGAACCCCGTGCATCTGATGTACGTGCTCGAACAGCAGATCGAACGCGAGCAGTTCCCGCCGGAAACCGAGCAGAAGTATCTGTCCTTCGTGAAGGACGTGCTCGCGTCGCGCTACGCGGAATTCATCGGCAAGGAGATCCAGACGGCGTATCTCGAGTCGTATTCGGAATACGGCCAGAACATTTTCGATCGCTACGTCACGTATGCGGACTTCTGGATCCAGGATCAGGAATTCCGCGATCACGACACGGGCGAGAGCTTCGACCGCGCCGCGCTGAACGCGGAACTGGAGAAGATCGAGAAGCCGGCCGGGATCAGCAACCCGAAGGATTTCCGCAACGAGATCGTGAACTTCGTGTTGCGTGCACGGGCGGCGAACGCCGGCAAGAACCCCGTGTGGACGAGCTACGAGAAGTTGCGCGTCGTGATCGAGAAGAAGATGTTCTCGAACACCGAGGAACTGTTGCCGGTCATTTCATTCAACGCCAAGGGTTCGGCGGAGGAGCAGCGCAAGCATGAGGACTTTGTGAACCGGATGGTCGCGAAGGGCTATACGCCGAAGCAGGTGAGGCTGCTTTGCGACTGGTACCTGCGCGTGCGCAAGTCGTCATGACGCGCGCGGTATCGCGCCCGTCCGGCGAGTCCGTACGGGCGCTTTCAGAGGCGCCGCCCGCATGACGGCAGACGGCATGCGCGGCGAGTGCCCCGGCAGATCGATTTTCGAGCGGGAGACCGGGAGTGCTTCATCAAATCATCGACCGCAGGCTGGCCGGCAAGAACAAGAGCATCGCCAATCGCGAACGCTTTCTGCGTCGCGTCAAGAACTACATTCGTCGTGCCGTGTCCGACGCGGTGCGCGACCGTAGCATCAAGGATATCCAGAGCACGCAGAGCATCACGATCCCCCGCAAGGACATCGCGGAGCCGAATTTCCGGCACGCGCCGGGCGGGCGTCGCGAATACGTGCATCCCGGCAACGAGGACTACGTGCGCGGCGACAAGATTCCGCGTCCGCAGGGCGGCTCGGGCGGTGGCGGCAGTCAGGCGAGCAACGAGGGCGAAGGGCAGGACGACTTCGTGTTCGAACTGTCGCGCGACGAGTTCATGCAGTACTTCTTCGATGATCTCGAACTGCCGCGCCTCGTGAAGACGCACCTGCTGACGGTGCCGAGCTGGAAGAACGTGCGCGCGGGCTGGTCGGCGGAAGGCACGCCGAACAACATCGACGTCGTGCGTTCGCTGCGCAGCGCGCTCGGCCGGCGCATCGCGCTCGGCTCGCCGCTCGTCAACGAGCTGCGCGAGCTCGAGGCGCAGCTGGAAGCGCTGAAGAGCGACCCCGAAGACCGCCGCGCGGAAATCGCGACGCTCGAGGCCGAGATCCATCACCTGAAAGGGCGCATCTGGCGGATTCCGTTCATCGATCCGTTCGACCTGCGCTACATCAACCGTGTGAAGCAGCCGCAACCGTCGAGCCAGGCCGTGATGTTCTGCCTGATGGACGTGTCGGGGTCGATGGACGAGCAGCGCAAGGATCTCGCGAAGCGCTTCTTCATCCTGCTTTACCTGTTCCTCAAGCGCAACTACGAGCGCATCGAAGTCGTGTTCATCCGTCACCACACGCGCGCCGAGGAAGTCGACGAGGACACCTTCTTCCATTCGACCGAAAGCGGCGGCACGGTGGTGTCGAGCGCGCTCGAGCTGATGCGCAAGGTGATGGACGAGCGCTACTCGCCGACCGAGTGGAACATCTACGGCGCGCAGGCGTCCGACGGCGACAACTGGACTGACGATTCGCCCAAGTGTCGCAAAATCCTGGAAGAGGATATCCTCACCAAGACGCGTTACTTCGCGTATATCCAGGTCGCGCCGGAAGAGCAGAATCTGTGGCTGGAATACGCGCAACTGGCCCTGTCGCAACCGCATCTCGCGATGAAAAAAGTGGAATCGGCTGCGGACATTTACCCGGTGTTTCGCGAATTGTTCGAAAAGCAGGTGGAAATGTCATGACGACCCGCCATCTGCACAACGAGTCGCGCGGCTACGAGCCGCGCCCTTCCGGCGACGACACGGCCGGCCCTGCCGCACCGCAGCAACGCGTGCAGGCCGAACCGCCGCCGCCGGCCGCCGACTTGCCCGGCTCCGGGCAAAAGGAAGCGCGTATGAACGTTGCCGAACGCAAGCCGTTGCCGTGCCCGTCCGACTGGACGTTCGAATTGCTCGAGGAATACGACACGCACATCTCGCAGGTCGCCGAACAGTACGAGCTCGACATCTACCCGATCCAGCTCGAACTGATCAGCGCCGAGCAGATGATGGATGCGTACGCGTCGGTCGGGATGCCCGTCAACTACCGTCACTGGTCGTTCGGCAAGCACTTCCTCGCGACCGAGAAGAGCTACCGTCGCGGCCAGATGGGCCTGGCCTACGAAATCGTCATCAATTCGAATCCGTGCATCGCGTATCTGATGGAAGAGAACACGATGACGATGCAGGCGCTCGTCATCGCGCACGCGGCGTACGGGCACAATTCGTTCTTCAAGGGCAACTACCTGTTCCGGCTGTGGACCGACGCGCACGCGATCATCGACTATCTCGTGTACGCGAAGAACTATGTCGCCGAATGCGAGGAGCGCTACGGCCTCGATCGCGTCGAGGAACTGCTCGACTCGTGCCATGCGCTGATGAACTACGGCGTCGACCGCTACAAGCGGCCGCAAAAGCCGTCGCTGTCGAAGGAGGCGGCGCTGCGGCGCGAGCGCGAGGCGTACCTGCAGTCGCAGGTCAACGAGCTGTGGCGCACGCTGCCGGGCAAGAAGCCCGAGCTGACGGAGGAGCAGGACGACCGCTATCCGTCCGAGCCGCAGGAGAACCTGCTGTATTTCGCGGAGAAGAATGCGCCGCTGCTCGAACCGTGGGAGCGGGAAGTGATCCGCATCGTCCGCAAGATCGGCCAGTATTTCTATCCGCAGCGGCAGACGCAGGTGATGAACGAAGGCTGGGCGACGTTCTGGCACTACACGCTGCTCAATACGCTGTACAACCAGGGGAAGCTGGAAGACGGCTTCATGATGGAGTTCCTGCATTCGCACAGCAACGTGGTCTACCAGCCGCCCGTCACGAAGCCGTACTACAGCGGGATCAACCCGTATGCGCTCGGTTTCTCGATGATGAGCGACATCCGACGGATCTGCGAAGCGCCGACGGAGGAAGACTACAAGTGGTTTCCCGAGATCGCGGGCACGCCGTGGCTGCCGGCGATGCACTACGCGATGCGCAACTTCAAGGACGAGAGCTTCATCGCGCAGTACCTGTCGCCGAACCTGATCCGCGAGATGCGGCTCTTCTCGGTGCTCGACGACGACATGCGCGATTCGCTCGAGGTATCGGCGATCCACGACGATTCCGGCTACCAGTACGTGCGGCAGGCGTTGTCGCGGCAGTACGACATCCATCACCGCGAGCCGAACATCCAGGTGTGGGCCGTCAACACGCGCGGCGACCGTAGCCTCACGCTGCGCCACTTCATGACCGACAACCGCCACCTGTCGAACGATAGCGACGAAGTGCTCAAGCACATGGCGCGGCTCTGGCAGTTCGACGTGTACCTGGAAAGCGTCGACGAGGCCGGCACCGTGCGCAAGCGCTACGAGTGCCGCTACGTGCCGCCGGAAGTGCGCGTGTGATCGTCGCCGCAGTCGGAAATGTTTGCATCGAACGCCAGCCTTCGGGCTGGCGTTTTCATATGACGAACGCGTGCTAGGAGAAAAATTTTCTACATCCGGACGAACCCGGAGCGCTTGTTACTTTACATTTCGCTAAAATCTCGTAGCGCCGTGCGCCGGAACCGGTGCCACGAGCGACCGCACGCGGCGGCCCCGGCCGTCTCGCCCAGAAAGCACTAAAAGGAACAGACCAACCCATGGACGTCCAGACCGACCAAGCTGCGCTGTCCGCGCATGACACCCGGCGGCGCGTGTTCGCCATCGTCGGCGCCTCATCGGGCAACCTCGTCGAGTGGTTCGACTTCTACATCTACTCGTTCTGCGCGCTGTACTTCGCGCCGGCGTTCTTCCCGAGCGGCAACACGACGACGCAGCTCCTGAACACGGCCGGCGTGTTCGCGGCCGGCTTCCTGATGCGTCCGATCGGCGGCTGGCTGTTCGGCCGCATCGCCGACCGTCACGGCCGTCGCGCGGCGATGATGATCTCGGTGCTGATGATGTGCGGCGGATCGCTCGTGATCGCCGTGCTGCCGACCTATGCGCAGATCGGCGCGCTCGCGCCGGCGCTGCTGCTGGTCGCGCGCTTGTTCCAGGGGCTGTCGGTGGGTGGCGAGTACGGGACGAGCGCGACCTACATGAGTGAAGTCGCGCTGAAGGGGCGTCGCGGCTTCTTCGCGTCGTTCCAGTACGTGACGCTGATCGGCGGCCAGCTGTGCGCGCTGCTGGTGCTCGTGATCCTGCAGCAGACGCTGTCGGCCGGCGAACTGAAAGCATGGGGCTGGCGCATTCCGTTCGTGGTCGGCGCGGCGGCCGCGCTGATTTCGCTGTACCTGCGCAAGTCGCTCGACGAGACGTCGACGAGCGCATCGCGCGACAAGAAGGACGCCGGCACGATCCGCGGCGTATGGCAGCACAAGGGCGCGTTCTTCACGGTAGTCGGCTTCACGGCCGGCGGCTCGCTGATCTTCTACACGTTCACGACGTACATGCAGAAGTACCTCGTGAACACGGCCGGCATGCACGCGAAGACGGCCAGCAACGTGATGACCGTCGCGCTGCTCGTCTACATGCTGATGCAGCCGGTGTTCGGCGCGCTGTCGGACAAGATCGGCCGCCGCACGTCGATGATCCTGTTCGGTTCGTTCGCGGTGATCGGTACGGTGCCGCTGATGCATGCGCTGAAGGACGTGACGAGCCCGGTGGCCGCGTTCGTGCTGGTCACGGTCGCGCTGGCGATCGTCAGCTTCTACACGTCGATCAGCGGCCTCATCAAGGCCGAGATGTTCCCGCCGGAAGTGCGCGCGATGGGCGTCGGCCTGTCGTATGCGGTCGCGAACGCGATCTTCGGCGGTTCGGCCGAATACGTCGCGCTGTGGTTCAAGTCCATCGGCAGCGAGGAAACCTTCTACTGGTACGTGACCGCGCTGTGCGCGATCTCGCTGATCGTGTCGTGGCGGATGCGCGATCCGAGCAAGGAAGGGTATCTGCGTCACGAGCCGTGATCGGCCGCGCGTGGCGCGTACTCGCATCATGACGAACGTCCCGCCGGTTGGCGGGACGTTTTTTTTGCGGCGTGCGGTTACGCGGGCGCTGCCGGGTCGATTGCGCCCGATTCCCGGCCTTGCTCGACCAGCCAGTCGAACATCCGCTCGACGATCGGCGAGCGCGACGGACCTTCCATGCGCGACAGCCACCACGTGGTGCCGGGCAGGCGCGGGTAGTCGGCGAGAACGGTCAGCGCATGCTGGTCGAGGCCCGCCTGCGCGACGAGGCGCGGCAGGCATGCGATGCCGCGACCGCGCAGCACGGCGTCCAGCACGAGCCGCTGGTCGTCGTAGATTGCATGCATCCGGAATGCCGACAACTGCTCGCGAAACACCGTCGCCATGCGCTCATCGGTCAGGCTCGCCTCGAGGCAGATGAGCCCCGCGTGCCGCGCGTGTTCGCCGCGCGGCACGCGGGCGAGCTGCTCCGCCAGCGGCGTCGCGCACACCGTTACCCACTCGTCGCACATGAACGGGAGATCGAGCAGGCCCGGCTGCAGCAGCGGTCGCGTGCCGATCGTGAGGTCGACGTCGATCTCGTCGACGTAGCGCGCGGTTTCGTCGGTCGACAGCAGCGGGCAGAGGTCCGGCAGCGCCTGTTGCAACTGCTCGAGGCGCGGTTGCAGCCAACCGTGCAGCAACGGGGCCGGACACACCAGCACGACGAGCCCCGGGTTCAGGTAGGTCGCGATGCGATCGAGCCCGCCGCGCAACGTGTCCATCGCGCGCTGCACGCTGCGCTGCAGGACCTCGCCGGCGATCGTCAGCTCGACGCCGCGGCCGCGCCGGCGGAACAGCGGCTGCCCGAGTTGCGCCTCGAGTTGCTGGATCTGATGGCTGACCGCCGATTGCGACAGGTGCAGCTCGTCGGCCGCGCGCGAGAAATTGCCCAGCCGGGCCGCGGCTTCGAAGCCGGTCAGTAGTTTCAGGGACGGAACGCGTTGCATCAAGGTATGAAGTAGATTGATTGATTCGGCCAAGAAATATCAATATTCATCAAGTTTAACCTGACGCACAATCGGCCATCCAATCACAACGGAGTCGGATCGATGGGTCGCTTTGATGCTCGCCAGCGCGGTTACCGGATGCCCGCCGAATGGGAATCCATGCACGCCACGTGGCTCGGATGGCCGGTGCTCGACAATCGCGAGGACCTGTGGGGCGCGCATTACGCGCAGGTCTGCCGCGAGTTCGCGCTGGTCGCACGGACGATCGCGCGTTACCAGCGCTGCGTGGTGGCGGTGCATCACGGCCAGGCCGACGCGGCGCGCGAGCTGCTGGGCGCGAGCGTCGACGTGCTGCCGGTCGCGGCCGAGGACAACTGGCTGCGCGATTGCGGGCCGATCTTCCTGGTCAGCGAGCGACACGGGCTCGGTGCGGCCGTGTTCCGCTTCAATTGCTGGGGCGAGAAGTATCAGCCGTACGACGGTTGCCAGCAGGCCGGGCAGGACATCGCGCGCGCGGCCGGTGCGGAGATCTTCAATTCGCACATGGTGCTGGAGGGCGGCGCGTTCTACGTCGACGGACAGGGCACGCTGGTCACGACCGAGAGCTGCCTGCTGCATCCGAACCGCAACCCGCACCTGAGCCGCGCCGAGATCGAGGCGGAGCTGCGCCGCATGCTGGGCGTCGAGAAGATCGTGTGGCTGCCGGGCAACCCCGACGAAGTGGAGACGAACGGGCATGTGGACGGCATCGCGTCGTTCATCGCGCCGGGCCGGATGCTGTGCCAGACCGCCCTGCCGGAGCAGGGCGACTATTTCCGCGTGATGCGCGAAAACCGCCGCGCGCTGGAGCTCGCGACCGATGCGGCGGGGCGCCGTTTCGAGCTGCTCGACCTGCCGTCGCCGATCGTCAGCGAACGCTTCGGCTCCGAGCGCTACTGCGATTGCTACGCGAACTACATTCTGGTGAACGGCGCGGTGATCGCGACCGCGTTCGGCGTCGAGCAGGACGCGGCCGCGCGCGACGCATTCGGTCGCGCGTTTCCGGCGCGCCAGATCGAGATGCTGCCGATTCCGACGCTGTCGATCGGCGGCGGCAGCATCCACTGTTCGACGCAGCAGCAGCCTTCCGTCGCGCATTGAGCGGCGTTCGATCAGCGGTTTCCCGTCTCGTCTCACCGAGGAGCAAGCGCAATGCCGTCCAAACACATCACCGTCGCCGCCGTGCAGATGGCGTCGGGCAGCTGGAATCTCGAAGACAACATGGCGAGCGCGGAGCGTTTGATCCGCGCGGCCGCCGCCCAGGGTGCGAATCTCGTGCTGTGCCCGGAATTGTTCGCGATGCCGTACTTCTGTCTCGACCAGAACGTGCGTCATCTCGAACTCGCGCAGCCGTTCGAAGGCAACGCGCAGATCGCCCGCTTTGCGGCGCTGGCCGGCGAACTCGGCATCGTGCTGCCGATCGGCTTCTTCGAGCGCGCGGGCAATGCCGCGTACAACTCGATCGCGGTGGCGGATGCCGACGGGCGCGTGCTCGGCGTCTATCGCAAGACGCACATCCCGGACGGCCCCGGCTATACGGAGAAGTTCTATTTCACGCCGGGCGACACCGGCTTCAAGGTGTGGGACACGCGCTTTGGGCGAATCGGTATCGGCATCTGCTGGGACCAGTGGTATCCGGAGACGGCGCGCAGTCTCGCGTTGATGGGTGCCGAGATCCTGTGCTTTCCTACGATCATCGGCTCGGAGCCGTTCAGCAGTGCGTTCGATTCGGCCGGCCACTGGCAGCGCACGATGCAGGGTCATGCGGCGGCCAACATGGTGCCGGTGGTGGCGGCGAACCGGATCGGCCGCGAAGTCGGCTTCGGCAACGGCAATCCGCGGCAGCAGGGGCTGACCGGGGTGTTCTACGGGTCGAGCTTCATCGCGGATCACACCGGCGAGAAGCAGGCCGAGGCGAATCGTACCGATGAAGCCGTGCTCGTGCATGCGTTCGATCTCGATGCGATCCGCGCCGACCGGCAGTCGTGGGGTTTCTTCCGCGATCGTCGCCCGGAGATGTATCGCACGTTGCTGACCAGCGACGGCGTGTCGTCCTGTCATCAATAAGGAATCCGCGATGAAACGGAAAGGATGGCTGCGTTGCGCGGCGCCGGGACTTGCGTTGTGCGTGCTGGCCGGTACCGCCCGCGCCGGCGAAGAGAAGGTGCTGAACCTGTACAACTGGAGCAACTACTTCGCGCCGGATACGGTGTCCGCGTTCGAGAAGGAAACCGGCATCAAGGTGCGCTACGACGCATACGACAGCGACGAGACGCTGCAGTCGAAATTGCTGACCGGCAACAGCGGCTACGATCTCGTGTGGCCGACCAACGATTTCATGGCCAGGCAGATCCAGGCCGGCGTGTACCGCAAGCTCGACAAGGGCCGGCTGCCGAACCTGAAGTATCTCGATCCGTCGCTGCTCGAGCAGATGGCGCAATCCGATCCCGGCAACCAGTACGGCGTGCCGTACATGTGGGGCACCGTGGGCGTGGGCTACGATCGGGCGAAGGTGAGCGCGATCCTCGGCAAGGACATGCCGGCCGACAGCCTCGATCTGCTGTTCAATCCGGCGATCGCGGCGCGCATCGCAGCGAAATGCGGGCTGGGCCTGCAGGACGCCGCGAGTACGGTGCTGCCGCTGGCGCTGCGCTACATCGGCCGCGATCCGATGCATCCGTCCGCGCAGGATTACGCGGCCGCGCAGGCGATGCTGGTGAAGATCCGGCCGTTCATCCGCCAGTTCGTCGGCTCGTCCGACGCCAACGAGCTGATCGACGGCGAGCTGTGCGTGACGGTCGGCTTCTCCGGCGCGATCAACCTGGCCGCGCAGAAGGCGAAGGCGCGCGATCCGAAGCGCGATATCGCGTACGACATCCCGCGCATCGGCAGCCTGATGTGGTTCGATGCGATGGCGATTCCGGCTTCCGCGAAGCACCCGGACAACGCGCACGCGTTCATCGACTACATCCTGCGCCCGGACGTGATCGCGAAGATCTCGAATGCAACGCGCTACGCGAACGCGAACCAGGCCGCGCTCAAGCTGATGGCCCCGGCGCTGGTGCGCGATCCCGGCGTCTATCCGGACGCGGCGACCCGACGCACACTGTTCACGCCGATCGCCGAATCGCCGGCCGTGATGCGGCTCGAAGGCCGTACGTGGCTCGCCTTCAAGGCGGCGCGACCGTGACGACGCACCCCGAAACCATTGAAGTAACCGGCAAGCGAAAGAGGAATCCCATGACCACACGACGTCAACTGTTGAAACGCGGCCTGTCCGTCTCCGGCGCGGCACTGGCCGCCAGCGCGCTGGGCGGCTTGTTCGGCCGCGCCGCGCACGCACAGCAGGGCGCAACCTGGCACATGCCGGACGAAGGCGCGCCGCACACGGCGACGTGGATGGCGTTCGGCCCGAGCGAGGACATCTGGGGCGCGCGGCTGCTGCCGGTCGTGCGCGAGAACCTCGCGGCTGTCGCGAAGGCGATCGCCGCGCACGAACCGCTCAAGATGCTGGTGCGGGAGGAGGACTATGCGATCGCATCTCGGTTGTGCGGTTCGTCGGTCGAGCTGGTCCAGCATCCGGTCGATGATCTCTGGATGCGCGACACCGGGCCGGTGTTCGTGAAGCACGCGTCCGGCCAGCTTGGCGGCGTGAGCTTCAATTTCAACGGCTGGGGCAACAAGCAGGAACATGACCGGGATGCCGAAGTCGCGCCGTTCGTTGCCGAGCGCGCGGGCGCCCGGCTGGTCGACACACAGCTGGTGCTCGAAGGCGGCGGCATCGAGGTGGACGGCGAGGGCACGGCGATCATCACCCGCAGTTGCGTGCTCAACTCGAACCGCAATCCGGGCGTCGGCCAGGCGCAGTGCGAGGCCGAGCTGAGCCGCCTGCTCGGGTTGAAGAAGATCATCTGGCTGCCCGGCATCGCGGGCAAGGACATCACCGACGGGCATACCGATTTCTACGCGCGCTTCACGAGTCCGGGCGTCGTGGTGGCCGGGCTCGACACGGACCCGTCATCGTACGATCACGCGGTGACGCGGCAGCATCTGGAGATCCTGCGCAAAGCCACCGATGCGAAAGGGCGCCCGTTGAAGGTCGTCGTGCTGCCGGGGCCGAAGACGGTGCGGCATACGTACGAGAACGCGGAGTTCGCGGCTGGCTACATCAACTTCTACGTGTGCAATCGTGCGGTGATCGCGCCGCAGTTCGGCGACAGCCGCGCCGACCGCAATACGCGCGACACGCTCGTCGACCTGTTTCCCGGCCGAGAAGTCATTCAGCTGAACATCGACGGCATTGCCGCGGGCGGCGGCGGGATCCACTGCACCACGCAACAACAGCCTGCCTGAGCACGGCCACGGACTGGCCTGCGTGACCGGTCCGTCGGGCCGTGGTCGTTCTCATTCTCTTCGAACTACTGATAAACGGCGCGGAATCCGTCTGGAAGGACGGACCCCGGTGCGTACGCACGCGCGCCGATTGCGCAATGGAGTGGCATACATGACGAAAAAAGAAACCCTTGCAAGCACGGGCCAGCCCGCGCCGCACATGCCGGAACCCGGCCGACGCGGATTCATCCGGTTGTCGGCCGCATGGCTCGGCATGCCGCTGCTGGGCAGCCTGGCCGCATGCGGCGGCGGTGATGACGCATCGGCCGCGGCTTCCGCGCTGCCGCGGCCGACGCCGTCGGCGCGACAGGCCGTGTACCGGCTGCCGGCCGAAGACGCGCGGCACGCGTCGACCTACATGGCGTTCGCGTCCGGTGCGGACGGCATCTGGTCGCCCGTCACGCCGCAGAACACGGACGCCGGCATCGATCGCGTGCGGGCCGACCTGATGGACGTCGCGAAGGCGATCGGCGCAACCGAGCCGGTGAACATGCTGGTGTTGCCGGCCGATCTGGACGCAGCCCGCGCGCTGCTCGCGACGGCAAGCGTCGCGAATCCCGACCTGCATGCGCGTTATGCGGCGCGCGCCGCTGGCACGGGGGGCGTCACCCTCGTGCCGCTCGCCGACGGTTTCAACGATTTCTGGGTCCGCGACACGGGCTGCCTGTTCGTCCGGGACACGGCGAACGGCAACGCGCTGAACGCGGTCAGCTTCAATTTCAACGGATGGGGCAACGCGAATACCGACGGCGTCGGCCTGGGTGCAGGGGCGACGATCCCGCCCGCGAGCAATCGGTCGAAGGCCGGCAAGTTCTTCCAGCCGTTCAGCCAGGACAGCACGGTGGCCGGCTGGATGGCGCAGACGAAAGGTGCGAACCTGATCCGCAGCACGTTGACGCTCGAAGGCGGCGCGATCGAATTCGATGGCGAAGCGACGGCGATTCTCACCGAGTCGGCCGTGCTGCACGTGAACCGGAACCCGCAACTGTTCGAGATCCCGAACGGCGCAGTCGCCAACGCGACGCTGCTGCCGACGGCGCGCGACACCGTGCTCGCGGAGCTGCAGCGCACGCTCGGTGTGCGGAAGATCATCTGGCTGCCCGGCACGGCGACCTATCCGCGCGGCAGCGGCGCAGGTGGCGCGGGCGGTGCGTCGACGCCGGCCGGCGAGAGCGACATCACCAACGGTCACGTCGACTTCTATGCGCGCTTTCTTGCACCCGGCGTGGTCGCGTGCTGTTACGACGCGTCGAATTCGACCGGCGAACGCGCGTTGACGGACGTCCACCGGCAGCGCTTGGCTGGCCAGACCGATGCGAACGGCCGACCGCTGCGAATCGTCGAGCTCGTGCCGCCGGTCAACTTCGGCACGTCGGCGGGCACGACGCTGAACGACCGGCAGATGTCGCATTTCGCGGCCGGCTACATCAACTTCTATACGTGCAACGGCGCGATCGTCATGCCGAAGTTCAACGACGCGGCGGCCGACGCGGCCGCGGTCGCCGCGATCCGGCCATATGCGGCGGACCGTGCGATCGTGCAGGTCGACATCCTCGGCATCGCGTCGGGCGGCGGCGGCATCCATTGTTCGACCCGCGAAGTGCCGGCATGAGCGCGCCGCGTCATATCGATATGGAAATCGATTCGTTGTCCGTGGCGGGCGATTTCCTTAATCTGACTGCGTAGTTCGTGTGACACCTCCTTGACTGGGATTCGCGCCCGCTGCTTGCAGCGGGCGTCTTTTTTTGCACGGCGACAATGCGTGCCCGCAGCCCGCCTGCCTCATCACGAAACCCGCAGAGCAAAGCACCATTTGTTGGTTCGGATTCGCCGCACGCGCTGATACGTTAGCGGCTTCGCGACGACACACTCCGTCGCGATGTTCTTCGAACCGTGCCGCCGCGCGATCCGCGGCGGCCTCCATAACAAATCAGGTCGTGCTCATGAAAATCAACACGCTCGCTACGTGGCTCGTCGGGGTCGCGCTCGTTACCGCAGGCACCGTCGCCCATGCGGACCGTCTCGACGACATCAAGAAGGCCGGGGTGCTGCGCGTCGCGACGTTCGACAGCAATCCGCCGTTCGGTTATGTCGACGCGAAAAGCAACCACATCGTCGGTCTCGACGTCGATTACGCGAAAGCGCTCGCCGACAAGCTCGGCGTGAAGCTGCAGCTGCAACCGACCAATCCCGCGAACCGCATCCCGTTCCTGACGTCCGGCAAGGTCGATCTCGTGCTCGCGAACTTCACGATCACCGACGAACGCGCGAAGCAGGTCGACTTCAGCATCCCGTATTTCTCGTCGGGCCAGCAGTTTCTCGCGAAGAAGGGCGTGCTGAAATCGGCCGACCAGCTGAACGGCCTGCGCGTCGGCGCGGACAAGGGCACGACCAACGAGATCACGCTGCGCGAGAAATTCCCGAAGGCGACGATCGTCGCGTACGACGACACGCCGTTCGCGTTCGCCGCGCTGCGCGCCGGCAACGTGCAGGCGATCACGCAGGACGGCCCGAAACTGATCGGCCTGCTCGCGAACGTGCCCGACAAGCAGAACTACGAGATCCCGGCGTTCACGATCTCGAACGACTACATGGGCGTCGGCGTGCCGAAGGGCGAAACGCGCCTGCTCGGCTTCGTCAACGACACGCTGAAGGGGCTCGAGGCGAACGGCCGCGCCGCGCAGATCTACGACGCATGGTTCGGGCCGACGACGAAAACGCCGCTCACGCGTATTTTCCGCATCGGCGACAAGACCTGACCTTCGCCGCACGCGCGCCGCGATCGGCCGGAACACCGGCCGCGCGGCGCTTTTCGTTTTCATCCGACCGCGCGCGTCGTGCGCGCTCTACAGCATGCTCGGGTTGGCTCCCAAATATCTGTCCTGGCTCTGGCAGGGCTTCCTGCTGACACTCGGCCTCGCGGCCGCGTCGGCCGTCGCCGCGACCGTCGGCGGGCTGTTGCTCGCCGTGATGCGCCATGCGCGCGGCAGGGCGCCGCGCGCGGCCGCCGCCGCGTACGTCGTCGCGTTCCGCAACACGCCGCTGCTCGTGCAGCTGCTGTTCTGGTATTTCGGCGTCGCGTCGTTGCTGCCCGACACGTGGATCGCGTGGCTCAATGCGCGTCATGCGGTGAGCGCGGGCCCGTTCACGCTCGCGTGGCCGTCGTTCGAATTCGTCGCGGGCTGGGTCGGGTTGAGCGCCTATACGGCCGCGTTCGTCGCCGAGGAATGCGAAGCCGGCCTGCGCGGTGTGCGGCGGGCGCAACACGATGCGGCGGCCGCGCTCGGCCTCACGCCGATGCAGTCGCTGCGCTACGTGGTGCTGCCGCAGGCCGTGCGCATCGCGTTGCCGCCGCTGTTCGGCCAGTACATGAATCTCGTGAAGAACTCGTCGCTCGCGATGGCGATCGGCGTGGCCGAGCTGTCGTATGCGTCGCGGCAGGTCGAGACCGAGACGTTCAAGACGTTCGCCGCGTTCGGCGTCGCGACGCTGCTGTACGTCGCGGCGGTGGCCGCGATCGAGGCCGGTGCGTATGCGGCCACGCAATGGCGCGACCGGCTCGGAGCGGGGCGCTGACGATGGACCTTTCGCTGCTTCTGTCGAATCTGCCGTACCTGTTGGTCGGTGCGTTTCCGGACGGCCCGCTCGGCGGCGCCGCGCTGTCGCTGGTGCTGGCGCTTGCATCCGCGATCGCGTCGGCCGTGCTCGGCGTGGCGCTCGGCGTCGCGATGGCGCTGGCGCGCGGCCCGGCGCGCGTGCTGCTGCTCGCGTTCATCGGCTTCTTTCGCGCGATTCCGGTGCTGATGCTGATCTTCTGGACGTATTTCCTGATGCCCGTGCTGTTGCACATGGATGTACCGGGGCTCGCGACGGTCGTGTGCGCGCTGGCGCTGATCGGCGGCGCGTATCTCGCGCATGCGGTGCACGCGGGGATCGTCGCGGCGGGCGACGGGCAATGGCAGGCCGGGCTGTCGCTCGGGCTCACGCGCTGGCAGACGGTGCGCTACGTGCTGCTGCCGCAGGCGATCCGGATCATGACGCCGTCGTTCGTCAACCAGTGGGTCGCGCTCGTGAAGGACACGTCGCTCGCGTATATCGTCGGCGTGCCGGAACTGTCGTTCGTCGCGACGCAGGTGAACAACCGGCTGATGGTGTATCCGGCGCCGATCTTCCTGTTCGTCGCGGTGATCTATCTGGTGCTGTGCACGTCGCTCGACGGTGCGGCGCGGTGGTTGCTGTTGCGGGGGCCGCGGGCGCGGCTCGCGGCGCAGGCGACGGCCGAGTACACGGAACCCGCGCGGTAACGATGGGCCGGGGAGCCGCGCGTGATGGCGCTGCGGTGTTCCGATGCTTCAGCGCGTCAGCTTCGTTCCGCCGAGTAGTGCGTATCGAAAACCGCCCGCAACGTCGACGGACCGGTCGCAAAATCCCCCCACAGCGGTCCGTCGTTCTGCGCGAACGCGAATGGCGTCTTATTGATCGACGCGAGGCGGAAGCGCCATTGCGCGGCTTCCTGGCGGAATGCGGTGAGCTGCATGTCGGACAGCCCCGTCTGCGCGTTCGCGAGCGTGACGAGCGGATCGACCGGATCGTTCGCGACCCGCACCTCGAAATGCAGGTGCGGGCCGGTGGCCGCGCCCGTCATCCCGACCGAGCCGATGCGCTGACCCTGCTTCACGGTTTCGCCGACCTTCAGCCCGCGAGCGTACGCGGACAGGTGCGCGTAGTAGGTCGAATAGCCATCCGCATGATCGACGATCACATAGCGGCCGTAGCCGCCCGGATCGGTGCCGACGAACGACACGACGCCGTCGGCCGCCGCATCGACCGGCGTGCCGCTCGGCGCGGCAAGATCGACGCCCGTATGGAACGCCATCGCCTGCGACAACGGATGGACGCGCTCGCCGAAAAACGAGCTGATGCGCGTCCACTTGACCGGCATCGTGAACGCGGCGGCTTCGAGCGGCGAACCGTCGAGCGTGTAGTACGCACCGTGTTCGGCGCCCGGCGCGCGGAACCAGATCGCGCCGAACGTGCGGCCGGCGACGCGCAGCTCGAGCGCGGTGAGGCGCGGCGTGCCGTCGTTCGTGTCGAACGCGATGCGGTAATAGTCGCCGCGCTGCGCACTCGCGCGCATCGCGACCTTGCCGGTGACGAGGTCGCCGAGCTGAATGCGTACTTCGGGCGGCACGTCGAGGCGGTTCAGCGTATCGGACAGCGTGAGCTCGATGTCGCCCGCGCGCATCCCTTGCCGGTGATCGGGCGACGCGAACTGGAACAGGCTCGTGTAGCCGAGCATGTCGTTGCGATGCGCGCTGAGCGGTGCGAACAGGCCCGGCTGCAGGCTGCGATCGTTGCGATCGACGTGTTCGTTGCGCTCGCCGATCGTGCGGGCGAGCTCGCTCGTCACGAAATGCTGCGCGGTGGGAAACGGCGTATCGGACAGCACGCGCTGCGGCAGCGCGGCCGTGCCCGAATCGACGGCGCCCGGCAGTTGCGACACGGCCGGCAGCGCGGCCGCGAGGCCGAATGCGGCGAGGGCGCCGAGCACGGCGGCCGGCACGAGCGCGCGCACGGCGCGCTGCGCGCGACCGGGCGCGACGGCATCAGGGGTTGCGACAGACTTGACCAAGGTGTCCACATCCAGGAAAGCGGTTCAAAGGGGTGTGGGCGGGGGCCGCCGGCGGCACATCCGTCGAACGGCGACGGGGCGGGCGGCGGGCGTGCAACAAAACAGGCCCCGCCAGGGGCCTGTGTCGTTTCCGTTCGACCCAACCTGCGGGGCAGTGCCCGCTTCGAACGGCGGCGTGCATACCGGGTCGAACCCGGTTATCACGAAGACGCTAAAGAAAGATGACAGCGTCAGTCTACCGATGTTCCGCGAAACGTTAAAAATTTTAAAGAGGGTCGGCTCACTCGTTTCGCAGTGCGGTAAATCGGGTTAAATCAGCATTTGTTACGACGATTTCCGTGAGTCCGGCAATTTTTGCGCGCGTCGGCGCAGGGCGGTGGACGTGCGGACGGCGTCGAAACCGGCGTCGAGCATCGCCTCGGCGTCGTTCCACAGATTGCCGCGCAGCCGGTTCGTCCAGATCATCGACGCGAACACGCCTTCGAGCAGCGACACCAGATAGACGGCGGCCAGATGCACGTCCAGATCGGCGGCGACCTCGCCGGCCGCGATCGCGCGACGCAGCAGCGCCTTCGTGATCCGCAGCATCTGCAGCTCGAGCAGCATGCGGCGCCGCTGCAGCGCGCCGTTTTCCTCGCTCTGCTCGCACTTCGTATAGAGGATCACGAGTACGCGTTGCATCGGGCCCGGCTCCCCGCATTCCTGCAGGTAGTGCGATGCGGCGCGCCGCAGCGTGGCGAGCGGCGGCAGGCCGTCGCCCGCGTCGAACCCTTCGGACGTGCGCGCGAACGCGCGGTCGCACATCGCCAGGCACACTTCCATCTTGTTGCGGTAGTGGCCGTAGACGGCGCCCCGCGACATCCCGGCTGCTTCGGCGAGGTCCGCCATCGCGGTTTGCGCGACGCCTCTTTCGAGCAGCACAAGCTCGGCGGCGTCGAGGATCCGGTGCTTGATGGCGAGCGATTCTTCCCGGGTCTTGCGGGCCATGTCGTGAAATTCCTTACAGTTCGCTGTCGTTTTATTGAGACAGTGCGTCAGCCGGATTGAAAGCGCATGTATTTAATCAGTCGTGACTGATTATAATCGGCCACCCTGAGCCGCCGCATTGTATCGGCGGGGAACGATCCGAGGTCAGAACATGAATAACAAACGCACCCTGTGGCGCCGCATGCGGCCGGCGCCGTTCGCGCTCGCGGCGCTGCTGGCCGTGGCCGGATGCGGAAAGGGCGACAAGGACACGGCGCCGGAGACCGCCAAGCAGGCCACCGTCGTGACGGTGCGCCCGACGGCCGTGCCGATGACCGTCGAACTGCCGGGCCGGCTCGACGCGTACCGGCAGGCGGAAGTCCGCGCACGGGTCGCGGGCATCGTCACCGCGCGCACCTACGAGGAAGGCCAGGAAGTGAAGCAGGGCGCGGTGCTGTTCCGCATCGATCCCGCGCCGCTGAAGGCCGCGCGCGACGCCGCGCAGGGCGCGCTCGCGAAGGCGCAGGCCGCCGCGCTCGCGGCGACCGACAAGCGCCGCCGTTACGACGATCTCGTGCGCGATCGCGCGGTGAGCGAGCGCGACCACACCGAGGCGGTTGCGGCCGATACGCAGGCGAAGGCCGAGGTCGCGTCGGCGAAGGCCGAACTCGCGCGCGCGCAACTGCAGCTCGACTACGCGACCGTCACCGCGCCGATCGCGGGCCGCGCACGGCGCGCGCTCGTGACCGAGGGCGCGCTCGTCGGTCAGGACCAGGCGACGCCGCTCACGACCGTCGAGCAGCTCGATCCGATCTACGTGAATTTCTCGCAGCCGGCCGCCGACGTCGACGCCCTGCGCCGCGCGGTGAAGAGCGGGCGCGCGGCGGGCATCGCGCAGCACGATGTCGCGGTGACGCTGCTGCGCGCCGACGGCACCGCGTATCCGCTGAAGGGCAAGCTGCTGTTCAGCGATCTCGCGGTTGATCCGACCACCGACACCGTCGCGATGCGCGCGCTGTTCCCGAATCCGGAGCGCGAGCTGCTGCCGGGCGCGTATGTGCGGATCGCGCTCGACACGGCGGTCGACCGGCGGGCGATCCTCGTGCCGCGCGACGCGCTGCTGCGCACGGCCGACCGTACGTCGGTGCGCGTCGTCGGCGCGAACGGCAAGGTCAAGGACGTGGAGGTCACGGCCGACCAGATGAGCGGCCATGACTGGCGCATCACGCGCGGCCTCGCGGGCGGCGAGCGCGTGATCGTCGACGACGTCGCGCAGTTCGCGCCCGATACGGCCGTCCAGCCCGTCGAAAAGGCGCCGCCGTCGAAGGCGGCGCCGGCAGCGGCCGCTTCGCAGGCGGCCGCCCGTCAAACCTGACCGGTTCAAACCAACATGGCACGTTTCTTCATCGATCGCCCCGTCTTCGCGTGGGTAATCGCCATCTTCATCATGCTGGGCGGCCTGTTCGCGATCCGCACGCTGCCCGTTGCGCAGTACCCGGACATCGCGCCGCCCGTCGTCAGCATCTATGCGACGTACCCGGGCGCGTCCGCGCAGGTCGTCGAGGAATCGGTGACCGCACTGATCGAGCGCGAGATGAACGGCGCGCCGGGGCTGCTGTATACGTCCGCGACGAGCAGCGCCGGCGCGGCGTCGCTGTACCTGACGTTCAAGCAGGGCGTGAACGCCGATCTCGCGGCCGTCGAAGTGCAGAACCGGCTGAAGACGGTCGACGCGCGCCTGCCCGAGCCCGTGCGCCGCGACGGCATCCAGGTCGAGAAGGCCGCCGACAACATCCAGCTCGTCGTGTCGCTCACGTCCGACGACGGCCGCATGACCGACGTGCAGCTCGGCGAATACGCGTCGGCGAACGTGGTGCAGGCGCTGCGTCGCGTCGAGGGTGTCGGCAAGGTGCAGTTCTGGGGCGCGGAATATGCGATGCGGATCTGGCCCGACCCGGTGAAGCTGGCCGGGCACGGCCTCACCGCGTCGGACATCGCGTCGGCCGTGCGCGCGCACAACGCGCGCGTGACGATCGGCGACATCGGCCGCAGCGCGGTGCCGGACAGCGCGCCGATCGCGGCGACCGTATTCGCGGACGCGCCGCTGAAGACGCCGGCCGATTTCGGCGCGATCGCGCTGCGCGCGCGGGCCGACGGCGCCGCGCTGTTCCTGCGCGACGTCGCGCGCATCGAGTTCGGCGGCAACGACTACAACTATCCGTCGTACGTGAACGGCAAGGTCGCGACCGGCATGGGCATCAAGCTCGCGCCGGGGTCGAACGCGGTGTCCACCGAGAAGCGCGTGCGCGCGACGATGGACGAGTTGTCCCGATACTTCCCGCCGGGCGTGAAATACCAGATCCCGTACGAGACGTCGTCGTTCGTGCGGGTATCGATGAACAAGGTCGTCACGACGCTGGTCGAGGCCGGCGTGCTGGTGTTCCTCGTGATGTTCCTGTTCATGCAGAACCTGCGCGCGACGCTGATTCCGACGCTCGTCGTGCCGGTCGCGCTCGCGGGCACGTTCGGCGTGATGTACGCGGCCGGCTTCTCGATCAACGTGCTGACGATGTTCGGGATGGTGCTCGCGATCGGCATCCTTGTCGACGACGCGATCGTCGTCGTCGAGAACGTCGAGCGGTTGATGGTCGAGGAGGGGCTCGCGCCGTACGACGCGACCGTCAAGGCGATGCAGCAGATCAGCGGCGCGATCGTCGGGATCACCGTGGTGCTGACGTCGGTGTTCGTGCCGATGGCGTTCTTCGGCGGCGCGGTGGGCAACATCTACCGGCAGTTCGCGCTATCGCTCGCTGTGTCGATCGGCTTCTCGGCCTTCCTCGCGCTGTCGCTGACGCCCGCGCTGTGCGCGACGCTGCTCAAGCCGGTGGCCGGCGACCATCACGAGAAGCGCGGCTTCTTCGGCGGGTTCAACCGCTTCGTCGCGCGCGCGACCCAGCGCTATGCGACGCGGGTCGGCGCGATGCTGAAGAAGCCGCTGCGCTGGCTCGTCGTGTACGGCGCGCTGACCGCGGCCGCGGTGCTGATGCTCACGCAGCTGCCGACCGCATTCCTGCCGGACGAGGACCAGGGCAACTTCATGGTGATGGTGATCCGCCCGCAAGGCACGCCGCTCGCGGAAACGATGCAGAGCGTGCGCGCGGTCGAGTCGGTCATCCGCCGCGACGAGCCGACCGCCTATACGTACGCGCTCGGCGGCTTCAACCTGTACGGCGAAGGGCCGAACGGCGGGATGATCTTCGTCACGCTGAAGAACTGGAAGGAACGCAAGGCCCAGCGCGATCACGTGCAGTCGATCGTCGCGCGCATCAACGAACGCTTCGCGGGCACGCCGAACACGACGGTGTTCGCGATGAATTCGCCGGCGCTGCCCGATCTCGGTTCGTCGAGCGGCTTCGACTTCCGGCTGCAGAACCGCGGCGGGCTCGACTACGCGACGTTCAGCGCCGCGCGCGAGCAACTGCTCGCGGCGGGCGGCAAGGATCGTGCGCTCACCGACCTGATGTTCGCGGGCACGCAGGACGCGCCGCAACTGAAGCTCGACATCGATCGCGCGAAGGCGTCCGCGCTCGGCGTGTCGATGGACGAAATCAACACGACGCTCGCGGTGATGTTCGGCTCCGACTATATCGGCGACTTCATGCACGGCACGCAGGTGCGGCGCGTGATGGTGCAGGCCGACGGGCGGCACCGGCTCGATCCGGACGATGTGAAGAAGCTGCGCGTGCGCAATGCACGCGGCGAGATGGTGCCGCTCGCGGCGTTCACGACGCTGCACTGGACGCTCGGGCCGCCGCAGCTCACGCGCTACAACGGCTATCCGTCGTTCACGATCAACGGCTCGGCCGCGGCCGGCCACAGCAGCGGCGACGCGATGACCGCGATCGAGCGGATCGCCGCGAAGCTGCCGGCCGGCATCGGCTATGCGTGGTCGGGGCAGTCGTTCGAGGAGCGGCTGTCGGGTGCGCAGGCGCCGATGCTGTTCGCGCTGTCGGTGCTCGTCGTGTTCCTCGCGCTCGCGGCGTTGTACGAGAGCTGGTCGATTCCGTTCGCGGTGATGCTGGTCGTCCCGCTCGGCGTGATCGGTGCGGTGCTCGGCGTGACGCTGCGGACGATGCCGAACGACATCTATTTCAAGGTGGGGCTGATCGCGACGATCGGGCTGTCCGCGAAGAACGCGATCCTGATCGTCGAAGTCGCGAAGGATCTCGTCGCGCAGCGCATGTCGCTCGTCGATGCGGCGCTCGAGGCCGCGCGCCTGCGGCTGCGGCCGATCGTGATGACGTCGCTCGCGTTCGGCGTCGGCGTGCTGCCGCTCGCGTTCGCGTCGGGCGCCGCGTCCGGCGCGCAGACGGCGATCGGCACCGGCGTGCTCGGCGGCGTGATCACGGCGACCGTGCTCGCGGTGTTCCTCGTCCCGCTGTTTTTCGTGATCGTCGGCCGCCTGTTCGACGTCGGCCCGCGCCGGCGCGGCGGCGCGCAGCCGACGACGATGGAGGGTTCGCAACCATGATGTTCGCGCTGAATGCACGCGCCGCGCGGCGGGTTCCGGTCGCGCTGGCCGCCGCGCTCGCGCTCGCCGGGTGCTCGCTCGCGCCGCGTTACGAGCGCCCGGCGGCGCCCGTGCCGACGACCTATGCGCCGGTCGACGGCAGTACGGCGCCGGTGATCCAGGCGAGTGCGGCACCGGATGCCGCGCTGCTCGACGACTGGCATGCGTATTTCACCGATCCGGCGCTGCAGGCGTGGATCGACGCGGCGCTCGCGCACAACCGCGACCTGCGGATCGCGGCCGGCCGGCTCGAGGAAGCGCGCGCGCTGTACGGCGTGCAGCGCGCGGACCGGATGCCGTCGGTCGACGCGAATCTCGGCTATGAACGCGCGCGCCAGTACGACCCCGTCGTGCGCGAAAGCGCGATCAGCGGGCTGTATCGCGCGGGTGTCAGCGTCAGCGCTTACGAGCTCGACCTGTTCGGCCGGGTGCGCAACCTGTCCGACGCGGCACTCGCCGAGTATTTCGCGACGGCCGACGCGCAGCGCACGGTTCGTATCGGCGTGATCGCCGAAGTGGCGGGCGCGTACGTTTCCGAACGATCGTTGCACGCGCAACTGTCGCTTGCTCAGCGCACGCTCGAAGCCCGCGAGCGGATGGCCGCGCTCACGCAACGTCGCTATGCCGCCGGCACGAGCGACGCGATCGAGCTGCGTTCGGCCGAAATGCTGGTGGCGTCCGCGCGCGCGTCGCAGGCCGCGCTGCAGCGCGAGCATGCGCAGGCCGTACGGGCGCTGCAATTGCTGGCCGGCGATTTCGCGCGCAACGTGCCCGATGACGCGACCGCGCTCGACACGCTGTCGATCGCGCCCGTGGCGCCGGGCGCGCCGAGCGAGCTGCTCGAACGGCGGCCGGACATCCGGCAGGCCGAGGCGCGGCTGAAGGCCGCGAACGCGAACATCGGCGCGGCGCGCGCGGCGTTTTTCCCGCGCATCGCGCTGACGACCGACTACGGCTCGGTGAGCGATGCGTTCTCGAGCCTGTTCGCGGCCGGCACGAGCGTGTGGACGTTCGCGCCGCGCATCACGCTGCCGATCTTCGCGGGCGGCCGCAATCGCGCGAATCTCGACGTGGCGCACGCGCGCAAGGACATCGCGGTCGCCGAATACGAGAAGGCGGTGCAGACCGCGTTTCGCGAAGTGGCCGATGCGTTCGCCGCGCGCGACTGGATCGACCGGCAGCTTGCCGCGCAGCAGGACGTGTATGCGGCGGACGGCGCGCGGCTGAAGCTCGCGGAGCGCCGCTATGCGGGCGGCGTCGCGACCTATCTCGAACTGCTCGACGCGCAGCGCAGCACGTACGAGTCGGGGCAGGAGCTGATCCGGCTCAGGCAGCTCAGGCTCGCGAACGCGATCGCGCTGTATCGCGCGCTCGGCGGCGGCTGGGCGCCCGCAACGGCGGAGGCCGCGGCTCTCTCGTGACGTGCGACGCGTCGCCTGACGCCGCAGCGTACCGGGTGGCATGACGGCGGCCGTACGATTCGACGTGCGGCCGTCGTTTCGACAGGGTGTGATGCCCGCCGTTTCGCGCGCGCCGCATCGGCGCTTCCTGGCGCTGTTCCACGCATCCTTTTCATCTCCCGGCCGGGCGCAGGCTGCTTGCGCGCTCCCCGCACCCGGCGACCAATCGCGTCGCTCTCCGGCGCAAACGTGTGCCGCGTTCCTTCCTGTTTCATCTCGTCCAATCCGGCATGCCAGCCGCGTTTCAGCGGCCGCGCATGTATGCGATTCAAGATAGGTAATTGACGAACGGATTAATCAATATATTGGAATTAATGGCGGCGGCAAAGTGTCGCGGTAAAACGTTTGTATTCTTGCGCAATCGTTTGCGCGATAAATTCATGTTGATGAAATGCCGTTGTTAATTTCCTGTCAGTTGAAAATGATTCGATATTGGCGTTGTAATTGGGCAACGATGGCGGTGCTGGACAATATTTTGTCCGTTGAGTGGTGGTCGCGCGCAAGCCAATGCCAGCAAGGAAGCGTGCGTCTGCGATGATTTTCGGCAAGAAATTCCCTTAATCTTCAATTGGTTCCGGAAAATCAAAAAGGACTGCGGATAAAAAATCCGGGATTGAAAATTGAAAGGAAGGAATGGGGGTTTGGAGGGGTAAATCGAACATTGTCAGATGTATTTGACAATGATTTACAGAAATCTTTCGCTGTTATCTCGATAATGCCGCCTCGTGTCGGACGGGAGCCACCATGCGCAGCCGTTTGTGTCCGCCACGTCGTCCATTCCATTTGTACTCCTTACAGGAAACCTCATGAAAAAATCCATCCTGAGCGCTGTCGCACTCGCAGCCCTGTCCTCCTCGGCCTTCGCAGCGGGCACCGGCACGATCAACTTCACGGGCGAGATCGTCGCGGGCGCATGCGGCATCGACTCGGGCTCGGTCAACCAGACCGTGAACCTCGGCAAGGTGCCGACCAACGTGTTCAAGCAAGCCGGCGACAAGTCCACCCCGACCAACTTCGACATCAAGCTGACCGATTGCGACACCAGCGTCGCGAAGAACGCGTACTTCACGTTCACGGGCACGTCGAGCGCGGGCCAGCCGAAGCTGCTCGCCACGATCGGTTCGGCAACCAACGTCGGCATCCGCCTGCAGGCCGCGTCGGGCGAATACCTCGACAACGGCGCCGAGCAAAAGGCGCCGACGCTGCTGCAGAACGGCACGAACATCGCACGCTTCGCGGCGATGTACGAAGCGACGGCAGCCGGCGTGACGCCGGGTACCGCCGACGGCGTCGCGAACTTCACGGTCCGCTACCAGTAAGCATCCGTGCCGGAGGAGGGATGCGTGCATCCCTTCCTCCTTCGTCCTTCCTCCCGTTTTCCTTCTCCTCGGACTCCCGGTAGCACCGCGTGCGAATCAGACATTCCTTCCTTTGCGTCTCCGTGCTGGTCGTCGGCAGCCAGAGCCAGGCGACGGAATTCAATTCGTCGTTCCTCGACATCGACGGAACGAGCAACGTCGACCTGTCGCAGTTCTCGCAGGCGGACTTCACGCTGCCCGGCGAGTACATGCTCGACGTGCAGGTCAACGACCTGTACCTCGGATTGCAGCCGATCGAATTCGTGGCGGTCGATGCGACGGGCGCGGGCAAGCCGTGCCTGCGGCCGGCGCTCGTCGCGCGGTTCGGCCTGAAACCTTCGCTGGTCAAGGACCTGCCGCGCTTCCGGGGCGGCAGTTGCGTCGACCTCGCCGCGATCGAAGGGGCGACCGTGCGTTACCTGAAAAGCGACGGGCGGCTCAAGATCACGATTCCGCAGGCCGCGCTCGAATTCACCGATTCGACCTACCTGCCGCCGGAGCACTGGTCCGAAGGGATTCCCGGCGCGATGCTCGACTATCGGGTGATCGCGAACACGAACCGCAACTTCGGTACGGGCGGCGGGCAGACGAATGCGATCCAGGCGTACGGGACGGTCGGCGCGAACTGGGGCGCGTGGCGTTTTCGCGGCGACTACCAGGCGCAATCGAACGTCGGCAACACCGCGTACGCGGACCGCACGTTCCGCTTCAGCCGGCTTTATGCGTTTCGCGCGTTGCCGTCGATCCAGTCGACGGTGACGTTCGGCGACGACTATCTGACCTCCGACATTTTCGACACGTTCGCGCTGACGGGCGCGTCGATCCGCAGCGACGACCGCATGCTGCCGCCGTCGCTGCGCGGCTATGCACCGCTGATCTCGGGCGTCGCGCGCACCAACGCGACCGTGACCGTGTCGCAGGCCGGCCGCGTGCTGTACGTGACGCGCGTGTCGCCGGGCGCGTTCGCGCTGCAGAACATCAACACGAGCGTGCAGGGCACGCTCGACGTCGCGGTCGAGGAAGAGGACGGCAGCGTGCAGCGCTTCCAGGTGACGACGGCCGCCGTGCCGTTCCTCGCGCGCACCGGCCAGTTGCGCTACAAGGCCGCGGTCGGCAAGCCGCGCCTGTTCGGCGGCGCCGGCATCACGCCGTTCTTCGGCTTCGGCGAAATCGCGTACGGTTTGCCGTTCGACGTCACCGCGTATGGCGGCTTCATCGCCGCGTCGGGCTATACGTCGATCGCGCTCGGCGTCGGTCGCGATTTCGGCGCCTTCGGCGCGGTGTCGGCCGACGTCACGCGTGCGCGGGCGCGCCTGTGGTGGAGCGGCGCGACACGCAACGGCAACTCGTATCGCATCAACTATTCGAAGCACTTCGACGGGCTCGACGCGGACGTGCGCTTCTTCGGCTACCGCTTCTCCGAGCGCGAGTACACCAGCTTCGCGCAGTTCTCCGGCGACCCGACCGCGTACGGCCTCGCCAACAGCAAGCAGCGCTATTCGGCGACGCTGTCGAAGCGCTTCGGCGACACGTCGACCTATTTCTCGTACGACCAGACGACCTACTGGGCGCGCGCGTCCGAGCAGCGGGTCGGCCTGACGCTCACGCGCGCGTTCTCGATCGGCACGCTGCGCAACCTGAACGTCAGCGTGTCGGCATTCCGCACGCAGAGCGCCGGCGCGAGCGGCAACCAGTTCTCGGTCACCGCGACGCTGCCGATCGGCGGCCGCCACACCGTCACGTCGAACCTGACGACGGGCAACGGCAGCACCAGCGTGAACGCGGGCTATATCTACGACGATCCGGCCGGCCGCACCTACCAGGTCAATGCGGGCGCGACCGACGGCCGCGCGTCGGCCAACGCGAGCTTCCGGCAGCGCACGTCGGCGTACCAGCTCACCGCGCAGGCATCGACGCTCGCCAATGCGTATGCGGCCGCGTCGCTCGAAGTCGACGGCTCGTTCGTCGCGACGCAGTACGGCGTGTCCGCGCACGCGAACGGCAATGCGGGCGATACGCGGCTGCTGGTGTCGACCGACGGCGTGCCCGACGTGCCGCTGTCCGGCACGCTCGCGCATACCGATTCGCGCGGCTACGCGGTGCTCGACGGCATCTCGCCGTACAACGTGTACGACGCGACCGTCAACGTCGAGAAGCTGCCGCTCGAAGTGCAGGTGACGAACCCGATCCAGCGCATGGTGCTGACCGACGGCGCGATCGGTTTCGTGAAGTTCGCCGCCGCGCGCGGCAGCAACCTGTACCTGACGCTGACCGACTCGGCCGGCAAGGCGCTGCCGTTCGGCGCGTCGGTGCAGGACGCGGCGAACGGCAAGGAACTCGGCATCGTCGGCGAGGGCGGCGCGGCGTTCCTGACTCAGGTTCAGCCGAAATCCGCGCTGGCGGTGCGGGCGGGCGAACGCACGCTGTGCACGATCGACGCACTGCCGAACCAGCTCCAACTCGAAGGCACGCCGATTCCGGTGACGTGCCGGACACCGGGCGAGTCGCATGCGGCGGCCGCGCCGGTCGAACGATGATTTTCATGGATCCAGCGATGACGAACGCTTTCTCCCTTTCTTTCCCGCGGCGCGCGCTGTGCGTGTTCGCGACCGTCGGCGCGATGCTGGCAGGCACCGCGCATGCGGCGATCGTGCCCGATCGCACGCGCGTGATCTTCAACGAAGGCGAACAGGCCGCGATCGTGACGATCACCAACAAGAGCGCGACGTATCCGTATCTCGTGCAGTCGTGGCTCGAGGACGCGAAGGGCAACAAGACCACGTCGCCGCTGATGGTCGTGCCGCCGCTGCAACGCATCGAGGCGAACGAGCGCAACGTGCTGCGGATCGCGAAGCTGCCGGGCACCGAGTTGCCGGCCGATCGCGAAACGGTGTTCTACCTGAACATCCGCGAAGTGCCGCCGAAGACCGATACGCCGAACACGCTGCAGATCGCGCTGCATACGCAGATGAAGCTGTTCTACCGGCCGGAGGCCGTGCAGCCCCCGCGCGACGAGGACTGGACACTGCCGATGACGCTGCGGGTGGATGCGGCCGCACACACGCTCGTGTTCGACAACCCGACGCCGTATCACGTGACGGTGGTCGACGTGAGCGCGGGTGCGCAGAAGACGCCGGTGCCGATCGAGCCGGTGATGGTGAGCCCGATGAGCACGGCCGACGTGCCGTTCAAGGCCGCGACGCCGGCGACGCTGTTCGTCACGCACATCGACGATTACGGCGGCCAGGTGGCGGTCGAGTATGCGTGCGACGCGGGTGCGTGCAAGAGCGTGAAGAAATGAGCGCGGGCATGCGTCATCGGGCGGCGCCGGCGGCATGGCTGCGCTGGGTCGTACTCGTGCTGCTGATCGCGGCCGTGCAGCCGGCGTGGGCGCTGCGCTGCCTGACGAACAGCGGCGCGACGTCGTTGACCGAGCCGATCGGCGGCGTGGCGTCGTATCCGACCGACGCGCCGGACGGCTACGTGATCTGGGTGTCGCCGGTGCGCACGACGTCGGGGTATTGCTACAAGGACCTCGGGGACGCCGGCAGCCTGAAGGTCGTCGACAACATTTACTTCTACGCGAATCCGAATCGTACGGACCCTGCCGCATGGGGGCTCGAGATCGGCATCCGCTACAAGGGCGTCGATTATTTCGACAAGACGAGCAATCGCGGCGGCGGGGTGTTTACCGGGTATGCGGTGCCGCCGTGCACCCGGTACGACTTCGACCGCGGGCGTTGCCAGCGCACGAACATCAGCATCGACTATCAGGTCGTCGTGCGCAAGAAGGGCAACTGGATCCAGCCGCCGAGCGATATCTATACGGTGTTCCAGTTCGACGGCGAATTCGGGCTGAATGCGTTCGGCACGAGCTTTCAGTACCGCCTGAGCGGCCTGCGCAATCTCAAGCCGACGCCGTGCTTCGTCGACGTACTCGTGACGCCCGAACCGGGCATCGTCGATTTCGGGCAGGTGCAGGCGGCGGGCAACGGCTTCATGCCGGCGGTGCCGCGCAAGCGGTTCTCGTTGTCGTTGACCAAGAAATGCAACGTCGCGGTGCGGGTGGACGGGTATTTCGAGACGAGTTTTCCGGTCCAGAACGGTTTGCTGGTGCCGGCGAAGGACAGCAATTTCGGGATTGGCATCGAGGACAGCCAGGGCAAGGCCATTCCGTTCAACCAGCAGTTCACGCTGGCCCAGTTCGCGTCCAACGTGATGAACCAGAGCGTGCTGATGGACGCGGTGCTGAAGTCGTTCGGCCCGCCGAAGATCGGCCGATTCGATGCGACGGCGACGATCCGGTTGTTCATCTACTGACGGCGGTAGGCGCGGCCGCGTGCGTTCCGTCGGATCGCCGAAACGGCTTGTCGACGTAACACAAGCCGTGTGGATCGCGGCGCCGTGCCGTGCGCCAATGCGGGGCGGGGCCGTCATCATGAACCTCGGCCGTGTCGGCCGCCGGGCCACCGCCTTTGGCCTGGAAAGCCTGCCGTTCTCCGCAGACCCGTCGCGTTCGTCCCGTCCGCCAGAGCAGGCATTCCGGCAATTGTTCAGACAAATCCCGACAACCGGAAGGGTCATCTCGTAATCGGATTGAGAATGATTTGCGTTTACGTTAAATTCCCTTATCTCGGAATTTGACGGAGCAGATCGATGGCGATGGCGGAAGTGCTCGACCGACCGGCGGCGGCAGCGGCAAACCCGTTCCTCGGCAGTTATCCGGACCTGCCGCCGCGCGCCGCGCCGCGTGCGCGCCGGGCGTCCGAGCCCCGTGCGCAGGGTGCGCTGCTCGACGTGCTGATCTCGCATCGCGCGATGCTCGTCAACGTCGCGCGCGGCTTCGTCGGCTGCGCGAGCCGCGCGGAGGACGTCGTGCACGACGTGTTCGTGAAGCTCGTCGAATTCCCGAATCAGGACGCGGTGCGCCAGCCGGTCGCGTACGTGACGCGGATGGTGCGCAACGCATCGATCGACGCGTGCCGCCGGCAAAGCCTCGAAAACGTCTATCACACGGAAGAGGACGACGGTTTCGACGTGCCGTCGCCCGAGCCGACGCCGGAAGCCGCGCTGATGACGCGCGATACGCTGCGGCGCGTGTGGGCGGCGCTCGACGACCTGCCGGCGCGCAGCCGTGCGGCATTCGAGATGGTGCGGCTGCGCGAGGAGACGCTGCAGACCGCGGCGCGCGCGCTGAACGTGTCGCAGACGCTCGTGCATTTCATGGTGCGCGACGCGGAGCGCCACTGCGCGGAATGCCTCGACGCATGCCATCGCGGCGTCGCCTGCCCGGTGTTCCTGGGCGGCCGCGCACGGCGGCGGTAAAAAAACGCGCCGGCCAACCGTCTATCAGACAGGAGCGGCCGAATTTGCCGCTTCGCCTCCTTCAACCGCCCAGCGATTTCCGATCATGACGCAAGCCCCGATGCCTTCCGCCGACACCGACGATCTCGTCTATACGGTCGTCATCAACGACGAAGAACAGTATTCGATCTGGCCGACCTTCCGGCCCGTGCCCGCCGGCTGGCGCGAAGTGGGCGTGAGCGGCCCGAAGGCCGACTGTCTCGCGCACATCGAAACCGTCTGGACCGACATGCGCCCCGCGAGCCTGCGCCGCGCGATGGACGGCGAGCGCACGACGCGCGCGTCGTGACCCGTTGCGCCGCATGTGCGGCGCGCCACCTGAAGAGGACGTTGCATGACCCTGCTTTCGTTGCCGACGCTCGACGACCTGCGTATCGAGCCGGGACTGCCCACCGTCGTGTCGCCGCGCGGCAACGACGGGATGTCGATCGACGACGTCGCGCCGCTCGCGCGCGAGATCGCGGCCGACACGCTCGAACGGGCGGGCGGCGTGCTGTTCACGGGCTTTCGCGTGCCGTCGATCGATACGTTCCAGCAATTCGCGGCATCGTTCGGCGATCCGCTGATCGGCTATGAATATGCGTCGACGCCGCGCAGCCAGGTCGAGGGCGCGGTCTACACGTCGACCGAATACCCGCCGCACCGCGCGATTCCGCTGCACAACGAGCAGTCGTACACGCGCGAATGGCCGCTGCGGATCTGGTTCCACTGCGCGCTCGCCGCGCCGAAGGGCGGGGCGACGCCGATCGCGGACAGCCGCGCCGTCTACCGCGCGCTCGACCCGGCGCTCGTCGCCCGCTTCGAGAAGCGCGAGCTGCTGTACGTGCGCAATTTCGGGCAGGGGCTCGATCTGCCGTGGCAGCAGTCGTTCGGCACCGACGAGCCGGCCGAGGTCGAGCGGATGTGCGCGGCGCGCGGCATCGAGTGCGCGTGGCGCACCGACGACGACGGCGAGCTTCTGCTGCGCACGCGCGAGCGTTGCCAGGCGGTCGCGCGCCATCCGCGCACGGGCGAGCGCGTGTGGTTCAACCAGGCGAACCTGTTTCACCTGTCGGCGCTCGACGACGACATGCAGGAAGCGCTCGTCGACGCGGTCGGGCTCGAGAACGTGCCGCGCAACGTGTACTACGGCGACGGCGAACCGCTCGAGGCCGACGCGCTCGCGCAGATCCGCGGCGTGCTCGACCAGCAGCGCATCGTGTTCCCGTGGCGCACCGGCGACGTGCTGATGCTCGACAACATGCTGACCGCGCATGCACGCGACCCGTTCGAGGGGCCGCGCAAGGTCGTCGTCGCGATGGCGCAGAGTTACACGGTCCCGCGCGACCGAACGGAGGATTGATGACGCGTCGTACCGCCGCGCTTGCCGCGCGCGGGCTGTCGGTGGGATATCGCGACCATGTCGTGATCGACGGGCTGGACCTGTCGATCGCGGCCGGCCGCGTAACCGCGCTGTGCGGACCGAACGGCTGCGGCAAGAGCACGCTGCTGCGCACGCTCGCGGGCCTGCAGCCCGCGCGTGCCGGCCACGTCGACGTGAACGGCAAGCCGCTCGCGTCGTTTCGCCGTCGCGCGCTCGCGCGCGAGCTGACGATGCTTGCGCAGTTCAACCAGATTCCGTCGGGCCTCACGGTGCGCGAGCTCGTCGCGTACGGGCGCTATGCGTACGGCGGCTTCCTGCGCGGCCTGTCGCGGGCCGATCATGCGGCGATCGACGAGGCGCTCGACACGAGCGGCCTCGCGGGCGACGCGGAGCGCGACGTCGGCGCGCTGTCGGGCGGCGAACGCCAGCGCGCGTGGATCGCGATGGCGCTCGCCCAGCAGGCGCCGATCGTGCTGCTCGACGAACCGACGACGTATCTCGACATTCATCACCAGCTCGACATCCTCGATGCGCTGCGTGCGCTGAACCGTACGCGCGGGCTGACGATCGTCTGGGTGCTGCATGACCTGAACCAGGCGGCCGCGTACAGCGACGAGATCGTGCTGATGCGCGCGGGCCGCCTCGTCGCGCAGGGCACGCCCGACGCGATGCTCGAGCCGGCGCGGCTGCGCGCGGCGTTCGGCGTCGAGATGCTGAAGCTCGCGCATCCGCAGACGGGCGCGCCGATGTGCGTGCCGGCCTACGGGCCGTCGACCGACGGCGCGCCGCAGGCGGCCGGCGTCTTCGACCGGGATCTCGCCGTATGACGACGTTCGCGATGCGCAAGCGCCTCGCGGCGACGGGCAGGGGTGCGACGAAAGGGCGGGCCGGCGCGATCGCGTTCGGCCTCGTCGCGCTGATCGCGCTGCTCGCCGCGCTGCGGATTGCCCCGGACCTGCGTGTGTGGTGGGACGCGGCGCCCGGCAGCGATGCCGCGGCGCTCGCGCACGTATTCCTGTTCGACCTCAATCTGCCGCGCGTCGCGGCCGCGCTCGTCGCGGGCGGCTGCCTCGGCATCGCCGGCGCGCTGTTCCAGTCGCTCACGCGTAATCCGCTCGCGTCGCCCGACCTGCTCGGCGTGACGGGCGGTGCCCAGCTCGGGCTGCTCGCGGCGATGCTGGTGCCGGCGCTGGCGGGCGTCGCGTCGGTGCCGCTGCTGTTCGTGTGCGGGCTCGCGGCCGCCGCGTGCGCGATCGTCGCGGCGGGCGGCTGGCGCGCGACGCCGTTGCGGCTCGTGCTCGCGGGCAGCGTGTGCATGCTGTTGTTCGCGGCGCTGTCGACGCTCGTGCTCGCGTTCTTCGAGCAGAACATCGCGGGCGCCGCACTGTGGACCAACGGCAGCCTGTACCAGCCGGGCGCGACGGGCCTCGCGCTCGCCGCGCGCTGGCTCGTCGTGCCGCTGGTCGCGCTGCCGTTCGTGATCCGGCCGCTGAATCCGCTCACGCTCGGCGACGATGCGGCGGCCGCGGCCGGCGTGCGCGTCGATGCGACGCGGCTCGCCGCGACGATCGTCGCGGTCGCGTTCACGAGCGTGGCCGTCAGCATCGCGGGCCCGCTGTCGTACGTCGGCCTCGTCGCGCCGAACCTGCTGCGCCAGGTGCGCGGCGCGCGTGCGGCGCGGCTCGGCGTGCTGGTGCCGCTGTCGGCGCTCGCCGGCGGCGCGCTCGTGCTCGTCACCGACAGCGCGGTGCTCGCATCGGGCCTCGACGCGACGCTGTCGACCGGCGTCGCGCTCGCGCTGGTCGGCACGCCGCTGATGCTCGCGATGATCCGGCGCGGCGCCGCGTGGTCGGGCGTGCTGCACGCGGATGCCGAACGCGCGGCGGGCGGCGGCTCGACGCGGCTCGTCGGCTGGCTCGAACGGCTCGGCTGGCCGTTGCGCACCGTGCTGTTCGTCGTGGCGGGCGTGCTGGTGCTCTTCGTCGGCGTGTCGGCCGGCCCCGAATGGCTCGCGCCCGCGCGCTGGTCGGCCGCGCTGTCCGGTCACGATGCGCTCGCGCGGATGCTGATCGACCTGCGCATGCCGCGTCTGCTGTGCGCGCTGCTCGCCGGCGCGTTGCTGGCGGTCAGCGGCGTCGCGATGCAGAGCGTCGTGCGCAATCCGCTCGCGGGCCCCGAAGTGCTCGGCGTCACGCAGGGCGCGGGGCTCGTCACGCTGTTCGCGTTGTCGACGTGGCCGCTGATGGGCCACGTGACGCTTGCCGCCGCCGCACTGATCGGCGGCGGGCTGTCGCTCGCGATCACGCTCGCACTGAATCACCGGCATCGCTACGCGCCGCTCGCGGTCGCGCTGACCGGCATCGTGATCGGCGCGTTGTGGACCACGCTCGCGCAATGGCTGATCACGCAGGAAAGCGTGCAGCCCGCACGCTTCGTCGTATGGCTCGTCGGCGGCACGTACGGCCGCAGCTGGGGCGAGGTGTCGATGCTGCTGCCGTGGTGCGTGCTCGCGGTGCCGGTGTTCGCGTGGCTCGCGAAACCGCTCGACATGCTCGCGCTCGGCGACGATCAGGCGGCCGCGCTCGGCCTGCCGGTGGCCGCGCTGCGGCCGCTCGCGCTGACGATCGCGACGCTCGCCGCGTGCGCGGCCGTCGCGGCGGTCGGGCCGGTCGGCTTCATCGGGCTGATGGCGCCGCACGTCGCGACGATGCTCGGCGCGCGCCGGCATCGCACGCGGCTGTGGCTCGCGGCGGCGTGCGGCGCACTGATTCTCGGCGTCGCGGATCTCGCGGCGCGTACCGTCGTCGCGCCGCGCGAAGTGCCGGCCGGCGTGCTGACCGCGCTGATCGGCGCGCCGTACCTGCTCGGGCTGCTGATTCTCGAGGGGCGCCGCGCCCGGCGCGCGGGGCGATGACGCCGGCGCTCGACGGCGCGCGCGCCACGCGCTTTTCGGCGTTCGCGCCGGAACCGTTCGCCGAGCACCTCGACGTCGTCTGGCTCGGCATGCCCGACGATGTGCGCGCGCCGGGCCGCATCGTCGTGCCCGTCGCCGAATTGCCCGCGCACCGCGACGCCGTGCTCGCCGCGATGGTCGACCATTACGGCGGCGATCCGGCGCAGCATGCACGTGCGCTGATGTCGCAATGGAGCAAATACTATTTCGGCCGCGCGGCGCCGGCCGGCGTCGTCGCCGCGCTGACGCTCGGGCGGCCGCTCGACATGACGCCCGAGCGCACGTTCGTCGCGCTCGACGACGGGATGCCGGCCGCGCTGTATTTCGCGAGCGATGCACTCGGCGCGCCGTGCGAGGATCCCGCGCCGCGCTATGCGGGCCTCATCGCGCATCTCGGCGCGGTGATCGACCTGCTCGCGGCGATGGGCCGCGTCACGCCGCGCGTGCTGTGGAGCAACGCGGGCAACCTGCTCGATTATCTGCTCGACACGTATCGTTCGCTGCCGTGTGCGGCGGATCCCGTCCGCGATGCGGACTGGCTGTTCGGCTCGACCTGCGTGCACGGCGAGCCGAATCCATTGCGCATGCCCGTGCGCGATGCCGTGCCGCGCTCGCCGCTGCTGCCGACGCCGTTTCGCGCGCGCCGCGTGTGCTGCCTGCGCTACGAAATTCCTGGAGAAACGCAACTGTGTGGAAGCTGCCCCCTGCTATTGACGATGGACGACGCGGCGCTGGCCGAGCAGGACGCGATCCGGTGATGCACGCCGGCCGCCGGCATGTGCTTGGCACGCTCGCGGCGGCGCTCGGCGCCGCATGCTGCGGCGCGTTTTCCGCACCGGCGGCCGCGGTTTCCGCGGCCGGGAGCACGGGCGGTACGCAGGGCGCCGTGTCGCTGGCCGGCAATCCCGTCGTGTCGCAGGCCAGCGCGAGGATGCCCGTGCGGCCGCAGCGCGTGGTCGCGCTCGACTTCATGTTCGCGGAAAGCGTGATCGCGCTCGACATCGTGCCGGTCGGGATGGCCGATACCGCGTTCTACCCGGGCTGGCTCGGCTACCGGAGCGAACAGCTCGCGCACGTGACCGACATCGGCTCGCGGCAGGAGCCGGGGCTCGAGGCGATCGCGGCGGTCAAGCCGGACCTGATCATCGGCGTCGGCTTCCGGCATGCGCCGATCTTCGACGCGCTCGACCGGATCGCGCCGACGATCCTGTTCCAGTTCAGCCCGAACGTGTCCGAAGGCGGTGTGCCCGTCACGCAGCTCGACTGGATGCGGCAGATTTTCCGGACGATCGGTGCGGTCACGGGGCGCGACGCGCGCGCGCAGGCGGTCGAAGCACAACTCGACGCCGGCATCGCGCGCGATGCGGCGCGGCTCGCGGCCGCGGGCCGCCACGGCGAGCGCGTCGCGCTGCTGCAGGATCTCGGCTTGCCCGACCGGTACTGGGCCTATACGGGCAACAGCACGTCGGCGGGCCTCGCGCGGGCGCTCGGGCTCGATCCGTGGCCGAAGAAGCCGACGCGGGAGGGCACGCTGTACGTGACGTCGGCCGATCTGCTGCGTCAGCGCGACCTGGCCGTGCTGTTCGTGACCGCGTCGGGGATGGACGTGCCGTTGTCGGCGAAACTCGATTCGCCGGTGTGGCGTTTCGTGCCCGCGCTGAAGGCACACCGGATCGCGCTGATCGAGCGCAACATCTGGGGGTTCGGCGGGCCGATGTCGGCGCTGAAGCTGGCCGACGTGATGACCGACACGATGCTGAAGCTGCCGGCCGTGAGTTGAGCGGCGGACGATGCCGCGTTGACGGGCAGGGCGTCGCGATCAGCTTGACGACGCGCGGTTTCAGTCTTTCCTTTTCGCCACACGTCAGTCGAATTCCCCGCTGAAACGACCGTCGTCGACACACTGCCATTGCAGCGTGCCGGCGATTTTTTTCGATCGACTGCCGGTGTCGTGTTACGCGCTCAGCGCATCGACGCCATCCTGCGCACGCAGGCGCGCCGGTTGCGTGTCGCTGACGATGCGCCCGTTGTCGAGCTTCAGCAGACGGTCGGCAAGATCGAAGTAGCGGTCGTCGTGCGTGATCACGATCACGGCCTTGCCGCGCGCGCGCAGCTCGGGCAGCAGTTGCTCGTAGAACACGGCCTTGAACGACGGGTCCTGGTCGGCCGCCCATTCGTCGAACAGGTAGAACGGGCGATCTTCCAGGTACGCGACGACGAGCGCGAGCCGCTTGCGCTGCCCGGTCGACAGCGCGCGCGTCGAGAACGCGCCGTCGATCACCTTCACCTTGTGGTCGAGCGCGAGTTTCGCGACGAGCGCGTTCGCCCGCGCATCGGCCTGCGCACGCGACGGATCGTCGGGGTCGACGATGCCGAGCAGCGCGTCGAACAGGTGGAAATCGTTGAACACCGCGCTGAAGCGCTGCCGGTAGGCCGCGCGTTCGCGCCAGCCGATCGTGCGGCCGTCGACCTCGATCGTGCCTTGCTCCGGCTCGTACAGCCCCGTCAGCACCTTCGCGAGCGTCGTCTTGCCGCTGCCGTTGCCGCCGACGATGAACACGAGCTCGCCCGGCTTGATCGTCAAATCGATCGGCCCGATGCTGAACATCCGTTCGTCGCGCTCGTGGAAATACGCATGCGTGACGCCGCGCAGCGTGACCGCGCCGGCCGGCGGCACGTCGGGCGCATCGGCCGCGGGCGGCACCGTGCGCAGCGCGCCGAATTCGGCCATCACGCCTTCGATCCGCGTGAGCGACACGCGCGCCGCGTTGACGGTCGGCAGGTTGTTCAGCAGGCCGTCGAGCGGCACGAGCATGAACAGGAACACGACGACGTAGCCGGCGGCCGCGGCCGGGTCGGCATGCACGCCGAGCTGCGGCCAGAACGACGCGACGCCGAGGAACACGTAGAACAGGAAGATGATCCAGCCGACGCCGACCGCATACGCGCTGAACGCGCGGCGGCGGTGGTCGCGCACTTCGCCGATCGCGGCGCCGAGCTGGCCGTCGACGAACTGGCGGGCGCGCGCGTCGTGCAGCTTCAGCTCCTTCGCGCCGGAGAACAGCGAGCCCAGATAGCCGAACAGGCGGTCCTGCGCCTGGCCGGCGGCTTCGAGCGCCGCGATCGCGCGGCGGTCGCCGGTGTGATAGCCGAGCGAGCCGGCGATGATCGCGGCCAGCGCCAGCAGGCACACGGGCCAGGACAGCCACGCCAGATAGCCGAGGCAGCCGAACACGATCGAGCCGTGCATGACGAGGTTCGGCAGCGCGAAGAACAGCATCGACACGTTGGTCGCGTCATCGGTCAGCACCGATTGCACGGGCGCCGCGCCGATCCGCTCGATGTCGCGCAGTTCGGCCGCGCCGACGCGCCGCGCCAGATGCACGCGCAATCGCGCCATCGTGTCCTGCGACAGGCGGGCGAACAGCGTGCCCGACACGATCCGCGTGACGAGCGCGATCACCGCGCACAGCGCGAAGCGCCACGCGAGCGACGCGTCGGCGGCGCCCGGTTGCGACAGCGCGCGGTTCAACGTCGCGACGAGCAGCACGCTCGCGACGCCGTTCAGCACGCACGCGGTGAGCGCCAGCGTGAGCGACACGCGGCTTTCGCGCAGCAGCGCAAGGATCAGGCGCGCCGCGGGGCGGCCGGGGGAAGCGTCGAGGGACGGCGGGGAAGAAGGCTCGTGGGCGGCTGTCATCGGCAACGTCGGTAAAGGGAAGGCAGGCAATAACGCGAAAAACGGCAAATCTGACGGGAAAGCGGCCGGCGGGGCGAGCCCCGTTCCGGCTTTCCTTCCTGATAGACGAACGGGCCGCGCAAATATTTAGCGACATCGCCAAAAAAAGCGGTCGCACGCATTTTGCGCACAAGGCGGTAAAAAATCGGCCGCGTCGTTCGTCAAACCAGTGAAGCCGCCCCAAGCGGCCCCGAGACTTGGCCGAAGCGGCCGGACCGAAGGACTTCACGCACATGACGAGTTTCCCGACTGCGCTGCATCACCGAATCCGCGAACTGGCGCGCATCGCGCCCGACGCGCCCGCCATCGCGGTGCCTTTCCAGAACGACCTGCGCCTGTCGCGCGGCGCGCTCGACGCACGCGCATCGCAACTTGCCCGGCGACTGCGCGCGGCCGGCGTCGGCGCCGAAGTGCGGGTCGGCGTGTGCGTCGAGCGTTCGGGCGACCTGTTCGTCGCGCTGCTGGCCGTGCTCAAGGCCGGCGGCGTGTTCGTACCGCTCGATCCGCGCCATCCGGCCGCGCGCCTCGACTGGATCGTGCAGGACGCGCAACTGCGGCACGGCATCGTCGACGCCGCCGGCCGCGCGGCGCTCGGCACGCCGTTCGAACACGCGTTCGACGCGACGGCGCAAGCACCGGACGTCGCGCAGGACCGCGCGTTCGATGACGACATCGTGACCGTGCATCCGCGTTCGGCCGCTTACATGATCTATACGTCGGGCTCGACCGGCACGCCGAAGGCGGTGGTCGTCGAGCACGGGCCGCTCGCCGCGCATTGCGACGCGCTCGCGGCCGCGCTGCCGATCGAGGCCGGCGACCGTCTGCTGCATTTCGCGTCGGTCAACTTCGACGCCGCGCACGAATGCTGGCTCGCGCCGCTCGCGGTCGGCGCCGGCATCGTCGTGGCACCGCCGCAACCATTCGCGCCGGACGCCGCGCACGCGCTGATGGTGCGCGAAGCGGTCAACGTCGCCGCGTTTCCGCCTGCGTACCTGCGCGAATTCGCGGCGGTCGCCGCGCGCGACGGCGTGCCGCCGGCCTTGCGCGTGCTTGCGTTCGGCGGCGAAGCGCTGCCGCAGCAGGCGTTCGAATTCGTGCGCCGCACGTTCCCGGCGGTGCGCCTGATCAACGGTTACGGGCCGACCGAAGCCGTGATCTCGCCGATGCTGTGGCCGGTCGAGCCGGGCGAGACGCCGGTGCTGGCAGCCGACGACGCGTATGCGTCGCTGCCGATCGGCCGCGTGATCGGCCCGCGGGTCGCGCGCATCGACGGCGCCGCCGCCGATGGGGTGGGCGAGTTGCTGCTCGGTGGTGTGTGCGTCGCACGCGGTTATCACGGTCGCCCGGCGCTCACGGCCGAGCGTTTCATTCCCGACGCGGACGGCGAACCCGGCGCGCGCGTCTATCGCACCGGCGACCTTGCGCGCCTGCGCGACGACGGCGCATACGATTATTTGGGCCGCCTCGACGATCAGGTCCAGGTGCGCGGCGTGCGCGTGGAGCCGGCGGAAATCGCTGCGTGCCTGCGCTCGCACCCGGCCGTGGCCGATGCGGCCGTGCTGGCCGACACCGCCAACGGGCCGACGCGGCTGATCGCGTGCGTCGCGCTGCGCGCGGCGGCCGACGATGCCGCATTGAAGGCGCACGTGGCCGCGCAATTGCCGGCCGCGTGGCAGCCGCACCGGTTCGTGCGTTGCGATGCGTTGCCTTATACGCTGAACGGCAAGCTCGACCGCGCCGCGCTGCGCGAGCGGATTGCCGCCGCGCGCGACACGACGCAAGCTGTCGGCGATGCGCCGCGCACGCCGACCGAACAACGGATCGCCGACCTCTGGCAGACGCTGCTGGGCCTCGACGTCACGCCGTCGCGCGACGATCGTTTCTTCGCGCTGGGCGCCGATTCGCTCGCCGCGATGCAGTTGCAGGCCGCGATCCGTGCCGCCGTGCGCGTGAATTTGCGGCTCGACACGCTGTTCGCCGATCCGGCGCTCGCCGAACTGGCCGAAACCGTCGACCGCGCGGAACGCGAGACCGGCGAACCGCTTGCCGCGATTGCCGCGCGCCGCGCGCCGGCCGACGCGGCCGCGTCGGATGCGCCGTACGTCGATCGTGCGGCATCGCTCGCGCAGCAGCGCTTCTGGGTGCTCGCGCAAACGCGCGATGCAAGCGCCGCGTATCACATCGCCGCGCACTGGACGATCGACGGCGTACTTGACCGCGACGCGCTGCAGCGCGCGCTCGATCACGTGATCGGCCGACATGAAGCATGGCGCACGACGCTCGTCGACAACGACGATGGCGTCGTGATGCAGCGGATTCACGCGCATCTGCCGGTGTCGATCGCGTCGGTCGACCTGCGCGACCAGCCGCCGGCTGCCCGCGACGCGCAAGCCGCGCGTCTCGCCGAGCGCGACGCGGCCGAACCGTTCGATCTCGCGCGCGGCCCGCTGCTGCGCGCGACGCTGGTCGCGCTCGCCGACGACCGTCACCGCCTGCTGCTGACCGCGCATCACGCGATCACCGATGGCTGGAGCTCGCGTTGCGCATTCGACGAACTGTCGGCTGCGTACCGCGCGTATGCCGAAGGCCGCGAACCGTCGCTGCCCGCATTGCCGATCCAGTACGCCGACTACGCGGACTGGCAGCGCGACATGCTGGCCGGCGGCGAGGGCGAGCGTCAGCTCGACTACTGGCGCGGCGCGTTGCGCGACGTGCCGGGCCCGCTCTCGCTGCCGGTCGATCGCCAGCCGGGCGCCGCACGCACGCTGCACGGCGCGCGCGTGTCGGTGCGCCTGCCCGATGCGGTCGCGGCCGACGTGCGGCAACTCGCACGCGACGCGCAGGCGACCGTCTTCACGGTGCTGCTGGCCGCGCTCGACGCATGGCTGTCGCGGCTGACCAGCGAAACGGACGTCGTCGTCGCGGTGCCGGTCGCGCATCGTCAGCGCCCCGAAACGCGTGCGTTGTTGGGTCTTTTCCTGAATACGGTCGCGCTGCGCGTACGCGTGGCGCCGACGCTGCCGTTCCGTGCGCTCGTCGATGCGGCGCGTACCGCGGCGCTCGACGCGGTCGCGCACCAGGACGTGCCGTTCGAGCGCGTCGTCGACGCGGTGAAGCCGCCCGTCAAGCGTGGCGACGAATGGCTGCGCGTGAAGTTCGCGCAGCAGTTCGATGCGCGGCACGACAGCGTGCTGCCGGGCGCCACGGCGGTCGCGACGCCGGGGCCCGATCTTGCCGCGCGCTTCGATTTCGCGCTGGATTTCACCGACGACGCGAACGGGATCGAACTCGTCGCGGCCTATGCGACCGACTGCATCGATGCCGATACCGCGCGTGCCTGGCTCGACAGCTATGCAGCGCTCGTCGCGTCCGCCGCACATGACCCGCACACGACGACGGCCGCGCTGCCGTGCGACGCATCGGCTGCGTCGCGCCAGCCGCGCAACGGCCGTGCGCTGCGCATCGAACATGCCGACATCGTCGCCGCATTCGCACGGCAGGCGGCTGCGTATCCGCATCGGGTCGCGCTTGCGGACGCATCGGCATCGCTGACGTTCGCCGAACTCGACGATGCATCGAACCGCATCGCGCGGGCGCTGGCGCAACGCGGGGTGGCCGCCGAAGCGCCGGTCGTCGTCTGCATCGAGCGTTCGGCGCGTTTCGTCGTCGGCCTGCTCGGTGCGTTGAAAGCCGGCGCGCTGGCCGTGCTGCTCGACCCCGCGCAGCCGGCCGCGCGTCTCGCCGCGGCGGCAGCCGACTGCGTCGCGCGCTGGGCGCTCGTCGCGGAGCCGGCCGCGTGGCCGGCCGGCATCGACACGCAGCCGCTCGACGTCGACGCACTCGCGCAGGACGCGACGCTCGCCCATGCGGCGGGCGTGCGCGTCGCGCCGCACCCGGAACAGGGTGCGTACCTGATCTATACGTCGGGCTCGACCGGCACGCCGAAGGGCGTCGTCGTCTCGCACGGCGCGCTGGCCGACTACGTGCACGGGATGCTCGACGAACTCGCGTTCGCGCCGGACGCGTCGTTCGCGATGGTCTCGACCGTCGCGGCCGATCTCGGCCACACGACGCTGTTCGGCGCGTTGTGCGCGGGCCGCACGCTGCACCTGCTGCCGGCCGCGTGCGCGTTCGATCCGGACCTGTTCGCCGACGAAATGCGCCGCCGCGACGTCGGCGTGCTGAAGATCGTGCCGAGCCACCTGCAGGCGCTGCTCGACGCGCGCGTGCCGGCCGACGTGCTGCCGCGCCACGCGCTCGTGACGGGCGGCGAAACGCTCACGTGGGCGCTCGTCGCACGGCTGGCCGCGCTCGCGCCGGCCTGCCGCGTGATCAACCATTACGGGCCGACCGAAGCGACGGTCGGCGCGATCGCATGCGACACCGCGTCGATTGCCGCCGACGCACGCAATCCGGCGAGCGGCGTGCCGCTCGGCCTGCCGCTGCCGAATGCGCGCGCGCTGGTGCTCGACGCGTTCGGCGCGTGCGTGCCGGCCGGCGCGACCGGCGAGCTGTATCTCGGCGGCCCGGGCGTCGCGCGCGGCTACCTCGGCCGGCCCGCGCAAACGGCGGAGCGCTTCGTGCCCGATCCGTTCACGCCCGGCGCGCGGCTGTATCGGACGGGCGACCGCGTGCGGTTGCGCACGGATGGCCGGCTCGCATTCCTCGGCCGTATCGACGACCAGGTGAAGATTCGCGGCTACCGCGTCGAGCCGGGCGAGGTGAGTGCGGCCGTGCGCGCGGCCGGCCCGATCGCGCAGGCCGAAACGCTCGCGATCGAGCACGATGGCCGCCTGCGGCTCGCGACGTTCGTCGTGATGCGCGACGGCGCGGCGTTCGACGAAGCCGCGGTGCGCGCCGCGCTGGCGGCGACGCTGCCCGACTACATGGTGCCCGCGCAATTCGTCGCGCTCGCGCGCCTGCCGGTGACGGCGAACGGCAAGATCGATCGCGCGGCAATGCGCGAACGGGCCGCCGTGCCGGTCGCGGCCGCGTCCGGCGACGCGCCGCAAGGCGAGGTCGAAACGGTGCTCGCCGACGTCTGGCAGGCCGTGCTGAAGGCGCCGAAGGTGGGCCGCGACGACAATTTCTTCGAACTCGGCGGCGATTCGATCCTCGTGCTGCAGGTGATCGCCCGGGCGCGCAAGCGCGGCGTGCGCTTCACGCCGAAGCAGCTGTTCGACGGGCCGACGGTCGCCGAACTCGCGCGCATCGCGAAGACGGACGATACGGCCGTCGCCGCGCGGCAGCCGGCGAGCACGATCGGAACGACAAACGTAACATCGACTGCCGCGCCGATCCTGACGCCCGCGCAACAACGCTTCTTCGCACTCGATATCCCGCAGCGCGGCCACTGGAACCAGTCGGTATCGTTCGATGTACGCGGCGCGTTCGACGCGGACGCATTCGCACGCGCATTCGACGCGCTGCTCACGCATCACGATGCATTCCGCCAGCGCTTCGCGCGCGGCGCGGACGGCACGTGGCAGGCGAGCGATGCGGCGAAGCCGTACGACGCGCTGCCGTTCGTCGAAGTCGCCGCACGCGATGAAGCCGACGCGCTGGCGCGCTTCGATGCGCTGCAACGCCGTCTCGACCTCGGCAACGGGCCGCTCGCCTGCGCGTGCGCGGCACGACTGCCGGACGGTTCGACGCGGCTCTATCTGGCGCTTCACCATGCGATCGTCGACGGCGTGTCGTGGCGCATCCTGCTCGACGACCTCGACACCGCCTACCGTGCGGCGTGCGAGCGCACGCCGGTCCGCCTGTCGCAGCCGGGCCTGCGCGCGGCCGCCTGGGCCGCGCGGCTCGCCCGTGCGGCAACGGAGTCGGCGTCGCCGTTCGCGGGCGAAGCCGCCTACTGGGCCGGCATGGCGCAGGGCGACGACGTCGCGCCCGATCACCCCGACGCAGCGGCGACGAACGCCGATGCGGCCGTCGTCGTACAGACGATCGACGCGTCATTGACCCGCGCCGCGCTGACCGACGCGCACGCGGCCTATCGCACGCAGACGATCGAGTTGCTCGGCGCGGCGCTCGCGCTGGCGCTGGCCGGCGCGCGCGGCGCCGCATCGTGCCGGGTCGAACTGGAAGGACACGGCCGCGAAGCACTGTTCGACGACGCGGATGCCAGCCGCACGATCGGCTGGCTGACGAGCCATTACCCGGTGACGCTGCCGGTCGAAGCGACGGCCCGAGACACGCTGTGCGCGGTCAAGGACACGCTGCGCGCGGTGCCGCACAAGGGGCTCGGCTTCGGCGTGCTCGCGCACTACGGCGATGCGGCCACGCGTGCGGTGCTGGCCGCCGTGCCGCGCCCGCGCGTCACGTTCAACTATCTCGGCCAGTTCGATGCACCGCGCGATGCGACGCTCGTCCCGCGTTTCGGCGGCACCGGCGTCGAGCGCGATCCAAACGGGCCGCTCGGCAATACGCTCGCGATCCATGCGTATCTCGACACGGACGGCGATGGCGCGCGTACGCTGAAGGTTCACTGGGTCTACGGTGCGCCGCAATTCGAACGCGCGACGATCGACGCGTTCGCCGAACGCTTCGCGGCCGCGCTGCGCGAACTCGTCGACGCATGCGGGTCGCGCGTCGCGCATCGCGGCGCCGGTGCGACGCCGGGCGATTTCCCGCTCGCACAGGCCGCCGGCCTCACGCAGGCCGCGATCGAACGCGCGCCGCTCGACTGGCGCGCGATCGACGACGTGTATCCGCTGTCGCCGATGCAGCAGGGCATCCTGTTCCATGCGCTGTTCGCGCCCGGCCACGCGAGCTACGTGAACCAGCTCGTCGCGACCGCGACCGCACTGGACGCCGACCGGCTCGCGGCCGCGTTCGACGCGTCCATCGCGCGTCACGACATCCTGCGCACGAGCGTGATGCCGGACGAAGCCGCGCCGCTGCAATGCGTGCATCGCCACGCACGCATGCCGGTCGAGCAGCTCGACTGGCGCACGCGCGGCGACACGCTCGACGCCGATTTCGACGCGTGGCTCGCGGCCGACCGCACGCGCGGCTTCGACTGGCGCGAGCCGCCGCTGATGCGGCTCACGCTGATCCGCGTGACGGACGATGCGTGGCGGATCGTCTGGACGCGCCACCACGTGCTGCTCGACGGCTGGAGCACCGCGCGCCTGCTCGCCGACGTGCTGCGCGACTACCGCGACCCGGACGCCGTGTCGCCGTTCGCGAGCCGCCCGGCGCTGCGTTATCGCGATTTCATCGCATGGCTCGGCACGCGCGACCGCGACGCCGACGAGCGCTTCTGGACCGACCGCCTGGCGCGGCTCGACGCACCGACGCTGATCGCGGAGCGCACCGCCGACCGCGCGGATGCCGAGATGGCCGCGTGGCGCGCGGCGCTCGACGCCGACACGACGGCGCGCGTCGCGCAGACCGCCCGCGCACTGAAGCTGACCGTCAACACGCTGGTGCAGGGCGCATGGGCGCTCGCGCTGCAGCGGATGACGCACCAGCCGGCCGTGGCGTTCGGCGCGACCGTCGCCGGCCGGCCCGATGCGCTCGCGGACGTCGACTCGGTGCTCGGCCTCTTCATCAACACGCTGCCGGTCATCACCGCGCCGGGGCCGCAGCAACGCGCGGCCGACTGGCTGCAAGCGCTGCAACGCGAAAACGCGGCGGCGGCCGAACATGCGCACACGCCGCTCGCCGACATCCAGCGCTGGGCGCGCGGGTCGGGCGGCGCACTGTTCGACACGCTGGTGGTGTTCGAGAACTATCCGGTGGACGAGTCGGTGCGCGACGCCGATCCGCGCGCGCTGGCGTTGAGCGGCGTACGCAGCATCGAAGCGACCGATTTCGCGCTGACGCTCGTGATCGAAAGCGGCGCCGAACTGACGATCGACTACGGTTACGACACCGCACGCGTCGACGCGCATCAGGTCGAGACCTGGCATCGCGCGTTTGCTTGCGCGCTCGATGCGCTGGCCCGTACGCCGGACGCGCGGCTCGGCACGCTGTCGATCGCCGACGACGCGACCCGCGACGCGCTGGCGCGCGCGCAGGACACCGCGCGTGTCTGGCCGGCGGAACAACGGCAGCCGCTGCACCTGCAATTCGCTGACGCCGCGAGGGCCACGCCCGACGCGACCGCACTCGAATACGCGGACGCTCACGGCCGCGTGCAGCGCGCGACCTATCGCGAACTCGATGGCACTACGTCGCGTATCGCCGCCGCGCTGCGCCGGCGCGGCGTGCAGCCCGACACACCGGTCGCGCTGTGCGTCGAGCGCTCGTTCGACATGGTGATGGCGCTCGTCGGTGTGCTGAAAGCCGGCGCCGCGTACCTGCCGGTCGATCCCGACTATCCGGCCGAGCGCATCGCATATCTGCTGCGCGACGCGCGGCCGGCCGTCGCGATCACGCAGGCGCATCTGCGCGAGCAGGTCGAGGCCGCGCTGGGCGAGGGCGCCGACACGCAATTGCTGACGGTCGCGGATCTGCTGGCCGACGAAGCGGGCGAAATCGACCGCGAAGCCGTCGCGATCGACGACGCGCAGCTCGCGTACCTGATCTACACGTCCGGCTCGACCGGCAAGCCGAAGGGCGCCGGCAACACGCACGGCGCGCTCGCGAACCGGATCGCGTGGATGCAGCACGCGTACCGGCTGACGCGCGACGACGTCGTGCTGCACAAGACGCCGTTCGGCTTCGACGTGTCGGTGTGGGAATTCGTGTGGCCGCTCGCGATCGGCGCGAAGCTCGCGATCGCCGCGCCGGGCGACCATCGCGATCCGGCGCGTCTGGCCGCCGCGATCCACGCGCACGGCGTGACGGTGCTGCATTTCGTGCCGTCGATGCTGGCCGCGTTCGCCGCGCATCTCGACGATTTCTCGGCCGCCGCGCAATGCGACAGCGTGCGGCTGATCGTCGCGAGCGGGGAGGCGCTGGCGCCGGAGCTCGTCGCGAAGATGGCGCGCCTGTTGCCGAACGCGACGCTCGTGAACCTGTACGGGCCGACCGAGGCCGCGATCGACGTGTCGCACTGGACCTGCGGCCCCGACGACGCGCAGGCGGTCGCGGTGCCGATCGGCCATCCGATCGCGAACCTGCAACTGCACGTGCTCGATGCCGCGTGGCAGCCGGTGCCGGCCGGCGCGACGGGTGAGCTGTATCTCGCGGGGGCGGGCCTTGCACGCGGCTATCTCGGCCGTCCGGCGCTGACGGCCGAGCGCTTCGTGCCCGATCCGTTCGTGCCGGGCGCGCGGATGTACCGTACCGGCGACCTCGCGCGCCGGCGCGCGGACGGCGCGCTCGACTATCTCGGCCGCGTCGACACGCAGGTGAAGCTGCGCGGCCAGCGGATCGAGCCGGGCGAGATCGAGGCGCTGCTGCGCGCGGCGCCAGGCGTCAACGATGCGGTCGTGATCGTGCGCGACGAGCAACTGATCGGCTATGTCGCGCGCGGCGACGCGGGCCCGCTCGACCGCGCGGCGCTGCTCGACGCGCTGCGTGCGCAACTGCCGGCGTACATGGTGCCGTCGCAGCTGATCGAGCTCGATGCATTGCCGGTCACGCCGAACGGCAAGTGCGACCGCCATGCGCTGCCCGCGCCGGTGCGCGAAGCGACCGACGCCGTCGAACTCGCGACCGATACCGAGCGCGCGCTCGCCGACATCTGGCAGCGCGTGCTGCATGTGGACGCGATCGGCCGCGACGGCGATTTCTTCCTGCTCGGCGGCCACTCGCTGCTCGCGACGCAGGCCCACGCGCAGGCCAACCTGCACTGGGGGCTCGCGCTGCCGCTGCGCACGCTGTTCGACACGCGCACGCTCGCACGCTGCGCGGAAGCGATCGACGCGGCCTGCGCGGCACGCGGCGCGACCGATGCGGCGAGCGCGATCGACGCGCTGCTAGGCGAACTGGAAACCCAATAAGGACGACGGATGACGAAGGTTCAACCCGACTGGCTCGCGCTCGCGACGCGTTTCGCGCAACTGCCCGACGCGCAGCGCGCGGTGTTCATCGACAAGCTCGGCGCGGCCGGCATCGACTTCCGCGTGCTGCCGATTCCGCCGCGCACGCCGCGCAGCGACCGCGTGCCGGCGTCGTTCGCGCAGACGCGGCTGTGGCTGCACGCGCGGCTGATCGATGCGCCGGACGCGTATCACATCACCGAGCGCCTGGCGCTGACGGGGCCGCTCGACGTGCACGCGTTGCGTCTTGCATGCGACGCATTGATTGCGCGCCATGAGACGCTGCGCACGACCTTCGACGAAGCGCAGGACGGCGTCGCGCAGACGATCCACGCGCCGCTGCGCTGCCCGTGGCGCGAAACCGATCTCGAAGCGCTGCCGGACGCGCAGCGCGCGGCACGCGCCGAAGCCGTCGCGACGGCCGACGAAGCCGAACCGTTCGATCTCGGCACGGCGCCGCTCGTGCGCGCGCACCTGGTGCGCTTCGACGCGACGCATCACTGGCTCGCCCTGACCGTGCATCACATCGTGTCGGACGGCTGGTCGTCGGGCGTGATGCTGTCCGAGCTTGCGGCGTTCTATCGCGCATATGCGTCCGGGGAACCGGTGCCGCTCGCGCCGTTGCCGATCCAGTACGCCGACTACGCGCTGTGGCAGCGCCGCTGGCTCGATGCCGGCGAGCGCGACCGTCAGCTCGCGTTCTGGCGCGAGCGGCTCGATCCGCAGCGCGGCGTGCTGACGCTGCCGGGCGCGACCGCGCGGCCGGCCCGTCGCAGTGCGCGCGGCGCGCGCCATGTGTTTTCGCTCGACGCGCGCACCGGCGCGCAGCTGCGCGCGTTCGCGGCCGCGTCCGGCGCGACGCCGTTCGCGGTGCTGCTCGCCGCGCTCGATGCGTTGCTGGCGCGCGCGACCGGCGACGCACGGATCTGCGTCGGCGTACCGGCCGCGAACCGCGAGCGCGCGGAAGTCGCCGGCCTGATCGGCTTCTTCGTCAACACGCTCGCGATCGACGTCGACGTGCCCGCGCACGGCGATTTCTCGTCGCTGGTCGCGCGTACGCAGCGTGCGCTCGTCGACGCGCAGATGCACCAGGACGTGCCGTTCGAGCAGGTGGTCGACGCGCTCGGCGTGCCGCGCAGCGCGAGCCACCATCCGCTGTTCCAGGTGATGGCCGCGTATGGCGAACGCCGCGCGCTGCCGCCGCTCGGCGCGGCGTCGGCCGCGCTGCTGCCGTCCGGTACGCCGTCCGCGAAATTCGATCTGACGCTGTCCGTCGAAGCGACGCCGGACGGCACGTTCGACGCCGCCTTCATCTACGCGCTCGACCTGTTCGACGCGGACGCGATCGCACGGCTGGCCGCGCGCTTCGTCACGCTGCTGACCGATGCGCTCGCGCGCCCGGATCTGCCGGTCGGCGATCTCGACTGGCTGCCCGCCGACGAACGCGCGCAACTCTTCGCGTGGAACGCGCCGGCCGGCGCGACCGACGCCGAGCCGTTCGTCCCGGTGCATGCGCGCATCGCCGCGCATGCCCACGCGCGGCCCGACGCACGCGGTGTCGCCGATATCGATCGCGCGTTGACGCGCGGCGAGGTCGACGTCCGTGCCGCACGTTTGGCGCGCCACCTGGTGGCGGCCGGCGTGCGGCCCGAGATGCGCGTGGGCGTCGCGCTGCAGCGCTCGGTCGACCTGCTCGTCGCGCTGATCGCGGTGCTGAAGTCGGGCGCCGCGTTCGTGCCGCTCGATCCGGCGCATCCGCGCGAACGGCTCGCGCAGATCGTCGGCGATGCGGCCATCGCGCACGTGCTGACCGACGCCGCGAGCGCCGCGTCGCTGCCCGAATTGCCTGAACTGCGCATCTGGCGCGCGGACGAAATCGACGCGCTCGACGAGGCCGCGCACGTCGCGCTGCCGGACGTGCTGCCCGGCCACGCGGCGTATGCGATCTACACGTCGGGCTCGACCGGCAAGCCGAAGGGCGTGATCGTCGACCACGCGTCGTTCGCGCTGCATTGCGCGGCGATCGCCGAGCGCTATGGCGCGGGCGAGCACGACGTGTTCCTGCTGTTCCAGTCGGTCAATTTCGACGGCGCGCACGAAGGCTGGTTTTCGCAATACATGTCGGGCGCCGCCGTGTCGGTGACGGCCGACGTGCTGTGGCCGCCCGCGCAGACCTGCGCGATGATGATCCGCGACGGCGTGACGATGACCTACGTGCCGCCAGGCTGCGCCGCCCAGCTTGCCGAATGGGCGCTCGCGCATGGCGCGCCGCCGACGCTGCGTTCGCTGACCGTCGGCGGCGAGGCGACGTCGCGCGAGGCGTTCGCGATGCTGCGCCGCGCGCTGCCGAACGTGCGCGTGGTCAACGGCTACGGCCCGACCGAAACGGTCATCACGCCGACGCTGTGGATGTTCCGTCCCGGCGACGATCTCGCGAAGCTCGGCGACGCCGCGTATCTGCCGATCGGCACGCTGGTCGGCGCGCGCACCGCGCACGTGCTCGACGCGCGGCTGCACCCGTTGCCGGTCGGCGTGATCGGCGAACTGTACCTGGGCGGCGAGGGGATCGGCGTCGCGCGCGGCTACCTCGACCGCCCGGCGCTGACGGCCGAGCGTTTCGTGCCCGATCCATACGGCGCGCCGGGCGCGCGTCTGTACCGCACCGGCGACCTCGTGCGGCGCCGTGCGGACGGCGTGTTCGATTTCATCGGCCGCGTCGATCATCAGGTGAAACTGCGCGGCCTGCGCATCGAACTCGGTGAAATCGAAGCACAGCTCGCCGCGCACGACGCGGTGCGCGAAGCCTGCGCGGTCGTGCACGGGCAAGGCGCGCTCGCGCAGCTCGTCGCATACGTCGAACTGACCGCCGACGCGCGGGCGGCCGCGCAGCCGGTCGAAGCCGCGACGCTCGACGCGCACCTGCGCCGCACGCTGCCCGACTACATGGTGCCCGCGCAACTGATCGTGCTCGACGCGCTGCCGCGCAACGCGAACAGCAAGGTCGACCGTGCGCGGCTGCCGGCGCCGGTGCGGGTCGAACGTGCGTACGAGGCGCCGCGCGACAGCGACGAAGCCGCGCTCGCGGCGATCTGGTGCGACGTGCTGAACCTGGAACGCGTCGGCCGCGGCGATCACTTCTTCGATCTCGGCGGCCATTCGCTCGCGGCCGTGCGCGTCGCGACGCGCGTGGCCGAGCGGCTCGGCCGAGACGTGCCGGTGCGCGCGCTGTTCGAGGCGCCCGTGCTCGCGCAGTACGCGCGGCAGGTGGCCGATGCGCCGCGCGCCGCGCATACCGGCGCCACGGCGCCGGGCGTCGCCGTGGCCAAACCGGACGCGCACGGCGTGTGGCCGCTGTCGCCCGCGCAGCTCGGCCTGTGGTTTCTGTGGCGCGCGCAGCCGGACAACGCCGCGTACAACATTCCGGTTGCGCTGCGCGTGCGCGGCCCGCTCGACGTCGATGCGCTGCGCGCTGCGTTCGCGGAAGCGGCAGCCGTGCATCCCGCGCTGCGTGCGCGGCTCGTCGTTCGCGACGGCGCGCTGCCGGGCCAGCGGATCGACGCCGACGTTGCCGTCGACCTGTCGGTGATCGACTTGTCGGCGCAAGCCGATGCACTGGCCCGCGCGGCCGCGCTGACCGACGCGGATGCGCTCGCACCGTTCGACCTCGCGGCCGACGCGCCGCTGTGGCGCGCCCGCGTGTTGCGGCTCGGTGCGGACGACCACGTGCTGTCGGTGACGATTCACCACATCGTGTCCGATGGCGAATCGATCGAGCTGTGGCTCGACGCGGTGCGTGCCCGCTATGTTTCCCGCGTGCAACGCAGCGCAGTGTCGGCCGACGCAGCCGTCGAACCGGCCGCCCAACCGCTCGTGCTGCCCGCACCGTGCCATCCGGCGCGCGTCGCGTACTGGCGCGATGCGCTCGCCGATCTGCCGTCGCGCGTATTGCCGCTGCGCGCCGACGCGCCGGCCGTGCCGCAATGGCGCGCGGCCCGCATCGCGTTCGAGTTCGATGCGCAACTGATTCGCGCCGCGCGCGACGCCGCATCGGCTTCGCACGCGACGCTGCCGATGCTGTTGCACGCGGCGCTCAACACCGCGCTGTTCCGCGCGACGGGCGTGGCCGACCAGCCGGTCGGCGTGCTCGCGTCGACGCGCGAGCTCACGGGCGACGTGGCCCGCGCCGCGCTGGGCCTGTTCATCAACTCGGTCGTCGTGCGCACGCGGATCGATCCGGCCGCGCGCCGCGCGGACGTGCTGGCGCAAGTGCGCGACACCGCGCTCGCCGCGTATGCGCATGCCGACGTGCCGTTCGCCGACGTCGTGGCCGCGCTGCGTGCGCCGCGCGCCGCGCAGGCCAATCCGCTGTTCCAGGTGATGTTCAACTACCTGCGCCCGACCGGCGCCGCCGCGCGCGACTGGGCCGGCCTGTCGCTGGCCGGATTCGACGACGTACGCCATCGCGTCGTGTTCACGCTCGAGCTGGACGTCGTCGAGCATCCGGACGGCCGCGTGAGCGCCGCGTTCTCGTATGCGGACGAACTGCTCGCGCGCGATTTCGTCGAGACGCTCGTCGATCTGTACCACGACGAAGTCGCGTGTTTCGCCGGTGCATCGGAGGCGGCGCTCGGCGCCGCCGATGCGCGCGCAGCCACGCACGCCGCGTCCGGCGCACGCGCCAGCGCCGCAACACGGCCCCACGCCATGCCGTCGCAGGCGGCCGCCGCGCTCGCCGCACTGTGGTCGGACACGTTCGCGACGGCCGCTCCCGAGCCCGATGCGGACTTGTTCGAGGCCGGCGCGACGTCGTTCGACGTCGTGCGCTTCGTTGACGCGGCCGGCCGTGCCGGCCATGCGCTGACGGTCGCCGACGTGTTCGCGGCGCCGACGCTCGCGGCGCTCGGCGCGCGGCTCGATGCGCACGCGGAAACGGGGCAGGAGGCGCGCCATGCTGGCTGAAGTGCGCCCGGACGGATTCACGATGCTCGATACCTACCGGCTCGCGTTCGCGGACGGTCTGTTCGCCGCGCGCGACGGCGCGGAGATCCGCGTCGCGCAGGGCGACGGGATCGGCGCGCAATTGCTGCGCGCGCAGCTCGGCGACGACGGTGCGCTGCGCCTCGTCGCCTACAACCATCGCGCGGCGCCGGCCGATCAGCGGCGGGCGCTGCTGGCCGCACTGGCCGCGGCGTTTTCGGACAGCGCGCGCCACGCGGCGATCCGGCTCGACCCGGCCGCCTGGCCGGCGGTCGCGCTCGACGCGCTGCGCGCGAGCGGCGTGCTGGCCGACGGCGGCCGCTGCATGCGCGACGGCTGGGCGCAACAGGCCGATCTGTGGCGCGTCGGCCCGCTTCTGCCGTGCGCGACGCTGCCGACGATCACCGACGGCCGGCGTCATCCGCGCCGGCCGCCCGCACCGCGTGGCGAAGTCTATGCGCGCGACCTGCCGGCGCTCGGCGTGCGCTTCACGCTGCGCGGCTGGCGGCCGGCGGAGGATACCGGGCGGCTCGCGCGCTGGTTCGACGAGCAGCGCGTGCGCGACGGCTGGCCGGGCGCACAGCCCGCGCAACGCGGCACGGACGGCCCGCAGGAAACCGATCCGCACGTGACGCCGCTCGTCGGCTGTTTCGACGGCGAGCCATTCGCGTATTTCGAGGCGTTCTGGCTGAAAGAGGACGCACTCGCGCCGCACGTCGCGGCGCGCGACTACGACCGCGGGCTGCGGATGCTGGTCGGCGCGCCGCGCTGGCGCGGCGCGCACCGCGTGGCCGGCTGGCTGCCGTCCGTCGTGCATTACCTGTTTCTCGACGACCTGCGTACCGAAGCGGTCGGCTGTGCCGTGCCGGCCGGCCACGCGCGGGTTGCCGACCATCTCGCGCGGCATGGCTTCGCGCGGCAGCGCCGTCTCGCGCTGGCCGACGCGCAGCCGTTGTGGATGCGCACGCTGCGCGAGACGTTCTTCTCCGGCCGTCACGTCTGACGGGCCGGATTCATCGACAAGGGAGCTGAGACATGCAGAGAGAAACCGTATTCGACCTGATCGGCGTCGGCTTCGGGCCGTCGAATCTGGCGCTGGCCGTGCGCCTCGCGGAGCGCGGCGGTGCGCACACGTTCGCCCATTGCTTCATCGAGCGCCAGCCGGAGTTCGGCTGGCATCGCGGGATGCTGCTCGACGACTGCCGGATGCAGATTTCGTTTCTGAAGGATCTCGTGACGATGCGCGATCCGAAAAGCCGCTACACGTTCATCAACTACCTGTTCGAACGCGGCCGGCTGAACGAATTCATCAACCTGAAGAACTTCTATCCGACCCGCGTCGAATTCCATGACTACCTGAGCTGGGTGGCCGACGCGTTCGACGATCGCGTCCATTACAGCGAGACCGTGCTGGGGATCGAGCCCGTGCGCGGCGACGGCGCGAAGATCGACGCGCTGCGCGTGCTGTCGCGCGACGCGGCCGGTCACGAGCGCCAGCGCGTCACGCGCGCGCTGTCGGTGGGCGTCGGCGGCACGCCGGCGATTCCCGATGCGTTCGCCGCGCTCGGCCGCGACCGCGTCATCCATTCGTCGACGTATCTGGCCGATATCGACCGGCTCGTCGCGTCGCGCGACGGCGAGCGCCGCCGCGTCGCGGTGATCGGTGCGGGGCAGAGCGCGGCCGAGGTGTTCATCGACCTCGCGCGCCGCTTCCCGCACGTCGACGCGAGCCTCGTGATGCGCGCAGGCGCGCTGAAACCGGCCGATGACAGCCCGTTCGTCAATGAAATCTTCAGCCCCGAATTCACCGACGTTGTCTATGCGCAGCCGCACGACGCGCGCCGCGCGCTGCTCGAGCGCTATCGCGACACGAACTACGCGGTGGTCGACCGGCCGCTGATCGAGCAAATCTACGAAATGCTGTATCTGCAGCGCATCGACGGCACGCCGCGTCATGCGCTGCTCGCGAACAGCGCGATCGAGGCCGCGGTGCGCGCCGCCGACGGCCGCATCGAGCTGATGCTGCGCGACCGGATGAGCGGCGCCACGCGCGTCGAGCGCTTCGACGCGCTCGTGCTCGCGACCGGCTACCGCCGCGACACGCATTCGGCGCTGCTCGAAGGGCTCGCGCCGCACCTGGGCGATGCGCTCACGCGCGGCGACGTCACGCGCGACTACCTGCTCGCGACGCCCGAGCACTTCGCGCCGCGCATCTATCTGCAAGGCTGCTGCGAAGACAGCCACGGCCTGTCCGACACGCTGCTGTCGGTGCTGGCGCGCCGCGCCGACGAGATCTGCGCGTCGCTCGAAGACGGGATCGCGCCCGCGCACGACGAAGGCGCGGCCCGGGACACGCACGAAAAACGACCGAACAACGGGGTGAGCGCGGGCCGGATGGCTTTCGCTCTTTGACAAAGGCGCGGTCCGAGACCGCATGAAAAAAGTGGAGCAGAAGAAGATGGAGTGGGCAACAGGCACGCGTTTGCGTGCGATCGCAGCCGCGGCAAGCGTGGCGTTCGGCACGGCGGCGGCAGGGCACGCCTACGCGCAGACGGCGCCGGCCGTGAACGCAGGCGCCGCGGCGTCGGCCAGCAGTGCGCAAACCGGCGCGACGACGCGTACGTCGACCGGCGCGCAAAACGGCACGCTGCCGGCGATCACCGTCAACGCGGCCGCGGCCGGCGACGGCACGGTCGGACTCGTCGCGAAGCGCAGCACGACCGGCACCAAGACCGACACGCCGCTCAACGAGATCCCGCAGACGATCAACGTCGTCACCGCGCAGCAGATCGAGATGACCGGCGCCACCGACGTGAACGCGGCGCTGCGCTACGTGCCGGGCTTCTCGTCGTACGGGTCGGACAACCGCTCCGACTGGTACGCCGCGCTACGCGGCTTCACGCCGACCGCCTACGTGAACGGGCTGCAGGTGCCGAACACGATCAACCTCGCGAGCTGGCGCGTCGATCCGTACATGATCGACAGCATCAGCGTGCTGCGCGGGCCGACCTCGGTGCTGTACGGCGCGGGCGACCCCGGTGCGATCATCGACGTGCACACCAAGCTGGCCGACGGCGAGCGCGTGCGCGAAGCCGGCGTGCAGATCGGCAACTATGCGCGCAAGCAGTTCATGATCGACGTCGGCGACAAGCTCGATCCGGACGGCAAGTATGCGTACCGGTTCGTCGGCGTCGCGCGCGACGGCAACGCGCTGACGGGCCCGAACAACGACCAGCGCGTCGCGCTCGCGCCGTCGTTCCGCTGGCGCCCGGACGCGGATACGTCGCTGACGCTGTCCGCGACCTACCTGCAGGACTGGGGCGACATCTCGTCGAACTTCCTGCCCGCGCAGGGCACGGTGCTGCCGAACCCGAACGGCCAGTTGAGCAAGGACGTCTACGGCGGCGACCCGAATTTCAACTACTACCGCAAGAAGCAATGGTCGGTCGGCTACCAGTTCGAGCGCAACCTGACGCCGGCCTGGACGTTCCGCCAGAACACGCGGCTGATGCACCTGTCGCTCGACAACGGTTCGGTGTTCGGCGCGGGTTTCGCGGATGGCAGCCTGACCGACATCAACCGCTGGGCCGGCGTGTTCCAGATGAACTACAGCCGCTTCGACATCGACAACAACCTCGAGGGCCGCTTTGCGACGGGCCCGCTGCAGCACACGCTGCTGCTCGGCTTCCAGTACAACCGGCAGACCGCGACCGACAGCGAATGGCTCGCCGCCGCGCCGCAGCTGAACATCTACAACCCGGTGTACCAGCCGGTCACGACGGCGGTGTTCACGCCCGACGCGACGTTCCGCACCAATACGTACACGACGCTGAACACGTTCGGCCTGTACGCGCAGGACCAGATCAAGTGGAACCGCTGGACGCTGACGCTCGGCGGCCGAGAGGACTGGGTCGACATGCGGCAGGACGACCGCGCGGCCGGCACGTCGACGAAGGCCGACGTGACGGCATTCACCGGCCGCGTCGGCCTCACGTACCAGGGCGACTACGGGCTGTCGCCGTACGTCAGCTACGCGACGTCGTTCAATCCGCTGATCGGCGTGAACCTGGTCGGCGGCGGACTCCCGCAGCCGACGCGCGGCAAGCAGATCGAAGCCGGCCTGCGCTGGCAGCCGCCCGGCAAGAACCTGATGCTGAACGCGGCGATCTACCAGATCAACCAGACCAACGTGCTCACGTCGGCGCTGCCGAGCCAGGACCCGACCGGCACGAAGTCGGTGCAGACGGGCGAAGTGCGTTCGCGCGGGATCGAGCTGAGCGCGACCGGCAAGGTCACGCGAAACCTGTCGGTGATCGCGTCGTACGTCTATCAGGACGTGAAGAACGTGCAGGCCAACGACGTCTCGCTGAACAACTGGCCGGTCGACATTCCGCGTCCGCGCCAGATGGCGTCGCTGTGGACCGACTGGACCTGGTACACGGGGCCGCTCGCCGGCTTCGGCCTCGGCGGCGGCATTCGCTACCAGAGCGCGGCGGCCGGGGCGGCTGACAACTCGCTGACGGTATCGAGCGTCACGCTGTTCGACGCGGGCCTGCATTACGACACGCGCAACTGGCGCTTCGCGGTAAACGGGACGAACCTGTTCAACCGCCATTACATCAGCGGTTGCCAGTCGATGAACGTCTGCATTTTCGGGACCGACCGCACGGTGATTGCCACCGCGAAATACAACTGGTGACGTCGCGCGCCGCGGCTCGCCGGCCGGCCTGGCCTTCGGGGCCGGCGCGGCCCGGCCGCGGCGCCTTCGTCCGCTTTTTTCCACGACGCATCCATGCCGAAGAAAAATCTCGTCTACATCCAGTCGCTGCGCAACGGCGCGGCCGATCGCGCCGGCCAGCCGGTCGCTTATCGGGGCAGCACGCGCTACATGAAGGCGCCCCTCGAATTCCTCGTCGAGCGCCTGAACGATTCGCCGCTCGGAGAGCGCTACACGCTCCAGGGCGTGATCGTCGACGATGACGAAGGCTCGCCGGCCGACCGCGCGAAAGTGGCCGATTACGGTTTCGCGCGCACGCCGGGCCGCCCGTGGATCCTGCCGGAAGGCCTGACGGTGCACGGCCGGCCGGTCGACGAGCTGTTCTGTTCGATCCCGTCGACGTACCGGCGGCTGCCGCGCGACGCGCGTGAGCGCGTGGCCGGCAAACAGGCGTTCGAGCGCCGCCTGCTCGAGCGCCTGCTTGAACTCGATGCCGATATCGTCGTCCTCGACGGGCTGCTCGTGATCCTCGACGAACTCGTGCGGCCGGGCGCGCGCTTTCACCGGCGCATCGCGAACATCCACCCGGGCATCACCGCCGACGATTCGCCGTACCAGCGGCGCGGCGCGTGGGCGACGCTCGACGCGCTGCACGGCGCGCGCGGCGAACGGGTCGACTGGGCCACCGGCGCGACGTCGTCCATCGAACCCGTGACGATGACGGGTGCGTCGTTCCACTACGTCGACAACGGCATCGATTCCGGCGAGGTGATCTGCGACGTGCTGGACACGCCGATCGCGCCGGACGACACGATTCTCGAACTGCGCTGGAACAACTTCCAGCGCAGCCTGTTTCCGGCGCTCGAGCGCGGGCTGCATGTGCTCGCCGATCGCCACGACGCGGGAGCATTGTGATGCAAGACACGCTGACGAAACCGGCCGGCGCCGCCGACGCCGTCGAAGGTGAAGTGGCCGCCGCGCTCGACGGCGCCGCGCACGGGCAGGCGGCAGCCGTCGTCGAGCATGCGCTCGACGCATGGCGGCCCGACGACGCCCCCGACGCGCTGCTCCCGACGCTGGTGGCGCTGTTCAACACCGACACGCGGCACGATGCGGCGACGGTCTCGGTGCCGCTCGGCGGCGCCGATGCGGCGGCCGTGGCTTCGTACGTCGCGCGTGCGGTGCGCGAAGGCGTGATCGACGGCGCGCAGGTCGCGGGCGACACGTTGCGGCTCACCGTGTCGCGCACGACGTTCTGGCAGAATCCGCGGCCGTGGCTGAAGGCGCCCGCGTCGGGCGGGATGCCGCTGCGCTACGCGATCACGAACGGCCACCGGCATCCGGTGCGGCCGCCGTCGCCGGCCGGCGAGATCTATTCACGCACCATGCCGCAGGTCGGGATGACGTTCAGCCTGCGCACCGTCGATATCGACGCACACGCGGACCTGTTCAGCCACTGGATGAACCTCGACCGCGTCGCGCATTTCTGGGACCAGCGCGGCACGCGCGACGAGCATGCGGCGTATCTCGCCGAACGGCTGGCCGATCCGCACATGCACCCGATGATCGGCTATTTCGACGACACGCCGTTCGGCTATTTCGAGTTCTACTGGGCGAAGGAGGACCGCCTCGCGCCGTTCTACGACGCGCACGACTACGATCGCGGGCTGCACCTGCTGATCGGCGACTCGCGATTCCAGAGCGCCGGCAAGCTGCATGCGTGGTGGAGCGGGGTGCTGCACTACATGTTCGTCGACGAACCGCGTACCCGGCGGCTCGTCGGCGAGCCGCGCGTCGATCACGTGCGGCATATCGCGTACATGCATCGGCTCGGGTTCTACACGCTGAAGGAATTCGATTTCCCGCACAAGCGCGCGGCGCTCACGGTGATCGAGCGCGATACGTTCTTTGACACTTTCCGGTTGCCGTGACGGGGCGCGCGCGCGGCGTCGGTGCGACGGCGTGCTTGCGATGCGTACGCATCGGCCGTCCGGCATATGGACCGTGCGGCCTGCGTCATGAAGAATGGATCGCTCCTCTCATCGACGACAGGCCGGCAGCATGAATCAGACATCCTCGACAACGTGGGACGCAACGGCGAATTCGCCTCCCGCCAAATTGACATATGCCAGCATATGTCTAGAATGGGCGCATCGTACTCCCGTGGAGTGGCTCATGCGCACCGTTTCCATTTTCAAGAACGCCCGTAACCAGGCAATCCGCATCCCGAAGGACATGGAGTTCGAGGGTGTCACCGAACTCGAGATCCGCCGCGAGGGCGACACGCTGCTGTTGCGACCGGTACGTCCCACGTGGCTGTCGTTTGCGAACGAACCGCTGGCCGATGCCGATTTCCTGGCCGAACGCCCGGCCGTCATCGAGTCCGGTCGCTTCGACCTGTCCGGCGATGCCGATGCACCGGCGGGGTCCAACCGGTGACTACGCTCTACATGCTCGATACGAACATCTGTTCGTTCATCATGCGCGAGCGGCCGCCCGTGGTGCTGTCGCGGTTGCAGTCGTGCGTCAACGCACAGCACCGGATCGTCGTGTCGGCCATTACCTACGCCGAGATGCGCTTTGGCGCGGTGGGCAGGAAAGCGTCGCCGAAGCATGCGGAGCTCGTCGCGGCCTTTGTTTCGCGACTCGACGGCGTGCTGTCGTGGGATTCGGCGGCGGTCGATGCCACCGCCGCGATTCGCGCGGATCTTGCCGTGCGCGGCACGCCGATCGGCGCGAACGATGCGTCGATCGCCGGACATGCGATCGCGGCCGGCGCGGTGCTCGTGACGAACAATGGGCGTGAATTCGATCGTGTCGCGGGGTTGTCGCTGGAAGACTGGCTAGTCTGAGCACCACGTTCGCTTTCCTCGCGCGCGAAAAATCGACGTGGAAGGTTTGCCTGTCCACGGCGTTCGCGGCAATCGTCCAGATGGCCGGCCCTCCTTGTCGCGAGTCACGTCACATATGGCAACTTCTGGTTGCTCCCGCCACGACTATCCATCTGCCCGGTTGCTGACGAATCAACTATCGTTGCCTGCATATTTTCCACCGCACTTCAGGAGACGACACCGTGACGCACAGCGTGATCCCCGCAGGCCTCGCCGACGAAATGATCGAGATCCGGCACCGCATCCATGCCCATCCCGAACTCGGTTTCGAGGAATTCGCGACCAGCGACCTCGTCGCCGAGCAGTTGCAGTCGTGGGGCTACACCGTGCATCGCGGGCTCGGCGGCACCGGCGTCGTCGCGCAGCTGACAGTGGGCGAGGGCAAGCAGCGCCTCGGCCTGCGCGCCGACATGGACGCGCTGCCGATCCACGAAGCGACGGGCCTGCCGTACCAGAGCACGATCCCCGGCAAGATGCACGCGTGCGGCCACGACGGCCACACGGCGATGCTGCTCGCGGCCGCGAAGCATCTCGCGCGCGCGCGCCGCTTCTCAGGCACGCTGAACCTGATTTTCCAGCCGGCCGAGGAAGGGCTCGGCGGCGCGAAGAAAATGCTCGACGAAGGGCTGTTCGACCAATTTCCGTGTGACGCGATCTTCGCGATGCACAACATGCCGGGCTTCCCGACCGGCAAGTTCGGTTTCCTGCCCGGGCCGTTCATGGCGTCGTCGGATACCGTCGTCATCGACGTGCAGGGCCGCGGCGGCCACGGTGCGGTGCCGCACCGGGCGATCGATCCCGTCGTCGTGTGCGCGCAGATCGTGCTGGCGTTGCAGACGATCGTATCGCGCAACGTGTCGCCGCTCGACATGGCGATCATCACGGTCGGCGCGATCCACGCGGGCGATGCGCCGAACGTGATTCCCGATCGCGCGCAGATGCGTCTGTCGGTGCGTGCGCTGAAGCCCGACGTACGCGACCTGCTCGAAACGCGCATCAACGAGGTCGTGCATGCGCAGGCGGCCGTGTTCGGCGCGACGGCGACGATCGATTACCAGCGCCGCTATCCGGTGCTCGTGAACGATGCGGAGATGACGGCGTTCGCGCGCGGCGTCGCACGCGAATGGGCGGGTGAAGCCAATCTGATCGACGGGATGGTGCCGCTTACCGGTAGCGAGGATTTCGCGTTCCTGCTCGAGAAGCGGCCGGGGTGCTACCTGATCGTCGGCAACGGCGACGGAGAAGGTGGCTGCATGGTGCACAACCCCGGCTATGACTTCAACGATGCCGTGCTGCCGACCGGTGCGTCGTACTGGGTGAAGTTGGCCGAGGCGTTTCTGGTGTGATGGAGGATGCGAGACATGCGGCACTGGGCCGACTATCTACCCCGCCGGCGCTCACGTTGTGTTTTACCGCGAAACGGATGAAACCATCGACGTCATCCGTGTCCTGTATCAGCGGATGACATCGAACGAAATCTGTAGCCGCGCACGTCGAATGCTGTAGTTGCTACACGGCAGCACCCAATTCCGACAGGCTTTGTGCCACCTCATGCAGGCATGAGATCGACCGTTCAGAACACTTCCCCACCGAACAGCGCCACGACCGCATCCGGATTCGACGGCCAGTACATGTGCATGTACGTCGCGACGATCGCGCCCGCGCGATAAACGGCTTCGCCGCTGCCGGCCTCGCCATCGGGCCGGGCGGCGGACGCGACCGGCGCCAGCGGCGTATCCAGCCGCGAATAATGAAACGTATGGCCACGTATCGGCCCGGTGCGCGTATCGAGCTCCTGCATGCCGAGTGCCGCGAACCGGCGCTGCATCGTCGCATGCCCCGGCAGCAGGCCGAGCATCGGCGCCGTCGAGCCATCCACGTCGGTCAGCGACTCGCACAGATACACCATCCCCCCGCATTCCGCGACGATCGGCCGGCCGGCTGCCGCATGCGCGCGAATCGTCCGAGCCGTCACGGCATTTCCGGCAAGCGTCGCCGCATGCAGTTCCGGATAGCCGCCCGGCAAAAACAGCGCGTCGCAATCGTCGGGCACGGGTTCGTCGGCGAGCGGCGAGAAGAACCGCAGCTCGGCACCGAGCGTATCCAGCAACGCGAGATTGGCCGGATAGATGAACGAAAACGCCGCATCGCGCGCCACCGCGATCCGCTTGCCGGCCAGCGCGTGCGGCAGCGGCGCGGCAACGTCCGGTTCGGCGAACGAGACGGCAGGCGGCAACTTGGCGAGGGCGGTTTGCGCGAGCACGTCGGCCGCGCGATCGAGCCGCGCATCGAGATCGTCGATATCGGCCGGCTGGTGCAGCCCGAGATGCCGCTCCGGCAGCGCGATGCCCGCATCGGCCGGCACGTGCCCGAGCCAGTGCAGGTCGTCGGGCAATGCCTGTTGCAGCAACTCCGCGTGCCGTGCCGACCCGACGCGGTTCGCCAGCACGCCGTGAAACGGCACTTCGGGCCGGAACCGCGCGAGCCCGAAGGCGATCGCCGCGAACGTCTGCGCCATCGCCTTCGCCGAAATCACCGCGACGACCGGCACGCCGAACGCGACCGCGAGATCGGCGCTGCTCGGCGTGCCATCGAACAGTCCCATCACGCCTTCTATCAGGATCAGATCGGCGTCGCGTGCGGCGTCGGCGAGCAGCGCGCGGCAACCGGCCTCGCCGACCATCCCGAGGTCGAGCGCATGCACGGGTGCGCCGCTCGCGCGTTCGAGCAGCATCGGATCGAGAAAATCGGGCCCGGTCTTGAACACGCGCACGCGGCGGCCGAGCCGGCGGTGCAGCCGCGCGAGGCCGGCCGTCACCGACGTCTTGCCCTGTCCGGACGCGGGCGCGCTGACGAACAGCGCGGGGCAGGCCGGCATGCTCAGAACTCCACGCCGCGCTGCGCCTTCACGCCTTGCTCCTTGTACGGATGCTTGACGAGCCGCATTTCGGTGACGAGATCGGCCGCATCGATCAGCGCATCGGGCGCGTGCCGCCCGGTGACGACGACGTGCACCGACTCCGGTCGGGCCGTGAGCGTCGCGAGTACTTCGTCGAGCGGCAGGTATTCGTACTTCAGCACGGTGTTCAGCTCGTCGAGGATCACCATCCGGTAGTCGCCGCTTTCGATCATCCGGCGCGCTTCGTCCCAGCCCTTGCGCGCAGTCGCGATATCGGCGTCGCGGTTCTGCGTGTTCCACGTATAGCCGTCGCCCATCGTCACGAAATCGCACTCCGCGACCGCGCCGAGGAAGTCGCGCTCGGATGTATGCAGCGCGCCCTTGATGAACTGCACGACGCCGAGCCGCATCCCGTGGCCGAGCACGCGTACGGCCATCCCGAACGCGGCCGTGCTCTTGCCCTTGCCGTTGCCGGTGTGGACGATCAGCAGGCCTTTCTCATGCGTGGCGGCGGCCTGCTTTTTCTCGTGGCCGGCGCGGCGGCGTTCGGCCATCCGCTGATGGGATTCGGAATCGGTCTTCATCGGAAATCGTCCTCTCGAAAGCGAAACAATGAGTTCAGAGCGGGCCGGCGAGCGCGACCGTCACGCCGCCCAGAATGGATTTGGGGCCGAGCAGCCGGCCGTGCGGCGCGGCGAGCTGCGCGCACGGCTCGGCCACGCCCGCGATGCCGAAGCGGGCCAGCGCGGCGTCCGACGGGCCGCTCGCGGCCAGTTCCGGATGGCTCGCGAGTTGCGCCGCGTCGAACGCGACGAGCGGCCAGCCACGGCGCGCGCACAGCGTGCGCAGCGCACGGGCGCGCGCCTTGTCGGCGAGCGTCGCGACGAGCGCCGGTTCGGCGGCCGGATAGCGCGCGAGCGCGGCGCGGATCGCGGCATCGAGTTGCGCGGCCGTGACGCCCGAGCGAAAACCGACACCGAGCGCGATGCGCATCATGCGCGGCCGCCGAGCGCCGCACGCACCGCCGGATCGTCGGCGAGCGCCGCGACGCGGCCGATCACGACGATCGCCGGCGAACCGATACCGGTTTCCGAGATGCGATCGACGAGCGTATCGAGCGTCGCGAGCACGTGGCGCTGTTCGGGGCGCGTCGCGTTCTCGATCGCCGCGCACGGCGTGTCGCCGGGCAGGCCGCCGTCGCGCAGCGCCGCGGCAATCGCGTCGAGCCGGCGGACGCCCATGTAGATCACGATCGTCATGCGGGTGGCCGCGAGTGCGCGCCAGTCGGGCTCATCGGCCCCCGCGCCGTGGCCCGTGACGAAGATCACGCCTTGCGCGTCGCCGCGGTGCGTGACCGGGATGCCGAGCGCGGCCGGCGCGGCGATGCCCGCGGTAATGCCGTTGACGACTTCCGCCGGAAAACCTGCCGCACCGAGTGCGATCAGCTCCTCGCCGCCGCGGCCGAACACGAACGGATCGCCGCCCTTGAGCCGGGCGACGCTGCGGCCCGCGCGCAGGTGCGCAAGCATCGTGGCGACGATCGCCTCCTGCGGCGTCGACGCATGGCCGCCACGCTTGCCGACGTGCTCGATCAGCGCATCGGCGCGCGCGTGACGCAGCACGTCGGGGTTCACGAGATCGTCGACGAGCAGCACGTCGGCCGCGCCGATCGCGCGCACGGCCCTGAGCGTCAGCAGGTCGGCGTCGCCGGGGCCGGCGCCGATCAGCCACGCGCGGCTCATCGCGCGCGGCACGGCGCACACCGTGTCGAAACGGTGGAACAGGGAAGGCGGGCGGCACATCGGCGGCCGGCGGGCAGGCAGTGCATGTCGGATCGGGCGAAACCCGCGCGAACGCGGTGGAATGCGCACCCCATCCGTTCCCCGCGGATCGGGCGTTCGGCGAGCATCGCGCTCGCCCCTTGCGTCGGCCGGTATCCGGGCTGGCCGCTTGCCAGGCCGCAGCCTTCCCGCCCGGTCGAAGGGCAGTGGCATCGCGGGCGGCCTGGGCGCACGCGCGGGAAAGCGCGTTGCGCGGGCGGCGTACCGTTGCGGGGACAGCACAGGCCGGGCGGATGTCCGCCTCCTGTTTCCCGTTTAACTGCAGGCGCGGAACGCGCATGCGAGCACCGAACGCGGCGCATACGATAGCACAGCGACCGACCCGCGCGAACCCGCTGCGGGGGGCAGGATGCGGCCTCCCGCGTGGGCGCGCGGCCGCGGCGAACGCCCGGCGGCGGCCCGTTTTGCCTTGACGCTCCCGGCCCCGCCGCCTACACTCGCACGCGTTTTGGTGCTCGCGCGCGCCGCTCCGGCACGCGCAGTTAAACGGGAAACAGGGAGCCTGCCTGCACCGCAGTCGAGCCAACCTGTGCTGCCCCCGCAACGGTAAGCGAACGCGTCGCGCGCAAGCGCCACGCAGTGCCGCTTCGCCGCATGCCATGCGCATGCGGACGACCGCCACTGGATGCGACGCATCCGGGAAGGCGAAGCGGCGTGTTCGTCAGCCCGGATACCGGCCTAAACGTTGGGGTTCAGCGCCGCGGGGAGGCGGCGCATCGTCCACGGCCGCAGCCGGCCCGACGCCCGGTGTTCGACGCTTGCTCCGTCCATCTGCCGCCGCACGTGCGCGGCGGGCGCGGCGAACGGGAGGCGGCACGGGCGAGGCCGGCGGCAGCCGTGTTGGCATTCACGATGTCGACCGTTCGCAAGGAAGCACCATGCCCGATTCGTTGTTCCGCCTGTCGCGCGGCTGTCCGCGCGGATCACGCGGCGATCTTCCTGCGCGTCGCCCGATGAATTGCCACGCCGCCACCGACGCGACGATCCCGTCCTGATTCCCTCTTCGACACCGGACCTACCATGACCCTACGCAAGCTGCCCGTCACGATCGTCACGGGCTTTCTCGGCAGCGGCAAGACGACGCTGATGCGCCACATCCTGCAGCACGCCGCAGGCCGCCGCATCGCGGTGATCGTCAACGAATTCGGCGAGCTCGGCATCGACGGCGAAATCCTCAAGGGCTGCGGCATCGGCTGCGACGATGCCGACGGCGCGCAGGGCGAAGCATCGGGCCAGCTGTACGAACTCGCGAACGGCTGCCTGTGCTGCACCGTGCAGGAAGAGTTCTATCCGGTGATGGAGGCGCTCGTCGAGCGCCGCGCGGATATCGACCACGTGCTGATCGAGACGTCGGGCCTCGCGCTGCCCAAGCCGCTCGTGCAGGCGTTCAACTGGCCGACGATCCGCAACAGCTTCACGGTCGACGCGGTCGTGACCGTCGTCGACGGGCCGGCCGCCGCGAGCGGCCAGTTCGCGGAAAACCCGCAGGCCGTCGACGCGCAGCGTCGCGCCGATCCGAACCTCGACCACGAATCGCCGCTGCACGAACTGTTCGCCGATCAACTGTCGTCCGCCGATCTCGTGATCGTGAACAAGGCCGACCTCGTCGACGACGTCGAGTTCGCGCAGATCGAAACCGCGATCCGCGAAGAAATCCCGCCGCAGGTGAAGATCGTGCGCGCGACGCGCGGCGAGCTCGATCTCGCGATGCTGCTCGGCCTCGAATCGGCATCGGAGGAAACGATCCACCTGCGCCACGATCATCACGGCTCGGCCGACGACGGCGATCACGATCACCATCACGACGACTTCGACTCGGTGGTCGTGTCCGGCGACGCCGGCACGCGGGAAGCGACGATCGCCGCGTTGCAGCGCGTCGTCGAAACGCACACGATCTACCGCGCGAAAGGCTTCGCCGCGCTGCCCGGCGCGCCGATGCGGCTCGTGATCCAGGGCGTCGGACGCCGTTTCGACAGCTATTTCGACCGCCGCTGGCAGGACGGCGAAACGCGCGCGAGCCGCTTCGTGCTGATCGGCGAGGATCTCGACGCGGCCGTGCTGCAACGTGCGTTCGACGCCGCGTGCGCGGCCGAGCCGCAACAGGCGTAACGCACGATGCATCTGTTGCGCACCACGCCGGGCGGCTTCGTCGACGATACGCAGGGCGTCGTCCGGATCGACCAGCAGCCGGCCGACATCGTGATCCTGAGTTCGGCCGACACGACGCTGTCGCTGCTCGCGAGCGTCGTGCCGCACTTGCCCGAAGGATTCCCGAGCGTGCGGCTCGCGAACGTCACGTTCCTGCGGCAGCCGGCGTCGGTCGATTTCTACGTCGACGACGTGCTGCGCCACGCGAAGACGGTCGTGATCGATCATCTCGGCGGCGAAGCGTACTGGCCGTACGGGATCGAGCAGGCCGTGTCGCTCGCATCGAAGCGCGGGCAGCAGCTCGCGATGTTCTCGGGCGACCTGCAGGAAGACCCGAATCTCGTCGCGAAGAGCACGGTCGAGGCCGAGCTGTGCCGGCTGTGGTGGCGCTACCTGCGCGAAGGCGGTGTGCACAACGCCGACGCGCTGCTGCGCAGCATCGCGTTTCACACGCTCGGATTCGGTGAAGCGCCCGAACCGCCGCGCCCGCTGCCGGCCGCCGCGCTGTATCACCCGGCGCGCGACCGTGCGAGCGTCGACGACTGGCGGCCGCGCTGGACGCCCGGCGCGCCGGTCGTCGCGATCCTGTTCTATCGCGCGCACTGGCAGGCTGCGAACACGGCCGTGTTCGACGCGCTGGCCGATGCATTGACAGACGAAGGGCTGAATCCGCTGCCGATCGCGGTGACGTCGCTGAAGGACGCGGTGAGCCGCGAGGTCATCACGCAACTGTGCGATGCGCATGACGTCGCGCTCGTGCTGAATACCACCGCGTTCGCGGCCGGCGCGATCGACAGCCCCGAGCCCGACGTGCTGGCCGGCGACGCGCCGGTGCTGCAGGTGATCCTGTCCGGCGGCAATCGCGACGCATGGGTGGCCGACAACCAGGGGCTGCACGCCCGCGACATCGCGATGCATGTCGCGCTGCCCGAAGTCGACGGGCGCATCGTCACGCGCGCGGTGAGCTTCAAGGGGCTCGCGTATCGTTGCGCGCACACCGAAGTCGACGTCGTGCGCTACCAGCCGGATGCGGAGCGGATCGCGTTCGTCGCGGCGCTCGCGCGCGGCTGGTGCCGGCTGCGCACGCTGGATAACGCCGACAAACGCATCGCGCTGATTCTCGCGAACTATCCGCAAAGCGAAGGGCGGATCGGCAACGGCGTCGGGCTCGACACGCCCGCATCCGCGCTGCGCGTGCTCGCGGCGCTGCGCGATGCGGGCTATACGGTAGCCGACCTGCCACCCGACGGCGACGCACTGATCGCGCAACTCACCGAAGGCGTGACCAACGATCCCGCCATGCGCACGCTGCGGCCCGCGTTTCAGAGTTACGCGCTGGCCGATTACGTCGCGCGTTTCGCGCGGCTGCCGGCGGCCGTGCGCGACGCGCTGAACGAACGCTGGGGGCCGCCCGAAGCGGACCCGACGCTGCGGCAACAGCGCTTCACGATCGCCGGCTGGCGCGCGGGCAACGTGTTCGTCGGCATCCAGCCGTCGCGCTCGCGCGACGAGAACGACTACGCGAGCTACCACGATGCCGACCTCGTGCCGCCGCACGCGTATCTCGCGTTCTATTTCTGGCTGCGCGATGCGTATCGCGTCGACGCGGTCATCCATCTTGGCAAGCACGGCAACCTCGAATGGCTGCCGGGCAAGAGCGTCGCGCTGTCCGACGCGTGCTGGCCCGACCTGACGCTCGGGCCGCTGCCGCACCTGTATCCGTTCATCGTCAACGATCCGGGCGAGGGCAGCCAGGCGAAGCGGCGCGCGCAGGCGGTGATCGTCGATCACCTGATGCCGCCGCTCACGCGCGCGGAAAACTACGGTCCGCTGCAGGATCTCGAACGGCAGGTCGACGAATACTACGAGGCGCTGATGGTCGATGCGCGGCGCGCGAAGCTGCTGCGCAGGACGATCCTCGCGACGATCGCCGAGCATCGCCTACACGACGAGCTGAGCGTGTCGCCGCCGCGCGATGCGGGCGACGAGGATGCGCTGCTCACGCGCGTCGATGCGTGGCTGTGCGAGTTGAAGGAAGCGCAGATTCGCGACGGGCTGCACGTGTTCGGCGCGTCGCCGGTCGAGCGCCAGCGGCGCGACACGCTGCTCGCGCTCGCACGCTTCCCGATTGGAGACGGCAAGGGCGAACGGGCCGGCCTGATCGGCGCGCTCGCGCGCGATCTCGCGCTTGGCGACGATTTCGACCCGCTTTCGGCCGACTGGGCCGCACCGTGGACCGGGCCGCGGCCGGCCGTGCTGCAAACGCTCGACGCGTCGCCGTGGCGTCATGCCGGCGATACGCGCGAGCGGCTCGAACGGCTGGCGCAGCATTGGCTCGACGTCGTGTGCGGAGCCGCTTCGGAGGATCCCGACCTCGACATTCCGCCGGCCGGCGAATGGCCGCATACGCTCGCGGTGCTCGAACGCGTGCGTTCGACGCTGTTGCCCGCGCTCGATGCGTGCGGCGGCGAGGAAATGCGCCAGTTGCTGCGCGGGCTCGACGGCCGCTTCGTGCCGCCGGGGCCGAGCGGTTCACCGTCGCGCGGCCGTCCCGACGTGCTGCCCACGGGCCGCAATTTCTACTCGGTCGATACGCGCGCGGTGCCGACGCAGGCCGCGTGGTCGCTCGGATTGAAATCCGCGCAGCAACTGATCGAACGCCATCTGCAGGATCACGGCGACTATCCGCGCGCGATCGGGCTGTCGGTCTGGGGGACGGCCACGATGCGCACCGGCGGCGACGACATCGCGCAGGCGTTCGCGCTGATCGGCGTGCGGCCGAAATGGGCGCACGGCAGCCATCGCGTGACCGACTTCGAGATTTTGCCGATCGAGATCTTCGACCGGCCGCGCATCGACGTGACGCTGCGCGTGTCGGGTTTCTTCCGCGATGCGTTCCCGAACCTGATGCACCTGTTCGACGCGGCCGTGCAGGCGGTTGCCGCGCTCGACGAGCCCGAGGAACTGAACCCGATCCGCGCGCGCATCGAGCGCGAACGTGCGAAATGGATCGCGCAGGGCGTGGCGCCCGACGAAGCACGGCGCCGCGCCGGCTGGCGCGTGTTCGGTGCGCGGCCGGGCAGCTACGGCGCGGGCCTGCAGGACCTGATCGACCAGCGCCGCTGGCAGACCGACGCCGATCTCGCGGATGCCTACCGTCAATGGGGCGGCCATGCATACGCGCAGAACAGCGCGGGCGACGCGGCGCCCGACGTGTTCGGCGCGCGGCTCGCGACGATCGACGTCGTCGTGCAGAACCAGGACAGCCGCGAGCACGACATCCTCGATTCGAACGATTACTACCAGTTCCAGGGTGGAATGACGGCGGCGGTGCGGCACCTGTCCGGGCAGCAGCCGAGCGTCTATCACGGCGACCATGCGAACCCGGTCGCGCCGAAGATGCGCACGCTGCGCGAGGAAATCGCGCGCGTGATCCGCTCGCGCGTCGTCAACCCGAAATGGCTCGACGGCGTGAAGCGTCACGGCTACAAGGGTGCGGCCGAACTCGCCGCGACCGTCGATTACCTGTACGGCTATGACGCGACCGCACGCGTGCTGTCCGATCACCAGTACGCGCTCGTCGCCGACGCGTACCTGTTCGACGACGCCACCCGCGCGTTCGTCGAACGGCACAACCCGAAGGCGCTGCACGGCATCTGCGAGCGCTTCGTCGAAGCGATGCAGCGCGGGCTGTGGCAGCAGCCGGGCCCCTATCGCGAGCGGATCGAGGCGATCTGGCTCGCCAGCGAACAACGCCAGGAAGGAGGACGGCGATGACCGATCCGACGACGCACCGCGCCCGCGCGGTTTTTCCGTTTGCGGCGCTCGTCGCGCAGGACGCGTTGCAGCAGGCGCTGCTGCTTGCCGCGATCGACCCGTCGCTCGGCGGCGTGCTCGTCAGCGGGCCGCGCGGCACCGCGAAATCGACGGCCGCGCGCGGCCTCGCGGAGCTGTTGCCGCAAGGGCAGTTCGTCACGCTGCCGCTGTCGGCGAGCGACGAGCAGGTGACGGGCACGCTCGATCTCGCGCACGCGCTCGCCGAAAACGGCGTGCGCTTCCGGCCCGGCCTGCTGGCTCGCGCGCATCTCGGCGTGCTGTATGTCGACGAAGTGAACCTGCTCGCCGACGGACTCGTCGATACGCTGCTCGACGTCGCCGCGAGCGGCGTGAATATCGTCGAGCGCGATGGCGTGTCGCACGCGCACGACGCGCGCTTCGTGCTGGTCGGCACGATGAATCCCGAGGAGGGCGAGTTGCGCCCGCAACTGCTCGACCGCTTCGGGCTGATGGTCGAGCTGGAGAACTGCTTCGACGCCGCCCAGCGCGAGCGGATCGTGAAGGCGCGCCTTGCGTTCGATCTCGATCCGGACGCGTTTCGCGCGCGTCACGCGGCGGCCCAGCGCGAACTTTCGGACCGGATTCATGCGGCGCGTGCACGGCTGCCGGCGTTGGATTTCGACGATGCGGTCCATGCGCGCGTCAGCATGCTGTGCATCGACGCGGCCGTCGACGGATTGCGCGCCGATCTCGTGATGCTGCGCGCCGCGCGTGCGCTGGCCGCGCTGGAGCAGGCCGACGCGGTGACGGTGTCGCATGTGGCGCGCGTGGCCGACGCCGTGCTGCGGCATCGGCGCCATGCGGGGCCGCCGCCGTCGCAGCAATCGTCGCGGCAAGGTGATGAGCGCGACGATCGTTTGCGGTCGGATAACCCGCGGCAGCCTGACAAACAACAGCGCGACACCGACGACACGGAGGCCGACGCGTCCGCATCGCAGGGCGACTGGGGCTACCTGCCGCCCGAGCCGGTCGGGTTGCGCGACGTGAAAAGCGTGGTGCCGCTGCCGCTAAAAAAACGCTGAGCCATCGAGCCGGCGCCGCCGCGAACGCGATTCGCGGTCCTCGATGGCAGTCAGGCGCCGCCGGGCGCGTGCCGGGCACGGTGCGCGTCGGCACGGCCGTCGCGTGGCCGGCGACGCTTGCCGCGAAACGCGGCGGCCCGCTGCATCGCGAGCATCTGCGCTACGGGAAGCGCGCGGGCACGCCGCACGCGCTGCATTGCTTCGTGCTCGACTGTTCGGCGTCGATGTTGTCGCACGAGCGGCTCGCGCTCGCGAAGGGGCTGATCGTCGCGTATTTCGACCAGGCTGCGCGCGCACGTGTCGAAACCGCACTGGTCTGCTTCGGCGGCAACGGCGCCGCGCGGCGCTTCGGCCCGGCCGTGCCGCGCTGGTGGAACGCGCGCTGGCTCGAACCGGTCGACGGCGGCGGCGGCACGCCGCTCGCGGACGGCATCGCGACCGCCGCGCAGCTGCTCGCCCGCGACGCGCGGCGCGAGCCCGGCAAAACGCGCTGGCTGTGGGTGCTGTCCGACGGGCGCACGCGCGATATGCCGGCCAAACCCGCGGCGGCCGATCACGTCGTGTTCGTCGACTTCGACGATGCGGCCGTGCGAATCGGGCAGGGTGCGCGGCTCGCCGCGGCCTGGGGCGCGCAGTGGGTGACGGCTGACGCGCTTCGCACGGATCTCGCCGGCTGATGGCCGGCCCGCGGTGCGCTATGATCGCCGCTTCTGCTTCCGCCCACTGGAAACTCCCGCCATGCAAGTACTGGTCGATGCCGACGCGTGTCCGGCCGTCATCAAGGACATGCTGTTTCGCGCCGCGCGTCGTGCCGAAATCCGCGTGACGCTGGTCGCGAACCAGTTTCTGCGTACGCCGCCGTCGCCGTTCATCAAGGCCGTGCAGGTGCCGGCCGGCTTCGACGTGGCCGACGCGCGCATCGTCGAGCTGGCGGAACCCGGCGACCTCGTGATCACCGCCGACATCCCGCTGGCCGCCGCCGTGCTCGACAAGGGCGCGCATGCGCTCGACCCGCGCGGCAACTGGTTCAGCCGCGAGAACATCGAGGAACGCCTGTCGACGCGCGCGATGATGGACCAGTTGCGCAGCGCGGGCATCGACACGGGCGGGCCGGCGCCGTTCAGCGCGCGCGACGGCAAGACGTTCGCGTCGCAGCTCGACCGGTTCCTGGCGCGGCACGGCAAGCCGTGACGTCACGCATCTGCGCCCGGTCAGGATGCCGGTTCGCGCCGACGCTGCTATCGTGTGGCCCGAACCCCAGCACAGGAGCGCACGCGTGTCACCGACCCAACTTCTCGTTCCGACCTACACCCAGATGCTGCGCGCCCAGTCCGCGTGGCTCGACAAGGCCGTCGCCCACCGGCAGGCCGCCGGCGACGAACCCGACGCGGCGATGACGCTGAGGCTCGCGCCCGACATGTATCCGCTCGCCGCGCAGGTGCGCTTCTCGTGTTTCCAGGCGATGGAGCCGGTGCACCGGCTGCGCGGCGAACCGCTGCCGGCGGCATTGCTCGCACTGCGCGAGGCGGGCTGGAACGCCGATGCGCAACCCGGCTCGCCGGCCGATGCGCAGGCGATCATCGCCGGCACGCTCGCCTTTCTCGGTGAACTCGCACCGGATGCGCTCGATGGCGGCGCTGCGCTGCCGATCTCGCTCGAGATGCCGAACGGGATCGCGTTCGACATGACGGGTGAACAGTACGCGCGCGACTGGGCGCTGCCGCAGTTCTACTTTCACGCGATCGCCGCGTACGCGATCCTGCGCCATCACGGCGTCGAACTCGGCAAGGCCGATTACGTGCCGCACATGCTCGCGTACGTGCGGCCGGGCACGATTCCGCAGGGTTAAGCCGGCCCCCGGGCGGCCGCGAAGCGACATGACACGTGCTCTGTTCATCTGGAGCCGCAACCGGCTGCGCAGCCCGACGGCCGAAGCGGTGTTCGCCGCGTGGCCGGGCATCGAAACCGACTCCGCGGGCCTCGCGCCCGACGCGGACGTGCGGCTGTCCGCCGAGCAGCTCGACTGGGCGGACATCGTGTTCGTGATGGAGCGCGCGCGCAAAGCGCGACTGTCGGCGCAATTCGGTGCGCGTCTGAAGCACCGGAAGATCGTCTGCCTCGACATCCCCGACCGCTACGCGTTCATGCAACCCGAACTCGTCGCGCTGCTCGAACGCAAGGCCGGCCCGTTCCTGCGCGGGTAGTCGCCGCAATCCGTGCCCGAGCCTGCGCCGGTACCGACTTCAGCGAAGCGGCTCGCTGACGAACGCAGAAAAACAGTCGAGCCGCAGCAGCTCGATGATCTTGCGTGTCGGCACGCTCGCCCGTAGCGTGTCGAGCCGGTCGACCGCGAACCACTTGCAGTGGGCGATCTCGTTGCTCGCGCGCGGCGTGAGGTGTGCCGGTACGTCGGCCACGAACACGTGATGCAGCTTCGTCAGCCCACCGAACTGCACCGCGTAGTCGAGCGCGAGCCCCTCGAGCTGCGTTTCCTCGACAAGTTCCCGCCGCGCGGCTTCGAGCGGCGTCTCTCCGCGCCGGATCGTGCCGCCCGGCAGCGACCAGCGCGCCGCGGTGCGCGCGACCAGCAGCACGCTGCTGCGCTGGCGGCACACGATCGTGGCGCGTTCCTTGATGACGGCGAGGGTATCCGGCCCGGTGCGCATGTTCTGGCAAGACAGGTGCTGAATCGTGGAGAGAAGTGCACGCCGGCGGCCGTTGTCCGACAGCAGGCGGCGACGGCATGCAAGCCGCCGCGCCGATGTTACCGGCCGTTCGTGACAGTTCCGTGCACCGCGATCACACGACGGAACGGCCGACAGCTCATGCGTGCGTGTAGATCCCGCTGCGCGTCGGCTTCGCGCGGCGCGAATGGCGGCGCTTGTGAACGGCACGCCGGTGATGGGGCGACGGCGCGGTCACGTGCCGACGGGCGGGCGCGGGCCGGGCCGCCGGCGCGGCGGCATGCGGCGCAGTGCCCGGCATCCCGGTTTGTCCTTCGCCGAAATGGAAAGTCTGGTTCTGCGCATGCGCGACGCCCAGCGTCGACGCCAGCACGAAGGCCGCCAGCCACAATCGTTTCATGAATGTTTCGCCTCGTATCGTTCGGGATGAACGTGGCCCGTCAGCTTAGCGAACGGCGGGGCGCCACCGCAACCGGCCCGCGTTCGATGTCGTCCCCCTTGCGCGCGGCGACGTGAGCCGCGCCGGGGCCGGGTGCATCCGGGCTTGACAACGAAATTCCTGAGTGTGAATATAAATTCACATACAAGAATTATTCGCCGAATCCGGACAAGCCGCGCGCAAGCGCCGGACCACCGGAACCGGCAGTCCGATCGACCGGAACCAGGAGCGAGACGCATGGCGGAACACGAGCAGCAGGGCGCGCTGGCGGGATTGCGCATCATCGATCTGTCGCGGGTGCTGGGCGGCCCGTACGCGACCCAGATCCTCGCCGACCACGGCGCGGAGGTGATCAAGGTCGAACCGCCGTCCGGCGACGAGACGCGCACGTGGGGCCCGCCGTTCGACGGCGATACCGCGTCGTACTTCCTCGGCGTGAATCGCAACAAGCTCGGCATCGCGCTCGACCTGACGCAGCCGGCCGATCGCGAGCGGCTGCTCGGCCTGCTCGAACACGCGGACGCGCTGGTCGAGAACTTCAGGATCGGCACGATGGAGCGCTGGGGGCTCGGGTTCGACGCGCTGCATGCGCGGTTTCCGCGCCTCGTTTATTGCCGCGTGTCGGGTTTCGGCGCGGATGGCCCGCTCGGCGGGTTGCCAGGCTACGACGCGGCCGTGCAGGCGCTCGCGGGGCTGATGAGCGTCAACGGCGAAGCCGGCGGTGCGCCGCTGCGCGTCGGCGTGCCGATCGTCGATCTCGTCACGGGGCTGAACGCGGCGCTCGGCGTGCTGATGGCGCTGCGCGAGCGCGATGCGAGCGGGCGCGGCCAGTTCGTCGAATCGACGCTGTTCGACTGCGCGCTGTCGATCCTCCATCCGCATACGCCGAACTTCTTTCATTCGGGCAACGCGCCCGTGCGCACCGGCAACGCGCATCCGAACATCACGCCGTACGACAGCTTTCCGACGGCGGGCGTCGACATCTTCCTGGCGGTCGGCAACAACGGGCAGTTCGCCGCGCTGTGCGACGTGCTCGGCACGCGCGACTGGCTCGACGATCCGCGTTTCGCCGACAACCGCACGCGCAGCCAGAACCGCGCCGCGCTGCGCGCGCTGCTCGAAACGGCGCTGGCCGCGCACGACGGCGCGACGCTCGCCGAGCACCTGATGCGCCGCGGCGTGCCGTGCGCGCCCGTGCTCGGGCTCGACGCGGCGCTCGACCATCCGCATGTCGCGCACCGGCGGATGAAGGTCGAGCTGGGCCGGCATCGCGGCATCGCGTCGCCGATCAAGCTCGGCCGCACGCCGGCCACGTACCGGCGGCCGCCGCCCGCGCTGAACGAACATGCGGCGCAGGTGTTCGCGGACGACAACGGCAACGACGACCACCGCCGCACCTGACCGGCATCGCCGGCCGTGCCGCCCGGCGGCGCATGGCCGCACGCGCCGGCACACCCCCGTTCGGACATCACGCCGGGCCGCGCATCGACACGCACCGACATGCGCACCGGCTGAAGAGGAGACGCATCATGCTCGCATGGATCGGCGCGGTCGCCATCGTCGCGCTGTTCGGCCTGATCATCACGAAGCGGTTGTCGCCGCTCGTCGCGCTGATCGTCGTGCCGGTGGCCGCGTCGCTCGCGGCCGGTTTCGGATTGCAGACCGGCAAGTTCGTCGTGCACGGCGTACAGAACATCGGCCCGATCGCCGGGATGTTCGTTTTTGCGATTCTATTTTTCGGTATCCTCACCGATGCCGGCATGCTCGACCCGATCATCGCGGGCGTGCTGCGCGTGATCGGTTGCCATCCGCCGCGCATCGTGATGGGCTCGGCGCTGCTCGCGCTGCTGATCCATCTCGACGGCTCGGGCGCGGTCACGTTTCTCGTCACGCTGCCGGCGATGATGCCGCTCTATACACGGCTCGGGATGGATCGCCGCATCCTCGCATGCGTCGCGTCGATGGCGGCCGGCGTCAACTTCCTGCCGTGGGTCGGGCCGATGCTGCGCGCGTCGGCGGCGCTGCACATTCCCGGTTCGGCGATCTTCACGCCGATGATTCCGGTGCAGATCGTCGGGCTCGCGTTCGTGTTCGGCACCGCCTGGGTGCTCGGCGTGCGCGAGGCGAAACGGCTCGGGCTCGACCGCGCCGGCGCGGCCGCGCTCGCGATCGCGCCGCGCGAGCTGACCGACGCCGAACGCGCGTTGCGCCGGCCGGGACGCTTCGCGATCAACGTCGCGCTGACGCTCGTCGTGCTCGCCACGCTGGTGTCGGGCATCGTCGACCCGATGGTGATGTTCATGCTCGGCACGGTCGCCGCGCTGGTGATCAACTATCCGGACGTGCACGCGCAGCGCGAGCGGATCGACGCGCATGCGAAGGCCGCGCTGATGATGGCGAGCGTGCTGCTCGCCGCCGGCGCGTTCACCGGCATCATGTCCGGCACCGGGATGCTGAAGGCGATGGCCGAGGTCGTCGTCGCGCACGTGCCGGTCGAGCATGCGCGCCATATGCCGTTCGTGCTCGGGCTGCTGTCGATGCCGCTGAGTCTGCTGTTCGATCCCGATTCTTTCTACTTCGGCGTGCTGCCGGTGCTCGCGGAGAGCGGCAAGCTGCTCGGCGTGCCGCCGATCCAGATGGCGCAGGCCGCGCTGCTCGGCCAGATGACGACGGGCTTTCCGGTGAGCCCGCTCACGCCCGCGACGTTCCTGATCGTCGGCCTGACCGGCGTCGAGCTCGCCGAGCACCAGAAATTCACGATTCCGTTCCTGTTCGCCGCCACCGTGCTGATGGTCTTCGCCGCGGTCGCGACGGGCCTGTTTCCACTGTGAGCGGCGCGGCCGTTCACGCTTTCCGGGAGAGCAGTCCATGCAGTTCGACCTGACCGACGACCAGCGCGCGATCGAAAGCGCGATCGAGAAAATCTGCGAGCGCTTCGGCGACGACTACTGGCTCGAACGCGATCGCGCGGGCGGGTTTCCGGCCGATTTCCACGCGGCGCTCGCCGACGCCGGGTGGCTCGGCATCGCGATGGACCCGGCCTACGGCGGCGCCGGACTCGGGATGACCGAGGCGGCGCTGATGATGCGCACGATCAGCGCGTCGGGCGCCGGCCTGTCGGGCGCGTCGGCCGTCCACATGAACATCTTCGGGCTGAACCCGGTGCAGGTGTTCGGCAACGACGCGCAGAAGGCGCGCTTCCTGCCGCCGCTGATCGCCGGACGCGACAAGGCGTGCTTCGCGGTGACCGAGCCCGACGCCGGCCTCGACACCACGCACCTGAGCACGCAGGCGCGCCGCGACGGCGATTACTACGTGCTGAGCGGACGCAAGATCTGGATCTCGACCGCGCAGGTCGCGAACAAGATGCTGATCATCGCGCGCACGACGCCGCTCGATCAGGTCGCGAAACCGACCGACGGGCTGAGCCTGTTCTATACCGACCTCGACCGGGCGCGCGTCGAGGTGCGCGAAATCGACAAGATGGGCCGCAAGGCGGTCGATTCGAACATGTTGTTCATCGACAACCTGCGCGTGTCGCGCGACGACCTGATCGGCAACGAAGGCGACGGTTTCCGCTATCTGCTGCACGGGCTGAACCCCGAACGGATCCTGATCGCCGCGGAGGCGATCGGGCTTGGGCAGGCCGCGTTGCGCCGCGCGACGCAGTATGCGTGCGAGCGCGTGGTGTTCGGCCGGCCGATCGGGCAGAACCAGTCGATCCAGCATCCGCTCGCGCAGGCGTGGATGCAGCTCGAGGCCGCGTGGCTGATGGTGATGAAGGCCGCGACGCGCTACGACGCCGGCCAGTCGTGCGGCGCGGAGGCGAACGCGGCCAAATACCTCGGCGCGGAAGCCGCGTTCCAGGCGTGCCAGACGGCGATCGCGACGCACGGCGGGATGGGGTATGCGAAGGAATACCACGTCGAGCGCTATCTGCGCGAGTGTATGATTCCGAGGCTCGCGCCCGTGAGTCCGCAACTGATCCTGTGCTACATCGCGGAGAAAGTGCTCGGGCTGCCGAAGTCGTACTGACCGTAGCGACCCGGCGGCCCGCCCGGCGCGCGGTTTCCCGTTCCGAATCAAGCGCTCGCCATGGACGTCAAACTCGTTGCCCGCACGCTCGACCTGTTCGAGCTGTTCGCCGCCGAACGGCGGCCGCTGCCGCTCACCGAACTTGCGCGCCTGCTCAACGTGCCGGCGTCGAGCTGCCTCGCGATGGCGCGCACGCTCGTGAGCCGCGGCTATCTGTACGAAGTGCGCAGGCGCGGCGGCTACTATCCGACGCGGCGCCTGCAGACGGTCGCCGCCGCGATCGACGCGACCGATCCGGTCGTCGACATCGTGCATCCGCATCTCGTCGCGCTACGCGACGCGAGCCGCGAAACGGCCGTCCTCGGCAAGATCCAGGGCGCGTCGGTCACGTATCTCGACGTCGTCGAATCCGAGCAGGCGATCCGCTATACGCGCCAGCCGGGCGAGCTGCGGCCGCTGCATGCGAACTCGATCGGCAAGGCGATCTTCGCGGAACTCGCGAGCGACGCGCAGCAGGCGCTCGGCGTGCAACTGCCGTTCGAACGCTTTACCGATGCGACGGTGGCCGACCTTCCGGCGCTCGTCGCGCAGACCGCGCGGTTTCGCGAACTCGGCTGGGCGGAGAACTTCGGCGAGAGCGCACCCGAACTGTCGGCGATCGCGGTCGCGCTGACGCTCGACGGCGACTGGTACGGGCTGTCGGTCGTCGGGCCGACCGAGCGGATCCGCCAGCATCGCGACACGCATGCGGCGCTGCTCGTCGACGCGAAAGCGCGGCTGCAGGCCGAGCACGCGCGCGGGTAGGGCAGCGGCGCGCGTCGGCGCCGGCGGCGGGCCGTCGGCGGCGTTCAGTCCTGCCACGCCGGCAACGGCCCGCCGCACGTCACGCGCGAGCGTGTCGCCCCGTCACGACTTCACCCACACGCCGCCCGCGCTCGGGTTGTCGCCTTGCGTCCACCATTTCGCGCAATACTTCGCGCCCTGATACGTCACGCACGTGCCGCCCTGATAGGCGGTCGTCGCCGACCACGCGGGCGTGCCGCCGCCGACCGGCTTCCACACGGCCGCCTGGCCGGGCACGTCGCCCTGCGTCCACCACTGCGCCTGATACGTGGTGCCCTGGTAGGTGACCGTCGCGCCGGCCGTATAGACCTGGCCGGCCGCCCACGGTGCGCCCGGCTGCGGCGTGCCGCCGTCCGAGCCGCCGCCGTAGTTCGGGTCCTGCGTGACGCCCGCGCCCCACTTGCCGTCGAGCTTCTTGAAGATCGTCGCGAACGCGTACGGCTGCTGCGCGACGCCCGAGCAGGTGGGCGACGCATACGTGCCGCCCGACGGGCACGCCTGATCGCGGCCGACCGACCAGTTGCCGAAGAAGCCGTAGCCGTTCGCGACGGCCGCGTTCAGCACGGTCTGCGCATTCGCGAGCGTGAAGGTTTCGCCCTGCACGTCGTTGACGCCGATCATCGGCGTGACGCCGACCATCTGCCACAGCTGCGCGTTGGTCTTCGGCTGGCCGGCCGACTTGAACGCCGTGTCGAGCTGCGAATAGAGCGCCTGCGCGGCGCTGATCGCGGCGGCGCCCATGTCGATGTTCGCGGGGCCGTAATCCATCGCCATCACGTTGACCGCGTCGAACGCGGTCTTGTTCGCAATGGCTGCGTTGACGACGTTCACGCCGTCCTGCGTGAGCCCGGTCGGCATCGTCGGCAGCGTCAGCGTCACGTGCAGCGGCTTGCCCTTCGCCGCGTAGTCGGCCTGCAGTTGCGCGACTGCCTGGAAGTTGCGCGCGATCGCCGCCGTGTCCTGCTGCGACGCGCCCTCGATGTCGAAGTCGATATGCGTGAGGCCGTACGTGTCGATCACCGTCTGGTACGCGGTCTTCAGCGCCGGAACCGTCGAGCAGGCCTGCATCAGCGGCGTGCCGTTCGCCCCGCCGAACGACACGGCGACCTCGCCGCCTTTCGCACGGTAGCTCGCGATCGACGTGGACAGCGCGGTCAGCAGCCCGCCGCTCGCGCCGTTGCCGATCGGCTGGACGCCGCCCCATGACGGCACGCAGCCGTTGCCCGCGACCACGAACGCGAGCGTGAACTGCTGGATGCCCTGGCGCACGCCGATCTGATCGACCAACGGTGTCGGATAAAGCGTCACGTCGACATAGGGCGCATAGACGCCGGCCCCTTGCGACACGCTCGCCATCGCGAGCAGACAACCCGCGGCAAACGCACGCGGAATGAAACGCGGCAACACATTGTTGTTCATTCTGTGTTCTCCAAGTGGAAGAGGGATACGCTGGCCTGCGTATCGTCGCCGGCAGGCAACGCACGTGTCCCGCCGGCGGCGTGCCTATCTTGGAGGATTCGCATCGAATAGGAAACTTAGTTGTTCTTCTTTTTGTTATTCGATTCCCGATACGTAACGAACTTGCCGATTCGGTCGAAGATCGAAACGCGCGGAGGGCACTTTTTCCGATCGATCGCGCGACGCCGCGCGGATGGACCGGTTCCAGCGAACCGGCATGCCGATCAACGGCTCGCTCGCGCGCATGCGCATTCGTGCGAACGCCGCCGGATGCGACATGCGCAACCCGGCGGGTGCCACTGCGCTCAGCGATACCAGCGCGGCGTATAGACCCATTCGCGCGCGTTGCCGATCGCGAAGCGACGCGTCGTCGACGAACCGATGATTACCATCGTGCGCATGTCGACCTGGTCGCCGCGCAGCGCGCCGAGGGTCGTCGTCGAAAGCGTCGCGCCGGGCCGGCCGATGTCGCGGCCGAGCACGACCACCGTATCGGTCGCCCGATGCGCGCGCACGATATCGAGCGCACGGTCGAGCTGCCACGGCCGCGCGCGCGAAATCGGGTTGTAGAACGCCATCACGAGATCGGCTTGCGCGGCATGCCGCAGGCGCGTCTCGATCACGTCCCACGGCTTCAGGTTGTCCGACAGCGAGATCGCGCAGAAATCGTGGCCGAGCGGTGCGCCGGCTTGTGCCGCCGTCGCGAGCGACGCCGAGATGCCGGGCTCCACGCGCAGGTCGACCGCGGCCCACCGCGGGTCGCGCGCGTCGTCGAGCGCCTCCAGTACGGCTGCGGCCATCGCGAAGACGCCGGGGTCGCCCGACGACACGACCGCGACGCGACGGCCCTCGGTCGCCAGTTCAAACGCATGGCGCGCGCGCTGCATTTCTTCGCGGTTGTCGGTGCCGTGCACGCGCTGGTCCGCCCGAAACGGGCCGGCCATGTTCACGTAGGTCGTATAGCCGAGGATGTCGGTCGCGTCCGCGAGCGCCGCGCGCGCGGCCGGCGTGAGCCAGGCGGCGCCGCCCGGGCCAAGGCCGAGCACCGTCAGGCGGCCGCGTGCGCGCCCGAGCGTGGCTGGATCGACCGGATGCGATGCGATCGCGCACGCGAGGCCGTGCGATTCTTCACGCAGCGTGTGGGTGACGCGTAATGCGCGCCCGACCAGCGTGGTGGCGTCGGCGGGCGCGTGGCGATCACTGTCGCTATCGACGAAACGCAGCGGCACGTCGAGCGTGCTCGCCGCTTCTTCCAGCACGGGTTCGCCGATCGCCGATGCGGGCGCGACAAGGGCCGCGAGCGCCAGGCGCGCGAGCCCCTGTGCGTCGAGCATGGCTTCGATGCGCGCGGCCAGCGCTTCGTCCGCATGCACGGCATCCGCGGCAACGCCGACCACCACGCTGCGCGGATGAATCACGAGCTCATCGTGCGCGCCGCGCCACGCATCGGGCGTCACGCGAATCGCGTGTGCGGCCGCGTCATCACGCGGCAGCGCGACGTCGTCGAGCCACGGCGCGGCGCCGTCGATGCGCGTCGACGCGCCCGCGAGCAGGTCGGACACGAAGCGCTTGCCCTGCGCGAGATCGGCGAGCGCATAGCCTTCCGGCGGATTGAGCACGCACGCGCCGAAGCGCAGTTCGCCGCTCGTCGTGATCGCGGGCGCGACGCCGACGCATGCGGCGATTTCGCGCGCGATCGCGTTGACGCCCGTCAGCCCGCCGAGCAGCGGCACGACGGCCGAGCCGTCCTCCGCGACCGCGAGCACCGGCGGCTCGATGCCCTTGTCGGCAAGCGCGGGCGCGAGGCAGCGGATCACGATGCCGGCCGCGCACAGCGCGACGATCGGCGAGCCGCGCGCATAGAGTTCGCGCAGGTGCGCGCCGAGTTCGTCGAACGGCACGTCGGCATCGACGCGCGATGCGAGACCGTGCACGAGGGCGCCTGGATAACGCGCCTGAATACGTCGCGCGGTATCGAGCGCGCCCGCGCCGAGTATCACGATCGCGGGCGGCGTCGTCATCCTTGCCATTTTTCCCCCGGCACGACGAGCAACGAGAAATACGGCGACGCCATCGGATCGACTTCGTCGAGCGGCACGATGCGCTGGTTCGCCATCGTCGCGCGCTCGACGTACAGCGCGCGCTTCGCGAGCCCGAGTTCGTCGAGCACGCGCCGCACCTTGTCGAAATTGCGGCCGAGCTTCATCACGACGGCCGCGTCGGCCCGCGCGAGGCGTTCGCGCAGTTCGTGCTCGGGCAGCACGCCCGACAGCACCGACAGGCTCTGGTTGCGATAGACGAGCGGCTGGCCGAGCACGGCCGTGCCGCCGAGCATCGCGCATACGCCGGGAATCACCTCGGCGTCGTAACGCGGCGCGAGCCGGTCGTGCAGGTACATGTACGAGCCGTAGAAGAACGGGTCGCCTTCGCAGATCACCGCGACGTCGCGGCCTGCATCGAGGTGCGCGGCGACGATCTCGGCCGCGGTGTCGTAGAAATCGGCGATCACCGTCTCGTAGCACAGCGGCGGGGGCAGCGCCTCGGTCGTCACCGGGTAGACCAGCGGCAGTTGCGTCTGAGCGTCGAGCAGGTGCGCCTCGACGATGCCGTACGCGTTGCCTTTCTTGCCCTTCGCGACGAAATACGCGACCACGGGCGCCGCCTGCAGCACGCGTAGCGCCTTGATCGTCATCAGTTCGGGATCGCCGGGGCCGACCCCGACGCCGAACAGCCGTCCGCGCGCGCTCGTCATTCGACCTCCGTCGCAAGCGCATTCACCGCGGCGGCGGCCATCGCGCTGCCGCCGCGCCGGCCGAGCAGCGTGACGTACGGCACGCCGCGGCTGTCGGCGTCGAGCGCCGCCTTCGATTCGGCCGCGCCGATGAAGCCGACCGGGAAACCGACGATCAGCGCGGGGCGCGGCGCGCCGGCGTCGATCATGTCGAGCAGGTGGAACAGCGCGGTCGGCGCGTTGCCGATCACGACGACGCTGCCCGCGAGATGCGGACGCCACAGTTCGAGCGCGGCGGCCGAACGCGTGTTGCCGAGGCGTTGCGCGAGGTCCGGCACCTCTGGCTCGCCGAGCGTGCAGATCACGCGGTTGGCCGCGGGCAGCCGCGCGCGCGTGATGCCTTCGGCGACCATCCTCGCGTCGCACAGGATCGGCGCGCCGGCCGCGAGCGCGGTACGGCCGGCCGTGCCGGCGCCGGCGGAGAAGCGCAGGTCGTACACGACGTCGACCATCCCGCTTGCGTGGATCACGCGTACCGCGAGTTTCTCGAGATCGGGCGGCACCTGCGACAGGTCGGCCTCGGCGCGGATCGTCGCGAACGACTGGCGGTAGATTTCCTGCCCGTCGCGAATGTAGTCAAGCATCGGTGGTGTCCTGGCTGTGCCGCGCGTCCATGAGTCGGACCGCGGCCTGGTCAATCGTCAGACGGCGCGCGAGCGGGGCGCCGAGGCCCGCGGCCGCGTCGCGCCGATAAAGGTCGTAGTGTGCGGGCGCCACCGCGACGAGCGTATGCGCGGCAGCGTGCGGCAGCGCGCAGTGGCGTTCGCAACCGGTCAGATGCACGTCGAGCGGATGGCCGGCGCGCGCGGCGAGCACGCGCGCGTCGTGCTTCGTGTCGGCGCGCGCTTTCGCGCAGCCCGCGCTGCCGGTGCAGGCGACGAGCGTCGCCAGCGGGTCGGACGCTGCGCACACGAGCCCGAGCGACGCGAGGGCTTCGCGCGCCGCAGCCGCGCGTTCGTTCGGCACGCCGTGCATGAACACGCCTTGCCACGGCGTCATCGACAGCGTGCCGTCGCCGTCGGCTTCGGCCAGCGCGGCGAGCCGCTCCAGTTGCGCCGCGTCGAGCCGCCCGAGCGCGAATTGCGCGCCGACGCTGCAGCGCGCCGCGTCGCGCGACGGGTATGCGCCGAAACGCAACGCGGCGTCCGCGCGCGTGCGCCGCCAGCCGGCAAGCGTCGGATCGGCCGCGAGCGGGAACGGCAGATCCTGTTGCGCGCGCTCGAGCAGCGCGCGTTCGCCGCACGTCGCCAGCAACGCGCGCATCCGCGTGACGTCGGCCGGCGCGAGATCGAGGAACGCAAGCAGCAGCGCGCGAACCAGTGCGACGCCCTGATCGACCGACACGTCGACCGACGCGGGCCGGTCGCCGTGCGCAACCGGCGGACAGCCGGCCAGCCCCGCCGCGAGACGTACCGCGCCGTCGCCACGGCGCCACGCGGCGAGCCAGATGTCGTGCGGATGATCGAGCGCCGCGACCGCTTCGCCGCCATCGAACTGGATCGAGAACTTCGGCGACAGTTCGCCGCGGCGCGGCTCGCTCGCCAGCATGTCGAGCAGCGGCACGGCGAGCGCGTGGCTATCGACGAGCGCGGCCGGGTCGTGCCCGGCGAGCGGGCTCAGCATCACGTTGCGGATGTCGTCGCTGGCCGCGAGCGCGGCCGCATCGACGGCGGTGTTGTCGGCGCCGGTGCGCGGGCCGAGCCCCGCGTCGAGCAGCGCATGCGCGAGCGCATCGGCCGCGCCGTCGCGAACGCCGCGCAACTGGAGATTCGCGCGATTGGTCGCATCGATCTCGCCGGAGCCGTACAGGCGCGCGGCGGCGGCGATCGCACGCGCCTGGCGCGCGTCGAGCCGGCCGCCCGGCAGCTTGATCCGGCACAGCCCGCCGTCGGCGGCCGCGACCACGCGCACGAGCCCCGGGCAAGCCGACGGGCGCACGACGGGCGACGCAGGAATCGAATCGGGGGCGGAACTCAACGGGATACCGGAACAGTGTGGCGCCGCGGCCAACGCATCGGTACACCCCGCCCGACGCCGACTGGCACGCACGCACTTTCTGGCCGGCAGGTCTCCTGGCTGACAGGTCGGCGCCGCCTCCCGGCCTTCCCGGTGAAACCAGTGGCATGAGGGGGAGATCGGCTCGCTGTCTACAGTTGCGGGGGCAGCCACAGCGGCGCGCGGTGCGCCCTGTGTTCCCTCTTCGGCCCCGAAGGGCACCGGCGAACGAACGGCCGTAGGATACCCGATTTCGGCCGCGATTCGCGACCGGCCCGGCGTTCGCGGCGGGCAAAGCGGGCAACGGTCGGGCGCGGGCGGGCCGGCAGATGAAACGCCGGGTGGAACACGGTACCATGCCGTTTTTTGCAATACGGACGGCTGCATCGGCGCTTTCACGGCCGCGCGGCGACACGATGGAATCGAACGATGGGGAAGGGTGCATGACGGCGTGGCTGACGGTAGTGGGCATCGGCGACGACGGTTACGCGGGGCTCGGACGCCACGCGCGGCGCGCGCTGCACGATGCGACCCATGTGGTCGGCGCGAAACGGCATCTCGACATGCTGCCGGCGCGGCTGCGCGCCGCGCGCGAAGCATGGCCGTCGCCGTTCGACCTGTCGGGGCTGCTCGCGCGCCGCGGCGCGCCCGTGTGCGTGCTCGCGAGCGGCGACCCGATGCTGTTCGGCGTCGGCGCGACGCTCGCCCGCGCGCTTTCCCCCGACGAATGGCGCGTCCTGCCCGCGCCGTCGTCGCTGTCGCTCGCGGCCGCACGCCTCGGCTGGGCGCTGCAGGACGTCGGCGCGGTCTCGCTCGTCGGGCGTCCGCTCGCGACGCTCGGCCGCCACCTGCTGCCGGGCCGGCGGCTGTTCGTGCTGAGCGCCGACGGCCGCACGCCGGCCGCGGTCGCGGCCGAACTCGCCGCCCGCGGCTTCGGGCCGACGCGCGTCAGCGTATTCGAACATCTGGGCGGCCCGCTCGAGCGGCGCATCGACGGCCTCGCGCAGGACTGGAACATCGACGAAACCGCCGCGCTCAATCTCGTCGCGCTCGACTGCCGGGCGAGCCCCAACGCGCCGCGCCGCGCGCTCACGCCCGGCCTGCCCGACGACGCGTACCGCCACGACGGTCAGCTCACCAAGCGCGACCTGCGCGCGATGACGCTCGGGCGCCTCGCGCCCGCGGCCGGCGAACTGCTGTGGGACGTCGGCGCCGGCAGCGGCTCGATCGGCATCGAATGGATGCGCGCGCATCCATCCTGCCAGGCGATCGCGATCGAAGCGCATGCGGAACGGCAGCGCTTCATCGAACACAACCGCGATACGCTCGGCGTGCCGGGCCTGCAACTCGTCGCGGGCCGTGCGCCCGATGCGCTCGCGGGGCTCGCCGCGCCCGACGCGATCTTCATCGGCGGCGGCGCGACGGCGCCCGGCGTGCTCGACACGTGCTGGGCGTCGCTGAAACCCGGTGGGCGGCTGGTCGCGAATGCGGTCACGCTGCAAGGCGAGATGGCGCTCGCCGCGTGGCGCGATGCGCACGGCGGCACGCTCACGCGCGTGTCGCTCGCGCATGCCGAGCCGCTCGGGCGCTTCGACACGTGGCGACAGCCGCTGCCGGTCACGCTGTACGACGTGCGCAAGCCCGACACGACAGCCGCTGCCGACGCGGCCGGTTCGTCGACTATGTCGAACCCAACGGACGCGTGATGCGCGACGAAACCCCCGAACAGCCCGCGCCGCTGCGCTTCGGCTATACGACCGGCAGCTGCGCGACCGCGACGTCGCTCGCGGCGGCACGGCTGCTGCTCGCGGGTCACGCGGACGACGCGGTCGAGATCGTGCTGCCGAAGGGGCAGCGCGTGATGATGCGGCTCGAATTCTGCCGCACCACGGCCGACGGCGCCGAAGCCGGCACGATCAAGGATGCCGGCGACGATCCGGACGTCACGCACGGCGCGCTGATCTTCGCGCGCGTCGCGCTCGCGGCGGCGCCGGGCGTGCGTTTTCATGCCGGGCCGGGCGTCGGCACGGTCACGCGCGCGGGGCTCACGCTGGCGGTCGGCGAACCGGCGATCAACCCGGTGCCGCGCCAGATGATGACCACGCACCTGGAAGCGCTTGCCGCCGAACACGGCTATACGGGTGGTTTCGACGTGACGATCGGCGTCGAAGGCGGCGAGGCGCTCGCGCTGAAGACGATGAACCCGCGCCTGGGCATCGTCGGCGGGCTGTCGATCCTCGGCACGACCGGCATCGTGCGGCCGTTCTCGTGTTCGGCCTATATCGCGTCGATTCATCAGGGTATCGACGTCGCGCGGGCGAACGGCATCGCGCACATCGCCGCCTGCACGGGCAATGCGAGCGAGGATGCGATGCGCGCGCATTACCATCTGCCTGACATGGCGCTGATCGAGATGGGCGATTTCGCGGGCGCGGTGCTCAAGCACCTGCGGCGCGCGCCGATCGCGCGCCTGTCGATGTGCGGCGGCGTCGGCAAGCTGAGCAAGCTCGCGGCCGGCCATCTGGACCTGCACAGCCGCCATTCGAGCATCGATCTGCCGCTGCTCGCGCAGTGGGCGGCGGAAGCCGGCGCGAGCGAGGCGCTGCAGGACGCGATGCGCGCCGCGAACACGAGCCAGGAAGCGTTGAAACTCGCGCAGGCCGACGGCGTGCCGCTCGGCGATCTCGTCTGCGCGCATGCGCTGCGAGTGGCGCGCGACATCGTGCCGCCGTCGGTCGCGGTGGAGATGTTCGCGATCGACCGACAGGGCCGCTTCGTCGGGGAGGCGCGATGAGCCCGCGCATCCTGCTGCTCGGCGGCACCGGCGATGCGCTGAAAATCGCGCGCGCGCTCGGCCCGCATCACGTCTATAGTCTGGCCGGCCTCGGCAAGACGCCCGACGATTTGCGGTGCGACGTGCGCGTTGGCGGTTTCGGCGGCGCAGCCGGGCTGACCGCGTATCTTCGCGACGCCGGCATCGGCCTCGTGATCGACGCCACCCATCCGTATGCCGCGCAAATCAGCGCGAACGCCGCGGCGGCGACGCGCGACGCAGGCGTGCCGCTGTGGGCACTGCGCCGCGCGCCGTGGACGCCGCAACCGGGCGACGACTGGCGGATGGTCGACGACTGGGCCGGCATCGAGGCCGCGCTCGCGCCGTTCAGGCGTCCGCTGTTCACGCTCGGCCGCGAACCGCTCGCGCACCTCGACGCGATCCCGCCGCACCAGTACTGGCTCGTGCGCTGCCTCGATGCGCACCCCGGCAACGCCCGCGCACAGGTCATCGCCGCGCGCGGGCCGTTCACGGCTGACGGCGAGCGCGCGCTGTTCGCGCTGGCCGGCATCGACGTCGTCGTCAGCAAGAACAGCGGCGGCGCGGCCACCGAGGCCAAGCTCGACGTCGCGCGCGAACGCAGGCTGCCCGTCGTGATGCTGCGCCGGCCGCCGCTGCCCGATGCCGACCGCGCGTTCGACTCGGTCAACGCGCTCATCGACGCACTCGATCCGGCCGCGCGCGCGTGACGCGACGCAGCGGGCCATCCCACGAATTGACGGAGAATTTTCGATGACGGTGTACTTCATCGGCGCGGGCCCCGGCGACCCGGAGCTGATCACGGTGAAAGGCCAGCGCCTCGTGCGCACGTGCCCGGTGATCCTGTATGCGGGCTCGCTCGTGCCGGCCGCCGTGCTCGACGGTCATTGCGCGGAGCAGGTCGTCAACACGGCCGAGCTCGACCTCGATGCGATCGTCGCGCTGCTTGCCGCCGCGCACGCGAAAGGGCAGGACGTCGCGCGCGTGCATTCGGGCGACCCGTCGCTGTACGGCGCGATCGGCGAGCAGATCCGCCGCCTGAAAGCGCTCGGGATTCCGTACGAAATCGTGCCGGGCGTGACGGCCACGGCCGCGTGCGCGGCGACGCTCGGCGTCGAGCTGACGCTGCCCGGCGTCGCGCAGACGGTGATCCTCACGCGCTTCGCGGGCAAGACGACGATGCCGGAAGGCGAAGCGCTCGGCGCGCTCGCCGCGCATCGCGCGACGCTCGCGATCCATCTCGGCGTGCGTCATCTCGCGCGCATCGTCGACGAAGTGCTGCCGCACTACGGCGCCGCTTGCCCGGTGGCCGTGATCTATCGCGCGAGCTGGCCCGACGAGGAACGCGTGACGGGCACGCTGGCCGACATCGTCGGCAAGGTGCAGGGCACGCAAATCGAGCGCACCGCGCTGATCCTGATCGGGCGCGTGCTCGACGCCGAAGGGTTCGCGGATTCGACGCTGTACGCGAGCGCGGGCTGACGCACGCGCGCCAGCGCCGCTGGCTCGCGGCGTCGCTCAGGCCCGCGCGACGTGCCGCGCCAGCTTCGGTGCAAACCCGGCAGCGAGCACGAACAGCACCGCGCACAGGCACGCCATCGCGATCCACGCGGGCGTCAGGTCCGCGAGATGCTCGCGCGCCAGGCCGGCCGCGAATGGGAACACGCCCGCCACCAGGTAGCCGACACCCTGCACGAACCCCGTCAGCGACGCGGCATCGGCCGGCGTGGCCGCATGGTCGACCGTGACGATCAGCGACAGCGGAAACAGCGCGCCGATCCCCGCGCCGAGCAGCAGCGCGGCAGGCAACGCGAGCGCGTCGGGCGCGGCCAGCATCACCAGCAAGCCGACGAACAGCGACGCGATCGCCGCATGCAGCGCGGGCCGGCGATCGGGCAGGCGATCGATGGTCGCGGAAATCGTCAGCCCCGCGACGACTTCCGCGAGCGTCACGCCGCCGAGCAGGCTGCCGGCCGCGGTCGGCGACCAGCCGAGCCGCATGTAGTACGGCGGCAGCCACGCGAGCACGAGCGTGTAAGCGCCGGTCGCGATGCCGAAGAACAGCGCGAGCCGCCATGCGCGCGGCGAGCGCAACGGCCGTGCATTCGATACCGACGCCGGCCCGCCGGCAAGCGCGTCGCCGCCACGGCTCGCCAGCGGCCAGGCCAGCGCGGCGAGCGCCGCCGGCAGCGCCCAGCCCGCGAGCGCGGCGAGCCAGCCCCAGCGCGCGGCGGCGAACGGCGCGACGACGCTCGCGAGCACCGCGCCACCCATGATCGACGTCGAATAGACGCCCATCGCGCCGCCGATGCGCGTCGCGAAATGCGCCTTCACGAAGCCGGGCAACAGCGCCTGCACCATCGCGATCCCGACGCCCGCGCAGCACGCGCTCGCGAGCAGCAGCCATGCGTGCTGCGCACCGACGCGCGACGCGCAAGCCAGCCCGATCAACGCGACGCCGAGCCACACGCCGCCCGCGATCCCGGTCATGCGCTGCAGGCGCCGCGCGCTCAGCGCGCCGAGCCCCATCAGCAGGATCGGAATCGTCGTCAGCAGGCTGGCCGCGCCGTCGCCGATACCCGTTGCGCGCTGGATCATGTCGAGCAGCGGGCCGATCGCCGCGAGCGCCGGCCGCAGGTTCAGCCCGACGAGCACGATCGCGGCGAGCCGCCATCCGGGGGAAGTGAAGCGATTCATCGCAAGGCCCTCGATATCGGTGCGCGGCTGCCAGCAAGGCGCCGCGCGTTTTTCAGGTAAAGTATCTCGACATCAAGATAAACGCGGATTTGTCTCGACGTCAAGATAACTGGTAGACCGAGGAGGGTTAATGGATCGAGCCGAGCATGCGCTCGCGCAATGGCGCGCCGAGCGTCCGGATCTCGACGCAACGTCGATGGTGGTGATGGGGCGGTTGCAGGAAGCCGCGCTCGTGATCGCGCGCGACCGTCTCAATCCGCTATTCGCGCGCTACGGCATGCAGCCGGGCGAATTCGACGTGCTCGCGACGCTGCGGCGCAGCGGCGCGCCGTTCGCGCTGACGCCGACCGCGCTGTACGACGCGCTGATGATGTCGTCGGGCGGAATGACCGCGCGCATCGACCGGCTGCAGAAGGCCGGCTGGGTCGAGCGCCGGCCGAATCCGGCCGACGGGCGCGGCACGCTGGTCGCGCTGACGGATGCCGGGCGAGCGCTGATCGACGAAGCGGTTGTTGCGCATATCGATAACCAGCGTGCGGTGCTGGCTGTGTTGTCGGCGGCGGAACAGGCGCAGTTGTCGCACTTGCTGGGAAAACTGTTGGCGGGGCTGGACGCCGGGGCGCCTGAAGAGGAGCAAGAGACGCCGCGTTGAAGACTGCGTGATGGAAACGTACGCGGCGGGCAAAAAAGCTCTTCGGAATTTTCGTGGACGTCGCTTGCCGACCCGTTGCGGTCAGTCCGGCTTTTGCGCGCGGACGGCTCAACCAACGCCATACCCGCCATTAGGCAATATTTGCAATGCCCTTTCGCAACACTTCAGCCCGCCAAGTCCTTGATCGGAGTTCCGCTAATCAGCAACTCAAAGAGCGCCTGTAGTTGTCGCTCCAGCTGATCCGGTTTTGCTTGCGCCAATGCGGCCATCTCGACGACCTGCCGCATGACCTGGAAGCCGGCAATGACCGCGAGAAACATCGCGGCCCGCTGCGAGGTTGCTTCGCCGGGCAGCAGTTCGCTTAACGGTCGGGCGAAGTGCGTTTCGAACTTGCTGCGCAGAATGGCGGTAGCCTGCCTGTTGTTGGCCGACCGCAGCATGATCAGAAACCCGTCCATCGAGGTGATGTCCGGTGCTGTCTTCGCCACGAGCGCGGCAGCGACATCGCGGCATAGTGTCGATACGTCAGGCGTGTTGGTCATCACTTCCCGAGTGAGGATGCCCGGCGCCGACAGTACCACGTCGACTACCTCCTCGAACAACTGTTCCTTGGACCCGAAATAACGATTCACGAGCATCGCGGTGACGCCCGCCTTCTCAGCGATCTCGCGCACGCCGACATCGTAGCCCGACTGCGTAAATGCCTGTCGCGCGGCTGCGAGGATCGCCTCGCGCGTAGCCGCGCCTTTCTTGCCCAGCGTTTTCATTAATCAAACACCCGTAGATTTTTTGAACATAAAAGTATACGATTGTATAAGTTTACGGTGATCAAGGGAAAACACTCATGGATTTGAATCTGAGGGGAAAGCGTGCGCTGGTGACGGGATCGACGGCCGGACTCGGTGAGGCGATTGCCAAGATGCTCGCGGCGGAAGGTGCAACGGTGGTCGTTCATGGCCGCAGCGGTGATCGCGCAGCGGCGGTCGCGGCAGCGATCACAGCGGCGGGCGGCCATGCCGAAGTCGCACTGGGCGATCTTGCAAGCGATGCGGGCGCCAATGCCGTGGTTGCCCAGGCGACCGAAGGGGGAGCCATCGACATCCTGGTCAATAACGCCGGCTATTATCACCATCTGACCTGGAACACGGCCCTACCCGACAAGTGGATGGAGAGCTATGAGGTCAACGTACTGTCCGCCGTGCGCATGATCCAGCGGCTGGTGCCCGCCATGCGCGAGCGTGGGTGGGGCCGCGTAATCCAGATCGGCGGTGGGCTCGCCGGTCAGCCGGTCCCCATGCAGCCTGACTACAACGCGTCGCTTGCCGCCAGGCACAACCTCGCTGTTTCGCTGGCCCGCGACCTCAAGGACTCCGGCGTGACCTCGAATATCGTGGCGCCGGGCGCGATTCTCGTGCCTGCCGTCCGGGAACTGCTCGAGCACATTGCTCCGCAGCACGGATGGGGCCAAACGTGGGAGGAGATCGAGCGCGGCTTCGTTCGCGACATGGTGCCCAACGACGTCGGCCGTCTTGGTCGTCCCGAAGAGATCGCGGCCGCGGTTGCTTATCTCGCAAGCCACTATGCCGATTACGTGAGCGGCGCCACGATCCGCGTAGATGGTGGCACGATCCGCTCTGCGTTCTGATCGGGCACACGCGGAGCGTGCGAACATGGCGGGCAATCCGAGGATTCGTGCGAGGCAAAGGGCCGCTCACGGGCGGAAATTCGTCGTTTGAATTTCCGAAGCAGCAACGACGTGTATGACGGCGATTGGCCGAGCACCGACAGTCTTCCAGCGGTCCCCGACAATTCGCGATGAGCAGAAAATGCCCACCGCGCATTGCGGTGGGCTGGCTCGAGCGTGGCTCGGGCGGCATGCCCGCTGCCGCCCCGTCACTCAGCCCCGTGCCGGAATATTGAGCCCTCGCTCGACAGCCGGCCGCGCAACAAACGCGTCGAGCACCCGCTTGACGTGCCGGAATTCACCGAATCCGACCAGATCGCCCGCCTCGTAGAAGCCGACCAGGTTGCGCACCCACGGGAAGATCGCGATGTCGGCGATCGTGTAGGTATCGCCCATCATCCACTGGCGGTTCGCGAGATGCGCGTCGAGCACGCCGAGCAGGCGCTTCGATTCGGCGACGTAGCGGTCGCGCGGACGCTTGTCCTCGTAATCGCGGCCGGCGAACTTGTGGAAGAAGCCGACCTGGCCGAACATCGGCCCGATGCCGCCCATCTGGAACATCACCCACTGGATCGTCTCGTAGCGGCCCGCGAGATCCTTCGGGATCAGCTGGCCCGTCTTGTCCGCGAGATAGATCAGGATCGCGCCCGATTCGAACAGCGGCAGCGGCTGGCCGTCGGGGCCGTTCGGATCGATGATCGCCGGGATCTTGTTGTTCGGGTTCAGCGACAGGAATTCGGGCGACAACTGGTCGTTCGTGTCGAAGCGCACGAGGTGCGGCTCGTACGGCAGGCCGGTTTCCTCGAGCATGATCGACACCTTGACGCCGTTCGGTGTCGGCAGCGAGTAAAGCTGGAGACGGTCGGGATGCTGGGCCGGCCACTTTTGCGTGATCGGGAAGGCGGACAGATCGGGCATGAAGGTTCGCTCGTCGAAGTGAATGATTCGCGCTGCGCCCGTGCCGCCGCGCTCGCGCACGGTTCGCGGCGGCAGGGCGGAGCGCGCCGAAAGCGCCCACTGTAGCCGATCCGGGGAATCGATGCAGGGGTCGGTCGTCCGGCGCGATAGCCGTGCCCGGCGTCGCTCACGATGCCGCAAGACACGGCAAGCATCACGGCTCCGCCGGCCGCCGGACAACATACGGTCCGACGCGTTCCGTCTTCCACCGAGATACGACGTCCTACACGACGTGTCAGGCGATGGCGCAACCGCCGGCAAAATCCACCCCAACGCAATTCATCAACCAACGGAAGCTTTTTGTCAGGGAAAGTCCCGCCCCGCATCCCGTGGTTTTTTGTTGACCGACATCGTATAACGCCGTCATGATTTCCTGACAAGAAAGGTCCCTTCCATCGACCGAAGTGAGGAGACATGAACACCACCCCGATCGCTCGCCGCGTCCGCCGGATCGCACTCGCCCTGGGCTTCGCGCTGTCGGGCGCCGCCGTTGCCGCCCCCGTATCGCTGAACATCGTCGACGTCGCAGGCAACCTGCAGTTGACGCAGAAGGCCATCGAGGCATTCAAGGAGAAGAATCCGGGGCTCGTCGCGAGCGTCACGTTCACGAACGCACCCGCGCCGCAGTTGCCGGGCAAGATCAAGGCGATGCAGGCGGCGGGGCGCTCCGACATCGATCTCGTGCTGACGGGCACCGACGCACTGGCCGCCGGCATCGAACAGAACCTGTGGCAGAAGCTCCTGCCCGACAACGCGGCCGCGCTTCCCGGCGTGCTGGACAAGTACGCGCCCGGCCCGCGCAAGATGCAGGATCTCGCGCAGGGCTTCGGCCTCGAAGTGACCTACATGCCGGCCGGCCCGCTGCTCGAATACAACCCGGCGAAGGTCAGCGACCCGCCGAAGACGCCCGACCAGTTGCTCGCGTGGTGCAAGGCGCATCCGAACAAGCTGATCTATGCGCGCCCGGCGAACTCCGGCCCCGGCCGTACGTTCCTGATGGGGCTGCCGTACGTGCTCGGCGACAAGAATCCGCAGGACCCGATCAACGGCTGGGACAAGACCTGGGCGTTCCTGAAACAGTTGAACGACTGCGTGCCGTATTACCCGGGCGGCACGTCGGCGGTGATGAAGGAGCTCGGCGAAGGCACGCGCGACATGACCGTGACCGTCACCGGCTGGGATCTCAACCCGCGCGCGCTCGGGATCGTGCCGGCCGAATTCAGGGTCCAGGCGTTCGACAACATGACGTGGGTGAACGACGCGCACTACATGGTGATCCCGAAGGGCGTGCCGAAGGAAAAGCTAGACGTGCTGTTCAAGCTGATGAATTTCCTGCTCGAGCCCGCGCAACAGGCGATGACCTACGACGACGGCTACTTCTATCCGGGCCCGGCGGTGAAGGGCGTGACGCTCGAGATGGCGCCCGCGCACAGCCAGGAAGTGATCAGGAAATTCGGCCGCCCCGAATACGCGAAGCTGCTCGCCGATCGCCCGCACGTGCAGCCGCTCAACGCGCAGGCGATGGTCGCCGCGTTCCAGAAATGGGACCGCGAGATCGGTTCGCAGAAGTCGAAATGACGGCTGAACCGGCGGGCGTCGCGGCGCCCGCGTCGATGGAGTTCGTGGAATGAAGCACAGTTTCGAACGGCTGCGGCTCGACGGCGTGTGCCGCAGTTTCACCAATGCGGAAGGCGCGCAGGTCGCCGCGCTGAACGGCCTCGACCTCGAGATCCGGCGCGGCGAATTCATCGCGCTGCTCGGCCCGTCGGGCTGCGGCAAATCGACCGCGCTGAACTGCATCGCCGGGCTGCAGCCGCTCACGCGGGGGGGTATCTGGCTCGACGACACGCGCATCGACGTGCTGCCGCCCGAGCGTCGCGGCTTCGGGATGGTGTTCCAGAACTACGCGCTGTTTCCGCACATGTCCGTGCTCGACAACGTCGGCTTCGGCCTCAAGATGCGCGGCGTGGCGAAGCAGGAAACGCGGCGGCGCGCGCAGCAGGCGCTCGAACTCGTGCAACTGGTCGGTCACGAAGGCAAGCTGCCCGGGCAACTGTCGGGCGGGCAGCAGCAGCGTGTCGCGATCGCGCGCGCGATCGTGATCGAGCCGCCGCTCGTGCTGATGGACGAGCCGTTGTCGAACCTCGACACCAAACTGCGCATCGAGATGCGTGCGGAGATCCGCCGCATCCACACGCAACTCGAACGCGCGACGATCTACGTGACGCACGACCAGGACGAGGCGCTGTCGATGGCCGACCGCATCGTCGTGATGAAGGAGGGCGTCGTGCAGCAGGTCGCGTCGCCGAAGGACGTCTACACGCGCCCGCACAATCTGCACGTCGCGCGTTTCATGGGCTATCGCAACGTGCTGCCGTTCACGCTCGAAGGGATGGCCGGCGACGGCGTTCGAGTGACAGCCGGTGGCGTGCGCCTCGTCGGTGTGCCGATGGCCGGCTTCGACGCGAAGGAAGTCGTGATCGCGCTGCGCCCCGACGACATCGAGCGCGCGGAAGCGGGTGCCGACAATGCGTTCGACGCGACCGTCGAGACGGTCGAGTACGGCGGCCGCGACTCGCTGATCCGCGCGATCACGCCGTTCGGCGCGATCTGGGCGCGCGTGGCCGGCGAGTTCGCGCAAGGCGAGGCGCTGCGGCTGCGCGTGCCGCCGGCGCGCACGCTCGTCTATGCGGGAGACGCGCAATGAACGGGCTGCACCAATCGGCATGCGCGGGGGTACCTCGTCCGGAGGCCGCATGAGCACGCTCGCGACCGGCGGCGCGCCGCGCGACGCGAAAGCCTGGCTCGTCACGCCGGCGCTTGCGTTCATCGCCGCGCTGTTCATCTATCCGTTCGCGTATGGCCTCGTGCTGTCGTTCCAGCCGACGAACGGCGGCGGCGCGCTCGCGAACTACGTGCAGTTCTTCACCGACACCGCGATGTGGCCGACCGTGCTCGTCACGCTGAAGCTCGCGGTGCCGGCGACGCTGCTCAACGTCGGCATCGCGGTGCCCGTCGCGTTCGCGCTGCGCCGCAATTCGCCGTACCAGAAGTTCGTCACGACGCTGCTCGTGATTCCCGTCACGCTCGGCACGGTGCTCGTCGCCGACGGGATGCTCACGTACTTCGGGCCGAACGGCTGGTTTCCGCAGGCGCTGCAGGGGCTGCGCCTGTACACCGACGAAGTGCGCCTCACGCACAACTACTGGGGCGTGCTGCTGTCGCTGATCGTGTCGGGTTTTCCGTTCGCGTTCCTGCTGATGCTGTCGTACATCAGCGGCATCGACCCGACGCTCGCGCGCGCGGCCGCGACGCTCGGCGCGAACCCGTGGCAGCAGTTCCGGCGGATCTACCTGCCGCTGCTCGTACCGGGGCTCGCGATGGCCGCATGCCTGTCGTTCGTGCAGGCGTTCTCGGTGTTCCCGTCGGCCGTGCTGCTGGGCGCGCCGGCCGGCCCGACGCGCGTGATCTCGATCGCGGCGGCCGAAGCCGCGTTCGAGAGCTACGACTATTCGCTCGCGTCGGCGATTGCGATCGTGATGGGCTTCGTGCAGCTGCTGGTGGTCGCGTCGATGCTCGGCGCGCGCCGCTTCTTCTATACGGGTGCGGTCATGGGAGGCAAGGGCTGATGGCGACCGACAATCATGCCGCTCGCACGTGGCCGCCGAAGCACGACGCGCCCGGTGCGCGGCCCGTCGATGCAAGGGAACCGCACCGGATGAAAAGCCATCTCGCCGGCCGCGCATGGAGGGCGCTCGTCTGGGGGCTGATGACGTTCTTCCTGCTGAACGTGATGCTGCTGATCGCGACCGTCGCGGTGAACTCGGTCGCGACGCGCTGGTTCGGCACGCCGTTGCCGCAGGGCTTCACGCTGCACTGGTATGCGAAGGCGTGGGAAGACTTCCAGCTCGCGAGCGTGCTGTGGGTGACCGTCGAGGTCGTCGGCGCGGTCGTGCTGCTGTCGATCGCGCTCGGCGTGCCGGCCGCGTATGCGCTCGCGCGCGTGCAGTTTCGCGGCAAGCGTTTCGCGCTGCTGGTGTTCCTGCTGCCGCTGATGGTGCCGCCCGTCACCTACGGGATTCCGATGGCGACCGTGATGTACAAGATCGGGCTCGCGGGCACGCTGCCGGGCGTGATCCTCGCGAACCTCGTGCCGGCGCTGCCGTTCGTGATCCTCGTGATGACGCCGTTCATCGAGCAGATCGACCCGAATCTCGAAGCCGCCGCGCGCATCTTCGGCGCGAACACGTCGCGCTATTTCCGCTACGTGCTGCTGCCGCTGCTCGTGCCCGGCATGCTCGCGGCCGGGCTGCTCGTGCTGGTGCGCACGATCGGGATGTTCGAGCTGACGTTCTTCACCGCCGGCCCGAGCACGCAGACGCTCGTCGTCGCGCTGTATTACGCGGTGTTCTCGACCGGCGTGCGCGCGCCGCAGTCGATCGACGCGATGGCGATGATCTACATGGCCATCACGCTCGTGTGGGTCGTGATCGCGCTGCAGTTCGTCAGTCCGACCCAGCTCGTGAGCCGCGTGAAGCAGGAGCGGCAGTAGGCGAGGCGCCGCACGATCGCGCGGGCCGGCAGCCTGTCGGGCAACCGTGCAATTGGTTACAAATGGATACCGCGCACGACACGCGGACGTTGCAGACTACGCGGCGTTCACCCGATCGACGGATATCCATGAAGTTTCAAACGCTGCTGACACTCGCCGGCGCCTCGACGCTGCTGGCCGCCTGCAATCTGCTCCACGACGGTCCCGGGTCGAGCGACGTCGACGCCGCCGTGCGCCGCGCGCTCGAAGCGGAGAACCATGGTGGGCTGAACGCGCTGTTCGGCCAGCCGTTGCCCGTGTCGGCCGACGTCGTGTCGGCGAAACCGGACGGCGACTGCAAGAAGCTCGGCGATCGGACGTACTCGTGCGACGTCGTGGTCACGTGGCGCAACGCCGATTACTCGCCGTCGCGCGCGAACCTCACCTTCGTGAAGGCGGCCGACGGCTCATGGCAGACGTCGGGCGTCGACGCGGCGCTCGTGACCGGCACCGCGAAGTCGCTGATCGACCATATCGGCAAGGCCTGGCCGGGCAATGCGGCGAGCGGCGCGTCGGCGCCGCAGTGACGCGCCGGCGGCAGCCTTCTTCTCCTGCATCCTCCAGGCGGCTGCGCTTGTGCGGGCCGCTCTGCTGCTTTTCCCGATAAAAAGGGCGCGAGCGCCGCGTCCATCTCGTTTGAACGCATCCTCGGTATGCGGGCAGAGGTATAGGGAAAACCCTTATCTCAAGGTATAATTTCAGGTATGAGAGAAAGGTCATACCATGCCTGAACGCTTCCAAACCCTTGAAAAATTTGTGTTTTCCCTCGTCGTGATGTCCGCCGTCGTGTGCTCGGCCTTCCTCGCGTACGAACGTCACCCCGAGATCAAGATCGCGCTGCACGAAGGCGAAGCGCTGATGCGCGAGAGCGCCAAGTACTCGGCCATCTGCTCGCCGTCCAAGGTCGACCCTTGCGTCGAGATGTCCGCTTACTGAACCGGCTTTCCGCTTTTCGGACTTGCGCGACGTCACTGCCGGCCTGAATGCCCTGCAGCAGTCTCGTTACGTATTCGGAAACCCGCCGCAAGACAGCGCGAATGCACGACTCCGATACGTGCCGCGTCGCTGCCGTCGGCAACCCTGCATTCCGTCGGCCCCGCTTCGAGCAATCGAGCGGGGCCGTTCCGTTTGCGCGTGTCACACGACATGCCGCGGCTCGCCGGCGACGAACGCGGCGACGTTGTCCACGAGTTGATCGGCCAGCGCCTGCATTGCTTCGTCACTGGCCCATGCGACATGGGGTGTCAGGATGAACGCCGGATGCGACAGGATCGCGTGAAACGGATGCGCGGCCGGCAGCGGCTCCTGCGTGACCACGTCGAACCCCGCGCCCGCGATCCGTCCCGACTGCAACGCCTCGACGAGCGCGCTTTCGTCCACGAGGCCGCCGCGCGCGGTATTGATCAGCAGCGGCCGGCGCGCCATCCGCGCGAACGCGTGTGCGTCGATCAGATGCCGCGTCGCGGGCGTGAGCGGGCAATGCAGCGTGATCACGTCGCTCACGCGCAGCAGCGTGTCGAGCGGCGCATAACCGTCGCCTGCCGCGTCGTCGTGCGCGGCGAACAGCACGCGCATGTCGAGCGCCCGCGCGATGGCGGCCACCGCACGCCCGAGCACGCCGTCGCCGACGATCCCGAGCGTCGAACCGGCCAGGTCGCGAATCGGATGATCGAAGAAGCAGAACTGCCCGCTGTCGAGCCAGCGTCCGTCGCGTACCGCGTCGCGGTACGCGACGAGGCTGCGGCGCAGCGCGAAGATCAGCGCGAACGCGTGCTCGGGCACCGTACGCACCGCATAGCCGCGAATATTGCTCACGACGATTCCGCGTGCCGCACATGTATCGAGATCGACGATATCGGTGCCGGTCGCGGCGATCGCGATCATCCGCAACCGCCGCGCGTCGGCGAGGGTTGTCGCGTCGAGCCGTACCTTGTTCGTCACGACGATGTCCGCATCGCGGATGCGCGCCGCGACTTCGTGCGCGGCCGTCCGGTCGAACGTCTGCGCCACGTGCGGAAACGGAAACGGCTTCAGCACGGTCTGCGGCGACAGCGTCGCGCGGTCGAGCAACACGATCTTCGCGGGAGAGGAAACGGAAAACATGGCGGGTCTCGCTGACAGGCGCCCGGTGGCGCGGAACGGATCCGATTCTGCGGGCGCCGCGCGTGCCGTCGTTTGACCGTTGCGCGAGCGCGCTTTCCGGTATGGAAAGGCTGGCTACCCACACGCAGCCGACAATGCGCTCGCGTCGTCGCACCCCTTTCCGTTCCGGAAAGGCTGGTTGACCATCGATCGATTTTCGCGGTGCGCGAACGCCGTCATGATCGCTGTCGTCGACAACACGATTTCATCGGAGACAGTCATGACACGCCCCCTGGACGGCATCCGCGTGCTGGAGCTTGGCCAACTGATCGCCGGGCCGTTCGCGGGCCGGATGCTCGCCGAATTCGGCGCAGACGTCATCAAGGTCGAGCCGCCCGGCGTCGGCGATCCGCTGCGCAAATGGCGGCTGCTGCACGACGGCACGTCGGTCTGGTGGGCCGCGCAGTCGCGTAACAAGGCTTCGCTCACGCTCGACCTGCGCACGCCCGAAGGGCAGGACGTCGTGCGCCGCCTCGTCGCCGACACCGACGTGCTGATCGAAAACTTCCGGCCCGGCACGCTCGAAGGCTGGGGGCTCGGCTGGGACGCGCTGTCCGCGATCAACCCCGGGCTCGTGATGCTGCGCGTGTCGGGCTTCGGCCAGACGGGCCCGTATCGCGACCGCCCCGGCTTCGGCGTGATCGCCGAGGCGATGGGCGGCCTGCGCCACCTGACCGGCGAGCCGGGCCGCACACCGGTACGCGTCGGCATCTCGCTCGGCGATTCGCTGTCGGCGCTGCACGGCGTGATCGGCGTGCTGCTCGCGTTGCGCCATCGCGAACGGCAGGGCGGCAACGGCCAGGTCGTCGACGTCGCGCTGTACGAATCGGTGTTCAACATGATGGAAAGCCTGCTGCCCGAATATGCGGCGTTCGGCGCGGTGCGCGAGCCGGCCGGCAGCAGCCTGCCGGGCATCGCGCCGACCAACGCGTACCGCTGCCGCGACGGCCGGTACGCGCTGATCGCCGGCAACGGCGACAGCATCTTCCGGCGCCTGATGGAACTGATCGGGCGGCCCGATCTCGGCAACGATCCGGCGCTCGCGCACAACGACGGGCGCGTCGCGCAGGTCGCGCGCATCGATGCGGCGATCGGCGAGTGGAGCGCGCGCCACGACCTCGACGACGTGCTCGCCGCGCTGAACGACGCACGCATTCCGTCCGGGCGCATCTACGACGTGGCCGACATCGCGGCCGATCCGCACTACCGAGCGCGCGACATGATCGTCGACGCCGCGCTGCCCGACGGCACACCCGTGCTCGTGCCGGGCATCGTGCCGAAACTCGACGCGACGCCCGGGCGCATCGAGCGGCCGGCGCCCGCGCTCGGCGCGGATACCGATGCGGTACTCGAATCGCTCGGCATCGATGCGGCGACCCGCGACGACTGGCGCACGCGCGGCGTGATCTGAAACAACCACCGGGACGAAGACATGACCTGCCATCCGCAACGACTCCATATCCACGAAGTCGCGACCCGCGACGGTTTCCAGAACGAAGCGGCGTTCGTCGACACCGACGACAAGATTGCGCTCGTCGACGCGCTGAGCGCCTGTGGCTACGCGAAGATCGAGGTCACGTCGTTCACGTCGCCGAAGGCGATTCCCGCGCTGCGCGACGCGGAGGCCGTGATGCACGGCATCGCGCGCGCGCCGGGCGTCGTCTATACGGTGCTCGTGCCGAACGTGCGCGGCGCCGAGCGCGCGCTGTCGTGCGGCGTCGACGAGGTCAACCTCGTGATGTCGATGAGCGAGAGCCACAACCGCGCGAACCTGCGGATGACGCGCGAGCAGTCGTTCGCGCAGTTGCGCGACGTGATCGACGCGGTGCGCGGCACGGGGGTGGCGATCAACGTGTCGCTGTCGACCGCGATGGGCTGCCCGATGGAAGGCGACGTGCCGGCCGAAACGGTGCTCGCGTGGATGCAGCGCTTCGCGGACCTCGGCGTGCACGGCTTCACGCTGTGCGACACGACGGGCATGGCGTTTCCGTCGCAGGTGCGCGATTTGTCCCGCCGCGCACGCGAGCGCTTCCGCGCGTTGCAGCTCACGCTGCACTTCCACAACACGCGCGGGATGGCGCTCGCGAACACCCTTGCGGCGCTCGACGCCGGCATCGACCGCTTCGATGCGTCGCTCGGCGGGCTCGGCGGCTGCCCGTATGCGCCGGGCGCGACCGGTAACGCGTGCACCGAGGAACTCGTGCACATGCTCGAACTCGACGGCTACGATACGGGCATCGACCTCGCGGCCGTGCTCGCCGCGGCGGCGCGGCTGCCCGCGCTGATCGGGCATGACGTGCCGAGCCAGCTCCTGAAGGCCGGACGCCGCTCGGACCTTCATCCGCCGCCGCGCGCCGACGCCGGCGACATGCCCGCGCAGCGCGCTTTCTCGTGAACGTCAACAGAAACAGGAGCGAATGCCATGGCGCTGATCGACCACCTCGATCATCTCGTGCTGACCTGCGTCGATCCGGAGCGGACGAAGCATTTCTACACCGAGGTGCTGCAGATGCAGCTCGAAACCTTCGGCGCGGGCCGGCTCGCGTTCCGTTTCGGTCACCAGAAGATCAACCTGCACGTACGTGGCGCGGAATTCGAGCCGAAAGCGCACCTGCCGGCGCCGGGTGCGCTCGATCTGTGCTTCATCGCGTCGGTCCCGCTCGACGACGTGATCGCGCACCTGCGGCGTGTCGACTGGCCGATCGTCGAAGGGCCCGTCGAACGCACGGGCGCGACGCAGAAGATCCGCTCGGTCTACGTGCGCGATCCCGACCTGAACCTGATCGAAATCGCCGAGCCGATCTGACCTGCCGGGTCCGGCCGCCCGCGCGGGGCGCCGGCACGCCGTGCGCACGACGCAACAGTCCTTCGCCGAAAACGGACAGGCCCGCGCCGCGGCCGCCGATTCCGGATAGCCGTGCGCGGCCGCGCTGCGGATAATGGTGCAACGGCGCCGGCCCGGCCGTCGCCTTCGCCGCGCGCACGGACAAACCGGCCGCGCGCATCCGCAACCCGATCCAAGGCGCTTCCCGAATGACGATCCTCTATCGCGGCATGGACCGCGCGGCGCTCGACGCCGCCTACCTGAACACGAAGGCTGTTCCCGATTTCCCCGCGTTGCTCGCGTCATGCCAGGCGCGCAGCGCGGCGCTGTACGCTGCGACGCCCGGCCGCCGCGACCTGCGTTACGGTGCGCAACCCGCGCAGCGCTTCGACTGGCTGCCGTGCGGGCAGCCCGACGCGCCGCTGTTCGTGTTCGTCCACGGCGGCTACTGGCAACACTGCACGAAGGAGGATTTCGCGTATGCGGCGAGCGGGCCGCTTGCGTGCGGCTACGACGTCGTGCTGGCCGAATACACGCTCGCGCCGGTCGCGACGATGACCGATATCGTCGGCGAGATCGGCGCGCTGCTCGACCATCTCGCGGCCGACCCCGACGGCCTCGGCACCGCGGGGCGGCCGATCCACCTGAGCGGCCATTCGGCGGGCGGCCACCTGACGGCCATGCATCGCGCGCATCCGGCCGTCGTGTCGGCACTCGCGATCAGCCCGCTCGTCGATCTCGAACCGATCGCGCTGTGCTGCCTGAACGACAAGCTGCAGCTCACCGCGCGGGAGGTCGACGCGTACAGCCCGTTGCGTCATGTCGGACCGGGCGCACCGATCGTCGTCGCGGTCGGCGACGCCGAACTGCCCGAACTCATCCGGCAAGCGGACGAATACGCGACGGCATGTGAAGCCGCCGGCGAGCGGATCGCCCGCGCGTGGCTGCCCGGCATGCAGCACTTCGCGGTGCTCGACGATCTCGCGACGCCGGACGGTGCGATGCTCGCCGCATTGCACGCAATCGCGCCGCGTTAGCCCGCGCCATATCGTGCGTATCGCCCGCGCAAGGCCCGGCGTATGATCGGCGTCAGGCCGGCGCGCTGACCGCGTATCCGCACGGCCCTCCAGGATCCCGACATGGTGAACCCGCTTCATTTCGATCTGCAGTCGCTGCGCGTGTTCGCGCTCGTCGCCGAGCACGGCAGCCTGACGCGGGCCGCCGAACACGGCCAGCTCACGCTGTCCGCGGTCAGCAAGCGCATCGCCGAACTCGAAAGCGTGACCGGCAGCGCGCTGTTCGTCCGGCATGCGCGCGGCGTCGAGCTGACGCCCGCGGGCCGCGCGCTGCTCGATCATGCGGCGAAAGTGATCGAGCAAGTGAACCGGATGGCGCACGAGATGAGCGACTACGTCGCCGGCGTGCGCGGCCATATCCACGTGTGGACCAACACGTCCGCGATCGTGCAGTTCCTGCCCGCCGATCTTGCCGCGTTCCTCACCGACAACCCCGGCATCAAGGTCAGTCTCGAGGAGCGGCTGAGCCACGAGATCGTCGACGCGCTCGCGTCGGGCAAGGCCGATCTCGGCGTATTCGCCGACAACGTGCCGGCGCCCGGCATCGACCGGCGGCTGTACCGGCGCGACGAGCTCGTGCTGCTCGTGCCGCGCACGCACCGGTTCGCCGCGCGGGACAGCATCCGCTTCGCGGATACGCTCGACGAGGACTACGTGGGATTGAGCGACGGCAGCTCGCTGCTCGCACGGATGACCGACGCCGCGTTCGCGGCCGAGCGCTCGCTGAAGCTGCGGATCCAGGTATCGAATTTCGACGGCGTGAGCCGGATGATCGAGGCCGGCCTCGGCATCGGCGTGCTGCCGCGCGACGCGGTGACCCGCGAGCGCGCGGCGCGGCTCGGTGTCGTGACGCTCGACGATACGTGGGCGACGCGCACGCTGTGGGTCGGCGTGAAAGCCGACACGGTGCTGACGACCGACGTCGCGAAGCTGTTCGATTTCATGTCGGCGCGGTGAATGCGAGGGGTGCGATGAAGCGGCGACGCACGGGCATGCGCCCGTGCGCTCCGCGCCGATCGCCGCGTCAAACCGGATTGATCTCATCCTGGCTACGCCGCGTGGTCAGCGGCCCCAGCACGCGCAGCGTGACGGCGACGATCCCGAGCGCGGCCGAGATCACGCCGAACATCGCGCCCGCGCCGTAATTGACGAGTACCGGCAGCAACACGAACGGCAGCGCGCCGCTGACGATGCGCGACAGCGCATAGGTGCTGCCGATCGCAGTCGAGCGCACGCGCGCCGGGAAGATCTCGGCCTGGTACACGTGATACGCGTTGCTGAACACGTTCGACGCGCACGTCGTCAGGAACCCGAAGCCGACGATCAGCACGGTATTGCCCGAATACGCGAAGCACAGCCCGAACACCGCGATCGACAGGATCGATACGATCACGAGCGTGCGGCGCTCGATCCAGTTGAGCAGCGGAATCGACAACAGCGAGCCGATCGGGTAGCCGATGAACGATAGTGCGATGAATAGCGTGCTGTCCGTCACGTCGAAGCCGCGGCTCTTCACGACCGTGCCGGCCAGCGTGCCGAACCCGTAATAGCCGAAACCCTGGAACAGGTGAAAGATTGCGAGCATCAGGTAGCGCGCGCCATACGGTTGGCGGCGCAGCAGCGCGATGCGCTCGCCCAGCCCGAGCGGCCGCTGCGGTTCGGTCGGTTCCGCGAAGTGTTCGGGCACGCGCACGCCGGCGCTTTCCGCGAAACGCCGCAGCGCCGCATGCGCGTCGGCCGTGCGGCCTTGCGCGAGCAGCCAGCGCGGACTTTCCGGCAGCCGGTGCTGGACGAACAGCACGTACACGGCGCCAAGGCTGCCGATCGCGAGAATGATGCGCCAGCCGGCGACGCCCGCCACATGCAACGGGTTCAGCCACAGCGCGAGAAAGCCCACGAGCGGCACCGCGACATACGAAGTCGTATAGGCCCACGCGGCGAGCCGGCCGCGCTTGTCCTTCGGCAGGATTTCGGACAGGAAGCTGTCGGCGACCGGATAGATCGCGCCGACGCCGATGCCGGTCAGGAAGCGGCATGCCACGAGCATGTCGGCATTCACCGAAAACGCACCGACCAGCGAGAACGCGCTGTACCACCCGAGCGTGAGCAGGAACGCCTTGCGCCGGCCGATACGGTCGGCCAGGCTGCCCAGGCACATCGCGCCGACGAACATGCCGATGAACGCGGACGCCAGCAGCAGCTTGAAATCGGCGCTTTGCCGGCTCAGCCCGTATTCGTGTTGCAACGCGGAGCCGATCGTACTGACGAGAAAGATCTCGTACATGTCGAAGAACAACCCGATGCCGATCACCCAGACGACGAATCGATGCAACGCACCGACCGGCAGATCGTCCATGAAATCGCCGAGCGTGACGCGGCAGCCGGGGAGGGCCGCTGCGTCGACGCCGGCGCCTGCGGAGGCGGCCGGCGGTCGGGCGGACGCGGGTCCACCCGCGTGGCCGTCGAGGTCGAGGGATTGGCTGTTCATGGTGTCTCCTGATTATCGATATGCGGTGGCGCGAGGCTCTGGCCGTTCGCGACCGGCGTAACGCGTCGGCCGCGCGGCGCGACGACAGGCATCGCCTGGCTCGCGCAAGCGCCGGCCATGCGGGCTGTGCCGATCGTCCAACACATGGTGGGCAAATCGGCAGCACGTGATAATTGAGGATGTCTCAAGCCTCGTTTCCTGGGCAGAAAGGGTAGGGCACGCGCGGTGGCCAGGATTCGCGCGGCAGGCCGTTGCAGCCTGCGTGGCGGGCGGGCGCGTATCGAAAACGATGGGCACTCGCACCATCCGGCGGTCCGGGAAAACCATGACGCCGGTTGCGTGGTCGCCGGCGCAACCGCCGCCGACGGCCACACGGTCGTGCTCAATCGGCCGGCACGAACGCCGTTCCATGAAACACGCGCACGGCAATCGAGCGGTTACAACGCGTGCTGGACAGACCGCACGAGCCGCCGATTTGCAATGTCCTGTATCCGCGCCGACCATCGATACAGTGCGATACACCGCCCGCGCGCGGGTTCGCTATAAAGCAGGCATGACCTCTTCCGGAGTCCATCATGTCTGCAACCTGGTTCAAGGGGTCCTGCCATTGCGGGGCCGTCAAATTCGAAGTCACGACGGCCATTGCGCCGGCCATCCGCTGCAACTGCAGCCTGTGCCGCCGGCGCGGCGCGCTGATGAGCCCGATGTTCGCCGCCGCCAATCTGACGATCGTCGAAGGCGAGGACGCATTGACGTGCTATCGCTTCAACACGCACACCGCGCGTCACTACTTCTGCAGCGGCTGCGGCGTCTATCCGTTTCACCAGACCCGCAAGGATCCGGCCTGCTGGCGCGTCAACCTTGGTTGCCTCGACGGCGTCGATCCGTACGCGCTCGACGCGACGGTCGCCGATGGCGCGAGCCTGTCGGTCGTGGAGGACGCATGAAACGCTGGCTGATGATCCTGCTGTTTGCCGCGGGCGGCCTCGCGACCGAAATCGCGCATCCGGTGCAGTGCACGTTGCTGTCGGTGAGCCGTCAGCAAACCGGCAAGCGCCGCAAGCCGGGCTGAGCGCTTCGCGCGTCAGCCGATCGGCCCCGATTATCATGCTTCCGATAAGATCGCATGCGATATATAATGCGGTTGTGTGCGACCGTTCGTGTCGCTGGAGGAAGTCCATGAAACCGACCGAAACCCCGTCGCCTGCCGCGCCGAAGCTGTCCGAGTTCCTGTGCTTTGCAATCTACTCGGCGAACCTCGCGTTCGGCAAGGCGTACAAGCCGATCCTCGACGAGCTCGGCCTCACGTATACGCAATACATCACGATCATTGCGCTGTGGGAGCAGGACAACCAGACCGTCGGCCAGCTCGGCGAGAAACTGTTCCTCGAATCCAACACACTGACGCCGATCCTGAAGAAGCTCGAGGCAATGGGCTATCTGGAGCGGCACCGCGATCCGTCCGACGAGCGTCAGGTGCTCGTCAGCCTGACGAAAAGCGGGCGCCGCGTGCGCGAGAAAGGGCTCGACATGAACCTGGTCGAAGCGACCGGGCTGAAGCCGGACGAGTTCGCGAAAGTGCAGAAGGCGATCGTCACGCTGCGCGGCAACCTGATCCGGTCGACCGACGCATAAAAACCCCCAGGCACCGCAAGCGGCCGGCGCGTGAATCGCGCCGGCCGCGTCGTCATGCGTGCGCATCCTCCAGCACCAGCAGGTGCATCTCGCGACGGACGACGAAACCCAGCGCGAGATAGCGCTCGATCGCCACCTGGTTCGTCGTGAGGACGTGCAGGAAAGGCGTTTCCGCACGCGCACCGATCGTCGCGATCAACGACCGGATCAGCCGCGCCGCCAGCCCCTGCCGCCGAAACGCGGCATCGACGCAGACGGCGCTGATCTCGGTAAATCCGTCCACCTGCATCCGCTGGCCGGCCATCGCGGCCAGCCGGCCTTCGCTGCGTACGCCGATGTAGTGGCCGAGCTCGAACGTGCGCGGGCCGAACGGGCCCGGCTGCGCGGCGGCGGTCAGCGCGAGCATGTCCGGCACGTCGGCTTCGCCCAGCGGAACATGTTCCGATTCGTGTGCCGGGTCGAACGTCCGTTGCCAAATCATTTGAAGCAACGTCGCGCGCCGAATCGCCGACAGTCCCGCCGGCGGCTCCATTTCGTCCGGCGTGACGAGCGCCGCCGGCCCGTGTGCGGCGATCAGCCCGCGCAGTGCGTCGAACGACGCCGGGCTCGTGTCGTCGATCGCGGCAAACGGCGCGATGGCCGCCGGGAACCGCCGCGCACGGCCGTCGCCGAGCGCAAAACGGCGCTGCCTGCCCGCGAGCGCATTCCAGACGACCCGGTCGAGCACGTGCGCATCGCCTGTCGTGTTTCCGGTCACGGCGTCCGGCATCGGCGGCTCCTTGGTGGAAGATGGAATGCCGCACAGAATAATCCTGGATGGGCCGGGCAGGTAGCACTGTCCACGCAGACTCAGGCAACATGAAAAAAGCGCACACGATTATATCGCATGCGCTTTATATGGCGGACTCCAGCGACCGAATTCGCGGTACCGCGTTCAATGTCCGAAATAGATCGATCGCTCGGCGGTGCGCAGCGTGTTTCGGCTGCCGGACTGCGTGACGCCGCCGGCATCGCTGCCGTAACCGGCTGTCTGCGTATCGGCCGCGACGGCGCCGTCGTCGCGAATCCGTTTCAGCGCCGCCTGGATATTGTCCGGGTAATTCGGATCGTTGGGGCGATTCGGCTGGTAGCCGGCTTGCTGCAACGCGGCCAGTTCCGCGCGCACCTGCGCACGCGTGACGGTGCTTTCGCTGGCAAAAGCCGGCGCGGCGACGGCGGCCGACACGGCAACGAGGAGGGCGGCAATCAGTGGGGTCTTCATCATTCACCTCGACAGGGATTCAGGAATTCAGGGCGCGCGCCGCACGCCGGCCATCGGCGTCGTCCGCGCGTTCGTTCAATGGCCGAAGTAGATCGAGCGTTCGGCGATACGCGTCGCCGGGCGGCTGCCCGACTGCGTCGCGGCGGCGGCATCGTTGCCGTAACCGGATGCCGACGCATCGGCCGCCACCGCGTCGCTGGCGTGAATGCGCGTCAACGCGGCCTGCAGGTCGGCCGGGTAATGCGGATCGTTCGCGCGGCCCGGCCGGTAGCCGGCTTGTTCGAGCTGGACGAGTTCGGCGCGTACTTGCGCGCGGGACACGACGGCTGCGTCGGCAAACGCCGGTGCGGCGACGGAAGCGGAAACGGCGACGAGAAGGGCGGCGATCAATTGGGTTTTCATCATTCACCTCGACAAAATGGAATCAGGGATAAAAGGACTCGGAGTTCACGTACCGGCGTGGTGCTCAATGACCGAAGTACACCGAGCGCTCGGCCACGCTTGCGACATATCGGCGGCCGGATTGCGTCGCGGCGTCGCCGTTGCTGCCGTAGCCGGCAGCCGGTGCGTTGGCCGCGACGGCATCGTCAGCGTGGATCTGCGTCAGTGCGGCCTGCAGATCGTTCGGGTAGGTGGCGTCGGTCGCGCGGTTCAGCGGATAGCCGGCCTGTTGAAGCTGCGCGAGTTCGGCGCGCACCTGCGCACGCGTCACGGCGGCTTCATTGGCAAACGCCGGAGCGGCAACGGCGGACGAAACAGCGACGAGCAGGGCAGCGATCAATTGGGTCTTCATTTTTTCACCTCGATGGAAAAGGAATCGGGAATTCGGGAGGGCGGCGCTCGGCCGCCCGATGCAACGTTCAGGCGATCCGGATGTCGACGTCGATGTTGCCGCGCGTCGCCTTCGAATACGGGCAGGTCTGGTGTGCGGCGTCGACGATGCGTTGCGCGACGTCGCGCTCGAGCCCCGGCACGCTCACGTTCAAGCGGGCCTGCAGGAAGTACGCGTTGCCCGCCGTGCCGAGATCCACTTCGGCGTCGACCGCGAGATCGGCCGGCAGCGTCACCTTCTCGGCACGCGCCGCAAGCTGCATCGCGCCGATGAAGCAGGCCGACCAGCCTGCGGCGAACAGTTGTTCCGGGTTGGTGCCGGTGCCGGCGCTGCCCGGCGACGACAACTGGATGTCGAGGCGGCCGTCGGAACTGCGCGCCGCGCCGTCGCGACCGCCGGAAGTCGTATGCGTCTTGCCCGTGTACAGCACTTTGTCGATCTTGCTCATCGTTTGCTCCGTCAGTTTGGGGTTTGTGTCAGATGCGATTCGATCGCATGCGATGCAGTTTCCGCTTGACGACCGCCCACGTCAAGCGGATTCGATTAAATCGCATGCGATATTTTGTATTTCAATGTATCTGAAACGGGTAGCGCCTTGCCTGGCAAGGCTTTCAGACGATTTCGCCCCCAATGAGCCACGGCCGCCAGCCAGACGATGCGGTTTCGCCGATGTGGTTCTTGGCCGATAGGGTTCGGGCGCTCGGCAAGGTGATCGCCGCGAGTGAATGTCGAAACGTGGCGAGAGCTCGCGAGGGAACCGATTTTCCGGTGGTTTGATGACCTGCACCTTCTGTCGCGGAACACGCAGTTGGATAAAACAATGCCTCTATCCGGATAACTTTTCTTATCACAATAGCACTATGTAGAATCCAAACTTGCCGTTTCAAAAACGCGTATGGCGTCGAGCGTGCGGCCGATTCGAAGGGCAGGGAAGTGAACGCGCCATCACACCGGCCCATTCATCCGCGCAAACAGCAGCGTCAACACCTCCGCCGTTGCACGCGCGACGCCGTGTGCGGTCGTATCGACCAGCGCATGCGCGCATTCGCGATACAGCGGGTCGCGCATCCGGTACAGCGCGGCGAGCGTCTGCCGCGGCTCGCCCGCCTGCAGCAGCGGCCGCCGCCGCGCGTCGTCGCGCGTACGGCGCCACAGCACATCGGGGTCCGCATGCAGATAGATCACACTGCCGCGTTCGCTCAGGCGGGCGCGGGTGCGCGGATTCAGGACCGCGCCCCCGCCGGTCGCCACGACCACGTTCGCGTGCTGCGTCAGCTCGTCGACGATCTGCGTTTCCAGCAGCCGAAAGCCGCCTTCGCCGACCAGGTCGAACAGCGCGGCGATCGAGCGGCCCGTGCGCCGCTCGATCTCGTCGTCGCTGTCGGCGAACGCCCAGCCTAGCGAAGCCGCGAGCGCGCGGCCAAGCGTCGACTTGCCCGCGCCCATCATGCCGACCAGAAACGCGCGCCCGCCCGTCGTCGCGACGGCGGTGTTCATAACCGTCGCGCGAGCGGCCAGCGCGCCCGCGTCGCCAGGCAGATCCGTCGCGCGCGCACCGCATCCGACAGCGTGTCGAGCGCCGCACCGGTCGACGCGTCGTCGGCGTCGAGCAGCGCGCCGAGTATCGGCTCGTCCGGATCGCCGGCTGCGATGTGCTCGGCTGCATCCGCCGCGATGGTCCGAGGCGTGCGTTCCGCTTCGGCATCGCGCTCGGTCCGCCGCCACCTGCCGTGCAGATCGCGCCATCGCACGACCAGCCCGGAGAGCAGCGCACCGCCCGGCACGGCCGCGTCGTCGGGGGCCGTCGCCGAGCCGTCGTGCGTCGTACATCGTGTGACCCAGCTCGCGAATTCGAGCAGCGACGCATCGTGGGTGACCGTCGCCGCATCGAGCGCCACGGCCACGCCGGCATCCCGCAGCCGGCCGAGCAGCGTCCGCACGCCGTCGTGCGCGCCACCGCACGGCTGCAGCAGCACCTCGAGCTCGTCCTCGTGGCGGTACGCGAGCGCACGGTGCCGCTCGAGCGCAGCCGGCTCGAGCAACGCCTGCGCCGCATGCCGGACGATCACGATCGCGCGATCGTCCCGCCGCTCCACGATCGCGCCGATCCGGCGCCGGGCGCGCGCCACCGCGCAGCTCATGTATTGCTCCCGAACGGGTGCGCACGCATCACAGCGATCCCTGGAATTCGAGCACGCGCGTCTTGAATTCGTCGGGCACCGGCAGCGTCGTGTTGTTCACGTAATCGAACATCACGTGCGTCGACACGCCGCGCGCGACGATGGTCCGATCGTCGCGCTCCATCAGGTGTTCGAGATCGAAGCTCTTGCTGCCGAAGCGCACGATGCTCGAGCGGATGGTCAGGTTGTCGCCGAATTGCGCCGGCGCGAGGTACTCGCACTGCGTCTTCACCATGATGTGCGGCAGCTTCTCGCTGCGGGGCAGGCCGAGCAGGTCGAACATGTAGCAGAGATACGAATGCTGCAGGTAGTCGTAATAGACGGGGCTGCTCACATGCCCCATCGAATCCGTATCGCGATACTTGACGTGAATGGGGGTTTCGTAATGTCGTTTCGACATGGTGACTCTCCGCAATGACTGGGTTGATTTATATTTTCGAGCCCGAATGGCCTGTCGGGCATCCGAAAATTAATCGAACGACTATCGAGCCGCCACTATCAGAACGAATAGCGACGCGTGGCGGAAAGTCGCACCAGCCTGCATTCCGCTCTGCAATATCACATCCGCATTTTCGAATGAAACCCGATTAACACACGGCTCCCGCAACGCCGCAAACGGGCTCGCACCCGGCCCCTCGATTATCGAATCCGACTCTTATTCTTCTCATTCATAAGGTTATGAATGAGAAACTGATAAATATGTTAGTTGCGCATGGAAAGCGCCATTCAATACAGTCGCGCTGTAGTAAAAAATCCCGTTCATTATCGACAGGAGGGCAGTCCCCATGCATGCAAACGCCTGGACGACCAACCGCGACGCCGTGCCGCGCTTGCCGTCCCCTGCGGATCTCGCCGGCGCGCTGCCGCCGGCGTGGCGCGCGTCGCGCACCGTTCATGCGACCCGCCGCGCGATCGTCGACGTGCTCGACGGCGCGGACGACCGGCTCGTGGTCATCGCCGGCCCGTGCTCGATACACGATCCGGACGCCGCGCGCGACTACGCGGCACGGCTCGCGCTGCAACGCGCGCGCTTTGCGGACGAGCTGGAAATCGTGATGCGCGTGTATTTCGAGAAGCCGCGCACGACGGTCGGCTGGAAGGGGCTGATCAACGATCCGTTGCTGGACGGCAGCGACCGGATCGACGTCGGCCTGCATACGGCCCGCACGCTGCTGTGCGACGTCAACGGCACGGAGATGCCGGCCGCGACCGAGTTTCTCGATCCGCTGTCGCCGCGCTACCTGGCCGATCTGGTCGCCTGGGGCGCGATCGGCGCGCGCACCGTGGAGTCGCAGGTGCATCGCGAGCTGGCGTCGTCGCTGCCGATCCCGATCGGCTTCAAGAACGGCACCGACGGCAATGTCCAGGTCGCCGTCGATGCGATGCGCGCGGCGGCGCACGCGCATCGCTTCCTGTCGATCGATGCGGACGGCCGGCTATGCGCGAGCGCGTCGCCCGGCAATCCGCATACGCACGTCGTGCTGCGCGGCGGGCGCGAGCCGAACTTCGACGCGGCCGCCGTGAATGCCGCCTGCGAGCGGATGACGGCCGCGCACGTCGCGCCGCGCGTGATGATCGACGTCAGTCACGGCAACAGCCGCCGCCAGTACCGGAACCAGCTCGCCGTCGGCGCGGAAGTCGCCGCGCAGGTGGCGGCCGGCGATACGCGCATCGTCGGCGTGCTGATCGAGTCGAACCTGATCGAAGGGCGGCAGGATCTCGTGCCCGGCGTGCCGCTGCGCTACGGGCAGAGCATCACGGACGCGTGCCTGTCGTTCGCCGATACCGCGCAGCTGTTCGAGACGCTCGCGCACGCCGTGCGGACACGGCGACGCGGCCATGCGCTGCCGCTCGGCGCCGAGTTCGCGCACGAGCCGCTGCTCGCCTGTTGCGCGTGAGCGGCCCGGCGCGACGCGCTCAGATGGCGGCTTCGTCATGGATCCGCGTCGCGTCGCCGGCCCACGCGTCGCGATAGCGGGCCAGCCAGTGTTCGGCCTGCGTCGGCGCGCCGGCGACGATGTCGTCGAGCGGCGCGAGATACATCGATTCGTCGCGTCCGGCCGCATCCTTGCGCGCCCGCGCGCGCAGCCCGCGATGCGCGATCGCGAGCGCATCGGCCGCCATCGCGCGTAACGACCGGCCGCCGGCCGGCGTGTCGAGCCCGGTACGCGGCACGTCGCGACGCAGCACGAGCAGCGTACCGCGGTCGATCTCGGCAGCCAGCGTCGCGGCTTCCGACAGCGCGGCCGGATCGTACAGCAGGCCCGTCCAGAGCGCGGACAGCGCGACCATCATGGCCGGCGAGCCGGCATCGGCGCCGCGCATCTCGAGATAGCGCTTCAGCCGCACCTCGGTGAATACCGTCGTCAGATGGTCCGCGAAATCGCCCAGCGTCGGCATCTCGCCTTCGAGATGCGGAATGCGCCGCCGCAGAAAATCGCGGAACGTATGCCCGGTCGCGTCCGCATAACGGTCGCCGCGCCGCACGAAGTACATCGGCACGTTGTCGAGCAGCCAGCTCACGTAGCGCTCGAAGCCGAAGCTGCGCGACAGGAACAGGGCCGGCACGCCGCAACGATCCGCGTCGGTATCGAGCCACGTGTCGGCGCGCGTCGACAGCAGGCCCGACGGGCGGCCGTCGACGAACGGCGAATTCGCGAACAGCGCGGTCGCGATCGGCTGCAACGCGAGCGACGCGCGCAGCTTGCGCGCCATGTCGCTTTCCGACGCGAAATCGAGGTTGACCTGCACGGTGCAGGTGCGCTGCATCATGTCGAGCCCGCGCGTGCCGACGCGCGGCATGTAGCGCCGCATGATCGCGTAGCGCTGCTTGGGCATCCACGGCAGCGCGTCGCGCGACAGGTGAGGGTGAAAGCCGAGCGGCACGCAGCGCAGGCCGAGCGGATCGCATGCCGCACGCGCCGCGGCGAGGTGCGCATGCAGTTCGGCGTGCGTATCGTGCAGCGTATCGAGCGGCGCCCCCGACAGTTCGAGCTGGCCGGCCGGTTCGAGCGAGATCGCGGCGCCGTCGCGCTGGATCACGCCGACGGTGTGCCCGGCGTCGACGATCGGCGTCCCGTCGCCGCGCAGCCGCGCCAGCACCTCGGCGATGCCGGACGGTCCTTCATAACGCGCAGCCGCGTGCGTCGCGCGGGAAACGACGAACTTCTCGTGCTCGGTACCGATCCGGAACTGCGCGGCCGGCTTGCAGCCGGCGGCGAGATGATCGACGAGCTGCTGCTCGGAGACGATCGGCGTGTTGTCCGATCCGACGGCATTCGACATCGACACCCTCCATAAGTCACATTGGGCGACCGACCGGCCGGTCGCACGGCGACTATAGCGACGTCGATGCGCGCGCAGTACTGGCAGGGGTGATAGGGGGCCGGGCGATGCCGCGCGGCATTACGGCTGCTTGCGCTTCGCGAAGTAATGCGCGGGCGAATCGCCGAACGCGCGGCGGAACATCGCGATGAAATTGCTCGGCGTCGCATAGCCGAGCGCGTCCGCGATGTTGGCGACGCTGTCGCCGTTCGCCAGACGTTCGAGCGCATGCGTGAGCCGCGCCTGCTGCCGCCACTGCGCGAAGCTCGTGCCGGTTTCCGCGACGAACAGCCGGCTCAGCGTGCGGGCGGACAGCCCGGCCCATTCGGCCCACGCGTCGAGCGTCCGGCTGTCGTGCGGCTGCCCGAGGATCGCGTTGGCGATCCGCAGCAACCGCCGGTCGCGCGGCATCGGCAAGTGCAGCGGTTCGTGCGGCGCGCGGCGCATCTCGTCGAGCAGCACGACGCTCATGCGCGCCTGCTCGAGGTCGAGCCGGTCCTGGTCGGCCCACGACACCGCGCGCCGCACGAGCGCGCGCATCAGTTCGCTGATCGCGATCACGCATGGCTGGTCGGGCATCCGGCGGCTCGCGGCCGGTGCGATCACGACGCTCCAGCCGCTCAACGCGCCGCTGATGCTGACCTTGTGCTGCTCGCCCGGCGGAATCCAGCCCGCGCGATGCGGCGGCAGCAGCCATGAACCGTGCGGCGTGCGCACGTGCGCGAACCCGCTTTCGACGCAGAACACCTGGCCGCGCAGATGGCTGTGCCAGTCGACCTCGCGCGTGCCGAGCTGGTAGGCGTTGCTGCCGTCGTCCTCGCCCCAGACGGCGATCAGCGACGGGCCGTCCGCGCGTTCGCTCGGATCGGCGTCGGCGCGTTGCGCCGCGCGGACGGGAGAGGTGTCTCGGATGGGCATGGCCGGAATTCATTATTTTTTGTCTAAACAACATTATCAGCTTTGCCGGGGAGCGTCCAACAATGCGTGTCGTATTCATATCCAAACGAATCCGAGGAATGCGATGCATGCAGCACTTGCTCCGCCGCCACGCGATGCCGTCGCGTCGCGCGTCCTGTCGCGAATGGCCGTCACCGTGGCACTCGCCATGCTCGGCGCATGCGCGAGCCGCGACGGGCTCACGCCCGCCGGCACGCTGCGCGGCGCCGATACGCTCGCCGCGTCGCGCAGCCTCGCGCATGCGCCGGCCGCCGACTGGCCGGCCGCCGACTGGTGGGTTGCGCTGAACGATGCGCAGTTGAATGCGCTGATCGACGAGGCGCTTGCCGGCAATCCCGATCTCGCGACCGCCGATGCGCGTGCGCGCGAAGCGCAGGCGCTCGTGATCGAAGCGCAGGCTGCGCGCCTGCCGCACCTCGTCGGCCGCGCCAGCGCCAAAGGGGAACGCACGTCCGGCACGCAGTTCTCGGCGAGCGAGGGCGGCGGTTTCTTCAGCCACACGCGCGAGATCAATCTCGGCCTGAGCTGGGATCTCGATCTGTGGGGCGGCCGCCGCGCCGCGTGGGAAGCCGCGCTCGGCGAAGCGCGGGCCGCGCGGATCGATGCGCGGGCCGCGCGCGTGCTGCTGTCCGTCAACGTCGCGCGCGCCTACGTGAATCTTGCCTATGCGTTCGATCAGCAGGACGTCGCGCGGGCCGAATACGAGCGCGCCGACGAAGCGCTGTCGCTCACGCGTCAGCGTGTCACGAAAGGCATCGACAACGTCGCACAGCAACGCCAGGCGGAAAGCGAGGTCGCGGCCGCGATGCGCGAGCAGGCACGCGCGGCGCAGGCGATCGACAGCGCGCGCATCGCGCTCGCGATCCTGCTCGGCGCAGGCCCCGATCGCGGCCTCGCGCTCGTGCGGCCCGCGCCGTTGCCCACCGCCGCGCTCGCGGTGCCGGCCGACCTGCCGGCCGCGCTGCTCGGCCGGCGCGCCGATCTCGTCGCCGCACGCTGGCGGGTGGAAGCCGCGAGCCGCAACGTCGCGGCCGCGCGCGCGGACTTCCTGCCCGACGTGAGTCTCACCGCGCTGATCGGTCTCGCGACGCGCGGCGGCGCATCGCTGTTCCAGGCCGCTTCGCGCACCTACAACGTCAGCCCGGCCGTGAGCCTGCCGATCTTCGACGGCGGCGAACGGCGCGGCGTGCTGCGCAAGCGTGACGCGCAATACGACGTCGCGGTCGCCAGCTACAACAAGACGCTGATCGGCGCGATCGGCGAGGTGGCCGACGATCTGCACCGGCTGCATTCGCTCGCGGTGCAGGTCGATGCGCAGCAGCAGGCGTTCGACGCCGCCACCGATGCGTGGCGGCTCGCGGACGCGCGCTACCGGGCCGGCGTCGGCAGCTACCTCGACGCGCTCGTCGTGCGCCAGCAGCTGTTGATCGCGAGCCGCGAAGTCGCCGCGTTGCGCGCCCAGCGCGCGGACCAGTCGCTGCAGCTCGTCGCCGCGCTCGGCGGCGGCTTCCACGCCGAGCCGGACGACGTCGCGCTCGCCGCCACTCCCTCCCACCGTCCTTGACATCGAACCATGAGCAGCGACAACACCCTGCAGACTCCCGCGCGGCCCGCAGCCGCCGATCCGGCCCATGCCCGCCAGCCCCCGTCGGCCGACCACACCGGTGCGCCGCGCGCGCCAGGCGGGTCGGACGCCCGCACGCAACCGGCGCCGGGCGGCGCCGCACCGGCCACACCGCCGCCCGCACGACGCAAGTACCTCGTGCGGGCGCTCGTCGCCGTGTTCGCGCTCGGCATCGTCGGCTGGGGCATCTGGTACGGGATCGTCGGCCGCTGGTACGAATCCACCGACAACGCGTACGCGCAAGGCAACGTCGTCGAGCTGACACCGCAGGTGACGGGCACCGTCGTGTCGATCGATGCGGACGACGGCAATCTCGTTCGCGCCGGCACGCCGCTCGTCCGTCTCGACGCAAGCGACGCGCAGATCGCGCTCGCGGCCGCGCAAGCCGATCTCGCGGCCACGGTGCGCAAGGTGCGTGGCCTGTACAGCAACGAGCGCGGGCTCGCGAACAGTATCGACGGCGCACGCGCCGACCTCGACGCGCGGCGCACCGCGCTCGACAAGGCGAAGGCCGACTACCGGCGCCGCGAGGATCTCGGCCGCTCCGGCGCGATCTCGCGCGAGGAGCTCGCGCATGCGCTCGACACGCTGACGTCCGCGCAAAGCGCGTACGCCGCCGCGCAAAGCGCGCTCGCGACGTTGAGCGAACAGCACCAGACGAGCAAGGCGCTCGTCGACGACACCGCGGTCGCGTCGCATCCCGACGTCCAGGCCGCGGCGTCGCGGCTGCGCGCCGCCTATCTGGCCCGTGCGCGCACCGACATCGTCGCACCCGTCACCGGCTATGTCGCGAAGCGCACGGTGCAGGTCGGGCAGCGCGTGTCGCCGGGCGTGCCGCTGCTCGCGGTCGTGCCGCTGCGCCAGCTGTGGGTCGACGCGAACTTCACCGAAAAGCAGCTCGAGCACATGCGGATCGGCCAACCGGTCGAACTGACCGCCGACCTGTACGGCGACGCCGTGCGTTATACGGGCCGCGTGCAGAGCCTCGGCGTCGGCACCGGCAGCGCGTTCTCGCTGCTGCCCGCGCAGAATGCGACCGGCAACTGGATCAAGATCGTGCAGCGATTGCCAGTGCGCATCGAACTGACGGACCCGTCGCAACTCGACGCGCATCCGCTGCGCATCGGCCTGTCGATGCATGCGCGCGTCGACCAGCACGACCGCAGCGGTGCGATGCTGTCGCATCGCGCGCAGGATGCGCCGGTGTTCCGGACCGACGTGTACCGCGACGAGCTCGCGCGCGCCGACAGCCTGATCGCCGACGTCGTGCATGCGAACCTGCCGGCGGCCGTGCGTGCGGAGCGTGTGCGATGAGCGGCCCGATGCCGGCCGCCGACGCCGGCTTTCGTCCGTCGAACGTCGCGCTGACGACGTTCGGCCTCGCGCTCGCGGTGTTCATGCAGGTGCTCGACGGCACCGTCGCGAACGTATCGCTGCCGACGATCGCCGGCAACTTCGGCGTCAGCACGACGCAGAGCGCATGGGTCGTCACGACGTTCTCGGTCAGCAATGCGATCGCGTTGCCGCTGACCGGGTTTCTCGTCAAGCGCATCGGGCAGGTCCGGCTGTTCGTGTGGGCGACGCTGGCGTTCACGTTCGCGTCGCTGCTGTGCGGCTTCGCGCAAAACCTGCCGCAACTCGTCGCGTTCCGCGCGCTGCAGGGTCTCGTGGCCGGGCCGATGATCCCGACCACGCAGGCGCTGATGCTGTCGATCTACCCGCCGCAGCGGCGCGGCTTCGCGCTGTCGATGATCGCGATGGTGACCGTCGTCGCGCCGATCGCGGGCCCCGTGTTCGGCGGGTGGGTGACGGAACATTACTCGTGGCGCTGGGCGTTCCTGATCAATCTGCCGATCGGCGTGTTCGCCGCGATGTGCGTGTTCGCGCAGATGCGCGCGCGCGTCGAGACGACGGTCGCCGCGCGTGTCGACTATGTCGGCCTCGCGGCGCTCGTCGTCGGCGTCGGCGCGCTGCAGATCGTGCTCGACAAGGGTAACGAAGCGGACTGGTTCAACTCGACGTTCATCGTCGTGATGTCGGTGGTCGCCGCGTTCGGGATCGCGCTGTTCCTGATCTGGGAGCTCAACGAGCCGAACCCGATCGTGAACTTGCGGCTGTTCGCGCATCGCAACTTCGCGGCCGGCACGCTGACGCTCGTGCTCGCGTACTCGGCGTTCTTCGCGGTCAACGTGATCGTGCCGCAATGGCTGCAGCGCACGCTCGGCTATACGGCGTTCTGGGCCGGGCTGGCCGTCGCGCCGATGGGCGTGATCCCCGTGCTGATGACGCCGTTCATGGGCAAGTACGCGCCGCGCTTCAACATGCGCGTGCTCGTGTGCTGCGCGTTCGCGATCCTCGGCACGTCGTCGTTCCTGCGCGCGGGCTTCGTGCCCGACGTCGACTTCACGCACATCGCGCTGATCCAGCTGCTGCAGGGCCTCGGCCTCGCGCTGTTCATCATGCCGATCAACAGCATCCTGCTGTCCGACCTGAAGCCGGACGAGATCGCCGCGGGCTCCGGCCTGTCGACGTTCCTGCGCACGCTCGGCGCGAGCTTCGCCGTGTCGATCACGTCGTTCCTGTGGGACCGGCGCGCGATCCTGCATCACGCGCAGCTCAGCGAACACCTGAGCCAGTTCGATCCGGCCGTTCGCGCCGAACTCGCACAGCTCGGCGGCGGCGATCCGCAACGCGCGGCGACGCTGCTCGGCAACCTGGTCGACGCGCAGGCATACCAGATTTCGTTCAACGACGTGTCGTTCGCACTCGGCTGCGTGTATCTCGCCGTGATCGCGGTGGTGTGGCTCGCCCGTCCGCCGTTCGGCCCCGGCGCCGCCGCGAAACGATGAAGCGGGCGCCGCGCGGCCCGTTCCGACCCATGCTGTTCAATTCGATGGAGATTGACCCGATGCCTACCCACCACGCTGAAAACGCCACCTCCGCACTGGCGGCGCTCGCCGTGTTCGACGTCACGGAATTTCCGCTCGTCATCGTCCGCAACGATGCCATTGCATCCCGCGGCTACGCGCAGCGCTGGCTCGACGACATGCACGCGCTGATGCGGCACGGCGAGCCGTTTGTCATGATCTTTCCGCCGGCCCGGCCCGACGAGCAGCATGACGACCGCAAGGAACGCGGCATGTGGCTCAAGCAGAACCGCGCCGCGCTCGCCGCGGTTTGCCGCGCGCTCGTGTCGGTCGAACCGGACCCGAACGAGCGGGAAGCGGCCATCGCCAACGCGGCCGGCATCGAAAAGGCGTTCGGGATTCCGTTCGACGTGACCGCTTCGCTCGACGATGCGAAGCAGGCCGGCCGGCGACGCCTGATGGAGGCGGTCTAGCGCGGCCCGTTCGCGCGCAACGCCTCGAACCGGTTGCGCAAGTCCGCCTGATTGCAGATTCCAACAAATAAACGGGGTGGCTTGTATGAAAGGACTGGATTGTCTGAAATGGTTGGTACCCGGCGACACGGATGCGTCATGGCAGCGGATGACCGACGCGGCCGCCGGCATGGGATTCGACAAGGTCGTGCTGATCGTGTTGCCGTTTACCGGCGCATCGTTCGATCTCGCGCGCAAATGGAGCAGCGGCGTGCCGGGCTGGACGGCGCTGTACCGGCAGCGGCAGTTCGACCGCATCGATCCGACGCTGCAACATTGCTTCCGCTCGGCGCTGCCGCTCGTCTGGGACGACACGCTGTTCGGGCTGGCCGGGCAACGGCCATGCTACGAAGCGGCGGCCGCATACGGCATGCGCAGCGGCGTCGTGCTGCCCGTGCGCGGCCCGAAGGGGGAGGTCGGCATGCTGTCGTGCGCGAGCGCGGACGATCTCGCCGCCACGCGCGAGCGCTGCGACCGGCATCTGGCGGCGCTCACGCTGTTGCGCGACATCGCCTGCGAAGCGATCGCGGGCACGCGCTGCCACGCACCGCCCGACAGCGTGCCGCGCCTCAGCCGGCGGGAGGTCGAATGCCTGCGCTGGCATGCGGCCGGCAAGACCTCGTGGGAAATCGGCCACATCCTGAACGTGACCGAGTCGTGCATCAACTTCCACTTCATGAACATCCGTCGCAAGTTCAACGTGTCACGTCGGCACGAAGCCGTGCTGCGCGCGGTGGAGTGGGGGCTGATCAGCATCTCCGACGTGACGGTGTCCACCTGACGCCGATGCCGGCGTCTCGTCGAGCCAGCGGTCGAGAAACGCGCTGAGCCACGCGGCCGTCGTGCGGTCGTGCCGGCGGCCTTCGCTGGCCTGCGTCGCCAGGTCCTGCGCGCCGGGCACCGTCAGCTTGTGCGCGGCCGCCGTGCTCCAGCGCCGCATCATCGGATAGCTCACTTCCGGATGGAACTGGACACCGTACGCGCGCGGCCCGTAACGAACGGCCTGGTTCTCGAAATGCTCGCCGGTCGCGAGGATCTCGAGCCCGGCCACGCGCTCGAAGCCCTCGCGATGCCACTGGTACACGTGCGACGGCCATGAACCGAGTCGCCGGCCGGCGGGCGTCGCGGCGATCGGCCAGTAGCCGATTTCCGCGCGTCCGTCGCGATGCGCGTTCACGCGACCGCCCAGGTGGCGAATCATCATCTGCGCGCCGAGGCAGACGCCGAGGAACGGCGCCGCCTCGCGCAGCGGCACACCGATCCAGTCGATCTCGTCGCGGATCCAGCGATCGTCGTCGTTGGCGCTCATCGGCCCGCCGAACACCACGGCGCCCGCATGGTCGGCGAGCGTCGCCGGCAACGGATCGCCGAGCGGCGGACGGCGGATGTCGAGCGGATGGCCGCGGGCGGCGAGCAGCCGGCCGATCCGGCCGGGGCTCGACTGTTCGCGATGCAGCACGATCAGGATCGGACGAAGGGCTAAGTGCGTCATGTCGGATGGTCGGTAGAAGGTCAGCCCGGCTGGCCGCGCAACGCGTCGAACGACACCATCACCTGTTCGCGATAGGCGGGCCGCCGGCACAGGCGGGCGTACCAGGCCTCGACGTGCGGCAACGGCGGCCGCTCGACGTCGAGCGAGAAATAGCGGAACAGCGTCGTGCCGGCCGGAATGTCGGCCAGGCCCGGCGACGCGCCACCGAGAAACGGCTGGGTCGACAGCAGCCGGTCGAGCAGCCGGTAATGCGTCGCGCTGCGCGCGGCCTTGTCGAGCACCATCGCTTCGTCACGCCGCTCCGGCGGCGTTCGCACGAGTGCCCAGAACAACCCGGTCATCACGTCGGGTTCGAGCGTGGTCTGCGACCAGTCCATCCAGCGCTCCGCGCGCGAACGGGCGAACGTGTCGCGGCACCAGAACGGATTGTTCGGCACGCGCGCGGCGAGATAGCGCAGGATCGTGTGCGACTCCCACACGACGTCGCCGTCCCAGTCGATCACCGGAATCCGGCAGGTCGGATTCAGCGCGGCGAACGCGGGCGTCTGCAGCGAGCCGTGCTCGCCGCCGACCGCAATATGCCGGTAAGGCAGGCCGAGCTCGCCGATGAGCCACAACACCTTCTGCACGTTGAACGACGTGCGGCGGCCCCAGACGGTCAGCATCGCGCGGCATCCTCGCAGGCGGCGATCGACGCGCATGCCGCGTAGCGGTCGAGGCCCGCCGCAAGATCGGCGATCAGGTCGTCCGCATCCTCGAGCCCGATGTGCAGGCGCACGCCGCGGCTGCCGGACGGCCAGCGCGCCGCGAGACCGTGCGCGTCCAGCTCGAACGGCAGCGCGAGGCTCTCGTAGCCGCCCCACGAATAGCCAAGCCCGAACAGCGTCAGATGATCGAGAAACGCGTCGATCGCCTGCGCGGGAGCCGGCTGCAGCACGACCGAGAACAGCCCCGACGCGCCGCGGAAATCACGGCGCCACAGCGCGTGGCCGTCATCCCCTGGCAACGCCGGATACAGCACGCGCTGCACCTCGGGACGCCGCGCGAGCCAGCTCGCGACCGCGAGCGCGTTGCGCTGGTGCTGCCGCAGCCGCACGCCGAGCGTGCGCAGCCCGCGCAGCGCGAGATAGACGTCGTCGGGGCCCGCGCACAGTCCGAGATCGCCATGCAGCTGCTTCAGCGCGGGCCACGCGCGCGCGTTGGCCGATACCGTGCCGAGCATCGCATCCGAGTGCCCGACCAGATACTTCGTGCCGGCCTGGATCGACACGTCGATCCCGAACGCATGCGGCTGAAAGAACAGCGGCGTGGCCCAGCTGTTGTCCGCGATGACCTGCGCGCCGTGCGCGTGCGCGAGCCGCACGAGGGCAGGGATGTCGTGCATGTCGAACGTGTAGGACCCGGGCACCTCGACGTACAGTGCGCGCGTGTTCGGACGAAACGCGGCCGCGACGGGCGTGCTGCCGTCGTACCACGTCGTCTCGACGCCGAGCCGCGCCAGCACGCCTTCGCATGCGTGACGCACCGGGCCGTAGACCGACGCGGTCATCAGCAGATGGTCGCCGGGCGTCAGGCACGACAGCAGCGCGAGCGTGCACGCGGACAGGCCCGACGGGCACAGCACCGCGCCGGCGCCGCCTTCGAGGCTCGTCACCGCACGCTCGAGCGCCTCCGTCGTCGGCGTACCGCGACGGCCGTAGATATACGGCTGCGTGCGGTTCAGCAGATCCGACACCGTCGGGCTGAGCACGGTCGACGCATGGTAGACGGGCGGATTGACGAAGCCGTGCCACGCGGCGCTGTCGCGGCCCGCGTGCGCGAGCCGCGTGTCGTCGTGCAGGCGGTCGTGCGCGCCGTCGCGCGGCAGCGACGGCGGTTCGTCACGCTTCACGGCCATAGCGCACACCGCTCCCAGCGCTCGCCGACGCGACGATAAGCCTGCCGCGCGAAACGGCGCGAACTGTCGGCCCGCCAGAACTCGACGTCGTCCGGCGCCAGCGTATACAGGTGCCAGTCGTCCGACACGAGCGCCGGATCCGCGGCCAGCCGTTCGAGCTGCGCGTCGATCGCACGCGTCAGATCGGCCGGATCGTCGAGCCGTTCGCTTTGCCGTCCGGCCAGGATGCTTGCGCGCGACCGCTCGGGGCGACTCGCGAAATCGGCATGGCCTTCGGCGTCCGGCAAGCGCTCGACCGGGCCGCTCAGCCGGATCTGGCTCGCGATCGCGGGCCAGTAGAACGTCAGCGCCGCGAATGGCCGGTTCGCGAGCTGGCGCCCCTTGGGACTGCGCGCGTTCGCCGCGAAATGCCAGCCGCGCGCGTCGAGGTTCAGCAGTACGACGGAACGTGCATCGGGCCGTCCGTCCGGGCGGACCGTCGACAGCGTCGTCACCTGCGGTTCGAGCGCGCCCGCGGTCACGGCCTCGTCGAGCCAGCGCTCGAACTGCGCGTGCGGCGTGGCGGCCCAGTTGTCGGCCGGCACGTGCGGCGCGGCATGCGCGAGGGTTTTCAGCGCCTTCAGGCGCGTGGCGATCGTATCCATGGCGACACTCATGCGATGCCGAATTGCGTCGCGCGGGCGATCAGCCGATGCGCGGCGAGATAGTCGGGGACTTCCGCGAGGAAGCCGTCGACGACGGCGGCGGCCACACGGCGACCGCCGGAGGTACGCCGCGCGTGATCGAACGCGTCGATCACGCGGCGGGCGAGGGCGACTTCATCGGCCGTCGGCGTCAGCACGCGATTGACGACCGGCACGAACTGTGCGTTGACGATCGCTTTCGCCTGGTAGCCGAGGCCGCGCGACACGCGCATGTCGCGTTCCGCGCCTTCGTTGTCGGCATAGCTGTACGGGCAGTCGATCGCGGTCACGCCGACCGCCGCGCATTCGACACGAAAGCGCGAGCGCACGTAGTCGAGCTCGCGGCCCGCACGGGTGCGCTCGGCGCCCATGTCGGCCACCATGTCCTCGGTCGCGACGAGCACGGCCGACACGCGCGGGCTCGAGCGCGCGATCGCCATCGTGTTCACGAGGCCGAGCGTCGTCTCGACGTTCGGCACCAGTTCGGTCGAGCCCGGCGCGATGTCGTATTCGCGCTCGAAGCGCGTGACGGCTTCGTCGAGCGCGACGACCTGCTCGGGCGTCGCGACGTACGACATCATCACGATGTCCGGACGGCCGCGCATCGCGGCGCGCAGGTCGTCGATGCCGCCTGCGTCGAGCGGATTCACGCGCACGGAGGCCAGCACGCCGGCGTCGCGCCAGCCCGCGAGCACCCGCTCGCTCAGTTCGCGCGCAGCCGGGCGCCGGTCGGGCGGGGTAAAGGTTTCGAGTTCCTGGATCAACACATCCGCTCCGCTCGCGGTGCCGTCAACGAGCGCATCGTGATCGGCGCCGGCGAGAAAGAGCCAGGAGCGGCGCAGGCGGGAAGGGCGTCGGTTCGTCGGTGTCATGCGTGGTTTCCTGTAGGGCGCGGGGCTGCGCGTGGCGATGGCGCGGGCACTCAGCCGGCGCGCATCATCTGGTTGAAGATGTTCTTGCGATGCATTTCCTCGGTGCCGCCGACGCTCATGAAGCCCAGCGCGTCCGACGCGAACGCGGCCACGGGCCCGGCCTGATAGCCGAGACTGCCGTACAGCCGCACGAGACCGATCGCGCCGTCGACGAGATCCTGTGCGCCGACCAGCTTCGCGACCGAGCACGTCATCAACGCCTGCGGGTGATCCGTCAGCAATTGCGCGAGCGCGCCGCGCGCGAGCCACGTACCGCGCTCGATGCCGATCTGCAGGTCGACGAGACGGCGCTGCACGTACTGGTGAGCATCGATCGTGCTGTCGAAGCTGCGTCGCTCGCGGCAATAGCCGATCGCATCGCGCAGATAGGGCGCCGTCACCTGGGCCGCGACGAGGCCGTAATAGAGACGGCCGAGCGAGATGATGTCGATCAGGTTGCCGAGCCCGGCGCCCGGTTCGCCGAGCAACTGGCCGCGCGTGATCGGACAGTCGTCGAAATGCAGCGCCCCGGTGGGCAGGTCGTTGAGGCCCAGCTTGCGGTCGGGCGGGGCCACCGTCATGCCTGGCTGGTCGCGATCGACGATCACGAGCGCGGTGTTGCGCCGGCCCGGCGTTTCGATGCGCGTGACGACGAGGATGAAGCGCGCGAGCGGCGCATGCGCGATATTGAATTTGCTGCCGGTCAGCCGGTAGCCGTCGCCGTGCTCGGCGAGCGTCGTCGCGATGCTGCGCACGTCGGTGCCGGTGCCCGGCTCGGCAATCGCGGTCGCGCTCAGTTCGCCACGCAGGATCGAGCCGAAATAGCGGTCCTGCTGCGCCGCCGTGCCATGGCGCTCGAGTGCGCGCACCATGCCGGCCTGCGCGATCACCGACAGCAGCAGCGCCGGGCGGCGGATCGACGACGCAAGCCCTTCGAGCGCCGCGGAAAAATGCCACCAGCCGTGACCGTCGCCGCCATACGTCTCGGGCACGATCATGTCCCACAGTCCTTCGTGCCCGAGCCGCGTCCAGCCGGTTTCGTCGAATTCGGCGGGCGTGCGGCCGTCCTGCTCCACGGCGATGGCGATCTCCGCGCCGATATCGCGAAACCGCGCACGCGTCGCGTGCTGTTCCTGTGTCCAGTCGAATGGCATCTGTTCGTGTCTCCGGTCGAAGCGGCGCGGCCTTCGACGGCGCGCCAGCGATGACGACAAGGTTACGGGGGCAGGGACAGTGCAGGTACTGGCAGTAGTGGTAGTTGCAGGGTAAATGAGCGGTTTGGCGGGATCGGGAGGGTAGGTCGGCATGCGATACACGTCAGCCGACTGACCGGACGCCGCCTATAATCGCTATCAGCTTGTCCACGAAATCGTGGTGACCGAGGTGAGGGTGTCCAGATGGAAAAGTGCCGTCGCATCTGTTCGCGCTTCGTCCTTGCAAGCTCGATCGCTGGTCTGACAATACTGGCGTGCCCGGCACACGCGCACGCCGAGGACGGTCCTTCAAGCTCGCCGATCGGGCCCAAACCATCGGAGCGAGCGCTCAACGTCTATGCGGTGTATGGCGACGGACGCGCGACCGAGGGCGGCGACATGCATTGGCGTGCTTACGAAGTCGGCTTCGGTGACGTCTTGAACGATTACCTGTCGGTCTACCTCGCGTACATGAACGAGGGGCATCCGCTGGATCACCACCGTGACGGTTTCGCCGCCCTGGGTTCGTTTCGTTGGCCGGTCGGCAGTCGTCTGGCGCTCGAATTTTCGGCGGGCCCGTATTTCAGCATGGACACGACACATGTCGACGACCAGCCACGCAATGAAAAGCGCTGGGGCGTGCGTCGGCAGCGGTGCGGTATTACGTCGTTCCCAACCGCTTCTTCCTCAAGCTGCAGTACAACCACGTCCAGATGATCGGCGGATTCAACTCCGACGCGGTGCTCTTCGGTATCGGCTCGGATTTCGGCGGCGATCCTCGCCCGGCGTTTTCGGACGGCAAGACGCAGGTCGGCGTTTGGGCCGGGACGTCGCAGACGAACCGTCCGCAAGTGCCGATCGAAAAGGGATACATGGTCGAAGTCAAGCGGCCGCTCGGCAATGCGTGGGCGTATTCGGCGAGCTTCATCTATGAAGGCAACAATGGTGTTGCCGGCCGACGAGGCGTGGCCGCGCAATTCTGGTACGTCGCGCCGATCAAGAACAAATGGACGCTTTCGGCAGGCGTCGGTCCGTATCTCTCGCGGGATCGGAACGATGTTTCGGGCACGACACGGCTCAATGCGTTGCTCAGCGCGCAAGTGGCCTATCAGATCACGAACGACTGGGCGGCAAGCTTGCGCTTCAATCGTGTCGCAACCGGCAACGACAAGGACCAGGACATGTTCATGGTCGGCGTGGCGCGCAATTTCTAGTTCCATACTACAAACGATGTCATACCCGGATTCAGATGTCGTAGCGCCAGCTAAATTCAGATGTCGCATGTTTCATCGGCCTTTCCATCATTGAACGTTGAAGCGCCAAGCCCGAAGCAGCAGGGCGCTTACGTTCACCCGCGGGCCTTCGCAGACCGCCGCTCAGTTTCTGCTTTTGACGCAACTTCCAGAATCGCCGTTTCCATGTCAGCCACCGTGAACCGGCGGGGTTTCTTCGTGCCGGGTTGCGCTTCATTTGCCCGCACCGGCAGCCCGCGATGCGTTCGCGACGGCGCGGTGCCGATCCGCCGGCTGTCGCGCTGCGCCTGAAACGCTTGCGCCACCTGCAACGCGTGACTCAGCCGCTTGTGGTCCACGATTGCGCCTTGGTCGACCTCAGCCAGCCGGTCATAGGACTGAGCTGCCAGTATCTGACCGGCTGCTCGGATTTCAATCCGACCATCCGGGTACTCCCACACCTCGACGTCGCGATGTATCCACGCTCGATTCTCCGGCGTATCGTCCAGCAGGTACAGCACCCGGTCGTACTGCACCGTCAACGCCTTCGTCACCCGGCGTGTCTCACGCCAGGTCAGCAGCAGATCCAGATCCTCGTCGGATCGCAGCGGCCGATGCGCATCAAAGCCGCTGCGCGGCGGCTTCGCGAAGCGCGCGTTATACATGGCGATGAAGGAGGGCGCATACGCGTTGGCGTCCGCTACCGTGTTGATGCCGCGCAGTCGCATCTCCTTGACCAGCCGATCCTGCAGCGTCAGGTGGGCCCGCTCGACGCGCCCCTTGGCCGAGCTGCTGTTCGCACAGAACGTGTCGATGTTCAGTTCGTACATCGCCCGGCCGAAGTGCGTCACGCTCTGGCCGGTCTTGCTGGCGCTCGTATTGCGGAACACGCTGTACTTGTCGCTGTAGAACGCCACCGGCTTGCCGTAGCGCTCCAGATACATTCGCGTGGCCTCGAAGTAGCTGAACGTCGACTCCGCCTGCGTGAAGTGCAGCATCATCAGCCGGCTCGTCGCGTCGTCCACGTACACCAGCAGCGTGCAGGCCGGCGCTCGTTCCTCGAACCACCGATGATCGCAGCCGTCGATCTGGATCAGTTCACCCAGACACGCCCGGCGCGCTCGCGGCTGGTAGACCTTCGGCGGACGCTGCCGGCGCGGAATCCACAAACCTGCGTCTGTCATCAGCTTCCTGACCGTCTCCTTGGCCAGCCGAATGCCGTGACACTCCCAGAGCTTCTCGCAGGCCAGCGTCGGCCCAAAATCGGCGTAGCGCTCTCGAATAATGGTCAAGGCGCGTAACGCGAGCCCGTCGTCGAGCTTGCGGTTGCCTGGCCGGCCACGACGGCCCGAAGCGACGCCGCCAGGTCCGTGCTCGCGATACCGGATGACCAGCCGTTCTACCTGGCGCACGCTCAGGCCCAGCCGTTCGGCTGCACGCCCGGGCTTCAAACCCATATCCACCACGGCCTGGATCACCTTGAGTCGATCAAGCTCTCGCATCGTCAGTGTCACCAATCCGGCTGGCTGCATGGTCGGCTCCCGCGCTTGCTCAACGAGCCGTCCAGCATGCCAGCAGTCAAAAACACGACATCTGTAAATAGCCAGAACACGACATTAGGATATGGCTGCCACAAACAAAAATGTCGATAATGTTGATTATGTCAAATTGGATGCGCAAGCTACGCCGCTGGCTGAACGCAGCCTATGCAACATGTATCCCGACACTGCCTCGCCCGGCAACACGCTAGGAAGTCCAAAACTTCACGCTTCGAGACGCCTGCCACGAGCAGGCGTTTTTTTTGCACCGCGATTTGACGATACACGCGCCGACGACGTGCGTCGTGCAGCCCCGGACGCGTGTTACGAATATGCCAGTACAAATTCCGTATCTCGCCGACCACCGCCGCCAACTGAGATCCAGACAACGGCTCACGTTCCCACAGCTCCAATTGAACCATAGCTAGGCGACACGCCTCGCGCTACCCGTCGCCAACGCATCCAGCGACTCGAAATCGCGTCGCAAAACGGCCGCGTCCGTGCCAACACTCCGATATCGCACCACACGCAAACCAGCAGCGGCCGCAATATCGTCCTTAACCGAGTCACGACGACGTGCGCTCCCCGACGCATGCGACCTGTCATCCAACTCGATTACGTACAGCACATCCCCGTCCGCGCGACATACCACGAAATCGAAAATCTTTCGGTCGAACGAATTCCGCGCCGACCGGTTCGCACCCTCAACGTCAATAAGCGCAGCCATAGCCACCTGCGAATGAATCACCGCATCAGGAAGCGCCGCCCGTAACGCGCCAAAAAACTGAAATTCCCGAGCCGTCATGAGCCGACGGCGAACGTAACGCACAGAACCGTCGCGTCTAGGACCGCTCGCACCTTTCTTAGCGCCGCCAGTCATTAGAAGAATCGCAACCAGACCGACAGCTAAAATCGGAAGCAATCCGTGCATACCCACCCCGACAAAAAACACGAATGTCCGGCATTTAAGCAAACGCTGACTACAATCTGTTGCAATCTGTTACGTTGGCTTCGAGTGCATTACCGATACATTCAAAATCATTACGTCCCGTTGCCCGTCGCCATCCAGAAAACGCCTATTCCCTGATTCCAGTAAAACTGCGCCCCGTCGCACGAGGAACCGGCCGACAACACAGCGCGATGCGCCTCGACAATGGCATCCTTCGCACCAAACTCCGGTCCCAGATGCGCGTACGGCTCGACCTCAGGCACGACAATGCCCCGGCTCGTCCAATACCGTTTCTTGTTGAACGTCGACGCGTCGGCATCCTTGCCGATGTATTTCGCGATGTAAGTGGCAATCCGATGGCGCATCGCCCGTCCCTTGCCGCCCATCCGGCGCACCAGTGCACGCCATTTCTTGTTGCCGGTGCTGTCATTGACCGCACCATCGGTGCCCGCCTTGCTGACGACCGACAGCCAGATCGAGCGCAGCAGTTTCCAGTTCTGCCGGCCGCTCACGGCCACGTGGATATGCCATGCGCCGCGCTGCTGTCGCTCGAGCACCGCGACGTAATGGAAATCGTGAATGCGGTTCAACCGGCGACGGAACTCGTCCCACCACTTCGCCCAAACCTCGACGCGCGTCTCGTTCTCACGCGTTGAGAGCGTCAGCATGCGGTCGGCGCCGATCGCCTTGCACCTCAACCGCACCATGCGCTTTGATCGCTCGATAGACGTTTGCAACGACTTCGACGCCCGCGCCGTGACCTGCTCATCAGTCTCACCGTCAGCTTTTTCGCGCTCGCCCCTTGCTGCCCTGGGACGTAACCTGATCTCTTGAAAGTGTCGCCGGATGCGCGCAGCAAAAGACACTACCTCTTGCTGGCCATCGGCAAAGCGCCGCGTGCGGACAATGTACTCGTCACTGAACGGCGAAAACTGCATCAAGCCATCGCCGTACTCGCGCCCACCATCGACTACAATATCGTTGCTCACGTTGGATAGCCCTTTATCCGATGTTTGCCACCGCCCGGGATCGTTGCCGCGATCGCCGGGTTTTTCTTTTACTGCCGCCTGTCTCCGCCTTGCTGCCAGCGCCCTGCTGTAGGCCGTTTCCGTTAAGTGTTAGAGGTACAAGTTTAGGCGCGCTGCGCGCGCCGGCCTTCGCGGCCTGCGGCTCGCGGGAGGCCCGCGCGCGCCCCGCCAGCATGTTCCCCTACACAACCATCGGCCGGCCCGCGAAAGCGCCCTACGCTAGCCCCCTATAGCTCGGCAGACGCCCCGGAAAATCGGCTTAGCAATGAGGGGTGCCCCGGCATTGCCGCACCGCCTACGTTCACGGCCTGCGCCGATACCCGCTACTCGGTCCCGCGAGGGGCCTTGAGAGGCCGCAGCCGCCCCGACTTCGCACAACCGCCGAGGCGGTACGTCGCTTCGAACACGGCGGGACACTCCTAACGCTAGACGCCCCACCCGCACGCCGGCATTTACACCTTTTGCACTTGCAGCACGAGCACAACTTCGGTTCGTCCCTTCGAACGCGTGTGCCCGCGCAGGAACGACGGCAACCAACGCTGCCCGCTATGCGTCTCGCTGTCTTGATCCTGAATCAGCCCGCCGAGCACGATCACCTCGCCATCCTTGAGCGCCGCGACGGTTTGCAGTGACCTAGTGCTTTTCGTCGGCGAGCCGTTCACGCCCGTCGTCGTCGCCGCAAAGCTGGAAATTTCTTCATCGATGCTCAACTGAATCGTGTCTTGAAGCACGGTCGGCGTCACGTTGAAGATGACGCCGGCATCTTGGTACTCAATGGACTGCACAGGCGTGCCGCTCGTCCCTTGGTAACTGATGCTTGACACTGTGGGCACACGTTGTCCGACATTGAGCTTGACCTGTTGCCCCGACACGCACCGCACATTCGGCGACGACACCTCGTGAAAGCGAGAATCGGTACTCAGCGCCGATATCGCGAAACTCAGTCGGCCCGCGCCGAATTGCAGCGCCGTTGTATCGATAGCCGTCGAACCCCCGCCGACTTGCAGCCCCACGCCGAGCAGCCGCGAGACGATGCTAAAGCCCGTATTCCCCCCGTCCGTATCGTCAACCTCATACGCCCATCCCCGTACGACGACCTCGCCCACCACCGTATCTAGTTCGGGCAACAGCGCCCTGACTTGCTTCACGTCGCCCGGCGCACCGACGAACACGAGCTGATCGCCGGCCGCCGCCATCGGCCCGTCATTACCCGGCACGGCCGCGCTCGGCACAGTCGCTGGAACGCCGGACGCGGTAGCTGGCACGGCCGCGGCGACCGACTGCACTGGCAGTACTTGCGCGACACTCGCAAGCCGACTGCCGAAAAGCGGCTGCACGAGTTTCAGCAGGTAGCCCGCGCTGCGATGGCGCGGCGTATACACGAACGTCTCGCGTTCGGACGGCCTCGCATCACGCTTCTTCCCGACGAAATCCACGCCGCTACGCGTCACCACTTCGAAGCCTTGCGAATCGAGGAACGCCTTAAAGAACTCGTGCAAATCGCCCTTGCTGCTATCGAACTGAAACGACACGAGCCGGTTATCTTCGAGCACGTCCGACGAAATCACGTGCGGCACCTTGAGCGCGTCTCCATACACAAGATCGACCACTTGGCCGACGTTCACGAATCGCAGGTCGAACGCACCATTGCGAACGGGCGGCAGCGGCTTTAACGCGACCGCAGGCATAGGCGCAGACGCGAGCGACGGCGGCAACGGGGGCAAACCCGGCACGTCCGCCCAAACAGGACCGCAAACCATCAACAGCGCAACGCCTAACGCACGCATCATTTTTCTGTTCCCCGTAGCTTGCCCGACCACATACCGACGCGTTGCCCGTCAACGGTCCCGACCGTCGCCAATCCTTCGCCAACGAACCGCGAGGAATCCTCGACCCGCAGCGCACCGCGCTCATTCGCGACAACTACGAACGCCCGGCTACCCAACGCATAGCGGCCGACGACTCGCCAAGTTTCGGAGCCACCGTCCGACGCTGCCGCCGTGCTCGATACCCCTCCAATACCCGAAGGCCCCGACGCCGTCATCGATGCCTGACCGCCCGATTTATTGGTCGCACCAAAGCCGCTATGCATCGACTTCAAACCGACGTATGCAGAGACGACCGTGACGACAGCAGCAATAGGTATCAACAACAGGGACTTTGGAATGACCGCCTTTGGTTTGGTATGGACCTCGGCACTCGTGTAGAGCTTGAACACGGAGCGCGGATACGCCCACACCGTTTTAACCGCGTCCTTAAGGCTCGCGACGTTATGGCAGTGGTCCCACTCGTAGAGCATCGCCCGCTTGAGCCCGAACAGCTTGCGAACGTGCACATGCCGGCCGACCAGATCGCGCACTGTCTTGTTGATTCGCTGCGGGTGTTGCGTGATCAGGATGAAGTCGACGCCCATATGGCGATGCACGTGCAGCTTTTCGATATCCTCGCCCGGCTTCACGCTCACGGACGTAGGCGGCCAGATCCGCTGAGCCTCATCCACGACAATCAGGTCCTGCGCTTCCGCATGCTCGAACCACTTTCGCAACCAAGGCTCGTCGACCATGACATGATCGAGCGCCAAACCTTTGATGCCGTCGACCATGAGTCGCCGACCGGCCTTGACCTCGCGCGACATTTCAAACACGGCCCGCAACGACTTGCCGCTACCGGGCACCCCCGTTATGAGCGTAATCATTTCAGGAAGAACCGTTTAGCAGCCGACAGACCGAACATCGTCACGCGCGCAGTAAAGGCCCCGACGATGTAAGACGCACCCTGAAAAACACCGCCGAGCGCCAGCACATTCGCCATGTCGCTCGGCAGCCCACCGACGCCGCCTGTAATCCATGCGATGGCCTGATTCAACGCCACGTCTGTTCCAGCGATGGTCAAGACACCGACGCCAAGCGCAATCAGCGCCTGAATCAGCATCGGCCCGACCAAAGACATTAACCACGCGGCAATCGTCATGATCGGAGCCCCGCAACAAAAATCCCCGCCGCGATGATCCCGCACATCGCCAATATGAATGGCTTAACGCGGACCATGAAATCGCACTCGGGTTGATACTGGATAAGCAGTTGGCTCCCGAACACATCGACGCTGACAGGTGCGGGACAGACCGGATTCGACGGGCCACCAACCGAGACGGGAGAAAGCGAAACTGTTGCGCCGCTCGCCGGCAACGTCGGCGCCGACGCAGAGCCCAACTGCTGACACGCGACAATTGACGGGTTCAATCGACACAGGTCCGACGTGTCGGACGATCCTCCGGACCCCGAACCAGTGCCTGTGCCGGTTCCCGTTCCTGTTCCCGGATCCGTTCCGCTACCGGTACCTGTTCCTGTTCCTGTTCCTGTGCCGGTACCCGTACCCGTTCCAGTGCCTGTTCCCGTGCCCGTACCTGTACCTGTACCTGTACCTGTACCGGTGCCGGTACCCGTCGACGGACTCGGAATCACGTACGGATTACCACCGCCCGAAGGTGCCGCAACCGGTGCAGCCGCACCGCCCACTGTCGGCCATGCCGAAGGATTCGACTGCTGAACCGCACCCGCATCCGATGAAGTAACAGGGTTATCAACCGGATACGGAATACCCTGATAGCCGGACTGTTGCGATGCATCCTGCCAAAGCGCATCAACAACGTCCGCGAGAACCTCGGGGTTCAGCGGTTGGCTCAATTCGTCGTTCGACAAGCCGCTAATAGCCTGAGGCAACGATTCCTTCACCGGAGTCGGCGTCGTTGACTTCGGCGGCACATAGGCCGTACAAGCACCGGTCTTATCGAGCATCCCGCTCGCACATGCACCGCCGCCATACGTGCCATTTCGATTTGCGATAAAGCCATCCTGCGTATAGCTGGAACCATCGGACACTCGATCGATTTCAACAGTGCATGTTACTGAATTACTACTCGAACCGGCGGAACAACTCACCAGGCGCTCAGACTGCCCTTGCGTAGCCAAGATACCCGAGTTGTACTGCGTAAACGACTGCACGGCGGCCTCGCCCGACGACCCGCACCAGCCGTAGTAGCACCACACGGCAACCCCCGGATTCAACGGCGGATAAGGACTTGAAACCGTTGCCCCAGAGCCATGCGCAAGCGTCACTGTCCCGTCCTTATTGATTTGCCACGTCGTCAACGTATCGTTACCCAACGACGTAGGGATCGCCATTAGCCCCGCCCCTACAACGGCCTGTAGCCCTACCAACAGCCACGATGCACCTGCCGATGCGGCAGCCTCAGCTTGCGCGGCAGCGGCCATTGCCTGCTCCGTCGCCGCGACAATCTCATCCAACGCCGTGCCGGTGTACCCCAGTTGCCCCGCCTTGTTTGCAATCAACCGCGCAATCGCACGCGGCACCGACGTCGAATCCGGCGACACCTGCGCATAAGCCACGTCGTGCGGCATCGTCGCAAAGATGCCGTACAACAAAGCAGCGCACGACGGAACGAAGTGAGAAAACCGCATGACGCCCCCGCGTATCGCTTCAGAGAAAAAGAATCAAACCGACCGACCAGCACGTCCCAACGACGAGCGCCACTTCGAACCAAAAGCCGATATGCATCGCTTACCCCTCGGACGACGAATTGATCAGATTGCGCAGTACCCGAAATCCGAACGCCACCGCCAGCACACCGAGCACCGCAGCGCCAATTGGCAAGCCGACCGCAACGCCGCCGTCATCCGTCGTATCGTTCACGTTCAGCGCAACTAATTGCGTGCTCAACTGCAATACCAGTGCATTACCGTTCGCATCGGTGCCGCACGAAACCGACTGGCCTGCCGCACTCACATACGTGACACCCGCCAAGCCTTGCGGGCCGCAGACAACAATGTTTGCCGCCAGCGCCGAGGACTGAGCGCGTGCGCCGGAAGCGACGAGCGCAACGACGAGCACGGCCAGCACGCGCCACGCGCCCGCACACCACCGCCGCACACCGAAACCCATCCTCATTGCCTCGCCCATGCTCACGCCCTCGCCCTCGCCAACAAAAAGGGCGACGCCCCGGACACCAGAACGCCGCCCCAACACCACCCGCCCTCGATCAGCGACCGAGGAACGACCGCACCATCTTGATACCCCACGCCACGGCCACGACACCCAACACCGCCGTGCCGACCGCGACGACCGACGCCGTCGTGCCGCTCACCGCGCTGACGATCCCGGTCGTGTCGAACGTCGATCCCGTGCCGGTCGATTGCGCGAACGCCGCAACCGAACCGCCCGCAGCCACCACACCCACCGCCGCGCGAGCAGCAGCACCCTTCACACCCGCGACCAGCTTCTTCATCTTCAACATCGTTTTTCTCCCTGATTGGCCCGCCGATTAGGATCCGTCCGATTGGGCCAGCCTCGAACGAATCGACTTCTTCGGTGGATCGCGTCGCAGCAGAACACGCGACACGTAGCCCACGCCCTTGCAACACAGATACGTTCCGAGCATCACGTTCAGCAACGTCAGCTGAAGCGCAATCCGGTCCAACGCATCGATCGGAAGACTCTCCATTCACCACACCCCACACAGCCCGCCGAGCATCGAAAGGCTCGACGCTGCCAACCCGTGATCGCCTGCCGACAGCGCGTCAAGCAACCGAGCGCGCCATAGGTATACCCACGCGCACGCCGAGCAGCCGCATCGAGCCACCACGGCCTTACGCCGTCGCGCCCACGCCCGCACCCGGCTTGGGCTTCGCAACGGGCATGCCGAACGGCACCAGCGACGTGATACGCGGCTCAAGCCGGCCCTCCATCGACTGGAAGAACCCAAAGTCAGCCAAGTACTCACCCGGCTCGACGGCCTTGAGGTGGTCCGGCAGGTTGATCGTGCCAACGAGCAGTTGCTTTTGACCATCGACGTCCTGCTCCAGAACGCATTGCGCCGAATGAATCGCCCACGGCCGGCCCGTCTTTTGGGACACACCGTCGCGCTTGATGACTTGCAGAATGGACAACTTTTGCTTGTTCATACCTATCTCCATTAGGACCACTAATCACATGAAACAAGCCCATGTCGGGCGACAAAATGCGCTCTCAGCGCTCAACGACTCTCAGATCACTACAGGCACCACAGCCGCCAGCACGGTCAACGCCGCACCAGCCGCAAATCTCATCCGCGACCTCTACCGGGACCGCCCGCATATCGCGACGCCGCACGTCGATCGGCATCCGGCGCGGCGGCACCGACGTACGACCGTCGAACAGATCAGGCGTGACGTAATCGGTCGGGCTCTTTGCCACGGCTCACACTCGGAAGGGATTGAACGTCGCGCCGACTTCAACGGGCACGAGCGTTAGGAAATCCGGTTGACGGCCCTGCCGACACAACTCGGCACGGGCTTTCTGACGCGCGCTCTCGCCATCACGAGCGCGGACTTCGATCGTCGCAACGCGGGCATGCGCGTGCGGCGTATAGGCATGGACTCGATATGCAGCCACGGAGACCCCCGTCCGTTAACTTACAAACCCCGACGACCGGGGTTTACCTTTCCAACCAGACTGATAGACTGCGCGTTTATGGGCCATCACCAAAACTTTTTGGTAAAAGCCAAACACACGAGCGCATTATTTTGGTGTTAACCAAAAAAGTCAAGAGGATTTGATATGACGATCGCCGAACTTCTGGACGCAGCGAAGCGCAAACAGGGATCGCTGGGCGTGATCGCGCAGCGTTTCGGGTTCCACCAGTCCAACCTATCCAACTGGCGATCCGGACGAGAAAAGCCCAACGCGAGCCAAATCATGATGCTTGCCGAGATGGCAGAACTCCCGCCGTTCGAAACGCTCGCGAAAGTTGAGCAGCAACTGGACGAGAAGCACGCATCGGTATGGGCGCGCGCCCTGGGAAACCTACGAGCGGCCGGGGTAGCCGCGACCGTGACCCTTGGACTGGCGATCTATTCGACGACGCCTAACGAGGCAGACGCCGCTGTCACAAATTTTGTGACACCTACCCCCGCGCAACCCGCGCCAGCGGAAGGAAATGGGGTCGGGGCGGTGTTGATTATGTCAAATTGAAAACATGAAGAAGATACCGCCGGCCACCGTCGTTCGTGCTGCAAGCGGATCGAACGTGTGTATCTCACCACCGTACTTCTGCTCGATATAGCCGATCTGATCCTCGCTCATCCTTCGTCGTCCCGGCGCGCGCCGCGCGCCGGGACCGTTGCCGCCTGGCTGCTTCCTCGCCGTCAGAACCGGTACGTCGCCCCGATCTGGAAGAATCGGCCGAGGTCCGTGTAGAGCGACTGGTCATAGCCCGTAATGTCGGGCACGGCTTGCCACTCGACGTCGAACGGCGGCTTCTTGTCGAAAAGGTTCGTGATGCCGCCGTAAATCGTCCAATGCTTGAAGCCGCGGTAGTTGAACATCAGGTTGAACTGGCTGTACGACGCCACCGAGCCCGTGCCGCCGTCGCCGAATTCCGCGGCCACGGCGTTCGTATAGGGTCCCGTGTATTGCCAGGTCAGCGTGGTGGTCAGTTGCCGGTAGTCCCAGCTCAGGCTCGTATTGCCCTTCCAGCGCGGGTTGCTCGCGCCGAACGGCTGCAGCAGCGCAAGGTTGTTGCCGGCGAAGTCCTGCGGTGCGGTTCCGGGGCTGTGCAGCTTGAAGTGCCACACATAAGCCCAGTCGCCTGCGAGCGTGAACGTGCCGTACTTGGTGCGTAGCGCCTTGCGGAAGTTGAGATCGAAACCATCGGTGTCGAGCGCGCCGAGGTTCACGAAGTGCTGCACAAGGTAACGCACCGACCCGTCGGCGTTGCGCACGACGCGGGAGGGATCGTTGGCGACGAGCACCGCGTTCGGATCGTCGGTGCCGATGACTCCGTCGATGCGGACCTTGTAGAACGCCGCGCCGATATCGGTCATCGCGTCTGGCGAAAGCTGGAAGCCGATGTTGTAGTTCTTCGTGTGCTCGGGCTGAAGATTCGGATTGCCCGCGACTTGCTCCGTCGTGAAGTGCTTGGTCGGCACACCGCTCGGATCGTTCGGATCGACGAGGTTCTGGTGAGAGAGATAGACGGCCTGCGAGTTTTCGACGAGGGTCGGCGCGCGGAAGCCGCGACTATACGATGCATACGTCGTCAGCATTTGCACGGGCTGGAAACGCAGCGCAAAGCTCGGCGAAAACGCCCCGCCGAAGTCGCTGTAGTGATCGTAGCGGCCCGCCTGCGTGAACGTCAGGTTGTGCAGGATCGGAATGTCGACCTGGTAGAACGCGGCGGCGACGTTGCGCGAGCCCTCCACCGTCTGCACGTTCGCGGGCGCGGATACGCCTTGCGACGCGAGCGTCTGCGGGTTGATCGTCGACGATTCGTGGCGGAACTCGGTGCCCAGGCCCAGACCGACCGCGCCCCCGGGCAGCGTGAAGAGATTCGCCGTCGAGGCCTTGGCCGTCACGCTGTCGACCTTCGAGATGGCCTGCTGATCGTCGTCCGTGAAAACGCCCTTCAGGCCATTTGGCGTGGAGGCCGGGTTCGAGAAGTTGTAGCTGCCGCTGGCGAGCATGTTCTCGAGGCCCGCGACGTTGATCCGGTTGCGATACGTCGTATCGACGGTGCTCTGCGAGTGGCCGTAATCGGCCGACCAGTCCCACGCGCCGAACCTGCCCGCGTCGAACGCGCCCTTGACGCCCGTGTTCGCCATCCAGAACGTCGATACCGTGTCCGCCCCCACGACGTTGCCCGGGAAGGTCAGGTTGATCGCCGTCGGCACGCCGAACGGGTTATAAGGGTTGCTCACCGGTACGGTGCGCGGCAGCGGCGAAACGGACCCGGTCGAAGGGTTGTAGATGTTCGTCGTGCTCGAGATCGAGGCCGGCCCCTGCAACTGGACCGTTTCATCGCGGCTCACCCAGAAGCCCGCATAGGCCTGCGTGTTGTCGTCGATCTTGAAGGTCGCGCGCACCTTCGCGTTCAGGCGCGTCGTGGAGGGAACGAGCGATGTCGAGGCGGCCGGGTTGTACGTGCAATTGGTCGCGCTCGTCTTGCTGCCCGGCGGGCACGGCGAAAGCGGCACCTTCGAGCCGTCCGCCAGCGACCAGTACGACTGCTGGTTCGGCCCGAGCGGCGCGGCCAGCCCGCCGGGATATTGCGTGAAGTCTTGCGCCGACGTCATGTCGCGATCGCCGAGCGTCGAGCCCGAATCGCGGTAATAGCTGGCGGCCGCGGTGACGTTGAAGCGATCCGAATTCAGATCGCCGAAGCCGGCCAGTACGCTGAAGTTGCCTTGCCCGTCGCCCGGATGCTGCGCCTTGCCGAGTTGGCCGTCGATCTGCAGGCCCTGAAAGTTCTTCTTCGTAATGATGTTGACGACGCCCGCGATCGCGTCCGACCCGTAGACGGACACCGCGCCGGTCTTGACGATCTCGACGCGCTCCACCATGTTCAGCGGGATCGCGTTGACATCGAAGAACGTGTCGGTGAAGTTCACCGACTGCGCATAGTTCGCGACACGCTGGCCATCGACGAGCACGAGCGTGTATTTCTCGCTGAGCCCGCGCAACGCCATGCCGGCGCCACCGGGGGCCGAGCTGTTCATCGTCGTCTGGCCCCAGCTGCTTGCGGAATTGGCCGAGGTCGAACGCAGGAAATCGGCGACCGTCGTGTATCCGCTTTGCTGGATTTCCTTCGCGGTGATGACCTGCACTTCGGTGTGGCCAACCTTGTCGGACGTGCGGATCAGCGAGCCCGTCACTTCGAACTTGTCGAGCTTTTTCACGGTCTGCCCGCCCGCGGCGGTGCCCGATGCCGGCGCGGGCGCGGTGGCGGCAGTGCTGCCGGTTTGCTCGGCGGCGACGCTCCCGTCGACTGGCGTTGTCTGCGCGTAAGCGGTGGTACCCAAAGCCGCCGTCAACGCGACTTCAGCCCATGCGATGCTGCGTATTGCCGATCCCAAAGCCGTTGGTTTCATAACACCCCTTTGTCGTCGCAAGGCCTGACCTTTTTGTATGCACGGAGATTCGCCGGCCTTTAAATAGCGTTGCCCCGCGTTCCTGATCCGTCATCTGGTGCTCACAACCATTCCATTCGCTTGCTTATTTCTTTCAAATTTATTTATTCTTTTTCCAAGGAAATTAAGCTTAAGTACAAGAAGCGACACACCTATAAATAAGTACCTCTAATTACATGGATCGATCCATCCATGCATCGGACGGCTGCATGCCAGCCGCACTACAAGCTGCACCTGGCACATTGTCGCCATCGGCTTCATCAACTACGGCGCATGCGCTGCGCGGTAAGGCAGTCGCCCGTTGAAGGGCTGCTTTACGTCTTCACTTTGAAAGTCTTAATGCACGGAATCTTCGTTACCGTTCACTACCAAAGTTTTACGTTGGACGCGAACATAGCAGGACAGAATCGACGCGTCAAAAAATATTTGATAGTACATAACTTTGTTTAGGTGCATTAAATGCACTCGGTTGGTGCCGAATGAAAATAGATATGGTTCATCAACCGCCACCGTTGCCTTTCTTGCTTGTTCTGCTGCTTTTTTCAACCGATCGAGAATGCGCCGCAATGGAGCACACGGCAGGCGCTCGCCGGTCCGAACTGTTTTGTTTAGCCGGGACGGATACCCGTCAAGAACGGGATTCCCCGGTCGTGCCCGTGTGGTGCTCCTCGAATAGCCGATAGGATTCCTGATAGAACCGCCCTTCGAGCACGTGCGTGGCGTCGCGCACCGCCGAATTGACGGCTTTCGTGTGTTATTCACACATCGTCGTCCCTTGATCCCTCCGCAACACCCCGTCTCGACCATCAATCGACCTCCAGATTCCCAGCCGCTTCCACGCGCTTCGTCACCGCCGCACGTCGCCCGCGCCGACCTAGGGACACGACTACCCGAAACGCCACCGGCGCGAACACGAGCCCGAACATCGTCGCCGCCAGCACGCCCCCGAACGCGCCGGTCCCGATCGAACGCCGGCTTTCCGCGCCCGCGCCGGTCGCCAGCACCAACGGCACGACGCCGAGCAGAAACGCCATCGACGTCATCACGATCGGCCGAAACCGCGCGGCCGCCGCCTCCACCACCGCCGGCCGCAGCGGCACACCGCGCGCGACGAGTTCGCGCGCGAACTGCACAATCAGAATCGCATTCTTCGCCGACAATCCGATCACCGTAATCATCCCGACCTTGAAGTACACGTCGTTCGGCATCCCGCGCGCGAGCGCCGCCGCCAACGCGCCCACGATGCCGAGCGGCACGATCGTCAGCACCGACAGCGGAATCGTCCAGCTTTCATACAGCGCGGCCAGCGCCATGAATACCGCGAGCACCGACAACCCCACCAGCAGCGGCGTCTGCCGCTCGGCGATCCGCTCCTCGCGCGCCGCGTCGACCCAGTCGTAACCGATCCCGGCCGGCAGCATGGCGGCCAGCCGCTCCATCTCCGCCATTGCCGCGCCCGAACTGGTGTGGGCCGCCGCCCGCCCGCTGACGTCGAGCGACGGGTAGCCGTCGTAGCGATTCAGCATCACGGGCCCGACCGTCCAGTGCGGCGCGGCAATGGCCGACAGCGGCACCATGTCCCCCGTCCGGTTCGGCACCGTCAGCGCCATCAACTGCGCGTCGGTCGCGCGCGCGGCCGGATCGGCCTCGATGATCACGCGGCGCATCCGGCCCGACGCCGGAAAATCGTTGATGTAGTTCGAGCCGAACGTGCCACCGAGCAGCCCAGCGACGCGCTCGAACGGCACGCCAAGTGCATATGCCTTCGCGCGATCGACGTCGAGTTCGATGCGCGGCGCATCCGGCAGGTCCTCGACATGCACGGAAGCGAGCGCCGGGTCCGTCTTCGCACGCGCGGCCAATTGCTCGCGAGCGGCTTTCAGCGCGTCGAGCCCGACCCCGCCACGATCCTCGAGACGGAACGTGAAGCCGTCCGCGTGACCGATGCCGGGCACCGACGGCGGCAGCGTCGCTTGTACGTCGCCGTCGAGAATCGCGTCGAAACGCCGGTTGAGACGATCGCGCAACGTCATCGCATCGGCGTCGCGCTGCGCCCAGTCCTTCAGCTCGACGAACGCCATCCCGACGTTCTGCCCGCTGCCCGCGAAGCTCCAGCCGATCACGCTCGTCACGTTCGCGACGGCCGGCTCCGCTCGCAGGATCGCCTCGACGCGCTGGACGACCGCGACCGTGCGCGCCTGCGTGGCGCCAGCCGGCAACTGGATCATCACCTGCAGTTGTCCCTGGTCCTCGGTCGGCAGAAAACCGCCCGGCATCATCCAGGACAGCAGCCCGCAAGCGGCCACGAGCGCGACGTAGATGCCCGCGACCGCGCCCGTGCGGCGTACCGCCGACACGGTCATGCGCCGATAACCGGCCTCCGCGCGCGCGAACGCGACGCCGAAGCGGTCGGCCACGCGCGCGCCGATGCCGCGTCGCGGCACGCGGCCACCCCCGCCTTCGCGACGGCCGACCGGTTTCAGCAGATTCGCGCACAGCGCCGGCGTGAGCGACAGCGCCATGAACGACGACACGAGCATCGACGCGATCATCGACACCGCGAACTGCCGGTAGATGCCGCCGACGCTGCCCGGGAAGAACGCCATCGGCACGAACACGGCGGTCAGCACCGCCGTCACGCCGACGATCGCCCCGCCGATCCGCTTCATCGCGCGGCGCGTCGCATCGCGCGGCGACACGCCCTCCTCCATCACGCGATGCACGCTCTCGACCACGACGATCGCATCGTCGACGAGGATGCCGATCGCCAGCACAAGGCCGAACATCGTGAACACGTTGATCGACAGCCCGAACGCCCACATCGCGACGAACGCGCCCATCAGCGTGACGGGAATCACCACGGTCGGCACGAGCGTGTAGCGCAGCTCGCGCAGGAACAGCCACATCACGCAGAACACCAGCACGACGGCTTCGGCGAGCGTCAGCACGACTTCCCGGATGGCGATCGTAACGAAATGCGCGCCGTCGAACGGAATCTCTATCGCGACGCCCGGCGGCAGCGTCTTCGACAGCTCGGCAAGCCGCGCGCGAATCGCGTTCGACGTCTCGAGCGCGTTGCCGCGCGGGCCGAGCTGGATACCGACGGTGGCCGCCGGACGGCCATTCAGCCGGGAATAGAACGAATAGTCGTCGCGGCCGATGTCGACGCGGGCGACGTCGGCGACGCGCACCACCGAACCGTCCTGCTTCGACTTCAGCACGATCCGGCCGAACTCCTCCGGCGACGTCAACTGCCCCTTGACGACGATCGTCGCGGTGAGCTGCTGGCCGTGCACGAACGGCGCATCGCCGATCGCGCCGGCCGTCACCGTCGCGTTCTGCACGCCGATCGCCGCGATCACGTCGTCGGCGCCCAGGTCGTATTCGCGCAACTTGTTCGGATCGAGCCAGACTCGCAGCGCCTCGTCGGCGTCCCATAGCTGGGCCGCACCGACTCCCGGCGCACGTTTCAGTTCGCGCAGCACGTAACGGTTCAGATAGTCGCCGAGTTGCGCGGAATCGCGCGTGCCGTCGGTCGACGTCAGCGTGACGAGCATCAGGAACGTGTTGGCGGCCTTGAACACGCCGATGCCCTGCTGCACGACTTGCTGCGGCAGCCGCGGCTCGACCTGCTTCAGCCGGTTGTTGACGTCGACGAGCGCGATGTCCGGATTAGTGCCGGGCGCGAACGTCACGTCGATCTCGAGATTGCCGTGACCGTCGCTGCTCGTCTCGTAGTACTGCAGCCCGTCGGCGCCGTCGAGGCTTTCCTCGATGATGCTGCCGACGTTGCCGTCGACCGTCTCGGTCGACGCGCCCGGATAGGTCGCGGTGATCACGACGCGCGGCGGCGCAAGGCGCGGATACTGCGCGATCGGCAATTGCGGAATGGCAAGCACGCCCGCGACGACGATCGCGAGCGCGACGATCCACGCAAACACCGGGCGGTCGATGAAGAACGACGGCATCGCGACGCGTCAGCGAACGGCACGGGCGCGCCGCGCCCGGTTCACGTCAATCATCCGCGCCCCCTTCCCGCTGCAGCGGACCCGGTTCCGGCGCGAGCATCGACGATGCGAGCAGCGCCTGCGTATACGGGTGGGACGGCGCGTGCAATACGTCGAGCGTTTCGCCCTCCTCGACCACGCGCCCCGCCTTCATCACGATGACCCGATGGGCCATCGCGCGCATCACCGCCAGATCGTGCGTGATGAACAGGTAGCTCAGTTCGTACTTCTTTTGCAGGTTCGTCAGCAGATTCAGCACCTGCTTCTGGATAGACACGTCGAGCGCGCTCGTCGGTTCGTCCAGCACCAGCAGTTCCGGCTCGACCGCCAGTGCGCGCGCGATCGCGATGCGCTGGCGCTGGCCGCCGGAAAATTCGTGTGGATAGCGCAGCATCGCGTCGGCCGGCAGGCCGACCTCCTGCAGCAGGGCCGCGATCCGCGCACGCCGCGCGGCGCCGGCCACCGTCGGCCGGTGCACGGCGAGACCTTCGCCGACGATCTGCTCGACCGTCATGCGCGGCGACAGCGAGCCGAACGGATCCTGGAACACGACCTGCATGCGGCCGTACAGCGCGCGCCGGCCGCGGGTCGTGCGCAGCGATGCCAGCGGCATGCCGTCGATCTCGATGCCACCCAACGCCGGCCGCTGCAGGCCGAGCACGGCCGCCGCCAGCGTCGATTTCCCCGATCCCGATTCGCCGACGATGCCGAGCGTCTCGCCGCGCCGCAGGCTCAGCTGCACGTCGTGCACGGCCCGGAACGCCGTCTTGCCGAACACCGCGCGCCAGCCCTTCGCCGCGATGCGGTAATCGACGGCGAGTTGCTGGACGTCGAGGATCGTCCGCGCGCCGGCCGCGACCGGTTCGACCGCGCGTTGCGGCGCGCTGTCGAGCAGCCGGCGTGTGTACGCGTGTTGCGGCGCGGCGAACAGCGCGCCGGTCGTGTTCGTCTCCACGAGCACACCCTGCTCCATCACGGCCACGCGCTGCGCGAAGCGCCGCACGAGGTTCAGGTCGTGCGTGATCAGCAGCACGGCCATCCCGCGCGCGGCGGCCTCCTGCTCCTGAAGCTCGATCAGCAGGTCGACGATCTGCTGGCGCACCGTCACGTCGAGCGCCGTCGTCGGTTCGTCCGCGAGCAACAGCCGCGGCCGGCACGCGAGCGCCATCGCGATCATCGCGCGTTGCCGCTGGCCGCCCGACAACTGATGCGGAAAACTGTCGATGCGCCGCTCCGGCTCCGGAATCCCGGTGCGCCGCAGCAGCGCGATGCCGCGCTCGCGCGCGGCGCCCGGCCGCAGCCCCTCGTGCAGCCGCAGGCTCTCGGCGATCTGCTTGCCGATCGTATAGAGCGGATTGAGCGCCGTCATCGGCTCCTGGAACACCATCGCGATATCGGCGCCGCGGATGCCGCGCATCTGCTGCTCGGTCTTCGCGAGCAGATCCTCGCCGTCGAACAGCACCTGTCCCGACAGCGTCGCCTGCTGCGCGAGCCGCAGGATCGACAGGGCCGTCACGCTCTTGCCCGAGCCCGACTCGCCGACGAGCGCCACGCGCTCGCCGCGCCCGACCGCGAGGCTCAGGTCCTGCACGGCGGCTTTCGCGCCGAAGTGCGCGGAGAACCGTCGAATGTCCAGCAAAGGGGCCGTCATCGCTGCTCCCCGCCGAAGGCCGAGCCGCGCGCGCGCGTGTCGAGCGCATTGCGCAACGCGTCGCCCATGAACGTGAGCAGCAGCAGCGTGACGACCAGCGCCGAGAACGCGGAGATCGAGATCCACCAAGCGTCGAGGTAGTTCTTGCCTTCCTGCAGCAGCTCGCCGAGGCTCGGCGTCGGCGGCTGCACGCCGAGGCCGAGGAAGTCGAGGCTCGTCAGCGACAGGATCGCCGCGCTCATCCGGAACGGCAGGAACGTGATCACCGGCGTCAGGCTGTTCGGCAGCACGTGCCGCCACATGATCTGCCAGTTCGACAGCCCCATCGTGCGCGCGGCCTTCACGTAGTCCAGCGCGCGGTTGCGCAGGAACTCCGCGCGCACGTAGTCGGACAGCACGAGCCAGCCGAACATCGACAGCAGGACGAACAGCAGCCACAGCGACGGCTCGAAGATCGACGCGAAAATGATCAGCAGGTACAGGTCGGGCAGCGCGCTCCAGATCTCGATCAGGCGCTGCCCGACGAGATCGGTGCGTCCGCCGTAGAAGCCCTGCAGCGCGCCCGTCAGCACGCCGAGCGCGACACCCGACACCGTCAGCGCGAACGCCATCAGCACCGACAGCCGAAATCCGTACAGCAGCCGCGCCAGCACGTCGCGGCCGAACTGGTCGGTGCCGAGCCAGTTGCTCGCGGACGGCGGCGCCGGATACGGCCGCGACGCGAAATAGTCGATCGTGTCGTAGCGGTAGCGGTTCGGCGGGTAGATCGCGAAGTTGCCGTGCGATTCGATCTTCGCGCGGATGTACGGATCGAGATAGTTGGTCTTCGCCGGGAAATCGCCGCCGAACTGCGTTTCCGGATAGTTCTTCACGATCGGGAAATAGAAGTGCCCGTCGTAGCGCACCACCAGCGGCCGATCGTTCGACAATACTTCGGCCAGCAGACTGAGCGCGAACAGCGTGGCAAAGATCACGAGGCTCCAGTAGCCGAGCCGCTGCGTGCGAAACCGCAGCCACGTGCGTCGCCACGGCGACGGGGACGTCGCGCATGCGACGGCGGCCGGATCAGTGATCCAGGCGGTTGAACTGGATGCGGGGGTCGACGAGGACATAGCAGACGTCAGCAATGAGTTTGGTCAGGAGGCCGATGAGCGTGAACAGGAACAGCGAGCCGAGCACCACCGGATAGTCGCGGCGAATCACCGAGTCGTACGAAAGCTGCCCCATGCCGTCGAGCGAGAACAGCGTCTCGATCAGCAGGTTGCCGTTCAGGAAGGCACCGACGAACGCGGCCGGCAGCCCGGTGAGCAGCGGGATCGCGGCATTGCGCAGTACGTGCTTCCACAGCACGTCGCGCTCCGGCGCGCCCTTCGCGCGTGCGGTCAGCACGTATTGCCGGCCGATTTCGTCGAGGAACGTGTTCTTCGTGAGGATCGTGACGATCGCGAAATTGCCGACCACCGAGGCCGTCACCGGCAACGCGATATGCCACAGATAGTCGAGGGCCTTGCCGATCAGCGTCAGCTCGTCGAAGTCGTCCGAGGTCAAGCCGCGCATCGGAAACACCTGCCAGAACGTGCCGCCGCCAAACAGCATCAGCAGCAGCACGCCAAGCACGAAGCCCGGAATCGCGTAGCCGCCGAGCACGAGCACGCTCGTCACCGTGTCGAAGCGCGAGCCGTTGCGCACGGCCTTCGCGATGCCGAGCGGCACCGACACGAGGTACGTGAGGAACACCGTCCACAAGCCGAGCGTGATCGACACCGGCAGCTTCGAGCGGATCACGGCCCATACGCTGCGGTGCGCGAAATAGGACTGCCCGAGGTCGAACGTCGCATAGCTTTTCAGCATCAGCGCGTAGCGCTCGAGCGGCGGCTTGTCGAAGCCGAACTGCTTGCGGATCTGCTCGATCTGCTGCGGATCGACGCCCTGGCTGCCGTGGTAGCCGCCCCCGCCTCCGCCCGCCTCCCCGCCGCGCGCGCTGCCGTGGCGCAATTGCGCGAGCACCTGCTCGACCGGGCCGCCCGGCACGAACTGCGTGACCGCGAACGTGATCGTCACCACCCCGATCAGCGTGGGAATCATCAGCAGCAGTCGCTTGAGTATGTATGCCAGCATGGTCGTTCTCCGTCAGGCCGCCGGAGCGGGTTGGGCCGCCGGCCGCTTCACGTACCAGTAGTCGATGATCCAGTCCTCGTACTGATAGGAAGCCGGCACGACCGGCGGATGGCCGAGCGTCGTCTTGTACGCGATCCGCGCGTTCGGCATGTAGTACTGCGGGACCAGCACGTACAGGTTGATCAGCACGCGGTCGAGCGCGTGCGTGGCCGTCTCGAGATCGTCGAGCGTGTTGGCCGCGAGCGCCGCGCGGATCAGCGCGTCGACGGCGTTCGACTTCACGCCCGGATAGTTTTCCGAACCAGTCTGCGAGGCGGCCGCGCTGCCGAAACGGCGCGTCAGCTCCGCGCCCGGGATCGTCACGGGCGAGTAGATATACGTCGTCATGTCGTACTCGAAATTGTCGAGCCGCTTCTGGTAGAGCGCGCTGTCGATCTCGTGCAGGTACGCGTGGATGCCGAGCGTCGCGAGCGCCTGCGTGTAGGGCAGGATCAGGCGATCCATGCCGGGCTGGTCGTCGATGATCTCGATCGTCATCGGCGTGCCGCTCGCGTCGCGCAGCGCGCCGTCGCGGTAATGCCAGCCGGCCTGCGCGAGCAGGTCGCGCGCTTGCCTGAGGTTCGCGCGCAGCGAGCCCGGCGGCAGCGTCGACGGCTGCTTGACCATCGGGCCGAACACCTCCGGCGGCAGCGTCGAGCGGTACGGTTCGAGCAGCGCGAGCTCCTTCGCGCTCGGCATGCCGGACGCGGCGAACGGGCTCGCGTCCCAGAAGCTGTTGGTGCGGCGGTACTGTCCGTAGAACATCATCCGGCTCATCCAGTCGAAGTCGAATGCCAGCGCGAGCGCATGCCGCACGCGCACGTCCTGGAACATCGGCTTGCGCAGGTTCATCAGGAAACCCTGCATCTGCGCGGGGCCGTCCGGGAATTCCCCCCTCTTCAGCGTGCCGTTGCCGAAATTCTTGCCGACGTACTTGCGCGCCCACTGCGTCGAGCTGTACTCCATCCGCGCGTCGACATCGCCGGCCTTGAACGCCTCGAGTGCCGTGTACTGGTCGAGATACAGCTTGAACGACACGCGTGCGAAACGGAACATCCCGCGCCGCGACGGCAAGTTCGCCGCCCAGTAGTGCGGATTGCGCACATAGGCGATCTGCTTGTCGTTCCTGCGCTGCTCGATCAGGTATGCACCGCTCGCGATCGGCGGCACGTTCGCGATCTGGTCGAACGGCGGCCGCGTACCGTCCGCGCGCTGCCCCCATTTCGGCGAGAACACCGGCAGGTCGCCCGCGATCAGCGCGGCGTCACGCTCCGCGTGCTTGAACTCGAAGCGGATCGTGTGACCGTCGACGACCACCGCGCGCCGGATGATCGAGAACTGCGCGTTGTACAGCGGCGACGCCTGCGGGCTCGTCAGCGTATCGAACGAATACTTGACGTCGGCCGCGGTGATCGGGTCGCCGTTCGAGAAGCGCGCGGCCGCGTTGATGTGGAATGTGGCCGACAGCCCGTCGGGCGCCACCTCGACGTCGTCGGCGATCAACGCGTATTCGGACGCGAGTTCGTCCCAGCTGCGCTGCATCAGCGTGTCGAACATCAGGTTCTTGATGTCCGGTGCGGGCGAGCCGCGGGTCAGAAACGGGTTGAGGGAGTCGTAGCTCTGTGCCTGATCGTAGTTTTCGAAGTTGAGCGTGCCGGTGTCCGGCGCGTCGGGATCGGCATAATCGAAATGCGTAAAATTGGCCGGGTATTTGGGTTGGTCGTATTGCGCGATCGCCGACACCGCGAGCGCCGCACGTGGCATGGCGCTGCCCGACACGAGCAGCACGGCGCATGCGAACAGCGCCGCGCGCGGCACGCCTGCCCATCGCCATTTCAACAGTTTCATGGTCCGTCTGTCCGAAAGCGTGCGGGCGCGATGCCTGCGCGCGGTAGATGCCTGTGCAGGATGCCGCGTGCCACCTGCACCCCACTGGTTGTTCGTGCTGAAAACGATCCTGCAAACTGCATCGCCGCACGTCCCGGTTGCAGGCCGTCGTGGCGCCAGGCGAAAAAGGGCCGCTCCAAAAAATGGGGAGGTGGACGTGGAGCGGCCGGTCTAAAGCCCATCAGTGCATCGCAATCGCCATCAGAACTTGTAGGTCGCGCCAACCTGTGCGAATCGACCGACATACGTGTACAGCGACGTGTCGTAGCCCGTCTGGTAACTCGCGTTCATATAAACCGGGTCGAACGGCGGCGCACGATTGAAGATGTTGTCGATGCCCGCGTAGATCGTCCAGTGCTTGAAGCCGGTGTAGCTGACCATCAGGTTGAACTGGCTGTACGAAGCCACGCTGTCCTGCATGTTCGGATATTGGCCCGGCGACAGGATGGCCTGGCTGTACGGCCCCGTGAACATCCACGTCAACGTTGCGTTCCATTGGTTGTGGTAGTTCCAGTTCAGACTCGTGTTGCCCTTCCAGCGCGGGAAACTGCCGCCGAACGGCTCGTTCAGCGAACCGTTGTTGCCCGCGAAGTCGGTCGTCTCGCCGCCCACCGGCATCTTGAAGTGCCACACGTAGGCCCAGTCGCCCGACAGCGTGAAAGTGCCGATCTTGGTCGACACTGATTGGCGGAAGGTGGTCTCGAAGCCGTCCGTATCGAGCGACGACAGGTTCATGTACGGCAGCAGCACGTACGCGATCGAGCCGTTCGGGTTACGGATCACCTTCGACGGATCATTCTGGTCGACCACCGTCTGGATGTCTTCCGTGCCAATCACGTTGTCGATGTGGATCTTGTACCAGTCGAAGCCGAAATCGGTATTGCGGGTGGGCGACAGCTGGAAGCCGATGTTGTAGTTCTTGGTCCGCTCCGGCTGCAGCTTGCTGTTACCGGTCTGCACTTCCTCAACGAGGTTGTATGCGTTCGGGTTGTTAGGATCGTTCGCATCGACCGCGCCTTGCGCGCCGTAGGTCCGCGACGAGGTGTTTTCGATCAGCGTCGGTGCGCGGAAGCCACGGTTGTAGGAACCGTACATCGTCAGCTCGCGGATCGGCTGGAAGCGCAACGCGAAGCGCGGCGAGAACGCGCCACCGAAGTCGCTGTAGTGGTCATAACGCCCCGACTGGCTGAACGTCAGGTTCTTCAGGATAGGAATGTCGATCTGGTAGTAGACCGCCGCGACGTTGCGCTCCCCGTTGACCGATTGCAGCGACGGCTGGATGAGCGTGCCATTCGCGTAGTCCGCGCCCGTACCGATGTACTGGCTCTGGTGCGTGAATTGCGTACCGAGACCCAGGCCGACGTTACCCGTGGGCAACGTGAACAGGTTCGGCGTCGACAGCGTCGCGTCGACAGCGTCGAGCTTCGTGATGGCCTGTGTCGACGTGCTTCCGTACAGCCCGTTCAACCCGTTCGGTGTCGACGATGGATTGGCGAAATTGAATACGCCGTTCTGGACGATATTCTCCAGTGCGGCCGCGTTGATCAGGTTCGAATAGTTGTTCGACACCGTGTCCTGCGAATGCGTGTAGGACGCCGTCCAATCCCAATCCCCCACGCGCGGCGTGCTGAACGAGCCTTTCACGCCTGTCGCGGCACGCCAGAAGTTGGAGCTCGTATGCACGGCCTGCGCGGCCGGGAACGCGTAGACCAGCTTCGCCGGCACGCCAAACGGGTTATACGGGTTGCTGCCCGGTACAAGGTTCGAAATCGGGTTGAGACCGCCCGTCGCCGGATCATAGGTCTGCGTGCTGTTACCGAGGCGGCCGACGAAGTTGTTCGTGACCGTCGTATTGTTGCTTTCCCACAGATCGGCGAACGCCTGCATCGCGTCGTTGATCTTGAAGTCGGCGTGCACCTTCGCGCTCAGACGTTCAGTCCACGGCGACAGCGACGATGCGTACGCGGTGTTGTTTGCGCAGACCGTGCCGGGCCCGTTGACCTGCGCGACGGAGGTGCCCGGCACGGCCTGGCCTCCGTTCGGACACGGGCTCAGCGGCACCTTCGCGCCGGTGGTCGGATTGCGCCAGTAGGAGACGCTCTGGTTCGACAGGCCGCCCGGGAAATTGGAGAAGTTCTGGTTCTGCGTCGTGTCGCGATCGGCGATCGAAATGCCGTTCGACTTGTAGTAGCTGAGCGCCGCCGTCACGTTGAAGCGGTCCGCGTTCAGGTCACCGAAGCCGCCGAGGACGCTGAACTTCGTCGTGCCCTGGCCACCTTCACCGTTCGTCGCGCCACCGTAGCTGCCACCCAATTCAAGACCCTGAAAGTTTTTCTTCGTGATGATGTTCACCACGCCCGCGATTGCGTCGGAACCATACTGAGACACCGCGCCGGTCTTGACAATTTCGATACGGTCGATGATGTTGAGCGGCAGCGTGTTCAGGTCGAAGAACTGATCGCTGCCGTTCACCGCGAACGCATACGGCGACACCCGCATGCCGTCGATCAGCACCAGCGTGTATTTCTCGCTGAGGCCGCGCAGCGCGATACCTGCGCCGCCCGGTGCGAAGCTGTTCGTCGAGCCTTCGCTCCAGCTGCTTGCCGAATTCGCCGAGGTGCTGCGCAGGTAGTCGGCGACGCTGGTCTGGCCGCTGTTCTCGATGTCCTTGCTCGTGACGGTCTGAACCTGGTTGAAGCCGACCTTGTCGGCCTGCCGGATCAGCGAACCCGTCACTTCGAACCGCTTGATCTGCGCGACCTTGCCCTGCCCATTCGCGCCAGGCGTCGCCACGGGTGCCGCTCCGGATCCCGCAGCCCCCGTGGCAGCGACAGCACCCGCCGCACCGTCCGCCTGTGCAACGGTCATCGGTGCGCCGTTCGCGACTGCGTCCGCGATCGATGCGGCTCCCGGCGCCGGCTGGCTCTGGGCGAACGCGGGCGGCACCAGCGCGGCCGTCAGCGCCAGCTCCGCCCAGACTATCCGCTTGATGGCCAACGCCAAAACTCTCTGCTTCATCTTGTTCCCTCTCGCTCGTAGTAAGACCCCACCTGCTGCACTCCTTGCTCGCCCTGGGCGCCCGTGTAACGGAACCCGCGATAGCCACGCTTCCGACTGCCACGACTCGAACGGATCGGCCTCGGGGCACCCGTGCCACTCAGCATCACCGTCTCTATAATTTGATTCGTCTTACTTACTACATGGAATGAGCGCACTTCCTGCTACTTCCGATTCGATGGACGACGGGCCCGCCCTGTCGGCAGCGAAAATGTTCGCCCGCCGTATTGCGTGCGGCCTTCCATCGATCGGTGACTTCTCCTGCATCGCGGCGTACGGCGCCTGCCGCCTCGGCTAGAACAGCCGCGGCGTACCAACCCAGACGATCACCGCCTCTTCGTCGGCCGTGTTGTGCCACGCATGCGGCATCGTCGACTCGTAGTGCGCGGTGTCGCCCGTGCTCAACACGAACGTGCAATCCTCCAGCGTGAGCGCGACCCTTCCACGCATCACATAGAGGAACTCCTCTCCTGCATGCGTCGTCACTTCCGACGGCGACTGCCCCGCCGGTATTCTGACGAGAATCGCGTCGAGCTTGCGGCCGTCCACGAGATTCGTCAGCCGGGCAAAGGAATTCGCCGAGTTCGTGAACTGGAAATACCGCAGTGCATCGCCGCGGCACACCGAGCGCGCCTCGGTCGGCGTGTCGATGAAGTACTGCACCGTCACACCGAGCGCCTTCGCAATCCGGACCAGCGACGTGATCGACGGCGTCGCGCGCCCGCGCTCGACCTGCGACAGGAACGGCTTCGATATCCCTGCCGTCGTGGCCGCTTCGTCGAGCGTGAGTTTCAGCCGCTGCCGAAGCGCGCGGATCTTGTTGCCGAGCGAAACCGCGACGAGCACCGATTCATCGGGAGGCAAGACCATGGAAGAACGGACCCTCTCAATCGAAATCGGTTTGATGTCGGCGGGCCTTGCCCGGCGCCATGAGGCTGCCGCCGCGGCGCGAGGCTCCGCTGCCCTTTGCCGCCGCGCGCACGTCGCACGCCGCGCGAAACGGGATTCCCGCTTCGCGGTCTCGCGATTCGCGCTCATTTCATTCGGCTTACTAATTAACAAGGCTTCCCCTTTTCGTCGTCCAGTCAGACTTCCCTTCCTTCAGGTGGCGCAATGGCACGTGTATGCGGTACGGCGCCCATCCCGCGTTTGGCCCCCGCGTCCCCAGCGTCGCCTTACCGCGACGCGACGACCGTCCAGAGCTTCGCCAGATCCGCCGATCCGTCGGTACCCTTCACCGTATGCAGCACCTGGACCGCATGCGCCTTCTGGCCCGCCACGTAGTACGCCTCGCCGAGCCGCAGCCGCGCCGCATCGGGATGCTCGAGCCCGCCCTTCGCGATCGCCTGCTCCATCATCGACAGCCCCTGCGCCGCGTGGCCCGCGAACACCAGATTCATGCCGGCGTCGATCGGCGCCACCGGGTCGGCAGCGTCCGCGCCCGACTGCGCGCGCCTCGCGGCCAGCGCCTGCAGCCGTTTCTCGCGGTCCGCCTGCGCGTCCTTGCCCAACACGCCGGACGCGAAGCCCTGATCGATCACCTGCCGGCCCTCGGCCGGCGTGCCCGCCACCAGCGCGAGCTGCGTCATCTCCATATAGGCGTCGGCCGTCGTCAGCGAGCCCGTCGCCCTGCGCAGCCGATAGATGTCGAGGTCGAGCGACGACAGATAACCGGGGCTGCCGCGAATGGCCGAAACCATTTCCTCCCAGTACGCGGGGCTCGGATGATAAGCCACCAACATGCCGAGCGCGCTGCGATACGCACCGGAATCCTTGCTCTTTTGCGCACAGGTCGCCAGCATCTGCAACTGCCCTTCGTCCGGCGCGTGGCCGGCCTTCACCTGTGCATCCGCGCCCGCCTTCAACTGGCTCACGACCTGGCTGCAATCGTTCGACAAGTAATACGACTGCGTGAGCAGCGTGTGCATTTCCGGATCCGTGCCGCCCGCCTTCAGGTAGCGCTGCGCGACGCGGATCGCCTGCGGATAGTTCTTCTGCTGGAAGTAGATTCCCGCGAGCGCCGCCGTCGTCCGCTGCTCGTCCGCACCCGACAGGCGTCCCGAGTTCAGAACGGTTTCGTAGGCCTGCGCGGCCACGCCGGTATCGCCGGCCGCCATCGCCGCCGCGCCGCGCGTCGCTTCCACCATGTAGGTCTCATACGGCGTGCGGTTGGGCACGGCGGCCGCCTGCGCGATCTTGCCGAGCGCGTCGCGATACTTGTGCGCGCGATACAGGTCCTGCGCCGCCGCCAGCGGCTTCGCCACCTCGGGCCGCAACGCGTCGGCCGTCCACGCCGGCCGGCCGAGCATGCAGGCCGCACCGAGCGCCGTCAGCGCCATCATCCGTTTCCATCGTCGCTGGTTCATCGGTTGGCCCGTTCCATCATTGCATGAACTGCTCGTTTCCGATCAGGCCGATCTTCGTCGCGCCCACGCGCTGCGCGGACGCCAGTACGGCCGCCACGTCCTTGTACGGCGCCAGCTTGTTCGGTCGCAGATGGATCTCCGCCTGCACGGGCTCGTGCGCGACCTGCGTCAGCTTCGCCTCGAGTGCCGCGCGGTCCGGCACCGGTGCGCCGTTCCACGTCGTCGTGCCGTCGAAGTCGATGTCGATCTGCACGACTTCCGGCTGCGTGGCCGGCGGCGGCGGATTGCCCACCGGCAGGTCCATCTTCACCGAATGCATCTGGATCGGGATCGTGATGATCAGCATGATCAGCAGCACCAGCATCACGTCGATCAGCGGCGTGGTGTTGATGTCGACCATCACGTCCGGCTCGCTGCCGCCCCCGCCCGAAGGCACGTTCATTCCCATCGTCTGCTCCTGTCGATGCCTGCTCCGATCCCTTGCGTCGCCGTCGATCGACAGCGGCGCGTGTGCCGTCCCCACGCAACGTTAACCACCACGCGCCGGCGGTTCCGTAATGAACGACACCTTCGCGATACCCGCGCGCTCGCACATCGTGATGACCCGGCCGATGAACTCGTAGCGCGTGTTCTGGTCGCCCCGCACGTGCACGCTCGGCTGCGGCTGCTGCTGCGACACACCCTTCAGCTTCGCGAGCAAAGCCGATGCGTCCACCCGCTGCTCGCCCCAGAAGAAATCGCCGTCGCGGTTCACCGCGATCTCGACGCTCTTCGGCGTGGTCTGCAGCGGCTGCACGACCTCCTTCGGCAACTGCAGCTGGATCGTGTGCGTGACGACCGGAATCGTGATCAGGAAGATGATCAGCAACACCAGCATCACGTCGACGAGCGGCGTCGTGTTGATGTTCGCGATCACCTCGTCGCTTTCGTCCTGCCCGACGTTCATGCCCATCGCGCGCCTCCGTCAGCCGGTCAGTTCACGAGCGACGCGGCCGCCGACGGCACGCGAGCAGGACGCTTGCTGCCGGCCAGCAGCACGGTATGCAGCTGCGCGCCGAAGTTGCGGACCCGCTCCATCACCGACTTGTTGCGCCGGACCAGGAAGTTGTAGCCGAGTACGGCAGGCACGGCGACCGCCAGGCCGATCGCCGTCATGATGAGCGCCTCGCCGACCGGGCCCGCGACCTTGTCGATCGACGCCTGGCCGGCAATCCCGATCGCCGTCAGCGCGTGATAGATCCCCCAGACCGTGCCGAACAGCCCGACGAACGGCGCGGTCGAGCCGACCGTCGCCAGGAACGCGAGGCCGTCCTGCATGCGGTTCGACACGTTCGTGATCGAGCGCTCGACGGACACGTCGATCCACGTGTTGCGGTCCACTGCCTCGAGCAGCGCCTCGTCGTGATGCTCGCCCGCCTCGATCGCCGTTTCGGCGATGAAGCGGAACGGCGATGCCTCGTCGAGCAGCTTCGCGCCCTCGGCCAGCGACGGCGCGCTCCAGAGCTGCGCGTCCGCAAGCTTCGCGCGGCGGTTCGCCCGCAACTGCTCGACGAACTTCGTGACCATGATGTACCAGCTGCCCATCGACATGATCACGAGCAGGATCAGCACGAACCGCGCGACGAAGTCGCCGTTCTTCCAGAGCGCCCCGAGCCCGTACGGATTCTCGACGGCTTCGGTCGCGGCAGGCGCCGGCGGCGGGGCCGGCTCGGCGGCGGACGGCGCCGGCGTCGCCGTCGCGGCCTGTGTCGACGCGTCGGATGCCGCCGTGGCTCCGCTCGCTTGCGCGTAAGCGAATTGCGGTGCAACGAGCCCGTCGATTGCAGCGACGGACATCAACAGGCTTGCCGCCAGCGCGGCCAGAGAACGCTTGGTCATACCCCACTCCAATTATTTCGTTGAACTTACAATGAAGGTTCGAGCCGGTTTTCCCCGGTCCGGCGCCCGCCGGACCGCCCACTGCATCAATTCAGGTTGAACGAGAACGGTACCTGGACCCGCACTGCCTGGCCTTGCGCCACGCATTTGAACCGCTTCACGGTGTTGTAGGCCGCACGATCGAGCACCGGATCGGCCGACTGGGCCACGCGCTCGTTCGTGATGTTCCCTTCCGCATCCACGACGAACTCGATCGTCACGTCACCCGTGATGTTGTTTTCCTGCGCTTCCTTCGGGTACTGCATCGACGCGCGAATCGTGTCCGAATTCGGGCAGACGACCCCGACTTCGTGACTGACCGGCTTGGCAGGCGCGGGCGGTGCGATGACCGGCGCCTGCACGGCCGGCGCGGACGGCGCCGGTGCCGACTGGTGCGTGATGGTCGCCTGCGGCGGCGCCTGCACCGGCACTTCGGGCGGAGGCACGAACGGCGGCGGCGGCGGCGCGAACTTCGGCGGCGGAAGCTTGACGACCGGCATCGGCGGCGGTGGCGGCGGCTTCACCGGCTCGATGATGCGGGTTTCGATCGGATGCTGGATCACCTGCACGACTTTGGTCGCGAGGCCATTGAGCAATGCGTAGATCAGCACTGCATGCAACAGGAGGACGACTGCGATGCCGCCGAAACGGCGCACCGGATTCTGCTGCTTCTTGCCGAATTCCCGCGGACGCCCCAGCGTGGCCAGTCCGCTGTTCGAAGCAACCAGATGCTCTTCGACTTTCATGCCCACTATCCTTCCCCCAAGCGAATCGCCCAGTTTCGCGATGATGGCCGGCGCCGGAACCCGGTCGGTTCCGTCTCCGCCTCAACGCGAAATTTCATTTTTAATTCAATCTGCAATCCGAATTGAAAGCATCGAATCCGGATCCCGATTTATTCAATTTCAAGGAATCGTTTCAACCGCAACGGGATAGCCGCCCTATCCGGCGTCCACCCGCACCAGCGTGGTCAGGCAATTGTCAGCTACGTCGACACGGGCACATTTCTCGTATGACGGTTGGATCCTTCGTTACACGCCGATGTCAGCCGGGCCGTTCGTCTTGGGTGCAGAAGATAGCAAGGAAAAAATTTGGGCGTCAAACTTTATTTGATGCCCGAATACAAAGTTTGGAGACATTACTCGAATAACGAGTTAGTAAACTTCATTAACCATTTCCCATTGATTTAGTAATTGATTTGTATGGTTGTCGCACTCATTCGGTGATTCGCGCACAAATAATCACCACTTTAGTGCGTCGCACCGAATTGACACGCGCGTAAGAATTTTCCGGATGCGTTTCGTTGGGGGCAGCGAGGGACGGCAGCCAGTGACCCACTGCCGCGCATGCATCCCGTGTGAGGTCACGGCCCACGCATGCCAAGAAGGGCTTGCATCAGCGCGAACAGGCTCTAGCCGATTCCACGGCGGCCCCACGATGCGCGGATGGCGCTCGCATCGCCTATATATCAAGGATTACAAATCAAATCCGATAAATCCGGCCGCTCATCCGCGCTCCGTTAAATGATTTGCATAACCAATCTATTTTTCGAAGCAGGACACCGCTGCATCAGCATGAATCCATTGCCCGCCCCCTGCGCGCACCGGCATCTCCCCTCACCTAACCCGGCGGAAAATGCCTGCGCGCATGCTTCCTCGACGAACCACCGGCATCGCTCAGGACAGCATCATCCCCTGCATCCTGTGCGAGAAATGCGCGCGCTCGGCCGTCTCCATCAGCATCAGGAATTCGTCCTGCGTCATGTGAATCAGCGCCTCGTGATCGCCGGCCTCGAAATAGACTTCCGGCTGCTGCGCGAGGCGCTCCTCGAGGAACGTCTTCATCCCGTACGCCATGCAGACCGGCGGCAGCGCGCCCATGTCGCAATCCTTGAACAGCTCGCGCAATTCGACCTCGCGGGCGAGCACGAGATGGCGTCCCGTCTTCACCCAGAGATCCGACAGACGCACGGCATGCGTCGTCGGCAATACGGCGGCGACGTAGCCCTCGGCGTCCTCGAGGAGCACGGTTTTCGCAAGACGGTCGCCGGGAATATGCGCGGCGGCGGCCGTCTCCATGCTCGTATGGCTATAGGGGTGGTACACGACTTCGTACCGCGATGACTTCTGGCGCAGGCAATCCTGCAGGGTGGCTGAGACCGGCATGGCGCACCTCGTCTGGGCGAATCGGGTCAATCGGGCGAACGACGTTCGCTCCGGATTCGTTCAGCATAGGTCGCATTTCGGCCCAATGGAAACGCTCACGTGCGACGCCCGACGGAGATGGCCCGCCGCCGGCCGCCTGTCGCTTTTCATCCGCTCGCCGCCCTCGCCGGCTTGCAAAATCCGGACCCGGCACAGGCTTGGAGGGCCCTCATTTCTGTAGACGAACTTTAGGGGACGCCTATGTAAAGGCGGATAAGCTCGACAATTGGATGATGACGAGATGCTAGACTGTTAGTTGCATTTTTTGCAGAAACCAACGAGATCCCCGCCCGGATGCGTTGTTCAAAAAAGCGAGCCGCCAATGCCCGCACGCACGCCGGCCAACCCCGTCGCCAACGGCTTTCCCGGTGCCCTATACTGACCCGGCCGCCCACTGTCCCGCGGCGGAAACCGACTCCTGGAGCGACCATGCATTACCAGTTGATCTACGAACTCGTCGACGATTACCTGTCGCGGCGCGAGCCGTTCCGTGCGGAGCACCTCGCGCTCGCGCAGGCCGCGACCGAGCGCGGCGAACTCGTGCTCGCCGGTGCGCTGGCGGAGCCGGCCGATCAGGCCGTGCTCGTGTTCGAAGGCGATTCGCCGGAAGCGGCCGAATCGTTCGCACGCGCCGATCCGTACGTGCAGAACGGCCTCGTGAAATCGTGGCGCGTGCGGCCGTGGCGCGTCGTGGTCGGCAAGCACGCGCCGCGTCCTGCGTGAAATCGGGCTACAGCCACCCTGCCCGCTTGAAGCGCCACCACAGCGCGAGATCGGCGATGGCCATCACCGCGATGCAGCCGTAGAACCCGTATTTCAGGTGCAGCTCGGGCATGTTCGCGAAGTTCATCCCGTAGATGCCGGCAATCATCGTCGGTATCGCGAACAGCGCGGCGAACGAGCCGAGCCGCTTGGTCACCTCGTTCTCCGCGAGCGATATCATCCCGAGGTTGACCTGGATCGCGGTGACGACCATCTCGCGGCGCCCTTCGATCGTCTTCACGATCCGCTGCAGATGGTCGTACACATCGCGGAAGTAGGCCGCCATCCCGCTGCAGACCTGCGGCACGCGCCCGCCGGTGAGCTTCGCGAGCGGCTCCATCAGCGGTGCCGTGTGCTGGTACAGCAGCACGAGCCGGCGCTTCAGCGAATAGAGATCCTCGATGATCGCGCGCGACGACGCGGGCGTCGCCTTCGCGAAGATGCGATCCTCGAGTTCCTCGAGCTCGGCGCCGAGCGTTTCGAGAATCGGGAAATACCGGTCGACGACCTGATCCATCAACGCATAGAACACGAACGCCGAACCTTCCCGCAGCAGATGCGGCTCCCGCTCGCAGCGCTTGCGCACGTCGCGGAAGTCGTGCTCGGTATGGTTGCGGATCGACAGCACGTAATTCGGGCCGACGAACACGTTCAGTTCGCCGACCTTGAATTCGTCGTCGTCGTCGAGTTCGACGGTATGCAGCACCGCGAACAGCGAATCGCCGTATTCCTCGATCTTCGGCCGCTGATGACCCTTGCGGGCGTCCTCGAGCGCCAGCTCGTGCAACCCGAACTCCTCGCCCATCAGGTCGATTTCCTCGGGCGTGGGATCCTTCAGCGCGACCCATACGAAGCATTCGGGCTTCGACACGTAATCGCTGATGGCATCGATGTCGATATCGGCCAGCTTGCGGCCGTCCTGGTAAGCAGCGCAGTTGATCAGCATGTTGTTCACGATGTTGCGGTTTGCGCATCAGTTTACCGGTTTGCTGCACGGACGGCCCGGCTTGCGCGGCACGCCGATATTGGTCATGATCGGGCTGCGTGCGCCGCAGCACGCGCGTCGGGGCACGTCGACAGGCCCGCCGGGTCTGCGTTGCGCAATGCACAACGGCCGTGCGGCCCCACCGTCAAGGAGGCAGACCTATGTGGTATTTCTCGTGGATACTCGGCATCGGCGTGGCGCTCGGCTTCGGCATCATCAACGCGATGTGGCTGGAAGCGGAAGTGTTCTCGCGCGGCGACAAGCGCAGCGACACGTCGCGCCAGGAGGCGGGGAGCCGGTATTCGTGACGCATCTCGTGTTCTTCTGCGGTCACGCCGGCACCGGCAAGACCACGCTCGCGAAGCGGCTCATCGGGCCGCTGATGCGCGCGACCGGCGAAGCGTTCTGCCTGCTCGACAAGGACACGCTGTACGGCCGCTACAGCGCGGCCGCGATGGGCGCGCTCACGGACGATCCGAACGACCGCGACAGCCCGCTCTACCTGAAACATCTTCGCGATCCCGAATACCAGGGCCTGCTCGACACGGCCCGTGAAAATCTCGCGCTCGGCATCGGCGCGCTCGTGGTCGGCCCGCTGTCGCGCGAAGTGCGCGACCGGCGCATCCTCGATCGCGCATGGCTCGGCATCGCGCCCGACGTCACGCTGACGGTCGTCTGGGTCCACACGTCGGAAGACGTCGCGCATCAGCGGATCGTCGCGCGCGCCAATCCGAACGATGCATACAAGCTCGCGCATTGGGACGAATACCGGCAGCGCCGCTTCGTGCCGACCGGCCGCGAATGCGACGGCATCGTGATGTTCGACAACACCGCGCCGTCCGATGCGGACATCGACGCGCTGCTGTACCGCATCGTGCCGCCGCCGCAACCGGCGACGATGGTCCCGCCGCTGCCGGCCTGAGCGCGCCGCCCGGCGCCCTTCCCACTTCTTCAAAAAACAACGCCGGAAGCGCTGCTGCGCTCCCGGCGTCGTACGGCCCTCGTGCCGCAGATGGGCGAATGGTGCGGTGACCGCGGTCAGGCAACCGCGTGCACGCGCTCCATCGTGCCGCCGTCGTACAGCTTGCCGAAACGGTTCGACAGGAACGCCTTCAACGACACCTTTTCCTGCGGGATGAAACCGCTCTGCGGCAGCTTCTTTTCGCGGAACAGATCGAGCACCGCGCACATCGCGCCGGCCGTCGTGATCTGGATCGCGCTCATGTGCATCCCGCACACGTCCTTCGCGAAGATCTTGCGCGTGAACACGTCCTGCACCAGTTGGCCGTCCTTCACGCCCGTCACCGTGACGAACACGAGCACGACGTCCTGCTTCGTCGACGGCACCGCGCGGCGCATGATCGACTTCAGCGTGTCGCGATCGGTCGACAGGCGCAGGTCTTCCAGCAGGAACTGGACGAGCTCGCGGTGGCCCGGGTAGCGCACCGACTTGTAGTCGAGCGTCTCGACCTTGCCCGACAGCGTCTCGCACAGCGTGCCGAGGCCGCCCGACGTGTTGAACGCTTCGTATTCGGTGCCGTCGAGCGAGAAGTGCTCGAGGCCTTCGAGCGGCTGCACCCACTGCTTGCGGCCGTCGCGGATCGCTTCGCACGGCTGGCAGTATTCGTTGATCAGGCCGTCGACGCTCCACGTGAGGTTGTACTTCAGCGCGTTGGTCGGATATTCGGGCAGCGCGCCGACGCGCATCTTCACGTCGCGCACTTCGCTGAAGCCGTTCACGAGCTCGTGCGCGGCGATGCCGATGAAGCCCGGCGCGAGGCCGCATTGCGGCATGAACGCGCGGTCGGAGCCGTCGGCCAGTTCGCGGATCGCGTGGGTGGCGCGCACGTCTTCGGTCAGGTCGAAGTAATGAACGCCCGCGGCCTTCGCGGCGGCGGCCACGTTGACCGCGAGGTAGTAAGGCAGCGCGTTGACGAGCGCATCGAAGCCCTTCACCGCTTCGCGAATCGCATTCGCGTCGGCCGAATCGACCCGTTGCGTCGCGATGCCTTCGCGCGACAGCTTCGCGAGCGCATCCGCGTCGCGGTCGAACGCGACGACTTCGTAGTCGCCCGTTTCGCGCAGCATGTGAGCAATGGTGTGGCCGATCAGACCTGCGCCGACGATGGCGATTTTCATGCGCTTATCTCCTGATGATGGGTTGGTGTTGTGGACGGCGTTGAGCCATGGACACAGTGTAGGGACGCTCAAAATCAGTTCCAAGACGAAGAATGATGCGAAACGACCTGTAGTTTAGACGTTATGACGATACATTTCGTCGAAATGACCAATTCATCTAAAAATCGTGCAAGGCGCTGTGGCAAACCGGTCGTTGCCGGGCGGTTGCGCATTGCAACGACGAAGACGGGGCACGGCGTGGAGCGTGACGCGCGAACTGCCGATGCGTCAGGTGCGGCGCGCCGGTCGCGGCGGAATACGAAAGGAGATTCGCGAGAGAGGCGCGAAGTACGCGGAAGGATGGCGACGAGCGCCTGTGCCCATCAGCGAAGGTCGATGCGAATGCGTGCGGTCACGTAGCCGATGCCAGTCCAGGCGCCCGTGACACAACGGCACCTGCGCGGCGCATGCGCTCGCGCCGTCCGTCATGCACGGCGCCGCGTGCGGCAATAAGTCAGCCGCCGATCGTCCCGCGATCGATCTTGCGCGACAGGATGATCGACGTCGTCGTGCGCTCGACGCCTTCGAGCGTGCCGATCTGGTCGAGCAGGTCGTTGAGCCGTTCGGGCGAATCGGCGCGCAGCCATGCGACGTAGTCGTACTCGCCGCTCACCGCGCACAGCAGCTGGACTTCCGGCATCCGGTCGAGCTTGCGCAATACGTCCTTGCCGAACTTCGGCGTGAGGATGATGCCGACGTATGCATAAATGCTGGCGTCGAGCACGTCCTGCCCGAGCCGCACGCTATACCCGGCGATCACATTGGTGCGTTCGAGCCGCGCGATGCGCGCGACGACCGTCGTGCGCGCCACGTCCAGCTGGCGCGCGAGATCCGCGACGCTCGCGCGCGCATCGGCTTGCAGCAGCGCGACGAGCTGCCGGTCGAGATCGTCGAGTTGGTCGAGACGGGGTGGACGCATGACGCTGGGCCGGTACACATGTGCCGGCGGAGTGGAAAGTGACGCGATGATAGCGCCGAACGCCGGCGCGCCCAACCGGCATGGCGCGGATTCGAGACTTCGATTTCGATTCGTATCGGATGTAAGCAAGTGTCGCATTCACTGCCGCACCGGAGGCAACGTGCTACTAATAATGGGCGACGCGAGAGTCGCGCCGGCGGCGATGGCCGCCGCGCCCGCTCGCAAGACACCACCCCGGAGAGCCAACCATGAAGAAAATCTCGCTCACCCTCGCTACGCTCGTCGTTGCAGCCAGCGCATTCGCGCAAACCCCGGCGCAGCCGCAAGCACCGGCCCAGGCGCCGGCCACGACGGCCGCAGCGTCGGGCCCGAGCGCCGAGCAGCGTGCGGCACGCCACGAGGCGCGCATCGAGCAGCGCATCAAGTACCTGCACGACCAGTTGAAGATCACGTCGGCGCAGGAGCCGCAATGGAAGGCGTTCGCCGACACGATGCGCGACAACGGCGCAACGATGGGCCGCCTCTACAGCGAACGGATGGCCAAGCACGACGTGTCCGCGCTCGACGACATCAAGCAGTATGCGGAACTGTCGCAGGCGAACGCCGACGGCGCGAAGAAGCTTGCCGACGCATTCGCGCCGCTCTACGAGAGCTTCCCGGCGGAGCAGAAGGCGCTGGCCGACACCACCTTCCGCAGCTGGCTGCACCACGGCGGCGAGCATCACGGCAAGGGCAGGACGAAGGGCAAGGAAGGCAAGGCGGGCGCCGCGCCGGCCGCGAGCGCGCCCGCGCAACCCTGACGGCCTCCCCGCCGGCGCCGCGCCGCGATCGGCGACGGCGCGTCACACGGCGCGCCGAATTCGGGATAAGCTCCCGGCTTTTCCCGCTTTCCCGCCCTTCCCCGCCATGCTCGAACTCAAGCAACTCGATCTGCGTACCGATCCGCAGGCCCGTCATGTCGTCAAGGACGAAACCGTCGCCGTGTCCTTCGCGGACGCCGACGGCGAACTGATGAGCCTCGAAGGCCCGAACCGTTACGTCGCGGGCGACGCGCTGATCACCGGCTCGACCGGCGACCGCTGGGTCGTGTCGCGCGCGCGCTTCGACGCCAAATACCTGCCCGCCGATCCGGCGCTCGCGCACGGCGCGCCGGGCGCCTACCGCAACCGGCCGGCCGTCGTGCTCGCGCGCCGGATGGACGAACCGTTTACGATCGCCCGCTCGGAAAACGGCGACACGCTGCGCGGCATGGCCGGCGACTGGGTGATGCAGTACGCGCCCGGCGACTACGGCGTCGTGCAGGCGCAGCGCTTCGCGCAGGTCTACCGCGACGCGTAACGCACCGCGCCGGCCCGGTGCCGGCGCCGCCGCTCACGCAAAATCTTCGTCGAGTTCGAGTTCCGCATCGCGCTCGACGGCCTCGCCGGCCGCGTGCCGTTCCTCGAGCGACCCGAGCATCGCTTCCGTATACGCATGCAGCACCGCATGGCTGCGCGCGCGCTGCATCGGCTTGAGCGCCAGGTAGCGCGCGAGCGCGGCCGGCACGATCCGGATGTCGAGCGTCATCCGCTTCGGCGTCGCGCCGAACCGCATCGCCAGCCAGTGCACGGACAGGAAGCGCCCGAGCGCGTCGCTGCTTTCGGCGAAGCGCGTCTGCTCCGGAAACAGATCGCAGATCACGCGCGCGAGCGCGTCGAATTCCGCGCTCTGGCATTCGATCAGATAGTCGTCCATTCCGTCTCTCCGTCAGGCCGCCGCACGCGACGGCCGGCACGTCTTCACCAGCACCGCCACCAGGACCGCGGCCAGCACGAAATACGCGGCCTCGACCCACGCGGCCGGCAGCACGCGCACCTGGTACAGCAGCGTCGGCGTCGACGCGAGCGCATGCAGTACGATCGCGAGCGGCAATACGGCGATTCGGCCGGCCCCCACGCCGCGCCACACCAGCACCGACAGCGCCAGTTGCACCGCGAACGCCGCGCAGCGTTCGAGCAGCAACAGCAGGATCGACTGGGCCGACAGCGTCGCGAGCATCATGTGCAGCCGCACCACGGTGTCGACCGGCAGGTCGGCCAGCTGCGTCTCGAGCTGGCCGCGGCTCGCGAGCCACGCGAGATACGACCACTGGCCCCACACGAGCACGCCGACGAACCACGCTTCGGCGCCACCGTGGCCGATCCCGTAGCCGATCCCGCGAGCGTCGCCGGTCGATGCGCCGTAGCGGCGGTTCAGAAAACGCATCCCGAGATAGCGGCCGACTTCCTCGAATACGGCGGTCGCGAGCGCGCCGTACGCGACGAACGCGAGCGGTTGCGTCAGCCAGCCGTCCTCGGGCGTGCGGCTCAGCACGAGCCCGTGAAACGCGCGCTCGAGAATCATCGCAAACAGCGTGAAGACGGCCACGCCGACGATCGTATCGCGGCGATTGAGCGCAAGCGGCTTGCGCAGGATGCGGTAAAGGACGAGCGGCAGCAGCGCGATGATCAGCGTGGCGGCGATCAGCGCCGCCAGCGTGACGGGAGCGACAGTCATGTATTTCCTTGGTTCGAGGCAGCGCACCCGGCGCGCTGCGTGCCCCGAATGATACTCAGCTTGCAGTCGACGCGCGCGCAATCAACGCGCCGGGCAGCATCGCGACGCGCACGTCGCCCGCCGCGCCGTCGATCCGCTCGTGCACGAATTCGACGGCCTTGTAGCCGATTTCGTAGGTCGGCTGACGGATCGTCGTGATGCCGATCAGCTCGGCCCATTCCGGATCGTCGATCGACAGCAGCGCCGCCTGCTGCTGCCACGCGGCGCCGAAGCGCGCGCGCAGATGGCGCGCGATCGCCAGCGCGACCGGCGCATTCGCGGCGAACAGCGCGGCGCGCACGCCGCGCCGGGCCGCATCGTCGATGCGGGCATCGACGTCGGCGAGCGCCGCCGCGGCCGCGTCGGCTTCATTCAGGTCGAGCACGACCGTCGGCGGCACCGGCAGCCCGCGCGCCGCCAGCGCCGCACGGAACGCAGTCTCGCGCACGCGCCGCGAGCTGACGTGCTCGAACGGCTGCACGACGAAATGGATCGCGTCGAAACCGTGTTCGACGAGGTGCGCGAGCGCCGTCTCGATCGCGTCGGCGTTGTCGAGGCCGATCAGGTCGGCCTCGAAGCCCTCGACCGTGCGGTCGACGAGCACGGCCGGAATGCCGGCGCCGCGCAGCGGACGCAGCACGTCCTCCTCGGCGCCGAGCGCGTTGACGATCAGCCCTTCGACGCGGTAGGTCGTGAGCAGCTGCAGGAAGCGGCGCTCCATCTCGACTTCGTTCGCCGCGTGACAGATGAGCGGCATGTAGCCGAGCGCATGGCACGCGGCCTCGACGCCCTGCAGCACTTCGACGGTGTAAGGATTGGTCAGGTCGGCCGCGAGCATGCCGAGCAGCCGGTTGCGGCCGCGCTTGAGCCCGCGCGCCATCTGGTTCGGCCGGTAGTTGAGCCGCGCGATGGCCGCCTCGATCCGCTGGCGCAGATCGACGGACAGCACATGCGTCTCGCCGTTCAGATAGCGCGAAACGCTGGTCTTGCCCGTGCCGGCCTCGCGCGCGACGTCGCTGATCGTCGCCGGACGCGTCGTGGAAGGTTGCGAATCGGTCACTGTCGTGCCTCGCGACGTACGATCCGCGCCGCTTCGTGAGCAGACGGACCATTGTTGTTGGGAACGTAAGCCAACCGGCGGCCTCCCCTGTCGTGGCGCGTGGGCGCCTGCGCTGGCCGGTGCTGCGCGGTCGAGCCGCGCCCGCCAGCAGCGTGCTACGGCAGTCGGCCGCACCGGACCTGGCGCGGATGCCCGTCGCGCGACACCGCCGGCCGCGTGGCCGGTCGTCGATGCGACGAGCGCGGGCGATCATAACGCAGCCAGCCCTCCGGCACCAAGATCATCGACTCTAACGGCGCCGGCGCCGCGCCGGCCGGTTGCGGGAGGCGGCTCAGGCGTGCGCCAGCGCATCCGGATTGACGAGATTCGTGCGCAGCGTGCCGGCCAGCGCGCCGACCAGGTTTTCCGCGGCGCAACGCGCCATCGCATGGCGCGTCTCGTGCGTCGCCGAGCCGATATGCGGCAGTGCGACGACGTTCTTCATCCGCAGCAGCGGCGAATCCGCCGGCAGCGGCTCCTTCTCGAATACGTCGAGGCCCGCGCCGCGGATGGTCCCCGCGCGCAGCGCGTCGACCAGCGCGGCTTCGTCGACGACGGGCCCGCGCGATGCGTTGATCAGGATCGCGCCGCGCTTCATCTTCGCGAATTCGGGCGCGCCGATCAGGTGGCGCGTGTCGGGCGACAGCGGCACCTGCAGGCACACGAAATCCGACTGCGCGAGCAGTTCGTCGAGCGTCACGCGCCGGGCGCCGTACTGCGCCTCGGCCTCGGCATGCGCGGACCGGTTCGCGTACAGCACCTGCATCCGGAAGCCGAGCGCCGCGCGGCGCGCGACCGCGCCGCCGATCCGCCCGAGCCCGACGATGCCGAGCGTCTTGCCCTGCACGTCGGTGCCGTACAGGTCCGGGCCGATGCTGCGATGCCAGTGGCCGGCCTTCACCCACTCGGCCAGTTCGACCACGCGCCGCGCGGAGGCCAGGATCAGCGAAAACACCGTATCGGCCGTCGACTCGGTCAGCACGTCCGGCGTATGCGCGAGCACGATGCCGCGCCGCGTGAGATCGGCGACGTCGAAGTTGTCGTAGCCGACCGAGATCGTCGACCACGCCTTCAGCCGCGGCGCGCGATCGAGCATCTGCGGCGTGACCTTCAGGCTCGCGCCGATCGCGCCGTCGGCGTCGCCGAGCGCGGCGGCGAGCGCGTCGGCGCCGTCGGCCTGCACGACGTCCGCATGCTCGCGCAGGTACGCGAGAACGTCATCGGGCAGCGGCTTGTACGCGACGATACGGGGCTTCATCGTTTCATTTTCCTTGCAGCGGCGCGGCGAGCGGATGCGCATCGCGCGCCTGGGGTTTGACGGACAGCGTGAGGATCACCGCGGCGACGAGCGCGGCGCTCATGAACGCGTACGACGCGACGGGCGAGCCGGTCGCACCGTTCAGGTAGCCGACGAAATACGAGCCGACGAACGAGCCGAGCGCGCCCATGCTGTTGATCAGCGCCATCGCGCCGCCGGCGACGTTCCTCGGCAGCAGTTCCGGCACGATCGCGAAGAACGGGCCGTACGGCGCGTACATCGCGGCGCCCGCGACGACCAGCAGCGCATACGAGATCCAGAAATGCGACGAGCCGAGCGCATACGACGCGGCGAACGCGGCGGCGCCGACCAGCAGGAACGGCCACACGAAACCGCGGCGCGAACCGACCTTGTCGGACGCCCACGACGCGGCGAGCATCGCGATCGTCGCCGCGAGGTACGGCAGCGCGGACAGCCAGCCGGTCGCGACCATCCCGAGGTCGGAGCCGTTCTTCACGATCGACGGCAGCCACAGCACGAAGCCGTACACGCCGATGCTCCAGCAGAAATACTGCGCGCACAGCTTGATCACGGCCGGCGAGCGGAACGCCTCGCCATAGTTGCGCACCGGCTTGATCGCCGCTTGCTCGGCCGCGAGCGCGGCGTCGAGGTCGCGCTTTTCCTGTGCGCTGAGCCACGGCGAATCGGCCGGCTTGTCCTGTACGAGGACCCACCAGCACACGGCCCAGATGATGGCCGGCACGCCTTCGGCGATGAACATGTGGCGCCAGCCGAATTCATGCACGAGATAACCGGACACGATCGACATCCACAGCACGGTGACCGGGTTGCCGAGGATCAGGAACGTGTTCGCACGCGAGCGCTCGTTCTTCGTGAACCAGTTGCTGATGTAGATCAGCATCGCCGGCATCACGGCCGCCTCGACGATGCCGAGCACGAAGCGGATCGCCATCAGCGACGGAATGTTACTGACCACGCCGGTCAGCGCCGCGCAGCCGCCCCACAGCACGAGGCTGGCGAACACGAGCTTCTTCACGCTGCGGCGTTCCGCGTAGATCGCGCCGGGGATCTGGAAGAAGAAATAGCCGAGGAAGAACAGCGCGCCGATCAGCGACGACAGGCCCTTGCTGATGCCGAGATCCTGGTTGATGCCGGCCGCCGCCGCGAACCCGTAGTTCGCGCGATCGAGGTAGGCGAGGCTGTACGTGATGAAGACGATCGGCATGATCGTCCACCAGCGTCGAGCTGCGAGATTGGCTGCCATCAGAGTGTCTCCTGAGTAGACCGGCATCGGCGCATCGTTGCGTCGCCCGGTCTCATGCAAAACCGTGCATGAAGCACGAAATGGATCCGCGGATTGTGCCGTGTCCGGCCTCTCATTGCGCGGTGACGGTTTCCTCTAAGCGATCGGCGTGATTGCTGACCTTTTCGAGCCGGTCGAGCGCGTCGCGCGTCGGCAACCCTTCCGAATCGCCGATCACCTGGATCGCGAGCGCACCGATCCGGTTGCCGCGCGCGACCGCCTGCTCGATGCTGCGCCCGTCGAGCAGCGCGCTGACCACGCCGACCGCGAAGCCGTCGCCGGCGCCGACCGTATCGACGACCTTCTCGACGCGCTCGCCGGCGACCGTGCCTTCGCGGCCGTCGGCCGTGCGGAAATACGCGCCTTGCTCGCCGAGCTTGATCACGACGCCGCGCGCGCCCTGCGCGAGATAGAAGCCCGCGATGTCGGCCGGCGTGTCGTGCCCGGTGAGCTGCCGCCCTTCGGACAGGCCCGGCAGCACCCAGTCGGCGAGCGTCGCGAGCGCATTCAGCGTCTTCGCCATCACGTCGGCGGACGGCCACAGCGTCGGGCGCAGGTTCGGGTCGAACGAGATCGTCTTGCCGGCCGCACGCATCTCGCGCGCAAGCCGGAACGCGAGTTCGCACGACGTCGCCGAGATCGCCGGCGCGACGCCCGTCAGGTGCAGATGGCGCGCGCCGAGCACGTAGTCGGCCACGTAGTCGTCGCACGACAGATGGCTCGCCGCCGAACCCTTGCGGAAGTATTCGACGGTCGGGTCGCTGCCGTCGTCGTTGCGCGACTTCAGCTGGAAACCGGTCGGGTAGCGCGGATCGACGGTCACGCACGACGCGTCGATGCCCTCGCGCGCCAGCGTGTCGAGCACGTAGCGGCCGAACGAATCGCTACCGACCCGGCTCATCCAGCCGACCCGGAAGCCGAGCCGCGACAGACCGATCGCGACATTGAGATCGGCGCCGGCGATCCGCTTCGCGAATTGCCCGGCGTGTGCGAGGTGGCCGGGCTCCGTCGCGACGAACATCGCCATCGCTTCGCCGTAGGTCACGACATCGAGTGCTGCTTTCATGACTGAACTCCTCAGGATCCTGCTGCCGTCACGCGGTCGCGAGCCACGCGACGCGCCGGCAGGCATCGCCGGCCAGGTCGGCCGCGTCGAACGGGAACTCGATGCCGCGCGGCGCATGCTGCGGCAGCGCCGCGAGCACGCCGGTCACGAGCGGATCGTTCGGCGCCGGCGCGGTGGCGAACCGACGCGCGCCCTCGCCTTCCGTGGCCTTGCAATGAATGTATTCCACATGCGGCGCGAGCACCTGTGCGCAGTCGAGCGGCGCTTCGCCGCGCCACTGCCAGTTGCCGATGTCGAACGTCATGCCGAGCGCATCGCGCATGCCGGCATCGGCGAGCGCGGCGAACAGCCCACGGAACTGCGCGAACGCGCCGCCGACCTCGAGCTGGCCGTTCTCGACCACCACGCGGGCCTGCGCGCCGCGCGACAGCGCGACGATCTCGGCCGCATGCGCGTCGCCGGCGAAGCCGCCGAGCTGGAATTTCACGAAGCGCGCGCCGAGCGCGTCGGCTTGCGCGAGCCCGTCGCGCAATGCGTCGGCATCGAGCGCGCCCGTTTCCGTATACAGCGCGTCCGGCGTCGAATAGACCGACCACAGCCCGTGGCCGGCGATCTGCGCCCCGAGCGCGGCCAGCGCGCCGGGCGCCGTGTCGTCGTCCGACGCGAACAGTTCGCGCCGTACCTCGAAACCGGTCGCACCGGATGCCGCCACGGTCGCGAGAAATGCACTGTGGCCCTCCTGGCGCACCCGATCCATCCCGAATGCGCTCGCCACGATCACGATGTCTGCCATGTTGCCCTTTTTCACCGGAATGGAACCGGTTCCATTTGCTTGAGACGGATGGTGCGCTTCGCTTCGGACGCACGCCATAGAGGAAATCCCTAAGGCTCCGTTATCGCACGAATGCGCGCGCCGACCGCATGCAACGCGTGTTCCCGGCGCGGCTTCGCGCCTACGCGAGGTCCTGCGCGAGGCTCATTTCGAGGAATTGCGCGGCGAGCCGCGACGGCGCGCCGCCATGCGGCACGAGAATGGAGAAATGCCGCGTGAGCGGCGCGGGCGCCAGCGAGCGCAGCACGAGCGCCGCATCGTCGTGACGCAGCGACATCGCGGACACGAACCCGACGCCCATCCCCGCGCGCACGGCTTCCTTCACGGCCTCGACCCCGGCAATCTCGAACGCGACGCGCATCGGCGCGCCGCCATGCGCGAACGCGCGCTCGACGAGCTGCCGCACGGCGGAGCCCGCCTCGCGCAGCACGAGCGGATACGCGGCAAGCGCGTCGAGCGTCACGCCCGCGCCGTAGCCGGGCGCCGCGAGCGGATGCCCGGCCGGCACGATCGCGACGATCTCGTCCTCGTGCCACGCATGCACGGCCGTACCGGGCGGCAGCGCCTCGCCGGCGGGCCCTTCGATCAGCGCGATGTCGAGCGACGGCAGCGCCGCGACCACGTCGGCCGTGTTGCCGCTCATCGTCTGGATCGACACGCGCGGCGCGCGCGGCTGGAACGCCGCGATCAGGTAGGGCAGCAGGTAGCTCGCGGGCGTCGTGCTCGCGCCGATGCGCAGCGTGCCGGCTTCCAGCCCGCGCACCGCGTCGCGGAACGCACGCGCCTGCGCGAACGTGTCGCGCTGCGCCTTCGCGTACTGCGCGAGTTGTTCGCCGACCGGCGTCAGCCGGATGCCGCGGCCGTCGCGCTGGTACAGCGGCTCGCCGAACTCGTCCTGCAGCAGCCGCAACTGGCCCGACACGGCCGGCTGCGACAGATGCAGCGCCACGGCGGCGCGGCTGATGTTCAGATGCTCGGCGACGGCGGCAAACGTTATCAGTTGATCCGGGGTCATGGAGATGAATTATCGGATTTCCGGATAGTTTACGTCACAAATCACAATTTTTCATATCGATATAACGAAATTAGGATTACAGCATCGCCACACGCTCCATCACGGTGCTTCCATGTCCACTGCTCCGACTTCCCCTCTCAGCCACGCCGCGCCGTCGATGCGCGGCCAGTTGAACGGCGTGCTGTTCGTCGCGCTGTTCGCCGCCGCCGTCACCAGCCTGTCCGAGCTTCCCGCGATCGCGGGGCTCGGCCTGTCGCCACTGATCGTCGGCATCGTCGCCGGCGCGCTGTACGGCAACGCGCTGCGCGACGGCATGCCGGCCAGCTGGGCGGCCGGCGTCAATTTCTCCGCCCGCAGGCTGCTGCGCATCGCGGTCGCGTTCTTCGGCTTGCGCGTGAGCCTGCAGGAAATCGCGCAGGTCGGGCTGCCGGGCCTCGCGGTATCGGTGCTGGTCGTCGTCAGCACGCTCGCGATCGGCACGTGGGTCGGCATGAGGCTGATGAAGCTCGACCGCGATGCCGCGCTGCTGACCGCCGCCGGCAGCGCGATCTGCGGCGCGGCCGCCGTGCTCGCGTTCGAATCGACGCTGCAGTCGAAGCCGCATCAGAGCGCGATGGCCGTGGGCAGCGTCGTGCTGTTCGGCACGCTGTCGATGTTCCTGTATCCGCTCGCCTATCACGCCGGGCTGCTGAACCTCGATCCAGCCGGCCTCGGCCTGTTCTTCGGCGGCACGATCCACGAAGTCGCGCAGGTGGTCGGCGCGGCGAGCGACATCAGCCCGCAGGTCGTGCACGTCGCGACGATCGTGAAGATGACGCGCGTGATGCTGCTGGTGCCGGTGCTGCTGGCGCTCGGCTGGTGGCTCGCCCGCTCGGCACGCTCGGCTCACGACGCGGCCGGCGGCACGCAACGCCAGCGCAAGGTGGCGGTGCCGTGGTTCGCGCTCGGCTTCCTCGGCTTCGTGATCGTCAATTCGCTGAACGTGCTGCCCGCGGACGTCACCCATACGCTGAACGTGCTCGACACCTTCGCGCTGACGATGGCCATGACCGCACTCGGCATCGAAACGCGCGTCGCGCAGATCCGCGCGGCCGGCCCGCGCGCGCTGATGACCGGCCTGATCCTCAACGTGTGGCTGATCGCCGGCGGCTACGCGATCACCTGGGCCGTGCAGCACTGGCTTGGCTGAGCCGCACGTCCGCGACGGTTCGCGCGCCGCGCCCGATGAGACGCCCGATGGGGCGGTCCCGCGGGCGCGGCGCAGTGCTATGCTTCGCGTCGTTTTCCATCGCCCCCTTTCAGCCGTGCTCTCGTTCCTGCTGAAGCTGCGCACTCGCGCCCGAACGCTGCTCCGCCTGTCGGACGCCCATACGATGCTGATCTGGTCGGCGATCGTCGGCGTCGGCGGCGCCTTTGCCACGATGGCGTTCCGCGAGGGCATCGACCTGATGCAGCGCCTGATCTCGGGGCACAGCGGCAGCTTCGTGCAGATGGCGAAGAGCCTGCCGTGGTACGTGCGCTTCTGGATGCCGGCCGCGGGCGGCTTCCTCGCCGGCTGCGTGCTGCTGCTCGCGACGCGCGGCGACAAAGCGGCCGCCAAGACCGACTACATGGAATCGGTCGCGCTCGGCAACGGCGTCGTGCCGGTGCGGCAGAGCCTGTGGCGCAGCGTGTCGTCGCTGCTGACGATCGGCAGCGGCGGCTCGATCGGCCGCGAAGGCCCGATGGTGCAGCTCGCGGCGCTCGCCGCGTCGCTCGTCGGCCGCTTCGCGCACTTCGACCCGCCACGCCTGCGTCTGCTGGTCGCGTGCGGAGCCGCGGCCGGCATCACGTCCGCGTACAACGCGCCGATCGCCGGCGCATTCTTCGTGTCGGAGATCGTGCTCGGCACGATCGCGATGGAGAGCTTCGGGCCGATGGTCGTCGCGTCGGTCGTCGCGAACATCGTGATGCGCGAATTCGTCGGCTACCGGCCGCCGTACGAGATGCCGGTGTTTCCGGCCGTGACGGGCGCCGAGGTGCTGCCGTTCGTCGTGCTCGGCGCGCTGTGCGGCGTGCTCGCGCCGCAGTTCCTGCATCTGCTCGACGCGTCGAAGACGCAGTTCAAACGGCTGCCGGTGCCGCTGCCCGTGCGGCTCGCGCTCGGCGGCCTCGTGGTCGGCGTGATCTCGGTGTGGATTCCGGACGTGTGGGGCAACGGCTACAGCGTCGTGAACCACATCCTCCATTCGCCATGGACCTGGCAGGCGCTCGTCGCGGTCCTCGTGTTCAAGGTGATCGCGACCGCCGCGACGGCCGGCTCGGGCGCGATCGGCGGCGTGTTCACGCCGACGCTGTTCGTCGGCGCCGTGTTCGGCTCGCTGTTCGGGCTTGCGATGGACGCGCTGTGGCCGGGCCATACGTCCGCGTATTTCGCGTACGCGATCGTCGGGATGGGCGCGTTCATGGCGGGCGCCACGCAAGCGCCGCTGATGGCGATCCTGATGATCTTCGAGATGACGCTGAGCTATCAGGTCGTGCTACCGCTGCTGGTGTCGTGCGTGTTCGCGTATTTCGTCGCGCGCGCGACGGGCACGACGTCGATGTACGACATCACGCAGCACCACTACCAGGACGCGCAGGAGCGGCAGCGGCTGCGCACCACGCAGATGCGCGAGCTGATCCAGCCCGCGCAGACGGTCGTGCCGCTCACCGCGAGCGTCGCCGACATGACGCGCGTGTTTCTCGAATATCCGGTGAAGTACCTGTACGTGACCGACGATGCCGGGCGCTTCCGCGGCGCGGTCGCGCTGAAGGACATCACGTCGGACCTGCTCGACAAGCGCGACACGACCGACAAGACGGCCGCGCACTACGCGCATACGCCGTTTCCGCTGCTCACGCCCGACATGCCGCTCGCGACCGCGCTCGAGCGCTTCATGGCGTTCCAGGGCGAACGGCTGCCGGTGATCGAGAGCGAAGCCGAGCCGACGCTCGCCGGCGTCGTCTACAAGACGTCGCTGCTCGACGCGTACCGGCGGATGACCGGCGAGCGCTGACGCGCATCGCCGCACGGCGCGTGCCGGTCAGTCCGGCGCACGTCCCAGCACGACCCGCGCGAAGAACCCCGCCAGCACCGTTTCGGCGACGTCGGCCGACACGTGCTGCGGATCGGCCGTGTAGTACGACTGCACGCCGTCGCACAGGCACATCAGCCCGAACGCGAGCGTGTCGGCCGGCAGCAGCAGCGGCGTGCCCGAGCGCTCGGCGAAACGCTCGATGAATTCGGCCATCTGCACGCGCTTGCCGTGCAGGAACTGGTTGAAGCGCACGCGGAACTTGGCGTCGCGCGCCGCCTGCAGCTTCGCCTCGCCCCACAGCAGCGAGTATTCGTCGTCGCGAAACAGCGTCCGGTAATACGCGAGCGCCATCGATTCCATCTGCTCGCGCGTGCCGCCGCCTTCGAAAATCGCCTCGAAGTCGGCCTGCACCTCCGCGTGATCGCGCTCCAGCAGCTCCAGCAACAAATCGGACTTGCTGCGGAAATTCGAGTAGAACGCGCCACGCGTATAGCCGGCCGCCGCCGCGATGTCCTCGACGCTCGCGGCCACATAGCCTTTCTTCATAAAAATGCGATGCGCGGCTTTCAGCAGACGTTCGCGCGTCTGGTCCCTGCTCTGCTCGCGAGTTAAGCGCTGTGGTTTCATGGCGCGCAGTCTAGCATCCTTTCCCTTTCGGATTCATCTTTGCATTCGGATACAGGTGTGTATTAGAATCCGCCACAGTTTCTCAAAATGTTGTCCGTCTGTCCGCGTGCGCCGATGCCGGCGCCGTTCTGGGGCAAGCGCGCGCCGCGCTTGCCGGCCTCGTTCCGCTCCACCTCACCTGGGGGTTTCGTGAATCGCTCCGGTTCCCGCGCCGCGCTGCTGATCGGCGCCGCGCTCGTCCTTGCCGCCTGTCATCCGAAAGAATCCGCGCCGCCCGCCCCGCGCCCCGTCGTCGCGCTGCCCGCGCGGGCCGACACCGTCGCGGCCGCGCGCACGTTGCCCGGCGACATCCAGCCGCGCTATGCCACGCCGCTGTCGTTCCGCATCGCCGGCAAGATCATCGAGCGCCGGGTGCGGCTCGGCGATACGGTGAAGGTCGGCCAGGTCGTCGCGCTGCTCGATCCGTCCGACGTCGAGAAGAACGCCGCGAGCGCGCAGGCGCAATTCGACGCCGCGTCGCACAGCCTCGCGTTCGCGAAGCAGCAGCTGGACCGCGATCGCGCGCAGGCCCGCGAAAACCTGATCGCGACCGCGCAGCTCGAACAGACGCAGAACAGCTACACGTCGGCGCTCGCGCAGCGCGACCAGGCGCAGCAGCAACTCGCGCTCGCGAAGAATCAGCTCCGCTACGCGACGCTCGTCGCCGATCATGCGGGCACCATCACCGCCGAACAGGCCGATACCGGCCAGAACGTGTCGGCCGGCCAGCCGGTCTACCAGCTCGCGTGGTCGGGCGACGTCGACGTCGTGAGCGACGTGCCCGAAGCCGCGCTCGCGTCGCTCGCGCCCGGCCATGCGGCGACCGTCACGCTGCCGTCGCTGCCGGGCCGCCAGTTCGCCGCGAAGGTGCGCGAAATCGCGCCGGCCGCCGATCCGCAAAGCCGCACCTACCGCGTGAAGCTCACGCTCGGCGCGCCCGATCCGGCGATCCGGCTCGGGATGACCGCGGACGTCGCGTTCGACGGCGCGCCGGCCGCCGGCGATACGCAGCCGATCACGCTGCCCGCGACCGCGCTGTTCCACGACGGCGCGCAACCGGCCGTGTGGGTCGTGCGCACGAAGGACGACACGCTCGAACTGCGCCGCGTCGACGTCGCGCGCTTCAACGAGCGCACGGTCACCGTGTCGCACGGGCTGCAGCCGGGCGAGCGCGTCGTGCTGCAGGGCGTGCATACGGTCAGCGCGGGCGAGAAGGTGCGCGCGATCGCGCCGCTGCATCCGGAGGACTTCGCATCGTGAGCGTCTCCCACGAAGAAGGCCGCTTCAACCTGTCCGCATGGGCGCTGCGCCACCAGGCGCTGGTCGTCTACCTGATCGCGCTCGCGACGCTCGCGGGCATCCTCGCCTACACGCGGCTCGCGCAATCGGAAGACCCGCCGTTCACGTTCCGCGTGATGGTGATCCGCACGTTCTGGCCCGGTGCGAGCGCGCGGCAGGTGCAGGAACAGGTGACCGACCGGATCGGCCGCAAGCTGCAGGAAACGCCGGCCATCGACTTCCTGCGCAGCTATTCGCGCCCCGGCGAATCGCTGATCTTCTTCACGATGAAGGATTCGGCGCCCGTGAAGGACGTGCCCGATACCTGGTACCAGATCCGCAAGAAAGTGGGCGACATCGGCTACACGCTGCCGCCCGGCGTGCAGGGCCCGTTCTTCAACGACGAATTCGGCGACGTCTACACCAACATCTGGACGCTCGAGGGCGACGGCTTCACGCCCGCGCAACTGCACGACTATGCGGACCAGTTGCGCACCGTGCTGCTGCGCGTGCCGGGCGTCGGCAAGGTCGACTATTTCGGCGACCCCGACCAGCGGATCTTCATCGAGGTGAACAACGCGCAGCTCACGCGGCTCGGCATCTCGCCGCAGCAGCTCGGCCAGGCGATCAACGCGCAGAACGACATCTCGTCGGCCGGCGTGCTGACGACCGCCGACGATCGCGTGTTCGTGCGGCCGAGCGGCCAGTTCGACAACGTCGATGCGATCGCGAATACGCTGATCCGCATCAACGGCCGCACGTTCCGGCTCGGCGATCTCGCGACGGTGAAACGCGGGTACGACGATCCGCAAGTCACGCAGATGCGCATGAACGGCAAAGCCGTGCTCGGCATCGGCGTGACGATGCAGCCGGGCGGCGACGTGATCCGGCTCGGCAAGGCGCTCGACGCCGAATCGAAGGACTTGCAGGCGCAACTGCCGGCCGGCCTGAAGCTGACCGAGGTGTCGAGCATGCCGCACGCGGTGTCGCACTCGGTCGACGACTTCCTCGAAGCCGTCGCCGAAGCGGTCGCGATCGTGCTGGTCGTGAGCCTCGTGTCGCTCGGGCTGCGCACCGGGATGGTCGTCGTGATCTCGATTCCGGTGGTGCTCGCGGTCACCGCGCTGTTCATGTACCTGTTCGACATCGGGCTGCACAAGGTGTCGCTCGGCACGCTCGTGCTCGCGCTCGGGCTGCTCGTCGACGACGCGATCATCGCGGTCGAGATGATGGCCGTGAAGCTCGAACAAGGCTACAGCCGCGCGCGCGCCGCCGCGTTCGCGTACACCAGCACCGCGTTCCCGATGCTGACGGGCACGCTCGTCACGGTGTCGGGCTTCCTGCCGATCGCGCTCGCGAAATCGAGCACCGGCGAATACACGCGCTCGATCTTCGAGGTGTCGGCGATCGCGCTGATCGCGTCGTGGTTCGCGGCCGTCGTGCTGATCCCGCTGCTGGGCTTCCACATGCTGCCCGAGCGCAAGCGGCACGCGCACGAGGCGCACCTGCCCGACGATCACGAGCACGACATCTACGACACCCGCTTCTACCGGCGGCTGCGCGGCTGGATCGACTGGTGCATCGAGCGGCGCTTCGTCGTGCTGCTGATCACGGGCGCGCTGTTCGTCGTCGCGCTGATGGGCTTCACGCTCGTGCCGCAGCAATTCTTCCCGAGCTCCGACCGGCCCGAGCTGCTGGTCGACCTGCGGCTGCCCGAAGGCGCGTCGTTCGCGGCGACGCTGCGCGAGACCGAGCGGCTCGAGAAAGCGATCGACAAGCGTCCCGAGATCGACCACGCGGTGAACTTCGTCGGCAGCGGCGCGCCGCGCTTCTACCTGCCGCTCGACCAGCAGTTGCAACTGCCGAACTTCGCGCAGTTCGTGATCACCGCGAAATCGGTCGAGGATCGCGAGAAGCTCGCGACCTGGCTCGAAACCACGCTGCGCGACAAATTTCCAGCCGTGCGCTGGCGCCTGTCGCGGCTCGAGAACGGCCCGCCGGTCGGCTATCCGGTGCAGTTTCGCGTGAGCGGCGACAGCATCGCGACGGTCCGCTCGATCGCCGAGAAGGTTGCGGCGACGATGCGCGGCGATGCGCGCACCGTGAACGTGCAGTTCGACTGGGACGAGCCGGCCGAGCGTTCGGTGCGCTTCGAGCTCGACCAGAAGAAGGCGCGCGAGCTGAACGTCACGTCGCAGGACGTGTCGAGCTTCCTCGCGATGACGCTGTCCGGCACGACCGTCACGCAGTATCGCGAGCGCGACAAGCTGATCGCCGTCGACCTGCGCGCGCCGCGCGCCGACCGCGTCGATCCGGCGAAGCTCGCGGGCCTCGCGCTGCCGACGCCGAACGGCCCCGTGCCGCTCGGCTCGCTCGGCCGCTTCACGCCGACGCTCGAATACGGCGTCGTGTGGGAGCGCGACCGCCAGCCGACCATCACCGTGCAGTCGGACGTGCGCGCCGGCGCCCAGGGCATCGACGTCACGCATGCGGTCGACGCGAAGCTGAACGCGCTGCGCGCGCAGTTGCCGGTCGGCTATCAGATCAACATCGGCGGCTCGGTCGAGGAAAGCGCGAAGGCGCAGGCGTCGATCAACGCGCAGATGCCGCTGATGGCGATCGCCGTGTTCACGCTGCTGATGATCCAGCTGCAGAGCTTCTCGCGCGTGCTGATGGTCGTGCTGACCGCGCCGCTCGGGCTGATCGGCGTGGTCGCGACGCTGCTGCTGTTCGGCCAGCCGTTCGGCTTCGTCGCGATGCTCGGCGTGATCGCGATGTTCGGGATCATCATGCGCAACTCGGTGATCCTGGTCGATCAGATCGAGCAGGACATCGCGGTCGGCCACGGCCGCGTCGACGCGATCATCGGCGCGACCGTGCGGCGCTTCCGCCCGATCACGCTGACGGCCGCGGCCGCCGTGCTCGCGCTGATCCCGCTGCTGCGCTCGAACTTCTTCGGGCCGATGGCGACCGCGCTGATGGGCGGCATCACGAGCGCGACCGTGCTGACGCTGTTCTACCTGCCTGCGCTGTACGCGACGTGGTTCCGCGTGAAGCGCGACGAACGCGACCCGCAGGACGGCCCGCCGCCAGGCGGCACGCCTGCCGCGCCGTCGGGAGCCTGACCATGGATCGATCGATGACCCTGAAAAAGAAAGCCGTGCGGGTGCTCGCCGCGGCGAGCGTCGCCGGCCCGCTCGCGGGCTGCGCATGGTTCGCGCCGAGCGGCGAGCCGCCCGCGATGCCGTCGCCCGCGCACTATGGCGCCGTGCCGCAAGTCCAGCAGACGGTGTCCGCGCAAGGCGTCGCGCAGCAGTTCGAGGTCGGCGCGCAGCCGGTGCCGGACTGGTGGAAACAGTACCGTTCCGAGGCGCTGAACGCGCTCGTCGACGAAGGGCTGCGCAACAGCCCGACGCTGAGCGCGGCGTCGCACTCGCTGGATGCCGCGCGCGAGCAGTTGCGCGGGCAGATCGGCAGCTCGATGCTGCCGTCGATCGACGCGGTCGGCCAGGCCACGCGCCAGCGCGCGCTCGGCGTGCCGATCCCCGCGCTCGGCGCGCCGACGCTGCTGTACGACACGTTCGTCGGGCAACTGCAGGCGAGCTATACGGTCGACCTGTTCGGCGTGTCGCGCTTCGCGAACCGCGCGCTTGCGAAACGCGTCGACGTCAGCGCGTTCCAGCTCGAATCCGCGCGGCGCGCGCTGGCCGCGAACATCGTGACCGCGTCGATCACCGTGTCGGTGCTCAATGCGCAGATCGACACGACCGAGCGGCTCGTCGCGCTCGCGAACGACCAGGCGCACGACGCCGAGCGCCGCCATGCGCTCGGCTCGGCATCGCGCAGCGACGCGCTCAATGCCCGGCAAAGCGCCGACACGTTCGCGGCGAGCCTGCCCGCGCTGCGCCAACAGCGCGACTCGGCGCGCCACGCGCTGGCCGTGCTGGTCGGCCGCACGCCCGACCGGCCGCCGGCCGATCTCGCGCTCGCCGATCTGCATCTGCCCGGGCAGGTGCCCGTCGTCGTGCCGTCGGACCTGCTGCAAAGCCGCCCGGACATCCAGGCCGCCGACGCGGGGCTGAAAGCCGCCGCCGCCGAGGTTGGCCTCGCGACCGCCCAGATGTTTCCGCAACTGTCGCTGTCGGCGGCGATGGGCAAAGGCGGCTTCAGCTGGCCGGCGATGCTGTCGGGCGCCGGCGCGATCTGGAACGTCGGCGCGTCGCTGAGCCAGCCGATCTTCCACGGCGGCGCGCTGCTCGCGCAGCGCCGCGCGGCGAAGGCGACCTACGAGGCCGCGGTCGACCAGTACAAGCAGGCGGTGCTCGGCGCGTTCCAGAACGTCGCCGATTCGCTCGCGGCGCTCGAGCACGACGCGGAGGCGCTCGATGCGTCGTCGCGCGCCGCGCTGTCCGCCCGTGGCGCATACGACGACGCGGCCGCCCGCGTGCGGCTCGGTGCGTTGCCGCCGTCGGCCGCGCGCGCGAGCGAGTTGCAGTACCGCAATGCGCGGCTCGACGAGATTCGCGCGACCGGTGCACGGTTCGCGGATACCGCGCGGCTTTACCAGGCGATGGGCACGCCGCCGGCCGACAACGGCGACACGTCCGGTAAAACCGGCCAAGCCGCCGGCGACGGCACGACCGGCACGCAGGCACGCGCCGCCGCGCCCGCCCCTTCGGCGCAATTACCGCAATAACCGCCCCTCCGATCGGCCGCGCGTGCGACTCCCCGCCACGCGCGTCCGATCGCCGATCTTCCGCTTGACCCTCACGTAGCGTAACGTTCGAGACTCCAGTGTGCGCACCGAACGGAGGAACGAATGCGGCTGAAAGTGGGAGACCTGGCGAAACGCAGCGGACTGACCGTCCGCACGCTTCATCACTATCACGCAATCGGTCTGCTGACGCCTTCGGCGCGCGCCGACAACGGCTACCGGCTGTACGACCGCGACGACATCGCCCGGCTCCACCAGATCCAGGCCCTGCGTCGCTTCGGACTGTCGCTCGCCGAAATCGGCGACTACCTGACCCGGCCCGGCACGCCGCTCGTCGATCTGGTCGCGAAGCAGATCGCATCGCTCGACCGCCAGCTCGCGCAAACCGCGCAGCTGCGCGAGCGGCTCGCGAGCCTGCACGCGCAGCTCGCGGCGGGCACCGAGCCGGAACTGGCCGATTGGCTCACCACACTGGAGTTGATGACCGTGTACGACAAATATTTCTCCGAGGAAGAACTCGCGCGCCTGCCGATGTACCGAAAGAGCCAGGCCGGCGACGCGGAATGGATCGCGCTCGTCGACGAGGTCCGCGCGCTGCACGATGCGGGCGTACCCGCCGAGGACGAGCGCGTGCGTGCGCTCGCCGCGCGCTGGATGGCGCTGCTGGTGCGCGACACGAACAACGATCCGCGGCTGCTGGCGAAGCTGAACCTGATGCACGAGCACGAACCGTCGATGCAGTCGAAGATCGGCATTTCGACCGCGCTGCGCGACTACGTGCTGCGGGCCTCGTCGGAAACGAAGATGCGGCTCTTCGAGAAGTACCTCACGCCGGACGAGATCCGTTTCATGCGCGCGCATTACCGCGAACGGGCGATGGAATGGCCGCAACTGATGGCCGACGTGCGCGACGCGATCGATGCGGGCACGCGGCCCGATTCGCCGCAGGGCCGCGCGCTCGCGCAGCGCTGGTTCGAGCTGTTCTGCAGCTACGCGGGCCACGATCCGGCCACGCATGCGAAATTCCGCCACGCGCTGATGAACGAGCCGGCGCTGACGAAGGATTCGTGGACCGACGAGACGCTGCTCGGTTTCATGCGCGAGGCGATGGCGCAACTCGCGCCGGCGCGCTGATCGGATGACGGGCGGGCGGCGCGCGGGTTTCCCGTGCGCCGCCTGTTTCACCATGGGCAGCCGGTATCTCGCGCCCAACGGCCACACACCCGCCTAGTCGTTGCGCAGGCTGATCCCGTGCCAGCGCTGCGTCATGTAACGCAGAAACGCGGGCTGCGCCTTCAGGTCCGCGTTCGGCACGGGCGCCGCGCCGCCGTCGACGAACCTGCCGTTGATCGTCACGGTTTCCTCGCCGCGCAGCACGTACTTCGTCCCCGCGTCGATCAGGAAGTACTTGACCTGATCGGCGCTCACGTCGCCGCGGCAACCGACCTTGTACGCGAACAGGAACTGCTTGCGGCCATTGCCGAGCAGGTCGCGCATTTCGATCGACTTCGGCACGACGTCGAGAATCACGTCGACCGGGCATGCCTTCACGTAGTCGCGCACCGTCCAGTCGGGGCGGCCGTCGAGCGTCGCGGACACCTTGAGTTCGACGTCGTCGCCGGACGCGGTTCTGGCGAGCGTCACCGCATGCGCACCGGCCGCATCGGTCCACGTGTAGTCGGCGGCGTGCGCCGGGCTGGCCAGCGCTGCGACGGCAAGCAACAGGCAATGCGAAAGGACATGTCTTTTCATCGGCGATGGGAGCACGCTGGAATGGAACGCGCCATTATCGACAAAGCCGCGTGCCGCGGCCAGCCGCGCGTGCCACGCCCGTTCAGCGCTCGCGCGTGCCAAGCCCGAGCGCCTTCATCCGGCGGTACAGCGTCCGTTCGCTCAGTCCGAGCTGCGCGGCGAGCGCCTTGCGCGTGCCGTCGAACGCGCGCGCGATCCGGACGAGTTCCGCGTCCGACACGCCGCGTGCGTCCGCCGCCTGCGCGTGCGGCGCCGCCGCGGCCGCGACGAGCTCGGCCGGCAGATGTTCGACGCGGATCGTGCCGTCGTCCGCGAACAGGCACGCGCGTTCGAGCACGTTGCGCAGCTCGCGGATGTTGCCGGGCCATGCATATGCGTCGAGGCACGCCCGCGCGCGCTCGGTCAGCGTGAACGGCCGGGCCGCGAATGGCCGGGCATTCGCGTCGCCCGCCTTGCCGCGCGCATTCGCGATCCGCCGCAGGATCGATTCGGCCAGCAGCGCGACGTCGCCCTGCCGTTCGCGCAGCGCCGGCAGCGGAATCGGAAACGCGTTGATCCGGTAGTAAAGATCCTGCCGGAACCGGCCGTCGTCGATCATCTCGCGCAGCGGCTTGTGCGTGGCCGCGACGAGCCGGAAATCGGCGCGCAGCGCCTCGACGCCGCCGACGCGCCGGAACGTGCCCGATTCGATCAGCCGCAGCAGCTTCACCTGCATCGGCAGCGGCACGTCGCCGATCTCGTCGAGAAACAGCGTGCCGCCCTGCGCGGTTTCGACGAGGCCCGGCTTGCGCTGGTTCGCGCCCGTGAACGCGCCCTTCTCGTAGCCGAACAGTTCGCTCTCGAACAGCGTCTCGGCGATCCCCGAGCAATCGACGACGACGAACGGCCCCATCGCGCGATCGCTCGCCTCGTGCAGCGCGCGGGCGAACAGCTCCTTGCCGGTGCCCGATTCGCCGAGCAGCAGCACCGGCAGCGTCGAGGGCGCCACGCGCTGCAGCGCGCCGAGCGCCGCATTGAACGCGTCGGAACCGCCGACGAGCCCTTCCGCGCTCGGCTGCGCGGATGCGCTGCGCACGGTCGTCAGCCGCTCGACATACGCGATCACGTTGCCGTCCGCGTCGAAGATCGGCCGCAGCTCGACGTCGACATGCTCGGGGCCGCGCGGCGTGTGATGGATGTGCAGCACGCGGTTCAGCCCGCGCGATTCGAGCGCCTGCTTCATCGGGCAATGCTCGCCGGCCTGGTCGCACGGCACGTCGTAGTGATGCGACACCTGGAAACAGTGCCGGCCCACGTGCTCGACGCCGGCCACGCCGAACTGGCGCCGGTATGCATCGTTCGCCGCGAGGATCCGGTAGTCGGGGTCGACCACGATCATCGGCTGCGGATCCTGCTCGAGATACGCGACGAGCGCGTGTACGTCGGGCATCGCGTCATGGCGCGGCGCGGGGACGATCGGAATGGTGTCGTGCGGATTCATGCGGCGGCTCGCTCGGCGAAGGGGCGCCCGGACGGACTGCCAGGCTGACTGCCAATTCTGCCACGGTACTGCCATTTGTGGCAGTGCTCGTCCGCCACCGGATGTCGCTGCCGCCTTCTCGACGCCGCTTATGCGCCGAAAACCCGAGCCGAATCAAGCCACTGCGACATCGGCCGATGCCGCGCCGCCGGCTGGCATGCTTCTTGAGATAAAGACCGCCATTGCAGATGCAGAACCCGATCGAGGACACCCCGTGAGCAACGCCCCTGCGCTGTCGGTCGAAGGCTTTTTCGACCCGGCGACCCACACCGTCAGCTATCTCCTGCTCGATACCGCGAGCCGCGCATGCGCGCTGATCGACAGCGTGCTCGACTACGACCCGAAATCCGGCCGCACGCGCACCGCCAGCGCCGACCGGCTGATCGCGCGCGTCGCCGAACTCGGCGCGACCGTGCACTGGCTGCTGGAAACGCACGTGCATGCCGACCATCTGTCGGCCGCGCCGTACCTGAAAGCGCAGGTCGGCGGCCAGATTGCGATCGGTTCGCACGTGCGCCGCGTGCAACACGTGTTCGGCACGCTGTTCAACGCAGGCCCCGGCTTCGCGGAAGACGGCCGCCAGTTCGACCGGCTCGTCGACGACGGCGACACGCTCGCGCTCGGCGCGCTGACGATCCGCGCGCTGCACACGCCGGGCCACACGCCCGCATGCATGACCTACTGCGTGGACGACGCGACTCAGCGCGCGGCGTTCGTCGGCGACACGCTGTTCATGCCCGACTACGGCACGGCCCGCTGCGACTTCCCCGGCGGCGACGCACGCACGCTGTACCGCTCGATCATGCGCGTGCTCGCGCTGCCGCCCGACACGCGCCTGTACCTGTGCCACGACTACCAGCCGGGCGGCCGCGACGTGCAGTTCGTGACGACCGTCGCCGAGCAGCGCCGCGCGAACGTGCACGTGAAAGACGGCGTGACCGAGGACGATTTCGTCGCGATGCGCACCGCGCGGGACGCGACGCTCGACATGCCCGTGCTGATGCTGCCGTCGGTGCAGGTCAACATGCGTGCCGGCCACCTGCCCGAACCCGAGAACAACGGCGTGCGCTACCTGAAGATTCCGCTCGACGCGATCTGAGCCGCGCGCCCCACCGGAGAACCCGACATGACCATCCGCAAGCTGACCGACACGCTGTCGGTCTCGCCGCAGATCGCGGCGGCCGACCTGCCCGCGCTTCACGCGGCGGGCATCCGCGCGATCATCTGCAACCGGCCCGACGGCGAAGGCGCCGACCAGCCGACCGTCACCGAGATCCGCGCGGCCGCCGCGCCGCTCGGCATCGACGTGCATTACCTGCCGGTCGATACCGGCAAGGTGACCGACGACCAGGCCGCGCGGTTCGGCGCGCTCGTCGCGTCGCTGGACGGGCCCGTGCTCGCGTACTGCCGCAGCGGCACGCGGTCGGCCACGCTATGGGCGCTGTCGCAGGCAGGGCTGCGCCCGCTGGACGACCTCGTCGCCACCGCCGGCGCGGCCGGCTATGACCTGAGCGCGCTCGCATCGCGTATCGCGCAGCGCGGCCGCCACGCAGCGCCAGCCGTGGACGCGCGGCACGACATCGTGATCGTCGGCGCCGGTGCGGCCGGCATCGCGGTCGCGTCGAGCCTGCTCGCGCGCGACGCGTCGCTCGACATCGCGGTCATCGATCCCGCCGACGTCCACTACTACCAGCCCGGCTGGACGATGGTCGGCGCGGGCGTGTTCCGGCCCGAAACGACCGCGCGCAGGATGACCGACCTGCTCCCGCGCGGCGTGCAGCGGATCCAGGCCGCGGTCGCGGGCTTCGAGCCCGATGCGCACGCGGTCGTGCTCGACGGCTGCCGGCGCATCGGCTATCGCAAGCTCGTCGTGTGCCCCGGGCTCAAGCTCGACTGGCATGCGATCGACGGCCTCGCCGACACGCTCGGCCGCAACGGCGTCACGTCGAACTACCGCTACGATCTCGCGCCGTACACGTGGGAGCTGGTGCACGCGTTCCGCGGCGGCCACGCGCTCTTCACGCAGCCGCCGATGCCGATCAAGTGCGCGGGCGCGCCGCAAAAGGCGATGTATTTGTCGTGCGACCACTGGCGGCGCACGGGGCGCCTCGACGCCGCGAACGTCGAATTCCTGAATGCGGGCGGCGCGCTGTTCGGCGTCGCCGATTACGTGCCCGCGCTGATGGAGTACGTGAAAAGCTATGACATCGCGCTGTCGTTCGGCCACAACCTCGTCGCAATCGACGGGCCCGCGCGCCGTGCGACGTTCTCGCGCGCGCTGCCGGAAGGCGGCAAGGAGACCGTCGAGCGTGCGTTCGACATGATCCACGTCGTGCCGCCGCAGAAGGCGCCGGACTTCGTGCGCGCGAGCCCGCTCGCCGACGCGGCCGGCTGGATCGACGTCGATCCGGCGACACTGCGGCACAAGCAGTTTCCGGACATCTACGCACTCGGCGACGTCACCAACACGACCAATGCGAAAACGGCCGCGGCCGCGCGCAAGCAGGCGCCCGTCGTCGCGCACAACCTGCTCGCGTCGCTCGGCCGCGCGCACGGCGACGCCGCGTACGACGGCTACGGCTCGTGCCCGCTCACCGTCGAGCGCGGCAAGATCGTGCTCGCCGAATTCCTGTACGGCGGCAAGGTCGCGCCGACCTTCCCCGCCTGGCTGATCGACGGCAAGCGACCGTCGCGGCTCGCGTGGCTGCTCAAGGAGCGCGTGCTGCCGCCGCTCTACTGGAAGGCGATGCTCAAGGGCCGCGAATGGCTCGCGAAGCCCGCGATCACGCGTTGACCGGAGCGCGATGACGTCATGCTGATATCTCTCGTACTCGGCGGCTTCGTCGGCGCCGTGCTCGGCCTCACCGGCGCCGGCGGCGGCATTCTCGCGGTGCCCGCGCTCGTCGTCGGGATGAGCTGGCCGATGCAGCAGGCGACGCCGGTCGCGCTCGTCGCGGTGGCCGGCAGCGCCGCGCTCGGCGCGCTCGAGGGCTTTCGCCGCGGGCTCGTGCGTTATCGCGCGGCGCTGCTGATGGCCGTGGCCGGTGTGCCGCTGACCACGCTCGGCGTGCGGCTCGCGCACGTGCTGCCGCAGCGCCTGCTGCTCACGCTGTTCGCGCTGACGATGCTGGTCGTCGCCGGCCGGCTGCTGCGACAGGCGCTGCGGCAGCAGGCGACCGATGCGGACGCGTCGCCGCTGTGCGTCGGCCGCGTGAATCCCGATACGGGCCGGCTCGTATGGTCGTGGCCCGTCGGCATCGCGCTGGCGTCGACCGGCGCGGTGACCGGGTTGATGACGGGGCTGCTCGGCGTCGGCGGCGGCTTCGTGATCGTGCCGATGCTGCGCAAGTTCACCAACGTGTCGATGCATGGGGTGGTCGCGACGTCGCTGATGGTGATCGCGCTCGTCGGCACCGGCGGCGTGTTGGCGACGCTCGTGTCGGGCACGCGCGCGCCGCTCGACGTGACGCTGTGGTTCAGCATCGCGACCGCGCTCGGCATGGCTGCCGGCCGCGGTGCATCGCGTCACCTCTCCGCGCGGCACGTGCAGGCCGGGTTCGCGGTCGTGCTTGTGTGTGTCGCGCTGGGGTTGCTGGCGAAGGCGGCGTTCGGCGTATAAACGCCGACGACGGGCTGGCGATCGTCACGCAGGGCCAAACGAAACGCCCGGGCCGACTCGTCGTCGGCACCGGGCGTTTTTCATGACGGCCGCAACCGGAGCGTCAGGCGGCGAATCCCGCCATCCGCTTGCGTTCCTGACGCAGCATCACGAAATTCGCGATCACGACGCCGGCCGTCACCGCGATGATGAACAGCGTCGCGAGCGCGTTCATCTCCGGGTTCAGCCCGAGGCGCACGCGCGAGAACACGACGAGCGGCAGCGTCGTCGAGCCGGGGCCCGACAGGAACGCCGACAGCACGAGGTCGTCGATCGACAACGTGAACGACAGCAGCCAGCCCGCGATCAGTGCCTGCGAGATCAGCGGCAGCGTGATCGTGAAGAACACCTTCAGCGGCGTCGCACCGAGATCGAGCGCGGCCTCTTCCAGCGACGGATTCAGCTCGCGCACGCGCGACTGCACGATGATCGCGACGTACGAGATGCACAGCATCACGTGGCCCAGCCAGATCGTGAACACGCCGCGCTCGGCCGGCCAGCCGATCCACTTCGCGAGCTCGATGAACAGCAGCAGCAGCGAGATCCCCTGGATCACCTCGGGGATCACGAGCGGCGCGTTGATCATCCCGCTGAACAGCGCGAAGCCGCGAAAGCGCCCCATCCGCGCGAGCACGAAGCCGGCCCACGTGCCGATGAACACCGACGCGAACGCGGTCAGCACGCCGATCTTCAGCGACAGCCACGCGGCCGTCAGCAGCTCGTCGTCCTCGACGAGCGCCTCATACCACCGGAACGAAAAGCCCGACCACACGGTGACGAGCTTCGACTCGTTGAATGAATAGACGATCAGGCTGATGATCGGGATGTACAGGAACGCGAAGCCCACGAACAGCGCCGCGAACTGCAGGTAGCGATTCGGCTTCATCGGCGGCCTCCCTGTTCCTTCGCCTGGAAGTGCTGGAACATCGCCATCGGCACGAGCAGCAGCAGCACCATCGCGCACGTCACGGCAGACGCCATCGGCCAGTCCGCGTTGTTGAAGAACTCGTTCCACATCACGCGGCCGATCATCAGCGTATTCGCGCCGCCGAGCAGCTCCGGAATCACGTACTCGCCGACCGCCGGGATGAACACCAGCAGGCAGCCCGCGATGATCCCGTTCTTCGACAGCGGCAGCGTGATCTGCACGAACGCCTTCCACGGCTTCGCACCGAGGTCGTACGCGGCTTCGAGCAGGCGCAGGTCCATCTTCACGAGGTGCGCGTAGAGCGGCATCACGAGGAACGGCAGGTACGAATACACCATCCCGATGTACACCGCGTAGTTCGTGCGATACAGCTCGATCGGCGTATGCGTGAGCCCGATCCACATCAGGAAGTTGTTCAGCAGCCCGTTGTTCTTCAGGATCCCGATCCAGGCGTACACGCGGATCAGGAACGACGTCCAGAACGGCAGCATCACGCCCATCATCAGCAGGTTGCGGGTGGCCGGGTTCGAGCGCGCGATGTAATACGCCATCGGATAGCCGAGCAGCAAACACAGCAGCGTCGTGATCGCGGCGACCCACACCGAGTTCACGTAGGTCGCGAAATACAGGCTGTCCGTGAACAGGAACGCATAGTGCGACAGGTTCAGCGCGACGTGCACGACGCCGTCCGCGTATGACGCGAGCTCCGTATACGGCGGGATGCCGAGCTGCAGCTCCGCGAAGCTGATCTTCACCACCAGCACGAACGGCACGAGGAAGAACAGCACGAGCCACGTGAACGGCCCGGCCACGACCGCCGTGGCGCCCGTCAGGTTGAAGCGCCGCACCGGCCACTCGAGCAGGGACTTGAACGCGTTCATGACGTCAGCACCACCCCGGCGGTCGCGCTCCAGCGCACGTAGATCTCGTCGGCGAGCGCGGGCGTGTCGAGTTCGGAAATCGCGAGGCTCGACACGTTCGCGATCACCGTCTTGCCCCCGTCGAGCTTCACGTGATACAGCGAATAGCCGCCCATGTACGCGACGTTGCTGATCCGGCCGCGCGCCCAGTTGAACGCGCCTTCGGGCGGCTTGCGCGTGAGCGCGATCCGCTCGGGGCGCACCGACACCGTGACCGGCATCCCGAGCGGGCCCGAGATCCCGTGGCTCACGTACAGCCGGCTCGGCAGTTCCGGCGATTCGATGTACACGTGATCGGGTTCGTCCTCGACCGTCACGCCGTCGAACAGGTTCGTCGAGCCGATGAATTCGGCCGAAAAGCGGCTGTTCGGGTATTCGTACACTTCGTTCGGCGAGCCGATCTGCACGATCTTGCCTTCGCTCATCACCGCGAGGCGGTTCGCCATCGTCATCGCCTCTTCCTGGTCGTGCGTGACCATGATGCAGGTGACGCCGACCTTGTTCAGGATGTTGACGAGCTCGATCTGCGTACGCTGGCGGATCTGCTTGTCGAGCGCGGACATCGGCTCGTCGAGCAGCAGCAGCTTCGGGCGCTTGACCAGCGAGCGGGCCAGCGCGACGCGCTGCTGCTGGCCGCCGGACAACTGGTGCGGCTTGCGCTTCGCATACTTGCCCATCTGCACGAGTTCGAGCGCGGACGCGACGCGCGCCTTCAGCTCGGCCTTCGGCGTGCCTTCCTGCTTCAGCCCGAACGCGACGTTCGACTCGACCGACATGTGCGGGAACAGCGCATACGACTGGAACATCATGTTCACGGGCCGCTTGTACGGCGGCATCTGCGCGAGGTCCTCGCCATCGATCAGGATCTTGCCCGACGTGACCGTCTCGAGGCCCGCGAGCATCCGCAGCAACGTCGACTTGCCGCAGCCCGAGCTGCCGAGCAGCGCGAACAGCTCGCCCTGGCGCACGGTCAGGTTGACGCTGCGCACGGCTTCGGTGTCGCCGAATTTCTTGACGACGTCGACGATCTGGACAAAGTTCTCGGCGCGCGCATCGGCGCCGGAGGAGGAAACGGAGAACGGCGCGCCCGCGACCGGCGCGCCCGACTGGCTATTCATGATGTGCTGCTTCTCTCCTGCGTTAGACGAACAAAGCCCCCGGGGGCACCAGGGGCTTCATGACTGCGGGTTCACTTCGGCTCGTGTCAGCGGCCCGACTTCAGCTCGGTCCACAGACGCGTCTGCAGACGCTGGATTTCAGGCGGCAGCGGCTTGAGCAGGAACAGCGTCTTCACGACGTCGGCCGGCGGGTAGACGGCCGGGTCGTTCGCGACGTCGGGCCGCACGTACTTGCGTGCCTCGGCGTTCGCGCTCGGGTAGTACACCGCGTTCGTGATCGCCGCGTGCACCTTCGGATCCTCGATGTAGTTGATCCACTGCAGCGCGGCTTCCTTGTTCTTCGCATCCTTCGGGATCGCCATCACGTCGAACCATACCGGCGCGCCGCCCTTCGGAATGTAGTACTCGATCTTGTACGGCTTCTTCGCCTCGATCGCGCGATGCTTCGCGATCACGACGTCGCCCGACCAGCCGAACGCGAAGCAGATGTCGCCGCCGACCAGATCGTTGATGTAGCCCGACGAGTTGAATTGCGTGATGTACGGACGGATCTTCTTCAGCACGTCCATCGCGGCCTTGTAGTCGGCCGGGTTCGTGCTCATCGGATCCTTGCCGATGTAGTGCAGCGTCGCCGCGAACATCTGGTCGGGCGCGTCGAGCACCGACACGCCGCAGGTCTTCAGCTTCGCGAGGTTTTCCGGCTTGAACAGGATGTCCCAGTTGTCGAGCGGCACCTTGCCGAGCGCCTGCTGCGCCTTCGTCAGGTTGTACGCGAGGCCGGTCGTGCCGTACGCCCAGGGCACCGAGTACTTGTTGCCCGGGTCCGCGCCGGCGACGAGCGCCATCAGTTGCGGATCGAGGTACTTGAGGTTCGGCAGTTTCGACTTGTCGAGCGGCGCGAAGATGCCGGCGGCGATCTGCTTGCCCGCGTAGTTGCTGGTCGGCACGACGATGTCGTAGCCCGAGCTGCCCGTCAGCAGCTTCGCCTGCAGCGTGTCGTCGCTGTCGTAGTTGTCGTAGCGAACCTTGACGCCCGCCTGCTTCTCGAAGTTCGGGATCGTGTCCTTCGCAATGTAGTCCGACCAGTTATAGACATTGAGCTGCGTATCCTTCGCCGCTGCCGCCGACGCACCCACGCACAGCGCGAGCGCTGCGAACCGGCCCACTACTTTTGCTTTCATCCCGTTCTCCCTTCGGCCGGACGCATTGCCCGGCTGCCGTCTGCCTCGTCATGGCGGCGCATTCCGGCGCGCCGCCCCTCGAAAACCCCGAAAACTACCATCATTCGCGCCCCGTCACAAAAAAATCATGCCGGTGTCGCGCAAACGGAACAGATTCCCGCCGCCGGTCGGTCGAGCCGCCCGCGCAGCGGGGCGTTCCGGGGGAATTCTATCGGGTAATCGGCGGCTGTCCACCGGGAAAAACGGGCAGCGGCGAACCGGCGTTCGGAGGGCGGGCGTGTCCGCCCGGCGCCGGCGTCCGGCCGCGGCGCCGCGATGCATTAAAATGGCGGCTGACGATTCAACTGCGCGAACCCTGCCGATGGCCTCCAATCTTCACGACCTCCCCGACAGCCCCTGCATCGGCGTGTGCTCGACGCTCTTCGACGAAGTCTGCAAGGGCTGCGGCCGCACGGCCGCCGAAGTCTCGAACTGGGTGTTCCTGAGCGACGACGAAAAGCGCGCGGTGTGGGAGCGCATCACGCGCGAAGGCACCGCGATGCGCTTCCAGTACGACAAGCTGTAAATCCACTGCACAAAAAAAGAGCGGCATGCCGACCGCCATGCCGCCAACCCCAACTCTGTTCTTGTTCCGTCGCGTCTAGAACTTCATCCCGACGCCCACGCCGACGATCAGCGGATCGATGTGCAGCGTGCCGATGCCCTTGTCGCCGAGCGTCGCATCGGTGCTCATCCAGATCTTCTTCACGTCGACGTTCATGAACACCTTCTTCGTCAACTGCACGTCCACGCCGAACTGCAGCGCGGGGCCGAAGCTGCTCTTGTTGATCGACACGCCCTCCCCGCCGACGTTGAGCCCGTTGTTGTAGAAGTACGTGTAGTTCAAACCGGCGCCGACGTACGGACGCACCTTGCCCGCATGGTTGAAGTGGTACTGCAGCAAGAGCGTCGGCGGCAGCACGCCCACGCCGCCGAGATTGCCGAGGCTCGACGTCAGTTGATGCCGCGACGTGCCGAGGATCAGCTCGACGCCGAGGTAGTCGCGGATCATGTACGTGAAGTCGAGCTCGGGCACGATCGCGTTGTTCACGCCCGTGTTGATCGCGCCGAGCGTATCGCTCGCGCGCTCGTTCGGCTGGATGCTGATCGCGCGAAGCCGGACCAGTACGTCACCCTGATTGATGCCGTCGCCCGGCGACGCCGCGTGCGACAGCGACGGCATCGCGACGAAGCTGGCCGCGACGGCGGCTGCGGTGACACAAGTTCGAATCGTTTTATGCATGGTACAGACCCCCAAAGAATGGTTTCCATTCTCCCCGTAGGGTCTTTTCGTCATCTTGATATTGGTCAAGCCAGCGTAAACGTGGGACGGTTTGCCGCAGGCTCCGTCGCACTGCCGGTCAGCAGCAGGTCGAGCAGATCGCGCACGCTGCGGATCGCGCGGCCGAACGGCAACGCTTCGCGGCCGCGGAAGAACAGCCCGTTCGCGACGTCGCCGCGCAACGCGGCCGCGAGCCGCGTGTCGATACAGAAGTGGCCGAATTTCTCGATGCCGTCGCGCAGCCCGCATACGCTCAGGCATTCGAGCGCGGTCGGGCAACGCTGCTTGAATGCGCCGAGCTTGTTGCGAATGCGCGTCTCGTTGCGCAGGTAACGATCGAGCCACGGGGTCTTCACCGCGCGTGCCGGCAGCCCCGTCACGCTGACGAATTCGACGATGTCGTCGGGCGTCGCATCGGCGAGCACGCGCTTGAAATGCGGATGCGCATCGCCTTCCTCGGTCACCGCGAACGGTGTCCCGACCTGCACGCCGTTCGCGCCGGCCGCGAACGCCGCGCGCACCGTGTCGTGACTGTTGATCCCGCCGGCCACGATCAACGGGATCGCATCGCGGGCGAGACCGAGCGACGCCATGACCTGCGCGGTCTCGTCGAGCACGCGCGCGAAATCGAAACGACCGTCGTGCATGTCGTCGATCTGCGTGACGCCGAGGTGGCCGCCTGCGTGCGCCGGATGCTCGATCACGATCGCATCGGGCAGGCGCCCCTTCTTCATCCACTTCTTCAGCACCAGCGCGATCCCGCGGCTGTCCGACAGGATCGGGATCAGCGCGATATCGTGCCCTTGGGTGAGATCGGGCAGATCGAGCGGCAGGCCCGCGCCCATCACGATCGCGTCCGCGCCCTCGTCGCACGCGACCCGCACGTAGTCCGCATGCGCGCTCACCGCCTTCATCACGTTGACCGCGATCATCCCGCGCCCTTCGCTGTACGTCTTCGCGAGACGGATCTCGCGCGCGAGCGCGTCGAGGTTCGCCGCTTCGAGCGTCGCGCGATCGGGTTGCGCGCGGCAACGCGCGAGCAGATCCGCATGATGGTGGCGCAGGTCGATGCTCGCGATCGTGCCGACCGCGCCTTCGCGTGCGACGCTGCCCGCCAGCCGGTGCGCGGAGATGCCGACGCCCATGCCGCCCTGCACGACGGGCAGCAAGGTGCGGCCGCGGATCGTCAGCGGCGGAAAGGAAGTGCGTACGGTCATCTGAAACCTCGTCGGAACATCGGAATCGCGATGATCGACGATCCACCGCCGCGCACCTTGACGGCCGTCAATAAAAAACGGCACGCGAGCGTGCCGTTGCGCGGTCATACGGGAGAAAACGCTCAGGCCGGCTTCGCGGGCTTCAGCTGCATCGATTTGTATTCGAGGTATTCCTCGAGCCCGTACACGCCGTTCTCGCGGCCATGCCCCGACTGCTTGAAGCCGCCGAACGGCGCGGCGCCGTTCCACGCGCCGCCGTTGATGTCGACCTGCCCCGTGCGGATGCGGCGCGCGACGCGCATCGCGCGTTCGTCGCTGCCGGCCCACACCGCGCCGCCGAGCCCGTACGGCGAATCGTTCGCGATCCGCACGGCCTCCTCTTCGTCGCGATACGTGATGATCGACAGCACCGGCCCGAAGATCTCCTCCTGCGCGATCGTCGCTTTCGGATCGACGCGGCCGAACACGGTCGGCTTCACGAAGAAGCCCTTCTCGAGCCCTGCCGGCAACCCGGTGCCGCCCGTCACGAGTTCCGCCCCTTCGTCGATCCCGCGCTGGATGTACGCCTGCACGCGCTGCTGCTGCGCGGCCGACGCCAGCGCGCCGAGACGCGTCGTCTCCTGCCGCGGGTCGCCCGCGACGTACGTTTCGGCCGCGGCCTTCGCGATCTCGCGCACTTCGTCGTAGCGGGCTTCCGGCACCAGCATCCGTGTATGCGCGGAGCAGGTCTGGCCCGCGTTCAGATAGCACGCGTTGACCGTGCCCTTCACCGCCGTCGCGAAATCGGCGTCGTCGAGGATCACCGACGCCGACTTGCCGCCCAGCTCCAGCGCGACGCGCTTGACGCCCGCGGCCGCCAGCTCGGCCACGCGCTTGCCCGCGCGCGTCGAGCCGGTGAACGACACCATGTCGACGTCCGGATCGGTGGCCAGCACCTCGCCGACGACCGGGCCATACCCGCACACGAGGTTGAACACGCCGGCCGGCAGCCCGGCCTCGTGGATCGCTTCCGCGAGCATGAACGCGTTGAGCGGCGCGACTTCCGACGGCTTCAGCACCACCGTGCAGCCGGCCGCGAGCGCCGGCGCGACCTTCAGCGTGATCTGGTTGAGCGGGTAGTTCCACGGCGTGATCGCCGCGACGACGCCGACCGGCTCGCGCACCACGAGCGAATTGCCGACCCGCGCCTCGAATTCGAACGATTCGGCGAGCTTCGCGTACGCCTTCCAGTTATAGACCGGCCCGCCGACCTGGATCGCGCGCGACAGCTTGATCGGCATGCCGACCTCCCCGGTGATCGACTGCGCGAGTTCCTCGCTGCGCGCCTGCAGACGCTCGACGATCTTGCGCAGGTAGCCCGCGCGCGTCGCGGCCGGCGTGGCCGCCCACGCGTCGAAGGCCGCGCGCGCCGCGCGGATCGCGTCCTGCGCGTCGGATGCGACGCCCTCGGGAATCCGGCCGATCACGGCTTCGGTGCCCGAATCGATCACGTCGATCGTGCCGGCGCCGGCCGGTTTGCGCCATGCGCCGTCGATGTAGAACTGGTCGTAGATTTTCATCGTTTCCGCCTCCAGGGAAGCCGACATTCTAGCGAGCGTTTCGGCGGCTGGTGTGACGAATGACAGCCATCCGAAAGGACCGGCGCGCCGTCGCGCCGCGCACGGCCGGCGCCGCACGCTTCGGGCCGCCGTCACGTCAGCATCCGCCCGGGTGCGCGGCCGGGCCCGCATCGTGCTATGTTTTTAATATCGGCACCGGCCCGTCGCGGCCGGCGCCGCCCGGAATCGACGCACTTCGTGAGCGCTGCCATGTCCGACGCATCCCATACCCTCGGCTCGCAAGACCGCCTGGAGCTGCTTTGCTGGCTCACCTGCGGCAATCTCGGCGCGTTTTACCTGAACGAATCCTGGCCGGACGCCGCGTTCCAGGTCCAGGCCGCGCACCGGTGGCTCGACCGTCATCACCGCCAGGCCGACTGGCTCTCGGTCGCCCGGCTCGCGGCGCTCGCGCAGGACATCGCGAAGCGGCATGCGGGCTTCGTCGACGCGTCGTGGGCGCGCGACGCGGTCGAGGAAATCGTCGATACCGACGATCTCGACTATCGGGCCAAACTCGTGCAGTGGGTATACGAAGACTGCTGCAAGGCGCTCGCCGACAAGCGGCTGGCCGATTGAGCGGCACCGGCGCCGCCGGTGCGCGGGTCGCGGCATCGCCCGACGCGACGCCCTTTTCGCCGTGATAGCCGTGACGGCCGTGACGATTGCCGGGGTACGGTGCATGCGCGCTGCCCCGGCGCCGACACGCGCGAAGCGTCATAGAATCGCCGTCGCCGGCCGTTCGGCCGCTGCGGCCCGACCTCAATCTCGAACATGAAGGACACTCGCGTGGCGCTCGCCCATCGACTTCTGCTGATCGCCGGCGCATCGGCCGCGCTGACGGCCGGCGCCGCCGGTGCGGCGCCCGCAGCCACGGCGGCCGCGGCCTGTGCATCGCCCGCGTTCGACCGTTATCCGGCGCCGGCCGCCGTCGCCCGCGCGCCGCGCGCACCGGCTGCCGCGCCTCGGCTCACCCGCAACGAAGCGCGCCTGTACCGCACCGTCATTCGCGACGCGTTCGCGCAACCGGCCAACTTTGCCGGTCACTACCGCGTCGCTATCTGGGGTTGCGGAACGGATTGCCGAAATTTCGCGATCGTCGACAAGGACACGGGCGCGACGTACACGATGCCCGGCGTGAAGGCCGTCTCGGGCGTGATGGGCAACGACGACGAGCGCGTCGGCTTCCGTGCCGGCAGCAGGCTGCTGATCGTCGCCGGCTGCTTCAACGACGATTGCGGCGGCGGCAACGCGAAAGCGGCCCGATTTTTCTACGAATGGACCGGCACCCGGCTGCGTCCGGCCGGCACGTGTCCGCTCGCCATCGAGCCGGTTCAGTGAACGGCCCGGGCGCCCCATGACATCCATTCACCTCAGTTTCGACGACGGCCCCGGCCCCTCGACGCCCGCGCTGCTCGACGTGCTGCGCGATGCGTCGTGCGCGGCGACCTTCTTCGTGCTCGGCAAGCACCTGCCGGGCGCGCGCGACGTCGCGACGCGAATCGCGCGCGAAGGCCACCGGCTCGGCAATCACACCTATTCGCATGCGAAGCCCGGCGCGCTCGCGGACGCCGCACTGATCGACGAAATCGACACGACCGATGCGCTGATTCGGGACGTCTATCGCCGCGCCGGCGTGGCCGCGCCGGACGCGATCCCGCTGCGGCTGCCGTATGGGTTGATGCCGCACGACGATCGCGCCGCCGTGCTCGCGCGCCTGCAACGCGATCACACGGGCTGGACCGCGATACTGGACGACTGGCAGCGGCCGGCGCCATCGCCGCAGGCGCTGTTCGACGCGATGTGCGCGCATGTCGACGCATGCATGGCGCAGCATCGCGACGTGCTGTTCTGCCTGCACGACGGATCGCGGCACGGCGACGCGCGGCCCGACACGGTCGAAGCCGTGCGGCTGTTCCTGAACCGGCAACGCTGACGCGACGGCCGGCTAGCCCGCAGGCGCCGCGCCGTCCAGCAACTGGCGCCAGCCGCCGAGGAATCCGATACCGGGCCCCGGCATCCACAGGCCACGCTGCGCGGCCTCGAGATGGATCAACGTCTGGTCCGCGCAGAACAGCATCATCAGCGTGTCGTGGTTGTCGCGCAGCCAATCGGGCGCCGTATCCGGCCGCGTCGCGGCATAAGCGTGCAGGCAGGCCGCCCATCGCCCGCGGTCGAACACGAAGCGGTCGTCCCGGTCCGCATCGCGCGATAGCGCGAACGACGCAAAGGCCGCCTCGAGCCATTGCGCCCCCTGCCCCACATCGTCGAAATCGAGCACGCCGTTCACCGCGTTGCCGACATACAGCAGGTTGCCCGCGTGATAGTCGCCGTGCAGCCAATGCACGAGCCCCGTGAGCCACGACGACGCCGCATCGAGATGTGCGCCGATTCGCCGGATCACCGTGTCGTAGTCGTCGTGCAAGTCGGCCGGCAGCGACGGCATCGCGCGCGCCGCCACGCGTGCATGACGTGCGGACAGCCACGCGAGCGGCGCCGCTTCGCTCGCGGGTATCGCGGCCAGCGCCGTATGCAGATGCGCGAGCGTGCGCATCGCATCGATCGCCCCCGCGTGCGGGTCGTCCGGCAGACCGGGACGGCCGTCGATATGCTCGAACAGATGCAGCCAGCCTCCGTCAGGCGTCTGCACGCCGGTTTGTGCATCGACGGTCGGCCGCAGTCGCGGCAGCGCGGGCAGTCGCGGCGCGGCGCGCACGTCGACGAGATGGCCAAGATGACCGAGTATCGACGCCTCACACCGCATCTGCTCGACCGGCTTGCCGGCCCACGACACGCGCAGCACCGTCCGCCCCGCATCGCACTCGACGAGATAGGTTTTGTTAGTATGGCCCGACGCCAGCGCCTGCAGGCGCGCCGGGCCGATGTCCCAGTACCGGTGAAGCCACGGTTCCAGCGTTTTCACGTCACTCCTACTCGTTGCATTGACCATGTCAGAGCGTCCTTCGGCCCGCATGCGGGACATCAACATCGAATGGCTGACGCGCGCCGCCGAATTCGGCCATCTGTTCCAGACCCGCTGGCTCGGCGAGCGCTTCTTCCATCTGCCCGGCGACATGCTCGCGCTCCAGGAACTGATCTGGCGCGAGCGCCCCGACTGCATCGTGCAGACCGGCATCGCGGCGGGCGGCGGCGTGGCGTTCACCGCGTCGATGCTGGAACTGGCGGGCAACGAGGGCCGCGTCGTCGCGATCGAACCGCGCTTGCGCGACGAGGTCCGCCAGCGCCTGCACTCGCACCGGCTCGCCCATCGCATGGTGCTGATCGAAGGCGAATCGTGCGCGGCCGATACGCTCGCCTCGGTGCGTGCGCAGATCCACGACGGCGCGCGCGTGATGGCGATCCTCGATCTCACGCATACGCACGCGCACGTGCTGCGCGAACTCGAATGCTATGCGCCGTTCGTGACGCCCGGCAGCTACGCGATCGTGATGGACACCATCATGGAGTACCTGCCCGAGTCGATGTTCGACGGCAAGCCGTACGGCCGCGGCAACAATCCGGCCACGGCCACACGCGAATTTCTCGCCCGCGACGACCGGTTCGACATCGACCACGACATCGAGGACCGCGTACTCATGACGCTGTCGCCAGGCGGCTTCCTGAAGCGAGTGCGCTGATCAGGCGGGCGGCTTGCGCGGAGCCGTCGCACGCGGCATAGCTGTCGCGGATCCGCGCCGCCTGCTCGCGCAGCGATCCGGGACGCAGCAAGCGTTCGAGCGCATCGGTAATGGCCGCGACGCCGGCCTGCTGCAGATCGAGCACGCAGCCCGCGCCGGCCCGCTCGACGAAGTGCGCCGAATGAAACTGGTCGTTGCAGAACGGCGACAGCAGCATCGGCACGCCGCACGCCAGCGACTCCATCACCGAATTCGCGCCGCCGTGGCTGACGAACGCGCGCGTGCGCCGCAGCAGCGCCAGTTGCGGCACGTAACGCACGGCGATCACGCGTTCGTCGCCGGCCGGCAGCAGATCCGAATCGACCAGTTCGCCGACCGACAGCACCAGTTGCGCGGACGTCGCACCCGTCGCGTCGATGACCTTCGCGAACACCTCCGGGTGGTAGTAAAGCTGGCTGCCGAGCGACATGTAGACGAGCGGGCGATCCGCGTCCAGGCGCTCCCATGGAAATGCCGTCTCGTCGCCGCGCGGGCCCGACGGCATCGCAGGGCCGACCAGCTCTACACCGCGCGGCGGCGCGCCGACCAGCGCGTCGGTCGTGAACGCGAGCGTCAGATGCGGCGACAGGATGTCGCAACCGCGAAAGCGTGCGTCGAGGCCGTAGCGCGCGAACAGGCGCGTGCGTTCCGGTTCGAGCCAGCGCACCGTGCGCAGCAGTTCCGAATCGAGATCGTCCGGCAGCACCGGATTCAGCGAATTCGACATCGACACCCACGGCAGCCCTTCCAGCTCGGCCGCAATCGCCGCCGCATACAGCAGCGGGTCGATCACGACCACGTCGGGCTGCCATTCGCGCAGCACCGCGCGGATGCCGTCCACCTGTGCGGGCGCGAGGTCGATCAGCAACGTGCGGATCCAGTGCCGCAGCCAGTCGGCGTCGCGAATGTTCGCGGCGAAGCTCGCGCCGCGCGACAGATCGTGGCGCTCGGGCGTCTCGCGCGGACCGACGAACGCGAAGTCGCCGGCGCCGTCGAGCTGTGCGCTGATGTCGGCCGGCGCATAGAACGCGACGTCGCAGCCGGTCGCGCGCAGGTGCTGGGCCGGGCCGATGCACGGATTGACGTGGCCCTTCTCGGGCACCACGCAGAACAGGATGCGTTTCATGAGCGGCTCAGACCGGGCGATGCGCGGCATCGGGATGAAGGCGATCGAGATGATCGAGGATTAGTGTCAGCGTCGTCCACAGCACGCGTTCGGTATCCGTCTGCAAAGCGGGCGCGGCAAGGCCGAGCGCGTCGGCCAGCGCATGCGTGCGGTCGCGATCGAGCAGCGTCGCGAGATCCATCGCCGGCGCGAGCCGCCCGCGCTTCGGGCCGTGCACGAGACGCTCCGGCAGGTTCAGGCGCGCCCCGAGCTCGCGCAGGCACTGCTTGTTCGGGTCGGACGCCATGCTCGTCAGATGCGCGACGACGGCGGCGTCGACGAACGGCGGATGCAGATCGACCGACGCGGCGTCGAACAACGCGTGGCACAGCGGCAGATAGTTGGCCGACCGGTCGCGGCGCAACACCTGGTCCGCGCCGTCGCCGGTAATCGCCACCTCGACGCCGTCCGCCGCCATCGCGTCGGCCAGCAGCAGCTTCGCGACCGGATGCAGGTTGAACATCGGCTCCTCGACCGCGTGGGTCGTCCTCGGCAGCGCCGCGATGAAATCGGCCTCGTTCGCGCGCACGATCTTCACGTTCGCCTGCATCTGCGCAGCGAGTTCGAGCGCCGCGTCGCGTTCGCAGTAATCGGGCATGTCGGTCGCGAGGACGTAGGCCGTCACGTGCCGCAATGCGCCGAGTTCGCGCAGCAACGCGAGCAGCAGCGCCGAATCGAGCCCGCCGCTCAGCGCCAGCGCGACGCGCTTGCCGCTGTCGAGCGCGCGTTGCAGCGACGCGCGCAGCACGGCGTCGAGATCGGCATGCTGCGGCCGCTCGGGCGCCCCCTGCACCGTCAGCCCTGCCGGCGATCGGATCAGTGCGTGGCCGGGCGGCACCGCGAGCACGTCGCACAGCACGGTGCGGCCGATGAGGCGCCCGCCGCTCAGGTAGCCCGCGATGGCGGCCGTGTCCGGCGCGCCGGCCGGTTGCCCCGACGCCCGCAATACCGCACGGATGCCGGACGCCGACACGCCGCTGCGCGGATGGTAGTGCAGACGATCGAAACCGAACGGGTCGCGCGTGCCGACGATCATGGATAACGAGCCTTCAAGGTATTCACTTCAATGCGTTTCAGGATGCGATGCGGCGCCACCGGCGCGCTGCCGCCCTGGCAATGCAGGCAGGCTTCGAGCGGCGTCTCCCGTTGCAGATAGGCGAGCATCGCGTCGAGCATGCCCGCGTCGTCGCGCAACGCCAGGCCGTCGGCCTGAAAATCCTTCTCGCCCTTGTACAGCGTATGGAAATGCGCGGGGCGCGTGCACGTGTAGAACATGCCGTCGCGAATCATATGGCAGCGCTCGCGGATCCAGCAATCGTGATACAGGCGCCGGGCTTCATCGCGATCCGTGCCGGGCTGCGCGCGGTTCATCGTCGTGAATACGTCCTGGATCTTCCAGTTCAGCCGTACGTCGAAGCGCGCGGCCTGGCGCTCGACATGCGTGATCAGGTCGGCGGAAAGCGCGGGCTTCGGATAGCGCGAGATCGTCAGTGCATCCACTGCTTGCCAGAACGCGTCGGGCATCTCGCCGAGCTTCAGCCCGTTCGTCGTGACCGAGATCACGGGCGCGATGCCGGTGCCGCGCACGCGCTCGACCAGTTCGACGAGCGCCGGATGCAGCAACGGTTCGCCGCCGACCAGCTTGAACATGCGCGGACGCAACACCTTCGCCGCCTTGCGCAGATCGGCTTCGATCGATTCGGGGCTCGCGTACCACTCCGGCAACAGCGGCGACAGCGAGCAGCATTCCGCGCAGGTCAGGTTGCAGTGATCGACGATATGCGCTTCCAGCGAGCGCGTCTGGACGCGCCCGTCCTCGACGCGGTAATCGCGATCCAGCGGCGGCGGAAACACATGCTGCCGCTCGCCGGCTCGCGACGGATTCGGGGTCTCGTTCGGATTCGCACTCACATCAGTGTCCTGTTTCCACGCAACGGGAAAAGAAATCGATCAGACGGCCGCGCGCGTCCACCATCGCGGATGCCATCGTCACCGCGCCGTTCAGGTGCGCCGCGAAGCGCGACGGATCGTCGAGCCAGCCTTGCACGATCCACAGCTTGAGCGCGTGCTGCACGCATGCGGCATCGACCGCCCACGCGATGTGCGCCGGGTTCACCGGCCGCACGCGCCGGTACGCACGCACGAACGCTTGCGCGAGGCGCGGCGCTTCCAGCGGCAAATGATTCAGGCAGCGCACCAGCTCGTATTCGCGCGGCGCGGCGATCGACGCTTCCCAGTCGACGATCAGCGGCGGCAGCGTGCCCGTGAACAGATAGTTGAACTGGTTGTAGTCGTTGTGGATCGGATGCTGCGGATCGTCGGCCGGAAACGCATCGATGCTGCCCGGATAGTAGCGGTCGAGCATGCGCAGCGCGAGATCGACATAGCGGCGCAGGTTCGTGGAGGCGGCGGCGCTCGCATCGGCTCCATCGAGTGCATCCAGCAGACTGCGGCGTACCGCATCCGCGTCGATCGAGGTCAGCCGCGCGCGGATCGTATCGAGCGACGGCAGTTGCAATCGTTCGAGACTCAGGTGCAATGCGCCCAGGCTCGCGCCGAGCGCGCCCCATTCGGTTGGTGAGAAGGTATCGTAGGTTTTGAATTGCCCGGCTTCCCAGCGCGTCAGCATCGCATGCGAATGCTGCCCCGACCACAGCGACGCACCGGACGTCGTGCGCTCGAGCGTCTGCACATGGAAACGCGTATCGCCATGCGTTTCCAGATGCGCGAGGACAGCGGCTTCCTTGACCGCACGCGCATGGTGTTCAAGCGCATAGAGCTTGACCGCCACACCCGCGCCGCCGTCGGCCGGCAGATGCCACACCCGTTCGCTGACCTGCGTCGGCGGCCCGCCGCGACCGAGCCCGTAGGCATCGCGAATCTCGTCGAAGGTGACGGCGAGCGAATCCATTCAGATGTGCTCGGCCGGCCCATGCCGATACGGATGACCGGTCAGGAACGTGTTGTGTCCGACGTAGCGCAGCTTGTACATCGCCGGCCGGAACAACACCGACGGATCGTTGTTCGCGATGCCGAGCAGCGGGTACAGGTCGTGCCGCACGAAAAACGCGTTGTTGCCCATGTCGTCGCAGCAGACGAGTTCATAGCCTTTCTGGCGGCCAAGGTGCACGAGCGATTCGAGGCTCGCGCCGTAATAGGTCGAGCCGTCCCATTCGTGGTCGGGATTGAAGCACATGACCCAACGCTCGGGCGGCGTGTAGTACGGGTTGTATTCGATCACGACGATGCGCGGCTGGAATGCTTGCAGCCCACGCCACACCCAGTAGTCGTTGCCGTCGATGTCGATCGACAGCAGGTCGAAGTCGGTCGGTACGTTCGCATCGGCGAGCAGTTGATCGACCGTATCGGGTTGGATGCGATCGTGGCGCAGCCGGACACGCTCCGCGCCCGCGTAATGGGCGGCAAGCTTGCCGAAGCGGTATGCGCTGCCTTCGACGAGTACGCCGGCCCAATCCTGTTCGCGCAGCAGCCGCGCGGTGTTGCTGTTGCGCAAGCCGTCGCTCGCGCCGATATCGACGCAGAAACGGTTGGTCGGCGCGATCCGCTCCATCAGGCGCGACAGGATGCCCTCCTCGGTGCCCTGCGCGTACAGGCTGGGCGCAAGGCCGGAAAGGTCGAGCGGGAGAGGATGGTCCTGCATCGAAGGCGGCTCCGCGGCGAAATGGGGAATGATGGGTGGCGTTGGGTGGGTAATTTACCTGAAGTCGATTAAGCAGAGGAAACTGGAATGCGCGGCGCGGGCCGGTTTTGCCGTGGGGAAATGAAAAAGCCCGCATCGACATTGCTGTCGATGCGGGCTTTTAGCGCTTCTGGCGGTCCGCTCCGCGCGGTGATGCCTAAATTGGACCCACGACCGGAGAAAACCTCAGGGTACTTACTCCTGCCCCTGACTCGCCAGGAATTCCTCATAATTCCCGCCGAAGTCGAACAGCGTCCCGTCCGTCTTCACCTCGATGATCCGGTTCGCCAGCCCGCTCACGAACTCACGGTCGTGCGACACGAAAATCAGCGTGCCTTCGAACTGCTCGAGCGCGATCTGCAGCGACTCGATCGATTCCATGTCCATGTGGTTGGTCGGCTCGTCCATCAGCAGCACGTTGTGGCGGCCGAGCATCAGCTTGCCCCAGATCATGCGGCCCTTCTCGCCGCCCGACAGCACCTTCACCGACTTCCTGATGTCGTCCGACGAGAACAGCAGGCGGCCCAGCGTGCCGCGCACCATCGTTTCGTCGTCGCCGTCCTTGCGGTACTGGTCGATCCAGTCCATCAGCGTGATGTCGTTCGGGAATTCCTCGTACGTGTCCTGCGGCATGTAGCCGACGTTCGCGTTCTCGGACCACTTCACCGTACCGTGATCGAGCGGCAGCGCGCCGAGCAGCGAACGCAGCAGCGTCGTCTTGCCCGCACCGTTCTCGCCGATGATCGCGATGCGCTCGCCCGGCTGCACCGACAGGTTGAAGTTCTGGAAGATCGTGCGCTCGTACTTCTTCGTGATCTCTTCGGCGACCACCGCGACGTTGTGCAGCTTCTTGTCGAACTCGAAACGGATGAACGGGTTCTGGCGCGACGACGGCTTGAATTCCTCGATCTTGATCTTGTCGATCTGCTTCGCGCGGCTGGTGGCCTGGCGCGCCTTCGACTTGTTCGCCGAGAAGCGGCGCACGAAGTCCTGCAGTTCGGCCACGCGTTCCTTCGCACGCGTATTCGCCGCAGCCTGGCGCTCGCGCGCCTGTGCCGATGCGAGCATGTAGTCGTCGTAGTTGCCCGGCCAGACCTTCAGCGTGCCGAAGTCCATGTCGGCCATGTGCGTGCACACCGAGTTCAGGAAGTGACGATCGTGCGAGATGATGATCATCGTCGAGTTGTACTCGTTGAGCGTCTGCTCGAGCCAACGGATCGAGTTGATGTCGAGGTTGTTGGTCGGTTCGTCGAGCAGCAGCACGTCCGGCTTCGAGAACAGCGCCTGCGCGAGCAGCACGCGCAGCTTCCAGCCCGGCGCGACGTCGGCCATCGTGCCGTTGTGGAACTTCTCCTCGATGCCGATGCCGAGCAGCAGCGCACCCGCGCGCGCTTCGGCGTCGTAGCCGCCGTATTCGGCGAACTTGCCTTCGAGCTCGGCCGCGTGCATGTAATCGTCGTCGGTGGCTTCCGGGTTCGCGTAGATCGCGTCACGCTCGGTCATCGCGGCCCACATCTCGGTGTGGCCCATCATCACGACGTCGAGCACGCGCACGTCTTCGTACGCGAACTGGTCCTGGCGCAGCTTGCCGAGGCGGACGTTCGGCTCCAGCGCGACGTTGCCGGCGCTCGGCTCGAGGTCGCCGCCGAGGATCTTCATGAAGGTCGACTTGCCACAGCCGTTCGCGCCGATCAGACCATAGCGGTTGCCCTCGCCGAATTTGACCGAGATATTCTCGAACAAGGGCTTCGGCCCGAATTGCATCGTGATGTTGGCAGTAGAAAGCACGGCAGGTCCCGTTAAGAGAGAAATCGACGGAAAACCGTGTATTTTAGCAGGTGTCGGAGAAACTGCCGACCGTCCTGCCCCGACGGCCTATTCGCGGCTCTCACGCCCGCCGCCGGGCGGCCCGTCAACATGACGGCACGCGCGTCACCGCCGTCTCACCGGAGCCCCGCATGCTCGCCAGCCAGCTTCGCGAACAACTCGTCGGCGCATGGCGCCTCGTGTCGTACGAAATCCGCCCGCGCGACGGCAGCACCGTCACCTATCCGCTCGGCCGCGACGCGCGCGGCTGGATCCTCTACACGCCCGACGGCTACATGTCCGCGCAGCTGATGGCGGCCCGCCGCCCGCCCTACGCGGACGGCGACCTGCAGGGCGGCAGCGTCGAGGAGCGCGCGGCCGCGGCGCACGGCTACATCCCGTATTCGGGCCCCTTCAACGTCGACGACGACGGCACGTTGACCCATGAAATGGACGTCAGCCTGTATCCGAACTGGATCGGCAACGTCCAGCAGCGTGTCGTCAGCCTGGACGGCGACCGGCTGCAGCTCGGCACCGCAGAACCGGTGCGGATCGCCGGCCGGGAGGTCGAACCGGTGATCGTCTGGGCACGCGCGCGCCGTTGAGCGCGCTGGCAGCGCAGCGCGGCCGGCGCTCAGCGGGGCGCGGCAACGACGCCGAGGCCGCACGGTGGCGCATGCTGCTCCCGCAATTGCGCGTCACTTGCCGGCCTTCGCCGCCCCCTTCTGCGCCGCCTTGGCCTTCAGCTGGCCGAACAGTTCGGAGCACGGCACGTCGCGGTTGTTGCTCGGCGCGATCAGCGGGATCAGCGCCGCGAACGGGTTGATCAACCCGAGTCCGACCATCGCGCCGGCGCGCAGCGCGAGCGCGCCTGCATCGACGCCGACCTTCGGGTTCTTGAACGTGCCCTTCGCATACAACGGCGAGCGCAGCGAGAAGATCCGGAAGCCCTTCGTGTGCGGATGGATCTTCAGGTCGATTGATTCGTCGCGCAGGTTGATCGGGCCGTCGACGTTGATCAGCGCATCGTCGGTATCGAGCGCGAACACCTTCGGGTCGAGCATGCCGTCGGTCGCCACGAAGTCGATCGCCGCGCAGTTGATGTTGACGTCGCGGTTGCCGAACAGCTTCTCGTAGACGACGTTCGCGACGTTCAACCCCGCAGCCTCCATCAGCAAGCGGCTGATGCGGCCGTTGGTGATCAGCGCCTTCACTTCGCCGGTCGACGTCGCCGCGAGCGCGGCCGGCGAATTGCCCGTCGCCGACAGTGACGCATCGCCGTTGATTTCGCCGAGGGCCGTCTGCATCACCTTCTGCGTCGGGAACAGCTGCTTGAGCTTCAGATGCCGCGCGGCCAGCGTGAAGCGGCCCTTGAGCGGTGTGCGGCTGCCGTCGAGATGCGCATTCGTCGCGAGCGTGCCGCCCGCGACGCCGAACTGCAGCGGCTCGAGCGTCAGCACGCCGTCCTGCAGCAGGATATGCGTGTACAGGTCGGTGATCGGCAACTGCGGGCTCTTGATCAGCTTGCGGCCGGTGAACTTCACGTCCGCATCGATCGCGCTCCACCGTTCGGTGCGGAACGCCGCGACCGGGAGCACGCGGTCCGGCGGCTGGCGCGTCGTGTCGCCGCGCTTCTTCTTGCTCGCGGCCGAGTCTGCACCGATCACCGGCGCGAGGTCAGAGAATTGCAGCAGGTTCGATACGAGCTCGCCCGACAGCTTCGGACGCGGCACGCGCTGCGCCCAGGTGAGCGTGCCGTGGAGATCGCTGCCGCCGACGCGGCCGTTGAAGTTCTCGTAGCGGAACGTGCTCGCGTTCTGCCTGAAGTTGCCGATCAGGCGCCCTTCGGTCGCGTAAGGCGGCGTATCGGGCAGCGTGATGCCGGTGAGCTGGTAAAGGTGCGACATCGACGTGCCCTGCAGCCACAGCCGCAGGTCGAGCGCCGCGAGATGCCTCGGGTCGGTCAGCGTGCCGACGATCGCGAGCCGCGTATCGCCGGCCTTCACGTCGGCCTGCAGCGGGAACGGCCGCGTCGTGTCCTGGATCGCGAGCACGCCGCCGACCTTCCCGGTGCCGCTGACCGGCACGTTCTTGTAGCGGCCGTCGACCTTCAGCCCGAACGCATAGGTCGGGCCGGACGGCTTCGCGGGCGCCGCGGCTCCGCTCGCGCCGGACGCGGCAGCGGCCGCCGACGCGGAAGAAGCGGACGAACCCGACGATGCGGAAGCAGCCGCCGCAACGGCACTCGCCGCCGACGCACCCGAAGCCGCAGCCGCACTCGCCCCCGATGCCCCCGACGCGGCTTGCGCATCGGCCTTCGCGCCCAGTTGCGCGGCGCCGTGCTTGCCGACGCGCTGCGCCGACGCCGCACGCGACGTCTGCTCCTGTTCCTTCAACACGTCGCCGAGCGGAATCGGCTGGCCGAGCGTATCGATCGCGACGGTCAGGTCGGCTTTCGTGATGGCGTCGCGGTACGTGACGGTGCCTTTCGCGAACCCGAAGCTGTCGAGCCGCACCTTCCACCGCGAAGGCTGCGACGATTGCTTGAACTGGAAGGTCCACGTATTGCTGCCGTCCGCGCGCCGCTCGAGATCGACGGCAGGATTGACGACGTCGATCGAAGGGATGACGATTTCATGCGCCAACAGCGGCAGGAGCGCGAGATCGAAGTGCGCGGCATCGAGCGTGACGAACTTGGGCGCCTGCGCCCAGTCGGGATTGCCGATCTCGAGTTGCGTGGCCGAGAAGCTCGGCCAGGGTACCCATGCACGCCAGCCGGTCTCGCCCTCGGGACGACGCCAGCCGACCTTGAGATCGCCGTTGATCGCAAACGGGCGACCGAGCGCGGTACTCACCTGTTCGTTGACCCACGGTTTCGCGCGGTTCCAGTCGAACGTGAAGATAAAGATGCCGGCCGCCGCGATGAGCACCGCGACGATACCGACGATCCATGCAGCCGATTTGCCGATGGCTCGGGTTAGCGTCATGGCGGTTCCGTTGTTGTTCTGAAGCGTTGCCGCACCATGCCGGGCCGCTTGCGTGGACGAACGGCGCACGACAACTGCGGCTTTTCAATCGGTATTATGGCGCACGAGATGGCGGCCTTTCGGCGCCATTAACGCTTTTTTTCACTTTTGACATGACCTCGCCCACCGGCCTCATCGACGCACAGCACATCACGCGGCGCGACGCCAGCAGCGGCAAGACGCTGCTTGCCCCGACCGATTTCAGCCTCGCCGCGGGATCGCGAATTGCTATCACCGGACCATCCGGGTCGGGCAAGAGCGTGCTGCTGCGCGCGCTCGCGCTGCTCGATCCGCTCGACGGCGGTCACCTCCTGTGGCGCGGCCGCCGGATCCGGCGCAGCGCGATTCCGCGCTACCGGCGCAGCATCGCCTATGTCCGCCAGCGCCCCGCGCAAATGGACGGCAGCGTCGAATCGCAATTGCGCTACCCGTACTCGCTCGCGATCTATCGCGACGTGGCGTTCGATCGCGCCCGCGCCGAAGCGCTCGCCGCACAGGCCGGCCGCGGCGCCGATTTTCTCGACAAGCGCGCGAGCGATCTGTCCGGCGGCGAAGCGCAGATTACCGCGCTGCTGCGCGTGCTGCAGCTCGATCCGGACGTGCTGCTGCTCGACGAGCCGACCTCCGCGCTCGATCCCGAATCGGCGCGCGCGATCGAAGCGCTCGTCGGGGCGTGGTTCGACGCGGCGCCCGATGCCCGCGCCTACATGTGGATCTCGCACGATCCGGCCCAGGCCGCGCGGATCGGCACGATGCGGCTCGTGATGCAGGCCGGCGTGCTGCACGCGGCCGCCCCGACGGAGGCTGCGCAATGAGCCCGGCACTGCAGGACTTGAGCCTCGTCGACGTCGGCATCGCCGCCGCGCTCGTCGCCGTCAACGGCGCGATCTCGGCGGCGCTGTCGCTCGGCCTCGGCCGCAAGCTCGCGCTCGCGGCGGTGCGCACCGTCGTGCAGTTGCTCGCGATCGGCTACGTGCTCGGTTGGGTGTTCGGCCATCCGCACTGGTACGTCGTGCTGCCGCTCACGGCGCTGATGACACTGATCGCCGGTTTCGCCGGCGCGGGACGCGGCAAGCGCACGTACCGCGGCCAGCGCATCGACAGCATCGCGTCGATCTGGTTCAGCAGCTGGTTCGTCGCGGCGGTCGGGCTGTTCGTCGTGATCCGCATCCATCCGTGGTTCGCGCCGCAATACGCGATTCCGATCCTCGGGATGATTCTCGGCAATACGCTGACGGGCGTGTCGCTCGGCGTCGAGCGGATGATGGAAGAACTCACGGCGCGCCGCGATCGCGTCGAGACCGCCCTCGCGCTGGGCGCGACGCGCTGGGAAGCCGCGCAGGACGCCGCGCGCCAGGCCGTGCGCGCCGGCATGCTGCCGACGCTGAACCAGATGGCGGTGGTCGGCGTCGTGAGCCTGCCGGGCATGATGACGGGCCAGGTGCTGGCCGGCCAGTCGCCGCTGCAGGCCGTACGCTACCAGATCGTGATCATGTTCCTGATCGCGGCGGCCTCCGCGCTCGGCACCGTCGGCGCGGTGCTGATGACCTATCGCCGGCTGTTCTCGGCCGATCACCGCTTTCTCGCGGCACGGCTCGAAGAGCGCACGCACTGACGCGCGGCGGCACATCGGGCGATCGGCGCGATCAGTGCGCGCCGCGTCGCTTGCCGATTGCCTGCCGAAGGGTGGCCGCGATATCCGCGTCGGGCGCGAGCCCGTCGACCGATGCGACGAGCCGCACCGCGCGCGCCGTCGACACATAGGCCTGCGCGCCGACGTAGCCGCCGCTGCCGGCCGAGCGCGTGGTCACGACGAGCGCCTGCGGCGCGCGTACGCCGAGGTTGGCCGTGTACGCATCGGCGACCGTGCCGTCGCGCGCATGCAGCGTGCCGGTCACGTAATCGTCGGTATCGAAGCCCGGGGCGGCATGCGCGGTCGAATACACGCGCACCGCGTAGCTGCCGGTCGAGCACGGTTCGAGTGCGCCGCTCGACACCACGGCCACCTGCTGTCGCGACGATAGCTCGACCTTCTTCACGAAACTGCACTCGTCGGCCGCATGAGCGTGCGCGGCGACGAACGCGATGGCGGACAGCAACGCACGCATTCGAAGTTTCATCGCGGTGTCGTGACGGAAAGGAAAGGATGCGGGCGAGCATAACGTGACATCCGCATGACGTCACGCATCGCCTTTGCACGGTCGGCGCACCGCGCCGCGAAGCAGATGGCGAAAACGCACGGCAACGGCGGCGCGGCACGACCTGCTCGCATGCCGCCCTGCTCGCTCCGCCGATCGAACCGGTTGCGCGCGCACCGGACGAAACGTCGGCCCGCGCGCGCCGCTCAGTGCTTGATCGACACCGTTACCTTGGTGCCGTCGCTCATCGTCACGGACCTGGACCCGCCGTTGGTCGGAAGCGACACCCACTTCACCTGGCTCACCGACACGACGTCCGGACACTGCAGCGACTTGCCGCCGGCCGTCACGCTGCGCGTGCCCTTCGGCGCGGCTGCCTGGAAGCTCAACTGCACGTTGGCGACACCCTTCGCGTCGACCGACGGCGCGAGCCGCACCTGGGTCTGCCGCACCATCGCGCCGTTCGCGTCGCGCGGCAGATTGTCGGCGTTCGGGCAGCCGTCCGGCATCGCGACCGCGCCGCTCGGCGGCACCGACTTCCAGTTGAAATCGTCCGTCTCGCCCGAGCGGATCTTGCGGGTCTCCTGCGCATTGCCGAAGGTCTTCGAGTCGACCTTGACGGTGTATTCGAGCTGTCCCGTACCGCCGCCCTTCAGGCTGCCCTTGACCGGCGGCGCCGCGAATACGCTCGCGCTGACGCACGCCGCCGCGAACACGACCGACCACGATGCGGCGACCGACAAGCTGCGTTGGCTCATGCTGACCTCCTTGTCATGCGGCGGCACGCGCGTGCCGCGCGGTTTTAGATGCATGATGCGTTGCCAGTCTACCGCCAAGCGGGATGCAATGCGCCGCGAACGCATCGGGTGTTACCCCGCTTGCGTTCGCGGCGCCGCCACCTTATTGACGCGCGCTGCCGGCTCAGAAACCGCTCAGCACGAGCTTGCCGATCGCGCGCCCGCCCTCGAGCATCCGGTGCGCGCGCCGCACGTTCTCGGCATTGATCGTGCCGAGCTGTTCGCCGAGGGTCGTGCGCAGCGTGCCGCCGTCGACGAGCCGCGCGACCTCGCTCAGGATCTTGTGCTGCTCGATCATGTCCGGCGTCTCGAACATCGCACGCGTGAACATGAACTCCCAGTGAAATGCGGCGCTCTTCGCCTTCAGCAATTCGACCGGCACCGGCTTCGCGTTCTCGACGATCGTGCAAATGCCGCCCTGCGGCCGGATGACTTCCGCCGCGGCCGGGAAATGATGGTCGGTGTCGTTGAAGATCAGCACGTAGTCGACGCTCGGATGGCCGGCCTCGCGCAACTGCGCCGGCAGGTCGCCGAAATGGTCGACCACCGCATCCGCGCCGAGCGTGCGCACCCATTCGGCCGATGCCGGCCGCGACGCGGTCGCGATCACGTGCAGCTTGCCGAGCGTCTTCGCAAGCTGAATCGCGATCGAGCCCACGCCGCCCGCGCCGCCGATGATCAGCACCGACTTGCCGGCATCCGCGCCCTGCGGCGACACGCGCAACCGGTCGAACAGCGCTTCCCACGCGGTCAGCGCGGTGAGCGGCAGCGCGGCCGCCGCCGCGAAGTCGAGCGTGCGCGGCTTCAGCGCGGCGATCCGCTCGTCGACCGCGTGGAATTCGCTGTTCGCGCCGGGCCGCGTAATGCTGCCCGCATAGAACACTTCGTCGCCGGGCCGGAACAGCGTGACGTCGGCGCCGACCGCGACGACCGTGCCGGCCGCATCCCAGCCGAGCACGCGCGGCGTCTCCTCGACCTGCGGCTTCGGCGCACGCACCTTGGTGTCGACCGGGTTCACGGAAATCGCGTCGACTTTCACGAGCAGATCGCGCGGGCCCGGCACGGGCTGCGGCAGCTCGACGTCGAGCAACGCTTGCGGGTCGTCGATCGGCAGATAACGGGTCAATCCAACGGCTTTCATCTCGATACTCCTTTCAGGGAATCCGGCAGGCTGCGGCGCAACCTCCATGCGTGCCATCGTAGGCAACCCGATCATTCGAGAAAACCGCTATATTTCCTGAAACATTTTCAGGATTTTCAGAATAATGACGTCTGATCCCAGCCCGGATCCCATTCCCGCGCCCGACAAGCCGCTCGACCTGCTCGACGTCGCGCTGTTCGTGCGCGCGTCGCTGCTCGCGAACGTCAGCGCGGCCGGACGCGAATTCGGCGTGTCGGCCGCGGTCGCGAGCGCACGCATCGCGCAGCTCGAACGCCAGCTCGGCGCGCGGCTGCTGCACCGCACCACGCGCCGTATCAGCCTCACGCAGGACGGCGAAATCTTCATGGCGCGCGCCGACGCGCTGCTGACCGCGGCCGACGCCGCGCGCGCGTCGGTCGGCCGCGGTCGCAGCGAGCCGTACGGGCGGCTGAAGGTGTCGATGTCGTCGTCGTTCGGCCGCCAGCACGTCGCGCCGGTGATTCCGGCGTTCCTGCGCCGCTACCCGTCCGTGTCGCTGGATCTGCGGCTGTCCGACGAGATCGTCGATCTGGTCGACGACGGCTACGACGTCGCGATCCGCCTCGGCGCGCTGAAGGATTCGACGCTCGTCGCCCGCAAGCTCGCCACCAACCGCCGCGTGCTGTGCTGCTCGCCCGCCTATCTCGCCGAACGCGGCATGCCGCGCCATCCGGCCGACCTGACGCAGCACGAGTGCGTGATCCTCGGCGACCAGCGCGACTGGTCGTTCGCGACGCCGCAGGGCCCGCTCACGGTGCGGGTCGGCGGCCGGCTCGTCGCGAGCAACGGCGAGGCGATCCGCGAAGCGCTCGTCGACGGCTTCGGGATCGCGATCAAGTCGACCTGGGACGTCGGCCCGCTGCTCGCGAGCGGCGCGCTCGTCACGGTGCTCGACGACTACCCGTTCGCGGACGACGTCGCGATCTGGGCCGTCTATCCGAGCCGCGCGCACGTGCCGCTGAAAACGCTCGCGTTCATCGCGTTCCTGGCCGAGCACTTCGGCGATCCGCCGTACTGGGATCGCGCAAACGGGTGACCACCGCCGTACCGCGCCCGGTTTCTCGCCGGCGCCGGCCGCCACGCGCGGCCAACCGGCTACAATGGCGCGTTCGCGACGCACTGGCCCGCAGCCGCACGGGGCCAGCGCGCGCAGCGGCCGCCCGTGGGCCGCGCACGTCATTCATTCGCTTCCCAACCACTCGTCATGACCCACAATCTCGTCATCCAGAGTCTTGCGCCGCTGTCGGACGCCCATCACAAACCGCTGCTCGCGCTGTCGCGCGGCACCCGCGTCGTGCAGACCGACGATCACGCGCTGCGCATCGAAAACGCGAGCCCGGCGCAACGCCTCGACATCGACGCGTACTGCGGCACGCACGCGCTCGACTTCGGCTTCGTCGAGGCCGGCCGCACGCTCGGCGATTTCGGGCTCGCGGTGATGGACATGGATTCGACGCTGATCACGATCGAATGCATCGACGAGATCGCCGATTTCTGCGGGCTGAAAACGCAGGTTGCGGAGATCACCGAAGCGGCGATGCGCGGCGAGATCCGCGATTTCAACGAAAGCCTCACGCGCCGCGTCGCGCTGCTGGCCGGGCTCGACGCGCACGCGCTCGAGCGCGTGTACGAAGAACGGCTGCAACTGTCGCCGGGCGCCGAGACGATGCTGGCTGGGGTGAAGGCCGCCGGCCTGAAGACGCTGCTCGTGTCGGGCGGCTTCACGTTCTTCACCGAGCGGCTGAAAGCCCGCCTCGGCCTCGACTACGCGCACGCGAACACGCTCGAGATCGTCGACGGCAAGCTCACCGGCAAGGTGCTCGGCGAGATCGTCAACGCCGACGTGAAGGCGCGCCTGCTGCGCGACACGTGCGCGTCGCTGGGCCTCGAGCCGAGCCGCGCGATCGCGATGGGCGACGGGTCGAACGACCTGAAGATGATGGCCGAAGCCGGGCTGTCGGTCGCGTTCCACGCGAAGCCCGTCGTGCGCGATGCGGCGACGGTCGCATTCGACCATGTCGGCCTCGACGGGCTGCTGCGCCTGTTCTGATCCTGCGGCACCGTCAATGAAAACGCCGGCGCGATATCGCATCGCGCCGGCGTTTCGTTTTTGTGCCGGACGTTGCCGGCGCGCGATCAGCCGAGCGTGGCCTGCATCGCGCGCTCGATGTCGGCGCGCAAATCCGCTTCGTCTTCCAGGCCCACGTAGAAACGCACCAGCGTGCCGCGATGCGGCCAGTCCGGACGCATCGACGCGACGTCGTAAGGCATCGCGAGGCTGCACGCGCCGCCCCAGCTCCAGCCGATCGCGAACAGCTCGAGCGACTCGACGAAACGGTCGATCTGCTCCGCGCTGTAGCGTGCGTCGAACACCACCGAGAACAGCCCGCCCGCGCCCGTGAAATCACGCATGAACGACGCATGCCCCGGGCAGTCGGCGATCTGCGGGTGCAGCACCGTCGCGATCTCCGGCCGCGCCTTCAGCCACTGCGCGAGGGCGAGCGCGCTCTTGCTGTGCGCATCGAAGCGCACCTGCATGCTCGGCAGGCTGCGCAGCACGAGCGAGCAATCGTCGACCGACACGCCGATCCCGCAGCGCATCCGCGCGAGCTTCAGCTTCGCGTGCAGTTCCGCGTTCGCGGTGATCGTCGCACCCATCAGCACGTCGCTGCCGCCCGACTGGTACTTGGTCAGCGCCTGCACCGAAATGTCGACGCCGTGCGCGAACGGCTTGAACGCGAGCCCCGCGGAAAATGTATTGTCGATCGCGGTGACGATGCCGCGCGCCTTCGCGGCGGCCGTGATCGCCTGCACGTCGGGCACTTCCATCGTCACCGAGCCCGGCGCTTCGAGCCAGATCAGCCGCGTGTTCGGCTGGATCAGCTCGGCGATGCCGGCGCCGATCAACGGATCGTAACCACGCACGGTGATGCCGAAATCGTTCGCGAGCCAGTTGCCGAAATCGGCGTTCGGGCCGTACACGTTATGCGGAATCAGCACGTCGTCGCCTGCTTTCACGATCCCGAAGTAGACGTTCATGATTGCCGCGAGACCCGATGGCTGCAGCAGCGCGTGCGTGCCGCCCTCGATCTCGGCGAGCCGCTGCGCAAGCGCGAGCGACGTCGGCGTCGCGTGCAGCCCGTAGCGCCACTGGTTGTCGTCGTGCCAGACCAGCGCGCGCATCGTCGCGAGATCGGGGAACACGACCGTCGACGCGCGCGCGACCGGCGGCACGAACGAACGGAAGCCTTCCGGAATGACGTCGTCGGGTTGAACGATGCGGGTTTGCAGCGCGCGCTTGGGAGTGGATGCAGTCATGACTGGAGGCCGGGCACGAGGCCGTTCGGTTGCGGAATATGTCGTTAGAGTAGCCAAAATCGGCGCGCTTGGCCCGGTACAATGCGCGCCGCGCGCACCGAGCCAGCACGCGCTCAGTCGTCGGTACGCAGGTTGACGACGCCGCCCACCGTCTCGATTTCGCGCACGCGGCCATCGCGCACCTGCAGCGCCGCGCGCTTGCCCGGCGCCAGGTGCAGCACGACCGGCTGCGGGTCCGATTCGTCCGAGTTCATCCGGTCGGCCTTCAGGTCGCCCGCCGCGTCGAAGCGGCCGATCCACACGCCGGTGATGTTCGTGCCGTCGTTCGACTCCTCGATCTCGAGCGTATCGCCGTCGCGGTCGCCCGCGAGCAGCACGACTTCGCCCGTGTCGGCGAACTGGTATTCGCCGTGCACGCCTTCCTCGTCCGTCTTCGGCCCGAGATGCACGACGATCGGCCGATCGCCGAGCGTGCCTTCGTAGCGCGGCAGGCGGGCAAACTCGGGATTCGGCTTCAGCGGCCGCGCCGGCGCCGGCTCATCCTGCTGCACGCCTGGTGCGACCGCCTGCGCGGCGACCACTGTCGGCATCGCGATGCCCGCCACCAGCGCACCGGCGACGACGAGCGCCCGGTGCCATTCCGAATATCGACCCACCTCGTGTTGCTCCTTGCTTCAGATTTGCCCGACCATCGCGGACCGTGCCGGGCCGGGGCCCGGTTCCTGCATGACCGCGCAAGCCTGCGCCGCGAATGCGCGGGCGGGCGCGTTCCGCGTCAGCCCTGCATCAGGCGTTCCACGGCATCGCGATGCGGAATCGGCGCGACCGCACCGTAACCGGTCGTCGACAGCGCCGCCGCCGCGTTCGCATAACGCGCGGCCGCGAACGGATCGTCGCCCGCGACGATCCGCGCGACGAACGCACCGCCGAAGCAGTCGCCCGCGCCGGTCGCGTCGACGGCCTCGACCGCGAAGCCCGGCACGACGCGCCGTTCGTGCGGCGTCGCGACATACGCGCCTTCCCTGCCGAGCTTCAGCGCGACGACCTGCGGCCCGTGTTCGAGCATCGCGTCGACGATCGCGTCGCGATCGTTCGCGCCCGTGAGCGCCGTGACGTCGTCCCAGCTCGGCAGGCAGATATCCGTCTGCCGCAGCGCCTCGCGCATTACCGCACGGGCACGCGGCAGCGGCCACAGCTTCAGGCGCAGGTTCGTGTCGAAGCTGACCTTCGCGCCGCTGCGACGCGCATGGTCGATCGCCGCGAATGCCGCGTCGCACGCGGCCGTGCTGATCGCCAGACTGATGCCCGACAGGTGCACGGCCTTCGCGGCCGCGAGCGCATCGAGCGGCAGGTCGGCCGTCGCGTAGCGGCTCGCCGCCGACCCCGCGCGCAGATAGTCGAACTGATGGCCGTCGGCGCCGTGCGTGACGAAATACACGCCGGTCGGCGCCGAGCGGTCGATCCGAACGTACGTCGTGTCGACCTGCTCCGACGCCCACATGTCGGCCAGCAGGCGGCCGAACGGATCGTCGCCGATCGCCGACACGAAGCCCGTCGATGCGCGCTGGCGCGCCGCCGCGATGCAGAAGTTCGACGTGTCGCCGCCGAAGCCCTGCAGGAATTCAGGACGCCCCGGCTGCGACTGGTTGAATTCGATCATCGCCTCGCCGAGCGCGAGGATCTCGGGGAATACCGCGGCCATCGCTTACACCTCGCCCCACAGATCGTGGCCGTCGGCGCCCGTGATCTTCACGGACACGAAATCGCCGACCTTGTAGCGCTTCGATGCCTTCGCCGCCGGCTCGACGTAGACGACGCCGTCGATCTCCGGCGCATCGGCCGCCGTACGGCCGATGCCGCCTTCCGCGCTCACTTCGTCGATCAGCACCTTGAGCGTCTTGCCGACCTTGCGCTGCATGCGGTTCGCCGATACCTCCTCGGCGACTTCCATGAAGCGCGCGCGACGCTCCTCGCGCACCTCGTCCGGCAGCGCGCCGTCCAGGTCGTTCGCGGTCGCGCCTTCAACGGGCGAATACGCGAAACAGCCGACGCGATCGAGTTCCGCTTCGCGGATGAAGTCGAGCAGCGTGTCGAACTGTTCTTCCGTCTCGCCGGGGAAGCCCGCGATGAACGTGCTGCGGATCGTCAGGTCCGGGCAGATCTCGCGCCACTTCTGCACGCGCTCGAGCACCTTCTCGGCGTTCGCCGGCCGCTTCATGCGCTTCAGCACTTCCGGATGCGCGTGCTGGAACGGCACGTCGAGATACGGCAGCACGTGGCCCTTGAACGGGCCTTCGGCCATCAGCGGGATCACTTCGTCGACGCTCGGATACGGATACACGTAGTGCAGGCGCACCCACGCGCCGTACTGCGCGGCGAGTTCGCCGAGCGCGGCGACCAGGTCGGTCATGCGCGTCTTGATCGGCTTGCCGTTCCAGAAGCCCGTGCGGTACTTGACGTCGACGCCGTATGCGCTCGTGTCCTGCGAGATCACGAGCAGTTCCTTCACGCCCGACTTGAACAGGTTCTCGGCTTCCAGCATCACTTCGGCGACCGGGCGCGACACGAGGTCGCCGCGCATCGACGGGATGATGCAGAACGTGCAACGGTGGTTGCAGCCTTCGGAGATCTTCAGGTAGGCGTAGTGACGCGGCGTGAGCTTGATGCCCGCCGCCGGCACGAGGTCGACGAACGGGTCGTGCGGCTTCGGCAGGTGCGAATGCACGGCCTGCATCACTTCGCCCACCGCGTGCGGACCGGTGACGGCGAGCACCTTCGGGTGGACTTCCTCGATCAGGTTCGAGCCGCTCGCGCTCGACTTCGCGCCGAGGCAGCCGGTGACGATCACCTTGCCGTTCTCGGTCAGCGCTTCGCCGATCGCGTCGAGACTCTCCTGCACGGCTTCGTCGATGAAGCCGCAGGTGTTCACGACGACAAGGTCCGCGCCGTCGTAGCTGCCGGAGATTTCATAACCTTCGGCGCGCAGTTGCGTGATGATTTGTTCGGAATCGACGAGCGCTTTCGGGCACCCGAGGGATACCATACCTATACGCGGCGCCGGGGCGTGAGCCGGCGAATTCTTTTGAGACATCTGGAGTGTGGGGCGTGGCAGCAAAAGCGAGAGTTTACAGCTATTTACGGTTCAGCGACCCAAAACAAGCGGCTGGCGGTAGCGTCGATCGGCAGCTCGAGTACGCCGCCCGCTGGGCGGCCGACAACGAGATGGAGCTTGATGCGTCCCTATCACTCCGGGATGAAGGGCTGTCGGCGTACCATCAGCGTCATGTGCGGCAAGGCGCGCTGGGGGTGTTCTTGCGGGCGGTCGAGGATGGTCATGTGCCGGCCGGCTCCGTGCTGATCGTTGAGGGGCTGGATCGCTTGAGCCGCGCTGAGCCCCTACAGGCGCAGGCGCAGCTCGCCCAGATCGTGAATGCCGGCATCACGGTCGTGACGGCCAGTGATGGACGCGAGTACAACCGCGAGCGCCTCAAGGCGCAGCCGATGGACCTCGTATACAGCCTGCTGGTAATGATCCGTGCGCACGAGGAATCAGACACGAAGAGCAAGCGCGTGAAGGCGGCGATCCGCCGGCAGTGCCAAGGCTGGATCGCGGGCACGTGGCGCGCACCGATTCGCGTCGGGAAGGATCCGCATTGGGTGAAGGAAACGGAGGCCGGCGGATTCGAACTGGCCAACGATCGGGCGGCCGCGGTGCGCCTCGTCATTGAAATGTTCAAGCAGGGCCACGGTGCGGTCAGGATCGTGCGCGAGCTCGCGGACCGCGGGCTCAAGATAACGGACAGCGGCCGCTCGGCGTCGAGCCATATCTATCGGCTGCTGGCAAACCGGATGCTGATCGGCGAGAAGTCTGTCGAAGTGGATGGAGAAACGTTCAGGCTTGAGGGCTACTACCCCGCTCTGCTGACGCCGGCAGAATTCGCCGACCTGCGATACCTGGCCGAGCAGCGCGGTCGACGCAAGGGCAAGGGGGAAATCCCCGGAGTCGTGACGGGCCTAGGTATTACCTACTGCGGTTACTGCGGTGCGGCGATCGTCGCGCAGAACATCATGGGACGCCGGCGCGCTGCCGACGGGCGCCCATACCCCGGCCACCGCCGGCTGCACTGCGTCACGTACAGTCAGAGCGCCGGATGCAAGGTCAGCGGGAGTTGCAGCGTCGTACCGGTCGAGCGCGCCCTGATGCTGTATTGCTCAGACCAGATAAATTTGACTCGACTTCTCGAAGGGGACTCGGGAATCGACGTGCTTAGCGCGCAACTCGCCAGCGCGCGGCAGCACGTAGAGGAACTCGACGCACAGGTCCAGCGCGTCACGGATGCATTACTACTCGACGACGGCGAGGCGCCGGTCGCAGTGTTGCGCCGCGTTCGCGAGCTTGAAAGCCAGCTCGCGAACGCGCGCCGAGACGTCGACTCGTTCGAGCATCGCCTCGCCGCGTCAGCATCGAATGGCGCGCCAGCCGCAGCCGACGCTTGGCAACAATTGGTGAATGGCGTCGAGCAGCTCGACTACGACGCGCGTATGTTGGCCCGCCAGCTCGTTGCTGATACGTTTTCCAAGATCGTCATCTATCAGTCAGGATTTCATCCTGGTGACGACGAGGGCATCATCGGGCTAATTCTCGTCGCAAAGCGGGGCACGACTCGACTGCTAAACGTCGACCGAAAGACGGGAGCTTGGCGAGCCGCCGAAGAAGTCAACCCACTCTTATTTGCCACATAGACGTTTAATTGGCAAATAATCACAAAACAAAACCGCAAGCACTTCGAAACTGACCGAAGTATTAATTGATTAAAGCCAGACAATTGGACATCCGGCGTAACTCCGTCAGCCCTCTGGCGGGGTCATCCAACATACTCGGGCAACCCCATAGAGACACATGGCGGCAGCTGCAACGGCGCCGAGACTTTGTGCAATATCACGCCCCCTTAGAGTAAGAAGCTGACCAATTTTCTGTGTTGAGTCGTCACACTTTTTCATGTAATCCGCATCAACCACTCCACATCGATGCGCTATTAGATGCCGGCGATTCCCTAACACCCAAAGATCCCGGGACTGAATAATTGTGAAGAAATTCTCATTCCCATGAAATTCCGAAAACAACACAGGGAAAAGGTCCTTTAGCAATTGAGGGGAGCTAAAATCCTTATCAGACCCAATAATTGTACCCAATTTCCCAATCAGATCATACCCAGCCCTTTCCAACACATTCGGCCATGCAGCCTGCGAGATTGAGAATCGCTCCTTTAAATTTTGATTTTTTAATATCACACCATACAAATCAGGTCGCCTATTCAACGAATAAATAAATACATCTTTACAAAAATTTTCGTAGGCACTCCAAGCAAGCAGACTAGCCTGATGCATCAATCGATTAAGAATTTCCGGCCTACCCGCCAAGTGACGCTTACTTCCCCGCAACACTGTCTCCATCACTTGACTCGCAAAATCGACATCGTCATCGACAGCAAATTTCAAATCGCCAGCCTTACTTTGCATCTTATTTTTAACAATTCTGTGCCCCATATCGGTACCCTCGAGCAGCAGAGGTGCCAACAGTAAATATGGAAATTCCAACAAATTTTTTGCGGACTCCAGATTTGAAACAAATGATTTAAAAGGTTGTTCCAAAGGAGTTCCATCGGACTTCATTCCCTCAAGCAACTCATTCAAACCGTTAAACGGAGTACGGAGAAGCGGCACCCAATACGACGCCTCAAGCTCGTCAACCAAACTCTTCAAACTCCCAATAGCCTCATCAATTTTTTCGTTTACTTTATCGTTGTTATTGTTCGACCCATTCATTTAACACCCCGCATTTATGTGATCCGTCGCAACTTGAAGCATTATAAATTGCCGCTACGTGCTTCCGTGTGCATTTCATCAGCTGGATAAAGCCGCAACATCGCTCGCGCGGCCTCGACGTTCGATGTCGTCAGCCATTCCTCCCAGTCGTCCGGCCGCAGAATCACGACTGACCGTTTCTCGTCGGCCGGCTTGTGCATGCGCGCCATCAGTGGATGACCGTCGGCGTTTACCGTAATCATCGACATCACGTGGTGTTCGGCGCCGTCCTGGTTCGTGAGCGTGCGCCAGATGCCGGCAACACACATCGTCGGCCGGTCGACCACGCCGATGCGCTGCCACACGCACGGCCCGAGCACCCAGTCGCCATTCGCTTCTTGACGCGCATCCGGATACGACGGCTCCACTATGAAGCGCGCCGGAATCAGGCAACGCCGACCGCTGCGCCAGGTCGGTCCGTACAGCCGCGACTCCGCCAGGTTGTCGTCGCGCGCGTTCATCGTGCTGCGCATGAGTGGCGGCCTGCATCCCTGCTCCTTCGCTTTCTTGATGTTCGCCTTCTGCAGAGCGCTCGGCCAGAATCCAAAGCCCGCGATCAGCGGCTTGAACTGCCCGTCGACGTAGCCGACGATCGGCGCGTCGTAGTCCGGGTAGATCTCGGGTTTCCACGGCGTCCAGCGGTACAGATCGCGGAAGCTGTCGATCTTGAGCTCGCTCAGGCCCGGATCCTCCCCCGGCGCCACGTAGTTCGTGCACATCGCCGTCCCCAAATTTCGATCTTGACGACGCCATCTTACCCCGCGCTACACTGTACATTCATACAGTATCACATCGCATCATGAAACCGTGCTGGGCCTATATCTGGGAGTACACGCATCTCGAATCCGGAGAGCGCCGGCGCACGCACCTCCCCGTGACGCGCGGAGAATTTCAGTCCTACACCGGGCAGTTCCTCGACGAATCTGACCCGCGCCCGCTGGAGGAGACGAAGGTCGATCGAAATGTGGTGCCACTCAGGGAGCAATATCACCGCCTCGTCTCGATGCCGGACTTCGTGGCCCCGACCGAATCGGAACTCCGCGAGCTCTGGCGCACCCACCGCGACCCCGAGGTCCGGCGGCTCATCCTCGAGATCGTGGCGCTGCGAAAATCGCTTGAGAAGGTGATGGACTGGTGGAAATCGACCGAGCGCGCGACGTCGGATCGCGGTGATCTGGATGGTCCGTTTGGGCCGTTTCGAAAGCTCTACCACATGCTTCGCGAGGAACTGCGACGGGCGCGGATGAACTTGTGACGCGCCTGTGGCATTCTGGACGCTCGTCGCACTGGAGGTCGATATGCGCACGATTGCGGAAGAATTCAGCGATTCCGACGACGACTGGTTTGGCTTCGCCTCGGCGCAGGACCGGAAAGACGGCCATTCGCTGCGGGCATACCTGCTGCGTTACGCGGACCGCATCCCGGAACACCATGTCGTCGTGAACGTCGAGCTCGTACTACGCACGGAGTATCCGCCTCGCGGCATTCATCCGCCGTACCTGAGCGTCACCCACTTCGATCCGGGGCACTCCACCGACTTGCCGCTCACATGGAAGCGCAACATCGAGGAACTCAAATTCGATCCCGAGACCACGTATGTCGAATGCGGATACGACATTTTCGACTCGTTCAGCGACGCGAAGATGGACCTGACGGCCCGCGGGTTCTACATCGAACCGCTCAACTAGCCGCCGGCCGAGAGTCCGATTGCCTCTACTTCTGCGCCGTCAGCGCGTCGTAGTCGCGCTCGCACTGCTGGCCGGCGATGCGGGCACGGTCAGCGTATTCTGCCAGCTCGCCCGCGCGCTGGTCAGCCCGGCCGAACAGGTCGGCAAGCAAATCGAGGGCGCCGCCGGTTGCCGGGCTTCCGGTCGCAGCGCCGGCACGTCGAGCGTCGGCAATGAGTGCGGCGACCTGCTTACGCAGGCCGTCAGCAGCACCACCGGCAGCAACGGCATCAGCGCGCGCCTTATCACGTTCTTTCGCAGCATCGTTTGCGATCCCCTGTTGTGCCACCAGCCGACGGCCGAATTCGTCACGTTCAGCCCGCAGATCATCGATCTGCTTCGCCTGATCGGCGACCTTTGCGGACTGGTCCGCATCACGGTGCCCCTTGAAGTACCCGCCCGCTGAACCGGCGATGACGCCGGCGACGACGAGCAGCCAGATACGCGGATCGATCCACGTCATGCGACCACCTCCCCGCCGGCCGCCCGGTACGCGGCCAGCAAGTGTTCGATCTTGTTTTCGTGCTGACCATACCCAGCGCCTGGCAGACTGGCCCATACGTTCGACACCTTCGCCACCGCCTCGCGGAACCGGCCGGCGTCGATCAACGGCAGTGCGCCGTGCTCGCGCAGCTGCTGCAATGCATACCGGTCCTGCGAGATCGGCGCGAAGTCCGGTAGCTTCATCTGCGCCTGATAGATCCGCCACCAGCGCGCGAGGATCTGATAGCGGCCGGCGGCCGTCGACGGCACCGGGATCTGTCGGTTGAGCACGTTCGGATGCGTCGCATAGCCGGAGAGCAGCAGCGGCCGTGACGGCGTCGAGCCGACGAGCACGTTGTAGCCGTCGTCCGACTTCGCCAGCAGATCGGAGCCGATCTCGCTCACGGCGATCATGTCGAGAAACGCGACGCGATTCCGGCCGCCAGCAGCGGTAACAGTGATACGCGCCATCGTCACTTCTCCCCGAACAGTCGCTTCGCGTTCCGACGCAGCAGCACCTCGAGGTACTGCGACCCGATGATGCCGAGCGCGCTACCAAGACCGAGCAGCGCGATCGGCGGCAGATCCGGGATCTGCAACAGTGCCAAGCCGGCGACCATTGACGTCGCCGAACCCAATACCGCCCTGCCGGCGACCAGCCGGAACGTCAGCTGCTCGCTGCCGACCAGCACCTTCGCAATACCAATCAGTCCGCCCATGATGATCAGCTCCAGAATCGTCTTTTCGTGGTCTTGCATCGAATCCCCGTAAACGAAAAAGCCGCCCCAAAGGCGGCAGTGATTTCTGTCCGGCCATACTTGGCCGCGACCCCAAACTGGCGGCCACGCTGGGCCGGCAACCTCAACTAGAGGGAGCAAATTCCTCGTCCGGAGATTGGGGCCACTCAATCTCAAACGGAAATACCGTTTGCTCGGGGATCTTCCGCAGCGCTTCGCGGTACTTCGTCCATGCATCGGCCTGGGCCTTGACCGAAGGCGGGGCATCGGGCGGGACGACGGTCTTACCGTCACTACTGCGCAGCGCCATGTCCCGGAAGAACCGGATATATTCTGCGCGGATCGACTCTTCGTTAGCTTCGAAGTACGCATGCACGTCCGCATCCTCGGGCTGCGGCACCAATTCACTCGCCCAATGCGCGATAAACGGAGGGCCGCTTTGTGCTCCGTTCCGCTCTACCGGTTGAGCTGCGCGGTAGTCTTTACCCGGCATGAGGTCGGGGTACATGCGCTTCAGGGCAAGCACCATGTGATCATGCGTGTACTTACTGAAATCCATTTGAGATCCTTATTGGTTACGTAAGACAACACCGCGCTGCCAAATTGCCGTGATCGAACTAGTACTCGCAGCAACGCGGAGCCCTGTCACCACCCACGGTGGGGGCAAATCGATTTGACCGTGAATATTGCTGCTCACGGAACCAACGTAGTCAAATTCGGCGAGCCCTGAATCCCACTGCACGCGCGCGCCTGCAACCGCTCGATTCTCGGAGCGAGCGTAGAGGTCATCGAGAATCGAGTTCAACCATGCACCACGGAAACTACAGAGAAGGTTGCCATCCGTTTGCAGCATCGAGCCGCCCACATGCAGGTTGCCCGATTGCCACGTTTCGCCACCATCGCTGATGTTCCACGGAACACCGTTGTAAGCGTTGTTGATGATCTCGAGCCCACCGCCATCTCGGGCGCGGAGGTAGGTCGTGACGTTTTGGCCCTCCCGCCGGTTCTGAAGCGCGAAATCGGCCTGCCAACCATTCCGGCCTACGACCGGGCGGTCCTGCATCCGCGGAGCGGCGATGCTGACGGCGTATCCCTGCACCCACTGCTGCGTCACATACGCAGCAAGCTGCTTGGCCAGCGCAACAGCACCGAGGTCGGTGTTGTCGACAGTGATGAGCAGGCCGCTGCCGTCCTTCGCCCAACCGATCTTTACGGTGTTCGGACCTTGTGCGATGCCCGTACCCTGCTGAACTGGCGTGTAGCCCAACGCATCCTGCTTCTTCGCCGTGGCCTGCGCGACGCGCAGCGGTGTCATCAGCTTCGTGTTGTCCTTGCCCACCTCAGCCTCCGCTTGGCTCGCGATGGAACCGGACACGGAGCGCTGCGCGATCGCGAGCACCGCGTCACGCAATTGCGTCGTCGTCGCTTCGTCGGGATTGATGCCCGCTTCCCGCAGCACATTGAGCACTTCGTCCGTCAGGTCATTCCCCCACTTCGACGGAATCAACGAGCCAACCTGCCCGGCGCCGGGATTTTCGTCGACGAACTTCCCATCCACCAGGCCAACACCCGGCACGCTCTTTGGATAATCCATCCCTATACCTCGTAGTCAAAAATCACCAACGTATGCGCGGGCGCATGACGCCGGATGTAGCACTCGATGCCGCTATTCGGATTGCGTCCGAACCGCTCGCCCCAAACCGTCACGCCCCAGCGGCGACCGTCGCTGCGCCGCCGCCCCATGTGCATCGTCCAGATGTACTGCTGCGCCCACGTACCGAAGCGAGCAACACCGAATCGCGACCGGCCAAACCGCGGCGCGCGGTGTTCCTCGATCCGGGCGTCCGGATAGCCGTTCTCACGTGCAAGCGATTCGAAATACGCGATGCGTTGACCACCAACGCCCAGCAATCGGTTTCGCACTTCGCGCTGTCGCTCTTCGAAGGACTGCGCCGGTCCAAGGCATTCGTCCGGTAGCGCACAGACGCGCTCCCAATCCGGCACAAGCTCGCGCACCGTCGCGGCGTCCATCTCGTCGAGCAACGCACGTGTACGGGCATCGATGCGCAGAAATTCCGGAGCCAGGCCGGCGAGCACGCGGTGCACCCGCGGAGCGAGCTCGTCGCTCCATGCGGGACCGGGCGGCAGTAACGCGCGTAGCATCTGCAGATAGTCCGCCTCGTCTTTCACTGCCATTTCATGGCCCCTATCACCGGGATCTCGTTCGGCTGCAGTGCGACGTCGGCGACGGGTTGCAGCAGCTTGTGATCGCGTTCGCCGCGTGCGCCGCTGATCGCCTGCCTGAGATGCGATTCAAGTACGGTCACTCCGAGCGCCCCCTCCCGTTCCAGCAAATCGGACAGGTCTTCCACGACGGCCGCCCGCGTTGCCTCATCGTCAGGCGAAAGCCGAATATCGAAATCAATCCCGCGAGGCTTTGGCGCAAGCACGTACAACTCCGCAGTCACCGGCCGCTGTCGCTCGATATACGCCTTCACCGTCGCACATGCTTGCTCGTCCGGGACGGGGTTGAGATCCTCGTCGCGCATGAAAAAGACGCCGACCGTACCGAGCCCCATGTAGTGCGGCCGGCACCACGCGCGCGTAACGCCGGGCACCTCGAGCGCCCATGTCACGTAATCGTCTCCGTTCCCACCGTCAGGCACGAGGCGATAAGAGCGAATGACCCGTTGCCGCAATCGCTCGACAGATTCTTGATCCGTGCCGCCCGAAATTCCGGGATCCAGCACCGCGACGGTGTCCGATACGCCAACGACTGGCGAAATAAATCGCAACCGCACGCCGGCGCCAATGTTGCCCGCAACCCCCGCATCGACGGCTCGCACCTGAACCTTCGCGACTCCGGCTCGAATCGTCGCGGTCTCGACAACCACGTAGCGTCGCTGGTCGTCAGCCTGCAGCAGGGCGCCCGCGTCGATGGTTTTTCCCTCAGCCCCGCTGGCGGATACGAAACCCGACGCGGCCGCGGCATCTTTGCGCGGCACCGCGAGCCGCAGCCGCGCGTGGCGCAACAGCATTTCCTCGTCGCAGTCGTCCGGCAGAATTTGCCGTGCCGTCCATCCGAGAAACCCGTGCATCTCGTGGCTGGCGCCCGAATGGACCCGTACAAGCGCGCGCTGATCCGAGCGCCGCAGCGCTCCATCCGCCGCGGATGTCAGATCGCCGCCTACCCGCTCAATCAGCTCAGGCAGCGTCGGCAACGGAAAAGTCATCGAAAATTCTCCACATGTCGTCGTAGTTGATCGTGAGCGGCCCGTCGCGGTCGTCGGACAGGACAATCTCCCCGATCGCTCGCTCTGTTGCCGCGCGCCCCACACCAGCCGCTCGTTTCACACTGACGCTGATTGCTGTCACGATTTCGTCGTCGACCATCCATTGCAGCGCTTCGCGGCAGTATTCCTCGGCACGACGCAGCACTTCTGCCGTCAACACCTGCCGCCGCAACAGCCATAAACGCGAGCCAATTCGGTCGCCGGCGACATCTGGGAAGCTGTCGCCCCACCATCCCATTCGCTCGTCGTCGTCGAGCGGATCGCCGGGCTCCGCACGTCGCCACGTAAACAGGCTGATCTCGACCGCGCGCCGCAACATCGCTTCTCGCGCGTCGCTCATTGCATTTCTTCCGTAATGCCGCCGGTCTCCGCGTGACGGTGCCGAGCCGTGCTCTTGCCATCGACGATGACGTCCGGCGTGCGAATGGGTGCGTCGAACGTCGCCGCCTCGGCACCGCCCTCGCCCGCGCGCACGGCCATGCCAGATTGCGCGGTCAAACGTCCCTTTGCGACAACCTGTTCCGATGCCTCCACGATCGGCGAATTGAATTCGATTTTCTCGGAGGCGTTGACCCGGAACGTTCCCGTTGTCAGCTCAGCGATGCGGCCGTTGCGGAAAATCAGGCTGTCGCCTTCGCTCGTGAAAATCGCAACCTCACCGGGCTTGAGGTTCAGCGGGCGAAACCGGCGATCGGCAACAACCAATGCCACACAATGCGACGAATCCCCATCGAGAGAACCGTAGATCGCCTCGGCGCCATCGATGGGATGCGAAGTAAACCCGTACGGTTCGAAATGCTCCACACCGTCCTTAACTGCACCCGCCATCAACCGCGCCTGCAACGTCTGCATCTTTGACGCGGAATTCACGTGCGACACAACGCCGCGCACCAGCCACTTACCTGGCTTGCTCATTGCTTCTCCCAATCTGCCGGCAGCAGAAATTCAAAGTTGTCCTTGCCCTTCTTCTTGCCCTTGACCTTCTTCCTCTTCGTCAACGGTTCGGCCGCAAAGCCGTCAGGCGGAGCGACCGTCAGCTTCGTGAGCATCCCTTCGGCATTGCTTTGCGAATATTCGATTTCCACGATCAGCATGTCGCGATCGAAGCCGATGATCGAGTCGACGACACGGACGATCTGGTTGTGGCGCCAGATCTGACCGTTCGACTGTCGCCAACCCTGCACCTTGTAGGTCGTCGCCAACGCCTTACTGATCCGGTTCTCGCTCTCCCACTCGACGCGCAGTCGCGCGAGATCGGCGGTCATCTGCCCTGCCTCACGCATCACCATCGTCCGATGCCGCGCGATACGGGGATCCGCCGCACGCGCCTCGATCTCGCTGACCGCGACGCCGAACGCCTCATCGGTGCCGCTGCGCTGCCCCTTGCACACGTACTCGGAGAACACCTGCGAAAAATCGAGCGGCGCATCACCGCCCTTGATGTTGACGCCGAGCTCGAGCTTGTCGGATGCCTTGCCGGCGCTCCCCGGCTCGGCAATGACCAGGCGTCCGTGCTCGTCGTCGGTCGACAGCAACCGCGACAACCGCAACAGCCGGTCGATCGAATCAAAGACCGTTTCGCCCGGCTCGATCGTGTGATCGGCCAACGTTCCCGCGTCCCCTGTTTCGTCGACGACCTTCACACCGTACGGTGCGGCCAGTGCGTCGACGACCCGGCTTACGCGCTGACCGCGCCACTGCGATGGCTTGTTGTCTGCACCGCAGTCGACAAGGTCGGCCGTGATCGATCGTCCCGCGATGCCGCACGTCAGCGATGCGGCGTCGTACCGGATCGGCGTCGAGAACACGTATCCGGTCAGCACCAGATCGGACCCGATACGTACCTCGCATCGGTCGCCCTGCTTGACCTGCCTCGGTACATCCCCGCTGCCGGGCCACTTCCACGTAATCGCGAGCTCGAAATCACGCGCCTGGCGCTCGATACCCGCCGAAATTCGAACATCGGTCCATCCGGCGAAATCAAGACCGTTGACGGTCAACGTGACGATATTGGAGTTGTCAGCCATCTATCGAGAAAGAATCTTCAGCGGCACTGTCGGCAGGAAGCCTGGGTGCGCGACCCGGTTGCGCATCACAATCTCGTCACCGCGCGCCGCGTCGCCGTATCTGCGATACGCGAGTACGAGCGCCGGCATCGCCTCCGGTGGGGTTAGCGTCACCAAACCGACGCCTTCGCGTGCAACCTTCGTCAAATGCTGCGCGACCTTCACACGGCTGGTTGTCAGTGCCTGGAAATGTTCGCGCGGCGCCGCCATTCCCTGCTGCCACATGGATTCGGAAACAGCCTCTGCAAGGTCGCGCAGATCATCCGCGACCGGCACATCGACAACGGGCAATGGATTTGCAATCTGCACATCCAGCGCCGGCGCGCCGTCCGGCAACGTGGCCGGCGAGTACGTCGGTAACGCGCCGGCGTCGCGCACGACGTCGACCAGCAACACGTCCTGCACGAGGTCGACCGTCGCGGCGAACAACTTGCTCGCCTCGCGCCCGCGCGGCGGCGGAATCTCGTCAAGCATCGAGATCGCCCCCACCTTGCCGAGCGCTCCGGAGATCGCATCCGCGTAACCGGCAGGGGCCACGCGCGCGACAAATGCCGGATCCGATGCGGAACGGAATCGATCCGCGATCGAGCCCGGAATCTCCACGAGCGTTTCGACGAAACTCCGCACACTTCCGAACAACACCGTGAACGGCGACGCATATCGATAGAGCACGTCGAAAATCGATCCGCCCTGCTGCATAAGACCATCGACGGTCACCTGCGCCAGATCGACCAACGCAACCGCATCGCGATAGCGGCTCAGCGCGGTATCGAGCAACCCATCCGCGCTGCCGAGCGCCTGCTTACCGGTGTTCGCTGCACCGGTCGGATACTTCAGGTCCGGCGCGTCGTGAAACACCAGCGTGAAGCGGACCATTCCGCCGTCCGCCTTCACGTGCGTCATGTCGCACTCGCCGGGCTGCACGCGCAGCGTGCCAAGCCAAGGATGGATCAGCTCGCCCGGCCCCTCCTGCTCGAGCGCATCAAGCAACTTGTCGCGCTGATCGAGGCAATCCGGGCCGATGACGAAGGCCGTCATCGTGTATTCCCGGGTTTTCTTGCCGTTGTCCTCCGGGTAACTACTGTCCCGCCGCGGATATTCGTGCACAACGACGCGGCGCCCAACCGGCGTCTTGTCGTCGAAAACCTTGAACGGCACGCCACGGAACGACGCCGGCCGCAATTTTTCTCGCCAACTCATGATGACCTCATTGCGGCACGCCGGACAGCGACCGATAGCCAACACTCGGCGTCACGGACAAGCCCGGTTGATTCGTCTGCGCCTGCTCGACGCGCATCCCAGGCGGGGCGCCATCGAACCGGATTTTCAGGTCGCCCTGCAGCCGAGCATTCGCCGCGCCCTGCTGCGCCAGCACGCCGCTCGCGACACGGGCAGTTCCCGTCGACACTCCGGTCTGTTGCGCCAACGTCCAGTTCCGCAAGCTCGCCGCACCGGAGCGCAACACGTCACCCGTCGAAGCGCTACCGCCGTCGAAACCGAGCTTTCCGCCGAGCCACTTCGCGCCGCTCATCAGCGGCTCGATATAGGGCTTCACCCGGTCCCACAGCTGCGAAAACCACGTGACGATCGGCTCCCAGTTTTTGATGACGATTCCAAGCGGCGTGAAGTTGAAGAACATCGCCTTGATGCCCTCCCACGCGGCCCCGATCACGATCTTCGTTGCACCCCAGAGCGCCGACATGAACTCAGTAATCGGCCCCCAGTTCTGCGCGATAACCTGCACGAGTGGGAAGCTGAAAAACACATCCTTGATTCCCACCCAAACCTTTTCGAAGAACGGCTTGACCTTCGACCAATTCGCGATCAGGAACCCGGCCGCCAACGCAAGCACACGCACCGCCAGCCCGAGCGGCGTGAGGCTCGACACCGTCGTAAAAATCTTCATTGCCACCGTAGCGACCGCCGCCGCACCGCGCAGTGCAATCAGGCCGGCGGCGGCTCCAAGCAGTCCCTTCACGAGTTCCGGATTGGCCGTTGCGAATGCGGCGACACCGTCAGCGATGGGGCCGATGAACGCAAGGAACTCGTTCAACGGCGGCAGGACCACGTTGCCGACCGCGATGCCGATCGCCGTAAATCGGTTCGACATCAGCTGTAGGTTGTTCGCCGTCGTCGCCGCCCGCGCGTCGTATTCCTGCTGCATCGAGCCGGCGTAGAGCGTCGAATCGCCGACTTTCTTGAAATTGCCTTTCAGCAAATCAAGGTTCGTCAACATCGGCGCAATCGCCTTGATCGACTCGCGCCCGAACAATCCCTCGAGCACCGCGGTTTGCTTGACCTTGTCGACCTTGCTCACCGCAGACAGGACGCGCACGATCGTTCCCTGCGCATCCTTCTGCATTCCGGCTGCGACCGCCTTGGCGTCCATCCGCAACGCCTTGAAGATGCCCTGCTGCTTCTTCGAAGCGCTCGCGCCGGCCGTCAGTGCCAGCATGAAGTTCTGCATGCCCGTTGCCGCGACCTCTTCCTGCACACCCACGCCGGCAAGCGTTGCACCCATTGCTGCGATCTGGCCGCTTGTCATGCCGGCTACAGCGCCGAGCGGCCCGATGCGCGTAACAATCTCGGAAATCTGGCGGGCGTTCGCCGGCCCCGTGTTACCGAGATAGTTGATCTTGTCCGCGAGCGACACGACCTCGCCCTGGCCCATCTTGAACGCCGTGCGCCACTTCGCCATCATGTCGCCGGCCTGCTCGGCCGTCTGGTCGAAGGCGACACCCATCTTCACCGCGTCCTCGGCAAATTGCCCGAGCTCGCTCTTGTCGATGCCCGCTTGGCCGCCGGCTGCGGTGATCTTCGCGATGTCGCGTGCGGCCATCGGCAGCCGCTTCGAGAGCCCGAGCACGTCGTCGGTCATCTTCTTGAACTGCTCCGGCGTGTCGAAGTTGACGACCTTCTTCACGTCCGCCATCGCCGACTCGAAGTCGATCGCCGCCTTCGTCGCGGCGATGATGGGCGCGGCAACCGCTACGCCCGCCACCACGTCACGAAAACCGATCTCGCCCAAGCCGTCCGCCTTCAGCCCCTTACGAAAGCCCGCGATATTCTTCCGAATACCCTGGAGCGCCGGCGAGAGCTTGTCGACGCCCGTAATCAGCGCTTTGAGTTGAAATTGATCGGCCACGCTTACGTCTCCGGAACCGCACGACTAATGCGGTTCGCCTGTTCGAAATGCTCGAGAATGATCGAGATCGGGCGCGTCATTTCCAGCTCCGGATCGACGCGCCAGAAATGGGCGAGCTCGTAGACGCCGCCGATCAGGTCGTCAGCGTCTGAGAGGCCCGAGTCAAGAAAAAACCCGCGACCGTCCAGCAGATCGAGTTGAAATCGACCAGGTCGATCTGGTCGACCGACGACGGCGGAATACTCGCGAGGCGCGCGATGTACTGCGCGACGATGTCCGGGCGCACGTGCACGTTTTCCTCGCGATCGAGCGCATACGGCAGCGCCTTGATCGCCCGCACATCGGCCGGCGTCGGTTCGCGCAGATCGAGTTCAGTCAACGACTCGTCGTGCGCGTCGATTGGCTTGCTGAGTCGAATTTTCATTGCCACCGTCCCTTCACACCGTTGAATTCCAGCGATGCCTTCCCGTCATCACCCGTCGCCGCGGGTTCGCCCACGACATACGCGCCACTCAGCACGTACACGCGACCGTTCTTGAATTCCACGGTCACAACCATATCGTCCGCGGATTGGATCTTCGCGATCGGAAAGCTCTTCTCGAACACCGCGTCGACCTTTACGTACGGCACGCGATCCTCTTCTTTATAGAGGCCCGGCAAAATGCTCTCGCGCTTGACGTCCGACAGAGGGCACTCGACACCGCCCGTTACCGAAAACTGCTCGCCATCCGCCTTCACGTAGGCGGTCCCGGCGACCTTCTGACCCATATCGGTCTCCTGAAATGACAGCGGCCCGCACGATGGCGGGCCGCTCGGTTTGCACTATCGTCGACGCCGTCAGGCCGCCGCCGCTTCCGGGTACTGCAGCCGGAATTGGTTCAACAGCCCGAAGATGCGTAGCTGGTTGATGTAGTCCGGCGGGAACAGCACATCGACCCGATTCGGGTTCGTCTTGTTGATCTCGACGATCAGGTATTGCGCGAACAGGTCGGCGTTTTCCACGATGCCGGCCAGCTCCAGTTCGTCATATGCGGCGATCAGCTCCGCACGGATGATCTTCGGCGTCACGATCGCGGCGCCCGGTCCGAATTTGGTTCCGTCGACGGCCAGCTTGTGCCGACCGTACTTGCTCGTAATCCGCTGGCGCAGGAACCGCATCACGTACCCGGTCGTGTGCAGCGTCTCCGAGTCGAGATAGCTGTTGTCAGACTGCCCGTACGCGTTGCGCTGGTACGTCGTCACAGCGCGCTCGATTCGCACCGATCCGTCCGCGGAGTTCGTTGTCGCGATACCGCTCGTCAGCAACGACTGGCGCTCGTTCAGGATGAACCGCTTTCCCGGCCGAGCAGCGCTGATCCCGACAAGCAGCCCCGTTTGCGTCGGCCGCGCCGGATCGGCCGAAATGAAGACAGCTTGCCGCGCACCGAACGCCGCGGCCTGCTCCCACGACGGGCGTGGCGAATCGGGTTCGAAACCATTGATCGTCATGTGCTGATCGTTGCGCACGCGGCCCGCAGCGACCAGTTGGCCCGGCGTGCCGCGGCGCGCCGAGTAGACATGCCCGTACAACATCGACGACCACGCCCAGCGCCCCGAGACGTCGTTCATCCATTCGGCGAATGCATCCAGCGACGTCGGATCCGTCCACGGCTGGCAGACGAATTCAAATTCCTCGTCGCCCACGACCGCCAGGACGTCAGCCAGTTCGGGCGAGCCCGCACCGCCGGTCATCGGCGTCGCCGTCGCATTCAGCCCCGCCGGCAAACGCTCGTTAGCGGCAAGGCCGCCGCGGTTGAATTCGACCGCGATGTCGTTGCCCGTGTCGCCCTTCCACTTGCACGTCAGTTCCAGTTTGACGCCCGCAATGGCTGCGCGCACCGGCATGTTGGCGGTACCGTTCACGGCAGCAACAAGCTGCAGCATGACATCAGCCGCAACCGCCCCGCTCGCGACGGTCACGCGCACGCGTCGACCCGCGACGTAAAGCGACAGCAGACCGGTCTCGGTCGCCGTGCCGACCAGCTCGATCGTGCTCTTTGCCGCCACACCTTCCGCAACCTTGACCGCGATCCCCCACACTTCGCCAACCGGGTCGCCGCGGCGCCACATGTCGCTCATCGCAGCGAGCATCGAGCCTTCGCCGGCCAGTGCGATCGCATCGCTCGTGCGCGACAGCAACGTGAGCGCAGGCGCATCGACAACGGCATCATCGTTCGCCTGCCCGATGATCAGCCGTCGCAGCGTATTGCCGCCCGTGGCCGCCGCCGAGTTGTCGATTTCGGCATAGAACAGCGGAACCGCGAGATCCGCGGGAATGTTGTTGAAACTGATCATCCCTTACTCCCCTTGGTTGCCTTGCCCTGAGCGGTACCGGCCGGCTCTGCCTCCGCAACTTCGGCGGCGGCCGTCTCCGGCTTCGCGGCCACATCGCCCGATTCCACGATTTCAACCACATCGCCCGACTGCACGCAGCGACGCCAGTACACATTTCGCGGCACATCGCGGCCGTCGGCCGGCAGATCGTCACCGCGCAACGGGTCGCGAACGATTCGCCCGTCCGCGGGCTTCACGCACATCGTTTTTGTCATCGTTCATCCTTCAGCTCAACACGGAGCTCCATTTCGATCCGGCCGTCCGGGCCGGGCTTTTTCAGATTCGGGTCTGCCATGGGGTCGATGGCGTCGACGTGAATGTCGATGCCCTGCAAAGCAGGCAATTTATCCAGCATGTCCTCGTGCCAGGTCTCGGGATCGTCGCCACTACCGAGCGTCCAATTCGCCGAAAAACCGAACCGATAGAGAACGCGAAAACGGTCGGTCGATACGAGATCACATCCCGTGTATTCGATCGGTTCGTATCGCTTATCCGGCACCCAGCCGACCAACGCCCGCAACAGCGCGGCACGGACATCGTGCAGTTCGTCCGCCGCCGCTTGCCCGCGCTCGTTCCCTTGCTTCAGCGCGACGACGACGTCGAACTCGTCGGCGATTTCCTGCCTCATCCCGTTCTGTAATTGGTTCGGTTCCGGGTCGTCGCCGGTCATCACGACGAACGCAGCGGGCATTTCCAGCTTTGCGCTGTCCTCCAACGCACTCCAATCGATTCCTCCGGATACGCGGCGGGCGAACAAAGGACAGAAGTCGCGCAGATGCGCGATAGTCGGTGAAATTTTCATCGTGCAAAGTAAAAAGACCCGCGATTTGCGGGCCTTCGATTACGTGTCGCGTACTACCGGATTTCCAACGCGGACGCCAACGCTGCGGTGAGAATCGCCCGCACTTCAGGAGACTTGTCCGTGAGTGCGTCCACCATATAATTCGCACGCGGCTTGATTCGATATCCACCACCAGAGTGCACGCGCTTCCCTTTACCATTACGCACGCCGCGCCGCACGCCATAGTGCAGATAGACGAAGTACGGTGCCTTCATTGCTTCGGTTTTCTTCGGTTCGACGCGAACCAGAAATCCTGACCGGCTAACCTTGAAGGCAATGCTGTCGCGCAAAGCGCCGCTCCGCACACGCGGATAGCCGTCTGCCCCGCGCGCGAGCGCTAGATTCATCTGCGCTTGCCCTGCCACAAGACGGCCAGCCTTCCGCATTGCTGCGCGTATCCGCCCTTTCTTGAAGTCGATTTTCCGGTCAAAGCCCTCAAACCCGTCAATGTGAAGCGCGATCTTCGCGTTATCTCCCATTCCCCAGTTCCTCCACTTCCAAAACCGTAAACCGACGCCCGCGCTTCACATCGCCGACACGTTTCACACGAAATACCTGCTCGCGATACACCACCTCGTAGTCGTTCGTGACGCCATCGAGGTATCTCAGGTATATCCGGTGAGTGACCTTTTCGTCGATCTGCACGCTGCCGCTGTATACGGCTGCGCCGACCGGCTCGATCTTCGCCCAGCGCAACTTTTGCTCCGGAAATTCGGACTCAAGCTCGGCATCGCGATAGGGATAGTCCCGGCGCCCGCGCAACCGCACCCGCCGATCAAGCTCACCGATTCGTGGAATGCGCATCAGAACCTCGGTGGAACCGTGATTGGAGTGAGAAGGGCATCCGCAAATCGGCTCGGCATAGCCACGACAGACTGCCCCAACGAGAAAAGTTCTCGATTTTCGTATGCCCATGCCACTGCAAGAAGCATCCACGAGCGAACCGATGGAAAGTGCTCGAGATCAATGCCTGCCCGATAAGTGAGCGTTGGCGCGCCGAACGTTGGCCAATGACCGCCTAACGGCGCAAGAAGCGTCTCGCGCCCGAGTTGAACTAGCTCGAATTCAGCTTCGCTTAGCGTCAAATGCTCACCGGATATCGAACGAACCGCAACCGCATCCATTGCGAAGACTTGTCCGACGGACAGTGGAATCTCGCCTTTTGGGAAAGATCCAAGCCGCTCGACGTAGCGCGCCTTCCGAATAGCAGCGCCTGACTTGCTCTCGGCCGCCTGACGCGCACCGGGAATCACCACTTGTTCGATGAACGCTCGCTCATTGTCATCATCGATTCGGCACTGCGAGGCGATGTCCTCGAAAGTAAGCGGCTCCGTGTCGTCCAGGTACTCGACGAGAACTGCGGCCATCTTGTATTACCCCTTCGCTGCGGCAGGCTTCGACGGCACTTTCGTCTCCTTCAGATCGGGTTCGCGCGCCTGTGCAATCCCCGCGTCGATGAGCCGATCCGCGTACTCGTCCTCGAACCCGGCAACATCACCGGGCGTGTACTGCGCATAATGCCGCTTGAACTTGACCACCTTCATGCTCTTCTCCGAAATACGAACCGCCCACGATCGGGCGATCCGCACGGTTATAGATTCGCTTACGCGCCCCAAGTCACCCCTGCCAGCACGGAAATCGACTCGACGTGACGCGGGCCGAAGTCGTTCTTCGCGATCACGCGGATCAGCGTCTGGTCACGCTGGAAGGCGCTGATCATGTTGCCGTCGGCGTCCTTGTAGGTCGCCTCCTTGCTGTAGTCGATTTCGAGCGTTTCTTCCTCGCCAATGAACACGTCGCCGAAGTCGGTGAAGTAGATTTCCGACTCCTTGCCGGCGTCACCGAGATTGATCGGCACCTGCGTCGTCTTGCCGACCGGGTAGCCTTTGAGCATGCCGTTGGCGAGTTCCGGATAGACCTTGTTGCCGTTCCCGTCGCGCAAGCCTTCGAGGAAGCGAAACGTGCGCGGAGCCATGATCCAGCCCGGCTCCGTCAGATTGGCGTCTGCGTTCTCAAGCGCGAGAATGGCTTTGCCGAGATCCGTTTCGATCTTCTGCAACGTCGAGCCGTCGCTCGCCGTGATGACGTTGCCAGGAAGCGCCCAGAAGCGCAGGCCCTTCGGGGTGTTCGCCGTGCCATCGTCGCGGATGAATGCCTTGTCTTCGCGTGCACCGATCGCAGAGGTGAGGTCGCCGACGACGATCTGATCGACGTTCGGATTCACGCCGGCGTACTTGATCAGATCGTTCGCGATCGGCACCAGCGCGGCCATCTTCTTCGCCGTGAGCTTAAGATCGTCGAACTGTTGTTGCGTCGTCGGGATGTCGGTGTCTGCGCCGATGTAGCCGACGATGGCGCCGCCCTTCAGGCGCGGGATGGTGATGTTGCCGTTCGAGAGCGGCAGCGTACGTGCGCCGAGCTTCCGGACAACGGATTTCGGGCGCAGCAGTTCGATGACCTCGCTCGACAGGTTCTCGGGCACCAAGACACCGCCCGCGCCCGGCGAAAGGGTGTTCAGAGACATGGCGACGTCCTCGCCGAAGCCGCGCTCGATTGCAATCTTCGACGCGAGTTGCGCGTCGCCGCGCGCCGCCGCGAGCGCGCGAACCATGCGCGCCATCTTCGCGCCCTTGATTTCCGGGGCCTTCGGCTGCGCGGGCACGGACGCCGCAGCCGGCGCAGTGACTGCTGCCGGCGTCGGATCGACCGGCACCGCGGCGGCGGCGGCCATGCGCTCCGCGGCTTCTGCGCGCTCGATTTGCGCAGTCAGATCGTTGAACTTCGAACTGAGCTGTTCGAATTCAGCCTGCTGTTCGACCGACAAGGCGGTGCCGCCCAACTCGATCTGGGCCAGCGCCTGAACACGCTGATTGATGGCAGCGCGTTCGCGGCGGAGTTCATTGATGTTCACTTACCCTTCTCCTAAAAAAATGCCACCCGAAGGTGGCCGTACTCAACTGAGACGCGAACGCGCTCTGATGATGAGCGTGAAAAATCCGATTTTTTGCAGTTGGTTACAGCATGGATTGCATATTCATTGCCGCCGCACGGGCCGACACGCTACGTCGGGCGTTCCCGCTCTGGCGCTCCGCTCGTGATGCGCGCACTTCCGCAGCAATCCGGTTGATCGCTGCCTGCGGCGTTTCGATGCTGTCGGCCAGCCCGGCGTCGACGCCTTGCTGCCCGAAGAAGATGCCCGCCTGCGTGTCCTTCACCGCCTGCGTGCTCAAGCCACGGAAGTTCGCGATCGCGTCGACAAACTGCTTGTAGCTGTTTTGCACCATGCTGGTAAGGAACGATAGCGACTGGTCGCTCAGCGGCTCATGCGGCGTCAGGTCGTTCTTGTGATCGCCGGCAAACACCGACGTCACCTTGATTCCCTGCTGTTCGTCACGCTGCGAGACGTCGAGATGGTTGGCTATCACGCCAATGGACCCAACACCCGATGTGCGGCTGACGATCACCTTCGACGCCGCGGCAGCGATGAGATAGCCACCCGAGAAGGCCGAGAAGTTGACGATCGCCGTGATCGGCTTGACCAGCGATGCAGCGCGAATGTCGTCAGCCAGTTCGAACGCACCGGTCGCACTGCCACCGTTGCTGTCGATGTCGAGAACGATATGTTCGACGGCCGGATCCCCAACCGCCTGATTCACGGCAGTGCGCAAATCCTCGTAGCTGGTCATCGGCTCGCATGGATTCATGTGCGCCGAGCGCGACACCAGGATTCCCGATACAGGAATGATGTCCATTCCTGTATCTGCTATCAGGGCACGACGACGCTCGGACGCCGCGGCCATCTGCGCGCTGCCGTCGTAGTCGTCGTCCTCCATGATCTTCGGCTGCACACCGTTCACGGTCAGATTGACGATATTCAGGTTGAGCGCCTGGTTCGCCCACTGCACCGCGAGCGACATCATCGGGTCCGTGACGAGCTGCGGCTGGTTGAAAATCAGACTTGCAAGTCTGAGGTGCGGTCTCACGATAGGATCCTCTCAATTTCGCCGATTTGTGCTTTCGTCGGCTCAGTCTTCCCGGCAGTTACTTGCTGTGGCTTCGACGCGTCGACCATGTTCATCGGACTCAGGTAGATGTCGCCACCCGTGACCGGCGGCATGTTCTCGAGCCGCCGGATGTCGTTGATCGAAAGCCAGCCCCACTGGCGCCCGACCGCATAAGCGGCGTATCGCGAGGCCTGATCGCCTCGCAGCAGCCCCGAAAGGTTGTATTCGATGAAGTATTGCTTTCGTTCGGATGGCAGCAGCAGATCGCGCGTCTTCGCCTGTTCGTGCCGCTTGACCCACGGCAACAACGTATAGATGACGAACTGAAGCGATTGATGCTCGATGTTGCTGAACGTGGCCCGCTCCAGCTCGTTCACCATGTGAGCCGGGATCTTGTAGATTCGAGCGATGTCGAGCGCCGAGAGACGCAGCGCATCAATCAGCGCTGCGTCAACGTTCGTCATCGACAACGGTCTGAACGTCATGCCCTCCTGCAACAACGCGACTTTCTTCGCGTTGCCTGACCCACCGAATTTTGCGTTCCAGCCGTCCGTGATTCGATCCACGCTGGCCTGATCCTTAAGCGCTGGACTCTCCTTGGGCCGCTCAATCACGCCCGACAGCGTGGTGCCGTTCATGAACGACTTGCCGGCGTACTGCTGGATCGCCTGCGCGTGCCCAATCGCGTTCGCATGCAGCAGAACAGGTGACAGGCCCGTGTAGCCGTTGATTGACATCCAGCGAACGTGATGCACCAGCCGCTTCGGCATCGGCTCGGCCCCGTTGACCCGATAGACCGGCATGAGGTCCGAGCCCTTCATGACAGTCACTGCCTCATTATCGAGCGGATACAAGCCCCGAATGACCCCGTCCTGATCGCGATCGATGAAGCTGTAGCTGTTGCCGCGAAGGCCTGCAGCAACCTGCGACTGCTCCTGATACTCAAACGGGGTCTGCCACGGGTTGGGCTCGTACTTCAGGATCGAATACAGAGGGTGATCCGTTGCCGGCTTCCGGTCGTCACCGGCGCGCTCGTACAACTCGATCGGCAACTGCGCGATGCTCTCCGAAAGCAGCGTTATGCAGTTTTGCAAGACCGTCAGCGCCAGTGCGCTTGCCGGAGTCACGACCTGACCGGAATCCGATCGCGCGCTGCCTAATAGCGCCGACACCCATCCACCGCCGTCCATTTGCGTCCGACCCGCGTTGGACAGCAATTGCCTACTGAAGAACATTGGGCTACTCCTTCGGCTGCACGACTCGCTCTGCACGAGCCGCTGCCATATCCGCCAAGAGCGCCCACAACAGAAGCAGGACACCCGCTACAATCAGCCCAATCGGCAGGCTGATCAGCACCACACCCGCGACCAGTAGCGCAAACCCGAGCAGGCCGGCCACCCAGGCCGCAATAGCAATTGATTTCAAACACCCACTCCTTGATCGTAGATCGACTCGGAATCGACACGATCGGCTAGCATTGCGCGCCCCATCGCCATAATGAGCGCCACGGCGCCGTCGATCTTGTTGTCGTTTCCCTGCTTGATCGGTCTCACCACATCGTCGTTGCCTGGCAGGTTCTTGCCGATGACGTTGCTGACACACCAGGTCATGATCGGATTACCGTCGTGGTGGAATCGGCCTGCGGTAATGGCCGCCTCGAGCTCCTTCATTGGGTCGGACATGTTCGTGTAGTTCTGCACGATCGTGACCGGCGTCAGCCCTTCGTCTTCGAGCTGATGCGAGAGGTTCGTCGCGCCGTGCGGGTCCAGCGGCGTGCATTGCACCGGGCATATCCGGTTCGCGTCCTTTGCCTCTTCGAGAATGTCGCGATAGTCAATCTCCGCGCCGTCCGTCTCGAGCAGGAAGCCCTGATTGACCCACGCCTGATACCGCTCCGCCGTACGACGGTTCTCGGTATTACGCACCGTGTCCTCGGGCACCCAGAACCTCGGCGCAACGCAGAAGTAATGCCGCCTCCCGTCGATGTCGCGCCAGAAGAGGCGAGCCATGCTGTTCAGGTCGAGCTTGCGCGCCATATCGAGGGCGAGCACGCTGTCTTGCCCCTCGAATTGTTCAAGCGTCAGCGATCGGTCCTCGCACGCCTTCCAGTCTTCGAGGTTGAAATAGCCTGTCTTGGCCGATGTCCACACGTTCAAGTGCTTCGTCTTGAACGTATTCGTGAAGCGTGCCGACTTGATCGCGCGTTGCTGCTGGCTCTCCAGATACTCCTGATAGACCGATATTCCGATATTCGGATTCGCCTTCGCCAGAACGCGCGGATCGGTCCAATCGTCCCCTTCGTCGATCGTCCAGATCCACCCGAAAAGCTCGTCGTCGGGAACCGTCCCTTCGAGCATTTCGATCACCTGCCGGCGCTTGTCGAAGCACGGTCCTTCGATGTTCGCGCCTGCCGTCGTGATAATGAACATGAGCGGCTGTCGACGGGCGCCCATGCCAGTCAGCATCGTTTCGTACAGTGCGGCACTGTCATGCTCGTGGTACTCGTCCACGATCGCGCACGAAGGCGATGCGCCATCGCCGGGGTTGCCGATGATTGGTTCGAATCGACTTCCGTCGGCCGGCTTATTCATGTTCGAGGCATTGACCTCAATTCCGGCCGAATCGATGAGCATCGGCGAGCGCTTGACCATCAACTGCGCTGGCCGAAAGACTTCCCATGCCTGCTTTTCAGACGTCGCGCCGGAATAAACCTCCGCCCCAAACTCATCATCAAGCACGAACATCCCGATACCGACGCCGGCCGCGATTACCGATTTGCCGTTCTTTCTGGGAACCTCCCAATAGCTTTCGCGGAACCGACGCTTGCCGGTGCGCTTATTGACCCAGCCGAAGGTCGCCATCAGGCCGAACTTCTGCCAAGGTTCCAGCGTTACCAATTGCCCCTTGAACGCCCACTCGCCTTTCGTGTGTGGTAGCAGTTCAATGAGCGTGAGCTTTCGCTCAGCGGCTTCCGGATCGAACTTCCAGCGGAAATCCTTCTTTCGGCTCGCCGCAAGGTCGTCAAGGTGGCGCTTGCAAGCAAGTTGCACATACCGGCAAGCGGGCCGCTTGCCACGAACGACTTCTCGCGCGAACTTGAGCCCCTGCTCTACGCGCGGGAAATTCGTCGCCATGTCTTCCAATCATTTGCCGAGCAGCTTCGCGAAAGGGTTATCTGGCGTTTTCGGCTTCGCGCCGACCAGGCGCTGCCGACTAGCCGGGTCGAGCCCCAGCATTGCGCCGAAGCTTGCCATTTGAGCCGCCGCCTCCTTGACAACGGTCGCGGCCGGATTCTTCATCGGACTGCCCTGTGAGCTGTCGACGACAGGGCCGTTGCGAGTCAATTCGTCCTGAGCAGTTCGCCAGTTGCCGTAGGCCGCACAGAAGATTTCGACAATGTGCAGGTCGGTCACTTGCAAGATTTTTTGCCCACAAAGCAGCGGAACAACGCGCTCCCACATGTCACGCGCCTCGCCGGCAATCCACTCCGGCGGCTCTATGTTCGTGACCAAGCCGAAATCCGGCTCGTCCTTATTCAGCGCGCGTTTGCCCGGGTTTCCCGCGGCGATTTTCCGTGCTGTCGGCTTGGGTTTCCTGCCCCGACCCGGCACTGATGCAATACCTCCCAACGGCCAACTCCTGATTTTTTAATTTCGCGGGCGTAAAAATTCGACGAGGCGGGCGGTCCCGGAGGCGGCATCTCCCAAACTTTTTTACCCCCCCTCCCTCCCCGCCGGCCCCGCCCCGACCACACCCCGCCCGGGACGCCCCGCCTCAGGTTTGCCATGCGCGCGTCACCGCAGTCGCTCCCGGGCCGTCTTCGCTGCGTGGCAACCGCTGCAGATCGCTTGCAGATTCTCGTCGCGATCAGTGCCGCCCTTTGCCTTCGGAACAACGTGATCGACAGATGTCCCCGATGTCACGCGTCCGGCTCGTAGGCACGGCTGACAAAGGCCATTGTCGCGGCGCAGAATGCGCAGCCTGATCCGTTCCCATGCACTTCCATATCCCCGAGCATGGCGATTACCGCGAACGGCATCAGGCTTCCACTTGACGGCCTCGTGCGCATGCTTGTCGCAGTGCGTTTTGCCGTCTGCAACGAGCGCACCGCATCCCCGGTGCTTACAGGGTTTCATCGGGCGTGTCGGCATAGACGTACCTTGCGGCAATTTTTTGCGCGTAAACGAACAAAGCCCGCGCGGCGAACCGGGCGGGCTTCATTTGGGCGCACCTCGCGCCCGACGTCGTCAATATAGCGAAACGCGGGCGGGTTTACAACCCCCAATTACTAAAAAGACTTACTCCTCGATCAGGAATCGATTCCGATTCTTGGCATCCTTGATCCAAGCCGGTGCACGGCCACGGCCCGACCATGTCGCGCCAGTCTTCGGATCGCGATATTTCGCCTCCGCCGCAGCTTTCTGTTGCTTTGCTGACTTGCCACGACGCACTCCGAAGATGTCCTTCTCGGTGATGCCGTACTCCGCGACCTTGGCACGAATGTCATCGATAATGGATTGCATCTCGGCCCGGCGCGCAGCCTCTGCTTTCTCGGCCAATGCCTCCGCTTGCGCTTTCAGTTCCTTGTAGGTTGCCATGCATTCCTCCAATTGTTGTGTCGTGCACATGATAGACGTTTTGACTTGAGCGAAGGAGCACGATGATATCCTGCATGTGTGGATTCCAATGGAAGCCTCGGTCACCAGCAGGAGACCGCACAACTTTCAGAGGTGCGACACTTGACCGCGAGTGAGCTCGTCGACCGGACCGAGCTACTCGGCACACTGCCGACAATGTCGCAGAAGTTTTGCACGCCTGCATCGACAAAAATTACTTCTTGCTTTCGACGAATGTACTGCCGTTGTAGCGATACTCACGGGTTGCAGGACCAGCATCGTCGATATTGGTCCATGCAATCTTGAAACCAGGGGGGCCGTCTAGCCATTCGATCGCAAGGTACGGTGAGCGATTGTTCACATCGGTATCGAGCGACACGCTATTCAAACAGCTTTGCACGGGCATCGCATACTTCGAGGCGGCGGCATTTCCCTTCATTTGGAGGACGTAGAGGGTACCTTCCTCTCCCGATCCGCAGAAGCCCATCGGATTGTTGCTGGACGACTGGTTCACAACAACCAATACGAACTCCTTCCCGTCGACGACCTTCGAGCTCGCCGATGGGAATCCAATACTCGATGCGGAAGCTACGGCGCGACGAAGTGCCGGCGGCAATTGCACCGTCGCTGAGCGATGGTGTCCAACATCGACCTCGACCAAGTGCTTACCGTCTTGTTGCATCTCACGGCCATTTGACAGCCGGATCGAATTAGGTGCTGCGGTCTCTGCGAACGCGCTTGCGGCAATCGAAAGCGCCGCTGCACACAACCACCACTTAGTTTCCGAGAATGTGATCGGCATAACAAATACCTGAATAGGTCCATCGATGGTCTTTGCCCTGACCAGCCTTCATCTTTTTGTACTCGTCCTTGTCGCGCTCATGCAACTCTGCTTCCGTCTTGCCCGCATTTGTGGGATCGGCGGGGTTCCAGCCGATATTGCCGGTCTGCGAGTCACATAGCATATCTTGACGCTCGAGCTGCTGCGTCTTCGCGTTCCACTGATAGTAACTGCCGCCGTTCCATCTTGTGAAGGTCTCGTGTTTCAACTGGTCCTCAGTATATGGATGCCCCTTGAAGCTGGAGATCGCATCCCTCTGTTTTTGCTGAAACAGCGACGTTCCCGCCTTCATGTTCTCTTTCCAGTTCCACACCTGCTCATACGTCGGCGAGGGATGGGTCATCTGAGTCATACCGAAACCTTTGTCGCCCGCGACCACCGGCTCGTTGTCGGTATCCCAAAAATTCTTGAAGTGGCTCTCTTGCTCTAGGATCAAGTCAAAGCCAATGGTGTTCGGAATCTGCTTTAGATACGCAAGCACGTCATCCTTCGACGGATTCTTACCAAGGACGAACACCGTCCGCCGGAATTCGGTGCTACCTGCCTTGACTTCGACAGACAGCTTCCCGCCAAGGATCTTGTCATTGAGCGTCGCTTCCCACGTCGTATCGTTACTCGTGAAAGAGCCCGTCTCCGAGAATGACCTGACCTTCTTACCACGCTTACCCGATTTTCGAAACGGACTAACCTGCGCGTCCCATACGATCGTCCACTTCCATTGATAAGGAGGCGGCTCGGTGGTCTTGATTTCGAACGTCACCGAAGGGAATTTGGCTGTTTCGTCGATGTAAAATTTGTCTCCCGTCGCAGGCCGTACCCATTCGCCAACGTCGTTCTGGATAACTGCTTTCGTCAGTGAATTTTGATCAGCATTGGTCGTCGACGCATGCCTCACATGGCGCTTTACAGTCTTACGCTTCTTGGTCTTCGTCGTCATCATCGACCTCCTTGTAGATCGTCAGAGATAGGGACTCCGGCTGTTCAGTGTAGATATGCTGCGTAAAACCATCGGCGTCGCTGTAGCCGGTCCACTTCTTCCCCGACTCGCTCTCAATTTCATAGCGCGTGTGTGGTAATACTGTCTCGCCGTCGTCCTCGACCAGATGGAACTGCTCATGATATCGGGGCGCGTCGCCGGCATGAGGTAGCCCAGGAAGCACGTAGCCTTGTGCCGTCGGCCCGTCCAGGCTGTGCGATGCTCCCTTGATATCAATCTTGCCTGGTGCATGGATCTGGATATCCCCATTTGCGATGCGGATGTAAGCGCCACCAGAAGTAAGGTAGATCTCTTGGTCGGCTGCAACCTCAACCTTCGCGGTTGTCGATTGGACTTTTACCGATTTCTGCGCGGTCAGTTCGATGTTGTCCGAATGCGCCTGGACCTCGACCTTCCCGCGGCCGGCAAACAACTTCATCCCTGCGCCCTGGACGAAGATGCTGAGCTTGTCAGCGATACTCGCGATCAGTGATTTTCCGACAGCGAGATGCGTGCTCTGACCGCTCACGATGTTAACGTGTTGGGCAGCAGACAGGTGTGCTGATTCGTTGCTCGAGAGCGCGATACCCGACGGGCTGCCAAACAGCATGATGGGCTCTTTGAAAACGTTCGCGGAACCAGTACCGCCGCCCGCTGTACGGCCACCAGACGCCGCACCCGTGGCGGCCTCTTGCGTCGCATCGGTCAGCTGTTTGAGAGCGTCATACCCTGCCTGCAGATCCTCGGCGTTATGAGCCTTGGTCGCGTCCGACAGTGACTCGATCAAGCTTTCTGCCCGCACTAACTGCTGTTGAGTTTCGCGGGCGTCGAGGGGCTGACTGCTGACCGTCTTCGGATACGTCGAAACATAGAGCCCACGGTTCGCTCGGACGGCACCGTAATTGTCCGTCCGTAAATCGAAGCCACTCCCCAGATAGTCACCACGAGCATTGCCCGCTTGATCGATCAGGTAACCCAAATGAAGTGCTGAGTTCGCTTGGCTGCTGAAAAGCTGCACCCTGTTTTGGCCAGTCGAGTCGTCCATTACCATCTGGTTGTATCCGGCTCCGGCGAACTCTTTCGACCGGTAACCTGATAGCAACCCATTCGTATGCCATTGAGGTTTCGTTGCACCGTTATACACGCGTGCCATTGCGATCGGACGGTCACAGTCTCCTCCGACGTAATCGATCAAGACTTCTTCGCCGACCCGCGGGAGGTGGACTGAGCCGTACCCGTTCCCAGTATCTGACTGCGCAACGCGCACCCAACACGATGCGCTTTCGTTACCTTCATTGACTCGATCCCAAATGAAGCGCACTTTGATGCGATTCAACTCGTCGGTGTAAACCTCTTCATTTTGCGGGCCGACCACAATTGCAGTCTCGAGATGCGTTGTCGGTTTCGTATGTTCAAACGGGCTCCTGAACGGAACGGTGGTCCGTTGGGCCTCGATCTCGACCTGATAAGCGCCCGTGGGTCCATCAAGAGCTACAGGCGCGGGCGTAGCTCCGTACATGTCTTCAATCCCCGATTCCTCAATCTGCTGATCGAGACTGTGAGGCATTCGTGCCGACGCACGCGTAACCGGCAGGTTGTTTCGGATAGTCCAACGCACCGCGATGACGGCAAATTCGCGCTGCTCACCGGAGTCGCCGTCATGCTCGGGATGCCCATTCAAGGTGAACCGCTTGCCAACGTCAGCAGCACGCCAGCCTCCGATGCCGAAAAAGCGCTTCGATCGAGATTCCCACTCCTCGAGACGCGTCTTAGACAGGGCATCTCCCCGCTCCTGTGCCATGAAAGTGTACGCACCGGTGTATTGATAGACTTCCGCCTGCTCAGGCAGATCGCCCTGATTCGGCATCGTCGGCAAGGACGTGCCCTTTGAGTTGAACACGCTCCCTGGGTTCTTGTAGTCGAACGTGCGAGTCGTGAGCGATGTGCTTTGGAGCGTGCGGCTACCGCTCCACTGAGTAAGTCCATCGGAAGCGATAGTTGTGCCGGCGCGAGTGAACGAGAGCGGCACCGCCTGGTCTAGCGCAGTCAGGCGATCGGTGATAACAAGCCGATGCGTCTTACCATCGCCATCGTGCTTCCAGTAGCCGTAAAGCCCTTCAGCCTCCAGAAGCCGGTGGACGAAGTTCCAATCCGTCTCATCCTGGCGGCAGAAAGATAGCGACGGCAATGACTTGGAAAGATGAAACTCGAAGAAGCCGCGTGCTTGCGGATGCGCATTAAAGATGTCGGTGATGATCGAATCGACAGACTTGTCTTGCCAGATTTTCTGGTCGCGACGAAATCGGAGGAAGTGCATCCAAGAGGCTACGGTGATCTGGTGGAACGTTAAACCACCATCGGCACCAAGGCGCCTCGCCGTGTGCACGTAGCCATTGTGTGGCGCATATGTCCCATCGCGCTGCTGGATCCACAACGTCACGGGCTGAGCTATGAGGTTCTTGAGCTCAATACTCGATGTTGTCGACACAACATCGACAACAAATTCGAAATGACGCCCGAGACGGGACTGACCGACCATCTGATGCGGAAGCAGCACATCATTGCCTAACGGCGTGTCAAGCTTAAGAAGGCGATCCTGCTGAATCAGACCGCCTCGTATTGCTCGAACCAAGTCATGCGTGTCCATCTGCACACCTTTCTTTTTTATTACGCAATCTTTCGAATTGGTAAGTTAATTCGACTCTCACTTGCGATTGTACAAAAGGCGTGGCGATACTCTCAAAACTTTGCCAAGTCGTATAGTCTTTATATGCAGGATGCCTACAGACACAGCGCAAATGGCGATGACAGCGCCTTATTCACTATTGGCCGCGCGCGCCTCCTTCAACAGACCACGCTCACTCACGTACGGATACAACATCGCCTTCGCAGCCTGATAGCTCGCATGAGCGTCCGACACATCGAGTCCGCGCGGATTGCTCCAGACTTTTGCGTCGCATGCCTCGTTCATCGCGCCAATTCGCTTCGCCTTCATGTGTCGCTGGATTGCTGCGCGCTCTTGCCACGTCAAAGCGTCAACGCACACGTCAACCTGTTCGGCCCGCTTCTTCGCCGCCTTCCGGTCGGCCTCCTCCGATCGCTCGTCGGCCGTCAACGTGCGTTCGTCTTCCGAGAAGCCACGACACGACGGATCGACGCGCCCATAACCAAGGCTCGGCACATAACCTGCCTGCCAGTCGTACCATTCGTCGAGCAGTTCTTCGATCTGGTTGCTTTCGTCGATCGTCATGTTCATCCTATTTTCGATTTGCTTGAGACACCGGTCGTTAGTCGTTACATGACGACCGTGAAGTTAATGCCGTAGTGCGTGAGCCAATCGCCGATCGCATGGCGCATCGTCCGGTTGCGGGGCCACGGAAACGCTATCTGCGTGCCATGTTCAGTCTCTGTGATCTCACCGCTGAATGGACATTCGTCGAAGGCGATGAGATCCGCTTGGGTTACTCCGTCACGATGGCGAATCGCGGACGTCAACAGCAGCTCGGGAACGTCGCTGTACAAAATGCATGCGGCGGCGCTCATGCCTCGTCTCTCAAATCGATTTCGAGTGCCCCGCTCGCAAGGAACTGCCCGAGTACGCGCGATTTCTTGTTGCGGTAGACGTAAGCCCTTGTCCGGAACACGCCCGGCTCGATCCAGCGCGGATCACTCTTCGCGATACGCGCCCGGTACATTTCCGGAATGAACGCGTCCACTTCGACGGCCGTGATCAGTTGCCGCTTGGCGGTCGCAATACGGGCGATGCGGAATACCGTCGCATCGATCTCGCGCGTGTGTTCGGAAAACACAATCCCGCCGCGCCCGCGACGTCTCGGAACGCTATACGTCCCGTCGGGAATCTCAACCCACATCCTCACTGGCAATTCGCCTCTCCCATCTTTCTGGCCCGAACCGGCGCCCATTCCTCAAATGCCCGATCCCACACGTCGAACTTGATCTGTTTCGGCGTGCCGACGCGGTTCTGGTCGATCCACGCGTGACACGCGCCGCAGCCGGGAACCGTGAATTCGTTTTTCGCCTTCATTGCCCCAGCCTTCCCGTGGCGCGACTGGTTCGAGTGACACGGCACCACGGTTTCGTCGATCGGGTTTCGCCTGCAAATGCCTGGCACCCGCAGGTAACACGGTTCGCCGCGGCAGGCCTCGAGGTATTTCAGGCCTTCTGCGACGGTCGGTCGTCTCGGGCCGCGCCTGTTCTTCACCTGCTGCGGGGCACGTCCCGGCAACGGCGAACTTTTCCGTGACCATGACCCTCGTGACATCGGCTTCGTGCGCGGCTTGAATCCTGAGCGCTTCATGCCGACGCTCGCCCAACGTCGACCATCGCTCGAATTGCCGGAATGACCGCGGCAATTCCAACCTCGAACGCGAAGTAGCGGCGCTTGTCGGCCGGCATCACCTCGATCGACGCAGGGAACGCCTTGCCAGTAAGATGCAACTCGTAACCCTTCTTGCCCCGCCGCCCGAGCCTGATATACCCGGTAGAAATCAGATGGTTCACAGTGCGCTTCATGCTGTCAGGCGTGGATCGCAGCTGCGATGAAAGTGCCCGCAACGTAATGCCGGGACTCTCTCCAAGACGCTCACAGATGCATCGTTGCGTGAAGCTCATCTTTCCGCCGCTCATCAGAATTCCTCCACCTGCCAACCACCACCGTCCCTTGCACGACCGGCCGTCACTGCCAGGAACCGGACTGGGTACTGGTCCGCAGCGACCTTCACCTTCACGCGCGCGTCGTCTTGCCAGTGGCCTTTGACTTCGTGCGCCTCGAGTTGGCCACTCGCGAGCATCACCGCGAAATCCGGCGTGTAGAAAGTGTTGTCCGCGAGACGGAACTTGATACCCTCGAATCGATACCAGGCGATCTCGCCAGCCTGCTTGCGCGCTTCAAGGTGATCGGCGTAACGCTGTTCCGTCTTGTTCATCTGGCCGCTCTTGAGCCGGCCCAGCGCCTGCATCCGCGTCTTCGCATCAGGCTGGCGATATGCCGGTGTCAGGACCGGTGCCGCATCGATTCCGTCACTGATTTCATCGAAACCGGCGTCGACGTGCGGCCGATTGCCAGTCGCATCGGAAACGGCCTTTTGTGCCGTAGTCATCTTGGTCCTCGAGTTGTCACGAACACGCGCCGTGCCGACCTTCCTCGTACCCGCGTCGACGCGCATCGGCCATGTGCTTCGTTTCGTCATGCCTCCACCTGTTGCGCGCCCTGATCTCGCGGAATGTCGTTGAAGTAGGCGTACAGCGCCTCATAGCGCTCTTCGCTTTCGCGGCTGACCGTGCTCAGCATGTCTTCCATCCATTCGCCCGGGCCGGCCGCCTTGAACACCTTCGCCTTGTACTGCTCGAAGACCTGATTCGGTTTCTCTTCAATGCCGAGCTGCTTGCCGAGCTTGCGAATGCCTGGCGCCGTCCTCCACCAGTCCGGAGCGATCGCGTTATCGGAGCCCGACGACGTCGCTGCCACATCGCCTTTCAGCGGGAATAGGCCCGTCCAGCCGCGCAGCACGGCTTCCTCGATGCACGCCTTCGGGTCCTGGCCCAGCGAACGCAGTTTCGTCAGCTTCCGGATCGACACAGTCGCCGCCGGGCGAGTCCATGGCGCGTCCTTGTGCTTCGCCTCGCGGTGTTCGCACCACATGTCCCAGTCCTCGAACGCCAGCCAGTCCGGCAGTTCGATCGACTGCAGCTCGCCGTGAGCCGCAACTTTGGGCGCACGCCGTGCGCCTTGGTGGTTCTCTGACGGTTCCTGTGGTGGTTCATGGTGAATCGGGTGCAACCCATTGCACCCTTTTGCGAAACCCGTTGCACCCTTTCCGTCACTCGTTGCACCCTTTTTGCTGCTCGTTGCACCGTTTCCGATGGGTGCATCCGTTGCACCCTTTGAACCAGCGGAAATGGGTGCAATCTCTGCACCGTTTATCCAGTCGGGATTGATGCGGTACTCGCAGGCGCGACCACGACCACCTCCCGCGTTGGCAACCAGAATCAACCATCCGCGTTCCACCATGCTCTTGAGCTGGTACTGCACGGCACGCACCGAGCGGCGCGTCTTTTCTGCGAGCCTTTCGATGCTCGGGAAGATGTGTTCCCCGTTGTCGTCGCAGAAGTCGGCCAGCTTCAGGGCAAGCAACAGTTCATGGTCTTCGCCCGGATACCGGTCCCACACCATTGTTTGGACCTTGATGCTCATGCAGCCCCGTCGATCGACATTTGCCGAGGATCCGCAGGCTCGGTAGTCGACGCCGCGGCATCGATCCCGAGCACCCACCGCAGCACGTCGGCACGCTCGCCTGTCGCCTTCTCGAGCTCCGCAGCGATCTGCTTGCGGGTGCGCATGCGCGGGGCCGCGCAGCCGATCAGCACAGCCTGCTGTGCCCGCGACTTCGCATGCCCTTCCTTGCCGTCGGCCGCCGCGATGACTGCCTGCACCTTCTGACGCTGCTGATCCGGCGTCAGCTTCGCGAGCTTCAGCGCGTTCGAGACGGTGATCTGGTCGGCCTCGAGCGCATCACGGACGGCAGCCGTGCAATCGAGCAACTTCAACTGCTGGCGGACCGTCGGCACCTCGACGCCGAACATGGTTGCGACGGTTTCCTCCGTGTGGCCGACGTCGAGCATGCGCGCCATCTTCTCGGCGCGGTTAATGGGCGAATCCTCTTTGCGGATCTCGTTCGTGCTAACCATCACGGCAGGGAACGACTTCCCACCGTCGTTGATAACCTTCTGCGGGATCGCCGGGATTGTGATCGGCGGCTCGCCGGCGGCGATCAACTGCCGATTGAGCTCACGTGCATTGATCACCCGCGTGCGGCCGTCGATGACCAGGTTCTTGCCGGTCTCCGGATCCTTGTAGAACAGCACCGGTTTACGCACTCCAATCGCACGGTAGTTCAACACCGTCTTCGGGTTCGGCTCTTGATGCACGCGCCGGTCGTACAGTGGGTGAGACGGGTCAACAACGAGCTCGAGGTCGTTCGGGTCCATCGCTAGCGCAGTTACCTTGCTCTGCGCGCCATATGCTTCAACGGAGCTTTTTGCCACGTTCCCTCCAGAAGAGAAATTCAGGCCGCCAGCGCATCGGGCGGCGGATTGCGATCCGCAAAATCAGGATCGCCGGGTGATCGGATTGAGCCGTCGGCTCGGTGCCAGCAGTACAGCGAGCCGCGCCGATGCCAGAACCAGTAACCGGCGCACGTGCACGCCATCAGGCGCGTGTTGCGCTTCTGCATCCAAGAGTCGATTCGGAAATCGCGCCGGCTGCAGACGTCGCATTGTGGCTGCCGTACGTACTCGTCCGGGCGCTTCTTCAGCACCCGGCGCGTCTCGCAGTTCCGGCAGCGGCAATGGAAGCGGGGCATTTCAGTGGCCGCACGGCACGGAGCCGTCGAGGGATTCGGACGCCCCACACGACAGGCACTTGCGCGGGTACTTCGGGTGTTGGCTGGCATCTCGCACGATGCGTTTCACCTCTTCCGGAATGGCCAGGCTCCGCTGACGCATTTCGGCCTGCCGGTCGATCTGATCGGTTTCCATAGATTTATTTGTTAGGATTACTAAACCAAGACAGAAGCACTCTCCGTCGAAAACGCTTTTGCCTGGGTCCGCTTCTTACATCACCACCGACCGCCGCACTCCCCGAACCCTTCCCGTGCGCAGTGGCAGTTCACACCAACCTTGCTCATCGTCGACAGCCCGTCCAGGTACTCTCGCGAGACGACGCGCAGCTCAAGCGCGTTCAGCCCCGCGTCGATCTTGTTGATCGGCACGCCGAGATTCCCCGATAGGAACCGGCTCACCTGCGAATCGTCCCAGCCGAGCGCGTCGGCGACCGGCCCGCGGCTGCGCGGATCGCTCAGCGCTTCCCGGAATGCCCGCTCAATGCTGGGTCTCCGGATGACCTCAATCGTGTTCATAGCAACTCAACTCCGTTCAAAACTGATTGAATGACCTTGAAGGTCGAATTTTCTAAACTGCGTACACCACAACTGAATGCGGACCACCGCTATGCGAGAATCGAAGGCTCTATCCACTTCAACAACCAAACAACGGGGCCCGCATGACCACATCCAACGAACAACTTCTTCGCGAACTGGACAGCTTTCGCTTCGGCGTGCTCGCCGCACTGACAGCGCTGAAGGCATCGATTCAAGACTCGCCAGGCTTCAACCAAACTGCACTGGAGGACAGCGTTTCCTACTTCTTGGCAGCTCCGCCGTCGACTGGCGATCAAGAGTCGTTCGAAAGCCCACTCAGGGCGTTGCTGGCAGATCGGAGCGATCTTCTGAAGGCAGTGCTTCGTCGCGAGTAAGGTCAAGCGAACCGTCCTTCGCGAGCGTCCACTGGCGCCCGGAAACTGAAACAACGCATTTCATGCGCCACATGGAATCGCCCTGCCGATCTCTGTCGTTCAGGGCGACTTCAAGCGCCGGCCGGACCAACCAGAGGACCAGACGTGCGTACAGGCGCTTCATGCGATCCCCGCCTAGCGAAAGCTCGCCACATGTGACCCGTGAAGCTCCACCACTCTGCTTGCGATCTTGTGTGACGTACGCGCCCCCCTCGTTCCGTTGAGAAGTGCCGAAACGAGCGATTGAGAGCACGGGATCAACTTGGCAAGTTGCGCCTGGGTCATACCCGAGCGGAGCAGCTCGGTGATGGCAATTTGAATATCCATGCACCCAATAATCACATTTGTGTTTGGCCAAGTCAACACAAATCGAATGGCACTACCTATTACGATTGTGATATGTATACATTAGCCGACAGACTGAAGTGGGCCCGCCAGGAGGCGGACTTGTCCCAAGAGGAGCTTGGCAAGAAAGCCGGCGTATCCCAGTCGACCATAGGAAACTTGGAGGCTGGAACTCGCAATAGCGCCCGACGCCTCCCGCAGATCGCAGCTGTTCTGGGAGTCAACGCTCTATGGCTTGCCGAAGGGCGAGGCGAGCCAGCAGCAAATTCAAAGGCTCGTACAACCTACGACGACGCGATCACGAGCGCGAGCGAATCAGCCCGCGCAGTGATCGACGCCATCATAAAGGCAGATCAGGCTGGCGAACCAGAAACCACGTTCAAACTGATACTTCGGATGCTCCACGCATCAGATAAGCTCGGCGCGGGTGACTAACCGCCTTTCCGCGCGGCACGGCAATCTCCGGCGGCAACGGCTCAAGAGATGAGTCGCGAAATCCATACCGAGATGTGATGATCGGCTCTTGGGCCGATAACGTAACACCTAGCACCGCCCTTCCCAGAAGGCAAACGGCCCAGCGGCCATGCTCCTCCCTCCACCCTTCTACGACGACAATCTGATCGATCAATGCAGGATTGATCGAGTGGATCACCCTTGCCAGATCCCCCGGTTTGCACCGAAGGTGCGGTGTTGCTTCTTCTCTCATCAGCCGCCCTCGCATTCCAATAATCTCAAACAACTGTATGTATATACAGTAGTTTGCCAAGGAATCGACTAGCTTTCAACCCGCTTCGGCGGTTGCATAAGACCGATCGAGCACGACTGCTTCTCGTCACGCATGGTCCGCAAGGAATCTGTCGCCTCTGCTCTGTTCCTCGTCGTGCAAGCGCCGGCTAATCAAACTTCGCTCAATCAAGATTCCTCCCCTTCCATCTGCTTTGCTGACGCGATGCGCACGTCGAGCGCGCGGCGCGTTTCCTTCGCCCACTGGGCAAGTTGGAAAACTGTATGGCGGTACCAGACCTCGAGAGGAGCGAAGTAGGCCTCGAGATAAGGGATCAATGAACCCGACCAGGCACCAATATGGAGTCGGCTGGTAAGCGCATCACGAAATGCTGCATGCTCACCGTATCTGGCCGCAAGCCTTTCCATGGCAGGGTTCCACATCATATTTCCAGCATCATCTTTGTCTAAGAGCGGATAGAACTCGCAAAGAAACGGCGAGCGGTTTGGTGCATCGGCATCCGCCCATGCGAAACACTCTGACTCTGGAATACCGTACAAGGGACCTGCGCCGTTCTCGCTATCATCTTGACGCCTAAACCCTCTGCTTGACTGCCCGACGAGTCGAGTCAGGCGGGATCGCTCGGTCGGGGTTGCGCGCTCTACAAACCGCGCAACCACTTCCCACAACTCGAGCGGCCGTTCTGTGACTAGGAGTTTGACGACCTTCCGGACCGCATCATCAAGCGCATCGAAGGCATCATATTTGCTGAGTACGCAGAGACGGACGAACTGCTCGCCCAACTTCGCCGCAAAACGGTCGTCAAGTGCAGCGTGTTCGTTAAGCTGCCTGACCATGTTTTCGAAAAGGTAGCCGTTCCGGTTGCCACGCCTGACTTCCCCAACTAGCGTCGACGATACGAGTATGCTTTTCGAGCGTTCAACTAGGTCAGAATCGAAAACAGTCCGACCATGCTGGTACATCGTGATGATTTCAAGGGCAGACCAGACGCCTTCCCCTTTGTGGTTGTTCGCAAGTTCGTCGACTAACGGGAGGATCTGATTGGCGCTCAAGTGCGCTAGCCCTTGGCCATAGGATAGATAGACACAGTGAGCCGCGGCCAGGGTCCCTGCCTTGACGCTCTCGACGATTTCCGTGAGCCGCTCCGCCGAGACTTTCACGGCAGTGTAGATATCGATGGCTCCGCGTCTTAGCGCGTCGCACTCGAGCGCCAGTCGCACGCACTCGTCAGCAACGTCACTGTCGCGGTCGTCGATACCGCCGAGCAGGCCCCGAAGAAATCCTAGTCCCTCCAGATTCGCGGACGTGCTGATAATCTCGACAGCAAGCTTGAAAGTCGCCAGCGGGTCAGCGACATTTCTTGCCAGCTCGTAGCCAAAGGGGTGGGAATTGTTGAGCTTCTGAGGCGCCATTTCGAGAACTGCGCGCGCGACCAGTTTATCGTCCTGCGCAATCTGCACGGCAACCTCTTTGGCCTTTCGCGACGAGTAATCGAAGGCCAGAGTGGCATCGTCGCTCTGGTCGTATTCCAGATCGGGGTCGTAAAGGTCACTAGCCCAGAATTTTGTATAAAGAAGGGCGAGTTGAATCAGGTCCGTCGGCATCAGCTTGTCATACAAAACCCTTACTCGACCCTGCAATTCCTCTGGATAGGCCTTGCGGTCAAAATAGAGCCACGATCCAACCGCCCGAATTCCTTCCAGCCAGACGCCGCGCCGCTGCGCGACGGCATTCGCGGCTGTCTCAATTTCGGTGATGAGAGGTTCGCAGATAATTCCCCGCAGACTCGTTGCAAGAACTTCATCGCAGCGGCTTTCGAAAGACGCGTACGTGGAGCGAATCCGCTCAAGCGTAGCGAGGCTTCGTCGATGGAAATCGAATACCTCCTCCCAAGTTTGTGGATGCCAATCCCGCAACGGCGGTTGGCTGCCGATTTCCTCAGCGCCCGCGATCCGGGAGGAATATGTGCGGCCAAGGCTCACCTCGAGCGCGTCGATGCAAACTGCAATGATTCGCTCGTCGCCAGATGCGATTCCATGATCTATTACCGCAAACCTTTCCGAAGGTTCTGCCTCGGTGCCACTTAAATCTATCTGGAGCAGCTGCTTGAACTGCCCCGTTGCGTTGTTGCTCCAGTTTTCCGTCTCGACTGCTGCGAGACGCATCAGAAGATGAGCTGCCAAACGGAACGACTGATGGCGAAAGACAAGTCTTTCGAGCGTGTGCACGAGAAAACGCCGCCCATCTCCGAGCTCCCTGAGTTCATCAAGCGGCAATTCGCCGAAGACTCGCCGTACTGTTTCGGCGCAGGCGTTCGGTGCGACATGACATAAGGCGTGCAGGCATTGAGCTCCAAACTCAGAACTCAAAGCGGCCAGCGTCCCGAAACGCCCTTCTCGCCCTACCAGCCTTTCGGCCACCGAGACGGCGGTGCGCGTCCGATCAAAATACCTCCACTGCTCTAAAAGCGCGACCACCAGCTCGTTCGGAGCAGACTCGATGAAATGGATGATCGTTTCGGTGCGCAGTAGCTCGATTCTTCTGGCCCCGAGAAAGGCGGCGATTGGCAATGGCTGCGCCCGAAAGAAAGGACCGCGGCGGTCCACCAGTTCGTGCTTCGATGCCGCGGACAGGTGCTCATACATTTCGTCACCGGATTGCCGCGCGAGCCGTTCGGCGACGAGATCGAGCTGTCCTGCCACGTTGTCTTCAGCCCCTACGCGCTCGAATAGTGCCAAGCATTCGATGGCGCGTACTTGGTCCCGCTCGCCAACGCCACAGCCTGTCAAGACCCGTTCGACCACGTCCTCCATGGACTTAAGTGCCGGCATACCTCCCAGATGATTGTCCGTGGCAAGAACGGCGATTCGGGGAAACCCGCCACTAAGATTCTTGAGGTAAGAAATCGTTGTGCCGTCGCTTGTCGGGGCCCGTTGCCGAATGATTCCTTCAACAAGCGCATCATCGCTTCTCGACACCGAAATATTGAGAACACTCTCCGCAGTAATCGTGCGATCGTCTATATCGATGGTGATCAGTCGAAGTCGACTACGCGCGTCAGACACGATGTCCGCCAGAACTGACGCTGATTCACGCGGGCACTCATCGACAACAACTAGCGCCGGAACGCTCCGCCCTGCCATGGCTTCGACAACCTGGAGAAGACGCTCCTGTCCAATGCTACGAAAGTCGCAGTAGATCGCCGATACACCTGTGATAACTCTTTCCAAGGTGTTCCGGTCACGGAATAGCTCATATACGAAGCGGGACTTGCCGATCCCGGACGGACCGATGACTCGAACACATCGCTTCGGCTCGGCTATGTGCTCAAAAATGCGCTCGCGCGCCTGATGGGAATTCAGCACATCGCCGGAATGGGCTTTTCCGTTACCACTCTCGCCGACGTCATAGCGGGGAGCCTCATCATCGACGAACTTGATGGTAGCAAAATCGGCGCGTCCGCCCCAACTGTCAATCGTCTGGAACCCGCCCAAAGGAAGGCCGGTCTGTGCTTCGTTCAGCCAGACCGCGACGGAAGGATGCTGGCTGGCCCAGGCTGCGATCTGATTGGCGTCATAGATCGCGATGCCAATCAGATCGTCGGGATTCGCGCCAGCCTCGCGAATGCCTTCCCTGATTCCGGCGATACGCCGAGTTAGCTTGTTACCAACGATCGCAGCCGACGTAAATCCAATGTATGCACCGCGTGCGGCAATCGCGGCCGAAACGGCGTCGTTCAATACCCGCGGCACGCCTTCTCTCTGTGAGGCCTTTGTCCAGACCTCCCTCTTCCAGCCAGCTGGCTCGGGATCTGTTGCTTTGGACTGGAATACATTCATGCGGCAAGGGAGGTAGTCAGTGTCTTCATTCCCACCGTTCCACTGCACCCGGGCATCCTCCCCCCCGTCCGCAATGGTGATCTGCAGGGGCACGGAGACGCCCCGAAGGGCTATTCCTGCGCTTTGTGCTTCGGCATGAAGTAGTTTTCGCAACAATTCGACCAGTTGCAAGCTGTTCAGAGATTCAATCTGGGTGGGTGAGATATCGAAAATCATTTTCCGTGTGCTTGCATAGCGAACGACACCACGCCGTCACGCCGATTGACCCTGAGTTTAGTCTCTCGGCTCGCTTCGAACACAGGTTTAGGTCGTGACGAACTTCTTGCTGCCCCCTGCGACCGCTAAGATTGGACTACGCGACGCTTTTCAGGCGCATTAACGCAGTGCCCAAGTCCGGGAAACGTTGCACTAGGTCAAATTTCCTGAAGCGCGAGACAACTGCCAACCTTGCATGGTTGCTCCTGCCAATGTATACGCCGGATGGACAGTGCGGGGCCGGGAGAATCTCTAGCCTCCGGAAATCGCGTAGCCAGATGGCTCTTGAAGCTCGAAAGCGGTTGTAGCCACTACAGCGACTCAAGCGACGGCTTTGTGTCAAGAGGCATCCGTCACGAGCATCCGGAATGGCAGACCGAATTGACAAAGGAAATGTCATTCCCCGCGCTCGCGATCGACCAATACAGCCCCTCAGGAACTGGCCGCAACCGGACACAATGGCCTTCGAGGGCTGCTGTGCAGCAGTTTTATGCGTCAAGGCGCACATCTCCTGCAAGTCGATATCGTTCATACATTTACCTCGATCGCTTCGCGCGGAATAATCACAAATGTGTTGACTCGACAAATCACGTATGTGATTATCAATCTCAACGCAGCGCAGGACGCTGCGCCACCGCCCAAGCGGATGATCTTTAAGAGTGCTAGCGCGCCGGGACCGCAGTACAGGGAGCAACCGGCCGGCTCAACGGTGTAGCCGAGAAACGGGATAGCTCCCGACACCGTCAACAACTTTCAGTGAGGGCGCCTCAAGCCGGCGCGGCGGCTCTAAACAGCCCGTATCCATCGACACCCCGTAGTGGTATCGAGGCGCCCTCCCTGAGCGCTGTTGCAATTCATGCTCTCAAGAGCGCGCATTCGGTGGCGGATCCTCCGCACCTCCCCGCTCAGCGCAGCGGCACCTTGCCGAGTGCGCGCCCTTGAAAGCTCAGACTGCCCTGATCGAATTGCATTGGTCTCCAGTGTCATTCCTTGAGCGCAGTCAGGAAGCCAGAAGTAGATCCGATATCAATATTTTTCGGAATCCAAATCATATAGATGATTCTGCTGAAGGCGTGACGTGCCAGCAGCACCTCCGATCAATACCGCATGAGGGGAACGACGATGAACGCCCGTCAACGCCGGAAGGCATACCGCGCGATGCCGCATGAAGGCGAGCGCGTCACCTGGACCACGCAGTCCGGCCGCGTAAAAGCGGCAACCGTCGAGGGCCGTAAAGAATGGTTTCACGGCCAATGGAACGAGGAACGGCTCAACGTTCCCTGCGTGCGTCGCGTCCGCGTTCGGTTCGATACCGGGGGCTATGCGCATCCCCTCGTTTCCCGGCTGCATGCCGCGTAGCAACCGCTCCCGCTATAGGAGGAAGACGATGCAAAAGCTCTATCACGTCGTGCTCGTGTACGAGCGCACCGGGCATAGGGTTCGCAAGACGAAGAGTCCCGTCAATCGGGAGCGCGGGCTCGATCTGATCAAAGCGATCGCCAATCGTCCGTACCAACGCGCGGAACTGGAACCTGTGACCACGTAACCCGCGCCCGCTACGGTGGTCACACCCGCTATCCCAACAGCCGGGAGAGAAGATAGTGAACCGCAGAACGAATCCGCAGAACGCGGTCGACGATTGGAATGCCCGCGTGAGCGTGGGCGCCACCGTCGCATATTCAGAGGTGCGCGGCGACCCGCCTCGCACCTTCACCACGCGTACATCAGCCGAAGTCTTGAGCGGTCACACCGCGGTCGTTTGGCTGACTGGAAAGAGCTGTTGCGTGGCGATCAGCCACTGCACACTCATTCAATTTCATGCGTCGGCTTCGGCGCGCAATCACACCATGAAGGCTTACATGCTTACGGAACAGGAATGGACTGACCGCTGCTCGAAGCGCTACGTCGAACGTGGCGGCTGCAGCGCGGAAAACGCACGCCAACTGGCAACCGCGGCGTTCGAGAATCGTGATAGTGACGAATCACCCGAAGAAGCGGCAGACACCGATATGTCGCATTGGGCCGAAGACCGGTAATAACCCCGCCCGCTTTGGCGGGCGTACTCCATGGAGACATCGATGACCACCGCCACCAAGGAACAGATTTACGACGACAAGATCTCGCCGCTCATGTCGCAGATCATCGCGATCTGCAAGGTACATAAGATTCCGATCGTTGCGTCGTTCTTCACACCTGGCGCCGACGATCCCGAGCTCGCGGTTACGACCGCCCTGCTCGGCAACGGCTTCGAAGCACCGCAGAACTTCAGTAACGCGCTGCGCGAGCTTCGCCCTGAGCTATTCGGTGGAGCACCGTTGATGCTTCGCACCGAACACGGCGACGGTAGCACGACGCTGAGTGCGGTCATCTAATGACGACCGCACCATGCCAGCCAAATCAAAAACGTGAGGTAATGATGAGTCGAAATTGGATTCCGCTCTGTGTGATCGCCGGCTTCTACCTGCTTGCCGGCGCAGTCGCGCCCCCGATCGAAGCGCTGATGGGAGTGTGGTCGTGAAAGCGCTTCTGATCCTGTGGCTCAAGAGCCTTGGCGTGCTCATCGTCGCCGTGCTAGTCCTCGCCACTACCCAGCAATGGGATGAGTCTGCGGGCTGCGCGGGTAGCTATTGCATCTAGCCTGTCGTGTCGGCTATCTATATCGGTGTAGATCGATTCGCTTCTATCGACGCGCACGCGGGTGCTCGATCGCTTCCATTGAGGTGGCTTCATCGTAAAAGCGATTCCTAATCCGAATATATGCCTCGTAAGCTGCATTGACGTATCCGATCAAGTCGTGCGAAGAGACCCCATCACCGGGGGGATTGCCATTGTAATCAGCACGCATTTTCTCTGCCTTCGTAAATATATGCTGCATAGAAAGCATTGAATTCTGCAAATCGATAATGCTTCTCATTGCATCGGCATCGTCCAGTTCGAACAACTGAAGCCTGCTAATGGCTTCAATTTGCGCTGAAAAGACGCTAGGTCGGTAGTGGAACCAGTGCCGCCAGACAAGATAGGTGTCGCCTATAGCATTGTTCGCGGCTTTAACTTCGCCATACGCAGCGTCAGCAATAGCACGAGCAGCAAGCTGCTTCCCCTTCAGTATTTCGTCTCGTACGCGCTTGGCCTGTATCTCCGCCGCTGCCGCCTGCCACCTGCCGATGTAATACGCACCGATGATTGCGCCGATAGAACCGACAGCCTGTATCCAGGCAGCGGCACCTTCGCTGTGTTCTTTAAAGGCGTAAACAAGGAACGCAGTCACAATACCAAGCGCACACATTGCGAAACCAACCTCTACCCACTGCCACACTTTCTTCATCGCGCACCCCGTTGATTTTCGTGTGAATCGTAGCACGACCACCCTTCCCCAAAGCCGCGCAAATTCCGTTGCCTCGGATGAGCGGCGTTTTCTTGTGGGTGGCTTGTAAAGCGCCCGCTCTTTTTGTTTCCCCAGGCGGTAGCACTTGCGGGCGTCCTTCGCGGCGCCCGCTTCTTTTCTGATGTGAGGATGCAATGACTTCGCGTAACCCGTACCTGATCGAGGGACCGGCGCAGATCTGCTTCAGCGGCGGCCGCACGTCCGGCTACATGCTTCACCAGGTGCTCGAAGCGAACGGCGGCATACCGGATAACTGCATCGTCACATTCCAGAACACCGGAAAGGAGCGCGAAGAAACGCTCGAATTCATCAACGAGTGCTCGATCCGCTGGCATGTTCCGATCACCTGGATTGAATGGGACGGCTTCGAAGAGGGTTCGCGCTCACGATGCCACGTCCGGATCGCAAGCTTCGAAACAGCCAGTCGTCAAGGCGAACCATTTTCGCGCCTCAACGAAGCGCTCGGCATTCTCCCGAATCCAGTGATGCGCACATGCACGGCAAACCTGAAGGTGAAGGCCGGCCGCGCGTTCATGCTTTCGCTCGGCTACGACCAGTGGGACAACGTCATGGGAATTCGTGCCGATGAACCACGCCGCGTTGCTCGCCTTCTGGCACCCGGCCGGGACAACGGCGGCGGCATCCCGAATTTGCCGCTCGCGCGCGCCAACGTGCGAAAGGCTGACGTGCTTGCGTTCTGGCGCGCCCAGCCGTTCGATCTCGCGCTCGATCCTGAAGGCGATTTCGGTAACTGCGACGGTTGTTTTCTGAAGGCGCGGCACAAGATCGTCCGGGCGTTCGTCACGCGACCAGATCTAGCCACCTGGTGGATCAACGAAGAATCACGCCCGTCGGCAGCCACGTTCCGAAACGATCGCCCTCGCTATTCCGAACTGCTACGCGAAGCCCAGTTCTACGCGAAGCAAATCCCGCTTGCGTTTCCCGAGCACGAAGACGACGCCCTCATCGACTGCATGTGCGGAGACTGAGACGTAGATGACTATTCGATTCGGATCCGTTTGCAGCGGCATCGAAGCCGCGAGCTGTGCGTGGCACCCGCTTGGATGGGAAACTGCATTCGTGAGCGAGATTGAACCGTTCCCGTCTGCCGTACTCGCACATCACTACCCGACCGTCCCGAACCTCGGTGACATGACCCAATTCAAGGAATGGCCCGATGCAGCTATCGATCTTCTCGTCGGCGGAACTCCCTGCCAAAGCTTCAGCGTCGCCGGACTCCGAAAAGGATTGGCTGATCCGCGTGGCAACCTCATGCTCACCTATCTTGCCATTGCTAAGCGCTACGCTCCCCGCTGGCTGGTCTGGGAAAACGTCCCCGGTGTCCTGTCATCAAACGGCGGACGAGATTTTGGCACCTTCCTCGGCGGCCTGGCAGAACTCGGGTATGGGTTCGCCTACCGGATTCTTGACGCTCAATTCTTCGGAGTGGCCCAGCGACGCCGCCGTGTGTTCGTTGTCGGATGTCTTGGAGACTGGCGACGTGCCGCCGCAGTACTTTTTGAGCGCGAAAGCCTGCTCGGGCATCCTGCGCCGAGCCGCGAAACGTGGCAAAGAGTTGCCGGCACCATTGCGCCAGGCGCTCACCCTGGTGGCCACAACGGACAGGACGACGACGGCAAGTTCCTGATAGCTCACGCGCTACGCGGAGAAGGATTCGACGCGAGCGAAGACGGTACTGGTCGCGGTACGCCACTCATACCGTGCCAACCTTACACACTTGCAATTCGCGGACGCGATGACGGAAATGTGCTCGAGTATCGCCAGGACGGAACCGCGAACGCGATCCTGACGCCAAACGGCGGTCGCGGCGGCATCGGCATCGGAGCCATTGCTTTCGACACGACACAAATCACGTCGCCGACAAACCGGAGCAATCCACGACCTGGCGATCCCTGTCATCCCATCGCATCGGGCGCTCGCGCGCCCGCCGTTGGTCTGAACTGGCAGGCGGCCGGCAAACAGACCACGCTCGGCGGCAGTCCGGTTTCATCTGCGCTCGTAAAGGAACAAATTCCCGGCGTACAAATCGGCTCCGCTGTTCGTCGCCTCACCCCTCGTGAATGTGAGCGACTGCAAGGCTTTCCAGACGACTACACGCTCATCACCGTGCGTGGAAAGCCTGCGGCAGACGGTCCCCGCTACAAAGCGCTCGGCAACAGCATGGCCAGGCCGGTCATGTACTGGATCGGCAAGCGCATCCAGCTCGTCGAATCACTGACCTCTTGAGGACCACATCATGCCCCTCTAAGCGAGAGCAACCCGCTCGCGCAGTACGCTAGCGAGCAAGAAATCAGACCAACATTCGAGGCACGAGGATTGTCCTCAACACACAACGGCACGCCGGCCGAGAACTTCAGCCAAGGAAAGAGCACCGCTCGAGAAAAGGCGAGGCGACGACTCAGCGATCGAACCCGGAGATAACGCTTACGGAAGTCGGCCCGACCGCCAAAGACATGCGCGGCACGCACGCTACCGACGGCAATGGGACGACTTCGAAAGTAGGTCCCGTCTGGAGCCACGATGGCGAATAGTACGTAATCTCCGCCGCGGACTTAGGCGTCCGAGAGCAGTGAACTGGCCATTCCCGGCTATCCCCGGTCGATCTATTTGCGCATGTCGATATCCTCACGCAAGATATTCGCAGCCGCCCTCAGGTCATCTCGAAGAGCGGCGAGGTCCCGTTCGTGGAAAGCGGCAAAGACAATGCCTGGCGTTGGAATGATGTCGATGGCGTTGGCAATTGCGGTTCGAGTTCGCACCAACGCTTCCGCCGCCTTCGCGCTCGGTGCCGTCTCCGCAGGAAGCGTCGAAACGAGTTGGATCGATGTTCTCGCGGATGTTACGAGATCGTCGTCGAGACGCTTTGCCCCCGCCATCGCCGGAGCATTCATAGCGTTCACGCGTACGGCCTCGATACGTACGCAACAGGTATCGATCATCGTCCATAGAGATTCGAGCCGATCCCGCATTTCGTCAACTCTCAAACGCCGGTCGGCTCTGGCTTGACCGGAAGCAATCCAAATAGCCGCGATGATTGCAACTATGGATCCTGCCGCTTGAACCCAAGCCGCGTATGCCTGTTGAATTGCTGCGGAATTTGGATCCATTTTCTTGTCCCCCATTCATGGACACTGCGGTATTTAAGCGTATCGCCTTGGCCCCGCGCCCGAAAGCGTCTTCGCGTAGGTGGCGGCTTTGGCTTCTGTGTCGAACTCGATGAAATTCTGGAAATCAGCCTCAGCGCGCTGAATCCCAACCTACTTCCCCAGACTTAGGCGACGCACTTGCCGGCCTCCGCTCAGCCCGGTTCACAGTACATCCGTGCCTACGATTTCAAATTTCTACTGCGTTGGTTCAACACTTACTTGAGACAGAGGATCTGTAGCATGGCCAAGAATCAATCTCTCGCTCCCCGAGCATTTGCACAGGATGTGGTCGTTTCGTCAGCACTGTCCAGCGCAATTACCGCCGTCAGTTACGAAGGCTTGAGTGTCTCCACACCGACTGGCGAAGCAGGAACGCTCGCGGTTGTCGATCAGAACGGCAACGTCATCGAGGCGGGGCCGGCCGTGGCGCGTGCTGTTTGGGATGTTGCCATCGCCGCATATCGAAACTTTCTGATGGGTACCGGTCACCTCCGCGTCTTGACCAAGCCTACAAGCGCTCAATCATGATGTCGCCCTGTCCGAAACCTCGACTTGCAGATAGTCGATGTTCAAGTTGAACTGAACCCGTAGGCGCTCGATGAATTCTCGAGTAGCGCCGTCGAGACTAGGCTCACCAACTGCGAACAGCTTCACAGGCTCAAGACCGCCACGTCGATATCCGTACTCGAGTAGCTGTCCCATTGCTTGCCGTACCACCTCCGCAGCAGAGCTTGCAATCTTGATTTCGTATAGGTGGCAGCCTCCGGCGAGCGGATACACAACTGCGTCTGCATACCCTCCCGTTCCGGTCTCTCGCTCAATCCAGACACATCCCTTTCCATGCTCCGCCACCAGCATTTCGTACAGGGCTGCTTGAACGTCGTTGTGCCTCAGCGATATCTCGCGTTGGGTCTCCGGCATATGCACGAACGCACTAGACGCCCGCTTTCGGAATCGTGGCGGACGCGCCGAAGACGCTCGGGGCAACACTTGTTCCGCAACAAACCATGGGAACATGTTGCGGACTAGGAAGTTGTCGCGAAACACGTCGATCCGATCCAAATGTTCGACCAATGATCGCGCACGTACTGCCCAGCATTTAGACTGTGGAATGGAAAAATTCATGTGCGTCGCAAACCAGCGCAATGAAGCATCGTGGCGAGGTGAGTCGACGGTAGTATGATAGTGGCGCGGATGTATTCCGGCAAAAACTCGTCGTATCAGGAGTCGAGGAACCTTTGCGATTCGTCCGTCAGCTCGCCAGCCTTCCGCAGCCTCAACGATACGGTCGAAATTCTGTGGAGAACCATCCTCCTGCACATCCGCGATGATCTGAACAAGTTCATCTCGTAGTCTATTGGTATCGCTGGGGTACATCACGCCCAACCCCGCATCGGCGATCGAGTTATCCCGTGTCCTCCACAAGATATCGAACAGATCTTCGTGGCGCCCGGTCGATAACGTCGTCGCAATCGATTCCGTAGTCTCGCGATAACGCGGCAACCAGTCCAGGTTGAACCAGTTTTCAGCCGCGAGAAATCCGCTCAGGAAGGTGTGGGCTTCGTCATCTACAACGACGGCCACCCCGTCGATGCGTGCCCTAGTCCTCCCAGTGCGATCATCCATGAATTCTTCCCCGGTTGTCATACTCAATTTTGACACGCGAGCCGTTCTTCATCCATGATAAAGCGGCACGCACGGAGAGAACATTGAGACTCCACTGCGGCAAGTAGAATCGATACAGAACAACACTCGGGGTAATGTGATGCCGGAGTCTTCGACGTCGGACGATATTTTGGATGAATCTGGGCAACGCCTTTTGCGTTTCCTCGTCAGTCGCCTACCTAAGGTCAAGCCGAATGATCAACGGACATACGTTGGTTACAAAGAGGTCCATGACGCGCTCGGCCTCCCTCAGGAAGGCGCCACCTTTGGCGACAGCCTGAAACACCAGGGACTCACCTCTCTTGCCTACTGGACGCATCAAACCGGGAAACCTGCGATCACCGGGTTAATCATCGATCGAAGCACGCTAATGCCCGGCGAAGGATACTTCACGCTGTTTGGCCGAACAGCGCCTGACTTCGAGTGGTGGCGTACCGAGATTGAAAAGTCCATAACATTCGACTGGGGGCAATACCTCGGTAGCAACGATGAAGCTTCCGGCGACGTCGGTGGCGAAAGTTGGACCAAAGAGGAACTAGCCGCCTCGGTAAAGGCATACCTCGAGATGCAGCAGCTCGATCGCAATCACGAGGACTTCACGAAACGAAAGTACTACGACGATCTTGCCGAACGGTTTGGCCGATCGGCAAAAGCGTTCGAGTACAGGATGCAGAACATCTCGTATGTTCTCTCTGTCATGGGTCGCGATTGGCTGACGGGCCTGAAGCCAGCCAAGAACGTTGGCGCGCGCGTTGCTGCTCAGATTGAAGAGCTCATTGCTGAACTTGAGGGCCAAGCAATCACGCCAGTTGCTGCATTCGAGATTTCAGTCCGCGACAACATCAGCAAGAACGACCTACCTGAACCTGCGGGCAACCAAACACCCAAGGCCTCTACAACGTCGGTCACGCAATACGATCGAGATGCCCGAGTGAAGGCGTGGATCCTGAAGAAGGCTGACGGAATCTGTGAATGCTGCAATAAACAGGCGCCGTTCAACGGTCCTGACGGCCGCCCGTATCTTGAAATCCATCACGTCAGAAAGCTGGCAGAGAAAGGCGCCGACAGCCCAGATAACGCTGTGGCCGTGTGCCCCAATTGCCACCGGGAACTTCACTACGGGCAATATTCCAAGAACCTTGTTGAGAAGCTCTATGAGAAAATCTCGCGGCTCAAGCGTTCGTAATCGTTGGAAATCGTCCCCTGCCAAGTAGGCACGTTCGCCACCACGAACGAACCGCTAGACCACGAGATGGCCACCCCGAATGCTGACACGTTCAACGTGGACATCTTTCAGGAGTTGAGCGTAGTGGTGCCGGAGGGCAATCTCGCAACGCTCGCCGTCGTCGACCAGAACGGCAAAATCGTCGAGGCCGGCCCGAGCATGATGCGGGCGGTGTGGGACATTGCGATCTCGGCGTACCGAAATTTCCTGATCGGCAACGGACACCTTAGGGTGCTGTCAAAACCAACTCAACGCTGATAGCCGGAAAACAGCGCCCATTGCGGCGCTGTTCGTATTGCGGCTTTACAAATCAGGATCATTGGGCCCATGGTGGCGGGTAAGTTCCGCATGCACCGGCGGGAGTGCCCCCACACATCATCACCGGTCCGTTACACTCGCATCCCTCTCTCGGCGGATTTCCATCACGCTCGATTTTGCAGTAGGTGAGCTTCTCGTCGTTCGAAGGCACGTAGTCTAGTGGATGCGAATAGATGGTAAGGCGCACCACAATTGTTCCACCCCATCGATCAAATATGTTCCCGCTTCCCCTCGACGACATAGCACCAGAAATGCAATTCTTTTGAATCGAATCCATTCCATACGCACCATTTTTACGGCTTAGGACTTCAGATTTATATCCGCAAATTTGGTAGGTATCCGGAACGCATTGATGGAAAACCCCACTACTTCCACTTCCACACGAACCGTTCCAATCAGAATCACATGAATAGACAGAAGATTCCTTTACCACTCCGGGAGTGCCTGCATAGCAATGGTCACCACAATCTTTAAAATCATCGGCTTGAGCAGGCGTGGAAAGTACAACTACCGACATGGTCAAAGTTGCAAGAAAGCCTCTATCAAGAATCGGTCTCATATGCCACCACCCCGTCACGTTTTTTTGAAGTACTGTATTCTCCGGCGGCACAACCTGTTCTCAATGCACCAGTGCATTTGCTAGGTCGCGCATGCTCAAGCATGCTCCAAAACAATAACAGAAACAACCTAGCACTTACCGAAAATCCTGATTGAACGCGGGCATCTGCGGGTGCTGGCGAACTCTGCTGCAGTATCAGAAAACAGTGCTTCCGAGCCGCTTCATGTTGTGCCGAGCGCAACCTCACAGACCTTCGTCAATGCGTAGCGGGAATTTAGCGTTCGGGAGTTCCATGCCACCGTACAACTCGCTGATCATACGATCGATTTCTGCCTGAATTCGCGCGCCGAGTGACACGACAAGTTTCGGTATTCCCTGGATCATGGGAATCGTAAACAAATAAAAGGCCGTTTCGGTCCCAATGCTGTCGCTGATAAGCGGTCGCCCGTTCATGATCCCTGTCGACACTCCAGGTGGGACGATCCTCGCCTTACGCACCGCCATGTCGCTGTGCGCGACGACCTCGTGCCTTGCTTTGAGCAGGCTGTCATGCATTCGTTGATGGGCCGCCTCTTCAAATCTCGCCCATCTTTCAGGTAGCGCGCCATGAGGTTCGTTGTGTGTGAACGGCCGCGCGTAACACACGACGATCGCGGTAAAGAGCGGTTGATACAACGGGTCGCTCAGATCGGAGACCGTGCTCAGAAACAGCTTGCATGCTGCATTTGCGGCTCCCAGGTCGGAGCGCGCGACCAACAACCGATAAAGGTCACGTTTGACATGCGATCGCTTTGGAGGCTGACGCCGCGGCATCTCAAAATCCATGACACACCGCCTGATGAGTGGGCCCTCTAATAGGTGAGAGACGCTATCACGTCTCGACACGAGTCACCCTTCCCAGTCGATGGATCACCACGAATTGAAACAATGTTCGGCGTGGAGTACGCTGCTAAATCGCGGTAGACAGTGCGTCAGACCCCGTAAAAAAAGTGGCCGAACGGGGTTGCGCGAAACTAACCTATACGTTATCTTCGGGGCGTCGAGTGTGCTAGCGCAAAGACTTGACAAAACAAAACTCTTGAGCCTAGCCGGGGTCAGCGCGACGAGTGTCGGCGCCCTAGGTCGGGCGAAAAAGGCAACTAAATGGACCACGGTCGTAGTAGCGAAGGCTACACCTCCTCCGGACTCGGGGCGCTTCTTCAGATCCGTCGGAGATCACGTCGACTCGGCCGACAAGAAGGCCAACTTCACGACCATGATTGCGGAGCTTTGCGATGCAATCGAAGTAGACGACTACCAAGGTGCTCTTAAGGAGGCTGGGGTCGTCAGCGTCAAAATTGCCCACTCCTTTGAGTATGCAAAACAAAAGCATCATGTTTGGGAGTTGAAATATGGCAAGAAAGACCGCATCTACTTCTACCCGTTCCCGCAGCGACGTTTGATCTTTCTCTTGATGGCGTATCACAAGAAAGATCAACAGACCCCAAAAAATGAGGTCTGCAATCCCTGTGAGTCAGATATCAAGTTGATCCTTGATCCTAGGGGTAACATTGAATTCTGTTAGGAGTGCATCATGGGATACTTGAATAATAATACCGAGATTGCTAAGAAAGTTTCGGAAAACGCGGAAACGTTGACCAATCTGCGCAGACTCGATCCTGCAATCCAGATTCGAAGTCTCATGAGGGAAAAGCAACTCAAAAATTCGGATATGGCCGCGCGCGTCGGCGTATCGGAAGAGTGTATTTCTCGATGGTTGAAAGGCCAGGCGAATATCCAGATTGATTCTCTTTATAAGCTCGCTGATGCGCTCGAGGAGCCTTTGACGATCTTGTTTGGAGATCATTCCCAATTGACGGAGAAAGAGCAAGAGGCGAGTCACGTTGCTGAAGGCGGGATCGATATGATCATCGCAGGTAACGTCGATTCAGATGCATTGATCTCTCTCCGCTCTAGGGCTGCTGCAAACGATAAAAATCGCTATATCGAGAGGTGCGATACGTATGAAACCGTCGCCGCTTACGCTTGAGCGACTCGAATTTTCCACGATCTCTATCGAAGTTAATCGAGATTACGAGAACGGCGAGACGAATGCACTTCCTCAACTCGCGTTCGATTTTCGCGGAGTCAATTTCAGACGGAGCGCGCTTTTGCGCTACCCTCACGAAGAGGCAGCAGATCCGAAGCATTTTTTCTGCGAGTTTCGTTTAAAAATAACGAAATCTGATCAGAAGAAAATCATCATCCCCTATGAACTGGACATAGAGGTTTCGGCGCTGTTTACGTACCTTGATGATAGATTTACCGGCGCCGAGCGATTTCGTGCGGTGCGGTTTACTGCGTATCAAATGCTATACGGGGCTATCCGCGAGATGGTGTCAAATTTGACAGCGCGGTCCGTTTTCGGAATGCTCCAATTGCCATCGGCCGATTTCCGACAAGCTTCAAGGGAGGACTCGGAGAAGGATGAAAAGGAGAGACTCGAACTCTTGGCAGAACAGACGCCCTCGCCCAAGCCACAGCTATCGGACAAAACAGCCATAGATCCCCCTCCTGCAAAAAAGACACGCTCCAAGAGGAAAAACCCTCCGTCAGAGTGACCTAAAGGCCCGCGCAAAGCGGGCTTTTTGCTACTGTACCGGACACAGGCTCCAGGTGCATATCAGTACAGCCTATGCAACGAGGTAGTGCTCTCAAGGCATGAACAGGTGTTTATCTCGCAGCGGGCAGCCACATCAGTTTATTTATGCTGATCTTCGGGCACCCGAGGGATACGAACCCTACTTTGGGGGATTGGGACATCTGGAATGGGGGGCGTGGCAGCAAAAGCGTGAGTTTACAGCGATTTAGGGTCCAGCGACCCAAAATGAATGACGGGCGCGCCGCTATGCGAAAATCGAAGCCATCGCTCTCTTCCATCCACTCAACGGGGCTCGCATGACCACCCACATCACGATCGAATTCACCGAACACGCCGCAGAAGCCATCGGCGAACAGACCAGCACCAGCTTCTCCTACGACCAGGGTGCCCACGTGCCGCAGCCCGGCGACTTCGTGGAGCTCGAAAATTCCCGGCAGACGTTTCTCGTGATCGGCCGCGTGTTCTCGCTCAAGGCCAACTACAGTGCGGTCAAGCTCGTTCTCGATCTGCCGCCGCCGGATGGCGAAAACGGATTCGATCCGGAGTGATGCCCCCAATTCCGTGACGAAGTCGCAAAAAGTCCACCGAAGCAGACCCGTACTCGATCCGATGCTCACTTCGGATACGTCGCTGCCGTCAGGCACCGGTTGAACCAGACCGCATCGTCGCCATCGCCAATCAGCCGCAGCGCCGCATCGAGTTGCGGCCGGCCGGTTGTCGGCGCAGGCGCGTGACTATCGCTATCGACTGCCCACTCACGCACGCAGCCTGCATACCACCGTTATCGCAGGCCTGCGCCAGCGCCTCGCAGAACGCCGCCGGGCGAAGCATCCCACCATCGACCGCACTCACCGCGGCACTGACAAGCCGCACCGGCGGCCCAATCCTCGCTCTGGCTACAGACACGTGCACGATGCTGCACGTGTATCGCATCGAAACACGCATACGAAACGTATGCGCCCCGCGCATCGCCCGTGAATATGCCCCTTTTACAGCATCGACTGCCCGCCTCAATATCGAAGGCCATTACTCGAAAAATCCGGCCAAACAAATAAAAATAGAGAAGTAAATAAAAATAACCACAACCCACAACACAACAAAAATCATCAACCGAAAATAGTCGATTGATTTATTTTACTTCAACCGCCCACCAACTCCATCCCTGCCCAACCGCACAACATAATTCACCCGAATAGTTTAAAACACTCAACAATCCAAAAAAACCATTTCCAAATCCGCCACCCCCATTCAACACCCGATTAATCTCCGATACATTTCACATCGATCAGACATCGGCACCTATTCGGCCAGCCAATACTGAACCGTGCATGACCCGCATCACAACCCCAGCAATCCACTCATTCACCAAGGAAAGACCATGAGAAAACTCGCGGCCACCCTCGTTTGCGCCATGACGCTTGCTGCATCCTCGTATGCATCTGCGGAATCGCTTTGCAAGGCAGGCAAGATCGACAAGATCGAAACCGATACGAGCGGCAACCTCCTCGTCTCCATCAACGATGGCATTTACTCGTTCAGCGCCAAGGAAGTTTTTCCGATCATCTACTCGGCATTTTCCGAAAACAGAAATCTCTTTATTTACGGAAATAACTGCTCGAACGGATCGGCGGCAAGCCGCTTCGCGGTTCGATAAGCCGGCCGAAAATCCGGCCATCGGTATCTTTTACAATCAGCGCTTTATCTGATATTCGGCCGACCGGGTTTTGCCGGTCGGCCTTGTGCGTTTTAATTCGCACTGAGGCGCTACAGCACGACGACGCCCATGCCCTCGCGGGCAATGCCATCGTGCGGATGATCGTTCCGCGACGCGGCCCGGTGCCGTCCCGTACGGGCCGTCCCGCGCGATGCCGGCGTGACCCGTTGCGTGTCCACGCCGGCTCACCGCTTACTTCTTTTCGGGCTCCGACGCGCCCGGCTGCTTGAACGGGAACGTGCTGAACATCGACTTCGCCTGGTTCTGCATCTGCTCCTGCATCTGCACGAACATGTTCTTCGACTGCTCGATGTAGCTCGTCATCATCCCTTGCATCATCGGCGCCTGCATGTTCATGAACTGCGACCAGACTTCCGGATTCATCGCGTTACCTTCGTAGAGGTTCTTCGATTGATCCGCGAGCTTGTTCTGGATGTCGATGAATGCCTGGATGTTCTTTTCCAGGTACGTGCCCATCATGCCCTGCATCGCATGACCGTAGAAACGGATGATCTGCGACAGCATCGACGACGAGAACATCGGCACGCCACCGCTTTCCTCTTCGAGGATGATCTGCAAGAGGATGCTGCGCGTCAGGTCTTCATTGGATTTCGCATCGACGACCTTGAAATCCTCCTGCTCCAGCACGAGCTGCTTCACGTCGGTCAGCGTAATGTACGTGCTTGTCTCGGTATCGTAGAGCCGGCGGTTCGGGTACTTCTTGATGAGCCGTTCGGCCGTCTTCTTTGTAGTAGTCATGTAACGCCTTTGAGTGCAGCGTAGCGCAAGTGACGAATCCCCGCCGCCCGAATCCGGGAGGCGGGGGCCTTCGGAAAACGCCCGGCTGCGCGGCCATCCAGCCCGCGCAGCCTGGACGTCAGCCCATGTGCAGGCCGCCGTTCAGCGAGAAGTCGGCGCCCGTCGCGAAGCCGGAATCGTTCGACGCGAGCCACGCGACGATCGAACCGATTTCCTCCGGCCCGCCGAGACGCCGCACCGGGATCGTCGCGACGATCTTCTCGAGCACGTCCGGACGGATCGCCTTCACCATGTCGGTGCCGATGTAGCCCGGCGACACGGTGTTGACCGTCACGCCCTTCGTCGCGACTTCCTGCGCGAGCGACATCGTGAAGCCGTGAATGCCGGCCTTCGCGGTCGAGTAGTTGGTCTGGCCGAATTGCCCCTTCTGGCCGTTCACCGACGAAATGTTGATGATGCGGCCCCAGCCACGTTCGACCATCCCGTCGATCACCTGCTTCGTCACGTTGAACAGGCTCGTCAGGTTGGTGTCGATCACGGCCGTCCAGTCTTCATGCGTCATCTTGCGGAACACGACGTCGCGCGTGATGCCCGCGTTGTTGACCAGCACGTCGATCTCGCCGACTTCGGCCTTGACCTTGTCGAACGCTTCCTTGGTCGAGTCCCAGTCGCCGACGTTGCCTTCCGATGCGATGAAGTCGTACCCGAGCGCCTTCTGGTCCTCGAGCCATTTCACCCGGCGCGGCGAGTTCGGGCCACAACCTGCAACCACCTTGAAGCCGTCTTTCGACAGGCGCTGGCAGATGCTGGTGCCGATGCCGCCCATCCCGCCCGTTACGTACGCAATTCGCTGAGACATAAATCTCACTCCATTTTTTGGTTTCGAGAGCTGCCTGAAGCCCCCTCTGACTTCACGTGACGCCGGCCGAAGCCGCAATCGGCCCGCGCACGGATTCGATTCGCCAGTGGCGAACGGCCGGTTCCGGAGAGCCGGTTACGGACGGCCGGTCACGGACGCTCGACCGCGAGCGCGACGCCCATCCCGCCGCCGATGCACAGCGACGCCAGCCCGCGCTTCGCGTCGCGCTTGACCATCTCGTGCAGCAGCGTCACCAGGATCCGGCAGCCCGACGCGCCGATCGGATGGCCGATCGCGATCGCCCCGCCGTTCACGTTCACCTTCGACGTGTCCCAGCCCATCTGCTTGTGCACCGCCAGCGCCTGCGCCGCGAACGCTTCGTTGATCTCCATCAGGTCCAGGTCGCCCGGCGTCCAGCCCGCGCGCTCCAGCGCACGGCGCGACGCCGGCACCGGGCCCATGCCCATCACGCTCGGATCCACGCCCGCGTTCGCATACGCCTTGATCCGCGCCAGCGGCGTCAGGCCCAGCGCCGCCGCCTTCTGCGCCGACATCACCAGCACCGCCGCCGCGCCGTCGTTCAACCCCGACGCGTTCGCCGCCGTCACCGAGCCGTCCTTCGCGAACGCCGGCTTCAGCCCGGCCAGCGACTCCGCCGTCACGCCGTGACGCACGAACTCGTCGGTCGCGAACTGCAGCGGCTCGCCCTTGCGTTGCGGGATCGACACCGGCACGATCTCGTCGTCGAAACGCCCGGCCTTCTGCGCGGCTTCCGCCTTGTTCTGCGACAGCGCCGCGAACGCGTCCTGCTCTTCGCGCGTGATCCCGTATTCCTTCGCGACGTTCTCCGCCGTGATGCCCATGTGGTACTGGTTGTACACGTCCCACAGCCCGTCGACGATCATCGTGTCGACCAGCTTCGCGTCGCCCATCCGGAACCCGTCGCGCGAGCCCGGCAGCACGTGCGGCGCCGCGCTCATGTTCTCCTGGCCGCCCGCGATCACGATCTCCGCGTCGCCCGCGACGATCGCGTTCGCCGCCAGCATCACGGCCTTCAGGCCCGAGCCGCACACCTTGTTGATCGTCATGCCCGGCACCGCGCTCGGCAGCCCCGCCTTGATCAGCGACTGCCGCGCCGGGTTCTGCCCGGAGCCGGCCGTCAGCACCTGGCCCATGATCACTTCGCTGACCTGGTCGGGCTTCACGCCCGCACGCTCCAGCACCGCGCGGATCACCGTCGCGCCCAGTTCCGGCGCCGCAATCTTCGCGAGCGAGCCGCCGAATTTGCCGACCGCGGTCCGCGCGGCCGATACGATCACTACATCCGTCATTTCCCTTTCCTCCAGACCCGCACGACACGGCGCATCGTTACCGGCCCTGTTAAAAAAACTGCGGTGCGCCGGACAGCGTGCGCCGCTGCCCGGTTTTCGTCAATCGCGCTGCAATACGTAGCGCCCCGGCGCCGGCTCGATCACCGGGAATTGCGCGGAACCCGGCTGGGCAGGCGGCGCGACCTTGCGGCCGCCGTACGCGTCGAGCCACTCGACCCACGTCGTCCACCAGCTTCCCGGCTGCTCGGTCGCCGCGGCGAACCAGTCGTCCGCGGATTCGGGCAGGTCGTCGTTGACCCAGTAGCTGCGCTTCTTCTTCGCCGGCGGATTGATCACGCCCGCGATGTGCCCCGATGCGCCGAGCACGAACTTCAGCGGGCCCGACAGGATCGACGTCGATGCGTAGGCCGTCTGCCACGGCACGATGTGATCCTCGCGCGAACCGTAGATGAAGGTCGGCACGTCGATCAGCGACAGGTCGACCGATTCGCCGCACACGGTCAGCGCACCCGGTTCGCGCAGCTTGTTTTCGAGATAGGTATGGCGCAGGTACCACGCGTACATCGGGCCCGGCAGGCTCGTCGAATCGCTGTTCCAGTACAGCAGGTCGAACGGCGCGGGCGTGCGGCCCTTCAGGTAGTTGTCGACGACGTAGTTCCACACGAGATCGTTCGGCCGCAGGAACGAGAACGTGTTCGCGAACTCGACGCCGCGCATCAGCCCCGGTTGCGCCCCGTTCTTGCCGCCGATGGTCTGCTCGCGCATCTGCACGTGCGCCTCGTCGACGAACACGTCGAGGATGCCCGTATCGGTGAAATCGAGCATCGCGGTGAGCAGCGTCATCGACGCGGCCGGATGTTCGCCGCGCGCGGCGAGCACCGCGAGCGCGGTCGCGAGCATCGTGCCGCCGACGCAGAAGCCGAGCGTGTTGATCTGCTCGCGGCCGCTGACCTGCTGCACCGCGTCGATCGCCGCGAGCAGCCCTTCGTTCATGTAGTCGTCCCACGTCTTGTGCGCAACCGATGCGTCCGCGTTACGCCACGACACGAGGAACACCTGATGGCCGCTCGACAGCGCGTGCGCGACGAGCGAATTCTCGGGTTGCAGGTCGAGGATGTAGAACTTGTTGATGCACGGCGGGACGATCAGCAGCGGCCGCTCGAACACCTTGTCCGTCTTCGGCGTGTACTGGATCAGCTGGATCAGGTCGTTCTCGTACACGACCGCGCCTTCGGTACACCCGAGGTTCTTGCCGACCACGAACTGCGATTCGTCGGTCTGCGAAATCTTGCCGCGCTGCAGGTCGCCGAGCAGGTTCATCATCCCTTGCCGCAGGCTTTCGCCGTGCGTCTCGAGGATCGATTTCTGTGCATCGGGATTGAGTGCGAGGAAGTTGCTCGGCGCGGCGGCGGCCGTCCATTGCTGAACCGTGAAGCGGATGCGCTCGCGCGTCTTCGGATCGGTCTGCAGCGCGTCGGCCAGCTCCTGCAGATAACGTGCGTTGAGCAGATACCAGGCTGCCGCGAACGCGTGCGCGGGCGATGCCTTCCACGCGTCGCCGCTGAAGCGGCGGTCTTTCAATTCCGGCGACTCGAGCTTCGCGGCGGCCGCCTGCTGCATCAGCGCCATGCAGTCGCGCGCGTAATCGGCCTGCAATGCCTGGAGCCGTTCGGGCGGAATCGCGGCCACCGGCAGCTTCAGCCCCGCGAACGGCGACGCCATCGCGCCGAAGTCGGGCATCGACGGCATCTGGAACGGAAACGACGTCGGAAACTGGAATGTCGCGAACGGATTGACGGAGGCCGACACCGTCGCGGCACGCGCCGGATCGGCAAAACCGCGCCATGCGTTCAACCACGACTCGAACATCTGCTGCATCGGCTGGGCGGCCGGATCGAAACCGGCGCTGCCCGCGGAAGTGCCCGCATGCGCGGACGTCGACGAATTTTTCGATGCTGTCATTACCTGCCTTACCGGTGATTCGTGAGCGTCAATCGTGAAATCCTGCTCGCGCGCGGCGTGCCGGCTGCGAGCCGGGCCGTCATGCTCTGGAGAGGCGTCTCCAGATTCTGCCGCAGTGCGGTATTTTTATCATTATCGTTTTCCCCCATGTGAAGCGCACGGTCAAACCACTGAACATTTCCGCACCGAGATAATCCGCGCACGACAGACGGGACAAGGGTTCCGGCAAAACATAAAACATTTTTTCCGGCTTGACCGCGGGATTTTTCATTCAGTCGCGCATGCAACGCTGCATTGTCGCCTCAATATCGAGATAACCCGATTTCGCGGCGCAACAAAACCACGCGCGCACCGTCAATCGGCCAGCCAGATTGCCGCAGCCATGCGGCCCGTCACGCGGTCGCGCCGGTACGAATAGAAGCGCGCGCGTTCGGCGACCGTGCACGCCGTCCGGCCGCTCACGTGCGCCACGCCCGCACGCACGAGGCGCAGGCGCGCAAGCGCGTAGAGGTCGGCCAGAAACTTGCCGGGCGCGCCGTCGATCGCGACGAACGCATGACGGGTTTCATCATGCTCCGACTGCGGAGCCGTGTCGAGAAACGCATCGCGCACGTCGGCGCCGACCTCGAACGCCTGCGGGCCGATCGCGGGCCCGAGATACGCGTGCAGCGCGTCGGTCGTGCCGCCCGCGAGCGCCGCGACGCGCGCGGCCGTCTGCTCGACGATGCCGGCCGCGAGCCCGCGCCAGCCTGCATGCGCGGCGCCGACCGCACGGCCCTGCGCATCGCACAGCAGCACGGGCAGGCAATCGGCGACCATCACCACGCAGACGGCGCCTGGCCGGTTCGTGACGCTCGCGTCGGCCCGCACCGGCGCCGTGGCAGCGGGCGCCGCGGCGATCACCTCGTCCGCCAGCACGATCCGCGCGCCATGAACCTGCTCGAGCCACGCGGCGCCCGACTGGCCCGCGAGGGCGAGCACGCGCGCGCGATTGACGGCGACATGGTCGGGATCGTCACCGGTATGCAGGCCGAGATTCATCCCGCCCGGCAGCGCGGCACCGTCCCGCCAACGCCCGTACGGGCCTTCGCTCACACCGCCGTCGCGTGTCGTGATCACCGCGCGCACGCGTGGCGACACCTGCCAGTCGGGCTGCACGCAGTCCTGCCACGTCAACGGCGCCAGCTTCGTCATCGGCACTCACTCCTCCTCGTCGTCCAGGTACGGCTCGTCGTCGTGATACTCGCCGCCGAAATCGTCATCGTCGTAGACACCGTCGTCGTCGTCGAATTCCTCGTCACCCTGCCCGAAGCCAAGCGCCGCGACCAATGCGTTCATGTCGTCCGGCAGCGGGCAGCGCCACTGCATCGCCTTGCCCGTGACCGGATGCACGAGGCCGAGCCGCCACGCATGCAGCGCCTGTCGCGCGAACCCGTCCGGCAGCGGCGCGACCGAGCGCTTGCCGCGCGCACGTCCGTAGACGGGATCGCCGAGCAGCGGGTGCCCCGCGTGCGCGCAATGCACGCGAATCTGGTGCGTGCGGCCGGTCTCGAGATCGCACTGAATCGCCGAAACCGGCTGACGTTGCCACAAGCATGTGTCAACCGTGCGGAAATGCGTGCGCGCGGGCTTGCCCGACGCGCCGGTGACGACCGCCATGCGCGTGCGCTCGCGCGGGTCGCGGCCGATCGGCGCGTCGATCGTGCCCTCCTCGGGCATCGTGCCCCACACCAGCGCGAAATAACGGCGCTTCACCGTGCGGGCCTGCAACTGGCGCACGAGGTCCGTCTGCGCGGCCAGCGTGCGTGCCACGACCATCAGGCCGGAGGTTTCCTTGTCGAGCCGGTGGACGATTCCCGCGCGCGGCAGGCCGGCCGCCGCGTCGCCGTAGCGATGCAGCAGACCGTTGAGGATCGTGCCGCTCCAGTTGCCGGCGGCCGGATGGACGACGAGGCCGGCCGGCTTGTTGATGACGACGAGCGCGTCGTCCTCGTAGATCACGTCGAGCGGCACGGGCTCCGGCGTGAACGCGAGCTGCTCGGGCAGCAGATCGGGTACGAGCTCGATCTTCGCGCCGAGCGGTACCGGCTGGCGGATCTTCGCCGGCGCGCCGTCGACGAGCACGCGCTGCGCCTCGATCCAGCTCTGCAGGCGGCTGCGCGAGAATTCGGGGAACAGTTGGGCGAGCGCCTTGTCGAGGCGTTCTCCCGCGAGCGACAGCGGCACTTCGACGACGCGCGGCGCATCGTCGGCCGCCGCGGACGGCACCACGGGCGGCTGCAACGCGTCGCCGGCCAGATCGTCATCGAGGGAATCCCCCGACGCAGCGTCGGCGGGCCGATCGCTTGGGCTATAATCTTCGCGATTTGGTGTGCCCGGCTGGGCATTCTGCGAACTTGAACGGGTCATTTAGACTGGGTCACCGAGACTTGAAGCTAGGACATGCGAGCATGATGAATTCGACCAAACGCACGGCCAGAACCGTCGCCGCCCGGGCTGCGGCGGTAGCGGCCGCGGCCCTCATCGCCGGCTGCCACGGCTTGCCGCAGAAGCAGGACGAGACGGCTACCTGGTCGAACAACAAATTATACTCAGAGGCCCAGGACGCACTGTCCGGCGGCGACTGGGGCAAGTGCGCGAAATATTTCGAATCGCTGCAAGGCCGCGATCCGTTCGGCCATTTCGCGCAGCAGGCACAGATCAACGTTGCATACTGCAACTGGAAGGACAACGAAGCGGCAGCCGCCGACCAGGCCGTCGATCGCTTCATCCAGCTCCACCCCGATCATCCGGACATCCCGTACGCGTACTACCTGAAGGGGATGATCCACTTCAACGACGATCTCGGCCTGTTCGGGCGCTTTTCCGGCCAGGACATGAGCGAGCGCGATCCGCAGGCGCTGCGCGAATCGTACGATGCGTTCAAGGTCGTCGTCGACCGCTTCCCGAAGAGCAAGTACGCGCCCGACGCGGCTGCACGGATGCGCTACATCGTCAACGCGCTCGCATCGCACGAAGTGCACGCGGCCGACTACTACTACCGTCGTGGCGCGTATGTCGCGGCCATCAACCGCGCGCAACTCGCGATCAAGGACTACAAGGGCGCGCCGGCGATCGAGGATGCGCTGCACATCATGATCCTGTCGTACGGCAAGCTGAATCAGCCGGAACTCGCCGAGGACACCAAGCGCGTGCTCGCCGGCACGTTCCCCGACAGCCCGTACGTGACCGGCCATTCTCGCCCCGGTACGAAGAAGTCGTGGTGGCAGTTCTGAAGCACGGCGCGATGTAACACCCGTTGCGCACGCAAAAAACCCGGCCATCGAGCCGGGTTTTTTTTATGGGCGCCGCATTCGGACGGCGCCGGGGCGTTCACACGACACGCGCCGCGCGTGCGGTCACGCGCGCTTGTCCGCGCGCTGCTCGTCGAAGAAATCCTGCACGACCGCGATCTCGCGCGTGCGCTTGAACGGCGGCAGGCTTTGCCAGATCCGGCGCCCGTAAGGCTTGTCGACGAGCCGCGTGTCGCAGATCATCAGCACGCCGCGATCCGTCTCCGCACGAATCAACCGGCCCGCGCCCTGCTTCAGCGTGATCACGGCCTGCGGCAACTGGTGCACGGCGAACGGGCTCAGCCCCTTCTTCGTCAACGCGTCGAGCCGCGCGGCCAGCACCGGATCGTCCGGCGGCGCGAACGGCAGCTTGTCGATCACGACCAGCGACAACGCATCGCCGCGCACGTCGACGCCTTCCCAGAAACTCTGGCTGCCGACCAGGATCGCATTGCCGTACGCGCGGAAGCGGTCGAGCAGCTCGGTGCGGCTTGCGTCGCCCTGCACGAGCAGCGGCGTGTTCCAGCCGCGCGATTCGATCACGTCGCGCAGTTTCGACGCGATCCGGTCGACCGCGCGCAGCGTCGTGCACAGCATGAACACGCCGCCGCCGGATGCCTCGATCGCGGGCAGCGCGGCATCGAAGACGGCATCGGTAAACGCCGGCGACGACGGCTGCGGCAGATTGCGCGGCACGTACAGCAGCCCCTGCGACTGGTAATCGAACGGGCTGGCGAGTGTCATCGAACGACGCGAGCTGAGGCCCATCTGCGCCGCGTAGTGCGTGAAATCGCCGCGCACCGACAACGTGGCCGACGTAAACACCCATGCGCGCGGCACGCCCGCACGCTGCTTCGCGAAAATCGGCGCGACCGACAGCGGCGTTTCGTGTAGCTGCACGGTATGCGCGAACACCTCGACCCAGCGCACCTTCTCGTTCGGATCGCCGTCGGATGCCGAGTTGCCGCCGGCCGCTGCCGCGTCGGCCTGCGCGGCTGCCTCCGCCGCGCCGGCCGCGACCCAGCCGGCCAGCAGGTCCTGCAGCTCGCGCGCGCGCCGCAGGCACGCACCGAGCGATTCCGCGCGCTCGGCCTGGCCCGCGAGCGCCGATGCGAGCGCGTCGAGCGCAACGTCGAGCGCGTCGAGCGCACCGAACATCGGGTGATCGTCGCCGAGCTGCGCGAGCGACATGCGCACGATCTGGTCGTTCGCGAACGCGAGGCGCAAGTCGCGCGCCGCGCGCTCGAGATCGCCGCCGAGCTTCACCCACTCGACCGCGTCGCGCGCATGGCTCAAGCCTTCGGCCACCGTGTCGCGCGCGAGCTCGAGGATCTGCGTCGTCGACAGCGTCTCGCCGAAGAACAGCGTCGCCGTCTCCGGCAACTGGTGCGCTTCGTCGAAGATGATCGTGTTCGCGTTCGGCAGCAGTTCGGCCATCCCCGTGTCGCGCAGCATGATGTCCGCGAAGAACAGGTGATGGTTGACGACGACGACGTCGGCCTGCTGGGCCTCGCGCCGTGCCTGCATCACGAAGCATTCCTTGTAGTGCGGGCATTCCTGGCCGAGGCAGTTGTCGCGCGTCGACGTGACCATCGACCATACGGGCGCGTTTTCAGGCACGCTTGCGAGTTCGGCCTTGTCGCCGCTCTTCGTGATTTTCGCGAAGCGGACGATTTCCTGCAGATACGCGGTATCTTGCCGCGACGGCAGCCGGCCGTTGTCGGCCGTGCGCTGCAGGTAGTAGTGGCACAGGTAGTTGGCGCGGCCCTTGAGCATCGCGACCGTCACCGGCACCGCCAGCGCGTTGCGCACGGTCGGGATGTCGCGCTGGAACAGCTGGTCCTGCAGATGCTTCGTGCCGGTCGACACGATCACCTTGCCGCCCCACAGCATCGCGGGCACCAGATACGCGTAGGTCTTGCCAGTACCCGTGCCGGCCTCGACGATCAGCGTGTTGTCGCCTGCGTCGCCGTCGGACTCGGCTGCCGCGGCATCCTCCGCGGCCGGCCCGCCCGGCTTGTCGGCGTCGCCCAGGCGGCGCGCCGGCCGCTTGCGGGTTTCGAAGATCTCGGGCTCGGGCATCCGGCGCGCCGACGCTTCCATCGCGGACGCGACCGCGCGCGCCATCTCGATCTGCGACGTACGCGGCCGATAGCCGTCGAGCGCGCGCGCCAGCAACCCGCCTTCGCCGAAGATCGTGTCGAGTTCGTCGACACGCTTGCGGCTCAGCTCGAAGGTGCCTTCGGGCGCACGAGCGCGCCCGGCGGACGTCGTGTCACGCCGGGCATCGGGGGTGGCTTCAAGCGGTGAATTCAAGGCAAGCGTTCCTGTGTCCAGCGCCCGGGCGGCGCCGGCGCTTGCCAGGCCGCGCTCAGGCGCGCTTATCCGGTTCGAGCTGCGATTGCAGCAAAATGATTTTGTCCTTGGCCGCCAGCTTTTCCTTCTTCAGCCGGTGCAGCGTGATGTCGTCGATGTCGGAGTGCCCTTCCTTCAGCTCGATCTCCCGAGCGAGCTGCTGGTGCTGCTCCTGCAATGCAGCCAAACGGTTGTGCAATTCCTGCTGCTGTTCCGTGTGACGGTTTTGCATACTTGCCTCCTCATCGAAGCAGCGCGACGGCCGGCGTGCCGACGCGCCCGAGACTGATCCCGATCAATTCAACACGTTACTGCCCCTGCTGTTGCTGCTGCTTGGCCTTCTGGGCCGCTTCCTGCTGACGCCGCTCGACATCGGCCTTGTGCTGCGCGGCTTCCTTCTGCTTCTGCTCGTAGCGCGTGGCGTTGTCCGCCCGCTCCTGCGCCTTCTGCGCCGCCTGCTGGTGCGCCTGGTCGAGCTTGCGCTGGAAATCCGCCTGCTTCTGGTCGTATGCCTGCTTGCTCGCCGCGCGTTGCGGCCCTTCCGCGCCGCGCTGCGCCTGCTTCAGTGCATTCTGCTCCTGCTTGTCGCGGAATGCAGCCGCGTTGGCCGCGTCGTTCGCCGCCCGCTGCGGCGCTTCCGCCGCGTTCTGGGCCTGCTTCAGCGCCTGCTGCTGGTCGCGCTGCTGCGCCCGCACCGCGCGCTGCTCGTCGTTGAGCGCGAGCTGCTCCTGGCGGATACTCGCCCGCTCCTCGCGCATCTGGTCGCGCGCCTTGCCGAGACAGTGGTTGACGAAGAATTTGCTGTAGCAATCGTGCTCCGCCACCGCATAACGATAATCGTTTTCCGCGGAGCGTTGATTGAGCACTTTTTGACGGGCGTCGAAATCCGGGGCGGAAGCGGCAACGGGCACGGACGCGGCGGCGTCCGAGGCCTGCGCGAATGCGCCGGAAGGCCCGGCGGACAAAGCCGCGGCGAGCGCTGCGCCGAGCGCGACGAGAGAAATACGGGAAGTTGGCAACGTCGTAGGAAAGCTGCGGGACATGTGTCAAATTCTATCACCCCCGGCTGGACGCTCCGCCATTTATGGCAAAATGCCCCGCTTCATTCACCCGCGGCCTTTGGCCCGCCGGGCCCGCCGGGCAGCCCGCCGCTTCGGGCCTGCCGGCCCGCGCCGCGATTTCAGCAGGCAGACAGACCATCCACGACATGACGGAAACCGTAGCACTCAAGATCGTACAGCGCATCGCCACCGAACTGTCCGTCCAGCCGCGCCAGGTCGCGGCGGCCGTGCAACTCCTCGACGAAGGCTCGACCGTTCCGTTCATTGCCCGGTACCGCAAGGAAGTGACCGGCAACCTGGACGACACGCAGCTGCGCCAGCTCGAGGAACGCCTCCTGTACCTGCGCGAGCTCGAGGATCGCCGCGCCGCGATCCTGTCGAGCATCGACGAACAAGGCAAGCTGACCGACGAACTGCGTGCCGCGATCGACGCGGCCGACAGCAAGCAGGTGCTCGAGGACCTTTATCTGCCGTACAAGCCGAAGCGCCGCACCCGTGCGCAGATCGCCCGCGAGGCCGGCCTCGAGCCGCTCGCGCAGGCGCTGCTCGCGAACCCGCTGCTCGACCCGCAGGCCGAGGCGGCCGCGTATGTCGACGCCGACAAGGGCGTCGCCGACGTAAAAGCGGCGCTCGACGGCGCGCGCGACATCCTGTCCGAGCAGTTCGGCGAGACGGCGGAGCTGCTCGGCAAGCTGCGCGACTACCTGCACAACCAGGGCGTCGTGTCGTCGGCCGTCGTCGAGGGCAAGGAAAACGAGGAAGGCGAGAAATTCCGCGACTATTACGACTACGCGGAAACGATCAAGACCGTGCCGTCGCACCGCGCGCTCGCGCTGTTCCGCGGCCGCAACGCGGGCGTGCTGACGATCAAGCTCGGCCTCGGCGAAGAGCTCGACGCGCAGGTGCCGCATCCCGGCGAGGCGATGATCGCGCGCCATTTCGGCATCGCGAACCAGAACCGTCCGGCCGACAAATGGCTGTCCGACGTCTGCCGCTGGTGCTGGCGCGTGAAGGTGCAGCCGCATATCGAAAACGAACTGCTCACGCAGTTGCGCGAGACGGCCGAAACCGAGGCGATCCGCGTGTTCGCGCGCAACCTGAACGACCTGCTGCTGGCCGCGCCTGCCGGCCCGAAGGCCGTGATCGGCCTCGACCCGGGCCTGCGCACGGGCGTGAAGGTCGCGGTCGTCGACCGCACCGGCAAGGTGCTCGCGACCGACACGATCTACCCGCACGAGCCGCGCCGCGACTGGGACGGCTCGATCGCGAAACTCGCGCGCATCGCCGCGCAGACGCAGGCCGAGCTGATCAGCATCGGCAACGGCACCGCGTCGCGCGAAACCGACAAGCTCGCGAGCGAACTGATCGCGAAACACCCTGAGCTGCGCCTGCAGAAGATCGTCGTGTCGGAGGCCGGCGCGTCGGTCTACTCGGCGTCCGAGCTCGCCGCGAAGGAATTCCCGGACCTCGACGTGTCGCTGCGCGGCGCCGTGTCGATCGCCCGCCGCCTGCAGGACCCGCTCGCGGAGCTCGTGAAGATCGAGCCGAAGGCGATCGGCGTCGGCCAGTACCAGCACGACGTGAACCAGCGCGAACTCGCCCGCTCGCTCGACGCGGTCGTCGAGGATTGCGTGAACGCGGTCGGCGTCGACGCGAACACGGCGTCGGCCCCGCTGCTCGCCCGCGTGTCGGGCCTGAACGCGACGCTCGCGCGCAACATCGTCGACTATCGCGATGCGAACGGCCCGTTCCCGTCGCGCGAACACCTGCGCAAGGTGCCGCGCCTCGGCGACAAAACCTTCGAACAGGCCGCCGGCTTCCTGCGCATCAACGGCGGCGAGAATCCGCTCGACCGCTCGTCGGTGCACCCGGAAGCGTATCCGGTCGTCGAACGGATGCTCGCGAAGATCAACAAGCGCATCGACGACGTGCTCGGCAACCGCGAAGCGCTGTCGGGCCTGTCGCCGACGGAATTTGTCGACGAACGTTTCGGCCTGCCGACCGTGCGCGACATCCTGGCCGAACTGGAGAAGCCGGGCCGCGATCCGCGTCCGGAATTCAAGACGGCCACGTTCCGCGAAGGCGTCGAAAAGGTGTCGGATCTCGTGCCGGGCATGACGCTCGAAGGCGTCGTGACGAACGTCGCCGCGTTCGGCGCGTTCGTGGATATCGGCGTGCACCAGGACGGCCTCGTCCACGTGTCCGCGATGTCGACGAAGTTCATCAAGGACCCGCACGAAGTCGTGAAGGCCGGCCAGGTCGTCAAGGTGAAGGTGATCGACGTCGACGTAAAGCGCCAGCGCATTGCGCTGACGATGCGCCTCGACGACGACGCGGCCGCGCCCGGCACGGCGTCGCGCGGCGGCCAGGATCGCGGCAACGCGGGCCGCGGCGCCGCCCGCCCGCAGCGTTCGCGCGAGCCGGAACCGGCCGGCGCGATGGCCGCCGCATTCGCGAAGCTGAAGCGCTGAGCACGCAAAGGCATCGACCACAAAAAACCCGCCGAAAGGCGGGTTTTTTATTGCTTCGGCGACACGCGCGACTTGCTCGGCATGGGCTGCGTCCGCGGTCCCCTCGCGCCCGTCAGATTTCGATCTTGGTGCCGAGCTCGACGACGCGGTTCGCCGGAATCGAGAAGAAGTCGGTCGGCTTCGCCGCGTTCTGATGCATCCACGCGAACACGCGTTCGCGCCAGATCGACATGCCGGGCAGATGCGTCGGCACCACCGTTTCGCGTGCGAGGAAGAACGACGTGTCCATCAGTTCGAACGTCATGTCGTGCGTGCGGCCGAATTCCTCGAGCACGGCCTTCACGTCCGGCGTCTCGTTGAAGCCGTACTCGGCCTTGACGATGTACAGCCCGCCGCTCGCATCGCGCGAGCTCAGGCGCTTGTCGTCGCGCACGTACGGAATGTCGCGCGTAACGAACGTCAGGAAAATGGTCCGCTCGTGCAGCACCTTGTTGTGCTTCAGGTTGTGCAGCAGGCTGACGGGTACGAGCTTGTCGTTGCCGGTCAGGTAGATCGCGGTGCCCGACACGCGGTGCGGCGGATGCGCGAGCAGCCCCTGCAGGAACGGCTCGAGCGGGATACCGTCGGCCGCCGTGCGTTCCTTGACGATGTGACGCCCCTTGTACCATGTCATCAGCAGGAAGAACAGCAGCGCGCCGATGCCGAGCGGCAACCAGCCGCCCTGCGCGACCTTCAGCAGGTTCGCGCCGAAAAAGCCGAGGTCGATCGCGAGGAACACCGTGATGATCGCACCGACCAGCAGCCGGTTCCAGTTCCATACCTTGACCATCACGACGCATGCGAGCACGGTCGTGATCACCATCGTCGCCGTCACCGCGATGCCGTACGCGGCCGCGAGGTTATCCGAGCTCTTGAAGCCGATGACGATACAGAGGATCACGGCCAGCAGCAGCCAGTTCACGACCGGCACGTAGATCTGGCCGATCGCAAGCTCCGACGTATGCAGCACCTTCATGCGCGGCACGTAGCCGAGCTGGATCGCCTGCGACGTCAGCGAATACGCGCCCGAGATCACGGCCTGCGACGCGATCACGGTCGCGACCGTCGACAGCACGACGAGCGGCAGCAGCCCCCATTCGGGCGACAGCAGGAAGAACGGGTTTTCGATCGCTTTCGGATTCTGGATCAGCAGCGCGCCCTGGCCGAAGTAGTTCAGCACGAGCGACGGCATCACGAGCCCGTATGCGGCGTACCGGATCGGCTTTGCACCGAAGTGGCCCATGTCCGCGTAGAGCGCTTCCGCGCCGGTCAGCACCAGCACGACCGAGCCGAGCACGACGTAGGCCTGCAGCAGGTGGTCGGCCATGAACGACGCCGCGTAATACGGATTGATTGCCGCGATGATGCCCGGCACGCGCACGATGTGGTACACGCCGAGCGCCGCGATCACGACGAACCACAGCACCATGATCGGACCGAACAGCTTGCCGACCAGCGCGGTACCGTGCCGCTGGATCCAGAACAGCGCGATCAGGATCACGATCGTGATCGGCAGCACGAGATGGGACAGGTGCGGCGTCGCGATCTCGAGACCTTCGACGGCCGACATCACCGAGATCGCCGGCGTGATCACCGCGTCCCCGTAGAACATGCACGCGCCGAATATCCCGAGCGCCATCAACGCGCCCGCGACCCGGGTTTTGGAGTCCAGCGGCCGCAGCGACAGCGCCATCAGCGCGAGCACGCCGCCTTCGCCGTTGTTGTCCGCCCGCATCACGAACAGCAGGTATTTGACGCCGACCACCAGCACGATGGCCCAGAACAGCAGCGAGATCACGCCGAGAATCGACGCTTCGGTCAGCGGAATACCGTGCGCGGGGCTGAACGCCTCCTTCAGCGAATACAGCGGGCTGGTGCCGATGTCGCCGAACACGACGCCGATGGCTGCTATCGCTAGCGCCCGCATCGAGTGTTGTTGCGTCGAATGCGGCGAGTGTGCGGCGTCGGTCGCGTGAGTCGTGTCGTTCATATGAAGCGTAATAATCGGGTCCGGGTCGGACAAAACGAGCGCTATTCTACTCGCGCCCCCGTGAAACGCCGCCCTGCCGTGTTGCCGTGGAACCACGTGATCCACGTGACGCATGCAATCCGGCGCGACCTGTGGCAGGGCTGCCATCATAGCCGGGGCCGCGCCGCCTGCCTATCGGGTGCGCGCCGCGCGCCGCGTGGCGCACCGCGCGCGCCAACGAAAAACGGCGCCGCAAGCGGCGCCGTACAAGGCTTTCCTTCGATCGGCCGGCCGCTTACGCGCCCGAACCGTCGCGCTGCGCGCGACCGCGCTTGATCCACGCCTCGAGGTTGTGCGGACGTACCGTGTCCCACTCCTCGAACGGCTGATGAATCCACGGATTCGTCGGCAGGAACTGCGTGTGATAGTCGGGCTTGACCTTCGAGCAACCCTTGTACCAGAGCACGGCCGAACGCACGGCCGTGACCGCCGGATAACGCTCCTTCAGGTGCTCCTGCACGCGCGCGAGCGTGACGCCCGAATCGACGAGGTCGTCGACCAGCAGCACGTTGCCCGCGAGATGGCCGCGCGTCATCGTGATGTACTGCGCGATGTCGAGCTCGCCCTGCTCGGTGCCGGCCGCTTCCCGGTACGAACTCGTCGCAAGAATCGCGAGCGGCACGTCGTAGATGCGCGACAGCTGGTCGCCAACGCGCAGGCCGCCGCGCGCAAGGCAGAGGATCTGGTCGAACTTCCAGCCCGACGCATGCACCTGGAGCGCGAGCAGTTCGATCAGACGGTGATACTCGTCCCAGCCTACCCACAGGTTCTTGTCGTCGTTGCGCGGATCGGTCATCAAGTCTGCCGCCGTCATCGTGATTTGCTGCGTCATCTGGAGCTTACACCTTGAACGGATGGCGGAGCAGGATCGTTTCGTCGCGGTCCGGGCCCGTCGACACCATATCGACCGGCACGCCAGCCACTTCCTGGACGCGGGCGAGGTAGGCCTGCGCATTCGCCGGCAGCGCGTCCCACGTATTGATCCCGACGGTGCTTTCCTTCCAGCCGGGGAACGTCTCGTACACCGGTTCGCAACGCGCGACATCAACCGCGCCGCGCGGCAGGATGTCCACGTCCTTGCCGTCGACTCGGTAGCCGACGCACAGCTTGACTTCGTCGAGGCCGTCGAGCACGTCGAGCTTCGTCATGCACAGGCCCGACACGCCGTTGATCTGGATCGAGCGACGCAGCGCAGCCGCATCGAGCCAGCCGGTGCGGCGCGGACGGCCGGTGACCGAACCGAATTCCTTGCCGACGTTCGCGAGCGTGACGCCGATCTGGTCCTGACGCTGCGGGTTGTCCGCATCGTACAGCTCGCTCGGGAACGGGCCCGAGCCGACGCGCGTGCAATACGCCTTCGTGATACCGAGGATATAGTTGAGTTTCTGCGGACCGACGCCCGCGCCGGCCGACGCCGCACCCGCGACGCAGTTGCTCGACGTGACGAACGGATAGGTGCCGTGGTCGATGTCGAGCAGCGTGCCTTGCGCGCCTTCGAACAGCAGGTTCTGGCCCGCGTTGTTCGCGTCGTACAGGCGGCGCGACACGTCGGCCACCATCGGCTTCAGGCGGTCGGCATAGCCGAGCATCGTGTCGAGCGTGGCCTGGAAATCGACGGCCGCGCCGCCCAGATACTGGGTCAGTACGAAATTGTGGAAATCGAGATTTTCGCGCAGGCGATCGGCGAAGGTCTTCGCGTCGAACAGGTCCTGCACGCGCAGCGCGCGGCGGCCGACCTTGTCTTCGTACGCGGGGCCGATGCCGCGGCCCGTCGTGCCGATCTTGCCCGCGCCCTTGCGCGCTTCGCGCGCCTGGTCGATCGCGATGTGGTACGGCAGGATCAGCGTCGTCGCTTCGGAGATGAACAGACGGTCGCGCACGTTCACGCCGGCCTCTTCCAGCTCGCCGATTTCCTTGAACAGTGCTTCGGGGGACAGGACGACGCCGTTGCCGATGTAGCAGGCGACGCCTTCACGCATGATGCCCGACGGAATGAGGCGCAAGATCGTTTTCTTGCCGCCGATGATGAGGGTGTGGCCGGCGTTGTGACCGCCCTGGAAACGCACGACGCCCTGAGCGTGGTCCGTCAGCCAGTCGACGATCTTGCCCTTGCCTTCATCACCCCATTGCGTTCCCACGACGACGACGTTGCGCCCGGGAGTCACGTTCACTGCGCTGGCAGACATGTTGATTCGTTAGCTGGTTAAAAACGTATTCTACCTATGTTCGCGGGCGTTTCCGAATTTTTCCGTTTCGCTTCAACGATATGCACGCCGAAGCACGGCCCGCGAACACCCGTTTATCGGGGCTCGACCACCCATGCGCCGTTACGCTCGACGAGCGAACGATCGCACGCGAACTCGTCGAGCACGTGGTCGTGGCCCGGCAGCGCCTGGATCACGACCTCGCCCGCATCCCGCAGGGCCGCGACGGCGGCACCCAGCGCATCGTCCTGCGCCCACGGCGCGAGAATCGCGGTGCCGCGCGCCTCGACCGGCGAAATCCGCGCGAGCTCGCGCAGATCGAGCGAGAAGCCGGTCGCCGGACGGGCACGGCCATAGGCCTGCCCCACGTGGTCGTAACGGCCGCCGCGCGCGATCGCATTCGGCACGCCGTCGACGTAGGCGCTGAACATCGCGCCGCTGTGGTACGCGTAGCCGCGCAGGTCGGCGAGATCGATCGCGACTTCGACGCCCTTCGCCTGCGACGCAAGCTGTGCCAGATCGTCGAGCGCCCGCGTGATTTCGGGCAGCACCGGCAGGCGCGTGCGCGCCTCGGCGAGCACGCTCGCGTCGCCGTAGAGGTTCGGCAGCGCGCGCAGCGCGGCGCGCGTATCGGCGCCGAGATCGTCGGTGAGTTCGTTCAGCAGCGGCACGTCCTTCCCCGACAGCGCGTCGTACAGCGACTCGCCGCGCTCGGCTGCCTGCGCGTCGCGCGCCAGCAGCGCCGCGAGCACGCCCGCGTGACCGAGGTCGAGACGGATGCGCGACAGGCCCGCGAGATGCAGCGCGTCGAGCATCAGTTGCTGGATCTCGAGATCGGCCTCGAGCCCGGCGTGGCCGTAGATTTCGGCGCCGATCTGGATCTGCTCGCGCGTCGCGTGCAGGCCGCGCGGACGCGTATGCATCACGTGACCCGCGTAGCAGAGGCGCGTCACGCCCTGACGATTCAACAGGTGTGCGTCGATCCGCGCGACCTGCGGCGTGATGTCCGCGCGCAGGCCGAGCGTGCGGCCCGACAGCTGGTCGACCAGCTTGAAGGTGCGCAGGCGCAGATCGGCGCCGCCGCTCGTCAGCAGCGATTCGAGGTATTCGAGCAGCGGCGGCATCACCATTTCGTAGCCGTACGAACGGAAGCGGTCGAGCAGCCTGCGGCGCAGCTCCTCGATCTTGCGCGCTTCCGACGGCAGCACGTCGGCGATATTCTCGGGAAGTAACCAGGTCGACATCGGTACGGTCCTACGACGGGAAACGGCGCGCGTCACGCGCGCCGCGAGTTGAATCGGAACTTCGAAATCGGGCGGAACGAACGGCGGATGCGCCGTCCGGATCGGGGCGCCGGTCAGGTCGCGAACAACAGCAGCACGAGCCCGAGCACCATCACGATCAGCCCGCCGATCCGGATATGATGCGGCGGCCGCTCGGCTATTCTACGAAACGTGTCGCGCCAGGCGACAGGAAACACGAAGGGGAACGCCCCCTCGATGATCAGCATCAGCGCTACTGCGAGCAACAACGAGCCAGCCAGGTCCATGCGAGCGACGGCGCCGCTCGACGCGGCGCCCCAAGGTCAATGTTTGCGGGGAGCAGGCGCCGCCGGTGCGGCACCGCCCGTCGGGCTGCGCATGAAGCGGAAGAACTCGCTGTCGGGATCGACGACGATGATGTCGTTGCGCTTGAACGTGTTCCGGTACGCCTGCAGGCTCGCGTAGAACTGATAGAACTGCGGATCGCGGCCGAACGCGTCGGCGGCGATCGTCGCGGCCTTCGCATCGCCCTCGCCCTTGATCGTCTGCGCGGACTTGTACGCGTTCGCGAGCACGGCCTGCTGCTCGCGTTCCGCGTCGGCCTTGATCTGCTCGACGTCAGCCGCGCCTTGCGCACGCACCTGGACCGCCTGATCGCGCAACGCGCCGATCATCCGTTGATAGACGGCGTCCGTCTGCGCGGCCGGCAGGTCGACACGCGTCAGCTGGACGTCGACCACGTCGACGCCGAAACCCGACGCTTGCGCCTTCGCCGCATCGCGCGCCGCATCGGCGATCGCGCGCTGACCGCCGAGGGCATCGTCGAGCGCGCGCTTGCCGAATGCGTCGCCGAGCGCGCCCTTCAGCGCGCCGGACAGCCGTTCGGCCGCCGCCGCCGGGTCACCGCCCGTCGCGGTGAAATACTTCATCGGATCGTTGATCCGGTACTTCACCGCATACGCGACGAGCAGGTCGTGCTTGTCTTCGGTCGCCAGCTGCAGCGGATCGGACGACTCGAACGACTGCAGGCGCGTGTCGATCAGCGTGGCCGTCTGCAGCGGCGGCGGCAGCTTGAAATGGACGCCGGGGCCCGCGAGCTCCGGCTGGCTGCCGTCGCGGCCCGACAGCACGGCCGCATGGCGCGGATCGACGGTGAGGACCGTCGACGACGCCGCGAAGGCAACGATCACGATTGCGACGACGAGCGCAATGATTCGGTTCATGTTCTGCGCTCCCCGTTACTTCGTATCGTCTTCACGCGACCGGCTGCGAAACGCTTCGCGCGATCGCAGCACGTCGACACCCGACGCGGTGGCGGCCGGTGCGGCGCTCGCCGGCGCGGCTGCGGCTGCCGCCGGCGCCGTGGCCGCCGGTGCCGACGCCGCATCGGGCGCGGACGCGCCGGTCGACGCCGCGGCGTTTTGCCGCCCCTGCTCGACGAGCTTGTCGAGCGGCAGGTACACGACGCTGTTACCGCCCTTGTTGCCGACGAACACCTTCGTCGCGTTCGAATAGATTTCCTGCATCGTCTCGAGGTACATCCGCTCGCGGATGACCGCGGGCGCCTTCGAGTACTGAGCATAGACCTGCTTGAAGCGGTCCGCGTCGCCCTCGGCTTCCGTGACCACGCGATCGGCATACGCCTTCGCTTCGTCGACGAGCTTCGCCGCATCGCCCTGCGCCTTCGGCAGCAGGTCGCTCGCATACGCCTGCGCGGCGCGCTTCGCGGCCTCGCGCTCGTCGCGCGCCTTCGCGACTTCGGCGTACGCGGCCTGCGTCTGCTCGGGCGCCGCGACGCTCTGCATCGTGACGGCCGTCACCTCGAGCCCCGACTGGTAGCGGTCGAGATCGCGCTGGATCGCGGTGGACAGCTGCTCGCGCAGCGCATCGCGATCCTGATTCAGCATGTCGGCCGCGCTGCGCGTGCCGACGATCGCGCGCACCGCGGCCTGCGCGGCCTGCGACACGCTGCGCTCGGGATCGACGCTGCGGAACAGGTAATCGGTGGCGGAACGGATCCGGTACTGGACGATGAAGCGCACGTCGACGATGTCGGCATCGCGCGTCAGCATCGCGGCTTCCTTCACGTTCGCGAGGCGCACGACGTTGTTGCGGCCGATCTCGATCGAGCGGACCTGCGACGTGTCGACGATCTCATGCGACGCGAACGGATACGGCGCACGCCAGTGCACGCCCTGGCCGACCGTGCCCGACAGCTTGCCGAGCTGCAGCACGACGCCCGTCTGACCTTCCTGCACGACGAACAGCCCGCTGCCCGCATACACCGCGACCAGCACGCCGATCACGATGCCGACGCCGACCCGGGCGGCCCGGCCGTTGTCGGGACGGAAGCCGTTGCCGCCCTTGCCGCCGAACAGGCCGCTCAGGCGCCGGTTGAAGTTGCGCCACATCTCGTCGAGATCGGGCGGACCGTCGCCGTCGCCGCCTTGCGGACGCTTCGATTCGTTCGCGCGGGGGCGGGATCCGTCCTTGCCATTGCCTTCGCCGCGTCCCCAGCGGGGATCGTTGATCGACAGCAAGGCGCGCATCCGCCGCCAGGTACTCCGCTCGTTGTATTCGTTCACCAGAGTTTGTTCACCAGATTGGACGCCGGCGAACCGGCCGGGACCGGTTAGCGCCCGTGTTCGGAAATCGTGTGGTCTTCGTGCGGTTCAGCGGACGTGCCATCGAGCGCGTCGGACAACGTCGCGCTCGAAAGGTGTTCCGCGGAGGCGATTTCGGCGATGGCGGCACGCAACGTATCAAGACCCTGACCGGTGCGCGCGCTCAAAAAGACGCGCGAAATATTACCATACTCGTCCCGCTCGACCGCGTCGCCGCGGGCCGCCAGCTCGGGCACGGCGTCGATCTTGTTGAACACCAGCACCTGGCGGATCGTGTCCGCGCCGATCTCGTGCAGCACGCCGTTGACCTGCTCGATCTGCTCGAGCCGGACCGCGCTCGACGCATCGACCACATGCAGCAGCAGATCTGCGTGGATCGTTTCCTCGAGGGTCGCGCGGAACGCGGCGACGAGCTGGTGAGGCAGCTCGCGGATGAACCCGACCGTATCGGACACGACGATCTGGCCGACCTCGTCGCCGAGGTACACGCGCCGCGACGTCGTATCGAGCGTCGCGAACAGCTGGTCGGCCGCGTACGCCTGCGCTTTCGTCAGCGCATTGAACAGCGTCGACTTGCCCGCGTTCGTATAGCCGACGAGCGACACCGACATCGTGCCGCTGCGCGCGCGCTGCCGGCGCTGCGTGCTGTGCTGGCGGCGCAGCCGGTCGAGCCGCGACTTCAGCATCTTGATGCGTTCGCCGATCAGCCGGCGGTCGGTTTCGAGCTGGGTTTCGCCGGGGCCGCGCAGGCCGATACCGCCCTTTTGCCGCTCGAGGTGGGTCCACGCGCGAATGAGCCGGGTCGACAGATATTGAAGCTGCGCGAGTTCGACCTGCAGCTTGCCTTCGTGGCTGCGTGCGCGCTGCGCGAAGATGTCGAGGATGAGGCTCGTGCGATCGACCACGCGCCTGTTAAGTGCCTGCTCCAGATTACGTTGCTGGGCGGGCGCCAACGCGTGGTTGAAGATGACGATTTCGACGTTGTGCGTGTCGCAGGCAAGCCGCAATTCTTCGGCTTTGCCGCTGCCGATGAACATCTTGGCATCGGGACTGGCACGACGACCCGTGAGGGTGACGGCGGGACGGGCCCCCGCACTGGAGGCGAGAAGACTGAGTTCTTCGAGACTGGCTTCGAAATCGGTCTTGCCGAAATCGATGCCGACGAGCGCTGCGTTGATCAAATTATCGGGTGTCAAGATAAGGCGGCTGGCATCGGTCGCTCGCGGCGACCGGATGCCGGCCGCTGCGATAGGTTAGGACGAGGCTTCCGCGTCCGGGTGGAAATTCACCGGGCGCGCCGGCACGACCGTCGAGATGGCGTGCTTGTAAACCATCTGGGTCACCGTATTACGGAGCAACACGACGTACTGGTCGAACGATTCAATGTTCCCTTGAAGCTTGATGCCGTTGACGAGGTAGATCGAAACGGGAACGTGCTCTTTGCGCAGTGCGTTCAAAAACGGGTCTTGTAACAATTGCCCTTTGTTGCTCATGGCGTACTCCATCTTTTTTTGCAGGTTGATCTGGATTGGCGGCGAAGAAAAAGAGATCCGGCGCCAATCGCTACACTATAGCTGATTTTGCCTGCCCCGCCCGGCCACTGGCCATGCGGCCGATGCCTTGCGGGGCGTGCTTCAGCCCTTGTCCGCGTACGGGTTGTTCGACGAACGGAACTCTATGCGCAATGGAGTCCCGGTCAGCGAGAAAGTTTCGCGGAATCGGTTTTCGAGGTAACGCTTGTAGGTTTCCGTCACCGCGTCGAGCGCGTTGCCGTGGATCACGATGATCGGCGGATTCTGGCCGCCCTGGTGCGCATAGCGCAGCTTCGGACGCACCGGGCCGCGACGGCGCGGCTGCTGGAATTCGACGGCCTCGATCAGCGCGCGCGTGAGCTTCGGCGTCGGCAGCTTCGCCATCGCCGCCGCGTACGCGTCGTCGACCGAGCGCATCAGCGCGCCGATACCCGTCTTCTTCGCGGCCGAAATGAAGTGCGACTTCGCGAAGTCGAGGAATTTCAGCTTGCGGGTCAAATCCGCTTTCGCGCGGTCGCGCGCGTGATCGTCGAGGCCGTCCCACTTGTTGACGCCGATCACGAGCGCGCGGCCCTGCTCGACGACGAAGCCGGCGATGTGCGCGTCCTGGTCGGAAATGTCCTGCTGCGCATCCAGCAGAAGAATGACGACGTTCGCGTCGGAGATCGACTGCAGCGTCTTCACGACCGAGAACTTCTCGATCGCCTCGAACACCTTGCCGCGGCGTCGCAGGCCGGCCGTGTCGATCAGCGTGTATTTCTTGCCGTTACGCTCGAAGTCGACGTAGATCGAGTCGCGCGTCGTGCCCGGCATGTCGAACGCGATCACGCGGTCTTCGCCGATCAGCGCGTTGACGAGCGTCGACTTGCCGACGTTCGGCCGGCCGACGATCGCGATCTTGATGCCGCGCGACGGATCGTCCTCGTCCGCCTCCTCGGGCTGGCCCGCATACGCAACTTCCAGCGCCTCGTTGATCATGTCGGTCACGCCGTCGCCGTGCGCGGCCGAGATCGCGCGCGGGTCGCCGAGCCCGAGCTCGTAGAAGTCCGTCGCGACCGCCGTGTACTTCATCCCCTCGGCCTTGTTGACGACGAGGAAGATCGGCCGGCCGGTCTTGCGCAGGTAGTCGGCAATCGACTTGTCCTGCGGCGCGAGTCCGTTGCGGCCGTCGACGATGAACACGACGACGTCGGCTTCCTCGACGGCCTGCCGCGTCTGACGCGCCATTTCGTGCAGGATGCCGTCCTTCGCGACGGGCTCGAAGCCGCCGGTATCGACGACCAGGTATGGCCGTTCGCCGACGCGCCCTTCGCCGTAATGGCGATCGCGCGTGAGACCCGGCAAGTCGGCGACCAGCGCATCGCGCGAGCGCGTGAGCCGGTTGAACAGCGTGGATTTCCCCACATTGGGGCGCCCAACGAGGGCAATGACCGGTTTCATCTGTGTTTTCTACGGTGAAGCGCAGCAGCGGGAGGCCCGCTGCTGCGGGCGGCTGCGCTGAATGAAAATATCACGAATTCGCGCCGCGCCGGATGCGTGCGCCCGGCGCGCGTTGCGCGCCGTCGTCTTTCGTCTCGAACTGCCTTTCAAATACCGAGCGGCCGGGAACGCCGGCCGCCTTCAAGTCGCGCGACCGCGGCGCGCGGGACCTGCCCGCCGCGCCGCGGTCGCGCCTGTTTCCTGCGCGTCAGCGCGGGCGGAACCCGTACAGGCCGCCGTCCTTCGTCTGCACGACGAGCGTATTGCCCGCGAGGACCGGCGCCGCGGTAATCGCGCTGCCGTCGGTCTTCATCCGCGCGATGAAGCTGCCGTCTTCACGCGACAGGAAGTGCACAAAGCCCTTGTAATCGCCCATCACGACCGCGTGCCCGAGCAGGTACGGCACGCCGACGTCACGGCTCTTCAGCTTGTCGTTGCGCCAGAGCTGGTTGCCCGTGGCCGCGTCGTACGCGGTGACGACCGACCAGTCGTCGCCGCCGGCGACCACCGAATCGTCCTGCGCGAGGCCGCTGCGGCTCGAGAACGGCTTTTCCCACAGCGGACGGCCCGAGTTCGCATCGAAGCAGCCGAGCTGCCCCTGGAACGTCACCGCGCAAGTTTCCGCGCCCACGAGCGTCGGCGGGCCGCTGACGTCGTTGATGCGCTCGACCTCGGTCACGCCCTTCGGGAACGACACCGGAGTCTGCCAGAACGGCTCGCCCGTCTGCAGATTGATCGCGACGAGACCGCCGCCCGGGAAGCCCGCGAGCACGGCCGCGTCGCCCGCGAACGTCATGCCGGCCGACACGCGCAGGTTCAGCGGCACCGCACGGTTGCGGTAGTTCCACTTCTGCTCGCCCGTCTGCGCGTTGAACGCGATCACCTGGCCGTCGATCGTGCGGACGACCACGAGGCCGTTGCCCACGAGCGGCGGCGAGAAGATCTCGCCCTGCACGGTGGTCTTCCACAGCTGCTTGCCGTCCGGGCCCAGCACGAACACGCCGCCCTTCAGCGCACCGACCGCGGTCAGGTTGCCGTCGCTGCCGACACCGGCCGACAGATCCGAGCCGACCTTCGAGCGCCACAGCGTCTGGCCCGTCTTCGCGTCGATCTTTTCGACCGAACCGTTTTCGCCCGCCGCATAGACGGCGTCGCCCACGGCCACCGGCGAGAACAGGTAGCGTCCGCCCTTGCCGACGCTCGCCTTCCAGACCTGTTGCACGTCCATGACGGGCTTGAACTCGGTGAGCGGCGTCGGCACGCGGCGCGCGTCCTTCGACGACGAGCAAGCCGCCAAAGCGAGGACAGCCGCCGCGCAGGCAACGGGCACAGCGTAACGTTTCAGCAAATTCATCGGTTAGCGAAGCAGAGTTAAGAGGTTGAGGGGACCGGGATTCAGCCGCCGAGCGCGTCGAGCTTGAACTGCACGAGCTGGCGCGCGGACTGGTCGTCCTTCGACAGGCCGTCGAGCGCGAGCTTGTAAGCCGCGCGCGCATCGTCGGTCTTGCCTTGCGCGGCGAGCAGATCGCCGCGACGATCGGCCACGAGGCCCTTGAATGCATCGACCGGCGTGCCCGACAGCAGCGCGAGGCCCGCATCGTACGCCTTCTCGTCGAGCAGCAGCGACGCGAGACGCAGCTTCGCGATCTGCTTGTACTCGTCGTCCTTGGCGTGATCAACGGCCCATTGCAGCTGCGCCTTCGCGCCTGCCGCGTCGCCGGCCGCATACAGCGTCTTCGCGGCCGCGAGCGCCGTCATCTGCGCATACGGCGTGCTGCCGAACTTGTCTTCCATGTCGGCAGCCGCGCGGGCCATCGTCGCCTTGTCGTTCGCGGCGGCGGCCTTCTGGACCTGCTCGTACAGCCCGGACGCCTCGGCAGCCTGACGGCGCTGCCAGTAGTTCCAGCCGTTGAAACCGGCCGCGACGACGAGCGCCGCGAGCACGATCCACGTGGTGAGGTTGCCCCAGCGGGCCCACCACGCCTTGAGACTTTCAATCGATTCTTGTTCGTCGTGATAACTCATCGGCGAGCGATTCCTTCTTCCTGTTCAGGCTTTTCTTGTCGAGCGGATGCCAGCGCGATCAGTCGTCGCCATCTTCGGCGGATGCAACCATCGCATTGATTAGGAATTCGGTCAAGCTTTCGGCCGGTACGGTCTGCTGAACGTTCTTTTCCCCTTCCGCACCCGCGCCGCGCAACGCTTTCACGCCCACCGTGCCGTTCGCGACCTCTTCTTCGCCGAGGATCACCGCGAACGCGGCGCCGCTTGCATCGGCCCGCTTCATTTGCGACTTGAAGCTCGCCGGCGCGCCGTCGGCGCTGCAGTGGAAGATCACGTCGAGGCCCGTGTCGCGCAGGCGCTCGGCCGCGATGAACGCCTGTTCGCGCGCGGTCTCGCCCTGGTGCACGACGTACACGTCGACGCCTTCCTGCTCGGGCACCAGATCCTCTTCCTTCAACAGTTCGAGGATGCGCTCGATGCCCATCGCCCAGCCGCACGCGGCGGTCGGCTTGCCGCCGAGCTGTTCGATCAGCGGATCGTAGCGACCGCCAGCCGCGACCGTGCCCTGCGCGCCGAGCTTGTCGGTCACCCACTCGAACACGGTCAGGTTGTAATAGTCGAGGCCGCGCACGAGACGCGGGTTGATCTTGAACGGAATGTTGTTCGCGAGCAGCAGGCGCTGCAGCCCTTCGAAGTGCGCACGCGATTCGTCGCCGAGGAAGTCGATCAGCTTCGGCGCGTTCTGCGCGATGTCCTGCAGCGCGGGATTCTTCGTGTCGAGCACACGCAGCGGGTTCGTATACAGGCGGCGCTTCGCGTCCTCGTCGAGCACGTCGGCAAACTGCTCGAGGTACTTGATCAGCTCGACGCGGTGCGCGGCGCGCTCTTCGGCGAGGCCGAGCGAGTTGATCTCGAGCTTGATGCCGGTCAGGCCGAGGTCGTCCCACAGGCGCTGGCACATCATGATGATCTCGGCATCCGCATCGGGACCCGCGAAGCCGAGCGCCTCGACGCCGACCTGGTGGAACTGGCGATAGCGGCCGCGCTGCGGACGCTCGTGACGGAACATCGGGCCGATGTACCACAGGCGCTTCGGGCCGTCGTACAGCATGTTGTGCTCGATCGACGCGCGCACGACGGCCGCGGTGTTTTCCGGGCGCATCGTCAGGTTCTCGCCGTTCAACGCGTCGGTGAAGCTGTACATCTCCTTCTCGACGATGTCCGTGACCTCGCCGATGCCGCGCGTGAACAGCTGCGTGTGTTCGACGATCGGCGTGCGGATGTTCTGGTAGCCGTACGCGCGCAGCAGCGATTTCACGGTAGCTTCGAAGAATTCCCACAGGCCGGCATCCTGCGGAAGGATGTCGTTCATGCCTTTGACGCCGGTGAGCTTCTCGATCTTGCGTTTCTGTTCAGTCATCGTTCGTGTGTGTGGACGAATTAGTTCAGGGCCTCGGTGCGGCCGTAATTGCGTGCGACGTAGTCGCTGACGATCTGCTGGAATTCCTCGGCGATCCGCTCGCCGCGCAGCGTCTTGACCTTCTCGCCGTCGATGAAGACGGGCGCGGCCGGGTTCTCGCCCGAACCCGGCAGGCTGATGCCGATGTTCGCGTGCTTCGATTCGCCCGGACCGTTGACGATGCAGCCCATCACCGCGACGTTCATCTTCTCGACGCCCGGATATTCCTTGCGCCAGACCGGCATCTGCTCGCGCAGATACGTCTGGATCTGCATCGCGAGTTCCTGGAACAGCGTGCTCGTCGTGCGGCCGCAGCCCGGGCATGCGATCACCATCGGCGCGAACGAGCGCAGGCCCATCGTCTGCAGGATTTCCTGGCCGACGATCACCTCGCCCGTGCGCGACGCGCCCGGCTCCGGCGTCAGCGAGATGCGGATCGTGTCGCCGATCCCTTCCTGCAGCAACACGCCGAGCGCCGCCGTCGACGCGACGATGCCCTTCGAGCCCATGCCGGCCTCGGTCAGCCCGAGGTGCAGCGCGAAGCCGCAGCGGCGGCCGAGTTCGCGGTACACGGCGATCAGGTCCTGCACGCCGCTGACCTTGCACGACAGCACGATGCGGTCGCGGCCGAGGCCGAGCTCGACCGCGCGTTCCGCCGAGCCGATCGCCGACTGGATCAGCGCCTCGTACATCACGCTTTGCGCGTCCCACGGCTGCGCACGCGCGCCGTTCTCGTCCATCATGCGTGCGAGCAGGTCCTGGTCGAGGCTGCCCCAGTTCACGCCGATCCGCACCGGCTTGTCGTACTTCGCCGCGGCCTCGATCATCTGCGCGAACTGCGTGTCGCGCTTCGCGCCCTGACCGACGTTACCGGGGTTGATCCGGTACTTCGACAGCGACTCCGCGCAGCCCGGGTAGTCGCGCAGCAGCAGGTGGCCGTTGTAGTGGAAATCGCCGACGAGCGGCACGGTCACGCCCATCCGGTCGAGCTGCTCGCGAATCGCCGGCACGGCGGCCGCGGCTTCGGGCGTATTGACCGTGATGCGCACCAGTTCGGAGCCCGCGTTCGCGAGCTCCTTGATCTGGATCGCCGTGCCGATCGCATCGGCCGTGTCGGTATTCGTCATCGACTGCACGCGCACCGGCGCGTCGCCGCCGATCGTCACGAGTTGCCCGCCCCAGCGGACATCCACCGCATGCGATACGCGGCGCGGCTGATGCCCGCCGAACACCGGCTCGGTTGAACAAATCTGACTGCTGCGTGGGGATTGAGCTTCGGATTGCATCGATAGATCCATTTACGCGGAATGCGCCGCGACGCGGCGCATGAATTGAAAAAGCGCCGTGCTCTCACGGCCTGCCGGTATCGACGGCAAGCCTTCGCCACGGCGCTTGACGTCAGGGCAACGTGAACCGCGCCACGTTACCCCGCGCTGCCGAATATTTTGCCGGATCGACCGGTTTTCCGTCGAACGCAACCGCGTCGAGGCCGGCCTTGTTGCCGATCGTGACCTTGAACGGCCCATCACCAGCAACCTGCTTCGTTTCGCCGCCGCGCACCAGCGCCGAGAACAGCTCCTTGCCGTTCTTGTCGCGCACGCTGAACCAGCAATCCTGCTTGACCTTCAGTTCGATCATCGACTGGCCTGCCGCCACCACGACGCTCGCCGGCTGGGCCGGCGCGGCCGTGCCTGGTGCCGCCGTTTCCGGCACGGGCTGCGACGCAGCCGCCGTCGCGACCGGGGCCGCGGACGCCGGAACGGCCGACGCGATCGCCTGCGCCGGCGCAGCCGATGCAGCGGCCGGGGCCGGAACCTCATTCGCGACCGCCGCCGACGCGCCGTTCGTCGCCGCCTCTTCCGCAGACGACGATGCCGGCGCCGCGCCAGCGGCCGACGCATGTTCGGCGTCGCCGCCCTTGAAGCGCGCGAGCAGGCCCGACGAATCGCCGCCAGTGTGCCACATCAGTACCGCGACCACCGCGACGATGACGATCCCCGTTCCCCACAGCCACGGATGGTGGCGCGACGAGCCGCCGAGCGGGATCGACACGCGGCCGCGCGGCAGATCCGTGCCCGACGACGCAGGCATCGACAGGTCGACTTCCGGCACCCCGCGTTCGCGGCGCAGCGCCTGCGCGAACGGTTCCGGATCGACGCCGAGCATCTTCGCGTAGCTGCGCACGACCCCGAGCGCGAACGTCACGCCGGGCAAATGGCTGATGTCGCCGGCCTCGAGCGCCCGGAGTTTTTGCGGTGCGACCTTGAGTCGCGCCGACACGTCGTCGACCGACCAGCCCTTCGTCTCCCGAAGCTGCGCCAGGCGGCTGCCGACCGCTGCCAGCGATTCCAGTCCCGCCGGTGCCGGCTTCGCGGCATTCGTCTCTGCGCCGTTAGACGGCTGCGGCTCACTCATCCTTGTCCTCGCGTCGATTCTTCTTCACTGGCGGCTGCCGCCGGCTCCTGCCGGCCGGCACCCGCAACGGTTCATACCATGCGCGGCGCCGAGGCGCCGCGACCGATCGCTATTCGCGTGTTGCACCGCCAAAGGGTTCGGGCACCCCGGCCAGGTGCCCCCGTCAAACTGCCCGAACTTCGATGATTTTTCCTGCTGCGCCCGTTCGCTCCGCGAGGCGCGTGCGATCCTTCACCGCGCCGGCCAGCTGCCCGCACGCGGCATCGATGTCGTCGCCGCGCGTCTTGCGCACGGTCGTGACGACACCCGCATCGATGAGGACCTGGGCGAAGCGCTTGATCTGCTCCGGCTTCGAGCGGATGAGGCCCGATTCCGGAAACGGATTGAACGGGATCAGGTTGAACTTGCACGGCACGTCGCGCGTGACGGCCAGCAGTTCGCGCGCATGCGCTTCGGTGTCGTTGACGCCGTCGAGCATGCAGTATTCGAACGTGATGAAGTCGCGCGGCGCAACCTTCAGATAACGCTGGCACGCGGCCATCAGCTCGCGCAGCGGATACTTCTTGTTGAGCGGCACCAGCTCGTCGCGCAGCGCATCGTTCGGCGCGTGCAGCGAAACGGCCAGCGCGACCGGCAACTCGGCGCCGAGGCGGTCCATCATCGGCACCACGCCGGACGTCGACAGCGTGACGCGACGGCGCGACAGGCCGTATGCGTTGTCGTCGAGCATCAACCGCATCGCGGGTACGACCGCGCTGTAATTCAGGAGCGGCTCGCCCATGCCCATCATCACCACGTTGGTGACGACCCGTTCGGCCTTGCCGTTCGGTCCGGGCGCGCGGCCCAGCGACGCTCGCAATGCAAATTCGGCCATCCGGAGCTGGCCGATGATTTCGGCTGTCGACAGGTTGCGGGAGAAGCCCTGCTTGCCCGTCGAACAGAAGCGGCAGTTCACCGCGCACCCGGCCTGCGACGACACGCACAGCGTGCCGCGCGTCTCTTCCGGGATGAACACGGTTTCGACCGCATTGCCGTTTCCGACGTCGATCAGCCACTTGCGCGTGCCGTCGGCGGAAACGTGATCGCTGGCGATGTCCGGCATCACGATCGATGCGCGGCCCTTGAGTTTTTCCCTCAGGGACTTCGCGAGATCGGTCATGCCGTCGAAATCGCCGGCGTTGTATTGGTGGATCCAGCGCTGCAACTGCTTGGCGCGGAACGGCTTCTCGCCCAGGCTGCCGCAGTACGCGACAAGACCCTCGGCATCGAAGTCGAGAAGATTGACGGAAGTTTCGCTCGTCATGATGTGCTGCCTTGCCGCGTGCGCTGAATCCTGCCTACTTGCTGTCAGCCAGGGCTTAACGCGAGTAAACGTTCATTTCCGGGAAGAAGAACGCGATTTCGACCGCTGCCGTTTCCGCAGCGTCCGAGCCGTGTACGGCGTTCGCGTCGATGCTGTCGGCGAAGTCGGCGCGGATCGTGCCCTTTTCCGCCTTCTTCGGATCCGTCGCGCCCATCAGGTCGCGGTTCTTCAGGATTGCGCCTTCGCCTTCCAGAACCTGGATCATCACCGGGCCCGAGATCATGAAATCGACGAGATCCTTGAAGAACGGACGCGCTGCGTGAACTGCGTAGAACTTCTCTGCGTCGGCACGCGACAGGTGCGCCATGCGCGATGCGACGATCTTCAGGCCGGCGCCTTCGAAACGGCTGTAGATCTGGCCGATCACGTTCTTTGCCACCGCATCCGGCTTGATGATCGACAGGGTGCGCTCGATTGCCATAAAAACTCCAAAAAATTAAGAAGTTACAGGTTCAAATGAATCCGCTATTGTAGCACGATCCCGTGTATCATTGCGATTGAACCCTTACACGCATGAAAGGTTCAGAATCCCTGTGTTTTGTTCCGCCAGGCCATTGAAACCTCCCGGCACGGAACGTATCTTAGCCATAGCTGCCCCGGTTTGCTGCGCCGCACATCGCGCGCGCCGAACCGGCCCCGGACGCCCACGCGTTCAATGTTAGGAGAAACCATGAACGACTATCCGTACAATTTCGGCCGCGGCGGTTCCGTCAGCACCGCCGAGGTTCGCAACCGCGTGCTGCGGAACACGTACTGGCTGCTCGCGCTGTCGATGGTGCCGACCGTGTTGGGCGCCTGGGTCGGCGTCGCGACGGGCTTCTCGCTGTTCGCGGCCACGAGCCCGATGATGAGCCTGCTCGCGTTCTTCGCGATCGCGTTCGGCTTCATGTTCGCGATCGAGCGGACCAAAAACAGCGCGGCCGGCGTGTTCGTGCTGCTCGGCTTCACGTTCTTCATGGGCCTGATGCTGTCGCGGCTGCTGAGCTTCATTCTCGGCTTCTCGAACGGCCCGTCGCTGATCATGCTCGCGTTCGGCGGCACCGGCATCATCTTCGCGACGATGGCAACGATCGCCACCGTCAGCAAGCGTGACTTCTCCGGGCTCGGCAAGTGGCTGTTCATGGGCGTGATCGTGATCCTGCTCGCGTCGGTCGCGAACATCTTCCTGCAGCTGCCGGCGCTGATGCTCACCGTGTCGGTGCTCGCCATCGCGATCTTCTCGGCCTACATGCTGTTCGACGTCCAGCGGGTCGTGAACGGCGGCGAGACGAACTACATCTCGGCCACGCTCGCGATCTACCTCGACCTGTACAACGTGTTCACGAACCTGCTTGCGCTGCTCGGCATCTTCGGCGGCAACCGCAACTGACGTTCGGCACGCACCATGAAAAACCGGCCCGCGGGCCGGTTTTTTTACGTCCGCCGCCCGGGCTCAGTCGCGCTCGAACAGCGCGATCGATTCGACGTGCGACGTATTCGGGAACATGTTCACGACCCCGGCGCCCTTCAGCCGGTAGCCGGCTTCGTGCACGAGCAGGCCCGCATCGCGCGCGAGCGTCGACGGGTTGCACGACACGTAGACGATGCGCTTCGGCAGCGGGCCTGCGCCGCTCTGCGCGATCTCGGCCAGCGCCTTCGACACCGCGAGCGCGCCTTCGCGCGGCGGGTCGATCAGGAACTTGTCGAATGCGCCGAGCGCGCGGAGATCGTCGCCCGTCACCTCGAACAGGTTCCGGCACGCGAACGTCGTGTGGCCGTCGACACCGTTCTCGCGTGCGTTCGCGAGCGCACGCGTGGTCAGCGTGTCGCTGCCCTCGATGCCCATCACTTCGCGCGCCAGTCGCGCGAGCGGCAGCGTGAAGTTACCGATCCCGCAGAACAGGTCGAGCACGCGATCGTCGCGCGACGGCGCGAGCAGGCGCAGCGCACGCCCCACCAGCACGCGGTTGATCTGGTGATTGACCTGCGTGAAGTCGGTCGGCTTGAACGGCATGCGGATGCCGAATTCCGGCAGCGTGTAATCGAGCGATACGTCGAGCGGGTAGAACGGCGTCACCGTGTCCGGCCCCTTCGGCTGCAGCCAGAACTGCACGTTGTGCTCGTCCGCGAACGCGCGCAGCAGCGCTTCGTCGTCCGCGTTGATCGGCTCCAGCACGCGCAGCACGAGCGCGGTGACGGCCGAGCCGACCGCGAGTTCGATCTGCGGCATCCGGTCGCGAATCGACAGCCCCTCGACGAGCCGGCGCAGCGGCACGAGCATCGCCGACACGTGCGGCGGCAGCACTTCGCAGCTCGTCATGTCGGCCACGTAGCTGCTCTTCTTCTCGTGGAACCCGACCAGCACGCCGCCCTTCTTCGCGACGTTGCGCACGGTCAGGCGCGCCCGGTAGCGATAGCCCCACGACGGACCGTGGATCGGTGCGAACATCGTTTCCGCACGCAGCTTCGCCAGGTGCCACAGATTGTCTTCCAGCACGCGCTGCTTGACCGCCACCTGCGCGCGCATGTCGAGATGCTGCATCGAGCAGCCGCCGCAGGTGCCGAAGAACGTGCACTTCGGCTGCGTGCGCATCACGCTCGGGCGCAGAATGTCGACGACCGTCGCCTGCTCGTAGCTGGGCTTGCGGCGATAGCTCGAGTAGGTCACGCGCTCGCCCGGCAGCGCGCCTTCGACGAAGATCACCTTGCCCGGCTGACCGTCCTCGGTCATCGTTCGGCCGACACCGCGCGCTTCCATGTCGAGCGATTCGATCTCGAGAACCGGGGCGGGCCCGGGCGCGACGGGCGCGTTTTTCGATTTGCGCGCAGAAGTGGGGACGGCTTCGGACACCAGCTTTTCCTGACAAACGTTGAAGAAGGCGAGATTGTAGACGACGAAGGCTCCCGTCGCGCGCTTTCGTCACGCAAGCGCCGATGCCGGTGCGCATGGCGCGCTGCGTGGCGCATAAGCGGCTGACCACCCCGCGCCCGGTCGCACGCGGCCGACCGGGCGCGATGCGCGGCCGCGCAGGCGGCACGGGTTCTGCTCGCAGCACCGGACCAAGGAGATTCGACCATGCGATTGATCGACTGGAACATCCAATGGGGTCGGGACGCCGACGGTGTCGTCGATCTTGCCGGTACCGTCGCGGCCCTCCGTCGGCTCGGCGATTTCGACGTGATGTGCCTGCAGGAGGTCACGCGCGGCTTCGACGCACTGCCCGGCCGGCCAGGCCCCGACCAGTTCGCCGAACTCGCGGCGCTGCTGCCTGGCTATACGATCGTCGGCGCGATCGGCGCCGACCTGCCGTCCATCCGGCCAGACGCACCGCGCCGCCAGTTTGGCAACGCGATCGCCACGCGGTTGCCGGTCGGGCGCGTGCTGCGCCGATCGCTGCCTTGGCCAGCCGATGCCGGCGCGCCGTCGATGCCGCGCGTCGCGCTCGATATCGAGTTGCGGGCGCCCTTCGGATGGTTGCGCGTGGTCACCACGCATCTGGAGTATTACTCGGCGCGCCAGCGGCTGGCACAGGTCGATGCGCTACGCGACCGACATCGCGAAGCCTGCGCGCATGCGGAACACCCCGCTCCCGCCGAAACCGCCGACGGGCCGTTCAGCGCGACCGGACAACCGCGCGATGCGATCGTCTGCGGCGATTTCAACAGTGCATTCGACAGCGATGCGTACCGGCGCTTCCTCGAGCCGATTGCCGACGCACCGGGTTTCGTCGACGCGTGGGTCGCACGGCATCCCGGTCGTACACCGCCGCCGACCGCCGGCGTCTACGATACGGTGCAATGGTCGGAAGGCCCGCTCGCGTGCGATTTCGTGTTCGTGACCGACACGCTGTTGCCGCGCGTCATCCGCTGCGAGATCGACGGCGACGTACGCGCGTCCGATCACCAGCCGGTGCTGCTCGAACTGGCCTGATTGCGCCGGTTGCGGCGCGGGCCGTCCGCGCTACGCATCGAAGCCCGCCAGGTATTCGGCCCAGTGCGGCGCCGGCTCCAGCGCGAGCGCATTCTTCACGAGCAGGATCTCGTCCGCGTACTCGCTCGGCGTCAGGCCGCCGCGCATCAACTGGAACCGGCAATACAACAGGTACGTATTGACGACGTCGGTTTCGCAATAGTTGCGGATTTCGTCGATCCGGCCGTCGCGGAACGCCGGCCACACCTGGCTGCCGTCCATCCCGAGCTTGCCCGGGAAACCGCACAGCTTCGCCAGCGCGTCGAGCGGCGCGTTCGCGCGCGCCTGATACATCGCGAGCACGTCCATCAGGTCGGTATGCCGCGAGTGATAGCGCGAGATGTAGTTGTTCCACTTGAATTCGCGGTCGTCCTCGCCGAGATCCCAGTAGCGGGTGGCGGGAATACCGTGCACGAGCGCGCGGTAATGCAGCACCGGCAGATCGAAACCGCCGCCGTTCCACGACACGAGCTGCGGCGTGTATTTCTCGATCACGCGGTAGAACGACTGGATCAGCGTCGCTTCGTTGTCCTGCGGCGTGCCGAGCGAGCGCACGCGAAAACCGTTGTTGTCGCGGAACACGCACGAGATCGCCGCGATCCGCTGCAGATGGTGCGGCAGGAAATCGCCGCCGGTCTTCTCGCGACGTGCGGCAAACGCGTGTTCGGCTACCGCGGCATCGTCGAGCGTCGCGGGCAGATCTTCCAGACGGCGAATGCCGTCGACATCGGGAATCGTCTCGATGTCAAAAACAAGGATCGGGGTCATCGGTTACAGAACGGCGTCCTTGCGCACGCCGTTGGAGGCGAAGAACCGCTTGAGGCGCACCAGCGCTTCCTGCTGGATCTGCCGCACGCGCTCGCGCGTGAGCCCCATCTCGTCGGCGAGCTCCTCGAGCGTCGCCGGTTCGATGTGGTTCAGGCCAAAGCGGCGCTCGATCACATGCCGGTGCTTGTCGGACAGACGTGACAGCCACGCACGTGTCAGCGTTTCGAGCTCGCGGTGCTGCACCTCGGCGTCGGGCGACTGGCTCTGGTCGTCGGGCAGGAGGTCGAGCAGGCTGCTCGCGGGATCGAGGTCGAGCGGCGCGTCGAGCGACGCCGTGTGTTCGTTGAGCGCGAGGATATCGGTGACTTCCTCGGCGGTCTTGCCGGTGAGATAGGCGATGTCGTCGATGCTGGCTTCGCGGCGCTCGGCCGCTTCGCCCGTCGACATCGAATTCTTTTCGAGATGGCGCTTCGCGCGCAGCACCTGGTTCAGTTCGCGGATCACGTGCACGGGCAGGCGCACCGTGCGCGCCTGGTTCATGATCGCCCGCTCGATGCTCTGCCGGATCCACCACGTCGCGTAGGTCGAGAAACGGAAACCGCGCGTCGGGTCGAACTTCTCGATCGCGTGCATCAGGCCGAGATTGCCCTCCTCGATCAGGTCGAGCAGCGGCACGCCGCGGTTCAGGTAGCCCTTCGCGATACTGACGACGAGCCGCAGGTTGCGCTCGATCATCACCTGCCGCGCCTCGAATTCGCCGGCCTTCGCCAGACGCGAATAGCGCTGCTCTTCCTCGACGGTCAGCAGCGGCTTCACGCTGATGCGGTTCAGGTAATGCTGGATCGTGTCGGCCGTGAGCTCGGCCTGCAGCAGCGTGCGGAAATCGTCGACGTCGGGCGCGGCTTCCTGGCGGCCTTCGCGCTCGTCGTCGCCACCGTCCGTGTCGGCGTCGCGCGCCTCGAGATCGCGTTCGTTTTCCGCGACGTCGTCTTCGTCGTCCGTCGAAGCACCTACTCGCCCCACCGATGCTTGCGTGGCACGACTGATCTTCTCAGACTCGGCTTGCGGCTCGTGGCGCTTCGATTTCGGCATGGTCGTCTCGGTTATTGAGGCGGCAAATACTTCAGCGGATCGACAGGCTTACCCTGCCGGCGAACCTCGAAATGCAGCATCACGCGGTCGGCATCGCTGTTACCCATCTCGGCGATCTTCTGCCCCTTCGTCACCGCGTCCCCCTCTTTTACCATCAAAGCGCGATTGTGTGCATACGCCGTGAGGTAAGTCGCATCGTGTTTGATGATAATGAGGTTGCCGTAACCACGCAGACCGTTGCCGGAGTAAACGACGCGGCCGTCCGCCGCCGCCTTCACGGCCTCGCCGGCCGTCCCGCCGATATTGACACCCTTGTTCTTCGCATCGTCGAACCCGTTCAGCACGGGGCCGCGCGCGGGCCACGCGAACGTCACGGGGCCGCTCGGAGCAGCCGCCGTATCGCTCGACCCGATTGCCGCGGCCGGCGGCGTGGCGGCGAGCGCGGACGACGTGCCTGCAGCCGGCGCGGCCGGACCGCTGCTCAGCGGCGCGGTCGCGACCGCACCGCCGACGATCGGCGCGGCGGCCGGCGTGCCCGCGACCGCGGCGCCGGCCTGGGGCGACACGCGCAGCAGCTGGTCGACTTCGATCTGATTCGGGTTCGCCAGATTGTTCCACGCCGCGATGTCGCGGTAGTTCTGGCCGTTTTCGAGTGCGATCCGGTACAGCGTGTCGCCCGGCTTCACCCGGTAGTAACCCGGCGGCGCCGGCGGAAGCGGCGCCGCGGGCTGCGCGGCGGCGGTCGTGCCGAGCGACCCGGAGCGATCGACGACGGGCGCGTTGTCGAGCCGCGTCGCACAGGCGGCCAGTAGCGTGGAGAACGCAGCCACACAGATCGCGCGCTGGGCGAGCGTGAGCGGTTCCCTGGATCGGTTGTTTTGCATCGCGCGCAACATACTCATCGGTTTCAAATCACTCCGGATTTTAAAGGGACAAAGAAAACGCGATCAAGCCGGGACTCTCGCCATTGCGCGTGCGCGACGCGCTCGACGAGCGTGAGCACCTGGTGCTGCCCGCTCTGCGCGCCGACCGGCGCGACGAGCCGCCCGCCGATCGCGAGCTGCTCGAGCAGCGCCTGCGGCACGTCGAGCCCCGCCGCGGCGATCACGATCGCGTCGAACGGAGCCGCGGACGGCAGGCCGACACGCCCGTCGCCGTAATGCAGACGGATGTTCGGCACGCGCAGCGGCCGCAGGTTCAGCTTCGCGCGCTCGTAGAGGGGCTTGATGCGTTCAATCGAGTACACGTCGCGCGCCACGTGGCTCAGCACGGCGGCCTGATAGCCGCAGCCCGTGCCGATCTCGAGCACGCGCTCGAGCGTGCGGCCGGCCATCGCGAGCTCGATCATGCGCGCGACGACCGACGGCTTAGAAATGGTCTGCTGGTGGCCGATCGGCAACGCCGAATCCTCGTAGGCCTGCGTCGCGAGCCCGGGATCCACGAACAGGTGGCGCGGCACCGCGGCCATCGCGTCCAGCACGCGCGCATCGGTCACGCCGTTCGCGCGCAGCCGTTCGACCATCCGCTCGCGCACGCGTTCCGACGTGAGGGCGAATGCGCCGGCCGGCGCGATGCTCGGCGCAGCCGGCTTCGGCAGCGCAGGTTTCAGCGCGGTCGGCTTCGGTGCGGTCGCCGGTTTCGCGACGGCGGTGCCCGACAGCGGCACCCGCGCGGCGGCCGGCTTCACCGCAACCGGTTTCAGTCCGGCTGCGGGTTTGTCGGCGGCCTTCGGCACCGCGCCCGCCGCTTGGCGTTCGCCGGCCCGACCTTCCGATTTGCGTGGCGCTCGTTTGAGATCTTCGAGCGCGAGCGGGAACCGCTTCGCGCGCTCGCCGCTCATGAAGCCCGCCCTCCGGCGCGCGCCCATTCGCGCGTCGCAGGCAGCATCTGCGTATGCGTGAGATCGAGCTGCAGCGGCGTGATCGACACGAAACCGTTTGCGACGGCGTGGAAATCGGTGCCGTCGCTGGCGTCCAGCGCGTCGCCCGCGGCGCCGATCCAGTAGATCGGCTCGCCGCGCGGGTCGGTCTGGCGAATCACCGGCTGCGACGGATGACGCTTGCCGAGGCGCGTGACCTTCCAGCCCTTCAGTTGGTCGTACGGCAGGTTCGGGATATTGACGTTCAGCAGCGGCTGGCCGGCCAGCGGATGCGCGAGGTAGTGCGCGACGATTTCCGCCGCGACACGTGCGGCATCGGCCAGATGAGCCCAGCCCTTGTCGACCAGCGAGAACGCGATCGCCGGCACGCCGAACATGATGCCTTCGGTGGCGGCCGCAACTGTCCCCGAATAGAGCGTGTCTTCGCCCATGTTCTGGCCGTTGTTGATGCCGGACACGACGATGTCCGGCCTCGTGTCGGCCATCCCCGTCAGCGCGACGTGCACCGAATCGGTCGGCGTGCCGTTCACGTAGAAGAAACCCGTACCCGCTGCGCGCTGCACCGACAGCGGCCGCGACAACGTGAGGGAATTCGACGCGCCGCTGCAGTTCTGCTCGGGCGCGATCACCGTAAGCTCGGCCAGCGGCTGCAGCGCTTCGCTGAGCGCGGCGAGACCGGGGGCGAGATAGCCGTCGTCGTTGCTGAGTAGGATTCGCATCCGGCGATTGTAACCGAGGAAAGATGGCGCGAGAGCGACAGTCCGGCCGCCGCGGACGGGCGGGATACGCATGGGCACGCGATGCGCCGCCGCACTGCGCGGCGACATTCCGCGCGCTGGGGAAAACACCGGGCCGCCGGGTTTTCCGCCCGGAGAAAATCTCGTCGGGGAACCCTTCGTCGAGCGACCCGGCGCAAAGCACCACGCCGGCCACGCTCAGATCGCGCCCGCCTCGCGCAGCGCGGCAATCGCGTGCGCGTCGTAGCCGAGGCCGCGCAGCACCTCGTCGGTATGCTCGCCGAGTTCGGGACCGAGCCAGCGCGTTTCGCCCGGCGTGTCCGACAGCTTCGGCGTGATGTTCGGCAGCGGAATGTCGGTGCCGTCGGCCAGCTTGAAACGCTGGATCATCTGGCGTGCGACGAACTGCGGATCGGTGAACATGTCGGCCACGCTGTAGATGCGCCCGGCCGGCACGTCGGCCGCATTGAGCACGACGAGCGCCTCGTCGATCGTGCGCGGCGCGAGCCACGCGGCGATCGCGTCGTCGATTTCCTGCGTGCGCGGCACCCGCCCGTCGTTTTGCGCGAGCGCGGGATCGTCGGCGAGGTCGTCGCGCTCGATGGCCTTCATCAGCCGCTTGAAGATCGGATCGCTGTTGCCGCCGATCACGATGCTGCCGTCGCGGCACGCGTACGTATTCGACGGCACGATGCCCGGCAGCGACGCGCCGGTGCGCTCGCGCACCATCCCGTACACGCCGTACTCGGGCACCACGCTTTCCATCATGTTGAAAACGGCTTCATACAGTGCAACGTCGACCACCTGCCCCGCGCCGCCGTTGACCTTGCGGTGATGAAGCGCCATCAGCGCGCCGATCACGCCGTGCAGCGCGGCGATCGAATCGCCGATCGAGATACCGATGCGCGGCGGCGGTAGATCCGGATAGCCGGTGATGTGACGCAGCCCGCCCATCGATTCGGCGATCGCGCCGAAGCCGGGCCGGTCGCGGTACGGGCCCGTTTGCCCGTAGCCGGACAGGCGTACCATCACGAGGCCCGGATTGTCGGCCGACAGCACGTCGTAGCCGAGCCCGAGCTTTTCGAGCAGGCCCGGACGGAAATTCTCGATCACGATGTCGGCCTCGCTCGCGAGCTGCCGCGCGATCGCCTTGCCGGCGTCGGCTTTCAGGTTCAGCGTGACCGATTTCTTGTTGCGCGCCTGCACGGACCACCACAGCGACGTGCCGCCCTGCTCCGGGTGGAGCTTGCGCCACTTGCGCAGCGGGTCGCCGCCGTTCGGATCCTCGATCTTGATCACTTCCGCGCCGAATTCGGCGAACAGCCGCGACGCGAACGGCCCCGCGATCAGCGTTCCGAATTCGAGCACTTTGACGCCCGCGAGCGGGCCCTGGCTGGTGCTCATGTGTCTCCCTGGCATGAGGAACGGCGCCGCCGGCAGGCGACGCCCGGCTTACATCGTGCGGCGGTCGAGCATCGCGCGGGCGATGGTGCCCGCGTCGACGTACTCGAGCTCGCCGCCCACCGGCACGCCGCGCGCGAGGCGCGTCACCGCCAGCCCGCGCGCCTTGAGCGTCTGGCCGAGGTAATGGGCGGTGGCTTCGCCTTCGTTCGTGAAGTTGGTCGCGAGTACGACTTCCTTGACGACGCCGTCGGATGCGCGCCGCACGAGGCGGTCGAAATGGATTTCCTTCGGGCCGATTCCGTCGAGCGGGCTCAGTCGCCCCATCAGCACGAAATACAGCCCGCGGTAGGTCATCGTCTGCTCGAGCATGATCTGGTCGGCAGGCGTCTCGACGACGCACAGCAGCGTCGGATCACGCTCCTCGTCGCTGCAGACCTCGCAGATCTGCGCTTCGGTGAACGTGTTGCACTTCTCGCAGTGCTGCAGGTGCTCGGTCGCGAACAGCAGCGACCGGCCGAGCCGCTCCGCGCCCTCGCGATCGTGCTGCATCAGGTGAACCGCCATGCGCTGCGCGGATTTCGGCCCGACGCCGGGCAGCACGCGCAACGCTTCGACGAGAGCGGACAAGGCGGACGGCTGTTTCATACGGCGGCAAACGGTGACAAGGACGCGCCGCTCAGAACGGCAGCTTGAAGCCCGGCGGCAGCGGCAGGCCCGACGTCATGCCGCTCATCTTTTCCTGCGACGTTGCTTCGGCCTTGCGCACCGCGTCGTTGAACGCAGCGGCGACGAGATCCTCGAGCATGTCCTTGTCGTCCGCGAGCAGGCTCGGGTCGATCGACACGCGGCGCACTTCGTTGCGGCACGTCATCGTCACCTTGACGAGGCCGGCGCCCGACTGCCCTTCGACCTCGATCAGCGCAAGCTGCTCCTGCATCTTCTTCATGTTTTCCTGCATTTGCTGCGCTTGCTTCATCAGTCCGGCGAGGTTGCCTTTCAACATGGGAATACTCCTTCTTGATCGTATGAAAACCGGCACGCGGCGCGTGCCGGCCGATGTGTGCGGGGCGTGATTGTGCCTGTCGCGGGGCGGTCAGTTCAATGGAGCGTGGGCGGTGCACCGTCCGGCGCCGAATCGGCGAGCGGGCGCACCGACCCCTCGACGATGCGCGCACCGAAGTCGCGCACGAGCTGCTGGACGAACGGATCGCCGTGAATCTCCTGCTCGGCTTCGCGCTGGCGCGCCGCGCGCGCGGCCGCATCGAGCGCCGCCGCGGTGCGCCGTGCGGGCCCGACCTCGACGCTCACCTCGACCGGCTTGCCGAGCGCATCGGCCAGTGCGGCCTTCAGCTTCGCCACCTGCGCGGCGTCCGCATACTGCGGCACCGGCACGGACAACTTCAATGCGCTCGCATCGACGGCCGTCAGCTCACTGTTGAACGCGAGCTGGTACGCGACTCCCTTCAGAGGCAGCCGCGCGGCCAGCGCCGGCCATTCGCCGTCGAAACCGATCGGATCGAGCGCGATCGCGGGCGGCAACGGGCGCGTGTCGATCGGCGCGGCCGGACGGGCTTCCGCCGGCTTCGGCGTCACGCGCACATCGTCGGGACCGCTGTCGAATACCGGCACGAAGCCGTCGTCGGAACCGCCGAACATTTCGTCGGCGCTGAGCGGCACGTAATCGTCCGGCGGGATGTCTTCCCACGGCGGCGACGGCTGGCGCGATTCGGCTGCCTGCGGCGCGCGGGCGACGGCACGCGGCGTCGGCACCTGGACGGCGGGACGCGGCGCGGCCGGTTTCTCGGCGGCCGGCTGGGATGCCGCCGGCTTCGCTGCCGCGCCTGCGCGCCCGCGGTCCGACGACACGCGCATCCCTGCATTGCGCAGCACGTCGAGCGCGGCGGCAGCACCGCCCGCCCGCGCCGCCGGACGGGCGGCGGCCGGCTCGGGCGACACGGCGCGCGGCGCCGGTTCGGGCTGCGGCGCCGGTTCGTCGTTTCGCTGCACGGCGGCAACGGCCGCCGGCTCGGGTCCACGGGTGGGAGGCGGCGCGTCGCCGGTGGGCGCTGCCTTCTCGTCCGGCTGCGGCTGCGGCGGCTCGATCGCTCGAGCGTCGGCCGCGACCGGTGCCGGTGCTGCCTTTTCGGGCGCCGAAACGGCTGCTTCTGCCGGCGCCGAAACGACCGCCGGCTTGGCGACCGGCCGGGCGGCTTCGTCACCGGATTGCGCCGGCGCCGAACGCGCGACCGGCGCAACAGGCGCCGCGGCTTGCGGTCGCGCTGCGACAGCGGGCGCGGCCGACACCGGCTTCGCCGCAGCGGCGGCCGGTGCCGCGGCTGCGCGCGGGGCCGGCACCGCACGCGGCGGCACGGACGGCTGACCGCCCGGCGCGCCGCCGGCGCCAGCGGCCGGCTCGAACGCGAGCATCCGCAGCAGCGTCATCGTGAAACCGGCATATTCGTCCGGCGCCAGGCCGAGTTCGGCGCGCCCGACCGTCGCGATCTGATAGAACAATTGCACCTGCTCGGCGCTCAGCGTTTCCGCGAAACGGCGCAGGTCGGCCGCTTCCGGCCATTCGTCGAGCACCGAGCCCGGCGCGAACTGCGCCCAGGCGATCCGGTGCAGCAGGCTCGCGATATCCTGCAGCGCGGTCGAGAACGACAGGCTGCGCAGCGACATCTCGTCGGCAATCGCGAGGATTTCCGGGCCGTTGCCGGCCGCGAGCGCGTCGAGCAGGCGCACCATGTAAGTCTGGTCGAGCGCGCCGAGCATGCCCGACACCGCCGACTCGGTCACCTCGTTCGCCGAATAGGCGATCGCCTGGTCGGTCAGCGACAGCGCGTCGCGCATGCTGCCCTGCGCGGCGCGCGCGAGCAGGCGCAGCGCTTGCGGCTCGAACGCGATCTGCTCTTCACCGAGGATCCGCTCGAGATGCGACACGATGTGTCCGGCCGGCATCTGCTTCAGGTTGAACTGCAGGCAGCGCGACAGCACGGTGACGGGAATTTTCTGCGGATCGGTCGTCGCGAGGATGAACTTGACGTGCGGCGGCGGCTCTTCGAGCGTCTTCAGCATCGCGTTGAACGCGTGGTTCGTCAGCATGTGCACTTCGTCGATCATGTAGACCTTGAAGCGCGCATCGACGGGCGCATACACCGCACGCTCGAGCAGCGCGGCCATCTCGTCGACGCCGCGGTTGCTCGCCGCGTCCATCTCGACGTAATCGACGAAACGGCCCTCGTCGATCTCGCGACAGGCGCGACAGACGCCGCACGGCTGCGACGTGACGCCGGTTTCACAGTTGAGCGCCTTCGCGAAGATCCGCGACAGCGTCGTCTTGCCGACACCGCGGGTTCCGGTAAACAGATAGGCGTGATGGAGACGCCCGCCGTCGAGCGCGTGCGTGAGCGCCCTGACGACGTGCTCCTGGCCGACGAGCGAAGCGAAATCCTTCGGACGCCACTTGCGTGCGAGAACTTGATAGGTCATCGGGAAATTGTATCAGTAACGCTGCGTCGCGCCGACACACGAAACGGTGCGGAACACGGGCAAGGCGCAGGTCGAACGGAGTGTGAAGCAGAAATAAAAACGCCCTGCGAACGGGGCGAGAAGGAAGGTGACGAGCCCAACCCTCGGCACTGGCGGAAAACGATTGTGGCTGCTTCGTTCCCGACCTGACCAGGTTCACCGCCCCACCATGCGAGGAGGCCCGTCACGGCATATTCTATCACCGCTTCCGGACGAATGCGACCGTTTGTTCGCATCAATGCGAATCTCGCCGGGCAAACCCGCGCTTCGCTCATTCAGACACGTTGCACGCGGCCCGCCCCTTGTAATTGGCGGACCGGCCTCCACCTGCGTGGCACGACGGTCGAACGTCGCGTCGTACCCCTACTCGCATAGCGGCTACTATCGCCGCCCGCAGCAGATAGCAATTTAGGCTAATATGACGCCCGAACGACCCGCGAGCCGCGGCATGCAGCGCTTACGTCCCTCCGTCCCGGAAGGCGGAGTGCCCTGCCGCAGCGGCCGGCAGCCTACGGAGGCCGGTACGCTGCAACGCGCAAGCAGGCAGTCCCCGAACCGTAAGAGGTATTGACCCAATGAGCGAACAGATCAAACACATCAGCGACGCATCGTTCGAACAGGACGTCGTCAAGTCCGACAAGCCCGTGCTCGTCGATTTCTGGGCCGAATGGTGCGGCCCGTGCAAGATGATCGCCCCGATCCTCGACGAAGTCGCGAAGGACTACGGCGACAAGCTGCAGATCGCGAAGATCAACGTCGACGACAACCAGGCCACGCCGGCGAAATTCGGCGTGCGCGGCATCCCGACGCTGATCCTGTTCAAGAACGGCGCGGCCGCCGCGCAGAAGGTCGGCGCGCTGTCGAAGTCGCAGCTCACCGCATTCCTGGACAGCAACCTGTAATACCGGCAGTTCCGCGGACGTGTTGTCAGTCGGCAACACGTCCGCCGTCACGCCGCCGATCGCTCGCTCAAGCGCGAATCGGGCTATGCTAGAATTAAAAAACGTCGACAAGACGCATTTAAGTCTCTGAGCGCCTCCGCTCGCCCTCCTCCCTTATTTTCTTTCGTCGCATCTCCTCCCTGGCGGGTTCTCCGTATGCATTTATCCGAGCTCAAGTCTCTGCACGTCTCCGAACTGATCGAAATGGCCAACGGCCTGGAGATCGAAAACGCGAACCGCCTGCGCAAGCAGGAGCTGATGTTCGCCATTCTCAAAAAGCGCGCCAAGACGGGAGAGACGATCTTCGGCGACGGTACGCTCGAAGTGCTGCCGGACGGCTTCGGCTTCCTGCGCTCGCCGGAAATGTCGTACCTCGCGAGCACCGACGACATCTATATCAGCCCGTCGCAGATCCGCCGCTTCAACCTGCACACCGGCGACACCATCGAAGGTGAAGTCCGTACGCCGAAGGACGGCGAGCGCTACTTCGCGCTGGTGAAGGTCGACAAAGTCAACGGGCAGCCGCCCGAGGCCTCGAAACACAAGATCATGTTCGAGAACCTCACGCCGCTGCACCCGAACAAGCCGCTGTCGCTCGAACGCGAGATGCGCGGCGAGGAAAACGTCACGGGCCGCATCATCGACATGATCGCGCCGATCGGCAAGGGCCAGCGCGGCCTGCTCGTCGCGTCGCCGAAGTCGGGCAAGACCGTGATGCTCCAGCACATCGCACACGCGATCAAGCAGAACCACCCGGACGTGATCCTGTTCGTGCTGCTGATCGACGAGCGCCCTGAAGAAGTGACCGAAATGCAACGCTCGGTCGCCGGCGAAGTGATCGCGTCGACGTTCGACGAACCGGCCACGCGCCACGTCCAGGTCGCCGAAATGGTGATCGAGAAGGCGAAGCGTCTCGTCGAAATGAAGCACGACGTCGTGATTCTGCTCGACTCGATCACGCGTCTCGCGCGTGCGTACAACACCGTGATCCCGGCGTCGGGCAAGGTGCTGACGGGCGGTGTCGACGCGAACGCGCTGCAGCGTCCGAAGCGCTTCTTCGGCGCGGCACGCAACATCGAGGAAGGCGGCTCGCTGACGATCATCGGCACCGCGCTGATCGAAACCGGCAGCCGCATGGACGACGTGATCTACGAAGAGTTCAAGGGCACCGGCAACATGGAAGTGCACCTCGAGCGCCGTCTCGCGGAAAAGCGCGTGTACCCGTCGATCAACCTGAACAAGTCGGGCACGCGTCGCGAGGAAATGCTGATCAAGCCCGAGATCCTGCAAAAGATCTGGGTGCTGCGCAAGTTCATCCACGACATGGACGAAGTCGAGGCGATGGAATTCCTGCTCGACAAGATCCGCCAGACGAAGAGCAATTCCGAGTTCTTCGACCTGATGCGCCGCGGCGGCTGATCGCCCTCCCGCTCCGCAACACGGCCGCCCGCGCATCCAGCCCGGCGGCCGTTTTTCGATTCAAACATGAACGTGAACGTACAGGTTGATCTATAATCGCGTCATTGTCCCGCCCAATCCCCCGATCCGATGCCGAACGACGCCTCCACCCCGCTATTGACCGTCAGCGACGCCGCGTCGCGGCTCGGCGTCACGCCGCGCACGCTGAAATACTATGAGGAGCGCGGGCTCGTCACGCCGTCGCGCAGCGAAGGCCGCTACCGCCTCTACGACGAAGCCAACCTCGAGCGCTTCGCGCGCATCCTGCGGCTGCGTGCGCTCGGCTTCTCGCTGCATGGCATCACCGAAATGCTGAAGCGTCCGCTGGAAGAAACGGGCGACGGCCGGCGACGTTATTCGGACGCATCGCTGCGCGACATCCGCGCCGGCCTCGCCGAGCAGATCGACACGCTCGACCGGCGGATCGCGGCCGTCCAGCGCGAGCTGAAGGAAGCCGTCGCGCTGCGCAAGGAACTGCAGCACGACATCGATTACGTCGAGCGGCGCCTCGCCGGCGAGAACGCCGATGCGCTGATCGCGCAGCGGCGGGCGGAGGCCGGCACGCGCCGCGCACGCAAGGATCGCGAATGAACGCGGTGCCGGACCGGCCACTGTGGAGCCGTGCGAACCTGCGCGCGGACCTGTTTCCATGGGCGCTCGCGCTCGTCACCGGCATCGATTACTTCGACAACGCCGTCTTCTCGTTCTTCGCAAGCTACATCGCGGGCGGCATCAACGCGTCGCCCGACGAACTCGTGTGGTCGTCGAGCGCCTACGCGGTCACGGCCGTGCTCGGCATCCTGCAGCAGCAATGGTGGGTCGACCGGCTCGGCCATCGCCGCTACGTCGCAGGCTGCATGCTGATGTTCTCGTTCGGCGCGATCGCGGCGGCGCTGGCCGACACGTCGCTGGAGCTCGCGTTCGCGCGCGGCTTCCAGGGCTATTTCATCGGCCCGATGATGGGCGCGTGCCGGATCCTGATCCAGATCAGCTTCAAGCCGCAGGCACGGCCGCCCGCGACGCGCGCGTTCCTGATCATGATCCTGCTCGGCAGCGCGCTCGCGCCGATCGTCGGCGGGCTGTTGGTCGCGCATTCGACGTGGCGCGCACTGTTCGCGTGCACGGCGCCGGCCGGCATCGCGTTCGCGGCCCTCGCCTTGCTCACGCTGCCCGATTCGGGCCGCACGCCGGACGACGAACGCGGCTCCGGCCACTTCTGGCCATATGTGGTGTTCGCCCTCGCGCAAGGCGCGCTGCAGATCGTGCTGCAGCAGGTGCATTACCAGCTCTACAGCGGCTCGCCGATGCTGATCGTGCTGACGATCGCGGGGCTCGGCGCGCTCGCATGGTTCGCGTATCACCAGTGGCATCACCCGACGCCGCTCGTGCGGCTGCATGCGTTTCGAGAGCGGACGTTCCAGGTCGGGCTGCTGCTCTACATGTTCTATTACTACGAGACGACGGGCTTCAGCTACCTGACGGCGCGGCTGCTCGAGGGCGGCCTCGGCTATCCGGTCGAGAATGCCGGGCGTCTGGTCGGCACGATGTCGCTGATTTCGGCCACCGCGCTGTTCGCCTACCTGCGCTACGCGAAATTCGTCACGCACAAGAAGTGGTTCGTCGTGCCGGGATTCGCGATCGCCGTCACGGCCGCGCTATCGATGACGCGGATCACGCCGCAGGTCGGCGAAGCCGCGCTGGTCGTCCCGCTGCTGCTGCGCGGGTTGCTGCTGCTGTTCATCGTGCTGCCGGTCGCGAATCTCACGTTCCGGATCTTCGCGATCGACGAGTACACGCATGGCTACCGGGTGAAGAACATCGTGCGGCAACTGACGATCTCGTTCGCGACGTCGTCGGTGATCATCGTCGAGCAGCACCGGCTGGCCATGCATCAGACGCGGCTCGTCGAGCGCGCGAACGTGTTCGATCCGCTGTTCCAGCAGACCGCCGACGCGCTGACGCGCAGCTATGCGGCCGCGGGCCACGCGCTGAACGACGCGCACGGCCTCGCGATCGCGTCGATTGCGCGGATGGTCGCGCAACAGGCGTCGTTCCTCGCATCGCTCGACGGCTTTTACTTCCTCGCGGGCGTCGCGCTCGTCGGCGGCCTCTTCGCGGCATGGCAAAAACAGATCGATTGAGTTAAAAGACAGGCTTTGGATTTTCGTCCGCAGCCTCCATGCTTTCGAAACTGACCCGCTGGTTCGACGACCGCCGCCGCGACCGCGCGCTGCGCAGCCATCCGATTCCCGACGCGCTGTGGCACGAAACCGTCGAGCGCCTGCCGTTCCTCGCCGCCCTGCCGCCCGACGCGCTCGGCCGGTTGCGCGAGCTGACGAGCCTGTTCGTCGCGAAAAAATCGTTTTCGACCGCGCACGGGCTCGAGCTGACCGACGCGATGATCGTCGCGATCGCCGCGCAGGCCTGTCTGCCCGTGCTGAATCTCGACCTGTCGCTGTATGACGGCTGGGTCGGCGTCGTCGTGTATCCGGGCGAATTCGTGATCCGCAAGACCGTGCAGGACGAGGACGGCGTCGTCCACGAAGTCGAGCAGGATGCGAGCGGCGAGGCGTGGGAAGGCGGCCCCGTGATCCTGTCGTGGGAAGACGCGCAGATGACGGACGGCCGGGACGCGTACAACGTCGTGATCCACGAATTCGCGCACAAGATCGACATGGTCAACGGCGCGGCCGACGGCTATCCGCCCCTTTTTCGCCGCTGGCATGCGCCGCACCTCGACGCCCAGGCATGGGCCGACGTGTTCGAACACGCATACGACCAATTCTGCGCGCGCGTCGACGCGGTGCCGGACCGCGCGTGGGCGCGCTTCGAGCGGGATTCGCTGATCGATCCCTATGCGGCCGACCACCCGTCGGAATTCTTCGCGGTGTGCAGCGAGGCGCTGTTCGTGCGGCCGAAAGCGTTCGAGTCCGAATTTCCGGAACTGTACCGGCTGCTCGCGCGCTACTACCGGCAAGATCCGGCCGGCACCGGCGCGCTCGACGCACCGTGAAAATTATTCGTCAACCGTCTGATTTTCTGGCATAATCGCCGTTTTTCGACCTTAGGCAAGTGGCTCGCGCCGGGCTTGACGTCAGCCGAATCGCTCCTTTCGGGGCGGCTCGACACGGCAAGCGGCGGGTTGGCTACCGCTCTCACCAAGGAAAATCATGAAACCTGGCATTCACCCGGACTACCGCGAAGTCGTCTTCCAAGACATGTCGAACGGCTTCAAGTTCATCACGCGCTCGACGATCCAGACGCGTGAAACCATCGAACACGAAGGCAAGACCTACCCGCTCGCCAAGATCGAAGTGTCGTCGGAATCGCACTCGTTCTACACGGGTCAGCAAAAGATCATGGACACGGCAGGCCGTGTCGAGAAGTTCAAGAACAAGTTCGGCGCACGCGCGAACGGCAAGGCTGCTGCAAAGTAAGCTTTTGCACCGATCCGGCGGCGGCAACGCACCGGTACCGCACGAAAGGGCAGCCCAGGCTGCCCTTTTTTGTCTCTGCTCGCCCGCCAGGCGCCGGCCGGCGCCCGGGAAACGACCTGACGCACAACAGCGGGCGCGACTACAATGCCGGATGCTCGAAACCGGCTCGGCCGCGCGCGATCGCGCCGGCCGCCCGCCCATAACAAATCGCTCATCTGCATGAAGCCTGTCGTCCGTCTCACCGCCTCCGCCACGCGCGCGCTGCCGCGCTGGCTGCTGCTCACGCTCTGCCTCGTCTACGCGGCGTTCGGCCTGTTCGGCCGCGACCCGTGGAAAAACGAGGACGCGGCGGGCTTCGGCGTGATGTGGACGATGGCCAAGGGCGGCTGGCACGACTGGCTGCTGCCGAACCTGGTCGGCAAGTTCATCACCACCGACGGGCCACTCGGCTACTGGCTCGGCGCGCTGTCGATCCGCGGCCTCGGCCCGTGGGTCGACGCGAGCAACGCGTCGCGCGTCGATACCGGCGTGCTGTTCTGCGTCGCGTGCGCGTTCGTCTGGTACGCGGCCTACCTGCTCGGCCGGCGCGCCGAGGTTCAACCGTTCAAATACGCGTTCGGCGGCGAACCCGAGCCGCGCGACTACGGCCGCACGCTCGCGGACGGCGCGCTGCTGGTGCTCGTCGCCTGCTTCGGCCTCGCGGAACGCGGGCACGAAACGACGCCGCAGCTCGCGCAGTTCGCGTGGATCGCGATGCTCGTGTACGGGATCGTGCGCGGCATCGACAAGCCGCTGCAGGGCGCACTGTGGTGGGGCCTCGCGATGGGCCTCGTCGCGCTGTCCGGCAACCCGGTGCTGGTCGTCGCGCTGCTCGCGGGCACGGCCGCGCTGTGGCTCGTCACGCCCGAGATGCGCAACCTGCGCCTGCCGCTGGTCGGCCTGCCGCTCGCGGTCGCGATCGCCGCGCTGTGGCCGCTCGCCGCGTTCGTCGCGGCGCCCGACGACGCCGCGTGGTTCTTCAACCAGTGGATCCACGGCAGCCTGATGCGCTTTTCGGGCCCGCCGACGGCCGTGCTCGGCTATGCGGCGAAAAACCTGCCGCTGTTCACGTGGCCCGCGTGGCCGCTCGCGATCTGGGCATGGTGGAGCTGGGCCGGCATGCGTCGCCGTGCGCACATCGCGATTCCGCTGTCGGTCGCCGTGCCGCTCGTCGCGCTCGTGATCCTGCAAAGCCAGCAGTCGAACCGCATGTACATGCTGCTGCTGCCGCCGCTCGCAGTGCTCGCGACCTTCGCGCTGCCGACCCTCAAGCGCGGCGCGATCAACGCGATCGACTGGTTCGCGGTGCTGAGCTTCACGATCCTCGGCACCTTCGTGTGGTTGGTGTGGCTCGCGTCGCTCACCGGCTTCCCGCATCCGCTCGCGCGCAACCTCGCGCGCCTCGTGCCCGGCTACGAGCCGCATTTCAAGATCCTGTCGTTCATCTGCGCGGTGATCGTCACCGTGTGCTGGTGCTTCATCGTGCGCTGGCGTGTGTCGCGACAGCCCAAGGTGCTGTGGCGCAGCGTCGTGCTGTCGGGCGCGGGCACCACGCTGATGTGGGTGCTGCTGATGACGCTGTGGCTGCCGATCGTCAACTACGGCCGGACCTATCGCGATGTCGCGCAACAGATCGCCGTGCACCTGCCGTCCGACTACGAGTGCATCTCGCCGGTGCGGCTCGGCGACGCGCAGATCGCGACCTTTGCGTACTTCGGCAACATGCATTTCGATTTCTCCGGCGACTGCGACGTGATCCTGCGCCAGGACCGCTCCGACTTCGGCGAGCCGAGCGCGATGTCGCAATACGTGTGGCGTCTCGTCTGGGAAGGCCGCCGTGTCGCCGATCGTGACGAGCGCTTCCGCCTGTACGAACGCATCGAAAGGCCGAAGACGCCCGTCAAGCGGCGTCCGCCGCGCCGCCAGGCGGCCGATTGACGATGTTCGGCGACATCCGCCGGATCGTCGGTCTCGCATGGCCGGTGCTGGTCGGTCAGCTCGCGATCATCGCGTTCGGCGTGATCGACACCGCGATGGTCGGTCGCTACTCGGCCGTCGATCTCGCCGCGCTCGGGCTCGGCTCGTCGATCTACGTATCGATCTATATCGGGCTGACGGGCATCCTGTCCGCGCTGCAGCCGATCACCGGGCAACTGTACGGCGCGCGGCGCTATGCCGAGATCGGCGAGGAAGTGCGCCAGGCGCTGTGGCTTGCGGTGCTGCTCGCGATCCCCGGCTTCCTGCTGCTGCATTTTCCCGAACCGCTGCTGCGCGTCGCGCATGCGCCCGCCGCACTGCACGAGCGCACCGTCGACTACCTGCGCATCCTGTCGTACGGGCTGCCCGCCAGCCTCGCGTTCCGCATCTACAACGCGCTGACCAACGCGGCCGGCAAGCCGCGGCTCGCGATGATCCTGCAGATCGGCGCGCTGCTGCTCAAGTTTCCGCTGAACGTGTGGTTCATCTTCGGCGGCCTCGGCGTACCGGCGCTCGGCGGCCCCGGCTGCGGGCTCGCGAGCACGCTGATCAACTGGGCGCTCGCGTTGATCGGCTACACGCTGCTCGCGAAGCTCGACGTGTTCGCGCCGCTCGCGATCTTCTCGCGCTTCTGCTGGCCCGTGTGGGAACGGCAGAAGGCGATCCTGAAGCTCGGCGTGCCGATGGGCCTGTCGTACCTGATCGAGGTCACGTCGTACACGTGCATGGCGCTGTTCATCGCGCAGTTCGGCACGACGACGCTGGCGGGCCACCAGATCGCCGGCAACATCGGCGCGGTGCTGTACATGACGCCGCTGTCGATCGGCGTGGCGGCGTCGACGCTGGTCGCGCGCGCGCTCGGCGCCGGACGCGCCGACGAAGCCCGGCTGCTCGGCCGGCACAGCGTGATGTTCGCGTGCGGTGTTGCCGCCGCCTACGGCGTGCTCGTGTTCGCGCTGCGCCCGCTGATCATCGGCGGCTATACGCCGAACCCGGCCGTCGCCGCGGCCGCGATGCCGCTCGTCGCGATCGTCGCGTGCTACCACGTGTTCGATGCGCTGCAGGTCACGTCGGCGTTCGTGCTGCGCGCGTACAAGGTGGCGATCGTGCCGACCGTGATCTATGCGGTCGCGCTGTGGGGCGTCGGACTCAGCGGCGGCTACGTGCTCGGCTTCGACGTCGGCGGCATCGCGCCCGCGTGGCTGACCGGCGCGCGCGGCTTCTGGTTCGCGAACACGGTCAGCCTGATGCTGGCGGGCGCGGGGCTCGTGCTGTACCTGCGCCGCATCGGTCGCGCGCACGCCGCCGCGGCCGCCGCCGCCTGACGCGTGGCGCGCTACGCGCCCTCCAGCACGTCGGCCGCGTGATATGACGACCGCACGAGCGGGCCGGCGACGACTTCCCTGAAACCGAGCGCGAGCGCCTCGTCGCGCCACGCGGCGAACGCATCCGGGCTCACATAGCGCCGCACCGGCAAATGGTGCGCCGACGGTGCGAGATACTGGCCGAGCGTCAGCACGTCGACCTCGTGCGCACGCAGGTCGCGCAACGTGTCGCGCACCTCGTCGTCGCGTTCGCCGAGCCCGAGCATCAATCCCGATTTCGTCACGAGCGTCGGCCGCGCGGCCTTCGCGTGCGCGAGCAGTTCCAGCGAGCCGCGATAGTCGGCGCCGGGCCGCGCCGCGCGATACAGCGACGGCACCGTCTCGATGTTGTGATTGAACACGTCGGGCCAGGCCGACGACAGCGCGTCGAGCGCACGGACCGCGCGGCCGCGGAAGTCCGGCGTCAGCACCTCGACGCCGATGCCCGGCACGCTCGCGCGTACCGCCGCGATGCATGCGGCGAAATGCGCGGCGCCGCCGTCGCGCAGATCGTCGCGGTCGACCGACGTGATCACGACGTAGCGCAATCCGAGCGCCGCCGCCGCGTCGGCCAGCCGCGCGGGCTCGGCTGGATCGAGCGGCTCGGGACGTCCGTGCGCGACATCGCAGAACGGACAGCGCCGCGTACACAGACCGCCCATGATCATGAAGGTCGCGGTGCGCTGCGCGAAGCATTCGCCGATGTTCGGACACATCGCCTCCTCGCAGACGGAATGCAGCCGATGCTCGCGCAGCACGGCGGCCATGTCGGCCACCGCCGCGCTCATCATCGGCCGCGCGCGCAGCCACGGCGGCTTCGGCAGCGCCGCGCCGGCCGCGGGCTCGATGCGCACCGGAATGCGCGCGAGCTTGTCGCGACTTCTCGCGCCGGGCTGGCCGAGCGCCGTGAGGCTGGGTCGTTCGAGCGCGGCGGCCATCGTCAGTCTCCGAGGAACGCGACGATCAGGCGGTTCACGTCGGCGGCCGCCTCCATCTGCACCATGTGGCCGCTGCCGGCGAGCACCTCGGCACGCACGCCGTCCGGCAGGCCCTGCGCGTGCTGCGCGGGAATCACCTGGTCGCGCTCGCCCCAGATCACGAGCGTGCGCGGCGCCAGCGACGCGAGCCGGTCGCGGAATACGCGCCGCTGCGCGGCGCCGTCGAACGCGGCATGCGCGATTTTCTCCAGCGCGGCCTGCACGCCTTCGAGCCGCTTGTACTTGACGAGATCCTCGACCAATTGCCGCGTGACCAACGCGTCGTCCGCGAACAGCGCGCCGAGGTGCGGCTTCAACGTGTTGCGGCTGTTGCCCGCGACGAAGCCGTCGATGTACGCGCGGTTGATATCGGCACCGAGCCCGGCGCTCGCGATCAGCGTGAGCGACGCCACGCGCTCCGGCGCGCTGTCGGCCAACGTCATCGCCACCGCGCCGCCCATCGAATGGCCGATCAGGTGCGCTCGCTCGATGTGCTGCGCATCGAGCAGCGCGAGCACCGCATCGGCCAGTTCGTCGAGGCTGCCGGTCTCGACCGCCTTGCCCGATTCGCCGTGGCCGGGCAGATCGAGCGCCCACACCGGCCGGTGCGCGGCGAGCTCCGCGTGATTGAACAGCCAGTTGTTCAGGTCGCCGCCGAAGCCGTGGATCAGCACGGCCGGCGTGCCCGAACCGTCGCCCAGCTTCAGGAAGCGGAGCGTGCGTCCGCCGATCTGCGCCTTCTCCGGCTGCGGGCCGGCCGCCTCGTCGGACGCCGCGCTCGGCACGAAATCGCGCTGGAAGTCGGCGATCGCCGCATCGATGTCGGCGTCGCTCGCGTCGGCGGCCGCGACCACGCCGAGCAGCGCGCCGACGGGCAGCGTCTCGCCCTCCTGCGCGACCTGCCGGCGCAGCGTGCCGTCGAACGCGCATTCGACGCCCGACGAGATCTTGTCCGTCTCGACGTCGAGCACCTCGTCGCCCTTCGCCACGCGTTCGCCGATCGCCTTCAGCCAGCCGTTGACCTGCCCCTGCTCCATCGACAGCCCCCACTTGGGCATCGTGATCATGTGAATCGACATCGTGTCAGCTCCTCGTCTTGAGTACCGCCTGCGCGATCGCATCGGCGGACGGGATGTACAGGTCTTCCAATACGCCGGCGAACGGCGCGGGCGTATGCGGCGCGGTCACGAGTTCGATCGGCGCCTTGAGCGAACGGAACGCACGCTGCGCGACGAGCGCGGCGATGTCGGTCGCGATCGAGCAGCGCGGGTTTGCTTCGTCGACGACCACCACGCGCCCGGTGCGTTCGGCGCTTTCGAGAATCGTTTCCTCGTCGAGCGGCGACGTCGTGCGCAGGTCGATCACGTCGCACTGGATGCCGTCCTTCGCGAGCGTCGCGGCCGCGTCCATCGCGAGATGCACCATCCGGCCGTACGTGACGATCGTCGCGTCGTCGCCGTCGCGCAGCACGTTCGCCTCGCCGAACGGAATCGCATAGGATTCCTCAGGCACGTCGCCCTCGCGCGTATAGAGCAGCTTGTGTTCGAGGAAGATCACGGGATCGTTGTCGCGAATCGCCTGGATCAGGAGCCCCTTCGCGTCGTACGGCGTCGACGGGCATACGACCTTGAGCCCCGGAATGTGCGTAAACAGCGACGTGAGCATCTGCGAGTGCTGCGCGGCCGCGCGCAGGCCGGCGCCGTACATCGCGCGGATCACGACCGGCGTCACGGCCTTGCCGCCGAACATGTAGCGGAATTTCGCGGCCTGGTTGAATATCTGGTCGAAACACACACCCATGAAATCGATGAACATCAGTTCCGCGACGGGTCGCATCCCGCACGCGGCCGCGCCGACCGCCGCGCCGATGTAGCCGCCCTCCGACAGCGGCGTATCGAGCACGCGGCCCGGAAACTTGTGGAACAGCCCCTTCGTCACGCCGAGCACGCCGCCCCATGCGTCGTCCTCGCCCGGCGCGCCCGCGCCGCCCGCGTTGTCCTCGCCCATCACGATCACGCTGTCGTCGCGCGCCATTTCCTGCGCGAGCGCCTCGTTGATCGCCTGCGAATAAGTGATCTTCCTTGCCATGTCTGTCTCCTGGAATGTTGGGTTGCCGTGCCGGCTGCCGGGTCAGCCGGCGCTCACGGATACGACACGTAGACGTCGGCCAGCAGGTCGGCGGCATCCGGCAGCGGCGCGGCCTTCGCCTGTGCGACCGCGTCGTCGATCAGCGCCTTCACCTGCGCATCGACCGCGCGCAGGTCGTCGGTCGTCAGCGCTTCGGCGCGCACGACACGCGTTTCGAAATGCTTCAGGCAATCCTTTTCGTCGCGCAGCTTCTGCACTTCGCCCGGCGCGCGGTAGGTTTGCGCATCGCCCTCGAAGTGGCCGAAATAGCGCGTGAACTTCACCTCGACGAGCGTCGGGCCGCCGCCGTTGCGCGCGCGTTCGACGGCCTCGCCGAGCGCCTCGTGCACCGCGAAGAAGTCGAAGCCGTCGACGATCACGCCCGGCATCCCGAACCCGTTCGCGCGATCGGCGATGTTGTCGGTCGCGACCGACCAGCTCGACGACGTCGCTTCCGCATAGCCGTTGTTTTCGGCGACGAAGATCGCGGGCAGCCGCCACACCGACGCGAGGTTCATCGATTCGAAGATCACGCCCTGGTTCGACGCGCCGTCGCCGAAGAAGCACACGCCGACGCCGCCCGTCTTCTTGTGCTTGGCCGCGAGCGCCGCGCCGCACACGAGCGGGCCGCCCGCGCCGACGATCCCGTTCGCGCCGAGCATCCCCATCGACAGGTCGGCGATGTGCATCGAGCCGCCCTTGCCGCGGCAAACGCCCGTCTTCTTGCCGTAGATCTCGGCCATCATCCCGTGCACGTCGACGCCCTTCGCGATGCAATGGCCGTGGCCGCGGTGCGTGGTGGCCACGTAGTCGTCGAGGCCGAGGTGCAGGATCGTGCCGACGGCGGACGCCTCCTCGCCCGCGTACAGGTGAACGAAGCCGGGAATCTCGCCGGTCGCGAATTCGACGTGCAGGCGTTCCTCGAATTCGCGGATCGTGCGCATCAGCCGATAGGCGTCCAGCAGCTTGTCCCTGCCGAGCTGTGTCGAAGCGGTCATGTGTGTCTCCTGGTTAGGTCTGACTGCGAATGCCGCCCCGGCCGAGCCGTGGCGGCGGATTGCACGGCCTTGCGGCCGTCAGTGGAACGTGAAGCCGCCGTCGACGTTCACGGCCTGGCCCGTCACGTTGTCCATCGTCGCGAAGAACAGCGCGAGCCGGCCCATGTCTTCCGGCGTCTGCGCGCGGCCCTGCGGAATCAGCGTCAACTGGTGCCGCTGCCACGATTGCTCGACCGATTCGCCGTCGGTCTTCCATTCGTCGGACAGCCGGTCCCACATGTAGGTACGGACGATGCCGGGGCAGATCGCATTGACGGTCACGCCGTCGCGCGCGAGCTCCTTCGCGAGCGCGTTGGTGAAGCCGACGACCGCGAATTTCGATGCGCTGTAATGCGCGAGATTCGGAAAGCCTTCCTTGCCCGCGATCGACGCGACGTTGATGATCCGGCCGCGACCCTGCGCCTTCAGGTGCGCCAGTGCCGCCCGGCAGCCGAGGAAGGTGCCCTTCGCATTCACGTCCATCACGAAATCCCAGTCGCGCTCGGTCAGTTCGGCGACCGGATGAATGCTGATCACGCCCGCGCAGTTCACGAGGATGTCGAGCCGGCCGAGGTCGGCGAGCGCCTGCGCGACCATCGCGTCGACCTGCGCGGCCTGCGTGACGTCGACCTTCGCGATCGCGGCCCGGCGGCCGAGCGCGCGCACCTCGCGCGCGGTGGCGTCGAGCGCGTCGTCGAGCAGGTCGGCCAGCAGGATGTCCGCGCCGGCGCCGGCAAGCGTCAGCGCGATGCCGCGGCCGATGCCGCGCGCGCCGCCCGTGACGATGGCGACCTGTCCTTCGAGGGGGGCTGTCATGCGATGTCTCCTTGATGATAGTGATGGATGCCGAAGCGGCTTCGTCAAACCGGTGTATCAGTCGTGCCACGCGCCGGCGTCGCGCAGCAGCTGCCGCGACGATGCGTAGCGCAGCGTGCGGCCGACGTCGACCGTCAACGGCCCGCGCCAGTCGAGCGCAATCTCGTAGCGATCGCCCTGCACGACCTCGATCTCGCGCTCGCCGTCGAACGCGAGCGTGCCGCGCTCGAACGGAATCGCGTGCCACGTGCCCGGTTCGAGCCGCTCGCAACTGCGCATCACGACACGGTCGACGCGCCCCGGCGCGATCGGCGCGACGAGCGGCGTGCCGGCCGCATTGCCGGCTTCCGCGAAACGCATCGCGAGCCCGTGCGGCGCGCTGCGTTCGAGCGGCGCCCACGCGCCGCCGAGCGCGGACAGCCCGATGCCGTCCGGTTCGGCGAACGTCAGGTAGAGCGAGTCGATGTCGTCGGAGCCGGAAATCGCGCGCGCGCCGATGAAGCGCTGCCGCGCGGCGCACACGTCGACGAGCGCGATCTCCTCGCGCCCCGGCTGCGCGCCCGCGACGCAGCGCACGACGAGCCGCTTGTTGCGCACGAACGCGACCTCGGCCGGCACGGCGCCGGTCGCGGCGAGCCCCGCGGCGACGCCCGCGACGGTCGCCTCGCGATGTTCGGGAAACGCGTTGTTGGTGCCGGTGGACAGCGCGACGAGCGGCGTCGCGCCGCAATGCGCGGCCACCGCGCGATGGGTGCCGTCGCCGCCGAGCACGACGATCAGCGACACTTCCATCCGGTGCAGATAGGCCGCGCCCGCCTGCGTGTCGGCGACGCTGTCGGTGATCGGCAGGTCGACGAATTCGACCTGGGGCCAGCGCTCGTGCGGCGCGATCGCGCGATGCGTGTCGATCGCGCGCAGCAGCAGCGTCGCGATGCCCGTGCGGTCGCGCAGCGTCAGCACGCGCTCGACGCCCATCGCGCCGAGGCCGGCCAGCAGGCGCACGATCATGTTCGCCTTCTCCGCGGTCGGAAACACGGATGCATGCGTCGTGAGGCGGCGGATGTCGCGCCCCGATGCGGGGTTCGCGATCACGCCGACGGTAACGGGCATCGTCACGGGTTTGTCTCCATCCAGTCGACGGAGCCGGCGCATTGACGCACGCGCCGGCTCCGCCTGTTTCGTCCGCTGCCATCGACGGGCGGCGGATCGTCGTCGCCGACGCGATCGCGGCGGCTTGCCCGTCATCTCTGCAAGCGGCGTGCCATCATCCGTGCGATCGCCGCGAAACCCGCGTCCGCACGGGCGCGGCGGGCATGCGCGGGTTCCGGATGCGCGACCGTGACGACGCAGCGCGCGTCGAATTCGCGCAGACGTCTCACGTCGTCGATACGGCGACGCGATTGCCGCGGCGCGCGCGCATGCCCGGCGTTGCGCCCGCAAACCCAGCGTTCGCGCGGCGCCGTGCACGCGACGCCGCGCCGGACGGCCGCCGCACGCCGCGCATGCGGCCGTCTCAACTGCGCGAGACACGACGCGATACCGGTGAGACGACCGTCTCATGCGCGCCGCGTGCTGCGATGCAATGTGATTCGCCGAACCGGATGTGCTACAAGAACAGCGACATCCCCGCCGTACGGAACCGGAGCCGACCATGCCCTACGCCGTCCCCCAGGCCCAGCACGCCGACCGTGTACTCGGCGCGCTCGCCGGACGCCTGCCCGCGCCGGCGGATTCCGCGCGCCTCGTGTCGTCGTGGCAACGGTCGCTGGAGCGCTACCGTCTCGACCCCGCGTCGTCGATCGGCCCGCGCGTGCTGACCGCGGCGGAGCTGCGCGAGGTGCGCGACAAGGAGGAAGCGTTCCTGCGCGCGTCGGGCCAGTGCCTGACGCGGCTGCACGACATGATTCGCGTCGCCGACTACTGCGTGATGCTGACCGACGCGCACGGCGTGACGATCGACTACCGGATCGACCGCGAGCGCCGCAACGACTTCCGCCATGCGGGGCTGCACATCGGCTCGTGCTGGTCGGAAAGCGAGGAAGGAACGTGCGGCGTCGCGAGCGTGCTGACCGATCTCGCGCCGATCACCGTGCACAAGACCGATCACTTTCGCGCGGCGTTCACGACGCTCACGTGCAGCGCGGCGCCGATCTTCTCGCCGGGCGGCGAGCTGATCGGCGTGCTCGACGCGTCGGCCGTGCATTCGCCCGACGGCCGCGACAGCCAGCGCCTCGTCTACCAGCTCGTGCGGCAGAGCGCGGCGCTGATCGAGGACGGCTATTTCGTGCACAGCACCGCGCAGCACTGGATATTGTTCGGGCATCCGAACCGTCACTACGTCGAGGCGCAGCCCGAGTGGCTGATCGCATTCGACGAATGCGGCAACATCGTCGCCGCGAACCGGCAGGCGCGCGACGCGCTGCCGGCGCTGCGCGAGCCGCGCCATATCGACGAGATATTCGATGCGACCGAGATGCCGCTGCGCGACGCCGCGCGGCTCGATACGATCATCGCGCTGCGCGTGCGCGCGACCGGCGCCCCGCTCTACGCGCGGCTGCGTGCGCCGCTACGGCGCGCCGGCCGCGAACCCGGCGCGGCCTCGCGGCGCCCGGGCACCGCGCCGCGTCACGTCGGCGCGCTGACGCCGTTCCTGCACAGCAGCGACGCGCGCATCGCGCAACAGGCCGAACTTGCGCTGCGCGTCGCGAGCAAGCGGCTGCCGATCCTCGTGCTCGGCGAAACCGGCGCGGGCAAGGAAGTGTTCGCCCGCGCGATCCACGACGCCGGCGCGCGGCGCGCGCGGCCGTTCGTCGCCGTAAACTGCGGCGCGCTGCCGGAAGCGCTGATCGAAAGCGAACTGTTCGGTTATGCGGCCGGCGCGTTCACCGGCGCACGCAAGCACGGCGCGCGCGGCAAGATCGCGCTCGCCGACGGCGGCACGCTGTTTCTCGATGAAATCGGCGACATGCCGCTCGCGCTGCAGACGCGCCTGCTGCGCGTGCTGGCCGACGGCGAGGTCGTGCCGCTCGGCAGCGATACGCCCGTGCGCGTCGATCTCGACGTGATCTGCGCGACGCACCGCGATCTTGCACGGATGGTCGCCGACGGCGCGTTCCGCGAAGATCTGTACTACCGGTTGAGTGGCGCGACGTTCGAGTTGCCGCCGCTGCGCGAACGCGCGGACGTGCGCGACGTGATCGCCGCCGTGTTCGCCGAGGAAGCGCAGGCGACCGGCCACGTGCTCACGCTCGACGCGACGCTCGCCGAACAGCTCGCCACGTATGCATGGCCGGGCAACGTGCGGCAACTGCGCAACGTGCTGCGCTATGCGTGCGCGGTGTGCGACGCCGCGCGCGTGACGCGGCGCGACCTGCCGGCCGATCTCGCCGCGCAACTCGGCGGCGCGCCGCCGGGCGCGCCGCCCGACGACGAACGCGGCCGCATCGTCGCCGCGCTCACCGCGCATCGCTGGCGTCCCGACGCGGCCGCCCGGGCGCTCGGCATGTCGCGCGCGACGCTGTACCGGCGCATCGCGAAGTACCGGATCGTCGCGCCGCACCGCGCGTGACGCACGGCCGCACGCTCCGTCATGCGGGCTGCCCTGCCGCCTCGTTCGCGTCGTCGGTCGCGCCGGCCGCTTCGTCGCGCCGCGCGAACACCTCGCGCGCGGCGAACAGCGCGTTGAGCGCGGCCGGCATCCCCGCATACACGGCCATCTGCATGAACACCTCGACGATCTCGTCGCGCGTGCAGCCGACGTTCAGCGCGGCCTCGATGTGCACTTTCAGTTGCGGCTGCGCGTTGCCGAGCGCGGCCAGCGCCGCGATCGTCGCGATTTCGCGCGCCTTCAGGTCGAGCTGCGGCCGGCTGTAGATGTCGCCGAAGCTGAATTCGACCAGGAGCCGCGCGAAGTCCGGCGCGATCGGCGCAAGCGCCGCGATCACGCGTTCGCCTGCTTCGCCGTCGATTTCCTTCAGTTTGTTCCAGCCGCGCGTGTAGCGATCCTCAGCGAGTCGTTCCATCGTGTCCGTCCTGTTCCGATAAAGAGTGAGAAGGTGTCGCCCGTCGTTCCGTTTCCCGTTCCTGCGCCTCGTAGTACGCGATCTTGTCGCCGATCGCATCGAGGCTTGCCTGCAGCTCCGCGATATGCGCACGCACCGCGTCGCGATGCGCGACCAGCAAGTCGCGCCGCGCGCCGAACGTCGACGCGCCCTGCTCGCGCAGCACCGCGAACGCCTGCATCTGCGCGATCGGCATGCCGGTCGCCTTCAGGCGCATCACGAAGGCCAGCCAGTCAAGATCGGCCGGCGCATAGAGCCGGTGTCCGGCCGCCGTGCGCGAAATCGCGCGCAGCAGGCCGGCCTGCTCGTAATACCGCAGCGTGTGCGTCGACACGCCCGTCAGTTCGGCGACTTGCCCGATCGTCAGCGGACCGGCGGCGGAGGGTTGGGATACGGTTTTCGACATGGCAGGAACAAGGTTAGGAGTTAGAGTTCACTCTAAGTCAAGCATTGTCTGACGGCCAGTGCCGCGTTCACCCGCGATTCCCGGCGACACCGTAAAGAATGGTCAAAATCGCCCCCCGGCACCGGTTTCGGCCTTTACAGCACCACCAGCCTTCAGCAAGATTCGGTCAGCCTGTCTCAAAAAGGGCACGCATTTGTCCTATGCTTAACCGCGACGCCCGGCCAGCTCGCGCGCCGCCGTCCGTTGCAACAGCCATTCATCCGTCAGAACCAGGGAGCCCTTGCCATGCTGAAAAAGCTGCTGATGCTGTTCGTCGCGCTGTCGCTGTCACTCGCCGCCGGCCTTGCCGCGGCCGTCGAAGTCAACACGGCCGACCAGGCCGCGCTCGAATCCGTGAAGGGGCTCGGGCCCGTGAAGTCGAAGGCGATCATCGACGAACGCACCAAGAACGGCCCGTTCAAGGACGCCGACGATCTCGCGAACCGCGTGAAGGGTCTCGGCACGAAATCGGTCGGGCATCTCGAGGAAAACGGCCTGACGATCGGCGGCTCGTCGACACCGCCGAAGGGCGTGAAGCTGTCGAAGCCGGCCGCGACGACCTCGGCCACGACGTCGGTGGGCACCGCATCGACGTCCACGACCGCGACGGCCGGCACGACGACCGCGGCGCCCGCGCCGACGGCGAGCGCACCGGAAGCGGCAGCCAAGCCGGCCAAGACCAAGCGCGCATCGAAGAAGGAAAAGGCGGCCGCTGCTGCCGCGGCATCCGCCGACGCCGGCGCGAGCGCACCGGCCGCCGCGTCGTCCGCGAAGGCGACGAAGGGTTCGAAGAAGAAGAGCAAGAAGGACAAGGCTGCCTCCGCCGCCGCGGCGTCGGGCGCCTGATGTGCGCCGCGCGCGCGACGGCGTGCGCGCGGCATTCGTTCAACGGGCGCCGTCGTCACGGCGCCCTTTTCAGTGAAGGTGAAGAACCATGGGTCTCCTCGACATCGTTGGCGGTCTGATCGGCGGCCAGGCCGGCGGCAACTCGCAAAGCGCGCTCATCGCGACCGCGCTCGAATTCATCAACAACCAGCCGGGCGGCCTGAACGGCCTGATCGAGAAGTTCAAGGCCGGCGGCGCCGGCGAGATCATCGGTTCGTGGGTCGGCACCGGCGAAAACCAGCCGATCTCGCCGGATACGCTGCAAAACGTGCTCGGCTCGGACGTCGTCGGCTCGCTCGCGAGCAAGGTCGGCATCGATCCGTCGCAGGCGTCGTCGATCCTCGCGCAGGTGCTGCCGCACGTCGTCAACGGCGCGACGCCGAACGGCGAAGTGCCGGCCGGCGGCCAGGTCGACACGTCGAACGTGCTCGGCGCGCTCACGCAGCTCGCCGGCATGTTCGGCGGCAACAAGCAGGGCTGACCACCGCCACCGGGCGGCCCGTTCGGCCGCTTCACAAGCAAACACCCCGCCGAGGCGGGGTGTTCGTTTTTGCGCACCCGGTGCGAACCGGGCACACGCTGCCGACGGCAGGCGATCAGTGAACGACGCGGTCGAACACGAACTGGCCGTCGTTGACGTCGACCGGGATCACGTCCTTCGGACCGAAGCGGCCGGCGAGGATCAGTTTCGCGACCGGGTTCTCGATCTCCTGCTGGATCGCGCGCTTCAGCGGCCGCGCGCCGAACACCGGATCGTAGCCGACCTTCGCGATCTGCTCGAGCGCCGACGGCGACACGTCGAGCGCCATGTCGAGCTTCGCGAGCCGGTCGTGCAGGCGTGCGAGCTGGATCTTCGCGATCGACTCGATGTTGCTGCGGTCGAGCGCATGGAACACGACGACGTCGTCGATCCGGTTCAGGAACTCGGGGCGGAAATGCTGCTTCACCTCGAGCCACACCGCGTCCTTGATCTCGTCCTGCGGCGCACCCGTCATCGCCTGGATCACCTGCGAGCCGAGGTTCGACGTCATCACGATCACCGTGTTCTTGAAGTCGACCGTGCGCCCCTGCCCGTCGGTCATGCGACCGTCGTCGAGCACCTGCAGCAGCACGTTGAACACGTCCGGATGCGCTTTCTCGATCTCGTCGAGCAGGATCACGCTGTACGGCTTGCGGCGCACGGCTTCCGTCAGGTAGCCGCCTTCCTCGTAGCCGACATAGCCCGGCGGCGCACCGATCAGCCGCGCGACGCTGTGCTTCTCCATGAACTCGCTCATGTCGATGCGGATCAGATGCTCTTCCGAATCGAACAGGAACGACGCCAGCGCCTTGCACAGCTCGGTCTTGCCGACACCCGTCGGGCCGAGGAACAGGAACGAGCCGTACGGACGGTTCGGATCGGCGAGACCCGCGCGCGAACGACGGATCGCGTCGGCCACCGCGCTGATTGCCTCATCCTGGCCGACCACGCGCTCGTGCAGCTTTTCCTCGATGTGCAGCAGCTTCTCGCGTTCGCCCTGCATCATCCGCGACACCGGAATGCCGGTCGAACGCGACACGACTTCCGCGATTTCCTCGGCGCCGACCTGCGTGCGCAGCAGGCGCGGACGCGTCGGGTTGTGCTGCTCCTGCTCTTCGGCCTGCGTGACCTGCTTCAGTTGCGACTCGAGCTGAGGCAGCTTGCCGTACTGCAGCTCGGCGACCTTCTCCAGCTTGCCTTCACGCTGCAGGCGCGCGATGTCCGCCCGCACCTTCTCGATCTCTTCCTTGAGCTGCGCGCTGCCCTGCACCGCAGCCTTCTCGACGGTCCAGATCTCTTCCAGGTCCGCATATTCGCGGCCGAGGCGGTCGATCTCCTCCTCGATCAGCTGCAGGCGCTTCTGCGACGCTTCGTCCTGCTCCTTCTTCACGGCTTCGCGCTCGATCTTCAGCTGGATCAGACGACGGTCGAGCTTGTCCATCTCCTCGGGCTTCGAATCGATTTCCATCTTGATCTTCGAAGCGGCTTCGTCGATCAGGTCGATGGCCTTGTCGGGCAGGAAGCGGTCGGTGATGTAGCGATGCGACAGCTCGGCCGCGGCGACGATCGCCGGGTCGGTGATGTCGACACCGTGGTGCAGTTCGTACTTCTCCTGCAGCCCGCGCAGGATCGCGATCGTCGCCTCGACGCTCGGCTCGTCGACGAGCACCTTCTGGAAGCGGCGTTCGAGCGCGGCGTCCTTCTCGATGTACTTGCGGTATTCGTCGAGCGTGGTCGCGCCGATGCAGTGCAGCTCGCCGCGCGACAGCGCCGGCTTCAGCATGTTGCCCGCATCCATCGCGCCTTCGGCCTTGCCCGCGCCGACCATCGTGTGGATCTCGTCGATGAAGACGATCGTCTGGCCTTCGTCCTTCGCGATGTCGTTGAGCACCGCCTTCAGGCGTTCCTCGAACTCGCCGCGGTACTTCGCGCCGGCGAGCAGCGCGGCCATGTCGAGCGACAGCACGCGCTTGCCCTTCAGCGTCTCGGGCACCTCGCCGTTGACGATCCGCTGCGCGAGCCCTTCGACGATCGCGGTCTTGCCCACGCCCGGCTCGCCGATCAGCACCGGGTTGTTCTTGGTGCGGCGCTGCAGGATCTGGATCGAGCGGCGGATTTCGTCGTCGCGGCCGATCACCGGATCGAGCTTGCCCGCACGGGCGCGCTCGGTCAGGTCGACCGTGTATTTCTTCAGTGCCTCGCGCTGGCTTTCCGCGTCCTGGCTGTGCACCTGCGAGCCGCCGCGCACCGCGGCGATCGCGGCTTCGAGCGCCTTGCGCGTGAGGCCGTGCTGACGCGCGAGCTTGCCGGCGTCGCCCTTGTCGTCGGACACGGCGAGCAGGAACATTTCGCTCGCGATGAACGTGTCGTTGAGCTTCTGCGCTTCCTTGTCGGCCTGGTTGAGCAGTCCGGCCAACTCGCGGCCGATCTGGATGTCGCCGCCCGTGCCCGTCACTTGCGGCAGGCGCGAAATGGCTTCGTTCAGCGCGCCTTGCAGCGCCTGCACGTGAACGCCCGCGCGCGACATCAGCGAGCGGGCCGACCCGTCCTGCTGCGCAACCAGCGCCGCGAGCACGTGAACGGGTTCGATGTATTGATTGTCGCGGCCTGCCGCGAGGCTTTGCGCGTCCGCGAGTGCTTCCTGGAACTTGGTGGTGAGCTTGTCGATTCTCATTTGGTTGAGACCTCCAATTTTCGATTAACACCAAGATGAGGATGGTTATGCGGCTTTCAAGCGAAATTCGGGTTGATTCAGCGCAAAAAATGCCGGATACCCTGAAAACGGCCCGGCGGCGTGATGGGGTGGGCGCGAGGAGCCGCGGCGCCCGCGTGTCAGCGGGCCTTCGACGACGGCTCGGCGAGCGCCGGCGCCTGGTCCGGCGTCGGCGCGGCGCGCACGAGCGCGACCGGACGGATGCCGAGCAGCGCCGCGAGCGGGGACGCGGGCTCGGCCAGTTCGCCGAGCGTGTGACGATCGAGCTCCGCGAAGAACGCATCGCGTGCGGCCGCCAGCACGCCCTTCAGCCGGCACTGCGGCTCGATCGCGCAGCCGCGCGACTCGCCGCCGTCGGGCGAAAAGCAGCCAACCAGCGCGAAGTCGTTTTCGGTTGCCCGCACGACCTGGCCGACCGTCAGCCGCAGTGAGTCGGCGAACAGCCGTAGCCCGCCGTTGCGGCCGCGAACGGTGTCGACCCAGCCCAGCTCGCCAAGCTGCTGGACGACTTTCATCAGATGGTTCTTCGAGATGCCGTAGGCGTCCGAGATCTCCTGGATTGTCGCGAGCCCCTCGCCGCGCACGGCCAGGTACAGCATCACGCGCAGCGAATAGTCGGTGTAGTCGGTGAGTCTCATGAGCGAATACGGAAAATATCGATCGTGCCCCAATGATGTGAGCCGGGCCGATCGCGAGGTGCGTAGGGCCGATCGAGCGCCCTGCGGCGCGGCCCCGGGTTGCCGGGATCGGGCGCGCGCAATAAGATGCGTGATACCTACACGTTTTCCAGGGGTTACAGGACGTTATTTTGCGTCAAAATCCGGCCGGCGTCCTGCTCGTTGCCCGCGCCGGCGCCCCGTCGCTGCCCTGCTCCACCGGCCCTTTTTGTCATGACTGCCCTGCCCGCCTCGCCCGATACCGTACCGGCCCGCCCCCGCGACGCCGAGCCGACCGAAGACAATATCCGCGATCTCGTCTACGCGTTTTACGACCGCGTGCGCGCCGATCCACTGCTCGGGCCCGTGTTCGACGCGAAGCTCGCCGGCCGCTGGGACGATCATCTGCCAAAGATGGTGACGTTCTGGTCGAGCCTCGTGCTCGGCACCAAGGGCTATCGCGGCAACGTGCAGCAGGCGCACCAGCCGCTCGACGGCATCGAGCCGGCCCATTTCAGCCGCTGGCTGTCGCTGTTCCTGAACACCGTCGAAGCGCGTTATGCGCCGGCCGCGGCGATCCGTTTCATGGAGCCCGCGCTGCGGATCGCGCAGAGCCTGCAGTTGAGCCGGTTCGGCTGGGACTACCGGATTCCGCCCGAACAGCAGGCGCTGCTCGACGCGATCGCGCCGCGCCGCCGCGACACGGGCGAGGATCCGCACGCGTTGCCGTCGCGCGCCCGCGGCGAGCCGTTTCCGACGAAGATCGTCGCGCGCGGCGTCGACCCGGGCGCGTAACGCTTGTCACGCGCGACGACGGCGCACATGCGGCCCATCGCCGCATCGTCCGCGCGCCGCCCTCAGCCGTGCTCAGCGCCGCGTGTTGCCCGACTCGACGCCCCAGCGCGCGAGCGCGGCGTCGTCGGCACTGCGCGCATCGACCCAGCGCTCGCCGTCCGGCGTCGTTTCCTTCTTCCAGAACGGTGCTTCGGTCTTCAGATAGTCCATCACGAACTCGCACGACGCGAACGCATCGCCGCGGTGCGACGCGACCGTCGCGACCATCACGATCTGGTCGAGCGGCAGCAGCCTGCCGACGCGATGCACGATCGCGACGTCGATGCCCGGCCAGCGCCGGCCAGCCTCCGCCGCGATCTTCTCGAGCGCCTTCTCGGTCATTCCCGGATAGTGCTCGAGCTCCATCGCGGCAACCGCATCGCCTTCGTTGAGGTCGCGCACCGTGCCGACGAAGCACGCGAGCGCGCCGATCTTCGGGTTGCGCGCCCGCAATGCCGCCACTTCGGCATTCAGGTCGAAATCGTCGGTCTGGACTCGTATCGTCGCCATGCGCCGCCTCAGCCGCCCGTCACCGGCGGGAAGAACGCGACCTCGCAGCCTTCGGTGAGCCGCGTGTCGGGACCGGTCATCTCGTGGTTGCACGCCATGCGCAACGCGCGCCCTTCGGCGAGCGTGTCGGCCCACGCGCCGCCGCGCACGCGCAGCCACGCGCGCACGTCCCCGACGGTCGTCACGCTGTCCGGCACGTCGGTTTCTTCGTCGGCCACGCCCAGTGCTTCACGCACGCTTGCAAAAAATTTCAGCTGAATCTTCATGGTTCGGACGCCGCCGCGTTACGACAGCAATTCGGAAAATGGAATGAAACGCACGGTCTCGCCTGCGCTGATCGCGTGCTGCGGCGGATTGTCGATCAGGCCGTCGCCCCAGACCGTCGACGTGAGCACGGCCGAGCTCTGGTTCGGGAACAGGTCGAGGCCGCCGGCCGCATTGACGCGAGCGCGCAGGAATTCGTTGCGCCGGTCGCCCTTGCTCTGCGAAAAATCGGCACGCAGCGACAACGCGCGCGGCGCGACGTCGCGCACGCCGGACAGCCGCAACAGGAACGGCCGGACGAACAGCAGGAACGTGACGAAACTCGAGACGGGGTTGCCGGGCAGCCCGATGAAATGCGCGTCGTCGCGCTCGTCGCCGCGACGCACCGCGCCGTACGCGAGCGGCTTGCCGGGCTTCATCGCGATCTGCCACAGCGCGAGCCGCCCTTCGGCCTCGACGGCCGGCTTTACGTGATCCTCATCGCCGACCGACACGCCGCCGCTCGTCAGGATCACGTCGTGGTCGCCGGCGGCCTCGCGCAGCGTGTCGCGCGTCGCGGCCAGCGAGTCGGGCACGATTCCGTAGTCGGTCACGTGGCAGCCGAGCCGCTCGAGCAGCCCGCGCAGCGTGAAGCGATTCGAGTTGTAGATCGCGCCGGGCTTCAGCGGCTCGCCGGGCATCGTCAGTTCGTCGCCGGTGAAGAACACCGCCACGCGAATCCGCCGCGCGACCGACAGTTGCGCACAGCCGACCGATGCGGCGAGACCCAGCGCCTGCGGCGTGAGCCGCGTGCCGGCCGACAGGATCACCGAACCTTGACGGATATCCGCACCCTGCGCGGTGATCCATTCGCCGGCCTTCGGCGTGTGCAGGATCTCGACCGCGTCGCCGTCGGCCGACGTCTGCTCCTGCATCACGACGGCGTCGGCGCCGGGCGGCACCGTCGCGCCGGTGAAGATCCGCGCGGCCGTGCCGGCCGCGAGCGGTTGCGCCGGATGCCCGGCCGGGATGCGCTGCGACACCGGCAAACGCCGATCGCCGTGCAGCAGGTCGGCGACGCGCACCGCATAACCGTCCATCGCGCTCGTATGCATCGGCGGCACGTCGAGCGGCGAGCTCACGTCAGCTGCGAGCACGCGGCCGAGCGCGTCGAGCGTGGCGACGGTTTCGGCGCCGGGCAGCGGCTTCGCGGCATCGAGCAGCGCGGCGAGCGCTTCGGCGGTCGACAGCATCGGCGCGCGCGGCGCCGCGGGATTCGGGTTCGACATCGATGGAATCGGGGATCGTTGGATGCAATACGCCATTGTAGCGACGCCGCCGTGCGCACGCGCGATATGGCGCACATGCGAAGACTGTGATCGGCACGAGCCCGCAGGTCTGGCACTTGTTTCGCACCACATGCGAGGTCCGGGGCCAAAACCCGCGGGCCAAACGAAACGGCCGGAACCCCGATCCGTTCGACGAATCGGCATTCCGGCCGTCCTGCTCAACCGGGCCCGCGGCCCGGCCGTGCGTCATGCGCGCGTATGGGCGGCGATGAAGTCCTTCACCTGCTGCGCGTCGGCCTTCACGACCTCGAAGCGCTGCGGCAGCGCCTCGAGCCCGTCGAATGCGGCCGGCCGCTCGGCTTCGCGATCGAGCGCTTCGCGAATCGTCTCGCCGAACTTGATCGGCTGCGCCGTCTCGAGCACGACCATCGGCACGCCGGCCTCCAGATGCTCGCGCGCGACCTTCACGCCGTCGGCCGTATGCGTATCGATCATCGTGTCGTAGCGCGAGAACACGTCGCGGATCGTCGCGATGCGGTCGGCATGGCTGCTGCGGCCCGACACGAAACCGAATTCGGCGACGCGCGCGAAATCGCCGCTCGCCGCGAGATCGAAACCGCCCTTCTCCTCGACGTCGCGGAACAGTTGCATCACGCGCGCCGGATCGCGGCCGAGCAGGTCGAACACGAAGCGCTCGAAGTTCGACGCCTTCGAGATGTCCATGCTCGGGCTGCTCGTGTGATAGGTGTTCTCGGCGCTGCGCACGCGGTATGCGCCGGTGCGGAAGAATTCGTCGAGCACGTCGTTCTCGTTGGTCGCGACCACCAGCTTCGCGATCGGCAGCCCCATCATCCGCGCGATGTGGCCCGCGCACACGTTGCCGAAGTTGCCCGACGGCACCGTGAACGACACGCGCTCGTCGTTGGACTGCGTCGCCGCGAAATAGCCCTTGAAGTAGTACACGACCTGCGCGACGACGCGCGCCCAGTTGATCGAGTTGACCGTGCCGATCTTCTGCTGCGCCTTGAACGCGTGATCGTTCGACACGGCCTTCACGATGTCCTGGCAGTCGTCGAACACGCCTTCGACTGCGAGGTTGAAGATGTTCGGATCCTGCAGGCTGAACATCTGCGCCGTCTGGAACGCGCTCATCTTCTTGTGCGGCGACAGCATGAACACCCGCACGCCGGCCTTGCCGCGCATCGCGTATTCGGCCGCGCTGCCGGTGTCGCCCGACGTCGCGCCGAGGATGTTCAGCGCTTCGCCGTGCTTCGCGAGCGTGTACTCGAACAGGTTGCCGAGCAGCTGCATCGCCATGTCCTTGAACGCGAGCGTCGGGCCGTTCGACAGTTCGAGCAGCGACAGCGCCGCGCCGTGCTCGGCGCCGAGCGTCTTCAGCGGCGTGATGTCGGACGCGTTCTCGCCGTGGCGCGTGTTGCTGTACACGGCGGCCGTGTACGTGCGCCGCGTGATCGCGCGCAGGTCGTCGGCCGGCACGTCGTCGCAGAACTTCGACAGGATCTCGAACGCGAGATCCGCGTACGGCAGCGTGCGCCAGCGCGCGAGCTCGTCGGCGGACACCTTCGGATATTCGGCCGGCAGGTAGAGCCCGCCGTCCTTCGCGAGACCGCCGAGCAGGATGTCGGAGAACGTATGGCGCTCGCCGATGCCGGCGCCGCGCGTGGAGATGTAGTTCATGTCGTCAGCCTCAGTTCAGCGCTTCCATGCGCAGCTTCGTCACCTTCGACACGACGGTCGCGAGGCTCTCGATTTGCGCGATCGCCGCATTGACGTTCTTCTCGACCGTCTCGTGCGTGATCAGGATGATGTCGGTTTCGCCGTTCGCGCCGTCGATCTGCTCGGACTCCTTCTGCAGCAGCGCGTCGATCGAGATGCCCGATTCGGCGAGGATGCGCGTGATCGCGGCGAGCACGCCGGTCTGGTCGGCGACGCGCAGGCGCAGGTAGTAGCCGCTCGTCACTTCCTCGATCGGCAGGATCGGCGTATTCGACAGGCTGTCCGGCTGGAACGCGAGATGCGGCACGCGATGCTCGGGGTCGGCCGTATGCAGGCGCGTGACGTCGACGAGGTCCGCGACGACCGCCGATGCGGTCGGCTCCGCGCCCGCGCCCTTGCCGTAATACAGCGTCGTGCCGACCGCGTCGCCGTGCACGACGACCGCGTTCATCGCACCCTCGACGTTCGCGAGCAACCGCTTTTCCGGGATCAGCGTCGGATGCACGCGCAGCTCGATGCCGTTAGCGGCGCGGCGCGCGATGCCGAGCAGCTTGATCCGGTAGCCGAGTTCTTCCGCGTAGCGGATGTCGGTCGCGTCGAGCTTGCTGATGCCCTCGACGTACGCGCGGTCGAACTGCACCGGCACGCCGAACGCGATCGCGCTCATGATCGTCGCCTTGTGCGCGGCGTCGACGCCTTCGATGTCGAAGGTCGGATCGGCTTCCGCGTAGCCGAGTTCCTGCGCGGCCTTCAGCGCGGTCGCGAAGTCGAGCCCGCGGTCGCGCATTTCCGACAGGATGTAGTTCGTCGTGCCGTTGATGATGCCGGCGATGTACTGGATGCGGTTCGCGGTCAGGCCTTCGCGCAGCGCCTTGATGATCGGGATGCCGCCGGCGACGGCCGCCTCGAACGCGACCATCACGCCTTGCTCGCGCGCGGCTTCGAAGATCTCGGTGCCGTGCACCGCGAGCAGCGCCTTGTTCGCCGTCACGACGTGCTTGCCGTTCGCGATCGCGCGCAGCACGAGCTCGCGCGCGATGCCCGTGCCGCCGATCATCTCGGCGATGATCGCGATCGACGGATCGTCGACGACCGCGTTGAAATCGTCGGTGATCTGCGCGGTGCCGGCGTGGGCGCCGAGCGCGGCCTGCGCCTTGGCCGGGTTGCGCACGGCAATGCGCGCGACCTCGATGCCGCGCCCCGCGCGTCGTTTGATTTCTTCCTGGTTGCGGTGCAGCACCGTGAAGGTGCCGCTGCCGACGGTGCCGAAGCCCAACAGGCCAACTTTGATCGGTTCCATGCTGCGTGTGATCGATGAGTAAGAAGTAGTGAGTTCCGTGTGGCCCTGCCCGCTCAGACCGAATGGCGCTTGCGGTAGCCGTCGAGGAAGCGTGCGATCCGGTTGATCGAATCGGTCAGGTCGTCGAGGTTCGGCAGGAAGACCACGCGGAAGTGGTCCGGCGTCGCCCAGTTGAAACCCGTGCCCTGCACCAGCAGCACGCGCTCCTCGAGCAACAGGTCGAGAATGAACTGCTGGTCGTTCTGGATCGGGTAGAGCTTCGGGTCGAGGCGCGGGAACATGTACAGCGCGGCCTGCGGCTTCACGCAGGTCACGCCCGGGATCGACGTCAGCATGTCATACGCGAGTTCGCGCTGCTTGTACAGGCGCCCGCTCGGCACGATCAGCTCGTTGATGCTCTGGTAGCCGCCGAGCGCCGTCTGGATCGCGAACTGGCCGGGCACGTTCGCGCACAGGCGCATCGACGACAGGATGCCGAGCCCTTCCAGGTAATCCTTCGCGCGCCGGCGGTTGTCGCCGCCGAGGCCCGACACGGCCATCCAGCCCGCGCGATAGCCGCACGACCGATAGCTCTTCGACAGGCTGTTGAACGTGACGGTGATCACGTCCTCCGACAGCGCACCGAGCGCCGTGTGCTCGAGGCCGTCGTAGACGATCTTGTCGTAGACCTCGTCCGCGAACACGATCAGCCCGTGCTGGCGCGCGATCTCGAGCAGCTCCAGCAGCAATTCGTCGGAATAAAGCGCGCCGGTCGGGTTGTTCGGGTTGATCACGACGATCGCCTTCGTGTTCGGCGTGATCTTGCTGCGGATGTCGTCGAGATCGGGCATCCACGCGTTCTGCTCGTCGCACACGTAGTGCACGGGCGTGCCGCCCGACAGGCTCACGGCAGCCGTCCACAGCGGATAGTCGGGCGCGGGCAGCAGCACTTCGTCGCCGTCGTTCAGGAGCGCCTGGGTCGCCATCACGATCAGCTCGGACGCGCCGTTGCCGATGTAGATGTCGTCGAGGCCGACGCCGACGACGCCCTTTTCCTGCGTGTAGTGCATCACGGCCTTGCGCGCCGAGAACACGCCCTTCGAATCCGAATAGCCGGACGACGCCGGCAGGTTGCGGATCATGTCCTGGATGATTTCGTCCGGCGCGTCGAAACCGAACGGCGCGAGGTTGCCGATGTTCAGCTTGATGATGCGGTGGCCTTCTTCCTCGAGGCGCTTCGCGTGCTCGAGCACCGGGCCACGGATGTCGTAGCAGACGTTGAGCAGCTTGTTCGACTTCTGAATCGGTTTCACGACGACACGGTTCCTGGATTGGCCTTGCGGCCGGGGGGACGGGATCAAAACTGGAAAGCGGCCGGTCTGTGCACGCTGTCTAGACTGGGAAAAAGCGGCGGTCGGACGCGGCTTGTGGCGACGCACGACGCAAGTGGCGCCCGCAGGCGGCCAAAAAGTTATAATTTAGCGGATTTTGGCCGACTTTCGCAATGCACCATAGCCGCGCCGGGCCCGCGCCGTCGGGCGTCCGCGCGCGAAACCGGCCCGCCGGGCCCGTACGGCCCGGCCAACCCATTCCCCTACGGAACCGCGGAATACCGATTTGAAACTGCACCAGGACACGAGCGGCGCGCTCAACACCGTCACCGGCTACGGCCCCGATTATGTCGACGTCAATCTCGAACGCCATGAAACGAGCGTCATCGTGCTGCCCGGCGCGCCGGTCCAGGCCTGGCCCGTGTCGTCGTTCGACGCGCTCGCGCCCGAGCATTTCGCGATGCTGCTCGACCCGACGCCCGAACTCGTGATCTTCGGCAGCGGCGCGCGGCTGCGCTTCCCGCACCCGCGGCTCGTCGCGGCGCTCGCCGCGAAGCGGATCGGCGTGGAGACGATGGATTTCCAGGCCGCCTGCCGCACCTACAACATCCTGATGGCCGAAGGCCGCAAAGTCGCCGCCGCGCTCTTAATTGAACGTTAATCGCCGATGCGGTAAAACACGGGCCGGCGCAGCGGGTCGATCCCCGGATCGCCCGGCCAGGCCGCCCCGCCCCCGGCGCACCCCGCCGGCGGCCCGTCACAACAATCAACAGGCTGAAAATCCATGAACGATACGCCGTCGAGGCTACCGCTCAATCGCATCACGCTCGTCCTCCTGCTCGTCGCATTCGCGATCGTCTGGTTCGCGCCGCTCGGGCTGCGCCACCTGATCCCGAGCGACGAAGGCCGCTATGCGGAAATGGCGCGCGAGATGTTCGTCACCGGCGACTGGATCACGCCGCGCTACAACGGCTACAAGTACTTCGAGAAGCCGCCGCTGCAAACCTGGCTGAACGCGCTGACGTTCGCATGGTTCGGCATCGGCGAATGGCAGGCGCGCCTGTATACCGCCGTCGCGAGCTTCGCCGGCGTACTGCTCGTCGGCTACACCGGCGCGCGCCTGTTCAACCCGCTGTCGGGCTTCCTCGCGGCCGTCGTGCTGGCCAGCGCGCCTTACTGGAACCTGATGGGCCACTTCAACGCGCTCGACATGGGACTCGCGTTCTGGATGGCGCTGTCGCTGTGCTCGCTGCTGCTCGCGCAGCGGCCGGGGCTGCGCCCGGCCGCGGTGCGCGGCTGGATGTGGGCGTGCTGGGCCGCGATGGCGTTCGCGGTGCTGTCCAAGGGCCTCGTCGGGCTGATCCTGCCCGGCGCCGTGCTCGTGCTGTATACGCTGATCGCGCGCGACTGGGCGCTGTGGAAGCGCCTGTACCTCGTCAGCGGCCTCGTGATCTTCTTCGCGATCGTCACGCCGTGGTTCGTGCTCGTCCAGCAGCGCAACCCCGAGTTCTTCAACTTCTTCTTCGTCGTCCAGCAGTTCCGCCGGTACCTGACCCCGGAGCAGAACCGCCCGGGCCCGCTGTACTACTTCGTGCCGGTGCTGCTGGTCGGCTTCCTGCCGTGGCTGTCGGTCGCGTGGCAGAGCATCCGCCATGCGCTGCGCATGCCGCGCCAGCCGAACGGCTTCTCGCCGATGCTCGTGCTGCTGATCTGGAGCGCATTCATCTTTCTGTTCTTCAGCGCGTCGCATTCGAAGCTGATCTCGTACGTGCTGCCGGTCGCGCCGGCGCTCGCGCTGATCATCGGCGCGTATCTGCCGTTGATGACGGCCGACCGCTTCCGCCGCCACCTGCTCGGCTATCTCGTGTTCTTCGTCGCCGCGGCGTTCGGGATCATTTTCCTCGCCTACCAGGGCGACGCCCGCACGCCGAACGCGCTGTACCGCGCGTTCCAGATGTGGCTGTACGCCGGTCTCGCGGTCTCGGCCGCGCTGACGCTCGCGGCCGCGTGGCTGAACCGCCGCGCGGGCGTGGCCGCCGCGCTCGCCGCGTTCGGCGCCGCGTGGCTCGCGTTCGGCACGATCGGCGGCACCGGGCACGACGAATTCGGCCGCTACAGCTCGGGCGCGCTGCTCGCGCCGGCCGTACGCGCCGAACTGGCGAAGCTGCCACCCGACACGCCGTTCTACTCGATCGAAATGCTCGATCACACGTTCCCGTTCTACGTGGGCCACACGACGATCATGGTCCAGCGTCAGGACGAGCTTGCGTTCGGGATCTCGGTCGAGCCGAACAAGTGGATCCCGACCGTCGGTGAATGGGTCACGCGCTGGAAGCAGGACACCCATGCGCTCGCGATCATGCCGCCCGGCCAGTACGACGCGCTGGTCAAGGAAGGCGTGCCGATGCGCGTGGTCGCGCGCGACAACCGCCGCGTGATCGTCGAGAAACCGCAATCGTAAGGACGTCCTTCGCATGAACCCCGTTTCGTTCGTCTGCATCATCACCGGCGTGATGCTCAACGCCTGTGCGCAACTTCTGCTGAAAGCCGGCGTCAACGCCGTTGGACACTTCGAATTCAGCCGTGCGAACATCATCCCGGTCGGGTTCAAGATCGCGACCCAGCTGCCGATCATCGGCGGGCTCGGCTGCTACGTGCTGAGCGTCGTCGTATGGATCCTCGGGCTGTCGCGGGTCGACGTGTCGATCGCGTACCCGATGCTGTCGCTCGGCTACGTCGTCAACGCGTTCGCGGCGTGGTACCTGTTCGGCGAGGTGCTGTCGGTCCAGCGGCTCGTCGGCATCGGCATCATCCTGATCGGCGTGGTCGTGCTCGCGCGCAGCTGAGCACGGCGGCGGCCCCGGCGTTCGTTAAGCGTCCGCCTACAAAAAATCACGGTACGAATCGGCCAACCGGTGTTTAATGCCGGTTTCGGACGGATCGCCCGACCCTTTTATTACACGCCATTACAGGCCCAACGCGTTCATGAGCCAGACTACCGCTCCGTTTCTGCCGTTCACCCGCCCCGAGATCGATGAGGAAACCATCCAGGGCGTCGTCGACGTGCTGCGCTCGGGCTGGATCACCACCGGCCCGCAGTGCCAGAAATTCGAAGCCGCGCTGTCCGAGTACTGCGGCGGCCGTCCGGTCCGCGCGTTCAATTCGGGCACCTGCACGCTCGAGATCGGCCTGCGCATCGCGGGCGTCGGCCCCGGCGACGAGGTGATCACGACGCCGGCGTCGTGGGTCTCGACCAGCAACGTGATCATCGAAACCGGCGCGACGCCCGTGTTCGCGGACATCGATCCCGTCACGCGCAACATCGACCTCGACAAGCTCGAGCAGGCGATCACGCCGCGCACGAAGGCGATCATCCCCGTGTTCCTGTCCGGCCTGCCGGTCGACATGGATCGCCTGTACGCGATCGCCCGCGCGCACCACCTGCGCGTGATCGAGGATGCCGCGCAGGCGTTCGGCTCGACGTGGCACGGCAAGCGCATCGGCGCGATCGGCGACATCGTGTCGTTCAGCTTCCACGCGAACAAGAACCTGACGACGATCGAAGGCGGCGCGCTCGTGCTGAACAACGAGGACGAAGCCGTGCTCGCGCAGAAGTACCGGCTGCAGGGCATCACGCGCACCGGCTTCGACGGGATGGACTGCGACGTGCTCGGCGGCAAGTACAACCTGACCGACGTCGCCGCGCGCGTCGGCCTCGGCCAGCTGCCGCACATCGAGCGCTTCACCGCGCAGCGCCGCGCGCTCGCCCGCGCGTATTTCGCCGCGCTCGACGGCGGCGCGGCCGTGAAGCTGGGCCTCGGCCTGCCGGTCGCCGAATTCGAGAACGGCAACTGGCACATGTTCCTGGTCACGCTGCCGCTCGAGCGACTGACGATCTCGCGCGCCGAATTCATGGCGCAGATGAAGGAACGCGGCATCGGCACGGGCATCCACTACCCGGCGATCCATCTTTTCACGCTGTACCGTGCGCGCGGTTTCAAGGAGGGGATGTTCCCCCACGCCGAACGGTACGGCGCGTCGACCGTCACGCTGCCGCTGTTTACGCAGATGACGGAAGGCGACGTGCGTCGCGTGGCCGACGCCGTCAATCAGATTTGCGAACAATACGGAAAATAAGCGTACATGAGTCACCTTGAAGCACGCGCCGGGCATCCGGGCGCCGGGCACCCGGGCGCCGCGCACCTGGACACCGGCCGACCCGAAGTCTCGGTCATCATCCCCGTGTACAACGAGGAAGACGGCCTCGCCGCGCTGTTCGCGCGACTGTATCCGGCGCTCGACGCACTCGACGCGTCGTACGAAGTGATCCTGATCAACGACGGCAGCCGCGACCGCTCGGCCGCGATGCTCGCCGACCAGTTCCACGTACGGCCCGACACGACGCGCGTCGTGCTGCTCAACGGCAACTACGGCCAGCACATGGCGATCCTCGCGGGCTTCGCGCAGTCGCGCGGCGAGATCGTCATCACGCTCGACGCCGACCTGCAGAACCCGCCCGAGGAAATCGGCAAGCTGATCGCGAAGATGCGCGAGGGCTACGACTACGTCGGCTCGATCCGCAAGCAGCGCCAGGACAGCCTGTGGCGGCGCAAGGCGTCGCAGATGATGAACCGGCTGCGCGAGCGCATCACGCGCATCAAGATGACCGACCAGGGCTGCATGCTGCGCGCGTACAGCCGCCGCATCATCGACACGATCAACGTGTGCGGCGAAGTCAACACGTTCATCCCCGCGCTCGCGTACACGTTCGCGCAGAACCCGACCGAAATCGAGGTCGCGCACGAGGAACGCTTCGCGGGCGAATCGAAGTATTCGCTGTACAGCCTGATCCGGCTGAACTTCGACCTCGTGACGGGCTTCTCGGTCGTGCCGCTGCAGTGGCTGTCGTTCATCGGCGTGATCCTGTCGCTCGGCTCCGCCGCGCTGTTCGTGCTGCTGCTCGTGCGCCGCTTCATCGTCGGCGCGGAAGTGCAAGGCGTGTTCACGCTGTTCGCGATCACGTTCTTCCTGCTCGGCGTGATCATCTTCGCGCTCGGCCTGCTCGGCGAATACGTCGGCCGCATCTACCAGCAGGTGCGCGCGCGTCCCCGCTACCTGATCCAGGCGGTGCTCGAGCAGCACGACGGCATGCCGCCGGTGCCGGCCGCCGCGAACCGCCCGGGAGCCGCGCAATGAAGCCGCGCGCGGTCGTCTTCGCGTATCACAACGTCGGCGTGCGGTGCCTGCAGGTGCTGCTCGCGCGCGGCGTCGACGTCGCACTGGTCGTCACGCACGAGGACAATCCGAACGAGAACATCTGGTTCGGCAGCGTCGCATCCGTCGCGGCCGAGCACGGCATTCCGGTGCTCACGCCGGCCGACCCCGCCGATCCGGCGCTGCGCCGCGCGGTGTCCGACGCGCGGCCCGATTTCATCTTCTCGTTCTACTACCGGCACATGCTGCCGGTGGACCTGCTCGCGATCGCGCCGCGCGGCGCATACAACATGCACGGTTCGCTGCTGCCGAAATACCGGGGTCGGGTGCCGACCAACTGGGCCGTGCTGAACGGCGAGACCGAGACCGGCGCGACGCTGCACGAGATGGCCGCGAAGCCCGACGCGGGCGCGATCATCGGCCAGACGGCGGTGCCGATCCTGCCGGACGACACGGCCGCGCAGGTGTTCGACAAGGTCACGGTGGCCGCCGAGCAGACGCTGTGGCGCGTGCTGCCCGCGTTGCTCGCGGGCGAGGCGCCGCACCTGCCGAACGATCTCGCGACCGGCAGCTACTACGGCGGGCGCAAGCCCGAGGACGGTCGCATCGACTGGTCGAAACCGGCCGCGCAGGTCTACAACCTGGTGCGCGCGGTCGCGCCCCCGTATCCGGGCGCATTCACGGACGTCGATGGCGCCCGCTTCGTGATCGCGCGCGCGCGCCTCGCGGCGCCCGGCAGCGCGGCAGCGGCCGCCGCGGCAGATTTGCCGCCCGGCCTGCACGTAAGCGATAATGCGCTATTCGGCGTCTGCGGCGACAGCCGTGCCCTATCCATTCTCGAGCTCCGGCAGCAACGCGACGGCAGCGAAACCGTCGTGACGCCCGCGGAATTCGCGCAGTTCATTCATTCTTCCCGTCATTCATGAAAGCAAAAAAAGTCCTGATCCTGGGTGTGAACGGCTTCATCGGCCATCACCTGTCGAAGCGCATTCTTGAAACCACCGATTGGGAAGTGTTCGGCATGGACATGCAGACCGACCGGCTGGGCGACCTCGTCAACCACGAGCGGATGCATTTCTTCGAAGGCGACATCACGATCAACAAGGAGTGGGTCGAGTATCACGTGAAGAAGTGCGACGTGATCCTGCCGCTCGTCGCGATCGCGACGCCGGCGACCTACGTCCAGCAGCCGCTGCGCGTGTTCGAACTCGACTTCGAGGCGAACCTGCCGATCGTGCGTTCGGCCGTCAAGTACGGCAAGCACCTCGTGTTCCCGTCGACCTCCGAGGTCTACGGCATGTGCTCGGACGAGCAGTTCGACCCGGACGCGTCGGCGCTCACCTACGGCCCGATCAACAAGCCGCGCTGGATCTATGCGTGCTCGAAGCAGCTGATGGACCGCGTGATCTGGGGCTACGGGATGGAAGGCCTGAACTTCACGCTGTTCCGTCCGTTCAACTGGATCGGCCCGGGCCTCGACTCGATCTACACGCCGAAGGAAGGCAGCTCGCGCGTGGTCACGCAGTTCCTCGGCCACATCGTGCGCGGCGAGAACATCAGCCTCGTCGACGGCGGCTCGCAGAAGCGCGCGTTCACCGACATCGGCGACGGCATCAGCGCGCTGATGAAGATCATCGAGAACAAGGGCGGCGTCGCGTCGGGCAAGATCTACAACATCGGGAATCCGAAGAACAACTTCTCGGTTCGCGAGCTCGCGCACAAGATGCTCGAACTGGCCGCGGAATTCCCCGAGTACGCCGATTCGGCCAAGCAGGTGAAGCTCGTCGAAACGACGTCCGGCGCCTACTACGGCAACGGCTACCAGGACGTGCAGAACCGCGTGCCGAAGATCGACAACACGATGCAGGAACTCGGCTGGGCGCCGCAGGCGACGTTCGACGACGCGCTGCGCAACATCTTCGAAGCGTATCGCAGCCACGTCGCCGACGCGCGCGCGCTCGTCGAACAGCAAGGCTGACCGGGACGTTCGCTTGGCTCGCATCGTCCTCAAGATCGACGTCGACACGCTGCGCGGCACGCGCGAAGGCGTGCCGAACCTCGCGCGCATCTTCGAGCGCTTCAACGCGCGCGCGACCTTCCTCTTCAGCCTCGGGCCCGATCACACGGGCTGGGCGCTGCGGCGCGTGTTCCGCCCGGGCTTCCTGAAGAAGGTGTCGCGCACGTCGGTGGTCGAACACTACGGCGTGAAGCAGCTGATGTACGGCGTGCTGCTGCCCGGCCCCGACATCGGCCGCCGCGCGATCGCCGACATGCGCGCGATTCACGAGGCCGGCTTCGAATGCGGGATCCACACGTGGGATCACGTGGTCTGGCAGGACAACGTGCGCGTGCGCGATCGCGACTGGACCGCGCGTGAAATGCAGAAGAGTCACGCGCGCTTCATCGAGATCTTCGGCGCGTCGCCCGTCACGCACGGCGCGGCCGGCTGGCAGATGAACGACGCCGCATTCGAGCAGATCGACGCATGGGGGATGCGCTACGCATCCGACGGTCGCGGCCATTCGCCGTACCTGCCCGTCGTCGGCGGCCGCACGCTGTCGCACGTGCAGATGCCGACCACGCTGCCGACGCTCGACGAAGTGCTCGGCGTCGACGGCGTCGATGTGCACAACGTCGCCGCGCACATCCTCAAGTTCACCGAAACCAATCCGCACGACCAGGTATTCACGCTGCATGCGGAGCTGGAAGGCCAGAAGCTCGCGCCGGTGTTCGAGCAACTGCTCGCCGGCTGGCGGGCGCAAGGTCACACGTTTGCGACGATGGGCGACTACTACGCGACGCTGGACCGCGACTCGCTGCCATCGTACCCTGTCGCGTGGGGCGAAATCCCCGGCCGCTCCGGCGAACTGGTCGTCCAGCCTGATTGAATTCGCCGCGAGCCGGCGTCGCCGCTCCGCCCTTGCGGCGCGCTGCCGCGACGCCCCGCCGAACCGCGCCGCCGCAGCGGCGCCATTCCATAACAACAGGAGAAGCACGTGTCCGTCGAAGTTGACCGTCAAGTTCCCGATTTCACCGCACCGGCCACGGGCGGCGACATTTCGCTGTCCGGCCTGAAGGGCAAGAAGCTCGTGCTGTACTTCTATCCGAAGGACAACACGCCGGGCTGCACGACCGAAGGGCTGCAGTTCCGCGATCTCTATCCGAAGTTCAAGAAAGCCGGTGCGGAAGTCATCGGCGTGTCGCGCGACAGCCTGCGCTCGCACGACAATTTCAAGGCCAAGCTCGAACTGCCGTTCCCGCTGATCTCCGATGCCGACGAAGCGCTGTGCGCGTTGTTCGATGTCATCAAGATGAAGAAAATGTATGGCAAGGAAGTGCGCGGAATCGAGCGCTCGACGTTCCTGATCGACGCCGACGGCGTGCTTCGCCAGGCATGGCGCGGCATCAAGGTACCGGGTCACGTGGACGACGTGCTAAAGGCTGTACAAGCGCTTTGAGGCGCGTTATATTGGGCCGCAATGAATGCCAGTTCGCCCCATATTTCTCGTAGCTGCGCCGGTGCCCGTTGCATTGCTTCCCGGCACCTGACGCGCATCACGACGGCATCAGCCGAGCCGCATGCCCCTGTCGACGGGGCAGCGGCTTTTTTTATGGAACGCGCGCCGGCCCACCCCGGTCCGGCCCTTACCGCATCGAGGAGCTGATCGACACTTAGGCGAACCGGCTAGACGAAATTCCTGTGCGCCACCGCGCGCAAACTGCATGCGTCTACGTCACGCAGGATGCGATCAGCGGCGCACGCCATGCGACACGATTCCTCCCGAGGGACACCATGCCTTTGCCTACCCCCCCCAGCAAGCTCGGCAGCCTGCTGCCGCCCGACGAATACAAGGCGAAAGCGCGGCCCGCGAAAGCCGCGAAGAAATCCGCCGAAGGGGACGCATCCACAGCCGGTGACTATGGTCCGGCCAGCGTGGCCCAACCGATGATCGAAGCCGCGAACACGGCCGCGCCGCTGCGCGCCGTCGCGTCTTCGGCGCCCGAGGCCGCGAGCGCCCCCGCGCGCGGCCGCAAGACGAGGCAGACGGCCGCGCTGCTGCAGCCGCTGCAGGCGCCGGCCGAACCCGCGGCGCCAGTCGTCGCACGCAACGACAAGCCGGCTGCCGACAAACCGGCCGCCGCGCCCGCGCGCGATGCAGGCGCCGCGACGAAGTCGCGCAGCCGCAAGCCCGCCGAAGCCGAACTGCAGAAGCTGTTCGTGCTCGACACCAACGTGCTGATGCACGACCCGAGCAGCCTCTTCCGCTTCGAGGAACACGACGTCTATCTGCCGATGATGACGCTCGAGGAACTCGACAACCACAAGAAGGGGATGTCCGAAGTCGCGCGTAACGCCCGTCAGGTCAGCCGTACGCTCGACGCGCTCGTCGCCGACGGCGGCCCGATCTCGGCCGGCATTCCGCTGTCGCGCCTCGGCAGCCGCGACGCGCTCGGCCGCCTGTACTTCCAGACGAAGCTCGCCGACATCGCGCCCATCGAAGGCCTGCCCGAAGGCAAGGCCGACAACCAGATCCTCGGCGTCGTGCGCGCGCTGCAGCGCGACCGGCCCGATCGCCAGGTCGTGCTGGTGTCGAAAGACATCAACATGCGGATCAAGGCGCACGCACTCGGCCTGCCCGCGGAAGACTACTTCAACGACCAGGTGCTCGAGGATTCGGATCTCCTGTACAACGGCGTGCGCGAACTGCCGCAGGATTTCTGGACCAAGCATGCGAAGGGCATGGAGAGCTGGCAGGACACGAAGACGGGCACCACGTACTACCGCGTGACCGGCCCGCTCGTCGCGTCGATGCTCGTCAACGAGTTCGTCTATCTCGAGCCGCAGAACGGCGAGCCGACGTTCCATGCGATCGTCCGCGAGCTGAACGGCAAGACGGCGCTGTTGCAGACGCTGCGCGACTACAGCCACCACAAGAACAACGTGTGGGGCATCACCGCGCGCAATCGCGAGCAGAATTTCGCGCTGAACCTGCTGATGAACCCCGAGATCGATTTCGTCACGCTGCTCGGCCAGGCCGGCACCGGCAAGACGCTCGTCGCGCTCGCGGCCGGCCTCGCGCAGGTGCTCGACGACAAGCGCTACAACGAGATCATCGTGACGCGCGCGACCGTGCCCGTCGGGGAGGACATCGGTTTCCTGCCGGGCACCGAGGAAGAGAAGATGCAGCCGTGGATGGGCGCGTTCGACGACAACCTCGAAGTGCTGCAGAAGACCGACGACGCGGCCGGCGAATGGGGCCGTGCGGCGACGCAGGAGTTGATCCGCTCGCGTCTGAAGGTGAAGAGCATGAACTTCATGCGCGGCCGCACGTTCGTCGACAAGTATCTGATCATCGACGAGGCGCAGAACCTGACGCCGAAGCAGATGAAGACGCTCGTCACGCGCGCGGGCCCGGGCACGAAGATCGTGTGCCTCGGCAACATCGCGCAGATCGACACGCCCTACCTGACCGAAGGCAGCTCGGGCCTGACCTACGTCGTCGACCGCTTCAAGGGCTGGGGCCACAGCGGCCACGTGACCCTCGCGCGCGGCGAACGCTCGCGGCTCGCCGACTACGCGTCGGACATTCTGTAACGCGCACGCCGGCGGATCGCCGGCTTTCGACGCCACGCGGCGCTCCGTTTTCGGAGCGCCGTTTTTATTTGGGGTCGAAGACAAAGGTAACGCTTCGTCACGCAACCATGCAGTTTACGCGCGAAACTTCAAGTAAATTCTCAAGAATGGTTGCTTAAGCCCCGCCGGAGCGTCTACCATCGGGTCTGTCTGTTGTCATACGATTCGCGAGCGGTCGCGCTCGCCCGCCTTGCCATGCTTCGAATCTGGGTTCCCGTCGCCGTCGTCTCCCTGCTTGCGGCCTGCTCCAGCGTGCCGCCGCAGTCGGCATCGCGTTCCGCGTCGGGCATGAAGATCACGACGCCGCGCGCCTTCCCGGCGCCCGCCAATTTCCCGAAATTCGTCGATCACAGCGTCGGTCAGGAAGAAATCTCGATCCAGGCGATGAGCCTCGTCGGCGTGCCGTATCGCTGGGGCGGCAACACGCCGACGAGCGGCTTCGACTGCAGCGGGCTCGTGCGTTACGTGATCGGCCGCGCGGCCGACGTGAACCTGCCGCGCACGACCGCCGACATGAGCGGCCGCGGCGTGTCGATCGAACCCGACGAGATCGCGCCGGGCGACCTGATTTTCTTCAATACGACCGGACGGCCGCATTCGCACGTCGGCATCTATGTCGGCAAGCTGCGCTTCGTCAACGCGCCGTCGACGGGCGGCACCGTGCGGCTCGACTATCTGACGAACCCGTACTGGGCCAAGCGATTCGACGGCATTCGCCGTGTCGCGCCGCCGCGCTCGGCCCCGACGCCGTTCGATGCGCCGACCTACGAGGCCAAGCGCGACGAGCCGCGCAATTCGCCGGCGGTCGCGGCCGCTCCGGTGGTCGTGACGGCTGCGGCCATGCCGCGGCAGCCTGCGCCGTCGCAAGCGAGAGCGACGCCGGCGCAGGCTCCCGCTCCGGCCGCGCCGAGCACGCCCGTCGTGACGGCTGCCGCAGCCGCACCGGCAACCTCGACCGCCGATCCGTACGAACCGCCGCCACCGCGGATGCGGGCGGCCCAGCAGCAGGCCACGTCGGTGAATGACGACGCGGCCGCGATGACGGCCAATGCCGCACCGGCCGCGCCGGCGGAAGTCGGCACGCAGATTCCGACGACCGCGCTGACGGCCGCCCAGGCCGCCGCGTTCGATGCCGAACCGCCGCCCGCCGCCGCGTCGGCGCCCCCGCGCAGTATCGAGCCCGCGCCCGTGCAGGTATGGCGCGCGTCGACGCAGTCCGCACCCGTCAGCCCGCGCACGAGTACGGCCGACGATCCGATCGCGCGGTTCGCGAACGGCAGTTACTGACCGGTTGTTGCTTACCGAGCGACGGTGACGTCGACGGCATTCGCAGTCGGCCCATCCGCGTCGCAGCACGCTTTGGGGCAACCCCCCAAAAAAAATGCACCGCAGCCTTTCGGCTTGCGGCGCATTTCATGTCGACCCGACAGCGTCGTCGATCAGAAGATCTGATGCCCGAGCCACCACCCGCCGGCCGCGAACAGCGCGGCTGCCGGCAGCGTCAGCACCCACGCCCACACGATGTTGCCGGCGACGCCCCAGCGCACGGCCGACAGCTTCTGCGTCGCGCCGACACCGACGATCGCGCCGGTAATCGTGTGCGTGGTCGACACCGGAATGCCGAGGAACGACGCGACGAACAGCGTGATCGCCCCGCCGCTTTCCGCGCAGAAGCCGCCGACCGGCTTGAGCTTCGTGATCTTCTGGCCCATCGTGCGCACGATACGCCAGCCGCCGAACAGCGTGCCGAGGCCCATCGACAGATAGCATGCGCCGATCACCCAAGCCGGCGGCGCATCGGCGGCGGCCGACGCGTAGCCGCTCGCGATCAGCAGCATCCAGATGATACCGATCGTCTTCTGTGCGTCGTTGCCGCCGTGGCCCAGGCTGTACAGGCCGGCCGACAGCAGCTGCAGCCGGCGGAAGCGCCGGTCGACCTTGCTGGGCGCGGTACGGAAGTACAGCCACGACACGCCGAGCATGAACAGCGAACCGAGGATGAAACCGAGCAGCGGCGAAATGAAGATGAACGCGATCGTCTTCAGGAGACCGTCGACGTTCAGCGCGCCCCAGCCGGACTTCGCGAGCGCCGCGCCGACGAGGCCGCCGATCAGCGCGTGCGACGAGCTCGACGGAATCCCGTAATACCAGGTAATCACGTTCCAGCCGATCGCACCGACCAGCGCGCCGAACACGACGTAATGGTCGACGATCTCGGGATCGATCGTGCCTTTACCGACGGTCTGCGCGACTTTCAGGTGGAAGATGAAGTACGCGATCACGTTGAACGCGGCCGCGAACACCACGGCCTGCTGGGGCTTCAGCACCCCGGTCGACACGACGGTGGCGATCGAGTTCGCCGCGTCGTGAAAGCCGTTCATGAAGTCGAATACGAGCGCGACGAGCACCAGCGTCGCGACCATCCATAGGGCGAGTTGTATCGAATGCATCGTGGTCCGCTCAGGCGTTTTCCAGCACGATGCCTTCGATGATGTTCGCGACGTCTTCGCACTTGTCGGTGATCTCTTCGAGCAGCTCGTAGATCGCCTTCAGCTTGATGAGCGTCTTCACGTCGTCTTCCTCGCGGAACAGCTTCGACATTGCCGCGCGCAGCACGCGATCGGCCTCCGACTCCCAGCGGTCGATTTCCTCGCACTGCTTGAGGATCTGTGCCGACTGCTTCATGTCGGACAGCAAGCCGACGGCCTGCTGCACGTGCTGTGCCGACTGCGTGACGATGTGCGCAAGCTGGCTCGCCTCGGACGTGACGGACTGCACGTCGTACAGCGACACGGCCGTCGCGACGTCTTCCATCAGGTCGAGGATGTCGTCCATCGTCGTGATGAGCTTGTGGATCTCGTCGCGATCGAGCGGCGTGATGAAGGTCTTGTGCAGCAGATCGATCGCCTCGTGCGTGAGCTTGTCGGCGGCCTTCTCGGCAATTTGCACGTTTTGCTTGTGAATCTCGGCGTCGGCGAGATTGTCGATCAGCAGTTCGAGTTCGCGGCCACCGGAAACGATGTGCTTCGCGTGCGCGTTGAAGAGTTCAAAGAACTTGCCCTCGGTGGGCATGAATCGACCGAACATGGGATTCCTGAGAGATTGTCAAACTACTGTCACGAAAACGGGCGACATTGTACCGGTTTCGGTCCCGACGCGACGTGCGCATATGCGCACGCCGGGATTGGATACAACAATTGGCGAAATAGGTGTTTACAACCGGCTTTACTCGCCGTAGAAGGTCTGCGCCCCGGCAAAATTGTCGAACTTCGTGTATTGCCCCAGGAACGTGAGCCGAACGGGCCCGATCGGACCGTTACGCTGCTTGCCGATGATGATTTCGGCCGTCCCCTTGTCGGGGCTGTCCGGATTGTAGACCTCATCGCGATAAATGAACAGGATCACGTCCGCGTCCTGTTCGATTGCGCCCGATTCGCGCAAATCCGACATCACCGGGCGCTTGTTCGGGCGCTGTTCGAGGCCGCGGTTCAGCTGCGACAGCGCGATCACCGGCACGTCGAGCTCCTTCGCGAGACTCTTCAGCGAGCGCGAGATTTCCGAAATTTCGGTCGCGCGGTTCTCGCCCTGCGACGAACCCGACATCAGCTGCAGGTAGTCGACGATGATCAGGCCGAGCTTGCCGCACTGACGCGCAAGGCGTCGCGCGCGCGAGCGCAGCTCCATCGGGTTCAAGCCGCCCGTCTCGTCGATGAAGAGCTGCGCCTCGCTCATCTTCTGCACCGCGTGCGTCAGCTTCGGCCAGTCCTCGTCCGTCAGGCGGCCCGTGCGCATCCGGTGCTGATCGAGCCGGCCGATCGAGCCAAGCATACGCATCACGAGCTGGGTGCCCGGCATTTCCATCGAGAACACCGCGACCGGCAACCCGTACTCGACCGCGACATATTCGCCGATGTTCATCGAGAAGGCCGTGTTGTGCGTGACGACGTAATCGTCGGTCACGTACAGCCGAGACGGATGCGAAACCGAGATGCACTGCGTGGCGGTCCGGCGCGACGGCTCGATACCCGTAATCACCGGCAGCTTGCGGCGCGTCCGCCCGGCCGTCAGCCGCTCGCGCTTGCCCTCGAACAGGAACAGGTTCTGCGGATCCGGATGACTGATCGTGCAAATGTAAGCCGTCGGACCGGCCTTGCGTTCGCCGTCGACCGTGAAGCTCGTCGCCTTTTCGGCAACCTGGCACCACGCACCGAGCGAACGCGCCAGTTCGCGCACGTCGCTCGCCAACTGTGCACTGGCGGTCGAATAACGCACCGTACCCCACGATTCGACCCAGCCATCCGTGTCGAGCAGCCCGCGCAACACATCCAGCCGCGTGTCCTTGTCCGCATCGAGGTAGAGACGCGGGATGAACTTGTCGTAGCTCGTCCTTCCCCACACACCGAGTTGCTCGAGCGCAGCCTTGAGCGGGTTGGCGGACGGCCGGACCGCGGTGGCCGTCGACGGCCGGCGCTTGATGCGCCAGTCGTACTGGCCCGCGTATTCAAGTTCGAGCGACGCGTCGACACGCTCGCGCATCCGGTTCAACGTTTCCTCGGCCTTCACGCTGAAACGCACGGCAGTCCCGCCGAGCGCACCGTCGCCCAGCAGCGCGCCGAGTACCCACGGGTCAACCGGCAGCGCCTCGCGATGACCAAACTCGCCGCTCGGCATGTCGATCCACAACCGGTTCCGGTAGCGTTCGCGCGTCAGCAACGTGCGAATCTCCGCGGTCGACAGCACACGGGGCTTTTCCCACTCGCGGAAATGGACGCACCACAGGTGTTCGTCGCAGCATTCGGCCGAACGCCCATCCGAAAAGCGGACCCGATACACCTGGCGTTCACCCTGCGGGTAGATGCCGGTCACGATCGACGGTGCGCCGTCGACCGAAGCGAGCGCATCACCGACCGCCAGCTCGCCCATCGGCTTCCAGCCCGTCAACGTCCTGACGCGCGCGTCGAGCGGCTGCGCCTTACCCATCGACGGGCGCCCCGCCACGATGATCAGTTCGCCGCCATGCATCCCGGACGTCATCCGGTCGAGGTCGACGAAGCCCGTCGGCGTGCCGGTGACGTCGCTCGGGTTCGCGGTGTGGTACAGCGTGTCGATGCGCTCGACCACCTGCGTGAGCAGCGGACCGATCTCGAGGAAGCCCTGGTTGCCGCGCGCGCCCTCTTCGGCGATCGAGAACACCTTCGATTCGGCCTCGTCGAGCAGCTGGCGGACTTCCTTGCCCTGCGGATTGAACGCGTCGGCCGAAATCTCGTCGGCGACCGACACCAGCCGGCGCAGCACCGCGCGGTCGCGCACGATTTCCGCGTAGCGGCGGATGTTCGCCGCGCTCGGCGTGTTCTGCGCGAGGGCGTTCAGGTAAGCGAGCCCGCCGACGTCGTCGGCCTTGCCGGACGTGGTCAGCGCTTCGTACACGGTCACGACGTCGGCCGGGCGCGTCGACGCGATCAGGCGGCCGATGTGCTCGTAGATGATCCGGTGGTCGTAGCGGTAGAAGTCGCCTTGCGACAGGAAATCGGCAATCCGGTCCCAGGCCGCGTTGTCGAGCAACAGGCCGCCGAGCACCGACTGCTCGGCTTCCACCGAATGCGGCGGGACTTTCAGCGATTCGATTTGGGGATCTTGCGGCGCGTTCATGGGTTGGGATTATCGCGAATAGATGGCGGCAGCGCTACCACCGCTTGCCGGCGAGCGGGCAATAAAAAAGGCAGGCCCCGGTTACCCGGGCGCCTGCCCTTGTCCGGACGGCGGAAGCCGCCCGGCAAGCTTGCGCACGCTTACGCGTGGTCGCCGATCACGTTGATCGTGACGTCGACGACGACGTCCGTGTGCAGCGCGACTTGCACGTTGTGCTCGCCGATCATCTTCAGCGGGCCTTCCGGCATGCGCACTTGCAGCTTCTCGACTTCGTAGCCTGCCTTCTTCAGCAGTTCCGCGACGTCGCCGTTCGTGACCGAGCCGAACAGACGGCCGTCCACGCCCGACTTCTGCGTGATTTCGAACGACTGGCCGTTCAGCTTCTCGCCGACTGCCTGCGATGCCGCCAGCTTTTCAGCGGCGATCTTTTCGAGTTCAGCGCGGCGCACTTCGAATTCGGCGATCGCTTCCTTCGTTGCACGGCGAGCCTTGCGGTTCGGGATCAGGAAGTTGCGAGCGTAACCGTCCTTGACCTTGACGATGTCGCCGAGGTTGCCCAGATTGGCGACTTTTTCCAACAGAATGATTTGCATTCGAATTCTCCTTATTGCGTCGCCTGATTACGCCTTGTGCTGATCGGTGTACGGCAGCAGCGCGAGGAAACGCGCACGCTTGATCGCCGTATCCAGCTGACGCTGATAGTGCGCCTTCGTACCCGTCAGGCGAGCCGGCGTGATCTTGCCGTTTTCGCCGATGAAGTCCTTCAGCGTTTCCGTGTCCTTGTAGTCGATCTGCTCGACGCCGGCAGCCGTGAAACGGCAGAACTTCTTGCGCTTGAAGAGCGGGTTTTGTTGCTGACGACGCTTGTCGAATTTCTTACCAGTCGGGCGGGCCATGATTTCAGTCCTTTCCTGTGTCCTGCAATGCAGTGATGTGAAACACCAAGGTTCTCGCGTTGCGGCTTTTCTTGGCCAGGAAGCCCGTGAACAGCGTCTCGACGCCCATTTCACGACTTTCCAGCTTGCCGCTCGCCTCACCGGCCGCCACCGCCTCGATCGTCATTTCGACCTGACGGGGAATGCCTGCTTCGACGACTTCCGTGCGGTGATGCAACGTGGCGCTTGCGATCGGAACGCCGGCCGGCGTGTATCGCACCGGTGCGCGTTCGACGACGCTCGCCGTCAATTGCAACCTGTTCACGTGAGTGGCGCGCTCCTTGATGGCTTAATAAGTGACGAACTTAAGCCTGCGCTTCAGCCGGCTGAGCGGCAGCCGCCTTCTTGGCTTCTTCGCGCTGAACTTCCTTCATCATCGGCGACGGGCCGGTTTCGGCCTTCTTCATCTTGACGATGAGGTGACGCAGCACGGCGTCGTTGAACTTGAACGCGTGTTCGAGTTCGTCGAGCGTCGTCTGGTCGCACTCGATGTTCATGCAGACGTAGTGAGCCTTCGCGAGTTTCTCGATCATGTAGGCCAGCTGGCGACGGCCCCAGTCTTCGACACGGTGGATCTGGCCGCCGTGCGACGTGATCGTGGACTTGTAGCGCTCGATCATCGCGGGCACTTGCTCGCTTTGATCCGGGTGCACGATGAATACGATTTCGTAATGACGCATACACACTCCTTGTGGATTAAAGCCACCCGGGCGTCTGAACCGGTGTGGCAAGTGAGAAGCCGAAGATTCTAACCCGGTTACAGGGCGCATGCAAGGTCAATCGACGATTCGCCGACTGATTCGGCCGTGTTTTCAAAGACTTGAACGGTATGCGGGCCCGTGACCGCCCTGGCCCCCTTCCGCGGCCGGGGTCGGAACACAAGCGCGCCGCGCCCTGGCCCGCATGGTCATTCGCCGCGCGCGCCGGCAAGCCGCGCGTCGAGCGCCGTCCGGAACGCCGCGAGCGCCGACGGCTCGGCGTCGGTCACCGCCCACCACGTCATTCCGGCCGCGTTCCAGCGGTCCAGCGCGTACCCCTGCGACACGGTCGCGTACGGGGCCGCCGGCCGTTCGCCGGCCGGCTGCACGTAGACGTCGACCACGTGCTGGCGGTGGCGGTAGACGAGCACCGCGACGCGGCGCCGCCCGACGTAGTCGAGCCGGCCGCCGACCAGCGCGAAGCCGTCCTTGGCGAGATCCTCGACCGGCGGCGCGTAGTCGAGCCGGCCGTTGAACCACGGCTTGACCGTGTGCTGGTCGGTCGAGATCACGTCGATGTCGCGCGCCGACAGGTCGGCCCGCACATGGCTCGCGACGAGCTCGTCGACCGTCCGGTCGGTGTCGGCGTGGCGGCCGGACCATGCCATTCCGCCCGCCGCCGCGACCGCCATCAGCAGCGCGACGCCCCAGCCGAGGCCCGGCCACGCGGCCACGCGCGGCCCGGCGCCGGTCGATCCAGGGCGCGCCGGCCCGCCCCGCCCGGTCAGCCAGGAGAACCAGTCGCGTCCACGTGGCCGCCGGGGCGGCGCCGACTGCCGTTCAGGCCGCGGCGCGGCCCGCGACGGCTCACGGGCAGGCGCGTCGGCCGCTGCCGGCAGGATCGCGAGGAGGCTCGCCCGCAGCGCGTCCGGCGCGCGGTGATAGTCGGCCTGGCGCACCGCCTGCACCAGCGTGACGATCCGCGCGCGTTCGCGGCGGCACGCCTCGCACCCTTCGACATGCTGCTGGACCCGCAACGCGTCAGGCGCCGACAGCTCGCGGTCGACGTCCGCGTCCAGCAACGCTCGCGCTTCGTTACAGTCCATCGATAGCCTCCGATGCGGTTCCGCCCGCCGGCGCACGGCCCGGCCGGCCTTCGGTCGCCGGCGCCCCGCCCAGCAGCGCGGCAAGCTTGCGCCGGCCGCGCGCGAGCCGCGACATCACCGTGCCGACCGGCACGTCCGCGATCGCGGCGATCTCGCGGTAGCTCAGGTCCTCCATCTCGCGCAGCACGAGCACCTCGCGGTATTCGGGCGGCAGCTTCGCGAGCGCCGCGTTCACGAGCCGCACGTTCTCGCCGCGCAGCACGTGCGCGAGCGGGTCCTCCGTCGACGGCTGCCAGTCGTCGGGCACGTCGGCGTCGTCGAGCGTGTCGGGCAGCGCGACCTCGTGCGCATGCGTGCGCCGCCGCCATTCGGTGTACCAGGTGTGGCGCACGATCGTCAGCAGCCACGGCCGCGCGTTGTCGCCGCGACACGAGTCGACGAAACGCAGCGCGCGCATGCACGCGTCCTGCACGACGTCGTCCGCGTCGCCGGCACTGCCGCTCAGCCAGCGCGCGAGGTTGTACGCGGCGTCGAGATGCGGCAGCACGAGCGCGCGAAACCGCTCGCCGCGCGCGAGTGCATCGTCCGCCGCCCGTTCATCGACCGCCTGTCCGGCTTGCCCCACATGGCCTCCCTGGTCCCGGCGGCCGACGCCGCGCCCGTTGCGCGCACGGCGCCCGGACAGACCGGCAACGTGCGCGCTCGATGACCTTACCGCTGCTGCGTCGAGTTTATTCCCGCGCCGCGCGCATGAAGCGTAAAAAATCACCGAATGGCCGGGCGGCCCGTCGCGTTACGGCGTGGTGCTCCAATAGCCGGGGCGCGCATACGCTTCGCGCAGATAGTCGATGAAATAGCGCACGCGCGCCGGCACGTAGCGCTGCTGCGGGTAGACCGCGAGGATGTCGTAGTCGGGCAGCGCGTACTCGTCGAGCACGGTCTCGAGTTCGCCCGTTTCGAGCTGCGCGGCGATTTCCCACGTCGAGCGCCAGCCGAGCCCGAGCCCTTCGGCCACCCAGCGGTGCAGCAGCTCGCCGTCGTTGCAGTCGAGATTGCCGGTCACGCGGATCGTCGCGATCTTGCCGTGGCGCTGGAAATACCAGCCGCGGTTCTGCCCGCCCTGCAGGTTGAACGCGAGACAGTTGTGCCTGAGCAGGTCGTCGAGCGATTTCGGCCGGCCGTGCTGGCGGAAATACCCGGGCGTGCCGCACACCACGCGCCGGTTCGACGCGAGTTTCACCGCGACGAAGTTCGGATCGACCGCGCCGCCGATCCGGATCGACAGGTCATAACCCTCGCGCACGAGATCGACGACGCGGTCGGTCAGGTTGAACGACAGCTGCATCTCCGGTTTGTCGGCCAGGAAGCCGGGCGCGTGCGGCGCGACGTGCTTGCGCCCGAACGCGGCCGGCGCCGACACGATCAGGTGCCCGCTGACCGCGCGCCGCCCGGCGGCCAGCTCGTTCTCGGCCTGATCCCATTCGGACAGCAGCCCGCGGCAGCGTTCGAGAAACGCGGCGCCCTCTTCGCTCACCACCAGCCGCCGCGTCGAGCGATACATCAGCTTCACGCCGAGGCGCTTCTCCAGTGCGTCGATGCGCCGCCCGAGCACCACCGGCGACACGCCCTCCTCGAGCGCGGCCGCCGCGAGGCTGCCCGCGTCCGCGACCCGCACGAACGTCTCGATCTGCTTGAAACGATCCATTTGCTGCCTCCGTCCCGGCTCCGACACCGGCGCGAAGCCCGCCCGGCCGTCATTCCATACTTTTAGTTTCGAAATAAGCGACTTCGGCTGATCTTATCAAACCTTTCCTGCATCCCTACAGTGTTCCCAACAGACCGATTCGCAAGATCCGACTATCCAAGGAGACATTCATGGCCAAGATGAGAGCCGTCGACGCAGCCGTACTCGTGCTCGAGAAGGAAGGCATCCAGACCGCGTTCGGCGTGCCGGGCGCCGCGATCAACCCGTTCTACTCGGCCATGCGCAAGTCGGGCGGCATCAGCCACGTGCTGGCGCGCCACGTCGAAGGCGCATCGCACATGGCCGAAGGTTTCACGCGGGCAGCGCCGGGCAACATCGGTGTGTGCATCGGCACGTCCGGCCCCGCCGGCACCGACATGATCACCGGCCTCTACTCCGCGTCCGCCGACTCGATTCCGATCCTCGCGATCACCGGCCAGGCGCCGCGCGCGCGCCTCTACAAGGAAGACTTCCAGGCCGTCGACATCGAGTCGATCGCGAAGCCGGTCACGAAGTGGGCCGTCACCGTGCGCGAACCGGCGCTCGTGCCGCGCGTGTTCCAGCAGGCGTTCCACCTGATGCGCTCGGGCCGTCCGGGCCCGGTGCTGGTCGACCTGCCGATCGACGTGCAGCTCGCCGAAATCGAATTCGACATCGACACGTACGAACCGCTGCCGGTCTACAAGCCCGCGGCCACCCGCGCGCAGATCGAGAAGGCGCTCGCGATGCTCAACGACGCGGACAAGCCGCTGATCGTGTCGGGCGGCGGCGTGCTCAACGCGGCGGCCGAAGAGCTGCTCGTGCAGTTCGCGGAAACGGTCGGCGTGCCGGTGATCCCGACGCTGATGTCGTGGGGCGCGATTGCCGACGACCACCCGCTGATGGCCGGCATGGTCGGCCTGCAGACGTCGCACCGCTATGGCAACGCGACGCTGCTCGCGGCCGACTTCGTGCTCGGCATCGGCAACCGCTGGGCGAACCGCCACACGGGCAGCGTCGACGTCTATACGAAGGGCCGCAAGTTCGTGCACGTCGATATCGAACCGACCCAGATCGGCCGTGTGTTCGGCCCGGATCTCGGCATCGTGTCCGACGCGAAGGCCGCCCTCGAGCTGTTCGTCGCGGTCGCTCAGGAATGGAAGGCCGCCGGCAAGCTGAAGGATCGCAGCGCGTGGGTCGCGGCATGCCAGGAACGCAAGCGCACGCTGCAGCGCAAGACGCACTTCGACAACGTGCCGGTCAAGCCGCAGCGCGTGTACGAAGAGATGAACAAGGTGTTCGGCCGCGATACCTGCTACGTCAGCACGATCGGCCTGTCGCAGATCGCCGCCGCGCAGTTCCTGCACGTGTTCAAGGCGCGCAACTGGATCAACTGCGGCCAGGCCGGCCCGCTCGGCTGGACGATCCCGGCCGCGCTCGGCGTGCGTGCGGCCGACCCGAGCCGACCGATCGTCGCGCTGTCCGGCGACTACGACTTCCAGTTCATGATCGAGGAGCTCGCGGCCGGCGCGCAATTCAAGCTGCCGTACGTGCACGTCGTCGTGAACAACTCGTACCTCGGGCTGATCCGACAGGCGCAGCGCGCGTTCGACATGGACTACTGCGTGCAGCTCGCGTTCGACAACGTGAACGCGCCGGAACTGAACGGGTACGGCGTCGACCACGTGGCGGTTGCCGAAGGCCTCGGCTGCAAGGCGTTGCGCGTGTTCAAGCCGGAAGAGATCGAGCCGGCGCTGCGCCAGGCGCAAACGCTCGCGGAAGAGTTCAGCGTACCGGTGGTCGTCGAGGTGATTCTCGAACGCGTGACGAACATCTCGATGGGTACCGAAATCGACGCGATCAACGAATTCGAGGATCTCGCCGAAAAAGCCGAGCACGCACCGACCGCGATCTCGATGCTCGACTGAACCGCACGACATTCTTGACCGACCGAAGAGGCTTAGCTCATGCCGAAGTTTGCTGCAAACCTGACCATGCTGTTCAACGAAGTGCCGTTCCTCGACCGCTTCAAGGCGGCCGCGGACGCGGGCTTCGACGCCGTCGAGTTCCTGTTCCCGTACCCGTACGCGAAAGAGGCACTCGCCGAGCGGCTCGAGTCGCACCGCCTGCGTCTCGTGCTGCACAACCTGCCCGCCGGCAACTGGGATCAGGGCGAGCGCGGCATCGCGTGCCTGCCCGATCGCGTCGGCGAGTTCCAGGAAGGGGTCGGCCGTGCGATCGACTACGCGAAGGCGCTGAAGGTGCCGCAGCTGAATTGCCTGGTCGGCATCCCGTCGGCGAGCACCGCGCGCGACAAGACTTTCGTGACGATCGTCGACAATCTGCGCTTCGCGGCCGATGCGCTCAAGCGCGAAGGCATCCGCCTGCTCGTCGAGCCGTGCAACCGCTTCGACATCCCGGGCTTCGCGCTGAACCGCTCGTCGGAAGGGCTCGACGTGATCCGCGCGGTCGGTTCGGACAACCTGTTCCTGCAGTACGACATCTATCACATGCAACGCATGGAAGGCGAACTGGCCGCGACGATCGAACGCAACCTCGCATCGATCGGCCACGTCCAGCTCGCGGACAACCCCGGCCGCAACGAGCCGGGCACCGGCGAAATCAACTATGCGTTCCTGTTCGCGCTGCTCGACCGGCTCGGCTATGCCGGCTATGTCGGCTGCGAATACAAGCCCCGCACCACCACGACGGAAGGCCTCGGCTGGCTGCAAAGCGTGGCCGGCTGCGCACCGGCCTCGGCGCGTCGCGCCGCCTGAGTCGCGCCCTTCCCGTTTTCAGCCCTATAGGAGACATTCACATGGCAACCATCGGTTTCATCGGCCTCGGCATCATGGGCGCGCACATGGCGCGCAACCTGCTCAAGGGCGATCATCGGCTCGTCGTGAACGGCGCGTTCCCGATTCCGGACGATCTGCGCGGCAGCGCGAAGGTCGTCGCGAACTCGACCGAAGTCGCGCAGCACGCGGACATCATCATCTCGATGGTGCCGGACACGCCCGACGTGCGTAACGTGCTGTTCGCCGACGACGGCGTCGCGAAGGGCCTGACGGCCGGCAAGCTCGTGATCGACATGAGTTCGATCTCGCCGCTCGACACGCAGGCATTCGCGAAGCAGATCAACGCGCTCGGCTGCGACTACCTCGACGCGCCGGTGTCCGGCGGCGAAGTCGGCGCACGCGAAGCGACGCTGACGATCATGGTCGGCGGGCCGGAACAGGCGTTCGAGCGCGCGAAGCCGCTGTTCGAGAAGATGGGCAAGAACATCACGCTCGTCGGCGACAACGGCGCGGGGCAGACCTGCAAGGTCGCGAACCAGATCATCGTCGCGCTGAACATCGAAGCGGTCGGCGAAGCGCTGCTGTTCGCCGCGCGCTCGGGCGCCGATCCGGAGCGCGTGCGCCAGGCGCTGATGGGGGGCTTCGCCGCGTCGCGCATCCTCGAAGTGCACGGCGCGCGGATGACCAAGCGCACGTTCGATCCGGGCTTCCGCATCGAGCTGCACCAGAAAGACCTGAACCTCGCGCTCGACGGCGCGCGCAAGCTCGGCCTCGCACTGCCGCACACCGCGAGCGCGCAGCAGTTGTTCAGCGTGTGCGCCTCGCACGGCGGCAAGGCATGGGATCACTCGGCGCTCGTCCGCGCGCTCGAGATCATGTCGAACTTCGAGATCGGCCAGACGCCGGCCGCGTAACACGGAGGCAGCAACGCGCGCTTGTGCTGCGATGGCGGCCGCGCGCGACGCATGCACGCGACCCGGCCGCGGCCGGTCGCATCGGTGCGCGACATCACGCGCATCACGGTGGGGCGCCCCGCCCTGCATTGCCAACGGCATGCGGGACGGGGCGAAAAACGCCGCTCTGGGCTGAGAGCGGCGTGGTGGGGTCCGCAGCGGCACCCGGCGGCGCCGGGGAAGCCTTGGTCGGTCAGACGTCGTCGTCGGGTGTCCGCCTGTCGGATTTCGCGTATTACATTTCTTTACGTTCGAGCGTGCGATTTTTCATGCATTCGTCGCGATGAACGCCTACACTTTCGCCACGCCTTTCGAGAAAACCGCCGCGCCTGCGTTCCCGTCCGGGGTCCGCATCCAGCGCGGTGTTTTTTTCGCCACTTCACGGCGCGTTTTCTTTTCAACCACCTAAGGAGTGCAACGATGGGTCTTCTTTCGTTTATCAAGGAGGCGGGTGAAAAACTGCTGGGTCACGCAGATGCACAGGCAGCGGAAGATCCGAATGCCGCGAACCAGACCGCGGCCGATGCGATCAAGAATTACATCAACTCGCAAGGTCTCGACACGTCGAACCTGACCGTCGCGTTCGATGGCGCATCGCGCACGGTCACGCTGTCGGGCAGCGTCGCCGATCTCGACACGAAGGCGAAGGTCAAGGTCGCGGCCGGCAACGTGCAGGGTGTCGCGGGCGTCAACGACGACAATCTGCAGCCGGACGATCCGGAAGTGCGATACCACGACGTGAAGCCGGGCGACACGCTGTCGGCGATCGCCAAGGAAGTGTACGGCGACGCGAACAAGTATCCGGCGATCTTCGAGGCGAACAAGCCGATGCTGTCGAGCCCGGACCGGATCTACCCGGGCCAGAAGCTCGTGATTCCTCCGCAGTCCTGAGCGTTCGCGCAGCACTGACGCAAAAATGGCAGGCCCTTGGCCTGCCATTTTTTTATGCGCGCCGCGCGCCGCCCGAGCGGCGGCCATCGGTCACAGCGTGTCGAATGCGCGTTGCAGTGCGTCGCGATCGTGAATGCCGTTCGCGAGCGCGAGCATCAGCAGTACGCGCGCCTTGAACGGATGGAGCGAGCCCGCGCTCACGAAACCGAGCGCATCGTCGCTCGCGGCGCCGTTGCGCATCACGTGCCCCGAACCGACGCGCGATGCACGGACCACCGCCACGCCCGCGCTCACCGCATCGGCGAGCGCCGTCTGCAGCGTCGCATGGATCGACCCGTTGCCGGTGCCCGCGACGACGAGGCCGCGCACGCCGGCCGCGACGAGCGCGTCGACGGCCGTGCGCGTCACGCCCGCATAGCTCGCGACGACTTCGACCGCCGGCCAGGTCACGGCAATCGCCAGTTGCGCGTCGCGCGCGCGCGTGACGCGGCGCGCGAATTCGATGCGACCGTCCTGCACCCAACCGAGCGCACCAAGCTCCGGCGACTGGAACGCGTCGACCGCATACGTGCTCGTCTTCACGACGTCGCGCGCGCCATGGATCCGGTTGTTGAACGCGACCAGCACGCCTTGCCCGCGCGCGGCCGGATGGGCGGCCACCGTCACCGCGTTCAACAGGTTCAGCGGGCCGTCGGACGACAGCGCGGTCGCCGGCCGCATCGCGGCCGTCAGCACGACGGGCTTGTCGCCCCGGACGACCAGATGCAGCGCGTATGCGGTTTCCTCGAGCGTATCGGTGCCGTGGGTGATCACGATGCCGTCGATGGCCGGATCGGCCATCAGCGCGTCGATCCGCGCGGCGAGCGTATTCCACAGCGGCAGCGCGAGATCCTTGCTGTCGATGCTGGCCACCTGCTCGGCGTCGATGCGTGCGACCGACGCGAGCGCCGGCACGGCGTCGACCAGAAAATTGACGCCGAGCGCGCCGGCCTGATAGCCGGCCGTGCTGGCCGCGTCGGGCGCGGCGCCGGCGATCGTGCCGCCGGTGGCGAGTACGGCGATGCGCGGCAGCGCCGCCGCGGACGAAGGGGATGCGGTGTTCGGTGTATTCATGGCCGCGATTGTAATGGCTCCCGGCCATGTGCCGGCAGGTTCCGGCGCGGCGGCCGGTGCCGGCCGCCCCGCATCATGGTTTGTCCCGACCTACGGGCCGCGTGCGCCGTCAACGGGCATGGCGTCCGCAACGTTATAGAAAGTGCCGTTCTGGTGTTTTCACCTTGATTTGCCATAATCGGAACGTGTGGTGCGATGTGGCCCTGTCCTCATCGCGTCGTGCTTCATGACGGCGTCGATCACACGCAATTCACCCCATGGGAGTGTCGAAATGAAAATCCAATCGCTCGTAGCCGCAGTGCTTCTCGGCGGCATGCTGGCTTCCCCCGCATTCGCGGCGAACAGCCAGCAGGACAAGATGAAGGCCTGTAACACGCAGGCAGCCGGCAAGACGGGCGACGAACGCAAGGCGTTCATGAAGGACTGCCTGTCGGCGAAGCCCGCGAAGGCGATGACGCAGCAGGAAAAGATGAAGGCGTGCAACACGCAGGCCACCGGCAAGAAGGGCGACGATCGCAAGGCGTTCATGAAGAGCTGCCTGAGCAACCAGCCGGCCGCCTGAGTTCCGGCGCTCCCGTCTCGGATGCCGCGCCCCGCTTCGGCGGGCGCGGCATTTTTCGTTTTCGTTGCACGCGCATCGACCGACGCATTCCTGCCCTTCCCACCCCGTTTTTCCGGTCCGCCGCCGCGGCGGCGCCACATGGTGCGGCAATTCGCCGCGTTTTCTTCTATGATGGCTGCAACGCGGCCCACCCAAGACCAAGAAGCGCCATCGGGCCGCCCTCGAGACAGACGCGCACGCGCGTCAAACGGAGGCTTGGATGGCATGGAGACAACACCGCTGGTTCCGCCGCTGGCTGATCGTGATCGTGTTCTGGGCGGTGCCCGTCGCGATCATCGCCGTGCGCGAGATCCGCGAGGAAATGGCGTACAACAAGGCGGACCTGCAGCTTGCGCTGACCACCTGGCAGCTCACCGACGCGCAGCAGGCCGCCGGCGCCGCCGCGAAGTGCCACGGGGATCCTGACGAAGCGCGCGCGGCCGGCTGCCCGGCCGACGTGCTCGCCGCCAACGCGCCGCGCCAGCAGGCGGCCCGCGACGAATACGTGGTGCGCCGCAATACGCTCGCCGGTTACCTGTGGCATGCGTTCGTCGGCTACTGGGTCGTCCCGGCCGCGTTCCTGTTCGCATGCGGCGTCGTGATCGCGCTGATCCGCCGCGCGCTGCGCCGCCCGCCGATCAAGCCGCCCGTTCCGCCCGTCACGCACTGACACCGACGCACACTGCAAGCGCCGCCGCTCTCTGCACGCGTTCGCCGCACGCCGACCCCGCGCCGGGCGCGCGTTGGCGCCACTTCGTCCGTTGGCGCGCCGCGACACCCCCGCGCGATTTGACGCTTTTTCACACGGCAACGAAAAGAGGCCCTAATCCGCTGTGATATAACTGCCGACGTGATCCGCTCCTTGAGCGAGACTCACTCCGAACATCATCCGATGGAGAACAACGATGCAAAAACGGACTCTTGTGCTCAAAGCCGCCGCCGCGCTGATCGTCGGTAGCCTCGCGCTCACCGGTTGCACCACCACCCCGGACAAGCCGAACAACGCCGCGACCAACGCGTCCAAACGCCAGTCGATCGATGCGAGCGTCGACGCCACGCTGTCGCGCATGTACTCCACCGTCAAGGGTTCGCGCGAGCTCGTCGCGAAATCGCGCGGCGTGCTGGTCTTCCCCGAAGTGCTCCAGGCGGGCTTCATCGTCGGCGCCCAGTCCGGCAACGGCGCGCTGCGCGTCGGCGGCAGCACCGTCGGCTACTACAACACGTCGTCGCTGTCGGTCGGCCTGCAGGCCGGCGCGCAGTCGAAGGCGGTCGTGTTCCTGTTCATGACGCAGCAGGCGCTCGACGAATTCCGCAACTCGGACGGCTGGGCAGCCGGCGCCGGCGCATCGGTCGCACTCGTGAAGATGGGCGCGAACGGTGCGGTCGACTCCAACACGGCCACGGCGCCGATCCAGGTCGTCGTGCTGACCAACGCCGGCCTGATGGGCGATGTGTCGATCAACGGCACGAAGGTCACGAAGCTCAAGATCTGACGACGACGCACTGCCCGCGCGCATCGCGCGCGGGGCATGCGCAAACGGCGATGTCCTTGCGGGCATCGCCGTTTTTTTATCCGCCGGCGCCGCGCGCCACGTCGGTCAGGTTGGCCAGGCCGATCAGGTCGTCGAGTCGATCACCTTGAAGCGCGAGCGTTTCTGCGCGCGGATCACGGACTGGTACACGTCGACGTACTGCTGCGCCATCCGGCGCGACGTGAAGCGCTCCTCGAAACGCTGCCGCACGCGCGCACGCGGCAGCAGGTGCAGCCGGTTCACGGCGGCCACCGCGCTGATTTCATCCTCGACGATGAAACCCGATACGCCCTCGTCCACCACTTCGGGCACCGCGCCGCGGTTGAACGCGATCACCGGCGTGCCGCACGACATCGCCTCGATCATCACCAGGCCGAACGGCTCCGGCCAGTCGATCGGAAACAGCAGCGCATGCGCGCCCGACAGGAATTCGGCCTTCTCGTGATCGGCGATCTCGCCGATGTATTCGACGTGCGGCAACGCGAAGAGCGGCTTGATCTCGCGCTCGAAGTATTCCTGATCGGCCGTGTCGATCTTCGCGGCGATCCGGATCGGCAGCCCGCACTGGCGGGCAATGCGGATCGCGGTGTCGACGCGTTTTTCCGGCGAGATGCGGCCGAGGAACGCGAGATAGCGCGGCTCGACGGGCTGCGGCATGTACAGCGTATCGGGCAGCCCGTGATAGACGGTCGTCAGCCATTTCGCCTGCGGCAACGGCTGGCGCTGCGAATTGGAAATCGAGATCACCGGCGCCGTGTTGAACGTGTCGAACACCGGTTGCTGCTCGGGCAGGTCGAGCCGGCCGTGCAGCGTCGTCACGTAAGGCGTTTCCTGCCGGTTGAAGACCGAGAACGAGTAATAGTCCATGTGGAAATGGAGCACGTCGAAATCCTTCGCGCGGCGCGCGACCGTCTCCATCAGCAGCATGTGCGGCGCGACGCGGTCGCGGATCGACGAATCGAGCCGCAGCGCGCGCGGCCACACGGGCTCGAGTTTCGCCCGCGTCGTCGAATCCCCGCTCGCGAACAGCGTCACGTCGTGGCCGAGCTCGACGAGCGCCTCGGTGATGTAGGACACGACGCGCTCCGTGCCGCCGTACAGCTTCGGCGGCACGGATTCGGTCAGCGGGGCGATCTGGGCAATTCTCATGGTCCACGTCTCCTGTGTCCTGTCCGTTACGGCCCGGCCGGGCCGCACTCGCGCGCCGTTCCCTGTCCCTGCCGTGCCGGCCGGCGTGGCGCCAGCCGGATATCTCATTATTATTCGCGATCCCGGGAAGCGGAACCGCAGGTCTTGCATTTTTTGGGGGTTGTTACAGACCGGATACATTCGACCGATCGGCCCCGGGCCGCTTCCCCCCGGGCCCGACCGGGGCCGATCCGGCGCCGCCGGACACCGGATCCCGCCCCCCAGCACGCGATCGGCCTGTCAACGCGACGGCCACTTCCACGGCGGCAGGTCGCGCGAATCGGCATCGACGAGCGCGGTCGCGCCGAGTTGCTTGTCGAGCACCAGCGATTCGCAGCCGGCCTCGCGCTCGAGCGTCGCGATGAGCCGCGCCGCGTGCGACACGACCAGCACCTGCGAGTGCCGGGCCGCCTGCGCGATCAGCCGGCCGAGCGCCGGCAGGAGATCGGGATGCAGGCTCGTCTCCGGCTCGTTCAGCACCATCAGCGCGGGCGGGCGCGGCGTCAGCAGCGCAGCCGCGAGCAGCAGGTAGCGCAACGTGCCGTCCGACAGCTCGGCCGCCGCCAGCGGCCGCAGCAGCCCCGGCTGACGCATCAGCACGTCGAAGCGGCCGCGGCCGCCCGGATTGTCGATCTCGACCGACGCGCCGGGAAACGCGTCGTCGATCGCCGCGTCGAGCGCCGCCGCGTCGCCGATTTCGCGGATCGTCTGCAGCGCGGCGGCCAGATCGGCCCCGTCGTCGGCGAGCACCGGCGTATGGGTGCCGATCTGCGACTGGCGCGCCGGCGCCTGCGCATCGGTCCGGAAATGGTCGTAGAAGCGCCACGAACGGATCCGTTCGCGCATCGCGATCATCTCGGGCGCACCGGTCGGGTCGGCGAATTCGGTCATCATGCTGTCGAAGCTCGCGACCGGCTGCGGAATCGTCTGCCAGTCGCCCGATGCAGTGCGCGCACGGATCTGCGCGCCCTGCCGGTCGACCAGCAGCGTGGACGGGCGCGGCACCGCGCCGCCCCAGATGCATTCGCGCTTGATCACCGGATCGAGCGCGAACTGCGAATGGCTCGGCAGCGGCAGGCCGAGATCGATCGAATAGCCGAAATCGTCGCACGCGAAGCCGAGCTTCAGGCTCACAGGGCCACTGCGCACGGTGCCCGTCACCGGCGCCTCGCCGGCCAGCATCGCACGTGAAAAGCGCTCGGGGCCGGCCCACAACGTCGACGGCAAGCCGCCCTCGCGCGCGAGCGACGGGATCACGCGACCCTGCGCGGTATCGGCGAGCAGCCGCAGCGCGCGGTACACGCTCGACTTGCCGCTGCCGTTCGGCCCCGTGACGACGTTGAGCGCCGCGAGCGGCACGATCAGCTCGCGCAGCGAGCGGTAATTGGCGATGGCGAGCGTCTTCAGCGCGGTCATGGGAATGGGAAACGGGGAATCGCAGCAGGCGCCGGGCCGCCTTCAGCGGCCGTCGACAGCCTGCGGATCGGCTGCGGTGTTGGCCGCGGTACTGGCGGCAGGCGACCGCGCATGCGGCCGTTCGGGATTCGGCGCGTCCGGCGCCGATTCGTGCGGATACAGTTCCATCCGGGTGCGCGGCAGGCATTGCGGATAGCGGTTCTGCAAATAGGCGATCAGCCCTTCGCGCACGCGGCAGCGCAAATCCCAGCACGACGACGAATCGGCCGCGCTGACGAGTGCGCGCAGCTGCATCGTGCGCTCCGTCGCGTCGGTCACCTGCAGCACCTGCACGCGGCCGTCCCATTCGGGCGCGGCATGGACGAGCCGCGCGAGTTCCTCGCGCAGCGGCGCGAGCGGCGTGCGGTAGTCGACCGACAGATAGACGGTGCCGATGATTTCCGCGCTGCTGCGCGTCCAGTTCGTGAACGGGTTCTCGATGATCCACTGCAGCGGCACGACGAGACGCCGCTGGTCCCACAGCCGCACCGATACGAACGAGCCGGTGATTTCCTCGATGCGCCCCCACTCGCCCTGGATCACGACCACGTCGTCGAGCCGGATCGGCTGCGTGAGCGCGATCTGCAAGCCCGCGATCAGGTTGCCGAGCACCGGCCGCGCGGCGATACCGGCGACCAGCCCGGCCACACCGGCCGACGCCAGCAGGCTCGCGCCGACCTGGCGTACGTTCGGAAACGTCATCAGCGCGGCGCCGGTGCCGACGATCACGATCAGCACCATCACGGTCCGCACGAGCACCTTGGCCTGCGTATGGACGCGCCGCGCCTGGAGGTTGTCGGCCGTATCGATCGGATGGGCCTGGATGATCGCGTCGCCGACGCCGGCCGCGAGCCGCACGAGCAGCCACGTGAGCGACACGATCGAGCCGACCGCGGCCGCGGTGCGCATGCCGCGCACGAACGACATGCCGTCGTCCGCCTGGACCCAGAGGAACTCGAGCGCCAGCAGCGCCAGCACGACGAGCGACGGTTTGTCGATGTAGCGCAGGATCGCGCTCATCAGCGGATACGGCTGCGCGATGCGCTTCACAATGCGTGCGCCGAGGCGGTGCACGACCGTGACGACCAGTATGACGATGACCGACACGCCCAGCGTGCCGAGCCACGAATGCAACGGCGCATCGGCGATGCGCTGCAGTTCCTCGATTGAAATCATCGGCGCCCTCGAGTGATGAAGCGCACAGGCTTCGTCCTGGATGCGTCGGCGACGTCCGGGCCACGCACGCGCCCGGACACGGCGTCAGATCAGTTTCCGCTCCTGCAGGGAAACGCCTTGCCGAGACCGAGCGACACCGCGGTGCTCGCGTTGTAGTCGGCCAGCTTCGGATTTTCCGCGATGTACTTGCGCACCGCGTCCGTCATCTGTTGCGCCCGGATGTCGGGCGGCAGGCAGAAGTACTGGCCGACGCGCGGCCCCGTGGTGCCGCCGATCGCATCGATCGTGTTATAGACGCCGTCGGCGGCGCCTTCGATATAGGCCGCGCACGACGCCCGCGACTTGACGTCCGTCTTCGCGCACAGCCGGTCAAGATCCGCGCCCGTGAAAGCCGCCGCCGACAACGGCACGGCAAACGCCGCGGCACAAAACATTGCGCGCAACATGGTGTTCCTTCTTATGTCAATGCGGCCGGAGACCGCCTGCTGCCTTGGCCGGTGCGGCGCCGGACGCCCTGCTCCGGCCGGAAAGCCGGCCGGGCGGACACGCGCCGCCGCACCAAAAACCGTTATTTTGCACTCTTTTGAGCATCTGCCGGCGTCGCCGCACCGATACGCGTCGTCCGCTTGCTCAGAATCTCGATCGCGTCCGGCGCGTTGTAGTGCTTCGCGAACTCGAGCGCGGTGATGCCGAGCTGGTTCTTCACCTGCGGATCGGCGCCCTGGTCGAGCAGCAGCGTGACCGTCGACGCATGGTTGCCGCGCGCGGCCATCATCAGCGGCGTCGTGCCGTTCGGCGAGGCGGTGTCGATGTACGCGTCGTGGTCGAGCAGCACCTTGACGACCGCGTCCTGGCCGTTGGTCGCCGCGTAGTGCAGCGGCGCCCAGCCCTTCTTGCTCACTTCCGCGCCCTTGTCGATCAGCAGCTTGACGAGGCCGAGGTCGCCGTTCAGCGACGCGAGCATCAGCGCGTTTTCACCGGCCTTGTCTTCCTTCTCGAGATCGACGTTCGGCGTCGTGGCGATCGCCGCCGCGACCTTGTCGGACTTCTCGCGTGCGGCGATCACGAGGATCGGGTCGCCGTTCGGCGCGATCGTGTTCGGGTCGAGCTTGCCGCTCTTGAGCTGCTTGCCGATATCGGCGATGTCGTCGAACTTGACGGCCTTGACGATCGCGTCAAGCGACTCGGCATGCGCGCCGGCGGCGGCGAACAGGCCGCTCGCGACGAATGCGGCTGCAACGAGTGCGCGTTTGGGCAGATGGTTGGTCGGCTTCGTCATTGTTGTGGGCTCCTTCCCTGGGTTGTCGGCTGCGCGCGCGTCGTTAGCGGGCGATCTTGAACAGCCGGAAAAAGTTCTGCGTTGTCGCATCGGCGAGCGCCTCGACGGCGATCCCGCGCTCGGATGCGATAAAGCGTCCGACATGGCTGACGTACGCAGGTTCATTCGGCTTGCCGCGATACGGCACCGGCGCGAGGTACGGCGAGTCGGTCTCGATCAGCAGCCGGTCGAGCGGCACGCGCCGCGCGACGTCCTGCACGTCGGTCGCGTTCTTGAAGGTGACGATGCCCGACAGCGAGATATGGAAGTTCTGCGCGAGCGCCTGCTCGGCGACCGGCCACGGCTCGGTGAAGCAGTGCATCACGCCGCCCGGCACGTCCGCGCGCTCCTCGGCCATGATGCGCAGCGTGTCTTCCGACGACGAACGCGTGTGGATGATCAGCGGCTTCATCGTCGCGGTCGCCGCGCGGATATGCGTGCGAAAGCGGTCGCGCTGCCATTCCATGTCGGCGATCGAGCGGCCTTCCAGACGGTAGTAGTCGAGGCCGGTTTCACCGATCGCGACGACCTTCGGATGCGCGGCCAGCTCGACCAGCTCCGCGAGCGTCGGCTCGCGCGCGTCCTCATGATCGGGATGCACGCCGACCGATGCGTACACGTTGTCGTGCGCTTCGGCGATCGCGAGCACGTCGGGCAGCGTCTCGAAATCGACCGACACGCACAGCGCGTGCGTGACGTCGTGCTCGCGCATGTTATCGAGAACGGCCGGCAGGCGGTCGGCCAGGCCCTTGAAATTGATGTGGCAGTGAGAGTCGACGAACATCGTGTTTCCTGAATACGTGAGACGGGCGCTCATGCGCCCGCCGGCATGCGGCACCGGGCGACGCAGGCGGGCCGGCCGGCCACGGTCGCGCCGCCGCGTGATCCGCTCATCGTTTCGCAACCCATCGGAAACAATATCGGATCAACCAAACATTTCCCGATATCCGAGAAACAATTCCTCGAATACGAGCCGCGCGTTGAGCGGATGGTTCTCGACCGTCCGCTGCCGCGTCACGGCCTTCATGAAGCGCGCGAATGCATTCGCGTCGACCGCTTCCGCGCAGCGCGCCAGGGCAGCCGCGTGCGTCGGGAAGTAGCGCGGCGCGCCGGCCATCCGCTGCGCGAGCAAATCGTACAGCCAGCGCTGCAGCCAGCCGAGCACCAGCGGCACCGGCAGCTTCTGCAGCGCTTCACCGCAGGCGAACGGATCGCAGCCCGCGCCGGCGGCCAGTTGCCCCAGCGTGTAATCGCGCAGCGGGCGGTTCTCGTCGCTCGCGAGCGCCAGCGCGGCGAGCGGCGCGCCGCCGGCTTCGGCGAGCAGCGCGCTGGCGTGGTCCACGCCCTGCGCCGCGAGCCACGCGGCGGCGGCCTCCGGCGCCGGCACGGTCATCGGCCACTGCCGGCAGCGGCTGATGATCGTCGGCAACAGGCGGTCGATGCGCGCCGACACGAGCAGGAACACGACGCCCGGTGGCGGCTCCTCCAGCGTTTTCAGCAGCGCGTTCGACGCGGCGACATTGAGCGCCTCGGCCGGATACAGCACGACGACGCGCGCGCCGCCGCGGTGCGAACCGACCCCGCAGAAGTCGAGCAGCGCGCGCACCTGCTCGATCTTGATTTCCTTGCTCGGCGCCCGCGTCTTCTTGCCGCCTTCGTCCGCGTCGGCGGGCTTCGCATCGTCGGCCGCACCCGGCGCCTCGCCCGCCAGCGCTTCGGGCAGCACGATCCGGTAGTCCGGATGGTTGCCCTGCGAGAACCAGTTGCAGGCCGCGCAGGTACCGCACGGCTCGCCGTTCGGCTGCGGCGATTCGCACAGGAAGCCCTGCGCGAGATGCTGCGCGAACTGCAGCTTGCCGATCCCGGCCTGACCGTGCAGCAACAGCGCATGCGGCCATTGCGCGCGCAGTTGCTGCAGGCGGTTCCAGTCGTCGGTTTGCCACGGATAGATCATGGGGTGCGTTCCTTGCGGGTTACAGCGCGGCGAGCACGCGTTCGAGCTGCTGGCGGATCTCCGGAATCGATCGTGTCGCGTCGACGATCGCGAAGCGGTGCGGCGCCTCTTCCGCGCGCCGCAGGTATTCGGCGCGCGTGCGCGAGAAGAACGCGTCGGACTCGCTTTCGAACTTGTCAGGCATGCGCGCGGCGCCGCGACGCTCGCTCGCGACCTGCGGCGCGACGTCGAACAGCACCGTGAGGTCCGGCTGGAAACCGCCCTGCACCCAGCGCTCGAGCGTCTCGAGCTTGTCGCGCGGCAGCCCGCGGCCGCCGCCCTGGTAAGCGAACGTCGCGTCGGTGAAGCGATCCGACACGACCCAGTCGCCGCGCGCGAGCGCCGGCTCGATCACGAGCGCGAGGTGCTCGCGACGCGCGGCGAACATCAGCAGCGCTTCCGTCTCGAGATCCATCGGCTGGTTCAGCAGGATCTCGCGCAGTTTCTCGCCGAGCTGCGTGCCGCCCGGCTCGCGGGTCACGACGACCTGCCGGCCGGCCGCGGCCAGCCGGCCCTGGAGGCGTTCGCAGAACCATTGCAGGTGGGTGGTCTTCCCCGCCCCGTCGATGCCTTCGAACGTGATGAATTTACCGCTCGCCATTATTGACCTCGTATGTACTTGTCCACGGCCTTGTTGTGGTCGCCGAGCGTGTCCGAGAACACGCTCGTGCCGTCGCCCTTCGCGACGAAATAGAGCGCGCTCGTCGGCGCCGGATTGATCGCCGCCTGCAGCGCGGCGACACCCGGCAACGCGATCGGCGTGGGCGGCAGCCCGCGTCGGGTGTAGGTATTGTAGGGAGTGTCGGCCTGCAGGTCGCGCTTGCGCAGACGGCCGTCGTACGCATCGCCGAGCCCGTAGATCACCGACGGATCGGTCTGCAGCGGCATGCCGATGCGCAGCCGGTTCGCGAACACGGCCGCGACGAACGCGCGGTCGGCCGCGTGGCCCGTTTCCTTCTCGACGATCGACGCAATCGTCAGCATTTCGTAAGGCGTCTTGTACGGCAGCCCCGGCGTGCGCGCGGCCCATGCCTCGTCGATGCGCGTCTGCATCAGGCGGTACGCGCGCCGGTAGATGTTCAGGTCGCTCGTGCCCTTGTCGAACAGGTAGGTATCGGGGAAGAACAGCCCCTCGCCGCTGCCGCGCTGCACCGCGCTCTCCGATGCGCCGATCGCGCGCAGCAGCTCGGCGTCGCTCATGCCGGCCGTCGCGTGCGCGAGATCGGGGTTCGCGTCGAGCTCCGCGCGCATCCGCTTGAAGGTCCAGCCCTCGATGACCGTCGCGACGTACTCGTTCACGTCGCCGCGCGCGATCTTCTGCAGCACGTCGTAAGGCGTGATGCCGGTCTTGAATTCGTAGTTGCCCGATTTGAGCCGGCTCGACAGCCCGAGCACGCGCGTCATCGCGACGAACGCGAACGGCTCGACCGGCACGCCGCCGCGCTTGAGCTGCAGCGCGACGCTCTTCACGCTGCTGCGCGGCTTGATCGTGACGTCGAGCGATGCCGCGCCCAGCAACAGCGGCCGGGTCGCCCAGTAATACCCGCCGCCCGCGCCGGCAGCGGCCACAACGACGGCCAGCGCCACGATCGTCGCGGCGCATTTCTTCAGTAGGGACATGGAAACGTGACTCAGGTAAGACCCATATAATACTTGCTCGCCTCCGTCAAAGTCAGGGTTGACTGTTCCCTCATTCCATGAGCACACCGTTCGCTTCACCGGCTGCCCGGGCCGCATCTGCCTCGCTCCCCGTTTTCCTCCGCCCGTCCGCCGCCGATTTCGACGCGCCGGGCGCCTGCATGCCGCTGCCGCAGTTCGGCGTGATCGACGTGGCCGGCGGCGACGCCGCGACGTTCCTGCACAGCCAGCTCACCAACGACATCGAGCACCTCGATGCCGGCAGCGCGCGGCTGTCCGGGTACTGCTCGCCGAAGGGCCGCCTGCTCGCGTCGTTCCTCACGTGGCGCGCCGGCCACGACGTGCGCCTGCTCGTGTCGAAGGACGTGCAGCCGGCCGTGCAGAAGCGGCTGTCGATGTTCGTGCTGCGCGCGAAGGCGAAGCTGACCGACGCCAGCGACGCGCTCGCGGTGGCCGGCTTCGCGGGCGACGTGCGCGACGCGCTGTCGGGCATCTTCGATGCGCTGCCCGACGGCGTGCACGTGAAGGTCGACGGCCCGGCCGGCGCGCTGATCCGCGTGCCCGATGCGGCCGGCCGCAAGCGCTATCTGTGGATCGGCCCGCGCGCCGAGGTCGACGCGCGCCTCGCCGCGCTGGCCGGCACGCTGCCCGTCGTGTCGCCTGCCGTGTGGGACTGGCTCGACGTTCGCGCGGGCGAGCCGCGCATCACGCAGCCGGCCGTCGAACAGTTCGTCCCGCAAATGGTCAACTTCGACGTGATCGGTGCCGTTAACTTCAGGAAAGGGTGCTACCCGGGCCAGGAAGTGGTGGCGCGCAGCCAGTACCGCGGCACGATCAAGCGCCGCACCGCGCTCGCGCACGTCGTCGGCGAGACCGATACCGTGCATGCCGGCGTCGAGCTGTTCCACAGCGACGACCCGGGCCAGCCGTGCGGAATGGTCGTCAACGCGGCGGCCGCGCCGGCGGGCGGCGTCGACGCGCTCGTCGAGATCAAGCTCGCCGCGCTCGACAGCGGCACGGTGCACCTCGGTTCGGCCGACGGCCCGGCGCTCGCGTTCGACGCGCTGCCGTACGCGTGGCCGACCGAAGCGTGATGCACTGACAACCCGTTCGCGCGCCGGCTCGCGAGTCGCAGCCGGCGCGCGACGTTTCCTGCGAGAGATTCGCCCGATGTGTCTGATTGCCTTCGACTGGCAGCCCGATGCCGCCGCCGGTCCCGTCTTTACCCTCGCCGCCAATCGCGACGAGTTCTTTCGCCGGACCAGCGCGCCGCTCTCTTGGTGGGAAGACGTGCCGGGCGTACTGGCCGGCCGCGATCTCGAAGCAGGCGGCACGTGGCTCGGCGTCTCGCGCGACGGCCGCTTCGCCGCGCTGACCAACTACCGCGCGCCGTTCGACATCCGCGCGGGCGCGCCGACCCGCGGCAAGCTGGTCTCCGACTTTCTCGGCGGCTCGCCTGTCGCGCCGCTCGACTATCTCGCGCAGCTTGCCGAGCATGCGGCCGTGTACAACGGCTTCAACCTGCTCGTCGGCGACTGGCGCCGGCGCGAACTCGCGTGGTTCTGCAACCGCGCGCCCGAAGGCGAAAGCCGCGTCGCCGCGCCCGTCGCGATCGCGCCGGGCGTGCATGCGCTGTCGAATGCGCGGCTCGATACGCCCTGGCCGAAAGTGGTGCGCAAGCGCGCGGAACTCGGCACGCTGCTCACCGACAACCCGACCCCGTCGCTCGACGAACTGATCGCGCTGATGCGCGACCCGCACGTCGCGGACGACGACGCGCTGCCGCACACGGGCATTCCGATCGAGCGCGAACGCGCGCTGTCGGCCGCCTTCATCGAGACGCCCGAATACGGCACGCGCGGCACGACCGCGCTGCGCGTCACGATGAAGGAAGGCGTGCGGCTGACGGTCGAGGTCAAGGAACGCAGCGACGACGACGGCTCGCACCGCACCGTCCGCCCCGGCGCATTCGAGCGCGCGTTCACGTTCGATATCGACGCGGCGCGGCCGCGCTGAGCGCACACGTGGCGCGCTACGGCGCGCGCGCCATCTCGACGTGCGGGACGCCGGCTTCGACGAACGGTTCGCCGACCGCCGCAAAGCCGTGCCGCAGATAGAACGACACCGCCGAGTCCTGCGCGTACAGCCGCACGACTGCTTCGCCGCGGCGCCGCGCGGCGTCCAGCAGCGCATTCAGCACGGCCGACCCGACCCCCTGCCCGCGCATGTCGGCCAGCACCGCGACGCGGCCGATCGTGCCGGACGGCAACAGCCGCCCCGTCGCGACCGCGCGGCGCAGCCCGGTCGCCGCGTCGGTCCGGTACGCGACCGCATGCAGCGACAGCGGATCGTCGTCGTCGAGTTCCCATTCCGGCGGAATCTGCTGCTCGCGCACGAACACCGCGTCGCGAATCCGCGCGGCGTCACCGCCCAGCACCGTCCAGTCGCCCGTTTCCACCCTGCCCACGCCGTTCGTCATCGCCATCCTCCCGCGGCGCGCGCCTTCCGGCGCCCGCCGTCAAACCTCGTCGAATGCGGCCTTAAGCGCCGCGACCGCATCGGCATGCGCGACCCGTACCTCCGGCACGTAGCCGCCCATCTTGAAGAATTCGTGGATCATTCCCGGATAGCAGACCAGCGTGACCGCGTTGCCGGCCGCACGCAACTTGTCCGCGTACGCCGCGCCCTCGTCGCTCAGCGGATCGTATTCGGCCGTCGCGATCCACGCCGGCGCGACGCCCGCGAACGACGGCGCATCGCGCGTGCCGTCGAGCGGCGCGAAACGCCAGTCGTCGCGATCCGCCCGATCGCGCACGTATTGCGTGAAAAACCACTGGATCGTGTCCTGCGTCAGCAAGTGGCCGCTGGCGAGTCGCGCGTGCGACTCGGTGTCCTGGTCACGTGTCACGCCCGGATAGATCAGAAGCTGCAGCGCAAGACGAATGCCCGCGTCGCGCGCGAGCACCGCGCAGACCGTCGCGAGCGTTCCGCCCGCGCTGTCGCCGCCGACAGCCAGCCGCGCGGCGTCGATGCCGAACGCGGCGGCCTCGCGATGCAGCCATTGCAGCGCGTCGTCCGCGTCGTTCACCGCGGTCGGAAATTTGTGCTCGGGCGCGAGCCGGTAGCCGACCGACAGCACCGCGCACTGCGCATCGTGCGCGAACATCCGGCACAGCGCATCGTGCGTGTCGACGCTGCCGACCGTGAAGCCGCCGCCGTGGTAGTACACGAGCGCGGGCAGCGGCTCCGCCAGGCTCGGCGCGACCGGCAGATACAGCCGCGCGCCGATCGTGCGGCCGTCGCGCGTCGGCACCACGCATTCCTCCACCGAATGCATCGGCGCCGGCGCGACGTCGAGGATCGGCGCGCTCTTCTCGTACGCGGCGCGCGCCTGCTGCGGCGTCTGGTGGTGATACGACGGACGTTTCGCGCGCTCGATCATGTCGAGCACCTGGGCGATCTTCGGATTCAGCGGCATCGGAGTGGACGGCGCCGGCGGGGCGCCGTGAACGGACAAGCGTGACATGATGCCACGCGGGGGCCGGACACGCGGCGCGCCGCGCCGTGTGCCGGCATTCCATGCCGCCAAACGAAACGGCCCTGCCGCATCGAAGAGACAGGGCCGCGCGTGGCGGATGCTTACGCGTCGCTCGGGCCGGGATGGGCGTCCGGCGCCGTGCGCGAGCGTTGCCGCTTGATGTCGCGGCCGACCGCAAGCCGCCGCATGTACTTGAACGTGCCGAGCGCCTTCGCGACGAAATTGCCGTCGCTGTCGCGCACTTCGCCTTCGCAGTAGGCCATCGTCGTCGAGCGGTGCATCACGCGCCCGTAAGCGCGCAGCTCGCCGCGGCCCGGCTGCATGAAGTTCACCTTCATCTCGACCGTGACGACGCCGACGCCGTCGTCGGTCAGGCTGCGCGCCGCCATCGCGAGCGCGATATCGGCGAGCGTCATCGTCACGCCGCCGTGCGCGATACTCCACGTGTTCATGTGGCGCTCCTCGAGCGGCAGCACGATCTCGCTCGCACCATCCTTCGCGGACACAAGCTGCACGCCGAGCAGATCGACGAACGGGCTTTCGATCGACGGGCCTTCCGTCGGGGTTGCCGCGTCGCTCATCGTGCGACGTCGACGATGTAGTCGACGCACTCGCGCGATTCGGCCACCGCGACGACGAATTTCTTCACTTCCTGGTGAACCGGATGCACCTGGTACGCGTCGAGCGCCGCCTTGTCGGTGAAATCGGAGACGAGCACGATGTCGGCGGTCGCGTCGAGGCCGGGCGTCGCCAGGCCGACGTCGATCTGCAGGGTGCCCGGCACGAGGTCGCGGCAGCCTTCGAGCTTTTCCTTCAGCTTCAGCGCGTTCTGCGCGCGCGTGGCGCCTTCCGCGGATTCTTTCAACTTCCACATGACGATATGTCTGATCACTTCGGTTGCTCCTGTTCGTGTTGGTTCGGCGATTCGCGTGGAATCCTTGCCAGTCGGGCATCTTACGCCCGCCCGCCGCTCGACTCTCCGTTCGCTCGAGATCTCGTCCGGTCGAAAAAACGGGTAATAAAGGGCATCAATTGAAATCTTCACGGAAGATAGCCGCTTTCTCACCGTATCACTCGCCGACGTCAAGATCCTACGAGCGAAGGCAGGCGACAAGCCTACCAAACTTACCGACGGCAATGGACGGTATCTGCTGGTGAAGCCGTCCGGCTTCAAGCTCTGGCGTTACAAATACAGGAGTGCCGGGAAGGAAAACCTCTTCCCGATTAGCGAATATCCCACGATCAGCCTTCAAGACGCGCGCTGCGCGTGACGATGCCCACGAACTCGTCAAGAAGGGACCGCACCAGTCACATGCTCGGCACGAATTGCTGTCGGCACGTATCAACGAAGGCAAAGCCACTTTTCGCGGAGTCAGCGACGCGTGGCTGATGCAAGCGTGGGCAAATTGGCTCGACGACGTCGAGCGAGAAGCACTCCAACCCCAAGACGGCGGCGCAGCAGATGTCCCCCTGTTGGTGACCGATGCAGCAGTACCTGCGCCATCTGACAAGGCCCGGCGCACAAACCTACGCCAAAACCTGCGCTCGTGCTTTTTGGGGATAGGCCGTTATCGACACTTCCGTCATTCGACTTCGACAGGTTTGATGTCCGGCATTGACAAACCGAAGGTGGGCCAGGAATGGAGGCAAGCATCGTTCGCGACCGTAATAGGCGCGCCGAGGTACCCGCGAACGAACACAGGAGATGGTGTGCCTCGCAACGCGAAACACTGCGCTCAGCGTTGAGCACACCTGGATGACCGCGCGCAGCGCGAGACGATGCGAGATTCCATCCAGGTTGACTTGCACGGCCGATACCATCGCGAAGGTCCTTGCGGCTCCTTTCCCAAAAACGACCGTGAAACAGGCAAAGGGACAGTCGCGATGGTCAATTGCTCTGGCGCCACTGCTGCGCTTTCATAAGTCGGCGACTGAAGCCCCGCCCACCTTCCCGTCGACGATGTCCTTACCTTGTTGCCGTGCTGCGCGTCTCGCAACTCCAAAGTCGGAGAACGTGTGGGGCTGGTTCAGCCGGAAAATACGACTACCGGGGGAGCTTGCTATCGAGGCCGGACGACATATGCGCACCGCAATGTCATACCCTTCGGCATAACGGGAATGTCTGTCAAAGCGAATAAACGTACGGGAAAATACAAGAGGATGAAGTTCGAACCCCTTGTAGAGAAGAAGCGGATATGTCGGCATGTTGATTACTCCACAAGGGGAGGCCCACTATACACGGAACGGGTAGCTGGGTGACCGAGATTCTTCGAATTGCATCGTCCGAAGCGCCAGCCCGCGCATCTCGATACTGGTCTACAAGCGAATCGCTGCCGACCCATTACGACGGCCGCCAGCCACCGTCCGGCACACGCATGGTTCAGGGCGGTGACAGCTCCGCCCGCGCTCCCCTCTCGGCCGCACCTACTCCGGATGGCGTCGGAAACTGCTCCTGGTAAGCTAGACGATAGGCAGCTTCCGCCCTTATTTCAGCGGGCGCGATGTTCGGTCTCTAGAGTGCCCATGGCCGCATGCCGACGCTAGCGCTACCGACCGATCTCGACATGATGCAGCGACATTGCATCTACACTCCTGGTCACGGCCGAAATAAAATGGCTGCCCCCTCCGGCGAGGCGCGTATGATGGCCTCATGCGGGCCGCATGTGCAAATCGATGGCTCCTCCCTCCAGCTTGGGCCTCCCGCGGTTGTGCACGGTATTTTCCGTCTCTTCAGTCCGCCACGTCGTGCGGCATACGTCCCTCGGAACCGGCTCCTGCGCAGCCCGTTCAAGTGAACCCTAGTGCTCTCGCTGGGCATCAATTCAAATTGCAGGTCTCGATCAAAAGGCGGCGAAGATGAGTTGGCACTGCAGCGTGGAACGCGAATTGGTACATATCAGACGAGCGATCAGACTCCTTGAAAAAAACGCAGCAGGCCTTCATCAACAGATTGTCTATAAGCAATCCTTTGTATTGGAGAATCAAGCTCGCCCCTCTTCACGCGCAATCCGGGAGGCAGGTACAGCAAGCCGACTTCACGATTCGGAGCAACATCATGATTGACGCCAGCCCAAGCAACACGTTTCGACATCTCCCGCTCTCGAGCGAACAAGACGCGGAAATTCGGCATTACATAAAGAGGAAGGAGCAAAGGGGCGATCAATGGGATACCCAAGAACTGGCCATGATGCTCGAAGACATGCTGTCTCCTCCGCCAAGCGACGACGAGGAGCCGGAGCCGACCGTTGAAGCAACGAAACTAGCCTGCGAGTTCGCTTTGGCATCGATCAACGAAGCCATGGAATCTGTTTCCGCAAGCGAAGAGCGGCTTGCCGCGGTGGAAGCCGAGGAAATGAAACATTTGAGAGGATAGGGGTTTGCCTGCGCCCACATGTCATGTCCACGACTTGTCGATTACACACGGCCAGCATCGTGGATACCCCAGTGGGTACGGCGTTGGTGTATTCAAGAGCCGGGCCTGTGCGCGGCAACCTACGCTCCCGCCGGGTTGCCCCCTCTCGCGGCCAATGAGAGGTGGTCGCCCCCCACGGGGACCACTGGTAAATTCAGGTTACCCAATCAATTTTTCGCAGTCACACGAGCACGCACCCTACAGCGGTATCAGCAACTGTCACTCGAATGATGCAGCAGTACCTGCTCTTTATCTGACAAGCCCGGCGTACAAACCTACGCTTGTGCTTTTGCGGATGGGCGGGTGCCGGTCCTGAACAGCCGGTCGCAGACGAAACAACAAGGATGGCTCCCTAAGAGCAAGCAGTCACGTCGGCGATCAGTCGCCGACCGAATTTCAGTCACTTGCTCTGCCGCGTTCAAAAGCGCTTGACACATTTCTTGACGACGCGTACTGTCGGCCGCTGAAGTATTCAAGAAGCGCGATTGCTGCTCATCATCGACCGCAGCCTGCGGTATTCGTTGTCCTCTCCCTCCTTGATTTCTTTTTCCTCGTTCATTCGGGGCACATGCGCTCGTTTATTTTCAGGAGATCTAACATGGATACCGGTACCGTCAAGTGGTTCAACGACAGCAAAGGCTTCGGTTTCATCACCCCCGACAAAGGCGGCGATGATCTGTTCGCCCACTTCTCGGAAATCCGCAGCGACGGCTTCAAGACCCTCGCGGAAGGTCAGAAAGTCAGCTACGAAACGAAGAGCGGCCCCAAAGGCCTGCAGGCCTCGAACATTACCCCGCTGTAATCGCCGAACCCTCAGCCCATCGACGGAGCGGCACATCACGGCCGCTTCACGTGCCAAACCCGGCGTCGCATGGGCGACTCGACGCAGGCCCGGCATGGCCGTCCGCTTTGCATCAGGCCATCGCCTCCGGGCGTGTGCCTATACCCCAATGTCGCACGCCGCGCGCATGTTAGGCCGCACCAGCGCGATCGCACACATAGCGCTCACCGATCCAAGCGAGGGGCGCAGCAGGAGAACCCCCATGACCCGAAGCTGGCCTCGCAGTAACAAGGCGCCTCCCCGTGCCAAGCAAGCCATGATCCTGCCAAAGCTGGGCACCGCATTAAACTGGGTGCCACCCAAGCCTCTCTCCGTCACGAAATCACATTCAAAGAAACGCTCGCTTGCTCCACAATAACGCTCGCGGGTCCGGATGGCGTCGTCGAGGAAGTGCATCCAGACAGCAACTTCTGCGTGACACTAGAAAACGGCACGCCAGTCGCCGCATACGCATGGGGTGCATGCGCCTTGCCCGAACGCCGGCCAGACGGGCGACAACGCCCCCTCATCTAGCAAGCCGTTCCCACACCTTCCGCTCATGTGTGGTGCGCCTTTGTGCCACTCCCGAATAAATTGAACGCAAAGCAAGCGATGCGCGTATGATGGGCTCATCCGAGCGACCAGTCGTCCTCTGACGTTCGCCCCTCCAGCCTTCCGCTTGCTGCATCGCCCCTCCTTCGCGCTGCAACGTTGTTCCCCTCACCCATTGGCCGCCCCGTAACGGGATACTGGCCGGATGTGTTCGCCCATGCGACTCGTCGTGGCCGAACGCCAGGAGTTCGTCATGAGCATGCATGTCTATCGTGGATTCGAGATTTATCCACTCATTTATCCTCACGTGCCGCCGCTGAACGGCTGCCCGCATAACTACGACGCCGGATTCGACGCGGCGGTCAAGATTTGCCTGCGCGGCACCACCGATACGCTGACGCAGAGCCAGACCTTCAGATTGGGCGACGCATCGCCATTCGACAACGCCGGCGACGCGCGTCGAGCGTCGGTGCGCTATGCCGAGAACATCATCGACGACAATCGACGCAGTCAGGCGTTCTTTTCCAGCGCACGCTGAGGCCACGCGCCAACGCAACGCAATTTGTTGTGCATGCGGCGATTTCGGCGCGGCATTGAGAAAACAAGGCTGATTCGCGAGTTGCGCAGCCGCACGAGCTACGAGAAGCCGACGACGGAACGCAAGCGGAAAAAGGCCTGCGCCGTTGTCAGACAGCGTCGGCGCGCGAAGCACATGTTGCCGCCTCGCAAGAGGTACTAGGGGACCATCGTGTTCAATATGCCGGCCGATGTTCCTCCGTTTTTCCCGCTGACAAAATGCGAAGTAGATTTCGATCAAAAGAAGGAAATGGTGACACTCCTGCCGAGCTTCTATGCGTTCGGACATGAGTACACTGGCCGTGGCCTCCTGATTGGTCGGGACGATGCATTCAGGTTGATTGCGGCAATAGAGAAGGCGCTCAGTACCCGGGGATGATACGGGTGCCGAAGCATTCGCGAGTATCGACAACAAGACGACGACCATCATGCGCTTCGCGACCAGATACGTGGATTTGCTCTGTTTCCTTGTTGCAATGCAACTCGTCACTCAAAGGAAAACTCGTGAGTGGCTGTCGCCATTTCAGCTCGTTGAATCATTGCAGGCATGGCTCGTCGTCCATCGTGCGCAATGCGAATGGCGCGATCGTGTCTGGATAGGTCACGCATCGCTTCAGATAGCGAAGTCCGTCAGCTCCGCGGACAAGTTCACATGTGCGGAACAGTTTCTCGGCACGGAAGACGATTCGACAACGCGGCCGCGAGGCGCGCTGTTGAGTCGGTTGAATCTGCGGTCAAAGTGCGTTCGCTACCTTCGGCAGCAGGTCTGACAGTGACGACACTCGCACGGGGACGAGCATCCGGGCAACAGTAGCAAGCCAGCGAGATGCCGTCCTCATAGCTGGCTCGATCATCGAGCATCGAACAACCGTTCCTTGCGACTGATTCCATTTCCGGCTGTTCCATCGATGGCTCAGTTCACCACGAAAGTTGGGCGCATATGTTCTTCAATTCGACAAGATTCCGAATCAATCCGACACCACGCAGGGCCGATGAGCAGTACGTCGCGCACGCGAGAATCACCACGTTCCTCTTGGATGGATCGGAGCGAGAAGTGCACGCTAGCGGCGACCTGGCCGTTTTCTACAGTCGTGGCGATGCAATTGCGTACGCAACGAAATGGGCGGAGGGGTGGCTGACGTCACAGTTTGGTTGAATATCCGCACTGTCAACCAACGAACGGGAACAGCATCGCTCACCGCATTCTTCTGCATCGAACATCTATACGAATGGCCGCATTGGAAGGAGTCTGACTTGCTAACACCATCTCGAAAAAATGACACGCCGGCGATGACGATCGACCAAAGTTCCATACCTCACTACGTCGTTGTGTTGGGTGGCTGGCGGCCCTATGTGTTGAATATAGACCGTATCGTTATCCGACGCGACGCAAGCCGGTTGTTGCTTGCCTTTGCACGCACTCGCGGAAAACTCGAGTGCATCGACGGCGACGATTGGAATACGTTTTCCGAGACGCAGAATCTTTCAGCGCCTGAGCGTCGGGAGGCACGGTTCTACGCGCTGGTAAAAGGGACCGAGACCGAACATCAACTGCGGCTGCTTGCAATTCTCTGACTCGGCATTCCGGACGGAGACATGGCGAAGCCATACATCTAAACTGCGGGACGCATTGCTAAACCGCGAATGGTTCCGCAGCCGCGCCGAGGCCAGGGTGCTCATCGAACGCTGGCGGCAGTTCTATAACGAGCGACACAATGCAGCGCCCCCCGTCACTCCGCCGGCTGCAGCGCGGCAACCTTGTTCCGCCCGGTCGCCTTCGCGTAGTACAGCGCCTCGTCCGCCGCCTTGATCACGGCATCAGGCTGCCCTTCCTGATCCGGCATCCAGCACGCCAGGCCAATGCTCGCCGTCACACGTCCGTATTCGCTGCCGGCGTGCTCGAGGGCCAACGCATCGATTGCTGCGCGAATCCGCTCGGCAATCTGCGCCGCTCCGGTTTGTGGCGTGTCAGGAAGCAGTACGACGAACTCCTCTCCGCCATAACGCGCCGCCGTATCGGCCGGCCGGCGAATATTGTCGCCGATGCACCGCGCGACAGCCGCCAACGCATCGTCCCCGGCCTGATGGCCGTACGTGTCGTTGTAAGCCTTGAACCGGTCCACATCCACGAACAGCAGCGAGAAAACGGAATGCGCACGTCGCGCGCGACGCCACTCCTGGTCCAGTACCTCGCCAAAGCTGCGGCGATTGCTCAGGCCGGTGAGACCGTCCGTCCGGGCGAGCAGCACGAGTTCCGACTCCGCCCGCATACGGCGCCGTAGCTGCGAACCGAGCAGGAGGGACAGTGCGATGAACGCCACCCCGAACGTCGCGACCAGTCCGCCGATCTTGATCGCACGTTGCCGCCATGCGGCGTAAATGTCCTCCTCTGCCTCCGCCACCATGATGATCAGCGGCAGTTTCGGCAAATGCTTGAAGTAGTACAGGCGACGCACGCCGTCGATCGATGACGTTTCGGAGAAGGCGCCCTCGCGCGCGGTCTGAAACCGCCGGAACGTCGCGGCTTTGCTGATGTCGCGGCCGATGGTATGCACATCGTACGGCTGACGCATCACCATCTTGCCGTCTTCGCCGATGAGCGAAATCGAGCCATGCTTGCCAAGCGAAAGCCCGGCGAAGAGTTGATGGAAATAATCAAGATTGACCGCGATAACGACAATGCCGCCAAACGATCCATCGGGGTTCGAAATCCGCCGCGTGAGCGCGATACTGAGCTTTCCTCCACGCAAACGGGAGACGAACGGGTCACTGATATAGAGTCCGACGTTCGGGTTGTCGCGGTGGACCGTGAAGTATCGCCGATCGGCGAAATTGCCCTTGCGCGGCTCGTCATAGCCCGAATCCAGAACGATATTGCCGCCTGCATCCATTACGAGCATCGAGCCGAGAAATTGCGCGGTCATCGCGTGATCGAACAGCACCGCACGGCGCAGACCGGGCGAAGCGTCCATCACATCGCGGCGCTGCAACCCATGGATGACCGCTTGCAAAGACAGGTCGTACAACTCCAAATTACGTTCGATGTCGCGCTCGGCGACCAGTCCGAGGTTGCGTGACGTTTCCCTTGCCCGCTCCATCGCGTCGTCGCGGCTCTGCAAGAGTTGCAGCACGCATAGCGCCATGAGCGCGCATGCGATCACGGAAGCAATCGCCACGATGATGTAAGGGGCAGTCTTACGGGGATGCATGGGTCTCCTCACCGCGAATGCGCGCCCCTCGCGTCGCGCGCAGATTGCTCATACTAAATCAGTTAGGGCGATATTCGCGCCCAGCGCGAGCGGAAAGGCTCAGCCGCGGGCGATTATAAATATTCAGCAAGAAAAATTGCCCGCCCGTAGCCGGCTCCTGCCCCCGATACACACGTTCGACGCGTCTCTACAGCGCGCTTCGATCCCCGCGACCGACTCGTGACGATGACCGTGCGGGGGCAGCTGCAACAAAGCGAAAGTCTGCCGCTGGCTTGCGCGAAACGCTGCTTCGAGTCCGTGACCGTTCACGACGTCGGGAACGCCTCGGCGTTTTTTGAAAGCACGTCCTGCAGCATGACCGTGTCCGGCGACAAATCGGCCGCGAACGGGCCGCTCGAGCTTCGCGCGCTCTTCGTCGAGCCTCTTTAGCCGGTGAAGCGTCGAAGCGACGATGCATCGTCGTGCGGGCATGCGCAGGAACGCGGATTGCTGACGGCCTTCGCGCACGGTGGCGGCGCATGTCGGCCTGCCATGACACCGACCGACACAATGCGCCGATTCGTTTCCTATCCGGCATCAATCGCCGGCGTGACGGAGCATTGCCGATCGTTTCTCAACCGATATCCGGAATGCATTAACTTGATCCCATTGAATCGCACATTTTACCGGCGCAACGAGTAATAATTGCGACCGGATTTCAATCCAATATTGGAAGACAAAAACATTATTGACTTCGACTTTCCCGCAAATTTAGAATCGCCTACGACGGCTTACGTATCGTTTTCCTCGCCGCTCCGGATTCGCCACTCACCTGCGCGAAGGCCCGTTGTATCGACCTTCCCGCGGGGCATCGACGTGCGCCCCTGTCGTTTTCAGCTTTCGGCATATATCGGCCACTCGGTTATTTGCCAACTCATTTTCCTTTCGAAGAAACGCAATACCCTCATTCACTCCAGTCATTCGCGAGAGTGAATGCAAAGCAGCACCCAACGGACCCAAGATCCGCCAATTAGATATCCGGATAAAAAATCGCCAGTCATCAGGAGGGACATCAACATGCATCGCCTTGCGAAGTCGCTGTGTCTCGGGTTCGTCTGCGCCGGCCTGCTGTCGGCCTGCAACGACGACGACGTCCGGTCGACCACCCCGCCGTCGAACACCGCCGCGTTGTCGTTCCGCATGGATACCGGCGGCCAGATCAACGCGTTCTACCGGCAGGACAAGGTCGCCGCGCACCTGCTGGTACGCTCGTCGACGAAGCCGCGCCTGCTCGTGGTCTTCCCCGCCGGCAATAGCGGCACCGGGCTGTGGTTCGACGACACCGCGCAGCCGGTGAACTGGACCCTCGACACGCCGCCGTCCGCGCTGTCGGCCCCGGACGCACACGGCCGCCCGCTGTACGGCATCGGCGCCGACGTGTCGGTCGACACCGCTACGCTGACGATCCGCCAGGGCGTGCTCAGCAACGTGCGCTTCCTGCGCGACTTCAACGGCGGCGCGACGATTCCGCCGCAGATCCTCACCGCGCCGACGGTCCAGGGCGGCACCGCGCAATGGCAACGCGACCGGCTCGACGGCGCGCCCGGCTATGCGCTGCGCATCACGCTGCGCGACGGCGGCAGCATCGCGCCGGCAGCGGGCGGCAAGCTCGTGCTGAACGCGCCGGCGGGCTCGCACACGCTGAAGCTGCACATCGATGCGCTGTCGGGCGAGACACCGCTGTCGCCGATCACGCACGCCGACCTGTTCGCCCCGTCGGTGAATCCCGACCCGGTCAGCCAGAACGTGCTCGAATTCCTGAGCTTCAACGACAAGCTGTTGGCGGGCTCGTGGCAGTACGACACGTACTTCGGCCGCGACACGCTGATTTCGGTCCGCATGCTGATGCCCGTGCTCGAACCCGCTGCGATCGAGGCCGGGCTGTCGTCGGTGCTGAGCCGCCTGTCGGCCGACGGCAAGGTCGCGCACGAGGAAGGCATCGGCGAATTCGCGCTGGTCGACAACCAGAAGAACGGGCGACCGAACGATCCGACACCGACCTACGACTACAAGATGATCGACAGCGACTACCTGCTCGCGCCGATCGCGGCCGCGTGGCTGATCGACGATACGCGCGGCCAGGCGCGTGCGGCCACGTATCTGGCGCAGCGCGGCAGCGACGGGCAGACCAACGGCAGCCGCCTCGTCGTCAATCTGCTGCACGTCGCGACGACCGCGCAGCCGTTCGCGCAGCAGCCGTCGGTCGCGAACCTGATTCACCTGCGGCCCGGTGAAATCGTCGGCAACTGGCGCGACAGTACCGACGGCCTCGGCGGCGGCGTGTACCCGTACGACGTGAACGCGGTGCTCGTGCCGGCCGCGCTGCGCGCGGCGAACGCGTTTCTCGCCCGCGGCCTGCTCGATCCGTATCTCGATGCCGGGCAGCGCGCGACGCTCGCCAACACGGCGAACGAAGCGGCCACGTGGGAAACGCAGGCGCCGCCGCTGTTCCAGGTCAGCGTGCCGGCCGCGCAGGCGGCCATCGACGTGTCGGCCTATGCGCCGTCCGCCGGCGTGCCGGCCGGCGCCGCGCCCAACGCGTCGCTGGCCTTCTACGCGCTGTCGCTCGACCAGCAGGGCAACCCGATCCCGGTGATGAATTCGGACGGCGGCTTCGCGCTGCTCTTCGGCACGCCGCCGGACGATCAGCTCCAGCGGATCGTCGCCGACGTCACGCGGCCATTCCCGACCGGGCTCGTGACCGATGTCGGGATGCTGATCGCGAACCCCGCGTATGCGAACCCGTCGCTGTGGCCGAAGTTCACGAGTTCCGCGTATCACGGCACGGTAATCTGGTCGTGGCAGCAGGCGATGTGGGTGGCCGGGCTCGATCGCCAGCTGGCGCGCCAGGACCTGTCGGCCGCGACACGCACGCTGCTCACGCAGGCGCGGCAGACGATCTGGCAGGTGATCTCGAACGGACGCGACATGCGCACGTCGGAAATGTGGACGTGGTCCTACGTGAACGGCAAGTACCAGACCGACGCATTCGGCACGCGCAGCGCCGATGCGACCGAAGCCAACGCGGCGCAGCTCTGGAGTACGACGTATCTCGCGATCCGCGATCCGCAGCAGCGCGCGGGCAAGTACTGGTGGCAAGCGTCGCAGCCGATGCAGGGCGGGCAGCCGAAGCAGGCGACGGCGGTGGCGACGCGCTAGCGCGTCGCCGCGCGCGTGCCGGCCGGCGCCGGCCCGCAAAAGCCCCGGGGGCGCGCCCGTCGCCGGGGTGTCGATGACATGCGGATCATCGCGACACCACGCGGTTGCGCCCTTCCCGCTTCGCCTGGTACAGCCGCTCGTCGACCGCCCGCAGCAGCGCATCGACCGTGCCGCCGTCGACGCCGTATTGCGCGACGCCGACGCTGACCGTCACCTGCACGCGCTTGAAGTCCAGCCCGAACGGCGCACTCGCGATCGACGAACGCACGCGCTCGGCCGTCATCCGCGCGCCTTCGAGCGGCATCTCGGGCAAGAGCGCCATGAATTCCTCGCCGCCGACCCGCGCGAGCGCGCCCGCCGGCCGGATCGCCTCGAGGCACTGGCGCACGACGCCGCGCAGCACCTCGTCGCCGATCTGGTGCCCATAGGCATCGTTGATGTTCTTGAAATTGTCGAGATCGAGCGCGAGCAGGCAGAACGGCGTGCCGTCGCGCTCGGCCCGCACGATTTCGCGCTCGACCTGCGCGATGAACTGGCGGCGGTTCGACGCGCCCGTCATCGGGTCGGTCGCGGCCATGTACTCGAGCTTCTGATTCGTACGCCGCAACTCCTGCAGCGCGCTTTCGGTGCGCGCCATCGATTCCGACAGCCGGCTCATCAGGTCTTCCTGGCTGTAGATCGCCGAGAACGAGCGCGTCGTCTGCAGCGCCTGCACGACGCCGTAGCTCAACAGGAAGAACCCGCCCGCGAAGATCGCGTGCGCGAGCCACCACATATGATTCCACGGCTTGCCGAGAATGAACGCGAGCGACGACAGCGCGAACGCCATGATCGACACGCCGTAGATCACCATCAGCGGCGAGCGGATCCGCCGTGCGAGCAGCAGGCCCACGTTCAGCAGCGAGAACACCAGTGCGCCGCCTTCCATCGACAGCCGCGTGCCGAGCGCACCCGCGACCGGCGAATACGCGATGTACGCGACCGCCACGTTCACGATCAGGAAGAACACGATCCACGGCAGCCACGTCCGCACACTCGTGCGCTTGTCGAGCCGGTCGGGCGGACGCGAATACGACAGCAGCCCCGTGAGCAGCAGCGCCGACATCACGAACCGCGACGCGGGCCCGTACAGCAGGAACAGCCAGATATTGTGGTGCGCCATCCCGGTGAACGCGCCGTGCAGCGCGTAGATCATCGCGAAGCCGAGAAAGCCGAGCGTCAGCCAGCGCAGCAGCGGCTCGCCGGACGACCGGTAACACACCCACGTCACGTAGGTGACGAACGCGCCTTCGATCGTCGCCGCCGCGATCGCGATTTCATGGAAGGCGTGGTTCTCGAACACGACGCTCCGGTCGCTGAAGAACCACAGATAGGCAATCAGATAGGCCGGCAGCAACGCGAATCCGACCAGCAGGCATTTCGCGTAGAGCCTGACGGCCGCGCTGACGACGCGCGGCGGTTCCCCGGCTGCATAGGTCGTACTCATTCGGTCCCCGGTCGGTCTGCTGCGTTGGCTGGAATCTTCTCGGGACGGATCGTGCCCCCACGCGCGATCCGGCCCATCGTGCCGAAAGGCAAATGTCAGAGCAAGTATAGGAGGGGTAATTCGTTTGACAAGTCAGGGGAAACGGCATTGCCGGGTGCATGCCTTTTGCTTCCCGATCGTTTCGAATGGCGCATCGGTCGCGCCGATTCGCTGCGGCGGCGCGCGGTGACGCCGAAGCGCGACCGCGGCCGCCGCCGGTCAAAGATCAGAGGATTTCGAAGAGGCCGGCCGCGCCCTGCCCGCCGCCGATGCACATCGTGACGACCACGTACTTCACGCCGCGCCGCTTGCCCTCGATCAGCGCATGGCCGGTCAGGCGCGCGCCTGACACGCCGTACGGATGGCCGACCGCGATCGCGCCGCCGTTCACGTTCAGGCGGTCCTCAGGAATCCCGAGTGTATCGCGGCAGTACAGCACCTGCACCGCGAACGCCTCGTTCAATTCCCACAGGCCGATGTCGTCGACTGTCAGCCCGGCCTGCTTCAGCAGCTTGGGCACGGCGAACACCGGGCCGATGCCCATTTCGTCCGGTTCACAGCCGGCCACCGCGAAGCCGCGGAACGCGCCCAGCGGCTGCAGCCCTTCGCGCTGCGCCGCCTCGGCGCTCATCACGACGCATGCCGACGCGCCGTCCGAGAACTGGCTCGCATTGCCCGCGGTGATCACGCCGCCCGGCACGGCCGAACGGATCTTCGACACGCCTTCGAGCGTCGTGTCGGGTCGGATGCCTTCGTCGGCCGAGACCGTCACTTCCTGCGTGAACAGGCGGCCCGTCGCCTTGTCGGCGATGCCCGCGAGCACGGTGATCGGCACGATCTCGTCGCGGAAACGCCCGGCTTCCTGCGCGGCCGCGGCCCGCAGTTGCGACTGCACGCCGTACGCGTCCTGACGCTCCTTCGAGATCCCGTAGCGTTTCGCGACGTTCTCGGCGGTTTGCAGCATGTTCCAGTAGATCTCGGGCTTGTGCTGGACGAGCCAGCCTTCCTGGATCATGTGCCGGTTCATCTCGTTCTGCACGCACGAGATCGATTCGACGCCGCCGGCCACATAGATCTCGCCTTCGCCCGCGATGATCCGCTGCGCGGCCAGCGCGATGGTCTGCAGCCCCGACGAACAGAAACGGTTCACCGTCATCCCCGGCACGCTCACCGGCAACCCGGCGCGCAGCGCGATCTGCCGCGCGATGTTCGCGCCCGTCGCGCCTTCGGGGTTCGCGCAGCCCATGATCACGTCCTCGACGCGCGCCGGGTCGAGCTTCGCGCGCTCGAGCGCGGCCGCGACCACGTGGCCGCCGAGCGTCGCGCCGTGCGTCATGTTGAAGGCGCCGCGCCAGGATTTCGCGAGCGGCGTGCGTGCGGTCGATACGATTACGGCTTCGGTCATGCGAGTCTCCTTCGGTCCTGCTTCATGTTGGGGTCTGCGCTACGCCGCCGGGCGCGCGCTGGCTGACGTCGCATGCGCGACGCCCGCTGCCTGCATCTGCTGCCACGCGTGCGCGAGCGACCCGTTCAGGTCGATCGCCCGGCACGCGTCGTTGATCACCGCGGCTTCGAAACCGGCCGCGCGCGCATCGAGCGCCGACCACGCGACGCAATAGTCGGTCGCGAGCCCGCAGCACCACACGCGCTTCACGCCGAGCTCGCGCAGATAACCCGCGAGCCCCGTGCGCGTCGCGCGGTCGGCTTCGACGAACGCGGAATAGCTGTCGACCTGCGCGTCGCCCCCCTTGCGGATCACGAGCCTCGCGTGCGGGATGTCGAGGTCGCGATGCAGCGCCGCGCCGTCGGTGTCCTGCACGCAGTGCACGGGCCACAGCACCTGCTCGCCGTACGGCAGCGCGAGCGTCGAGAACGGCTCGCGGCCCGGGTGGTTCGCCGCGAACGACACGTGCTCGCGCGGGTGCCAGTCCTGCGTGAGCACGACCTGGTCGAAGCGTTGCGCGAGCGCGTTGATCACCGGCACGACCGCATCGCCGTCGGGCACCGCGAGCGCGCCGCCCGGCATGAAGTCGTATTGCACGTCGATCACGAGCAGGACGTCGTCGGTGCGTTTCATTGCGTATCTCCAGACAGGATCGGTCGCGCCGCGATGCCGCGGCGTCAGCCGTTGAACCCGCGGCCGGCCTTCGCCAGTTCCGCGATCGACGGCGCGAGCTGCCATGCGTCGCCGTTCGGCGCGGCCGCATAGCGGCGAATCGCGCGCTCGACGTTGTAGAGGCCGACCATGTCCGCGTACAGCATCGGGCCGCCGCGCCACAGCGGGAAGCCATAACCGGTCAGGTACACCATGTCGATGTCGGACGCCTTCGACGCGATCTTCTCCTCGAGGATCTTCGCGCCTTCGTTGACGAGCGCGAACACCAGCCGCTCGACGATCTCGTCGTCGCCGATCTTGCGCCGCTCGACGCCGCGCTCCTTCGAGTACGCGACGACCATCTCGTCGACGAGCGGCGACGGCTTCGCCTTGCGGTCGCCCGGCACGTAGTCGTACCAGCCGGCGCCCGTCTTCTGGCCGAAGCGGCCCTGTTCGCACAGACGGTCGGCGATCTTCGAATAGTGCAGATCGGGCTGCTCGACGTAGCGGCGCTTGCGGATCGCCCAGCCGATGTCGTTGCCGGCGAGGTCGCTCATCCGGAACGGCCCCATCGCGAAGCCGAACTTCTCGATCGCGCGATCGACCTGCGCGGGCAGCGCGCCCTCCTCGAGCATGAACAGCGCCTGGCGGATGTACTGCTCGATCATCCGGTTGCCGATGAAGCCGTCGCACACGCCCGACACGACCGCCGTCTTGCGGATCTTCTTCGCCACCGCCATCACGGTCGCGAGCACGTCCTTCGCGGTCTGCGCGCCGCGCACGACCTCGAGCAGCTTCATCACGTTCGCCGGGCTGAAGAAGTGCATGCCGACGACGTCCTGCGGACGCTTCGTGAACGCCGCGATCTTGTCGACGTCGAGCGTCGACGTGTTCGACGCGAGGATCGCACCCGGCTTCGCGACGTCGTCGAGCTTCTTGAACACCTGCTCCTTCACGCCGAGTTCCTCGAACACCGCTTCGACGATCAGGTCGGCGTCCTTCAGGTCGTCGTAAGACAGCGTCGGCGTGATCAGCGCGATGCGCGCGTCGAGCTTCTCCTGCGTGAGCTTGCCCTTCTTCACCTGCGCGTCGTAGTTCCTGCGGATCGTCGCGAGGCCGCGCTCGAGCGCATCCTGCTTCGTCTCGAGCAGCGTGACGGGCAGCCCGGCGTTGACGAAGTTCATCGCGATCCCGCCGCCCATCGTGCCCGCGCCGATCACGCCGACCCGGCGGATCTCGCGCAGCGGCGTATCGGCCGGCACGTCGGGAATCTTGCTCGCCGCGCGCTCGCCGAAGAACGCATGGCGCAGCGCGCGGCTTTCCGGCGTCATCATCAGCGCGACGAAGCCGTCGCGTTCCGCGACGCTGCCCTTGTCGAAGCCGTTCAGCACGCCGGCCTCGATCGCATCGATGCACTTGTGCGGCGCGGGGAAATTCGGCGCGGCGGCCCGCGCGGAGTTGCGTGCGAACTGAATGAAGCCCGCCGCGTTCTCGTGGACGATCTGGCGATCACGCACGCGTGGATGCGGCCCGTTCTGCGCGCCGACCCTGCGGGCGAACGCGACGGCCGCGTCGAGCAGGTCGCCGTCGGCCATCTCGTCGAACAGCCCGCTCTTCGCGAGCTGCTCCGACGGCACCGGCGCGCCCGACACGATCATGTTCAGCGCGGTTTCGAGCCCCACCGCACGCGGCAGCCGTTGCGTGCCGCCCGCGCCCGGCAGCAGCCCGAGCTTCACTTCGGGCAGCGCGACCTGCGCGCCCGGCGCGGCGACCCGGTAGTGCGCGCCGAGCGCGAGCTCCAGCCCGCCGCCCATCACGACGCTGTGCAGCGCCGCGACGACCGGCTTCGCGCTCGCCTCCACCGCGCGGATCACGGTGTGCAGCGTCGGCTCCTGCAGCGCCTTCGGCGTATTGAATTCGGTGATGTCGGCGCCGCCCGAGAACGCGCGGCCCGCGCCGGTCAGCACGATGGCCGTGACCGACGGATCCTGCGCGGCGCGATCGAGCGCGTCCATGACGCCCTGGCGGGTCGACAGGCCGAGCCCGTTGACGGGCGGATTGTTGAGCGTGATGACGGCCACGCCGTCGCGAGTCGAGTAATCCACTGCCATCTGCCTGCCTCCATGCATCGCGCGCCGGATTGGCTGCGCTTCATTGTGCGCGGTCGAACGGCCGCATGTCCGAATGAACGCAGGCAGCATACAACGAAAAAGCACGGTCGTTCAATTTGAATTTCGTTCCCGATCCGGGGACGGATCGGCGACCGGTTCGCGGGCAGGCGGCGCCCCGGACACGCGGCTTATGGCGCGCACGCTGCCGTCGGCAACACGTAATCGCGGAACGTCTCGCGCAGCTTCAGCTTCTGCAGCTTGCCGGTCGCGGTGTGCGGCAGCGCTTCGACGAACACGACGTCGTCGGGGATCCACCACTTCGCGACCTTGCCTTCGTAGAACGCGAGCAGCGCGTCGCGCGTCAGGTTCGCGCCGTCGCGCGGCACCACGACGAGCAGCGGCCGCTCGGTCCATTTCGGGTGCGCGCACGCGATACACGCGGCTTCGGCCACCCCGGGATGCGCGATCGCGACGTTCTCGATGTCGATCGAGCTGATCCATTCGCCGCCCGACTTGATCACGTCCTTGCTGCGGTCGGTGATCTGCAGGAAGCCGTCGGGGTCGATCGTCGCGACGTCGCCGGTCGGGAACCAGCCATCCGACAGCGGCGACGCATCGCCGCGAAAGTAGTGGTCGATCACCCACGGGCCGCGTACCTGCAATTCGCCGAACGCGACGCCGTCCCACGGCAGCTCGCGGCCGTCCTCGCCGACGATCCGCATGTCGACGCCGCAGATCACGCGCCCCTGCTTTTCGAGCAGCCGGCGTTGCGCGTCGAGCGGCCGCTGCGACTGCGCCCAGTTGAGCTTCGCGAGCGTGCCGAGCGGCGACAGTTCGGTCATTCCCCACGCATGGATCACGCGCACGCCGTATTCGTCCTCGAACGTGCGCAGCATCGCGGGCGGGCACGCGGAGCCGCCGATCACCGTGCGGTTCAGCGTCGAGAAACGCACGCCGGCCTCGCGCATGTGGTTCAGCAAGCCGAGCCACACGGTCGGCACGCCCGCGGAGAACGTCACGCGCTCGGCCTCCATCAGTTCGTACAGCGATTTCCCGTCGAGATCCTTGCCGGGCAGCACCAGCTTGCCGCCGGTGAGCGGCACCGCGTACGGCAGCCCCCACGCGTTGACGTGGAACATCGGCACGACGGGCAGCACGGCATCCATCGCGGACAGGTTCATCGCGTCGGGCAGCGCGGCGCCGTATGCATGCAGCACGGTCGAGCGATGCGAGTACAGCACACCCTTCGGATTGCCGGTCGTCCCCGACGTGTAGCAGAGCCCCGACGCCTGCTGCTCGTCGAGGCGCGGCCAGTCGTAGCGGCCGTCCTCGGCTTCGACGAGCGTTTCGTAGCAGAGGAACGGCGTCGCGCCGGGCGGCAGGTGCGCGGCGTCCGTCATCGCGATCCAGCCCTTCACGTGCGGACATTGCGGCGCGATCGCATCGACGAGCGGCGCGAAATTGATGTCGAAGAAGACGTAGCGGTCTTCCGCGTGATTGACGATGTACGCGATCTGTTCGGGAAACAGGCGCGGGTTGATCGTGTGGCACACGGCGCCCATCCCGCCGATCCCGTAATACGCTTCCAGATGCCGGTAGCCGTTCCACGCCAGCGTGCCGACGCGGTCGCCGGTTTCGACGCCGAGCCGCGCGAGCGCCTGCGCCAGTTGCTTCGCGCGGCGTTCGCAATCGCGGTACGTATAGCGATGCAGGTCGCCTTCCACGCGCTTCGACACGATCTCCGTGTCGCCGGCGTGCCGCGCGGCATGCGCAATCAGCGACGACACTAGCAGCGGCACATCCATCATCTGGCCCAGCAACGGCTTACCCATCGTCTTGTTCTCCGTGAGGATGCGAATCGGTGACCAGCCTGGCGGCCGTTTCCGTCCGGAAGCAGCCCTCGTGCGCGCCCGTCGGCGGCCCGGACGGGCGTGGCGCACGATGCGCGGGCCGCCATGCGGGCGGCGCGACGCCGCCTTACAATATCGGCTTACCCAGAGGCGCTCAACATGTCGTTTTCCCGAAGCGCAGCCGATGCGGCTGACACCCTTCCCGACCTCGCCGCGACGCTCGGCGCGCCCGCCGAGCGCGCGTTCGTCACGCTCGGCGACGCGTTTCATACGCGGTTGCCGGCCGCGCCGCTTGCCGCGCCTTACGTCGTCGGCTTTTCCGACGAAGTCGCACAACTGCTCGACCTGCCGCCCGCGATCGCCGCGCAGCCCGGCTTCGCCGAGCTGTTCGCCGGCAACCCGACGCGCGACTGGCCCGCGCACGCGCTGCCGTACGCGTCGGTCTATTCCGGCCATCAGTTCGGCGTGTGGGCCGGCCAGCTCGGCGACGGCCGCGCGCTGACGATCGGCGAGTTGCCCGGGGCCGACGGCCGGCGCTACGAACTGCAGATCAAGGGCGGCGGCCGCACGCCGTACTCGCGGATGGGCGACGGCCGCGCGGTGCTGCGCTCGTCGATTCGCGAATTCCTGTGCTCGGAAGCGATGCATCACCTCGGCATCCCGACCACGCGCGCGCTGACGGTAATCGGCTCCGACCAGCCGGTGGTGCGCGAGGAGATCGAGACGGCGGCCGTCGTCACGCGCGTGTCGGAAAGCTTCGTGCGCTTCGGTCACTTCGAGCACTTCTTCTCGAACGATCGCCCCGACCTGCTGCGTCAGCTTGCCGATCACGTGATCGACCGCTTCTATCCGGCCTGCCGCGACGCGGACGATCCGTACCTCGCGCTGCTCGAAGCCGCGACGCTACGTACGGCCGACCTCGTCGCGCAATGGCAGGCCGTCGGCTTCTGCCACGGCGTGATGAACACCGACAACATGTCGATCCTCGGCGTGACGATCGACTACGGCCCGTTCGGCTTCGTCGATGCATTCGACGCGAACCACATCTGCAACCACTCAGACACCGGCGGCCGCTATGCGTACCGGATGCAGCCGCGCATCGCGCACTGGAACTGCTACTGCCTCGCGCAGGCGCTGCTGCCGCTGATCGGGCTGCAGCACGGCATCGCCGACGACGATGCGCGCGCCGAGCGCGCGGTGGAGGACGCCCAGGCCGTACTCGCGAAGTTTCCGGAACACTTCGGCCCCGCGCTCGAACGCGCGATGCGCGCGAAGCTCGGCCTCGCGCTCGAACGCGACGGCGACGCCGACCTCGCGAACAAGCTGCTCGAGACGATGCATGCGAGCCATGCGGATTTCACGCTGACGTTCCGCCGGCTCGCGCAGCTCTCGAAGCACGACGCGAGCCGCGACGCACCGGTGCGCGACCTGTTCATCGACCGCGAAGCGTTCGACGCCTGGGCGAACCTCTACCGCGCGCGGCTGTCCGAGGAAACGCGCGACGACGCGGCGCGCGCGGTTGCAATGAACCGCGCGAACCCCAAATACGTGCTTCGCAACCATCTGGCCGAAGTCGCGATCCGGCGCGCGAAGGAAAAGGATTTTTCGGAAGTCGAGCGGCTCGCGCAGATCCTGCGCCGCCCGTTCGACGAACAACCGGAGCATGAAGCGTATGCGGCGTTGCCGCCCGACTGGGCCGGCACGCTCGAAGTGAGCTGCTCGTCCTGAGCCCGCAACCCGCACATCTCGACCGACCGATCAGGAGAACCCCATGTCCCACGATTCCGACGACAAGACCTTCCCGTACCAGAAGGACGACGCCGAGCTGCGCCGCCGGCTCACGCCGATGCAGTACGAGGTCACGCAGCACGCGGCGACCGAGCGCGCGTTCACCGGCGAATACACCGACACCGAGGATGCCGGCATCTACAAGTGCGTCGTCTGCAGCACGCCGCTGTTCGAATCCGGCGCCAAGTTCCATTCGGGCTGCGGCTGGCCCAGCTACTTCAAGCCGCTCAACGGCAAGGTGATCGACGAGAAGGTCGACTACTCGCACGGGATGGTGCGCGTCGAGGTGCGCTGCAACCACTGCGGCGCCCATCTGGGCCACGTGTTCGAGGACGGCCCGCGCGACAAGACCGGTTTGCGGTACTGCATCAATTCGGCTGCGTTAAACTTCGAGTCCCGACCCGAAAACGAATAAGCGGCGCCGGGCGGATCTGCCGGGCGGCCAGCGTCGGGCCGGGCCGCCTCGATCCGCGACGGCGATGCCTGGCGGGTCCCTACAACGGTGGCAGGCCGCGCCAGCGGCCCGTCACGCAGCTGCGAGCGCCATGAAATTCCTGTTCGATCTGTTTCCGATCATCCTGTTTTTTGTCGCCTTCAAGGTCTGGGGCATCTTTACCGCCACCGCCGTCGCGATCGTCGCGACGCTGGCCCAGGTCGCGTGGGTCGCCTTCCGGCACCGGAAGGTCGACACGATGCTGTGGGTCAGCCTCGGCGTGATCGTCGTGTTCGGCGGCGCCACCCTCGTCCTGCATGACGAGAAATTCATTCAATGGAAACCGACCGTGCTGTACTGGCTGTTTGCGATCGGGTTGCTCGCCGCGCGTTATGCGTTCAGCAAGAACCTGATCGAGAAGATGATGGGCAAGCAGCTCACGCTGCCCGTCCCCGTGTGGGACAAGCTGAACGTCGCGTGGGCATCGTTCTTCGCGGTGCTCGGCGTCGCGAACCTGTACGTGGTGCACAACTTCACCGAGTCGCAATGGGTGAACTTCAAGCTGTTCGGTACGACGGGCGCGATGGTCGTGTTCATCATCCTGCAGAGCCTGTGGCTCACGAAGTACCTGAAGGACGAATGACATGAGCGACGCCTTTCTCCACGCCTCCGCCGACGAACGCATCGCGCTGATCGAAGCGCGCCTCACCGCGTCGCTCGCGCCGCTGTCGCTCACCGTGCGCGACGACAGCGCACAGCACGCGGGCCATGCGGGCGCGGCCGCCGGCGGCCATTTCACGGTCACGATCGTATCGTCCGCGTTCGCGGGCAAACCGCGCGTCGCGCGGCACCGGCTGGTGTATGATGCGCTCGCTGATGCGATGCAGCGCGGCATTCACGCGCTCGCGATCGTGGCTTACACGCCCGAAGAATTCAACGAATCTTCAATCTAGTCTCATTAGGAATTCCCGATGATCCTGAAATCCCCCCGCCTGTGGGTCGCGGCGGCTGCGTTTGCAGCGGCACCGGCATTTGCCCAGAACATCGCCGTCGTCAACGGCACGCCGATTCCGAAGTCGCGCGCCGACGCGATGGTCGCGCAGCTCGTCCAGCAAGGCCAGACCGACGGCCCGCAACTGCAGCAGGCCGTGCGCCAGGAACTCGTGAACCGCGAAATCCTGATGCAGGAAGCGATCCGCGAAGGCATCCCGAACCGTCCGGACGTGAAGGCGCAAGTCGCCGTCGCGCAGCAGACCGTCGTGCTGCGCTCGATGATCGAGAGCTTCCTGAAGAAGAACCAGCCGACCGACGCCGAAGTGAAGGCGCGCTACGACGAACTCGTCAAGGGCGTGGGCGGCAACCGCGAGTACCACCTGCACCACATCCTCGTCGAGAGCGAGCAGCAGGCGAAGGACCTGATCGCGAAGATCAAGGGCGGCGCGAAGTTCGAGGATCTCGCGAAGCAATACTCGAAGGATCCGGGTTCGGGCAAGAACGGCGGCGATCTCGACTGGTCCGATCCGAAGGCGTACGTGCCGGAATTCGCGGCGGCCGCGCAGAAGCTGCAGAAAGGCCAGATGACCGACACGCCGGTGAAGACGCAGTTCGGCTGGCACATCATCCGCGTCGACGACATCCGCGACATCGCGCCGCCGCCGTTCGACCAGGTGAAGGCGCAGATCGCGCAGCAGCTCGTGCAGCAGAAGCTGCAGGCGTTCGAGGAAGGTCTGCGCCAGCAGGCGAAGATCCAGTAACGCCGGCGCGCGTCGCACGCGCATCGAAAAGCCGCTCTTCGGAGCGGCTTTTTCTTTTGGCGTGCACGAAACGGATGTCGCGCGACGCGATGGTGCGGGGCCGACGCGCAATAAAAAACCGCTCCGAAGAGCGGCTTTTCCATGCCAGGCGTTACCCGCGCGCGACGTTCGCTACGCGGCGGGATAGAACACGTCGTGATAGCGCACGTCGCCCGCCGGCAGCGGAGCCGATTCGTCGAACGACAGCGCAAGAAAATACTCGGCCGGCACGCCCGGAAACACGATGTCGCCGTGCGGTTCGAACCCGAAACGCGCGTAATACGCGGGCTCGCCGAGCACCACGCAGCCGCGCGCGCCGAGCCGGCGCAACGCGTCGAGCCCCGTGCGCACGAGCCCCGCGCCGATGCTTTGCCGCTGGCAATCGGGCCGCACCGCGAGCGGCGCGAGCCCGTACCACTGCTGGCTGCCGGCCGGCTCGCCGCCGATCGCGACCGGCGAGAACGCGACGTGCCCGACGATACGTCCGTCGCGCTCCGCGACGAGCGAGACGCTCAGCGCACCGTCCGCACGCAGCGTGTCGACGATGCGCTGTTCGACCTGCCCGCCCTGCGGCTCGCCCGCGAACGCCGCGCGGATCACGCGGCCGATCGCGTCGGCCTCGCTCGCACGTTCGTCACGCAGCGTGACGACCTCGACCGGCGCGTTCGGGTCGAACATCATCCCGATCAACCGATCCAGCGACGCGCGTTGCGGAATACGCGCAGCCACGGGCTCGCCTCACCCCAGCCTTCCGGATGCCAGCTCATCGTGACCGTGCGATGCACGCGCTCCATGTGCGGCATCAGCACCGAGAAGCGGCCGTCGGCCGTCGTGACCGACGTGATGCCGGCCGGCGACCCGTTCGGGTTGAACGGGTAGCGTTCGGTCGCTTCGCCGCGGTGGTCGACGTAACGCATCGCGACCGCGACGCGATCGATGTCGCCCTGCTGCGAGAAGTCCGCATAGCCTTCGCCGTGCGCGACCGCGACCGGAATCCGCGAGCCTTCCATCCCCGCGAAGAAGATCGACGGCGACTTCTCCACTTCGACGAACGAGAAGCGCGCCTCGAACTGCTCGGACTTGTTGCGCGTGAACTTCGGCCAGGCTTCCGCGCCCGGGATCATCGACGCGATGCTCGACAGCATCTGGCAGCCGTTGCAGATACCGAGTGCGAAGGTATCGGGACGCGCGAAGAACGCCGAGAACATGTCGGCGAGATTCGCGTTGAAGCGGATCGTCTTCGCCCAGCCTTCGCCCGCGCCCAGCACGTCGCCGTACGAGAAGCCGCCGCATGCGACCGCGCCCGCGAAATCGGCCAGCGATGCGCGGCCCGCGAGCAGGTCGCTCATGTGCACGTCGTGCGCATCGAAGCCTGCGCGGTCGAACGCGTACGCGGTTTCCAGATGCGAGTTCACGCCCTGCTCGCGCAGGATCGCGACGCGCGGCCGTGCACCCGTCGCGATGAACGGCGCGGCGATGTCGTCGGCCGGATCGAACGTCAGCACCGGCGAGATGCCCGGATCGGCCGCATCGAGCAGCGCGTCGTATTCGGCATCCGCGCAGGCCGGGTTGTCGCGCAGGCGCGCGATGCGCCAGCTCACTTCACTCCATGCGCGATGGAGTTCGGTGCGCGGCGCGTCGAAGATCTTCTTCGCGTCGCGGTACACCTCGATCACGTCGCGATCGTTGACCGAGCCGATCACGTGCGAGCACGTCGACAGGCCGAACTCGCGCAGCGCGCCGAGCACCGCGTCGCGGTCGGACGCACGCACCTGCACGACGGCGCCGAGCTCTTCGGAGAACAGCGCGCGCAGCGTACGGTCGTCGCGACGGCCGCTCGTCTGCTTCGCCCAGTCCTTCGCGTCGCCGTAGTCGGATTCGTGGTTCGGGTCGAGCGTCAGCATGTCGACGTTCAGCGACACGCCCGCATGGCCCGCGAACGCCATTTCGCACACCGTCGCCCACAGGCCGCCGTCCGAGCGGTCGTGGTACGCGAGCAGCTTGTCTTGCGCATTGAGCGACTGGATCGCGTTGAAGAAGCGCTTCAGGTCTTCCGCGTCGTCGACGTCCGGCGTCGTGTCGCCGACCTGCTGCGTGACCTGCGCGAAGATGCTGCCCCCCATCCGGTTCTTGCCGCGGCCGAGATCGATCGCGATCAGCACGCTATCGCCCGCGTCGGCCACGCGGCGCAGTTGCGGCGTGAGATGACGGCGCACGTCCTCGACCGGCGCGAACGCCGAGATGATCAGCGACACCGGCGACACGACTTCCTTCGCGACGCCCTGCTCGTCCCACTTCGTCTTCATCGACAGCGAGTCCTTGCCGACCGGGATGCCGATCCCGAGCGCCGGGCACAGCTCCATGCCGATCGCCTTGACCGTGTCGAACAGCGCGGCGTCTTCGCCGGCCGTGCCGCACGCGGCCATCCAGTTCGCCGACAGCTTCAGCTTGTCGAGCGACGCGATCGGCGCGCTCGCGATGTTCGTGATCGCTTCGCCGACGGCCATGCGGCCCGACGCCGGCGCGTCGATCACCGCGAGCGGCGTGCGCTCGGCCATCGTCATCGCCTCGCCCTTGAAGCCCGCGTAGTCGAGCGCGGTGATCGCGCAGTCGGCCACCGGCACCTGCCACGGGCCGACCATCTGGTCGCGCACCGACGTACCGCCGACCGAACGATCGCCGATCGTGATCAGGAACGACTTGCTGCCGACCGTCGGATGCTTCAGCACGTCGAGCGCGACGGCCGACAGCGCGATGCCCGTCACGTCGACCGGCGCACGCTCGACCGCGACACGCGTGACGTCGCGGTGCATGCGCGGCGGCTTGCCGAGCAGCACTTCCATCGGCATGTCGACCGGGTATTCGTCGACGCCCGTCGCTTCGTCGTCGACCAGCTTCAGCTGGCGTTCGTCGGTCGCGACACCGACCACCGCGAACGGGCAGCGCTCGCGCGCGCAGATCGCCTCGAAGCGCGGCAGGTCGGCCGGCGCGATCGCCAGCACGTAGCGCTCCTGCGCCTCGTTCGACCAGATTTCGCGCGGCGACAGGCCCGACTCCTCGAGCGCGACCTTGCGCAGTTCGAAGCGCGCGCCCTTGCCCGCGCCGTCGACGATTTCGGGGAACGCGTTCGACAGGCCGCCCGCGCCGACGTCGTGGATGCTCAGGATCGGGTTTTCCGCGCCGAGCTGCCAGCAGCCGTTGATCACTTCCTGCGCGCGACGCTCGATTTCCGGGTTGCCGCGCTGCACCGAGTCGAAGTCGAGTTCGGCCGTGTTCGCGCCGGTCGCCATCGAGCTCGCGGCGCCGCCGCCCATGCCGATCCGCATGCCGGGGCCGCCGATCTGGATCAGCAGCGAGCCGGCCGGCACGTCGTGCTTGTGCGTGTGCTGATCCGCGATGTTGCCGAGGCCGCCCGCGATCATGATCGGCTTGTGATAGCCGTGCACCGTGCCGCCAACGTTCTGCTCGTACACGCGGAAGTAGCCGCCGAGGTTCGGGCGGCCGAATTCGTTGTTGAACGCGGCGCCGCCCAGCGGGCCGTCGATCATGATCTGCAGCGGCGACGCGATGCGGTCCGGACGGCCGTACGGGCCATGCACTTCGTTCGGGTTGCGCTCGGCCACCGGCTGCGCGGCGTCGCGCGCGTTTTCCCACGGCTGGCGTGCATCGGGCAGGTCGAGGTTCGACACGGTGAAACCCGTGAGGCCGGCCTTCGGACGCGCGCCGCGGCCCGTCGCGCCCTCGTCGCGGATCTCGCCGCCCGCGCCGGTCGCCGCACCCGGGAACGGCGAGATCGCCGTCGGGTGGTTGTGCGTCTCGACCTTCATCAGCGTGTGCGTGAGCTCGGTGTGGCGGCCATAACGTTCGCCCGGCTCGCCGGCCGCGCCGGCCTTGCGCGGGAACCAGCGCTCGGCTTCGGCGCCGACCATGATCGACGAGTTGTCCGAATACGCGACGATCGTGCCCTGCGGGCTCAGCTTCTCGGTATTGCGGATCATTGCGAACAGCGACATGTCCTGCGCTTCGCCGTCGATCGTCCACTGCGCGTTGAAGATCTTGTGGCGGCAGTGTTCGCTGTTCGCCTGCGCGAACATCATCAGTTCGACGTCGGTCGGGTTGCGTTCGAGCTTGCGGAACGCGTCGACCAGGTAGTCGATCTCGTCGTCGGCGAGCGCGAGGCCCAGCTCGACGTTCGCACGCTCCAGCGCGCCGCGGCCGACACCCAATACGTCGACGGTCGACAGCGGCTTGGCCGGCAGTTCGTCGAACAGGTGCCTCGCATCGTCGCGCGCCGCGACCACGCTTTCGGTCATCCGGTCATGCAGCGCGGCCGCGACGGCCGCGCGCGCGTCGTCCGACAGCGCCTTCTTGCCGCCGAGCAGGCCCGATTTCAGTGTGACCGTGAATTCGACGCCGCGCTCGATGCGGCGCACCTGCGTGAGGCCGCAGTGCTGTGCGATGTCGGTCGCCTTGCTGGCCCACGGCGAAACCGTGCCGAAGCGCGGCAGCACGACGAAGGTCTCGGTCGCGCCCTTTTCGCCCGCCGGCTGGAACGGCGCGCCGTAGTGCATCAGCGCATCGATGCGCGCGCTGTCGTCGGCCGACAGCGGTTCGGCCGCATTGACGAAGTGCAGGAACTGGCCGCGCACCGCGACGATGCCGGCGTCGATTTGCCTGAGCGTGTCGAGCAGACGGGTTTGACGGAAATCGGAGAGGGCCGAAGCGCCGGGAAAACACGAGAAGTGAGCCATGGGCTGGACTGACGTCGATGAGTCGCGCGAGGTGGCGACGTGGGGCGAAAGGAAGGCCGTAATTATACCCGGAAGTCGGCCGCCCAAGACCGGCCAATCGGTAGTCCGCCTGCACCGCCACGGCGACCGTGCGGGCGGCGCACCCCGCCGCACGCGGGGCCGGCCCCGCGCGGGCCCGCGGGGCGGCCGCCGTGGCGCGGCCGCACGGGCCCATGCTCGGCCGCCGCCGGCTCGCGCACTTTTGGCGCTATCATTCCGGGTTCACCGGGCCCGGGCCCTCAGCGAATTCTCACCGGGCGGCGTGCGCGCCGCCCGTCATCGAAGCAACCCAATGGATGTCATCGTCATCGGCGGCGGAATCAGCGGCGTCGCCACCGCCTACCAGCTGCGCGCGGCCGGCCATCGCGTGTGCGTGGTCGAACGCCACGCGACCGTCGCGCAAGGCGCGACCTATGGCGACGGCGGCGCGCTGCTGCCGAGCCCGCTCGACGTCTGGTTCGGCCCGACTTTCATGCACCAGCGTCAGGCGCGCGACAGCGGCATCGTCTACAAGCCGGGCTTCAACGGCGGCGTGCGCCGCTTCGTCAAGCAGCTCGGCACGCTGCGCGAGCCCGACGCATTTGCCGCGCAATACGCGAGGCTGCGCCCGCTGATCGACGTGTCGCGCGACACGCTCGCCGATATCGAGGCGCGCCTCGAGCTCGAATTCGAGCAAAAGCCCGGCCTCCTGCACGTCGTGCGCGATCCGCGCGACTGGGACGCGCTGCAGCCCGCGCTCGACCTGCTGCGCACGCTCGACCAGCCGTACCGCACGCTCACCGCCGACGAATGCGTGGCGCTCGAGCCTTCGGTGCCGGCCGAACCCGGCTTTGCCGGCGGCGTGCTGCTCGAAACCGAGCGCACCGGCAACTGCCCGCTGTTCGCGAAACTGGTCAAGCAGACGCTCGACGAGCACGGCGTGCAGTTCCGCTTCGGCGCGGACGTCGCCGCGATCCGCGTCGACAACGGCCGCGTCGCGGTCGAACTCGCGCCGCCCGGTAACCGGAGCGCGGCGCGCGCGCGCGAGGTCGACGTGATGTCCGCCGATGCGATCGTGGTCGCCGCCGGCGCCGGCAGCCTTGCGCTGCTCGAACGGCTCGGCTGGCGCCTGCCGCTGCACCCGGTGCGCATCCATACGCTCACCGCGCCGGTCGCGTACGAAGAACATGCGCCGCACCTGAGCGTCGTCGATTCGATCAAGCGGATCTCGATCACGCGCACCCACCAGCGGCTGCGCATCGGCGGAGCCGCCGTCCTGCAGAGCCTCGCCGATACCGCGAAGCCGCTCGCCGAGCCGCTGTCCGAGGCCGCGCTCGCGCTGCTCGGCCAGGCCGTCCACGACTGGGTGCCCGGCGCCGCGAAGATCTCGGCCGCGCTGTCGTGGCAAGGCATGCAACTGCTGTCGCCGGACGGCTTGCCCGTGGTGGGTCCGACCCCGCATCCGCGCGTGTTCGTCAATTTCGGCCATGGCCCGGCCGGCTGGGGCCTCGCGTGCGGGTCTGCTAAAGTGGTGACCGACTATCTGGGCGGCAACGCCCAGCACTGGCCCGCCGACACGCTCGCCGCGCTGAACGCCGGCCGCTTCACGACCTGACCGCCGCGGGCCGGCCCGTGGCGGCACCCTTGCCAGCCGCCACGATCCCGCGATGACCGTTACCCCCGTTACCCGCGTTACCCGCCCGCTCCCCGATTCCGATCCGATCGCGCTCTTGCGCGTCGCCGACCTGCGCGCGGCCGAAGCCGACGCCACCGCGGTGCTGCCGCCGCACACGCTGATGGGCCGTGCCGGCGCGGCCGCCGCGCGCTGGCTGTCCGAGCGCGTCGCCGGCGACGATCGCCCCGTCTGGTTCGCAGTCGGCCCCGGCAACAACGGCGGCGACGCGCTGGTGGCCGCCGCGCAACTCCAGCAGCTTGGCGTCGCGACGCAGGCGTGGATGCCGGTGCCGGTCAAGCCGGACGACGCGCAATGGGCGCTCGGTCTCGCACGCTCGGCCGGCGTGCCGCTGTCGGCCGCCCCGCCCGCGTCGCTGGAGGGCTACGCGTGGGTCGTCGACGGGCTGTTCGGCATCGGTCTCGGCCGCGCGCTCGACGGCGCGTTCGCCGAGCAGGCCGCGCGCATCGCCGCCCATGCCCGCGGCGGCGGCCGCGTGCTCGCGCTCGACGTGCCGAGCGGACTCGACAGCGATACGGGCCGGATCGTCGGCGCGGGCGTCGCCGTCGCGGCTACCCACACGCTCACCTTCATCGGCGCGAAGCCCGGCCTCTACACGGGCGACGGCCGCGATCTCGCCGGCGAGATCCACGTCGCGTCGCTCGACGTCGCGCCGCCCGCCGCGCCGGCCATCGTGCTGAACGCGCCAGCGCGGTTCGCCGCGGCACTGCCCGCGCGCGCGTTCGCATCCCACAAGGGCACGTACGGCAGCCTCGCGGTGCTCGGCGGCGACACCGGCATGTGCGGCGCGCCGATCCTCGCCGCCCGCGCCGCGCTGTTCGCGGGCGCCGGGAAGGTGCACGTCGGCTTCCTTGGCGCGGGCGCGCCGCCGTACGATCCGCCTTTCCCCGAACTGATGCTGCACCCGGCCGACACCCTCGATCTCGGCACGATGACCGCGATCGCGGCCGGTTGCGGGCTCGGCACGCGCGAAGCCGCGGCGACGCTCGTGCACGACGTGCTCGCGCACGACATCGCGACACTGCTCGACGCCGACGCGCTGAACCTCGTCGCGACGCACGCGGACCTCGCGACCGCCGTCGCCGCGCGCGGCGCACGCGGCAATCCGTGCGTGTTGACGCCGCATCCGCTCGAAGCCGCGCGCCTGCTCGGCAGCGACACGGCCTCGGTGCAGCGCGATCGCGTCGCGGCTGCACAAGCGCTCGCCGCACGCTACGCGGCCATCGTCGTGCTGAAGGGCTCGGGTACGGTGATTGCGGCACCCGACGGCCGCGTGACGATCAACCCGACCGGCAACGCCGCACTCGCCACCGGCGGCACCGGCGACGTGCTCGGCGGCCTGATCGGCGCGCTGCTCGCGCAGCGAGTCGCGCCGTACGAAGCCGCGCTGGCCGGCGTCTACCTGCACGGCCTCGCGGCCGACACGCTGACCGCGAACGGCACCGGCCCGGCCGGGCTCACCGCGGGCGAACTCGCGCCGATGGTGCGCACGCTGGTCAATCGCCTTTTTTATCCGTCGCCGCGCGCCGACACGTAACGCCGCTATACTGACTGCCCCGCCGCACGGCGGGCCTTCTCGTCCGCCGGCTTTCCGATCCCGATGAGCCGGCGCGGCATTCCTCCCGATTCACGCTTCACTCGAACCGCCATGACGCTGAAATCGCTCCCCGCCTGGACTGCCCTTCAATCCCACTTCGAACAGATCCGCCACGCGCGGCTGCGCGACTGGTTCGCGCCGGAAAACGACCGCGCGCCGACCCGCGCCGAACGCTTCACGATTCCGGGCGGCGGTCTCGCGGCCGATTTCTCGAAGAACCGCATCGACGACGAAACGCTACGCCTGCTCGTGCAGCTCGCGCGCGACGCCGGCGTCGAGGTACGCCGCGACGCGATGTTCGCGGGCGAGGTCGTCAACCCGACCGAAGGCCGCGCCGCGCTGCACACCGCGCTGCGCGCGACCGATCCGCAGGCTCCGTTCCACGCGCAGGTGAGCGCCGAGCGCGCGAAGATGGCGACGTTCGCGCGCGCCGTGCGCAGCGGCACATGGACGGGCTATACGGGCAAGCGCATCCGCCACGTGATCAACATCGGCATCGGCGGCTCGGATCTCGGCCCGAAGATGGTCGTGCATGCGCTGCACCACGTCGCGACGCCCGAGATCTCGACCCACTTCGTATCGAACGTCGACGGCGCCGATCTCGCGCGCGTGCTCGAACAGGTCGATCCCGAGGAAACGCTCGCGATCATCGTGTCGAAGACGTTTACGACGCTCGAGACGATGACGAACGCACGCTCGCTGCGCGACTGGTTCGTCGCGCGCGGCTGCCCCGAGGACGCGCTCGCGAAGCACTTCGTCGGCGTGTCGGCGAACCCGGCCGAAGTCGTGAAATTCGGCATTGCCGCGGACAACGTGTTCGAAATGTGGGACTGGGTCGGCGGCCGCTATTCGCTGTGGTCGGCGGTCGGGCTGTCGATCATGATCGCGGTCGGCCCGGAGCAGTTCGACGAGCTGCTGGCCGGCGCGAACGACATGGACCGTCACTTCCGCGAAGCGCCGCTCGAGCGCAACCTGCCGGTGCTGCTCGGCCTGATCGGCATCTGGTACCGGAATTTCTTCGGCTCGCAGAGCTATCTCGTCGCGCCGTACTCGGAAGCGCTGCACTACCTGCCGTCGTACCTGCAGCAGCTCGAGATGGAGAGCAACGGCAAGTCCGCGCGCCTGGACGGCGCCTTCGTCGACTACCCGACGTCGGCCGTCACGTGGGGCGAACCGGGCACCAACGGCCAGCATGCGTTCTTCCAGATGCTGCACCAGGGGCCGACGATCGTGCCGATCGACTTCATCGCGGTGCTGACGCCCGAGCATCCGCTCGCGAGCCATCATCCGAAGCTGCTCGCGAACTGCTTCGCGCAGAGCGAGGCGCTGATGCTCGGCCGCACGCTCGACGAAGCGCTCAAGGTCGCCGGGCCGGGCAAGGAAGCGCTCGCGCCACACCTGACGTTCCCCGGCAACCGCCCGACCACGACGCTGCTCGTCGATGCGCTGACGCCGCGCACGCTCGGCGCGCTGATCGCGCTTTACGAGCACAAGGTGCTCGTGCAGGCGACGGTGTGGGACATCAATCCGTTCGACCAGTGGGGCGTCGAGCTCGGCAAGATTCTGGGCAAGGTCGTCGAAGCCGATCTGTCGGCCGATTCGGTCGATCCGGCGAAGCACGACTCGTCGACCACCGCGCTGATCGAGCGCGCTCGCGCGGCGCTCAAGCGTTGAAGCACTGACGCGGCGGCGTCATGCCCGTGGTGCCGGCCGCGCGTTCCACCCCGCGGCCGGTACGAACATTCACGCGTTGCGCGAAGCCGCGCGCGGCGCGACGATGCGCCCGGCGTCGATGGTGACCGTCGTCGCGCAGCGGCGCGCGAGTTCGGCATCGTGCGTGACGAGCACGAGCGTCGCGCCGTGCGTGCGGTTCAGTTCGAACATCAGGTCGATGACCGCGTGGCCGGTGGCCGCGTCGAGGCTGCCGGTCGGCTCGTCGGCGAACAGGATCGCCGGGCGCGTGACGAACGCGCGTGCGAGTGCGACGCGCTGCTGTTCGCCGCCCGACAGCAGCTTCGGATAATGCGCGGTGCGTTCGCCGAGACCGACCTGCACGAGCAGCGCCCGGGCGCGGTCGGCCGCGTCGCGCGCACTGATGCCGCCCTGCAGTTCGAGCGGCAGCATCACGTTCTCGAGCGCCGTCAGGTGCGGCATCAACTGGAACGACTGGAACACGAAGCCGACCGCGCCGTTGCGCAATGCCGCGCGTTCGTCCTCGTCGAGCTGGTCGAGCGCGCGACCGAGCAGGCGAACCGTGCCGCTCGTCGCGCTGTCCAACCCTGCGAGCACGCCGAGCAGCGTCGATTTGCCCGACCCCGACGCGCCGACGATCGCGAGGCTGCTGCCCGGTGGCACGGCGAGCGTGATGCCGTCGAGGATCGTCAGCTCGCCCGTTGCATCGGCGACCCGCTTGCACACGTCATGGACTTCGATGATCGGATCGGTAATCTTGAACATGGACACGACATTTCGCTGGAAAAGACGCGCGGCGGCCGCCGCGCTGCTGGGCACCCTGCTGGCCGTCACCGTGCCCGCACGCGCCGCGACGGCGCCGGCATCGAGCCCGCCCGTGATCGTCGTGCTCGGCGACAGCCTGTCGGCCGAATACGGATTGCCGCGCGACACCGGCTGGGTGGCGTTGCTGCGGCAACGGCTCGCAACCGAGCGAATCGATTATAGCGTCGCGAACGCCAGCGTCAGCGGCGACACCACGAGCGGCGGCCGCGCGCGGCTGCCCGCGGTGCTGCAGCGGCTCAAGCCGTCGATCGTCGTCGTCGAACTCGGTTCGAACGATGCGCTGCGCGGCGTGCCGCTCGCGACGACCGAGCAGAACCTGCGCGACATCATCGCCGGCGCGCGACGTGCGCAGGCAAAGGTCGTGCTGGTCGGCATGTACGTGCCGCCCAATTACGGCCCCGACTACACACAGAAGTTCCATGCCGTCTATACGCGGCTGTCGAAGGATCTCGGCGTGCCGCTCGTGCCGTTCCTGCTGGCCGGCATCGAGAACAAGCCCGACATGTTCCAGGCCGATCAGATGCATCCCGCGCAGCAGGCCCAGGGCATCCTGCTCGACAATGTATGGCCGGCGCTGAAGCCGCTGCTCGGCAAGCCGCACGGCTGAGCGCAGCGCACCGGAAAACAAAAAGCCCCGCTTCGAGCGGGGCTTTTCGATGGTTGCGGGCGAAACGGTGCTCAGTTGTCGCCGTCCTGCTGCTGGCTGGCCGTCGTGCTGCCGTACAGCTTCACCTTCGAACGGTCGCGCAGCGCGGCGAGGTAGGCTTCGCCTTCGCTTTGCGCGTCGACCTGCGCCATCTGCTGCTGCGCGGCCGCCAGTTGCTGCGGATCGACCGCCGAACCGGGGATCACCGCGTTCACGCGGTAGATCGCATAGCCGTCCGCGCCGAGGTCGACACCGACGTAAGCCGGCAGCGTCTTCGCATCGACCTTGTAGACGGCGCTCAGCGCGGCCGGCGTCAGGCCCTGCGACTGCGTGCGCGACACTTTCTGCGCGGCCGTAAAGCCGTCGGCCGACTTCGACTTCTGCAATTCGGCCAGCTTCGCCGCGCCGTCCTTCTTCGCGAGTTCCGCGGCCTGCTCGGCGATGACCTTCTGGCGCACGACATCCTTGATCGCGTCGAGCGCGGGCACCGCAGCCGGCTTGTGCTCGGTCACGCGCGCCGAAATCAGCGTGTTGTTGCCGACGTCGATCGCCTGCGTGTTGTTCTGGTTCTTCACCGAGTCGTTCGCGAACACCGCGGCCAGGAACTTCGGATTGTTCAACGGGCTCGTCGGCGGCAGCTGCGGATTCGGCGTCGGCGTGACGGTGGCCGTCTGGATCGTCAGCTTGTACTTGTCCGCGGCCGGCTGCAGCGTCTTCGCCTTTTCGTAGACGGTCGACGTGAAGCCTTCCGCATTGTCCGAGAACGCCTTCGCTGCGTACTGCTGCTTCAGGTCGATCGCGATCTGGTCTTTCACTTCCGCGAACGGCTTGACGACGGCAGGCTTCACTTCGGTCGCCTTCAGGATGTGGAAACCGAGATCCGACTGCACGATACCGCTCACGTCGCCCTGCTTGAGCGAGAACGCGGCGTCGTCGAACGCCTTGCCGCCCGCGGTCGAGCCGCGCGTGATGAAGCCGAGGTCGCCGCCCTTCGCCGCCGACGGCGCGTCCTGCGAGCTCTTCTGCGCGATCTGCGCGAATTGATCGGGATGCGCTTTCACGTCGGCGAGCAGTTGCTCGGCCTTCGCCTTCGCAGCCGCCTTGTCGGCCGCGCTGGCGCTGCCCGGCGCGGCGATGAAGATGTGGCTCACGCGCACCTGTGCTTCGGTACGGAAATGCGTCGGGTTGTCGTCGTAGAACTTCTTGATGTCCGCTTCGGTCGGCTGCGCGCTCGCGGCCGCTGCGGCCGGCGAGTAGACGAGATACTGGATCGTCGCGGTTTCGGGCGTCGCGAAGCTCTGCTTGTGCGCGTCGTAGTACGCGGCGAGCTGCGCGTCGGTCGGCTGGACCTTCGCTGCGAAGTCGCTCGTCTTCAGCACGAGCGCCTGCACTTCACGCTGCTGCGCGGCGAGTTCGGACAGGCGTTGCGCGAGGCTCTTCGGCGTGAACGCGCTCGACACGATGCTGGCCGGAATCTGCTGCAGCGCGAGGCTGTAACGCACGCGCTCCTGGTACTGCTCGGGCGTCATCCCCTGGAACGACAGCAGTTGCGCATAGCGTTCGACGTCGATCGTGCCGTCGGGTTTCTTCAGCGACGCGATCATCGGATCGCTCATCAGCGCATCGCGCACGGCGTTGTCGGACGCGGTCAGGTGCAGACGTTGCGTCTCGTCGGCCAGCACGCGTTGCTGGATCAGGCCGTCGAGCACCTGCTTGCGATGCTCGGGCGTGTCGAACATCTTGATGTCGAACTGCCCACCGAGCGCCTGGCGCGCCTGGTCGATCTGTTGGCGGAACGCGCCGTCGAATTCGACCCGCGTGATCTTGTGCCCGTTGACCGCCGCAACGTTCGCACTGTCGTCGAAGAAGCCGCGGAAGCCTTGGATCCCGACGAAACCCAGCCCCGGCAACACGATCAGGAGCAGGAGCGCCATCATCAGGCGCTGGTGATTACGGAAGAAATCGAGCATGCGTGACGGGAAAATTGGACAAAACGACCGATATTACAACATACGGGGTGGGACGGGAAAAAAGCAGGCAAATGCTGTGCGCGAATGGAACCGGGATCCGGAAGCCGCGCGGCGGCTTCGTCCATTCTGCAGTCACGCACCCGCAAGCGGGCGCAACGAACGATGCAAATAAGAAAGCCCGCACAAGGCGGGCTTTCTTATTTTTTGGCGGAGCGGACGGGACTCGCCTACATCCTGCAGGCCGCGGTTGCGCGTGCACGCGCAACCCTTCGAGTCCCGCCGGAAGCCGCGCAGGCGGCTTCCTCCACTCCGCAGTCACGCGCCCGCAAGCGGGCACAACGACCGAACGCACAAACAACAATGCCCGCACTAGGCGGGCATTGTTGTTTGTTTGGCGGAGCGGACGGGACTCGAACCCGCGACCCCCGGCGTGACAGGCCGGTATTCTAACCGACTGAACTACCGCTCCTTGGTCTGGCTGAATCGGGAAACTGGTGGGTGCTGAGGGGTTCGAACCCCCGACCTACGCCTTGTAAGGGCGCCGCTCTACCAGCTGAGCTAAGCACCCGTTTCCGATTCGTTCTGACTGCGATCTGCGTTTCCGCATCAACAATCAGCGAGCCCGCAAGTTTAATTCATCCCCGATCATTTTGCCAAGCCTGCACGCGAATTTTTTTACCGCGCGCGCTCGCACGATTCCGATGCGCATAAAAAAAACCCGCGGACACTGCCGCGGGTTTCGTGAACGACCGTCAGCAACGACGGTGTTCAGGGCCTCAGTGCTTGACGACTTCCGTCGAGCCGGCATCCTTCGCCGCCTCGCCGACCGGCGCCGCAGCCTTCGCCTCTTCTTCCGGCGGCAGCGGCGTTGGCGAACGCTCGAGCGCGAGCTCCAGCACCTTGTCGATCCAGCGGACCGGCACGATTTCGATCGCGTTCTTCACGTTGTCCGGAATGTCCGCGAGATCCTTCACGTTCTCTTCCGGGATCAGCACGAGCTTGATGCCGCCGCGATGCGCCGCCAGCAACTTTTCCTTCAGCCCGCCGATCGGCAGCACTTCGCCACGCAACGTGATTTCGCCCGTCATCGCGACGTCGGCCCGCACGGGAATACCCGTCAGCACCGACACCAGCGCGGTCGTCATCGCACCGCCGGCGGACGGACCGTCCTTCGGCGTCGCGCCTTCCGGCACGTGGATGTGGATGTCCTGCTTCTCGAACGCTTCGTCCTTGATACCGAGACGACGCGAACGCGAGCGCACGACCGAACGCGCAGCCTCGACCGACTCCTTCATCACGTCGCCGAGCGAGCCCGTACGAATCACGTTGCCCTTGCCCGGCATCACCGCGGCTTCGATCGTCAGCAGGTCGCCGCCGACTTCCGTCCACGCGAGGCCCGTCACCTGACCGACCTGGTTTTCCTTCGCCGCGAGGCCGAAGTCGTACTTGCGCACGCCGAGGAACGTGTCGAGATTCTCGCCATCGACCTTGATCGCGCCCGACGCCTTCTTCAGCAGCAGCATCTTCACGACCTTGCGGCAGATCTTCGACACTTCGCGCTCGAGCGAACGCACACCGGCTTCGCGCGTGTAGTAGCGGATGATGTCGCGAATCGCCTGCTCGGTGACCTCGATCTCGCCTTCCTTCAGCCCGTTGTTCTTCTTCTGCTTCGGCAGCAGGTAACGCTGCGCGATGCTGACCTTCTCGTCTTCCGTGTAGCCCGACAGACGGATCACTTCCATCCGGTCGAGCAGCGGCGGCGGAATGTTCAGCGAGTTCGACGTCGCGACGAACATCACGTCCGACAGATCGAAGTCGACTTCGATGTAGTGGTCGGCGAACGTGTGATTCTGTTCGGGATCGAGCACCTCGAGCAGCGCCGACGACGGATCGCCGCGGAAATCCATGCCCATCTTGTCGACTTCGTCGAGCAGGAAGAGCGGATTACGCACGCCGACCTTCGCGAGGCTTTGCAGGATCTTGCCCGGCATCGAACCGATGTACGTGCGGCGGTGGCCGCGGATCTCGGCTTCGTCACGCACGCCGCCGAGCGCCATCCGGACGAACTTGCGGTTCGTCGCACGCGCGATCGACTGGCCGAGCGACGTCTTGCCGACGCCCGGAGGCCCGACGAGGCACAGGATCGGCGCCTTGACCTTGTCCACGCGCTGTTGCACCGCGAGATACTCGAGGATCCGTTCCTTGACCTTCTCGAGGCCGAAGTGATCCTCGTCGAGCACCTGCTCGGCGTTCGACAGGTCGTTGTTGACCTTGCTCTTCTTGCGCCACGGCAGGCCGATCAGCGTGTCGATGTAGTTGCGCACGACGGTCGCTTCCGCCGACATCGGCGACATCAGCTTCAGCTTCTTCAGCTCGGCGTCGGCCTTCTTCTTGGCTTCCTTCGGCATGCGCGCGGCGTTGATGCGCTTCTCGAGCTCCTCGAGATCCGCGCCTTCCTCGCCCTCGCCCAGTTCCTTCTGGATCGCCTTGACCTGTTCGTTCAGGTAGTACTCGCGCTGGCTCTTTTCCATCTGGCGCTTCACGCGCCCGCGGATGCGCTTTTCGACCTGCAGGATGTCGATCTCGGCTTCGAGCTGCGCGAGCAGGTGCTCGAGGCGCTCGATCACCGGGAACATCTCGAGGATGTGCTGCTTCTGGTCGAGCTTCAGCGGCAGGCGCTCGGCGATCATGTCCGCGAGGCGACCGGCTTCATCGATGCCCGACAGCGACGTGAGAATCTCCGGCGGGATCTTCTTGTTCAGCTTCACGTACTGGTCGAACTGCGACACGATCGCGCGACGCAGCGCTTCCGTCTCTGCGCTGTCGGCGTGATCCGGCTCGAGCGGCATCACTTCGCAGGAGAACTGCGTCTCCTGTTCCTCGATGGACAACGCCTTCGCGCGCTGCAGGCCCTCGACGAGCACCTTCACGGTGCCGTCCGGCAGCTTCAGCATCTGCAGAATGTTGGCGATACAACCGACCTCGTACATGTCCTTTTCGGTCGGTTCATCCTTGGCCGCGGTTTTCTGGGCGACGAGCATGATGTGCTTGCCGCCTTCCATCGCTGCTTCGAGGGCCTTGATCGATTTCGGCCGGCCCACGAAGAGCGGAATGACCATGTGCGGGAAAACGACGACGTCCCGCAGCGGCAGCAGCGGGAGCGTGATGCGTTCCGGCGGGAGAAGTTGGGTGCCTGACATTTCATTTCCCCATGAGTGGAATCAATTGTTCGGTAATTGAGGCCGCCACAACGAATTGCAAGCCTTCAAGTGCGGGAAATATTCGGTAAGAAAGTAACCACCGCGTGTCGAGTCAGAGTTACCCACAAGATAAACGAAAAAAAGCCGCCCACGGACTCATGAACGGCCTTTTTCGCTGAACATCGTCGGCAAGCCGGTCAGTTCGAACCCGCCACCTTCGGCGTGTCCTCGTAGATCAGCAAGGGCTTGCCGTCCCCATCGATGACATTCTCGTCGATGATGACCTTGCTGACCCCTTTCATCGTCGGCAACTCGTACATCACATCGAGCAACGCCTGTTCGATGATCGAACGCAAACCGCGCGCGCCGGTCTTGCGGCGGATCGCCTTGCGGGCGACTGCCTGCAACGCGCCCGGCCGGATTTCCAGCTCGACGCGCTCCATCGCGAACAGCTTGTGATACTGCTTGACGAGCGCATTCTTCGGCTCGACCAGGATCTTCATCAGCGCGGCTTCGTCGAGCTTGCCGAGCGTCGCGACCACCGGCAGGCGGCCGATCAATTCGGGGATCAGACCGAATTTGATCAGGTCTTCCGGTTCCGTCTCGCGCAGCACTTCGCCCGCATCGCGTTCCTGCTTGCTCTTGACCGTCGCGCCGAAGCCGATGCCGGTTTTCTCGGTACGATCGGTGATCACCTTTTCGAGACCATCGAACGCGCCGCCGCAGATGAACAGGATGTTGGTCGTGTCGACCTGGATGAAATCCTGGTTCGGGTGCTTGCGGCCGCCCTGCGGCGGCACCGACGCCATCGTGCCCTCGACGAGCTTCAGTAGCGCCTGCTGGACGCCCTCGCCCGACACGTCGCGCGTGATCGACGGGTTGTCCGACTTGCGGCTGATCTTGTCGATTTCGTCGATGTAGACGATCCCGCGCTGAGCCTTGTCGACTTCGTAGTTGCAGTTCTGCAACAGCTTCTGGATGATGTTCTCGACGTCCTCGCCGACGTAGCCGGCTTCGGTCAGCGTCGTCGCGTCGGCGATCACGAACGGCACGTTGAGCAACCGTGCGAGCGTCTGCGCGAGCAGCGTCTTGCCGGAGCCCGTCGGGCCGATCAGCAGGATGTTGCTCTTCGACAGCTCGACGTCGTCCTTCTTGTCGAGATGCTTCAGGCGCTTGTAGTGGTTGTACACGGCCACCGCGAGGATTTTCTTCGCGCGCTCCTGGCCGATCACGTACTGATCGAGGATGTCGCGAATTTCCTGCGGGCTCGGCAGATCCGACCGGGACAGGCTGGCCTCGACGCCGGCGGCAGCCGCCTCGTCGCGAATGATTTCGTTGCAGAGGTCGATACATTCATCGCAGATGAACACCGACGGGCCCGCGATGAGTTTTTTCACCTCATGCTGGCTTTTCCCGCAAAACGAGCAATACAACAGCTTCTCGCTGTTCGAACCTTTTTTGTCCGCCATGAATGTAGAGCCTCCGGACAGGTAAATGACATGATACGCCGATTGCTCCGGACGCCGCGCCTAGGGCGCGACCGGAGCCGGCTGGATGCGCTTGCCGCAGATGCTCAGGGCACTCGGGACGTTTGAGGGCGCCGGCCCGAATCGGGGCGGCACCCCGTTTAAGCTCACGGGCGCTTCAACAGCACCTGATCGATCAGCCCGTACGCCTTCGCGTCCTCGCTCGACATGAAGTTATCACGGTCGGTGTCGCGCGCGATGCGTTCGACGTCCTGGCCCGTATGCTGCGCGAGCAGGTTGTTCAACCGCTCCTTCAGGTAGAGGATCTCGCGTGCCTGGATCTCGATGTCGGATGCCTGGCCGCGCGCGCCGCCGAGCGGCTGGTGAATCATCACGCGCGAATTCGGCAGCGCGAAGCGCTTGCCCTTCGCACCCGACGCGAGCAGGAACGCGCCCATGCTGGCCGCCAGGCCCATGCAGAGGGTCGACACGTCCGGCTTGATGAACTGCATCGTGTCGTAGATCGCCATCCCGGCCGACACCGAGCCGCCCGGGCTGTTGATGTAGAGGCTGATGTCCTTGTCGGGATTCTCGCTCTCGAGGAACAGCAATTGCGCGACCACGAGGTTGGCGGTCTGGTCGTTCACTTCGCCGACCATGAACACCAGGCGCTCCTTCAGGAGACGCGAATAGATATCGTACGAACGCTCGCCGCGGCCGCTCGTTTCGACGACGATCGGCACCAGCCCCAGCGCTTGCGCCTCGAAACCCTGCGGCGCGTTCGAAGCAAGCATGTCCAGCAATTCAGCGCGAGTGATCATTCAATGAACCTTGTTCGAATGGAAAATTGAACGGAAGGAAGCCGCCCGCCCAATCGCCATATTAATGGCAACCGTGCGCTTGACGTAAAAACGGCGTGCGGGCCGTCGCTCCGACAGCCGGCACGCCGCTAGAGCAACACTTACGCTTGCGCCGATGCGCTCGCGAGTGCCTCGAAGCTCACTTCCTTGTCCGTCACCTTTGCCTTGCCCAGCACGAAATCGACGACGTTGCTTTCAACGACGAACGCTTCCATCTCGGCGAGGCGCTGCTGGTTGGAATAATACCAGCGGACCACTTCCTTCGGGTCTTCGTAGCTCTTCGCGAACTCGTCGACTTCCGCGCGGATCTGTTCCGGCTTCGCCTCGAGGCCGTTCGCCTTCACGAGTTCGGCCAGCACGAGGCCCAGCTTCACGCGACGCTCGGCCTGCTCGGCGAACATTTCGGCCGGGATCGGCGCGTCCTTCGCGTTCGGCACGCCGCGCTGCGCCAGATCCTGGCGAGCCATTTCGACGAGACGTTGCTGATCCTGCTCGATCAGCGCCTTCGGCACGTCGAGTTCGGAAATCTTCAGCAGCGCGTCCATCACCTGGTTCTTGACGATCGACTGCGTGCGACGCTTCGCTTCACGCTCGAGGTTTTCCTTGATCTCGGCGCGCATCTTCGTGAGGTCGCCGTCTTCGATACCGAGCGACTTCGCGAATTCCGCGTCGATTTCCGGCAGGTGCGGCCATTCGATCTTCTTCATCGTGACCGTGAACTGCGCCGTTTTGCCGGCGACGTCCTTGCCGTGGTAGTCGTCCGGGAACTTGAGGTCGAACGTACGCTGTTCGCCGACCTTCAGGCCGAGCGCCGCCGTTTCGAATTCCGGCAGCATGCGGCCTTCGCCGAGCACGAACGGGAAATCTTCGGCCGTGCCGCCCTGGAACGCGACGTCGTCGATCTTGCCGACGAAGTCGACCGTCACGCGGTCGCCGTTCTTCGCTGCGGTGTCCGCGCCGCCGTCGCCGTGCTCGCCGGCTTCGCCACGTGCGTGGAAGTGCACGCGCTGCTTGCGCAGGATGTCCAGCGTGCGGTCGATTTCGGCGTCGCCGATCGACGTGGTCGAGCGCTCGACTTCAGCCGTCGCCAGATCGCCGATCTTCACTTCCGGGTAAACCTCGAACGTCGCGTCGAACGCATATGCATCCTCGGCCTGTTCCTGCTTCGGCTCGAAGCTCGGCTGGCCGGCGACGCGCAGGTTTTCCGCGCGGCTGATCGTGAAGAATTCCTGGCCGATCTTGTCGCTCAGCACTTCCGCCTCGACCTGACCCGCGTACTGTTGCGCGACCATCTTCAGCGGCACCTTGCCCGGGCGGAAACCCGGCATGCGAACGTTCTTCGCGAGTTTCTGGATGCGGGCGTCGATTTCCTTCTGCACGGTGTCTTTCGGCAAAGAAATCGTCACACGGCGTTCAAGCTTGCCGAGGTTCTCAACAACGTTAGCCATGGCTTCAATCGTCCTAAAATTATTCGAGCGAATCGGGTTTTCCTTGCCGTGCCTGCCTGCAGCATGCGGTGCGTCGCACTCGCATGCCGCGCCGGAGCGCCACGCCATCCCTGCACGCGCCGGATGGCTAGCGCAAGCGGCTCGGAGCACGGCTTTGGCCGGAAGAATCGACTATTCTAGCAAACAATTTTCCTCATACCGCCAGATCGGTGCGACACGCATGCGGCCCGCGCCGTCGACGGCCCGTTGCACGGCCCATGCACGCGGATCGCCGCTATGCCGAACGGCGTATCCACCCGCGGCCCGCCATCCTGTAAGCTCCAATAGCGTGTGCGCCACCCTCGTGGCCCGACCATTCATTCTTCACACCAATCACGCCTTCCGGAGACACCATGCCGCAACACCCGTCCGCGCCTGTCGTCGTCATCGCGCCCGATTCGTTCAAAGGCTCGCTTTCCGCCGAGCAGGTCGCGGACGCGATCGCCACCGGCATCCGCCGCGCCCGGCCCGACGCCGTGGTGCGCTGCTGCCCGATGGCCGACGGCGGCGAAGGCACGCTCGACGCGATGCTGGCGGGCGGCGGCACGCGGCGCACGCTGCGGGTGGCCGGCGCGTCGCTGGCGGCGCGCGATGCGGCGGTCGGCGTGATCGATGCGCGCACCGCGATCGTCGAGACGGCCGAGATCGTCGGCATCACGGACCCGGTCGGCATGAGCGTGCCGGTCGACGCGCGCAGCACGCGCGGGATGGGCGAGGCAATCCGCACGCTGCTCGACGACGGCGTGCGCCGCTTCTTCGTCGCGCTCGGCGGCAGCAGCACCAACGACGCGGGCGCCGGGCTGCTCGCGGGCCTCGGCCTGCAGTGCTTCGACGCCGGCGGCCAGCCGGTCGAGCCGGTGCCGTCGCGGCTCGCCGACATCGCGCGCATCGACGCATCGGGGCTCGATCCGCGCCTGAAGGAAACGGAATTCGTCGGCATGTCCGACGTCGACAACCCGCTGACGGGCGCGCATGGCGCGACCGCCGTGTTCGGTCCGCAAAAGGGCGTGACAGCCGCCCAGGTCGCGACGCTCGACGCGGCCCTCGCCCGCTTCGCCGACCTGCTCGAAGCCGAACTCGACCGCCGCGGCCGCGATCTGCCGGGTGCGGGCGCCGCGGGCGGCCTCGGTTTCGCGCTGCATATGCTCGGCGCACGCTTCGAGCCCGGCGCGGAAGTGGTCGCGCGCCAGGTGGGGCTCGACGCCGCACTGGCCGGTGCCGACTGGCTGATCACCGGCGAAGGCCGCTCCGACGTGCAGACGCTGCACGGCAAGGCGCCGTTCATCGCGTGCCGGCATGCGCGGGCCGCCGGCGTGAGCGCGTCGCTGCTGTCCGGCGCGGTCGACCCGGCCGCGCTGCCGCGCCTGTCCGAGCATTTCTCCGGCTGCTTTTCGCCGGCTCCGGGGCCGATCACGCTCGACGTCGCGATCCGTGACGCGGCCAACTTGCTCGCGAACGAAGCGGAACAGTTGACACGCCTGAAGTACGGTGCACACTGACCGTTGACCCGAGCGCGCGATACAGGAACAATCGGGCCCGCCCTTTTTCTTCAGGATTCGACATGAAAGGCCGTCAAGCCGGGCTCGATCAGTTTCTGACCTATCGCCTCCATGCGCTCACGAAGCGCTCCGACCGCGGGATCGGCGAGGTGTACCGGCACAAGCTCGACATCTCGCTGCCCGAGGCGCGCGTGATCGCCGCCGTCGGCGCGTTCGGCCCGTTCTCGATCATGGATCTCGCGCGCCACACCAATCTCGACAAGAGCCAGGCGAGCCGGGCGGCCGAAGCGCTGCTGCGCCAGGGGCTGCTCGAGCGCAGCGCGAGCGACGAAGATGGCCGGATCGTGCTGATCGCGCTGACCCCGGACGGTCGCGCGCTGCATCGCAAGATCATGCCGATCGTGCGCAAATGGAACGACGGCTTGCTCGCATGCCTGTCCGACAGCGAACGTCAGACGTTCGAGCGGCTGCTCGACAAGGTCGTCACGCACGCGACCGAACGCGACGACTGAGCCCGCGACGACTGAGCCGCGAGGCGGCCGGCCTCGCCGGATCGGCGAGCTGTCGGCAGGTTTGATCCGACGAATCGGACGGGCCGCCCGGGTCGCGCCACGCGCGATCCGGGCGGCCCGTTTTGCATCATGCGGCGGCATCGCACGAAACGCACGTGGTCGCGTTCCCGGCAGCCGCGAATCCAGCCGCCCCGTGCGCACTACAACCCGCTGTTCGTCGCGCGCTGGCGCAACAACCCGAGCACCGCGTCGCAGTACGGGGTCGGCACGCCAAGCTTGCGGCCGAGCTCCGGAAACACGCCGAGGATCGGCCCGATCTCCAGCGAGCGCCCCGCCTCGAAATCCTGCAGCATCGACGTCTTGAACGCGCCGAGCTTGCGCGTGACCGCGATCCGCTCCGGGCCGCTCATCCCGGTGGACAGGCCAAGCCTCGCGCCGATCGCGGCCGCCTCCTCCATCATCCGCAGCGCGAGATCCTGCGTGAACGGATCGTCGAGCAATTGCTCGGCCGTCGACCCGGTCAGCGCGCTTAGCGGATTCATGTTCATGTTGCCCCACAGCTTCGCCCAGATCTCGGTCCGGATGGCGCGCGTCGACTCGACGTCGAAACCGCCAGCCGCGAGCGCCGCGGCGAACCGCGCGGTGGCCATGTCGAGCCGCGGATCGGGCGTGCCGACGATCAGCCGGTTGCCGCGCCCGCGACGCACGACACCCGGGGCGTCGGTACTCGACGACAGGTGCACGACGCAGCCGATCGCCTGCGCGGGCGGCAACGCTGCCGACACCGCACCGGCCGGATCGACCGCATCGAGCGGCACGCCGTCGATCGCCCCTTCGAGCCCGTGCGTGAACCACCAGGGCAGCCCGTTCATCGCCGCGACGATCACGGTGTCCGGCCCGACCAGCGGCGCAATGCGCGCGGCCAGCGCCGGCAGCGCCTGTGCCTTCAGCGCGATCACCACGTAGTCCTGCACGCCGAGCGCCGCCGCGTCGTCGCTGGCGCGCACCGGCACCGACGAGGTTGCGCCCGTCTCGTCGATCACGCGCACGCCGTGCGTATTCAGCGCATCGAGCGTCGCGCCGCGTGCGTACGCGCTCACGGTCATGCCGGCTCTCGACAACGCGGCCGCGAGCAATCCGCCGATCGCGCCGACGCCGACCACCGCCGTGCGCACCGCCCCCAAATTCGTGTCGTTCATGATGGCATTCCGTCTCCTGGGAGCTGACGAGCATAACGCTCAATGGTTGCGTACACAACCATTCAGCCCGCGTAGTGCCCCTCCGCGCGGCACACGTTCGTACACGTCAGCGCGGCAGACCGCCGGCCTCCACCGCTTCGTCGTCGGTCGCACCGCCGGTCGCGCCGAGCATGCCGGCGATCTGGCTCTTGTCGTGCATGCCGAGCTTGCGGTACGCGCAGCGCAGGTAGTGGCGCACGGTCGTCGGCGAGATCGCCATCTGCTGCGCGACTTCCTTGTGCGAACGCCCGGCGCCGTAAAAACGGATCGCCGCGAGTTCGCGCGGGCTCAGCCGGTCGAGCAGCGAGCGCGGCCGCGCGTCGATCTGGAACAGCCCCGCGACGGGCACGCACTGGATGCGCAGCGCGTCGCCGACGAACGGCCGGCCCGACTGGCGCCGCAGGTGCGCGACGAGCGGCTCCGGCACGCGCGCGCCGGCCCAGGCCGGCCATTCGGTGCGCAGCACGTCGTCGAACCCGTGATCGGCATGGTGCAGCACCCCGAAGTTGTCGCACAGCGCACGCGCCGCCGGCGCGACCGTGTCGGCACGCTCGCGTTCGCGCGTGAGCTGCGCGGCCCGATTGATCGTCAACGCGGCCGCGAGATGCGGAATGACCTCCTCGAAACGACACGCGTCGTCGTCGCTGAACGGCCGGTTCAGGCCCTGACGGTAGATCGACACGAACGTCGTCAGGCCGAAGCGGCGGTCGAGCGTACACACGAACATCAGTTGCGCGAGCCCGTACTTCACGCACCAGTCGCGAAACCGCGCATCGAGCCCCGGCTCGACGACCGACAGCCGCACCGCGCGACCGTGCGCGCCGCGCAACGTGCGGTGCGCAAGCGGATCGCAATCGCGCACGCGCTTCCAGTCGATGAAGAACGCGTGCGGCAACCGGTACAAAAAACTGTTGTGCATCACCGGACCGGTCGGCAGATGGGTCGCAACGCCCGTCCACGCGGCATCGAACGGCATGAGCGCCTGCAGTAGCGAAAAGAACCGGTATTCGAATTCGCCGATGGCGGACTGCGCGGCCACCGCGTACAGGTCGAGCAGCATCAGCCCGAGTGCGCGCTGCGCTGCGTCGCCGCGCGTGACGCCGTCGAAATCGGCGCGACGTGCCGGCCGCGGCGGCCACGCGAACTCGTCGAGCACGATGGCGGCCGGCACGTCGCGCAGTGCGTCGAGATCCTGCCCGATATCCGTCGTGATCCTCACTTTCCGCTCCCTGCCCGCTCGGGCTGCTGATGTGCGCAACGACACCGGCCGATTATAGCGAGCGGCTTTTTTGGCGGGCCACGGCGCCGGAACGCTCGCCTGCCCCATCCATTTGAACGGTGCGCCGCCCGTTGCTGCTGCGCAGCACGGCGCGCGGCGGCATCGCGCGGCCTTCGCGCCGCGCGCCGCGGGTTTTCCGCACCGTTCATCTGGACGACTGTTCGACGGTTTTCCCGCTGCGGACACTGCGTCGCGACCACACCAACGACAAACCGATGCAGGACGGTATGGAGAACCCGACGTGACGACACCCCGCTTCATCCGCACGGCCGCGGCCGCCGCGACGCTGGCCGCATGCGGCGCCGCCGCGCACGCGCAGTCCACCCTCACGCTGTACGGCGCGCTCGACGCCGGCGTGCAATACCTGACGCACGCCGACGGGCGCCATTCGGCCGTGCGGTTGCAGAACTACGGCATCCTGCCTTCGCAGGTCGGGATCAAGGGCCACGAGGATCTCGGCGGCGGCTGGCGGGCGCTGTTCAAGCTCGAACAGGGCCTCAACCTCAACGACGGCACCGCGACCGTGCCCGGCTACGCGTTCTTCCGCGGCGCATACGTGGGCATCGCGGGGCCGGTCGGCACCGTCACGCTCGGCCGCCAGTTCAGTGTGCTGTTCGACAAGACGCTGTTCTACGACCCGCTCTGGTATGCGTCGTACAGCGGCCAGGGCGTGCTCGTACCGATGAGCGCGAACTTCATCGACCACTCGGTCAAATACCAGTCGCCGACCTTCGCCGGCTTCGACGTCGAGGCGCTCGCCGCGACCTCGGGCGTCGCCGGCAATACGCGTGCCGGACGCGTGCTCGAGCTCGGCGGCCAGTACACGAGCAACGGCCTGTCGGTGAGCGCGGTGCTGCACCAGGCGCACGGCGACGTATCGGCGGCGGCCGACGCGTCCGCACGGCGTCGCGAACTCGGCACGCTCGCCGCGCGTTATGCGTTCGCGACGCTGCCGCTCACCGTGTATGCGGGCGTCGAGCGCCTGACCGGCGACCTCGACGCGGCCCGCACGATCGTCTGGGGCGGTGCGCGCTACCTGACGTCGAACGGGATCGGCCTGAATGCGGGCATCTACCACACCGATTCGCGCACGCCGGCGGTCGGCCATCCAACGCTGTTCATCGCGAGCACGACGTACGCGCTGTCCAAACGCACCGTCGCGTACGTGAACCTCGGCTATGCGCGCAACAGCGGCCAGAGTTCGCAGACCGTCTACGAATACGACCCGACGCCGCTCGCCGGCGCGTCGCAGTTCGGCGCGATGGTCGGCATGTACCACCTGTTCTGATTCCCCCAACGAGATCCCGCCATGAAAACCCTGTCCCCGGATGCCGCCCTTTCGCCCGACGGTCGCGCATCGACATTCGCACGCTCGACGCTCGTCGCGCTCGTCGTGTTCGCGGCCGTCACGCCGCTGCTGCTCCTCGTGGCGCCCGCCGTCGCCGGTCAGCTGGCGACGCAGCTCGGCTTGTCCGCATCGCAGATCGGTACGTACTTTTTCATCGAACTCGGCGCGTTCAGCCTCGCGACCGTGCCGTCCTACCTGTGGCTCGGTCGGGTCGATGCGCGCCGCGTCGCCGCGTTCGCCATCGCGCTGTTCGGCGCAGGCAACCTGCTGACCGCGCTATGGATGCCGGGCTTCGCCGCGCTGCTCGCGCTGCGCGCCGTCACGGCGCTTGGTGGCGGCTCGCTGATGGTGCTCTGCATGACGAGCGCGGCGACGAGCAAAAACAGCGACCGCGTGTACGGCCTGTGGGTCGTCGGCCAGCTGATCGCGGGCGCGATCGGCCTGTTCGTGCTGCCGCACGTGTTCGCCGCATTCGGGCTGCGCGCGCTGTACGTCGCGCTCGCCGCGCTCGCGCTGCTCGCGGCGCCGCTGTCGCGCGGCTTTCCGTCGTCGCTCGGCACGCGAACGGCATCCGCGCGCGGCGACGCGCCGCACATGCCGCGACGCTTTGTCGTGCTCGCCATCGGCGCGGTGCTGACGTTCTATCTCGCGATCGGCAGCGTGTGGACATTCGCGAGCCGCGCGGCCGCCGAGGCCGGGCTGGATCCGCAGTCGACCGGCAACGTGCTCGCGATCGCGAGCGTGATGGGGATCGCCGGCGCGGCGCTCGCGTCGTGCGCGGGCGGCCGGCTCGCGCGGCGCGCGATGCTGGCGGCCGGCTACGCACTGCTCGCGGCGTCGCTCGTCGCGCTCGCCGCGATGCGTGACACCGCCGGCTACAGCGCGGCGATCTTCACGTTCAAGTTCGCGTGGACCTTCGTGCTGCCGTTCATCCTCGCGACCGTCGCGCAGATCGACGCATCGGGTCGCCTCGTCGCAACGCTCAATTTCGTGATCGGCGCGGGCCTCGCCGCAGGCCCGCTGCTGGCCGGCCTGATGCTGGACGCCGGCGGCACGATGCGCGTGCTGTTCGCGGCCGCGACGGCCGTCGCGATCGCGTCGTTCGCCGCGCTGCGCCACATCGATCGCCGTTCTTCCGTTTCCTCCCAACCGTGACAGGTCACGCATCCATGAATCGCACTGCCTTCTTCACCGACGAACGCACTTTCTGGCATACCGGCGGCACGCACGCGCTGTTCTTCCCGGTCGGCGGCTGGGTCCAGCCGCCGTCGAGCGCGGGCTACGCGGAATCGCCCGATTCGAAGCGCCGCTTCCTGTCGCTCGTGCAGGCGTCGGGCCTGGCCGCACAGCTCGACCTGCGCGGCGCCGAGCCCGCGACGACCGCCGACTTGCTGCGCATCCATCCGGCGCATTACCTCGACGCGTTCCGCGCGCTGAGCGACGCGAACGGCGGCGATCTCGGCGATCTCGCGCCGTTCGGCAAGGGCAGCTACGAGATCGCCGCGCTGTCGGCCGGTCTCGCGATCGCGGCGGTCGAGGCGGTCGTCGGCGAGCGCGCGGCGAATGCGTTCGCGCTGTCGCGGCCGCCCGGCCATCACTGCCTGCGCGACCGCCCGATGGGCTTCTGCATGCTCGCGAACATCCCGATCGCGATCGAGGCCGCGCGCGCGAAGCACGGCATCGAGCGCGTCGCGGTGATCGACTGGGACGTGCATCACGGCAACGGCACGCAGTCGATCTACTACGACGATCCCGATACGCTGACGATCTCGCTGCATCAGGACCGCTGCTTCCCGCCCGGCTACAGCGGCGCGGACGATCGCGGCGAAGGCGCGGGCATCGGCGCGAACCTGAACGTGCCGCTGCTCGCGGGCAGCGGCGACGATGCGTATCGCTATGCGTTCGAGCGGATCGTACTGCCGGCGCTCGCGCGTTTTCACCCCGAGCTGATCGTCATCGCGAGCGGCCTCGATGCGAGCGCGGTCGATCCGCTCGCGCGCATGCAGCTGCATACCGACAGCTACCGGTTCATGACCCGCGCGGTGAAGGACGCCGCGCAGCGCCATTGCGGCGGGCGGCTCGTGATCGTTCACGAAGGCGGCTATTCGGAGGCGTACGTACCGTTCTGCGGGCTCGCGATCGTCGAGGAACTGGCCGGCATTCGCACCGAGGTCGCCGATCCGATGCTCGATCTCGCGATCGCGCAGCAGCCGGGCGAGCGGTTCGTCGCGTTCCAGCGCGCCCTGCTCGACGAACTGGCCGCGTCTTTCGGGTTGTAACGCGCGAACGGACGTGACGGGGCCGGCTGGCGCCGGCCCTTGCGCGATCGGTGCGGATGGGGTTTCCTGTATCTTTACCCCTGTTCCGGCACGAGGCCGCACTCTTCCGATGAAATCGTCCCCGCGCGACAACAACGACAACGCCAAAACGCGCCGCCAGCCGTCGAAGCTGGCCCTGAACATCGCCGCCGTGACGGTTGGCCTCATCACGTTCGCGATCGGTGCGGCGTGGGTGATCTATAGCTGGGTCGTCGATCGGGAAGCGCAGTATTTCGCGATTCCGCTGGTGTTCTCGGTGCCGGTGATCGTGGCCGTCGCGATCCGCAGCTTCTGGGAATAGGTCCGGCGGAAACGGCGAAGCGTCGCGGTCGGGCGACGTGCGGCGCTTGATTGGCGACCGACGCAGCGCTCACCTACGAGCCATTTGCAGGCCGGCATGCGTTCACGGATTGTTGCATGCTGCCCCTCGATACCACACTGAGTGCAGACACAGCCAGCACCGTACCAACCGATTTCAGCACGGACTCCGCGGAAGGAGGCTCACCGCCCACGATCCGCCACCCCGCAGAAGTCGAAGTGGAAACAGGGCAGTCCAGCGGCTTCCTGACGGTCGCCTCGGCTCTTGCGCTCCACGCCACGTTGTCGGCAGGCGTGGCCGCGACCGCCGGCATGGCCAGCATCAGCGCGAGAACGCCGATCGACGTACGTACGGTGTTGGTCATCGACGGCCCCCGTTGAACAGCCAGCGTGTGGAAACATCACGCCATGTTACCGGTCGCCGATTTACCGTGCCTGCGCGAACGGCATCATCCCGGCTGAGGGCCATCAACAAAAAAGCGCTGCGGTCAGCCGACCGGCAGCGCTTTTTCGCGAACGGCCCGTGACGGGGCGCGTTCGACTTCTGGTGCGTGAGGCCGGACTCGAACCGGCACACCCTTGCGGGCGTCAGGACCTAAACCTGGTGCGTCTACCAATTTCGCCACTCACGCGCATTTCCGTCGCCTGATCGCGGGGGGACGCAAGATGCGTGCTCCACGCGCCCGGCGCTTGCCCGGGACTTCACGCCGGCCCGAAAACCGGCATGCCCGATCAGGCGAGCGCGAGATTCTACCCGATCCGTTCGGCGTTGTCTCGCCCCGTCGGCGCCCGTCGTGCCGCGGTGCTAGAATGCCGCGCTCGACGTTTCGGCAGCGCGCCGCCGCGCGTCCCCCGAACCCGCCCCACCCGATTTCGCCCGTGAACTTCGACGACTACTGTCAGCAAAAGGCCGCCCCCGCCGGCTCCAGCGTCTACTATGCGCTGCGCCAGGCGCCGCTCGCCACGCAACCGCGCCTGACCGCGCTGTTCGCGCTGCGCCGCGAACTCGAGGAAACCGTCAAGGAAACCAGCGATCCGACCGTCGGGCACACGAAGCTCGCGTGGTGGCACAAGGAACTCGCGGCACTCGTCGACGGGCAGCCGTCGCACCCGGTCACAAAGGCGCTCGCGCAGCATCACCCGGCGATCGCCGCCGAGGCCGATGCATTGCGCACGCTCGTCAACGGTTACGGGATGGACCTCGAACAGGCACGCTACCTCGATTTCGCGAACCTGCAGCGCTATGTCGCGCAGGTCGGCGGCACGTTCGCGTCGCTGGTTGCGCGCGCCAGTTCGCCGAACCCGGCCGACCCGCAACCGTGGGCCGCGGACGTCGGCCGCGCGCTGATGCTCGCGCAATTCGTGCAGGAGCTCGGCAACGACGCGCGCCACGGCCGCATCTATTTGCCGATCGACGAACTCCAGCGCTACAACGTGACCGCGGCCGATCTGCTGAATCGCCGCTACAGCCCGGCCTTCACCGAATTGCTGCAATTCCAGACGACCCGCGCGCGCGAAGCGCTCGCGGCCGCCGATGCGGCGATTCCCGCCGCCGAACGTCGCGCGCAGCGCACACTGCGCGCGCAGCTCGCGCTGGCCGGCGCGCTGCTCGACGAAATCGCGCGCGACGGCTACCAGGTGCTGCACCAGCGCATTGCGCTGACGCCGATCCGCAAGCTGTGGATCGCGTGGCGCGCGGCGCGCCGTCGCTAAGCCGCGCGCATCACGCCTTCAGCAGCGGCAGCGTGTCGAAACGCTGCTGCAGCACGCGCGTCGCATCGAGCCCCCACCAGGGCCCAAGCACGGTCGCGTAAAGCTGGCGGAAATCGACGGCCACCGGCAGGTTGCCGTTGCCGTCGAGCCGCCCGAGCGCCGGCGGTGCGCCGTACAGACCGCCCGCCACGCGGCCGCCCATCACGAAATGCGGCGCGGCCGTGCCATGATCGGTGCCGTTGCTCTGGTTCTCGCGCACGCGCCGCCCGAATTCCGCATATGTCATCACGAGCGTCTCGTTCCAGCGCCCGAGTTCGATCAATGCCGCGCGCATCGCGCCCATCCCTTCCGCGAACTGCTTGAGCAGCGCGGCGTGCTGCCCCGGCTGATTCTGGTGCGTGTCGAAGCCGTTGAGCGTCAGGCGCAGCACCGCGACACCGTCCTGCGCGCCGGGCCCCGACGCTTCGCACGCGGCCAGCACCTGCATCGCGGTCTTGACCGACGTGCCGAACGCGCCGGCCGGAAAGGCCGTCCTGAATTCGCGCATCCCGCCGCGCGGACGCAGCCGGTCGGCCGCCTTCACGATGTCGTTCTCGACGTCGATGATGTGCGCGAGCGCCGGGTTCTGCTCGCGCAGCGACGACGGTTCGGCGAGCCGGGCCGCACGGATGAACTGCGCGGGATTGACGAGCGCGATCGCGCGCGCGCCGTTCGACAGCGGCCCCATCTCGGCGCTGCCGAGCACGACGCCGTCCGCCGCGAAACCGGGTGGCACGGGCGCCTGCGCGAACGTGCGCGTGAGCCAGCCTTCGTGCAGGTACTGATCCGAGCGCGACGCGGTGTCCCAGATCTCGATGGAACGAAAATGCGACAGGTTCGGCTGCGGATAGCCGACACCCTGCACGACCGCGACCTGACCGTCCCGCCACAGCGGCATCAGCGGCGCGAGCGACGGGTGCAGCCCCGTCTGCGCGTCGAGCTGCAGCACCTGGTCTCGCTTGATGCCGATGCTGCGCCGGAGCGGGTAATACAGCGGATCGGCATACGGCACCACCGTGTTGAGGCCGTCGTTGCCGCCCTTCAGCTCGACGAGGATCAGCACGTTCGCATACCCGGTAGCGGGCTTGCGCCCAGCCTGCGTCGCGGCAGCCGCCATCGCGGGCGCTTGCCACATCGACACGCCGGCAGCCGCCGCGGCGCCTGCGAGCGTCAGAAAATCACGTCGGTTCATCGCACATCCTTTGGTTCGCCGCCCGGCGTCCTTGCCGCGGCGGCTGCCCGCTTCGTCGTCGTTTGCATCATTTCAGTTGATAGGCCGGATCCATCAGCAGCGCCTCGAGATACGCGCTGCCGGTCGAATCGGTGTCGATCGCCGCGACCGGCGAAAGCTGCAGCACCGCGTGCTGCAGCTGCAGTTCGGTCGACAATCCCGCGATCGCCTGCGGCCGTGCACGATACTGGGCGAGCCAGCGTTCGAGGTCGAAACGCAGGCCGCCGCGCGCCGGCTTCGCCGGCATGCCGCGCAGGTCGCCGACGGACGCCGTGTCGACCACCGGCATCGCCTGCGCACGCGCGTTCGGCGGCGGCGCGATCGCACGGGCCGGCGGCCGCATGCCGACCGTCTCGGTCGCGCGGAACAACTGCTCGACGAACTGCTTGCGCGACAGCAGCGTGGTGCTGTTGATCCACAGCGCGCCGCCCGGCCAGCCCTTCACGTTCGGCGGATAGAACAGGTTCTGCCCGAGCGTGCGCACGGTGTCCGCGAGCCTCTGCGGATCGCCGTACGCGATGTCGAACAGCCGCACCGAGCCGACGACGAACTCCGCTGGCGACTTGACGAGCACGCCGCGGTTGCGCGGATCCCAGAACGCGTCGGTCGACCACAGCGCGGCAAGCGCCGCGCGAATGTCGTAGCCGCTCGCGCGAAACCGCTCGGCGACCGCATCGAGCGTGCCCGGCTCCGGCGTATCGGACACGAACTCGCGCCACAGCTTGCCGACGATAAAGCGCGCGGTGCCCGGCCGCTTCAGCAGGATGTCGAGAAAACCGTCGCCGTCGAACGGCCCGGTTTCGCCGAGAATCGTCTTGTCGCCGGCATCGTGCCAGTCGGGCCGCACCGCGAAGCGCAGCGTATCGGGATCGACCGTCCAGCCCGTCATCGCGCGCGCGGCTTCCGTCACGTCGTATTGCGTGTAGTGCCCTTCGCCGAGCGTGAACAGCTCCATCACCTCGCGCGCGAAATTCTCGTTCGGCCGCCCCTTGCGATTGCTCGCGCCGTCGAGATACTGCAGCATCGCCGGATCTTTCGCGACCGCATGCAGCAGCGTGCCGAAGTTGCCGAGCGCCTCGCGGCGAAACAGCGCGTTCTGCGCGGCCATCGTCTGCGGGTAAGGCACCTTGTCCTGTCCGGACGTGAAATGTCCATGCCAGAACAGCGTCATGCGTTCGGTCAGCGGCGACGGCGTCGCGACCATCTCGTTGACCCAGGCCGCCCGCAACGCGTCGTAGCGGCGATTGCGCTCGCGTTGCTCGTCGCGCCGCATGTCGGGCGTCAGCGCCTGGCGCTGCGCGCGCGTCGGCGGCGGCTCGGCGAGCCAGTCGGGCCATGTCGTGACGGGCTCGTGTCGCGCATTGCCGAGCGTGTCGGCCACGACCTGCGCGCGCGTCATGCCGACGATGCGCGCGACCTCGGCGGGCGCGGGAGAGAAACCGGTGCGGCTCAAGAAAAACAGCGCGTCGTCGGCATCGACCGGCGACTGCATGGCAGGCGACGGCGCCGGTGCGGCAGCGTTCGCTTTCATCGTCATGGACTCCGGGAACGCACCGGCGGTGCGGATGCCCGTACAACGGCATTCGGCAGCGGAAAGTTGACGGAAAAAGTGCTACGAATTCTTTCCGCGCGGACATTTCCGCGCAAGGAGAACGACGGCACGCCTCAGCGCTTGTACAGCTCGCGAACGGCGTCTTCGATGTGCTGGCGCAACAGGTGTCGCTCTTCGGGCGTCATGTGCCCGTCGCGGCGGCGCTGTTCGAGATCGGGAGGCACGGCGGAACGGACCGTCATATCGGCGGCGCGATCGGGTTGCGGCGCTTTGCCGCGCGGCAGCTTGCGCGACGATGCGCCCTGCTCGGGGCGCTGCGCATACGCGAAGTTCGACGCATACGGACCGGCAAGCGCGATCGTCAGCATCAGTGCAATCCGGGCAGATCGCATGACCGTCCTCGCTTCTTTGGTCGATTTGTTCCCTTCGTCACGCGGCAACCGGTTACCTCTGGTACTTGAAAAACCCTGCGGAATTCGGGTGTGCAAAGATGAAAGATGGAGTGCAGGGGAGTATCTACCGAATTTCGGCTTCGAGTAAAGGAATCTCTATAGCCTGCCTTTACTCGGCGCGACACTACGGGTAAATTTTGTAACCGACTGTAACGCACGAAAATCCCCGGCCGTGCGTCAATTCCCATTCGCGATAAGATGCCGATCATGGAAACGAAAAACCCCTCCAAGATTCTCGTCGTCGACGACGACCCTCGCCTGCGCGATCTGCTGCGCCGCTATCTCGGCGAACAGGGTTTCAACGTCTACGTCGCGGAAAACGCAACGGCGATGAACAAGCTCTGGGTACGCGAGCGCTTCGACCTGCTCGTGCTCGACCTGATGCTGCCGGGCGAAGACGGCCTGTCGATCTGCCGCCGGCTGCGCGGCAGCAACGACCGCACGCCGATCATCATGCTCACCGCGAAGGGCGAAGACGTCGATCGCATCGTCGGCCTCGAGATGGGCGCCGACGATTACCTGCCGAAGCCGTTCAATCCGCGCGAACTGGTCGCGCGCATTCACGCGGTGCTGCGCCGCCAGGCGCCGGCCGAACTGCCGGGCGCGCCGTCGGAAACCACCGAGGTGTTCGAGTTCGGCGAATTCTCGCTGAACCTCGCCACGCGCACGCTGACGAAGTCCGGCCAGGAAATTCCGCTGACGACCGGCGAATTCTCGGTGCTGAAGGTGTTCGCGCGTCATCCGCGCCAGCCGCTGTCGCGTGAAAAGCTGATGGAACTCGCGCGCGGCCGCGAATACGAAGTGTTCGACCGCAGCCTCGACGTGCAAATCTCGCGCCTGCGCAAGCTGATCGAACCGGATCCGGGCAGCCCGCGCTTCATCCAGACCGTCTGGGGCCTCGGCTACGTGTTCATCCCCGACGGCGCCGCCTGAGCTTTTTCCTTCCCGGTTTCGCCCCGCCCACGGCCCGTCCCATGCGTATCGACCGGCGCCTTTTGCAGCTCGCGTTCGGCGGGCTGTTCTGGCGCACCTTCCTGCTGATCGCGCTGCTGATCTCGGTCAGTCTCGCCGCGTGGTTCCAGAGCTTTCGCGTGATCGAGCGCGAGCCGCGTGCGCAGCGCGTCGCGCTCCAGCTCGTCGCGGTCGTGAAGCTCACGCGCACCGCCCTGCTCTATTCCGATCCCGACTTGCGGCGCGCGCTGCTGCAGGATCTCGAGAGCAACGAGGGCGTGCGCGTGTACCCGCGCGAGAAAACCGACAAGTTCAAGCTGCAGCCCGACGAATCGCTGAACCGCCTGATCGAACACGACATCCGCAGCCGCCTCGGCGACGATACCGTGATCGCGCAGTCGGTCAACGACATTCCCGGCGTGTGGATCAGCTTCAAGATCGACGACGACGATTACTGGGTCGCGCTCGACCGCGACCAGCTCGACAACGTCACGGGCCTGCAGTGGGCCGGCTGGGGGCTGTTCGCGCTCGCGCTGTCGCTGTTCGGCTCCGCGTTCATCACAAGCCTCGTGAACCGGCCGTTCTCGCGGCTCGCGCTCGCCGCGCGCCAGGTCGGTTCGGGCCAGGCGCCCGAGCCGCTGCCCGAGCGCGGGATGGGCGTCGCGGCCGACACCAACCGCAGCTTCAACCAGATGGTGCGCGACCTCGAACAGCTCGAGGCCGATCGCGCGCTGATGCTCGCGGGCATCTCGCACGACCTGCGCACGCCGCTCGCGCGGCTGCGGCTCGAAACCGAGATGAGCCCGTCCGACCAGGCGACCAAGGACGCGATGGTCGACGACATCGAACAGATGGACCGCATCATCGCGGCCTTCATCGACTACGCGCGCCCGTCGCAGCGCAAGCCCGAGCCCGTCGACCTGTCGTCGGTCGCGCACGAAGTCGCCGCACGCGTGTCGGGCGAGGACGGCGTCGAGATCCGCACGCGACTCGCGCCGAGCGCGATCATCGAAGCCGACGAGACCGACATGCGGCGCGTGATCGGCAACCTCGTCGAGAACGCGCGCAAGTACGGCCAGAGCAAGCAGGACGGCATTTCTCGCATCACGCTCGAGACGCGCGTGTCGCATGCGCGCGTCGAGCTGTCGGTGAGCGACGAGGGCCCCGGCATCCCCGAGGATCAGCTGCCGCTCGTGATGCGGCCGTTCTACCGCGTCGACACCGCGCGCACCAAGGCGGACGGCACGGGCCTCGGGATGGCGATCGTGCTGCGCCTCGTCGGCCGCTATCGCGGCGCGCTGCGCCTGCGCAACCGCCACCCGGAAGCCGGCCTCGAAGTCACGCTGGAATTCCCGGGCGCCGGCAAGGCGCGTGCGACCGCGTGACACGCCCGCGCACGCATCTTGCGCGTCACACTATCGACCCGGTTGACAAAAGCTATGAGGGTCGTTAGTCAAAATCTATTGAAGCGACTTACTAATAGTGTTATAGTTTTCCCCATGCTGTCACATCATCGTTGCAGCACCGAGGTAGCTTGACTCAGTCTTCTTCCCAACTCACACAGGAGTATCCGCATGAAAACCGTGGGCGATAAACTCGAAGCTTTCACCGTCGTAGCCGCGAAGCCGGGCTTCAATAATCACGAGGAAAACGGCCAGTCGGCGTTCGAGACCGTCACCGAAGCGTCGTTCCCGGGCAAGTGGAAGATCATCTACTTCTATCCGAAGGATTTCACGTTCGTGTGCCCGACGGAAATCGTCGAATTCGCGAAGCTCACGAAGCAGTTCGAAGAGCGCGACGCCGTCCTGCTCGGCGGCAGCTCGGACAACGAATTCGTCAAGCTCGCATGGCGCCGTGAACACAAGGACCTCGACAAGCTGAACCATTACTCGTTCGGCGACGTCAAGGGCGAACTGATCGACCAGCTCGGCGTGCGCGACAAGGAAGCAGGCGTGGCCCTGCGTGCAACGTTCATCGTCGATCCGGACAACACGATCCAGCACGTGTCGGTGAACAACCTGAACGTCGGCCGCAGCCCGGAAGAAGTCCTGCGCATTCTGGACGGCCTGCAAACGGACGAACTGTGCCCGTGCAACCGCGCAGTCGGCGGCGCAACGCTGTAAGCGTAGCAATGCACGAAGCCCGCGGCGCACGTCCTGCCTGCGGGCTTTTTTAACGGCCAACCCATAGGAGATATCAATGGAATTCATCGACTCGATTAAGGCACGTATCCCCGACTACGCGAAAGACATTCGCCTGAACCTCGACGGCACGATCTCGCGCTCGTCGCTCGAAGGCACCGACGCGGTCGGCGTGGCGCTGGCGGCGGCCATCGCGGCGAAGAGCACGGTGCTCGTGAAGACGATCCGCGAAGCCGGCGTGCTGTCGCCCGAAGAGACGAACGCCGTGCTGACGGCGGCCGCGCTGATGGGGATGAACAACACCTGGTATCCGTATGTCGAGATGGCCGACGACGCCGACCTGAAGACGCAGCGCGCCGAATTGCGGATGGGCGCGTATGCGACGCACGGCGGCGTCGACAAGCGCAAGTTCGAGATGTACGCGCTCGCCGCGTCGATCGTCGGCAAGTGCCACTTCTGCGTGAAGTCGCACTATGCGCTGCTGAAGAACGAGCAAGGGATGACGGTCACGCAACTGCGCGACGTCGGCCGCATCGCGTCGGTGATCAACGCCGCCGCGCAGGTGATCGCCGCCGAAGGCGAATAAGCGGTTGCACGGGGCGCGGCCGTGAGCCGCGCCCGCTCCAAACGAAAATGCCACGCATTCGCGTGGCATTTTTCATTTCGGCGGCGCGACGTGCGGCGCGAACCCCACGCCGCTACGGCCGGACGTCAGCCGCCCTGCTTGATCAGCAGCGCAGCCGCCTGCGCTTCGATCCCCTCGCCGCGGCCCAGATAACCGAGCTTCTCGTTGGTCTTCGCCTTCACGTTCACGCGATCGAGCGGCAGCCCGAGGTCGGCGGCGATGTTCGCGCGCATCCCGTCGATATGCGGCGCGAGCTTCGGCGCCTGCGCGATCACGGTGCTGTCGACGTTCTGGATCGTGAAGCCGGCCGCCTTCACGCGCTCGGCGCACGCGCGCAGCAGCACGCGGCTGTCCGCACCCTTGAACGCCGCGTCGGCGTCGGAGAAATGGCGGCCGATGTCGCCGAGCGCCGCCGCGCCGAACAGCGCGTCGGTGATCGCGTGCAGCAGCACGTCCGCATCCGAGTGGCCGAGCAGGCCGCGCTCGTACGGAATCGTCACGCCGCCGATGATGAGGGGGCGCCCTTCGACGAGCTGGTGCACGTCGTAGCCTTGTCCGATTCTGAAATCCATGCGTAATCCGGTTTTAGATGGGGTGAAAGTCAGGAAGCGTTCGCGGGGCGCGCGAGGATCGCCTCCGCAAGCGCGAAATCTTCCGGGTACGTGACCTTGAAGTTGCGCAGGCTGCCCTGCACGACGCGCGGCGTGTGGCCGGCCCATTCGATCGCGCTGGCCTCGTCGGTCAGGTCGTGCCCTTCGCGCTGCGCCTGCAGGATCGCGTCGCGCAGCATGCCGATGCGGAACATCTGCGGCGTCTGCGCCTGCCACAGCGCGTCGCGCGACTCGGTGCGCGCGATCGCGTCGCCGCCGGCCGGCACGCGCTTGAGCGTATCGGCCACCGGCAGCGCGACGATCCCGCCGACCGGGTCGTCCTTCAGCGTCGCGACCAGTGTGCGGATCAGCGCCGGCGTGATGCCCGGGCGCGCGGCGTCGTGCACGAGCACCCAGTCGTGGTCGGTCGCGCCGAATTCGGCCAGCTCCATCAACCCGTTCAGCACCGACGCCTGCCGCGAGCCGCCGCCGCAGCGGCGCACCGCGAAGCGCAGGCCCGCGAAGCGGCGCGCGTCGAAATGGGAATCGTCGGGCGCGAGCACGACGAGCGTCTGCGCGAATTCGCTGCATGCGTCGAACGCGGCGAGCGTGTAGTGCAGCAGCGCGCGGCCGGCCAGCGTGCGGTATTGCTTCGGCACGGCCGAACCGGAACGGCTGCCCGTGCCGGCGCAAGGAATCAGGGCGAAAAGTCGGGGAGTCACGAAGGGAAACGCCGGAAAGATGAAATCGAGAAGCGGATTTTATAATAGGTCTTTCGTCTCGACCGGCGCACCGCGCTGCGCCCGTGCACGCCACCCCTGTCGTCCCTATGCCAGATAACGCTTCCACCCCGTTCGCTTCACCCGTTGCCCGCGTCAAGCCCGGCCAGCGTTTCGCCTTCGACGGCGCGCACGGCTCCGCCGACGCGCTCGCCATCGCCCGTTATCTCGCCGACAACCGCCAGGACGTGCCGCTCCTCGCGGTAATCTGCGCGAACGCGGTCGACGCGCAGCGGCTGTCGCAGGAAATCCGCTATTTCTCGCCCGACGCGCGCGTGCGCCTGCTGCCCGACTGGGAAACGCTGCCGTACGACACGTTCTCGCCGCACCAGGACCTCGTGTCCGAGCGGCTGGCCACGCTGCACGACCTGGGCGAGGGCCGCTGCGACATCCTGCTCGTGCCCGCGACCACCGCGCTGTACCGGATGCCGCCCGCATCGTTCATGGCCGCTTACACGTTCGCGTTCGCGCAGGGCGAGCGGCTCGACGAGGCGAAGCTGAAGGCGCAGCTCACGCTGGCCGGCTACGAGCACGTGAGCCAGGTCGTGCGGCCGGGCGAATACTGCGTGCGCGGCTCGCTGATCGACCTGTACCCGATGGGCTCGCCGCTGCCGTACCGGATCGACCTGTTCGACGATCAGGTCGATTCGATCCGCGCGTTCGATCCCGACACGCAGCGCAGCCTGTATCCGGTGCGCGACGTGCGCCTGCTGCCCGGCCGCGAGTTCCCGTTCGACGAAGCCGCGCGCACGGCCTTCCGCAGCCGCTGGCGCGAAACCTTCGAAGGCGACCCGAGCCGCGCGCCGATCTACAAGGACATCGGCAACGGCGTGCCGTCGGCCGGTATCGAGTATTACCTGCCGCTGTTCTTCGACGAGACGGCCACGCTGTTCCACTACCTGCCGCAGGACGCGCACCTCGTGTTCACCGGCGATCTCGAAGCGTCGATCCGCCGCTTCACGGCCGATACGAAGCAGCGCCATGCGTTCCTCGCGCACGATCGCGAGCGGCCGATCCTCGAGCCGCAGCGGCTGTTCCTGTCCGACGAGGATTTCTTCGCGTTCGCGAAGCCGTTCGCACGCGTCGTGCTGCCCGCGCAGCCGGCCGGCGGCTGGGCGACCGCGCTGCCCGAACTGACCGTCGACCGCCATGCGGACGATCCGCTCGCATCGCTGCGCACGTTCGTCGAATCGTCGGGCAAGCGCGTGCTGCTGACGGTCGAATCGGCCGGGCGCCGCGAGACGATCCTGCAACTGCTGGCCGAACACCACCTGCGCCCCGCGTCGAACGACGACTTCGCGGGCTGGCTCGCGAGCGACGAACGCTTCGCGCTCGGCGTCGCGCCGCTCGCGAACGGCTTCGCGGTGCCGGGCGAAGGCTATGCGATCGTCACCGAGACCGAGCTGTACGGCGCGCTCGGGCGCCGCGCGGGCCGCCGCCGGCAGGAACAGGCGAGCAACGTCGACGCGATGGTGCGCGACCTGTCGGAGCTGAAGGTCGGCGACCCGGTCGTCCACGCGCAGCACGGCATCGGCCGCTACATGGGCCTCGTGTCGATGGATCTCGGCGAAGGCGAAACCGAATTCCTGCATCTCGAATACTCGGGCGACAGCAAGCTCTACGTGCCCGTCGCGCAACTGCACGTAATCTCGCGCTACAGCGGCGCCGATCCCGACAGCGCGCCGCTGCACGCGCTCGGCTCCGGCCAGTGGGAGCGCGCGAAACGCAAGGCCGCGCAACAGATCCGCGATACGGCCGCCGAGCTGCTGAACCTGTACGCACGCCGCGCGGCGCGCGAAGGCCACGCTTTCTCCCTCGACCCGCGCGACTACGTGAAATTCGCGGAAAGCTTCGGCTTCGAGGAAACGCCCGACCAGGCCGCGGCGATCGCGGCCGTGATCGGCGACATGACGAGCGGCAAGCCGATGGACCGCCTCGTGTGCGGCGACGTCGGCTTCGGCAAGACCGAGGTCGCGCTGCGCGCGGCGTTCATCGCGGTGCTCGGCGGCAAGCAGGTCGCGCTGCTGTCGCCGACCACGCTGCTCGCCGAGCAGCACACGCAGACCTTCGCCGACCGCTTCGCGGACTGGCCGGTGCGCATCGTCGAGCTGTCGCGCTTCAAGACCGCGAAGGAAGTGAATGCGGCGATCGCGCAGATCAACGAAGGCAGCGTCGACATCGTGATCGGCACGCACAAGCTGCTGTCGTCGGACGTGCAGTTCAAGCGCCTCGGCCTCGTGATCATCGACGAGGAACACCGCTTCGGCGTGCGCCAGAAGGAAGCGCTGAAGGCGCTGCGCGCGGAAGTCGACGTGCTGACGCTCACTGCGACGCCGATCCCGCGTACGCTCGGGATGGCGCTCGAAGGGCTGCGCGATTTCTCGGTGATCGCGACCGCGCCGCAGAAGCGGCTCGCGATCAAGACCTTCGTGCGCCGCGAGGAGGAAAGCGTGATCCGCGAGGCGATGCTGCGCGAGCTGAAGCGCGGCGGCCAGGTGTACTTCCTGCACAACGAGGTCGAGACGATCGAGAACCGCAAGGCGATGCTCGAGGCGCTCGTGCCAGAGGCACGCATCGTGATCGCGCACGGCCAGATGCACGAGCGCGAGCTCGAACGCGTGATGCGCGATTTCGTCGCGCAGCGCGCGAACGTGCTGCTGTGCACGACCATCATCGAGACCGGCATCGACGTGCCGAGCGCGAACACGATCATCATGCACCGCGCGGACAAGTTCGGCCTCGCGCAGCTTCACCAGTTGCGCGGCCGCGTCGGCCGCTCGCACCACCAGGCCTATGCGTACCTGCTGGTCCACGATCCGCAGTCGCTGACCAAGCAGGCGCAGCGCCGGCTGGAAGCGATTCAGCAGATGGAGGAACTGGGCTCGGGCTTCTATCTCGCGATGCACGACCTCGAGATCCGCGGCACCGGCGAGGTGCTCGGCGACAAGCAGTCGGGCGAAATCCACGAGATCGGCTTCCAGCTCTATACGGACATGCTGAACGACGCGGTGAAGGCGCTGAAGAACGGCAAGGAGCCCGACCTCACCGCCCCGCTCGCCGCGACGACCGAAATCAACCTGCATGCACCCGCGATCCTGCCGGCCGACTACTGCGCGGACGTGCAGGAACGGCTGTCGCTGTACAAGCGGCTCGCGAACTGCGAGCACGGCGACGCGATCGACGGCATCCAGGAGGAGCTGATCGACCGCTTCGGCAAGCTGCCGCCGCAGGCGCACGCGCTCGTCGAGACGCACCGGCTGCGGATCGCCGCGAAACCGCTCGGCATCGTGAAGATCGACGCGAGCGAGGTCGCGATCGGCCTGCAGTTCGAGCCGAATCCGCCGATCGACCCGATGCGGATCATCGAGATGGTGCAGAAGCATCGCCACATCAAGCTCGCGGGCCAGGACAAGCTGCGCATCGAGACGCGCTCGCCCGACCTCGCGATCCGCGTATCGACGATCAAGGAAACGCTGCGCGCACTCGGCCCGAAACAGGGCGCGGCCGTCGCGGCCCGGTGACGCAATCCTGACGGGCGCGACGTTGCTGCACCGCACCGCGCCCGGCGAAGGCGGGCCGGCGCGTTTTTGAGTATGATTTCCCATTCATCAGACGGAGTTTTGCCATGTCCACTCTCGACACGACGGCGCCGTCCGCCGCCACCGAAGGCGACGCATCGCTCGTCAGCCTGCCCTGGGTCAAGCAGCTCGTGTCGATGGACACGACGAGCCGCGTGCCGAACCTCGGCCTGATCGAAACGGTACGCGACGCGCTCGCCGCAAAGGGCATCGCGTCGACGATCACGCACGATCCGCGCGAGGGCTGGGCGAACCTGTTTGCCACCGTGCCCGCGCACGACGGTTCGACCAACGGCGGCATCGTGCTGTCTGGCCACACCGACGTCGTGCCGGTCGACGGCCAGCAATGGGACAGCAACCCGTTCGCGCCGGAAATCCGCGAGGGCCGCCTGTACGGCCGCGGCACCTGCGACATGAAGGGCTTCATCGGCGCGGCGCTCGCGCTGCTGCCCGAGATGCAGGCGACCAAGCTTGCGAAGCCGATCCATTTCGCGCTGTCCTACGACGAGGAGATCGGCTGCGCGGGCGCGCCGCTGATGATCGCCGATCTCGTGAAGCGCGGCGTGCAGCCGTCGGGCTGCATCGTCGGCGAGCCGACCAGCATGCGGCCGATCATCGCGCACAAGGGCATCAACGCGTACCGCTGCTGCGTGCGCGGCCATGCCGCGCATTCGTCGCTGACGCCGAAGGGACTCAACGCGATCGAGTATGCGGCGCGGCTCATCTGCCACATCCGCGACATCGCCGAGCGCTTTCGCGCCGAAGGCCCGTTCGACGAACTGTACGACGTGCCGTTCACGACCGCGCAGACGAGTACGATCCAGGGCGGCAACGCGATCAACACGGTGCCGGCCGAGTGCCGCTTCGACTTCGAATTCCGCAACCTGCCGACGCTCGATCCCGAGCAGATCTTCACGCGCATCGAAGCGTATGCGCAGGAAACGCTGCTGCCGCAGATGCTGCGCGAGCACCCGAACGCCGCGATCGAATTCTCGAAGATCGCCGCGGCGCCCGGCCTCGACGCGACCGAACAGGCGGCGATCACGCAGCTCGTGCGCGCGCTGACGGCCGACCAGGACAAGCGCAAGGTCGCGTACGGCACCGAGGCCGGGCTGTTCGCCCGCGCGGGCATCCCGAGCGTCGTGTGCGGGCCCGGCAACATCGAGCAGGCGCACAAGCCGAACGAATATGTCGAGCTCGCGCAGCTCGCCGGCTGCGAGCAGTTCCTGCGCAAGTTCATCCGCAGCATGTCGGTCGACGCGCACTGACTGCCTCCCGCCACGCCGGCCCGCGTGTGCGGGCCGGCCCACTCCGCCACCCGCCACGTCATGTCGACTGAACAACAGGGCACAGCCCATACGACGATCGACGGCGAGCCGATTCCGACGCTCGACGAAATCGCCGCCCAGCATTTCGCGTTGTCGCCGTGGGTCGCGCGCACGCCCGTGTTCGAGCGCGCCGACCTGCCTTCGCTCGAAGGCACGCACGTCAACTTCAAGTTCGAGCTGCTGCAGGCAAGCGGCAGCTTCAAGGCGCGCGGCGCGTTCACGCACCTGCTCGCGCTCGACGAAGCCCGCAAGAACGCCGGCGTCACCTGCGTGTCGGCCGGCAATCATGCGGCGGCCGTCGCGTATGCGGCAATGCGGCTCGGCAGCAGCGCGAAGGTCGTGATGTTCCATACCGCGAGCCCGACACGCATCGCGCAGTGCAAGCAGTACCGCGCGGAGGTCGTGCTGGCCGGCAGCGCGTCGCAGGCGTTCGATCTCGTGCGGCGCATCGAGGCCGAGGAAGGCCGCTTCTTCATTCATCCGTTCAACGGCTATCACACGATCCTCGGCACCGCGACGCTCGGGTACGAATGGGCGACGCAGACGCCGGACCTCGACGCGGTGATCGTGCCGATCGGCGGCGGCGGGCTCGCGGCCGGCATGGCGACCGCGCTGCGGCTCGCGAACCCGCGCGTGCACGTGTACGGCGTGGAGCCGGAAGGCGCCGACGCGATGAGCCGCAGCTTCGCGGCCAATCACACGATCAAGATGAGCGCGATGCAGACCATCGCCGATTCGCTGATGGCGCCGCACACCGAGGAATACAGCTATCAGCTGTGCCGGCGCCACCTCGATCGCATCGTCACCGTCTCCGACGACGCGCTGCGCGCCGCGATGCTGTTCCTGTTCTCGCACCTGAAACTGTCGGTCGAGCCGGCCTGCGCGGCCGCGCTCGCCGCGCTGCTCGGCCCGCTGCGCGAAACGCTGCAGGGCAAACGCGTCGGCGTGCTGCTGTCGGGCACGAACACCGACCCCGCCACGCTCGGCATGCATCTCGCGCACGCGCAACTGCAGCACTGATCGCGCATCGCGCGTGTGCGGACCCTAGGGTTATCCCCAGATTATGTTGACAGCCCTGTTGATAACCCGCCGGACCCGCACGCAAGTGGTTGAGCGCGCAGCGTTTTGCGCGCGCGAAGGTCGATCGTCACGAAATGGGCAAATGCGGCGGGTAGCCGCATGCGCGACGGCGCTCGCGCTGCTCGCCGGGTGTGCGGCACCGCCCTCGTCCCCCTCCAGCACGCAACCGGCGGCCTGCACGCACCCGGGCGAAAGCCGCATGCTGCAGGCCGACCTGCTGTTCGGGCGCGACATCGCCGGGCGCGGCCCCGTCACCGATGCCGAACGCGCGGCATTCCTCGCCGATACGGTCACGCCGCGCTTCCCCGACGGCCTCACCTACTGGGACACGCACGGCCAGTGGCGCGACCGCTCGACCGGCGCGATCACGCGTGAAGACAGCTTCGTGATCCGTATCATCGCCGACGATACGCGCGACACGCGCACACGACTCGCCGCGATCCGGCAAGCGTACGTCGAGCGATTTCACCAGCAATCGGTCGGCATGACCGTCGTGCCGGCCTGCGCGTCGTTCTGATTCGCCGTCTTCCGCTGCCGGCCGCACGCAAAAAAACGGGCGCCCGAAGGCGCCCGTCGCATGGCTGAAGAACAGCGTACCGCTTACTTGCTCTCGAACATGTCCATGATCTGCTGCTTCTCCTGCGGCGTGACGGGCGGCGGCGCCAGCCCGGCCGCGCCGGCCGAACCGAGTGCGTCGTTCGCGCTGATCGCGTTCTCGGCCGGGTTGATGTCGACGTTCGCGACGAAGCCATTGCCCGGCGTGCGATCCGCGTAGTACAGCTCGCCGTCGATCGTCGTCAGGCCGTCCGGCATCGGCATCTGCTGCTCGGGCACGCCGTTCAGCGCGGTACGCATATAGTTCACCCAGATCGGCAACGCGAGTTGCGCGCCGAATTCGCGACTGCCGAGGCTCTTCGGCTGGTCGAAGCCCATCCACGCGACCGCGACGAGCGATTGCTGATAGCCGGCGAACCAGCCGTCCTTCGCGTCGTTCGTGGTACCCGTCTTGCCCTGCAGGTCGTTGCGGCCCAGCGCATTGGTGCCCGCGCCCGTGCCGCCCGTCGCGACCGAATGCAGCAGGCTGTTCATCACGTACGCGTTGCGGCCTTCGATCGTGCGCGGCGCGGTGCCGCCCGCGACCACCGGTTGCGACTTCTGCAGCGGCTGGCCGCGTGCGTCGTCGACTTCGGCGATCAGGTACGGATCGACCTTGTAACCGCCGTTCGCGAACACCGCGTAGCCGGTCGCAAGCTGCAGCGGCGTCACGAGGCCCGCGCCGAGCGCCATCGGCAGGTACGGCGGCGTCTTCGCCGGATCGAAGCCGAAGCGCTGCGTCACGTACTGCTGCGCATACTGCGTGCCGATCGACGCGAGGATCCGGATCGACACCAGGTTCTTCGAACGCTGCAGACCGGTGCGCATCGTCATCGGGCCGTCCGGCTGGTCGTCGTCCTTCGGCTCCCATGCGGTGCCGCCCGGCACGCTCGGCGGGAAGTACAGCGGCGCGTCGTTGATCATCGTCGCCGGCCCGAGCCCCTTGTCGAGCGACGCCGAGTAGATGAACGGCTTGAACGACGAACCCGGCTGCCGCCACGCCTGCGTCACGTGGTTGAACTTGCTCTTGTTGAAGTCGAAGCCGCCGACGAGCGAGCGGATCGCGCCGTCCTGCGGCGCGATCGCGACGAGCGCACCTTCGACCTGCGGCAGCTGCACGACCTGCCAGCCCGTCTTGCCGTCCTTCAGCACGCGCACGACCGAGCCCGGCTTGATGCGCAGCGCGTTGTTCGCGCGGGCCCCGAGCGCGGCCGACACGAAGCGCAGGCCGGCCGGGCCGATCGTCGTGGTCGCGCCGCCGACGAACTGCACCTCGACCGCGTTCGGCGATGCCGACAGCACGACCGCCGATTGCAGGTCGCCGTTGTCCGGGTGGTCGGCGAGCGCGTCGTCGATCGCCTCGTCGCGCTCGTCGCCGGCCGCGGGCAGGTTGATCGACGCTTCGGGGCCGCGATAGCCGTGACGGCGCTCGTAGTCGAGAATGCCGCGACGCACGGCCTGATACGCGGCTTCCTGGTCGGCCGAGTTGATCGTCGTCGTGACGGTCAGCCCGCGCGTGTAGGTTTCGTCCTTGTATTGCTCGTACATCATCTGCCGCACCATCTCGGCGACGTACTCGCCGTGCACCGCGTACTGGTTGCCGGGCGTGCGCACGTGAATCTCTTCCTTGATCGCCTGGTCGTACTGCGGCTGGGTGATGTAGCCGATGTCGAGCATCCGCTTCAGGATGTATTCCTGACGCACCTTCGCGCGCTTCGGATTGACGACCGGGTTGTACGCGGACGGCGCCTTCGGCAGCCCCGCGAGCATCGCCGCTTCCGCGAGCGTGATGTCCTTCAGGTCCTTGCCGAAGTACACGCGCGCCGCGGCCGCGAAGCCGTACGAGCGCTGGCCGAGATAGATCTGGTTCATGTACAGCTCGAGAATCTGGTCCTTCGTCAGGGCCTTCTCGATCTTGTACGCGAGCAGCATCTCGTAGATCTTGCGCGTGTAGGTCTTCTCGCTCGACAGGAAGAAGTTGCGCGCGACCTGCATCGTGATCGTGCTCGCGCCCTGGCGCGCGCCGCCGTGCATCAGGTCGGCCACGCCCGCGCGCAGGATGCCGAGGAAATCGACGCCGCCGTGCTCGTAGAAGCGGTAGTCCTCGATCGCCAGCACGGCCTTCTTCATCACGTCGGGAATGTCCTGGAAGCGCACGAGGCTGCGGCGCTCCTCGCCGAACTCGCCGATCAGCACGTGGTCGGCGGTGAACACGCGCAACGGCACCTTCGGCTGGTAATGGGTCAGCGCATCGAGCGACGGCAGTTGCGGCGCCATCACGACCAGCGCATAGCCGACGATCAGCGCGCCGACGACCGCCAGTGTCGCGAACAGGCCGACGAACCACAGCGCGACGCGCGAGCCGAACGTGCGGCGGCGCCCTCCGCCACCGCCACTGCGCTGCTGCGCGCGGCGGCCGTCGTCGCGATCGTCGTCATCGGGGTAATAGGCTCCGGACGGCGAACGGCGCAGCGTGTAGTGGGGTTCGTTCCTGTCGGAAGAAGAAGGCGGTCGTTTGATAATTGGCATGTCGGAATGGCGGGCGGTCGTGGCGCCCTCGGACGCATGCGGAAATGCAAGCGGATGAATCAGAGTGGGTGCATCGAGATACGGCTGTCACGTCGACAGACCCCGCCGCGCGGCGATCCGTTCCCGCGACGTGACAGCGCATTTTAATGAAATCGCCCGGGTGCCTTCGCGATTTTTTGTAAAAATTCCCGCAATGCCGTGATTTCCGGCGCGTATTGTCGGCATCCTCGGCCTATGATGGACACGCGATACCGCGCACGCAGGCGATTTTCTTTCAGCCGCGAAAGGTTGGCGTCCTGATGCGCGAGCCGCTTGAACGCGCGCGTTTAAGCCGTATTTAAGTGAACCGGTGGTGTAATATCCGCCGGCTCACGCGGGCCGGAACGGGCTCGCGACGGGCATTGCCGCGGTCACGCGGCGCCTTTCAACCACGGAGGATTTCATGTCGCTTTTCGACTCTATTTCGCGCACGATCAAAGGCCTGCTGAACGATGCGGCCGATTCGGTACAGGATCCGTCGCGCGACGCACGGCAGATCGTGCGGGAGCTCGACGACAGCATCGGCCGTGCCGAGAATTCGCTGATCGAGATCGAGGCACAGGTCGCCACCCAGCGCAGCAAGCGCGATGCGGCCGACGACAAGGTGAAGAAGTATGAAGACGGCGCGAAGCGCGCGCTGCAGGGCGGCGACGAAGCGCTCGCCCGCGAGGCGCTCGCGGCCCAGTCGAACGCGGAAGCGGAGCGCGATGCGCTCGCGGCCGAGCTGGCGACGCTCGAGCCGTCGGTCGACAAGCTGAAGGGGCAGATCGCCGACATGCGCCAGCGCCGCAACGACCTGAATGCGCGCTCGAACATCCTGCAGGCCAAGCAGGAAATCGCGCAGGCGAAGGACGTGGCCGCCAGCGCGCTGGGCGGCATCGGCGGCAAGAACCTGTCCGAGGATTTTCAGAAGCTCGAGGACAAGGTCGCGCTGCAGAACGCCCGCTCGGACGCGCGCCTCAATTCGGCCGACACGTCGAGCGGCAAGGCGCTCGACGACAAGCTCGCCGCGCTGAACAAGGGCCCGTCGGTCGAGGATCGCCTCGCCGCGCTGAAGAAGCAGCTCGATACGCCTGCGCAGTAACCGCCGGGCCACCGCGCCGCGCCCCCGGCCCGGGCGCGCGGCGCGAACCGATCGTCAGGAGACGGGCGCATGCGCCCGGTTCGACCATGAAGAAATCTCTCGCCGCACTCGGCCTCTCGCTGATGTTGCTGTCGTCCGCCGCGTTTGCGGTCCCGTCGTTGCAGCAGGTCGAGCAGTCGATCGCGCAGCGCAACTGGCAGCAAGCCGACACGCAGCTGTCGCAAGTCATCGACGCCCATCCGAACAACGCGCACGCGCGCTACCTGTATGCGCAGGTGCTTGACCGCGAAGGCCGCGCGTCCGACGCGCTCGCGCAACTGCAGCGCGCGAAATCGCTCGATCCGCAACTGCGCTTCACCGATGCGTCGCGCTTCGCGCAGACGGAGTCGCGCATTCGCGCCGACGCCGCGCGCGTCAGCGGCAACACGCCGTCGGCCACGCAGGCCGGCACGCTGCAGCCGGGGCTCGCCCCCGCCGTCGCGCCGGCCGAAAAACACGGCCCGTCCACCAGCATGTGGATCGGCCTCGGACTGATCGTCGCCGTGATCGCGCTGGTGCTGCGCTGGACGCTGCGGCGCGCGCGCACGGCAGACGACGGCCGCGCCGACGATGAACGCCGTACGCAGCTCAAGCGCGCGACCGACGTGCTGAACGACATCCGGCCGCTGAAGCTCGACGCGAAACTGTCGACGGCGCCCGGCGCCGCGGCGCTGACCGGCGAACTCGAAGCGATCGAGAACGACGCGCGCACGCTCGTCGAGACGCTGTCGAACGGCAAGAATCCGGTGCCGCCGTATCGCGTCGATGAACTCGAACAGCGCCACGCCAGCGTGAAGGCGCGTGTCGAAGGCCGCCCCGACCCGGCCGCGCAGCCCACGGCGCCGGCGAACGGCAGCGGCTCCGTCTATGCGCAGGAAGCCGACCGCATGACGGGCGCCCAGGGTCAGCCGTATCAGCAGCAGCCCTACCCGCCGCAACAACCGTATCCGCAACAGCAACCGCCCGTCGTGATCCAGCAAGGCGGCGGTTTCGGCGGCGGAATGGGCGGGCTCCTGACCGGCGTGCTGCTCGGCGAAGCGATGTCCGGCGGCCGCGAGCGCGTGGTCGAACGCGACGTGATCGTCGACGGCGAGCACCGCCGGCAGGACGCCGACCCGGGCTTCGACCTCGGCCGCGGCGACGATTCGAACTGGAGCGACGGCAACAGCGGCGGCGGGATGGATCTCGGCAGCAACGACGACGGCTGGACCGACGACAACACCTGAGTACCCGCGCACCGGGCGTCGCCCGCATGTCGACGCCCGGCCACGCACGCCAGGCCCTGCCGCATGAGCGGCCGCGTCGACGCCCGGATTTGTCAATCATTTCAAGATGGGCTACCGGCAACGGGACGCGTTCGCTATCATGCGGCCATCGGCGTGCCACCGACCCTTATTCGACGCAAAGCAATCCTGCGCGTCGCGGCACGCCTCCCCCGCCCCACACAGGAGAAAGCCGCTCATGAGCATCATCAAGGAATTCAAGGAGTTCGCCGTCAAGGGCAACGTGATGGATCTCGCCGTCGGCGTGATCATCGGTGGCGCGTTCTCGAAGATCGTCGACTCGGTCGTGAAGGACCTCATCATGCCGGTCATCGGCGTGCTGACCGGCGGCCTGGATTTCTCGAACAAGTTCGTTCTGCTCGGCACCATCCCGCCGTCGTTCAAGGGTAATCCCGATTCGTTCAAGGACCTGCAGGCCGCCGGCGTCGCCGCATTCGGCTACGGCTCGTTCATCACCGTGGCGATCAATTTCGTGATCCTTGCGTTCATCATCTTCCTGATGGTGAAATTCATCAACAAGCTGCGCAAGCCGGAAGAGGCCGCACCGGCCGCGACGCCGGAAGACATCGTGCTGCTGCGCGAGATCCGCGATTCGCTCAAGCAGCGCTGATCGCGACACGCTCCGCCAGCCAGGCCCGCCCCGCGCGGGCCTTTTTATTGCGCATGCGATGCACCGCCGCATGCGGCCCATCTCACTTTTTTGTGACGAGCGAATGCACGCGCGGGAAAAGCAGGTCTATGATGGAGACTAAACGACAGTACGGGCGCCAAGACGCTGGCTGTGTCGATCATGGCGAGCAGGTCGACGGGAGACATTGATCGTCGTACTGCACGAATGCAGCATTTTCGTGTGCTATAAAGGATCGACATGCGGCGTACATAGCCGGGAGTGGGTCGCATGAAAGTGCCGCATTTCTTGCAATTGTTTTTGAGGCGAGTGTTTATGTCCTTCCCGAAAAAACGTCGGCGTGCGCCGCAGGATGGCCAGGAGTCGTTCCTCGCGGTCTTGCGCCACTCGAAGCCGTTTGCCCAGCTCGACACCAAGATTGCCCGCGCCCGCGCGCAGGACGAACCCGTCCTCTATGCGCACGTGCTGCCCGGGCTCGACGTGCTTCTGTGCAGCGTACGCGGCGCGCAGCCGCCCTATCCGGCCATCGCCGAGCTGCGCAAGCGCTGCATCGAATCGATCGCCAACGCGCTCGAGCAGCCGCTCGACGGCCTCGAGAACGGCGGATACTGGTACGAAGCGAACGGCTTCGGCTTCCTCGTGTTCGCGAGCCGGGCGCGTGCGCGCATCCTGCCCGAGTTTGGTGCAGGCACGAAGGCGAGCCTGCGCGGCGGCCTCGGCCGCCAGAACGCGGGCGACACGACGCCCCGCTCGCTCGGCTGAACCGCCAGTCATTCGATGGGCCGCCTCCAGGCGGCCCATCTGCCATTTACGCGTCCCGCTTGCCCGTCACGATGCCGGCCCACGGCCGTTGTTCGGCCGCACGATGTCGATGAATGCGGCGAAATCGGCGCCGGCGAGCCCCTGCGCGGCGCCGAGCCTCAGCACCTGCTGCACGGTGGCCGATACGGGCATCACCGCGCCCGTGTCGCGCGCGGCGTCGGCGATTGCGTCGACATCCTTCTGGAACGTACTGAGCGCGCCGATCGGCGGGTGACCACCCGACGTCATGCGCGGCACGAACGTCTGCAGCAGCACCGAATCGGCCCAGCCGCCGGCGAGCGCCTCGGCCAGACGCGCGGCCTCGATGCCGCTCGCCTGTGCGAGGCCGACCGCCTCGGCGATCGCGGTGACCGTCGCGGTGACGATCGCCTGGTTGCACAGCTTCGCCGTCTGGCCGGCGCCCGCGTCGCCCATGTGCGTGATGCGCGACGCGTACGTATCGATCAGCGCGCGCACCGCGTCGAGCTCGGCCACGCGGCCGCCGGCCATCACCGCGAGCGTGCCGGCCTGCGCGCCCGGCACGCCGCCGGACACCGGCGCATCGACCCAGCCGACCTCGAGCGCGGCCGCGCGCGCCGCATAGTCGCGCGTGGCGGCGGGCGGAATGCTCGAATGATCGACGATGCGCCGCAGGCGGCGCGTGCTCGCGTCACCGGAAAGCAGCCCGTGCTCGCCGAACACGACGTCGCCGACCGCCCGGCCGTCGAGCACGCACACGAACACCGTCTCGACGCGCTCGGCCAGCTCGCGCGGCGTGCCGACCACCTGCGCGCCGTCCTTCACCAGCGCGTCGGCCTTGTCGCGCGAGCGATTCCATACACTGACGCGATGCCCGGCCGCCAGCAAATGCCGAATCATCGGCGCGCCCATCAATCCCGGTCCGCAAAATCCGACTTCCACGATGCGCCTCGTCTCCGATATGGGTTGCAGTTGCCGCCCATCATACCTATCACTCAAGAAGCCGGGCATGCACGGGACCGTAGCGGGACCGTGCGGGACCGCGGTTTGCCCCGGCAACACAGACCGATATCCCAGGGAGCGCATCATGAGCGACCACGTGTACAAGCTGATCGAACTGACCGGTTCGTCGCAACAATCGAGCGACGACGCGATCCGCAACGCAATCTCGAAAGCCGGCAAGACGCTGCACAACCTGCACTGGTTCCAGGTGACCGAAACGCGCGGCCACATCGAAGGCGACCAGATCGTGCACTGGCAGGTCACGCTGAAGGTCGGCATGCGTATCGACGACTGACGCCCCGCACGCGTCACGCGCCCCCCCACTGCCGGATGCGTGCAATGCGCATCCGCGCGGCGCCGTGCCCGCCCGCATTTCGCTCCGTTCGGGCCCCTTGTCGACGCGCGGCCGACCGGTAGCCGCGGGTATCCATCTCTTGACGCTGATTTTCGTTCATATTAAAAACGATATACCCACCCCATCCCTCGATCAGCCCAGCCATATAACCCGGAGATAACATGAGCCAGCAACGCGAGGCGATCGACACGTACCTCTTGCGCGTCTTGCACACCTTGTTGATGGAGCGCAGCGTCACACGCGCGGCCGTCAAACTGAACCAGTCGCAACCGGCGATCAGCGCCGCGCTGCGGCGCCTGCGCGACATCACCGGCGATCCGCTGCTGGTGCGCGGCAAATCCGGCATGGTCCCGACCGAATACGGGCTGCGCCTGCTCGAGCCCGTGCAGAACGCGCTGCGCGAAATCGAGCGCATCAAGTTCCAGCAGCACAACTTCGACCCGGCCACGTCGATCCGCTGCTACCGGATCGGCTGCCCCGACTACCTGAACGTGCTGTTCGTGCCGACCGTCGTCGAACGCTTCCGCCTGGCCGCGCCGAACGCGACGCTCGAGTTCCACTCGCTCGGCCCCGCGTTCGACTACGAGCTCGCGCTGGAAGACGGCAAGCTCGACATCGTCGTCGGCAACTGGCCCGAGCCGCCCGAGCAGCTGCACCTGTCGAACCTGTTCGTCGACGAAATCGTCTGCCTGATGAGCAACACGCACCCGTTCGCGAAGCGCGGCGGGCTCACGCTCGACCAGTACCTGAACGCGCCGCATCTCGCGCCGACGCCGTACTCGGTCGGCCAGCGCGGCGCGATCGACGTGCATCTCGCGCGCGAACGGCTCAAGCGCCACGTGGTCGTCACGCTGCCGTACTTCAACCTCGCGCCTTACGTGCTCGTGAAGTCGGACCTGATCTTCACGACCACGCGGCTGTTCGCCGATCACTACGCGAAGTTCCTGCCGCTGTCGGTCGTGCCGGCGCCGCTCGACTTCCCGCCGATGCAGTACTACCAGCTGTGGCACGAGCGCTGCCATTACTCCGACGAAGTGCGCTGGCTGCGCAGCCTCGTCGCCGAAGCCACTCGCACGCTGATCGAGGCGTAAGCGCATACGGCGCGCCACGCGCGCGCCGGTCACACCGTTGCGCGGCGGGCGGTGGCGGCAACGGCCGCGCCCCGTGCGGCGCGGCCTCCCCGCCGACGCGTCAGCGCGACGCCTCCACGAGCGCGTGCGCCAGCGCGTTGTGACGCTCGATCACCGGCGGCAGATCGAGCGTCGCGAGCCGCCCTTCCCGCACCACCACCTTCCCGTTCACCACCGTGTACGCCGTCTGCGATGGCGCGCAGAACACGAGCGCCGCGACCGGATCGTGCAGCGCGCCCGCGAACAACGGCTGACGCAGGTCGAACGCGGCGAAATCCGCGGCCATGCCGGGCTTCAGCGCGCCGATGTCGTCGCGGTTCAGCACCTTCGCACCGCCGAGCGTCGCGATCTCGAGCGCTTCGCGCGCGGTCATCGCATCGGGCCCGAAACCGACCCGCTGCAGCAGCAGCGCCTGGCGTACCTCCGCCACCATCTGCGCGCCGTCGTTCGATGCGGAACCGTCGACGCCAAGCCCGACCGGCACGCCCGCGAGCCGCATCTTCTTCACCGGCGCGATGCCGGACGCCAACCGCATGTTCGAGCACGGGCAATGCGCGACACCCGTGCCGGTGCGCGCGAACAGGCCGATGCCCGCATCGTCGAGCTGCACGCAGTGCGCATGCCACACGTCGTGGCCCACCCAGCCGAGATCTTCCGCATATTCGGCGGGCGTCATCCCGAACTTCTCGCGGCTGTACGCGATGTCGTTGACGTTCTCCGCGAGGTGCGTGTGCAGCGACACGCCGTATTCGCGCGCGAGCACGGCCGCATCGCGCATCAGCCCGCGGCTCACCGAGAACGGCGAGCACGGCGCGACCACCACGCGCAGCATCGCGTAGCGGCCTTCGTCGTGATAGGTCTCGATCAGGCGCTGCGCGTCGCGCAGGATGTCGGGTTCGCGCTCGACGACCGAGTCGGGCGGCAACCCGCCGTCGCGCTGGCCGACGCTCATCGCGCCGCGGCTCGCATGAAAGCGCATGCCGATCCGCCGCGCGGCGCCGATGCTGTCGTCGAGCCGGCTGCCGTTCGGGTAGATGTACAGATGGTCGCTCGACGTCGTGCAGCCCGACTGCAGCAGCTCGGCCATCGCGGTCAGCGTGGACACCTCGATCATCTCGGGCGTCAGGTGCGCCCAGATCCGGTACAGGTTCGTGAGCCAGCCGAACAGTTCGGCGTTCTGCGCGGCCGGCACCGCGCGCGTGAGGCTCTGGTACATGTGGTGATGCGTGTTCACGAGCCCCGGGATCACGAGGTGGCCGCGCAGGTCGAGCACTTCGTCGGCCGTGTCGGGCAGCTCGGCGCTCGGACCGACCGCGACGATCCGGTTGTCTTCGATGTAGAGTCCCGCGTCGCGCAGCTCGCGGCGCGTGTCGTCCATGGTCACGAGCACGTCGGCGTGCTTGACCAGCAGGGTCGTCGGGCGGGATGAGGAAGGGGTCGGCGCGCGTGCGCCGGCGTGCTGCTCGAGATTCATGCGTTCTCCGCGTCGGTCTGCCTCCAGGGGGCTGCCCTGGAAGCGGTCACACAGCCGTTCGAACGCTGAATCGCGGCACGCCCCGGCGCCTGCGTCCGTTCGAACGCCCTGGCCCGGTTACCCGGCGTGCTCGCCGTCTTCGGGGTGCGCCCGGCCACCGGCCGACGCGCACGGCGGGAGGATCGCCCAAGTGCGCGCCGCGCACAATACGCGATCCCGAATACCCTGCTTCAGGGATCCGGTATGGTACGCCGCCCGATGCCCCGCCGCGTGCCCGACACCGGCGCGCTCAGCCCTGTCCGGCGGGCCGTCGACAGCCGCTCATGCGCGGCGCATTATCTTCGATATCGCGCACGTATTTGCACGGGGAACCTTTTTACAATGCCTGCACGGCGCTCGCTTCACTCTCGCCGACGGGTATGTAGCCACGTGACGTGGAGCCTCGATCCGCCGCACGGTCAATGGATCGAGTCGCCGCCGAACCTCGCATTCACACAAGGAACAACGAATGGGAAAGCTCACTACCCACGTACTCGATACGGCGCACGGCCGTCCCGGCGCCGCCATCAAGGTGGACCTCTACGCGCTGGACGGCGAATCGCGCCGCGCGATCAAGACCGTGCTGACCAATAGCGACGGCCGCTGCGACGAACCGCTGCTCGAAGGCGCGGCGCTCGCCGCCGGCGAATACGAACTCGTGTTCCATGCCGGCGACTACTTCGCGGCGCTCGGCGTGAAGGTGCCCGAACCCCGCTTCGTCGACCGCGTCGTGCTGCGCTTCGGCATCGCCGACGCCGGGTCGCACTACCACGTGCCGCTGCTCGTGTCGCCGTGGTCGTACAGCACCTATCGCGGCAGCTGACAGACGAATCAGCGCCTGCATCAAGACAAACGATCTGAGTCTGGAGGAGTTTCATGGAAGGCTTCATCACCGACTGGCTGAACCTCGCGCTGCGATGGCTGCACGTCATCGTCGCCATTGCGTGGATCGGCGAGTCGTTCTATTTCGTCGCGCTCGACAACAGCCTGAAGCCGCCGACCGACCCGAACCAGCGCAAGCGCGGGGTGTTCGGCGAGCTGTGGCACGTCCACGGCGGCGGTTTCTACAATATGCAGAAGTACACGGTCGCACCGCCGGAAATGCCCGATGACCTGCACTGGTCGAAGTGGCCGTCGTACACGACGTGGCTGTCCGGCTTCACGCTGTTCTTCGTGCTGTACCTGCTTGCCCCGAACACGTACCTGATCGACAAGAACGTGCTCGACATGGGCCCGGTGGTCGCCGTCGCGTCCGCACTCGGCTTCCTCGCGGCCGGCTGGATCGTCTACGACTCGCTGTGCCGCCTGCTCGGCACCAACGACCGCGTGCTCGGCATCTGCGTCGGCCTGTACGTCGTCGTCGCCGCGTACCTCGCGTGCCACATCTTCTCGGGCCGGGCCGCCTACCTGATCGTCGGCGCGATGCTCGCGACGATCATGTCGGCGAACGTGTTCTTCGTGATCATCCCGGGCCAGCGCAAGATGGTCGACAAGATGCTCAAGGGCGAAGAACCGAACCCGATCTACGGCAAGCGCGGCAAGCAGCGTTCGGTGCACAACACGTACTTCACGCTGCCGGTCGTATTCGCGATGCTGTCGAACCACTATGCGATGACGTACACGAACAAGTTCAACTGGGTCGTGCTCGTGCTGATCATGCTGGCCGGCGCGCTGATCCGCCAGTTCTTCGTGATGCGTCACCGCGGCAAGCAGCTGTGGTACCTGCCGATCGGCGGCGTCGCGCTGCTGTCGGGCGCGCTGGTGTGGACGATGCCGAAGCCGGTCGCGCCGGAAGCGCAAGCGGCCAACGCACCGAAGATCGCGATCCACGACATCATGCCGATCCTGCAGCAGCGCTGCGTCGAATGCCACTCGGCGAAGCCGACGCTGATGGGCAGCGCGCCCGCGGGCGTGATGTTCGATACGCCGGACGAAGTGTCGAAGAACGCGCAGCGGATCTACGACCAGGCCGTGCGCCTGAAGGCGATGCCGATCGGCAACGTCACGCACATGACCGACGACGAGCGGACCAAGCTCGCCGCCTGGTTCGAGGGTGGCGCGGTCAGGTAAGCCGCCGCGCGCCGGACGTCATTCGCCGGCGCCATGCTCTCCGTTCGCGGGCCCGGTGACGGGCCCGTTTTTTTGCCGCGCGGCGGAATGCCGTTCGCGCGTCAGCCGCGCATCGCGTCCCGCTGCAGTGCGATGAGTGCGTCGCGTGCGCGCGGGCCGTCGTCGAACGGCACGAAGATGTGATCGTGGTACGCGGCGGCCATCACGTTGCAGCTGATGCCGGCCGCGCCGAGCGCCCGCGCGAACGCGGCCGTGAGGCCGACGGCCGCGAGGTCGGAATGGACGGTCAGCGTGATCCATGCGGCCCGGAACAGCACCGGCCAGCCGCGACGCGCGGCCGTCTCCTCGTCGACCACGACCGTCAGCCCTTCCGCTTCGCGGAACGTCGCGATCACTTCGGATAACGATACGTCTGCGTCGTGCGGCAGCGCGATGAATGCGAATGCGCCCGGATGCAGTTCGGGCTGCATCGTGCGCAGCAGGACCGCGAGGTCGTTTTCAGGCTGGCTCATCGGAAGATCATGCCCGGAACCGGGCGTCGTGTGGTGGCGATGCGGGCACGATAGCACGCGCTGCACGCACACCATCGCGACTTCGTCCGCGAGCCAGTCGCGGCGCGGATCGTCCTGCATGTGCCGCGGATATACAACGTGATACGCGAGCGCGGGCGCCGCGTCGACGCTCACGTCGAACGGTCGCACGAAGCGTCCGGTCACGCGTCGACCGTCTCCGGCAACCGCGCGATCGCCTTGATCTCGAACTGAAACCCGTACAGCCAGGTCACGCCGACGGCGGTCAGCGTCGGATGCGGTGCGTCGCCCCAGTATTCGGGCACGATCTCCCAGACCCGCTCGAACGTCGCTTCGGGATCGACGAGGAACACCGTCACGTCGACGACGTCGTCGAACGTGCAGCCGGCCGCGCGCAGCACCGCATTCAGGTTCTCGAACGCGCGGCGGACCTGCGCGCCCAGTTCGGGCTCGGGCGAGCCGTCCTCGCGGCTGCCGACCTGCCCGGATACGAACAGGAAGCCGTTCGAGCGCAACGCCGGCGAATAACGGTTGCGGTCGTACAGCGCCTGGCGACCCGGCGGAAAAACTACGCTACGCTTTGCCATTCGACACCTCCATCGGTCTTGTCGGGCGACGTGCCCTTGCATCCACGATGGAGGCACTTTAAGGACCGTTGCGCGACGGATAAACCCGCAACCCTGCCCAACACTGTTTGCGCACGCCAAACAATCTGCGACCGACGCGGAGCCCCGACCGATGGATCGATTCGACGCAATGCAGGCGTTCGCCCGCGTGGTGGAAGCCGGCAGCTTCACGAAGGCAGCCGACACGCTGCACATGAGCCGCACCACCGTCACGCAACTGGTGCAGCAGCTCGAAGCGCGGCTGCGCGTGAAGCTGTTCAACCGCACGACCCGCAAGGTCGTCGTCACCGCCGACGGCGCCGCCTACTACGAGCGCGTCGTACGACTGCTGGCCGACATGGACGATGCCGAAACGAGCCTGTCGGCCGCGTCGGCGTCGCCGCGAGGGCGGCTGCGCGTGGACGTGCCGACTCCGTTCGCGCGCCTGATCCTGATCCCCGCGCTGCCCGCGTTCCATGCGCGCTATCCGGACATCCAGCTCGACATGGGCGTGAGCGATCGTGTGGTCGACGTGATCGGCGAGAACGTCGATTGCGTCGTGCGCGGCGGCGAACCGACCGACCGCGCACTGGTCGCGCGCCGCATCGGCGACCTGCGGCTCGGCGTGTACGCATCGCCCGCCTATCTCGCGCGCGCCGGCACGCCGTCGCATCCGGCCGAACTCGAGGACACGCATCACCGGGTCGTCGGCTTTCTGTGGGCGCGCACCGGCAAGACGCTGCCGTTCGCGATGGAACGCGACGGCGAGGAAGTCAATGTGCGCGGGCGCTACGTGCTCGCGGTCGACGACGGCAATGCATACCTCGAAGCCGGCCTCGCGGGGCTCGGCATCCTGTGGCTGCCCGACTACATGGCCGCCGCGTCTCGCGCGAGCGGCGAGCTGGTGCCGCTGTTCGAACAATGGCAACTCGAACCGATGCCGATGTATGTCGCGTTCCCGCCGAACCGGCATGTCAGCGCGAAGCTGCGCGTGTTCGTCGACTGGGTCGCCGAGCTGATGGCCCGGCATGCGCCGGTTGCGCACCGGCGGCGCGGCGGCAACGGTTCGCGCGATACGCGCAAGGCCGTGTCAACCTGATTCGCGCGCCAGCGAGCGCACATAAAAAACCCGCGCAGGTTGCGCGGGTGTCGACAGACGAACGATCGGCCTGACTCAGGCCGTCACCGCATCCAGCGCATCCTCCGTGAGCCACAGCGACTCCTGCAGATCCTGCTCGTTCAGGTTCAGCCCGTCGCCGCCGCGATCGACGACGATGAAATCGCTGACGCCACCCAACGCGATCAGCGGGTGATGCCACACGCCCTTCGCATAGTTCACGCCCTGCCAGCCGCTCGTCACGAACGCGCGGATCTTCGCCGGATCGAGCTCGCCCGCGGGTGCGACGACGACGAGATACGGCTGATCGTTCAGCGGCACGAACGCCTGGCTGCCGAGCGGATGCCGCTCCAGCATCTTCACCTCCAACGGCAGCGTGCGCGGCTGGCCGCGGAACAGGTTGACGAGCGGGCGGCCGCCTTCATCGGTCACGTCGACTTTCGCGAGATCGTGAAAGCGGATCGTCGTGCCGAGGTTGATCGGGATCTGCTTCGCCCCTTCCGTTTCGATCACGTCGCCGAACGGCGCAAACGCCTCCCTGGTCAGCGGTTCGATGGCAAGCGTCTTCATTTGTCGAGCGTCCCCCACAGACGCAGGCGCGACACGCCGCCGTCCGGAATGATGTTCAGTCGCACGTGCGTGACGGGGCCGAGCGACGCGATCTCCTGTTCGAAGTAGTGCTGCCTGTCCATCTGCAGCTTCTGTTCGCCGAGCAGCACCGGCCAGAACATCGACTGCGTGATCAGCGAGCTGTCCGTGCCGCCCGACACATACGCGGCCTGGATCGAGCAGCGATCCGGGTAGTTGCCCTTGAAGAACGCGGTATCGACTTCGATCTTGCGGATCACGCCCGGCTGCGCGAGCGCGATGATCGCCCAGTCGTTGCCCGGCTCGCGGCGGCGGCGGGTTTCCCAGCCGTCGCCCATGTTCACGCCGCGGCCCGGCAGCAGCAGGTTCGACGCGACGCCGAAGTGCTGGTTGTTCGCCGCCACCACGTAACCGCCGTTTTCCATCGCCGCGAGGTCGAACTGCTCGGTCGCGCTCGCGCCGGCCCAGTCGAGCTGCGGCTGGCCGTACACGCGCAGGCGCGCGATGCCGCCGTCCGGGTAGATGTTCACGCGCAGATGCGTGAACGCGCGCGCGTCGCCCGCTTCGACGTAGTGATGACTGTTGCCTTGCAGCGTCGTCGACGGGACGATCTCGACCCACTCGGTCGCGTGCGTCGGCGCGCCGTCGGCCACGAACGCGGCCTCGATCGACGCGGCCGGCGGGAAGTTGCCGGTAAAGTGGCTCGTGTCGATGTCGAAGCCCTTGATCACGCCCGGGCGCGCGAGCTTGACGATGCACCAGTCATAGCCGGTCGTGCGCTTGCGGCGCGTTTCCCAGCCGTCCATCCATTTGCCGTGATCGTCATACTTGCCGGGGATGAAGACGGCCGGCTCGGGGTTCAGCATCCGGTCCTTCGGCGCGAAGAAATCGTCGCTCGCCTCGAGCGCCTGCGCACCGAGACGCGGGTCGGCAAGATTCACGTAGCGCCGCGTGAAATCGGGCGCGTTCGGATCGAGAAGCGGAACAGCCATGATGTTTCCTTGTTTCAGTGAGACGATCGGCCGCTGCGACGCAGCGGGCCGTATTGCGGTGTCAGGCGGCGGTGTCAGGCGTCGATCAGGTCGTCGAGGCGAAAGCGCGCGATCCGGTAGATCTGGTCGAGGCTCGCGCGCAGTTCCTCGTCGCGCGAATGATTCACGCGTGACTCGAAGTTCGCGATGATGCCGTGGCGGTCATAGCCGCGCACCGCGAGAATGAACGGGAAGCCGAATTTCTCGCGATACGTGCGGTTCAGCGTCAGCAGCTTGTCGAATTCTTCCTGCGTGCACTGGTCGAGGCCCGCACCGCTCTGCTCGCGGGTCGACTCGGCCGTCAGCTCGCCGCGCACGGCGGCCTTGCCGGCCAGCTCCGGGTGAGCGTTGATCAGCGCGAGCTGGCGCGCTTCGCCGCCGGTTTCCACCGCTTCCGACATCGTCTCGTGCAGCGCGTCGATGCTCGCGAACGGCCGCTTGCCCGCGGCGACCTCGGCCACCCACGGCGAATGTTCGAAAATCCCCGACAGCGCCGCGACGAATGCGCTCGGCGCCATCGTGTTCAGTTGTTCCAACGTGTAGCGCATCGCCTTCATGCTTTCCCTTCGTTTCGATGATTGGGCTGATACGGATGATGTTCACGCCAGTGACGCGCGATATCGACACGGCGCGTCACCCACACGCGATCGTGCTTCTCGATGTGATCGAGGAACCGCTGCAGCCCGCGGAACCGGCCCGGCCGGCCGAGCAGCCGGCAATGCATGCCGATCGACAGCATCTTCGGCGCCTCGTCGCCCTCCGCGTACAGCACGTCGAACGCGTCGCGCAGGTAGTGGAAGAAGTGGTCGCCGGTGTTGAAGCCCTGCGGCGTCGCGAAGCGCATGTCGTTCGTGTCGAGCGTGTACGGCACGATCAGTTGTGGCGACGTGCGCCCGCCCGACACCTCGACGTCCATCCAGAACGGCAGGTCGTCGCCGTAGTTGTCGGAGTCGTACAGGAAGCCGCCGTATTCGGCGACGAGGCGATGCGTGTTGGGGCTGTCGCGGCCCGTATACCAGCCGAGCGGACGCTCGCCCGTCACGCGCTCGATCGCTTCCATCCCGAGGCGCATGTGCTCGGCTTCGAGCTCCGGCGTCATGCTCTGGTAGTGGATCCAGCGCCAGCCGTGGCATGCGATTTCATGGCCAAGCTCGACGAATGCACGCGCGAGCTCCGGATGCCGCTCGATCGCCATGCCGACGCCGAATACCGTCAGCGGCAGCCCGCGCTTCTCGAATTCGCGCAGGATGCGCCACACGCCGGCCCGCGACCCGTATTCGTAGATCGACTCCATGCTCATGTGGCGGTCCGGATACGCGGCCGCGCCGACGATCTCGGACAGGAACTGCTCGGAGCCCGGATCGCCGTGCAACACGCAATTCTCGCCGCCCTCCTCGTAGTTCAGCACGAATTGCACGGCGACGCGGGCGCGCCCCGGCCAGTTCGCCTGCACGGGATGGCGGCCGTAGCCGATCAGGTCGCGAGGATAGTTGGGATCGAGTGACATGGTTCGAAGTGCGGCGAAAACGGGCTGAATGAGCAGGCTGAATGAGCAGGCCGGATGAGCGGGCTCGAATAACGGGTTCGCATCGACTGCGCGGTGCCGGCGGCCGGCCGCGCGAGCCGATGCGATGACGGCCCAGTGTAGCGAAAACGTTGATACGCGCCCATACAGCGGCGCAGATAGTGCATGTCAGACGGTGTGTATGTGCGGTTGCGGCAAATTCGGCGGAGGTTCGGCCGCCTCCCCGTCCGGCGGGCTGAAGCGGGCGAACGCGCCGTCGTAGCGCTTCGCCAGCGGCCGCGCGTAGTCGCCGCGCTTCGCGGTCGCGAGGCGCAGCGCGACGAGCGCCTCGGCCCACTTCACGGCCGCCGTGACGCCCTCGACCACCGGCGCGCCGATCTGCTGCTCGATCTCGTGCGCGAATTCGGCCATCCCCGCGCAGCCGAGCACGATCGCGTCGGCGCCGTCCTCGTCGAGCGCGCGCCGGCATTCGTCGACGATGATCCGGCGCGCGGCCGAGCCGGGCCGGTCGAGTTCGAGCACCGCGACGTCGGTCGCGCGCACGTTGCGGCAGAACCGCTTCATCCCGTAGCGCTCCGCGAGGTGCCACGCCATCCCGCAGGTCCGCGCGAGCGTCGTGACGACCGAGAAGCCCGGCGCGAGCACGCTGGCCGCATGCATCGCGGCCTCGGCGATGCCGATCACCGGCCCGCGCGCAAGCTCGCGCGCCGCGTACAGGCCCGGATCGCCGAAACATGCGATCACGTACGCGTCGCAGCCGTCGCGCTCGCCCCGCGCGACTTCGGCGAGCAGGCCGGGCGTCGCGAGTGCCTCGTCGTAATAGCCTTCGATCGACGGCGGCCCCATCGGTGGGCTCACGGCCACGATCTCCGTGCCGGCAGCCGCGACCTCGCGCGCGCAGCGGCCCATTGCGTCGGTCATCCGCTGCGTCGTATTCGGATTGATCAGTCGGATCTTCATCGCACGCTCCTTACGCGTTCGCGCTCGCGAGCAGCCGATAGAACGCGAAGCCGAGCCCCGCGCCGATGAACCACGAGAAATTCGCGAGGGCCTGCCAGCCCGGCACCATCACGCAGACGACCGCGATCACCGCGGCCGGCAACAGCGCGGCCAGCGCGCGGCGGTTCACGCCGCCCGTATACCAGTAGGCGCCGCTTTCGGACATCGTGTACAGGTCGTCGCGCACGAGACGGCCGCGCTTGACGAGGTAGAAGTCGGCGATCAGCACGCCGTACAGCGGGCCGATGAACGCGCCGAGCACGTCGAGCGTGTAGTGGATCACGGCCGGGTTGTTGAACAGGTTCCACGGCGTGATGAAAATCGACGCGACGGCCGCGAGCATCCCGCCCGCGCGCCAGCTGATCAGGCGCGGCGCGACGTTCGAGAAGTCGAACGCCGGCGACACGAAGTTCGCGACGATGTTGATGCCGATCGTCGCGATCGTGAAGGTCAGCGCGCCGAGGATCACCGCGGTCGGATGGTCGATGCGGCCGACCGTCGCGACTGGGTCGGTGATCAGTTCGCCGAACACCGGCAGCGTCGCGGCGGTGGTGATCACCGTGACGAGCGAGAACGCGAGGAAGTTGACGGGCAGCCCCCAGAAATTGCCGCGTTTCACGTCGCCGAACGAGCGGCAATAGCGCGAGAAATCGCCGAAGTTCAGCATCGGCCCGGAGAAGTACGACACGACGAGCGACACGGCGGTGATCATCACCGGAATCACTTCCGCGCCGTGATACTTGACGCCGCCGAGGTTGATGCCGATGTTGCGCCAGCCCGCGCGCCACACCATGTAGCCGGCGAGGATGAACATCACGACATAGACGGCCGGGCCCGCGAAGTCGATGAACTTCTTGATCGTCTCCATCCCGTTCCAGAACACGAACGCCTGGAGCACCCACAGCAGCATGAAGCCGGCCCAGCCGACCGCCGACAGCCCGAGGAAGCCGTAGCGATGAACGTCCGCATACGGCAGCCATTGCGGGAAAAATTTCAGCACGACGATCACGAGCGCGCTCGATGCGAGATAGGTCTGGATGCCGTACCACGCGATCGCGATCAGCCCGCGGATCACCGCCGGCACGTTCGCGCCGAGCACGCCGAACGTCGCGCGGCACGCGACCGGATACGGTACGCCGATCTGCTGGCTCGGCCGCGCGATCAGGTTGCACAGCGCGTTCACGAGGCCGATGCCGACGATCAGCGCGATCAGCACCTGCCAGCTCGTCAGCCCGAGCGCGAAGAGGCTGCCCGCGAATACGTAGCCGCCGACGCTGTGCACGTCGGACATCCAGAACGCAAAGATGTTGTACGAACCCCATGTCTGATTTTTAAGGGGTGCCAAATCTTCGTTGTACAGACGTTCGCTGTAACCATCCGGCAGTGCCGGACCGCCGCCCTCGCCGCCTTCTTCCGCCGGATAGGCGCTGTCGTGCGCCACACTGAACTGAGCCATGACTTCTCCTTGACGCGGCCGACAGGCCGCTCCACCGTCATCGATATCGCTCCGGATCATCGCCCGGAGTCGGACCCGCGGCCCGCGGCAAACACCGCAGGCCTGCATTGCGCTCGTCGTGTGGCGCGCGGCCGGGTTCGCGTCGCCGCTCAGGCGCCGCCGAACACTTCGCGCAAATCGACCTGCCCTTGCGCGGGCCGGTCCAGCATCTTCAGTTCGACATGCTGCAGGTGGCGCGCCATCAGCGTCACCGCCTGCTTCGGATCGCCCGCCTCCAGCGCGGCGAGGATCTCGTCGTGGTCGTCGCACGAGCACGGGCTGCGCCCGTGCGATTCGTACAGCGCCGACATCAGCGTCGAGCGTGCGACGAGCCCTTCGAGGCACTCGCTGAGCGTCGCATTGCCCATCAGCGTCGCGAGCGCCGTATGGAATTCGCCCGACAGCCGGATCCACGCCGCGAAGTCGTGCCGCTCGAACGCCTTGCGTTCCTTGTCGATCAGCGCCGCGACGCCCTTCAGCCGCCTGGCGCCGGGGCCGGTCGCGAGCCGCTCGACGACGGCAAGCTCGATGATCCGGCGCATCTCGAACACTTCGTGCACGTCCTGCAGCGTCGGGCTCGCGACGAATGCGCCACGGTTCGGCTCGAGGTCGACCAGCTTGTCGGTCGCGAGCTGAGCGAGCGCCTGGCGGATCGTCCCGCGCTTCACACCGAACACGTCGCAGAGCTGCGCCTCCGTCAGCTTCGCGCCGGGCGCGAGCCGATGCTCGAGGATCGCGGTGCGGATCCGCTCGGCGATCGCTTCGGGGCTGGTCGCACCGGACGGGGAGGAATCGGGCTCGTTCATGATCTGCATCGTGTGATGGTCCTTATCCTAGGGTGGACATAAAGATTGTCAACAATTCTTTTGAAGTATTTCGCACAATCGATGTGCGCGAGCGTGTTCCTATTCGGTGCAATGCGCACAACATCCAAGCAATACAAGCCTGACAGGCAAGATGGAGGCCCCTCTCGTCGTATGCCCGCCCGCTTATTTTGTTGACAAAATTGGTGCAAAAACGGGCGAAGCGCCCGTAGGCGCCAACGAAAAATATTGACCGTTAGTTGCGTATCTGAATAAAAAAAAAGGCGGGAAACCCCGCCTTTCGATCGATCGCGCCGGCATCAGCCGAGATGCGGATAGTCGGACAGCGTGAGCCGGAATCCGTGCGCATTCGCGACCAGTTGCGCGTGGGCGCCGAACGGCAGCGTCAGCAGATCTGGCACATGGCCGAACTGGAGCCCCGTGACGACCGGGATGCCGACCACCGCGCGCACCTGTTCGATCATCGCCTGCATGTCGTAGCCGTTGTCGTACTCGAACGGCCGTGCGCCGGTGAACTGGCCGAGCACGAGCGCCTGCTGCCGCGCGAGCAGCCCCGACAGGTGCAGTTGATAGATCATCCGCTCGATCCGGAACGGCTGCTCGTTGACGTCTTCGATGAACAGGATCCCGCCTTCGATATCGGGCATGTACGGCGTGCCGACCAGCGACGTGAGGATCGCGAGGTTGCCGCCCCACAGCGTGCCCGTCACGTTCACCGCCTGCACCTGCGGTGCGTCGGCGACGATCGTCGTGCTCGACTGCGTCAGCGTCTGCCAGAAATGCTGCATCGTGAAGTCGCTCGGCGTTTGAGCGCCGAAGTCGGCCGACAGCATCGGGCCGCCGAACGTCTTGATGCGCGCCTTCGCGTAGAGCGCCAGTTGAATCGCCGTGAAGTCGCTGTGACCCACGAGCGCGACCGGCTGGTCGCGCAACCGGCGTTCGAGCCCGCGATAGTCGAGGCCGTGCAGGATGCGCGCGGCGCCGTAGCCGCCGCGCACCGCGAGCGCGATGTCCGGCAGCGGCCGCTCGGGATCGGCGAGCCGGTTCAGGTCGCCTGCCCGCTCGCCGTCGGTGCCGCCGAAACGCTGGAAGCGCCGCTGCGTCGCCTCGATGTTCTCGATGCGTTGCTGCGCGGTGCTGAGGCGCTCGAGCGCGCGATTGATCGCGTCGGGGTCGTGCGGATAGCCGGACGGCGCCAGCAGGCGGATGGTGTAGGACGCGGCGGGCTGGAAGGACATGGCGAAGGGTGTCGGGGTCGTCAAACCTGCTTAGAGGGCCTGAACCGTGTCCGGTTCACGAAAACCGTGCACGCCGGGCGCGGCGGGACGCAGCCTATGACGCGCCGGATTCGGCGTCGCGGGCGAGCCGCGCGTCGCGCAGCGCGCGACGGCGCTCGGCGAAGAACGACTTCAGCGCGGCGCCGCATTCGTCGGCGAGCACGCCGCCGGTCACTGCGGTGTGGTGATTCAGCTGCGGATTCGCGAATGCGTCGATCACGCTGCCGCACGCGCCCGTCTTCGGGTCGGCCGCGCCGTAGACGACCCGCGCGATGCGGGCGTGCATGATCGCGCCTGCGCACATCAGGCACGGCTCGAGCGTCACGTACAGTTCGCAGCCGGGCATCCGGTAATTCTGCAGATGCTGCGCGGCCATGCGCAACGCGGCCATTTCGGCATGCGCGGACGGGTCGTGTCCGCCGATCGGATGGTTGAAGCCGCGGGCGATCACTTCGTCGCCGCGCACGAGCACCGCGCCGACCGGCACTTCGCCGGCCGCGCGCGCCTCTTCGGCGGCGGCCTGCGCAAGACGCATGAAATGCAGATCCCGCGCCGAGACGGGCGCGGTTTCGGGAACGGGAGAATCGGCGGCGGGGTCAGCGGCCGCGGCGGCTGCCGAGCGTGCTGCGTCGTGCAGCGCGTCGGACGTCACATCGTCCCCGCTTCGGCGGGCGCGTCGTCGAGCCCGCGCTCGCACAGGCGCTCGGCGATGCGTCGGCAGTAGTCGCGCGGCATCACCATCGGGCCGCCGCGCAACGATTCGAGCGCCATGTCGAGCGCAAGGATCTTCGCCTGCAGCCGGCAGCGCGCGGCACGGTCGCTGACCGCCTGCACTTCGTCGTGCAGGTTGCGCAGCGCGCGCAGTTGCTCGACGGCCGGCGGCACGAAGCCCGCGTTCTTCAGGATACGGTTGGCCACGCGCACCTCCTCGGGCACGAGCAGGTCGTCATCCAGCGCCTGTGGCGCGCCGGTACCCGGCAAATCGTCGAACTCGCCCCGCGCGGCGGCGGCGGCAATACGTTGTTCGACCAGGGCGTCAAGCAATCTCATCAGTCAATCGGAACAATGCGGCAGGCCGAATTCTAGCAGGGTGACGCCGGTATGACAGGCCCTTCGAATACATGCTCGATATTGTGTTTTTAGGGGCCGAATCGTCGCGCATGCGTGCCGATCGGCGTCGGTTGCCGCTCTGCTGCGCCGCAACAGGCTGAGCGCGGTTTGGACGCGTGCAAATGGAACGCGTAGCCGGAGCCATTTCTTATCCGGCCGATGCAGCCGACCGCTGTCGACGCGGTGAAAACGCCATGCGCATCCCCCGCTGCCCGATCACGCAGCCGCCGTTTCCGGCCGCGCCTTCGCGAACGGGCGGAACATCGTCGCGATCAGGAACGCGCCGATCCCGATCACGAACGAGCCGAGGTACAGCCAGCCGTAACTGCCGAACGCATCGACGATCAGCCCGCCGGCAACCGGGCCCGCGGCCATCCCGAGGCTGCCGGCCATCGCGCAGCCGCCGATCACGGTACCCATCATTCGTAGCGGGAAATTCTCGCGCGCGAGCACCGAATACAACGGCATCACGCCCGCATAGATGAAACCGAACAGCGTCGCGACCGCGTAGAAGCCGTCGAGCGTGCGCACGAAGTAGTAGCCGAGCGCGCCCAGCGCTTGCGCGAGCAGCCCCGCCACCAGCATGCGCTTCGCGCCGAGCCGATCGCCGAGGATCCCGAACGCGATCCGGCCGCCCATGCCCGCGAGCCCTTCGACGCTATAGATCGACACGGCGACGATCAGCGGAATCCCGCAAGTTACCGCGTAGCTGACCGTATGGAAGATCGGGCCCGAATGCGTCGCGCAGCAGAAGAAGTTGGTCAGCACGAGCACCATGAACTGCGGCGAGCGCAGCGCATCCGCGACCGACATCGCGGCGGGCGCACCGGCGGACGCAGGCGCAGGCGCAGCCGCCGCGTGCGTGGATCCAGCATCGAGCGCGGGCGCCCGGCGCACGAGCAGCGATACCGGAATCATCACGACGGCCGCCAGCGCGGCGATCAGCAGCATCGACGTGCGCCAGTCGCGAACCGACACGAGCCACGCGGCCAGCGGCGCCATCGTCATCGGCGCCATCCCCATGCCGGCCGACACGAGCGACACCGCGAGGCTGCGGTGCGTATCGAACCAGCCGGTCACGCACGCCATCATCGGCGCGAATATCGCGGCCGTCGCGCTGCCGACGGCCAGGCCGAAGGTCAGCTGGAACACGAGCAGCGACGGCGCGCGGCTCGCCAGCGCGAGGCTCGCCGACAGCAGCACGGCGCCCGCGATGACCACCGGCCGCGTACCGACGCGGTCCGACAGGCTGCCCCACGCCATGCTTGCGAACGCCATCGCGATGAAACCAAGCGTCATCGCGGCGGAAATGCCGGTCATCGACCAGCCCGTATCGCGCGCGATAGACCGTAGAAACACCGGCAACGAAAACATCGCGCCGATCGCGACGCAGCCCATCAGGCCGCCCGCGGCGACGATCACCCAGCGGTATCGGGAATCCGGCATGTGGCGTGTCATGTGGCCTCTCCTGGTTCGTTGCGCCATTTGCGGAAACCGGCTGCCGGCCGCATGGCGCGGCACACTGCCCGGTCGATATCGATACGACGGGCGACGCATCGGGAAATCGACATGCGAGGCGCGTGGTCCGCGGATTTTTATTGTCGGCGATTGCGCGCGGCTCGCAAGGATCGGATCGCGCGCCCCACTTTTCCTCAACGGGAAATTCGAAATCAGAAATCGTTGGTTGGGGCACGCACTCGCGCTGGCTACACTCGCCCCATCTTGTCATAACAAGTTGACCGATGAACCCGCCCAACGTCGTGCCGCTGTCCGCGGCCCCGCTCTACGTGCAGATCAAGGACACGCTGCGCGCGCGCATTCTCGACGGCACCTACGCGCCGCACAGCCGGATGCCGTCCGAGCACGCGCTCTGCGCGATGTTCGACGTGAGCCGCATCACGGTGCGCCAGGCGCTTGGCGACCTGCAGAAGGAAGGCCTGCTGTTCAAGCTGCACGGCAAGGGCACGTTCGTGTCGAAGCCGAAGGCGTTCCAGAACGTGACGTCGCTGCAGGGCTTCGCCGAGGCGATGTCGTCGATGGGCTACGAGATCGTCAACCAGTTGCGCAGCCTGCGCACCGTGAAGGCCGATCGCCATCTCGCGACGAAGCTGAACGTGCCCGAAGGCGCGCCGCTCGTCGAGATCCATCGCGTGCGGCTGCTGAACCGCGAACCCGTGTCGCTCGAACAGACCTGGGTGCCGGAGGCGCTCGGCAAGCGCCTCGCCGGCGCCGATCTCGCCACCCGCGACATCTTCCTGATCCTGGAGAACGACTGCGGCATCCCGCTCGGTCATGCCGACGTGTCGATCGACGCGATCCTCGCGGACGACGAAATCGTCGACGCGCTGCACGTCGAGGAAAGCAGCCCCGTGCTGCGCATCGAGCGCCTCACGCACGACGCGTCGGGCGCGCCGATCGACTACGAATACCTCTACTTCCGCGGCGACGCCTTCCAGTACCGGTTGCGCGTCGACCGGCAAAAGGCGCGCAAACCTGCAAGGAACCCGCGATGAATACCCATGTGCACGAATACGACATCGTCGTGGTCGGCGGCGGCACGGCCGGCCCGATGGCGGCCATCAAGGCGAAAGAGCGCGATCCGTCCCTGCGCGTGCTGCTGCTCGAGAAGGCCAACGTCAAACGCAGCGGCGCGATCTCGATGGGGATGGACGGCCTGAACAACGCGGTGATCCCCGGTCATGCGACGCCCGAGCAGTACACGCGCGAGATCACGATCGCCAACGACGGGATCGTCGACCAGGAAGCCGTGTACGCGTACGCGACGCACAGCTTCGCGACGATCGAGCAACTCGACCGCTGGGGCGTGAAGTTCGAGAAGGACGGCACCGGCGACTATGCGGTGAAGAAGGTCCACCACATGGGCTCGTACGTGCTGCCGATGCCGGAAGGCCACGACATCAAGAAGGTGCTGTACCGGCAACTGAAGCGCGCCCGCATCGCGATCACGAACCGGATCGTCGCGACGCGCGTGCTGACCGACGCGCAGGGCCGCGCGAGCGGCGTGCTCGGCTTCGACTGCCGCACCGCCGATTTCCACGTGATCCGTGCGAAGGCCGTCATCCTCTGCTGCGGCGCGGCCGGCCGCCTCGGCCTGCCGGCGTCGGGCTACCTGATGGGCACGTACGAGAACCCGACCAACGCGGGCGACGGCTACGCGATGGCCTATCACGCGGGCGCCGCGCTCGCGAACCTCGAATGCTTCCAGATCAATCCATTGATCAAGGACTACAACGGCCCGGCGTGCGCATACGTGACGGGGCCCCTGGGCGGCTTCACCGCGAACGGCAAGGGCGAACGCTTCATCGAATGCGACTACTGGAGCGGCCAGATGATGTGGGAGTTCTACCAGGAACTGCAGAGCGGCAACGGCCCCGTGTTCCTGAAGCTCGACCATCTCGCTGAAGAAACGATCCGCACCATCGAGCAGATCCTGCATACGAACGAACGGCCGAGCCGCGGCCGCTTCCATGCGGGGCGCGGCACCGACTACCGCAGCCAGATGGTCGAAATGCACATCTCCGAGATCGGTTTCTGCAGCGGCCACAGCGCATCGGGCGTGTACGTGAATGCGCGCGCGGAGACGACCGTGCCGGGGCTGTACGCCGCCGGCGACATGGCGGCCGTCCCGCACAACTACATGCTCGGTGCGTTCACGTACGGCTGGTTCGCCGGGCAAAACGCGGCCGACTACGTGGCCGGCCGCGAACATGCGCCGGTGGATGACGAACAGGTCGATGCCGAACGCACCCGCGTGCTCGCGCCGCTGCAGCGCGAGCGCGGCCTCGCGCCGACTCAGGTCGAGTACAAGCTGCGCCGGATGGTGAACGACTACCTGCAACCGCCGAAGGTGACGCGCAAGATGGAAATCGGGCTGCAACGTTTTGACGGCATTACTGAGGACATCAAAGAAATAAAGGCGAACAATCCACACGAACTGATGCGTGCGGCCGAAGTGCGCGCGATCCGCGACTGCGCGGAAATGGCCGCGCGCGCGTCGCTGTTCCGCACCGAGAGCCGCTGGGGGCTGTACCACCATCGCGTCGATTTTCCGCACCGCGACGATGCCGAATGGTTCTGCCACACGTGGCTGCGCAAGGATGCCGCGGGCGCGATGCGCAGCGAGAAGCGGCCGGTCGAACCCTACGTCGTGCCGCTCGCCGACGACGAACGCGGCGCCTACGCCCAGTTGCGCATCCGCGAACCGGCCGCGCTCGCGGCCGCCCTGTAAGGAACCTTGCCATGCCCCATACCCCGCACGACATCTTCCAGCGCAGCAGCGCGCCCGTGACGATCGACGAGTCGCTGTGCATCGCCGACAAGGGCTGCACCGTGTGCGTCGACGTGTGCCCGCTCGACCTGCTCGCGATCGACGTCACCAAGGGCAAGGCGTACATGCAGTTCGACGAATGCTGGTACTGCATGCCGTGCGAACGCGACTGCCCGACCGGCGCGGTCAAGGTCGATATTCCGTACCTGCTGCGCTGACACGGCGCGCGGCCCCGCACCGACGACAGCACGACCGAGCACATATTCATCGACATCAAGCGCCGCTGTCTCGCGCTGTTGCGCAACGCCGCCTGAGCGCGCGTACCGGCCCATTCACCGCACCGACTTTGCTCCATGACCGCTTCTTCCTCCGCTTTCCCGTCGCCCGGCGTGCCGGCCGCCGATCATGCCGCGCTCGTCGCGCGCCTCGCCGCAGCCGATGCGTCGGTGCGCCGCATCGCACTGCTCGAACTCGCCGATCTCGAAGCGCCCGAACTCGTGCCGTCGTTCGTCGCGGCGCTGCGCGACGACCCGTCGACCGACGTGCGCAGCGAGGCCGCACGCGTGCTCGACGCATGGGAGCAACCCGATGTCGTCGACGCGCTGTGCCACGCGCTGCTCGATCCCGACGACGGCGTGCGCGCGACCGCCGCGCAGAGCCTGTCCGAACTGAAGGACGCGGCATCGGGCGCCGTGCTGTGCCGGTGGGCCGACCGACCCGAGCCGTTCGTGCGCGCCGCCGTGCTGCGCGGCTTGCGCGAGTTGCGCGATCCCGACGCGTTCGCGCCCGCGCTGCGCGCGCTCGACGCGAGCGCCGCTGCCGTACGCACGGAAGCGGTCGTCGTGCTCGGTTGGCTCAAGGACGGCCGCGCGCTGTCGCCGCTCGCGCGCATCGCGACCACGGATGCCGATGCCGACGTGCGGCGCGCGGCGGTCGGCGCAATCGGATTTGCATCGGCTGGCGATGCGGCCGTCGTCACCGCGTTGCTCGCGGCGCTGCGTGACGCCGAATGGCAGGTGCGCGAGGAAGCGGCGGCCACGCTCGGCAAGCTTCGCGCCGCCGTTGCGCGCGACCCGCTCGTCGCCGCGCTCGACGACGATTACTGGCAAGTGCGCGTGCGCGCCGTGCGTGCGCTCGGACAATTGCGCGATGCGGCCGCGGCATCGGCCGTCGTCGCGCTGCTCCCGCATGCGATCAGCAATCTGCGCAAGGAAGCCGCCCTCGCGCTCGGCGAATTGCGCGACCGGGCGACGCTGCCCGCGCTGCACGACGCACTCGGCGATCGCGACCCCGAAGTCCGCAAGGCCGTGCGGATCGCGATCGGACAGATCGACGACGCATCGCGATGATCGCGCCGACCGACATCGCACTCGATCACCCGGCGCACGCACTGACGCTGCGCTGGCCCGACGGCGCCACGCAACGTATCGGCTATGCGCGGTTGCGCAGCGACTGCCCGTGTGCGGAATGCCGAAAGTTCCGGCTCGACGGCGGCCACATCGACGCGCGGCCGGGCCTGACACTGGACGGCGTGGAAGCGCTCGGCTACGGCGTGCGCTTCCTGTTCGGCGACGGTCATGCACGCGGCATTTATCCGTGGCCGTATCTGGCGAACCTTGCGTAGCGGCGATGACGCGGCTTCCCCGCTCGCGCGGGCCACATGGCAAGCATGCGAAAACGCTGCGATACTGACTTCCACGATCGTCACCAGCTACCGTGGGAGCAGCACCATGCAAACCGCAGTCGGATTCATCGGTCTCGGCGTGATGGGCACGCCGATGGCACTCAATCTCGCGCGGGCCGGCACGCCGCTCGTCGTGTGGAGCCGTTCGCACGGCAACGACGATGCACTGCGCGACGCCGGCGCGCGCGTGGCCGGGGACATCGACGACGTATTCGGGTCCTGCCGCACCGTGATTTTGATGCTCGCGAACGACGCGGCGATCGATGCCGCCCTCGCGCGCGGCACGCCCGGTTTTGCCGCCCGGGTCGGCGGACACACGATCGTCAACATGGGCACGAATGCGCCCGAATACTCGCGCGCGCTCGCCGATGACATCGCCGCCGCGTCGGGCCGCTACGTCGAGGCGCCGGTGTCGGGCTCGCGCAAGCCGGCCGAAGCCGGGCAGCTCGTCGTGATGCTGGCCGGCGCGCCAGACGACGTCGGCGCCGTCCGCGCGCTCGTGAAGCCGCTGTGCCGCGACAGCTTCGTGTGCGGCGACGTGCCGTCGGCGCTGACGATGAAGCTCGCCGTCAACCTGTTCCTGATCACGATGGTCACCGGTCTCGCCGAAGCCACGCATTTCGCGCAACGTCACGGTATCGACCTCGCGCGCTTCGCCGACGTGCTGAATGCCGGCCCGATGGCCAGCGACGTGTCGCGCGTGAAGCTCGGCAAGCTCGTCGCGGACGATTTCTCGGTGCAGGCCGCGATTACCGACGTGCTGAAGAATGCGCGTCTCGTCGCCGAATCCGCGCGCGGCATCGGCATCGCGTCGCCGCTGCTCGACATCTGCCACGCGCTTTACGGCGAGACCGAGCAGGCCGGACACGGCGCGGCCGACATGGTCGCCGTGATTCGTGCGATCGAACGGCGTACCGGGGACGCGCGATGAGCGACGTGCACGCTCACGCGTTCGTTCGCACCGACGGGTAGGCCCGACCATGTCCGCACCTGGCAACGCTGTACCCTTGCGCCCCGTTCCCGCCGTGATCGGCATCGTGCTACGCGAACGCGACGTGCTGCTCGTGCGCCGCGCAAATCCGCCCGACGCGGGCTGCTGGGGCTTTCCCGGCGGCAAGATCGAACCGGGCGAGCCGCTCGCGGATGCGGTCGTGCGCGAGATCGCCGAAGAAACGACGATCGACGTCGAGGCGCTCGACACCTTTACCGCGCTGGATGCGTTCGATTACGATGCGCACGGCGCCGTGCGCCAGCATTTCGTCATGATCGCGGTGCTGTGCAGATGGCTACGCGGCACGCCGGCCGCCGGCGACGATGCGCTCGATGCGCGCTGGTTCGGGATCGACGAGCTCGACCGCGACGATTTACCGATGAGCGCGGGTGTGCGGGAGGTCGCGCGACGGGCGATGGAGCGGGCTGCAGCGCTGGCGCACGCGCGGCGGCCATCCGACTGATACATCGCCGTCACTTGCGCATCCCGCGACGCGTTCGCTCCGTCATGGAGCCGCCACCCGCCGAGCACCGAATCATCACGCATCGAACCATGATCAGAATTCGACAATCCACCGAGGCCGACGGCACACGCGTGCTGGATATCTGGCGCCATGCCGTCGACGCCACGCATCACTTCCTGAGCGATGACGACCGTCGCACGATCGAATCCGAAGTCGTCGCGTTTCTGCCCGGCGCGCCGCTCGATGTGGCCGTCGACGAGCGCGATCGTCCGATCGGCTTCATGCTGCTCGACGGCAGCCACATGGAAGCGCTGTTCGTCGATCCCGCCCACCATCGCGCGGGTGTCGGGCGGTTGCTCGTCGAAGAGGCGCTCAAGCGCCACCCCGGCCTGTCGACCGACGTCAACGAACAGAACGACGCGGCGGCGAGATTTTATGAACGACTCGGATTCGAGCGCTGCGGGCGATCGGAGTTGGACGGGCAAGGGCGGCCGTATCCGCTGATTCACCTTCATTATCGCGGAGGCGATCGGGACTGAAGGTCATCCCGGCGGACTGCCGGTCGTCAGCGGCCAGCGCCCCAAAACGTCGTAGTGCGACTTGCCGAGCCAGCTATCGATCAGGACGAAGTCGAGCACAGTCCAAGTAATCGGCTCGATCCGGTACTCATCGGGCCTCTGTGCGCCATACAGCAGCGTCACGTGCGGGGTGAAACCCGACGGAAAAACACGCACGCCTACCCGTTTCAACGCGTCTCGCAACTGCCGTCGAAAATCGAGCAAGTCCTCCAGTCCGGCCTTCCCCATCAGCACCAGCGGCTGACGACCGGACCGCCCGTTGAAGCTGATGATCTTGTCGAACCTCACGGAGAAAGACGGTACATCCATGCGATCCGCGACCGCGCGGGCCCGCGCAAGCTTAGCGTCCGGAACATAAGCGAAGTCGCCCACAGAACCCAGTGTGATGTGCAGACGCTCGGTGCTCACCGGGCTGTCCTTCTCCAGCCGCATGCTTTCGGCAAGGTCAGTAATGCGCGCCGCCGTGGCCGGGTCCGGCATCACGGCGAAAAAGAAGCGGTGCACGGGAGCCGGCGGCGGCGCATCGAATCCGGGTAGCGTCAGTTGAGTCACGGCAGCATCTCCGTCTGGCCTGGAGCGAGATTTCATTATCGTCAATCGGTAGCCTGCTCGCTCCTGCTCGACGAATCCGCCGTTCGCGCGCCCGAAGATGCTACCCTCTCGGCCACACTCGACACCCTCTGATGAAGCACCCGAATTCAACCATGCAAACCGTCGCGGTACTGGACTTCGAAACAACCGGGCTGTCGCCGAATCTGGGCGACCGTGCAACCGAAATTGCCGTCATCCTGCTGCGCGACGGGCAAGTCGTCGACCGTTTCCAGAGCTTGATGAATGCAGGCCGACGCATCCCGTCCGATGTGGTCGCGCTCACCGGCATCACGAACGACATGATCGCGACGGCGCCGCCCGCGTCCGAAGTCATGAAGGAAGCGGCGGCGTTCGTCGGCAAGCATGCGGTCGTCGCCCACAACGCCGGCTTCGACAAGCGCTTCTGGCAGTCGGAACTGGGGATGCTTGGCACGTCGGCCGACCATGCGTTCGCGTGCACGATGCTGGTGGCGAGACGGATCTACCCGGACGCGCGGAGTCACCGCCTGTCGAGCCTCGCCGAGATGCTGCGGTTGCCGCAAACGGGCCGTGCGCACCGCGCGATGGTCGATGCCGAGATGGCTGGGCATCTGTGGTGCCGGTTGCAGCAGGATATTTCGCGGACTTATGGGCTGGATCGGATCGATCACGCGTTGATGTCGCGGGTGCAGGCGACGACCAAGGCGAAGGTGCCGATGTATTTGCGGTCGCTCGGGCGGGCGCATGCATGACGTATCCGGTCCCGGAACGGGAAACACGACGCGCGCTGACTGACTGCACGCGTTAACGCAAAACGGCCGGGCAATGAATTGCCAGGCCGCTTCTTGCTCCCGCGTGAGCCGGGGCAGCAAGCCAACCGAACCGACAATCCGCTTGCGAACTATCGCGACATCGACCGATGCGCGACGACACAAGCGGAATCGAACGCCGATTCAGCCGGAATGCTCACTCCCACTCGATCGTCGCCGGCGGCTTCCCCGAGATGTCGTACACGACCCGATTGATCCCACGCACTTCGTTGATGATCCGGTTCGACGCGCGGCCGAGCAGCGCATACGGCAGATGCGCCCAGTGCGCGGTCATGAAGTCGGTCGTCTGCACCGCGCGCAGCGACGTCACATAGTCGTACGTGCGGCCATCGCCCATCACGCCGACCGACTTCACCGGCAGGAACACCGCGAACGCCTGGCTCGTCAGGTCGTACCAGCTCTTGCCGACATCGGCCTCGCCGCACAGGCCGGCCGCCGCATCCTGCGCGGTCGCGACCGTGCCGCGCAGTTCCTCGATGAAGATCGCGTCCGCGCGGCGCAGCAGGTCCGCGTACTCGCGCTTCACTTCGCCGAGAATCCGCACGCCGAGGCCCGGGCCCGGGAACGGATGGCGGTACACCATCTCCGGCGGCAGGCCGAGCGCGACGCCCAGCTCGCGCACTTCGTCCTTGAACAGGTCGCGCAGCGGCTCGAGCAACTTCAGGCCGAGCGTTTCCGGCAGGCCGCCGACGTTGTGGTGGCTCTTGATCGTCGTCGCCTTCTTCGTCTTCGTGCCGCCCGACTCGACCACGTCCGGGTAGATCGTGCCCTGCGCAAGCCACTTCGCCTTCGACAGCTTCTTCGCCTCGGCCTGGAATACCTCGACGAACTCGCGGCCGATGATCTTGCGCTTCGCTTCCGGATCGGTCACGCCGGCCAGGTGGCCAAGGAACTGCTCGGACGCGTCGACGTGCACGACCTTCGCATGCAGGCGGCCCTCGAACATGTCGAGCACCATCTTGCCTTCGTTCAGGCGCAGCAGGCCGTGATCGACGAACACGCAGGTCAGCTGATCGCCGATCGCGCGATGGATCAGCGCGGCCGCGACGCTCGAATCGACGCCGCCCGACAGGCCGAGAATCACTTCCTCGTCACCAACCTGCTCGCGGATCTTCGCGACGGCTTCCTCGATGTGGTTCTTCATGATCCAGTCGGGCTTCGCGCCGGCGATCTGCAGCACGAAGCGTTCGATGATCTGGCGGCCCTTCACCGTGTGCGTGACTTCCGGGTGGAACTGCACCGCGTAGTAGCCGCGCGCCTCGTCGGCCATGCCGGCGATCGGGCAGCTCGGCGTCGACGCCATCAGCGCGAAGCCCGGCGGCAGCTCGGCCACCTTGTCGCCGTGGCTCATCCAGACCTTCAGCATGCCGTGGCCTTCGGCCGTCGTGAAATCCTCGATGCCGTCGAGCAGGCGCGTATGGCCGTGCGCACGCATTTCCGCGTAGCCGAATTCGCGGTGGTCGCTCCACTCGACTTTGCCGCCGAGCTGCACGGCCATCGTCTGCATGCCGTAGCAGATGCCGAGCACCGGCACGCTGAGATCCCACACGGCCTGCGGCGCGCGCAGTTGATGGTCTTCGTACGTGCTCGCGTGGCTGCCCGACAGGATCACCGCCTTCGGCGCGAACTCGCGGACGAAGTCGTCGGACACATCGTTCGGATGAATTTCGCAGTAGACGTGCGCTTCACGCACGCGGCGCGCGATCAGTTGGGTGACTTGCGAACCGAAGTCGAGAATCAGGATTTTGTCGTGCATGGCTGCGGACGGGATGAAGAGAATAAGAAAAGCAGCGCACGAAGCGCTGCGTCAAAAGCATGGACAGCGGCGTCGGGCGGCAGGCGGCTCGCGCGACGCATTGCCGGTCAATCCTGCGACGGCGGGCGCGCGTCGAACGCGACGCTGCCTGACGCGCGCTCGGAAACGGCCGATGGGGCTGCCGCGGCCGGCGCCGAAGGCGCCACCGGACGGCTGACGACCGGCTCGACCCGCGGCTGCACTGCGGAGGCCGGCGCCGGTTCGACCGGACGCTGCGCGTCCCGGGCCTCGAGCGCCTGCGCTTTCTCGCGCCGGCGCACGGCCGATGCGAGGCGCACGCCGCCGAGGCCGAGCAGGATCAACGCGACCCCGGCCACCGCCGACAACACCCGGCCGGCGGCCGCGAGCGCGGGCCCGCTGCCGGTACCGATCGACCACACGACGGTCAGCACGCCGGTCAGCCAGTACACGTGGCCGACCGCCCGTGCGACGGGCGCCGTGAGGTCGCCGTTGAACGCCGCATGAAACGCGAGCCACGCGAGCCCGAGCAGCGCGATGCCGAACGCCTGGCCGAGCATCGCCGGCTGGATGTTCGCCAGTTGCAGCGCGTTGAACAGCGCCTGCCAGGGCGTCAGCACGAACAGCACGCCGAACGCCAGCAGCAGCACGGCATCGACGATCAGCACGGCTCGCAGCAGCGGTTTCATCGGCGATCAGTCCACGTGGTAGTTCGGCGCTTCCTTCGTGATCTGCACGTCGTGCACGTGCGACTCGCGCATGCCCGCCGCGGTGATCTGGACGAATTCGGCCTTCTCGTGCAGCTCGTCGATCGTCTTGCAGCCGCAGTAGCCCATGCTCGCGCGCACGCCGCCGACCAGCTGGAACAGGATCGCGTTGACCGAACCCTTGTACGCGACGCGGCCTTCGATGCCTTCAGGCACGAGCTTGTCGATGTTCGCCGAGTTGTCCTGGAAGTAGCGGTCTGCCGCGCCGTCCTTCATCGCACCGACCGAACCCATGCCGCGATACGACTTGTACTGGCGGCCCTGATACAGGAACACGTCGCCCGGCGCCTCTTCGGTGCCCGCGAACATGCTGCCCATCATCACCGCGTTCGCGCCGGCCGCGAGGGCCTTCGACACGTCGCCCGAGAAGCGCACGCCGCCGTCGGCGATGCACGGCACGCCGGTGCCCTTCAGCGCTTCCGCGACGTTCGCGATCGCGCTGATCTGCGGCACGCCGACACCCGCGACGATCCGCGTCGTGCAGATCGAGCCCGGGCCGATACCGACCTTGACCGCGTCCGCGCCGTATTCGACGAGCGCCTTCGCGGCGGCGGCCGTCGCGATGTTGCCGCCGATCACCTCGACGTGCGGGAAGTTCTGCTTGACCCAGCGCACGCGCTCGAGCACGCCCTTGCTGTGACCGTGCGCGGTATCGACGACGATCACGTCGACGCCGGCCTGCACCAGCAGCTCGACGCGCTCCTCGTTGTCCGGGCCGACGCCGACCGCCGCGCCTGCGCGCAGCTTGCCGTGTTCGTCCTTGCACGCGTCCGGGTGCTCGGTCTGCTTCGTGATGTCCTTGACGGTCATCAGGCCGCGCAGTTCGAACGCGTCGTTGACGACCAGCACGCGCTCGAGGCGGTGGCTGTGCATCAGCGCCTTCGCTTCGGCGAGCGGCGTGCCTTCCTTGACCGTGACGAGGCGCTCGCGCGGCGTCATGATCGACTTGACCGGCTCGTCGAGGCGCGTTTCGAAACGCAGGTCGCGGTTCGTGACGATGCCGACGAGCTGCGGACCTTCGACGACCGGGAAGCCCGAGATGCCATGCTGGCGCGACAGCGCGATCACGTCGCGCACCTTCATTTGCGGCGGCACGGTGATCGGGTCGCGGACGACGCCCGACTCGAAACGCTTGACCTTCGCGACTTCGCGGGCCTGCTCGGCCGGCGTGAGGTTCTTGTGGACGATACCGACGCCACCCTGCTGCGCCATCGCGATCGCGAGGCGACCTTCGGTGACCGTGTCCATCGCGGCGGACACGAGCGGCATGTTCAGGGAGATGTTGCGGGTCAGCTTGGTCTTGAGGCTGGTGTCGCGCGGGAGAACGTCGGAGAAGGCGGGAACGAGGAGCACGTCATCGAAAGTGAGTGCTTTTTGGATCAGACGCATGGCAAATCCTATGGGCGCAAAAGCGAATTATACGCGAAGCGCCGTGAATTTTCACAACACGAACAACGGCTTAGCCGGTTTCGGCCGTTCGGGGGCCGAATCGTTCGGATCGCCGTTCGGTTCGTTTTCGATCGCTTTTCGTTTCACGGCCGCGTCGAACCATTCGCGCAAGGGCTGGCCGGGCGGCACGTGCGCGTGTCGCGCCGAGGCCACACGGGCGCGACGACAGCGGCCGCGCACGGCCCGGCGCCACACAGCCGAAGCGGCTCTGCCCGCCTCACGCCAGCCCGGCCGCGCGGGCGACCATCGCGATGCCGGCCACCACCACGCCGCACCCGACGATCCGCGCGACGCGCCCGCCGGCCGGCGCCAGGCGTTCGGCGGCGATCGCCCCCGCGACGGCGGCCATCACGCGCAGATCCATCATGCCGGCCGCCAGCGCGACCGCCATCAGGTTCCCGCAACACGCGCCGCATCGGATCGCGGCATGCACGCCGTACCGCCATGCCGTGGCGGCCGCCGCCCGCGGCCGGTGTCCGCCTTGTACCGCCGCGTGCCGGCAGCACACGAGCCGGCGCGCCTTCCACCCGGAGAATTGCAGCCCGCCCGCGGCCAGCACGACGGCGCCGGTCGCGAACGGCATCGTCCGGGCGAGCGCCGGCAGCCGCGCCGCGGCCGTCGTCAGCGCGGCGCCGGCTGGAAACACCAACGCGCCGAGCGCGATCCAGACCGAGAAGTAGCCGGCCCGCGCGACGACGACGAGCCAGGCCGGCCGCACCGCCGCATAGGGGCCGATGCGCTGCCGGTAATGCCAGAGCCGCGGCGCGAGCACGGGCAGCATCATCGTCACCGTCATCGCGCCCCACATTCCGGCGAACGCGGCGAATGCGCGCCCGGCGCCCTGCCCGCACGGTCGCAGCCAGGCGGCCGACGCGATCCAGCCGCCGGGCATCGGTTCGCCGCCCATCTCCGCCATCGACGCGTGCTGCGCCAGCAACGCCATCGCGGCGACCGCGAACACGGCCGCGATCGCCGCGCCGAACACCCGCGGATCGGGGGCTGTCTCGCCGGTTGCCGGCCCGGTTTTCAGCCCGGTCGTCGTTCGTGTCATTGCGCATGCCCACCCGTCGCCGGCCCGCTCAGCCGCGCGCGTACTCGTCGTGACGACGCCACCACGGGCCGGCCTCGTTGCGCCCGCGCGGCGCGCGATCGAGCCACTGGTACATCCCCCACAAGCCGTCGAGGCCGCGTGCGTAGGTCGAATACGTGTGATAGACGGCGCCGTCCTCGCGCACGAACGCACTCATCCCCGGCCGGTCGAGCGAATACGTGAGCGCGTCGGTGCCGCACGTGGCCGCGAACTGCACGACGGGCGCCGGCGGCGGATCCATGTCCATCGCATGGCCGGCCCGCGCATAGTTGTATTCGACGTCGCCCGCGCGCTGCTGCGTTTCGGTGAACGACACATTGAAGTCGAAGTTGAAATCGCTGCCGACCGACGACGCCCACGGGAACGTCCACCCCATCCGCTGCCGGTATGCGAGCAGTTTCGCGAGCGGCGCGCGCGACACGGCCGCGAGCGTCACGTCGTGGTGCGCCAGATGCACGGCGAAGCCGTCGAAGCCGTCGGCGAGCGCCGAGCACGACGGGCAGCCGGCCTTGTAGTCGGGGCCGAACATGAAGTGATAGACGAGCAGTTGCGAACGGCCGCGAAACAGGTCGTCGAGCGTCGTCTGGCCGTCCTCGGTATCGAACCGGTAAGTTTTGTCGACGCGCACCCACGGCAGCGCCTGGCGCCGCCGCGCGAGTTCGTCGCTTTGCCGCGTCAACGCCTTTTCAGCGTCGAGCAGCGCGCGGCGTTCGGCCAGCCATTCGTCGCGGGTTCCGGTGAGATGGGTCGTCATTGCAGGTTCCTCCTTCCGATGGGTATCCGGGCACGGCATCCGGAGCCGTGTGCGTGGTGCTAGATTAGTGGCCGGCATCGGACCGCAGGGAGTGACAAGTGTGTCGGGATTCGGATGGATTCGCTGATCACGGCGGCCGCGCGCGCGCTCGCGGCCGGTGACGCGCTCGGCGCGTTGAACCGCGTCGCGCTGCGCGACGATGCGCCGGCGCTCGCGCTGCGCGGCATCGCGCTCGCGCAGCTCGGCGATTTCGAACGCGCGCGTTCGCTCGTGCGCGGCGCCGCACGCGCATTCGGCGCGAAGGAAGCGGTCGCGCGGGCGCGCTGCGTCGTCGCGGAAGCCGAGATCGCGCTCGCGTCGCGCGACCTGCACTGGCCGACGCGCGCGCTCGATGCGGCCTGCGCGACGCTCGACGCGCACGGTGACCGTGCGAACGCCGCGCATGCACGCTATCTCGGCGTTCGCCGCTTGCTGCTGATCGGCCATCTCGACGAGGCCGAGCGGCTGCTCGCGCATCTCGATCCCGCGCCGCTGCCGCCCGCATCGCGCGCCGCCCATGAATTGATCGCGGCCGGCATCGCGATGCGCCGCATCCGTACGCACGCGGCCCGAGCGGCGCTCGACCGTGCGCGGACAGCCGCCCGCGCCGCCGGCATCGCAGCGCTGACGGCCGAGGTCGACACCGCCGCGCGCGTGCTCGACGCGCCGGCCGCTCGGCTCATCGCGCGCGGCACGTCGCGGCTCGTGCCGCTCGACGAAGTCGAGACGCTGTTCGAGTCGAATGCGCTGGTCGTCGACGCATGCCGCCACACGGTGCGCGATGCGCGCACGACCGTGTCGCTCGCGCGGCGTCCGGTGCTGTTCGTGCTCGCCCGTGCGCTCGGCGAAGCGTGGCCGGCCGACGTGTCGAGAAACGCGCTCGTCGCCGCCGCGTTCCGCGCGAAACAGGCCGACGAATCGCATCGTGCGCGGCTGCGTGTGGAGATCGGCCGGCTGCGCGCGGTGCTGCGCCCGCTCGCGAACGTCGTCGCGACGCCGCGCGGCTTCGCGCTCGAACCGCTCGGCGTGCGCGAAACCGTCGTCCTCGCGCGCCCGGTCGACGATCGGCACGCGGCCGTGCTCGCGCTCCTCGCCGACGGCGAAGCATGGTCGAGCTCCGCGCTGGCGCTCGCGCTCGGCGCCAGCCAGCGCACCGTGCAGCGCGCGCTGGATGCGCTCGCGGAAACCGGCAAGGTGCAGGCACTCGGCCGCGCACGCGCGCGCCGCTGGATGACGCCGCCGCTGCCCGGATTCGCGACGACCTTGTTACTCCCGGTTGCGCTGCCGGGCGATTAGGATGGCCTCATCGAACGACGAGGTAACGAACATGAAACGCTCCACTGCAGACATCCTTCACGAGTACGGCCCGTTTCCGGGCGTCGACGCCGTGCACGGCGTCACGTTCGACGGGCAGCACGTGTGGTACGCGTCCGGCGACAAGCTGAATGCGCTCGACCCCGAGCGCGGCACGATCGTCCGTTCGCTCGACGTCGCCGCGCACGCGGGCACCGCGTTCGACGGCCACCACCTGTTCCAGATCGTCGAGGACCGCATCGAGAAGATCGACCCCGAATCGGGCCGCGTGCTCGCGACGATCCCGGCGCCCGGCGGCGGCGCCGATTCGGGGCTCGCGTGGGCGGAAGGCACGCTGTGGGTCGGCCAGTACAGCGAACGCAAGATTCATCAGGTGGATCCGCAGTCGGGCGCCGTGCTGCGCACGATCGAATCGAACCGCTTCGTCACGGGCGTGACGTGGGTCGACGGCGAGCTGTGGCACGGCACGTGGGAAGCCGACCGGAGCGACCTGCGGCGCATCGATCCGCGCACGGGGGAAGTACTCGAGCAGATCGACATGCCGGCCGGTGTCGGCGTGTCGGGGCTCGAATCCGACGGTCACGACCGCTTCTACTGCGGCGGCGGCAACAGCGGCAAGCTGCGTACCGTGCGGCGCCCGGCGCGCACGCGTGCCGCCGGTGACGGCGCGGCGGCGACACCCGATTCGGCAAAGGACTGATTCGCCGCCCGTCGAAACCGCTCGACGCCATGCCCCGAGTGCAGGAATGAACAAGACGCCGCCGCGACGGCATCGCTAACATGCGCGCACTTCAGTCATTCGTTCGGAGCGGTCGATGCAGCGCGGCGTGGTGTACGGTGTCCTGGCAGGCGCCCTGTGGGGCATGGTGTTTCTCGTGCCGCGGCTGCTGACCGATTTCTCGCCGCTGCTGCTGAGCGCCGGCCGCTACACGATGTACGGCCTCGTGTCGCTCGTGGCCGCCTTGCCGGCCGCGCGCTCGCTGCTCGCCCGGCTGACCCGCGAGGATCTCGTCGCCCTCGTGAGGCTCGCCGTCATCGGCAACGTCGCGTACTACATGCTGCTGTCCGGCGCCGTGCACCTGATCGGCATCGCGCCCAGCTCGCTGATCGTGGGCGTGCTGCCCGTGACCGTCACGCTCGCGGGCCTCGGCGACCACGGCGCCATGCCGCTGCGGCGGCTTGCCGCCCCGCTCGTGCTGGTGATCGCGGGCATCGTCTGCATCAACGTCGATCTGTTCACGTCCGAAGCCGCGCACGCGACGACGCTCGCCCAGAAGCTCGCGGGCATCGCCTGTGCGTTGGGCGCGCTCGCGAGCTGGACCTGGTATGCGGTGGCGAACACACGCTACCTGCAGCGCCATCACCACTTCGGCGGCAACGAATGGTCGGTGCTGTGGGGTGTCGTGACGGGCCTGATCGGCGGGCTCTGCTGGCTGGCGATCCTCGCGCTGCCGGCCGGCACCGTGCAGGCGGCCGTGCCCGCATCGCGCTGGCAGTTGTTCTGGCTGCTGAACCTCGTGCTCGCGATCGGCGCGTCGTGGCTCGGCAACGGGCTGTGGAACGCCGCGTCGAAGCGGCTGCCGCTGACGCTATCGGGTCAGTTGATCGTGTTCGAAACCGTGTTCGCGATGCTGTACGCGTTCGTGTACGACCGGCGGATGCCGCATGCGCTCGAGATCGCCGCGCTCGTGCTGCTGCTCGCCGGCGTATACGGCTCCGTGCGAAAGCATGGCGACACGCCGGGCGGCGCGCCGACAAACGCAAACGCCGCGGCCCACTGAGCGCCGCGGCGTTTGACCGCCCGTCAGCGCGAACGACGCGTCAGCGCGCGTCCTTGTGCATCCACTTGCGGCCCTCGATCGAACCGTCGCGGCGGGACTTGTCGACGCGCCGCTGGCGCGCGAGCTTCGGATCGACGATCAGCGGACGGTAGATCTCGACGCGATCGTGGTCGACGAGCGGCGTATCGAGCGGCGCGAGCTTGCCGTACACGCCCGTCTTCGCGTGCGCGAGATCGATCTCCGGGTGCAACGCGAGCACGCCGCTCGCGTCGATGGCCGAGCGCACGGTCGCCCCTTCGGGCAGCGACAGCGGAATCAGCGTCTGGCGATCCGGCAGTGCATAGCAGACTTCGATCGACAGCATCGCGTCACCCCTTTCCGTAGCGCTGGTCCGCGCGCTTCACGAACGAATCGACGAACGTGTTCGCGATGTGGCTGAACACCGGCCCGATGATCTTCTCGAGCAGGATGCTCGAAAACTCGTAGTGCAGCGCGAATTCGATCTTGCACGCATCGGCGCGCAGCGGGGTGAAGCGCCACGAACCCGTGAACTTCTTGAACGGCCCGTCCGCGAATTCCATGTCGATGCGCGTCGGACGCTGCTGCGTGTTGCGCGTCGCGAAATGCTGCTTGATACCCTTGAAGTTGATGTCGATGCGCGCTTCCATCCCGCTCTCGTCCTGACGGCGAACCTCGACACCGCCGCACCAGGGCAGGAAATTGGGGTAGTCGGCCACGTCGGTGACGAGGTCGAACATCTGTTCCGCCGAGTGGCGGATCAATACGGTTTTCTGGACATCTGCCATAAATCGCGCGGCATCGCTGAAAGGGGGAACGCCAAGCCGGGCGATTCCCGCCCCGCTTTGCTAAAATCGTGATTTTAAACGAGTTGGCCCGATCCTTTCATGAGCATCATCGACAACAGGAAAGCGCACTTCGATTATCACATCGAGGAACGCTACGAGGCGGGGCTCGTGCTCGAGGGCTGGGAAGTCAAGGCGCTGCGCGCCGGACGCGGCCAGATCAAGGAAGGCTACGTCGTGGTGAAGAACGCCGAGATCTTCCTGATCGGGACCCATATCAGCCCGCTGCCCGAAGCCTCGACGCACATCAAGCCCGACCCGGTCCGCACGCGCAAGCTGCTGCTGCACCGCGAGGAAATCAAGAAGCTGATCGGCAAGGTCGAGCAGCGCGGCTATACGCTCGTGCCGCTGAACTTCCACTACAAGGGCGGCCGCGTGAAATGCGACATCGCGCTCGCGAAGGGCAAGAAGCTGCACGACAAGCGCGAAACCGAGAAGAAACGCGACTGGGAACGCGAGAAGGCGCGCATCATGCGCGCCGGCACCTGACGCGCACGCCATCATCGCAAACGACACGGCCCGCTCGAAGCGGGCCGTGTCGCTTTGGACTACCTGAATCGCGCGTGCCGTTTGTCCGGCTGCGCGACGATTCGCCGCATGACGAGCGCAACGGGCGACCGCGCTGGCATCGGGCGGACCGTCGGGCTCAGCCCTTCGCGCCGGACGCCGCCCCCGCGCTCTTGACGATCGTCAGCGCCGACGAGATCGCGGTGCCGAGATCCGACAGGTTCGACGGCACGATCAGCGTATTGCCCTGCTTCGCGAGATTCGCGAACGCGCCGACATACTGCTCGGCGACCTTCAGGTTCACCGCGTCCATCCCGCCCTGCGACTGGATCGCGCTCGCGATCTTCTGGATCGCCTGCGCGTTCGCCTCGGCCACCGCCAGAATCGCGGCGGCTTCGCCCTGCGCCTGGTTGATCGCGGCCTGCCGCTCGCCTTCGGACTTCTGGATCGCGGCTTCGCGCGCACCCGACGCGAGATTGATCTGTTCCTGCTTGCGGCCTTCGGATGCGGCGATCAGCGCGCGCTTTTCGCGCTCCGCGGTGATCTGCGCCTGCATCGCGTGCAGGATCTCCTTCGGCGGCGTCAGGTCCTTGATCTCGTAGCGCAGCACTTTCACGCCCCAGTTCGCCGCCGCCTGGTCGAGCGCCGACACGATGTTGTGGTTGATGAAATCGCGCTCCTCGAACGTCTTGTCGAGTTCGAGCTTGCCGACCACGGAGCGCAGCGTGGTTTGCGCGAGCTGCGTGATCGCCAGCACGAAGTTGCTCGATCCGTAGGACGCCTTCATCGGATCGGTTACCTGGAAGTACAGCACGCCGTCGACCTGCAACTGCGTGTTGTCGCGCGTGATACAGACCTGGCTCGGCACGTCGAGCGGAATTTCCTTCAGCACGTGCCGGTACGCGATGCGATCGACGAACGGCAGCACGATATTGAGACCGGGAGACAGCGTCGCGTGGTAGCGCCCGAAGCGCTCGAGCACCCATGCATGCTGCTGCGGCACGATCTTCACCGTCTTCGACACGATCACGATCGCGATGACGAGCAGGACAACCCAGATGATCAGCGAATCCATGAAATATTCCCTCCTTGTTGTATCAGCGGACAATCAGCCCGCGGGTTTCGCCACGACCACGAGGCAATTGCCCCGCACGGCGCTGACCTGGTACACGTGCGCATCGTCGCGCTCGCCGTACGCGAGCTCGACGTCCCAGTCTGCCCCGCGATACTGCACGCGCGCGCGGCCGTCACGCCACGCGTCGACCGTGACGGTCGAGCCGATATCGAGATTGACGTCGGGATTCGTCGACGTGTCTCGCTTCTGCTTGCGGCCGAGCCCCGAGCGGCGCAGTACGATCATCGCGACGATCGCGACCGCGGCCGCCGCGCCGAACTGCACGTGCGGCGCGAAACCGGCCAGTTGCAACAGTCCGCCCGCGAGAAAGCCGAGCGCGATCATCAGCAGGTAGAACGTGCCCGTCAGCAACTCCGCGACGACCAGCACGCCCACCCCGACCCACCAGAACAGATGCCCCGACATCATTGTGGTCTCCAGAAAAACGTCTCCGATGCTCACTCTATTCGCTGCGTGCACAACTGGACGAAGCGGTCGGCACGCTGGAGATCGCCGCGCGTACCGACGAAAAAAAACACCCCGGTGCTTACCGGGGTGTTTATAGCACGAACCTTGCATTTTGCCTTCAACGAAAGCACGGCGGACCGCCCTTTCGCCGAAGTTGCATGACCGACCGTTACTTGCGGTTGGCGAGCGCCTGCCACGTATCGATGATCGTGTCGGGGTTCAGCGAGATCGAGACGATGCCTTCGTCGGTCAGCCATTGCGCGAAGTCCGGATGATCGGACGGGCCCTGGCCGCAGATCCCGACGTACTTGCCCATCTTGCGGCAGGTATCGATCGCACGCTTCAACAGGAACTTGACGGCCGGATCGCGTTCGTCGAAGTCGACGGCCAGCAGTTCCATGCCCGAATCGCGGTCGAGGCCGAGCGTGAGCTGCGTGAGGTCGTTCGAGCCGATCGAGAAACCGTCGAAGTGTTCCAGGAACTCTTCGGCGAGGATCGCGTTGGTCGGGACTTCGCACATCATCACGAGGCGCAGGCCGTTTTCGCCGCGCTTCAGGCCGAACTTCTCGAGCAGGCCGACGACGCGCTCCGCCTGCTTCACGGTCCGCACGAACGGCACCATGATCTCGACGTTGGTCAGGCCCATCTCGTCACGCACGCGCTTCAGTGCACGGCATTCCATCTCGAACGCCTGCGCGAAGTCCTCGGCGATGTAGCGCGACGCGCCGCGGAAGCCCAGCATCGGGTTTTCCTCGTCCGGCTCGTAACGCGAACCGCCGATCAGCTTCTTGTACTCGTTCGACTTGAAGTCGGACAGACGCACGATCACGGGCTTCGGATAGAACGCCGCCGCGATCGTCGCGACGCCTTCCGTCAGCTTGTCGACGTAGAACTGACGCGGCGACGCGTGACCGCGCGCGACGCTCTCGACCGCCTTCTTCAGGTCCTGGTCGATGTTCGGATACTCGAGAATCGCCTTCGGGTGAACACCGATGTTGTTGTTGATGATGAACTCGAGACGCGCGAGACCCACGCCGCCGTTCGGCAGTTGCGAGAAGTCGAACGCGAGCTGCGGGTTGCCGACGTTCATCATGATCTTGACCGGGATTTCCGGCAGTTCGCCGCGCTGCACCTCCGTGACTTCCGTCTCGAGCAGCCCGTCGTAGATCTTGCCTTCGTCGCCTTCCGCGCACGACACGGTGACGAGCGCGCCGTCCTTCAGCACGTCCGTTGCATCGCCGCAGCCGACGACTGCCGGCACGCCGAGCTCACGCGCGATGATCGCCGCGTGGCAGGTACGGCCGCCACGGTTCGTGACGATCGCCGCCGCCCGCTTCATCACCGGCTCCCAGTTCGGGTCGGTCATGTCGGCCACCAGCACGTCGCCCGGCTGCACGCGTTCCATTTCCGACGGATCCTGGATCACGCGCACGGGGCCCGCGCCGATCTTCTGGCCGATCGCACGCCCCGTCGCGAGCACCTGCGACTGGCCCTTCAGCTTGAAGCGCTGCTCGGCCTTGCCGCTCGCCTGGCTCTTCACCGTTTCCGGACGCGCCTGCAGGATGAAGATCTTGCCGTCGCGGCCGTCCTTGCCCCACTCGATGTCCATCGGACGCTGGTAGTGCTTCTCGATGATGACCGCGTACTTCGCCAGCTCGATCACGTCTTCGTCGGTGATCGAGTAGCGGTTGCGCTGCTCGTGCGGCACGTCGACCGTCTTCACGCGGCCCGGCTCGCCCGGCTGCGTGAATTCCATCTTGATCAGCTTCGAGCCGATCGAGCGGCGGATGATCGGGTACTTGTCCTGCGCGAGCGTCGTCTTGAACACGTAGAACTCGTCCGGGTTCACCGCGCCCTGCACGACGGTTTCGCCCAGGCCGTAGCTCGACGTGATGAACACGGCGTCCTTGAAGCCCGATTCGGTATCGATCGTGAACATCACGCCGGCCGCGCCGACGTCCGAGCGGACCATGCGCTGCACACCGGCCGACAGCGCGACTTCGGCGTGCGTGAAGCCCTTGTGCACGCGGTACGAGATCGCGCGGTCGTTGTACAGCGACGCGAACACGTGCTTCATGCGGTCGAGCACGTCGTCGATGCCGACGACGTTCAGATACGACTCCTGCTGGCCGGCGAACGACGCGTCGGGCAGGTCTTCCGCGGTCGCGGACGAGCGCACGGCGAACGACAGTTCGTTCGGCGAGCCGTTCTTCAGCACGTCGAACTGCGCGCGGATTTCCTGCTCGAGGCGCGCCTGCAGCGGCGCGTCGACGATCCACTTGCGGATTTCGGCACCGGCTTCGGCGAGCGCCTTCACGTCGTCGATGTCGAGCGACTCGAGACGCTTGGCGATGCGATCGGTGAGGTCGTTGTGCTTGAGGAAATCGCGGAATGCGAGCGCGGTCGTGGCGAAACCGGTGGGTACGCGAACGCCTGCTTCGGAAAGCTGGCTGATCATCTCGCCGAGCGACGCATTCTTGCCGCCCACGATCTCCACATCGGTCATCCGCAACTGCTCGAACGGAATTACATACGCCTGGTCCTTTGCGACGTTTGCTGCGTTAGTCATACAAGCCCCTAAGTGTGAAAAAAATGCTCGATCGCGCAAGTGGGCTCGGACGCGGGCGCTTGCAAAAAGGCGCGGCGCGTCTTGCGCAACCTGTTAGATAAACACTCGCAGCGGCGAAAATCATCCGACCCGATTTGCAAAAATCCCGGCAGAAGGGCGATATTTGCAGACAAATCGCCAGACTTGCCGGGAATTCTCGAATCTCGCGGCCAAGTCGCGGGCGCCGTTCGCGCCCCGCCCCCGCAATTGCTTATCCAACAGGTTGCCGCTATTCTACCGTGCCGGCTGCCGGATGTGGCGCGACCTTGTCACTGGGTGTGGAGGCGTGCCTCCAGCCGCCCGCGCAACTGCCCTTCACGCTCGACGTCCAGATTCATGCTGCCTACCGTATTCATCGTCTCCGACGGCACCGGGATCACTGCCGAAACCTTCGCGCACTCGATCCTCTCCCAGTTCGACCAGAAATTCCGCCTCGTGCGCGTGCCGTTCGTCGACTCGCTCGACAAGGCCTATGCGACCGTCGAGAAGATCAACGAGGCCGCCGTACACGACGGCCGCCGCGCGATCGTGTTCACGACGCTCGTCGACAGCGAGTCGAACGACATCGTCAAGCGCTCGAACGCGCTCGTGCTCGACATGTTCCAGCGCTTCGTCGAGCCGCTCGAGCAGGAACTGGAGCTCAAGTCGAGCCACGCGATGGGCCGCGGCCACCAGAATGCGGACACCGAGGAGTACAAGACGCGGATCGAGGCGATCAACTTCTCGCTCGCACACGACGACGGCCAGTCGAACCGCAACCTGTCGGAAGCCGACGTGATCCTGGTCGGCGTGTCGCGCAGCGGCAAGACGCCGACGAGCCTGTACCTCGCGATGCAGTACGGCGTGAAGGCCGCCAACTATCCGCTGATTCCGGAGGATTTCGAACGCGGCAAGCTGCCGTCGGCGCTGTCGCCGTACAGCGAGAAGCTGTTCGGGCTGTCGATCGACCCGCAGCGCCTGTCGGAAATCCGCAACGAGCGCCGGCCGGGCAGCAAGTACGCGGCACCCGAGAACTGCCGCTACGAGATCAACGAGGCCGAGGCGATGATGCGCCGCGAAGGGATCAAGTGGCTGTCGTCGACGCACAAGTCGATCGAGGAAATCGCGACGACGATCCTGCAGGAAATCCGCCTCGACCGGCAGTCGTACTGAGCGCGAGAGCGCAGGCGGCCGTCCGGCCGTCGCCGAAAACAACAAGGCCGCGTCGAACGCGGCCTTGTTTCGTTTTACCGCACATGCAACGCGTGCGGCGTCACGCCGGCCGCTGCTGCCGTACCTGCTCGAACAGGCACACCGCTGCCGCAGCAGCAACGTTCAGCGACTCCATCCCGCCCGGTTGCGGAATCGTCACCCGATGCGTGGCCGCGTCGCGCCAGAACGCCGACACGCCGGCGCCTTCGTTACCGAACACCCACGCGACGGGCCCCGACAGGTCGCAGTCGTAGACGGCCTGCGCGCCGTGCGAGTCGGTCAGCGCGACCGGTACGTCGAGGCGTTCGGCCAGCGCCGCCGCTTCGACGTCCTCATGGATCGACAACAGGAAATGCGCGCCCATGCCCGAACGCAGCACCTTCGACGACCACGCATGGGCCGTCCCCGGTGCGCAGAACACGTGACGCACGCCGGCCGCCGCCGCGCTGCGCAGGATCGAGCCGACGTTGCCGGCATCCTGCACGCCGTCGAGCACGACCGACGTATGCGTGACGCGCCCGGGCAGCGGTTGCGCCGGCCGGTCGACCAGCAGCAGGAAGCCGACGCCGTTGACGACGTTCGACAACTGCCCGAACAACGCGTCCGGCAGCGTGACGATCCGCTGCGCGTCGATGCGCGCGACGATCGCCTGCGCCTCCGCGTGGCCGAGCGCGCCTTCGGTCGTCACGCACAGTTCGGGCGCCGCGCCCGTATCGAGGTACGCGCTCGCGAGGTGGAAACCTTCGAGCAGCGCCTGGCCGCTGCGGCGCTGATGGGGCGTCGAACCCGCGAGCGTCTTCAGGCGCTTGTACAGCGGGTTGTCGCGGGAAGTGATGCTTTTCATCGAATCAGGTCGAGCGCCTCGCGCACGGGGGCAAACGAGCGCCGATGCACTTCGCACGGGCCGTGCTCGCGCAGCGCGGCAAGATGTTTCGGCGTGCCGTACCCGGCATGCACGTTGAAGCCATATACGGGGAAGCGCTCATGCAGGTCGACCAGCATGCGGTCGCGCGTGACCTTCGCGAGGATCGACGCGGCCGAGATGCTCGGCACGAGCGCGTCGCCGCTGACGATCGCCTCGGCACGTACCATCAACGTCGGGCAACGGTTGCCGTCGATCTGCGCGAGCGTCGGCAGCACCGACAGCCCTTCGACCGCCCGTTTCATCGCGAGCATCGTCGCATGCAGGATGTTCAGCGTATCGATCTCGTCGACGCTCGCCGACGCGACGCAGTACGCGCGCGAACGCGCGACGATCAGGTCGTACAGCATGTCGCGCTTTTTCGCGGACAGCGCTTTCGAATCGTCGAGCCCGTCGATCGGCTGCGCCGGATCGAGAATCACCGCGGCGGCCACCACCGGCCCGGCGAGCGGGCCTCGGCCCGCTTCGTCGACGCCGCAGACGATCTCGTCCGGGCGGCTGAAGTCGAAACCGCCCTGCACGTCGCTCGGCGCGCGGCGGCGCGGTGCACGGACGGCGGTCATGCGCCCCCCTTGCGTTGTTCGAGCACGCGCACGACGGCCTCGGCCGCCTTCGCGGCCGTATTCTGCCGCAGCGACAGATGCATTTCGGTAAACACTTCGGTCAGCGTGCGGCGGTTCGCGTCGTCGCGCAGCTGTGTGAGCGTCGCATCGGCGAGCGCCTCGGGCGTCGCGAAATGCTGCAGCAGCTCCGGCACGACGAAGCGCCCCGCCAGGATGTTCGGCAAGCCGACATACGGCAGGTAGCCCTGCCGACGCATGATCTGCCCGGTCAGCCAGGGCACCTTGTACGAGATCACCATCGGCTTTTTCAGCAGCGCGGCTTCCAGCGTGACGGTGCCGCTCTTCACGAGGATCGCGTCGGCGGCCGTCATCGCGACCTGCGAACGGCCGTCGGTGATCGTCAGCGCGAGCTGCGGATGGGCGTCGACGAGCGGCTGCAGCAGTTCGCGCAGCGCGGGCGTCGCCGCCGGCATCACGAACCGCACACCGGGCTCGCGCTGCTGCATCAGCGCCATCGCCGCAAAGAACGTCGGGCCGATCAGCGCGATCTCCGAGCGCCGGCTGCCCGGCAGCACCGCGATCACGGGGCCGTCGGCCGGCAGACCCAGCGCGATGCGCGCGCCGTGCGTGTCGGGTTCGAGCGGAATGTCGTCGGCCAGCGGATGACCGACGTACGTCGATGCGACGCCAGCCTTGTCGAGGATCGCCGGTTCGAACGGGAACAGGCACAGCATGTGATCGACGGACTTCGCGATCTTCTTGATCCTGCCGCCGCGCCACGCCCAGATCGACGGGCACACGAAGTGGATCGACGGGATGCCCGCGTCGCGCGCCGCCTGTTCGACGCTGAAGTTGAAATCGGGCGCGTCGACGCCGATGAACGCGTCCGGCCGCTCGGCGAGCAGCTGGCGCTTGAGTTCGCCGCGAATCCGCAGGATCTCGGGAATCTGGCCCAGCGCCTCGACATAGCCGCGCACGGTCAGCTTGTCCATCTGCCAGTGCGAGTCGAAGCCCTGCGCGATCATGCGCGGCCCGCCGATCCCGTAATACCGGGCCGCTTCGGGCAGCCGCTCGCGCAGTCCGCCGAGCAGCGACGCCGCGAGCAGGTCGCCCGACGGCTCGCCGGCCACCATCGCGAGCCGGAGCTGATGGGTCGTGAGCGGCATCGCTTAGCGGATGATGCCGCGTTGCGACGCGTCGATGAACTCGACGAGCGCCTTCACCGGTGCATCGCCGTCGCCGCCCGCTTCCGCGAGCTCGCGCAATTGCACCTTCGCTTCCTCGAGCGACAGGCCGTTCTTGTACAGCAAGCGGTACGCGCTGCGCAGCGCCGAGATCGCGTCGGCCGAGAAGCCGCGCCGGCGCAGCCCTTCGACGTTGATACCGTGCGGCTCGGCCTTGTTGCCCGCCGCGATCACGAACGGCGGGATGTCCTGCACGAGCGCCGACGCGCCGCCCAGCATCGAATGCGCGCCGATGCGCACGAACTGGTGCACGCCCGACATGCCGCCGACGATCGCGAAATCGCCGATCTCGACGTGGCCGGCCATCTGCGCGTTGCTCGACAGGATCACGTTGTTGCCGACGCGGCAGTCATGACCGATATGCACGTAGGCCATGATCCAGTTATCGTCGCCGAGCGTCGTCACGCCGACGTCCTGCACGGTGCCCGTGTGGATCGTCGTGAATTCGCGGATCGTGTTGCGGTTGCCGATCACGAGCTTCGTCGGCTCGTCCTTGTACTTCATGTCCTGCGGACGGCCGCCGACCGACGCGTAATGGCCGATGCGGTTGTCCTCGCCGAGCGTCGTATGCCCCTCGATCACGCTGTGCGAGCCGATCGTCGTGCGCGCGCCGATCGTGACGTGCGGGCCGACGATCGCGTACGGGCCGATCTCGACCGATTCGTCGATCTGCGCGCCCGGCTCGACGATCGCGGTAGGATGAATCCTGGTCATGCGCCGTTGCCTCTCGATATGATGTGTCGCGTTGCTCGCGTTATGTTATCCATGCGTGCCGCGTCGCTCAGGGCGCCGCGTCGGCCGTCTTGACCGTGCACATCAGTTCGGCTTCCGCCGCCACCTTGCCGTCCACTTCCGCCACCGCCTTGAATTTCCAGATGCCGCGGATGTAGCGCTCGAACGTCACGTTCAGGATCAGCTGGTCGCCCGGTTCGACCACGCGCTTGAAGCGGGCGCCGTCGATCCCGACGAAGTAGTACAGCGTGTTCTCCGGATCCTTCGGCTGCTCTTCCGCGAACGTCAGCAGCGCCGCGGCTTGTGCGAGCGCCTCGAGGATCAGCACGCCCGGCATCACCGGCCGCTTCGGGAAGTGCCCCTGGAAGAACGGCTCGTTGATCGACACGTTCTTCAGCGCTTTGATCCCTTTGTGCGGTTCGAGTTCGAGCACGCGGTCGACGAGCAGAATCGGGTAGCGATGCGGCAGCAGCGTGAGGATCTTGTGGATGTCGAGATTGATTTTTTCAGTGCTCATGATGGTTCGTCTCACGCAGAGGCTGCGCGGTGGTGATGCAAAGGCTGAAGCGGGCCGCCGCGCGGCCCAGTCTGGCAAACCGGGCCGGTTGCGCTGGCCGTGCCCGGTTCGTGGTCTCGCATGACGCGCTCAGGCGCCCGCGCCGCCCTGGGCGGCGAGCGCGGCTTCGAGCGCCTTGATGCGCTCGCGCAGCTTGTCGAGGTTGCGCACGAGCGCGGCGCTCTTGTTCCATTCGCCGTGGTCAACGGCCGGGAACGCGCTGGTATAGATGCCGGCCTTCGGCAGCGACTTCGATACGCCCGACTTCGCGGTGATGATGACGTAGTCGCCGAGCGTCACGTGGCCGGCGATCCCGGCCGCGCCGCCGATCATGCAATGGCGGCCGATCGTCGTACTGCCCGCGATGCCGGCGCTGCCGGCGATCACCGTGTACGCGCCGATCCGGCAGTTGTGGCCGATCTGCACCTGGTTGTCGATCTTCACGCATTCCTCGATGACGGTATCCGCCATCGCGCCGCGGTCGATCGTCGTGTTCGCGCCGATTTCGACGTCCGGGCCGATCGTCACGCCGCCGACCTGCGGGATCTTGACCCAGCTGCCGGTGCGCGCGTCGCCGTCGCCGACGAAATCCGGTGCGAAGCCGAAGCCGTCGGAGCCGATCACGGCGCCCGAATGGACGATCGCGCGCGGGCCGATCTTGCAGCCGTGGTACACCGATGCGTTCGGATAGAAATGCGAGCCGGCGCCGATCGTCGTGCCGCGACCGACGAAGACGTTCGCGTCGAGCTGCACGCCGTCTTCGATCACCGCGCCAGCTTCGACCGTCACGTGCGGGCCGATCACCGCGGTCGCGGCGACCTGCGCGGCCGGATCGATCGTCGCGCTCGGATGCACGCCGGCCGCGCGCGGCGGCGTGGCGAGATCGATGAACATCTGCGCGACGCGCGCGAAATACGCGTACGGATTCGGCGTCACGATGAAATTGCGACCCTTCGCGGCCGCGCCCAGCTTTTCCAGATCCTTCGGCGCGATCAGCACCGCGCCGGCGCGGGTCGTCTCGACCTGCGACAGGTACTTCGGGTTCGCGAGGAACGCGAGCTGCTGAGGGCCTGCCTGGTCGAGCGGCGCGAGGCCGCTGACCGTGCACTGGGCGTCGCCGGCGATCTCGCCGCCGAACCGCTTTACGAGTGCCTCAAGCGTCAATGCCATTCGTCGTCTGCTCCGTTCAGTTCGTCGAGCCGGACGCGAGCGCCTTGAGCACCTTGTCGGTGATGTCGATGCGCGGGCTGACGTACACGGCTTCCTGCACGATCAGGTCGTAATTCTGCTGCTCGGCGATCTGCTTGATAACCTTGTTCGCCCTTTCCAGCACGGCCGCCAGCTCTTCGTTGCGACGCTGGTTCAGGTCTTCGCGGAACTCGCGCTGCTTGCGCTGGAAGTCGGTGTCGAGCTGCGCGAGATCGCGCTGCTTCTGCGCGCGATCGGCCGCCGACAGCGACGTGCCGTTCTTGTCCAGCGAATCGGACATCGACTTCAGGCGCGCCGCCAGGTCCTGCAGATCCTTGTCCCGCTTCGCGAACTCGGCTTCGAGCTTCGTCTGCGCCGCCTTCGCGGGCGCCGACTCGCGCAGGATCCGATCCGAATTGACCGCCGCGATGCGGGCGACGTCCTGTGCGTGCACCGTTGCCGCGCCCAAGGCCAGCGCAACGGTCAACGCGCACATCACTCGTTTCGAAAACTTACCGGTTAGCAAAATTACCCTCTCGTTGCTGTTGTCATGCGTTCGGTCAGAACGCCGTCCCGATCTGGAACTGGAATTTCTGGTACTGGTCGCCTTCATGCTTCTGCAGCGGGAAGCCGAGGCTCAGCTTCAGCGGGCCGATCGGCGAGATCCACGCGAGACCCACGCCGTAGCCGTAGCGCAGGCCGTTGGCGCCCGTACTCGTGCCGCCCGGCGCGTTACCCCACACGTTACCGCCGTCGAGGAACGTGAACACGCGCAGCGTGCGGTCGTAGCCGGTACCCGGCAGCGGGAACGTCAGCTCGATGTTGCCGACCAGCATCTTCGAACCGCCGATCGGGTCGTTCGTCTTCGTGTCGCGCGGGCCCAGCGAGCTCGGCTCGTAGCCCCGCACGGAGCCGATACCGCCCGCGTAGTAGTTCTTGAAGATCGGGTACGGGTTGCCGATACCGTTACCGTAGCCGCCTTGCAGGTTCAGGCCCAGGATGAAGCCGCGCGAGAACGAATAGTAGTACTGCGCCTGCAGGTCCGCCTTGTAGTACTGGATCTTGCCGACCGGCACGCCGTACTCCATGTTCGCCTGCGTGAAGTAGCCGCGGCTCGGAATCAGCGCGCTGTCACGCGCGTCGCGCGACCATGCGACCGTCAGCGGCACCGTGTTCGACACGCGGCCGAACTGGTTCACGTAATCCTGGTAGCTCTGCGGCGTGTTCGAATCGACGTCGAGGCGGTTCTGCTCGAAGCCCGCGCCGAAGTAGACGGTGTCGACTTCCGAGAACGGAATGCCGAACTTCAGGTTGCCGCCCGCGCTGATGATCCGGAAGCTCGAGCTCGTCGAATAGTAGAGCGGCTGGTACGTGCGGTAGAACACGTCGGTGATCCGCTTGATGCCGTCGACCGTGAAGTACGGATCGACCTGCGTGACGGTCAGCGTGCGGTAGCTCTTCGCGGTGTTGACGTTCACCGACAGGCTCGTGCCCGAACCGAACACGTTGTCCTGCGACACGCCGGCCGACAGCACGACCTTGTCCGTCGACGAGAAGCCGGCGCCCAGCGTGATCGCGCCGGTCGGCTTTTCGTCGACCTTCACGTTCACGTCGACCTGGTCGTTCGTGCCTTCGACCGGCACCGTCGTCACGTCGACGTTGGTGAAGTAGCCGAGGCGGTTCACGCGGTCCTTCGACAGCGCGAGGCGGTTCGAGTCGAACCACGAGCTTTCGAGCTGGCGCATTTCGCGGCGCACCACTTCGTCGCGCGTGCGCGTATTGCCGACCACGTTGATGCGGCGCACGTACACGCGGCGGCTCGGATCGACGACGAGGTTCAGGTTCACCTTGTGGTTCGCCTGGTCGATGTCCGGCTGCGCGTTGACGGTCGCGAATGCGTAGCCGTATTCGCCGAGCTTGTCGACGATCGACTTGGTGGTCTGCTGCAGCTTTTCGGCCGAGAAGCGGTCGCCCGGCTTGATCTTGATCAGCTTGTTGAGTTCGGCCTCGCGATCGAGCAGGTTGCCCGACAGCTTGATGCCCGACACCGTGTACGGCTCGCCTTCATGCAGTGTGACCGTCAGGTACATGTCCTTCTTGTCCGGCGAGATCGACACCTGGGTCGACTCGATGTTGAACTCGAGGTAGCCGCGGTTCAGGTAGTACGAGCGCACGGCCTCGAGGTCGCCCGTGAGCTTTTCCTTCGAGTACAGGTCGTTCTTCGTGTACCAGGAGAACCAGTTCGGCGTCGACAACTGCATCTCGTCGCGCAGCGTGCTGGTGCTGAATGCCTTGTTGCCGATGAAGTTGATCTGGCGGATCTTCGCGCTCGGGCCTTCGGCGACCGCGAACAGGATCGACACGCGGTTCGCGTCGACCGGCGTGACCGTCGTCTTGACCTCGGCCGCATAGAAGCCGCGCGTCAGGTACTGGCGCTTGAGCTCCTGCTCCGCCTTGTCGACGAGCGCCTTGTCGTAGTAGCGGCCATCGGCCAGGCCGACCGCGCGCAGCGCCTTCGTCAGGTTGTCCTTGTCGAATTCCTTCGTGCCGGTGAAGTCGATCGACGCGATGGCCGGACGCTCCTGCACCTGCACGATCACGACGTTGCCCTGCGTGGCGATGCGCACGTCGTTGAAAAAGCCCGTCGCGTACAACGCGCGGATTGCTTCGGATGCCTTGTCGTCCGTGAAGGTATCGCCCTGCTTGATCGGCAGATAGGCGAACACCGAACCCGCTTCGACGCGCTGCAGCCCCTCGATCTTGATGTCTTGCACCACGAACGGTGCCGCTGCATGCGCCGCGAGGCCGTACGCGGCGAGCGCGGCCGCTGCAACTGTCTTAGGTACAAAGCGATGAGGTTTGAACAACATGCATCCCCAATATTTAGCTGCATCAAATCAGGCGGCTGACCACCGGCCGCCGCCTGACGCTTCAGAAATGGATTAACCGAGCCAGATCGTTGAACAGCGCGATCGCCGACAACGCGACGATGCAGATCAACCCGGCTCTTTGCAGAATCAGCTGCCAGCGCTCCGAGACGGCTTTCCCGGTCGCGGCTTCAACCGCATAATATAACAGATGCCCCCCGTCCAAAACGGGAATCGGCAACAAGTTCAGGACGCCAAGGCTAATGCTGACAAGGGCGAGGAACGACAGGAAGGCCGACGGACCGAGCCGCGCGCTCTTGCCCGCGTAGTCGGCGATCGTCACCGGGCCGGACAGGTTCTTCAGCGACGCGTTGCCCGTGATCATCCGCCCGAACATCTTCAGCGAATACACGGAAATGTCCCACGTGCGATGCGCGCCGAGCCGCAGGCTCTCGATCGGCCCGTAGCGCACGTCCACCGATGGCGCGTGCATCGACAGCGCCGCGCCGATCCGGCCGACCTGCTGCCCCGATTCGTCGTCGCGCTGCATCTGCGGCACGATCGCCACCGTCTGCGCGGCGCCGTTGCGCTCGATCCGCAGCTCGAGCGGCTGGCCCGCACGGTGCTTCACCGCATCGATGAAGCGCGACGCGCCGCCGATCGGCTTGCCGTCGAGCGCGACCAGCTTGTCGCCGACCTTCAGGCCGGCGTGCTCCGCCGCGCTGCCCGGCTGCACCGACGCGACCGACAACGTGCCGCCGCCGGCCTCGAAACCCAGATGGGCCATGAAGTCGTCGTCGAGCTGGCTGTCGGGGACGTTGCGAAGGTCGACGCGGAAATCGAAGGTCGCATTGCCGTCACGCGCGCCGAGCACGACCTCGCGATGGTCGAACGCGGCCGACAGCAGCTTCCAGCGCAGGTCCGACCACGATCGCACCGGCTCGGACTCGCCGCCCTGCGCATTGCGGATCGACACGACCGTCTCGCTGCCGTCGAAGCCCGCACGGGCCGCCGCCGTGCCGGCGGCCGGCGGCGCGACGATCGCGGCCGGCTCGGTCACGCCGGTGGCGAATACGAGGGAAAACAGTGCGATTGCCAGCAGGAAGTTCGCAATCGGCCCGGCCGCGACGATCGCGATGCGCTTGTAGACCGACTGGCGGTTGAATGCCTGGCCGAGCTCGTCGGGCGGAATGCCACCCGGGCCCGGATCGCGCTCGTCGAGCATCTTCACGTAGCCGCCGAGCGGCAGCGCGGACAGCGTCCATTCGGTGCCCGTCCTGCGGCTGACCCAGCGCGCGACAGGCTGGCCGAAGCCGATCGAGAAACGCAGCACCTTCACGCCGCACCAGCGCGCGACGCGATAGTGTCCGTACTCATGCACGACGACCAGTACCCCGATCGCCACCGCAAACGCGACCAGTTCGACCAGCACGTTCATGAGCACCTCATTCAGACCGTACGCTCCACGCGTGGCGCAGGCGCTTTTGCAATGATCGCGGCGGCGAGGCGGCGAGCCTCGGCATCCGCCGCGAGGACGTCGTCGAGCCCGTCGGGCGCGCGGTTCGGCAGCGCGTTGAGCACCGCGTCGACCGTCGCCGCGATCGCCATGAAGCCGATCCGGCGCTCGAGAAATGCTTCGACTGCCACTTCGTTCGCCGCGTTCAATGCGGCGCTCGCGATACCGCCCTCCTCGAGCGCCTTCAGCGCGAGCGCGAGGCACGGGAAGCGCGCGTAATCGGGCTTCTCGAACGACAGCTGGGCGATCTGCGCGAGATCGAGCTGGTCGACGCCCGCGTCGACGCGCTCGGGGAACGCGAGTGCATGTGCGATCGGCGTGCGCATGTCGGGGTTGCCGAGCTGCGCGAGCACCGAGCCGTCGCGGTACGACACGAGCGAATGGATCACGCTCTGCGGATGGATCAGCACGTCGATGCGGTCGCCCGGCAGCCCGAAGATCCAGTGCGCCTCGATCACCTCGAGGCCCTTGTTCATCATCGTCGCGGAATCGACCGAGATCTTGCGGCCCATCACCCAGTTCGGGTGCTTGCACGCCTCGTCCGGCGTCACGTCGACGAGCGTGGCCGGTTCGCGCGTGCGGAACGGGCCACCCGATGCGGTCAGGATGATCTTCGAGATCCCGCCGTGCTCGGCCGCGTCGCGCGGCATGCACTGGAAGATCGCGTTGTGTTCGCTGTCGACCGGCAGCAGGATCGCGCCATGGTCGCGCACGGCGTCCATGAAGATCGCGCCCGACATCACGAGCGCTTCCTTGTTCGCGAGCAGGATCCGCTTGCCGGCGCGGGCGGCCGCCAGGCTCGGCGCAAGGCCGGCCGCGCCGACGATCGCCGCGACCACCGTGTCGCAGCCGTCGCTCTTCGACACGTCGACAAGCGCCTGCGGGCCGTGCAGCACGACCGTCTTGCTACCCGCCGCGCGCAGTTTCGCGTCGACGTGCGCGGCCGTCGCGGCATCGCCGACCACCGCCACTTCAGGCGCGAAGCGCAGACACTGCTCGACGAGCTTGTCGCCGTTGCGGTGCGCCGTCAGCGCGTAGACCGAGAAGCGCTCGGGATGGCGCGCCACCACGTCGAGCGTGCTGTCTCCGATCGAGCCCGTGGAACCGAGCAATGTCAGACGTTTTTGCATAACAGAAATAATGGTTTAACCAAGCAGCAGCATCGCGAGCGGCAACACCGGCAGCAGCGCGTCGACACGATCGAGCACGCCGCCGTGGCCCGGCAGTAGTCCGCTCGAATCCTTCACGCCCGCCTGCCGCTTCAGCAGCGACTCGAACAGGTCCCCGATCACGCTGTACGCGACCAGCAGCGTCAGCGCGGCCCACGCGCCGGGCATCCCGTAGCGCGCGGCGAATGCAGAAAACAGGGTCGGTTCGAACGCATGCATGGCCATCGCGACACCGCCGACGACCATCACCGCGAACCAGCCGCCGATCGCGCCCTCCCAGCTCTTGCCGGGGCTGATCGTGATGGCCAGTTTACGCTTTCCGAAGGCCTTGCCCGCGAAGTATGCGCCGATATCGGCCAGCCAGACGACCAGAAGCAGTGACAGCACGAACGGCACGCCCTGCGCGCGGGCTGCAACGAGCGCGTGCCAGCAGGCGGCGAACACGACAAGGCCGGCGGCCAGCAGGAACGGCCGCCAGACGCCGCCCGCGAGCGTGGGCTTGCGCCGCAGCGCGAACGGGCCGACCAGCAGCCAGAACACGCCGGCCGCCATGAAAAGGGGACGGGACGAAGCCGCATCGACGCCGAACGGGGCGGTGGCCGCGAGCGCGAGCGCCGCGACGCCCGCATAGACGATCGGAGCGGCACCACCGAGCTTCAGCAGGCGCGCCCACTCCCACGCGGCGAACACGAGAACGACGCCGATCAGCGCGCCGAACCCGGCGAGCGGCGCGAACAGCGTCACCGGCAGCAGCACCGCCAGCATCACGATCGCCGTGATCACACGGGTTTTCAGCATGAAAGGGAGTCGGCGTTCTGCGATTGCGGTTCGAGCTGCGCACTCGTGCGCCCGAAACGGCGCTCGCGCTCGGTATACGACGCCAGCGCGTCGGCCAGTGCCGCGCCGTCGAAATCCGGCCAGTACTTGTCGGTGAAATAGAATTCGGCGTACGCGAGCTGCCACAGCAGGAAGTTGCTGACGCGCTGCTCGCCGCCGGTACGGATGAAGAGATCGGGCTCCGGCGCGTAAGCCATTGCCAGGTGCGGCGCGAATGCGTCCTCGGTCACTTCGACCTCGCGACCTTCGCGCACCGCCTGCTCGACGAGTTTCTTCGTCGCCTGCAGGATGTCCCACCGGCCGCCGTAGTTGGCCGCGATGGTAAGCGTCAGACGGGTATTGCGCGCCGTCTTGGTCTCGGCGCGGCGAATCAGCTCGCGGATGCGCGGCTCGAAACGGTCGAGATCGCCGACGACGCGCAGGCGGATCCCGTTCGCATGCAGCTTGCCCACTTCGCGCTCGAGCGCGGTGATGAACAGCCGCATCAGGAACGACACTTCGTCGTTCGGCCGACGCCAGTTTTCCGAACTGAACGCGAACAGCGTCAGGTATTCGACGCCGGCGCGCGCGCAGCCTTCGACCACCGCCCGCACGGCATCGACGCCGCGGGTGTGCCCCGCGACGCGCGGCAAGCGGCGTTCGGTCGCCCAACGGCCGTTGCCGTCCATGATGATCGCGATGTGACGCGGCACGACGCCGACGTCAGGCACGCGAACGGTAGAGCTGGTATAGGTCATGGCCGTTGAGACAGTAATGCGGGAAGAAGACGGCGCGCGAGGACGGTCGTCAGACCGTCATGATCTCGGCTTCCTTGGTCTGCACGAGCTTGTCGATTTCGGCAACGTGCTTGTCGGTCAGCTTCTGCACGTCGTCGCTCGCGCGGCGCTCGTCGTCTTCCGAGATTTCCTTGTCCTTCACGAGCTTCTTCAGCGCTTCGTTCGCGTCGCGGCGCAGGTTGCGGATCGCGACCTTGGCCGTTTCGCCTTCGCTCTTCACGACCTTGGTCAGCTCGCGGCGGCGCTCTTCCGTCAGCGCGGGCATCGGCACGCGGATCAGGTCGCCGGTCGTCGCCGGATTCAGGCCCAGATCGGCTTCGCGGATGGCCTTCTCGACCTTCGCGACCATGTTCTTTTCCCACGGCTGCACGCCGATCGTGCGCGCGTCGACGAGCGTCAGGTTCGCGACCTGCGAGATCGGCACCATCGAGCCGTAGTAGTCGACCTGCACGTGATCGAGCAGACCGGTGTGTGCACGGCCCGTACGGATCTTGGCCAGATCGTTCTTGAACGCTTCGATCGAGCGCTGCATCTTTTGCTCGACGCCCTTCTTCACATCAGCGACACTCATTTCAACCTCCGAACCTTCAAACCTTCAAAGAACGCGGGCCCCGCCCGACGCACGTCGCGCGCCGCGGCCGGCAACCCGCGCCGGTCGCCCGCATCCGCGGGAGTTTACACGTGGACGAGCGTACCTTCGTCCTCGCCCAGCACGATGCGCTTGAGCGCGCCCGGCTTGTTGATCGAAAACACGCGAATCGGCAGCTTCTGGTCGCGGCACAGCGCAAACGCCGTCGCGTCCATCACCTGCAGGTTGCGGCTGATCGCCTCGTCGAAGCTGATCGTCGTGTAGCGCGTGGCCGACGGATCCTTCTTCGGATCGGCAGAATATACGCCATCGACCTTGGTCGCCTTCAGCACGACTTCGGCGCCCACTTCCGAGCCGCGCAGCGCGGCGGCGGTATCCGTCGTGAAGAACGGGTTGCCGGTGCCGGCCGCGAAGATCACGACGCGGCCTTCCTCGAGCTGACGGATCGCGCGGGGCCGGATGTACGGCTCGACGACCTGGTCCATGCGCAGCGCGGACTGCACGCGCGCCTCGATGCCGGCGTGGCGCATCGCGTCCTGCAGTGCCAGCGCGTTCATCATCGTCGCCAGCATCCCCATGTAGTCGGCCGTCGCGCGGTCCATGCCGGCCGCGCCGCCCGCGACGCCGCGGAAAATATTACCGCCACCGATCACGACCGCGAGCTGCGTCCCGAGACGCACGACTTCGGCGATATCGGCCACCATCCGTTCGATCGTCGCGCGATTGATGCCGAAGGCATCGTCGCCCATCAGCGCTTCGCCGGAGAGTTTGAGGAGGACGCGTTTATAGGCATTGGACATAGGGGCTTCCGAGCGACGAGAGGATGACAACCACGAACTGTAGGGGCGAAATACTGATTCGGGCAAGCGCCGACGACCGGACCGGGGTTCCCGGCCGGCCGGCGGCGCCGCCGGCCGCGGCGGAGCGGACGCCCCGCCGCGGATACTGCGAACTGCTTACTGCTGCTTGGCTGCTGCGACTTGCGCGGCCACTTCGGCGGCGAAGTCGTCCTGGCGCTTCTCGATGCCTTCGCCGACGACGAACAGCGCGAACTTCTGCACTGCCGCATTCGCCGCCTTCAGCATCTGCTCGATCGTCTGCTTGTCGTTCTTCACGAACGTCTGGTTCAGCAGCGACACTTCCTTCAGGTACTTCTGGACGCTGCCGTCGACCATCTTCGCGACGATTTCAGCCGGCTTGCCCGATTCGGCAGCCTTCTGCTCGGCGACGCGGCGTTCCGTCTCGATCAGTTCCGCCGGCACGTCGGCCGACGACAGCGCGACCGGCTTCATCGCGGCGATGTGCATCGCGACGTCCTTGCCGACCTGCTCTTCCGCGCCCGTGTACTCGACGATCACGCCGATACGCGCGCCGTGCAGGTACGTCGCGATCTTGTTCGCGGTTTCGAAACGGACGAAACGGCGGATCGACACGTTCTCGCCGATCTTGCCGATCAGCGCCAGACGCACTGCGTCGACGGTCGAGCCTTCGAGCGGCAGCGCCGACAGCGCGGCCACGTCGGCCGGGTTCTGCGTCGCGACGAGTTCTGCCACCGTCTTCGAGAACGCGAGGAAGTCGTCGTTCTTCGCGACGAAGTCGGTTTCGCAGTTCAGCTCGACCAGCGCGCCTGCGTTGCCGCCGACGAACGATGCGACGACGCCTTCTGCCGTCACGCGCGATGCGGCCTTGCTCGCCTTGTTGCCGAGCTTGACGCGCAGCAGCTCTTCAGCCTTGGCCAGATCGCCGTCGGCTTCCGTCAGCGCCTTCTTGCACTCCATCATCGGTGCGTCGGTCTTCGCGCGCAGTTCTGCCACCATGCTTGCGGTAATTGCCGCCATCATTCGCTCCTTGAGTCTGTATTCACAACGCCGCCCGCTTGGACGCGAACGGCCGAGATTCGTTTCCGGACCCGCGCCGATTCGGCGCGATCAGGTCCGGCGCACAAGCTTAAAAAAAGGGGGCCTGTTGAGAGCCCCCTTTTTGCGCCGGCTCGGGGCCAGTTACGCGTTTTCCTCGACGTATTCGTCGTCGCCGCGTGCGGCCTGGACCACTTCGTTGACCGCGTTCGCACGGCCTTCGAGGATCGCGTCGGCCACGCCTTCGGCGTACAGCGCGACTGCCTTGCTCGAGTCGTCGTTACCCGGGATCACGTAATCCACGCCTTCCGGCGAGTGGTTCGTATCGACCACGGCGATGACCGGCACGCCCAGCTTGTTCGCTTCCGTGACAGCAATCTTGTGGTAGCCGACGTCGATGACGAAGATCGCGTCCGGAATGCCGCCCATGTCCTTCACGCCGCCGATCGACTTCTGCAGCTTGGCGATTTCGCGCTCGAACAGCAGCGCTTCCTTCTTGCTCATCTTCTCGGTTTCGCCCGCTTCGACGGCCGCTTCCATGTCCTTCAGGCGCTTGATCGACACCTTCAGCGTCTTGAAGTTGGTCATCATGCCGCCGAGCCAGCGTGCGTTGACGTACGGCATGCCCGCACGTTGCGCTTCCTGGGCGATCGTGTCACGCGACTGGCGCTTCGTGCCGACGAACAGGATCGTGCCGCGGTTCGCTGCCAGCTGACGCACGTACTTCTGTGCGTCCGTGAACATCGGCAGCGTCTTTTCGAGGTTGATGATGTGAATCTTGTTGCGGTGACCGAAAATGAACGGAGCCATCTTCGGGTTCCAGAAGCGCGTCTGGTGACCGAAGTGGACACCCGCTTCCAGCATTTGGCGCATCGTAACTGCCATGTAAATTCTCCACGAGGGTTGGGTCTTAAGCCGGCTGCCGTACCGCCGCGCGAACCCGCCCTGAAGGGCGGGGATTCCGCACGGACGGCACCCTGGTTGCGCCGGCTTGCGATTCGGCACGTGCAAAACGCCCGTGCCGTAAGCCTTTCACCGCGATGCCGCCCCAAGATGGGGCACGACGGCAAATTTGGATGTCGACTTAGCCAAAGAGTATAGCACGCGGATTTGTCGGCTCTCAAGTCGCACGGCACTTTCGCTTGCCGCGCGGCAGCGGGCCGGACAATCCTCGAAAACCCGCATCCGCGCGGCCCGCAGGGGCTGCGAGGCCCGCCATAAGGTGCGATAATCCGTCAATTCACCGCATTCCAGGCATACCTCGATGGCTATTACGCTCAAAAACGAACACGATATCGCGGAGATGCGCGTCGCCTGCCGTCTCGCCAGCGAAGTGCTCGACTTCATCACGCCGCACGTCGTCGTGGGCGTCACGACCGCCGAACTCGACCGCCTCTGCCACGAGTTCATGCTCAACGAGCAAGGCACGATCCCCGCGCCGCTGAACTATCAGCCGCCCGGCTACCCGCCGTACCCGAAGGCCACCTGCATTTCGGTCAACGACGTGATCTGCCACGGCATTCCCGGCGAGAAGGTGCTCAAGAACGGCGACGCGCTGAACATCGACATCACCGTGATCAAGAACGGCTATTTCGGCGACACCAGCCGGATGTTCATCGTCGGCGAGGGTTCGATCCTCGCGAAGCGTCTCGTGCAGACCACCTACGAATGCATGTGGCTCGGCATCGACCAGGTCAAGCCCGGCGCGCACCTCGGCGACATCGGCTACGCGATCCAGAAGCACGCGGAGGCGCAGGGCTACAGCGTCGTGCGCGAATACTGCGGCCACGGCATCGGCACGGTGTTCCACGAGGATCCGCAGGTCGTCCACTACGGCCGCCCGGGCACCGGCATCGAACTGAAGGCCGGGATGATCTTCACGATCGAGCCGATGATCAACGCCGGCAAGCGCGACATCCGCACGATGCCCGACCAGTGGACGGTCAAGACGCGCGATCGCAGCCTCTCCGCGCAGTGGGAGCACACGGTGCTCGTCACCGAAACCGGCTACGAAGTGCTGACCGTGTCGGCCGGCACGCCGGCGCGCCCCGTGTTCGCGCAACCGGCCGCCGCCGTCTGAGCGCCGTCGCGCCAGCCCGCCCCGCCCCGCACCTGAACGGTCGCCCATGAGCGCTCACGCTGCCCCCTCGCCCGAAGCGCTGTCGCGGCGCGCCGAATTCAAGGCCGCCAAGACGGCGATGCTCGAGCGCTTTCGCCGCGCGGCGAACGTCGCGTCGCTGATGCACGCGCTGTCGAAACTCACCGACGACGCATTGAAGCGCGTGTGGGACGAATGCGGGCTGCCCGCGACGCTCGCGCTCGTCGCCGTCGGCGGCTACGGGCGCGGCGAACTCGCGCCCTATTCCGACGTCGACATCCTCGTGCTGCTGCCCGATGCGCATGACGCGGCGCTCGACGCGCGCATCGAGCGCTTCATTGGCATGGCGTGGGACCTCGGCCTCGAGATCGGCAGCAGCGTACGTACCGTCGCACAGTGCATCGAGGAGGCGTCGCAGGACGTCACGGTGCAGACCTCGCTGCTGGAAGCGCGCCGCATCGTCGGCAGCACCGCGCTGTTCGAGCGCTTCACCGTGCGCTACCACGAAGCGCTCGACGCCCGCGCGTTCTTCACCGCGAAGGTGCTCGAGATGCGCCAGCGCCACGCGAAGTGCCAGGACACGCCGTACAGCCTCGAACCGAACGTGAAGGAAAGCCCCGGCGGGCTGCGCGACCTGCAGACGATCCTGTGGATCGCGCGCGCGGCCGGCTTCGGCAGCAGCTGGCGCGAACTCGACACGCGCGGCCTCATCACCGACCGCGAAGCGCGCGAGCTGCGCCGCAACGAAGGCTTCCTGAAAACGCTGCGCGCGCGGCTGCACGTGATCGCCGGGCGCCGCCAGGACATGCTCGTGTTCGACCTGCAGACGCAGGCCGCCGAGAGCTTCGGCTACCAGCCGACACAGGCCAAGCGCGCGAGCGAGCAACTGATGCGCCGCTACTACTGGGCCGCGAAGGCCGTCACGCAGCTCGCGACGATCCTGATCCAGAACATCGAGGCGCAGCTCTTCCCCGCGACGAGCGGCATCACGCGCGTGCTGTCGGCCGATCGCTTCGTCGAGAAACAGGGGATGCTCGAGATCGTCGACGACGGCGTGTTCGAACGCCACCCCGACGCGATCCTCGAAGCGTTCCTGCTGTACGAAACGACGCGCGGCGTGAAAGGCCTGTCCGCCCGCACGCTGCGTGCGCTGTACAACTCGCGCGAAATCATGAACAACACGTGGCGCCGCGATCCGCAAAACCGCGCCACGTTCATGCGGATCCTGCAGCAGCCCGAAGGCATCACGCACGCGTTCCGGCTGATGAACCAGACGAGCGTGCTCGGCCGCTACCTGCTGAACTTCCGCCGCATCGTCGGCCAGATGCAGCACGACCTGTACCACGTGTACACGGTCGACCAGCACATCCTGATGGTGCTGCGCAACCTCCGCCGCTTCGCGGTGGCCGAGCATGCGCACGAGTATCCGTTCTGCAGCCAGTTGATCGGCAATTTCGAGCGCCCGTGGGTGCTGTATGTCGCGGCGCTGTTCCACGACATCGCGAAGGGCCGCGGCGGCGATCACTCGACGCTCGGGATGGCCGACGCGCGGCGCTTCTGCCGCGAGCACGGGATCGCCGGCGACGACGCCGCGCTGATCGTGTGGCTCGTCCAGCATCACCTGACGATGAGCCAGGTCGCGCAGAAGCAGGACACGAGCGACCCCGAAGTCATCAAGCGCTTCGCCGAGGTCGTCGGCAACGAACGGTACCTGACCGCGCTCTACCTGCTGACCGTCGCCGATATCCGCGGCACGAGCCCGAAGGTGTGGAACACGTGGAAGGGCAAGCTGCTCGAGGATCTGTACCGCATCACGCTCGCGGTGCTCGGCGGCGCGAATCCCGATGCGCATTCGGAACTGAAGTCGCGGCAGGAGCAGGCGCTCGCGCTGCTGCGCCTCGAAACCGTGCCCGACGATGCGCACCGTGCGTTGTGGGATCAGCTCGACGTCGGTTTCTTCCTGCGTCACGACGCGGCCGACATCGCGTGGCAGACGCGCGTGCTGTACCGGCACGTGAACGCCGAAACGGCGATCGTCCGCGCGCGGCCGTCGCCGATCGGCGACGCGCTGCAGGTGCTCGTGTACGTGAAGGATCGCCCCGACCTGTTCGCGGGCATCTGCGCGTATTTCGACCGCAACGGGCTGTCGGTGCTCGATGCGCGCGTCAGCACGACGCGGCACGGCTACGCGCTCGACAACTTCATCGTCACGCAAACCGAACGCGACGTGCGCTACCGCGACATCGCGAATCTCGTCGAGCAGCAGCTCGCGACGCGGCTCGCCGAAACCGCAACGCTGCCGGAGCCGTCGAAGGGCCGCCTGTCGAGGCTGTCCCGGACGTTTCCGATCACGCCGCGCGTCGACCTGCGGGCCGACGAGCGCGGTCAGTACTACATCCTGTCCGTGTCGGCCAACGACCGGCCGGGCCTTCTCTATTCGATCGCGCGCGTACTCGCCGAACATCGGATCGGCGTCCATGCGGCGCGGATCAATACGCTCGGCGAGCGCGTCGAAGACATCTTCCTGCTCGCGGGCGCCGGCCTGTCCGACAACCGCCTGCAGATCCAGCTCGAAACCGAATTGCTGCGTGCGATCGCAGTCTGAATGAATCCCAGCGTTTATGCGCACCAAATTAACCGTCAAGAATCCGAAGCCGGCGTCGCCGACCCGCGCCCCTGTCCGCTCCGGCAGCCTCGTCGCCCGCAAGGCGGTGCGTCCCGCCGCGCCGCCCGCGGGGGATAAACCGGCCCGCCCGAAGAAGGCGCCCGCTGCAGCCGCCGCCACCGGCGAGCGTGCGTTCAAGCCGCGCGGCGCCGCCGGCGCAGAACGCCCGGGCGCGGATCGCGCACCGGTCAAGCGTGCGCCGCGTGACGGCGGCGCCGAACGCGGCACGCGCGCGCCGTATCGCGACAATGCAGCCGGCGAAGGTGCGAAGCGCAGTTTCGGCGACCGTCGCACGTCGTCGGAGCGGCCGCCGCGCCGTAACGATGACGATGCGCGGCCGCGTCGGGCCGGTGGCGACGAGGGCAAGCGCCCGTCCTATCGTGATAACGCATCCGGCGAAGGCGCGAAGCGCAGTTTCGGCGACCGTCGCACGTCGTCGGAGCGGCCGCCGCGCCGTAACGATGACGATGCGCGACCGCGTCGTGCCGGTGGCGACGAGGGCAAGCGCCCGTCCTATCGTGATAACGCATCCGGCGAAGGCGCGAAGCGCAGCTTCGGCGACCGCCGTACGTCGTCCGATCGTCCGCCGCGCCGTGATGACGATGCACGTCCGCGTCGCGCAGCAGGTAGCGACGAAGGCAAGCGCCCGTCCTACCGCGACAAGGCAGCCGGCGAAGGCGCAAAACGCAGCTTCGGCGACCGCCGTACGTCGTCCGATCGCCCTGCCCGCCGCAGCGATGACGATGCACGTCCGCGTCGCGCAGCAGGTAGCGACGAAGGCAAACGCTCGTCCTACCGCGACAAGGCAGCCGGCGAAGGCGCGAAGCGCAGCTTCGGCGACCGCCGCCCGTCGTCCGATCGCCCTGCCCGCCGCAGCGATGACGATGCACGTCCGCGTCGTGCAGCAGGCGACGACAGCAAACGCCCGTCCTACCGCGACAAGGCAACCGGCGAAGGCGCGAAGCGCAGCTTCGGCGACCGCCCGGCCCGCCCGGCGCGCGACGGCGAGCGCCGTTCGTTCGGTGCGGTGAAGACCGCGCAGCCGGTCAAGCGCGCGGCGGCCGACGTCGACTACGGCGACGAAACAGGCCTGATGCGGCTGTCGAAGCGGATGTCCGAACTCGGCATGTGCTCGCGCCGCGAAGCCGACGAATGGATCGAAAAGGGCTGGGTGCTCGTCGACGGCGAACGCATCGACACGCTCGGCACCAAGGTGCGCGCCGACCAGAAGATCGAGATCGACGAGCGCGCGAGCGCCGCGCAGGCCGCGCAAGTGACGATCCTGCTGCACAAGCCGGTCGGCTACGTGTCGGGCCAGGCGGAAGACGGCTACGAGCCGGCGGCCGCGCTGATCACGCGCGCGAACCGCTGGAGCGGCGATCATTCGCCGGTGCGCTTCTCGCCGCAGCACCTGCATGCGCTCGCGCCGGCCGGCCGTCTCGACATCGACTCCACCGGCCTGCTCGTGCTGACGCAAAACGGCGTGATCGCGAAGCAGCTGATCGGCGAACAGTCGGACATCGACAAGGAATACCTGGTGCGCGTGCGCTTCGGCGAACGACTGATCGACATCGACCAGCACTTCCCGGCGGAATCGCTCGCGAAACTGCGCCACGGCCTCGAACTCGACGGCGTCGCGCTGAAGCCGGCGCTGGTGAGCTGGCAGAACGGCGAGCAGTTGCGCTTCGTGCTGCGCGAAGGCAAGAAGCGCCAGATTCGCCGCATGTGCGAACTGGTCGGCCTCGACGTGATCGGCCTGAAGCGCGTGCGGATGGGCCGCGTGATGCTCGGCGCGCTGCCGCAGGGCCAATGGCGTTACCTGTCCGCCGACGAGACGTTCTGACCGCAAGCGCACCCTGTGCGCCATGCAATGAAAAAGCCCGCTTCAAGCGGGCTTTCTCTTTTCTGCGCGAGAGCGTCCGATCAGTCGTCGTCGGCCGGGTCGAGCCCCGGGAACAGCACCTCGGTGAAACCGAAGCGCGTGAAGTCGGTGATCCGCATCGGGTACAGCTTGCCGATCAGGTGGTCGTATTCGTGCTGGACCACGCGCGCGTGGAACCCCTCGGCGATGCGGTCGATCTTCTCGCCGAACTGGTCGAAGCCGCTGTAGCGCACCTTCGCGTAGCGGCTGACGACGCCGCGCATGCCCGGCACCGACAGGCAGCCTTCCCAGCCCTCTTCCATGTCCGGCGGCAGGTACTCGACCTTCGGGTTGATCAGCACGGTCTCCGGGACCGGCGGCGCATCCGGGTAGCGGTTGTTGTTGCCGAAGCCGAAGATGATGATCTGCAGCCCGATGCCGATCTGCGGCGCGGCCAGCCCGGCGCCGTTCGCGTGGTGCATCGTCTCGAACATGTCCGCGACGATCTCGTGCAGCTCGGGCGTATCGAACCGATCGACCGGTTCGGCGATTTCGAGCAGGCGCGGATCGCCCATCTTCAGGATCTCGCGAATCATGGCGTATTGCCCTCCAGGAGTTGGTGCAGACCGTCTTCGTCCAGCACGGGGATGCCGAGTTCCTCGGCCTTCGCGAGCTTGCTGCCGGCTTCGGCGCCCGCGACCACGTAATCCGTCTTCTTCGATACCGAACCGGCCACCTTGGCGCCGGCCGCTTCGAGCATCTCCTTCGCCGCATCGCGCGTGAGATTCGGCAGCGTGCCCGTCAGCACGACCGTCTTGCCGGCCAGCACGCCCTGCGGCGCCTTCGGCGCGGGCGGCCCTTCCGGCCACGTGACCTTGCCCGGCGCGCGCAACTGCTCGATCACCGTGCGGTTGTGCTCTTCCGCGAAGAACTGGTGAATCGACTCGGCGACGATCGGCCCGACATCGTTGACTTCGAGCAGCTCCTCGATCGACGCATCCATGATCGGCGTCAGCGAGCCGAAATGCTTCGCGAGATCCTTCGCGGTCGATTCGCCGACATGGCGGATGCCGAGCCCGTAGATGAAGCGCGCGAGCGTCGTATGCTTCGCCTTCTCGAGCGAATCGAGCAGATTCTGCGCAGACTTCTCCGCGAACCGGTCGAGCTCGGCCAGCGTCGCGAAACCGAGATTGAACAGGTCGGCCGGCGTACGTACGAGATTCAACTCGACGAGCTGGTCGATGATCTTCTCGCCGAGGCCGTCGATGTCGAGCGCGCGGCGCTGCGCGAAATGCCACAGCGCCTGCTTGCGCTGCGCCGGGCAGAACAGCCCGCCCGTGCAGCGCGCGATCGCCTCGTCCGGCAGGCGCTCGATCTTCGAGCCGCACACCGGGCATTCGGTCGGCATCACGAATTCGGCCGCGTCCGGCGGGCGCCGGTCGAGCAGCGCACCGACGACTTCCGGAATCACGTCGCCCGCGCGGCGCACGATCACGGTGTCGCCGATCCGGATGTCCTTGCGGCGCACTTCGTCCTCGTTGTGCAGCGTCGCGTTGGTCACGGTCGCGCCGCCGACGAACACCGGCTCGAGACGCGCGACCGGCGTGATCGCGCCGGTGCGGCCGACCTGCACGTCGATCGCGACGAGCTTCGTCAGCGCTTCCTGCGCGGGGAACTTGTGCGCGAGCGCGAAGCGCGGCGCACGCGACACGAAGCCGAGCCGCTCCTGCTCGTCGCGCCGGTTGACCTTGTAGACGACGCCGTCGATGTCGTACGGCAGCGACTCGCGCTTCTCGCCGACCTTGCGGAAAAAGTCGAGCAAGCCTTCGGCGCCGTGCACGACCGCACGCTCGCGGTTCACCGGCAGGCCGAACGCCTCATACCAGTCGAGCAGCGCGCTGTGCGTGTCGGGCATCGGCATTCCGTCGAGCACGCCGATCCCGTACGCGAAGAACGACAGCGGCCGCTGCGCGGTGATCTTCGAGTCGAGCTGGCGCAGGCTGCCGGCGGCCGCGTTGCGCGGGTTCGCGAATTCGCGCTGCTCGGCCGCGCGCTGGCGTTCGTTCAGGCGTGCGAAATCGCGCTTGAACATCAGCACCTCGCCGCGCACGTCGAGCACGGTCGGCACGTGCTTGCCCTTCAGCTTGAGCGGAATCGAGCGGATCGTGCGCACGTTCTCGGTCACGTCCTCGCCCGTCGTCCCGTCACCGCGCGTCGCGGCCTGCACGAACACGCCTTGCTCGTAGCGCAGCGAAATCGCGAGGCCGTCGAACTTCAGTTCGCACGCGTATTCGACGGGGTCCGTCACCGAGCCGGCGAGATCGATCGTCTTCGCGAGCGCGTCGGCGATGCGCTTGTCGAACGCGACGATGTCCTCGTCGGCGAAGCCATTGTTCAGCGACAGCATCGGCGCATCGTGGACGACCGGCGTGAAGCCGCCGGCCGCTTCGCCGCCGACGCGCTGCGTCGGCGAATCGGGCGTCACGAGTTCGGGATGGTCGGTTTCGAGCTGCTGCAGCTCACGGAACAGCCGGTCGTATTCGGCATCGGGCAGATCCGGCTGGTCGAGCACGTAATAGGCGTAGTTCGCCCGCTCGAGTTGGTCGCGCAGCCACGCGGCACGCGCGTCGGGCTGGCTGGCTGGCGGTTCGGCTTGGGTTCGGGCCATGCTGGCGGCAGAGTCGGTCTGAAAAAATCGGATGTCCGATTATCTCAGTTTGACGCCGCGGCGGGGCACGCAATGCGGGCCCGATGACGTGCTGCGGCGCACACCGAGCGGTGTGCGCCGCGGCGGCGAACGACGGCGCCAAGGCGCGCCGTCCGCGCCATCGCGTTACTGGCTGAACAGGCGGCGCGTGACCGGCGAACCGGCCGGAATGCCGGCTTCCTCGAGCTTCGCGTACAGCTTCATCAGCTGCTGCTCGATCGCGAGCAGCGTCGACTCCGGCAGCGGCCGGCGCGAATCGTCGACGACGCGCGCGCCGATCCGCTCGGACAACGACTTCGCGTAATCGCACATCAGCCGGAACGGCAGGATGTCCTCTTCCGCCACCGGCACGTCGAGCACCAGCGTGATCATGTTGCCGCCCTTGTACGTCAGGTCGTCGCGCAGGAAGTTCGTATCGCCGAACTGCAGCATGAATACCGGATTCTGCTTCGCGTCGAGCTTCACGAAGCGCGTGCCGTCGCGCGACAGCAGCAGCCCGTCCTGCGACGCGACCGCCTGCACGTAGTTCGCGGACCACGGCGCGCCGTCCGACATCACGTTGATCGACAGTTGCGCGTCGCACTGCGCGGCAAACGCGTCGAGCTCGCGCGCCATCGCGACCGTCTCCATCATGTCCGGGAATTCCGGCGCGCCGTCGATCGCGTCGGCGAACTGCTGGACGCCCGTCACGAATTCGGAGAATTCGAGCTCGTTCAGCGCACCGCCGCGGTTCGCAAGCTGCGCGGCCGCGCGCAGCTCTTCGTAGCGCACGCCGTTCTGCAGCAACTCCCACTGGCCGCCTTCCGGCTTGCCTTCGATGTGCACGGGCTTGCTGCCCGCGCGGCGCAGCCGCTGCGCGACCGGCAGGATCTTGTCGCCCGGCAGCGGCCCGGGGAGGCGAATCGGCACGATGCAGTCGATCCGGCGATCGACGATCGCGGGCGGCGCCGACGAGACCGTCGTCGCGGCCGGCATCACCGGTTCGGTCGGGCCGGCCGGTTCGGCCGCCGCCTCGTGCGTCGCGGCGGGCACGGCTTCTTCGCCGGCAGCCGGTTCGATCGATTCGGACGACGTGTCGACGCCGGTCGCCTCGGCCTGCAGGTCGGCCGGCGTATCGGCCGGCGCCGCGCCGCTGGCGGCCCCGCCGAACGTCGGCTCGACGCGCGCGGCTTCGGTCGCTGCCGCCGCCGCGACCGGTGCCGCGGGCTCGCGGCGCACCGGCTGACGCACCGGTTCGATGAACGGCAACTCTTCGTCACGCTCGGGGCGGTTCATCGCCTCGGCCGCTTCCTCCGGCATCGGGCGCGGCATCCTGCGCCGCACTTTCGCGCCCTGCCATGCGTTGTAGACCACGACGCCGCCCACCACGACGGCGCCGGCGCCGATCAAACCGAGTGTCAACTCGTCCATGCACGCTCCATCAGCAATTCTTTTTCGTCGGAACCGCGAACGGGCGCCCATGCGCCGCGCGAACGCGGTCCGGTTTCGTCAAACGTCAATTCTGGGCAAAACCCGCGGCGGTTTCCATGTCCACCGCGACGATCCGCGACACGCCCTGCTCCTGCATCGTCACGCCGATCAGCTGCTGCGCCATTTCCATCGCGATCTTGTTGTGCGAGATGAACAGGAACTGCGTCTTGTCGGACATCGCGCGCACGAGATTCGCGAAACGCTCGGTGTTCGCGTCGTCCAGCGGCGCGTCGACCTCGTCGAGCAGACAGAACGGCGCCGGGTTCAGCTGGAACATCGCGAACACCAGCGCGGTCGCGGTCAGCGCCTTCTCGCCGCCCGACAGCAGGTGAATCGTCGCGTTCTTCTTGCCCGGCGGCTGCGCCATCACCTGCACGCCGGCGTCGAGAATCTCGTCGCCCGTCATGATGAGCTTCGCCTGGCCGCCGCCGAACAGGCGCGGGAACAGGTCGCTGAAATGACGATTGACTTCGTCGAAGGTGCCCTGCAGCAGCGTGCGGGTTTCCTGGTCGATCTTGTGGATCGCGTCTTCGAGCGTCGTGATCGCATCGATCAGGTCGGCCGACTGCGCGTCGAGGAACACCTTGCGCTCGCTCGCGGCCTTCAGCTCGTCGAGCGCGGCCATGTTCACCGGGCCGAGCGCGTTGATCGCGTTGTTCAGGCGCGTGACTTCGCCCTGCAGGTAAGAAGGCTTGAGATCCGGCGTCAGCTTCGCGGCCAGCGCGACCTCGTCGACCTCGGCGGTCGCGAGCTGCTCGGCGAACTGCTCGACGGACAGGCGCGCGGCCTGCTCCTTCAGCTGCAGCTCGGTAATGCGGTCGCGCAGCGGCTGCAGTGAACGCTCGGCGACGAGCCGCTGCTCGTCCGACGCACGCAGCTTCGCGGTGAGATCGTCGAGCTCGATCCGCGCCGCCTGCAGCGCTTCTTCCTTCACCGCGCGAATCTCGAGCGCGTCCTGCAGGCCCGTGTGCGCGGTCTGCTCGTTGATCGTCTCGAGTTCAGCGCGCGCGTCTTCGAGCGACGCGGCGACGCGCTCGCTCTGCTCGTGCGCGACCTGGATCGTGCGCTTGAGCTCGTCGATCCGGGTCACCGCGTTGCGTGCGGCGAAGCGCGCGTCGTTCGCGCCGCGCTCCAGGTCGCGCGCTTCCTGACGCGCCTGCGTCAGCGATTCGTCGAGCGCCTCGAATGCGAGCTGGTTGTCCTCGAAGCGCGCCTGCAGTTCCGCGAGCTCGCCGTCGAAGCGCTCGAAATTCGCTTCCGACTCCGCGCGCAGCGCACGCTGCTCTTCGATCTGCGCGCCGATTTCCTCGAGTTCCTCGCGGATCTGCGTGCTGCGCTGCGTGTAGCGTTCGTGCGCCTGCGCGAGCTTCAGCACGTCCATCTGCAGCGCATGCACGCGCTGCGTCGCGCGTTCGGCCTGCGCGCGCACGTCGCCGAGCGCCTGCGTGGCCTGCGTGTGCGCGGCTTCCGCCCGCACGGCGGCCGTGCGCGCCTCGTCGGCGAGCAGTGCCTGCGCGCGCACCTGGCGCGTCAGGTTTTCGATTTCCTGCTGGCGGGCCAGCATCCCGGCCTGCTCCGAATCGGCCGCGTACAACTGCACGCCGACCCGCGTGACGATATGGCCGGCCTTGACGACAAACGCGCCGCCTGCCGGCAGCTGCGCGCGCGTCGCGAGCGCCTGCGCGACGTCGTCGGCGACGTACACGTTGCCGAGCCAGTCGTTCAGCACCGCACGGATACCCGCGTCGTCGATGCGCACGAGCGACAGCACCGGACGCAGCCCGGCCACCGCGGCGGGCGGCTCACCGGCCGCGGGCGGCGCGTAGAACGCGAGCTTCGCGGGCGGCGCATCGGTCGCGAATGCCTTCACCCAGTCGAGATTCGACACTTCGAGGGCGGCGAGACGCTCGCGCAGCACGGCCTCGAGCGCCGCTTCCCAGCCGGCCTCGACGTGCAGCTTCTTCCACAGACGCGGCAACGCGCCGAGCTCGTGCTTGTCGAGCCACGGCTGGATCTTGCCTTCGGTCTGCACGTTGTCCTGCAGCTGTTTCAGCGCGGCGAGGCGCGCTTCGAGCTGGTGGATCTGCGCGGCTTCGGCCTGCACGCGCTCCTGCGCGGCGCGGCGTTCGCCGTCGAGGCGCGGCACCGTTTCCTGCGCGTCGGCGAGACGTGCCTGCGCTTCCGCGAGGATCTCTTCCTGCTCGGCCAACTGCATGCGCAGCTCTTCGAGCTGCGTCTCGTCCGGCGCGTCGAGCCCGCCCGCTTCGCTCTTCAGGCGCTCGTGGCGCTGCTGAAGCTGCTGGAGCTGCTGGTCGGCGTTGCGCTGATGCGCGGCTTCGAGCTTGAGCGACTGCTCGGTCTGCGCGATCCGCGCGCGCTCGTCGTTGAGCTGCGCCTGCGCGTCGCGCCACTTCGCTTCGAGCGCCGGCAGCGCATCGTGCTTCGCGGCCGCGTTGTCTTCCGCGAGCGCGGCCTTCTCGTCGGCCATCGCGCGCGCCTCTTCGGCTTCCTCGAGCTCGTCCTGGGACTTCTCGGCCTGCGCGCGCCACTGCTCGCGCTGCGCGTTCAGCGCGGCGATCTGCGCCTGCACGCGATTGCGCGATTCGACGATGAACTTGATCTCGGCTTCGAGGCGGCTCACCTCGGCGTTCGCTTCGTAGAGCGCGCCCTGCGCGCCCTGCATCGCGTCGCTCGCCGAGTAGTGCGCGACACGCAGCGTCTCGAGCTGCGCCTCGACTTCGCGCAGCTTCGCCGTCTGCGCCTCGAGGTCGATCTGCGCCTGTTCGATCGCGCGCTGCTGCTTCTGCTGCTCGCCGGCAGCCTCGTTCTTGCGCAGCAGCCACAAGAGGCGCTGCTTCTCCTCGCCGTCGGCGACGAGTTCCTTGTACTTGGTCGCGACCACCGCCTGCGCCTCGAGCTTCTCGAGGTTCGCGCCGAGTTCGCGCACGATGTCCTCGACGCGCGTCAGGTTCTCGCGCGTGTCGTGCAGGCGGTTCTCGGTTTCGCGGCGGCGTTCCTTGTACTTCGACACGCCGGCGGCTTCCTCGAGGAACACGCGCAGCTCTTCCGGCTTCGCCTCGATGATCCGAGCGATCATGCCCTGCCCGATGATCGCGTACGCGCGCGGCCCGAGGCCGGTGCCGAGGAAGATGTCCTGGATGTCGCGGCGGCGCGCCGGCAGGTTGTTGATGTAGTAGCTCGACGTGCCGTCGCGCGTCAGCACGCGCTTCACGGCGATTTCGCCGTACTGGCCCCACTGGCCGGCCGCGCGGCCGTCGGAGTTGTCGAAGATCAGTTCGACGCTGGCCCGGCTGCCGGGCTTGCGGGCGGTCGAACCGTTGAAGATCACGTCCTGCATCGACTCGCCGCGCAACTCGGACGCGCGCGACTCGCCGAGCACCCAGCGCACGGCATCGATGATGTTGGACTTGCCGCATCCGTTCGGGCCGACCACGCCGACAAGCTGGCCCGGAACCTGGAAATGCGTGGGATCGACGAAGGATTTGAAGCCAGCGAGTTTGATCGAGCTCAGACGCACGGCGGTATCGGATGTGAAGAAGGTGTGAAACGGACGGGGCCGCACGACGCGGGGCCGGAAAGCCCCTGCGCGCCACGCGCCCCGGAATTCAAAAACGGGGCCGCGCGCATCCAGCGTTGGGCCCCGCAAACGGCTTCCATCATACCATCGCGCGTGAGCCGTCCCGACCGTCGCCGGGTTTGTCCGGTGCCGGCGCGGCACGATGGACCCGGCTCGACAGCAGCGTCGCGAGCACGATGCACGCGCCGCCCGCCCACTCGCGCGCGGTCGGCAGCTCGTTCGCGAACACCCACGCGGACAGCGCGGTGATCACGATCTCGAACAGCATGATGATCGACGCGCGGTTCGCCGGCACGCGCGCGAGGCCGTACTGGACGAGCAGGTTGTTCGACGCCATCGTCACGCCGATCGCCGCGATGATCAGCACGGCCACGCCCAGCTGGCCGCTCGCCGGCACGGCCGGCAGTCCCTCGAACAGCGACGCGATCGCGCCGAACACGGCCGCGCCGCCGAACAGCGTCGCGGTGCGCATTTCGGCGCGCATGTCGGGTAGCTCGCGGCTCGCCTTGATCACCAGCACGTTGCTCATCGCGAAGCTCAGCCCGGCCGCGAGACCGGCCCATTCGGCCGGATTGGCCGGCAGCGGCAAGCCGAGCGCCGGCGACCACAGCATCAGCATCGCGCCGCCGATCGACAGCGCCGCGAGCCCGGCGCCGGCCCAGGTCAGCCGCTCGCGCAGCAGGAAGTGCGCGTAGATCGCGGTCCAGGCCGGCGTCAGGTAGAACAGCAGCATCACGCGCAGCACCTCGCCGTGGATCGTGCCCCATACGAACCCGAGGTTCGTCACGCCGGCCGTGACCGCGATGGCCGGCAGCACCCAGTGCCAGCGCAGCGTCGCGATCGTCCGGTGCCGCGCGACGATCACGAACAGGAACGCGACGAGGCTCGTCAGCGCGCTGGCCAGCGTGCCCGTCACGCCGAGCGACGCGAGAATCCGCAGCGGATACCAGATCAGGCCCCATACCGACGCGCCGATCAGGATGGCCAGCGTCGGCAGGCTGCCGCGTACCGCGTTGTTCATTTGGTTCGATACCCTTTGTTCGAGCGGCCCGGCCGCCGCTCCGGCAGGCCGTGACCGCATTCCGTCACGCTATAATCGTCCGTTGCGACCCGCGCGCCCCGGCGCCCGTTCGCAGCCGCGCGGCGCGCCCGCCGCTTCTTTCGCTCCAACCGGCCGCGATGGCCGCTTCGCCCGTGAACCCTCGACTCGATTCGCTCCAGCCCTATCCCTTCGAAAAGCTGCGCGCCCTGTTCAAGGACGTGACGCCTTCCGGCGACCTGAAACCGATCAGCTTCGGCATCGGCGAGCCCAAGCACGCGACGCCGGCGCTGATCCGCGACGCCGTGGTGGCCGCGCTCGACGGCCTCGCGTCGTATCCGGCCACCGCCGGCTCGGATGCGCTGCGCACGTCGATCGCGCGCTGGCTCGAACGCCGCTACGGGCTGCCGGCAATCGATGCGGCCACGCAGGTACTGCCGGTGTCGGGCTCGCGCGAGGCGCTGTTCTCGCTCGCGCAGACGGTGATCGACGCGCGCCCGGCCGCGGACGGCAAGAAGGCGATCGTACTCTGTCCGAATCCCTTCTATCAAATTTACGAAGGCGCGGCGCTCCTGGCCGGTGCCGAACCCTATTTCGCGAACAGCGACCCGGCCCGCAACTTCGCATGCGACTACGCGGCCGTGCCCGACGAGGTGTGGGCGCGCACGCAGCTGCTGTACGTGTGCTCGCCCGGCAACCCGACGGGCGCCGTGCTGACGCTCGACGACTGGCGCGAGCTGTTCGCGCTGTCCGACCGCCACGGCTTCGTGATCGCGTCCGACGAGTGCTACTCGGAAATCTATTTCGACGAAGCGGCGCCGCCGCTCGGCGGCCTCGAGGCCGCGCACCGCCTTGGCCGCGGCTTCGAGCGGCTCGTGATGCTCTCCAGCCTGTCGAAGCGCTCGAACGTGCCGGGCATGCGCTCGGGCTTCGTCGCCGGCGACGCCGCGCTGCTCAGGAAATTCCTGCTGTATCGCACGTATCACGGCGCCGCGCTGTCGCCGGTCTGGCAGCACGCGAGCATCGCCGCGTGGAACGACGAGGCGCACGTGCGCGAGAACCGCGCGCTGTACCTGCAGAAGTTCAATACGGTCACGCCGATGCTCGCCGACGTGATCGACGTGAAACTGCCCGACGCCGCGTTCTACCTGTGGGCCAACGTCGCGCGCACCGGCCTGTCGGACACCGCGTTCGCCCGTCGCCTGTACGCCGACTATAATGTGACGGTTCTGCCCGGCTCGTACCTGGCGCGCGATGCGCATGGCACGAACCCGGGCCGCGATTTCATCCGGATCGCGCTCGTCGCGGGCACCCCCGAATGCGTCGAGGGCGCGCAACGCATCGTCGATTTCTGCCGCTCTCTCGCGCGGTAAGACGTCCATCCCGATCAATTCCATCCATTTCCTGCGAAAACGAACATGTCGCAACAACTTCAGCAAATCATCGATACCGCCTGGGAAAACCGCGCCGAGCTGTCGCCGAAGGCCGCGCCCGCCGACGTCCGCGAGGCCGTCGCTCACGCAATCGAGCAACTCGACAAGGGTGCGCTGCGCGTCGCCGAGAAAATCGACGGCAACTGGACGGTCCACCAATGGCTGAAGAAGGCCGTGCTGCTGTCGTTCCGCCTGGAGGACAACGCGCCGATGCCGGCCGGCGGCTACTCGCAGTTCTACGACAAGGTGCCGTCGAAGTTCGCGAACTACACGGCCGAAGACTTCGCCGCGGGCGGCTTCCGCGTCGTGCCGCCGGCCATCGCGCGCCGCGGCTCGTTCATCGCGAAGAACGTCGTGCTGATGCCGTCGTACACCAACATCGGCGCGTACGTCGACGAAGGCACGATGGTCGACACGTGGGCGACGGTCGGTTCGTGCGCGCAGATCGGCAAGAACGTGCACCTGTCGGGCGGCGTCGGCATCGGCGGCGTGCTCGAGCCGCTGCAGGCGAACCCGGTGATCATCGAAGACAACTGCTTCATCGGCGCGCGCTCGGAAGTCGTCGAAGGCGTGATCGTCGAGGAAAACTCGGTGATTTCGATGGGCGTGTACCTCGGCCAGAGCACCAAGATCTACGATCGCGAGACCGGCGAAGTCAGCTACGGCCGCATCCCGGCCGGCTCGGTCGTCGTCGCCGGCAACCTGCCGTCGAAGGACGGCTCGCACAGCCTGTACTGCGCGGTGATCGTGAAGAAGGTCGACGCGAAGACGCGAGCGAAGGTCGGCCTGAACGAGCTGCTGCGAGGCGACTGATGGCGAAGCCGCACACCGTGGTCGTCTACGGCATTCCGAACTGCGACACCGTGAAGAAGGCCCGCGTGTGGCTCGACGATCACGGCGTCGAGTTCGAGTTCCACGATTTCAAGAAGCTCGGCGTCAGCGCGCCGCTGATCGAAGACTGGCTGAAGGACGTGTCGCTCGACGCGCTCGTGAACAAGCGTGGCACCACGTGGCGCGGCCTGGACGACGCGATGAAGGCGGCCGCCGAAACGAAGACCGGCGCGGTCGCGCTGATGATCCACAAGCCGTCGGTCATCAAGCGTCCCGTGCTCGTCGTCAACGGCCGCGTGAAATCGCTCGGCTTCGTGGCCGATCAATACGCGGCGCTGTTTGCCGCATAGGGCCGCCCGCGTTGCGCCTGCGCTGCACACGACGCCCTGTCGCTGCCGGCCACCGCGCCGGCATTTTTTATCGAAAGTGGTCCGAACCATGTCCGCCACCCTAGCCCTTACCGAACAGCTGATCGCCCGCGCGTCCGTGACGCCCGACGACCAGCACTGCCAGCAGATCATGACCGAGCGCCTCGCCGCGCTCGGCTTCGAATGCGAGACCATCGCGTCGCACGGCGTGACCAACCTGTGGGCCGTCAAGCGCGGCGCCGACGGCCGCGACGGCAAGCTGCTCGCATTCGCGGGCCACACCGACGTCGTGCCGACCGGCCCGCTCGAACAGTGGACGTCGCCGCCGTTCATCCCCGCCCATCGCGACGGCAAGCTGTACGGCCGCGGCGCGGCCGACATGAAGACGTCGCTCGCGGCGTTCGTCGTCGCGTCCGAGGAATTCGTCGCGGCCCATCCCGACCACCGCGGCGCGATCGCGTTCCTGATCACGAGCGACGAGGAAGGCCCGGCCACCGACGGCACCGTGAAGGTCGTCGAGTTGTTGCAGGAACGCGGCGAACGTCTCGACTACTGCATCGTCGGCGAGCCGACGTCGACCGCCGAGCTCGGCGACGTCGTCAAGAACGGCCGCCGCGGGTCGATGTCCGGCGAACTGGTCGTCAAGGGCGTGCAGGGCCACATCGCGTATCCGCACCTCGCGAAGAACCCGATCCACCTGCTCGCGCCGGCGCTCGCCGAGCTCGCCGCCGAGCAATGGGACGCCGGCAACGAATACTTCCCGCCGACCACCTGGCAGGTGTCGAACCTGCACGCCGGCACCGGCGCGACCAACGTGATTCCCGGCCACGCCGACCTGCTGTTCAACTTCCGCTTCTCGACCGCGAGCACCGTCGAAGGCCTGCAGGCCCGCGTGCATGCGATCCTCGACAAGCACGGCCTCGAATACACGCTGAAGTGGTCGGTGAGCGGCCTGCCGTTCCTCACGCCGCGCGGCGAACTGTCGGGCGCGCTGGAAAACGCGATCCGCACCGAAACCGGCATCACGACCGAGCTGTCGACGACGGGCGGCACGTCGGACGGCCGCTTCATCGCGCGCATCTGCCCGCAGGTGATCGAATTCGGGCCGCCGAACGGCAGCATCCACAAGATCGACGAGCACATCGAAGTGCGCTTCGTCGACCCGCTGAAGAACGTGTACCGACGCGTGCTCGAACAACTGATCGCCTGACGGAGCCTCGCATGACGACACCTTTTGCCACAGTCCGCGACCTGCTGCGCTACGCGGTCACGCGCTTCTCGAAAGCGAAGCTCGCGTTCGGCCACGGTTCCGACAACGCATACGACGAAGCGGCCTACCTGGTGCTGCATACGCTCGACCTGCCGCTCGACACGCTCGAACCGTTCCTCGACGCGCGCCTCTTGCCCGACGAAATCGCGGCCGTGCTCGCGGTGATCGAACGACGCGCGGCCGACCGCGTGCCGGCCGCGTACCTCACGCATGAAGCGTGGATGCATGGCCACCGCTTCTACGTCGACGAACGCGTGATCGTGCCGCGCTCGTTCATCGGCGAACTGCTCGACGACGGGCTGCAGCCGTATGTCGCCGATCCCGAGCAGGTCGGCGCGGTGCTCGAACTGTGCACCGGCTCCGGCTGCCTCGCGATCCTCGCGGCGAGCGCGTTCCCGAACGCCGAGATCGACGCGGTCGACCTGTCGGACAAGGCGCTCGAAGTCGCGGAAATCAACGTGCGCGACTACGGCCTCGAAGACCGCATCGGGCTGCACTGCGGCGACCTCTACGCCCCGCTGCCCGCGTTCCGCACCGATCCCGACTCGCGCTACGACGTGATCCTGACGAACCCGCCGTATGTGAACGCCGCGTCGATGGCCGCGCTGCCGCCCGAGTACCGGCACGAGCCTGAGATGGCGCTCGCCGGCGGCGACGACGGGATGGACATCGTGCGACGTATCGTCGCCGACGCGCACCGCTGGCTGCATGACGACGGCGTGCTCGTCGTCGAGATCGGCAACGAGCGCGAGCACGTCGAAGCGGCGTTCGGCGGCCTCGAGCTCACGTGGCTGCCCACCAGCGCGGGCGACGACGCCGTGTTCCTGATCCAGGCGTCGGACCTGCCCCGCAAGGCCTGAGCGTTCCGGCCGGCCCGCCGTGCGGCGCACCATTGCGCCGCACGGTTGGGTAAGATGCGCGTAGGCGGCCGCCTGGCCGCACGTTCTCCGGAACTCCCTCGCGAGCGCGCTCGGAAGTCCGCTCGGGAGTCCGCTCGGAAGTCCTTTACGCGCCCATGACCCTCGACTGGCTACATCTCGGTACCCTGATCCTGACCATCCACGTGCTCGGGATCGTCGCGGCATGCCACGCAATCATGAACACGCGCACGTCGCAAGGCGCGATCGCGTGGGCCGTCTCGCTCACGGCCATGCCGTACCTGACGCTCGTTCCGTATCTGTTCCTCGGCCGCAGCAAATTCTCCGGCTACGTCGACGCCCGGCGCCACGAGCTCGAAATGTTGCGCACGCACACACCGCGTTCGCCGTGGCGCGCGACCGACGCGACCGACGGGCCGGCCGCCGACGCGCTGGGACAGGCTGCCGTGCTCGCGCTCACGCGGCTCGGCGGCATGCCGTTCCTCGGCGGCAATTCGGTACGCACGCTCGTGAACGGCGACGCGACGTTCTCGGCCATCCTGTCGGCGATCGACGCCGCGCGCGACTACGTGCTCGTCCAGTTCTTCATCGTGCGCGACGATGCGCTCGGCCGGATGCTGCGCGACTCGCTGCTCGCACGCGTGGCCGCCGGCGTACGCTGCTGCGTGCTGTACGACAGCATCGGCAGCTTCGACCTGCCGCACAGCTACGTCGACGCATTGCGCCGCGGCGGCGTCGAGGTTCATCCGTTCGCGACCAACCGGCAATTCGTCAACCGCTTCCAGCTGAACTTCCGCAACCATCGCAAGATCGTCGTCGTCGACGGCAATTGCGCGTTCGTCGGCGGCCATAACGTCGGCGTCGAATATCTCGGCGCGAATCCGCGCCTGTCGCCATGGCGCGACACCCACATCGAGATACGCGGCCCCGTCGTGGCGAGCATCCAGTACGTGTTCGCCGAAGACTGGCACTGGGCGACGCAGAAGCTGCCGCCCATCGCGCTGCCGCCGCCCGCGCAGCCCGGCGACGGCATGCATTGCCTCGCGGTGCCGATGGGACCCGCCGACAAGCAGGAAACGGGCTCGCTGTTCTTCGCCGAATCGATCAATGCAGCCCGCGAGCGGGTCTGGATCACCACGCCGTACCTCGTTCCCGACGAAGCCGTGGTCTCCGCGCTGAAGCTCGCCGTGATGCGCGGCGTCGACGTGCGCATCCTGATTCCGAGCCGGCGCGACCACTACGTCGTATTCGAGGCGTCGAAGCTTTATGCGCGCGACCTCGTCGATGCGGGCGTGAAGGTGTTCCGCTACCGGCCCGGTTTCCTGCACCAGAAGGTCGTGCTGATCGACCGCATCGCGGCGGCGATCGGCAGCGCGAATCTCGACAACCGTTCGTTCCGCCTCAATTTCGAGGTCATGGTGCTGACCGTCGATCCGGCATTCGCCGACGAGGTCGAGACGATGCTCGACGCCGACTTCGCGCAGGCGTACGAGGTCGACGCGGACGAATACCGGCAGTCGCCCGCCTGGCGGCGCATCGCGATGCACGTCGCACGGCTGTTCGCGCCGATCCTGTAACGGCCGCGCCGACCACCGTCCCGCACGATCCGCACCGGCGCTGCGCACGCCGCGCCGTCACAGCAGCTTGTCGATGTCCGCCGCGATTTCGTCGGGCTTGGTGGATGGCGCGTAGCGCTTGACGATGCGCCCGTCGCGGTCGATCAGGAATTTCGTGAAATTCCACTTGATCGCCTTGAGGCCGAGAATGCCGGGCGCCTCGTCGGTCAGGTAGCGATACAGCGGATGCGCATGGTCGCCTTTCACGTCGATCTTCGCGAACATCGGGAACGTGACGCCGTAGTTGCGTTCGCAGAACGCACCGATCTGCTCGGCGTCGCCCGGCTCCTGCTTGCCGAACTGGTTGCACGGGAAGCCGAGCACGAAGAAGCCGCGCGCCGCGTACTGGTCGTACAGCTTCTGCAGACCCGCGTACTGCGGCGTGAAACCGCACTCGCTCGCGGTATTGACGATCAGCAGCACCTTGCCGCGATACGCGTCGAGCGATACCGGCGCACCGGCGAGCGTCTCTGCGCTGAACGAATACAGGGTGGACATCGGGCACTCCTTTTACGAAACCGGATCGACGTCGAGTCTAGGCGAAATTGCGCCGTTGCGGCATCCGCCGAACGGCCGATGCCCGGCGGGATCGGCGCGCGGTCTAGAATAGCGGTTTTGGCCAGTCATTTCCGCCGTGATCCGTTTCAATCAGTTCAGCCTTGCGCGCGGCACCAAGCCGCTGTTCGAGTCGACCTCGTTCGTGCTCAATCCCGGCGAGAAAGCCGGCCTGATCGGCGCGAACGGCGCCGGCAAGTCGACGCTGTTTTCCGTCCTGCGCGGCGAGCTGCATTCCGACGGAGGCGATTTCTCGATGCCGCCGTCGTGGCGGATCGCCCACGTGTCGCAGGAAACGCCCGCGGTCGATCGTTCCGCGCTCGACTACACGCTCGACGGCGATACCGCGCTGCGCGAGATCGAGGCCCGCATCGCCGCCGCGTCGGCCGCGCATGACGGCGCCGCCGAAGGCGACGCGCACGCGGCGTTCGCCGACGCCGACGGCTACACCGCGCCGGCCCGCGCCGAAGCGCTGCTGCTCGGCCTCGGCTTCACGCTCGCGCAAACGCGCGAATCCGTCGCGAGCTTCTCCGGCGGCTGGCGCATGCGCCTGAACCTCGCGCAGGCGCTGATGTGCCGCTCCGATCTGCTGCTGCTCGACGAACCGACGAACCACCTCGACCTCGACGCGATCGTGTGGCTCGAAGACTGGCTGCACCGCTACCCCGGCACGCTCGTCGTGATTTCACACGACCGCGAATTCCTCGATTCGATCTGCAACGTCACGCTGCATCTGGAAAACCGCCAGGTGAAGCGCTACGGCGGCAACTACTCGCAGTTCGAAGTGCTGCGCGCGCAGCAACTGGCGCTGCAGCAAAGCGCGTACGAAAAGCAGCAGAAGACGATCGAGCACCTGCAGAGCTTCGTCGACCGCTTCAAGGCCAAGGCGACCAAGGCCAAGCAGGCGCAAAGCCGGATGAAGGCGCTCGAGAAGATGGAGCTGATCGCGCCCGCGCACATCGCGTCGCCGTTCACGTTCGAATTCCGCACGCCCGATGCCGCGCCGAACCCGATGATGGTGATGGAAGACGTCCGCTGCGGCTACCACGCCGACGACGGAACGGACATCCCGATCGTCGAGCGCGTCGCGCTATCGATCCAGAACGGCCAGCGCATCGGCCTGCTCGGCGCGAACGGTCAGGGCAAGTCGACGCTGATCAAGACGCTGGCCGGCACGCTCGCGCCGCTGTCGGGGCACGTCCGCGACGGCAAGGGGCTGACGATCGGCTATTTCGCGCAGCACCAGCTCGAAACGCTGCGCGAAGACGATTCGCCGCTCGCGCATCTGGCGCGGCTCGCGCCCGACACGCGCGAACAGGAATTGCGCGACTTCCTCGGCGGCTTCAATTTCTCGGGCGACATGGCGACCAGCCCGGTCGGGCCGTTCTCGGGCGGCGAAAAGGCACGGCTCGCGCTGGCGCTGATCATCTGGCAGAAGCCGAACCTGCTGCTGCTCGACGAACCGACGAACCACCTCGACCTCGAAACGCGCCATGCGCTGACGATGGCGCTCGCGCAATTCGAGGGCACGCTGATCCTCGTGTCGCACGACCGCCACCTGCTGCGCGCGACGACCGACCAGTTCATGCTCGTCGCGAAGCACCGGCTGCAGCCGTTCGACGGCGACCTCGACGACTACCGCGACTGGCTGCTGCAGCATGCGGCCGAGCAGCGCGCGGCCGCGAAGGCCGACAGCGCGGCAGCCGCGGGCGCCGATCCGGGCGTCAACCGCAAGGACCAGAAGCGCCAGGCGGCCGAAGAGCGCCAGCGGTTGTCGCAATTGAAGAAACCGCTGCAGAATCGCATCACGAAGCTCGAAAAGGAAATGGAAGCGCTGCACGCGGAGAAGGCGCGCCTCGACGCGTTCGTCGCCGATCCGGCCAGCTACGAAGCCGCGCGCAAGACGGAACTGACCGACGCGATCCGCAAGCTCGGCGAGGTCACGACCCGGCTCGAGACGGCCGAGGCGGACTGGCTCGCCGTGCAGGAAGAACTCGAGCAGATCGGCTGAACGCGACCATCGGCGCCGTCAGCCGACGAGCGCGTCATCGGCGGCGCAGCGCGTGGGGTGCTGACACCCCACGAACCCGCCCGGCCGCTGCGGCCCCGGAAACGACGAGGCCGGGCACCCTGGCCCGGCCTCGTTGTCTCGGCTGCGTTCGACGTGGCTGCGTCGGCCGGCCCGTATGCCCGCCGCGCCATCCTGTCAGCGGCGCGGCAGCGTATCGCGCGGCATCTGTTCGTCGTCATCCATCAGGTACCGGCGCCCTTCGGTCGGCCGGCGGATCGCCGCGGCGACTTCCGCTTCCGTCACATCCTCGGACACGACCTTGCGCGCCAGGCGCCCCTCTTCGTCGATCCACTCGACGATCCGGCATCCGCCGCCCCACGGCTGGCGAATCGGCTCCGACACGCGGCAGCCGCGCAGGTTGTAAAGGCGTCCGCCAGGCGCTTCCCCATACGATTTCAACATAGGTTCCCTTCGCATTGCGCGGTTCGACAATCCGGCAAAGGATAGGGAAAAGCGATGTCCGGCGGGTTACATCAGCCTACATATTCTTTACAGCGAATTACGCGACAGATCGCCCGGCGACGCACGGCCCGTGCGCGCGCCGGGCCGCTCATTCAAGATCGCGCACGCGGTCGATCGCCTGCTCGAGCCGCTCGACGGCCATCACGTTCAGCCCTTCGATTGGCTGTTTCGGCGCATTCGCCTTCGGGATCAGCGCGGACGTGAAGCCGAGCTTCGCCGCCTCGCGCAGCCGTTCCTGCCCGCGCGGGGACGGCCGGATTTCACCGGCCAGCCCCACTTCGCCGAACACGATCAGCCCTTTCGGCAGCGCCTTGTTGCGCATCGACGAGTGAATCGCGAGCAGCACCGCGAGGTCGGCGGCCGGCTCGGTGATCTTCACGCCGCCCACCGCGTTCAGGAACACGTCCTGGTCGAAGGCCGCGATGCCCGCGTGGCGGTGCAGCACCGCGAGCAGCATCGCGAGCCGGTTCTGTTCGAGGCCGACCGCAAGCCGGCGCGGGTTCGGCACGTGGGCCGTATCCACGAGCGCCTGGATTTCGACGAGCAGCGGGCGCGTGCCTTCCTGCGTAACGAGCACGCACGAACCGGGCACGACCTGCTCGTGCTGCGACAGGAACAGCGCGGACGGATTGGCCACGCCGCGCAGCCCGCGCTCGGTCATCGCGAACACGCCGAGTTCGTTGACCGCGCCGAAGCGGTTCTTGAACGCGCGCACCAGCCGGAACGACGAATGCGTGTCGCCCTCGAAGTACAGCACCGTGTCGACGATGTGCTCGAGCACGCGCGGGCCGGCCAGGTTGCCCTCCTTCGTCACGTGGCCGACCATGATGATCGCGGTGCCCGACTGTTTCGCGATGCGCGTGAGCTGCGCCGCGCACTCGCGCACCTGCGCGACCGAGCCCGGCGCCGACGTCAGTGCTTCGGAATAGACGGTCTGGATCGAGTCGATGACGGCCACGTCCGGCCGCTCCGCGTCGATCGCGGCCTGGATCTTCTCGAGCTGGATCTCGGCAAGCAGCTTCAGTTCGGCCGCCGGCGCGCCGCCGTCGAGCAGCGCGAGCCGTTGCGCGCGCAACGCGATCTGCGCGGCCGATTCCTCGCCGCTGATATAGAGCGCGCGCCGCGCGTTCGCGATATCCGCGAGCGACTGCAGCAGCAGCGTCGACTTGCCGATGCCCGGGTCGCCGCCGATCAGCACGACGCCGCCAGGGACGAGCCCGCCGCCCAGCACGCGGTCGAATTCGCCGATGCCGGTCGAGAAGCGCGGTACGTCGGCGGCCTCGATGTCGGCGAGACGCTGGACCGGCGCCCGCTTCGCGAGCGACTGGAACCGATGGGCGGCCGGCGACTCGGCGACCGATTCGACGAGCGTGTTCCACGCCTGGCACGACGGGCACTGGCCCTGCCACTTCGGGGTCTGTCCGCCGCACTCGCTGCAGACGTAAACGGTTTTCTGCTTGGCCACGCGCGACGCCCTTATTCCGCTCGCACCGGCACGCGGGCAGCGACCGCGCACATCAACTCGTAGCCGATCGTCCCGCAATGGCGCGCGACGTCGTCGATCGGCAGCGCGTTGCCCCACAGCTCGACGCGCGCGCCGACGCCGGCCTGCGGGCACGGCGTCAGGTCCACGGTGATCATGTCCATCGACACGCGACCGACGATCCGCGTGCGAATGCCGTCGACGATCACGGGCGTGCCTTCCGGCGCCACGCGCGGATAGCCGTCCGCGTAGCCGCACGCGACGACGCCGATCCGCATCGGCGCCTGCGCCGAAAACGTCGAGCCATAGCCGATCGCCTGCCCCTTCCCGATCGTCTGCACCGCGATCAGCTCGGACGAAAGCGTCATCGCGGGCTTCAACCCCGTGTCGGCGATATCGGACGACAGCCCGGACGGCGACGCCCCATACAGCACGATCCCCGGCCGCACCCAGTCGAAGTGCGTATCCGGATGCCACAGCACGGCCGCCGAATTCGCGAGACTGCGCGCGCCGGCGATGTTTTCCGCGCCGCGCTCGAACGTCGCGAGCTGCTCGGCGACGCCGCGCTCGTTGTCCGCGTCCGAAAAATGGGTCATCAACGTGATCTGGCCGATGCCGGGGCATGCGCGGGCGCGCTCCCACGCGGCACGGTATTTTTCCGGCATGTAGCCGAGCCGGTTCATCCCGCTGTTCATCTTGAGCTGCACGTTGACGGGCTTCGACAGCCGCGCCGTTTCCAGCATCCGCATCTGCTCGTCGTTGTGGACGGTCGTGGTCAGGCTGTAGCGGTCGATCACGTCGATGTCGGTCGAGCGGAAGAAACCTTCGAGCAGCAGGATCGGGCCGGCCCAGCCGAGCTCGCGCAGCTTCACGGCCTCGTCGAGGTCGAGCAGGCCGAAGCCGTCGGTACCGCGCAGGCCCGGAAACGCACGGGCGAGACCGTGGCCGTACGCGTTGGCCTTGACGACCGCCCAGACCTTGGACGGGCCGGCAAAGCGGCGGACGACGGAGAGATTGTTCGCGAGAGCGGCGGTGTGGATGGTGGCGGAGATCGGGCGCGGCATGGGAAATTTACGTAAAGACGCTTGCGAATCATCAGCTTACCGCGCCTTTTGAGCACCGAAGCCGACAATTTGCGGAACGATCGGGGAATCTTGCTAGTCCGAATTCGCGTATTTTCATGTTATAAAGCCGTGCGCACAACCCATTTCGAACGGAATAAGCCGATCGCATACCAGGCGGCCTACGCGGCCCTGCCGCAGCGACGAAAGCATCGCATCAGATGAAAAAAGGTTTTTACACCATCATGGCCGCGCAGTTTTTCTCGTCGCTGGCCGACAATGCGCTTCTCATCGCCGCCATCGCCCTGCTGAAAGACCTCCACGCCCCCAACTGGATGACACCGCTGCTGAAGCTGTTCTTCGTGTTGTCGTATGTGGTGTTGGCGGCGTATGTCGGTGCGTTCGCGGATTCGCGTCCGAAGGGCCGCGTGATGTTCATCACCAACTCGATCAAGGTGGTCGGCTGCCTGATCATGCTGTTCGGCGCCCATCCGCTGATCGCGTACGGGATCGTCGGGTTCGGCGCGGCGGCCTACTCGCCCGCCAAATACGGGATTCTCACCGAGCTGCTGCCGGCCGACCGGCTGGTCGCCGCGAACGGCTGGATCGAAGGCACGACCGTCAGCTCGATCATCCTCGGCACCGTGCTCGGCGGCGCGCTGATCAGCCCGCACATCGCGGCGCACGTGATCGCGCACACCCCTGCCTGGATCGGCACGCCCGCCGAAGCCGCGATGGCGATCATCATGGCGATCTACGTGGTCGCCGCACTGTTCAACCTGCGCATTCCCGACACGGGCGCCCGCTATCCGAAGCAGGAACGCGGCCCGGTCAAGCTGCTCACCGATTTCGCCGACTGCTTCATGGTGCTCTGGCGCGACAAGCTCGGCCAGATCTCGCTCGCGGTCACCACGCTGTTCTGGGGCGCGGGCGCGACGCTGCAGTTCATCGTGCTGAAGTGGGCCGAGGTGTCGCTCAACATGTCGCTGTCCGAAGGCGCGATCCTGCAGGCCGTGGTCGCGGTCGGCGTCGCGGCCGGCGCGATCGCCGCGGCCGCCCGCATTCCGCTGAAGAAGTCGCTGACCGTGCTGCCCGTCGGCATCGTCATGGGCATCGCGGTGATGCTGATGGCGTTCTACACGCGCGACCTGTTCCCGTCGCACTGGGCCGTGCATTTCGGCCATCTGCGCCTGCCGTTCTACCTGATCGTCGCGTACATCTTCCTGATCGGCGTCGGCGCGCTGTCCGGCTACTTCGTCGTGCCGATGAACGCGCTGCTGCAGCATCGCGGCCACGTGCTGCTGTCGGCCGGCCATTCGATCGCGGTGCAGAACTTCAACGAGAACCTGTCGGTGCTCGTGATGCTGTGCCTGTATGCGGTGCTCGTGTGGCTCGACGTGCCGGTCGGCGTCGTGATCGTGCTGTTCGGCACGTTCGTCTGCCTGACCATGTGGCTCGTGATGCGCCGCCACCAGGCGAACCAGCGTCAGTTCGACTCGGTCGCGCTGATCGGCGAATCGCGGCACTGACGCTACACTTTTCGTTTTCGTCCGCCGGCGCCGGCCCTCGAACCGGCGCGTTGCCCTCATGACGCACCCGATACCCAACCTCCTGACGATCGCCGGCTCCGATTCGGGCGGCGGCGCAGGCATCCAGGCCGACCTGAAGACGTTTTCCGCGCTCGGCGCGTATGGCGCGAGCGTGATCACCGCGCTGACCGCGCAGAACACGCGCGGCGTGACGGGCGTGCATGCGCCGGACGCCGCGTTCGTGACCGCGCAACTCGACGCGGTGTTCGACGACATCCGCATCGACGCGGTCAAGATCGGGATGCTCGCGAACGCGGCGATCGTGCAGGCGGTGGCCGACGCGCTGCGCCGTTACGCGCCGCGCTTCGTCGTGCTCGACACGGTGATGATCTCGAAGAGTTCGCACGCGCTGCTCGCACCCGATGCCGTCGCCGCGCTGCGCGACACGCTGCTGCCGCTCGCGACGGTCGTCACGCCGAACCTGCCCGAAGCGGCCGCGCTGCTGAACGTTGCGCCCGCCACCACCGAAGACGACATGGTCCGGCAAGGCCAGGCGCTGCTGCAGACGGGCGCGCGCGCCGTGCTGATGAAGGGCGGCCACCTGCCCGACGCGTCCGCGAGCCCCGACTGGCTCGTCGAAGCGACCCGCACGGTGCGGCTCGACGGCGCGCGCGTGCCGGTCAGCAACACGCACGGCACCGGCTGCACGCTGTCGTCGGCGATCGCCGCGCTGCTGCCGCAGCACCCCGATCTGGAAAGCGCGGTACGCGAGGCAAAGACCTACCTGACCGGCGCGATCGCCGCGAGCGGCCACCTCGACGTCGGTCACGGCGTCGGCCCGGTCCATCACTTTCATCGCTGGTGGTGAGCGGCCGCTGACGCGACGTCAGCGATCCTGCGCGGCGAACGCCTGCGCGCGCGCCGGCCAGTCGTCGGGCACGACGAAACCGCGCGCCGTCTCGCGCCACGTGCCATCGCCGCCCTTTTCATGGATGCCGATCAGGTCGGGCGTCTGGCGCGTCGCCAGTACGGGCGGCAGTTCCGGTGCGCTCGCCAGCGGCTCGGGCGCGAACCCCGCGCCGGCGGCGACACGTCGCGGTGCCAGCCACGCCAGCCGCGGCAATACGCTCCATGCCGCGCCGTCACGCTGCGCGGCCGCCCACGCCGGCCACTGTGCATGCGTCAGCCAGAACCCGCGCGGGTGATCCGGCGCGATTTCGGCGGACACCGGTGGCACCGGCGCACCGTGCGGATGGAACAGCCAGCCCTTGATGAACATCTGCGCGTCGGACGGCGCGCCGTAGCCGAGCCGGGCAAAGCCGTCGTGTTCGCCGAGCCGCAACTGATGGTCGAGCAGCCGGCTGCGCTTGCGGTCGAACCGGTCGACGAGATTGGGGCCGACGAAGTCGGCGAGCGACGCGCCGTCGCTGACCGGCGCGCACAGATAACACTTCACCGCGAGTTCCCAGTGCAGGCGCCGGCCGTCCGGTGCATCGACGAGAAAATCGACCTCGCCAAGCGTGCGGCCGTTGCTGCGCAAGGGGAGATTGGCCGCGACGAGCCGCAGCGACGGCCCGTGCGTCAGGAAGTATTCGAGCAGGCATTCGGCGTAGCGGCCGAGCCGGGTGGGCCGACACCCGTCGAGCGCGCGATGCAGCGGCCCGGGCTGCGCATCGAGCGCGGCGAGCCAGGCTTCGACGGCCGCCTGGCCCGCCGCATCCGGCCATGGGCGCGCGAGCGGCGCGCCCGGCACCGCGGTGAGCAGGCTCGGGCTGGCCAGCAGCCAGCCCAGATCGCGCACCGCGGCGTCATGCAGCGTATCGACGAACGCGCACGCCGCACCGGTCGTCATGACCCGGCCGGACCGTTCGCGTCGGCGCCGTCCGCGCGCTTGAACGTGTCGCGCGCGAGGCACAGGTCGGCCCACGCCTTCGACTTGTCCTGAAGGCTGCGCAACAGGTAGGCCGGGTGGTAGGTGACGATCACCGGCACGCCCTCGTACGCATGCACGCGGCCACGCAGCGACGCGATGCTCGCATCCGTCTTCAGCAGCGTCTGCGCGGCAAAACGGCCGAGCGCGACGATCAGCTTCGGCTTCACGAGCGCGACCTGGCGCTGCAGATACGGCTCGCAGCTTGCGACCTCGTCCGGCTCCGGGTTGCGGTTGCCGGGCGGCCGGCACTTGATCACGTTCGCGATATACACGTTGTCGCCGCGCTTGAGCGACAACGACTGCAGCATGTTGTCGAGCAGCTTGCCGGCCTGGCCGACGAACGGCTCGCCCTGCTTGTCCTCGTTCTCGCCCGGCGCTTCGCCGATCAGCATCCAGTCCGCTTCGCGGTCGCCGACGCCGAACACGGTGTTGGTCCGCTTCTCGCACAGACGGCACAGCGTGCAGTCGGCCACGCGCGCGGCCAGCGCATCCCAGTCGAGCGCGGCGACCGGCGTGCCGGCGGGGCGCGATTCGGTGAGCGGCACGGGCGCGGACTCGGCCGGCGGCGCCGCGTCGAACCAGGCGAAATCGTCGTCCGCTGCAGCCGGCGCATCATCCTTCGGTGGCATCGTATCGGGCGATGCGGCCGATACAGCTCGCGCAGCCCGGCGATCGCCCTCGTCGACACCCTGCGCCGACACCGCCGACACCGCCGACTCGCGAGCCGCCGAGGCGCCGGCCGCGCCACGCGCGACGGCCGCCAGCGCATCGTCCTGCACCGGTGTACGCGCTGCACGCACCGGCCGATCGGCCGCGACGGCGGAACCGTCATCGGTCGCGGCGGTGTGCGCGACCGCAGGCGCGTCGGCTGCCGCGCCTTCGTCCGCGCGCTGCCCGCGCCGCACCCAGATCTGCGCGAGGCCCAGTTCCTCGAGCGCCGCTTCAGCCCACGCCATGCGCATCCCCCTCGTCCTTGTTCAGCGTCAGACGCATCACGATCGCGTCTTCCCGGCTGCGATGCTTCGCCGGATAGTAGTTCTTGCGCCGGCCGATCGTCACGAAGCCGAAGCGCTCGTACAGATGGATCGCGCGCGGGTTGGACGGCCGCACCTCGAGCAGCACGCCGTCGAGCCGCTCCGCGCGCGAAATACGCACCGCCTCGCGCAGCAGCGCGAGGCCCGCGCCCGCATGCTGCGCGGCCGGCGCGACGCACAGGTTCAGCAGATGCATCTCGTCGATCACGGGCATCAGCACGCAATAGCCGACGAGCGAGCCCGTCACGTGCCGCAGGCACACGCCGAGATAGCCGTTACGCAGCGAATCCTCGAAATTGCCACGGCTCCACGGGAATTCGTACGCGACTTGCTCGATCGCGACGACCTCGTCGAGATCGGCGTCCGTCATCGGCGCCAGATAGCGGTCGCTCAGCAGCACGCCCGTCATTCCTTCGCTCCGCCCGTCTGCGCGGCCCGGGCGGCGAGGCGCTCGGCCGTGGTCTGCGCGACCTTGTCGCGCACGTATTCGGGCGCGGCCTGGTCGGCCGGCACCGCCCGCCCCGCGCGGAACGCCCGCAGCGCGGCATGCGCGACCGCCAGCGCATGCGGCAGCGCATCGCCGTCGATCGCGGCGGCCCGCGCGGCAGCCGGCAATTGCGCGCCGAACGCCGCGGCCGCGTTGCCGGCGAGCGTGAACGGCGCGTCGGGTACGCCGACGGCGCCCGGTGCGTCGAGCGACGCCGGATGCAGCGTGCGCCATTCGCCGACGCTGTCGTCCCATTCGAAATCCGCCCAATAGGCTTCATCCATCCGCGCGTCGAGCGCGGCGAGCACGCGGGCCGTGCCGGGCGCGCGCAGCCGCGCGTGCTCCGCGCACGCGAGCAGCGTGCCGATCGGCACGACCGGCAGCCCGCCCCCGAACGCGAGGCCCTGGGTAATGCCCGTCGCGGTACGCAGGCCCGTAAACGAGCCGGGGCCCGCGCCGAACGCGATCGCGTCGCAGTCGGCGAGCGTCAGCCCGGATTCGGCGAAGAGTTCCTGGATCGCCGGCAGCACGCGCGTGCTCGACACGGCGCCCGTCAGCTCGTGACGGACCCAGGTTTGCGGAGTGGAAACGGCGTCATCGGCCGGGGCCGAGCGCAGCAGCGCGACCGAGCAGTATTCGGTCGACGTGTCGATGGCGAGGAGCACTGTTTGCGTCATGGCCGACATTGTAATGCGCCGCCCCGCTCCCACGGGCAATCGGGCCCGATCTGTGCGCACGTGCGGCGCGGGCGGCGGTTTGGAAGGATCGCTCGACCCGGCGCGACGGTCCGCTTGTTAAGATCGGCCGATCTGAAACCCTTACGGAGACACCCGATGAGCGAACTCACCGCCCAATTCGACCAAGCCCAGATCGACGTCAAGCAACTGACGGAACGGCCGGGCAACCTGACCCTGCTGCGCCTGTACGCGCTTTTCAAGCAGGCGACCGACGGCGACGCGCACGGCGACAAGCCGGGCTTCACCGACATCGTCGGCAAATACAAGTACGATGCGTGGGAAGCGCTGAAGGGCACGCCGCAGGATGCGGCGAAGCAGCAGTACATCGAACTCGTCGAATCGCTGAAAAACGGCACGGCGTCCTGACCGGATCGCCGTCATCGCAATAGGCAATCAAATCAGTGGCGCAGCGCAGCAAATTTCTTTATAATGCGGCCTGCGTCACCTCCCGCGCTCGGCTCGCAAGCCGTTCCGGCCCGACGCCTCGTAGCGTTAAGCTCCAATCCGGTTTAGAACCTGTCCCCTCCTGCTTCGACCCTTGCGGTCGTCAACTAGGCTGGCGGCCCCGCTCCTGAAGCGCGCCGCACCCAAAACAGCTTCTAATGCCTCATCCGCCGACGGTTCGGCGGATTGCACCCGTTTCCCGATTTGCTCGCTGAATCCGACGACTTGGGTATGCGCGATTGGCGCCGACGTTTCACCCACTGTGTTTCAAGGATTGTTATGACTTCGAGCATCAACTCCAGCCCGCTCAACGCGATCGCCGACCAGGCGCTCGGTCTCGACGCCGCCGCACCGGCCGCGGTCGAACCGGCGTCGGACGAGCCGAGCTTCGCGTCGCTCGGGTTGTCGCCGGAGATCGTCTCCGCGCTGCAGGCCGCCGGCTACGTGAAGCCGACGCCGGTCCAGCAGCGCGCGATTCCGGCCGGCATCGCCGGCCGCGACCTGCTGGTGTCGAGCCCGACCGGTTCGGGCAAGACCGCCGCATTCATGCTGCCCGCGATCGAACGTTTCGCGCAGCTCCAGAAGACGCAGGCGCAGCAGCCGCGCGCGCCGCGCGACCCGAACCAGGGCGACCGCCGCGCGCGCCGCCCGCAACCCGTCGCGCGCCCGGGCCTGCTCGTGCTGACGCCGACCCGTGAACTCGCGATGCAGGTCACGACGGCCGCATCGACGTACGGCAAGCACCTGAAGCGCCTGCGCACGGTCAGCATCCTCGGCGGTGTCGCCTACGGCCAGCAGCTGATGCTGCTCGCGAAGAACCCGGAAATCCTGGTTGCCACGCCGGGCCGCCTGCTCGATCACCTCGAGCGCGGCCGTATCGACCTGTCCGAACTGAAGATGCTCGTGCTCGACGAAGCCGACCGCATGCTCGACATGGGCTTCATCGAAGACATCGAAACGATCGTCGCCGCCACGCCGGAATCGCGCCAGACGATGCTGTTCTCCGCCACGCTCGACGGCAAGATCGGTTCGCTGACGAGCCGCCTGCTGAAGGACCCGGAACGCATCGAGATCCAGCAGCGCCTCGAGTCGCGCACGAACATCGCGCAGACGGTTCACTACGTCGACGACCGCGATCACAAGGATCGCCTGCTCGATCACCTGCTGCGCGACGACGCGCTCGACCAGGCGATCATCTTCACGGCGACCAAGATCGACGCCGACCAGCTCGCCGGCCGCCTCGCCGACGCAGGCTTCGAGTCGGCCGCGCTGCACGGCGACCTGCCGCAGGGCGCGCGTAACCGCACGATCCGCGCGCTGCGCGAGCGCCGTGTGCGCGTGCTGGTTGCGACCGACGTCGCGGCACGCGGCATCGACATCCCGGGCATCACGCACGTGTTCAACTACGACCTGCCGAAGTTCGCGGAAGACTACGTGCACCGTATCGGCCGTACCGGTCGCGCGGGCCGTTCGGGCACCGCGGTGAGCCTCGTGCACCACGCCGAGCAAGGCGCGCTCAAGCGTATCGAGCGCTTCGTGCGCTCGCCGCTGCCGGTCAACGTGGTCGAAGGTTTCGAGCCGCGCAAGTCGCCTCCGCGTAACGGCGGCACCGGCGGCCGCGGTCGTCCGGGCGGCGGCAACGGCGGTCGTCGTTTCGGCGGCAAGCCGGGCGGCGGTTATGGCGGCAACGGCAGCGGCAACGGTCGCAGCTACGGCGGCGGCAATGGCGGCGGCTGGAGCGGCAAACCGGGCGGCAGCCGCGACGGCGGCCCGCGTCGCGACGGCCAGCGCAGCGGCGGCCCGCGCCGCAGCAACTCGGCATCGTAAGCACACACGGGCGGCCCTCGGCCGCCCCGCGGATCGGCTATGCCCATCCAGCCAACCGGCGCATCCGCGCCGGTTTTTTTTTCGCCTCGCGTCAATTTCACGATGCGGAAAATTTTTTTGCGTCGTAAAAAATCATGCTGCACGGCACAACCCGTGCGATTGCGGGATAGAAAAACGCATTTCTTATCTCGAAATGGAAATGGCAACCCATTGATTAAAAACAACTAAAAAAATCCACGCTTCCCAAGACAGCCCCTGTTTCGCTCCCACCGATTTGCCTAGACTCTTATACAAGACTTCGCGAACCGGAACGCATCACTTCCCCGCCTCGCGAACCGCATCGTCACCGCCAGATTCGGCCCGTCACGCATACATCGCATCAAGGAGCTCATCATGTCGCGTCAGCAACAGGCACAGGAACTGCAGCAGCAATGGGAAACCGATCCGCGCTGGAAGGGCATCAAGCGCAACTACTCGGCTGAGGACGTGGTCCGCCTGCGCGGCTCGATCCCGATCGAGCACACGCTGGCCAAGCGCGGCGCGGAAAAACTGTGGAGCCTCATCAACAACGAGCCGTTCGTCAACGCACTCGGCGCGCTGACCGGCAACCAGGCGATGCAGCAGGTGAAGGCCGGTCTGAAGGCCATCTACCTGTCCGGCTGGCAAGTGGCCGGCGACGCGAACGTCGCGGGCGAAATGTACCCGGACCAGTCGCTGTACCCGGCGAACTCGGTGCCGCTCGTCGTCAAGCGCATCAACAACACGCTCACGCGCGCCGACCAGATCCAGTGGTCGGAAGGCAAGAACCCGGGCGACGAAGGCTACGTCGATTTCTTCGCGCCGATCGTCGCCGATGCGGAAGCCGGATTCGGCGGCGTGCTCAACGCGTTCGAGCTGATGAAGGCGATGATCGAGGCCGGCGCGTCGGGCGTCCACTTCGAAGACCAGCTCGCGTCGGTGAAGAAGTGCGGCCACATGGGTGGCAAGGTGCTCGTGCCGACGCGCGAAGCCGTCGCGAAGCTGTCGGCCGCGCGCCTCGCGGCCGATGTGATGGGCACGCCGACCGTGCTGGTGGCCCGCACCGACGCGGAAGCGGCCGACCTGATCACGTCCGACGTCGACGACAACGACAAGCCGTTCCTCACCGGCGAGCGCACGGTGGAAGGCTTCTTCCGCACCAAGCCGGGCCTCGAACAGGCGATTTCGCGCGGCCTCGCGTACGCGCCGTACGCGGACCTGATCTGGTGCGAAACGGGCAAGCCCGATCTCGAGTACGCGAAGAAGTTCGCGGAAGCGATCCACAAGCAGTTCCCGGGCAAGCTGCTGTCGTACAACTGCTCGCCGTCGTTCAACTGGAAGAAGAACCTCGACGACGCGACGATCGCGAAGTTCCAGAAGGAACTCGGCGCGATGGGCTACAAATTCCAGTTCATCACGCTGGCCGGCTTCCATGCGCTGAACTACTCGATGTTCAACCTCGCGCACGGCTATGCCCGCACGCAGATGAGCGCGTTCGTCGAACTGCAGCAGGCCGAGTTCGCGGCGGCCGACAAGGGCTTCACGGCAGTCAAGCACCAGCGCGAGGTCGGCACGGGCTACTTCGACGCGGTGACGCAGACGGTCGAACGCGAAGCATCGACGACCGCGCTGCACGGCTCGACAGAGGACGAACAGTTCTTCGACGGCAAGAAGGTCGCGTAACTCGCCCAAGCGTGACGCCGATGCCGCGGCATCGGCCACCGGAACAACAATCAGGGAGGAGACGGCAGGCGCGCGAGTCCCATCGCGCGACCGGCCGCGCGGCCTGCGGGCCGCCAGCAACGCCGCGCGCCGGCTTCGTCCGGCGCGCCCTTTTTCTGCGGCGCAGCCTGGCCCGGCCACGGCCGGCGCTGCCCTACCGATAGACGATCACCGGAATTTTCGTATGGGTCAGCACGCGCTGCGTCTCGCTGCCGATCAGCAGGCTGCCGAGCCCGCGGCGTCCGTGGGACGCCATGAAGATCACGTCGCACCCGCCGCGTTCGGCCGCCTCGATGATGCCGAGATACGGCGACGGATGCACGCTCGTCCACGTATCGCACGCGACCCCGGCCGCCTTCGCCGCCGCTTCCACCTCGTCGAGATGCGCCCGCGCCTCGCGCTCGCTGCGCGCGCGGAAATCGGCGGGCGGCTCGATGATCACTTCGGAAAACGGCGAGTACGGGTATTGCGGCAGGCACGCGTAGGCCGTGACCTGCGCGCCGACCGCGCGCGCCAGGTCGATCGCGCCGTCGATCGCCTTTTGCGACAGTTCGGAACCGTCGGTTGGAACGAGGATGTGCCGGAACATCGCGCCCTCCTTCGTCAATCGCACGCCGCGCGCCCCGGCTCCGGCCGAACCGGCCGCGACACGGCGTGCATGCCTCTTACGATTGTAGTGGGTGAAACCGCGCAAGCCGCACCGTCAGCGGGTTCGCCCTCATATCGGAAACACGCGGACGCGCAGCACCTACTCGCCCCAATAGCCGGGCCGCTCGTACGTGTGCTTCAGGTAATCGAGAAACAGGCGCACGCGCAGCGGCAGGTGCCGGCGCTGCGGAAACACCGCGTGAATGCCGATCGGCGGCGCAGCGAAGGCGTCGAGCACGCTGACGAGCCGGCCGGCCGCGATGTCCTCGCCGACTTCCCACCACGAGCGCCATGCGAGGCCATGCCCTGCGAGGCACCACTCGTGCAGCACCGCGCCGTCCGAGCATTCCATCGTGCCGTTTACGCGGATCGACACGACCTTGTCGCCTTCCTGGAACGCCCAGCCGCGCTGCTGGTTTGCATTGGCCGCGAGCGCGAGGCAGTTGTGCCGCGCCAGTTCCGCGAGCGTGGCCGGCGTGCCGCGCCGCGCGAGATACGCGGGCGACGCGACGCACACGCGGCGGTTCTCGCCGAGCTTCAGCGACACGAGCGACGAATCGGGCAGCTCGCCGAGCCGCACCGCGCAATCGAACCCCTCGTTGACGAGGTCGACCATCCGGTCGGACAGGTCGAGCGTGACCGACACGTCCGGATGCGCGCCGCTGAATTCGGGCACGAGCGGCGCGACGTGCCGCCGGCCGAAGCCGGCGGGCGCGGAGATCCGCAGATGGCCGCTCGCCTTGACGCCGCCGGCGGACACGCTCGCTTCCGCGTTCTGCATCTCGTTGATGATGCGCTGACAATCCTCGAGGAACGCCGACCCCTCGAACGTCAGCGTGAGCTTGCGCGTCGTGCGCACCAACAGCTTCACGCCGAGCCGCTCCTCGAGCGCGTCGAGGCGGCGGCCGATGATCGCCGGCGCGACGCCTTCCGCATGCGCGGCCGCCGACAGGCTGCCTTTGGCCGCGACCGCGGCGAACGTTTCGATCTGTTTGAACCGGTCCATGACTCCGTCGGGAGGACGGCATCGCCGCCCTTCAAATAACTTGAGCCGCACAAGATTAGGTATATGAAAGTAAAAGATCAAGTGACGTTTAGCGTCTTTTTTAGCACCTCCTATCACGAATAGAATCGACCCGACCTCTGAAACCGGAGCGCAAGGCTATGTCGGCCACAACGACACTCTCCTCTCCCAACGCCATTCTCTTCGACGCATTCGGCACGTTGTTCGACGTGCGTGCCGTGCTGGCCGTGGCTGAGCAGATGTTTCCCGGTCATGGGGAACGGTTGTCGCAGCTGTGGCGACGCAAGCAGATCGAATATTCGCAGTTGCGCACGCTTGCCGATCCGGCCGGCACGCACTACCGCCCGTTCCGGGACATCACGCTCGATGCGCTGCGGTTCGCCGCGCGCCGGCTCGGGCTCGCGCTGAACAGCGCGGCCGAGAAACGGCTGATGGACGAATACGCGTGCCTGTCCACCTATCCCGACACGCTGCCCGCATTGCGCAAGCTGCGCGCGCTCGACCCGCGCCCGCCGCTCGCGATCCTGTCGAACGGCACCCCGCAGATGCTCGACATCGCGATCAAGAGCGCGGGCATGTCCGGGCTGTTTGATCGCGTGCTGTCGGCCGACACCGTGCGCGCGTACAAGCCGAGCCCGGCCGCCTATGCGCTCGGCACCGCCGCGTTCGGGGCGAACCCGCGCGACATCGTGTTCGTGTCGTCGAACGCGTGGGACGTCGCGGGCGCCACCTGGTTCGGCTACACGACGTTCTGGCTCAACCGCACGGGCGCCCCCGCCGAGGAACTCGGCGCGCCGCCCGACGGCACGGGCACCGGCATGGTCGACCTCCTCGCGTTCCTCGCCGCACCCACCCCGGCTCCGTCCGGCAGACCCGCAAACCGCACGCGCCCCGGCCCGGGTGCATGACGTTTCGCAGCGCTGCCGCCTTCCCCTTTCACCGAAACCGCAACTGACCGACCAAGGAGATGAGACTCATGAGCACCCCGATCACGCTGCCGCAAGGCATGACGATCACCGGCGAAATCAAGCCGGGTTACGAAGCGATCCTGACGCCCGACGCGCTGGAACTCGTTGCGTCGCTGCATCGCACGTTCGAATCGCGCCGCCAGACGCTGCTGCAGGCGCGCGTCGAGCGCACGAAACGCCTCGACGCGGGCGAGCGCCCCGATTTCCTGGCCGAGACGAAGGCGATCCGCGAAGGCGACTGGAAGGTCGCGCCGCTGCCGGCCGATCTGCAATGCCGCCGCGTCGAGATCACGGGCCCGGTCGAGCGCAAGATGATCATCAACGCGCTGAACTCGGGCGCCGATTCGTACATGACGGATTTCGAGGATTCGAACGCGCCGAGCTGGACGAACCAGATCGACGGCCAGATCAACCTGAAGGACGCGGTGCGCCGCACGATCTCGCTCGAGCAGAACGGCAAGTCGTACCGGCTGAACGACAAGGTCGCGACGCTGATCGTGCGTCCGCGCGGCTGGCACCTCGACGAGAAGCACGTGACGGTCGACGGCCAGCGCGTGTCCGGCGGCATCTTCGATTTCGCGCTGTTCCTGTTCCACAACGCGAAGGAACTGATCGCGCGCGGCTCGGGCCCGTACTTCTACCTGCCGAAGATGGAAAGTCATCTCGAGGCGCGCCTGTGGAACGACATCTTCGTCGCGGCCCAGGAAGCGGTCGGCGTGCCGCGCGGCACGATCCGCGCGACGGTGCTGATCGAGACGATCCTCGCCGCGTTCGAGATGGACGAGATCCTGTACGAACTGCGCGAACACAGCTCGGGCCTGAACGCCGGCCGCTGGGACTACATCTTCTCGGCGATCAAGAAGTTCAAGAACGACCGCGACTTCTGCCTGGCCGACCGTTCCAAGATCACGATGACCGTGCCGTTCATGCGCGCGTACGCGCTGCTGCTGCTGAAGACCTGCCACAAGCGCAACGCGCCGGCGATCGGCGGGATGAGCGCGCTGATTCCGATCAAGAACGATCCGGAAGCGAACGACAAGGCGATGGGCGGCGTGCGCTCGGACAAGCAGCGCGACGCGACCGACGGCTACGACGGCGGCTGGGTCGCGCACCCGGGCCTCGTGCCGATCGCGATGGAGGAATTCGTCAAGGTGCTCGGCGACCAGCCGAACCAGATCGCGAAGCAGCGCGACGACGTGCAGGTGGAAGGCAAGAACCTGCTCGACTTCCAGCCGGAAGCGCCGATCACCGAAGCCGGGCTGCGCAACAACATCAACGTCGGGATCCACTACCTCGGCGCTTGGCTCGACGGCAACGGCTGCGTGCCGATCCACAACCTGATGGAAGACGCGGCGACGGCCGAGATCTCCCGCTCGCAGGTGTGGCAATGGATCCGCTCGCCGAAGGGAGTGCTCGACGACGGCCGCAAGGTCACGGCCGATCTCGTGCGCGAATTCGCGAAGATCGAGCTCGACAACGTCAAGCGCTCGGTCGGCGGCAACACGCAGCCGTACGAACGCGCCGCGGCGATCTTCGAGCAGATGTCGACGTCGGAAGGCTTCACCGAATTCCTGACGCTGCCGCTGTACGAGGAAATCTGACGACGCTGTCCGGTGCGATCGCCGGACGGCCACGCCGCGCCGCCGGTCGCATGCGATGACGCGTCACCGGCATGAAAAAAGCGCCCCGCGGGGCGCTTTCTCTTTTGCGGCGTATCGAGCCGCCGCCCGCCGGCCCGCTCAGGCGGCTTCCTGCTCGCGCCGGTGCTGAACCCAGTCGCCGGACGCGATGCGTGGGCGCCCGGCCGCCGCATGCGCGGCCACCGGATAATACAGGCACGCGTACTGCCGACCGCCGAGTTCGACGGTCACCTCTTCCGGTTTGAACAGCGAGTCGACGCCCGGATAGACGCGCTCGATCTCGTCGAGCACCGGGACGAGTTGCTCGTCGACCTCGTAGACGTCGCCCCAGACCAGCGACTTGCCGGCCGTCCCGGCGATCATGCCCGGATACGCGCCGAAATCGACCAGTTCGCCCGGCAGCGCGGCTGCACCCAGCAGCGTCGGGGCGGCGATGCCGTGGCGGGCGGCCGCATGGCCGATGTCGTTGGCCTGTCCGGCTCTCAAGGTGCCATAGACGAATACGTGGCGCATCGTGGTTCTCCTCTTCGATTCGTGTGTTGCCGTGTTGGCGTGCGACCGGTGCGCGATGGGCGCGACGTGGCGCACGCATCGGTAGACCGCGATACCGGCCCGATGGTTCGAACCGTCGGCGCGACCGGCTGCCGGCAGCCACCCCGGGTTCGCCGGCGCCCACACAAAGTTCATTTGAGCCCGGCATGATGGCCTGAAAAACCACCGCATGCGCACGCGCCGCGCCTTCTAAAATAACGGCATCGCCGCCGCGCCGCCCGAACCGTTCATGAATCCGCCCGCCTCAGCCGACGTATCGAACCCGTACGACGTCATCGACATCCCGCCGGAATTCGCGCCGACCGCCGTCCATCCGATGCGCGTGCGCGCACGGCAGGTCGATGCCGGCCGCCGCATTCCGCTGCACACGCATGCGTGGGCGCAGCTCGCGTATGCGTCGCGCGGCGTGCTGCGCGTCGCGACGACCGGCACGACGTGGATGGTGCCGCCGTCCCGCGCGATCTGGGTGCCGCCGCACGTGTCGCACGAAGTCGTGATCGTCGAAGAGGCCTACTTGCGCACGCTGTATATCGACGAGTCGATCGTGCCGGACGGGCTCGACGCATGCCGCGTCGTCGAGGTGACGGGGCTGCTGCGCGAGCTGATCGTCGCCCTCGACGCGCGCGACCTGAGCGCCTCGCGCGAGCGCCTGCTGTGCGGGCTCGTGCTCGATGAGCTGAGTCATGCCGAACCGTTGCCGCTCGCGGTGCCGATGCCGGACGAAAAACGCCTGCGCCTGCTGTGCGAATCGGTACTCGCGCAGCCCGCGCATGCGGAGTCGCTCGAGCACTGGGCGAGCGAGGTCGGCGCGAGCACGCGCACGATCTCCCGGCTCTTCAAGCAGGAACTGGGCGTGAGCTTTTCGCAGTGGCGCCAGCAGGCGCTGCTCGCGCGAGCGATCCCGCTGCTGAACCAGGGGCGCCCGCTGTCGCACATTGCGCGCGAACTCGGCTACCAGAGCCAGAGCGCGTTCTCGGCCATGTTCCGCCGCGCATTCGGCGAAAGCCCGCGCGCGTTCATGCTGCGCGGCTACGAGCATCGAGGCTCGGAAGGCGACGTCGCGGAAAACGACACGCCGGACGACGACGGCGCAATCGACGCGGCCCGCTGATCGCTCGTTCCGCCGCGACGGACCGTCGGACCATCAGACCGGCCGCACCATGTGGCGGATCGAGCCGAGTTGCGCAAGCCGCGGCCCGGTGACCCGGTAGCCCATGCGCAGGTACAGATGCGCGGCAGGATTGTCGACGAACACGCGCAACTGCAGTTCGTGCAGCCCGCGCGCACGTGCCCAGCGATGCGACATCTCGAGCATGTAGGTCCCGGCGCCCTGCCCACGATGGCCGGCCGCGATCTGCACGTCGCGAATGTGCAGCGAATCGCCCTCCTCGGTCACGCGCAGCACGCCGATGCGCTCGCCGTCGGCTTCGAGGATGAAGTTTTCGGATTCGCGCCAGCTCGCATAGAACAGGTCGCTGCGCCACACGAGCCCATGGCGCTTGTAGTAGCCGCCCATGTTGCCGTGCGTCAACGCTTCGGCATACGGAAAATCGCCGGGCTCCGCGGGCCGGAGCTGATACAGCAGTCGCAGGTCGGTCGGATCGAGCATCGCGCAGAAGTCAGAAACGCATCCCGCCACGATAGCGCAGTCGCGTGCGGATGCAATCGCGAATTTCTCGTAGGGGCGCGGCGCGCGGTTCGGTACGCCGTATGGGATGTCAGCGAAGGCACAACGGACGATGCAAATGAAAAAGCCCGCACGAGGCGGGCTTCTTCATTTTCTGGCGGAGCGGACGGGACTCGCCTACATCGCGCAGGCCGCGGCTGCGCTTGCAAGCGCAGCCCTTCGAGTCCCGCCGGAAGCCGCACGGGCGGCTTCCTCCGCTCCGCGGCCACGTGCCCTGCCCGCAAGCGGGCACAACGACCGAACGCACAAACAACAATGCCCGCACAAGGCGGGCATTGTTGTTTGTTTGGCGGAGCGGACGGGACTCGAACCCGCGACCCCCGGCGTGACAGGCCGGTATTCTAACCGACTGAACTACCGCTCCAGTCTTGCTGCTTGCCTGGCAGGCGTCGGTTACTTCCTGCCGGCGCGCCGTTTGTTCGAACGACGCCGAAATCTGGCGTCCCCTAGGGGATTCGAACCCCTGTACTCACCGTGAAAGGGTGATGTCCTAGGCCTCTAGACGAAGGGGACAACGTACTGCTTACATCCTTAACGAGAAAGCCCGTTCAAAAACGCTTTTTGAACGGGCTTCGTTCTGGCGGAGCGGACGGGGCTCGAACCCGCGACCCCCGGCGTGACAGGCCGGTATTCTAACCAACTGAACTACCGCTCCAGCTTTTCTGCACCACCGCCCACAGGATCTCGTCAGGTTCCTGCACGCGTTGCGACACTTCCATGAAACGCCGCTGAATCTGGCGTCCCCTAGGGGATTCGAACCCCTGTACTCACCGTGAAAGGGTGATGTCCTAGGCCTCTAGACGAAGGGGACAACGTACTGCTTACATCTTTAATACAAAAGCCCGCTCAAAAACGTCTTGAACGGGCTTCGTTCTGGCGGAGCGGACGGGACTCGAACCCGCGACCCCCGGCGTGACAGGCCGGTATTCTAACCGACTGAACTACCGCTCCAGCTTTCTTACCCAACCCGCAGGACGTCGGTTACGTTCCTGCAAGCCTTGCGACACTTCTACGAAACGCCGCTGAATCTGGCGTCCCCTAGGGGATTCGAACCCCTGTACTCACCGTGAAAGGGTGATGTCCTAGGCCTCTAGACGAAGGGGACAAAATCTTTTCAGATTTGTCTGACTTTCGCTATTTACTTCTGCTCAACAGCGAAGGCCGAAATTCTAACTGCTTTGAATCATTTTGTGAAGCATTTATTACTACCGCTGCTTCGCAAATCAATCCAGCTTGTTCTGTTGGTGGAGGTAAGCGGGATCGAACCGCTGACCTCTTGCATGCCATGCAAGCGCTCTCCCAGCTGAGCTATACCCCCTTGCAGAACAGAAATGAGATTATATGGACCGATTCCGAACTTGTAAATACCCTTTTTACGATTCGCGCGAAATTTTTTGCGAAGCCGCCGCGCACTCATGCACGACGGCTTCGCTCTCGCCTATACGTCAAGCCAGCGCGGCCTCGATGCGCGACACCACGACGTCGCGACCGAACAGCACGAGCACCGCGTCGATCGACGGCGTGTGCGTCGTGCCCGCCACCAGCAGCCGCACCGGCATCGCGAGCTGCGGCATCTTCAGCTTGTGCGCGGCGAGCGTCGCCTTCAGCGCCGCGGACACCGCTTCCTTCGTCCAGTCGGCCGCCTTCAGTGCGGCGACGAGATCGGCCAGCGCCGGCCGCACCGCATCGGTCACGTGTTGCGCGAGCGCATCGGCGTCGGGTGCCGGCACACGGTAGAACATCGTCGCGCCTTCCGCGATCTCCTTGACCGTCGTCGCACGATCCTTCATCAGGCCGACCACCGCGTCGAGCGCGGGGCCCGTCGCGATCGCCGCGTCGTCGATGCCGAGCGCGTCGAGGAACGGCTTCGCGAGTGCGGCAAGGCGCGCGTTGTCGGCTTCCTTGATGTAGTGCGCGTTCAGCCAGCTCAGCTTGCTGTGGTCGTACTGCGCGGGCGACTTGCCGAGATGCTCGAGGTCGAACCATTCGACGAACTGTTCGCGCGAGAAGATTTCGGCATCGCCGTGCGACCAGCCGAGGCGCGCGAGATAGTTGACGACGGCCTCCGGCAGGAAGCCTGCGTCGCGGTACGCCATCACGCTCATCGCGCCATGCCGCTTGCTCATCTTCTCGCCCTGCTCGTTCAGCACGGTCGGCAGGTGCGCATAGACGGGCGGCTCGCCGCCGAGTGCGTTCAGGATGTTGATCTGGCGCGGCGTGTTGTTCACGTGGTCGTCGCCGCGGATCACGTGCGTGATGCCCATGTCCATGTCGTCCACCACCACGCAGAAGTTGTAGATCGGCGTGCCGTCCGGGCGCGCGATCACGAGGTCGTCGAGCTCCTCGTTCGAGATCTCGACACGCCCCTTCACCGCATCGTCCCACACGACCGTGCCCGTGAGCGGATTGCGAAAACGCAGCACCGGCTTCACGCCGGCCGGCGGCTCCGGCAGCACCTTGCCGGGCTCCGGACGCCACGTGCCGTCGTAGCGCGGCTTCAGGCCGGCTTCGCGCTGACGTTCGCGCAGCGCGTCGAGTTCCTCGGCCGACATGTAGCACGGGTACGCGAGGCCCTTCTCGAGCATCTGCGCGAGCACTTCGCGATAACGGTCCATCCGCTGCATCTGGTAGATCGGGCCTTCGTCGAAATCCAGCCCGAGCCATTGCATCCCTTCGAGGATCGCATCGACCGCTTCCTGCGACGAGCGCTCGACGTCGGTATCCTCGATGCGCAGCACGAACGTGCCTTTCATCTTGCGGGCGAACGCCCACGGATAGAGTGCGGAGCGGATGTTGCCGAGGTGGATGAAGCCGGTGGGACTCGGCGCGAAGCGGGTACGGACAGGACGGGTCATAAACGGTAACTCGAACGCCTGGGGCGCATGAATGATTCGACGCGGGACGACGGCAGCCCGGACAGCAACGGAGCCGGCGACGCCCGGAACGGGAAAGAAGCCGGAATTATACTCGCGCCGGACATCGCGCCAAGCGCGCCGCTTGCTTTATGATGTGCGCGCCGCGGCCGCCAGCCGGTGCGGCGCCGGCCGCACGGAACCCGCTGCGCGGCCTCGGAAACCCTCGCAGCCGCGGGCCGTGTGACCCGCCGCCAAGCCGCCGGAGAACCATCGATGTCGTCCCCTCGTCTGTCGCGCCGCCACTTCACGATCGCGTGCGCGTCTGCCAGCCTCGCCGCCTGTACGTCCTTCGGCGACAAGTCCCGCCCCGGCACGGCCCTGCCGCCGGAGAAGCCCGTCAAGATCGGCATCGCGCTCGGCGGCGGCGCCGCGCGCGGCTTCTCGCACATCGGCGTGCTGAAGGCGCTCGAGGCGCGCGGCATTCCGATCGAGATCGTCGCCGGAACGAGCGCGGGCTCGGTGGTCGGCGCGCTCTACGCGTCGGGCATGAACGCGCTGCAGATCAACAAGATCGCCCTCGACATGGACCAGGCGGCGATCAGCGACTGGGCGCTGCCGTTCCGCTCGCGCGGCCTGCTGCAAGGCGTCGCGCTGCAGAACTTTCTGAACAAGACGCTCAACAACCGGCCGATCGAGAAGATGGCGAAGCCGCTCGGCATCGTTGCGACGGACCTGCAAAGCGGCCAGCCGATCCTGTTCCAGCAAGGCAACGCGGGGCTCGCGGTACGCGCGTCGTGCAGCGTGCCGTCGGTGTTCGAGCCGGTGAAGATCGGCAATCGCGAATATGTCGACGGCGGCCTCGTGAGCCCGGTGCCGGCGTCGTACGCGCGCAAGATGGGCGCGAGCTTCGTGATCGCGGTCGACATCTCGTCCCGGCCGGACGGCGCGCCGACCAACAACCCGATCGAGATGCTGCTGCAGACCTTCACGATCATGGGCCAGACGATCAAGACCTACGAGCTGGACAAGTACGCGGACGTCGTGATTCGCCCGAACCTCGCGGCGATGGGCGGCAGCGACTTCAACCAGCGCAACGCGGCGATCCTCGCGGGCGAGGAAGCGGTCGCGCGCATCATGCCGGAACTGCAGCGCAAGCTCGCGGCGGCGCGCGGCGTGGCCGTGGCCGCGTAGGTTGCGATGGGCGGCAGGCCGCGGCACGCGCCGCCTGCCGGTGGCCGACGCAACGACTTCCGCCTCGCCGTCGGCGCCGCGCCAAAGCAAAAAACCCTGCCGCCTTTCGGTGACAGGGTTTGTCGTCCGGCCGCGCGACCGGCAAACGTCAGTTGTTGCCGTTCGCCGAATCGTCGCCGATCGTCGCGCGCACGCGCTGACGCAGGTCTTCGGGCTTCATCGGGAATTCCGATTCGAGCCGGCGCGCGCCGGTGAAACGCTTTTCCCAGTAGCCGCTGTCGAGATCGTCGACGCGGACCGTGCTGCCCGTCGACGGCGAATGCACGAACTTGTTGTCGCCGATGTAGATGCCGACGTGCGAGAACGTGCGGCGCATCGTGTTGAAGAACACGAGATCGCCCGGCTTCAGGTTGCTCATGCTCACCTTCTCGCCGACGCGGCTCATTTCTTCCGCGCGACGCGGCAGCGACATGCCGAGCGTGTCCTGGAACACGTAGCGCACGAAGCCGCTGCAGTCGAGTCCCGAATCCGGCGAGTTGCCGCCCCAGCGATACCGCACGCCGATCATGTTCAGCGCGCCGACGACCACGTCGCCCGCCTTGCCCGCCATGCCGGCAAGGAACGACTTCGCGCCGCCGCTCGACGGCTGCGCGCTGGTCTGCTGGAGGGATGAGCCCGACCCGATCTGAGTCGAATTGCTGACATTCTGATTAAAACTGCTGACTTCGTCGGCGAACGCGCCGGGTGCTGCTGCGAACAGGGCGCCGATGAACAGCCCGGCGATGGTGCGCGCGCATGCCTGGGTCAGGGATCGATGCTGCATTGGTCGATGGAATATGCTTAAAAATCAGCTGATTGGCGGAAAATTTCGGTCGATACTAGCCAGCGCGTAATCGTTTGTCAAAACAAATTAATAAATACAATCGAGATGGTCAGACCATTGGACGCCTATCACGCTTTCCAGACCGCTTTCAACAGCTTTTGTGTGTAAGGATGTGACGGCCTGGTGAAGATGTCGGACACCTCCCCCGACTCGACGACGGCGCCGTCCTGCATCACCGCGACGCGGTGCGCCATCGCGCCGATCACCTCCAGGTCGTGGCTGATGAACACGTAGCCGAGGTTGTATTTCTGTTGCAAATTCGCGAGCAGCTTCAGCACCTGCTGCTGGATCGACACGTCGAGCGCCGACGTCGGCTCGTCGAGGATCAGGATGCGCGGCTCCAGCACCAGTGCGCGCGCGATCGCGATCCGCTGGCGCTGGCCGCCCGAGAATTCGTGCGGATAGCGGTGCAGCACCGTGCGGTCCAGGCCGACTTCCCGCAGCACCGCGAGCGACTTCGCGCGGCGCGCGTCGGGCGTCATGTCCGGGCGATGCAGCTCGAGCCCCTCGCCGACGATCCGCTCGATCGTGTGACGCGGCGAAAGCGAGCTGAATGGGTCCTGAAAGACCACCTGCATGTTCGAGCGCAGCGCGGTCTGTTCGCGGCCGCGATAGGTCGACAGCGCGCGCCCCTGGAATTCGATCTCGCCGCCGGCCGTCTTCTGCAGCCCGAGCAGCGCCATCGCGAGCGTCGACTTCCCCGATCCCGATTCGCCGACGATGCCGAGCGTTTCGCCCTGCCGCACCGACACCGACACGTCGGCCACGGCCGTCACCGGCACCGTGCCGAACCAGCCCGCGAAGCCCGGCCGCTTGCGCGCGAACTGCACGCTCACGTGGCGCGCGTCGAGCACGACGGGTGCGATCGGCATCACCGGCGTGACCGCGCGTTGCGGCCGGCTGTTCAGCAGCCGCTGCGTATACGGATGCTCGGGTGCCGCGAAGATCCGCTCGACGGGCCCGCTCTCGACGAGCCGGCCATGCTCCATCACCGCGACCCGCTGCGCGAAGTGCCGCACGAGATTCAGGTCGTGCGTGATCAGCAGGATCGCCATCCCGCGCTTTTCCGCCTCGTCGCGCTGCAGCTCCAGCAGCAGGTCGACGATCTGCGCGCGGATCGTCACGTCGAGCGCGGTGGTCGGCTCGTCCGCGAGCAGCAGGCGCGGCCGGCACGCGAGCGCCATCGCGATCATCGCGCGCTGCCGCTGGCCGCCCGACAACTGGTGCGGGTAGCTGTCGACGCGCTTCTCCGGCTCCGCGATGCCGGTGCGCGCGAGCAACGCGATCGCCCGCTTGCGCGCCTCCACGGCCGATACGCCGTCGTGCAGCACGATCGTCTCGCCGATCTGCACGCCGATCGTATACAGCGGATTGAGCGCCGTCATCGGCTCCTGGAAGATCATCGCGATGTCCGAGCCGCGCAGCCCGCGCATCTCGCGCTCGCTCTTGGCCGTCAGGTCCTGCCCGGCGAAACGGATCGCGCCCGCGACTTCGGCGTCGCGCAGCAGCCGCAGGATCGACAGCGCGGTCACGCTCTTGCCCGACCCCGATTCGCCGACGAGCGCGACCCGCTCGCCACGCCCGATCGCGAGCGTCACGTCGTCCACCGCGACCGTGTCGCCGAAGCGCACATGCAGATGCTCGAGCGACAGCAGCGGCTCGTGCTGCGTCGATACGGTCGACTCGCTCATCGCTGCCCTCCCGCCGCGCGCACCGAATCGGCGATCCGCGTGTCGAGCGCGTTGCGCAGCGCGTCGCCCATGAAGGTCAGCAGCAGCAGCGTCGCGACCAGCACGCCGAACGTCGACAGCGAGATCCACCACGCGTCGAGGTTGCCCTTGCCCTGCGCGAGCAGCTCGCCGAGGCTCGGCGTCGGCGGCGGCACGCCGAGCCCGAGGAAATCGAGGCTGGTGAGCGCGAGGATCGAGCCGCTCATCCGGAACGGCAGGAACGTGATCACCGGCGTGAGGCTGTTCGGCAGCACGTGGCGCCAGATGATCTGCCAATTCGTGAGCCCCATCGCGCGGGCCGCGCGCACGTAGTCCTGCGTGCGGTTGCGCAGGAACTCGGCGCGCACGTAGTCGGCGAGCCCGATCCAGCCGAACAGCGACAGCAGCACGATCAGCAGCAGGAAGCTCGGCTCGAAGATCGACGCGAAGATGATCAGCAGGTACAGCTCCGGCAGCGAGCTCCAGATCTCGATCAGCCGCTGCCCGACGATGTCGATGCGTCCGCCGAAGAAGCCTTGCACCGCGCCCGCGGCGATCCCGAGCAGCGTGCCGATCACGGTCAGGATCAGCCCGAACTCGACCGAGATGCGGAACCCGTACACGAGCCGCGCAAGCAGGTCGCGGCCCTGCGCATCGGTGCCGAGCCAGTTCTCCCGCGACGGCGGCGCTGGGTTCGGCACGTTCGAGAAGTAGTTCAGCGTGTCGTAGTAGTAACGGTTCGGCGGATAGACGACGAAGTTGCCGGGCGCCTCGAGCCGCTTGCGAACATACGGATCGAGATAGTCGGCCGGCGTCGGGAAATCGCCACCGAAGGTGGTCTCCGGGTACGCATGGAACATCGGGAAATAGGTCTGCCCGTCGTAGCGCACGACGAGCGGCTTGTCGTTGGACCACAGCGGCGCCGCGAGGCTCGCGGCAAAGGCGACGACGAAGATCACGAAGCTCCAGTAGCCGAGGCGCTGCTGCCTGAAGCGCTGCCACACACGGCGGGCCGGCGACGGCGACACGCGCGCACGCGCGGCGTCGATACGGGGGGATGCGACGGCCCGGTTCATCGCGCGCCTCGCCCGATGACGCCGGGCATGCGAACGGCTCGTTTCATGTCAGCGCTCCAGGTTGTCGAATTGAATGCGCGGATCGACCCACACATAGCAAAGATCGGAAACCAGCTTGGTCGCGAGCCCGATCAGCGTGAACAGGTACAGCGTGCCGAGCACGACCGGGTAATCGCGCCGCACGACCGACTCGTACGACAGCAGCCCGAGGCCGTCGAGCGAGAACAGCGTCTCGATCAGCAGGCTGCCGGTGAAGAACGCGCCGATGAACGCGGCCGGAAAGCCGACGATCAGCGGCAGCATCGCATTGCGGAACACGTGCTTCCACAGCACGCTGCGCTCGGAGAGCCCCTTCGCGCGCGCGGTGAGCACGTATTGCCGGCGGATCTGGTCGAGGAACGCGTTCTTCGTGAGCATCGTGACGACCGCGAAGCTGCCGACGACCGACGCGGTGATCGGCAGCGCGATGTGCCACAAATAGTCGAGCACCTTGCCGACGAGCGACAGCTGCGCGAAGTTGTCCGACGTGAGGCCGCGCAGCGGAAAGAGCTGCCAGAACGAGCCGCCGCCGAATAGCACGAGCAGCAGCACGCCGAGCACGAAACCCGGAATCGCATAGCCGACCAGCACGACGAGGCTCGTCGCGACGTCGAACGGCGAACCGTTGCGCACGGCCTTCGCGATGCCGAGCGGCACCGAGATCAGGTACGTGAGGAAGAACGTCCACAGCCCGATGCTGATCGACACGGGCAGCTTCTGCACGACCAGCGACCAGACGCTTTGATGGCGAAAGTAGCTTTCGCCGAGATCGAAGCGCGCGAAGCGCTTCAGCATCAGCCAGTAGCGTTCAAGCGGCGGCTTGTCGAACCCGTACAGCGCCTTGAGTTGCGCGAGCTGCTGCGCGTCGACGCCGGTGTGCGCGCGCATTCCGAACGGCGTCGCGCCCTGCTCGGTCGCGCCCTTGCGCAATTCCTGCACGGCCTGCTCGACCGGGCCGCCCGGCACGAACTGGATCACCGCGAACGTGAGCGTCAGCACGCCGACGAGCGTCGGGATCATCAACAGCAGGCGTTTGAGGATGTAGCTCCACATAGGGCGTCGACTCGTGATCGGTGGCAGGTTGGATGAAGGGCCGGCGCGGCTCAGTGGTCGGGCTTCGCCCACCAGGTCGACACGATCCAGCCCTCGGCCGAATAGTACAGCGGCAGCGTCTGGGGATAAGCGAGCGTGCGCTTGTACGCGACGCGGTGCGTCGTGCTGTACCACTGCGGAACCGCGTAGTAGCCGTGCATCAGCACGCGGTCGAGCGCGTGCGTCGCGTCGAGCAATTCCTCGCGCGTCTGCGCGGTGCCCAGCGCGTGCAGCAACGCGTCGACGGCCGGCGATTTCAGCCCGATGAGATTGTCGGAGCCCGGCTCGTCGGCGAACTTGCTCGCGTAACGCGAGTATTGCTCGGCGCCCGGCACCTGCACGCCCGGCAGGCGGATCGTCGTCATGTCGTAGTCGAACGCATCGAGGCGCTTTTGCAGCAGCGCGTAATCGGCCGTGCGAAACCGCACGTCGATGCCCAGCTTCGCGAGGTTGCGCTGGTACGCGGTCACGACGCCTTCCATCGCGCCGCCCGCATCGTCGAGGATCTCGAAAGCGAACGGCTCGCCCTTCGCATTGCGCAGCGCACCGTCGCGATAGGTCCAGCCGGCCTGTGCGAGCAGCGCGCGCGCCTTCAGCAGGTTCGCGCGCAGCGAGCCCGGCGGATTCGTGTTCGGCTGCGTGACCATCGGGCCGAACACCGCCGGATCGAGTTGCGCACGCAGCGGCTCCAGAAGCTTCAGCTCGCCCTCGCCCGGCGCACCGGTCGCCTGCAGGTCGGTGTCGGCGAAATAACTGTTGAGGCGCGTGTAGGCGCTGTAGAACAGCTGACGGTTCAGCCATTCGAAGTCGAACGCGAGGTCGAGCGCCTGACGCACGCGCACGTCGCGAAACAGCGGCCGGCGCAGGTTCATGAAGAAGCCCTGCATGCCGGCGCCGTTATGCTGGCGGAATTCGCGCTTGACCAGTTCGCCGCTGTCGAAACGCTTGCCGACGTCGCGTCGCGCCCAGTTGCGCGCGACGTACTCGACGAGCACGTCGTATTCGCCAGCCTTGAACGCCTCGAGCCGCGCGACGCCGTCGCCGTACAGCTTGTAGACGATCCGCTCGAAGTTGTTGGTGCCGACTCGCACCGGCAGGTCGGCGCCCCAGTACGCGGGGTTGCGCCGGTAGGTGATCGTGCGGCCGTTGTCGTAATGGTCGATCACGTACGGGCCGCTGCCGATCGGCTGCTCGAACGCGAGCTGGTCGAACGGGATGCGCGAGCCGTCCGCGCGCAATCCCCACTTGCGCGAGAACACCGGCACGCCGCCGGCGATCAGCGGCAACTCGCGGTTCGCGCTGTGGAATTCGAAGCGCACGGTCGCGGGATCGACCACCACGGCCTTCGTAATTTCGGCGAAGTACGCGCCGAACTGCGGTGCGGCCCGTTTGCTCTTCAACGTGTCGAACGAAAACTTGACGTCGTCCGCCGTGACGCGATCGCCGTTCGAGAAACGCGCGCGCGGATTCAGGTGGAACGTGACCGAACGGCGATCCAGCGCGACGTCGATGTCGTCGGCCAGCAGCCCGTAGGCGGACGCCGGTTCGTCGGAGCTGCCGGTCGCGAGGCTCTCGAACAGCATGTCGATGCCGGGCGCGGTGTTGCCGCGCATCGTGAACGGATTGAACTTGTCGAACGACGTCAGCCGGCTCGGGTTCGCGAGCACGAGCGTGCCGCCCTTCGGCGCGTCGGGGTTCACGTAGTCGAAATGCTTGAAGCCCGGCGGATACTTCGGCTCGCCGTACTGTGCAATCGCATAGGCCGCGTGCGCGGCCGGCGCGGCCAGCGCCAGCACCGCGGCCACGCGGCCGGCGGCCCGCAGCGCGCCGAGGCAGGCGCGCGCGGCGGCGGCCCGGGGCGAACCCTTCGTCATAGAGGCCCTGTCGTCGAATGAGGGTAGTAACGTGGAGCGATTCTACCCATTCAATCCGTCGGGCCAAAAGAAAACCGCCACGCGGGCGGTTTCCTCACGAGCCGTTGTCGCGCGCGCGGCACGCACGCGCGACCGGTCGATCAGCGCCAGCCGTTGTGGCGGCCGTGATCCCAGTGACCGCGATCGCCGCCCCAGCCGCGACCATGGTGGCGATACCACTCGTCGCGGCCCCAGTAGCGGCGGCCGTCCCAGTAGCGGTCGCCGTGCCAGCCGATCACGATCGCCGGCGCCGGCCCGTACACGGGCGCCGGTGCGTAGACGGGCGCCGGCTGGTAGACGACCGGCGGAGGCGGCGGCGCATACACGGGCGCGGGCGCGACGTAGACCGGTGCCGGCACGCCGACGTTGATCCCGACATTGACTCCCGCCATTGCTGCGCCCGACACGAGCAAGGCCGTCATACCGGTCATGAGCGAGGCAACACGCAAAGTCTTCATGGATTCCTCTTCTGGTTGTGTCATGTGTGATTCGACTATAGCGGCAAGCGCCCTCCCCGCATATTTCAAGTTTGTAAGAACTGATGCGCGGCATCGCAACGGGAAGCCCGCGCTAACGTCTTGTAACAATCGGCGCCCGGCGCCAGCCTTTCCCGAAACGCCTTTCAACCTGCGCCGCGGCCCGCGTCAAGCGGCGCCGCGCCCGTGTCGAACCGGAAGCCGAATCGCGCCACCGTTTCGATCCGCGCGGAAAATGCATGCGCGGCCAGCTTGCGCCGCAACCGTACGACGAGCGCATTGACCGTTTCGGGCTCGATGTCCGCATCGCCCCACGCATAACGGAGCACGGCGTCGCGCCCGACCGGCCGACCGGCTTCGCGCAGCAGGCATTCGACCACGCGAAATTCCCGCGCGCTGAGCGCGAGCCGCCGGCCACGCTCGTCGAGGGCGCGCGTCGCCGTGTCGAGCCGGATCGATTCACGCGTCGCGATGACGCCCGCGCGGCGCCACAGCGCGTGCAGCCGCTCGTGCAATTCGACGAACGAGCACGGATGGGCCAGGCACACGTCGCAGCCCGCGTTCAGCATCTGCGCGCGCTGGGCGGACGTGGTGCCGGCAACGATCGCGGCAATCGCCGCGCTGCCCGCCGACGCGGCGAGCGGCGGCAATCCGTCGAGAAGCGCCGGCGCGGAAGCGCCATCGGTCGCGACGATCACGATTGCGTCGAACCGATCCTGCGTCGCCGCGAAACAGCCGTCGCGCCATTCGTCGACGCGCTCGACGCCGTGCATGCTTTCCCGAAACGCCTTGTCGAGCCGCGACGCGTCCGGCGTCGGCGGCGCAATCAGCAGGATGCGCATCGATCGGCCTCCTCCGTCATGCGAGCGAACGCGGCCAGCATTCGACCGTGATCGCCGCACCGGCCGGCTGCGCATCGCCGATCCGCAGCGCGAAACCGTGCACGCGCATCACCGCAGACACGATGCTCAACCCCAGCCCCGAGCCGTTCACGTGGCGCGTGCGCTCGCCACGATAGAAGCGTTCGAGCACCGCGTTGCGCTCGCCGGGCGGGATGCCGGGCCCGGTGTCCTCGAACCGGACGAGCGGCCCGTGCGACGTCGTCTGGAGCACGACGCGCACGCGGCCGCCTGGCGGCGTGAACTTGATCGCGTTGTCCGCGAGATTGCTGAACGCCTCGAACAGCAACGCACGGTCGCCATGGATGCCGTCGACCGCGGCCGCATCGAGTTCGAACGACACGTCGACCGCCTCGGCCAGCGGCTCGTAAAGCTCGCACACGTCGCGCAGCAAGGCCGCGACGTCGACCTCGGCAAAACCGCCGCGCCGGCTCAGCGTGCCGATCTCGGAAATGCGCAGCATCGCGCGAAAACGTTCGAGCAGCCGGTCGGTTTCGTCGCGCGCCGACGCCAGCAGCGCCGCCGACGCGGGATCGTGCGCGCAGAACGGCTGGTCGGCGAGCCGCGCCAGCATCGTATGCACGCGTGCGAGCGGCGTGCGCAGGTCGTGCGCGATCCCGTCGCAGGTATGGCGCACCTCGCCCATCAGCCGCTCGACTTCGTCGAGCATGTGGTTCACGAGATGCGCGAGCAGATCGAGTTCGTCATAGCCGCCGACCGGCAGCCGCTTGCCGAGATCGCCCTCGGCGATCTGCCGCGTGACGCGCCGGATCTCGGCGACGCGGCGCATCTGCCGCATGCCCAGCATGCTGCCGCCCGCGACGCCCGCGATCAGGATCGTCACGCCGCCGATCACGAGCCCGCGAATCGCGACGTCGCGGATCTGGATGAAATGCGACAGGTCGCGCGCGACGACCAGCGTCATCCCGTTGTCGCGGCGCACGGCCATCGCGCGCGTAATCGGCGACGATTGGCCGTCGAGCGGCGCGAGCGTGCGGTTCAGCGTCCGGCCGTGGCGATCGGTGCGCAGCCCGGGCGGCGTCGCGATGTCGCCGGCCACGCGGCGCCCGCTCGCGTCGAACAGCCCGTAGAAATTCGTATGCATGTGCTCGTGCTCGAGCCGCCGATGGATCGCGAGCGGCAACTCGGCATCGGGAATCGAATCGAAATAGATCAGTTGCCACGCGAGCACCTCGTCGGTGTCGTGTGTCATCGTATGCGTCGCGGCCACGCTGATCACGCCCGCGAGCAGCAGCAGCGACACCGAGAAGATCGCCGCGTACGCGCACAGCCAGCGAAACGTCGTCGTATGCCAGCGGCGCGTGAAATTCGCCGCGCGGGCTGCGTCCATCCGTGCCTCCGTCAAGCGAGCATGTAGCCCGATCCGCGCACCGTCTGAATCATCGGGTTCGCGCCGGGCGGATCGATCTTCTTGCGCAGCCGCCCCATGTGAACGTCGATCAGGTTGGTACCGGGATCGAAGTGATAACCCCACACGGCCTCGAACAGCATCGTGCGCGTGATCGTCTGTCCCGCGTTGCGCATCATGAACTCGAGCACGCGGAACTCGGTCGGCAGCAGCGGAATCTCGTCGGCGCCGCGGCGCGCGCAGCGCGAAATGAGGTCGAGCTCGAGCGCGCCGACCTTCAGCAGCGTCTGCTGCGGCACGCCCGATGCCTGCCGGCGGCGCAGCAGCACTTCGATGCGCGCGCTCAGTTCGCCGGAATCGAACGGCTTCGTCAGGTAATCGTCGCCGCCCGCACGCAGACCGCGAATGCGCTCGTCGACGTCGCCGAGCGCGCTCAGCATCAGCACCGGCGTATCGATGCCGACCGTGCGCATCGCGGTCACGATCGCGAGACCGTCCGCCCCCGGCAGCATCCGGTCGAGCGTGATCGCGTCGTACGATGCGCTCATCGCACGCATCATCCCTTCGCGGCCGTTGTCGATCCAGTCGACCTCGAAGCCGCGTGCGGTCAGCTCGCCGACGATTTCGTTCGCGGTGACCGCATCGTCCTCGACCGTCAGTACTCGCATGGTTGCCCTCGCAATGAACGTCAAGACGGGCGCGCACGATGCGCCCGTCGCTATCGTAAGCGCCGCGATCGCCTCGCGGCGCCAGATGAAAATAGCTTCATCCTGCGTCGCGGCGCGCGCCTGTGAAACATGTTTCATCCGTGCGTCGGCCGCGCTGCGGCCGCGGCCGCCTACGCTGACGTCATGCGGCATCGGGCCGCGAAACCAGGAGCTACCGGATGAAACTGTCGACCACCGTCGCCTGCATGCTGCTCGCATGCGCGAGCACCGCCGCATTCGCGGGGCCGCACCTCACCCCGCAGGAATGCAACGCGTACCCGTTCGTGCACACGGGCAGCGACGTCACGCGTGCGGACCTCGTGCGCGAGCTGACCGAACTCGAACAGGTCGGTTACGATCCCGCCCATGCCAGCCCGTATTACCCCGACGATCTCGACGGCGCGAAGCATCGGCTCGCCGCCGAGTACCGCGCCGACTGCGCGCATGCGCTGACGGCCGACGCCGGCCCGCGACGCTGACCGCACTGCCCGACGCGACGCGACGCGGCAGCGGGAAAAAACGAAAAGGCGGCACGTGCCGCCTTTTCTTCATGAACGCGCATGGTGGTGAACCCGATGCGCCGCGCTGCCGCTCAACGCGACATCATGTTCATGCTCACGTTGTGCATCACCCACAGCGTGCCGACGATCAGGATCGCGGCGGTCAGCACCGTATAGCTGAACGCCATCACGTTCCAGCGCTGGCCCGACGAGCCGTTCATGTGCAGGAAGTACACGAGGTGCACGACGATCTGCACGAACGCGAGCACGGCGAGCCCGATCAGCGACGCATGCGGCGACAGCACGCCGCCCATCACGAGGCCGAACGACGCGGCCGTGAGCAGCACCGACAGGATGAAACCGGCGACGTAGCCGCCGACACTGCCGTGCCCTTCTTCGAGTTGAGACGAATGCGAATGGGCCATTTAGATCACGCTCGCGAGATAGACAAAGGAAAACACGCAGATCCACACGATGTCGAGGAAGTGCCAGAACAGGCTCAGGCACGTCAGGCGTCGCAGGTCGCGATCGGTCAGGTCGCCGCCGCGCAACACGATCTGCGCGGCCAGCACGATCATCCACAAGAGACCTGCCGTCACGTGCAGCCCGTGCGTGCCGACCAGCGTGAAGAACGCCGACAGGAACGCGCTGCGCTGCGGGCCGGCGCCTTCCGCGATCAGGTGCGAGAACTCCCGCAGTTCCATCGCGAGAAACGCCGCGCCGAGCACGAACGTCACCGCAAGCCACGCGAGCAGCGCACCGCGCCGCTGCTTGTACGCCGCGAGCATCGCGAAACCGTACGTGATGCTCGACAGCAGCAGTGCGGCGGTTTCCACCGCGACGCCCGGAATGTCGAACAGCTCTTTCGCGGTCTGCCCGCCCGCGTACTGGTGGCCGAGCACCGCGAACGTCGCGAACAGCGCCGCGAAGATCACGCAGTCGGTCATCAGGTACAGCCAGAAACCGAACACCGAATGCGACGGCGGATGGTCGTCGTGCTCGAGCAGGGTTGCGCTCAAGGTTTTCTGCAACATCAGTTGGCCTCCAGTTCCACGTCGTCGACGCGCGCGGCCGTGCGCTTCGTCGGCTGCTTGTCTTCGGTCTTGCGCACCGTCGACGCAGGGATGTAATAGCCGTCGTTATCGCGCGAGCTGTAGATCACGAGCGTCGCGATGATTCCGACGAGCCCGCCGATCGCCATCCACCAGATGTGCCACACCAGCGCGAAGCCGAGCACCAGGCTGAAGACCGCGATCACGAGGCCCGCGCAGGTATTCGACGGCATGTGGATGTCGCGAATCGCTGCCGGGTTCGGCCGGCCTTCGCCGCGCGCCTTCATGTCCGCATACGCGTCGAGCGTGCGCACCTGCGGGATCACCGCGAAGTTGTAGTCGGCCGGCGGCGACGACGTCGCCCACTCCAGCGTGCGGCCGCCCCACGGGTCGCCCGTCGTGTCGCGGTACTCGGGCAGATGGCGGTTGCGGATGCTGACCACCAGCTGCAGCAGCTGGCACGCGATGCCGATCGCGATCAGCACGGCGCCGAACGCGGCGACCAGCAGCCACGGATGCCAGGCCGGGTTGTCGTAATGGTTCAGGCGGCGCGTCATGCCCATGAAGCCGAGCACGTAGAGCGGCACGAACGCGACGTAGAAGCCGACCTGCCAGAACCAGAACGCGGCCTTGCCGAGCTTCTCGTTCAGCTTGAAGCCGAACGCCTTCGGGAACCAGTAGTTGAAGCCCGCGAGATAGCCGAACAGCACGCCGCCGATGATCACGTTGTGGAAGTGCGCGATCAGGAACAGACTGTTGTGCAGCACGAAGTCGGCGCCGGGAATGGCCATCATCACGCCGGTCATGCCGCCGAGCGTGAACGTGACCATGAAGCCGATCGTCCACAGCACCGGCGTCGTGAATTCGATCCGGCCGCGGTACATCGTGAACAGCCAGTTGAACACCTTCACGCCGGTCGGAATCGCGATGATCATCGTCATGATCCCGAAAAACGCGTTCACGTTCGCGCCCGAGCCCATCGTGAAGAAGTGATGCAGCCACACGAGGAACGACAGCACCATGATCGCGCAGGTCGCGTACACCATCGTCTTGTAGCCGAACAGCGGCTTCTTCGCGAACGTCGCGATGACTTCCGAGAAGATCCCGAACGCCGGCAGGATCAGGATGTACACCTCCGGATGGCCCCACGCCCAGATCAGGTTCAGGTACAGCATCGCGTTGCCGCCGGCGTCGTTCGTGAAGAAGTGCATGCCGAGGTAACGGTCGAGGCCGAGCAGCGCGAGCGTCGCGGTCAGGATCGGGAACGACGCCATGATCAGCACGTTCGTGCAGAGCGCCGTCCACGTGAACACCGGCATCTTCAACAGCGTCATGCCGGGCGCGCGCATCTTGATGATCGTCACGAAGAAGTTCACGCCGGTCAGCAGCGTGCCGACGCCGGAGATCTGCAGCGCCCACAGATAGTAGTCGACCCCTACCCCTGGACTGAACTGCAGCTCCGACAGCGGCGGGTACGCGAGCCAGCCCGTCTGCGCGAATTCGCCGATCACGAGCGACAGGTTGATCAGGATCGCGCTGACCGCCGTCATCCAGAACGACAGCGAGTTGATGAACGGGAACGCGACGTCGCGCGCACCGATCTGCAGCGGCACGATGAGGTTCATCAGGCCGACCATGAACACCATCGCCATGAAGAAGATCATGATCACGCCGTGTGCCGTGAAGATCTGGTCATAGTGGTGCGGCGGCAGATAGCCGGGCGCGTTGTACGCGAGCGCGAGCTGCATGCGCATCATGATCGCGTCGGCGAAGCCGCGCAGCAGCATGATCAGCGCGACGATGATGTACATCACCCCGAGTCTCTTGTGGTCAACCGTGGTCAGCCATTCCGTCCACAGCCATTTCCATCGGCCGGTGATCGTCAGCGCGGCGAGAATGCCCAGCACGACCAGCCCCATGAAGGCGCCTGCCCCCATGATGATGGGCTGATCGAACGGGATCGCCGAAAGTGTGAGTTTGCCGAACATGCGTTACCCCTTCGTGCCGCAGGCGGCGTCCTTCAGGTCGAGGACGTGGCCATCGTTGTATTTCGCGATGATGTTGTGGAAGAGCCGCGGATCGACCGACGAGAAGTAGCGCACCGGCGCCTTCTCGCTCGGCTGCGCGACGCTGCCGTATACGGTCGCGTCGAGCCGGTCCGGCGACGCCTTCACCTTCTGCACCCATGCATCGAACTGCTCGCGCGGCTCGGCGAGCGTGCGGAACTTCATGTCCGAGAAACCGCGGCCGCTGAAGTTGGCGGACGTGCCCGCGTAATTGCCGGCCTCGTCGGCGATCAGGTGCAGGCGCGTCTGCATGCCGGCCATCGCGTAGACCTGGCCGCCGAGCTGCGGGATGAAGAACGAGTTCATCACCGAATCCGACGTGATGCGGAAGTTCACTGGCGTGCCGACCGGAATCGCGAGCTGGTTCACCGACGCGATGCCGAGCTCGGGATAGATGAACAGCCACTTCCAGTCGAGCGCGACCACCTCGACGTCGATCGGCTTCACCGCCGATTCGAGCGGCTTGTACGGATCGAGCTCATGCGTGGTCTTCCACGTGAGCACGCCGAGGAACAGGATGATCAGCGTCGGCACCGTCCAGATCACGACCTCGATCGCGGTCGAGTGCGACCAGTTCGGCGCGTAGGCGGCGTTGCGGTTCGACGCGCGGTAACGCCACGCGAACCACAGCGTGAGCAGGATCACCGGCACGACGACGATCAGCATCGCCCACGTGGACGTCGCGATCAGCGCCTTTTCGGCCGCCCCCACGCTTCCTTTCGGATTCAGTACATCTAAATTACAACCTGACAGGCTCAATGCCGCGCCCATTGAAAGCAGCGCCGACCAGCCTCTTGAAGCTCTTCTTTTCATCACACAGCCCGAGGGTCATTGAATCCGTTTGCGTATGCCCGATGCGCATTCGATTCACGAAATTGGCCGAATCATACGTCGCGCGAGTGTGATGAAAAACCGGCGCATGCGGCAAATCATCATTGCAAAATCTGCCGTGAGTCACATTGTCGCGGGGCAATTTCACGCAGCCGCAAGCGCGCCCGGCACTTGCCGTGCCGGGCCGCGATGGATGCGTGCGCAACGATGCGTCGCCGCTCGACGCGGCTCGTTTGCGCGGGACGGCCCGGTGTGCCGCGCGCTCAGTCGTGCGTCGACGCCATGTACGACGGCAACGCCGGCGCGGAGCCATCCCCTGCCGGCACCTTCGAATGACTGGCTTCCTGGATCAGCCTGCCGACGGTCGGATCGATTGCATCGGTGAACGGCTTCGGATCGATGCCGACCGCCAGCACGATCAGTGCGAGCGACGCGAACATCACGATCTCGCGGCGGTTCAGGTCCGCGAGCTTCGCGATCCGCTGGTTCGCGACCTTGCCGAACACCACGCGCTTGAGCATCCACAGCGTGTACGACGCGCTGAGGATCAGCGTGAGCGCCGCGATCGCGCCGATCCAGAAGTTGAAGCGGATCGCGCCCATGATCACCATGAACTCGCCGACGAACCCCGACGTGCCCGGCAGCCCGACGTTGGCCATCGCGAACAGCAGCGTGAAGGTCGCGAAACGCGGCATCACCCCGGCCACGCCGCCGTATGCGGCGATCTCGCGCTGCCGGGTGCGGTCCACGAGCACGTTCACGCACAACAGCATCGCGCCCGCCACGAAGCCGTACGACACGAGCTGCACGATCGCGCCTTCGACGCCGATCCGGTTGAACAGGAACAGCCCGAGCGTGACGATCCCCATGTGCGCGACCGTCGAATACGCGAGCAGCTTGCCGAGATCGGTCTGTGCGAGCGCAATCAGGCTCGCGTAGACGATCGCGAACAGCGACAGCGCGATCACGGCCGGCGCGAAGAAATGGCTCGCGTCGGGCGTGATCGGCAGCGCGAAGCGCAGGAACCCGTACCCGCCGAGCTTGAGCATCGCGAGCATCAGCGCGGCGCCCGTCGGGCCGTCGGTGTACACGTCGCTCAGCCACGTGTGGACCGGCCACATCGGCACCTTGACCGCGAACGCGGCGAAAAAGCCGAGGAACACCAGCAACTGCGGCGCGAAGCCGAGCTGCAACGTGCGCCACACGGCCATGTCGAACGTATGCGACTGCGCGTACAGGTACAGCATCGCCATCAGCAGCAACAGCGAGCCGGCGAACGAAATGAAGAAGAACTTCACGGCCGCATACACTCGGCGCTCGCGCCCCCACGTACCGATCAGCAGGTACAACGGAATCAGCGTCGCCTCGAAGAAGATGAAGAACAGCAGCCCGTCCTGCGCGACGAACACGCCGACCATCAGCCCCGACAGGATCAGGAACGACGCGTAGTACTGCGCGACGCGAACCGTGACCGATTCCCACGATGCCACCACTACCACGAGCGTCGTGAACGCGGTCAGCACCACGAGCCAGAGCGACGCGCCGTCGATGCCGACCCGCCATCCGGCATTGAATGCCGCGAGCCAGTCGCGTCTTTCGACGAACTGCATCGCCGCCGAATGCGCGTCGAAACCGGCCATCAGCGGAACGACGGCCGCCAGCCCGGCAATCGCGCCGACCAGCGCGATCAGTCGTATCCGGCGGAAATGCTGGTCGGAACCGGCGCGCAGCAGCCCCGCGCCGAACAGTATCGGAACCCAGATGGCCAGGCTCAGGAAGGGGAAATCATGCATGTCAACAACGCCTTGAGGAGGTCGCGCCTTGCATCGGGGACAGGCGCGACGAAAGGAACGAAATCAAATCGACAGGTAGATTTCGTGAATCGCCAATGTTGGCTAAATGTAAAGCGGCATCACCGGAAAACTTGACGCCGCTCAAACGCGATCGGGTTAACCAGCATAAGGCGGCTGATTATTTTCTGCAGCGCAGCAGAGCACTGTTTTTCGCCTTCTGCGTAATATGCTGATTTATATGGGTAATTTTTTGTATTGTCCAAGGCGATGTGCCGCGAGAATAGACGCAGCGCCGCATTTTTGATACCAGCCGGCCATGGCGAAGGGCCGGAACGGCGGGGTTGACATTTCGCGGTTCGGGGATCGTGCGTGACAACCTGCCTTACACGGATACTTTCATTGTCATTTCATTTCACGAGCGAATACAGCAGCGACCCCGAAAACAGAATCAGCAGCACCGACGCGGAACGAAACAGCGCCGTGATATGACGCGGCCGGGATGCCAATATCCTTGTCACGCGCCCGAGGCTCGCCCAACCCACTCCAATGGGCACGAGGACCGACAGAAACGCACCGAATGCGACGGACCCGTTATTGGCATCCCGAAACGCTTGGAGTGGAAACACCGTACTTGCAAGCAGAAAAGCCTTCGGGTTCAGTAGCGTTGCGACGATTACATCGTGCCACGTCACCGGCTTCGAACGTTGATTCTCTTCCAGCCTGCCCCGTGCCCACATTTTTGCGGCCAGTAGCAGCAGATACGACGCGCATGCCAACTTGATCAGGCTCAAGATTTGAGGATGCGCCACCGCGAACGCCAGCAACGAAACGCCCCACACCGAGACAGCGATGACGTAGCCTGCGCCTTCGGCGAGCAAGAGCGGAAGGGTTCGCGTCAGGCCAACGCTTATTCCGGACGAAAAAAGCAACGTATTGGTCGGTCCCGGAACGATCAATACCAGGGCCGAGTAAAGGCCTATCGTAATGAGTTGATGCGTATCCAATGCAATCTCGATCGAGGTGGTGACCAGGTGTATTTAGCATCGCGCGCTACGAAGCGATGTCGGTCTCACCTATCGAGCTGCACAACTGCGCAAGAATATCGAGACCTCGCACCGGTTCCCGGACAAACGGATTCGTCTCGTCCCACGCATAACCCGCCAAAATCGAGCAGACCATGCGTTTCACGTCGGAGGCCTTGTCTTCGTGAAACACGATGTCTTGCAGCGCTCCCGAGTACCAGCGTTCGACGAAGGCACGGAAGGTGTCGATACCCTTGCGCAGTGCGATGTCGTAATCACGTGCCCAGTCGACCGACTCGCCACGCAACTGCCGTTCGAGCGCGGCGACCGCCAGTTGAGCCGACCGCATCGCGATCGTCACGCCCGACGAGAAGATCGGATCGAGGAATTCGCCGGCGTTACCGAGCAGTGCATAGCCGTGGCCGTGCAGGGCCTCGACATTCGATGCATAGCCCGAGACGCGGCGCACGGGCATCACGAACGGCTTGCTGCCGACCAGTCGCGACAATGTCGGCTCGCTTTGCAGCAATTCGCGCAACAACGATTCCTGCCGCGCTTCCGGCACGTCGAGAAATCCGGCATCGGCCACGCAACCGACCGACGAGCGCCCGTTCGTCAGCGGGATCATCCAGAACCACACGTCGCGTCGCTCCGGATGAACGGCGATGCAGATCTTGTCGCGATCGGTCGACCCGGCCGGCAGGCTGTCTTCGACGTGCGAAAAGATGGCCGCTCGCGTCGGCAGGCCGGTCGGCGCCTCGAGATCGAGCAGCCGCGGCAACACCCGGCCAAACCCGCTTGCATCGAGTACGAACGAAGCCTGAACGGAATATTCGTGCCCGGCTTCGTCGACGATGTCGAGCCGCGGCATATCGCCCGGCTGGAAGGCGCGCACGGTATGGCCGAATCGCACGTCCGCGCCCTGTTCGGCCGCACAACGGATCAGCAGATCGTCGAAGGTCGCGCGCTCGACCTGATAAGCCGTCCCCCAGCCCGCGGAAAACTTCTCGCGAAAATCGAACGACGACATCCTGTCGCGATAGACGAAGTACGCGCCGTTCTTGAACTGGAAACCGGCCTCGACGACCGCCTGCAGCATGCCCGCCTCCTCGAGATACTGCATGCTCTGGGGCAACAGGCTTTCTCCGATCGAAAAGCGCGGAAAATGCTGACGCTCGAGCACCAGCACCGAACGGCCGGCCTTGCGCAGCAGCGCGGCCGCGACGGCGCCGGAAGGCCCTGCTCCGATGATCGCGACGTCGATGGAATTCGATTTCATTTCACTCATGCTTGCCAATTCAGTCCGATTGATTGGGTATCTTATGTTTCTCACGCCACGATCCGGCGTTGCAAACTACAATAGGCGCTCAACAAATCCAAGATCGACGAGAGACCCATGACGTCCCGCCGCACGCACGCTCCCGCCTATGTTCCCGAAACCCGGTTCGGCATCTGGTTTCTCCGCACGCATACGTGGGAGCATCACGTGCTCAAGGTTGCCATCGACGATCTGAAGCGGCTCATCGCGGCGCCGCTGCCGTCCGCTCCCGTCATCCTCGACGCGGGATGCGGCCAGGGCAAGTCGTTTCGCCTGCTGAGCGAAGCGTTCGCACCCGCCGGGATCATCGGTATCGATTGCCACGACGACTCGCTCGCGCATGCGTCGGAAGCGGCGCATCGTTGCGCCACGCCCGTCGAATTGCGGCATGCCGACTGCACGCAGATTCCGCTTGCCGATGCGAGCGTCGACATCGTGTTCTGCCATCAGACCTTTCACCATCTCGTCGATCAGGAGCATGCGCTGGCCGAGTTTCGCCGCGTGCTGAAGCCCGGCGGACTGCTGCTGTTCGCCGAATCGACCGACGCATACATCAAGTCGTGGGTGATCCGGCTGCTGTTCCGCCATCCGATGGAGGTTCAGAAAAGCGCCGACGGCTACCTTGCCATGCTACGCCACGCCGGATTCGGTTTCGAAACCCGCAACGTGTCGTTCCCCTACCTGTGGTGGAGCCGCGCGAAAGACTTCGGACTCCTCGAGCGCATCGGCCTGTACACACCGAAACCCGGCAAGCGCCGCGAAACGCTCGTCAACGTCGCCGCGCGCAAGCCCGCCTGAACAAGCAAGGCCGCCGTTCGGCGGCCCGCTGCTACAGGCCGGTGTCAGTTACTGCTTCAACGTCACGACCTCGCCCGTCAGCGCCGCGCCGGCGACGACCGCGCCGGCACCGCACGTGTACTCGTTCGGGCTGGAGCGCAACACGTTGCGGTAATTGCTCTTGATGCCGACGACCGCATTGCCGCCCTCCTTTCGCGCACGCGCCTGAAGCTCGATCACGGCCGACAGGAACACATGCTGGCACGCCGCCTCGTCGCTCTTGCCGAACGCGTTGGTCTTCTTGTTGGTCGCGAACGCACCGTACGACTTGATCACGCGCGGATGCGGCTGATCGCCGAAATAGAGCGCGACGCCGTCGTCGAGCTTGCCTTCCTCGCTCTTCAACGCGCTCTCGATCGGATAGTCGCGGATCGTATCCCGTGCGTATGCGGCCGAAGCCGCGAACGTCGCGCCGATCAATGCCAGTGCCATGCGGTATTTCACGTGTGCCCCCGTCATTGAGCGTTCAACTGCACGACGTCGCCCGACACGGCAATCGCGCCCGCACTGCCGCTCACGCCACACGTATATTCGGTCGTCGAATTCGAGCTCTTTTCATGGAAGCGCGTCGTCACGTTGATGACCGCATTCCCGCCGCGATTCTTCGCATAGATGCGAAGACGGTTCAGCGCTTCCGCCAGCGCCTGGTCGCACGTCGGCTGTTCGCTTTCGACCCGGCGCACGCGCACCGATTCCGAACGCGCACCGATGCGGGTCTTGACCTCCGGATGGGGCTGCGCACCGAAATAAATCGCGACGCCGCTCGTGTCCGGTGCTGTTGCCGCCGCCGGCAGAGGCAGCGAACGTACCACGGTCCCGCACCCCGTCAGCAACGATGTCGCGACCAACATGCCGGCCAGATGTCGTTTGGGCTTCATTGTTATCGTCCTCTCAGCTCAGTAAGTTCACTTCAATCGCCCTTCCAGGCGTCCAACAACACACTTGCACAGCTGCCGCCGAATCCGAACGAAACAGACAGCGCGCGTTCGATCGCGAATTCGCGCGCGTCGCGCACGAGCGGCATGCCGGCTATCGCGGGATCGGGCACATCGCCGACGGCCGAGCCCGCGACGAAGCCGTCGCGCATCATCAGGATCGTATAGATCGCTTCATGCGCACCGCTCGCGCCGAGCGGATGTCCCGTCATTCCTTTCGTGGACGAGAACGCCGGCACGTCGCCGCCGAATACGTCGCCGAGCGCTTTCAGTTCCTCGACGTCGCCGCGCTGCGTCGACGGCGCGTGCGTATTGACGTAGTCCGGACGCCGTTCGCCGCCATTTTCGAGCGCGCCACGCATCGCGCGCGCAATCCCCGGCGCATGCGGCATCGCCATGCCGGCGTTGTCCGTACATTGGCCGAACCCGCTGATCTCTGCATGAATTCGCGCGCCGCGCGCGCGTGCGTGCTCGAGCGATTCGAGCACCAGAATGCCCGCGCCAGACGCGATCACGAAACCATCCCTGTCAAGCGCGTACGGACGCGATGCGCGGTCCGGCGTGTCGTTGAAACCGCTGGACAACACGCCCATCGCGTCGAACATCAACGTCATGTTGTCGTGCAGCGCCTCGCTTCCACCGGCCAGCACGACGTCCTGACACCCGGAGCGGATCAATTGCGCCGCGTGGCCAATCGCGAGCACCCCGCTCGTACAGGCGGACGACGGCGAGTAAGACACGCCCTCGATGCCGAACAACTGCGCGACGCATGCCGACGCCGTGCTGCTCATTGCTTTCGGAACGACATAGGGCGGCGTCCTGTCGATGCCGCGATGCCGCGCGATCGTCATCGCGTCGTCGTAATCGGCCATCGATCCGATGCCGGACCCGACGATCGCGCCCGCGCGCGGCGAACGGAGCATGTCGACAGCGAGGCACGCATCGTCGAGCGCCGACGCGGCCGCATGCGCGGCAAAGCGCGCCGTGTCGCCCATGAAGCGTTCGTGCTTGCGTGCAAACCGCGCAGCCGGGGCGACGGACGCCACGCCTGCGACCTGGCTGCGGAAACCGCGCTCGCGCCATGCGTCCACGCGGCTCACGCCCGAGCGACCGGCGCGCAGCGCGGCCGATACTTCGTCGAGCGCGTTGCCGAGGCACGACACGATGCCGAGCCCCGTGACGACGACGCGCGCCGCCGCGCTGCCGCCCGCCGTCATGCGGCGACCCGCCGCAAGATCAGCGACGTGTTGATCCCGCCGAACGCGAAGTTGTTGCTCATCACGAATTCCGCTTCGATCCGCCGTGCGTCGCCGACGATGTAGTCGAGCGGCGCGCAGGCCGGATCGATCGTATCGAGATTGAGCGTCGGCACATACCAGTTGCGCTTCATCATCTCGATCGTCCACCACGCCTCGAGCGCACCACATGCGCCCAGCGTATGCCCCACGTAGCTCTTCAGCGAGCTGATCGGCATGCGTGCGCCGAATACGGACGCCGTCGCATGACTTTCCGCCACGTCGCCCCGGTCGGTCGACGTGCCGTGCGCGTTCACGTAGGCGATCGCATCGGCATCGAGCGCCGCATCGCCCAGTGCGAGACGCATCGCGACCGCCATCGTCTCCGCGGTCGGCTGGGTGATGTGCGCGCCGTCGGAATTGCAGCCGAAACCGACGATCTCCGCATGGATCGTCGCGCCGCGCGCCATCGCGTGCTCGTATTCCTCGAGCACGAGCGTCGCCGCGCCTTCACCGACCACCAGCCCGTCGCGATCGACATCGAACGGGCGCGGCGTCAGGTTCGCGGCATCGTTGCGCGTGCTCGTCGCGTACAACGTATCGAACACCGCCACCGCCGGGCCGGACAATTCCTCCGCGCCGCCCGCCAGCATCAGCGCCTGCTTGCCCGTCGCGATCGCCTCGTACGCGTAGCCGATCGCCTGGCTGCCGGACGCGCAGGCCGACGACGTCGGCACGATCCGGCCTTTCAGATCCCAGAACAGGCTGACGTTGACCGCCGTGGTGTGCGGCATCATCTGCACGTAGCTGTTCGACGTGACGTCGCGCATCGAGCCCGTCTCGATCATCGTGCCGAACGCGCGGATCGGCTCGACCGATCCCGACGACGACCCGTACGCGACGCCCATCCGGCCGTCCCGGATCGACGGGTCGTCGCCCAATCCCGCATCGGCCAGTGCCAGTTCGCTCGCGCGCACCGCGTACATCGACACGGGCCCCATCGAACGGGTCTTCTTGCGCGGATACGTGCGCGGCAGCTCGAAGGCCGGCAGCGGGCATGCGAGCCGCGTATGCAGCGCTTCGTAGCAGTCCCATCCCGGCATGTACCGCACCGCGTTGCGTCCCTCGCGCAGGCGCGCCTCGATTTCCGCCCAGCTTTGACCGAAGGCGGTCACGCCGCCCATTCCCGTCACCACCACTCGCTTCATCACACCATCCCGCCGTTGACGCCGATCACTTGCCGGGTGACGTAGGTCGCCGCATCCGACATCAGGAAGCCCACCACGGCCGCGACTTCGTCGGGCTGGCCGACGCGGCCCATCGGGACCGTCTTCAATGCATGTTCCAGCGGCACGTCGTCGAGCATGCCGGTATCGACCAGCCCCGGCGCGACGCAATTGACCGTGATCTTTCGCGATGCCAGTTCGACCGCCAGCGCCTTGGTCGCGCCGATCAGGCCGGCCTTCGCGGCGCTGTAATTGACCTGGCCGCGATTGCCCATCACGCCCGACACGGACGCGATCGTCACGATCCGGCCGCCGCCACGCAGACGCACCATCGGCATGGTCAGCGGATGAACGACGTTGTAGAACGCGTCCAGCCCGGTTTCGATCACGATGTCCCAGTCCTCCTCGGACAGCGCCGGAAACGCGCCGTCCCGCGTCACGCCCGCGCTGCAGACGATCCCGTAGTACGCGCCGTGCGCGTCGACGTCGGCCTCCAGTTCACGCCGGCACACCGCGCGATCGCGCACATCGAACTGCAGCACGCTCGCCGTGCCGCCCTGCGCGCGAATCGTCGCGGCGACGCTTTCCGCATCGGCGCGGCCGGCGCGGCAATGAACCGTCACGGCGAAACCGTCGGATGCCAAGCGCAGTGCCACGGCGCGGCCGATGCCGCGGCTCGCCCCTGTCACGAGAACTCGCCGAGTCATGAATTGAAGCTCCCTTCGATAAAAGTCTGAAAATCGCTTGGTTGGTACACCTTGACGACGGCTTCCGCGCAGCACTCGCCTTCGGCATGAATCGCGCACTCGTACGCGCCGTGCCCCTCGTCGCCGCGCAACAGTTCCCGCGCGACGATGCGCAGCGCCGTGTCCGTGCGGAACGCGGCGCGATGCGCGACATAGCGGTTTGCGCCGAGCAATACGCCCGGCTTCGCGCGGCCGCCCGCATGCGCGGCGAGCAGGCCGACGTGCGCGGCGATCGCCTGCGCCATCAGTTCGATGCCGATCCACGCCGGCATCGCACCGCTGTCGTCGGCGTACCACGCATCGCGGCGCGCAACCGCGCTCACCTCGATGCCGGTTTCCGAACAGCGCTCGATCGAGTCGAGCAGCAGCATGGTGCCGCGATGCGGCAACACGTCGCGCACGTCGCCGACGGGAATATCCGCGCCGCCGTGCAGCGCGTCGATGAATGGTCCGGCTTGCATGTCAGGTCCCCAGAATCAGGCTGGCATTGCTGCCGCCGAAAGCGAACGAATTGCTCATCACGTAACGTCCCGTGGCATCGCCGGCCAGACGGCGCTCGCTGTCGACGAGGTCGAGTGCCGGCAGCGCCGGATCGTGCTCGCCGTCCCAGACATGCGCCGGCAGCGCGATCCCGCCGGCCAGCGTCAGCCAGCCGAATCCCAGCTCGGTCGCGCCTGCCGCGCCGAGCATGTGCCCCGTCATCGGCTTGGTCCCGCTCGCCGGCACGCCGTGCGGAAACACGCGAGCCGTCACGTTCGCTTCCATCTCGTCGTTCAGCCGCGTCGCCGTCGCATGCAGGTTCACGTAACCGATCGCGGACGAAGCCACACCCGCGTCCGCGAGCGCGGCGCGCAACGCATCCTCGGCGCCGTGGCCCGCCGGATCCGGCGCAGAGATGTGATGCGCATCGCTCGACTCGCCGACGCCGGCGAGGCGAACCGCCGCTTCGTCGCGGCTCATCACGAACAGTGCGGCGCCTTCGCCGATCGTGATACCGCACCGGTTCCGGCTCATCGGATTGGTCCGGCCCGGGCTGACCGATTCGAGTGACGCGAAGCCCTGCAGGGTGAGCTCGCACAGCGAATCCGCACCGCCGACGACGACCGCATCGCACAGCTTCAGCCGCAGCAGGCGGCGCGCGGCCGCGAACGCCTTCGCACTCGACGTGCAGGCCGTCGATAGCGTATAAGCCGGCCCGCCGACACCGAGCACGGCCCGCACGAACGGCGCCGCCGTGCCGATTTCCATCTGTCGATAGTCGAATCCGGCGGGCGTCGTGCCGGTCGCGGCACGCTCGGCGAGCGCCTGTTCCGCAGCGTGAATGCCGGACGTACTCGTGCCGATCACGACCCCCACCCGGCGCGGACCATGGCGCGCGATCGCCGCGTCGACGGACGATTCGATCTGCGCGAGCGCGGCGAGCAGCAGCCGGTTGTTCCGGCAGTCGAAATGCGCGAGCGCGTCAGGCGGCGCGATGTCGAGCGCAGACCGTACCTGCCCGACCCAGCCGTCGGCGGGAACGTCGGTACGGGGCGCCATGCCCGGTGCGACGCCCGCGCGCAATGCCGTGACGATCTCGTCGGTCGTTGCGCCAAGCGCGTTGATCATGCCGGGCGCGGACAGGTAGACCGGCGTCTGTTTCTCACTCATGCGCGGCGCTCCTTCGCGGGTGGCGTAGCGAGCGGTGCGAACAGCACCGACAACACGATTCCGATCGCGAGCGTCGTGCCGAAGCCGCGCAGCGCGGGCATCGCGCTCGCGCCGAGCATGCCGAACGACAGCAACGTCGTGGCCGCCGACAGCAGTACGCCGGTCCACACGGCGCCGATCCCGGCCTGGTCGCGCATGCATCCTTCGCGCAGGAACACGGCGTAATTGGCACCCACGCCGAGCACCAGCATCAGTGCAAGCCAGTTGAACAGCGTGAGCGGCACCCGCGCATAGCCGAACGCCGCCAGCGTCAATGCGATGGCGAACACGACCGGCAACGTCGTCGCGATGCCGCCGCGCATGCCGTATCGCCACATCAGCAGGGCGGCGACCACGACCAACGCGCCGATCAACCACAGGCCGCTGTCGACCCGATACGCGCCGAACAGGTTCGACACACTCGCGGCCTTGTCGACCCACGATACGCCCGGCAACGTGCGCGCGAGGGCCGCGAACGTCGCCGCGTTCGTCGCATCGACCCGCTCCGGAATCGCGAGTGCCGCATCGACGGCACCGGCGCCGCCGTCCACGCGCCCGAGCCACAGATGCCGGAACGGCGCCGACCAGCGTGCCGCCAGCCAGCTGTCGACCGACAGCGTCGCCTGGGCATTGCGGGAAACCGCCTGAATCCATGCGCCGGCAACGTCGTCACGGAAGCCCGCTTTCTCGAGCGTCTCGCGCAGCGCAGCGACATCGGCGAATACGCGCGTGTCGAGCACGGCGCGGTTATGTGCTTGCTGCTTCGCCGAAGGCACGAACGTCGCGATCGACTGGATGCGGCCGAGCTGTTGCCGATCGAACGCCCCGACCAGCGCCTCCGAGCGCTCGAGTACCTCTTCCTGCGACGCGCCCTGGATGACGAAGAACTGTGCCGTATTCGCGAGTCCGACCGCCGCGCGGATATCGCCTTCCTGTCGAGCAAGACTCGCATCGCGCTGAACCAGCAGATGAATGTCGTCGTCGCTCTTCAATAGCGCCCAGCCCGGGATCGCGACCAGCGCAACGAGCACCGCGGCGATCACGGCGCGCCGGCCCGCGAGCAGCGACTGCCATCCGCTCAGCAGGCGCGCTGCGCCCGAAAAAACACGGGACGGCACGCGCCGCGACGCCTGCGTCAGCATGAGCGGCAAGAAGCCGGTCACGGCGGCGAATGCACAGAGAATCCCGACGATCGCAAAGCACGCGATCTGCTTGAGCGCCGGGAACGGCACCCACATCAGGATCGCGTAACCGAGCAGGCTCGTCGCCAGCGCCACCGCGAGCGCCGGCCGCACCGCCGCGGCGCCGCGCCGCGCGTTCCACTGCCGCCCCGCGGACAGGTACGCAACGAAATACTGGATCGAATAATCGACGGCCTCGCCGATCAGGCTCACGCCGAATACCAGCGTCAGCAGGTGCAGCTTGCCGAATACGAGCAGCGTCGCCGCCAGCGCGCACACGATACCGAACGCCGTCGACGCAAACGCGAGCACCAGCAGACGCGGCGAACGGAATACGCTCATCAGCAGCAGCGCGATACCCGCCAGCGACACGGCGCCGATCACATGCACGTCGCGCTCCGCGCTGGCGCGTGCGGCTTCCGCATAAAACACCGCGCCGGCCCGGTCGACGCGAACGCCGCGAAAGTCCGTCGCCAGCGCTTGCTCCGCATCGGCCGTCGCGATACGCACCGCGTGCTGGACCCTGGATTCGTAGGCCGAGCCCGGCAGCGATGTCATCACGAGCACACCGGTTGCCCCGTCGCGATGCGACACCAGCATGCCGTCTTCGATCGACAGATTCGATGCGGCGAGCGGCAGTTCGCCGAGCCAGTGCTGCAGCCAGCCGAATGGATCGTCGGCCACGGCGGTCTGCAGCCCCTCTCCCGGCGGTGCATAGAGCCGCCGGGCCAACCGTTCGCCGAGCGTGGCGTCGCCTTGTTCGAGCGACCGGCGATCCGCGTCCGTCAGCAGGCCGAAACGGGCCGGCAAATAGGTGGCCGCGATCTGCGACAGGTCGAACGGCGGCACCTCGACCGTCACCGAACGAAATGCGCCGCTCGCGCCGAGCCGCGCGCCAAACTGCTTCGCGGCGGCCTTCGCGCGGGCGGCGTCCCGGTCAGTCACCAGGTAGACGGTGCGATTGCCGAGTGCATCGCCCAGCATGTCGACTGCGCGTTCGGCAACCGGGTTCGCCTCGGTGGCCGGCAGCAATGCGAGCAGGTTCGTCTGCAGCGGCGCCGGCCCGCTGAAGCGCCACAGGATGTAGGCGGCGGCCGCCAGCGTGACGAGCACCCATGCGGCGCACTGCACGCGCCGCCGGGCCCGTTCGCCCGCCACGCCGATCACGTCGCGCGCCGGGTCCATCAACGCGCCTCCAGCCACGCGCGCTCGGCAGGCGCAGGCGCGTCGACCGGCGTCGTCCGCCCGAACTCGAGCACGGTCACGTTGCCGTTCGCGAACGTCATGTCGAGCCGGCCGAGATAGGCGCCGCCACGCATTTCGAGCATGCGGATCGCCTGGGCGAGCTGCGGCTGATTCGGCCGCAGGACCATTCGCCAACGCTCCGGCGTGCCGCTCGCGTCGACGTCGAATTGCGCGTACAGCGCGGACAGGTCGCCGCCCAGCATGTCGCGCATCATGCGCGACACCTGTGCGACGCCACGGCCGCCACCACCAGACGCGACGAGGCGCCCGTCCGCGCCCGCCTCGCGCACGCCGCCGTCGGTGATCACATAAGTGGCCTTGTAGGGCGTCTCGATTCGCCAGATGACACCCGACCTGCGATCGAACAACATCGATCCGGTGCTGACGAGCGGTTGCTTCATCGCCGACAGCGTCTGGGTCTGTCGAAAATCCGCGCGTATCGCGCCGACCCGCGCCAGCCGCATCGTGATATCGGACACGAGCGCGGCATTCTCCGGCGGGGTCGCGGCGGCCGGCACCGGAGCGGCCATCGCGTCACCGCCGGCGAACGCCGCACAGGCGGCGAGCATCGCCACCAGCCATCTACGGTTCGGATTCACACCCATTGCGCACGCACCCGTTCGATCAGGGCCGGCGGCGCCACGAACTGCAGTTCGCGCGTCGTCGCATCGACAGCCAGTTGCACCGTATACCCTTTCGTCAGCCGCTCGCCGGAGGCCGCATCGACGATTTCGTAACCGATCTTCAGCCGGTTCTCGAATTCGAGCAGCGTCGCACGCACGTCGAGCTGCTGGCCGTAATGGGCCGGGCGAACGTACTTCAGATGTGCCTCCACGACCGGCCACATGTAGCCCGACGCCAGCATCGCCGGATAGTCGTAGTCGATCATGCGCAGCAATGCCGCGCGGCTGCTTTCGAAGTACTTCAGGTAATGACCGTGCCAGCAGACGTTCATCGCGTCGACATCGTGAAACAGGACCTCGACGCGAGCCGTCGCGGTCAGCGGCGAACGAGATGCGTTCATGCCGCCTCCCCGCGCCAGACGCCGCCGGATGCTTCGCCGATCGGCTCGCATGCCGCAAGGCGCGCGGTCAGCGCACGCAACTCCGCTTCGAGCGGCCGGTCCTCGACCACCAGCGGCGACTGGCGGCCAACGTCGTCGATGAACGCGCGCAGCGCGGGTGAAAGCTGTGTCCGAGGGGCTTCGCGCAGACGCAGCCGGGTGGCCTGTACGGTCGCGAGCACGTGCGCCGCGGCAACCTGTTCGGTCAGGGCCAGCACACGCAGGCAATCGCGCGTGGCGATCGTCCCCATGCTGACCTTGTCCTGGTTGTGCGACTCGGTCGAACGCGAGAACACGCTCGCCGGCATCGTATGCTTCAGCGCCTCCGCGGTCCACGCGGAAGAAGAGATCTGCACGGCCTTGAACCCGTGGTTGATCGCCGCGCGCTCCGGGGTCGCGCCGGTCAGATTGCGCGGCAGTCCGTTGCTGAACTTGTCGTCGACCAGCAGCGCGAGCTGGCGATCCATCAGATCCGCGAGGTTCGCCACCGCGGTCTTCAGCGCATCCATCGCGAACGCGATATGGCCGCCGTAGAAATTGCCACCGTGCAGCACGCATCCTTCGTCCGGATCGATCAGCGGATTGTCGTTCGCGCTGTTCAGTTCGTTCTCGATGTCGCGACGCATCCACGACAACGCGTCGCGCGCCACGCCGATCACGTGCGGCGCGCACCGCACCGAATAGCGATCCTGCAGACGGCGTCCGGGCAGTTCATCGCGCCCGGCCAGGTCGGCGCGTATCCACGCGGCCGCCTCGGCCTGCCCCGCATGCGGTTTCGCGTCGAACAATCGTGCGTCGAAGTGCCCGGCCCGTCCGTCGAGCGCTACGGTCGTCAATGCGGTCAGGCGGGCCGCCATCCGCGTCAGGTGATCGGCACGTGCAAAAGCAAGACAGGCCAGCCCGGTCATGACCGCCGTGCCGTTCATCAAGGCCAGCCCTTCTTTCGGCGCAAGCGACAGCGGCGCGCGACCGATCGCGTCCCATGCGTCGAGCGCGTCCCGTTCGTCGCCATCGAACGATACGGTGCGCTCGCCGACCAGCGCCGCGGCGACATAGGACAGCGGTGTCAGGTCGCCGCTGGCGCCAACCGAGCCCTCCGACGGAATGCGCGGCAGGATCCGGTGATTCACGAGGTCGGCCAGCCGTTCGAGCAACATGAACCGCACGCCCGAGTAGCCGAAGGCGAGCGAGTTGAGCCGAGCGACGATGATGGACAGGGTTTGCGTCGCGTCGAACCAGTCGCCCATCCCGCACCCGTGATAGCGCGTCAGCTGCAGCGGCAGCGCTTCGACGAGCGACGGCGGCACCTCGACCACGCACGCGTCGCCATATCCGGTCGTTACCCCGTAAAGCGTCCCGCCATTCGCGAGATAGTCGCGCAGCCAGGTTGCGCCGCGCTCGATCCGCGCGCGCCATTCGGGCGCCGCGTTCAGCGCGACCGGTGCACCGTCGCGGGCGACCGCGACGACGTCCTCGATCGTCAGATGCCGTCCGCCGACCACGACGGCCGGCCGGCTCGCATGCGCGGCGGAAGTCGCCACGGCGTCGTTCATATCATGCTCGGCCACGCGGACCTCCATCGGGCCGCGCCCAGAAATCGAAGAAGTTGAACCATTGATAGGGAGCCTTGCGGCAATAGTGTTCGAGCCGCGCGGCATAGCGCTGCGCCCATTCGGCAACGTGGCCCGCGCGCTCGCGGCGCGGCAGGTCGATCCGGTCGGCAAACGGTTCGAAATAGAGCCGGTAGCCGCGCCCCTCCTTCAGGCAGAAGAACAGGTAGACCGGACAACCGAGCGCGTGCGCGAGGATGTACGGGCCCTGCGCGAACGGCGCCGTCGCGTCGAGGAAACAGGCGTCGACCGTCTTGCCGGAATCGCGCGGCGGCACGCGGTCGCCGACGATCACGAGTAGCTCGCCCGCGTCGATACGCGACTGCATCATCATCGCCGTATCCGGCCCGAAGTCGGATACCTCGACGAGCTGCTTGCCGAATTCCCGATTCGCACCGGCAAGCACACCGGTGAAACGTTTCGCATGCTCGGTGTAGACGATTGCCGTCACCTTGGTGTGCGCGTCGCGCAGCGCAAGCGCCCGGGTCATCTCCAGGTTGCCCAGGTGCGCGCCGATCACGAGCGCGCCGCGCCCGCTCGCGGCGAGCGTATCGAACGCGGACGAATCGTCGAAACGCACGTCGAGTTCGTCGAGACGGCCGGACCATGCGACGAACTTGTCGAATCCCGCCTGCGCGAAGGCAAGCATGTGCCGGTATGCACTGCGCCATCCCGGCTTCGGCACGTCCGCCGCTCGCGCGTCGCGCAGGCGCGCGATATAGGCATGCGACGCGGTGCGCGCCGTGCGATTCGTCAGCACGAAGTAACCGACGATCGGATGCAGCCAGAGCGACGTGAAGCTCTTGCCGAACCAGCGGCAGCTGAGGGCCAGCAACGCCATGCCGATACGGCTGCCGCGTTCCGGCAGGCGCCACCATGCGCGCGTGCGCGCCGCCGGCGATGCGTCGCGGCGCCCGACGAACCGGCGGGCCAGCAGCATCGGTGCGCGCACAAGCATTCCCGCGACGAGCCGCGTATGACTCATGCTGATACGCACGTTGTCGCGCCAGACGTCGAAATGCGACACGCCGTCGGCCGGGTAGACGACGCGCGTCGGGACCGTCCTGAACGTCAGCCCGCGCCAGTGCAACCGGACCAGGATTTCGCTGTCGAAAGCCATTCGGGTCGGCATCGATACCGCGTCGATCAGTTCGCAGACGGCATCGACCGGATAAAGCCGAAACCCGCACATCGCATCAGGGATGTCGAGCGACAGCGTTTCGATCCATACCCACGCGTTCGTGAGATAGCGGCCATACAGACGCGCCTTCGGCACGCTGTCGTCGAAACGCGGCCGGCCCAGAATCACGGCGTCCGGCGCGGCCTGCGCAGCCGCCACGAACGTCGGCACGTCGGCCGCGTCGTGCTGGCCGTCGGCATCGATCTGAATCGCGTGCCGATAGCCGCGGACGCGCGCGGCGCGCAATCCTTCCATGACCGCCGCACCCTTTCCGGCATTGGCGGGCAACCGCAACAGCGTCACGGCCGGCGCATATTGCGCGGCCAGCGCGGCCAGCACCTGTTGCGTCGGTGCATCGCTGCCGTCATCGACCACCAGGATCGGCAGGCCGTGCACGGCCAGGCGCGCCAGCGTGCCGCCGATCGCTTCGTGATGGTTGTAGATCGGAATGACGATGCAGGTGTCGCTCATCACGCCGCCGCCCCGTAGACCAACACGCCCGACGTGCATTCCCGCTCGCCGCAGCGAAACGCGAAGCGTGCGCTTCCGCGCACGGGGTCGTGCGCGATACGCAACGCCAGCACCGCACCCGGCGGCACCGGCGCCTTGAATTTCAGGTGTTCGATGGAGCGGATGGCGCGCGCGGCCGGCATCTCGCGGCCGGCAAGGCGTGCGGCCCAGTCGATTTGCACGACACCAGGCAGGATCGGCAGCCCCGGAAAATGTCCTTCGAAATGGGCGAGCGCGGGCGGCACGCGCAGCTCGTAATGCAGCGCGCCGTCGCTGCGCCACGAAGCGAGCAATTCGAAACCCTCCGGCGTAGCCGTGAATGCAGCCGCCAGCGCGGCGGCCGGCAATTTGCCTCGCGCATCGAACGGCATCGCGTGCCGGAATCGCCAGTAGCGCGGCAATGCGGCCGCGTCGAAATAGGCGCCGAGCGCATGCCGCAAGGTCGTGGCAACCGCAAGCCGGCCCTCGCTCGCCAGTGCGTCGCGCCCCGCCGGGGTCAATACTGCGACGACGCCGACGTGCGCGCGGCTCGTGCCGTCGACCACCACGGCCGCCGCCTGCTCGACGTAGACGTGCGCGTGTAGCCTCGCCTCGAGTTCGGGCAGCGAAACACGCTTGCCGTCGAGCTTCACGACGCGATCGCACCGCCCCGCGAGTGTGAAGCGACCGTACGCGTCGATGCGCGCGGTGTCGTCGGTGTGGTGCCAGCGGTCGTGACCGAGATGGGCGGAACGCACGCACAGCACGCCGTCGTCCTCGCAACGCACTTCGACGCCCCTTAGCGGCTGCCACGCGGACGAGACATCCTGACGCCGCCACGCAATGCCGCCGGTTTCGGTGCTGCCGAAGATCTCGAGCGGCGCGGCGCCGAACGCGTTCGAATAGGCCAACGCTGCATCGGCCGACAGCGGGCCGCCCGACGAGAAGAACGCGCATGGCGCGGGCGCCTGCATCGGAAAGCCGGGCAACGCCGGCCAGCGCATCAGTTGCGACGGCGTGGAAACCACGACGCCGCCACCGTATTCGGCCAGCCGCTGCTGCAATTGCAGCGGCTCGAGCACCGGCATCCGGTCAAACGCACGGCCCGCTGCCAGCGGCCACAAAATCCTGAAGAGCAGTCCGTAGATGTGGTGATGCGGCACGCTCGACAGTGTCACCGCCGCCCCGATACGGTCACCCCACTCGCGCTGCAGCGTGCGCACTTCGGCATCGAACTGCGCGAGCGACTTCCGCACCGGTTTCGCGGTGCCGCTGCTGCCCGACGTATAAAGCGTCACCGCGGCGGCAGCGTCGATCGGGCGGGCGGTGATAGCCGATTCATCCGCCGTGTCGCGCTCGCACGCGGCCAGTGCCGGCGCATCCAGCACCAGGTCGTATGCATGAGCCAGATCGCCGAGGTAGCCTAGCGCGTTGCTCGCCGGAATCACGATTTCCCCGTGGGTCGCCGCGACCGCGAAGAATGCGCACGCGAACGCGTACGGATCGTCCGTGCAGATCGCGACCCGGCGCGCGCCGCGCGCGTCCACCATCCGTGCGATGGCGTCCACGCGGGCCCGCAGATCCCTCAGCGTCAACAACGCGGCGCCGTCGCGACAGACCGCCACGCCGTCATCTACTTCAGCACACAGCATCTCGTGCAGCGCGATCATGCGACACCCGCCCGTTTCCGCGCCGGCACGACGACGAACCTGCGCCACAGCCACTCGCCCGCGAGCAGCATCCCGATCAGCACGTACGCGATCAGCCCGTTGTAGAGCGCCCATGATTCACGGCTCCAGTACAGCGCCGTATAAACCGAAAAACCGCCGTTGACGATGAAGAACGCGCACCACGCCTGGGTGACGCGCCGCGTATACCGGACGATTGCCGGGCCGGGCTCGGGATAGGTCAGTCGTGCGAATTTTTCGATCATTGTCGGACCGTGCCGCAGGGTTGCGCCGAACGCGACCAGCAAACCGGCACTCACGCATGCGGGATAAAGATGAAGAAGTCGCTCGCTATCGGTCACGGCAATCGCGACCGACAACGCGGTCAATGCACCGGCCACGCACCAGTCGAGCGTCGTGAGCCGTTTGAGCGCCTGCGCCAGCGGGCCCTTGCCGATCGTGCGCTGCAGCCACAGCAACGCAACCAGCAGGCAACCGACGTAACGCGGCGACATGCTTTGCCACGCAAACAGGATGACGAGCGGATAGGCCACGACCAGCGCCACCCGGGCAGCGACCGCTGACCCGCGTGGCAGGATCGTGCCTGTAGTCGCCCGCATGCCCGTCACCGCTATCGTCACGCGCGCGCGAGCAGCGCGTGAACGGCGGCAACGACGTCACCGACGGTCCGTACCGACTTGAACTCTTCGGGCTTGATGCGCTTGCCCGTCATTTCCTGAAGCTTGATGGCCAGATCGACTGCGTCGATGCTGTCCAGGTCGAGTTCCTCGAACAGGTGCGTATCGGGCGTCACGTGCTGGGGCTCGATCGCGAAATTCTCATGAAAGATCGCGCGGATGCGCTCCAGGATTTCAGCGTCGGTCACGAGTGGCCCCCTTTTTCGAGCACGGCTTCTTGCGATGCGTGATGAGACTGCTGATCGGCAATGAAGGCCGCCAGCGTGTTGATCGACCGGAAATGCGCTTTCGTGCGCTCGTCGTTCGCGGCGATCGTCAATTGAAATTTCTTGCGCAGCATGATGCCGACTTCCAGTGCATCGACGGAATCGAGCCCGATCCCGTCGGTCGAGAACAGCGGCGCGTCGTCGTCGATTTCGTCGACCGTCATGTCGCTGAGATCGAGCATCTCGATCAGAAGCTGCTTAATTTGCAGTTTTAAAGTATCCATGCTGAAACAGGCGTTGAGTAATGTGTACTTCCACCTCGCGGGCAATGCTGCGAGCGGCAATCGACGGCGACGCCACGCTCGGCGCCAGCCGGTTCGGATCCATCGGCTCCAGCACGTCGATACGCATGCGAAACGCACGAGACGGCACGTGATACCAGCGAAGCGTCTTGGTAAATACCGGCGGATCGCAATCGATCAGAACCGGCTGGATCCGGGCGCGCGACTGCAGCGCCATATGCGCGAAGCCGCGCGAGAACGCATGCAGGCGATCGCCCCCCGGGCTGCGCGACCCCTCCGGAAAGATGATCATCGTGTAGCCCGCCGCCAGTTGCCTCGCTCCGGCCTCGACGAGATCGGTGGCATCCGCGTTGCTCACGTACTCGGCTGCACGGACGATGCCCCAGAAACACGGGTTGCCCCAGTGACCGCGCTTGACGACGCAGCACGCCTTCGGCGTCAGCGACAGCAGCACCATGACGTCGAGCCAGGTCGGGTGATTGGCGACAACGATTGCCGGGCCGCCTTTTGCAAGGCGCTCGACGCCGCTCAGCTCGAGCCTCATCACGCCGATACGCTGCAGTAATGCAACCAGCGCGCGGAAGAAATAATGGATAACAAGTGTCACGCCGCGCTGGCGCGAGCGCCGGTGCGGCCATACCCCGCCGACGACGATTGCCAGCAACGAGAACACCGATCCGCACAGCGCAAAAAAAGCCAGGCTCGCGCCAGTCGCGAACAGACGCCAGCCGTAGTCAAGCCGCGCGATCATGCCAGCTCCATCGCCACGATGCGTGCTGACCGCGCCACGACGCCGTCGTGCGCGCCGACAGACAACGCAGCACCGCCGCGCTTTGCGTACCGGCCGCATCGCCGGTCACCGCCGCCTCGCTCGGGCCGTCCTCCGCCACTTCACAGATCAGATGGCCGGCCGGCTCGCCGGCATCGAGCAGAATCGCCAGCCCCACGCTCTCCGTGTCGTCATCGACGTCGCCGTAGACGGGATCGGCCGGCTCGTGCGCATAGACGAGCAACACCGGCGATGCCGGCGACGTTTCGTATTGGGAATAAGCTTCGAGCAGCGCGTAACCGAGCGTTTCATGCCCGGCCGCGACCGCGGTCGCGGCGGACCGGTCACGTCGTGCGATTCCGAATATGCCTGTCACGGCATTGAGGACCGAAAGACTGAAGGCCGTCGGCGAGACAGGTTCCGCCGCACCAATGGCGGCGAGAATGCCGGTGGTACGCACCAGTTCGCCGTGACGCGATGCGAATATCACGCGCACCGGATTTTCCGTCCCGGCGCAGTCGTAGGCCACCTGAAGCGCGAGACGCGACAGCCGGCTCAAGCGACGTCGCACCATCGGATCGAGGGCTTCGACGCCCGGCACCCCCGCGGTCGAAATCGACGTCCATCTGGCGATTGGCATGGTCCAATGCAAATCGGCCATTTTTTGTTCTCTTTGAGATTACTTCGCTGAGGGTAATTTTTCTATTGTGCTGCTCGCCAGTGCGCTGTCACACCCCGCTTTCGCCGAGCGCGCTGTCGTGTATATCGGCCTCAACGGAGGAGACATCGACTTATGGGCTCCCGAGCCCCATACGTCCGATAAGACAAGCAATCACATCAGTAAGCACAATACGATCGCACTGCGAACCAGCTTAACTTATCCGGCGCATTGTTTCGGCGAGACTGTAGCAGGACCGTCGCGCAAAATCAACGCGAGGGCCCGCAGCACAACGGCATTTGATACTGTTTGCAAATTGTAATGAAGCCATCGATCCGAGGTCCTCGGAACGCGCTGAAGTATGGCACGCTGGCAGTTGAAGACGGGCGACCTATTTCGCCGAAAGTCGCATGCAAGATGTCAATCCAACCAGGCTGTAGTCCTGCAGGGCGGTTTGGTTCGCCCGGAAATGCCCATAGCGAAACTTGCCCAGCCTGCGCTCCCCAGTATCGCCTCGACTGACAAACACCCCCATACTGCGCAGCAGAGACCGATCGGGGCATGACCAAGTGTGTCCGGCATTGCAGCGGAAACGGCATTGTGCCGCCGTGCCTCGCCACTTTGCGTTCACGCAGATCGAATCGGCTTTCTTCGCGAGATGGTACATGCGTTCCGTCGCCGCAATCTGCGTACACTCCCGGCAACCGAGTTTCCACCGACGAATCAAGTTGCGCGGGCTGATACGGGTTACGTGACCATATTCGCACGCGAAGCGGTGTTTTTCCTTCAACCCTCGATAGGCCGAATCCAGGCAAATCAGCCCACGCCTTTCGGCTGCATTGCGCAAGGTGCGACTACGGCCCAGTACCGGATGCGATTCGTCTTGTTGAACGGACATGTGCGACAAAAATACGGTGTGGGCAGTACAAAGCGCTCCGGCCCAGCTGATCGCGGCGCCCAGTGGCCCCCCCGAGTCGATCGATGTGCAAGCCTTCCCGGTTAAGCGGTTATCATAGCAACGTCAAACATTAGCGTGCCCGCACCATTCAGCGCAACTCCGCCAGACGACGACTTGGCATTTTACTGTCCGGCCGGTTCATTATTTCACGCAATGGATCATCTGCTTCCGCACTACGAACGAGAACTTTCACTGCTGCGCCGGTCAGTTGCGATCTTTGCGACACGCTATCCCAAAATTGCCGTTCGCCTCGGGATTTCCGGCGACCGCTCCGAAGATCCCCACGTCGAACGGATGCTGCAGTCGTTCGCTCTCCTCGCAGCGGATATAGGAAGCCGGCTCGACGATAACTATCCGGAATTCGCCGAAGCCCTCATCGGCATGCTGTATCCCCAGTATCTCCGAACGGTTCCTGCGTGTGCAATCGCCCAGTTCGATGTCTCAGACATGTTCGAAAAGCTCACCGAGCCATCGCTCATTGCCCTCGGCACAGAACTGGCGAGCAAAACGGAAGACTGCCTTTTCCGAACCGTATATGACGTAACGTTGGCTCCCGTGCGGATTTCGACTGCACGCTACGCTCCGACAACTGCCGTTCCCGCCGACGTCGTCCTGCCCGCCGGCACAACCGGTCTGCTTTCCATCACCTTTGAGGTTGCCCGCCCCGACTTTCGCATCGACGCCGTCCCCAGTCCGTTGCGCATCCATGTCAACGGTCCTCGCGAAGTCGTCGGCGCGGTAATGGATACGATGACGATGCACACGGCAGCCGCCTTCGTCGAAAACGCCGAACGTCGCTGGTCAACGCTGATCATGCCGCCGCTCGCCGCCGCCGGCTACGATGAGGCCGAGAAGCTGCTCGGCGAAGACGACGGGCCGCCAGCCCTGCGGCTACTGAGCGAATATTTTGCGTTTCCGAAGAAATTCGATTTCGTTGACATCGACCTCGCCGCGCTCGCACATGCGGCGGGCTCCAGCCAGCAACTTACCTTGCATCTCGCTATTTGCGGCATTCATCCAGATTCGTGGACGGCACAGCGACTAAAAAATCTGTCGGCGGATAATCTGAGGCTCTTTTGCACGCCGATCGTCAACCTGTTCCGGCTTTCGTCGCTGCCACTCAAGCGGAGTCCGATCACAAATACGTACCCCGTGCAATCCCAGAATACGGGTGTTGCGGGTGTCGAAGTTTGGTCTGTCGAGTCGGTCCGTGCCATGACAGGCAGCTCCAGAGCGAACATCATCCATCCGTTCGTGTCGCTCATGCACGGCAGTTCCGGCAAACCAGCGGGCCCCTATTGGGTCCTCATGCACCATAACGCGGCCTCGTCATCGGGAAAGAGGGAAACCGCGCTCAACCTGGTGGACCTCGACGGCCGACCGACAACCGGCACCGTAATCGAACAGATAACTGCAGACGTCATCTGCTCGAATGGCAATTTCCCTCGAACGATGCGGGCCGGCGCCGAGGATGGCGATCTGGTCAACGAGCAGGGAACGATGGTTTCGCGCATCATGATGCTGGACGCGCCAACAGAAGTCGTGCGATTGTCGAGTGAAGGCGACGCAGCTTGGCGACTCATCACGCAGTTTGCCCCGCACTCGATCGAACTGACCCGCACCGGGCTTGCGGAGCTGAAACGCCTGTTCCGCCAGTTCACCGCTCAATCCGCCGGACACGCGAAACTCCTCGACGGACTGACCAATCTGGACCATCGAGCCAAACAGCTCTGGCTTCCGGGAAAACCAATGCCGAGTTTCGTTCGGGGCTTGGAAGTGACGTTGACGGTCGACGAACAAGCGTTTGCCGCTGTCAGTTTGAACGCGTTCATCAGCGTAATGGATCACTTCTTCACCGTGCACGCGCCGACGACAAGCTTTGTCCAACTTGTCGTGATGTCGGCCAACTCCGGCGCGGAAATTCGACGTTGCTCGCCACGACCAGGCACAATCATGCTCGCCTGATCTCCTGCCACCAAACCGCGAAGATCAAGTCACTCTCTAGCCCATGCCGATCAGGTAAGGCTCGAAATCAGGTGACAACCGCAGGTCGCCCGGTGACCGTGCCGGGCAATCGGAACACCGTTATCTGTCATCGATTCATCGCCCTCTTCGATCAAATTCGGTTTGACGTCCGGGTGTTGGGGGCAAGTTACCTCATCCCCCTTGCGAGCAACGAAACGACCGTCGAAACGCATCGTCGACGAACCCGTGATCACTTTGCCGCCGTGGTCTGTATCATCACCGACGCGGATGAGATTCATCATCGTAGAATACCTTACGAGCGATAGCGAAAATAGTGAATACCATATTCGAGATCTCGATTCTCTGGCCTCATCTGCTTCGACGAACGTACGAGATTAATCCTACGTACGTCACTCCAGCCGTAGCACGAGAAAATGACCTCGGCCAATCTAGCGAAGTGCTTCATCTTCAGATAAGCACGGTGGAATAATATCCAAAAAACAATCAATGAAAAACCCCAAGCACCGGTCATTACCAGAATATGCGTACTTAAATCAATCCCCTCATGGTTCCGGAACATAAAGACCGTTACAATACCACTGCAAAACCCCCAGGCGATTAACATGAATTTCATAAGCCAGCGATAAAGTGCCGATCGCCCTCTCGTCGCATGCGGATACACCGCCACCATATCGTCCTGAACTCTCCGGATTGAATAGGTAAAGTACCGATCACGCGGCCTCGGTTCGGCAACGATCTCGACCTCATCACCGTCTTTCATCGGCATTTTCCAGAGCCATCCCTCGATCTGCTTGCCGTCGAGTTCAAATTCCACCCAGTCCGCTTCTTCCTCCGAATTCGCGGAAGATTGAATTAACCCAATTGCAGATGCACCCATGCCCGCCAACGCTGCCCCAGCAGCCGTCGCTTGTATGTAGGCATGCTGCGCTTCACTTAAAACGAAATCCTGCTGGCGACGCCGGCACTTAAGGTTACTGATCGTGCCTCGCAGCACCTGAACTGCATATTCTCGCTCAGAACTCATGCCATCTCCGTCATTGCCTTATCAAAGTCTTTTTCCTGTTGCTCCATATCTGTGTATTTCTCGACGCCATGATCTTTCACTCGAAGGATAGCCTCTTTACCGGTACCAAATGCACAGCGAGAACACCAGGACTCCAACTCATCGGGGGTTAGGGTATCGGCAAGTACCTGCAATGCAAACAATCCAATCGTCGCTTCCCACGTGATTAGCATGCTCACCGCCCGCAGTGATGCAATCATTACCACTCGCGGCGCCACTGTCTCGACCGCCATAATAACGACGCGGCTTCCAGTACGGGCTGCCAGTTTCTTAAACAGTGGCGCTGCAGTACTAATGGCATCGATCACGAACGCCGTGCCGCTGGCTACCCCTAACCCAGCCTTCACGAATAACACTGCCATCACATCATATTGGCCGGCCTTTTCTTTCTTACTCCCTGCCCCAGCATCTAACCACGCCGCCGCAAATGCCCCAGCCCCCGACAAAAAGCCACCTACCATCTTCCAACTCATCGTCCGAACAGCCTTCTTCAGCGTCCCGTAATACGGAGTCATCGTAATTGTGATGATCGACGCACTGAGTGATGCGCCAGACTTGATCAACTTGGCGTTGGTATCTTCGTCCTTGGCTTCCGACAACAGATGCCAGAAGTTCACCAACTCGCATAGCGCAGCAATCACCGCGATACGACCGAGACGAAGCTCCTTCATCGCATTCGCGTCCTTGTCCGCCTTCAACTTTTCCCATACCTCATACAACTCGGTGGTCGGGTTAGGCCCGGCCTTTGTCGCCCCTGCCAACACTGTTCGTGCCGTGCGAAAACGCTGCAAAATTTCGCTTCGGCTCACCTTGTCAAACTGAGCCTGCTTGCGGACAAGTGCCAGTGCATCCTCGACCGGTATACCCGCTCGCTGGAGAAACAGCGTCTGAATAATCTTCTCCCCGACGAAGTCCCCCAACTTATTGATTCGGAGTTTTTCGAAAACCCGATCACCAATAGCCATGAGTAATACGTCACGCCCTTGCTCTTTGTACGTTGCACCTAAGTACGAGATCTTCGCTGGGTTTGTTTCGAGCGCCAACTTTGAATATTTCTTGTAGTAATCAACCAGTTTGCCAATGTACTTCACCGCCGTTACGACGTATTTGACACCATCGTCCTCTAGCGGCTTATCCTTGTGCTCCAATGCGCTGGCGAGAAATTTCTCAAGTTCCTCGCGCCCCGCAGGATGATTCATGGCAACTGCCCGCCAAACGATGCTTTCCTTGTCCGTCGGCTTCCAACGACCAATCAGATCATCAAGAATCGCAACTCCTTTGGGCGTTGATCCCAGCCCGTCGATTGCCATTGCAACGACAACCTCGAATTCGAAGCTGTCGCTGAGATCGTCGCAGTAATAGTCCTCCAGCGTATCCGCAAGAAGCGGTGCTCGCAGCCATTTTCCAACATCATTGCTCCGTGTGTCCTGCAACTGGAACACCGCGTTCTGCAATTTCTTGTATGGCTTGCGGAAATCCTCGATCTGCTTGCGCTGAAGTCTGGCTTCGTACCGAGACCATTCGGACTTCTGCATTCTGTCTAGATTGCGATCATGGAAGCCGGGTTGCGCTTTCGCATACTCACGCGCTTCGTTCATGATCTCATCGCGGTACTTACCAAGGTAAGGCGCGCTTGAACTCGCGCTGCTCGCGCGACTAAATCGCCCAATCTGGATAAGACGCGTCTGGTAGCTCCCTGGAATGTTATTGGCAGCCATCCAGTCGAGATCGTCATAATACGCATTGACCTCTTGGGCACGCGTAGCATCCGCGCCCGCCAGTGCTCTGGTGCGTTGCGCCGCCAAACTCGCGCGAGCTGTCGCCGAGCCGAGCGGAGTCATGGCATGCGCCTCTTTCGCCATGGCCTCCTGAGTTGCGAGGTTCTGTTTTGTGCGCGAATCGACGATACGTTTGGCCGTGTCGATGTCGTTCAGGGCCATCACTTTCATGCCGAGTTCCTGCTGCGCCCCATATCGGTCGAGCCAGGACACCGGGTCGTTGCGAAAGCCGTTCAGTTCGTGAACGTTGCCGACCGCATCCCACAAAGCGAGCAACATTGGGGGATAGGTCGACGGAGTAGCCCCGCTTCCACCTGCATCCGTTTTTCCAATGTGGCCCATCATTTTCACAAGCGCCTGGCTCGCCGATGCTGGCGATGCCTGTCGAATGTTCAAAGGATAACGAGACACCTCACGGACAAGTAGATCTTCTCGATAGCTACCATCGTCTGCAGTAAAGCGCTGCTTGTCGTCAAATACGCCCAACTGCTTTGCATCGAGGCCCGGCATGTACTCAAGTACATCGTTAACTGACGATTCCGTTGCAACGACCGCGTGGCCGGTCCCATCCTTTCCGGTAGTGACCCATTTTGACGGCTCGATCCATTGCATACGTTGTTTACGCAAGTCTACGTAAATCTCGTATTTATCGAACGTTCGCGGATGCCATGCAAGTTGCGAGAACGCGATATAGACCTTGCCCATACACAGCTCGGGTTGCTCGATCGCGATGACATCCATCGGGACGGCGATGGCACACTGCGCACAATTCGGATGGGTCGTCGGAACCGACGGCAGCGGTCGCGATTGCTTCCATAACCGACCGTCTTCAGTCACCTTGTACACTTCCCAGTAGTTGGGACCACGTGCACCTACTTCGTAGAAAAGATAGAGCCAACCATCGCGCAAGGTCCGCAGACCGTATTGATGCTCGGAGAGGCTGACATTGGTGACACGGTCGCCAACGATGCCGGCGGGCATCTTAGCCTTTACCGTTTTGGGCAAGACTGTGTACCGTACCGGCAAGATCGGCAACCCAGTCTTCTCACAGTTGGCACATTTCTGGTTATTTGCTGCCATACGCTCTCTTCGTATTGAATTCAGGCAATTTTGTCAACACCAATCAACGAGACGACGAAGCGCTCAATCGATCGTACCAAGCGCCTTCTCGAATCTCCGCGACGTCCTCTTTTGTCAGTGCAGCAACAACTGCTGCCGTATAAAACGTGTCTGGCGCTCTTGCGCCCAAAAGCTGCAGCACCTTCGGGTGTAGGTCGAACTGCGGGTGCCATCCCAGAGCACTCTCAACGAATGCCACGCGATCGTCCCGGTCGAACAGTCCATAGCGCTCCGCACGCTCAGCGGCAGCGACTGCCGCAGCAATTTCGGAGGGTTCCGGCTGACGATCAACCTTCATGGCATACAACGCAAGCGCTCTATTAACCAATCCGTGACGATGAATCTGCTGCCACTGCTCAGTCGTCAACGAAAGATCGGCACGCGACCCTGCCGACACACTGTACGTGCGAGGTTTAGTGCACGCGTCGAGCGCATGCCATACCCTTACCGGCCCCAGTAGCGTCTGCTGTTGTTCTTCGGAGAGCACTGGCCAGATCAAACTAAGGGCTCGCGTATCGTAGAAGCGCAGCACACACGGTAACCCTTCCTCGTTGTACTGCAAAACGTGGCGTCCCCAATGCCCGACGACCTCGTCTAACGATGCCTCACTGGCTAGCCATCCACCGACACGCTGTCCCAGTCCTTCGGCCATTGACATAGGGCGACGATCCGCGAAGGCAATCCTCACACTCTCCGCAAGCACTCCAGCTCCTTCGGGAGTATTAAGGTCCAACTCGACAAGATATGGCCGGTGATTGTCAGGAAACGCGTCGTGCATCACCTCGACGATCGCACGCTTCAATTCGCGGAACCGCTCAGCTTCCTCGTCGTCATTCGTGAAATCTCGCTGACTCGGATCGACGACGAGATAGCAGTGCATCTTGGGCTGCTTGCTGAAATATGTGCGCAGGCTGCTGACGGTAGCGTCTATCGCAATGGCCTCCGGCCCCTCATCCACACCGAGCGCATCTGAATCTTCCATATCCACTACTCCAGTACAACGCTCGAAGCGCTATCTGCGGACGCCGAAGCCGTCTTCCAAGCACAGCCCTTCGGCACGCTCGCAATCGGTGAAGGCAGGCGCATTGACGACGCGCCCGGTTTGTCCCAACTCGCACATTTTTCGAGAATCTGGCCGCTCGTTCCATTCTCGATCAGATCAGGTGTGATCTTGATGTACGAACCGCCTGCACCGATCCAGATCTCCTTCTCCGCCGAAATGACGACTTTCCCATTCGAACTCGTGATCGTCACGTCGTTGAGCGCGGCGAGCTTCATCTCGTCGCTCTGCGCCTGAATTTCGACCTTGCCCTTGGACGCAAAGAGCTTGATTCCGGTGTTCTGCGCGAACAGGCTAATCTTCTCCATCACACTTACGATCAGCGATTTGCCGGCCGCCACGTGCGTGCTCTTGCCGCTCACGATATTGACTTGCTGATTAGCCGTCAGTTGCGCTGAATCCTGAGTCGACAGCCCCAAGCCCGCAGGACTCGCCATCAGCATGATCGGTGTCGAAAAGCCGTTCGCATTGCCCGTGCCACCACCGCCGGTCCGACCGCCGCTGCCAGCGCCGCCGCTCACGCTATAGTGCGTCGCGTCGGTGAACTTCTTGAGTGCGTCCTGCCCTTCCTGCAAACTTTCGGCCTGGTTCGCCGAGCTCGCCTGCGACGTCAAATCCACAACGGTTTCCGCACTGGCCAATTGCTCGGACGCAGCCGTTACGTTCAACGGTTGGTTCGCCGCTGTCGGGTGGGTAGACACGAACAAGCCCTGCCCTGCCCGGATGGCGCCGTAGGCGTCGGACTTGAGGTCAAAGCCGCTTCCAAGGAAAGCACCACGCGTATTGTCGGTCTGCTGGATCAGGTACCCCAGGTGCAAGTGGGACTGATAGCTGCTCGAGTAAAGGTGAACCCGAGTCTGCTGCGTCGAGTCGTCCATTACGAGCTGGTTGTAGCCAGTGCCACCGTACTCACGCGAGCGTTGACCGGACAACAAGCCGTTCGTGTGCCACACCGGCTGCGTAGCCCCCCCGTACATTCTCGCGATAATGACAGGCCGGTCACAGTCACCTTCCATGAAACCGACGACCACTTCGTCGCCCTTGCGCAGCGGCTGAATCCCACCACGATTCGAGCCTGCATCAAGGAACGTCGGGCGCACCCAGCACGATGCACGTTCATCCTGGCCATTGCGGCGGTTCCAGTGGAACCACACCTTCACCCGGTTCAGTGAATCGGTGTACACCTCTTCCCCGCTCGGCCCGGCGACGATTGCATTCTGCAACTGCATTACCGGCTTCTTGTGTTCGAACGGGCTACGGAACGGGACGCTGCGCGGTTGCGCCTCGACCACCACCTGAAAGAAACCTTCGCTGCCGTCTGCGTGGCGAACCGTCGCGCCAGCTTTCGCTTGCGCAACTTCCGCTGCCAGCCCGTCGGGGAATTGGTCCGCCTCATCCAGACCAGGAAGGTTATTGCAAATCAGCCAGTCAACCCCGAGCAGAACAAATTCCCGATCCGGTTGGCTACCCGCGTCATGCACCGGATGACCGCGAAGTTCGAAGCGCCGCCCCGGCATCGCGCAGCGCAAGCCGCCTATTCCGTGAAAACGTTTCATCCGCGATTTGCGCTCTTCAAGCCGAATCTGGGCAAGACGCTCACCTTGCTCGCGGTCCGACCACATGTACGCGCCAGGGTAGTCGTAGATTTCCCCGTCGGTCGGCAACTCGCCGTTCACGTCCGTCACGCCCTGTACCTGCCGAGGGAGATCGGGGCGCTTATAGTCGAACGAGCGGGACGTCAGCTGCGCACTGTCGATCTGAAGCTGCTCCTTCCACTGCGCGAACCCGTCCAGTTCCCCACTGATTTCCGTAGGCCCGAATTCGACAACGGGTTGTTTCAGTTGAGGGACGAAATAAACGTCGTCCGTCAAAACCATCGTGTGCGATCGACCATTTTCGGCTTGCTCGAAGTACGGAAATACGCCGACTTCCTCCATGCTGCGATAGACGAAATTGAGATCGTATTCCCACTGCACGCGATTTGAGTAGGACGGCAGCGGCTTGTGAAGCTCGTAGCGAAACGCACCACGCGCTTGAGGATGCTCGTTGAAGACGTCGGTCAGAATCTGCTCGCCGTTCTGCTCCTGCCAGTCGCGCATGTCACGGCGCAGGCGCAAGAAATAGAGCCAGGACGAGAACGCCACCTTGTAAAAAGTCAGCGGCCCATCCGCGCCCAGCCGGCTGAACCGGTGAACGTAGCCATGGATCGGCATGTATGAGCCGTCCGTCTGCTGAATCCAGAGCGTGACCGGCTTGGCGAGCAGCGCACTCAGTTCAATCTGGCTACCGCGTGGTGAAACGGCATCGATCACGAATTCGTAATCGCGACCGAGTCGGGCGGTGCCTTTCACATAGAGCGGCAATAACCAGTCGACGCCAAGCGGCGTGTCGAGTTTGACAAGACGATTGTATTGCGCGTCGCCCAGACGCAACGTCTTATAAAGTGCGGTGTGGCCCATGCAGCTTTCCCTTGGTTGGTATTCAGGTGGGGTTTCTGCCGAGGGCTGATTATAAATGCCTTTCGGAACAAGACGATAGTGCGCCTCGCATACCGACCTATCTCGAATAAATTGTCGATCTGACGTCAGTACGTGAAATCGCCGGAATGTCACAATCTTTCAAGAAAAACTTTCCGATTGCTTCGCAAGCCAGATTTTTAAATCACATATCACCTTCCTGAGCACGGCCAGCTACCCCCCCCGCTGACTCACAGCGCTGCCGTCCTGCGTTCCGTCGACGTCGATGAATTCGACGGATGGGAAACGTTCGCTTCGTATGCAAATCACGTTGTCCACGCCGCCCAAGAAGCGAGCGCCGAATTTGGACGATAGCGATCATCACGCGCAGTGACGATCACGATCTCAACGCCGCCTGGTTCGGTGCAGGCTCAGCGCTTGGGCAACGTGCCCGGAACCAGACAATGAAACTTGCCGCATAACGAGGCTTAGACCGCCTCTGGTCGTCGAAATGCGGACCCGTCCGCGCGGAGCAAGCTTGCGGGGCCGACCGAGAACCCGAAAAAGAAAAAGCCCCACAAGTCCGAGAACTTGCGGGGCTTTGTCACCGCTTTTGGCGGAGACGGAGGGATTCGAACCCTCGATCCAGGTTTTGGCCCAGATGCTCCCTTAGCAGGGGAGTGCCTTCGACCTCTCGGCCACGTCTCCCAAACTTTCGCTCGCACCAGGGAGGCAGTGCGACGAGAACGAAATAATATAGGGTTTCGAACCGTGCGTCAATTTCCGTGATGCATTTTCTTCAATGCATCACGGAAAATTCACGATGCCTGGTCGAGTTCGAACACCTTGTGCAGCGCGCGGACGGCCAGCTCCATGTATTTCTCGTCGATCAGCACCGAAATCTTGATTTCGGACGTCGAGATCATCTGGATGTTGATGCCCTCTTCCGACAGCGTGCGGAACATCTTGCTCGCGACGCCCACGTGCGAACGCATGCCGACGCCGACGACCGACACCTTCGACACCTTCGGGTCGCCCTGCACGCGCTCGGCGCTCACATGGCCCTGCACCTGGTTGGTGAGGATGTCCATCGCCTTCTGGTAGTCGCCGCGACCGACCGTGAACGTGAAGTCGGTTTTGCCTTCGACGCTCTGGTTCTGGATGATCATGTCGACGTCGACGTTCGCATCGGCCACCGGGCCGAGGATCTGATATGCGATGCCCGGCTTGTCGGGCACGCCCATCACCGCAATGCGTGCTTCGTCGCGCTGGAACGCGATGCCGGAAATGACTGCCTTTTCCATGGTCTCGTCTTCTTCAAAAGTAATCAGGGTGCCCGAGCGCATTTCTTCGTCGAGCGCAATCAGCGGATCGGTCAGGCTCGACAGCACACGCGTCTTCACCTGGTATTTGCCGGCGAATTCGACCGAGCGGATCTGCAGGACCTTCGAGCCGAGGCTGGCCATTTCCAGCATCTCCTCGAACGTCACGCGGTCGAGGCGGCGCGCCTCTTCGACGACGCGCGGGTCGGTCGTGTAGACGCCGTCGACGTCGGTATAGATCAGGCACTCTTCGGCGCCCAGCGCAGCGGCCACCGCTACCGCCGACGTGTCCGAGCCGCCGCGGCCCAGCGTCGTGATGTGACCGTCCGGATCGACGCCCTGGAAGCCGGTGATGATCACGACCTTGCCCGCGTTCAGGTCTGCCTTCACGCGCTCGTCGTCGATCGAGTGAATGCGTGCCTTCGTAAACGCGCTGTCCGTCTTGATCGGCACTTGCCAGCCGGCATAGCTCACGGCCTCGACACCGATTTCCTGCAGCGCGATCGACAGCAGGCCGACGCTGACCTGCTCGCCGGTCGACGCGATCATGTCGAGCTCACGCGGGCTCGGCTGGCTCGAAATCTCTTTCGCAAGACCGAGCAGACGGTTGGTTTCGCCGGACATCGCCGAAGGCACGACCACCATCTGGTGCCCGGCCTGATGCCATTTTGCGACGCGTTTCGCGACGTTCTTGATGCGCTCGACCGAGCCCATCGAAGTGCCGCCGTATTTGTGTACGATGAGTGCCATTGTCGTTCTGAACTGGAGGAGAAGCCGCACGGGCGTGCTGGGCAGGCCGCGTTGCCGTTCGGTCACGCGGCTTGTGGCTGTGGACGGACGACGAGGGGAACGGCTGGGACGCAACACGCAAGCGTGACGGATTTTGCCCGGAAGGCGGATCAGGCCGCGCAAACCGGGTACGTCACGCGGGAAACCTGCACAAAACGCTCAAAAATCGAGCCGAGCAAACGACCGAGCGTACCCGATAGACGCCCACTTGACAAGCCGCGCGCCGTGTCGCCGGCCGTTCCGGCGCTGTTTACCAAATGGTGAAAATCGGCGCGCCATCGCGCCGCCGGCCACCCGCCGCTGCTATGCGATCAGCAGGTCGGGACGCCATTCGATTCGGCGCCATGCGGCGGTGGCGGGCGCCGCGTCGGCAGTCTCGCCCATGTCGCGATTGACGCCCAGCCGCGGCACGTAGATCAGCCGGTCACCCGCGAACAGCAGCGGCACGTCGCGCTGCCAGGCCGGCACGCCGCGCTCCTGGAACAGGTTCTTCAGCGTCCGGCCGGGCCCGCCCGGCGACGTGCGCATCCGTTCGCCGCCGGCCCGCGCGCGCGCCGCCAGCCGCGCACCGCGCAGCACCCCCTCCGGCACCGCATCGGCGCTGCCCGCGTCGGCGGGCGCGAACACGAACGTGCCGCGCCATCCCGGCAGGTGCCACACGTCCTGTCCGTCCCATGCGAGTGCCGCCTCCGGTTGCGGTGCGCCCGTGCCGTCGTCGGCCGGCTCGCTGCTGTCGCCCGCTTCCCAGTAGACGACATCGCGATAGAGCCGCAGGCACTGCCCCGCATGATCGACGCGCAGCGCATGCGCGTCGTGCGCCGCGCGCAGTTGCCGCATCATGTTCGCGAGCCGGGCCGCCGACGCGCCCGGCAAACCGAGCCGGCGCATCCAGAAGCGCAGCAGGTTCGCGCCACGCGTGTCGTCGAAGCCGATCAGCGCGTCGCGCGACAGCGCCTGACCGTCATCGCGCGCGGCGACGGCGAAATCCAGCTCGGCCAGATCGTCGAGCAGCCTCTGAGCGGCCGCCGCATGCTGGGCCGCGCGACCGAGCGCGTCGCGAAAGCCCGGGAAATGCACGGCCAGCGCCGGCAGCACGTCGACGCGCAGCGCATTGCGCGCATAGCGCGTATCGCCGTTCGATTCGTCGTCGATCCACACGAGCGCGTGCTGCTCCGCATAGCGCTCAAGTTGCGCGCGCAACAGTCTCAGTAACGGACGCACACGGTCGATGTTCACGCCGTCGGGGCGATAACGCGGGGCCATCGCGGCGAGCCCCGCGATTCCCGCCCCGCGCAGCAGTTGCAGCAGCACCGTCTCGGCCTGGTCATCCGCATGTTGCGCGAGCCACAGCGCCGCCACGCCGTGGCGCCCGCCCATCTCGTCGAGCGCCGCGTAGCGACGCTCGCGCGCCGTCGCCTCGACACCGAGCCCGCTGTCGCGCGGCACGTCGACGCGCATCGATTCGAATGCGACGCCGAGCCGCGCCGCCTGCCCTTCGGCATGCGCGACCCACGCATCGGCGTTCGCGCTCAGGCCGTGATGCACGTGCAGCGCGACGCAGCGCGATGCACCCGCGACGCGCACGGCCGCGTCGAGCAGCACGGTCGAATCGAGGCCGCCGCTGTACGCGATCGCAATGCGCGCATCCGGCGGCAGGCCGGAAAGCGCAACGCCGACCGCGTCGAGTACGACGCGGTCGGCGGAGAATTCGGTGGGCGGGATCACGAGCGGGACACGCGCACAGCGGCGCGCGCATTGCATACACGGCCGGTCATGCGCCCGGCGTGGTTTCCTTGAACTTGCCGTAGGCCATCAGGCGCTCGAAGCGGCGCTCGCGCAGCGCATCGATGCTCATGCCCTGGAACTGGCGCAGCGAATCGGCCAACGCACGGCGCAGCAGCGCGGCCATGCCCTTCGGATCGCGATGCGCGCCGCCGAGCGGCTCGTTGATGATCTTGTCGATCAGGCCGAGTGCCTTCAGGCGGTGCGCGGTCAGGCCCAGCGCTTCCGCGGCTTCCGGCGCCTTCGCGGCGCTCTTCCACAGGATCGACGCGCAGCCTTCCGGCGAGATCACCGAGTAGGTCGAGAACTGCAGCATCATCACGGTGTCGGCCACGGCGATCGCCAGCGCGCCGCCCGAACCGCCCTCGCCGATTACCGTCGTGATGATCGGCGTCTTCAGCTCGGCCATCACGTACAGGTTGCGGCCGATCGCCTCCGACTGGCCGCGCTCTTCCGCGCCGATGCCCGGGTACGCGCCCGGCGTGTCGACGAACGTGAAGATCGGCAGCCCGAACTTCTCGGCCAGACGCATCAGGCGTTCGGCCTTGCGATAGCCCTCCGGACGCGGCATCCCGAAGTTGCGCGCGGCGCGCTCCTTCGTGTCGCGCCCCTTCTGGTGACCGATCACCATGCACGGATGGCCGCCGAAGCGCGCGAGACCGCCGACGATCGACAGGTCATCCGCGAACGCGCGATCGCCATGCAGCTCGTGAAAATCGGTAAACAGTTCCGCGACGTAATCGAGCGTGTACGGCCGCTGCGGATGCCGCGCGATCTGCGAAACCTGCCACGGCGACAGGTTCGCGTAGAGGTCTTTCGTCAGTTGCTGGCTTTTCTTCGACAGCCGCTCGATTTCTTCCGAAATATCGACAGCCGAGTCGTCCTGCACGAATCGCAGCTCTTCGATCTTGGCCTCGAGTTCGGCGATCGGCTGTTCGAAATCCAGAAATGTGGTCTTCATGTGTTCGAATCCTTGGGTCTTGCGGCAGCGCGTATTCTACCCGCGCGGGCGACGCTCAAAACCGGCTCTCAACTATTGATGTTTAAAACCCGATAGCCGGCGCTCAGGCGTCGGCGTCGGGCGCATCGAGGCTGCGCCACATGTACCAGGTCGCGACGGTGCGCCACGGCTCCCAGTTGGCCGCAACCTCGCGCGCCTCGCTGCGCGTGACGGGTTCGCCGCTGAAGTAATTGACGCTGATCGCACGGATCAGGCCCGGGTCGTCGAGCGGCAGCACGTCGGGCCGCGACAGGTTGAAGATCAGGAACATCTCGGCCGTCCAGCGGCTGATGCCGCGGATCTGCGTGAGTTCCGCGATCACGTCCTCGTCGTCCATCGACATCCATTTGTCGACGTGCAGCGCCCCCGACACGAAATGCTGCGCGAGATCGAGGATGTATTCCGTCTTGCGCTTGGACAACCCGCACGCGATCAGCTTGTCCGCGCCGAGCCGGATCACCGGTTGCGGCGCGAGCTTCGGACAGGCGTCCTCGATGCGCGTCCACAGCGACTGCGCGGACGGCACCGAAATCTGCTGGCCGACGACCGAGCGCGCGAGCGTGACGAACGGATCGCCGCGCTTCACGAGATGCGCGGGACCGAACTTCGGAATCAGTTTCTTCAGGATCCGGTCGCGCTTGACGAGGTCCGCGCACGCCTTGTCCCAATAGGCGGGACGCACGACGACTTCCTCGCCGTCCGCCTCGGACGCCCGTGTCTTGCGGGCCGCGTCGGCGGCCGGCAGCGCGGCTGCCGGCTGCGCATGACCGTTCAGCGCGCCGTTCGGCACGGCGCGCGTCGCGTCCGCCTTCGTCGCCGGGACGCGCTTGGCTGCCGGACGCGCGGCGACCGGAGTCGCGCGCCTGACCGGCGCTTTTCTGGCCGTTGCCATCTTGCCTCCTACCTGACGGATCGGTCAGTGGAACGCGCCGCGCTCATACGCGACGCCATTCGGTCGATCCGCCCGGTTTGTCTTCAAGTGCGATGCCGGCTTCGAGCAGTTCCGCCCGGATCCGGTCCGCTTCGGCATAGTCCTTCGCTTGCTTCGCCGCGACGCGCGCGGCGATCTTCGCTTCGATCTCGTCGGCCGCGAGCCCGCCCGCCTGCGCGGCGCCGGACGCCTGCTGCAGGAACGCGCGCGGTTCGCGGCCCAGCAGGCCGAGCAGGCCCGCCAGCTGTTTCAGTTGCCGCGCGAGCGACGCATCGCGCGTGCGGTTGACTTCGCCCGCCAGCTCGAACAGCGTCGCCACCGCGACCGGCGTGTTGAAATCGTCGTTCATCGCGGCCGCGAAACGCTGCGCGTGCGGCTCGCTCCAGTCGAGCGCGAGCGTGTCGGGCTCGACATCCTTCAGCGCGGTGTACAGACGCGTGAGCGACGCGCGCGCATCGTCGAGATGCACGTCGCTGTAATTCAGCGGCGAACGGTAGTGCGTGCGCACGATGAAGAAGCGCATGACTTCCGCGTCGTAACGCTCGAGCACTTCGCGGATCGTGAAGAAGTTGCCGAGCGATTTCGACATCTTCTCGTTGTCGACCTGCACGAAGCCGTTGTGCATCCAGTAATTGACGAACGTCTCGCCGGTCGCGCCTTCGCTCTGCGCGATCTCGTTCTCGTGGTGCGGGAATTGCAGATCCTGCCCGCCGCCGTGGATGTCGAAATGATTGCCGAGCAGCGAGCAGCCCATCGCCGAGCACTCGATGTGCCAGCCCGGGCGACCCATCCCGTACTTCGACGCCCACGACGCGCCTTCCGGCTCGTCCGCCTTCGCGCGCTTCCACAGCACGAAGTCGAGCGGATCCTGCTTCGCATCGTTCGCGGCGACGCGCTCGCCCGCGCGGAGGTCGTCGAGCGACTTGCCCGACAGCTTCCCGTAGTTCGCGAACTTGCGCACCGAGTAATTGACGTCGCCGTCGGTCGCCTGGTACGCGTAGCCGTTCGCCTCGAGCGTCTCGATCATGCCGAGCATCTGCGGGATGAACTGCGTCGCGCGCGGCTCGATGTCGGGCCGCTGGATGCCGAGCGCGGCTTCATCCTCGTGCATCGCGCCGATGAAGCGGTCGGTCAGCGACTTGATCGTCTCGCCGTTCTCGACCGCGCGGCGGATGATCTTGTCCTCGATGTCGGTGATGTTGCGCACGTACGTGACCCGATAGCCGATCGCACGCAGCCAGCGCTGGACGAGGTCGAACACGACCAGCATGCGCGCGTGGCCCACGTGACAATAGTCGTAGACGGTGATCCCGCATACGTACATCCGCACTTCGCCGGGCTGGCGCGGCACGAAAACTTGCTTGTCACGCGCGAGCGTGTTGTAGATGCGCAGTGATTCCATAGAGATGAACCGTGAGCCGAAGGAAACCGCCCTGGCGAAGCTCGCCCAGCATGTGAAACGGACGGACCATCTGCTGCGGCGCCAGGCCGCGCGTCCTCGATATCACATGGGGCGGTCAGGCTGCAAGCACAGCGGTGACGGCCACGAGAGGCTAAGAAAGAACTGTCTGCCGCTCGCCGGAACGCGCAGACGTTTTGTTAGAATGGCTCGGAGTATAACATTCCGATTTACGCCTATGAAACCTCATCGCGGCCGCGCGCCGAGCGCTGCGACCCTCGTTGCGACCACCGTCATGGGCGTCGCGCTGACGCTTTTCGCGGCGCCCGCGGCACATGCGCAAAAGACCCCGGCGGTCGCCGACGGCACGCCAGAAGTCGATGCGTCGATCGCCGGCAAGCAGTGGAAGCAGGCGCTCGCGCAGCTCGACGCGCGCATCGCGTCGAACCCGCGCGACGTGCAGGCGCAGTTCAAGCGCGGCACCGTGCTGGCCCGCCTGAACCGCGACGACGACGCGATCCAGCAGTTCGTCGCGATCACGCAGGCCTACCCCGAACTGCCCGAGCCGTACAACAACCTCGCGGCGCTCTACGCGAAGCACGGCCGCTACGATGAAGCGCGCACCGCGCTCGTCACCGCGACGCAATCGAACCCGAGCTACTCGCTCGCGTACGAGAACCTCGGCGATCTGTACCTGCGCCTCGCGGCCGAATCGTACAAGCGCGCGCAATCGCTCGGCCGCACGAGCGGCGCGACCGCGCAGCGCCTCGCCGATCTGCAGAAGATCGTGTCGCCGTCGAAAGCCGCGCCGAACGCCCGCGCGACGACGCCGGCCACGCGCGACTACACCGATCGCGCCGCCGCGAACGTGAGCACCACCACGCTGCCGATGTCGCCGACGTTCCAGTTCAGCGGTCCGTCGGGCGCACTGGCGGCACCGTACGTCGCGCCGTCGAAATAAGCGGCGCGGCCCTCCTTCCCTCCCAACCTGAGGATCGCAATGAAACGTCTGTTGCTGGCGCTTGGCGGCGCCGCCCTTCTCGCGACCGCGCCCGCGTTCGCGCAAACGGCCACCGCGCACCCCGTCGTGCAGCTCAAGACCTCGCAGGGCGACATCCGCGTCGAGCTCTATCCGGAGAAGGCGCCGAAGTCGGTCGCCAACTTCCTCGATTACGTGAAGGCCGGCCAGTACAACGGCACGATCTTCCATCGCGTGATCAAGGGCTTCATGATCCAGGGCGGCGGCTACAAGACCAACTTCGAGGAAAAGCCGACCCGCGCGCCGATCCCGCTGGAAAGCCGCAATGGTCTGAAGAACCTGACGGGCACGATCGCGATGGCCCGCACGAGCGATCCGAATTCGGCCACCGCGCAGTTCTTCATCAACACGGTCGACAACAGCGGCCTCGACTACCCGAACCCGGACGGCAACGGCTATGCGGTGTTCGGCAAGGTCGTGTCGGGCCTCGACGTCGTGAAGAAGATCGAAGGCGTGGCGACGACCTCGCGCGGGCCGATGCAGGACGTGCCGGCGCAACCGGTCGTGATCGAATCGGCAAGCATCGTCTCGAAGTAAGAACCTGCCGGCACGTCCGGCGCCACACGCGGCCGCGTCGCACGACCGGCCGCGTGCCATTTAAACCGCCTTACCGAAGGAATTCATCATGGTTGAACTGCATACGAACCACGGCGTGATCAAGCTCGAACTCGACGCCGCGAAGGCACCGAAGACGGTCGAGAACTTCCTGAACTACGTGAAGAAGGGCCATTACGACGGCACCGTGTTCCATCGCGTGATCAACGGCTTCATGATCCAGGGCGGCGGCTTCGAGCCGGGCCTGAAGCAGAAGCCGACCGACGCGCCGATCGACAACGAGGCGAACAACGGCCTGAAGAACGACAACTACACGGTCGCGATGGCGCGCACGAACGATCCGCACTCGGCGACCGCCCAGTTCTTCATCAACGTGAACGACAACGACTTCCTGAACCACTCGTCGCCGACGCCGCAAGGCTGGGGCTACGCGGTGTTCGGCAAGGTCGTCGAAGGCCAGGACGTGGTCGACAAGATCAAGGGCGTCAAGACGGGCAACGCCGGCTTCCACCAGGACGTGCCGACCGACGACGTCGTGATCGAAAAGGCCGTGGTGGTCTGACGCACCAGCCGTTACGGAGGCACTTCGATGTTGCAGGAGAGTCCGCCGCGAAGCGTCTCCGCGGGCGTGCCGGGCGAGCGCAAATACGCGCAAGCCGCACGCCCGTTCCTGTTTCTGTCCGATCTGCACCTGAGCGAGGCGATTCCGAAGACGGTCGCCGCGTTCGAGCATTTCGTGAAATACACGGCCGACAGCGCCGACTCGGTGTTCATCCTCGGCGACTTGTTCGAATACTGGATCGGCGACGACATCCTCGACGACGATCCGTTCGCCGCGCGCATGGCCGCGCTGATGCACACGCTCTCGGAACGCGGCATCGCGCTCTACGTGATGCACGGCAACCGCGATTTCCTGCTCGGCCGGCGCTTCATGAAGGCGGCCGGCGCGATGCTGCTGCCCGACCCTTCGCTGATCGTCGCATTCGGCCAGCGCATCGTGCTCGCGCACGGCGACGCGCAATGCACGGCCGACCGCGGCTACCAGGTGTTCCGCCGCTTCGCGCGTAACCGCGTCGCGCAATGGCTGTTTCTCGCGTGGCCGTTCCGCTGGCGCCGCGCGCTCGCGCAGCGCATGCGCTCGACCAGTGAAGCGGGCCGGATGCGCCCTGCTTCGGCCGTCTACGACGTCACGCGGGAAGGCGTGGCCGCGCTGTTCCGGAAAAGTCGCGCGAGCGTGATCATTCACGGCCACACGCACCGCCCCGCGCGCCACGCGGAACCGGACGGGATCCGCTGGGTGCTGCCCGACTGGGATCTCGATCACGGCACGCGACGCGGCGGCTACCTGCGCGTCGACGCGGAAGGCATCCACGCGATGCCGCTCGACTGACGCCGCCGCTGCCGTCACACCGACCGGCAGCGATCGGCGTGGATCGCGTTCGTTACATCTGGCGTTCGACCGTCTTGCCTTCCAGCACCGCCGACAGCCTGCGCAGGTCGAGGCGCGCAGCGTCGGCGCCCTGCAGCGTTTCCAGATGCGTGCCGAGCCGCTCGAGCGCCGCGACGATTTCGTCGACGCGGCGGCTTTCCTTCGCCGCGTGATCGATCAGCCCGTGGATCGCGAGCGACATCGGATCGTCTGCGTTCGGCGTGATCCCGTACGCGCAGAACGCCGCACGCTCGGGCTGCGGCTTCGGCTGCGCCGGCATCACGATGCGCGCCGGATTGCCGACCGCGGTGCCGCCCGCCGGCACCGGCTTGACGACCACCGCGTTCGAGCCGATCTTCGCGCCCGCGCCCACCGTGAAACCGCCGAGCACCTTCGCGCCGGCGCCGACGATCACGCCGGCCTCCAGCGTCGGGTGACGCTTCGCGCCGCGTGTGAGCGACGTGCCGCCCAGCGTCACGCCCTGATAGATCGTGCAGTCGTCGCCGACGATCGCCGTCTCGCCGATCACGACGCCCATGCCGTGATCGATGAACACGCGCCGGCCGATCGTCGCGCCGGGGTGGATCTCGATGCCCGTCAGGAACCGGCCCGCCTGCGACGCGAACCGCGCGAGCCAGTAGCGTTTCGCGCGCCAGCATGCGTGCGCGAAACGGTGCAGGACGAGCGCGTGCAGCCCCGGATAACAGGTCAGCACTTCCCACGCACTGCGAGCGGCGGGATCCCGCTCGCGAATCGTTGCAACGTCTTCGCGCAGTCTCGTGAACATGATGTGATCTGGGAAAAGGCCGGCGCGCATCGCCGGCAATGCCGGCCGTTATCGCGCCGGGTCATTTGCTTATGACGTCCGGCGATTGTAGGGCCAGTCGCGCCCGGCCGCACGCGGTCGCGCGTTCACCCCGCCGTCGGCGCGGGTATTCGGCCGGGACGCTTGTTGCGACGGGGTTTCCGGGGCCGATCGACGGGGAGAAACAGCCGGTTCGACGGCTCGGCTGGCTAACGCATGGCCTGCCCGGCCACGCGCCGCATCCAGCGGACCGCCCCCGCGCCCGGCAATCGGGGCGCCGGCCGCTTACGCGTCGCCGCCCGGCTTGCCCGACTTCAGCAGGATGTGCTTCGCGACGCCGCGCAGGATGTTGACCTCCTCGCGCTCGAGGCCCGTGCGCGCGAACAGGCGCCGCAGCCGCGGCATCAGCTTCTTCGGATTGCGCGGATCGAGGAAGTCGAGCGCGATCAATGCGTTCTCGAGGTGCACGTACATCCGCTCGATCTCGTCGCTCTGCGCGAGCGTGCCGGCTTCGGCCTGCGGCTGCGCCGACGGCTCGCTCGCTTGCTCGAGAAACGCGACGCGCAACTCGTACGCGAGCACCTGCACGGCCTGCGCGAGATTCAGCGAACTGTAGGCCGGATTGGCCGGAATGTGCGCGAGCGCGCTGCACTGCTCGACATGCTCGTTCGCGAGACCGGTGCGCTCGTTGCCGAACACGAGCGCGATGTCGCCCGCGCCGACCTGCGCGCTCGCCTGGGCGGCCGCCGCGCGCGGTGCGAGGCGCGGCGGCCCGTATTCGCGCGTGCGCGCGGTCAGCGCGATCGACCAGTGCACGCCGGACAGCGCTTCGCCGAGCGTCGGCACGACGTGCGCGGACGCGAGGACGTCGTCCGCGCCGCTGGCCATCGCGATCGCGTCGGGGTCGCTCTGCACGTGCGGCACGCGCGGCGCGACCAGCACGAGGCGCGAGAAGCCCATCGTCTTCAGCGCGCGGGCCGCGGCCCCGACGTTACCGGGATGGCTCGGCTCGACGAGCACGAAGCGGGTGGACGTGAAGCCGCCGGACGGCGGCGCGGACGAGGCCGCGCCCGATTCGGACGGCGCGGCGGTGTTCTGCGGGGTTTCCACTACGATACGACTCGGTTCATCAGAATGGCCGTATGGTATCGCCATCGCCCGCGCAAACCCACTCGTCCGGACGGCCAGTGGGGGTTTCCCCGCATGCCGATCGCCTGAAACCGCCGAAAATCGGGTAAAATCATGCCTTTACGCGTTGCGCTCGGCGCAGCGCGGGTCGTACCCCGCTCTTTGTCAATTCGCGTCTCACCTCGCCCCGGCACGCTTGCGCCGTTCCGGGCGGTTGTCCCACTTCGTGGCGGCCCGTGCCGCCGGCTACAGGATCCAGGCTCATGCATCCCATGCTCAACATTGCTGTCAAGGCTGCGCGCCGCGCCGGACAGATCATCAATCGCGCGTCCCTCGATCTCGACCTGATCGAGATCCGCAAGAAGCAGCAGAACGACTTCGTCACCGAAGTGGACAAGGCCGCCGAAGACGCGATCATCGAGACGCTGAAGACCGCCTACCCCGACCACGCGATCCTCGCGGAGGAATCGGGCGAATCGGAGAACGAATCCGAATTCAAGTGGATCATCGATCCGCTCGACGGCACGACCAACTTCATCCACGGCTTCCCGTACTACTGCGTATCGATCGCGCTCGAGCACAAGGGCGTCGTCACGCAGGCCGTCGTCTACGATCCGAACAAGAACGACCTGTTCACGGCCACCCGCGGCCGCGGCGCGTACCTGAACGATCGCCGCATCCGCGTGGGCCGCCGCGACCGCCTGTCGGACGCGCTGGTCGGCACCGGCTTTCCGTTCCGCGAGAAGGACGGCCTCGACGCATACGCGCGCCTCTTCACCGAAATGACGCAGGCCTGCACGGGCCTGCGCCGCCCGGGCGCGGCGGCGCTCGACCTCGCGAACGTCGCGGCCGGCCGCCTCGACGCGTTCTTCGAGCAAGGCATCAACGTGTGGGACATGGCGGCGGGCAGCCTGCTGATCACCGAGGCCGGCGGTCTCGTCGGCAACTACACGGGCGACGCCGATTTCCTGCATCGCCACGAGATCGTGGCCGCGAACCCGAAGATCTACGCGCAGATGATCCCGATCCTGAACCGCTACAGCCGCGTGCATCCGGCAGCGGAGTAAGCCCGCGCCGCGCCCGCGTGGCGCGGCTTTCGCGCAAACCGCTCGCACGGCATCGTCATGACGGCGCGCCGATCGCCCGACACGGGGAACAATCATCCGCGCACGCGGACCGCTTCGTGCGCCTATCCTGAAGTTGCTCGCGTTGCGCGTTCGAGTCGGCGTACTGCCGCTCGCGCCGCTTGTCCCGCAACGACAGCGCAGGGTTTGCGTCCGGCATGCCCGCGCGGCGAACGACGCCGCCGGCGTGCCGGCCCCACCTGTATCAACATCGCCACGGCGCCGTGGCAATCGCATCCGAGTCATCATGTTACGGCTAAGCGAAATTAAACTCCCCCTCGACCACCCCGAGAGCGCGCTCGAGGCCGCGATTCGCGCGCGCCTCGCGGAGCTTGGCGTGGCGCCAGACGGGTTGCTCCGTTACACCGTGTTCCGCCGCGCGCACGACGCGCGCAAGCGCGCCGACATCAAGCTCACGTATATCGTCGACGTCGAAGTCAGCGACGAAGCGGCCGCGCTCCAACGCATCGCCGGCAAGCCGCATTGCGGCGTGACGCCCGACATGACGTACCACTTCGTCACGAAAGCGCCCGAGCACGCCGATTTCCTGCGCCCGGTCGTCATCGGCATGGGGCCGTGCGGGCTGTTCGCGGGGCTGATCCTCGCGCAGATGGGGTTCCGCCCGATCATCCTCGAACGCGGCAAGGCCGTGCGCGAGCGCACCAAGGACACCTTCGGCCTGTGGCGCAAGAGCGTGCTCAATCCCGAATCCAACGTGCAGTTCGGCGAAGGCGGCGCGGGGACGTTTTCCGACGGCAAGCTGTACAGCCAGATCAAGGATCCGAACCACTATGGCCGCAAGGTGCTGGACGAATTCGTCAAGGCCGGCGCGCCCGAGGACATCCTGTATCTGAGCCGCCCGCACATCGGCACGTTCCGCCTCGTCAGCATGGTGGAAAAAATGCGCGCGTCGATCCACGAACTCGGCGGCGAAGTGCGTTTCGAAACCCGCGTCGACGACATCGAAATCGATCAGGGCAAGGTGCGCGCGCTCAAGCTGTCGAACGGGGAAACGCTGCGGTGCGACCGCGTGGTGCTGGCCGTGGGCCACAGCGCGCGCGACACGTTCCAGATGCTGCACGACCGCGGCGTCTACATCGAGGCCAAGCCGTTCTCGCTGGGTTTCCGTATCGAGCATCCGCAGGGGCTGATCGATCGCAGCCGCTTCGGCAAGTTCGCGGGCCACAAGCAGCTCGGCGCGGCCGACTACAAGGTGGTCCACCACGCAAGCAACGGGCGCGCGGTCTACAGCTTCTGCATGTGCCCGGGCGGCACGGTGGTCGCCGCGACCTCGGAGCCGGGCCGCGTGGTCACCAACGGGATGAGCCAGTATTCCCGCGCCGAGCGCAATGCGAACGCGGGCATCGTCGTCGGCATCACGCCGGACGATTATCCGGGCGGCCCGCTCGCCGGCATCGCGTTCCAGCGCAAATGGGAAGAGCGCGCGTTCGAACTCGGCGGCGGCGACTACCGCGCGCCGGGCCAGCTGGTCGGCGATTTCATCGCGGGCCGGCCGTCGACGTCGCTGGGTTCCGTGGAGCCGTCGTACAAGCCCGGCGTGAATCCGACCGATCTCGGCACCGCGCTGCCCGACTACGTGATCGAAGCGATTCGCGAAGCGCTGCCGGAGATCGACAAGAAGATCGCCGGCTTCGCGATGCACGACGCCGTGCTGACCGGCGTGGAGACGCGCACGTCGTCGCCGATCCGGATTCGACGCAAGGACGACTACCAGAGCATGAACGTCGAAGGCCTGTATCCGGCCGGCGAAGGCGCCGGGTATGCGGGCGGCATCTATTCGGCCGCGATCGACGGCATCGAAGTCGCGCAGGCGGTGGCGCTCAGCCTGACGTCGGGGCACGCGTCCTGATCGGCGGTACGGGCCGGGGCGCGCAGGCTCGCAAGCCCGGCGCCGCCGGCCTGCTCCGGTCGCGGCAACGCTTCCGATCGGGAATGACGAAAGCGCGCGCAGCTCCCGGCCATGCGTCCTTTCTTCGATGCCTCGTGGCAGGCGATCGTGAGCCGCCGCTCGAGGTCGGTTGCCGCTGCACGGCGCCGCCGGCATTCGGCCAAACGGCCAACTTCGCACGTTCGCGTCGAAGCCACTGGTAAACTCGGGCAACCCAAGCAACAACTTCATGCCTGACCTATGACCACGCTGTCGCCCGAAGCCTTCGCAGGCCACACCCCGATGATGCAGCAGTACCTGCGCATCAAGGCCGATCATCCGGACACGCTCGTCTTCTACCGGATGGGCGACTTCTACGAGCTGTTCTTCGAGGATGCGGAAAAAGCGGCCCGCCTGCTCGACCTGACCCTCACGCAGCGCGGTGCGTCGGCCGGCACGCCGATCAAGATGGCCGGCGTCCCGCATCACGCGGTCGAGCAGTATCTGGCGAAGCTCGTGAAGATGGGCGAATCGGTCGCGATCTGCGAGCAGATCGGCGATCCGGCCACGTCGAAGGGCCCGGTCGAGCGCAAGGTCGTGCGCGTCGTCACGCCCGGCACGCTGACCGATGCCGCGCTGCTGTCCGACAAGAACGACGTCTACCTGCTCGCGATGTGCACCGGCCACAACAAGCGCGGCGTCGCGGTCAATATCGGGCTCGCGTGGCTGAATCTCGCGAGCGGTGCGTTACGGCTCGCCGAAATCGAGCCCGAGCAGCTCGCCGCCGCGCTCGAACGCATCCGGCCGGCCGAAATCCTGACGCCGGACGGCGCAACCGACGCCCTCCCCTCCGGCGCGGGCACAAGCAAGCGCGTGCCGGCCTGGCACTTCGACATCGCATCGGGCACGCAGCGTCTGTGCGACCAGCTCGACGTCGCGAGCCTCGACGGTTTCGGCGCGCATTCGCTGACGAGCGCGTGCGGCGCGGCCGGCGCGCTGCTGCTCTACGCAGCGGCCACGCAAGGCCAGCAACTGCGGCACGTGCGCAGCCTGAAGGTCGAGAACGAAACCGAATACATTGGGCTCGATCCGGCCACGCGCCGCAATCTCGAACTGACCGAGACGCTGCGCGGCACCGAGTCGCCCACGCTGTATTCGCTGCTCGACACCTGCTGCACGACGATGGGCAGCCGCCTGCTGCGTCACTGGCTGCATCACCCGCCGCGCGCGTCGGTCGCCGCGCAGTCGCGCCAGCAGGCGATCGGCGCGCTGCTCGAGGCACCAGCCAATGCGAGCCTCGATGCGCTGCGCAGCGCGCTGCGCCAGATCGCCGACGTCGAGCGGATCACCGGGCGGCTCGCGCTGCTGTCCGCGCGCCCGCGCGACCTGTCGAGCCTGCGCGACACGTTCGCCGCGCTGCCGGCGCTGCGCGAGCGCATCGGCGCGATCGTCGCGAACGCGGATGCGCTCGCGCGCGTCGACGCGGCGCTCGCGCCGCCCGCCGAATGCCTCGACCTGCTGACGAGCGCGATCGCCACCGAGCCGGCCGCGATGGTGCGCGACGGCGGCGTGATCGCGCGCGGCTACGATGCCGAGCTCGATGAGCTGCGCGACATTTCGGAGAACTGCGGGCAGTTCCTGATCGATCTGGAAGCGCGCGAGCGCGCGCGCACCGGCATCGCGAACCTGCGCGTCGAATACAACAAGGTGCACGGTTTCTACATCGAGGTCACGCGCGGTCAGACCGACAAGGTGCCCGACGATTACCGTCGCCGCCAGACGCTGAAGAACGCCGAGCGCTACATCACGCCGGAACTGAAGACCTTCGAGGACAAGGCGCTGTCCGCGCAGGAACGTGCATTGGCGCGCGAGCGCGCGCTGTACGACTCGGTGCTGCAGGCGCTGCTGCCGTTCATCCCCGAATGCCAGCGCGTCGCGTCGGCCCTCGCCGAACTCGACTTGCTGGCCGCGTTCGCCGAACGCGCACGCGCGCTCGACTGGGTCGCGCCGACCTTCACCGACGAGATCGGCATCGAAATCGAGCAGGGTCGCCATCCGGTCGTCGAAGCGCAGGTCGAGCAGTTCATCGCGAACGACTGCCGGTTCGGCGCCGAACGCAAGCTGCTGCTGATCACCGGCCCGAACATGGGCGGTAAGTCGACGTTCATGCGGCAGACCGCGCTGATCGCGCTGATGGCGTACGTCGGCAGCTACGTGCCGGCGAAGTCGGCGTGCTTCGGCCCGATCGACCGGATCTTCACGCGCATCGGCGCGGCCGACGATCTCGCGGGCGGCCGCTCGACCTTCATGGTCGAGATGACCGAAGCCGCGGCGATCCTCAACGACGCGACGCCGCAAAGCCTCGTGCTGATGGACGAGATCGGCCGCGGCACGTCGACCTTCGACGGCCTCGCGCTCGCCTGGGCCATCGCGCGCCACCTGCTCGCGCACAACGGGTGCTACACGCTGTTCGCGACGCACTACTTCGAGCTGACGCAACTGCCGGCCGAATTCCCGCAAGCGGCCAACGTCCATCTGTCGGCGGTTGAGCACGGCCACGGGATCGTGTTCCTGCACGCAGTCAACGAAGGCCCGGCGAACCAGAGCTACGGCCTCCAGGTCGCGCAGCTCGCGGGCGTCCCGGCGCCGGTGATCCGCGCGGCGCGCAAGCACCTCGCGTATCTCGAACAGCAGTCGGCATCCCAGCACACGCCGCAACTCGATCTCTTCAGCGCGCCGCCGGCCGCCGTCGACGATCTCGAATGCGCGGACGCGCCGGCGCTGCCCGACACGCCGCATCCGGCGCTCGAAAAGCTGCGCGACATCGATCCCGACGATCTCAAGCCGCGCGAGGCGCTCGACCTGCTGTACGAACTGCGTACGCTGGTCCGGTCGCACGATGCCGACGGGCACGCGTAAGCGCATTCCGCGCGGCCTGCCGGCCCGCGCCGCCGCCGCGCTCGTCGCGGCGGTCCTTGTGCTCGCGCAGGCCGGTGCGCTGGCCGCGCCGCCCAAGCGCGGCGCGGCGCCCTACTCGTTCGCGGTCGTGTCGGGCGTCATCAACGTCCCGGCGGACGAACCGGCTGCGCAGCGGCTGCTCGATGCGATCGCACGCGAGCGCAACCTCGCGTTCGTCGTCTACGCGGGCGATCTCAAAGGCTCGAAGGAAGCGTGCCGCGATACGCTGTATTCGCAGCGCGGCGCGATCCTGGATTCGGCGCGCGTGCCGCTCGTGTTCATTCCCGGCCACGACGACTGGATCGCGTGCAGCACCGCGGCCGGCGGCGGCTACGACCCGGTCGAGCGGCTCGATTTCCTGCGGCAGACGCTGCTCGCCGACGCGGCGCTGCCCGACCCCGGCGCGCTGCAGATTACGCGGGAGAGCGAAGTCGCGCGGTTCCGGCCGTATCGCGAGAACGCACGCTGGATGCGCGACGACATCGTCTACGTCGCACTCAATGCGCCGGCGCCGAACAACCATTATTTGACGGCGGGCGGCCGCAACGGCGAATTCGAGGATCGCATCGTCGCGAACGGCTTCTGGATCGACCACGCGGCCGAATATGCGAAGCGGCGCGAAGCGCGCGCGATGGTCGTGATTTTCGAAGGCGATCCGCAGTTCGAACGCTATGAACGCTATGAACGCTCGGAGCGCTTCGCGTGGCTGCGTTTCAACCGGCCGCGCGTACGCGATGGCTTCCGCGAGCTGAAACGAACGCTGGTGAAGGCGGCGGCGACATTCCGCGGCCCGATCCTGGTGATGCACGCGAGCGGCGAACCGCTGGCGAACGGCTTTCTGATCGACCGTCCGCTGCATGGCGACGACGGTGAGCTGGTAGGAAACGTGACGCGCGTCGCGATCGGACCGCGCCATCCGGCGAATCAGTGGGTGAAGGTGAGCGTATCGCCGGCGCGGCAGACGATCTTCAACGTGAGCCTGCAGGAGGTGCCGAAGAACCTGCCGGTGCCGCCCACACTGCCGCTCGCGCCGCGCGACGACGTGCCGCTGCCGCAGATGCCGGAAATTCCCGCGCTGCCGGCGCTGCCCGACGCGTCGTCGGTCGCGCCGCCGCTGCAGGGCGACGGCGCCGCACCGGGCGGCGCGTCGTGGCCGGCACCGCCCCCCGCATCGGGGCCGGTGCCGGGCCTGCCGGCGAGCTCAGTGCAGCGTACGCCCTGACGGCGCTTCGCCGTCTTCGTCGTCATCCTCGTCGACGATCTCGAGCCCTTCCGCGCCATGCGCGTGCTCGTGCTCGATTTCGTCTTCGGTGGCTTCGCGAACGTCCTTCACGGTCAGCGCGAAACGCAGCGCCATGCCCGCCAGCGGGTGATTGCCGTCGAGCACGACCTTGTCGTCGGCGATGTCGGTGACCGTATAGATCAGCGAGTCGGCTTCCTCGTCACCGTCTTCCGGCGTGCCTTCGAACTGCATGCCCACTTCGAGCGGCTCGGGAAAACGGTCGCGCGGCTCGATCTTCACGAGTTCGGGATCGTAGTCGCCGAACGCGTCTTCCGGCTCGAGCTGGATCTGCGCCTGGTAGCCCGCCTCGTGGCCGTCGAGCTGTTCCTCGATCTTGGGGAACGTGCCATCATAGCCGCCGTGCAGATAGACCATCGGCTCGTCGCTTTCCTCGATCAGATTGCCCTGTGCGTCCGACAGCTTGTAAGTGACCGACACGACGGTGTTTTTTGCGATTTTCATCCAATTCTCCCAAATACAAGTCTCATTATACGATGCGCAACCGGTCTCAAGCCGAACCGCGGGATGCCGCTGCCGCCCCGCTCGGCGCGCCGCCTTCCGATCTTCCCACACCGCTGCTCGGCGGCCTGACGCCGGCGCAATTCATGCGCGGCTACTGGCAAAAGAAGCCGCTGCTGATCCGCCAGGCGATCCCCGGCGTCGCGTCGCCCGTCACGCGCGATGCATTGTTCGAGCTCGCCGCCGACTATGACGCGGAATCGCGATTGATCACCCATTTTCGTAACAAGTGGCAACTGTCGCACGGTCCGTTCGAGCCCGACTCGCTGCCCGCGGTCACGCGCAAATCCTGGACCTTGCTCGTGCAGGGGCTCGACCTGCACGTCGACGCGGCCCGTGCGCTGCTCGACCGCTTCCGCTTCGTCCCCGACGCGCGGCTGGACGACCTGATGATCTCGTATGCGACGGACGGCGGCGGTGTCGGCCCGCACTTCGATTCGTACGACGTCTTCCTGCTGCAGGTCGAAGGCCGGCGCCGCTGGCGGGTCGGCGCGCAGAAGGACCTGTCGCTGCAGCCGGACGTCCCGCTGAAGATCCTCGCGAACTTCGAGCCGAGCGACGAATGGGTGCTGGAGCCCGGCGACATGCTGTACCTGCCGCCGCACATCGCGCACGACGGCGTCGCCGAAGGCGAGTGCATGACCTGCTCGATCGGCTTCCGGGCCCCGTCCGCCGGCGAGCTGGGCGCCCAGTTCCTGTACTACCTCGCGGAGCGCGGCGGCCTGCGCGACGCGGGCGGCGACGACCTCTACCGCGATCCGAAGCAGCCGGCCGTCGACGCGCCCGCGCAACTGCCGCCGGCCATGGTCGACCGTGTGGCCGAGATCGTCGACGCGATCCGCTGGCGCAAGCGCGACGTCGCCGAATTCCTCGGCTGCTACCTGAGCGAGCCCAAATCGAACGTCGTTTTCGACCCGCCCGAGCGCCCGCTGTCCGAGGCCGCGTTCGTCACGCAGGCATCGCGCCGTGGCGTGTGTCTCGACAGAAGGGCCGCATTGATGTATAACGCGCGCTCGTACTTCATTAATGGCGAGGAAGGGCCACTCGAGCAAGCCGAGGAATGGCTGCCCGAACTGGCCAATCAACGCCGGATGGAGGCGAAACGGTTTGTAACACTATCCCGGGTTCCCTCGATGACAGCCTTGTTGCACGAGTGGTATCGTGCGGGCTGGATACGGGTCGGAAGCCGGAATTAGTGTGAGTCGCCCCGTATGCCCATACAGATCAAATTCTGTATGGGAAAGACAACGTATTGACCCCGCATTTGTCGACGGTCGATAGGAAAGTGCATATAATTTCCGCCCAAGCCGTAGGGAAGATTCACGCTCTAAGAAGTGCATCTCCACCAGCGGCCCAGGTCGGTGTTGGAGCACATTACCGGTATTGTTTCGCGCTGTTGCTTACCTTTAACCATAAAAGGACGTGATCATGAAGAAATCCCTCCTCGTAGCTTCCCTGTTGGCTGCTGTTGCACTGGCTGCTTGCAACAAGAGCGCTGATCAAGCTGCATCGTCGGCTGCTAGCGACGCATCGGCTGCTGCTTCGTCGGCTGCTTCGGCAGTTGCTGGCGCTGCGAGCGACGCTTCGGCTGCTGCTTCGTCGGCAACGGCTGCTGCGAGCGACGCTGCTGCTGCAGTGGCGTCGGCTGCTTCGGCAGCGACGGCTGCTCCGGCTTCGGGCGCAAGCCAGTAAGCCTTCAGCATCAGCTGAAAAAAAACCGGCCCGAGGGCCGGTTTTTTTACGTCTGCCGCTTTCGAATCGATCGCCCGGCAGCCACTTCGGGCCGCCGCAGCAGCCCTGCCCGCTCATCCGAGCATCAGCCAGTCGAAGCCCGCATCCTGCGAGGCCACGACCACGTCTTCCCCGTCCGTCCCGAGCACGCCGCCAAACGCCTGGCGGGCCAGTTCCGGCAGGTTGTTCTGCTGGCTCAGATGGGCCGCGACCAGGTGCTGCAGACGACTGCGTTCGAGCGATGCGAGGATGCCGGCCGCCGCGTCGTTGCTCAGGTGGCCGTGGTTGCCGCCGATCCGCGCCTTCAGCGACTGCGGATAGCGGCTGGCGGCCAGCATCGCGGTATCGTGGTTGGATTCGAGTACCAGCGCGTCACAGCCGCTCAGAACGGCCGTGATGTGCGGCGTAGCCATCCCGACGTCCGTCAGCACGCCGAGCCGGCGGTTTCCGTCCATGAACACGAACTGGAGCGGCTCCCGCGCATCGTGCGGGACCGTATAGGGCATCACGGCCAGATCGCGTATCGCAGCCGTCTCGTCGCCCCACAGCACGTGGAGATCGACATCGGCCTCGTCCGCGCCGACCGCGCGCGCGGTGCCCCAGCTCATGTAGAGCGGCAGCGACGCGCGGCGCGCGAGCGTCAGCGCGCTGCCGACGTGGTCGCTGTGTTCGTGGGTAACGAGGATCGCATCGAGATCGGCGATGCAGAGATTCAGTCGGCCGAGCCGGCGCTCGACCTCCTTGGCAGAAAAGCCGCAGTCGAGCAGCACGCGGGTGGTCGTCGTGCCGCTCGAGGCCTCGACGACCAGCGCGTTGCCTTCGCTGCCGCTTCCGAGGCTGGCGAATCGCACGCGCTCAGTTCAGCTGCGCGTGCAGCAGCGAAATGATCCGCTGCGCGTCCGACGAGTTGTCGACCTGGCCGTTCGCGCCAATCACCGCCACCTGCGTGCCGCCGGCGCCTGCCGCGCGCACGTTGATCAGGTATTCCTTGCCCGGCTTCGCCGCCGACGGGCCGCCGTAGAACAGCTTGCCGAACAGGCCGTCACGCTTGAGCTCTTCCATCGAATTCGCATAGCGCACGGTGTAGACGCCCTTCTCGCGATCGCGATTGTCGACCGTGAAGTTGGTCCGGTCGAGCGCCAGGCCCACGCGCAGCCACGCACGGTCGAACGACTCGGCCAGTTGCAGCGTCGCCGCGCCGCCGCTCGTGTCGGTGACCTGCGCCGGCGCCGTCGCGGGGCGCGCATCGGTCAGCAACTGCTTCGCCTGCGCGTCGGTCAGGCCGAACTTCTGCATCAGTTTCGACAGGAACACGGCTTCGAGCACCGGGTTGCGTGGACGCTCTTCCCAACGCGACGACGTGCCGCCCTGCGGGCCGACCATCATTTCTTCCATCGCGCTATGCGTGATCGAGATGTCGGTGTTGCCGTCCGACGTGCGGTTCACGAGCGTGCGGAAGCGGTCGCGCGTGCCCGACGAGTACGCGAAATCGATGACCCGGCCGATCGTGCGGCGGAACCAGTCGTCCGGAATGTTCGCGCGGTTCTCGGCCCAGTCGGTGGCCATGATGCCCGTCGACGGCGCATCGGTCTTCAGCGAGAAGCCGTTCTCCTGCCAGAACTCCTTCAGGATCGGCCACAGCTGCTCGGGCGTCCGGCCGTCGACGACGAGCCAGCGGCGATCGCCGTCGCGCTCGATGTGCATGCCGAGCGGATCCTGCGCACTCGGAATGCCGTCGGTCGCGTTGCCGGCTTGCGTCGTGGCCCGCGGCGGCAGCGTGCCGAGCCCGGCGTTGGTCGGCGGTGCGACGAACTGCTGCGTCGTCTGCACCGGCTTCAGGTCGCTCGGCACCGCGAGCGGCGGCGCCGACCCGGTGTTCTTGTAGTTGACCCGGTCGGGGGCCAGGTAGTCGTTCAGCGTATCGCAGCCAGCGAGCGCGCCCAGCGCCAGCGCCACCACCGACAACTGGATGGCGCGAGAGGAAATGGCGAAACGTTTCATGAAATCCTTCGTCTTGCTAGAACGCTCGTCAGGAGCGGCGCCGGACGGAGCCGGCCGGTGCGGGTTGATCAGGGGTCGAGCCGGCGGCCGCAGGACGCGGCCGCCTCGGCATCAGGCGAGAACGCCGGCCTCGACGAGGGCCGAACGTACGGCATCGTGGCAGCGCTCGTCGAGCGGCGTGAGCGGCAGCCGGATGCCGCCCTGCATCTTGCCCATCGCCTGCAGCGCCCACTTCACCGGGATCGGGTTCGCTTCGATGAACAGGTTCTTGTGCAGCGACAGCAGCTTCATGTGCAGTTCGCGCGCCGTTGCGACGTCGCCGGCCAGCGCCGCGCGGCACAGCTCGCTCATCGCGCGCGGCGCGACGTTCGCGGTCACCGAGATGTTGCCGTGGCCGCCGAGCAGCATCAGCGCAATCGCGGTCGGATCGTCGCCACTGTAGATCGCGAAATGCTTCGGCGCGGCCTTGATCAGATGTGCGGCGCGATCGATGTTGCCGGTCGCTTCCTTCACGCCGATGATGCCCGGCACCTGCGCGAGGCGCAGCGTCGTCTCGTGCGCCATGTCCGCGACCGTCCGGCCCGGCACGTTGTACAGGATCACCGGCAGGTCGACCGCTTCGGCGATCGTCCGGAAGTGGCGGTACATGCCTTCCTGCGTCGGCTTGTTGTAGTACGGCACGACCTGCAGCGTCGCGTCCGCGCCGACGGCCTTCGCGTGCTTCGTCAGCTCGATCGCCTCGGCGGTCGAATTGCCGCCCGCGCCCGCGATGATCGGAATGCGTTTCGCCGCATGCTCGACCGCCGTGCGGATCATCAGGATGTGCTCTTCGACGCTGAGCGTTGCCGACTCGCCGCTCGTACCGACGACGACGAGCGCATCGGTGCCTTCCGCGATGTGCCAGTCGACCAGTTTGCGAAATGCCGGCAGGTCGAGACTGCCGTCTTCGAGCATCGGGGTGACGATCGCGGGGATGCTGCCGCGGATTTGAATGCCGTCTTGGGTGCCGTTAGCCATGAAACGCGATTGATTGTGTACCGGTAAACGTTGAGATTGTAGCGGATTAGCCGGGCAGTTCGTAACGTGGAATTCCCGCCCCCGCCTTCGGGGTCGCGCCCTCGCGCACTGCGCTAAGACGCTGGACGAACGCCTCGCGCGGCGCGGCGATGAAACCGTCCTCGTACGCGACCACCCGCAGGCGGCCGCGCACGGCGTCCAGCAACTCGCCCGGGGCGAGCAGGAACGCGGGGTTGGACGGTTTTCCGACCGTTTCGTTTCCTTGCGCGAAGGTTTCGTAGATCAGCACGCCGCCCGGCGCCACGGCATCGAGCAGATGGGGCCAGAGCGGGCGATGCAGATAGTTCGTGACGATTACGGCCGCATACTGCTCGCCGGCCGGCAGCGGCCATGGCGCGCCCTCGAGATCGGCGTCTCGGGCGTCGACACCCGGAATCGCGCGCAACACGGCCAGCGCGGCCGGGTCACGGTCGAGCGCGACGACCGGATGCCCGCGCGACGCGAACCAGCGCGCATGGCGGCCGCCGCCCGCGGCGACGTCGAGCACCGCCCCGCCGGCCGGCACGAGCCGCGCCCATTGCGCGACCCAGCGCGACGGCTCGGCCTGGCCGACGTGGCCGCCCGCGGCGGCGATGACGGATTCGCTCATGCGCCGGATCAGTTGTACGACAGGCCCATCGCGTCGCGCACGTCGCGCATCGTTTCCGTCGCGTACTTGCGCGCCTTGTCGCAACCGTCCGCGACGATCGCACGCAGCAGCGACGGATCGTCCATGTACTTCTGCGCGCGCTCGAGCATCGGCTGCTGTTCGCGCAGGATGCCTTCGACGACCGGCTGCTTGCAGTCGAGGCAGCCGATGCCCGCCGAACGGCAGCCCTTCTGCACCCATTCGTGCGTCGCTTCGTCCGTGTAGACCTGGTGAAGCTGCCACACCGGGCATTTGTCGGGATCGCCCGGATCGGTGCGGCGCACGCGTGCGGGATCGGTCGGCATCGTGCGGACCTTCTTCGTGATCGTGTCGGCGTCTTCACGCAGGCCGATCGTGTTGCCGTACGACTTGGACATCTTCTGCCCGTCGAGGCCCGGCATCCGCGACGCTTCGGTCAGCAGCGCCTGCGGCTCGACCAGGATGATCTTGCGCGCACCTTCGAGATAGCCGAACAGGCGCTCGCGGTCGCTCATCGACAGGCTTTGCGATTCCTGCAGCATCGCGCGCGCCTGTTCGAGCGCCTCGTCGTCGCCCTCCTGCTGATACGCGTTGCGCAGTTCGTGATAGAGCTTCGCGCGCTTGCCGCCGAGCTTCTTCGCGGCTTCGAGCGCCTTCTCCTCGAAACCGGGCTCGCGGCCGTACAGGTAGTTGAAGCGGCGCGCGATCTCGCGCGTCATCTCGACGTGCGGCACCTGGTCCTCGCCCACCGGCACGAGCGAGCCGCGATACAGCAGGATGTCGGCGGCCATCAGCACCGGGTAGCCGAGGAAGCCGTAGGTGGACAGATCCTTGTCCTTCAGCTTCTCCATCTGCTCCTTGTAGGTCGGCACGCGTTCGAGCCAGCCGAGCGGCGTGCTCATGCCGAGCAGCAGCGCGAGTTCCGCATGCTCGGGCACCTTGCTCTGGATGAACAGCGTCGCCTGCGCGGGATCGATGCCGGACGCGAGCCAGTCGATCAGCACGTCCCACACGTTCTTCTCGATGACCTCGGGCGTCTCGTAGTGCGTCGTCAGCGCATGCCAGTCGACGACGCAGAAGAAGCACGGGTACTCGGATTGCAGCTTCACCCAGTTTTTCAGCACGCCGTGGTAATGGCCGAGGTGCAGCGACCCGGTGGGTCGCATGCCGGAGAAAATACGTTCTGGGAACATGATTGTCGTTAGAAAAGCGAGGCGAAGGGAGACAGGATGGCGCTCAGGACGGCGTAGCCGACATTGACGAGCGGACGCAGCCAGAAGTTCGTCAGCACGCCCGTCGTGACGAGCACGAGGACGATGATGAAACCGTACGGCTCGATGCGCGACAGCGCGATCGATTGCCTGGTCGGCAGCAGCGCCGCCAGGATGCGGCCGCCGTCGAGCGGCGGCAGCGGAAACAGGTTCAGCACGCCGAGCACGAGGTTCGCGCTGACGCCGGCGAACGCCATCCGCGTGAAGAACGGCTCGTCGACGCCGACGGCCGGCAGCACGAGGGTCAGCAGGCCCCAGACGAGCGCCTGCACGAAGTTGCAGGCCGGGCCCGCGAGCGCGACCCAGAGGCTGCCCCAACGCGGATTGCGCAGGTTGCCGAACGATACCGGCACCGGCTTCGCATAGCCGAACAGGAACGCACCGCCGGTCAGGAAGTACATCGCGAGCGGGATCGCGATCGTGCCGAGCGGATCGATATGGCGCATCGGATTGAACGACACGCGCCCCATCGCGTAGGCGGTGTTGTCGCCGAGCAGGCGCGCGGCGTAGCCGTGCGCGGCCTCGTGCAGCGTGATCGCGAAGATCACGGGCAGCGCGTAGACGGCGATGGTCTGTATCAGGGAAGCATCCATATCGCGTTATTGTAACAAGCGCACTCGCGTAGAAATGAACGGCGCGCTCATGCGGCCGAGAGTCCGAACGGTTCGAGCGCGCCGCGCCCCGCGCGGATGAGTTCGGGCGCATCGCCGGTCAGGTCGATCACCGTCGACGGTTCGCGCGGGCACGCGCCGCCGTCGATCACGAGGTCGACCTGTTTCTCGAGCCGCGTGCGGATTTCCTCGGGATCGTTCAGCGGTTCATCGTCGGGCGGCAGGATCAGCGTCGTGCCGAGCAGCGGCTGGCCGAGCGACTCCAGCAGCGCGAGCGTGATCGCGTGATCGGGCACGCGCAGCCCGATCGTCTTGCGCGACGGGTGCGACAGCCGGCGCGGCACTTCCTTCGTCGCCTGCAGGATGAACACGTACGGGCCCGGCGTCACCGACTTGATCTGCCGGTACTGGCGGTTGTCGACCATCGCGAAGTTGGCGAGCTCCGACAGGTCGCGTACGAGCAGCGACAGGTGCTGCTTCTCGTCGAGGCCGCGAATCCGGCGCACGCGTTCGACCGCATCCTTGTCGTCGAGATGGCACGCGAGCGCATAGCTCGAATCGGTCGGCATCGCGATCACGCCGCCCTTGTTGACGATCTCCACCGCCTGCTTGATCAGGCGCGGCTGCGGATTATCCGGATGAATCCTGAAGAACTGGGACATGAGGATACGTAAAGAGGGAGAAGTCGGATGCGCGCATCGGCGGCCACGCGGGCGGCCCGAAGCCGCCCGGCGTCAGAGCCAGCGCTCCCAGACCGGTGTCAGGTCGGGCGGCAACGGCGGCAGGCTGCCGAGCTCGATGCGGCCCTCGCCTGGCGCGTGGAAATCCGAGCCGCGCGACACTTCGAAGCCGAAGCGGCGCGCAACGTCCGCGTATTCGCGGTACTGGTCGGGCGTGTGGCTGCCCGTGATGACCTCGATCGCGCGGCCGCCGAGATCGATGAACTCGCCGAAGAACGCGTCGAATTCGACCGGCGTATAGCGATAGCGGCCCGGATGCGCGACCACCGCTTCGCCCCCTGCCGCGCGGATCCAGCCGACCGCGTCGGACAGGGACGCCCAGCGATGCGGGACGAAGCCGGGCTTGCCGTCGCCGAGCAGGCGATCGAATACATCCGACGTCGATTCGGCGTGGCCGTTTTCGACGAGAAAGCGCGCGAAGTGCGTGCGCGAGATCAGGTCGGGATTCGACACGTATTTCAGCGCGCCTTCGTACGCGCCGGGAATGCCGAGCGTCGCGAGCTGCTCGGCGATTGCCAGCGCGCGCGCCGCGCGGCCGTGGCGCGTGCGGTACAGGCCGTCGACCAGCGCCGGATGGGCGGGATCGATGTTCAGACCGACGATGTGTACGGTGCGCGATGCCCACGTGACCGAAATCTCGACGCCGCTCAGGTAGCGCATGCCGAGCGCTTCCGCCTCGCTGCGCGCCGCCGCCTGGCCGCCGATCTCGTCGTGATCGGTCAGCGCCCACAGGGTCACGCCGCCCGCATGCGCGCGGCGCGCGACGTCGGCAGGCGACAGCAACCCGTCGGAAACATTGGAATGGCAGTGGAGATCGGCGTTCATTGTCGGCATGGCAGGTAAGGCCTCATTCTACTGCAATGCGGCAATTGCGCCGGCCGCCCGCCATGCCGCCCGGGCCACGCGCCTACGCGCAGAACGCCTCGATCAGCGCCGCGATCTGCTCGGGCTGGTCGTGATGCACCATGTGGCCGGCATCCTCGATGAGCTTCTCGCGCCAGTCGGGGAACGCGTTGAAGCGCGCCTTGAATTCGGGCAGAGGAATATCGCCGGCGATGTAAGCGAGCGTCGGCGAATTGACGGCCTCGACGTGCAGCACCTTCGCGCGCACCTGCTTCCAGGTCGCCATCACTTCGTCGAGCCGGTACAGCAGCGGGCCCGGCATCTTGTGCGCCGGGTCGGCCAGCAGATGGTAGAGGCCGTCGTCGCCGCGTTTCGACCAGTGCGCGGCGAGAAATGCGGCGCGGCGCGGGTCGAGCCGCGGATTGGTCTTGATCAGGCGCGCCGCCACGTCGTCGAGGGACGCGTACGGCCGCAGCGCGGGCGGCTCGCGCAGTTCGTCGAGCCAGCCGCGCAGCCGGCGCGGCGCCTGTTCGGCGCGGGCCGGCGCGAGCCCGAACCCTTCGAGATCGACCACGCGGCGCACGCGTTCCGGCCGCGCGCCGGCATACAGGCACACGACGTTCGCGCCCATGCTGTGTCCGATGAGGTTGACCTCGCCGGTCGGCGCGTAGCGGTCGACGAGCGCATCGAGGTCGCCCAGGTACTCGTGGAACCAGTAGTGGCCGCCGCCCTGCCGCGCGACCGGCCAGTCGGACAGCCCGAAGCCGCGCGCATCGGGCGCGATCACCTGCCAGTCGCCCGCGAGCGCATCGACGACGAACTGGAACGACGCCGCGACGTCCATCCAGCCGTGCAGCATGAACAGCGTCGGCGCATCGGGCCGGCCCCAGCGCCGTACATGCAACTGGACGCCGCGCACCGTGATGAAATCGGAAACAGAACTCGAGGCACTCATTGCAACCGCCAAAAAAGAATGATCGTTCGATTATAGCGGCGCCCCGGTTCCGGCGGCCGGCGATCGAGGTACCGCTCTAGCGGCGAGGTCGTTCCAGCGCCGGCCGGCAACACGCCATCGCGCAGGTGCGCGAGCCGGCGGCGACCACCCGGACGCGGCCGAACGCGATCCGGCTAATGTGCGGGACGTCCGTCCGCCGCATCCTGGGCGGCCAGTTCGTCGAGTTCGGCCTGCTCGAAGCCGGCATCGCGCCGCGCATCGAAATTGAACGGGCCGCGCAGTCGTGGCGCGTGGTACTGCTCGGCGAGCTGCCGGTAGGTCGGCACGGGGTCGCGCCCGGCGGCGTCGCACAGATGGCGGAACCAGCGGTTACCGATCGCGACATGGCCGATTTCGTCGCGCAGGATCACGTCGAGGATCGCAGCCGACGCATCGTCGCCCGCCTGCACGAGCCGTGCGCGGATCGGCGGCGACGCGTCGAGCCCGCGGGCCTCGAGCGTCCGCGGCACGAGCGCCATGCGCGCGAGCACGTCGTTCCTGGTCCGCTCGCACATCTCCCACAGTCCGTTGTGCGCGGGAAAATCGCCGTACGCATGCCCGAACCCGTCGGCGAGCCGGTCGGACAGCAGCGTGAAGTGGTAGGCCTCCTCGGCCGCGACCTTCAGCCAGTCCGCGTAGAACGCGTCCGGCAGGCCCGCGAAGCGCCAGACTGCGTCGAGCGCCAGGTTGATCGCATTGAATTCGATATGGGCAAGCGCGTGCAACAGCACGGCACGCCCTTCCGGCGATCGCATGCTGCGCCGCTGCAGCGCGCGCGGCTCGACGAGCGGCGGCCGCGCCGGGCGCCCGGGCAGACCGGCCGGTTCGTGCAGCTGAAGCGACGATGCGATCGCGGCCTGCCCGGCTCGCAGCGCATCGTGCAGCGCGCGCACCTGCGCGGCCTTGGCCGCCGGCTCGGCAATACGCAGCGCGTCGAGCGCCACGCTGCGCACACAAGCGGGCGCCGGGCCGAAAGAAGAAGACACGATGCTCATAAACGGGGACACCTTGCGTACGCGTCGCGGGAGCACAGGCACGCGACGGTTTACAATATGCGTTTGTTCCACGGCGCCAGGCGCCGGGCAAACCGGACGCGCCATTCTACCGGCGCCCATCATCGAAGAGACAAGGAGACCCCGTGACGATCTACAAGCTGGGCGATACGGCCCCGACGATCCACGAAAGCGTATTCGTCGCCGACACGGCGGCCATCATCGGCAAGGTCGTGCTCGAGGAAAACGCGAGCGTGTGGTTCGGCGCGACGATTCGCGGCGACAACGAGACGATCACGGTCGGCGCCGGCAGCAACGTCCAGGAAGGCGCGGTCCTGCATACCGACCCGGGCTTTCCGCTGACGATTGCCGACAACGTGACGATCGGGCACCAGGCGATGCTGCACGGCTGCACGATCGGCGAAGGTTCGCTGATCGGGATTCAGGCGGTGGTCTTGAATGGAGCGGTCATCGGCCGCAACTGTCTGGTAGGTGCCGGCGCGGTCGTGACGGAAGGCAAGACGTTCCCGGACAACTCGCTGATTCTCGGCGCACCGGCGAAAGTCGTGCGCGAGCTGTCGGCCGAAGACGTCGCGCGGCTGCGCGCAAACGCGAAGACGTATGTCGAGCGACGCGCGCATTTCAAGGAGCAACTCGTGCGGATCGGGTGATTCGCACGGATTTCAAGGAAGAAGAGTGAGCGACCAGTTACAGAAATTCATGTTCAATGCGGCGCCCGTGCGCGGCGAGATCGTTTCGCTGCGCAACACGTGGCAGGAAGTGCTCGCCCGCCGCGACTACCCTGCCCCTGTGCGCACGGTGCTCGGCGAGATGATGGCCGCGTGCGCGCTGCTGTCCGCGAACCTGAAATTTCACGGCACCCTGATCATGCAGATCTTCGGCGACGGGCCGGTCCAGATGCTGGTCGTCCAGTGCGGGTCCGACCTGTCGATGCGGGCCACCGCGAAGTTCTCGGGCGACGCCGCGCAGACGATCGACGACGACACGAGCTTCGCGTCGCTCGTCAACGCGAGCGGCCACGGCCGCTGCGTGATCACGCTCGACCCGGCCGACAAGCTGCCGGGCCAGCAGCCGTACCAGGGTATCGTGCCGCTGAACGGCGTCGACGGCCCGCTCGAATCGGTGTCGCAGGTACTCGAGCACTACATGCATCACTCGGAGCAGCTCGACACGCGGCTGTGGCTCGCGGCCGATCGCGATCGCGCGGTCGGGATGCTGCTGCAGAAACTGCCGGGCGACGGCGGCATCGTGCCGCGCAACGCCGAAACCGATATCGACACGTGGGAGCGCGTGTGCACGCTCGGCGGCACGCTGTCCGCGAAGGAACTGCTCGAAGTCGAACCGGAAGTGGTGTTCCGCCGGCTGTTCTGGCAGGAAAACGTGCAGCACTTCGAACCGGCCGGCACGCGCTTCCAGTGCTCGTGCTCGCGCGAGAAGGTCGGCGCGATGCTGCGCATGCTCGGTCGCGAGGAAGTCGACAGCGTGATCGTCGAGCGCGGCCACGTCGAGATCCACTGCGAGTTCTGCAACCAGCGCTACGAATTCGATCCGGTCGACGTCGCGCAACTGTTCGCGGCGCCCGGTGTCGAAACCGGCATCGCGCCCGCGACCGACCAGCGTCACTGAGCCGCGTGCCCGTGCCCGCCAGCGGCACGGCGCGAGCGCATAATGACGCACGAGCGCCGCACGCGCGGTTCAGGCGCCGGAGGCATGGCCTTCGGCGCACCCCGCTTTCCGCGGTCGGCGCGCCGCAGGAGAAACACATGAATCGCCGCCTCTTTTGCCCCCTCCGCACTCTCGTCCTGGCAAGCTTGGCCGCCGGTACGCTCGCGCTTGCCGGCTGCGCGATGCCCCCGCCGACTGCCACGATCCTGAGCCGCCTGCCCGAACCGGGCGCGTCGGGCGGCCAGCCGCCCGTGCTGTCGAGCGCCGAACGCAAGCGCTACGACGAGATCGACCAGCAGGTGCTGCGCGAGCAAAACAACGCGATGGCGGCCGAAGCGGCCGCGCGCGCGTGGGCCTATTATTCGCCGCCGCCCGTGACGGTCTACGGCGGGTACTACGGTGGATGGGGCAATCGCTGGGGCACCGGCATCGGTTACGGCTACCCGGGCTGGTGGTGGTGAGCAGGCATCGCCCGCTCGATTGACGACTGGCAGGAAATAAAAAAGCGCGGCATTTCCCGCGCTTTTTCAATGAATTCGAGGTATCGCGCTCAGTGATGCGCCGCCTTGCCCTTGTCGCCGCCATGATGCCGCGACGGCTTCGCGACCGACTGCGGATTCGGCACGACCCGCACCGGGGCCGCGGACACGGCGCCGCGCGTCGACGTATTCGACGGCGTGGTGTTCACCGGTCCTGCAGGTGCATTCGGCGACACGAACTGCACGAATACTTCGCCGTCCTTCACCATGCCCATCTCGTAGCGCGCACGCTCCTCGATCGCCGCGGTGCCGCTCTGCAGATCCTGCACTTCGCCGGCGGTGCGCTCGTTGCGCAGCTTCTCGTCCGCGTTCTTCTGCAGCTGGTCGTCGAGCTGCTGACGCAATTCGTGCACCCGCAGCCAGCCGCCGTGTCCCCACCATAGGGGGTACTGAATGAGCGCCAGCAAGGCAATCAGGACGACAGTGACAAGCCGCATGTAAGAGACGCAGATATAAGAAGCGCCGCTCCGCGCACAGGCACAGAGCGGCGTCGAGATGACGAACCCGATAGTAGCGCGTTAGCGCAGGTTATAGAAAGCCGATTTGCCCGGGTAGCTCGCGATGTCGCCGAGATCTTCCTCGATACGCAGCAGCTGGTTGTACTTCGAGATGCGGTCGCTGCGCGACAGCGAACCCGTCTTGATCTGACCGGCGTTCAGGCCGACCGCGATGTCCGCGATCGTCGAATCTTCCGTTTCGCCCGAACGATGCGAGATCACGGCCGTGTAACCCGCGCGCTTCGCCATTTCGATCGCCGCGAACGTTTCGGTCAGCGTACCAATCTGGTTGATCTTGATGAGGATCGAGTTCGCGATGCCCTTCTCGATGCCTTCCTTCAGGATGCGCGTGTTGGTCACGAACAGGTCGTCGCCGACCAGCTGCACCTTCTTGCCGAGGCGGTCGGTCAGCAGCTTCCAGCCGTCCCAGTCGCTTTCGTGCATGCCGTCCTCGATCGACACGATCGGGAACTTGTCGGCGAGCGTCGCGAGGTAGTCGGTGAATTCGGCCGACGACAGTTGCAGGCCTTCGCCCGCGAGCTGGTACTTGCCGTCGTGGTAGAACTCGGATGCCGCGCAGTCGAGCGCGAGCAGCACGTCTTCGCCCGCACGGTAGCCGGCCTTCTCGATCGCCTGCAGGATCGTCGACAGGCACTCGTCGTTGCTGCCGAAGTTCGGTGCGAAACCGCCTTCGTCGCCGACCGCTGTGCTCATGCCGCGGTCGCTGAGGATTTTCTTCAGCGCGTGGAACACTTCCGCGCCGCAACGCAGCGCTTCACGGAACGTCGGCTGGCTGACCGGGACGATCATGAATTCCTGGATGTCCAGGCTGTTGTTCGCATGCGCGCCGCCGTTGACGATGTTCATCATCGGCACCGGCAGTTGCATCGCGCCCGAGCCGCCGAAATAGCGGTACAGCGGCAGGCCGGCCTCTTCGGCGGCGGCCTTCGCGACGGCCATCGACACGGCCAGCATCGCGTTCGCGCCGAGGCGCGACTTGTTGTCGGTGCCGTCCAGCTCGAGCAGCGTCTTGTCGAGGAACGCCTGTTCCGACGCGTCGAGGCCCATGATGGCTTCGGAGATTTCGGTATTGATGTGTTCGACCGCCTTCAGCACGCCCTTGCCGTTGTAGCGGCCGGCTTCGCCGTCGCGCAGCTCGATCGCTTCACGCGAACCGGTGGACGCGCCCGACGGCACCGCCGCGCGGCCCATCGTGCCCGATTCGAGCAGCACGTCGCATTCGACGGTCGGGTTGCCGCGCGAATCCAGAATCTCGCGGCCGATGATATCTACGATTGCACTCATGGGTTTCCTCTGAGAATGACGATGGATTCTTCAAACTGCGACGGCGTGCGCGCCGCAACCGCTTTCGCTACAGACGCGCGAAGCCGTCGCAAGGTTCATTCGATCTTTAATTGAAATCGTTTTCCAGGAACGGATTGCGCTTCACCGCCTGGTCGAGCGTGACGAGGGTCTCCAGCAACGCGCCCATGCGGTTCAGCGGCACCGCGTTCGGGCCGTCCGACTTCGCCTCGGCCGGATTCGGATGCGTTTCCATGAAGAGGCCCGCGACACCCGTCGCGACCGCCGCACGTGCGAGCACCGGCACGAATTCGCGCTGGCCGCCCGAGCTCGTGCCCTGCCCGCCCGGCAACTGCACCGAGTGGGTCGCATCGAACACGACCGGCGCGTTCGTTTCGCGCATGATCGCGAGCGAACGCATGTCCGACACGAGATTGTTGTAGCCGAACGAGACGCCGCGCTCGCACGCCATGAAGCGGTCTTCCGACAGACCGGCTTCACGCGCCGCGTCGCGCGCCTTGTCGATCACGTTCTTCATGTCGTGCGGCGCGAGGAACTGGCCCTTCTTGATGTTGACGGGCTTGCCCGAGCGCGCGCACGCATGGATGAAATCGGTCTGACGGCACAGGAACGCCGGCGTCTGCAGCACGTCGACGACCGACGCGACCTGCTCGATCTCGTCGATCGAATGCACGTCGGTCAGCACCGGCAGGCCGAGCTGGCGCTTCACCTCGCCGAGGATCCGCAGCCCCTCGTCCATTCCGAGGCCGCGAAACGACTTGCCCGAACTGCGGTTTGCCTTGTCGTAGGACGACTTGTAGATGAACGGAACGTTCAGCTTCTCGCAGATTTCCTTCAGGCGGCCGGCCGTGTCGATCGTCATTTGCTCCGATTCGACGACGCAGGTACCCGCGATCAGGAAGAAAGGCTGGTCGAGGCCGACCTCGAAATCGCACAGCTTCATGCTTGCACTCCGCGCGCTTGCTTGTTGGCGAGCGCGGCTTCGACGAACGACTTGAACAGCGGATGACCGTCACGCGGCGTGGACGTGAATTCCGGGTGGAACTGAACGCCGACGAACCACGGGTGCATCGAACGCGGCAACTCCATCATTTCCGGCAGATCCTCGCTCGGGGTACGGGCGCTGATGATAAGGCCGCCGGCTTCGAGCTGGGGCACGAAGCGGTTATTGACTTCATAACGGTGGCGATGGCGCTCGTTCACGTCCTTGCCGTAGATTTCTTCCGCCATCGTGCCCGGCTTGATCGGGCAGCGCTGCGAACCCAGGCGCATCGTGCCGCCGAGGTCGGATTCCTCGGTGCGCGTCTCGACCTTGCCTTCGCGGTCGTACCATTCGGTGATCAGCGCGACCACGCGCTCCGGCGTGTCCGGATCGAATTCCGTGCTGTTCGCCTGCTTCAGGCCGACGACGTCGCGCGCGAATTCGATCACCGCGAGCTGCATGCCGAGGCAGATGCCGAGGTACGGCACCTTCGACTCGCGCGCATAGCGAACCGCGGCGATCTTGCCTTCCGTGCCGCGACGGCCGAACCCGCCCGGCACCAGCACGGCGTCGAGATGCTTCAGGCTGTCGACGCCGTTCGTCTCGAGCTCTTCCGAGTCGATGTACTCGATGTTGACCTTGGTCGACGTGTGGATCGACGCATGGCGCAGCGCCTCGATCAGCGACTTGTACGACTCGGTCAGGTCAACGTACTTGCCGACCATGCCGATCGTCACTTCCTGCTTCGGGTTTTCCAGCTTCTCGACGAGCGCCGACCACATGCTCAGGTCGGCGTCCTTCGGCGACAGCTTCAGCTCTTCGCAGATGATCCGGTCGAGGCCCTGGTCGTGCAGCATCTGCGGAATCTTGTAGATGCTGTCGGCGTCCCACACCGAGATCACCGCGTCTTCCGGCACGTTCGAGAACATCGAGATCTTCTTCGATTCGTCGTCGGGGATGCGGCGATCCGCGCGGCACAGCAGCACGTGCGGCAGGATGCCGATCTCGCGCAGCTTCTGCACGCTGTGCTGGGTCGGCTTCGTCTTCAGCTCGCCGGCCGTCGCGACGTACGGCACGAGCGTCAGGTGCACGAAGCACGCGCTGTTGCGACCGAGGCGCAGGCTCATCTGGCGCGCGGCCTCGAGGAACGGCAGCGACTCGATGTCGCCGACCGTGCCGCCGATCTCGACGATCGCGACGTCCGGCTCGCCGCAGGTGGCCGATGCGGCCCCGCGCTCGATGAACGCCTGGATTTCGTTCGTGATGTGCGGAATGACCTGCACGGTCTTGCCGAGATAGTCGCCGCGGCGCTCCTTGCGGATCACCGATTCGTAGATCTGGCCGGTCGTGAAGTTGTTGGCCTTGCGCATCTTCGTGCTGATGAAGCGCTCATAGTGGCCGAGGTCGAGGTCGGTCTCCGCTCCGTCTTCCGTCACGAACACTTCGCCGTGCTGGAACGGGCTCATCGTGCCGGGGTCGACGTTGATGTAGGGATCGAGTTTGAGGAGGGTGACTTTCAGACCGCGCGATTCGAGGATCGCGGCGAGAGAGGCGGCGGCAATACCCTTGCCGAGGGAAGAAACTACGCCGCCGGTGACGAAAACATATTTGGTCATCGCTGGATGCTCGCGGGAAAAACGGATTATACCGTAAAGCCCGCCCTTCTCTCAGCAATTGACGTGATGATCGCGCCCTTTCGTGCGGGCCCACGCCGACACGAACCGGCCGGCCGGTCGGCGCCGCGCGCATGCGCGCCGGCGGGCGTTCCGGCCGCCCGGCGAAGCGTCAGGCGCGCTTCGCGAGCGGCGCGCCTGCCTGCGAAACGCCGCCCTCCTCCGCCTTCAGCGAATTCAGCATCCGCTGCAATGCGCGGGCGGTCTCGATCGGCCGTTCCATCGGGAACAGGTGGCTCCCCTCGAGCCATTCGATGCGCCCGCGCGTCGCGCGGCGCGTCGCATCGAGCCCGACCTGCCGCACCTCGCGCGAGCGCGTGCCGGCGAGGAAGCCGAGCGGCACCGGCGCGCCGTGCGCGAGCCGCGGGCCAAGCGTGTGCGGCAGCGTCCGGTAGATCAGGTATTCGACCTGCCGGTCGAACGCCAGCGCGCGCTCGCCGTCGGCGCCGGCCTGAGGGATCCCGTGGTCGATATAGTCGGCGAGCATCCGCTCGTCCCAGCGCGCGAACGCGGGCTTCTCGCGAAAGTGCCGCCACACTTCGTCGCGGCTCGTCCAGCGCGTGCGCCGGTTGCGCGTCGCGGCGGCCGGCGACAGCCGCTCGTCGAGCCCCGCCCACTGGCTCGCGCGCAGCGCGCCGGCGCGCCAGCCCGCGATGATCGGCGAATCGATCATCACGACGCCGCGCACCCACTGCGGCTTCTTCAACGCGGCCATCAGCGACAGGTAGCCGCCGAGCGAATGGCCGACGAGCCAGACCGGGCGCTCGTAGCGGCTGCCGATATCGTCGAGCAGTTGTTCGACGAGATGCGGCCAGTCGCGCGTCACCGGGTAGCGGCGATCGTGGCCGATCCGTTCGATGTAGCGCAGCTCGTAGTCGTCGGCCAGTTCGGCGAAGATCGTCCGGTACGTCGACGCCGGAAAGCCGTTCGCATGCGAGAAGTGGAGGATGTCCTTCAAACGCCGATGTCTCCTTTGTCGGCGGGAGTCAGTGCTTCAGCACGTACTCCCACCCATGCTTCGCGGTCGGTGGGCGTAAGCGCTTCAGCGCTTACGCCAGCCCCATGCTTCGTATTTATCTGTGTCGGAACCGCGCTTCGGCACGGTAGGCCGGCCTGGCGCTTTCCGTCCCGATACGCCGGCCTTCGCCGCGCTCACCGGTCCATCCAGTACCGGCGCCGTTCGTCGCGATAGCGCGCGAATGCGAACCCGCCGCCGGCCGGCGCGACGTCGAACCGCACGGCGCCGTCGCGATCGGTGCGCGGCAGCGGAATCCCGCGCGCCTCGTAGCGGGCGAGGACCGTCCGGTGCGGATGGCCGAAGCGATTGCGATAGCCTACAGGAAAAGCCGCGACGCGCGGCCCGACCGAATCGAGGAAAGGCTCGATCGACGACGTACGGCTGCCATGGTGCGGAACGACCAGGATCTGCGCGGCCAGCGCGTCGCGCGCGTCGGCCACCAGCCGACGCTCGGCGGCAGCCTCGATGTCGCCCGTCAGCAGCGCGGAGGTGCCGCCGGCGTCGATACGCAGCACACACGATTGTCCGTTGGACGAACCCGTGCCCACCCCGCCCGGCGGCCACAGCATCGTGAAGACGACGCCGTCCCAGCTCCACCGCTGCCCGGCTGCGCAAGGCAGCCGATCGGCCACGCCGGCCGCCTGCGCATCGCGCCACAGCCGGTGCCGCGGCGCAATACCGGCCAGCAGCTGACGCACGTCGGCGGCCGCATAAACGGCCGGCGCGCCGCCCGCATGATCGGCATCCGCGTGACTGAGGACGAGCGAGTCGATCGTCGCGATGCCGCGCGCCCGCAACGCCGGCGCGACGATCCGCGTACCGGCGTGGGACGACTCCGCGCCCGGCCCCGCATCGAACAGCAACGTCCGCCGCGCGGTTTCGACCAGCACCGCCGCGCCTTGCCCGACGTCGAGCACGGTCAGCCGAAAGCCGCCCGGCGGCGGCGCATCGGGCGCCGGCGCGACGAGCGGCAGCCACGTCAGCGGCGCCGCCCAGCGCAACGGCCAGCCGCGCGGCATCAGCGCCCACGCGACGCCCACGCATGCGAGCGCCAGTACCGGCCAGTCGGGCATGCGCAGCCAGAACACGCCGGCCGGCCAGTCGGCCAGGTGCGCGAGCAGCGTCATCATCGGTGCGAGCGCCGCATGCGCAAGCCGAAAGGCCGCCGCATCGAGCGGCGGCGGCAACGCGATGCCGGCCAGCACGACCGGCGTCACGACCGAGCTGACCCACGGAATCGCGAACGCATTGCCGAACGGACCCGACAGGGAAACCTGCGCGAACCAGGCGGCGGTGAGCGGCGCAAGACCGATCGTCACCGCGTACTGCACGCGCGTCGCCTCGGCGATGCGGCGCCGGCCACGCGTCGCCCACCCGCGCAACCGGCTTCGCAAGCGGGCCGCGCCGCTTTCCGCGCCCGCTTCGTCGACATCGTCGAGCTCGCGCACCGCACGCCAGCCGGCGACGGCCAGCAGGATCACCGCGACCGCACCGAACGACAGCCAGAAGCCGGCCGACAGTACGGCCCACGGATCGGCGAGCAGCACGCCGCCGAGCGCCGCGCACAACACCGCGGACGTCGGCACGCTGCGGCCGGCCAGATACGCGACGCCGCCGCCCGCGATCATCCACCACGCGCGCTGTGCCGGCACGTTGAAGCCGGCGAGCGCGGCGTAGCCCGCGGCAGCAACCAGCGCGGCAAGCGCGGCCGCGTACGGCGCCGGCAACACGAGCGTCGCGGCCCGCGCGCGCCAGCGCACGCGGCGCCAGACCATCGACACGAGCCAGCCGGCAATCGCGCCGACCAGCCCGACATGGAGACCGGAAATCGCGACCAGATGGCTCGTGCCCGTGTTGCGCAGGACGCGCCAGTCGTCGTCGCCAATGCCCGACTGGTCGCCGATCGCCAACGCCGCGACGATGCCCCGGTGCGCCGCATCGGTGCCCAGCACCGCGCCGATGCGTGCGCGCAGCGTGTCGCGCACCCGATCGATCGATGCACGCCATCCCGATACGCGCGCATCGAGCAATACCGCCCGACGCGGTGCACTGACATAGCCGATCGCACGAATGCCCGCGGCGAGCCATGCCGCCTCGCTGTCGCGCACGCCGGGATTGGCCTCGGCATGCGGACGCTTGAGACGCACGACGAAACGCCAGCGTTCGGCAGCGCGCAAATCCGGAAGCGCATCGCGTGTCGCGGATGCGCCGTACGCGCGCCACGACAACCGGATCAACGGCGGAAAACGGGCGAGGCCTGCATCGTTCGACTCGACCGCCAACAGCAGCCGCGCGCCTGTCTCGTCGACGACGGGCAGCCCGCGGATCACGCCCGTGACGACGATGTCGCGCCCTTCCCACTCGACAGGCAGGCTGTCGCGCAGCCGCCATTCGGCGCGCGCGGCCGCATAGCCGAACCCCGCGACGCAGGCCGCGACCGCGCACAGCATCCATCCGCATACCACGACCGCGCGCGTGCGCCGCCGACGCACGCACCATGCGCCCAGCGCCGCGCAGCCCGCGAGCACGGCTGCTCCGATCGTCCATGCGACCGCCCCGGGCAACGCCGCCTGCCGCTGCAGCACGACGACGCCGAGCGCGAACGCGATCCACCACACGCGCATTCCGCCTCCTCGTCGACCCGGCGCCGCCCCCTGCAACGCGGCGCCTTCCGGCAACGATTATGCGGACGAAAGTGCGAGTCGCGGCAGCGCGGCGAGCGCGTTAGCCGAAGTGCATACGGCCAGTTCGCCAGTCTCGAGCCCGCGCAATTCGGCGAGCACGCCGCCGATCCGCGGTACCTGATCAGGCGTATTGCGGGATTTGTATGCCCATTCGGGCGCGATGTCGGGCGCGTCGGTCTCGACGACGAGCGCGTCGAGCGGCAACTCGGTGGCGAGCCGGCGGATCTGCCGCGCGCGCGTGAAGGTCACGTTGCCGCCGAAGCCGAGATGCAGCCCCTGCGCCAGGTACGCTTCGGCCTGCTGAAAACTGCCGTTGAACGCATGCGCGATGCCGCGCCGCACGCCGAAACGGCGCAGCCCGGCGAGCACGCGGTCCTGCGACTTGCGCACGTGGCACAGCACCGGCAGGTCGAATTCCCGCGCGAGCCTGAGCTGGCCCTGATAGAAGAACTGCTGCCGCGCTTCGTCGAGCCCCGGCACGAAATAGTCGAGCCCGATCTCGCCGATCGCGACGAACCGCGGATCGTCGAGGCTCGCCTCGATCTCCATGCGCAGCCGGTCGAGATCGGCGTCGCGCGCCTGCGGCGTATACATCGGATGGATGCCGAGCGCATAGACCGCGCCCGGCGTGCGCTGCGCGAGTTCGCGCACCGTCGTGAAGTTGTCGCGCCCGATGCTCGGGATCACGATGCGCGACACGCCGACCGCGCGCGCAGCCTGCGCGACCCCGTCGCGGTCGGCGTCGAACTCGGCGGCATCGAGATGGCAGTGCGTGTCGATCCACATGTCAGCGGTCCTGCGTCGTTGCGCCGTGCCGCGACGAACCGGCGGCCGGCCAACGGCGTGGCTTTTTTACACCGGCAGCGCCGGCTCCTCGTGCAGCACCCCGTCGCGCAGCCGCATGATGCGGTCGCAGCGCGCGGCGAGATCGGGGTCGTGCGTGACGATCACGAAACTCGTTTCGAGCGTCTCGGACAGTTCGAGCATCAGGTTGAACACCGTGTCGGCCGTCGTGCCGTCGAGGTTGCCGGTCGGCTCGTCGGCGAGCACGCACGCGGGCTTCGTGACCAGCGCGCGCGCGATCGCGACGCGCTGCCGTTCGCCGCCCGACAGCTCGCCCGGCCGGTGCTTCGCCCGCGGGCCGAGACCGACGCGTTCGAGCATCGCCTGTGCCTGCGCGCGCGCGTCCTCGGTCGTCATCCGGCGGATGCGCAGCGGCATCGCGACGTTGTCGAGCGCCGTGAACTCGGGCAGCAGGTGATGGAACTGGTAGACGAAGCCGAGCGCGCGGTTGCGCAGCTCGTTGCGCTCGCGCTCGGCGAGCTGCGTAAACGGCTTGCCGAGCAGCGACACTTCGCCGGCGCTCGGCTCGTCGAGACCGCCGAGCACGTGCAGCAGCGTGCTCTTGCCGGACCCCGACGCGCCGACGACCGCGAGCTTCTCGCCGCGCCGCACCGTCAGCTCGGTGTTGTTGAGCACCTGCACGTTGAAGCCGCCCTGCACGAACGCCTTCGTGATCCCGCGCGCCTGAAGCACGTATTCCTGCATACCTGCCGAATCCTGTCTGTTGTGTTGTTGTCGTGAATCCGCGAATGCGGCCGCGCGGTCATTCATAGCGGAGCGCCTCCGCCGGCTTCACCTTCGCGCCGCGCCAGCTCGGATAGAGCGTCGCGACGGCCGACAGCGCGAACGCGATCAGCCCGATCCGGATCACGTCGCTCGCGACGAGTTCGGACGGCAGCTCGCTGATGAAGTACACCGACGGCGGCAGGAACTGCACGCCGAACAGGTGCTCGATCATCGGGATCAGCCACGGGATGCTCCATGCGATCAGGCAGCCGAGCGCGACGCCCGACGCGGTGCCGACGAAGCCGATCGTCACGCCCTGCACGACGAAGATCTTCATGATCGACCCCGGCTGCGCGCCGAGCGTGCGCAGGATCGCGATGTCGGCCTGCTTGTTGGTCACCGTCATCACGAGCGACGACACGAGGTTGAACGCGGCCACCGCGATGATCAGCGTGAGGATGATGAACATCATCCGCTTCTCGATCTGCACGGCCGAGAACCACGTCTTGTTCTGCTGGGTCCAGTCGCGGATGTACAGGCTGCCCGACAGCGTATGCGACAGCTCGACCGCGACCTGCGGCGCCTTCTGCATGTCGGTGAGCCGCAGCCGCACGCCGGTCGGCGCGCTCATCCGGAACAGCGCCTCGGCGTCGCGGATGTTGATCATCGCGAGCGTGCTGTCGTATTCGTAGTGGCCCGATTCGAACACGCCGACGACCGTGAACTGCTTCAGGCGCGGCATCATGCCGGCCGGCGTGATCGAGCCTTCGGGCGCGACGAGCGTGACCTTGTCGCCGACCGTCACGCCGAGATTGCCGGCGAGCGCGTCGCCGAGCACGATGCCGAACTGGCCCGGCACGAGCGCGCCGAGCTGCCCGGCCTTCATGTCCTTGCCGATGTCGGAGACCTGCGGCTCGAGCGACGGCTCGACGCCGCGCAGCATCACGCCGCTCACCGCGTCCTGGCGCGTGAGCAGCGCCTGCGCGTCGACGTACGGCGCCGCGCCGATCACCGACGGATTGCGGCGGGCTTCCTGCGCGGTCAGTTGCCAGTCGGGCATCGAACCCGTCGGCGAGAACACCTCGACGTGCGCGAGCACCGACAGCATGCGGTCGCGCACTTCCTTCTGGAAGCCGTTCATCACCGACAGCACGACGATCAGCGCCGCGACGCCGAGCGCGATCCCGAGCATCGACACGAGCGCGATGAAGGAAATGAAGCCGTTGCCGGTCGTGCGTTTGCCGGCGCGCGTGTAGCGCCAGCCGATCTGCCATTCGTACGGAAGTTTCAAGCGAATCCTTTCTGCTGGTTACGGCGGGAGGCGGGAGGCGCGCCGCGGCCGGACCGCCGCCGGGTGGCGGCCGGCAGCCCGGGCACGGTCGAAAAAACGGCCGCCGGACGCGAACGGGCCGTCAGCCGGCCCGATCACGCGCGCAGTTTGCCATACAATGCGCACCATCATGCACGACCGACGCCTCCATTTTCTCGTTCCGTTCGCGCTGCCGTCGGCGGCCGACGCGGCCTCGTCCCTGCACACGCTGGACAGCCCCGCGCTCCAAAAGTTGCTCGCCCGCGCGAGTCTCGTCGAGCGTGTGGCCGGCGAGGACTTCCAGCGCACGCTGCCGCACGAGCGCTGGCTGGCAAGCCGCTTCGGCGCCACGCAGGGCAACGCCGCGGACGAGGCGCCGCTCGCGCCCTACATGCTGTTGGCCGACGGCGGCGATCCCGGCACCCAGGCATGGGCGTGCGTCGAGCCCGTGCACGTCGAAATCGCGCACGATCACCTCGTGCTCGTCGATCCGGCCGCCCTCGCGCTCGACGACGGCGACGCGGCCGCGCTGCTCGCGGTCGCGCGGCCGCTGATCGAGGAGCTCGGCGTGCGGCTTGAAGCGCCGAACCCGGCGCGCTGGTACCTGTCGAGCGAACAGCTCGCGCGCCTTGCCGGCGCCGCGCCGCTGCGCGCCAGCGGCCGCAACATCGAGATCTGGCTGCCGCACGAGGCGCATACGGGCGAGCGCTCGCGGATGTGGATGAAGCTGCAGAACGAAGTACAGATGGCGTGGTTCCAGCATCCGGTCAACGAAGCCCGCGAGGCGCGTGGATTGCCGGCCGTCAATTCGGTCTGGTTCCATGCGCAGGGCACGCTGAAGCCGGTCGGCACACCCTTCGCGCGCGTGCTGTCCGCATCGCAGGCCGCGCTCGGCCTCGCACGCGCCGCACGAGCCGAAGCCGGCGGCCTGCCCGCGACGTTCGGCGCGCTGCCCGCCGCCGATGGCGCGACGCTCGTCGAGCTGCCGACGCTGACCACCCCGTTCATCGAGCAGGACTGGGCGCGCTGGCACGACGGCCTCGCCGCGCTGGAGCGCGACTGGTTCGCGCCCGCGCTCGCCGCGCTGCAAAACGGCGAGCTGGCGAGCATCGACGTCACGCTGTGCGGCGACACGAGCTCCGTCACGCTGCACGCCACACGCGCCGACCTGCGCAAGTTCTGGCGCCGCCGTGCGCTTGCCTCCCTGTTCGAATAACCCGCCCCCCCCGTATGACCCGCATCGTTACCCGCCCCGTCGCGCCCGCCGACGCCGAAGCGCTCGCGCGCCACGGCCTGCACCCCGTCCTCGCGCGCCTGTACGCGTCGCGCGGCGTGCAGTCGCCCGTCGATATCGAGACCGCGCTCGCGCGCCTCGTTCCGCCCACCGAGCTGAAAGGCTGTGCCGATGCGGCGGTGCTGCTCGCCGACGCGATCGCCGACAAGCGGCGCCTGCTGGTTGTCGCCGACTACGACTGCGACGGCGCGACCGCCTGCGCGGTCGCGGTGCGCGGCCTGCGGATGTTCGGCGCGCAGATCGACTACCTGGTGCCGAACCGCTTCGAATACGGCTACGGCCTCACGCCCGAGATCGTCGAGCTCGCGGCCGCGCGCAAGCCCGACCTGCTGATCACCGTGGACAACGGGATCGCGAGCGTCGCCGGCGTCGAAGCCGCGAACGCACGCGGCATCGACGTGCTCGTGACCGATCATCACCTGCCCGGCGACGCGCTGCCCGCCGCGCGCGCGATCGTCAACCCGAACCAGCCCGGCTGCGCGTTTCCGAGCAAGCACCTCGCCGGCGTCGGCGTGATGTTCTACGTGCTGCTCGCGCTGCGCGCCGAGCTGCGTCGCCGCGGCGCGTTCGCGAGCAAGGAAGCCGAACCGCGCCTCGACGGCCTGCTCGACCTCGTCGCGCTCGGCACCGTCGCCGACGTCGTGCGGCTCGACGGCAACAACCGCGTGCTCGTCGCGCAGGGGCTGCAGCGCATCCGCAACGGCCGCATGCAGCCGGGCATCGCCGCGCTGTTCCGCGCCGCCGCGCGCGAAGCGCGCACCGCGTCGGGCTTCGACCTCGGCTTCGGCCTCGGTCCGCGCCTGAACGCGGCCGGGCGGCTGTCCGACATGTCGCTCGGCATCGAATGCCTGATCACCGACGACATCGGCCGCGCGTGGGATCTCGCGCAGCAGCTCGACGTGATGAACCGCGAGCGCCGCGAAATCGAGGCCGGCATGCAGCAGCAGGCGCTCGCCGATCTCGCCGACGTCGATCCGGCCGACGCATGCACGATCACGCTGTTCAATCCCGAATGGCACCAGGGCGTGATCGGCATCGTCGCCGGCCGGCTCAAGGAAAAATTCCACCGCCCGTCGTTCACGTTCGCGCACGCCGACGACGACGGCAAGCGGGTCAAGGGCTCCGGCCGATCGATCGCCGGCTTCCATCTGCGCGATGCGCTCGACCTCGTGTCGAAACGCGAACCGGACCTGATCGTCGCGTTCGGCGGCCACGCGATGGCGGCCGGCCTCACGCTCGACACCGAAAACGTGCCGCGCTTCGCGGCCGCGTTCGAGGCCGTCGCGCGCGAATGGCTGTCCGACGATGCGCTGGCCCGCGTGATCGAGACCGACGGCGAACTCGAGGATGCGTACTTCACGCCGCAGTTCGTCGGCCTGCTCGACGAAGCCGTGTGGGGGCAAGGGTTTCCGGCCCCGCTTTTCTCGGGCGAATTCGACGTCGTGTCGCAGTCGCTCGTGAAGGAAAAGCACCTGAAGCTGCAGCTGGCGCGCGGCCGCCAGCGCTTCAACGCGATCTGGTTCAACCACACCGAGCCGCTGCCGGCGAGCGCGCTGGTCGCGTACCGGCTCGTCGCCGATACGTGGAACGGCGTGACGCGCGTCCAGCTGATCGTCGAACACGCGGCCGGCTGAGCGCCGGGCACCCGGCCGACCGGCCCGCGGCACTCGCGAGCCGCATGCGTGCCGCGCCGAACGGGGCCGCGGCGCGCATGCAAGCACACTCCGCGTCACCGGGAAACCCCACCGATCGGCTATAATTCCGCTTTTTTACGAAGCAAGAATAGCGAACGATCATGGAAGCGGAACGTCTCAACGCGATCGAAAGCTCCCTGCTCGACCTGCGCAACCGCGCGGGCGAGCTTCGGGGGTATCTTTGACTACGACGCCAAAGCTGCGCGTCTGACCGAAGTCAACAAGGAACTCGAAGACCCGAACGTCTGGAACGATTCGAAGAACGCCCAGGCGCTCGGTCGCGAGAAAAAGCTGCTCGAAGGCGTCGTCACGACGCTCACCGTGCTCGATAGCGACCTGCGCGACGCGCTCGACCTGTTCGAGCTGGCGCGCGAGGAAGGCGACGAAGACACCCTTCTCGCATCCGAAGAAGACGCCGCGAAGCTCGAGGCGCGCGTCGGCGACATCGAGTTCCGCCGGATGTTCTCGAACCCGGCCGATCCGAACAACTGCTTCATCGACATCCAGGCCGGCGCCGGCGGCACCGAGGCATGCGACTGGGCGTCGATGCTGCTGCGCCAGTACCTGCGCTACTGCGAACGCAAGGGCTTCAAGGCCGAGGTGCTCGAAGAGTCCGACGGCGACGTCGCCGGCATCAAGAACGCGACGGTCAAGGTCACGGGCGAATACGCGTACGGCTTCCTGCGCACCGAAACGGGCATCCACCGCCTCGTGCGCAAGTCGCCGTTCGACTCGTCGGGCGGCCGCCATACGTCGTTCTCGTCGGTGTTCGTCTATCCGGAAATCGACGATTCGATCGAAGTCGAGATCAACCCGGCCGACCTGCGCATCGACACGTACCGCGCATCCGGCGCGGGTGGCCAGCACATCAACAAGACCGACTCCGCGGTGCGGATCACGCACATGCCGACCGGCATCGTCGTGCAGTGCCAGAACGACCGCTCGCAGCACCGCAACCGCGCCGAAGCGATGGCGATGCTGAAGTCGCGCCTGTACGAAGTCGAAATGCGCAAGCGCCAGGCCGAGCAGGACAAGCTCGAATCGAGCAAGACCGATGTGGGCTGGGGCCACCAGATCCGCTCGTACGTGCTCGACCAGAGCCGCGTGAAGGACCTGCGCACGAACGTCGAAATGAGCAACACGCGGGCGGTGCTCGACGGCGATCTCGACGACTTCATCAGCGCGAGCCTCAAACAGGGCGTGTAAGCGCCGCGGCGCGGCCGGCCCGCGCCGCCCTTCCCGTTTGCGTTGCCGCACCCCACTCCGAATTCCGACCATCATGACCGAACCGACCCAAACGCAGCCCGCCGTCACGGCGGACGACAACCAGATCATCGCCGAGCGCCGCGAGAAGCTGCGCGCGTTGCGCGAGCAAGGCGTCGCCTATCCGAACGATTTCCGGCCCGAGCACCACGCAGCCGACCTGCAGGCCAGATTCGCCGATTCGGACAAGGCCGCGCTCGAAGCGAATCCGGTCGAGGTGTCGGTCGCCGGCCGCATGATGCTCAAGCGCGTGATGGGCAAGGCGAGCTTCGCGACGGTGCAGGACGGGTCGGGCCAGATCCAGTTCTTCGTGACGCCGAACGACGTCGGCGCCGACACCTACGACGCGTTCAAGAAGTGGGACCTCGGCGACATCGTCGCCGCGCGCGGCGTGCTGTTCCGCACCAACAAGGGCGAGCTGTCGGTCCAGTGCAAGGAACTGCGCCTGCTGTCGAAGGCGCTGCGTCCGCTGCCGGACAAGTTCCACGGTCTGTCCGACCAGGAAATGCGCTACCGCCAGCGCTACGTCGACCTGATCGTCACGCCGGAAACGCGCGACACGTTCCGCGCCCGCACGAAGACGATCGCGTCGATCCGCAAGTTCATGGACAACGCCGAGTTCATGGAAGTCGAGACGCCGATGCTGCACCCGATCCCGGGCGGCGCGGCCGCGAAGCCGTTCGTCACGCATCACAATGCGCTCGACATGCAGATGTTCCTGCGCATCGCGCCGGAGCTGTACCTGAAGCGCCTGATCGTCGGCGGCTTCGAGCGCGTGTTCGAGATCAACCGCAATTTCCGGAACGAAGGCGTGTCGCCGCGTCACAACCCGGAATTCACGATGATGGAGTTCTACGCCGCGTACACCGACTACCGCTGGCTGATGGACTTCACCGAGCAACTGATCCGCCAGGCGGCGATCGATGCGCTCGGCACCGCGACGATCCAGTACCAGGGCCGCGAGCTCGACCTCGCGAAGCCGTTCCATCGCCTGACGATCACGCAGGCGATCCAGAAGTACGCACCCGACTACACCGACGGCCAGCTGTCGGACGACGCGTTCCTGCGCACCGAACTGAAGCGCCTCGGCGTCGACGTGTCGCAACCGGCGTTCCTGAATGCAGGCATCGGCGCGCTGCAGCTCGCGCTGTTCGAGGAAACCGCGGAATCGCAACTGTGGGAGCCGACCTACATCATCGACTACCCGGTTGAGGTGTCGCCGCTCGCACGCGCATCGGATACGGTGCCGGGCATCACCGAGCGTTTCGAGCTGTTCATGACCGGCCGCGAGATCGCGAACGGCTTCTCGGAGCTGAACGATCCGGAAGACCAGGCCGCGCGCTTCAAGAAGCAGGTCGAGCAGAAGGATGCGGGCGACGAGGAAGCGATGTTCTTCGACGCCGACTACATCCGCGCGCTCGAATACGGGATGCCGCCGACCGGCGGTTGCGGGATCGGCATCGACCGTCTGGTGATGCTGCTGACCGACAGCCCGACGATCCGCGACGTGCTGCTGTTCCCGCACCTGCGCCGCGAAGACTGACGGCCGCCCCCGCGTGTGCGCCGCCCCCCTCGTGGCGCGCACGCGTCGGCTTTGTAACGACGCGTAAATCCCGCCAGCCGGCGTCCGCCGGCCTACGATCCTCCCCCTTTTTATTCCCTCGCGGCGACGCGCTTCTCCGGGTTTTCCCGGAAACGTCCGCCCATGCCCCGCTGCAATTCGTTACACCTTGATACGGCGCACCGCCCGGCCGTGGACGACACTCCTGTTGCGTCACCACGCATGACTACGGGACCAGAACGAGGCGCCGGAACGCCGAGTCTGCTCGCTCCCGAGCGTGGGATCCTGCTGCGGCGCCGTGCGCCGATCCGGATCGACCTTGGAGAACAAAATGGACAACCAGAATCAGACCACGCCGCAAAAGCAACGCCTCCACCCGCTGATCGCCACCGCGGCCGGCGCCGTCATCGTCGCCAGCCTCGCGGCGACGGCAGCGATCACGGGCGTCTTCCCGAAAGCCACCAGCAGCAACGAGCAGAACGGCCAGACCCAGGCCGCGCTGATCGCGTCGCAGCCGGCCGTCGATACGGCCGCGGCCGCCAGCGCCGCGCTGGCCGCGCAAGCGCAGCGGCAGGCAGCGGAACAGGCGGCCGCGCAGCAGAAGGCGGCCGTCGCGCAGGCCGAGCCGAAGCCGGCGCCGCGCCCGGCTGCGCCGCACCGCCGTCACACGACCGCCCCGCAGCCCCCGCAATACGCGCAGCAGCCGTCGGCGCCTGCGCAGACCTACTGCCAGAGCTGCGGCACGGTCGTCTCGATCACGCAGACGCGCACGCCGGGCCAGAGCTCGGGGATCGGCGCCGTGGGCGGCGCGGCGGCCGGCGGCCTGCTCGGCAACCAGTTCGGCAACGGCAACGGCCGCACCGCGATGACGATCATCGGCGCGCTGGGCGGCGGGCTCGCCGGCAACCAGGTCGAGAAGCAGGTTCGCGCGGAAACCGACTATCAGGTGCAAGTGCAGATGGAAAGCGGCGCGACGCGCACGTTCACGTACCGCAACCCGCCGCCGTTCGGCCAGGGCCAGCGTGTGCGGATCGAGAACGGCACGCTGGTCGGCGCTTAACGCCGATGGTGTAATCATCGGCGGCCGCTGCCTGCGTGTCGTGCGCGGGCAGTTCGCTCAAAACGAAAACGGCTCGCGAGCAAAGCGCTCGCGAGCCGTTTTTCATTGGCGCGGCGTGCATCGTTGCCATGCACGCCCCGGCCGGTCAGTCCTCGTCGTCGAAATCCGATTCGTCGATCCAGTGTGCCTGGATCGCCTCGAGGATCTTCTCGCCGGAGTGCGCCGGATCGTCATTGAAGCCGTCGAGTTCGAGCACCCACTGGCGCAGGTCGACGAAGTTGATCCGCTGCGGGTCGATGTCCGGGTGCTTGTCCGCCAGCGCAATGGCTATTTCACGCGAATCGGTCCATTTCATCGCCTGCCTCCGGTTCCTGTCAGTGATTTTCCTTCGCGTGGTTGATCGAGTACTTCGGGATCTCGACCACCAGGTCCGAATCTTCCTTCACGATCGCCTGGCACGACAGGCGCGACGTCGGCTCGAGGCCCCACGCCTTGTCCAGCAGATCATCCTCGTCCTCCTCGGACGGCGCCAGATCGTTGAAGCCTTCGCGGATCACCACGTGGCACGTCGTGCATGCGCACGACTTCTCGCATGCATGCTCGATCTCGATCCCGTGATCGAGCAGGTTGTCGCAGATACTCTTGCCGGGCGTCGCGTCGATCACCGCGCCGTCCGGGCACAGTTCGACGTGAGGCAGCACCACCAGTTGAGGCATGTTCGTTCCGTCAGTCAGGGTGCGGCGCCATGCGCCGCACGTTCATCATCGCGCGGGCCGTTGCCGGCCGATGCGCGGTTCGTAGGTTCAGATCTCGTCGAGCCGGCGGCCCGACAGCGCGCGCTTGATGCTCTTGTCCATCCGGCGCGCCGCGAATTCGTCGGTCCCGTCGGCCAGCGCCTTGGTCGCCGCTTCGATCGCATGCGTATCGTCGCCCTGCGCGACCGTGCGCAGCGCCGCGGCCAGCGCGTCGACCTGCGCGCGCTCGTCGGCCTCGAGCAGTTCGCCATCGGCCGCCAGCGCGGCCTGCGTCGCCTCGAGCATCCGCTCGGCCTCGACCTGCGCTTCGCGCAGCGCACGGGCGCGCATGTCGATTTCGGCGGTCTTGAAGCTGTCTTCCAGCATCTTCGCGATGTCGTCGTCGGCGAGGCCGTACGACGGCTTCACGACGACCGACGCCTCGACGCCCGACAACTGCTCGCGTGCAAACACCGACAGCAGGCCGTCCGCGTCGACCTGATAGGTCACGCGAATGCGCGCGGCGCCCGCCGTCATCGGCGGAATGCCGCGCAGCTCGAAGCGCGCGAGCGACCGGCAGTCGGCGACGAGCTCACGCTCGCCCTGCACGACGTGGATCGCCATCGCGGTCTGGCCGTCCTTGAAGGTCGTGAATTCCTGCGCGCGCGCGATCGGAATCGTCGAGTTGCGCGGAATGATCTTCTCGACGAGGCCGCCCATCGTCTCGACACCGAGCGACAGCGGAATCACGTCGAGCAGCAGCCAGTCGTCGCCGGTGCCGCGATTGCCCGCGAGCAGATCGGCCTGGATCGCCGCGCCAAGTGCGACGACCTGGTCCGGATCGAGGTTCACGAGCGGCGGCTGGCCGAAATATCTGGCGACCGCGTCGCGGATCACCGGCATGCGCGTCGCGCCACCGACGAGCACGACGCCCTTGATGTCGGCCGGCGTGACCTGCGCATCGCGCAGCGCCTTGCGGGTCGGCGTGAGCGTGCGCTGCACGAGCGGCTCGACGAGCGACGCGAACGTGTCGTGCGAAATCGTCTGCACGAGATGCGCGCCGCTCGACAACGTCACGTTGAGCGCAGCCTCGGGTGCCGACGACAGCGCTTCCTTCAGCACGCGCACGCGGTCGAGCAGCAGGCGAACGTCCTCGGGCGCGAGCGTCTTCGCGTCGATACCGGCCTGCGCGAGCACGTGACCGAACAGCGCGTGGTCGAAATCGTCGCCGCCGAGCGCGGAATCGCCGCCCGCGGCCAGCACCTCGAACACGCCCTTCGTCAGCTTCAGGATCGACAGGTCGAACGTGCCGCCGCCAAGGTCGTATACCGCGTAAAGGCCTTCGGCCGCATTGTCGAGGCCGTAGGCGATCGCCGCGGCGGTCGGTTCATTCAGCAGGCGCAGCACGTTGAGGCCGGCGAGGCGCGCGGCATCCTTGGTCGCCTGGCGCTGTGCATCGTCGAAATACGCGGGCACCGTGATCACCGCGCCGACCAGCTCGTCGCCGAGCGTGTCTTCCGCGCGATAACGCAGCGTCGCGAGAATCTCGGCCGACACTTCGACCGGGCTCTTCACGCCGTCGATCGTGCGGATCTGCACCATGCCCGGCGCGTCGACGAATTCGTACGGCGCGTTCGCCGCGCCTTCGACCTCGGCCTTGCCGCGGCCCATGAAGCGCTTGACCGACACGATCGTGTTACGCGGATCGGTCGCGGCCTGCTCCTTCGCTTCGTGGCCGATGCGGCGGCCGCCCTTCTCGAGGTAACGGACCACCGACGGCAGCAGCACGCGGCCCGCTTCGTCCGGCAGGACTTCGGGCACGCTGTTGCGCACGGCGGCGACGAGCGAGTTCGTCGTGCCGAGATCGATCCCGACGGCGAGTCGCCGCTGGTGCGGCGCCGGCGCCATGCCCGGTTCGGAAATTTGCAGTAAAGCCATCTTGGTTCGTTCGGGCGCTCGGCCCGTTTGCTGCGCGTGCCGCAAGGCACGCGGTTAAGTTTCGAGGCGCTCGATCTGCGCGCCCACTTCCGACGCGACCCGTTCGATGAACATCAGCTGACGCACGGCTTCCGCGGCGGCCTGGTCCGCACCGCTGTCGAGCAGCGTGCCAAGGCGCTCGACGCGCACGCGCTTCTCGTCGCGCAACTCGGCGAGGAGCGCATCGAGCGCGTCGACGTTGCGGGCGGCCGCGGCATCCTCGATGCCCTCGCGCCATTCCATCTGCTGCATCAGGAAGGCGGGCTCCATCGCCGTGTTGTTTTCCGCGCCGATGTCGACGCCGCGCAGCGACAGCAGATAGGACGCGCGCTTCAGCGGATCGCGCAGCGTGCGGTACGCCTCGTTCGCGCGGGTGGCCCATTGCATCGCGATGCGCTTTTGCGCATCGCCGGCCGCCGCGAAGCGGTCCGGGTGCACCTGCGTCTGCACCGTCCGATAGGCGGCGTCGAGCGCCGTCTCGTCGAGCGCGAATTGCGCCGGCAGATGAAACAGGTCGAAATGGCTGTCTTTCAGCGAAACCATCGTCGCGTTCAATTCCGGTTCGTCGCGCGGCAAACGCCGCACATTAAAAAGGCGGCCCGTGCCGCCTGTTGCCCGCATCGCGCGGAGGGAGCCGCGTCACACGCGGAACGATTCCCCGCACCCGCACTCGTCCTTCACGTTCGGGTTGTTGAACTTGAACCCTTCGTTCAGGCCTTCGCGGGCGAAGTCGAGCTCGGTGCCGTCGATATAGGCGAGGCTCTTCGGATCGACGACGACCTTCACGCCATGGCTCTCGAACACCTGATCCTCGGGGGCCAGCTCGTCGACATACTCGAGCTTGTATGCGAGCCCCGAGCACCCGGTCGTGCGAACGCCAAGCCGCAGGCCCACACCCTTGCCGCGACGGACGAGGTATTTCTGCACGTGCTGTGCTGCTTTTTCGGTCAGTGTAATTGCCATGATGTCCTTGCCGCGGCGCGCCGCCGGGGCCCGCCGCGTTTCCTTCCCTAGCCGCTCGATGCCGTTCAGGCTGCTGCCTGATCGCTTTCCTTGGTGTCGTGGCGCTTCTTGTAGTCGGCCACGGCTGCCTTGATCGCGTCTTCCGCGAGGATCGAGCAGTGAATCTTCACCGGCGGCAGCGCGAGTTCCTCGGCGATCTGCGTGTTCTTGATCGACAGTGCCTCGTCGAGCGTCTTGCCCTTCACCCATTCGGTGACGAGCGAGCTCGATGCGATCGCCGAACCGCAACCGTAGGTCTTGAACTTCGCGTCTTCGATCACGCCGTCCGCGCCGACACGAATCTGCAGCTTCATCACGTCGCCGCATGCCGGCGCGCCGACCATGCCCGTGCCGACCGTGTCGTCGTCCTTCGCGAACGAACCGACGTTGCGCGGGTTTTCGTAGTGATCCAGAACCTTGTTGCTGTAAGACATGACTCAGACTCCTTGACTCGTTACGTCTGCGTGCGTCAATCCGCCCGCGGTTGCATTCAATGCGGTATCAGTGTGCGGCCCATTCGATCGTCGACAGATCGATGCCTTCCTGGTGCATTTCCCAGAGCGGCGACAGCTCGCGCAGCTTCGCGATCTTGCTGTTCAGCAGATCGACCACGAAGTCGACTTCCTGCTCCGTCGTGAAGCGGCCCACCGTGAAGCGGATCGAGCTGTGCGCGAGCTCGTCGTTGCGGCCGAGCGCACGCAGCACGTACGACGGCTCCAGCGACGCCGACGTGCACGCGGACCCCGACGACACCGCGACGTCCTTGATCGCCATGATCAGCGACTCGCCTTCGACGAAGTTGAAGCTGATGTTTAGGTTGTGCGGGACACGGCGATCCATGTCGCCGTTCACGTAGGTTTCCTCGATCTGCGACAGGCCGCGCAGCAGCTTGTCGCGCAGCATGCGGATGCGCTCGTTCTCCGTCGCCATTTCCTCGCGCGCGATGCGGAACGCCTCGCCCATGCCGACGATCTGGTGCGTCGCCAGCGTGCCCGACCGCATCCCGCGCTCGTGACCGCCGCCGTGCATCTGCGCTTCGATGCGCACGCGCGGCTTGCGACGCACGTACAGCGCGCCGATGCCCTTCGGGCCGTAGGTCTTGTGCGCCGAGAACGACATCAGGTCGACCTTCAGCTTCGCGAGGTCGATCGCGACCTTGCCAGTCGACTGTGCGGCATCGACGTGGAACACGATGCCCTTCTCGCGGCAGATTTCACCGATCGTCTCGATGTCCTGGATCACGCCGATCTCGTTGTTCACGTGCATCACCGACACGAGAATCGTGTCCGGGCGCAGCGCGGCCTTGAACACGTCGAGGTCGATCAGGCCGTCGTCCTTCACGTCGAGATAGGTGACTTCGAAACCGTCGCGCTCGAGCTCGCGGCACGTGTCGAGCACGGCCTTGTGCTCGGTCTTCACCGTGATGATGTGCTTGCCCTTCCCCTTGTAGAAGTTCGCGGCGCCCTTGATCGCGAGGTTGTCCGACTCGGTGGCGCCCGACGTCCAGATGATCTCGCGCGGATCGGCGTTCACGAGCGCGGCCACCTGCTCGCGCGCCTCCTCGACCGCGCGCTCCGCGTCCCAGCCGTAGGCATGGCTGCGCGACGCCGGGTTGCCGAACTGCTCGCGCAGGTACGGCACCATCTTGTCGACCACGCGCGGATCGACGGGCGTCGTCGCGCTGTAATCCATGTAGATGGGCAGGTGGAGAGTCTCTTGGGTCATCTGTCGCTCCGGGTATTCTATGCAGGGACTATGTGCGTTATGGGGTATGGCGGGCGCCTTCGCGCTCACGAACTCGCGATGTTGAACACCGAATTGGGGCCGAGCGGCATCGTGCGCACGGGCTCGGCCGGTGCGGCGACGGGCTCCGGCGCGCGCCGGTCGCGCAGCACCGCAGGGGCGCCCTCGCGTGCGCGCTGCTGATCGACGAGATCCTGCAGCGACACCGAATCGAGGTATTCGACCATCTTCTGGTTCAGCGTCGACCACAGCTCGTGCGTCATGCAATGGCCGTCGGGCTGCTTCGAGCCGTCGCACGTGCCTTTGCCGCCGCACTGCGTGGCGTCGAGCGGTTCATCGACCGCGATGATGATGTCGGCAACGGTGACGTCCTGCGCGCGACGCGCGAGGTTGTAGCCGCCGCCCGGGCCGCGCACGGATTCGACGATTTCATGCCTGCGCAGCTTGCCGAACAGCTGTTCGAGATACGAGAGCGAAATCCGCTGGCGCTGGCTGATGCCTGCAAGCGTCACCGGGCCCTGCTCCTGGCGCAGTGCCAAGTCAATCATCGCCGTGACGGCGAAACGGCCTTTGGTGGTGAGTCTCATGGTGTCTAGGGGACTGCAATCTTGACGATTTTGGTCAAGTATAAATATTTGATGTTTTTAGTCAAGTATCCATGCCTTTGAAAGGGTATTCGCAGACCGCTGAATAGCGCGCGGTCAGTGCGCCGTGCGCGCGCGGAGCGTCTCCAGCAGGCCCGCGCATGCGCGCTCGATTTGATCGAGCACCTGCTCGAAGCCCTGCGCGCCGCCGAAATACGGATCGGCCACTTCGGTTTCGGTCGCGCCCGGCGCGAATTCCATCAGCAGGCGCACCTTGTCGCGATGCTGCGGTGGACAGCGGCGGCGCAGCTCGGCGAGATTCGCTTCGTCCATCGCGAGCAGCAGGTCGAAACGCTCGAAATCCGCCGCGCTCACCTGCCGCGCGCGCAGCGCCGACAGATCGTAGCCGCGGCTGCGGGCCGCCGCCTGCGCACGCGTATCGGGCGGTTCGCCCACGTGCCAGTCGCCGGTGCCGGCCGAATCGATCGCGATCCGGTCGGCCAGTGCGGCCGCATCGACCTGGTGGCGCATCACGCCCTCCGCGGTGGGCGAACGGCAGATGTTGCCGAGACAGACGAAACAGATCGCAACGCGCGTCATCGCACTATCGGAAAGCCGCGGCGAACCGCGTGGGAGAAGAACGCGCCATTATACAAAGGCGGCCGACATCGCGCCGCCGCGCGAAGCGACGGCGCCATGCATTACAGCGCCTTCGGCGCAGCGAGCGCCATGTCGCCGGATGCTGCCGGCAGCGGCTGGGCGGCGTCGCCGACCAGCCCGAACGACACCGCGCGCGCCAGTTCGGCGGACGCCTGGTGAACCGCGAGCGGGCCGCGCGACGGCGCATCGGCCATCGCATGCAGATAGGCAACCGCTGCCAGCGGAACCACGATCGCCAGCGGCCAGTACATCGATATTGTCTTTTTCATGATGCGGACCTCGTTGACCTCGTACCCCGAAACCCGATTCCGGGGACTACAGACGAGATTCTATAGACCGCATCTATCAAGATAAATATGCAAATAGCGAACGCACTGTTGCCGCTCGCTGAACAGTGTCAGCCGAGGTGACTTTGCGACGCCGCGTACAACTCGCGGAACGTGCGCCCGGTCGGTGTCGGCATGTCGCGCGTATCCATCCAGCCGCCCATCATCGGCAGGCGCCGCAGCATGCCGCCGTCGCCGCCCAGCCGTTCGAGCACGCGCACCGCGAGTTTGGTCGCCAGCGCATACAGCATCGGGCGCCGGGCGAAGAACCCCCACGCGGCGAGCGCCGCGCGTTCGCGCCACGGCCGCAGGTGGCGCTCGACCTGCTTCTCGCGCAACGTGCGCAACAGGTGCGACAACGGAATCCCGGCCGGGCACACGCTGTCGCATTCGCCGCACAGCGTCGCCGCCTGCGGCAGGTCGAGCGTGCGCTCGAGTCCGACGTAGCTCGGCGTCAGCACCGATCCCATCGGCCCCGGATAGACCCATCCGTACGCATGACCGCCGACCTTCTGGTACACCGGGCAATGGTTCATGCACGCGCCGCAGCGGATGCAGCGCAGCATCTCCTGGAATTCGCCGCCGATCAGGCCCGTGCGGCCGCCGTCGACGAGCACCACGTAGTTGTGCTCGGGGCCGTCCTCGTCGCCGGGCCCGCGCGGCCCGGTCAGCAGCGAGAAATAGTTCGACGTCTTCTGCCCGGTCGCGGAACGCGGCAGCAACCGCATCGCGGTCGCGAGATCCTCGAGGGTCGGCAGCACCTTCTCGATGCCCGTCACCGCGACATGCACGCGCGGCATCACCGTGCACATGCCCTCGTTCCCTTCGTTCGTCACGATCGCGACCGAACCCGTTTCGGCGATCACGAAGTTGCCGCCCGTCACGCCCATGTCGGCCGACATGAAATGCGGGCGCAGCACCTCGCGCGCCTCGCGCGTCATGTCCGGGATCTCGGTGAGCCGCTCGCGCCCATGCGTGCGCGCGAACAGGTCGGCGATCTCGTCCTTGTCCTTGTGCACGACGGGCGCGATGATGTGGCTCGGCGGCTCGTTGTCGTTGATCTGCAGGATGTATTCGCCGAGGTCCGTCTCGATCGACTGCACGCCCATCTCGGCGAGCACCGCGTTCAGGCGCATTTCCTCGGACACCATCGACTTGGTCTTGATGACCTTCCTCACGTCGTGCCGGCGCGCGATGTCGGCCACGAGCCGCGCGGCGTCCGCGGTCGTTTCGGCGAACAGCACCGTCGTGCCGCGCCGCGTCGCCTCGCGCTCGAACGCCTCGAGCCACACGTCGAGATTCTCGAGCGCGCGATTGCGGCGCGCTTTCAGCGCGGCGCGCGTGGCCGGGAAGTCGATCATGGTCATCGCGTCGGCGCGCGCGGACACGAACTTCGTCGACAGCTTCTTCAGGTTCTGCTGCAGGCGCTGGTCGGCCAGCTTCTGGCCGGCGCGCGCCTTGAAATGCATCGATTGGACTTGCATCGCGGTATCGGGGAAAAGTGAGCGGAACCGGGCGTCAGACGTCGCCCGCCAGCACCTGCGCGACGTGCAGCACGCGCGTGTCGCGGTCGCCGGTGCGGCGCAACCGCCCTTCGATGTTCAGCATGCAGCCGAGATCGCCGAGCACCACCGTGGCCGCGCCCGACGCGCGCACGTTCGCGCATTTTTCATCCGCGATGGCCGCCGAGATATCGCCGTACTTCACCGAGAACGTGCCGCCGAAGCCGCAACAGTGCTCGCAGTCCTTCATCTCGGTGACGGCCACGCCGCGCTGCGCGAGCAGCGCGCGCGGCTGCGCCTTCACGCCGAGCTCGCGCAGCCCCGAGCACGAATCGTGATAGGTGACCGGCCCGGCGAATTCGCCCGGCGCCAGCGACACCTTCGCGACGTTCGCGAGGAAATCGGTCAGTTCGTAAACTTTCTGCTGGAACCGCGTGTAGCGCCCCATCAGCTCGGGATCGTCGCGGAACAGATCAGCGTAGTGCGCGCGGATCATCCCGCCACACGAACCGGACGGGGCGACGACGTAATCGAACGGCTCGAACTCGCGCAGCGTCTTTTCCGCGAGGTCGCGCGCGAGCGCGCGGTCGCCCGAGTTGTAGGCCGGCTGGCCGCAGCAGGTCTGCGCGGGCGGCACGACCACCTCGTAGCCCGCGTCGCGAATCAGCTTGAGCGCCGAAAAGCCGATTTCGGGGCGCATCAGGTCGACCAGGCAGGTCACGAACAAACCGACTCGCATACGTGCTCCTTCGAGAAAACGGCTCTCATTATCCGACGTTTGTCCGGCAAGACCAACGCCGGCCCCCGCGCAAGCCCGCGATGCGCGAAACGAGGACTTCCTCGAACGGCGTTCGCTTTTTTCACGATACGAGATACAATCGATCCAACACCGCTTGCCGCGTCAACCGATTCCTCCCCCGACATGAGCCAACCCACCCCGGATTCAAAAACGTCGATCCAGGTGATCGAACGCATGATGCGGTTGCTGGACGCGCTCGCCGCGCACAGTGACCCCGTCAGCCTGAAGGAACTTGCGCAGCGCACGGAGCTGCACCCGTCGACCGCGCACCGCATCCTCAACGACATGGTGACCTGCCGCCTCGTCGACCGCTCCGATCCCGGCACCTACCGCCTCGGCATGCGGCTGCTCGAGCTCGGCAATCTCGTGAAGGCGCGCCTGTCGGTGCGCGACGCGGCGCTGATGCCGATGCGCGAGCTGCACCGCCTCACCGGGCAGACCGTGAACCTGTCGGTGCGCCAGGGCGACGAGATCGTCTACATCGAGCGCGCGTACTCCGAGCGCTCGGGGATGCAGGTCGTCCGTGCGATCGGCGGCCGCGCGCCGCTGCACCTCACGTCGGTCGGCAAGCTGTTCCTCGCGGCCGACGAAACGTCGCGCGTGCGTGCGTATGCGACGCGCACGGGGCTGTCCGGCCATACGCAGAACAGCATCACCGATATCGCGAAGCTCGAGCGTGAGCTGACGATCGTCCGCCAGCAATCGTGCGCGCGCGACAACGAAGAGCTCGAACTCGGCGTGCGCTGCATCGCGGCCGGCATCTACGACGATTCGGGCAAGCTCGTCGCGGGCCTGTCGCTGTCGGCGCCGGCCGACCGGCTGCAGGACGCGTGGCTCGGCCAGTTGAGCCGGACGGCGCTCACCATCTCCGAATCGCTCGGCTACCGGCCGGCGCCCGCGAAGGACGTGGACGGGCTGCAGCGGCAGGCGTAAGCCGCGCCGTCGACCAGGTTCGGCGGCGGTTCCGAGAGACAAAAAAAGCCCCGCGATTGCGGGGCTTTTCGTTGCGGCGACCGGTACGGTACGGCGGCAAACCACCGCACGCGATCAGGTACCGCCGCTCGGCGTGTTGGCCGCCGTCAGGCGCTCGCCGCCGCCGGCGTCGAGCCAGTTGCGCAGGCGCGAGGCATCGGCGAAACGCGAGTACTTGCCGAACGAATCGAGCAGCACCATCACCATCGGCCGGCCGTGAATCGTCGCCTGCATCACGAGGCATTCGCCCGCTTCGTTGATGAAGCCCGTCTTCTGCAGGCCGATGTCCCACGAACCGTTGCCGCGGATCAGCGCGTTGGTGCTGTTGTAGACGAGATTGCGCTTGCCCGTGTACACCTCGTAGGTACGATCGGTCGAGAACTGGCGGATCATCGGGTACTGGTACGCCGCATTGACCATCTTCACGAGATCGCGCGCGCTCGACACGTTCGAGCTCGACAGGCCGGTCGAATTCTCGAAATGCGTATCGGTCATGCCGAGCGACTTCGCCTTCGCGTTCATCGCCGCGATGAACGCCGGACGGCCGCCCGGGTAGTAGCGCGACAGCGCGGCGGCCGCGCGGTTTTCCGACGCCATCAGCGCGATGTGCAGCATGTCCTCGCGCGACAGCACCGAGCCGACCGACAGGCGCGAGCCCGTGCCCTTCTCGTAGTCGCGGTCTTCGTCGGTGACTTCGAGCTGATCGGTCATCGGCGACTTCGAGTCGAGCACGACCATTGCCGTCATCAGCTTCGAGATCGACGCGATCGGCACGACCGCGTGTGAATTCTTGTCGAACAGCGGCTCGCCGGAATTCTGGTCGACGACGTACGCGACGCTCGAGCGCAGCGCGAGCGCGTCGGGCGTGTCGTGCAGGCCGAACGCCTGGCCGACCGTCGGACGGCGCGGCTGGAACGCGACCTTGCGCACCGCGCCGCGATGGCCGCCATGCAGGTTGTTCGCCGCGAGCGTCACGCGCTTTCGCGACGCCTTCGCGCGCGGCGCATCGGCGTCGGCGACCTTGGCGGATTTGTCGGAGGTCGCCCTGGCCGACTTCTTCTTCGCTGACGAAGCAGGAGCGACGGCCTTTTTCTTGGCGGCTTGGGTCTTCGCAGTGGCGGCGAAGGCGTCAGCAGGCGTGACGGACGCGGTGGTCGCCAGCAACGCGACTGCGACCGACACAGCGGTGCCGAGCGTCATGCTCTGCAACAATCTGCGCGGTGAAAACGATTCGGCTTTCATTGGGGTCTGGACAAAGCGGGCGGGAGGTTTCCGCAAGTGTAGTTAAAGCTGAAAAAAAGAGCAATATTAGGCACTTACCGATCGTCTTTAAACCGGAATGTAAGAGTCGGCCAACCTCCGGCCAATCGACCCTTCCGCTCCCATCGAAAAAATCGATGGGATGCACTGCCCGACAGCGCCCGTCTCCCGATTACCACGCGGTTAATTGAGATAACGTCACTTCGGAGGCAATTTAAAGCGGGGAAAGTACGTATCCGGTGCTCGGCGTGCCCAGGGCGCCGGTCTCGACCGTGACGGCGGCACGTCGCCACGGCACGCGCATCGAAACGGCGCGTTTTTCGACAGGAGCAGAAGGATAACGTTCCATGGGCCTGTCAGGTTTACCTGTGCGTGATCATGGTGCGGCGCGTTTGCCCCGCCGCCGTGCGCACCATGTGGGAACACGTATGAAACCGATTCCGAACGGGCGCCATAACTCGTTGTTTTATCGATAATTTGTCGCGATTGTGCAACGCACAAAAAGTGCTTGACATCCGTGCCCTCTGCCCTAAAATAGGCCTCATTGCTGCGTTGCACAAAGCACGCGGCGCCGAAGTTCCCCAGCGTAGTGCCCTTTATCCTGCGATCGACGCGATCGCTTTTCAGGAGCCTGACATGTCCTTGCTGACCCCCGAGCAAATCGCCGCCGCCCAAAAAGCCAACCTCGAAAGCCTGTTCGGTCTGACGACCAAGGCGTTCGAAGGCGTCGAAAAGCTGATCGAACTCAACCTGCAAGTCGTGAAGTCGACGCTGGCCGAAGGCCAGGAAAACGCGCAGCGTCTGCTGTCGGTGAAGGACGCGCAGGAACTGATCGCGCTGCAAGCGAGCCTGTCGCAGCCGGTCGCGGAAAAGGTGCTGTCGTACGGCCGTCACCTGTACGAAATCGCCTCGTCGACGCAAGCCGAGTTCGCGAAGGTCGCCGAAGCGCAATTCGACGAGCAGAACAAGAAGGTCCAGGCACTCGTCGACAACGTCGCGAAGAACGCCCCGGCCGGTTCGGAAACGGCTGTCGCCGCACTGAAGTCGGCACTGAACGCTGCGAACACCACGTACGAAACGGTTCAGAAGGCCACGAAGCAAGCGGTGGAAATCGCTGAAACGAACTTCAACGCCGCTGCTGCCGTCGCAACGAAGGCCGCAACCGCCGCTGCCGCACGTCGTTCGAGCAAGCCGGCCGCGTAAGCGTCCCCTGCTCCTGAAAGAGCCGCGCCCAGCGCGGCTTTTTCGTTTCTGGCGCGGCAGCGTGCGCGGGCGGCAACGGCCCGCCGCCTTCGAGCGCTGTCGCGCGCCAGGCAAAACAAAACGCCGCCGCCCGGTTTGCCCGGGCGGCGGCGTTGTTTCGTGGCCGGCGCGCAGCCGGCCGTGCCGGTCGCGTTACTTCTTGCGTTGCGGCGGCAGGTCCGTACAGACGCCTTCATACAGCTCGGCGGCCATGCCGACCGATTCGCCGAGCGTCGGGTGCGGGTGGATCGTCTTGCCGATGTCTTCCGCGTCCGCGCCCATTTCGACCGCGAGACACACTTCGCTGATCAGGTCGCCCGCGTTCAGGCCGACGATCGCACCGCCGATCACGCGATGGGTTTCCTCGTCGAAGATCAGCTTCGTGAAGCCTTCGTCGCGGCCGTTCGCGATCGCGCGGCCCGAAGCGGCCCACGGGAACACGGCCTTGCCGTACTTGATGCCTTCGGCCTTGCATTGATCCTCGGTCTTGCCGGCCCACGCCACTTCCGGATCGGTGTAGGCCACCGACGGGATCTGCAGTGCATCGAAGTACGCCTTTTCGCCGTGCGCGGCTTCCGCGGCGACGTGGCCCTCATGCACGGCCTTGTGCGCGAGCATCGGCTGGCCGACGATATCGCCGATCGCGAAGATGTGCGGCACGTTCGTGCGCATCTGCTTGTCGACGTCGATGAAGCCGCGATCCGTGACCGCGACGCCCGCCTTGTCGGCACCGATCTTCTTGCCGTTCGGGCTGCGGCCCACCGCGACGAGCACGAGGTCGTAGCGCTGCGCTTCCGCCGGCGCCTTCTCGCCCTCGAACTTCACGTAGATGCCGTCTTCCTTCGCTTCCGCGCCGACCGTCTTGGTCTTCAGCATCACGTTGCCGAAGCGCTTCGCGTTGTACTTTTCCCAGACCTTCACGAGATCGCGGTCGGCGCCCATCATCAGGCCGTCCATCATTTCGACGACGTCGATCTCGGCGCCGAGCGTCGAGTAGACCGTCGCCATTTCGAGGCCGATGATGCCGCCGCCGATCACGAGCATGCGCTTGGGCAGTTGGCGCAGTTCGAGCGCGCCCGTCGAATCGACGACGCGCGGGTCTTCCGGCATGAACGGCAGCTTCACGGCCTGCGAGCCCGCGGCGATGATCGCCTGCTTGAACTTGACGACCTTCTTGCCGTTTTCGCCCTGCACTTCCATGTGGAACGGATCGACGAACGCGCCGACGCCGGTGACCACTTCGACCTTGCGCGCCTTCGCCATGCCGGCGAGGCCGGTCGTCAGTTTCTTGACGACGCCGCCCTTGAAGTCGCGCAGCTTGTCGAGATCGACCTGCGGCTTGCCGAACGTGATGCCGTGCGACGCGAGCGCCGCGGCTTCCTCGACGACGAGCGACGTATGCAGCAGCGCCTTCGACGGGATGCAGCCGACGTTCAGGCACACGCCGCCGAGCGTCGAATAGCGCTCGACGAGTACGGTCTTCATGCCGAGGTCGGCGGCGCGGAACGCGGCCGAGTAGCCGCCGGGGCCGGCGCCGAGCACGAGCATGTCGCACTCGATGTCGGCGGCGCCGCTGTAGCTGCCGGCTTGCGGCGCGGGCGCGGGCGCCGCTGCGGCCGGAGCCGGTGCGGCGGCTGCGGGCTTCGGCGCTTCGGGCGTTTTCGCGGGAGCGGGCGCGGCTGCGCCTGCCGACGCTTCGACGATGGCGATGACGGTGCCTTGCGAGACTTTCTCGCCGGCTTTGACCTTGACTTCCTTGACGGTGCCGGCGACGTCGCTGGGCACTTCCATGGAGGCTTTATCGGATTCGAGCGTGATGAGCGTCTGCTCTTTTTCGATCACGTCGCCGGGTTTGACGTTGACTTCGATGACATCGACGCCGCTGAAATCGCCGATATCCGGAACCTTGACTTCGATGAGACTCATGACTGTCCCCTTCTTGATTGACTGCAGACAGAGGGGGAGGAACCCGCGAGAGAACCGACTACGGCTACGGCCTGACAAAAACAGCGAACCCGGGCAGAACCACCTTTGCCGTCCGCCCAAGGACGCGCCTTTCTTTTGGTTACTTTTCTTTGGAAGACAAAGAAAAGTGACCGCCGCCCCGCGCGGGGGCGACGCTAGCAGACCGTTAGCGCAACAGGTTCACCGACAAGTGCGTGGAGAACCAACCCAAAACCACGCCCCCGCGAGCCCCACCCCGCTCATCAAAGAATGATGCGACGGAAATCCCCGAGCAACGCTCCGAGATACGCATTGAACCGCGCGGCTTCCGCGCCATCGATGACACGATGGTCATACGACAGCGACAGCGGCAGCATGAGCCGCGGCACGAACTGCTTGCCGTCCCACACCGGCTTCATCTGGCCGCGCGACAACCCGAGGATCGCCACTTCCGGCGCGTTGATGATCGGCGTGAAGTTCGTCCCGCCGATCCCGCCGAGCGACGAAATCGAGAAGCAGCCGCCCTGCATCTGGTCCGGCTTCAGCTTGCCTTCACGCGCGGCCTTCGAGAGGTCGCTCATTTCCTTCGCGATGTCGACGAGGCCCTTCTTGTCCGCGTCGCGGATCACCGGCACGACGAGGCCGTTCGGCGTATCGGCCGCGAAACCGACGTGGAAGTACTGCTTGAACACGAGGTTGTCGCCGTCGAGGCTCGCGTTGAAGGTCGGGAATTTCTTCAGCGCGGCAACGACCGCCTTGATCACGAACGCGAGCATCGTGAACTTCACGCCCGCCTTTTCGTGTTCCTTGTTCAGCTGGACGCGCAGCGCCTCGAGCTCGGTGATGTCCGCTTCGTCGTTGTTCGTGACGTGCGGGATCATCACCCAGTTGCGATGCAGGTTCGCGCCCGAGATCTTCTTGATGCGCGACAGCGGCTTCGCCTCGAACGGGCCGAACTTCGAGAAGTCGACCTTCGGCCAGGGCAGCAGGTTCAGCTCGCCGCCGCCCGCCGGCGCGGCTGCCGCGGCCGGCGCCGCGCGCTGGCCCGTCATCACGCCCTTCACGAAGCCCGTGACGTCTTCCTTCGTAATGCGGCCCTTCGGACCCGAGCCCTGCACGCGCGCGACTTCGACGCCGAGTTCGCGTGCGAACTTGCGGACCGACGGCGATGCGTGGCTGGCGCGATATTCGCCCGACGGCGCGGCGGCCGGGGCCGGCGCGGCGGCAGCCGGTGCCGGCGCAGCCTTCGCGGGTGCCGGCGCGGCGGCAGGCGCCGGCGCGGCCGGAGCCGGTGCGCTGGCCTGCGGTGCGGCGGCAGCCGGTGCGCCGGCGGCTTCGAGCAGCACGATCAGCGTGCCTTCCGACACCGAATCGCCCACCTTGACCTTGATGTCCTTCACGACGCCGGCGGCCGGGCTCGGCACGTCCATCGTCGCCTTGTCCGACTCGAGCGTGACGAGCGACTGTTCCTTCTCGACCGTGTCGCCGACCTTCACGCCGATCTCGATCACCGGGACGTCCTTGTAGTCGCCGATGTCGGGCACCTTCACTTCGAGCGTGCCGCCGGACGCGGCCGGTGCGGCAGCGGCCGGTGCCGGCGCTGCTGCGGGAGCGGGAGCCGGAGCCGCCGCCGGCGCGGCCGCGCCGTTCGCCTGCGCGCCCGCGCCGCCTTCGAGCAGGACGATCAGCGAACCTTCCGACACGGAATCGCCGACCTTGACCTTGATTTCCTTCACGACGCCGCCTACCGGGCTCGGCACGTCCATCGTCGCCTTGTCCGACTCGAGCGTGACGAGCGACTGCTCGGGCTCGACCGTATCGCCGACCTTCACGCCGATCTCGATGACCGGCACGTCCTTGTAATCGCCGATATCCGGCACCTTCACTTCGATCGCTTGACTCATCTGTTTCTGTCTCCATGGCCGCGCGCGCTCCCCGCGGGAGCGGCGCGCGGCATCACACGGCGTGTGCGTTAAACGGTCATCGGGTTGGGCTTGGACGGATCGAGGTTGTACTTGGCGATCGCGTCCGCGACCACCTTGCGCTCGATCGTGCCTTCGTCGGCCAGCGCGTTGAGCGCCGCGACGGTGACCCAGTGACGGTCGACTTCGAAGAAGTGACGCAGCTTCTCGCGAGTGTCCGAACGACCGAAGCCGTCGGTGCCCAGCACGACGAAGCGGCGATCGATCTGGCCGCGGATCTGGTCGACCAGCGCACGGACGTAGTCGGTCGATGCGATGACCGGGCCCTGCGTGTCCTTCAGGCACTTCTGCACGTGCGACAGGCGACGCTCCTCGGTCGGATGGAGCAGGTTCCAGCGCTCGACCTGATGGCCTTCGCGCGCGAGTTCGGTGAAGCTCGGCACGCTCCACAGGTCGGCGGCGACACCCCAGTCGTTCTTCAGCAGGTCGGCGGCAGCGATCACTTCGTTGAAGATCGTGCCCGCGCCGAGCAGCTGGACGCGCGGCGCCTTCTTGTCGGCGTCGGCCTTCCTGAACGCGTACATGCCCTTGATGATGTCGGCCACCACGTGCTCGCCCTGCGGAATCGCCGGGTGCTCGTAGTTCTCGTTCATCACCGTGATGTAGTAGTACACGTCTTCCTGGTCCTGCACCATGCGGCGCAGGCCGTCCTGGACGATCACCGCGAGTTCATAGCCGAACGTCGGGTCGTAGCTCACGCAGTTCGGCACCGATGCCGCCCACAGCAGCGAGTGGCCGTCTTCGTGCTGCAGGCCTTCGCCGTTCAGCGTCGTGCGGCCCGCGGTACCGCCCAGCAGGAAGCCGCGCGAACGCATGTCGCCCGCGGCCCACGCGAGGTCGCCGATGCGCTGGAAGCCGAACATCGAATAGAAGATGTAGAACGGCACCATGATCTCGCCGTGCGTCGAATACGACGTCGCCGCCGCGATCCAGTCGCACATGCCGCCCGCTTCGTTGATGCCTTCCTGCAGGATCTGGCCGGTCTGCGATTCCTTGTAGAACATCAGCTGGTCGGAATCTTCCGGCACGTACTTCTGGCCTTCCTGGTTCCAGATGCCGATCTGGCGGAACAGGCCTTCCATGCCGAACGTACGCGATTCATCCGGGACGATCGGCACGACGCGCTTGCCGAGCGCCTTGTCCTTCAGCAGGATGTTCAGGATCCGCACGAACGCCATCGTCGTCGAGATCTCGCGGCCTTCGCCCGTGCCCTTCAGCAGCGGCTCGAACGCGTCGAGCGCCGGCACCGGCAGCGACGTCGCCTTCTCGCGGCGGTGCGGCAGGTAGCCGCCGAGGTCCATGCGCTTCTGCCGCATGTATTCGAGTTCCTTCGAGCCTTCGTCGAACTTCAGGTACGGCACGTCGGCGATCTGCTCGTCGGTGATCGGCAGACGGAACTGGTCACGGAACTTCTTCAGTTGCTCGACCGGCAGCTTCTTCTGCTGGTGCGTGATGTTCATCGCCTGGCCCGACTCGCCCATCCCGTAGCCCTTGATGGTCTTCGCGAGGATGACGGTCGGCGCGCCCTTCGTGTTGGTCGCTTCGTGGAACGCCGCGTAGATCTTGTGCGGATCGTGGCCGCCGCGGTTCAGCGCCCAGATGTCGTCGTCCGACCAGTCGGCGACGAGCGCCTTCAGTTCAGGCGTGTTGAAGAAGTGCTCGCGCACGTAGGCGCCCGACTCCGACTTGTACGTCTGGTATTCGCCGTCGACGACTTCCATCATGCGGCGCATCAGCGCGCCCGTCTTGTCGCGTGCGAACAGCGCATCCCAGCGGCTGCCCCAGATGACCTTGATCACGTTCCAGCCGGCGCCGCGGAATTCCGATTCGAGTTCCTGGATGATCTTGCCGTTGCCGCGCACCGGGCCGTCGAGACGCTGCAGGTTGCAGTTGATCACGAACACGAGGTTGTCGAGCTTCTCGCGGCTCGCCATGCCGATCGCGCCGAGCGATTCCGGCTCGTCCGTCTCGCCGTCGCCGAGGAACGCCCACACCTTGCGGCCTTCCGTCTTCGCGATGCCGCGCGATTCCAGATACTTCATGAAGCGCGCCTGGTAGATCGCCATGATCGGGCCGAGACCCATCGACACGGTCGGGAACTGCCAGAAGTCCGGCATCAACCACGGGTGCGGGTACGACGAGATGCCCTTCCCGTCCACTTCCTGGCGGAAGTTGTCGAGCTGCTCTTCCGTCAGGCGGCCGAGCAGGAACGCGCGCGAGTACACGCCCGGCGACGAGTGGCCCTGGACGAACACGAGATCGCCGCCGTGCTGGTCGGACGCCGCGTGCCAGAAATGGTTGTAGCCGACGTCGTAGAGCGTCGCGGCCGACGCGAACGATGCGATGTGGCCACCGACGTTCGTGTCCTTGCCCGCGCGCAGCACCATCGCCAGCGCGTTCCAGCGCGTGTACGAACGGATGCGGTGCTCGATGTCCTGGTCGCCCGGAATCTTCGCCTGGGCTTCGACCGGAATCGTGTTGATGTACGGGGTATTGGCGGAGAACGGCAGGTGCTCGCCGTGCATGCGAGCGAATTCGATCTGCTTTTCGATCAGGTAATGCGCGCGGCCGGTGCCCACGGAGGAGATCACGCCATCGAGCGACTCCAGCCACTCGACGGTTTCTTGCGGGTCGTCGTCACGTTCGGCGGCGACATACTTCATCACTTCGTTCGGTACAGCGGACATTCTCGTCTCCTGGGTCCTGGAATGTGAGGATCGCTCTCGTGCAGACGACGCGGCGCGGCCGGCTGCGGGCAAGCTCCGACGGATTGTAATGAGCGTGGATGGGCCTGCGCAACAAAATTTTCGAATCGTGAGATCTTTTCTCATGATGCGAAATATTGCTGCGCTGCACCCATATTTCGGGGCTCCGCGGCCCGTCTCATCGGAACAAAACCGTTTCCGTTCAACCTATCCGGTATCGGTTTTCCATGTATTGCGCTGCGCTACAATCCTGCCATGTTGACCGATCGGCTTTTCGCACGCTCGGCGCGACCGCCGGGCCCGCCGGCGGAGTCGCAGCCGTCCCGTTGGCACCACGGACCGTGGTGGTCCAACTCCTATTTGCTGACGCCCCTGCTGTCGATCCTGGTGTTCCTCGTCGTGATGAGCCTCATCCTGTGGAGCCTCAACCGGCGCGAACAGCAGCAGCAGGAAGACACCCTGTTTCGCAACGTCGCGTGGGCCCAGCAACAGATCCGCCTGTCGATGACGGGCGCGCAGGAACAGCTGCAGGCGCTGTCGCGCGACCTCGCGTCCGGCCGCCTCGACCAGAACGCGTTCCAGATGGCCGTCGCGGACGTGATGCAGACGCATCCGGAAATCCTCTACCTGAACTGGTACACGGCGCCGGGCGTGCAGCGCTGGCCGGCCGTGCATCCGCCGCTGCTCGGCCAGCGGCTCGCGAAGCCCGGCGACGCGCAGATGCAGGACGCCGTGCGCGGCGCGTACGACGAAGCGCGCAGCACGCGCCGCCAGGCGTATTCGCCGCTGATCTACGACGAGTTCGGCAACGGCTTCATCACGTTGCAGACGCCCGTGATGCGCGGCGACCGCGAATATCTCGGCTCGCTCGCCGCGGTGTTTTCGGTCGAGGGCATCCTGAAGCACGACATCCCGCAGGAACTGTCGTCGAAGTACAAGATCTCGATCACCGATTCGAACAACCGCGAACTGTCGTCCACGTCGACGCGCCCGCGCCTGCCGCGCGACTCGCACTACGATCTCCCGCTCGACCCGCCCGGCCAGGGGCTGACGGTGCGCGTGTACGCGTTCCCGCAACTCACGAACCTGACCAACAACACGCTCGTGTGGCTCGTCGCCGGCCTGTCGTGCTTCGTGCTGTGGAGCCTCTGGAGCCTGTGGAAGCACACGCGCCAGCGCTTCGAGGCGCAGCAGGCGCTGTACGCGGAAGCGTTCTTCCGGCGCGCGATGGAAAACTCGGTGCTGATCGGCATGCGCGTGCTCGACATGCACGGCCGCATCACGCACGTGAACCCCGCGTTCTGCCGGATGACGGGCTGGGACGAGAGCGATCTCGTCGGCAAGGTCGCGCCGTTCCCGTACTGGCCGCGCGACGCGTACCCTGAAATGCAGCGCCAGCTCGACATGACGCTGCGCGGCAAGGCGCCGAGCTCGGGCTTCGAGCTGCGCGTGCGGCGCAAGAACGGCACGCTGTTCCATGCGCGCCTGTACGTGTCGCCGCTGATCGACAGCTCGGGCCGCCAGACCGGCTGGATGTCGTCGATGACGGACATCACCGAGCCCAAGCGCGCGCGGGAAGAGCTCGCGGCCGCGCACGAACGCTTCACGACGGTGCTCGAAAGCCTCGACGCCGCGGTGTCGGTGCTCGCCGCCGACGAAGCCGAGCTGCTGTTCGCGAACCGCTACTACCGCCACCTGTTCGGCATTCGCCCGGACGGCCATCTGGAGCTGTCGGGCGGCGGCTTCGACCGCGCGCAGGCGTCGTCCGACTCGATCGACATGGTCGACGCGTTCGCGGGCCTGCCGGCCGCCGCGCTGACGAGCAGCACGGCGGATGCGCAGGAGGTGTACGTCGAGAGCATCCAGAAGTGGTTCGAGGTACGCCGCCAGTACATCCAGTGGGTGGACGGCCACCTCGCGCAGATGCAGATCGCGACCGACATCACGACCCGCAAGAAGGCGCAGGAACTCGCGCACCAGCAGGAAGAAAAGCTGCAGTTCACGAGCCGATTGATGACGATGGGCGAAATGGCGTCGTCGATTGCTCACGAATTGAATCAGCCGCTCGCCGCGATCAACAACTACTGTTCGGGCACGCTCGCGCTCGTCAAGAGCGGCCGCGGCACGCCCGAGACGCTGCAGCCCGCGCTGGAGAAGACCGCGCAGCAGGCGCTGCGCGCGGGGATGATTGTCAAGCGGATCCGCGAATTCGTGAAGCGCAGCGAGCCGAAGCGCCAGCCGGCGCGGGTCGCGGACATCGTCGCCGACGCGGTCGGGCTCGCCGAAATCGAGGCCAGGAAGCGCAGGATCCGGATCGTCACGGAAATCCTCGCAAGAATGCCTATTATTTATGTCGACCCCGTGTTGATCGAGCAGGTGCTCGTGAACCTGATGAAGAACGCAGCCGAGGCGATGGCCGACGTGAAGCCGGCGTCGGTGGACGGCGTGATCCGCGTCGTCGCCGACATCGACGCCGGCTTCGTCGACATCCGCGTGATCGACCAGGGCCCGGGCGTCGACGAAGCAACCGCCGAGCGCCTGTTCGAACCGTTTTACAGCACCAAGTCCGACGGCATGGGCATGGGGCTGAACATCTGCCGTTCGATCATCGAATCGCATCGGGGGCGTCTGTGGGTGGTCAACAACGTCGAGCCGGACGGCCGCATTTCCGGCGCGACGTTCCACTGCAGCCTGCCCATTGGGGAACCCGCTGATCTCGGCCAAGGGGGGCGCGAGGCATCGGCATCACATACCGTTACGGGAGAACTATGAATAGCCCTGTCACCACCACTCAGGAAACCGTCTTTGTCGTCGACGACGACGAGGCCGTACGGGACTCGCTGCGCTGGCTGCTGGAGGCGAACGGCTATCGCGTGCAATGCTTCTCGAGCGCCGAGCAGTTCCTCGATGCGTACCAGCCGGCGCAGCAGGCCGGCCAGATCGCGTGCCTGATCCTCGACGTGCGGATGTCGGGCATGAGTGGCCTCGAATTGCAGGAGCGCCTGATCGCCGACAATGCCGCGCTGCCGATCATCTTCGTCACCGGCCACGGCGACGTGCCGATGGCCGTGTCGACGATGAAAAAGGGTGCGATGGACTTTATCGAGAAACCGTTCGACGAAGCCGAGCTGCGCAAGCTCGTCGAGCGGATGCTCGACAAGGCCCGAAGCGAAAGCAAGAGCGTCCAGGAACAGCGCGCCGCGAGCGAACGCCTGTCGAAGCTGACCGCGCGCGAGCAGCAGGTGCTCGAACGGATCATCGCGGGCCGCCTGAACAAGCAGATCGCCGACGATCTCGGCATCAGCATCAAGACGGTCGAGGCGCACCGCGCGAACATCATGGAAAAGCTCAACGTCAACACGGTGGCCGACCTGCTGCGCCTCGCGCTGTCGAAGAAACAGGCCTGAGCGGTTTCTCCGGCCACGGCGGCACGGCGCGCCCCGGCCGCCCGGCCCGCCACCGGCGTTTGCCGCCCCGCGCGATGCGGCCCACTCGCGCGGCGGCGGCCGTTCCTCCCGGCGCACGCACGCCGCGGCCATGACGCTTCCCGTTGATTCGCTGTCGGACGGCAGCAGGCGACCGGTATAATTACGTGCTTTGCTACGGCGCTTCGCGCGCCGTACGCCCGCATTCCAACTTCCCGGCAGGACCCACCACCATGACAGCCCTCCTCATCGACGGCAACGCCCTTTCGAAGACCTTGCGTGCCCAGGCCGCCGAACGCGCCGCCGCACTGACCGCACGCGGCCACCAGCCCGGTCTCGCGGTGATCCTCGTCGGCGCGAACCCGGCGAGCGAAGTCTACGTGCGCAACAAGATCAAGGCGTGCGAGGACAACGGTTTCTTCTCGCTGAAGGATGCGTACCCGGCCACGCTGTCGGAAGCCGACCTGCTCGCGCGCATCGACGAGCTGAACCGCGACCCGAAGATCCACGGCATCCTCGTCCAGTTGCCGCTGCCCGCGCATATCGACAGCCACAAGGTGATCGAGGCGATCGCCCCGGAGAAGGACGTCGACGGCTTTCACGTCGCGAACGCGGGCGCGCTGATGACCGGCAAGCCGCTGTTCCGCCCGTGCACGCCGTACGGCGTGATGAAGATGTTCGAAGCGCACGGCATCGCGCTGCAAGGCGCGAACGCGGTCGTGATCGGCCGCTCGAACATCGTCGGCAAGCCGATGGCGATGATGCTGCTCGACGCCGGCGCGACCGTGACGATCTGCCACAGCAAGACGCGCGACCTCGCCGCGCATACGCGCCAGGCCGACGTCGTGGTCGCCGCGGTCGGCAAGCGCAACATCCTGACCGCCGACATGGTCAAGCCGGGCGCGACGGTGATCGACGTCGGCATGAACCGCGACGACGCGGGCAAGCTGTGCGGCGACGTCGATTTCGCGGGCGTGAAGGAAGTCGCCGGCTACATCACGCCGGTGCCGGGCGGCGTCGGCCCGATGACGATCACGATGCTGCTGATCAATACGATCGAATCCGCCGAACGCGCGGCTGCCGCCGCAGCCTGACGCTGCCTTTGCCCGGCCGGCGCGCGGTTCAGCGCGCCGGCGCCTCGCCAGCCGCAATCGCGCGGCTGCAATCGCGCCGGCCGGCGCGCCCGATGCACCTCGCCGGCCGCGCCTGGCCGCCCGCGCCTGGCCGGCCGCCCGCTCCGACCCTGCGTCAATCGCGTCATTAGAAACTAACGATTGGAAAGCGCACGATGCGCCCCAATAATGTCGGTATCGGGCGCCGCTTCGTCGCGCCTCACCCTTTTCACCCCGGTTCATCCGGCAACAGACAGGGAGTCTTAATGTCCGCCAGCGCCAACACCAATCCGCTCCTCGACTTCTCCGGCCTGCCCCGTTTCGGCGAGATCCGCCCGGAACACGTGACGCCCGCGCTCGATACGCTGCTCGATGCCGCCAGCCACGCGGTCGAAACGGCGAGCGCGAGCGACACGCCGTCGACCTGGGCCGCCGTCGTCGAAACGGTCGAGCGGGCCACGGAGCCGCTCGGCCGCGCCTGGGGTATCGTCGGCCACCTGAATGCGGTCGCCGACACGCCCGAACTGCGGGCTGCCTACGGTGAGAACCTGCCGCGCGTGACCGAGTTCTGGTCGAGCGTCGGCCAGAATCTCGCGCTGTACGAAAAGTACAAGGCGATCGCCGCGAGCGCCGAATACGCGACGCTGTCCGCCGAGCGCAAGAAGATCCTCGACAATGCGCTGCGCGACTTCCGGCTGTCGGGCGCCGAGCTGCCCGAGGAGCAAAAGCCGCGCTTCGCGCAATTGCAGGAACAGCAGGCCGCGCTGTCGAAGGCGTTCTCCGATCACGTGCTCGACGCGACCAATGCGTACGCGTACTTCGCGAAGGACGAAGCCGAGCTGGCCGGCCTGCCCGGCGACGCGATCGAGGCCGCCCGCGAAGCCGCGCAGAAGGACGGCAAGGAAGGCTGGAAATTCACGCTGCATTTCCCGTCGTACTTCCCGGTGCTGCAGTACGCGGACAACCGCGCGCTGCGCGAGACGCTCTACCGCGCGTATGCAACGCGCGCGTCGGAGCTCGGGCCGCAGTACGGCGACGGCAAGGCCGAATGGGACAACACGGCGATCGTCGCCGACGCGCTGAAGCTGCGCCGCGAAGAGGCGCAGATGCTCGGCTATCGCAACTTCGCCGAAGTGTCGCTCGCGCCGAAGATGGCCGAATCGCCGCAGCAGGTGATCGCGTTCCTCGAGGATCTCGCGACGCGCGCCCGCCCGCACGCGGACAAGGACTGGGACGAGCTGCGCACGTTCGCCGCGAAGGAACTCGGGCTCGCCGAACTCGCGCCGTGGGACGTCGCGTACGCGGCCGAGAAGCTCCGCCAGCAGCGCTATGCGTTCTCGGAAAACGAGGTCAAGCAATACTTCCCGGAACCGGCCGCGCTGAAGGGCCTGTTCACCGTCACCGAAACGCTGTTCGGCGTCAAGATCAAGCCGGACGATGCGCCGGTGTGGCACAAGGACGTGCGCTTCTTCCGCGTCGAGAACCGCGACGGCTCACTCGTCGCGCAGTTCTATCTCGACCTGTACGCCCGCGAAGGCAAGCGCGGCGGCGCGTGGATGGACGACGCGCGTTCGCGCGCGAAGCGCGGCAGCGACGTGCAGACGCCCGTCGCGTACCTGACCTGCAACTTCTCCGCGCCGGTCGGCGGCAAGCCCGCGTGCTTCACGCACGACGAGGTCATCACGCTGTTCCATGAATTCGGCCACGGGCTGCACCACATGCTCACGCGCGTCGACGAGCTCGGCGTGTCGGGCATCAACGGCGTCGAATGGGATGCGGTCGAACTGCCGTCGCAGTTCATGGAGAACTTCTGCTGGGAATGGGACGTGCTGTCGTCGATGTCGTCGCATGTCGATACGGGCGCCGCGCTGCCCCGCGAGCTGTTCGACAAGATGATCGCCGCGAAGAACTTCCAGAGCGGGCTTGGCACGCTGCGCCAGATCGTGTTCTCGATGTTCGACATGCTGCTGCACGTCGATTACGACCCGGCCGGCGCCACCGGCGTGACCGCGTTCGCGCGCGAGATCAACGAGCGCTATCACGTGATCCCGCAGGCGGCGTTCTCGCGCTGGCCGAACACGTTCAGCCACATCTTCGCGGGCGGCTACGCGGCCGGCTACTACAGCTACAAGTGGGCCGAGGTGCTGTCGGCCGACGCGTACGCGGCGTTCGAGGAAGCGGCCGCGACCAGCGGCAGCGTGCTCGACGCGGCAACCGGCACGCGCTATCGCCGCGAAATCCTCGAGGTCGGCGGCAGCCGTCCGGCGATGGAGTCGTTCAAGGCGTTCCGCGGCCGCGAACCGCAGATCGACGCGCTACTGCGCCACAACGGAATGGCGGCGTCCGCGCACTGAGCGCGCCGCCTGGCCACGCCGGCTGTTCAGGCTGCATCGACAGGCACCGCTTCGGCGGTGCCTTTTTTCATGGCGCGGGCGTGTCGTCGCCCACTTCGTCGTCGAACAGCAGGAATTGCCCGTGGCGCTCGGCCGTGTCCTCGTCGATGCGCACGCCGACGCCGAGCAGCCGCACCGGCCGCGCGCGCCGCAACAACCCCTTCGCGAGCAGCGTGACGGCCGTCTCGGCATTCGTCGCGTCGGCCACGCACTCGACCGTCGTCCGCTGGAAATCGGCGAAGCGGATCTTCACGTACAGCTTGCGGATCGACCGCGCAGCGCCGGCGCGCTCGATTCGCGCGTCGAGCTGCGCGACGAGGCGGCGGATTTCGTCCGCGCATTGCTCGAGCGTCGTCAGGTCGGTCACGTAGGTCGTCTCGACGCTGACCGACTTGCGCTCCTGGTCGGCCTGCACGGGCCGCTCGTCGATCCCGCGCGACAGTTCGTACAGCCGCCGCCCGAACGCGCCGAACTCGCGGTGCAGGTCGATCAGCGGCCAGTCGCGCAACTGCGCGCAGGTCTGGATGCCGAGCCGGTCGAGCCGCGTGGCCGTCACCCTGCCGACGCCGTGCAGCTTGCGCACCGGCAGTGCCGCGACGAATGCGTCGATCTCGTGCGGCCGCACGACGAATAGCCCGTCGGGCTTGTTCCAGTCGGACGCGATCTTCGCGATGAACTTGTTCGGCGCGACGCCCGCCGACACGGTCACGCCGACCGTATCGCGCACCCGCTCGCGGATCTCGCGCGCAATCAACGTCGCACTGCCCTGGCAGCGTTCCGACCCGCTGACGTCGAGGTACGCCTCGTCGAGCGACAGCGGCTCGACGTCCGGCGTGTAGTCGCGATAGATCGCCATGATCTGCCGCGACGCCGCGCGATACTTGTCCATCGCGGACGGCAGGATCAGCAGGTCCGGACACTTGCGCATCGCCAGCGCCGACGACATCGCCGAATGCACGCCGTAGCGCCGCGCCTCGTAGTTGCAGGTCGCGATCACGCCGCGCTGGTCAGGCCGGCCGCCAACCGCGAGCGGCCGGTTGCGCAGCGACGGGTCGTCGCGCATCTCGACCGACGCGTAGAAGCAGTCGCAGTCGCAATGAATGATCTTGCGCATGCGCGGCGGCGCGTCGCCGGGCGGCGGTGCGTGCGAATCGGCAGGCGGGATGGTGGTCGGGCTCACGGTGCCGATACTGTACAAAAACACAGTGCCGGTTTCAACTGCCACGTATGTCCGGAGCCAGTCGCCCGGCGCCGGCCACTCACGATCGGCTGCGCCGTACCGGCCCGGTTTGCGCGGATCGTACCGGCCGGGCACGGGCAGCGGCGCCTATACTCGTCTGCCGCGATACACGAAACGCAAAGGTGATCGATGAAGACGATCGGACTGATCGGCGGCATGAGCTGGGAATCGTCGGCCGAGTACTACCGGATGATCAACCGGCACTCGAAGGCATTGCACGGCGGCCATCACAACGCGAAGAGCGTGCTGGTCACGGTCGACTTCGCCGAAATCGAAGCGCTGCAGCGCACGCACGACTGGGCCGCGCTCGGCGAACGGATGGCCGACGCCGCGCGGCAGCTCGAAGCGGCCGGCGCCGATCTCGTTGTCCTGACGACGAATACGATGCATCGCGTGCACGACGCGATCGAGGCCGCGGTGACGCTGCCGTTCCTGCACATCGCCGATCCGACCGGCAAAGCGCTGCGCGCCGCGGGCGTCGAGCGCGTCGCCCTGCTCGGCACGCGCTATACGATGGAGCTGCCGTTCTATGCGGAACGGCTGCGCGGGAAATTCGGGCTCGACGTGCTGGTGCCGGACGAGCGCGGGCGCGACGACGTGCACCGGATCATCTACGACGAGCTGTGCCACGGCGTCATCTCGGCGGCATCACGCGCAACGTATGTGTCGATCATCGACGAACTGGCGACGCGCGGCGCGCAGGCCGTGATCCTCGGCTGTACGGAAATCACGCTGCTGATCGGCGCGGACGATGCGCCGCTACCGGTATTCGATACGACCGCGCTGCACGCGAAGGCTGCCGTCGAGTGGGCCGCGCGGTAACGGCGACAGCGATCCGCGCGCGAAAAACAAAAAACCCGGCACGAAGCCGGGTTCTTGTAGACGAAGTGCGCATCGGTCAATTGCGCGGCACATCGCCTAATGTGCTTGGTTGCGGGGACAGGATTTGAACCTGTGACCTTCGGGTTATGAGCCCGACGAGCTGCCAGACTGCTCCACCCCGCGTCAGAGAAATAAATTATAGGGTGAGGAAGTACTCACGTCAATACCTTTGTCACAATTTCTGCTTCCGCTGCCCAACCGGCGATGCGTGGCACATGCGCAAGCCCGCATGACGCGCGTTCGCACCCCATGCTCGCGGTAAGATGGCGGCCTTCGCATTCACGCCGCACGCATCCTCCCGTTCATGAAAATCGCCACCTGGAACGTCAATTCGCTCAACGTCCGCAAACAGCACGTGCTCGACTGGCTCGCGCAAAGCGGCGCCGACGTACTGTGCCTGCAGGAACTGAAGCTGCCGGACGAGAAATTCCCGCGCGCCGATCTCGAGGCGGCCGGCTACCGCAGCTGGTTCACCGGCCAGAAGACCTACAACGGCGTCGCGATCCTCGCGCGCGACACGCTCGCCGTCGACGAATCCGACGTCGTGCGCAACATCCCCGGCTTCGACGATTCGCAGCAGCGCGTGATCGCCGCGACGGTCGACGGCGTGCGCATCGTGTCCGCGTACTTCCCGAACGGCCAGGCGCTCGACTCCGACAAGTTCGTCTACAAGATGCAATGGCTCGATGCGCTGCAGGCGTGGCTGCGCACCGAGCTGCAGCGCTACCCGAAGCTCGCGCTGCTCGGCGACTACAACATCGCGCCGGAAGACCGCGACGTGCACGATCCCGCGAAATGGGAAGGCCAGAACCTCGTGTCGCCGCAGGAGCGCGCGCACTTCGCGCAGCTGATCGAACTCGGCTTCGTCGATGCGTTCCGCCGCTTCGAACAGCCCGAGAAAACCTTCACGTGGTGGGACTACCGGATGATGGCGTTCCGCCGCAACGCGGGGCTGCGCATCGACCACATCCTGCTGTCGCCGGCGCTCGCGGCGACCTGCACGTCGTGCGAGGTCGATCGCGTGCCGCGCACGTGGGAACAGCCGTCCGACCACACGCCCGTCGTCGCGATCGTCGGCTGATCGTCCAGCGCCTGTTCACGCCGATACCGGGCCCCAAGCGGCCCGCGCGCGATCAGCGCCGCGCGGGCGCCGGCCCGAGATGGGCCCACAGGAAGCCGAATTCGGCGGCGTCGGCTTCCGCGCGTTCGAGATCGTCGGCGCTGCCGTGGCCGCCGTCGGTGTTCTCCCAGTACCACACCCGTTCGTGACCGAGCGCCTGCATGCGCGCGGCCATCTTGCGCGCATGCGCGGGATGCACGCGGTCGTCGCGCGTCGACGTCGTCAGCAGCAACGGCGGATACGCGACGCCTTCGCGCACACGGTGATACGGCGAATACGCGGCCAGCGCCGCGCCTTCGCGCGGATCGTCGGGGTCGCCGTATTCGTCGAGCCATGCGGCGCCCGCGTGCAGTTTCGGATAGCGCTGCATGTCGAGCAGCGGCACGCGGCACAGCACCGCGCCGAACAGCTCGGGCCGCTGCATCATGCACGCGGCGACCAGCAGCCCGCCGTTGCTGCCGCCTTCGATCCCCAACTGCGCGGCGCGCGTCACGCCGGTCGCAATCAGATCCTCGGCGACCGCGATGAAATCGTCGAACGAACGCTGCCGGTGTTCGCGCTGCGCGTCGACGTGCCAGCGCGGCCCGAACTCGCCGCCGCCGCGGATGTGCGCGAACGCCATCACGCCGCCGCGTTCGAGCCACCCGATGCCGAACGCATCGCTGTAGCCCGGCAGGTTCGGAATCGCAAAGCCGCCGTAGCCCGACAACAGGCATGGCCGCGCGACGCGCGCCACGCCTTCCGGTGCATCGAGCGCATCGCGCGGCCCGATCAGCGTGTACGGCACCACCGTGCCGTCGCGCGAACGCGCGCTCGCGCGACGTACGACGAGCCCGGCCGCATCGAACTGCACCGGCGGCCGGTCGAGCAGCACGCGGCGCGACGGCGCATCGTCCGCGCGATCGGCAAGATCGGCCAGCCAGCATTCGGGTGGATCGAGCGTGGTGTCGACGTCGACGTACACCTCGTCGTTCAGCGTCGACTCGACGGGCTCGACGTCGATCTGCGCGTCGCCCGGCCACTCGAACGGCCGTGCGTCCCACGTCCACGATCCGTCGTCGGCCTGCTTCGGCTGCCACAGCATGGTCCGGTTGTGCACGTCGTCGAGCCAGCTCGCGATCAGCGTGGTGCGCGTGTGCGTCCACGTGCAGGCGGACGTCGTCGGTCGCGGTGCGAACAGCGTCGTGAATGTGCGCGCGCCGGCGAGGAACGCCTGCTCGCGGATCGCGAGCAGCGAACCGCCCGCGTGGCGCACGCCGTCGCAATCCCAGTCAAGGCGCGGCTCCAGCATGAGCCAGCCTTCCCAGAACCCGACCTCGACATGTGTCGGCACGTCGTAGCGCGCCCATTCGCCCGCGTCGGTCAGCCGATACGCATGCGCGTCGAAGAAGTCGACGCTGCGCCACGCGACGTGGCGGCGGTCGATCGGGTCGTACCATGCGCCCGCGCTGATGTCGTCCGGCTCACCGCTGAACACGACGGGCGCATCGGCGAGCGCGGTGCCGCGTACCCAGCGCCGCACTTCATACGGATAACCGGCCGCGGTCGCATGTGCTTCGCCGCGATCCCAGCTCACGTACACGGTGTCGCGGTCGATCCAGCCGACCGTGTGATGGCCCGGTTCGTCGATCGTGAAACCGCCGTCGACGAAACGGCGCTCGACGAGATCGAATTCGCGCACGACGACCGCGTCGGCGCCGCCGGGCGACAGCGACAGCAGCACGCGATCGCCGTCCGGATACAGGATCGCCTCCTGCTCGAACACCCACGACTCCCCCTCTTCCGCGCCGAGCGCGTCGACGTCGAGCAGCGTTTCCCAGGCCGGCTGGCCGGCTCGCCAGTCGGCCCAGCGCGTGCGGCGCCACAGTCCCTTCGGGTGGAGATCGTCCTGCCACAGGTCGTACGCCCAGTCGCGCCAGCGGGTCGGAATCACCGGGCGTTCGCGCGGCAGATACGCTTTCGCGAGACGCGCGGTCAGCGCGCGATAGGCATCGTCGTCACGCAGCGCGGCGCGCGTGCGCGCATTCTGCTCGTCGACCCACGTACGGGCGCGCTTGCTGTCGAGCGCTTCGAGGAAACGGAACGGGTCGGCCCCGGCGGGCCAGCGGAAGGAATCGGACATGGAGGATCGGCGGAATGGCAAACGGCGTGCAAACCGCGATTATGTCCGATCGCGGCATGCGCGGGCCCGCGCATGCCGCGAATCGTGCCCGGTCAGGGCTCCAGATGGAGTTCCTGGATCTTGCGCGTAATCGTGTTGCGGCCGATGCCGAGCCGCTCCGCGGCCTCGACCTTGCGGCCGCGCGTGAAGTCGAGCGCCTCGCGAATCACGGCCGCCTCGAAGCGGCGTGCGAGTTCGTCCATCACGTCGGTCGAGTTCTCGCGCAACAGCCGCGCGACTTCGGTGCGCAGCCCGTGCTCCCACAGCGGGTAGCCGGCCGGCGCGCTGCCGTTCGCCGCGCTCGCGGCGGGCGCCGCGGCGAGCGGCGTTGCGCCGATCGCGGAAGGTACGGCCGCCGCGTGGCCGCCGCTGCCGTGCGCGTCCGCACCCTCGCCCGTCGCGACGACCGGCGCCGCGGGCGTGCCGCCCGGCACGAGGTCGGGCGGCAGATCCTTGATCTCGACCGTCTGCGCGGGCGCCATCACGGTCAGCCAGTTCGCGAGATTCTCGAGCTGCCGCACGTTGCCGGGAAACGGCAGCGACGTCAGGTACGCGAGCGCGTCGTCGGACACGCGCTTCGGCTCGACGCCGAGATCGCGCGCGCTCTTCTGCAGGAAGTGGCGTGTGAGCAGCGCGATGTCCTCGCTGCGTTCGCGCAGCGGCGGCAGCCGCAGCCGGATCACGTTGAGCCGGTGGTAAAGGTCCTCGCGGAACAGCCCCTGCCGCACGCGCGACTCGAGATTCTGGTGCGTCGCCGCGATCACGCGTACGTTCGCGCGCAGCGGGTTATGACCGCCCACCCGGTAGAACTGCCCGTCCGACAGCACGCGCAACAGGCGCGTCTGCAGGTCGAACGGCATGTCGCCGATTTCGTCGAGGAACAGCGTGCCGTTCTCGGCCTGCTCGAAGCGGCCCTGCCGCGTCGTCTGCGCGCCGGTGAACGCGCCGCGCTCGTGGCCGAACAGTTCGGATTCGAGCAGATCCTTCGGAATCGCCGCCGTGTTCAGCGCGATGAACGGCCCGTTCGCGCGCGGGCTGTGACGGTGCAGCGCCCGCGCGACGAGCTCCTTGCCGGTGCCCGATTCGCCGGTGATCAGCACGGTCGCGGCCGAATGCGACAGCCGGCCGATCGCGCGGAACATGTCCTGCATCGCGGGCGCCTGGCCGAGCATCTCGGGCGCCTCGGCCACCCGCTCGTCCTGCGGCGCGCCGCCGCGCAGGCTTTCTTCCACCGCGCGACGGATCAGCTCGACCGCCTTGTCGACGTCGAACGGCTTCGCGAGATATTCGAACGCGCCGCCCTGGAACGCCGCGACGGCGCTGTCGAGATCGGAGAACGCCGTCATGATGATGACGGGCAGGCCCGGCAGCCGCTCGTGCATCGCCTGCAGCAACTCGAGGCCCGAGCCGCCCGGCATCCGGATGTCGGACACGAGCACCTGAGGCGTCTCGTGGTCGAGCGCGGCCAGCGCGTCGCGCACGTTCGCGAAGCTCTTCGTCGCGAAGCTGTCCCGGGCGAGTGCCTTTTCAAGCACCCAGCGGATCGATTGGTCGTCGTCTACTATCCAGATCGGCTTCATAGGTCGGTCAGGTATGGGTGAATCGCAATGCCGCCGCTCAATGGTCGAGCGGCAGCAGAATCTGAAATTCGGTACGTCCGGGCCGGCTTTCGACCTCGATCATCCCGTCGTGCTGCTGGACAAACGTCTGCGCGAGCGTGAGGCCGAGACCGCTGCCGTCGTCGCGTCCGGACACGAGCGGGTAGAAGATCCGGTCGCGGATCTCTTCCGGAATGCCGGGCCCGTTGTCGATCACGTGCAAGTCCAGTGCCAGCCGGTACAGGCGCTTGGCGATCGTCACCTTGCGCGCGATGCGCGTGCGCAGCTCGATCTTCGCGTCGCCCTGCGCGATTCGTTCGCGCAGCGCCTGCGCGGCGTTGCGCACGATGTTCAGCAGCGCCTGGATCAACTGCTCCTTGTCGCCGCGCAGGTCCGGCACGCTCACGTCGTAATCGCGCTCGATCGTGAGCCCGCGCGGGAATTCCGCGAGCATCACCGCGCGCACGCGTTCGCATACTTCATGAATGTTCACGTCGCCGACGATGTGCGGATGCCGGTGCGGCTCCAGCAACCGGTCGACGAGCGTCTGCAGGCGATCGGACTCCTTGATGATCACCTGCGTGTATTCGCGCAACTCGCCGCGCTCGCGCTCGCCCAACTCGAATTCGAGCAGCTGGGCTGCGCCGCGAATGCCGCCGAGCGGATTCTTGATCTCGTGCGCGAGGTTGCGGATCAGTTGCTTGTTGACCGCGGTCAGGTCGTGGATGCGCTCTTCCCGATCGGTGCGCGACTGCCGTTCGTTCTCGAACAGTTCGACGAGCACGAAATCGGGTGCGCTCTCGAGGAAGCCGACGATCGCATGCACATGCAGCGGTTCGCGGCCGGGCCGGTCGAGCACGGTATCGAGGTGCGTCGCGTGAAAGCGTTCCTGGCCGATCGCGGTGATCGTCGACGCGAGCTCGTTCGCGTTCGGGAAAATCTCGCCCCACGGCCGCTGCGCGAGCTGCCGCCGCGAGATGTCGAGCATCGCCTCCGCGGACGGGTTCGCGAACGCGACCCGCAGCGTCTTGCGGTCGAGCACGATCACGACCGTCGGCAGTGCTTCGAGCCCCGCCAGCAGACCCGAGCGCGCGAGCCGCTCGTCGTCCGTCAGTCGTTCGGGCTGCCCCGTTTTCGCCTTGATCAGATTCTTCAGAACCATCTGCGTGCTTGTCGCGCCTCACCGGGCCAGAAAATGAAAATCGTCGGAACAAAAAAGGGACGGCCGGACGCCGTCCCCTTTCAGACTCCGCCGTTCCCGCCGCAAGCCGCGCGACGGGAACGAACCGGCATGACGGCGCTGAATCGAAGCGCCATCGCCGATTAGAGCGAGTAGTACATCTCGAACTCGATCGGGTGCGTCGTCATGCGGAACTTCGCCAACTCCTGCTCCTTCAGCGCGAGGTACGCGTCGATCATGCCGTCCGTGAACACGCCGCCGCGCGTCAGGAACTCGCGATCCTTGTCGAGCGCTTCGAGTGCCTGGTCGAGGCCCGCGCACACGGTCGGGATCTTTGCATCCTCTTCCGGCGGCAGGTCGTACAGGTTCTTGTCCGCGGCTTCGCCCGGATGGATCTTGTTCTGGATCCCGTCGAGGCCGGCCATCATCAGCGCCGTGAAGCACAGGTACGGGTTCGCCATCGGATCCGGGAAGCGCGTTTCGATACGGCGGCCCTTCGGGTTCGACACGTGCGGAATGCGGATCGATGCCGAACGGTTGCGTGCCGAATAAGCGAGCTTGACCGGTGCTTCGAAGTGCGGGACCAGACGCTTGTACGAGTTCGTCGTCGGGTTCGTGATCGCGTTCAGCGCACGGGCGTGCTTGATGATGCCGCCGATGTAGAACAGCGCCAGTTCCGACAGGCCCGCGTAGCCGTTGCCCGCGAACAGGTTCTGGCCGTCCTTCCAGATCGACTGGTGAACGTGCATGCCCGAACCGTTGTCGCCGACGACCGGCTTCGGCATGAACGTCGCCGTCTTGCCGTACGAGTGCGCGACGTTATGGATGATGTACTTCGACCATTGCGTCCAGTCGGCGCGCTGAACCAGCGTCGAGAACTTCGTGCCGATTTCGTTCTGGCCCTGGCCCGCCACTTCGTGGTGGTGCACTTCGACGGGGATGCCGAGCTGTTCGAGCAGCAGGCACATTTCCGAACGCATGTCCTGGAACGTGTCGACCGGCGCGACCGGGAAGTAGCCGCCCTTCGTGCCCGGACGGTGGCCCGTGTTGCCGCCTTCGAATTCCTTGCCTGCCGACCACGGCGCTTCTTCCGAGTTGATCTTCACGAAGCAGCCCGACATGTCCGTGTTCCACTGGACCGAGTCGAAAATGAAGAATTCCGGTTCCGGACCGAAGTACGCCGTGTCGCCGATGCCCGTGCTCTTCAGGTACGCTTCGCCGCGCTTCGCGAGCGAACGCGGATCGCGCTCGTAGCCCTTGCCGTCGGCCGGCTCGACCACGTCGCAGGTCAGCACGAGGGTCGACTCTTCGTAGAACGGGTCGACGAAGGCAGCGCTCGGATCCGGCATGAGCAGCATGTCCGACGCCTCGATGCCCTTCCAGCCCGCGATCGACGAACCGTCGAATGCATGACCGCTTTCGAACTTGTCTTCGTCAAACGCCGAAACCGGCACCGACACGTGCTGTTCCTTGCCGCGCGTATCCGTGAAGCGGAAATCGACAAACTTGACGTCCTCGTCCTTCACGAGCTGCATGACGTCGGCGACGGTTTTACTCATAACCTCTTCTCCTGATTGAACAATTCCGGCGGACTGGGAAACCGCCTCGTTTATCGAGCTGACCGGGGTCTTGCTTTGGCGCAGCGCGCCCCGATTCGACCGAATTCTATATAGCAGCTTCCGTGCCAACCATCGCAAAACCGACGCGAATCGCGCCGGCCCGCGCCGCAGCGGGGCTTCGCTGCGCGATTCCGGGGCCGGGCGCCGCACCGGCGATGGCGACATCGCACCGCGATGGTGCAACCGATCGAGCGCACCCGCGCAATGCGACCATTCTGGTGCATGCCGCCCATTCTGCACCGTTTTGGTGAGTGCGTGTCCGGCGCATGCACCGTGCCGCATGCGGACGTCCGTGCGGTGCCGTCGCGCTAGAATGGTCGTTTGACCGATACGGAGACTTCCCGTCATGAGTACGCTGGACCAGCTTTACGCGAAGGCCGACGAACGCCGCGCGCAAGGCGCGCTCAACTATGCCGGCGCGCTGCTGCCGGTCGAGGCATTCGAACTGCTGCAGCTCGACCCGTCCGCGCGCCTCGTCGACGTGCGCACGCGCGCCGAGCTCGACTGGGTCGGCCGGCCGCTCGTCGGCGACGGCCAGTACCTGCACGTCGAATGGACGCGCTACCCGGGCGGCGTGCCGAACGCCGAATTCGTCAACGAACTGAAGGCCGCCCTCCCGGCCGATACGCCGATCCTGTTCCTGTGTCGCAGCGCCGCGCGCTCGAAGCTCGCCGCGGTCGCGTCCGCGCAGGCCGGCTTCACGAAGGCGTTCGACCTGCTCGAAGGCTTCGAAGGCGCGAAGGACGCCGAAGGCCACCGCAAGACGGTCGACGGCTGGTGCTTCCGCAAACTGCCGTGGATCGGCGCCTGACGGCGCGCCGCGCCCGCCGGTTGCGACAGCCTCATCGTCGAGCCGGGCGATGACATGCCGATGACGGGCCGCGTTGCGCGGCCCGTTGCTTTTGGTGCGGCCGTGTTGTTGCAGGCCGCCGCTCAGGCGCGCGGCGTATCGGGCTCGACGACGTCGCCGCCGAGCAGGTGCACGCCTTCGCGCAGCTTCACGAATGCGGCCGCGACCGCTTCCGGCTCGCCCTTCACGCCGAGATCGATGTGACGGCGCGCATAGATGCCGCCGCGCTCCGCGTCGCCGACGCTCGGCAGGCTGAACACGCGCACGCCCGGAAAATCGCGCTCGATCCTCTCCATCAGCGGCGTGAGCGTCGATTCCGGCAGCTCGAACACGTACAGCGAGCGCTCGGCATGCGGCGTCGCGTGATGCAGATGCGCGTACTTCGTATCGAGCACCCATTCGATCATCGGCCACGCCATCACCGGGAAGCCCGGCACGAAGTGGAGATCGCCGACCGAGAAGCCCGGAATCCGGTTATAGCCGTTCGGGATGATCGTCGCGCCGGCCGGGAACACGCCCATGTTGAAGCGATGCCGGTTCTCCGGCGACTCGAAGTCGACCGGCGTGGCCGGATCGGTGTGCGTTTCGCGGATCCGCTCCGCAATCAGCGCCTTCGCGTCCGGATGCAGCTCGAGCGGCACGCCGAGCGCGGCGGCCGCGCACTGGCGCGTATGGTCGTCCGGCGTCGCGCCGATCCCGCCCGTCGAGAACACGATGTCGCCCGACGCGATCGCACGCGCGAGCGTCGCGGTGATGCGCGCGGGATCGTCGCCGACGTATTCGGCCCAGTCGAGCGCGAGGCCGCGCGCGCCGAGCAGCTCGATGACCTTCGCCAGGTGCTTGTCCTGCCGGCGGCCCGAAAGGATTTCGTCGCCGATGATGATGATGCCGATGCTCATGCCTGCCCCATGTCGATTGCGGTGGCGCGCGCACTGGCGCGCAGGTCTTCCAGCGCGCGCAGGCAGTAGTGCCCGAACCACAGCGCCGAGAAGACGAGGATGAAAGCGTAAACCCAGATCATGGCGGCCGCGACGAACGGGAACAGCACCATCATCCAGACGGACGAGACCCATACGAAGGTCGGCACGGTGCCGAGCAGCCCGGTCGCGACGCCGATGCCGATCAGCGGCCAGCGATGCCGGCGCACGAGCGCGCGGCGCTCGTCGCGGCTCGCGTGCAGCGCGAGCGCGTCGTAGGTCATCACGCGGTACGTGAGCCAGCCCCAGATCACCGGCGGCAGCAGCGCGAAGAACGGCGGAATCAGCCACAGCGGGATCGTGACGACGAGCAGCACGACGCCGACGATCGCCGCGCCGAGCGAATTGACCACGCTGCCGATGAAGGTGCCGCCCCGCTTCGGCTCGAGCGCCGCGAACTGGCGGTTCGACAGGTGCTTGATCACGACCGGCATCGAGATCGTCGCGATCAGCAGCAGCACGGTCAGCACGATCAGCGGGATCGCGAGCGACACGACCACGAACGGCGCGACGACCGCATGCAGCTGCGACATGCCGATCGCATCGAACGCGCGATACAGCGCGGCCGTCAGCACGAAACCGTCGAGCGCGCCGCGCGCCAGATCCAGCAGCGTCTGCCACGAGAACCACAGCACGACGCCCCACAGCAGCGCCGACACGACGAACGGCATCAGGGTGAGCCACAGCATGCGCGGGTGCAGCGCGCTGGCGAGCGCCCGGACGAAGGAGCGCAGCAAGTCGTTCATGCGGACCTGTATCGATGGAGAAAAACGGGGAAAGGATAAACCACACGGCCCGCATGCGCCAAAGCGCAGGCGGGCCGCGTGGGAAAGCCGTTCAACGGGAGAAAGGCCCGGTCGGGATCAGGCCGACGCCGCGCCGCGCTTCGCGGGGAACAGGCGCCGGAAGATCCGCACGAACGCGAGGCCGTGCTGCGACCAGAAGCCGTCGCCGTAGGACACGCCGTCGACCTGCTCGCGGATGCCGGTCGGCTCGACGGTGCGGTTCCACGACGCGGTGCCGAACAGCATGTCCCACCACGGGAACAGCACGCCGAAGTTGCAGCCGTACTTGGTGCCTTCGTGGCCATAGCCGACCGCATGATGCCGGCGGTGGAAGATCGGGCTGACGAGCAGGCGCTCGCCGATGCGGCCGTACGACAGCCGCGCATTCGTATGCTGAACGCTCTGCAGGAAGTTCGTGACCGCGGTCAGCACGACGAACTGCGACGGCGTCACGCCGATCACGAGCGCGATCGCCGCAAAGAAGCACGACTGGAGCACGTCGTCGAGCAGGTGGTTGCGGTCGTCGCACCACAGCGACATCTGCCGCTGGCTGTGATGGACCGCGTGCAGCTCCCACCAGATGCCGAACTTGTGCTGCCAGCGGTGATACCAGTAGCCGGCGAAATCGAGCACGACGAGGTAGATCGCGAATGCGACGATCGGCCGCGAGGTCACGCCCGGCCACAGATAGTCGAGGTTCACGTTCGCGACGCCGTGCAGGCGCAGCCACGCCTGGAGGTTGTCGAACACCGGCTGCAGCGCGAAGAAGAAGAACAGCGTGTAGATGCCGAGCTTCGAGATCGCGGTGTAGATCACGTCGACCCGCACCGCGCGGCGGTTCTTCCAGCGCTCGACCGGCAGCAGCGCCTCGAGCGGGCGCAGCAGCGCGAACATCAGCACCATCTGCAGCGCGCCGACGATCACCCAGTACAGCGCATCGTAGGTGTCCTCGTCATAGTCCATCAGGTTGAACTTGAAGAGGAGCGGCTGCACGACGTCGACGTACAGCCAGGTCTGGATGTCCGACACGAACGCATCGATCAGGTGCAGCATCGTCCGCCTCCGCCCGTCACGCGCCGTTCGCCGCCTTCCACGGCGCGCGGTCGTAGAAGTAGATGCCGTGCGGCGAGCGGCCGACGGCGATCGTCTGCACCAGCTTGCGCGACGCCAGATCGATGATCCCGACCTTCTTCGCGAAACGGAACGTCACCCACAGCGTCTTCTTGTCGGCGGACAGCTCCATGTCGTCGGGGCCCGGCAGCAGGCCGGTGATGTCGCCGACCTTGGTGAGCGTGATCTCGTCGATGATGCTGATCGTGTTCGCGACGCGGTTCGTGATCGCGACGTGCGTGCCGTCGGCGAGCGAGCGGAAGTTGTGCGCGCCCTTGCCCGTCTGGATCGTCTTCACGACCTTCTGATTGCGCCAGTCGACGACCGCGACGTAATCGGCGCCCGTCATGCCGACCAGCAGGTATTTGTCGTCCGGCGTCATCCACAGGCCCGCCGGCACCTTGCCGACCGGCATCTTCCACTTGACCGTCTGCGTCGCGAGGTCGACCGCCGCGATCTCGCCGGACACCTGCAGCGACACGAGCACGGTCTTGCTGTCCTTCGTGAACGCGAGGTGGCTCGGCATCACCGCGAGCGGCAGGCGCTTCACGAGATGCAGGTCGCGGCCGTCGTAGCTGTAGATGTCGAGCCGGTCGAGACGCAGCCCGGTCGACACGAACCACTTTTTGTCCGGCGAGAAGCCGAGCTGGTACGGATCCTCGATGCCTTCGACCGTGCGCTGCAGCTTGCCCGTCTTCGGATCGACGAACATCAGGCTGTTCGAGACCGAATTCGCGACGATGAGCGACGAATTGTCGGGCGTCGCCATCAAATGGTGCGGCTCCTTCCCGGTCGGCATCGTGGAGACGACCTCGCGGGACTGCTGGTCGATCAGGGAAAGCGTCGCTTCGGCCGAATTGAGGACGATCACGTTATTCGCGTGTGCGGCAGGCGCCAGCACGGCGGCGGCCAGCGCAAGCGTGCGGCCGAAGGAAAGGAAAGTGCGCATGAAGACTCACGTCGTGGAACAGCAGTCATTGTAGAACGTTCGGCGGGCCCCTCCGGTTGACCCATGCCGGTATTGCGCCGCTTTTGCGCCGCCTTTGCGTCACCTCGCCGCACGCCGCGGCGGCGGGACGAGCCGCAGCGGCGTGCGCCACGGTGCAGGCCCGGCCTACCGATGTCGCGCTAGCGCTGCATCGACTCCCAGACCTTGTGCAGACGCTTGACAGAGACCGGCATCGGCGTGCGCAGTTCCTGCGCGAACAGCGAAATCCGCAGTTCCTCGAGCAGCCAGCGGAATTCCGCGAGCCGCGCATCGGCGACGCCGCCGCGCTGCGACACCGCGCGCTGGTACTGCTGGGCGAGCGGCAGCAGCTCGGCCGACTGCTTCGCGTCGCGCGCCGGATCGGCCTTCAGCTTGTCGATCCGCAGCGCGATGCCCTTCAGGTAGCGCGGGAAGTGCGCAAGCTGCGCGTAAGGCGTGTCGATCACGAAGCGCTTGCCGACCAGCGCGGCCAGTTGCTGCTGCAGGTCCGCATGGGCCTGCGCGAACGGCTTCGCCTGCGCGAGCTTCTTCACGAGGCCCGCGTATTCGGCCAGGATCTGCCCGACGAGCCGCGCGATTTCCTGCGCGAGCAGGTTCAGGCGGCTGCGGCCCTCGTCGCGGCGCGCATGGAAGCTCGCGTCGTCGTCGGGCAGCGGGTCCTGCAGGCACGCGCGGTCGAGCGCCGTGTCGATCAGCTGGTCGCGCAGCTCGTCCTGCGTGCCGAGCGACATGTACTGCATCGCCATCTCGCGCAGGCCCGGCAGGTTCTTTTCCAGGAACTTGATCGGCTCCTTCAGCTGCAGCGCGAACAGCCGCCGCAAGCCGGCCCGGTGGATGCGCGCGGCCTCCTCCGGCGAATCGAACACCTCGACGTCGCAATGCGTGCCGCGGTCGACGAGCGCCGGGTAGCCGTACAGCGTCTGGCCGCGCCGGCGGATCTCCAGCAGCTCGGGCAGCTTGCCGAAATTCCACGTCGTCAGGTTCTCGTACAGCGCGGTTGCGCCGGTGTCGGCCGGAGCGGCCGTCTGCGGCGCCCCGCCCTTGCCCGGCTTGCCGCCCCGCGCCGCCAAACCCGGCGTGGCGGCGGGCGCGGCCGTGTCGACTGCGTCGCCCGCGCCGGCGTCGCCGCCGGTCGCGATCGTCGATGCCGCCGCGATCTTCTGGAACTGCTGCTGCGCCTGCGCGCCCAGCTCCTGGCGAAGCTGCGCGAGATTGCGCCCCATCGCAAGCTGACGGCCGTGCTCGTCGATCACCTTGAAGTTCATGAACAGGTGCGCGGGCAGCGTCTCGAGCTTGAAGTCGGCCGTTTTCATCGCGACCTGCGTCTCGCCGCGCACGTCGGCGATCAGCGCCTCGACGAGCCCGCCCGCGCCGAAGCGCTCGCGGCCCATCCGCTCGACGAAGCCGGCCGCGTACTCGGGCAGCGGCACGCAGTGCCGGCGCAGCTTCTGCGGCAACGACTTCAGCAGCAGCTGCACCTTCTCCTTCAGCATCCCGGGCACAAGCCATTCGCAGCGGCGTGCGTCGACCTGGTTCAGCGCGTAGAGCGGCACCGCGAGCGTCACGCCGTCGCGCGGCGTGCCGGGCTCGAAGTGGTACGTGAGCGCCATCTCGACGCCGGCCATCGTCGCGCGCTTCGGGAACAGGTCGGTCGTCACGCCGGCCGCCTCATGGCGCATCAGGTCGTCGCGGGACAGGTACAGCAGCCGCTGCTTGTCCTCGGACTGGCCCCCCTTCTTCACCTCGTCGCGATACCAGCGCTCGAACGCGGCGCCCGTATGGATGCCTTCCGGGATCGCGTGGTCGTAGTACGCGTAGATCAGCTCGTCGTCGACCAGCACGTCCTGGCGGCGCGACTTGTGCTCGAGCTGCTCGATGTCGGCGAGCAGCTTGCGGTTGTGCGCGAAGAACGGCAGCTTCGTGTCGAATTCGCCTTCGACCAGCGCGCCGCGGATGAACAGCTCGCGCGCGCGCGCCGGGTCCTGCTTGCCGAACGCGACGCGCCGCCGGTGGTAGATCGGCAGCCCGTACAGCGTCGCGCGCTCGAACGCGCTGACCTGCGCCGGACGCTTCTCCCAGTGCGGCTCCGACAGCGATTTCTTCAGCAGGTGCGCGCCGATCTTCTCGACCCACTCCGGCTCGATCTTCGCGAGGCAGCGCGCGTACAGCCGGCTCGTCTCGACAAGCTCGGCCGCCATCACCCAGCGGCCGGCCTTCTTCGCGAGCGCGGAGCCCGGCCACAGGTAGAACTTGATTCCGCGTGCGCCGAGGTAATGCGGATCGTCGTCGGCCTTCATCCCAAGGTTGCCGAGCAGGCCCGTCAACAGGGCCAGATGGATCTGCTCGTACGTGGCTTCGGCTTCGTTGAGCCGCCAGCCGTGCTCGCGCACGACCGTCAGCAGCTGCGAATGGACGTCGCGCCATTCGCGCAGCCGCAGGTGCGACAGGAAATTCTGCCGGCATGCGTCGATCAATTGGCGATTCGACTTCTTGTGCGCGACGGCCTCTTCGAACCACGCCCAGATCTTCAGCCACTGCAGGAATTCGGAGCGCTCGTCGGCGAACCGGCGATGCGCCTGGTCGGCCTGCTCCTGCGCTTCGATCGGGCGATCGCGCGGGTCCTGCACGGACAACGCGCTCGCGATGATCAGCACCTCGCGCAGCGACTGCTGGTCGCGCGCGGCGAGAATCATCCGGCCGACGCGCGGGTCGAGCGGCAGCCGCGCGAGCTCGCGGCCGAGCGGCGTCAGCGCGTTGTCGTCATCGACCGCGCCGAGCTCGTTGAGCAATTGATAACCGTCCGCGATCGCGCGGCCGGGCGGCGGTTCGAGGAACGGGAACGATTCGATCGCGGTGAGGTGCAGCGACTTCATCCGCAGGATCACCGACGCGAGCGACGAGCGCAGGATTTCCGGATCGGTGAAGCGCGCGCGCGCCTGATAGTCGCTTTCCTCGTACAAGCGGATGCACACGCCGTCGGCCACGCGGCCGCAGCGGCCCGCGCGCTGGTTCGCGGCGGCCTGCGAGATCGACTCGACCTGCAGTTGCTCGACCTTGTTCCGGTACGAATAGCGCTTCACGCGTGCAAGACCGGTATCGACCACGTAGCGGATGCCCGGCACCGTCAGCGACGTTTCGGCCACGTTGGTCGCGAGCACGATGCGGCGCGCGTTCGACGCCTTGAACACCTTGTCCTGGTCGGCCGCCGACAGCCGCGCGAACAGCGGCAGGATCTCGGTGTGCGGCGGGTGGTGCTTGCGCAGCGCCTCGGCCGCCTCGCGGATCTCGCGCTCGCCGGGCAGGAACACCAGCACGTCGCCGGGGCCTTCGCGGCACAGTTCGTCGACCGCGTCGACGATCGCGTCCATCAGGTCGCGCTCGGCCTCGCGCGCGGTCTTCACGCGATCGCGGCCGCCCGTGCCCTCGGCGTTCTTCACGGCCGGGCGGTCCTCGGCCACCGGCCGGTAGCGCATCTCGACCGGATACAACCGCCCGCTCACCTCGATCACCGGCGCCGGACGTTCGTCGGTGCCGAAATGGCGTGCGAAGCGGTCGGCGTCGATCGTCGCGGACGTGACGATCAGCTTCAGGTCCGGCCGCCGCGGCAGGATTTCCTTCAGATAGCCGAGCAGGAAGTCGATGTTCAGGCTGCGCTCGTGCGCCTCGTCGATGATCAGCGTGTCGTACGCCTTCAGCAGCGGATCGGTCTGCGTCTCGGCGAGCAGGATGCCGTCCGTCATCAGCTTCACGGACGCGCCGGGTGCGAGATTGTCGGTGAAGCGCACCTTGTAGCCGACCACCTCGCCGAACGGCGTGCCGAGTTCCTCGGCGATCCGCCGGCCGGTCGACGATGCGGCCAGGCGCCGCGGCTGCGTATGCCCGATCAGGCCCGTGCCGCCGGCACCGAGGCCGCGGCCGAGATCGAGACAGATCTTCGGCAACTGCGTGGTCTTGCCCGAGCCGGTTTCGCCGCAGACGATGACAACCTGATGACCGGCGATCGCGCGCGCGATTTCGTCGCGCTTGCCCGATACGGGCAGGCTTTCGGGGTAGGTGATCGGCGGAACGGGATTCGGTGTGGCCGCCCTGGGCGGGACTGCCGCGCGCGGCGCACGCTCACGGCGCGGGGCGCGCTCGCCCGTTGCCTGCGGCGCGCCCTTCGCGGCCGGCTGGCGCGCGTCGCCGCGCCGTTCGTCATTGCGCGGCCCGCGCGGCGCCTGTGCCGGCGTGGCCGCCGGCTTGTCCTGCTGCTGGCGCGGCGGCTGGCCCTGCTGCTCGCGCGCATCGGCCGCACCATCCGGGTGCTTCGCCGACGGCGTATTGGCCCGCGTCGGCGCGGGACTTTTAGAAACATTCGACATGGGGGCGCATTATAATCCCGCCCATGAATTCCCAAACCGACCTCCCTCCCGCCCAGACCGGCGCCGCGACGCCGCCGGCCGCCGACGATTCGGCCGCCAGCCACGCGCAGTTCGTCGACTGGATGCGCTCCGTCGCGCCCTATATCCACAAGTTCCGCAACAGCACGTTCGTCGTGGGGTTCGGCGGCGAGGTGGTGCAGCAGGGGCTGCTGAATGCGCTCGTGTCCGACATCGCGCTGTTGCAGGCGATGGGCATCCAGATCGTGCTCGTGCACGGCTCGCGCCCGCAGGTCGAGGAGCAGTTGAGCCTGCACGGTGTCGAATCCGAGTTTTCGCACGGGCTGCGCATCACCGATGCACGCGCGCTTGAATCGGCGAAGGAAGCGGCCGGCGAAGTGCGTCTCGACATCGAGGCCGCGATCAGCCAGGGGCTGCCGAACTCGCCGATGGCGCACGCGCACATCAGCGTCGTGTCCGGCAACTTCGTGACCGCGCGGCCGGTGGGGATTCTCGACGGGGTTGATTTCGCGCACACGGGCATCGTGCGCAAGATCGACGCCGAGTCGATCCGTCATTCGCTCGCGAGCCGCAAGCTCGTGCTGCTGTCGCCGCTCGGCTTCTCGCCGACCGGCGAGGCGTTCAACCTGTCGATGGAAGACGTCGCGTCGGCGGCCGCGATCGCGCTGCGCGCCGACAAGATCATCTTCCTGACCGAAGGCCCCGGCATCGTCGGCGACGAAGGCGAGCTGGTGCGTGAAATGTCGCTCGACGCGGCGGCCGAGCTGCTCGATTCCGGCAACATCCAGGGCGACGACGCGTTCTTCCTCAAGCATTCGATCCGCGCATGCCGCGGCGGCGTGACCCGCGCGCACCTGATCCCGCAGTCGCTCGACGGCAGCATGCTGCTCGAACTGTTCCTGCACGACGGCGTCGGCACGATGATCTCGTACGAGAACCTCGAAAGCCTGCGCGAGGCGACGCCGGACGACGTCGGCGGCATCCTATCGCTGATCGAGCCGCTCGAGTCGGACGGCACGCTGGTGCGGCGCGGCCGTCACCAGATCGAACGCGACATCGACCACTTCTCGGTGATCGAGCACGATGGCGTGCTGTTCGGCTGCGCGGCGCTGTACCCGTACCAGCAGGAGAAGATCGGCGAGATGGCGTGCCTGACGGTCGCGCCGGAAGCGCAAGGCTCGGGCGACGGCGAACGCCTGCTCAAGCGCATCGAGCAGCGCGCCCGCGCGCGCGGCCTCACGCACATCTTCGTGCTCACGACGCGCACCGAGCACTGGTTCCTCAAGCGCGGCTTCGTCAAGGTCAGCGTCGACGACCTGCCGGAGGACCGCCGCAAACTCTATAACTGGCAGCGCAAGTCGCTCGTGCTGATGAAGCAGCTCTGAGCGCAGGCACGACTGCCCTTCCCCCCAGACCGATTACAGGAGAAGTACACGATGGCTCGAATGATCCAATGCGCGAAGCTCGGCAAGGAAGCCGAAGGCCTCGATTTCCCGCCGCTGCCGGGCGAACTCGGCAAGCGCATTTACGAGAGCGTCTCGAAGGAAGCGTGGCAAGGCTGGCTCAAGCAGCAAACGATGCTGATCAACGAAAACCGCCTGAACATGGCCGACCCGCGCGCGCGCCAGTACCTGATGAAGCAGACGGAGAAGTACTTCTTCGGCGACGGCGCGGACCAGGCGTCCGGCTACGTGCCGCCGACGGAAGGCTGAGCAACGACGCGGCGCGCGACGGCCGCGCCGGCGGCGTCGCGACGTGAAGCCAACGCCCGGACAAACGGCACCGTGTATCGCACGGTGCCGTTTGCTTTTGGGACGCCTGATCGGGCGCGAACGAAGGCCACGCGACGCGCGGGCCGCCGGGCGCGCGACGCCGCGGAATCCCCGCATCGCCACCCCATCGCATCGCGCCGGCCTGCCGGCTCAACCCGCGGGTTTCAACGTGCCGCGATCGTCGGGTTGCGCGGCTTCGCCTGGGGGGCTTCCCGCCCCCGTGCTCTCGGTACCCCACTCGGCCGCGTCGCTGCGCTCGGCGCTCGACAGTTCGTCGGCGCGATACCCGGTGCGATTGAGCAGCGCCAGCATGCACGCGAGCGACACGAGCGCATAGAGCCCCGACGCGATCGCGACGCCGACGATGCTGCCGGTCGCATTGAGGATCGCCTGCGCGAGCACGGGCGTACCGCCGCCGACGACCAGCGCGCTCAACTGATACGCGAGCGACAGGCCCGTATAGCGGATGTTGGCCGGGAACACGCGCGCGAGCACGCCGCCGACCGCGCCGTAGAACATCGCCGACGGGATCGTGGAAATGCACATGCCCGCGACGGCGACCCAGTACGAACGCGTCGCGAGCGCATGGAACATCACGGGCATCAGCACGATTTCCGGGATCAGGATCCAGCACATCGCGCGCCGCATGTCGACCTTCGACACGAACCACGCGCCGATCGGCTGCATCAGGAATTGCACGACGAGCGAAATCGACAGGATGCCGAGAAACGTACCCTGCGCGTAACCGAGTTCCCTGGTCGCCCACGACAGCGCGAACGTGCTGCGGAAATACGTGACGTTGATCACCGGCAGCGTGCCGGCCGCAAGCAGCACGACAACCCAGTGGTCGCGCACGACGTCGCGCAGCGGCAGCTTCACCGTGCGCTTGCGCGCGAGCACGCGCTGCATGTCGACCGATTCCTCGAGCCTCAGCCGGATCACCATCCCGATGATCACGAGCACGGCCGACAGCAGGAACGGAATGCGCCAGCCCCACATTAGGAACGACGGCGTCGGCAGCGCGCTCAGCGCGAAGAACGCGGCCGTGGCCAGCAGGTTGCCGGTGGGCGAGCCCTGCTGCGCGAACGCCGCATACAGGATGCTGCGATGCTTCGGCGCATTCTCGCTCGCGATCAGCACCGCGCCGCCCCACTCGCCGCCGACCGCGATGCCCTGCAGCACGCGCAGCACGACGAGGCCCGCGGGCGCCCATACGCCGATCGACGCATAGCCGGGCAGCAGGCCGATGCCGGTCGTCGCGAGCCCCATCATCACCAGCGTGATCACGAGCGCGGTCTTGCGGCCGACGCGATCGCCGAGATGGCCGAACACGATCCCGCCGAGCGGTCGCGCGGCGAAGCCGGCCCAGAACGTGACGAACGCGAGCAGCGTCGCGACGCCGGGGTCCATCGTGCTGGAAAAGAACACCTTGCCGAACACGAGCGCGGCGGCCGTGCCGTAGATGTAGAAGTCGTACCACTCGATCGTGGTGCCGACGAACGCCGCAAGGGCGGCGCGGCCGGGCCGCGGCTGCGCGGCGGGCGGGGATGGCGGACGGCTCATCGATGTCTCCATGTTTGTTCGGCTGCGCGACTGTCGCGCGCGTTGCCGGATGGCCGGCCTTGCGCCGCCGGCTGGCGGGGTTGCGCTACGTTGCGTTGCCTGGGGGTTGCCGTCGACGTTGCGATCGGCCGGTTCCGGACGACGCGCATCTGCAGGCGCCGTCGCTCGTCACGTCTCGTCCGGCGCGACCTTCAGCACGCCGGCATCGAGCAGTGGCTGCTGGAGCGCGCGATCGACGCCGAGACGGTCGAGCACCGCGCGCGTGTCGCGACCGAGCGCGGGCGGCGCCGACCGGTAGGTGGCCGGCGTGCGCGACAGCTTCACCGGCGACGCCGTGCCGCGATACGCGCCGATCTCGACGAACAGGTTGCGGTGCAGCGCATGCGGATCGCGCGCGACGTCGGCCACCGTGCGCACCGGCCCGCACGGCACGCCGGCCGCCATCAGGTCGCGCGCGAGCGGCTCGCACGCGTGCGCGGCGAGCCGCGCTTCCAGTTCGACCCTCAACTGCGGCCGGTGCGCGCAGCGGCTGCGGTTGTCGACGAAGCGCGGATCGCCGGCGAGCGCCGGCGCACCGAGATGCGCGACGAGCCGCGCGAACTGCCGGTCGTTGCCCACCGCGAGGAAAATCGGCACGGTGGCCGTGCGGTAGCTGTCGTACGGCGCGATGTTCGGATGCGCATTGCCGCTGCGTTCCGGCACGCGGCCCGACCCGAAGAAATTCGGCAGATGCGGATGCAGCAGCGACACGCCGCAGTCGTACAACGCCACGTCGATCGACTGGCCGCGCCCGCTCTTTTCGCGTTCCGCGAGCGCCAGCAGGACGCCGGCGAGCGCGTTCAGCCCCGTGACCATGTCGACGATCGGCAAACCGATGCGTGTCGCGGCACCGTCGCGCTCGCCATTGACGCTCATCAGCCCGGCCATCGCCTGGATCACCGCGTCGTAGCCCGGCAGCCCGCCGAGCGGGCCGTCGTCGCCGAAGCCCGTCACCGCGCAATGGATCAGGCGCGGGAAGCGCGGCTGCAGGTCGCGTGCGTAGTCCATCCCCCAGCGCGCGAGCGTCCCGGGCTTGAAGTTCTCGACGAGCACGTCGGCGTCTTCGAGCAGGCGCCACAGGATCGCGCGCCCTTCGTCGTGCGACAGGTCGAGCGCGAGCCCCTCCTTGTTGCGGTTCACGCCCATGAAGTACCAGGCCGTGTCGCCGAGGAACGGCGGCCCCCAGCCGCGCGTCTCGTCGCCGTCAGGCGGCTCGATCTTGATCACCGTCGCGCCGTGGTCGGCGAGCGCCTGCGTGCAGTACGGGCCGCCGAGCACGCGGCTCAGGTCGACGACCTTCAGGCCGTGCAGCGCGCCGCGCGTGGTGTTCTCGGTCGCCGTGCTCATCGCTCGATCTCCGGCAGCAGGTCGAGCGCCACGTCGAGCGGCACCGGCCTGCCGCGCAGCAACGCGTCGGACGCGGCCGACTCATCATCGCGCGATGCCGGCGCGAGCGGATCGACCGGCAGCAGCTTGTGCCGCACGACCAGGTGCGCGAGCGCGAGACGCCTGAAGTCCGGCGCGAGCCGTGCGCCCTCGCAGGCCATCAGCACGGCCGCGCTCGCGTAATACAGCGCGGACGCGGCCTGCCGCACGCGCGCGTCGTCGCCCTCCCCGGCGACCCGTGCGAGCGCATCGCACGCCCGCGCGAGAATGCGCCGCAGCGCCGTGCGGCTCGCGTCGGGCAGCGGCGCCGCGCCCAGACGATCGCCGAGGAACGTGCGCAGCGCGTCGAGCGCATGCTCGCGCTGCGCGGCGCGCGCGACGTCGAGCGCGACGATGTTGCTCGTGCCTTCCCAGATCGAACCGAGGTGTGCGTCGCGCACGAGCCGCGCGTCGCTCCATTCCTCGATATAGCCGGTGCCGCCGCGCACTTCCATCGCATCGCCCGTCACGCGGCGCGCGTCCCGGCACGCGCGGAACTTGATCAGCGGCGTCAGGATCCGCACGCAGCGCGCCGCCTGCTCGTCGCCCGCATCCGCCTGCGGCAGCAGCAGCGCGATCTGCATGAACATCGCGCGCGCGGCCTCGGCCGGCAGCAGCATCTTCATCAGCTGGCGCTGCATCAGCGGCATCTCGATCAGCTTGCGGCCGAACGCATCGCGATGCGCGGCGACGTGCAGCGCCTCGTTCAGCGCGCGCCGCATCAGCCCCGCCGCGCGCACGCCGTTCGACAGACGCGACATGTTGATCATGTCGGCCATCTGGTGAAAGCCGCGGCCGATCTCGCCGATCAGGTAGGCCTGCGCGCCTTCGAGCGCGATCTCGCCGCTCGCCATCGAGCGGCTGCCGAGCTTGTCCTTCAATCGCACGATCCGGTACGCGTTGCGCGTGCCGTCCGGCAGCGTCTTCGGCAGCAGGAACAGCGCGAGGCCCTTGATGCCGGCCGGCGCGCCGTCGGGCCGCGCGAGCACCATCGCGAGGTCGGCGTCCGCATTCGAACAGAACCACTTGTCGCCGGTCAGGCGCCAGACGGTCTCGCCGTGCACGTCGGTTTCGCAGGTCGCGCGCGTCGCGATCCCGCCGACGTCGGAGCCGGCCGCCTGCTCGGTCATGAACATCGCACCCTGGTACAGCGTGTCGAAGTCGCGCGACGCGAGCCTCGGCAGGTAGCGCGCGACGAGCGCGGGATCGCCGAAGCGGCGCAGCGTGCGCGTCAGCGAATCGGTCATGCTCACCGGGCAGCACAATCCGAACTCGGCCTGCACGAACAGGAACGTCAGCGCGTACTTGACGAGCGGCGGCATCCCATCGGGCTGATGGCTCAGCGACGCGAGCCCGAGCTCCGCATACGCGACGCGTTCGAGCGCGACGTACGCCGGATCCTTGTCGATCCGCTGCACGGCTTCGCCGCGCCGGTTGCGATGCTCGAGCACGGGCGGATGCTTGTCCGCGCGCGACGCCCATTCGTCGAGTTCGCCCGATACGCGCGCGCCGAGCGCGCGCAGCCGCGGCTCGAGTTCGGCGTAGTGCGCGTCGCCGAGATGCAGCTTCAGCAACGCGCCGAGATCGGGATCGACGGTGAAGAAATTGAGGCCCCGGCTGTCGGGGATATTGGATGCGCCGGTGTCCGGCGTGCGAGCAGTGTCGTTCATGCGTGCGTCTCCTGGGTTGCCTGCGCAGTTGCCGGGGCCGGCGTGACGCCGCGGCCGGCCGGTCCTGCGTCAAGCCTTCCGAAGAGCGTAGGCGTGCGGTCGATAAGCGTCCAATACAGGATTTATCCGGTACGATAGATATCGCTTATCGACGCCGACGCCAGGAGGAGACACCGTGGAACTGAGGCAGTTGCGCTACTTCGTGGCGGTCGCCGAGGAGCTGCATTTCGGGCGCGCGGCGAAGCGCCTGTTCATCTCGCAGCCGGCGCTGAGTTTCGACATCCGCAAGTTCGAGGACGCGCTCGGCGTGCAGCTCTTCTCGCGCACCAACAAGACCGTCGCGCTGACCAACGCGGGCGAGGTGCTGCTCGGCGAAGCGCGCCGGCTGCTGCTGCAGGCGGCCGAAGCCGAGCGCCTGACGGTACGCTCCGCGTCGGGCCTCGCGGGCCGGCTGCGGATCGGCTTCGTCCACTCGATGCTGTATCGCGGGCTGCCCGATGCGGTGCGGCGCTTCGAGGCCGACTATCCGGGCGTCGAGGTCGTGCTGAGCGAGATGAACACGCACGCGCAGGTGCAGGCGATCCAGCGCGGGCAGATCGATCTCGGCTATGCGCACTGGGGCCGCTTCCCGCCCGACGTCGAATCGGCGCCCGTCTATGCGGAGCCGTTCGTGTGCTGCCTGCCGGCCGCGCATCCGCTCGCGCGGCGCCGGCAGGTCGCGCTCGCCGCGCTCGCGACGGAACCGTTCATCCTGTTTCCGCGCGACGCCGCACCGCACTATCACGACCTGATCATCGCGCAGTGCGTGAATGCGGGCTTCAGTCCGCTGATCCGCCACGAGGCGCGGCTGTGGCAGACGATCCTGTCGATGATCGAGTTCGGGATGGGCATCGCGCTGGTGCCGCGCGTGCTGCAGCAGGCGAAAAGCGACCGGCTCGCGTTCCTGCCGCTGAAGGACGCGTCGCTCGAATCGCGCACGCTCGCGCTGAAACGCAGCGGCACCGCCGAACCGGTCGCGTTGCGCTTTGCAGGCTACGTGCGCACATCCATCGACGCGCTGCGCGCTCCGGCGAGATGAGCACGCGGGCTGCGGACCGGTGCTTGCGGCTGTTTGAAAAAATTTGCAGAAAGGGCTTTACGAACCCCAAAATCTCTGACATAATTTGATTCTTCTTTGGGCGGTTAGCTCAGCGGTAGAGCACTGCCTTCACACGGCAGGGGTCACTGGTTCGATCCCAGTACCGCCCACCAAAGAATTCAAGGGCCTGCGTCTCACGACGCAGGCCCTTTTCGTTTTGGCGTCGCGCGTGCCCGGCGCGATACGGGCGCCCCGTCATGCGACGCCGCGCCCTCCGCTCGCAGGTGTGCCGTGCTTACCGCACGCCCCCCACCCGCTCCGCCGTCGCATCGAACGCGCGCTTCGCCTTGTCGACGATCTCGTCGACCTCCGCCTCGCGAATCACGAGCGGCGGCGACAGCAGCATCCGGTCGCCGGTCGCGCGCATGATCAGGTTGCCGTTGAAGCAGAAGTCGCGGCAGATCGTACCGATATCGACACTCGCATCGAACCGCTCGCGCCGCTCGCGATCGCGCGCCAGCTGAACGCCCGCGACCAACCCGCTCCCCACGATCTCGCCGACGATCGGATGGTCGCCCAGCGCATCGCGCAGCCGGCGCTGGAAATACGGCCCGATATCGGTCTTCACGCGCTCGACGATGCCTTCGTCGCGCAGCAGCTTCAGGTTCGCGACCGCGACGGCCGCCGCCACCGGATGGCCGGAGTACGTGAGGCCGTGATTGAATTCGCCGTTGTCGATGATCGGGCGCGCGACGCGTTCGTGAATGCCGACCGCGCCCATCGGCACGTAGCCCGACGTCAGGCCCTTCGCCATCGTGATCAGGTCCGGCTCGAAGCCGAAGTGCTGGTGCGCGAACCATTCGCCGGTGCGCCCGAACCCGCCGATCACTTCGTCCGCGACGAGCAGGATGTCGTACTTGCGGCAGATCCGCTGGATTTCCGGCCAGTACGTCGACGGCGGGAAGATCACGCCGCCCGCGCCCTGGAATGGCTCGCCGATGAACGCCGCGACGTTCTCCGCGCCGAGCTCGAGGAGCTTCGCTTCGAGCTGCTGCGCACGTGCGAGACCGAACGCTTCGGGTGTCTCGCCCGGCTGCGCTTCGCCGAAGAAATACGGCTGGTCGATGTGCACGATGTGCTCGACCTTCGACGGCATCTGCTCGTGCATGTAGCCCATCCCGCCGAGCGTGCCGCCCGCGATCGTCGAGCCGTGATAGCCGTTCTTGCGCGAGATCACGTATTTCTTCTGCGGCTTGCCCTGCACGCGCCAGTACTGGTGCACGAGGCGCAGCACGGTGTCGTTGCCTTCCGAGCCGCTGTTGCAATAGAAGAAGTGGTTGAAACCGGCGGGCGTCACTTCGGCGAGCATCGCCGACAGCTCGATGATCGGCGGATGCGTGGTCTTGAAGAACGTGTTGTAGAACGGCAGTTCCTGGATCTGGCGATACGCGGCGTCGGCGAGTTCCTTGCGGCCGTAGCCGACGTTCACGCACCAGAGGCCGGCCATCCCGTCGATCACCTGGTTGCCGTCCGAGTCCCACAGGTAGACGCCGTCGGCCTTGACGATCACGCGGCTGCCGGCGCGGTTGAGCGCGCCCATGTCGGAGAACGGGTGGATGTGGTGCGCGGCGTCGAGCGCGCGAAAATCGGCAGTCGAGTACCGCGGAAAAGCGTCGTTTCGATCGGTCATGTTTTCTCCGTCAAACAGCGCCGCACGCCTACACGTGCAGCAGCAGATGCCTGCGTTCCCACGAGCTGATCACGCGGAAGAACGCTTCGTATTCGGTTTCCTTCAACGCCAGGTAGGCCTTCACGAACTTGTCGCCGAGGATGCCGGCGAGCGGCTCGCACGCGGCCATCAGCGAGATGCCTTCCTCGAGGTTGCGCGGCAGCTGGTACGGCAGGTCGTAGCCGTCCGATGCGATCGGCTCGGTCGGCGCGAGCTGTTGCGTGATGCCGAGATAGCCGGCGGCGAGCGTCGCCGCGAATGCGAGGTACGGGTTGCAGTCGACGCCCGGAATCCGGTTCTCGATACGACGCGCGACGGGGCTCGACTGCGGGATGCGAAAGCCCACCGTGCGGTTGTCGTAGCCCCATTGCACGTTGATCGGCGCGGCCATGAAGCGCGACAGGCGGCGATACGAATTGATGTACGGCGCGAAGATCGGCATCAGCGCCGGCGTGTACTTCTGCAGCCCGGCCAGATAGCTGTGGAACAGCGGCGACACGGCGCCGTTTTCGTCGGCGAACAGGTTACGCCCGGTGCGCATGTCCGCGAGGCTCTGATGAATGTGCATCGCGGAACCCGGCTCGTTTTCCATCGGCTTGGCCATGAACGTCGCATACATGTTGTGACGCAATGCGGCCTCGCGCACCGTGCGCTTGAACAGGAACACCTGGTCGGCCAGCGACAGCGCGTCGCCGTGCATGAAGTTGATCTCCATCTGCGCGGCGCCGACTTCATGGATCAGCGTCTCGATATCGAGGCCCTGCATTTCGCAATACTCGTAGATGTCTTCGAACAGCGGATCGAACTCGTTGACGGCCTCGATCGAATACGACTGGCGGCCCGTTTCCGCTCGCCCCGTACGGCCGACGGGCGGACGCAGCGGCAGGTCGGGGTCGGCGTTCATGTCGACCAGATAAAACTCGAGTTCCGGTGCGACGACCGGCTTCCAGCCCTTCGCCTCGTACAGGTCGAGCACGTGGCGCAGCACGTAGCGCGGCGAGATCTCGACCGGCGAGCCGTCGAAATGCACACAGTCGTGGATCACCTGCGCGGTCGGATCGACCGCCCACGGGATCAGGCAGATCGTCGACGGATCGGGTACGCACACCATGTCGGGATCGGTTACGCCGGTCAGCGTGCCGTCCTCCGGATAGTCGCCGGTGACGGTCTGCACCATCACGGCCTGGGGCAGGCGCATCGATTCGCCGGATTCGAACTTGTTGCGCGGAATGATCTTGCCGCGCGCGATGCCGGCCATGTCGGGAATGATCGCCTCGACTTCGGTGATGCGGTGCTGTCGCAGGAATTCGCTCAGTTCGGGTTGCATGATCGGTCTCGTTAGTCGATGTCGATATCGGATGCGGCCGGCGACGGCGTCGCGCCGCCCGCATGAAGGCGGTGCGTCATCCGCGCGCGGCACGCCGCGCCGAAGGCCGCGAAGATGTCGCGCGACAGCGGCTGCTCCGCGTAGCGCCATTCGGGATGCCACTGCACGCCGAGCGCGAACGCACGCGCGCCGCGCACGCTGACGGCTTCGACCAGCCCGTCGGGCGCGCTCGCCTCGACGGCGAGCCCCGCGCCCAGGCGCGCGAGGCCCTGGTCGTGCAGCGAATTGACCGTCGCCTCTTGCGCGCCGCGCGCGATCCGCTGCAGCAAGCCGCCCGGTGCGAGCTGCACGACGTGCGCGGGACCGTACTGCCGTTCGAGCGGATCGTCCGGCCGTTCGCGGTGGTCGTCGAAGCCGGCCGTCACATGCAGCCGCTGATGCAGCGTACCGCCGTACGCGACGTTCAGCTCCTGCATCCCGCGGCAAATGGCGAGCACGGGCACGCCCGCGTCGATCGCCGCGCGGATCAGCGGCAATGCGGTCGCATCGCGCGCCGGATCGTGCAGCGTGTCGGGCACGCTGGCGGCGCCGCCGTAATGATGCGGTTCGACGTTCGAATAGCTGCCGGTCAGCAGCAGTCCGTCGATTGCCGCGACGATCGCATCAGCCGGCTGCCGCGCGCCGAGTGCCGGCAAGACGAACGCCAGCGCGCCGGCGCCGTCGACGATGGCGGCGAGGTACTTCTCGCCCGCCGTGTGGTTCGGGTGGGCGCCGCGCAGGATGCGGTCGGCGGTGACGGCTACGATCGGTCGTGCACGCATCGGCGTCTCTCCGGTAAGGGCGCGCGACACGCTTGCGCGCGCAACGATGCAGGTTCACGGGTACGTCGCACGCGCGTGCAATCGCGCGGCGCAGGCGCAAGCGCGCTCCTGCCGCACGGATGCGGCGACGGCGGGCGATGCGACCCGGGACGGAAACGGACGCTAGGGCAACAACGATGCGCTGCCGTCGCACTGCACCGCGCTGAACAGGTGCGCGGTCGCGAGATTGAAGCGGCGCGGGCCGCGATGGGAAATGGCGAAGAAGCGAGGCTCGCGTAACGGGGTGGCGCGCGTGCCGCGATCAGCATGCCGGTTCGGCCCGGCCTGAGGCGGCGCGCCCGCCGACGGACTTCGCGTCCGGCGTATCGAAGGGCTGGCGGCTTTCACGATCGTACTCGACTGACTGATGGAGGCAGGACACGTGTCGCTATGCCGCGTGGCGACACGTCAGCAAGATGTCTCGCAGCGGATGCCGGCGCGGTCGGGCCATCGTCGATGGCCTCGCCGCCGGTACGCACGTGACGACTTCCTGACATTCAGCTTATATCACCTAAAAATTGCGTCAAATTTTCAGGGGCCGATGACGCCATCGATCAGACGAAAAAAAACGGCATCGATCACGCGGATCGATGCCGTTTTGTGCATTGCATCGGCTCGCCTGCCCTGTGCCGACGGGGCGGCACGCACTGCCTCGCCGCGCTGCCGCATGAATGCGGCCCCTGCTCAGCGATGCGCGAGCGCCGTTTCGACGAGCGTCTGCAGCAGCGGCACGATCCGCGCTGCACGCGCTTCGTCGTACGCGTACGGACGCGTCTCCTCCATGTAGGTGATCTGCGACAGCTCGAGCTGCACGGCCTCGACGCCGGTCTCGGGCACGCCATAGTGGCGCGTGATGTAGCCGCCCTTGAAGCGCCCGTTCGCGACGGCCGTATAGCCGCCGTGCGCGAGCACGCGCGCGGCGAGCGCCTCCGCGAGCCCGGGCGTCGCACTCGCGCCGCTCGACGTGCCGAAGTTGAAGTCCGGCAGGCGGCCGTCGAAGAAACGCGGCACGTGCGAGCGGATCGAATGCGCTTCCCACACGAGCACGCGGCCGTGTTCGCCTTTCACGCGCGCGATCTCGCGTTGCAGCGCGTCGTGATACGGCACCCAGTAGCGGTCGCGGCGACGCATGATCTCGTCGTTGCCGGGCAGCGCGTTCGCCGGATACAGCGGCGCCTTGTCGAATGTATCGACCGGCACGAGGCTCGTCGTGTCCTGCCCCGGATACAGGTTCTCGTTGTCGGGCGGACGGTTCAGGTCGACCACGTAACGCGCATGCGACGGCACGAGGATCGACGCGCCGAGATCGGCCGCGAAGCCGTACAGCCGCTCCAGATGCCAGTCGCAATCGTCGACGAAGCGCGCGTCGGGCGTCATCGTCGCGGCGATGTCGTCGGGAATGTACGTGCCCGCATGCGGAATCGAGATCAGCAGCGGCAGCGTGCCCTGCTTCAGCGTGAATACAGCCGGTTGTTCAGTCATGTCGCCTCACCGTAAGAGTCGGCCGGCGCACCGTGCGCCGGTTGCCGCGCGTCAGCGCAGCAGTTGCGCCAGCGCGGCGCGGTAGTCGGCGTACGCGGCGGCTTCGTCGCGATGGCGGCGGCCGCTCACGACGCGCTCGCCGCCCGTGTAGACGTCGAGCACCGGCGTCTCGCCGTGCTCGGCGAACACGATGCCCGACAGCCATGCGGCGCTGTCGTGTTCGGCAATCGCCGGATGATCGGGATCGAGCACGAGCCAGTCGGCGCGACAGCCCGCGCGCAGCGCACCGATGCGCCGCCCGCTCGCCTGCGCGCCGCCCGCGAGCGACGCATCGAACAGGCGATCGGCGACGTGCGTCTGCGACGCGCTCGCCAGCACGTTGCGCGCGCGGTGCACGAGCCGCTGCCCGTATTCGAGCAGGCGCAGCTCCGAGCGCCAGTCGACCGACGCGTGGCTGTCCGAGCCGACGCCGATCACGCCGCCCTGCGCGAGATAGTCGACGGCCGGAAACACGCCGTCGCCGAGGTTCGCTTCGGTCGTCAGGCACAGCCCGGCGACCGCGCGGCGCTTCGCGAGCGCCGCCGTCTCGGCTGCATCGACGTGCGTCGCGTGCACGAGGCACCAGCGCGCATCGACGTCGAAACGATCGAGCAGCCATTGGACCGGGCGTGCGCCGTACGCGCGCACGCAGTCGTCGACTTCGGCCGTCTGCTCGGCGATGTGGATATGCACCGGCGCATCGTCGGGCAGCCCGTCGAGCAGCACGCGCAGCCCGTTCTCGGACACCGCGCGCAGCGAATGCGGCGCGACGCCGTAGCGCAGCCCGCCATGCTCGGGCGCCGCGCGACGCATCGCGTCGAGCAGTTCGAGCACGCCGTCGGGTGTGTTGATGAAGCGGCGCTGGTCGTCGCGCGGCGGCTTGTTGCCGAAGCCGGCGAACTGGTACGACACGGGCAGCATCGTGATGCCGATGCCGGCCGAGCGCGCGGCGTCGACCACGCGCGTGCCGAGCGCCGCGATCTGCGGATAGCGGGAGCCGTCCTGCGCGTGATGCACGTAGTGGAATTCGCACACCGACGTGTAGCCGCACTTGAGCATCTCGACATACAGCCAGCGTGCAATCGCCGCGAGCGCGTCGGGCGTGATCTTCAGCGCGAAGCGGTACATCAGGTCGCGCCAGCTCCAGAAGCTGTCGGCGGGATTCGCGCGGTATTCGGTGAGCCCCGCCATCGCGCGCTGGAACGCGTGCGAATGCAGGTTCGGCATGCCGGGCAGCACCGGCCCGGCCGCGCGCGCGACGCCGGCCGGTGCGTCGGTGTCGGGCGTCACGTCGGTCAGCGTGCCGGCCGCGTCCCAGCGCAGCAGCACGTTGCGGCGCCAGCCATCGGGCAGGTAGGCGTGGTCCGCGAACAACAGGGTATCGGTCATTGCGTGTCCTCATCGGCCGGATCGAGCGCTTGAGCCTCTCGTCCGGCCCGGTGCCGCGGCCGGCAGGCGCGAGCGCGTCGCGCCAGCGCCGGCCTCGCGGCGATCGACCGGAACGCGCCGTTGCACAGCGAGTCCGGTCCCTGCAAAGCGTCGGCCGGGCCGGTGCGTCACGTGCCCGGCCCGGTGCGTCGCAAAACTATCCGTTCATCCTGCGAAACACGGTCGTGCCGCTGCGTACGACCTGCTCGCACAGCGGTCGGCCGATCCAGTACGCCAGCTCGGCCAGCGAGCCGACCGACCACGCGGCGAAGTCGGCCTGGCGACCGACCTCGAGCGCGCCGTGGCGATCCCCGCGGCCAAGCGCCGCGGCCGCATGGCGGGTGACGCCTTGCAGCACCTCCGGCACCGTCATGCGGAACAGCGTGCAGCCCATGTTCAGCGTCAGCAGCAGCGATTCGAGCGGCGACGTGCCGGGGTTGTGATCGGTCGCGAGCGCGATCGGCACGCCGTGCTTGCGCAGCAGCTCGATCGGCGGCAGTTGCGTTTCGCGGATGAAGTAGTACGCGCCGGGCAACAGCACGGCGACCGTGCCGGCCGCCTTCATCGCCTCGATGCCGGCTTCGTCCAGAAATTCGAGGTGGTCGGCGGACAGCGCGCGGTAACGCGCGGCGAGCGCCGTGCCGCCCGCATTCGACAGTTGCTCCGCATGCAGCTTCACCGGCAACCCTCGGCGTGTCGCCGCTTCGAACACGCGCTCGGTCTGCGCGAGCGAAAAGCCGATGCGTTCGCAGAACACGTCGACCGCGTCGACGAGCCCTTCGTCGGCCAGCGTCGGCAGCATCCGCTCGCACACTTCGTCGATGTAGTCGTCCGCGCGTCCCGCGTATTCCGGGGGCAGCGCATGCGCGCCGAGGAAGGTCGTATAGACGGTGACCGGGAAGCGTTCGCCGAGCTGGCGCGCGACGCGCAGCATCTTGCGCTCGCTTGGCAAGTCGAGCCCGTAGCCCGACTTGATCTCGATCGCGGTCACGCCTTCGGCGAGCAGCGGCTGCAGACGCGCGGCGGCCTGCACGAACAGCGTCGTCTCGTCGGCCGCGCGCGTCGCGCGCACCGTCGACACGATCCCGCCGCCCTGCCGCGCGATTTCCTCGTAGCTGACGCCCGCGAGGCGCTGCGCGAATTCGTCGGCGCGCGTGCCGCCGTACACGAGGTGCGTATGGCAGTCGACGAGGCCCGGCGTCACCCACGCGCCGTGCAGGTCCTCGCGCCGCCAGTGCGCATAGCCGTGCGGCAGCGCGGACAATGCGCCGAGCCACGCGATCGTGCCGGTTTCGTCGACGGCGATCGCAGCGTCGTCGATCGTCTCGTCGGGATGGCCGTGCGGACACAGCCTCAGGTGATGCCAGACAGTCGGTTTCATGCGTTCAGTCTCGTTCGCCGACGGCAAGCGATACGGCCAGCAGCGCGCCGCTTCCGCTCACGACGACGTCAAACGCACGCCGCGGCCCGTCGAGCCGCAACGTGTCCATTTCCTGCAGCGCATAATGCGCGCCGTCGATCTCGACGCCGACCGCGCCCGTCGCACAGAACAGCAGTACGGTATCGGCGCGCTCGATGCGGTGCGTGCCTTCGGGCCACACGTCGACCGTCCCGCGCGCGGCCGAACGGCGCGTCATCAGGTTGAAGTCGCGCGTCGCGCCGTCGTGCAGCGTCGCGTCGATCGCCGTCTCGCCGGCGAAGTCCACCCGGGCGAGCGGCACGTCGAGCATGTGCTTCGCCCCGCCCGCTTCGGCGAGCGTCATGCCCGCGCCGGACAGCAGCACAAGCGTGCGGTCGACGCCGTCGAAACGCGAGAACGGCCCGGCCGCGCCGACGTCCGCGACGCTCACGCGCCACGCGAACGCATCGAGCGCCGCGCCGGGCGGGAACGCGCCGATTTCGCGCGTCACGCCGCCGCCGTTCTTCCACGGCGACGCGACGAGATCCGCCGCGCGGATCATCACGGCGGCCAGCGTCGCGTTCACCGGCGCCTGGTCGAGCGCCGTCATGCTCAGCGGCCGAGCATCGGCAGCTTCAGGCCGGCTTCGCGGGCCGTCTGCTGCGCGAGTTCGTAGCCGGCATCCGCATGGCGCATCACGCCTGTGGCCGGATCGTTCAGCAGCACGCGACCGAGACGCTCGTGCGCATCAGCCGTACCGTCGGCGACGATCACGACGCCCGAGTGCTGCGAGAAGCCCATGCCGACGCCGCCGCCATGGTGCAGCGACACCCACGATGCGCCGCCCGCGGTGTTCAGCAGCGCGTTGAGCAGCGGCCAGTCGCTGACCGCGTCCGAACCGTCCTTCATCGATTCCGTCTCGCGGTTCGGGCTCGCGACCGAACCGGTGTCGAGGTGGTCGCGGCCGATCACGATCGGCGCCTTCAGTTCGCCGTTCTTCACCATCTCGTTGAACGCCTGGCCGAGGCGATAGCGATCCTTCACGCCGACCCAGCAGATCCGTGCCGGCAGGCCCTGGAACGCGATGCGCTCGCGCGCCATGTCGAGCCAGTTGTGCAGGTGCGGATCGTCGGGGATCAGCTCCTTCACCTTCTGGTCGGTCTTGTAGATGTCTTCCGGATCGCCGGACAGTGCGACCCAGCGGAACGGCCCCTTGCCTTCGCAGAACAGTGGGCGGATATAGGCCGGCACGAAGCCCGGGAAGTCGAACGCGTTCTCGACGCCCATTTCCAGCGCCATCTGGCGGATGTTGTTGCCGTAGTCGAGCGTCGCCGCGCCGCGTTCCTGCAGCGCGAGCATCGCGCGCACCTGGACGGCCATCGACTGCTTCGCGACCTTCACGATGCTCTGCGGATCGACCTTCTGCGCCTCGCGCCATTGCGCGACGGTCCAGCCTTGCGGCAGGTAGCCGTTGATCGGATCGTGCGCGCTCGTCTGGTCGGTCACGCAGTCGGGCGTGATGCCGCGCGTGACGAGTTCCGCGAACACGTCGGCCGCGTTGCCGAGCAGGCCGACCGACACCGGCTTGCCGGTGCGCTTCGCTTCGTCGATCATGCCGAGCGCTTCGTCGAGCGTCGTCGCCTTCTTGTCGACGTAGCGCGTCTTCAGGCGGAAGTCGATGCGCGTCTCGTCGCATTCGACCGCGATCATCGAGAAGCCGGCCATCGTCGCGGCGAGCGGCTGCGCGCCACCCATCCCGCCCAGGCCGCCCGTCAGGATCCAGCGGCCCGACGGATCACCGTTGAAATGCTGGTTCGCGACCGAGAAGAAGGTTTCATAGGTGCCCTGCACGATGCCCTGGCTGCCGATGTAGATCCAGCTGCCGGCCGTCATCTGGCCGTACATCATCAGGCCCTTGCGATCGAGCTCGTGGAAGTGATCCCAGTTCGCCCAGTGCGGCACCAGGTTCGAGTTCGCGAGCAGCACGCGCGGCGCATCCTTGTGCGTGCGGAACACGCCGACCGGCTTGCCCGATTGAATCAGCAGCGTTTCGTTTTCCTCGAGATCCTTCAGCGACGCGAGGATCTGGTCGTAGCATTCCCAGTTGCGCGCCGCACGGCCGATGCCGCCGTACACGACGAGCGCATGCGGATGCTCGGCGACTTCCGGATCGAGGTTGTTCTGGATCATCCGGTAGGCCGCTTCGGCCAGCCAGGTCTTGCAGGTCTTCTCGCTGCCGCGCGGCGCGCGGATCGTGCGCGTCGGATCGAGACGGGGATCGATATGTTTCGGATGATTCATGACGGCTGCTCCCGAAGGAAATGGAAGATCAAATAGGAATCAGAAATGCCCGGTGAAGCGATAACGGCTGCCGGGATGCCACAAATTCGCCACCGAGGCGACGACGCCCTGCGACCAGGTGCGCCGATGTAAAACCAGACACGGTTCGACGCCGTCCATCCGCAGCTGCTCGCGCCGCTCCGGCGCCGGGGCCGCCGCTTCGATCCGGTACTCGACGCGCTGCAGCGGCGCCGCGCGCATCAGGTACAGGTTCGGCGTCGTGTTCGTGAAATCCTGCTCGGCGTAATCCGGCGCGACCGCCGGATTCACCCATCGTTCCTCGAGCTGCACCGGTTCGTCGTTCTCGAAGTGCAGCACCTGCGAATGAAACAGCTTCGTGCGCACGGCCACCTGCATCTCGTCGGCAAGCGCATCGTCGGCGCGGATCGTGTCGAGCCCGAGCACGCTGGCGCGGTACGCATGCCCGCGTGCGCCCACCTCTTCCGAGATGCTGCGGATCGCGACCAGCGTCGACTCGTACTTCGGCCGCGCGACGTAGGTGCCCGCGCCCTTCATGCGCGTGAGCACCTGCTCGGCCGTCAACTCGCGCACCGCGCGGTTGACGGTCATGCGCGCCACCTTGAACTCGCGTGCCAGTTCGTTCTCGGACGGCACCTGATCGCCCTCCGCCCATTCGCCGGCGTGAATGCGGCCCAGGATGAAATCCTTGATCTCCTGGTAGACCGGCGCGCTCATCGGCTTACTGTTCCGACGCGAACGAGAACGGCGCGATCTTCGCGAACGCACGCTCGCCGACCAGCTTCGCGATCGCCGCGATGTCCGGTGCGAAGTAGTGGTCGAGTTCGTAGTGCGCGACCTTGCCGCGAATCGTCTCCATCACCGGCGCGAGCTTCGGGCTCGTGTGGTACGGCGCACGCAGGTCGACGCCCTGGGCGGCGGCCAGCAGTTCGATCGCGAGGATGTGCTTCGTGTTGTCCGCGATGTCGGCGAGCTTGCGCGCGGCGAACGTCGCCATCGACACGTGGTCTTCCTGGTTCGCGGAAGTCGGCAGCGAGTCGACCGACGCCGGGTGCGCGAGCGTCTTGTTTTCCGACGCGAGAGCGGCCGCCGTCACGTGCGCGATCATGAAGCCGGAGTTCACGCCGCCGTCCTTCACGAGGAACGGGGGCAGGCCCGACAGCGTCGCGTCGATCAGCAGCGCGATGCGGCGCTCGGCCAGCGCGCCGATTTCCGCCGCGGCGAGCGCGAGGTTGTCGGCCGCGAACGCGACGGGCTCGGCGTGGAAGTTGCCGCCCGACAGCACTTCGCCGGTATCCGGGAAGATCAGCGGGTTGTCCGACACGGCGTTCGCTTCGACCAGCAGCACGTCGGCCGCGTGGCGCATCTGGTCCAGGCACGCGCCCATCACCTGCGGCTGGCAGCGCAGGCTGTACGGATCCTGCACCTTGTCGCAGTCGCGGTGCGACTGGTTGATCGGCGAACCTTCGAGCAGTTCGCGGTACGACGCGGCCGCGTCGATCTGGCCTTGATGGCCGCGCAGTTCGTGGATGCGCGCGTCGAACGGCTTCACCGAGCCCGCTGCCGCGTCGACCGACAGCGCGCCGGCGACGAGCGCGGTGCGGTACAGGTCTTCGATCGCGAACATGTTGTCGAGCGCGAGCGCGGTCGACGCCTGCGTGCCGTTCAAGAGCGCGAGGCCTTCCTTCGCCTGCAGCGTCAGCGGCGCGAGACCCGCGACGCGCAGACCGTCGAGCGCGCTCGCGCGTTCGCCGCGGATGAACACTTCGCCGACGCCGAGCAGCACGGCCGACATGTGGGCGAGCGGCGCGAGGTCGCCCGATGCGCCGACCGAGCCCTTCACCGGGATCAGCGGCAGCACGTCCGCGTTGAACAGCGTGATCAGCGCGTCCATCACTTCGCGGCGGATGCCCGAGTGGCCGCGGCCGAGGCTCGACAGCTTCAGCGCCATCAAGAGGCGCACCGACGAGCGCGCCATCGGCTCGCCGACCCCGACCGCGTGCGACAGCACCAGGTTCTTCTGCAGCAGTTCGAGCTGGTCGTGCGGGATGTGGGTGCTCGCCAGGCGGCCGAAGCCCGTGTTGATGCCGTACGCCGGCTCGCCCTTCGCGGCGATGTCGGCGACGGCCTTCGCGCCCGCGTCGATCTTCGCGAAGCTGGCCGGGTCGAGCTTCAGTTGCACGGATTCGCGTGCGATCCGGCGCAGTTGCGGGAGGGTCAGATGGCCGGGGGTCAACGTAATCATGTGAGCAATCCTGTCTAGACAAGTTCGGAATGGCTTGAAGTGTAGCCATCGAAACTTGTCTAGACAACCCGTTTTTCATTATTCCGGCCTCGGGAGTTTCCCTGATGACCGGCGGGGCCCGCCGGGCCGGTCAGCGGGATCCGTTTTTTAACGTATGTTGCAATTATTTTGTATTTGGCAACATACGAATCAACATTCCCACGGAGACTGTCATGTCCTTCCCGTCACGATTCGCCGCCCGCGTCGGCCGTCCTCTGCTCGTCGCCGCGTGCGCACTCGCGTGCGGCGCGTCCGTCGCCGCCGAGCCGCTGTCCGGCACGCTCGAGAAGATCCGGCAGTCCAACCTGATTTCGGTCGGCCATCGCGAAACGTCGGTGCCGTTCTCCTATGTCGATGCGAGCGGCAAGGTCATCGGCTTCTCGCAGGACCTGTGCGACCGCGTGATCGCCGCGGTGAAGGCGCGCACCGGCAAGCCCGACCTGCAGGTGCGCTTCATTCCGGTCACGTCGCAGAACCGCATTCCGCTCGTGCAGAACGGCACCGTCGATCTCGAATGCGGCGTGACGACCAATCTCGCCGCGCGCCATGCACAGGTCGCGTTTTCGACCACCTTCTTCGTCGCGACGACGCGCCTGCTCACGCGCACGAGCTCGGGCGTCCGCGACTTCCCCGATCTCGCCGGCAAGACGGTCGTGACGAACCAGGGCACGACGTCCGAACGCCTGCTGCGCAAGATGAACGAGGAAAGGAAGATGCACATGCAGATCATCAGCGCGAAGGACTACGGCGAAGGACGCCTCACGCTCGAATCGGGCCGCGCGGCCGCGTACATGATGGACGACGTGCTGCTCGCGGGCGTGCGCCAGCTCGCCGCGAAGCCGGCCGACTGGCAGCTCGTCGGTACGCCGCAATCGTCGGAAGCCTACGGGTTCATGCTGCGCAAGGACGATCCGCAGTTCAAGGCGCTCGTCGACGGCGTGCTCGTGCAGCTGATGAAAAGCGGCGAGATCAACGCGCTGTACGACAAATGGTTCATGAAGCCGGTGCCGCCGAAGGGGCTGTCGTTCGACTTCCCGATGAGCGACGTGATCAAGGCCCGCTACGCGGCGCCGAACGACGCGCCGCTCGAGTAAGCGCCGTGCGTCGCGCTCGGCCTACGCGCGCGTCCACGCGACGCACGCCGCGTAGCCGGGCGCCGCATCGAGCCAGGCCGCGTCGAACGCCGCGACGCCGGCGGCAGGCGCGGCCGGCTCGACGATCGTCGTCGCGGGTGTCGCCGGGTCGCGCGGCGGCACGACCGCGAACGCGCGCAGCCCGCCGACGATGCCGGTGCCGAGCGCCTTGAGCAGCGCCTCCTTCGCGGACCACACCCGCATGAATTCACCCTCGCGCGCGCCGGGCGGCAGGCCGTCGAGATACGCGATCTCGGCGGGTGCGCACACTTCGCGCGTCAGCGCGCGCCAGTCGGTCGCGCGGTTGCAGCCCTCGATATCGACGCCGACACGGCCCGCCGGCGCCCATGCGAGCAGCGCATGATCGCCCGCATGCGACACGTTGAAGTCGAGCGAGGCGCAATGCGCCGGGTCCAGCGACGGCCGCCCCGCTGCGTCGACGACGAGCGCGACCGCGTGCGGCGCGATACCGAGCGCCGCGCCGAGCACGTCGCGCAGCGCGGCGCGCGTCGCGGCGCTACGCACCGCATCCTCGTGCCGCAGGAAGCGCGCAGCGCGGGCGCGCTCGTCGTCGCTCAGCGCCGCATACGCGGGCGACGCGAGCGGCACGCGCCAATCGAAATCGACGCGCGCGATCCGCACGCCGGCGCGCGCCGCGGCGAGCGGCGCGTCGAGCGCATGCACACGCCATGCGCGGGACGTTTCAACGGGAGAAGCGGAATCGGAAGGAATGGACATCGGCGCGCGGCAGCCTGTACGGCAAGACGAAACGTCCGATGGTAATCGATCGCGGCGGCGGCCGGCCGGCTGCTGCCTGACCGGGACGCAAACAGGGATGCGCGCCGCGTTCGTAGGCGCCCGCTCACCCGCTCGCGGCCCTGCCCGGCACACCGCTCCCCGTCACCCGCCCGCGCGACGCCGGGTGCAGCGCGTGCACGACGCCCGGCGCATTGGCCGGCAGTACGCCGTGTTGCAGCCAGTACAACGCGACCGGCCACAGTGTGTCGGTGAAGCGGCTGTGGAAAAACGCGAAATGGCCGATCGCGTCGACGCCGATGTCGGCCGGCGCGATCCGCAGGTGCGTGACGTTGCTGCCCGTGTAGTAGCCGGCCAGCCGTTCGATCGCGGCGACCGTGCCGAACGCGTCGTCGTCGATGCCGACCGCGAGCATCGGCGCCGACAGCCCCGCGAAGCGCGCCGGCAACGCGGCACGGCTCGCCGCGCCGTCGTCGAGCACGCTGCCGAGGTAGCCGTCCTCGAAACGCGGCTGCGAACGCGCCCACGACAGCGCGATACCGCGCGGCGTATCCTCCATCCAGCCGAGCCGCTTCGCGGGCACGTAGCCGAACACGGCGGCGAGCGCGGGCATCGCGACATGCCACTTCCACCACATGCGGCGGCGCTCGGCGGGCAAATAGTCGCGCCAGTACGCGTACTGCGCGCCGACGGTCACCGCATGCCGCACGTGCACGTTCGATGCCGCGAGGCCGAGCACGCAGCCGCCGATGCTGTGCGCGACCACGTCGAGCGGCTGGCCCGGAAACGCGTCGCGCGCGTAGTGCAGCGCGGCTTCGCAATCGAGCCGCCCCCAGTCGAGCCAGTTCGCGCGCAGCTTCGCGAGCTGCGCCGGACGCGATCCGCCGATGCCGCGATAGTCGTAGACGAGCACATCGCGCCCTTGCGCGAACAGCCACGCCGCGAAACGAAAGTAGTAGTCGCAGCGGACCGACGTCGCGCAGTTGACGACCGTCACGGGCCGCGCCGCGGCGCCGCCGCCGCGATGGCGCCACACGTGGCCGCGCAGTTCGTAGCCGTCGGCCGCGCGCAGCGTCACGGGTTCGGGCGGCAATGCGCCCGCCGCGCGACTACCCGGCGCAGCCCCGCCTTCGTCGTTCGAAATCGTCATCGTGTCTCCTGTCGACCCCAGTTAGCGCTTTAGCGCTTACTGGGGTCCCATGCATCGCGGTCGACCCCAGTTAGCGCTTTAGCGCTTACTGGGGTCCCATGCATCGCGGTCGACCCCAGTTAGCGCTTTAGCGCTTACTGAGGTCCCATGCATCGCGGTCGGTCCGAGTTGGCGCTTCAGCGCTGACTCGGCCCCCTCCTCCGCGATCAACCCGCCTCCATTGAACTTGACGCGCGCCGCGTTCTCAACCAATCTTGCTGCTCCGTTCGCATGAGTCACGCGCATGTCAACGCCACTCGTCCGTCTCCCGTCGCTCGATCTCGTCCGCGGTTTCGTCGCCGTCGGCCGCCGCATGAGCATCACGCTCGCCGCGCAGGACCTGTGCGTCACGCAGTCGGCGGTCAGCCGCCAGATCCATGCGCTCGAAGCGCATCTCGGCGTCGCGTTGCTGCAGCGGGGCTACCGGAAGATCGCGTTCACGCCGGAAGGCGAGCGGCTGTTCCGCGTCGCCGATGCGGCGCTGCACGGCCTGCAGGACACCGTCGCATCGCTCGCCGCCGCGCGCGAGCGCCAGCCCGTGACGATCACCGCCAGCATCGGCGTGACCGCGCTGTGGCTGCTGCCGCGGCTCGGGCGGCTGCAGGCGCGGCTGCCCGGCATCGACCTGCGCGTCGCCGCGAACGACAAGGTACTCGATTTGCGCGCCGAGGGCATCGACCTCGGCATCCGCTACTGCCCGCGCGAGCGCGCGCCGGCCGGCGCGCTGCACCTGTTCGACGAGATCGTCGTGCCGGTCGCGCATCCCGCGCTCGCCGCGCGGCCGGTCACGAGCGCGGCCGCGATCGCCGATCGCGTGCTGCTCGAATTCGACGGGCCGCCGCAACCGCAGTTGCAGTGGCACGCGCACCTGCACGCAGCCGGGCTCGGCGACGCGCGCCCGAAAGGCGTGCTGAGCTTCAACCAGTACGACCAGGTGATCCAGGCCGCGATCGCCGGCCAGGGCATCGCGCTCGGCCGGCTCGCGCTCGTCGCGCCGATGCTCGTCGACGGCCGGCTCGCGGTGCTCGGGCCGCACACGCAGACGCTGTCGCAGACGTACGGTTACTGGCTGTTCCAGCATGACCCGGCCCCGCGCCGCGAAGTCGCCGACGTGCGCGACTGGATGCTCGCCGAAGCGGCCGAATGCGATGCGGCGATGCACGCGCACGACACGACGTCGGCCTGAGCCGGCGGTGCGGATGCGCGTGACCGCGGGCAACCGCCGTCGCCCCTTCGCATTCCCGTCACGCATGTCAACCTGACCGAATGATCGCTTGAGCGACGGCCGACCCGCTCGTCTAATCGGATCGAGCGCGACCGTTTCGCCGCGCGCCTTCATCCGGAGACACGCATGACCCCGATCGAGCAGGAAATCCGGCGCCGCTGGCTGCCCGTGCTGGCAGGTGGCCTGATCATGGGCGCCGCGCTCGGCATCCGCCACGTGCAGGGCCTGTTCCTCGCGCCCGTGTCGCTCGACCACGGCTGGTCGCGCGAGGCGTTCGGGCTCGCGCTGGCGCTGCAGAACCTGATCTGGGGCATCGCGCAACCGTTCACCGGGATGATCGCCGACCGCTTCGGCTCGGTGCGCGTGATCGCCGTCGGCATACTGCTGTACGCGACCGGGCTCGTCACGATGGCGCAGGCGGCCACGACCGGCCTGTTCACGGTCGGCGCCGGGCTCGTGATCGGCGTCGCGCTGTCGGGCTCGGCGTTCGCGTCGATCTACGGCGCGCTGAGCCGCCTGTTCCCGCCCGATCGGCGCGGCTGGGCGCTCGGGGTCGCCGGCGCGATCGGCGGGCTCGGCCAGTTCTGCATGGTGCCCGTCGCACAGGAACTGATCGGCGGCATCGGCTGGCGGCACGCGTTCATCGCGCTGGCGCTCGTCGCCGCGCTGCTCGCGCCGCTCGCCGTGCTGCTGCGCGATCGGCCCGCGCAGGCGGCCGGCGCCGCCGCCGGCCCCGATCAGTCGATCGGTGAAGCCGTGCGCGAGGCGTTCGCGCATCGCGGCTTCTGGCTGCTGAATGCGGGCTTCTTCGCGTGCGGCTTCCAGCTCGCATTCATCGCGACGCACCTGCCGGCGTACCTGCTCGACCACGGGCTGCCGGCGCGCCACGCGAGCATCGCGCTCGCGCTGATCGCGCTGACCAACGTGGCCGGCACCTATGCGTGCGGCCACCTCGGCGGGCTGCTGCGGCGCAAGTACGTGCTGTCGGTGCTGTACCTCGTCCGCGCGCTCGCGATGGCCGCGTTCGTCGCCGCGCCGCTGTCGCCCGCGAGCGTCTACGTGTTCGCGGCCGTGATGGGGTTCACGTGGCTCGGCACGGTCCCGCTGACGAACGGCGTGATCTCGCAGATGTTCGGCGTGCGCTACATCGCGACACTGTTCGGCTTCGTGTTCTTCGGCCACCAGCTCGGCAGCTTCTTCGGTGTGTGGCTCGGCGCGCTCGTGTACGACGCGACGCACTCGTACCTGCCGCTGTGGACCGGCTCGATCGCGCTCGGCGTGCTCGCGGCGCTGCTGCACCTGCCGATCGACGACGCGCGCGTCGCGCGTCCGGCCTCGGGAAACGCGGCATGGGCATGATCCGCGCGGCGCTGGCCGCCGGCACGCTCGCGTTCGTCGCGTGGTGCGGCGCGGCCTACTTCGACGCGGGCGTCGCGTACGCGCTGCTCGAGCACGTCGCGTTCTGCAATTGATGCGGCAAACCGCAGCGGGCGCTCAGCGGCGCTTCGGCAATGCGGCCAGCGCATCGAGTGCACGAGCGCGCGCGGCCGCGTGCTCGACGAGGGGCGCCGGATAGTCGACGCCGAGCCGTACGCCGGCCGCTTCGAGCGCCAGCGGCGACGCTTCCCAGGGCGCATGGATCGATGCGTCGTCGAGGCCGGCAAGCTCGGGCACCCAGCGCCGTACGTATGCGCCGTCCGGGTCGAACTTCTGCCCCTGCGCGACCGGATTGAAGATGCGGAAATACGGCGCGGCGTCGGCGCCGCAGCCGGCCACCCATTGCCAGCTCGCCGCGTTGTTCGCGGGATCGGCGTCGACCAGCGTGTCGCGGAACCACGCTTCGCCCGCGCGCCAGTCGATCAGCAGATGCTTGATCAGGAACGACGCGACGACCATCCGCACGCGGTTGTGCATCCAGCCGGTCGTCCACAGCTCGCGCAGTCCCGCGTCGACGAGCGGATAGCCGGTTCGCCCGCGCTGCCACGCACGTAACGCGGCGGGATCGTCGCGCCACGGCATCGCATCGAACTGCGCGCGGAAGTTGTCGGTCGCGAGCGCCGGGAAGTGATACAGCAGCGTGTAGCTGAATTCGCGCCAGCCGAGCTCGCTCAAGAACTTGTCGGCGTGCGTCGCGTACGCCGCGCCGCCTGCGTGCGCGGCGCCCTGCACCGCATGCCATACCTGTCGCGGCGACACGTTGCCGAAGCGCAGGTACGGCGACAGCCGGCTCGTCGCGGGGCGATCGGGACGGTCGCGCGCGTCCGCGTAGCCGACGAGCGCGGTCGTCACAAACGTGTCGAGCTGCGCGTGCGCGCCGGCTTCGTCGGGCGCAGGCCATGCGTCGCGCAGGCCACCGGCCCAGTCCGGCGCATGCGGACGCAACGCGAGTGCGCCGAGCGACAGCGCACGGTCGCGCACGGCTTGCGGCCATGGATGAAACGCGATCCGCCCGGGTGCCGGGAGCGGCGCGGCGACGGTGCGATCGCGGCGCGCCGCGCGCCAGTACGCGGTGAAGACCTGGTACGGGCCGCCGCTGCCCGTCAGCACCTCCCACGGCTCGTTCAGCAGGCTGCCGTTGCTGCTCTCGACCGTCACGCCGCGCGCCTTGAGCGATGCCTTCAGCGCCGCGTCGGCGTCGCGTTGCGGCTGCGCATAGCGGCGGTTCCAGTACACGGCGGCCGCGCCCGTGTCGCCGACGACCCGCTCGATCTCGCGCTGCGCGTCGCCGCGCAACAGCAGCAGGCGCCCGCCATGTCGCGCGAGCGCGGCGTCGAGTCCGGCCAGCGACCCGTGCAGCCACCAGCGCGCCGCGCCGCCGAGCGCGGGCCCGGCGCCGGCGCCCGTGTCGTCGACGAACACGCAGACGACCGGCCGGCCGGATTCGACCGCGCGCGTGAGCGCGGGCTGATCGGTCACGCGCAGATCGTCGCGGAACCAGACGATCGCGGGAGCAACGGACGGCTTGGCAGACACGGGCAGGCACCTCGATGGCGAACGCAAAGGGAGACGCGTATTGTCGCGGCTGCGCTGCGCGGTGTCGACGCCGGCCGTCGCGGTCGGCACGCCATGACGACACTGCGCGCGACCGCACGATCCGCTTCAATCCGATGGAAATCGCGCCACCGAACAACGGCACGCATGGAATGTTTCACTGTGTTGCGCGTCGACCGGTTCGTGCACATCACGCATGGCCGACGCATCGCCGAACACATCGATTCACGCGTGCGGCGGGCCGACAGGCGACCGCGCCCGCCGGCGCGACCGGCTGATCCGGTCAACGACGCGTCGCGTCAATCGAGCCGGAACGCGGCCTCGAAGCGCTCGGCGAATGCGTCGAACTCGGCTTCCGGCAGATGGTTGATGCCGCCTGCGCACTTGCGCCCGCCGCCGGTCGCGAAGCCGCGGCAGAACTCGTCCGCGCCGATCGGCCTGCCGTCGGGCACGCGTACGCTGACGACGAGCCCGCCGCCCGCTCGCGGCGACAGCACCGCGAGCGCCGCATGCGGCGCGTCGCGCATCCGCTCGTTCGCGAGCATGCCGGTTGCGCGCCGCGCCCACGGGTGATCGGGCATCCGGACCAGCGTCGCGCCCGGCACCTCGCGCAGCGGCGCGAGCGCGCACGCGCGCGCCATGTCGTCGCGGTAGCCGTCGCGCAACGCGGCGAACACGGCCGTCTCGCGCACGAACTCGAGCGGATCGACGCACGGCAGCATCGCTTCCGCGAGCGCCGCCGGATCGAAATGCAGATCGCCGACGCACTCGCCGTAGGCGTTGTAGTTCAGATAGCGCCCGAGTTCGGCGAGCACGCCACGCTCGGCGTCGTCGACGCCATGCTCGCGCGCCAGCGCGTCGCCGAGCGCCGGCAGTTCGTCGCCGAATGCCGCGACGATCGCCCAGCGCACGTACCGGCCGCCGAGATGGCGGTTCACGATCGCGCTCGTACAGACGTCGGCCGCCATGTCGATATGCGCGTCGAAGCGCGGATGGTCGGGCAGCTCGCCGGCAAAGTGATGGTCGAAATAACGGACCGTCGCGCCGTCTCGCAGCAGCCGCGCGCACGCGTCGCGGTTCTGGTCGTGCGACACGTCGAGCACGGTGACGATGTCGCCCGCGCCCGCGTCGATGCGCTCGAGCAGCCTGATGTCGCGCTTCACGCCGGTCACGAGCGTGCCGTGCACACGTTCCGCGAGCCGCAGTTGCTGAAGCGCGCACAGACCGTCCGCGTCGCCGTTGAACGCGAAGACATGCCGCGCGTACTGGTTGTCCTGCATGATCCGTCGCTCCATCGTCCGCGCATGAAATCCGCCGTTCGCGCGAGTGGCGCGCACACCGAACGCGTGCGCCCGATATTTTGCCGTAATCGCGCGCGCCTTCGATACAGCGTAGCGGCGCTCCCCTGCAAACGGCTTGCGGGTCGCCCGCATGTCGTTCGTCACGATCGCGTTGCCGCCACTTCATGCGCGGCACGACTTCCCCCATGAGCGCCGTCGTGCGAAACACGCGGATATCGGCACTGCCCGTCGAGGTCGTTTTCTCGGCCTGCTCCCGAACCGTACCGCGCACGAATGCGCCGCCCCGATCGCGGGCTTTCACGCCGACGCGGACCCGCTCCGCGTCTGGCGATCAGCGTAACGTCGCTCCATGTCATACGTCATCAGATGTGAAAGTGTGCGCTTGTGATCGCCTGATTTCTTCACAAATCGGAAATTTTCGGGGTAAACCCGCGACGTCATCCCGGTCGCACCGGCGTACCATGTCATACGACGACGTACTACATAAACCGCCACCTTCGACGCCGACGCGGGCTGCCGCCCCGTCCGCCGCCGCCCGACCGGAGACACCGTTGAACCCGCCCTCGTCCGCCCTGCCCGGCCGCGACCCGCTCGCGTCCGCCGTCTCGAAAGTGAAGTGGCACGTGCTGCCGCTCGTGCTGATCATGTTCATCGCGAACTACATCGACCGCGTAAACGTCGGCTTCGTCGATCGCCATCTCGAAGCGTCGATCGGTATCGGCGCGGCCGCGTACGGGCTCGGCGCCGGGCTGTTCTTCGTCGGCTACGCGCTGTTCGAAGTGCCGTCGAACCTGCTGATGCAGCGCTACGGCGCGCGCATCTGGCTCGCGCGGATCATGGCGACGTGGGGCATCGTCGCGGCCGCGATGGCGTTCGTGTGGAACGACACGTCGTTCTACGCGCTGCGCTTCCTGCTCGGCGCCGCCGAGGCCGGCTTCTTCCCCGGCGTCGTGCTGTATCTGTCGCAATGGCTGCCGCCGCAAGAACGCGGCAAGGCGATGGCGATCTTCCTCGTCGGGTCCGCGTTCGCGTCGGTGCTGTCCGGGCCCGTCACCGGCGCGCTGCTGTCGATCCGCGGCTTCGGCCTCGCAGGCTGGCAATGGATGTTCCTGATCGAAGGGCTGTTCTCGGTTGCACTGTGCGGCGCGAGCTGGCTGCTGCTGAAATCGCATATCCGCGACGCGACGTGGCTCACGCCGGAAGAACGCACGGCGCTCCAGAACGCGCTCGACGACGAGCGCGCGACGCGCGACGTCCGCTCCAACGTGCCGGTGCGCGCCACCACGCTGCTGCGCGATCCGCAGATCATGCTGTTCTGCTTCCTCTACTTCTCGATCCAGCTGACGATCTACGCGGCCACGTTCTGGCTGCCGACCATCATCCGCAAGATGGGCGGGCTCACCGATTTCCAGGTCGGCCTGTACAACACGATTCCGTGGATGATCGCGATCGGTGCGATGTACGGCTTCGCGGTGCTGTCGTCGAAATGGAAGCATCCGCAGCGCTGGCTCGCGTTCGCGCTCGTGCTTGCCGCGTGCGGACTGTTCACGTCGACGTCGCCGAATCCGGTGTGGTCGTTCGCGTCGATCTGCTTCGCCGCGCTCGGTTTCAAGGCGGCTGCGTCGCTGTTCTGGCCGATCCCGCAGGGCTATCTCGACACGCGCGTGGCCGCGGCCGTGATCGCGCTGATCAACTCGGTCGGCAACCTCGGCGGCTTCGTCGCGCCGACGGCCTTCGGCTATCTGAAGCAACATACGGGTTCGATCACGGGCGGGCTGTATGCGCTCGCGATCGCTTCGCTCGTCGCCGCGGTCGCCGCGCTGTTCGCGCGCACGCACCGGCGCAGCGATCCGCCGCGCGGCCGGCCGGCCGACGAATCCTTCACGCACGCTTCGATGCTTCGCCATGCCGAACACTGACCGCCTGACCGTCGTCGTCTCGAATGCCGTCGACGGCGACCTCGCCACGTTCTCCCTCGCCGGCGACGGCACGCTCGCGCCGCTCGCCCGTTATCCGGCCGCCGACGCCGCGATGCCGATCGCCGTGCAGGCCGACCGCACGCGACTCTACGTCGCGACGCGCGGCAAGCAGCCGACGATCGTCGCGTTCCGCGTCGCCGCCGCCACGGGCGCGCTCGCGCGCATCGGCACGACCGCGATCGACGCGAGCCATGCGTATCTGTCGCTCGACCGCAGCGGCCGCTGGCTGCTCGGCGCGTCGTACGGCGGAAGTTCGCTGAGCCTCTACGACGCGGCGCGCGTGCGCGACGGCGACGGCACGCCGCTGCAAGTCGCGGGCGGCATCGCGAACGCGCATGCGGTGATCGTATCGCCGGACAACCGCTTCGCGTACGTCAGTTCGCTCGGCTCGGACCGGGTGTTCGGCTTCGCGCTCATCGAGGACGCCGCCGGCGTGCGCGCGGTCGAACACGGCGAAACGCGCGTGCCGGCCGGCTTCGGCCCGCGTCACCTGCGATTCGCGGATGACGGCCGCACGCTGGTCGTCGTCAGCGAATTCCAGGGAACGCTCGCGACCTTCGCCCGCGACACCGACACCGGCCGGCTCGGCGACCCGCGGCTGAGCGCGCGCCATCCGGCCGTCGCCGAACTCGCGCAAGGCCATGCGCGCCCGCCCGCCCCCGCCGAACCGTCCGTGTGGGCCGCCGATCTGCACCTGACGCCCGACGAGCGTTTCGCGTACGTCAGCGAGCGCACGTCGAGCCGGTTGCTCGGCTATCGCCGCAACGAAGACGGCACGTTCGAGCCCACTCACGCGACGCCCACCGAGACCCAGCCGCGCGGGTTCGCGATCGATCCGTCGGGACGCTGGCTCGTCGCCTGCGGCGAACAGTCGGAGCACGTCGCGGTGTATGCGATCGCGCCGGGCGACGGCACGCTGTCGCTGCACGCGCGCGTGCCGGGCGGACGCGGCGCGAACTGGATCGCGATCGTCTGAAGGTCTGAAAAAGATTCGGCCCCTGCGCGGGAACCGGCACGCCGATGCGGGTGCGGCGTTCAGCGCCGCGCGCTCGGCGCAACGCCGGTCCAGCGCTTGAACGCGCGCGTGAAATTGGCGCGATCGGTATAGCCGACGCGCGCCGCGATCTCGTCGACCGGCAGCCGCGTGCCTTCGAGCAGCCGCAGCGCGTCACGCAGCCGGATCTCGTCGAGCAGCGCCGAATAGGTGGCGCCGTATTCGGCGAGCCTGCGCTTGAGCGTGCGCGCCGATACATGCAATTCGCGCGCGACGTCGTCGACCGACGGATAGCCGCGTTCGCCGCAGATCAGCAGGTTGCGCACGCGCTCGACGATGCTCTCCGCGTAGCCGAGCCGCGCGAGTTCGGCCTCGCACTGCTGGACGATCATCTGCGCGGTCTGCGCGTTCGCGGTGCCGATCGGCTCGTCGAGCAGCGCGGCGTCGCAGCGGATGCGGTTCGCGCTCGCGTCGAAATGGCAGCGCGGCAGCCGCGCGCGATAGCGCTCGAACCACGGCGGCTCGGGCCATTCGAAATGGAGTTCGGCACGCGATTGCAGCGTGCGCCCCGGCGTCGGGTACAGCAGCGAATTGAACAGGATCGCGGTCTCGACCAGAAAATTTTCCACCGCGAACTGGCGCAGCCGGCCGAGCGGAAACGCTTCGAGCACGTCGATGTCGACGATGCCGTCGAGCTGCGCGAGCCGCACCGAGAAAAACGGCACGCGCGTCGGCAGGTAACGGATACCGAGCGCGAGCGCCTCGCCGAGCGTCGCGCAGCTCATCAGCCCGAAGCCGATCAGCCCCGCTTTCGTCAGGCTGCTGCGCAGGCCGATCTCGATCGCGATCGACGGATCGTCGGTCGCGTCGAGCAGGTTGAACACGATCGCCGCCTGTTGCAGCGGCGTGATGCGCGCATCGGGCTGCGCGAGCCGGTCGCGCCCGACGCCCGAGCCGGCGAGAATGCGGCCGCCGTCGATGCCGCGCTCCTCGGCCAGCATCAGCATGAACAGCGCATACGCGGACGACACCGTCGCCTTGTTCAACTGGCGCGCGGCATCCGGAACGGACGAGGCCATGCGGCGAACTCCGGAGCGGTTTCGGCGGATTGTAGCGTCGCTGGCCCGCAATGACACCGCGGCGGCACTCTAGCGGGCCGACATCCGCTCGGGCGGCCGCCCGACGGCCAACCTGGCCCGAAATGACACCACCATTGGCACCGACGGCCCTCGCCCGCGTTCCCGCACGCGCCTATGCTTGTCGCATCGGCATTGCGCCCTACTGCATCGGCATTGCGCCCCACCCTTTCCGAATGGATCCCGCTCGATGAGCCAACCCGCACGAACCGCCTTTCGCCACGACGCAGACAAGGTCGCGTACGTCCGCCGCGAAGTCAACGCCGCGAGCGATGCGATCCGCGCGCGCTTTCCGCTGCTCGACAACCAGAACCTCGTCGGCGCGACCGTGATGGCCGTGTCGGTGAGCGCGATGCTCGCGATCGCCTGGCTGTATGCGCGCGGCGCGATCGCATGGTACGTCGCGCTGCCGCTCGCCGCGTTCGTCACGTCGCTGATTCACGAGCTCGAGCACGACCTGATCCATCTGATGTATTTCAAGAAGACGCCGTGGGCGTATCACCTGATGATGGCGCTGTGCTGGCTCACCCGGCCCGGCACGATCAATCCGTGGACGCGCCGGCGCATGCACCTGCATCACCACAAGGTGTCGGGCGGCGAATCGGATCTCGAGGAATTCGGCATCACCAACGGCGAGCGCTGGGGCGTGAAGCGGCTGCTGATGATCGCGGACGGCATGCTCGCCGTCGTGCTGCGGCCGGCCGCGATGCGCCGCAAGGTGAAGCAATACGTGGCCGCGCAGCCGGTGCAGGACCCGTCCGAGCGCCTGCAACTGCGCATCGAGCAGGTGTCGTCGTACATGCCGATCGGTCACCTGTACTACACGCTATGGCACGTGTTCATCGTCTATCACGTCGGCCTGTTCGCGCTGCATGCGTTCGATGTCGCGGTGACGGTGCCCGCCGGCGTCGAGCGGGCGATGAGCGTCGTCGATTTCCTCGCGGTGGTGTGGCTCGGGCCGAACTTCGTGCGCAGCTTCTGCATCAACTTCGTCAGCTCGAACATGCATTACTTCGGCGACATCGATTCACGCAACGTGATCCAGCAGACGCAGGTGCTGAACCCGTGGTGGATGCTGCCGTTCCAGTTGTTCTGCTTCAATTTCGGCAGTACGCACGCGATCCATCACTTCGTGGTGCGCGACCCGTTCTACATCCGGCAACTGACCGCGCGCACCGCGCATGCGGCATTACGTGAAGTCGGCGTGCGCTTCAACGACGTCGGTACGTTCGCGCGTGCGAATCGCTGGGGCGGCTATCGTCCGCCGCACGGCACGCGCAACACGCCGGCCGACGCGTAACGCCGGCGGCGCACCGCATCAGTCGCCGATCGGCGGCATCGGCCCCTGCCCGCGAATCCATGACCAGTTCGCGAGCTCGGCCATTTCCTTGTCGCCGCGGCTGTCGCCGTACGCGAACAGGCGCTTCGGCGGCCGGTTGCCCCACCATCCGCGCAGCCGGACGACCTTCTGCGGCCCCCAGCAATTCTCGCCGTCGAGCCGCCCGGCGAAGACGCCGCGCTCGAACGCGAGCCGCGTCGCGAGCACCGCGTCGAAGCCGGCCGTCTTCGCCCACTTCTCCAGATACAGCGACGGCGACGCGCTGACCAGCACGACTTCATGCCCGCGCGCGCGATGCTCGCGAATGCGCTCGAGCATGTCCGGACGCACGAGGTTCGGCAGATAACTGTCGACGAACGTGCGCGCGTGCGCATCGAGTGCGTCTTCGCGAATCGGCCCGAACGCGAACGACGCGAACTTCGCCTTCGCGGCGCCGCGCGACAGCCACGCGGCCTTCATCGCGACGATCCACGGCAGCGCGCGCAGGCCGGCCCACGCGAAACGCGGCGTGCCGACCGCGTAGCGGACGAAATGGCGAAAGCTGTCGGTAGTCGTGATGGTGCCGTCGAAATCGAAGGCGGCGACGATGCGGTCGGTCATGGAGAATCGGCGGGAAAGCGATGAGATGCCCGGGAAGATAGCAGACTCGCGGCCGCCCGCGCGAAACCGTCAAGCTCGACACGGGCCGCGCGCGCCGCCGCGCGTGCGGTCGCATGGTTCGGTCAGCGCGACGGCCGCGCAGCCAGCGCCGCCGGCAGCACGACGTTCATCAGGTGATCGGCGCGCGACAGCAGGTCGGTCACGCGCTCGTCGAGCCCGCGCAGTTGCGCCGGCTGCATCCGGATCTGCTGGACGGCCTGCCCGACGATGTTGCGGCGGTCGAACAGCGTGCGCTCGACGCCCGTATCGTCCGGCGTGCGCACGACGTCGGACACCGCACTCAGCGCCGCGAGCACGACCACGAGATTCTCCTCCGCATGACGGACCTTCGCGGCGAGTTCCTCGGTACGGCGCGGAAAAAAGCCGAGCGACTGCTTGAGCGCACCGAGCGCCGCGCGATAGTCGACCTGGCCCGACGCCGCACCGAACCAGCGTTCGAACATGCCGGCCTTGCGCGTCGCCTGCGCGAGCATCCCGGCCATCATGTCGGCCGCGCCGAGTTCGTTGAATTCGCGCGTCGTCGCCGCGATCGCTTCGACGAGGTTGCCGGCCGTCTCCAGTGCGCTGTCGCCGATCGTCGCGACCGTCGCAAGCTTCAGCGGCACCGGTTGCCGGATATGCCGCTCGATGCGCGGCGCGTAGTCGGGATAGAGATTCGGAAAGCTGGCCGGACCATATCGTCGTTGGCGTTCGGTTTGACTAACCCAAGCGTCCACAGCAATTGCCACTCGGTCGGATAGTCACGACGCCGCAGCGGATCGAGCCATTCAAGTCCGACAGCCTGGGCAACAAACGGCACAGCAGGCACACCTTCGACAGATTGCGCCGATGTGGCGCTCGTCTCGGTCCGCAACGGCGGCCCCGACAAGAGTGTTGCCATGACGATCGAGACGCACCCGATGCGTCTCGCAAGTGTGAAGCAGTGCAGGAATAGTCCCGATCGAACCGGCCAATCGAGCACGCCGGTCCGGTAATTCATTCCCGTCCGGACGACGCCAGACTCGAAATCAACGTCGCACCACACGACGTTTTGTGCCCATCGAATGCGGCCGGTTTCCCGTCGACGATGACCTTCGGATCGCCTTCGGCGATAAAGCAGGCCTGATGGCCCGCGATCGGACAGACACACGTATCACCGAGCCGGGCGACCGGCCGCCCCATTACTTCGCTGACCGCACTGCCGGTCACGACCTGACCGCCGTGGCTCGTTGCGTCGCCGACTCGAATGATTCCGCGCATGCGCGCTCCTTATTCCGAATAGCCTTGCGATGTCGGACGCGCGTCGTGACGGCGCCCCCACCACGGCAAGTACGCGTTGTTCTCGCCGCGTGCGCGGAACCAGTCCTTGCCGGCGTCGATCGGCGTCAGCTTCGAAGGCGCGACGACGACGACTGCTGTCGGATGCTCCGCGTCGGTCGTTCCGGCTACGAGCACATTTCCACCAAGGTGATTCGCTCGTCCGATCGCCAGCGCCACATCGGTCAGCGCCGCGCCGGCGCCCATGTCTCCGAGTAGTGCCGATGTATTGAAGGTCTGCGTACGGAAATCGTATTCCGGCAGTACTTCCGTCAGCGTCTGCGACAGTGAGGCAATTCGCGTCGATGCAGCATCGCTACCCTTGCCCGCGTCGTGCACGATGTAATTCACCGACGACACCGGCACGCCTGCATTACTCGCCGCCGTATCGATCGTCGACTTCCACGCCTGTACCGCGCGGCTGGCGCCCTGCTTTGCCTCGAAATCCTTGACGTTGCTTCGTGCAGCCTTGCCGATCCAGGCCAGCGGCTCACGCTCGGTCTTCAAGTCGGGGCCGGCGAGGAACAGCACCACCATGTTCTCGTTGATCTGTTCGTCGTTCGGCGGGAAGCTCGGTGCGTCCCAGTTCATCACCCACGCGCTTTTGTCAGGGTGGGCGGCCAGATAGTCCAGTGCCGCGTTCAGCGATGTGAAGCCGGCATTCCCCTGCCCCGATGTAACATGCACATCCGGCGGTGTGTCGTGGCTCCATAAGTTTTTGGCGGACGGATTTCCTATTTCGAAGAAGTTAACAATCTGATCTCGCAAATGTGACGACGCCAGCCCAGGATCGAGTCGGCCAGAGGGAATTGCCAGCTCGATATGCATGCCAGCCAATTCTCGCCACTTCTTCTGGCTATCCGCGCTAACCGTGTAAAAATAATCCTCATTCGTGAAATATCGAGTCCGGAAAAGTACCAGCAGCTCATTGATATATTTCTTATAGAATCCGGAAAATGATTCACGCCCCCGGCGGCCATCGGCCACGATAGAAATCGGTTGCAATGTTGAATATTTTTTTGGATTGACCCGAACCATGTCATCGTTGACATTCGGCTTTACTAGGCCGAGTGTCCATAATATCTGCCACTCGGTGCTGTAATCCTTGCGCTGCAGCGGGTTCATCCAGCCAAGCCCGACGACCTGAGCAACGAATGGTCTGGACGCCCCGGCTCCGGTAATTGGAGCCGCCTTCTCGTTCAATGAAGCCGCAACTGCTCGCGGCCCTGCAATCACCGTTGCAAATGCAAATACCATGATTGCCACAAGTCCTGGAACCAGGACTAACCGCTTCATCAGAGTTCCCATGCTCAACAACGCTCCTGTCCCGTCATCAGACGAAACCAATATCAAAACCGATACACCCAGCGCAAGAAGCAATGCACCGCCGGCGACTCCGGCTCGACGCGGCCATGTAGCGATGGCCGATCTCATAAATTGCCTCCAAGCTTCAGGAAAAATCCACCATCTCTTTCGTCGTGTATCTTGGAAGGCATTTTTGCATGATCATCCTTAACGACCCAATCTTGCAAAAATAATTTTTCACACTTTCCAGTTATAATATATTCCGCCATCTTACCATTTTGACCCTCATCACCCAAACTATTGGCAAATCGCCAATCGGCCTGAATCCTGATTTCTTCAAAATCCATCTCGGTCAGATAGCAAAGCCCAATTGCGACATCATAAGCCAACGCCTTTTCAGCATGGTCCTTGTTGGTCATGATGGTCGAATGGTTGGTGGGGTTATTCTTGTCGCCGCCGTTCAGAATCTGAAAAATCTCATTGTTCCGCCATTCGGTATAGTCAGCACTCGCTGCCCCCGGATTGTCTTCCCCGACCACATTTCCTTCCTTGTCGACCCAGCGACGATTTCCGGATCTCCGCGCTTCCATGCGAAGAATCGAATGATCCTCATACCGCTGCGCAGCCTCGGACGCCGCATCCCCCTGCGCTTTTAGCGCATCACCCTCAGTCTTGAATTTTTCCGACTTCGCGTCGAAGTTGTCATACGGATCGTCATCCCGCTTGTTCTCCTTGTTGGCGTCACGCCCAGCCGACGGCGGATCGTAACCCTCGTTGAAGCACCCTTCCTCAATCGGTTTCCCTTGCGCATCGCGAGCGCCCGATGGTTTGCCATAGCGGAACGCCTGCGGGAGGAAGCGCGTTTCCTTGTCGAGCATCGGTGCGGTAATCGGGATTTCCCAGTCTTTTGGCGGATCGGCATTGACCGCCATGTTCGTCAAATTGAACAGGTAGAGGGCCGGGCTCGTTGCAATCGTGAAAAACTTCGCGATCCACCCTTCATTGGAATGCGTGCCTCGCCCAAGACCATACCGCGCAGGCGGTGATGGCGGATACCAGAAACCTTCCTTCTGGTTCTTGTCCTTGCGCCAGTCATCCTGCCAATACCGATAGAGCTTGTTCTCTCCACCGACCTCGAAATTCGATGCAAACACGCGTTGCGAAAAAACACCCCACGCGTTCGTCGCACTGATGTCGTCGACACTCATCCCGCGCCAGCCGATTCCCTGAACGGTCAGGGCAGAAATGACCTGATCGTGCGGGCAACAGTACAGCGTCACTCTCCCGTAGGTGTTTTTCTGATACAGCCCATGCGCCTCCCGGTCCTTGGCTGCGCTATACGGCTTGCCCCCGTTCTTGGACGGCCTTGCGTTTTCCATTGCGCGATCGAGATCCTCCGCGGGCATCTCGAGATCGGCCCGGGCACGCAGGATATCGAAGTACGCCCTCAGCGTTTCCTTGCGCGCGACATAGGTCTCGCGCCCCACGTGCCCGTTCTTGTCGCGCACCCCGCGCTGGGCCCATGAGTCGGTCATGTTGGCCTCGACGAGACTGTATGGGGGATTGGCGAGAACATAGGTATCGGCGACGCAGCGCCCTTTCTTGCCCCATTGATCCGTCACCTCGGGCAAGCGGTCTCCAAGGAATGCAGCGGCAAGGCCGATCATGTTTCCCTGGCTGTGGCATACGATCGTGATCGGCGCGTCGGCCTGTCGCTTGCGGATCGACTCGACCAGGCGTGCAAGCCGCAGTGCTCCGAGCACACCGTAAGTGCGCGGTGGCGTGGAGTAGATCTTTCGATTGCCGATGCCATTCATGTGCTGGACGGTCAGCCACAGAAAAAGCCGATCGTTCAATCCGTCGTTCCACAGATCCGGCAGACTCGAACACCCGCCCGCGAACGGGCCGCCGCCCCAGTAATTCTTTTCGTTGAGCATGATCTTGTCGCCATACTCCTTCAGCTCCGCCGCGTTCGCGGCATAGCCCCACCGAAAGTGGATGACGGGCGAAAAGGACGGATCGGGTTTGATGTACGTCTTCGACGACATGTCCGGATTCAGGAAACCGTCTGGCGTCAGGCTTTCGATATAGCTGACCGGCGTCATCTGCCCGGCCACCGGCCCCCAATGGAACAGCTGATCGTCATAACGCCCCATGCGCCGGTTCAATCCGGCACACAGCCCCTTCTCGGCCTCCTTGAACCATTCCCCTTCCGAATTCACCCCGTGCACGAAAATGACGACGCCCGGCAGCGGCATCTGCATCACGCACTCGAGGTCGTTGCGGTTGAACAGCGTCGTCCCCAGTCCACCGCCCACCGAAGTCTGCGACGGGTCGTCCGTCGACGGTTGCCCGCCCGGGTTCTGCGCAAAGTTGTAGTTGAACATGTTGTTTTTCTTGAAGACTCAGCTCAGGTTCTCGACTTGAAAAAGCGAACCGCCAATTGTTCGAACTGATCGCTGCTGACCGGTGCCAACTTGCCCTGCGCGTCGGTCTTCCCCTTGATCAATTCGCCCGACGCCTTTCGCACCTCGGCTTCCATGCCCTCGACCGGCTGCCCGTCAGTGGCCCGGACCAGCTTCGGCACCCGCCCCAGCGAGCCCTGGTCGAACTTCGGAAAATCGGCGCTCATGCTCGCCGGTCCGGCCCACGTATGCGACGCGGACTTGACGGTGAAACTCCCCGGACATCCGAGCTCGATATCGCCGCCATGCAGCTTCAGATACGCGCCGCCCGACGTCACGAACACGACCTGCTCGCTGGCCATGCCCGCGAGCTTGCCGCCGCCCGCCGTCATCTGGATGTTCTTCGCCGAATCGATTTGCGTGTCGTCGTTCTGGCTCTGCAGCGCCACTTTCCCCTGGTTGGCGATCGCCGACACGCCTTCACTGTGCGCGAACATCGCCACGCCATGCCCGGCCTGCAGGTTGATCCGCTGCCCGCTCGTGTACTGCAGGTGGTTCTGCGCGACGACATCGATATTGCCGCCCGCATGGGTCGTCACGGTCTTCGGCGTCGCCATGCTGATGCCGGCCGGCGCGGTGATGCCGATCGCGGCCATCGATGCGCCTGGCGATTCACCGCCGCCGGACGCCTCGCCATTCGGCCAGCCTTTCACCGTGGTCATGAGTGCATCGTGCGGCTGCGTATCCGGCGCCACGCCCTGATGCTGGCCCGCATAGTCGCCGAGGCTCTTGAACAGCTCGACGCATTCCTGCATCAGTTGCAGATACTCATCTCGCGCGAGGTGGCCGTCACTCGCGCGCAGCCGTTCCCAGGCCGAAATCAGCATCGCCTTGCCGCTGCGAATCGCCACGTGCGCATCGCTGCGCAATTCGGCGCCTTCGCCGCGCGCCGCCCCCTGCCCGTTGTCGCGCGGCTGCGTCAGATAGCCGAGGTTCAGCTGACTGTACGCATGCTCGCTCGCCAGTTGGCTGCTGATCTGTCCGGGCGTATCGTCGAAACGGATCTGGTTGTACCGCTGCCCCTTGATTTCCTTCGTCTTCGTGCCGGAAAGATAGCGGTTTCCCGGCAGCGCGCCGGTATGGCTGAAGGTCGCCGGCATGTTCGGCCCGTTGGCGAGCACGCCCATCACGACGAGCCGGTCCGGATCGCCGCCGATATGGCCGATCAGCACTTCCATGCCGACGCGCGGCAACGTATTCGCGCCGAAACTCGGCCCGGCGAGCGCGCAGGCGACGCGCACCGGCGCGCTGTCGGACGGCGTGCCACTCGTACCGGCGCCCTGCGCGTGCGCATGATCGTCCGCGCTCAGTCCCTGGATCCGCACGCGGATGCGGCCCATTTCATCGCAGAACACCTCCTCGCCCTCCGGGCCGACGACGACGGCCGTCATCGGATGCACGGGCGGCAAGTCGACGTGCGGATCGTAGGCCGGCGTCAGCGGCACGCCGCGCCGCACGCACGAGAACGTGTTCTCGTAGCGCCGATCGCTTTCGTCGCCCGGCTTGCCGTTCACGTCGGACGGCACCGCGTTGAACAGCACGCGGCTTGCCGCGAACAGCGATTGCGCGCGCTCGTTCAGTTCCTTCGGCAGGTTGTTCCGGACGCAATGATGAAGCGACGTGACGACAAACTGCCGCTGTTCGGCCGGCAACGTATCGAGTTGCGGATGCTCCGCGAGCGCAAACCAGTGACCGACGGCCAGATCACGCACATTGCTCACGCCGTCGACGGATTCGGCACGCAGTTCATGCGCCAGCATCCGGTCCTTGCCGATCCGGTCGAGATCGGACGACGAATCCCCGGCGTGCGGGATATCGATGACGACGTCGGCCAGCAAATGCCCGAGGTCGTTGCCGCCGTCGCCCTGATCGACGATCGTCGCCTGCTCGGTCTGGGACATCCTGCCACTCTTGTAGTCCCACGTCGGTCGGACGATCTTGCCCGGGATCAACCGGCGGCTCGTCGCCCACAGCGTGATCGAGTCCCGCTCCTCGGTAGCGGCGTCGCGGTGGTAGCGGATGGTGCCGGCGGCCGTCTCCGGCAACTTCATCGAGTCGTCGGCAAAGACGAGCGTATGAACCGGCGTGTCGTGCGCATTGGCGCTCGCCCGCTCGCCGGCCTTGCCCGCCTTGACGAATACGGTCGCCCCGTCCCTCCGCAACAGCCGCCGGATGAAGTGCGCGTCCGACTCATTGACCTGCCGCGTGAGTTCACGCGCCGGATAACGTTCGGTTTGCAGACCGGACAAGTCGAACTCGAATGCGCCCGCCAGTGCCGAGCTGCGCTGGCGCCATTCCTGAAGCAGCACACCCAGGATGTCGGGCAGGCTCTTGGACCGGAACAACCGCGAATTGGTCCGCCGCTCCATCACGGACAGCACGTCGCGAATCGTCAGTTGGTAGCAGGTCAGTGAGCCGTCCGATTGTCCGGTGCGAACGTCGGTGACGATGCCGTTGATGGTATGGAGACGCCCGCGATCGGTCGTCATCTCGATGGAGACCGGCAGCCCGATGAAGCTGCGGATCGGAAGATCGGCCCGTGCCGACACGCAGGTCAGATGCCCCTCGATGCCCGTCATCAACCCTTCGCGGATATCGGCATACTGAAGCGCAAGCACCTGCTCGAGCGTCTTCTGGGCAGGCCCCCAATTCATGCGAACCGGCCGATTGTTCTGATCGACCACCCCGGACGCAAATGCGCGTAGCAATTCGGCTGTATTCACAGCGTGACTCTCAGGATTTTGTTTGACTTCGTTATTCGGCGAGCAATCACGCCCGCTGGTCCGTCCTGGGAGTGCCGCCCGTCTGGTTTTCGGCGAGCATAGCAAATTTGTCGGATTGGTGACGGCTTTTTGACAGGATTTAGAATCCTTTCTGCGAAGCGTCCGAACGGACTCAACAGTTCACATTCTTTCGAACCGGGACGGTCCATGTCCGATGTAGCCGACAGGTCGTACGGGTCGTCACGATCTGACGTCGGGCGACGCGCGCTCGGTATGGATCGACGGATTTCTGACGGGCGCCGAAGGGAGTGGCGGGCTACCGCCAGAGTTTGCTATACTCTCGGTCTTCCGGAGAGATGGATGAGTGGTTTAAGTCGCACGCCTGGAAAGCGTGTATAGGTTAATCGCCTATCGGGGGTTCGAATCCCCCTCTCTCCGCCAGAATTCGATGCCCGCGCCAGCGGGCATTTTCGTTTCCGGAGAAGCCAGCCGATCGTTCGGCTGGCGCGGGGATTCGAAGGGATTTGCTTGCAAGCGAATCCGCCGCCCGCGGTGTGTGGGCGAATCCGCCTCTCCCCGCCAGAAATACGTGAAGCCCTGGATTTCCCTGGAAATCAGGGCTTTTCAACTTGGCACGCCGGCACGCGATGCATCGCCCCTTCCCCCTCACGGATGCCGAATGTAATCCACCAACGCCCGCGTATACTCATCCGGCCGCTTGTCACACAGACTCACCACGATCGCCACCGCGAACCCCGCCGGCACGCCGAACACGCCTGAGCTGATCGGCTCGATCCCGAACCATGTACGCCCGGCGAACCCGGTCAGTTGCGTGAAGAACGGATAAGTCGACACGATGTAATACACGCATACCGCCAACCCCGTCACCATCCCGGCAATCGCGCCACGCGTCGTCGTGCGTTTCCAGAACACCCCCAGCACGAGCACCGGAAAGAAGCTCGACGCCGCCAGCGAAAACGCGGCGCCGACGAGAAACAGGATCTTCCCGGTATTGAGCGACGCGACATACGACGCGAACAGCGCCACCCCCAACAGCAGCACCTTCGAGATCGTCACGCGCCGCTGGCTCGACGCATCGGGCGCGACCATGCAGTAATAGACGTCGTGCGACAGCGCATTCGCGATCGTCAGCAACAACCCGTCCGCGGTCGACAGCGCCGCGGCCAGCGCACCGGCCGCGATCAGCCCGGACACCACGTACGGCAGCCCCGCGATCTCCGGCGCGGCCAGCACGACCATGTCCGGCTGCATCTGGATTTCCGACCAGTGCACGATACCGTCGCGAATCACCTCCACGACGCTGATCAGGTCGGGTTCGAAGTGATGCCACTGCGTGATCCACGCCGGCAATTCGGCGAACGGTCGCCCGACGAGATTCGCGAGGATCTCGTACTTGATCAGCACCGCAAGCACCGGCACGCTCAGGTAGAACAACGCGATGAAGAACAGCGTCCAGCCGACCGAGCGCCGCGCAGACGCAACCGACGTGGTCGTGTTGTAGCGCGTCAGGATGTGCGGCAGGCTCGCGGTGCCGAGCGACAGGCACAGCAGCAGCGCGAGGAAGTTGCGCTCGCGCGGCTTGCGTTCGTCTTCGCTCGCGGCCGGAAACGGCTCGTGCATCGGCACGGGCGGCTCGGCACGCGCGAGCAGGTCGTCACGCGCTTGCGTCCACGCCACGCGCGCCGCCGCCGGATCGCGCGGAAAATCGGCCAGCTCGCGCTCGCGTCGGCTGATCTCGCGCAGCGGCCCGTTGTGGCGCCGCAGGTCCGCAAGCTGGTCGACGAGATGCCGGCGCGCATCCGCATAGGACGCCGGCAACCGGTCGAGCCGCGTCTGGATGTCCGCGGCCTGCCGGCGGTACGCATCACGCACCAGCTGCTCGTCGCGCGCATCGCGCACCTGCGCCTCGCGCGCCGCGACGCGCTCCATCAGCTTGCCGTAATTGAACTGCGGCACGGGGCCGAGCCCGTTCTTCATCGCAATCAGCGACACCGGGATCAGGATCGCGCTGATCAGGATGATGTACTGCGCGACTTGCGTCCACGTGACCGCCCGCATCCCGCCGAGAAACGAGCACACGAGAATGCCCGCCAGTCCGCAGAAGATGCCGATCGCGAAATCGACGCCGATGAAGCGCGTCGCGATCAGGCCGATCCCCTGGATCTGCGCGACCAGGTACACGAACGAACACAGGATCGCCGCGCCGGCCGCGAGTGCGCGCACGGCCGTGCTCGAAAAGCGCGTGCCGAGAAAATCGGGAATCGTGTAGCGCGCGAGCTTGCGCACATACGGCGCGAGCAGGAACGCGACGAGGCAGAACCCGCCCGTCCAGCCCATCACGTACGCGAGCGCGTCGTAACCGGTCGCGTAGAGCGAACCGGCCAGGCCGATGAACGACGCGGCCGACAGCCAGTCGGCCGCCGTCGCCATCCCGTTGAACGCGGACGGCACGCGCCGCCCGGCCACGTAGTACTCGACGAGATCGGACGTGCGCGACAACAATCCGATCACCGCATACACGGCGATCGGCACGAACAGGAACACGTAGCCGATCCACACGCCCGAGCCGGTCGCGCGCTCGATCCGCCACATCAGCAGCACGAAGCCGAGAAACCCGAGCGTGTAGAGCGCGTATGCGCGTATCAATCGACGCGTCAGCATGAATCAGCGCCCGCCGTTCGCATGGCCGGCGCGCGCCGCATGCTCGTCGTACGCGCGGCGCAGCGTGCGGTCCGCGCGTTGCATCAAGCCGATGTAGACGACGATCAGCACGAGGTACACGAGAATCGCACCCTGCGCGCCGACATAGAACGGCAGGCTGAAGCCGGCGAAGCGCACGCCGGCGAGCGCGGGCCCGAAGAACGGCACGATGAACGACACCGAGAAGCCGATCACCATCAGCACCGCGATCAGTGCGACGTTGAAGCGCCAGTAGCGCGCATGCGCACGCGCGAGCGGTGCGGGAACGGGGGGTGGCGCGGCAGGCGCCGAGCGGGTCGGAACGGTCATGCCGTTATGTAGCAAAAAGCCCCTGCGCGGGCAATCGGGATTGCCGCGCAGGGGCTTGCACGCTTGACGCGAACCGGCAGGCGTTCAGCGTACTTCGGTGAGCTGCTCGAGGATGGCCGGATTCTCGAGCGTGGACGTATCCTGCGTGATCGCCTCGCCCTTCGCGAGCGAGCGCAGCAGGCGCCGCATGATCTTGCCCGAGCGCGTCTTCGGCAGGTTGTCGCCGAAGCGGATGTCCTTCGGCTTCGCGATCGGCCCGATCTGCTTGCCGACCCAGTCGCGCAGCGTCTTCGCGAGCGCCGCCGCTTCGTCGCCTTCCGGGCGCGAACGCTTGAGCACGACGAACGCCACGACCGCCTCGCCCGTCGTGTCGTCCGGACGGCCGACCACCGCCGCCTCGGCCACGAGCTCGTGCGACACCAGCGCCGACTCGATCTCCATCGTGCCCAGCCGGTGGCCCGACACGTTCAGCACGTCGTCGATCCGGCCCATGATCGTGAAGTAGCCGGTCTCCTTGTCGCGTACCGTGCCGTCGCCGGCCAGATACAGCGTGCCGCCGAGTTCTTCCGGGTAATAACTCTTCTTGAAGCGCTCCGGGTCGCCCCAGATCGTGCGGATCATCGCGGGCCACGGACGCTTGACCACGAGAATCCCGCCTTGCCCGTTCGGCACGTCCTGGCCCGTCTCGTCGACCACCGCGGCCGTGATGCCCGGCAGCGGCAGCGTGCACGAGCCCGGCACGGTCGGCGTCGCGCCCGGCAGCGGCGTGATCATGTGGCCGCCGGTTTCGGTCTGCCACCACGTGTCGACGATCGGGCAGCGCTCGTGGCCGACGTGTTTGTGGTACCACATCCACGCTTCCGGATTGATCGGCTCGCCGACCGTGCCGATGATGCGCAGGCTCGACAGGTCATAGCGCTTCGGGTGGACCGTCTCGTCGGCTTCGGCCGCCTTGATCAGCGAACGGATCGCGGTCGGCGCGGTGTAGAACACGGTGACCTTGTGGTCGGCGATCATCTTCCAGAAGCGGCCGGCGTCCGGATAAGTCGGCACGCCCTCGAACACGACCTGCGTGCCGCCGCACGCGAGCGGCCCGTACGTGATGTACGTGTGGCCCGTGACCCAGCCGATGTCGGCCGTGCACCAGAACACGTCGTCGGGTTTCCAGTCGAAGGTCCACTTCATCGTCTGCGCGGCCCACAGCAGGTAGCCGCCGGTGCTGTGCTGCACGCCCTTGGGCTTGCCGGTCGAGCCCGACGTATACAGGATGAACAGCGGATGCTCGGCGCCGACCCAGGTCGGCTCGCACGTGTCGGACTCGCCGTCGGTCAGCTCGTGCATCCACAGGTCGCGCTCCGCATGCCAGTCGATCTTGCCGCCGGTGCGGCGATAGACGATCACGCTCTTGAGCGCGTCGCAGCCGCCCATCGCGATCGCCTCGTCGGCGATGCTCTTGAGCGGCAGCGTCTTGCCGCCGCGCGCCTGCTCGTCGGCGGTGATCAGCGCGACCGCGCCGACGTCGACGAGCCGCTCGTTCAGCGATTTCGCGGAGAAACCGCCGAACACGACCGAGTGCGTCGCGCCGATACGCGCGCAGGCCTGCATCGCGACGATGCCTTCGATCGACATCGGAATATAGATGACGACGCGGTCGCCCTTGCCGATGCCGCGTTTCTTCAGCGCATTGGCGAAGCGCGACACGCGTGCGAGGAGATCCGCATAGGTGACGCGGGTGACGGTGCCGTCGTCGGCCTCGAAGATCACCGCGACGCGCTCGCCGTTGCCGGCTTCGACGTGGCGGTCGAGGCAGTTGTACGACGCGTTCAGCTCGCCGTCGTCGAACCACTTGTAGAACGGCGCGTTGCTCTCGTCGAGCACCTTGGTGAACGGCTTGTGCCACGTGAGGCCCTCGCGCGCGAGACGCGCCCAGAAGCCTTCGTAATCCTGCTCGGCCTCGGCGACGAGCGCGCGATAGGCCGGCATGCCGGAAATGGTCGCCGTCTTCTCGAGCGCCGCGGGCGGCGCGAACTGACGGGTTTCGTGAAGAACCGATTCAATCGCAGACATCGACAACCCCTTGGTGAACATGAATCCTCTGCATGGCGGCGCGATCGTGTGCGCCGCGCGTCGTCTTGGCCGGCGCTTGCGCGCCGCTGTCTCCCACCACCCGCACGCGGCCGCGAAGCCTGCGCACGATGCTGCACCGCACCACCTCACACGAACGTGACCCGCGGCCCGGCAGTTTCCACGATAAGCGCTCCAACTTACCCGTCACTTACGCGGCATGGCCGTTTCGTGCGCCGCGCCGCATCGAGCGCGGCTTTACGCTGTTACGACCGCGACCCTACAATCCTAACTGAACTCGCCTTCCGGATTCCAGCTTGAATCGCTACGCCTTCTTCCTCATCCTGTCGATGCTGTTCGTCGGCAGCAACGTCGGTATCGGCAAATCCATCGTTGCATTCGTCCCGGTCGCCATCCTCGCCACGTTGCGCTTCGTGATCGCGATCGCCGTGCTGTGGCCGCTGTTCAGCCCCGTGAAGATGCGCGCGGTCAAGCGCGGCGAATGGCTGAACCTGTTCCTGCAGGCGTTCTTCGGCACCTTCATGTTCACGCTGCTGATGCTCAACGGCGTGCAGCGCACGAGCGCGGTGGCCGCGGGGGTCATCACGAGCACGATCCCGGCGATCGTCGCGCTGTTCGCGTGGCTGATCCTGCGTGAAAAACCGAACGGCCGTGCGCTCGTGTCGATCGCGCTCGCGATCGTCGGCGTCGTGACGATCAACCTCGCGAATGGCGGCGCGGCCGGCCACGGCGCGCAGGGCGACGCGTCCGGTTCGCTGACCGGCAACCTGCTGATCCTCGGCGCGGTGTGCTGCGAATCGATCTACGTGATCCTGTCGCGCCGGCTCACGCAAACGCTCGCACCGATCGACATCTGCGCGTATACGCACCTGTTCGGGCTGTTCCTGATGCTGCCGCTCGGCGCGACGGCGCTGTGGCACTTCGATTACGCGAGCGTGCCCACCGGCACCTGGGCGCTCGTCGTCTGGTACGGGCTGTCGGCCAGCATCTTCTCGTTCTGGCTGTGGATGAAGGGCATCCGGCACGTGCCGGGCACCCTCGCCGGCGTGTTCAGCGCGGTGCTGCCGATCGCCGCGGCCGCGTACGGCATCGCGTTCCTCGGCGAGCGCCCGACGCTCGCTCACGGCATCGCGCTCGCGTGCGTCGTCGCCGGCATCGTGCTTGCGAGCCTGCGCGAGAAACGCATGCCGGCCGCCGCTTCCTGATCCGTCCCCGGCAGTGCCGGCGCGTCGCTGCAGCGGCGCCGGCCGACGCGTTACAATAGCGCGCCTTTTCAAGATTACCCCCGATACCTGCGCACCGCGCCCGTACCCCGACATGTCCGCCCCGCACTCGCCCGGCCATCCTGGCCGCCGCCCGCTTCGCCCCCTTCCCGCGCTGATTTTCATGAGCCGCTGGCTCCAGGTGCCGCTTTACCTCGGCCTGATAATCGCGCAGGCCGTCTATGTGTTCCTGTTCCTGAAGGAAGTCTGGCACCTGCTGTCGCATGCGACCGGTCTCGACGAAATCAGCGTGATGCTCGCCGTGCTCGGCCTGATCGACGTGGTGATGATCTCGAACCTGCTGATCATGGTGATCGTCGGCGGGTATGAAACGTTCGTGTCGCGGCTCGGCATCGAGGGCCACCCCGACGAGCCCGAATGGCTCGACCACGTGAACGCGGGCGTGCTGAAGGTCAAGCTGTCGATGGCGCTGATCAGCATTTCGTCGATCCACCTGCTGAAGACCTTCATCAACCCCGACCAGCACACGACGCACGCGATCATGTGGCAGGTGCTCATCCACGTGTCGTTCCTCGTGTCGGCGCTCGTGATGGCGTGGGTCGACCGCCTGACGACGCATACGCACCCGGCCCATTTCCACGAGACGCATGCGCCCGCGGCGTCCCGACCGGCGGCCTGAACCGTCGGCAAACCATTTCCACTGTCCCCACAGAGTCTCAGCCATGACCGTCATCAAACAGGAAGACCTGATCCAGAGCATCGCGGATTCGCTGCAGTACATCAGCTACTACCACCCGCTCGACTACATCCAGGCCCTCGGCCGCGCGTACGAGCTGGAAGAGAGCCCGGCGGCGAAGGACGCGATCGCGCAGATCCTCACGAACAGCCGCATGTGCGCGGAAGGCCGTCGCCCGATCTGCCAGGACACCGGCATCGTGACGATCTTCGTGAAGGTCGGCATGGACGTGCGCTGGGACGGTGCGACGATGGGCCTTACCGACATGATCAACGAAGGCGTGCGCCGCGGTTACACGCATCCGGACAACGTGCTGCGCGCGTCGATCGTCAATCCGCCGGAAGGCGCCCGCAAGAACACGAAGGACAACACGCCGGCCGTGATCCACTACGAGATCGTGCCGGGCGACAAGGTCGACGTGCAGGTCGCGGCGAAGGGCGGCGGCTCGGAAAACAAGTCGAAGTTCGTGATGCTGAACCCGTCCGACTCGATCGTGGACTGGGTGCTGAAGACGGTCCCGACGATGGGCGCCGGCTGGTGCCCGCCGGGCATGCTCGGGATCGGTATCGGCGGCACCGCCGAGAAGGCGATGCTGATGGCGAAGGAATCGCTGATGGAGCCGATCGACATCCAGGAAATCATCGCGCGCGGCCCGAAGGACTGGGTCGAGGAACTGCGCGTGGAACTGCACGAGAAGGTCAACGCGCTCGGCATCGGCGCGCAGGGCCTCGGCGGCCTCGCGACCGTGCTCGACGTGAAGATCATGGCGGCGCCGACGCACGCGGCCTCGAAGCCGGTCGCGCTGATCCCGAACTGCGCGGCCACGCGCCACGCGCACTTCGTGCTCGACGGTTCGGGCCCGGCCAAGCTTGAAGCGCCGTCGCTCGACGCCTGGCCGAAAGTGCAGTGGGAACCGAACACGGAAACCAGCAAGCGCGTCGACCTGAACACGCTGACGCCGGAAGAAGTCGCGAGCTGGACGCCGGGCCAGACGCTGCTGCTGTCGGGCAAGATGCTCACCGGTCGCGACGCCGCGCACAAGCGCATCGCCGACATGCTCGCGAAAGGCGAGAAGCTGCCGGTCGACTTCACGAACCGCGTGATCTACTACGTCGGCCCGGTCGATCCGGTGCGCGACGAAGTGGTCGGCCCGGCCGGCCCGACGACGGCCACGCGCATGGACAAGTTCACCGAGACGATGCTCGCTCAGACGGGTCTGATCTCGATGGTCGGCAAGGCCGAGCGCGGCCCGGTCGCGATCGACGCGATCAAGAAGCACAAGGCGGCCTACCTGATGGCGGTCGGCGGTGCGGCCTACCTCGTGTCGAAGGCGATCCGCGGCGCGAAGGTGCTCGCGTTCGAAGACCTCGGCATGGAAGCGATCTACGAGTTCGACGTGCAGGACATGCCGGTGACGGTGGCCGTCGATTCGTCGGGTACGTCGGTGCACCAGACGGGTCCGAAGGAATGGCAGGCGAAGATCGGCAAGATCCCGGTCGCCACCGCTTAAGCGCGATCGAACGAAAGGCCGGACGGACGTCCGGCCTTTTTACTTCTCATTCTCATTATTGTGCTCGGCCGGTTGTTCAAGGCTGATTCTCATTACCCGCAAAAGGCAGGCCCGACAAGGCTTCGAGGCTTGGCTTTTCTCGTTCGAGCGATTATCGTTCGGTTTCTGAAGCCCCACTGAACAAGGAACAGCCATGCAAGGCGACAAGAAAGTCATCGAATATCTGAACGCCCAACTGAAGAACGAACTCACGGCGATCAACCAGTACTTCCTGCATGCGCGCATGTACAAGCACTGGGGCCTCGACAAGCTCGGCAAGCACGAATACGACGAGTCGATCGGCGAAATGAAGCACGCCGACTGGCTGATCGAGCGCGTGTTCATGCTCGACGGGCTGCCGAACCTGCAGGACCTGCACAAGCTGCTCGTCGGCGAGGAAACCGAAGAGATCCTGAAGTGCGACCTGAAGCTCGAACAGATCTCGCAGTCCACCTGCAAGGAAGCGATCGCCTACTGCGAATCGGTTCGCGACTACGTGTCGCGCGAGATCTTCGAAAAGATCCTCGACGACACCGAAGAGCACATCGACTGGCTCGAAACGCAGATCGACCTGATCGGCAAGGTCGGCCTGCAGAACTATCAGCAAACGATGATGGGTTCGGCCGAGTAATCGCGCCACCCGCCAACTCGCCGCCCGCCTGACGATGACGAACCCGTCCGCCGCACCCGCACCGCGCGCCACCGCCCCTGTCGGCATCTTCGACTCGGGGCTCGGCGGCCTGTCGGTGCTGCGCGCCGCGCGCGCACACCTGCCCGACGAATCGTTCGTCTACGTCGCCGACTCGCACCACGCGCCGTATGGCCCGCGCGACGAGGCATTCATCACGGAACGCACGCTGGCAATCGGCGAGTGGCTCGCCCGCGAAGGCGCGAAAGCGCTCGTGATCGCGTGCAACACGGCCACGGCACGGGCAATCGCGGCCATCCGCGAACGCCTGTCGATACCGCTCGTCGGCGTCGAGCCGGGCATCAAGCCGGCCGCCGCGCTGTCCACGACCGGCGTCGCGGGCGTCCTCGCGACGCAATCGACGCTGAACAGCCCGCGCTTCCAGGCGCTGCTCGATCGCTACGGCGCGGGCCGCCGCTTCATCTGCCAGCCCGGCCACGGGCTCGTCGAAGCGATCGAACGCGGCGACACGGGCTCGCCCGCGTTGCGCGCGTTGCTCGAGCGTTACATACAACCCATGCTCGACGACGGCGCCGATACGCTGGTCCTCGGCTGCACGCATTACCCGTTCTTCACAGACACGATTCGTGACCTTGTTGGCGAACGCCTGACGATCGTCGACACGAGCGATGCCATCGCGCGCCAGCTCGCGCGGGTGCTCGACGAGCGCGGTCTGCGCGCGCCGGCCGGCACGCATGCCGCGCCGCCCCGCTTCTGCTCGACGAGCGACGGCCTGCAACTGCGTGCGCTCGCGTCGACGCTGCTCGGCCTCGATGCGCCGGTCGAATCCGTCACCATTTCCTCGCCGAACGCGCACGCCTGCGCAACCGCCTGACGCGGGCCGGCGCGCCGTTCCAGCGGCGACCTCGCCTTCCTCCGCCGTTTCAAGGGTCCGATGACCTTAAAAAAAGCCGACCCAGGCTTGTCAACCTCTGCAAAATTAATGATAATAATTCGCATTAACGTTAGCTATCGCAACTCATCATGATCGTCTGCGTGTGCAAGTCTGTTTCGGATCGCAAGATTCGCGCGTCCCTCGCCGAGGGCGTGAACTCTTTCGATGAACTCCAGTTCGAGCTCGGCGTGGCCACGTGCTGCGGCAAGTGCGAGGAGTCCGTACGCGACCTCATGGCCGAGCAAGGCGTCTGCGCGAGCCGTTGCGGTGTCGAGCATCATGCGCATCCGATTCCGGTCACGTTCTACGACCGCAAGGCCGCCTGAGCGGCGCCGAGCGTGCGCATGCGGCCCAGGCCGCATTTTTTGTTTTGACCGTCAGCAAGCCACCGTCTGCGCGAGCCAACGGCTTACCTGCCAAGGAGCCTGTGATGGAATTGCTGATCGGATTCGTAACCACCGTTTGCATCTCGCTGCTGATCTTCCGCAAGTGATGCCGATTCACCCGCCGCGCCCCGGGTGCGACGTCGTTCTTTCAAGCTAACATGCAGGCTTCGCATCTCGCTCCTGCCGGCGCCATGCCGGCTGCACCACGTATGAATCCCCGAGTGATCGTCGTCGCGGTCGGTGTGCTTGCCGCACACGCGATCATGCTGACGGCCGCGTGGCTCCATCGCAACGCGCCGCCGCCGAAATCGGTCGAGGTCCAGACGATCACCGCGCAGCTCATCACGCCCGCGCCGATCGCGCAGCAGGTCGCGGCCGAGTCGATCCCGCAGCCGGCGCCGCCGAAGCCCGTGCCGCGCGTGAAGCCGAAGGTCGAGCCGAAGCCGGTGCAAAAGGCGGCGAAGCCGACCCCGCAGCCGGTTGCGCCGTCGCCGGCCCCGTCGCCCACACCCGCTCCCGCTGCCGATCCAACGCCGGCGCCGGCCGCGCCCGCTCCCGCGGCACCGGCCGCCACGCCGGGCCCGGCGCGCGAAACGATGCAGGTCAGCGCACCGAAGAACGTGCCGACGCTCCAGTGCAATTTCGTGAAGCCCGACTATCCGTCGATGTCGCGCCGCCGCGGCGAATCGGGCACCGCCTATGTTCACTTCGTCGTCGGCGTGACCGGCAAGATCGAAAGCATCGATCTGCAGAAGAGCAGCGGTTATCCGCGCCTCGACGATGCCGCACTCGACGCGATGCGCTCGACCACCTGCCGCCCGTACGTCGAGAACGGCCAGGCGATCCGCGCCGCCCGCACACAGCCCTACAGCTTCGGGCTCACCGACTAACCTGCCTCATCCGGAAGATTCAAAGGAAACAAAAAATGCAAAGCTACGGTATCGCGCACGTCTGGGCGCAAGGTGATTTCGTCACGCGCGCCATTGCGATCACGCTGCTCGTGATGTCGGTCCTGTCGTGGATCGTGATCGTCATCAAGGGCTGGAACGTGATCCGCCTGAACCGCCTCACGAAGAATGCCGAGCAGGCATTCTGGCATTCCGACAATTTCGACGACGGCATCAAGAAGCTCGGCCTCGCCGCATCGACGCCGAACGACAACCCGTTCCTCGCGCTCGCGCTGTCGGGCAAGGAAGCCGCCGACCACCACCACCAGACGCAACCGCACCTGCACGACCGCATGGACGTATCGGACTGGGTCACGCGCTGCCTGAAGGACACGATGGACGAAGGCATTTCGCGCATGCAGAGCGGCCTCGCGATCCTCGCATCGGTCGGCAGCACGGCGCCGTTCGTCGGCCTGTTCGGCACGGTCTGGGGCATCTATCATGCGCTGCTCGCGATCGGCGCCACCGGCCAGACGTCGATCGACCAGGTCGCGGGCCCGGTCGGCGAATCGCTGATCATGACGGCCTTCGGCCTGTTCGTCGCGATTCCCGCGGTGCTCGGCTACAACGCGCTGACCCGCGCGAACAAGGGCGTCGTCAGCAAGCTGCGCCGCTTCGCGCACGGCCTGCATGCGTACTTCGTGACGGGCGCGAGCCTCGCGTCGTCGTCGACGCGCGACGGCCTGCGTCTCGCATCGCGCGCCGCCAGCTGAGACGAGGTGAACCATGGCCATGAACACCGGTTTCAGCGACGATGACGACGATGGCGTGATGAGCGAGATCAACATGACGCCGCTCGTCGACGTCATGCTCGTACTCCTGATCATTTTCCTCGTGACGATCCCGGCGATGCAGCATGCGGTGAAGATCGACCTGCCGCACGCCAGCAGCCAGCCCGTCGACGAAAAGCCGCAGACCGTCGACGTCGCGATCCAGGGCGACGGCACGATCCTGTGGGACGACCACACGGTCACGCGCGAACAGCTGCAGGCACGCATCGCGGAAGCCGCGAAGCGCACGCCTCAGCCGGAATTGCATCTGCGCGCGGACCGCAAGGTCGCCTACGAACACGTCGCGGAAGTGATGTCGGATGCGCAAGCTGGCGGCCTGACGAAGCTCGGCTTCGTGACGGAGCCCGGCGCAAAAGCGAAGTAACGCGCAGGCTCCGTCGTCGCCAGCGCCCCTGCGCACATCTGGCCGGCCGCACCTGGCCGGTCGCACCTGGCCGGTCGCACCTGGCCGGCCGCGCACAAAGTAAAAGGCCTTCATCGCCAGATGAAGGCCTTTTTTCATGCGCACGCGGGCGCCTTCGGGCGGCGGGCTCTTCGGCGGTATCGGTTACGCCTCGAGCAACGCAAATGCGACTCTGCCGTGGTCTGCACGGACTGCGCGTTCTGCCCTATCTGGCTCGCAATATATGCGGCCACCTGATTTCGCTCAGAACTTCCTTCACGAAATGGGATTTCAATATAGGCCCGCCCGCGCACGCATTCAAGGTTCCGGCGATTGAAACTTGCGATTGCCGGCGACGCTTCAATGACAAAACAAATTTGCGTCGTCGTGCATGCCGTGTTCAGGTGGCCGAAACATCGGCCGCCGTTTCCTTCTTCGCGCGCTCGGGGCAACCCGGCTCCTTGTATGCGCCATGGTCAAGCTTCTCGACCAGGTAATCGACGAACGCACGGACCGCGGGCGGCATCCCCTGACGCGACACGAACACCGCATACAGCTGCGGCACCGGCAGCGTCCAGCCCGGCATCACCGGCGACAGTTGCCCCGCGCGCAACGCGTTGCCGTACATCATCTCCGGCAGCGCGGCGATGCCGAGGCCATCGAGCACCGCCTCGCGGATCGTCATCAGGTCGGCGGTCACGAGACGCGGATCATGCTCGTGCACATGGCGCGTTCCGTCCGGCGCGATCAGGTTGAAGACGTGCCGGCCGTCGACGCTCGGCGTATCGAGCGTCTCGAAGCCGGTCAGGTCGTCCGGCGCCAGCGGCGGTGCGTTCTGGCTCAGCAGGCTCGGCGCGCCGACCAGCATCTGCTCGGTGCGCCACAGCGGCCGCACGACGATGTTCGCGTTCTGCGGCGGCTCCGAACGCACGCGCAACGCGACGTCGATCGAATCCTCGAACAGGTCGATCACGCGATTCGTCACGCGCACATGCACCTTCACTTCGGGATAGCGGCGCAGGAATTCGGGCAGGATGCGCGACAGCATTGTCTGCGACAGCGTCACCGGCACGCTGACGCGCACCGAGCCGCGTGGCGACGCGCGCAACTGCTGCACCGCGTTCATCGCGGCCCGCGCTTCGGCGAGCATCGCCTGGCAATGCTGGTAGAACAGCTCCCCCGCCTCGGTCAGTGCGAGCTTGCGCGTCGAGCGCTGCAGCAGGCGCACGCCGAGCGCGGCCTCGAGCTCGGTCAGGCGCCGCGACAGACGCGATTTCGAGATGCCCAGCACGCGTTCGGCGGCCGAGAAGCCACCATGTTCGACGACCTGCGAGAAGTACATCAGGTCGTTCAGGTTATGTGCATCGATATTCATCTCATCGTTCCAATTTCAGAACAATCCATTGCGAACCGCCGCAAATCGCCTGGTAAAACGCCCAATATAATAGCGCTATGTTTCGAAAATAACGCTATTCCGATGATTTCGAGGGCTTCCCATGACCACCGCTCGCTCGCTTGATCGCACCTACCCCGCGCTTCGCACCACCGAAGGCGGCGGTTTCGTGGTTCACCGCCCGTTTCCGACGCGGCTGCTGATGGATTTCGATCCATTCCTGCTGCTCGATGAAATGGGCCCGGTCGACTACGCGCCCGGCGAAGCCGTGGGCGCGCCCGACCATCCGCATCGCGGCTTCGAGACCGTGACCTACGCGCTCGATGGACGCTTCCGTCATCGCGACTCGTCAGGCCATGCCGGCACGCTTGGCCCAGGCGACGTGCAGTGGATGACGGCGGGTGCCGGTGTCGTGCACAGCGAGATGCCTGACCCGACGTTCGCCCAAGCAGGCGGGCGTTCCCACGGCTTCCAGCTGTGGGTCAACCTGCCGCGGCGCGACAAGATGATCGCGCCGCGCTACCAGGAGATCCCGGCCGCCCGCATTCCGACCGCGACATCGCCGGACGGCCGCGCACGCGTGCGCGTCATCGCCGGAGAAGCATTCGGCGTAAAAGCCGCGATCGAGACGCGCACGCCGATCCTCTATCAGCACTTCACGCTGGAGCCCCGCGCAACCGTCACGCAGCCCGTGCCGGCCGGTTATCGCGTGTTTGCCTATCCGATCGACGGAACGGGCCTCTACGGGCCCGACAGGCAGGCTGTCGACGCACGGCACATGATCGTCTACGGCGACGACGGCGATGTCGTCACATTCGCTGCCAGCGACACGGCGCTCGACCTGCTGCTGATCGGCGGCGTGCCGCTCAACGAGCCGATCGTCCGTTACGGCCCGTTCGTGATGAATACCGAGGAAGAGATTCGGCAGGCTGTCGTCGACTATCAGACCGGTCGCATGGGTCGCATCGAAGCGTGAATCGGATCGGGCGGCAGGTGCCGCGAGGCCGGTGGTTTTGCGTCACAATAACTTCTTGAACCACGTGGCCACCCGCCACCAGAAGGAACCCGTCCCCTTGAACTTCGAACATCTGATCCAGATCAATTCCGACGATCCGGCCGTGCCGACCCTCAACCGCGACCAGCTCTGGGAAGGTCTCGTGCTGCGTGCGGAACAGCCGCAACTGTTCGTGATCGGCCTCGACAGCTGCGTCATCCGCGAACGGACGGACACGACGCTCGAACGCGAACTGCACTACGGCCACGCGACCGTGCGCGACCACGTGACGTTCACGCCGAACCAGCAGGTCCGCTACGACATCCGTGCGGCCGATGGCGAGATCGGCGGCTCGCTGACGATGACGATCGAGGAACGCGACGACCACGAGCTGTTCCTGCGTTTCGAATACCGGACTACGCTGACGGTCACCGACGACAGCGAAGAAGCGCGACAGACGCACGGGATCGTCAAGGAGGCGTACCGCACGTCGGACATCGACACCGTTCGCCTGATCCGCGAGTACGCGCAGGGCCGCAAGGACCCCGATCCGCTGCACTGAACCGGGCGGCGGCCTGCGGGGCCGCCCTTTTGACTCAAGCTATCAGACCACACAAATCGATCGATAAAGAGTTTTTGTAAATGGGAATAGTTATCATTTAGAATTCATTCCATCGTATCGACAGTCACCGATCAAACCGAATGACCGACACCATGCGCCCGACCACGCTGACCCTGCGCCGCACCGCCGGCACCGCAGCCAGCAGCCGTCAGAAGACGGCAGCGGTCACCACGCCGGCGAAGCCCGCCGGCAACCGCGATGCAGGCACGCGGGTCGTCAACAGCGATGCGCTGCTGCAAGGCCAAAGCCACGTCAGCATCGCGCACAACGGAGAGACTTATCAGTTGCGCGCCACGCGGCTCGGCAAACTGATCCTGACGAAGTAACGACCGAGTATTGTGGGGACCACCTCCCTGAGAGGTGTTGGGCAGTAGCCAGCGTAACGGCTTGCACGCGAGATCTAGACCCCTTCGTGCAAACACACTCAAGCAGCCGTTGCAGCAAGCCAAGCCACTTTTTTTGGTTCTCGCACAAGGAAGAAAAAAGCGACACGTCGACGGACGTGTCGCTTTTTTGTTTGGGCAGCCCATGCGCGAAGCACGCTGCCCGAGTGTCGTGGCTGCCGCCGATGCGCGGCAGCGAGAAGCGGCATGCGTGCCGCTTCAGAATCCCCAGAACATCAACCACCATGCGCTATCGACGACGGCCAACCCGACGGCGAACCACGCGAACGCCGCGAGCCGGCGCGGCCACGCCGCATAGCGCCCGGCCACCTTCCACGCGAGCCACGCACTCCATATGTTGGCGCCGACCAGAATCGCGATGCGCACATCGGTAGCCCAACCAAGCGGCACATGCTCGGCGCGCAGCAGCGACAGCGTCGTGGCCGACAGCCCGAGGAACACGCCCGCGCCCGCGATCGGGATCAGCGCCTGGGCGAGGTGATGCAGACGCACGCGATCGAAGCGGCCGAGCATCAGCGTGGCGCCGGCCAGCAACACCAGCAGCGCCGTGCCGTACACGAGCCCCGTGCCGACGATGTAGCTGACGACCAGTCCGCCATCGAGCCAGGAGAACACGTCGTTGCGATCCGGGTAGTGCGTGAGCAGGAACCACGGCGCATTGGTCTCGAGCGGCCACGTGATGTCGTGATCGATCAGCCAGCCCGCGAGCCATTGCTTGATCTGCACGAACCACGGGCTGACGGTCCAGTGAAACGCGCCGATCGCCACGCCGAGCAGGCCGTACAGGATCAGCGCGGTGTCCCACGGGTTGGCCCGCTCCGCGCCGAGATTCACGACTTCGTCGGACGGCGAGCGCAGCGACAGCGAAATCGCGTCGCGGTGCCCGCTGCAGCGGCCGCACATATGGCAATCCGCCGCGCCCTTCATATTGCGCAACGGCACGAGCGGCGCGCAGTTGATCGGAATCACGCGATGGCCGTGCTCGCCGTTCTTGTACGAACGGCGCCACGCATCCTCGTCGACCTTGTAGCGCATCGGCGCCAGCCGCGCGAGCAGCCCGAACACGCCGTTCACCGGGCACAGATACTTGCACCACACGCGCTTCTCGCGGCCGTACAGCACGCCGATCACGATCGCGCCGACGGTCGAGCCGCCGAGCACGAACAACACCGCGAGCGGGTACTGGTACACGCTCACCATCTGCCCGTAGATCGTCGTGATGCCGAACGCGACGAACGGCCAGCCGCCCCACCGAATCCAGCGCGGAATCGGGCCGCCGCGACCGAACTTGCTCGCGTATTCGGTGAGCGCGCCCTCCGGGCACAGCACGCCGCACCACACGCGGCCGAGCATCACCATCGACAGCAGCACGAACGGCCACCAGATGCCCCAGAACGCGAACTGCGCGATGAGCGTGAGGTTGTTCCACAGATGCGCGGAATCGTCCGGCAGCGGCAACACCGCCGGCACGATGATCAGGAACGCGTAGACGGCGACGACGATCCACTGGATACCGCGGATCAGCGCACCGTGGCGCTGCATCCACTGGCCGGCCTGCGCGAGCCAGCCCGGCTTGACGGCGGCGACAACGCTCATGCCGCGCGACCCGCTGCGACGGCCGGACGGCGGCTCGCGCGCTTCATCAGCAGCCAGACGACCGCCCAGTACACCGCATAGGCGACCAGGTTGGTCAGCGCCGGATGCGCGCGATAACCGGTCAGCGTCGCGACGAGCGAACCGAAGGTGCCCGAATCATCCAGGACCGCGGACGTGTCCCACACCTGCGAGATGCCGAGCGGCAGGATTTCCTTGTCGATCAGCTTGTCGACGCCGGTCTGGAACAGGCCCGCGCCGAGGAACAGCAGCATCACTTCGGTCACGCGGAAGAAATGCCGCCACGAGAAGTACTTGCCGCCGAGCTGCAGCAGATAGAACGTGAGGAACGCGAGGCCGAGACCGATCACGACCGCGAGCATCTGGCTGCCATCGACGTGGCCCGATTGGCCGAAACCGAGGCCGTACAGGAAAATCACCGTCTCGCTGCCTTCGCGGGCGATCGCGAGCGCGACCAGCACGGCGACGCCCCACCAGTTCGAATCGCGCGTGCTTTGCTGCAGCGACTGTTCCATGTCGCGCTTCAGCGTGCGGCCGTGCCGGCGCATCCACAGCACCATCTGCACGATCAGCACGCACGCGATCAGCACCATCGCCGTCTGGAAATAATCCTGCGCGTCGCCGGACAGCACTTCGGTGAACCCGACCAGCGCGGCGCCGAGGCCGACGGCCATCAGCAGGCCGACGCCGACGCCGGCCCAGAGGAAAGGCAGGCCGCGGCGCGCGTCATCGTCGCCGTTTTTCAGCCATGCATAGAGAATGCCGACGACGAGCAGCGCTTCCACGCTCTCCCGCCAGACGATGAACAAGATCTGACCCATCGATACCTCCTGACGCACGGGGCAAGGGACTGGCGCGCCCGCGCGCAGATAAAACGCGTTACTTCGCGACGATCACGCCCTGTGCCTGCTGGTGGAAATCGTCGAAAAACTTGTATTCGCCCGGCGACAGCGGGGCGACGACCACGAACGAGTCGGCGCCCGGCGCGAGCACCTTCTCCTTGCGCAGCTGCACGCTCTCGAATTCGGCGGCGCCCTTGCCGGTGTTCCTGATCTCGATCTTGAAACGCTGACCGGCCGGCACTTCGATGCGGGCGGGATTCAGCTTGCCATCCGTCATCTCGAGCTTGAACGTCGGCAGATCGGCCGCGTAGGCCGCGCCGACAAGCCACAGCGCAGCGGCTGCGGCGACGATTTTCTGGGGAATTTTCATTCTGGGTTCTCTACGCCGACGGCGCGCCGAAGCGCGCCGTTCGTGATGCCACCGATCAGTAACCGCCCTTCTTGCCGATACCGGCGAACGGGAAGTCGTACTCGAGCGTGATGGGCTTGAACCAGGGACCCACGCCCGTTTCCTTGTCGACGTGGCGACCGAACGCCATGTGACCGGACTGCATCGGCGGCTTGACCACCATCGTCAGGTGGTACTTGCCGGGGCCGGCGAGCTTCACGTTGTCGCCGTAGTGCGGGCCGTCGCTCGCGACCATGCCCATCAGGTCGCCTTCGGCCTTCCACTTCGTGTCGCCCTGCTTCGTCAGCTTGTACGTAACCTGCAGGTACGGCATCCAGTCGCCTTCCGCGAAACCGGTCGGGTTGTTCTTGACCGCATGGATGTCGGCCTCGAGGTGGATGTCGGAATCCGACGCCTTGCGCATCATGCCTTCCGGGTCCATCGTGATCGGCTGCAGATACACCGCGCCGATTTCCATGCCGCCCTGGATCTGCTGCTTGCCGATCGGATACTCGGCAGCCGAGGCCGACATCGCGGCCAACGCCGCCGCTACCGCAACCGTCGTGCGGATGAACGAAGAACCCAACATGGACACTCCTTGTTATTTGTCTGACTATCTTGACGACATGCGGGCCGCCGCCGGGCCGCCCGCTGGAAACACTAACGCGACGAAGAACGTTAATGCGAACTATTCTCAATACATGGGGAGTTTAGCACCGAACCCGCTCCGGAACAAACGAAGAGCGCTGTAAACCCCTGATCCGACAAGGCTCACAGGCGCTTTACCAAAAGGATTCGGTGACGCTTGGAAAGATTTACCGCCCGCCGCTGATGTGGTCGCCGACGTTCGCGCCGAACACGCGTTCGCGCAGCACGGCAAGCTGGTCGCGGGTCGCGGCGGCCTTCTCGAATTCGAGATTCTTCGCGTAGTCGGTCATCTGCTTCTCGAGACGCTTGATCTCCTTCGCGAGCTGCTTTTCCGACATGTCCTCGAATTTCGCCCGCTGCTGCGCCTCCTTCAGCTCCGCGCGCGCGTCGTCGGCGTTGTAGACGCCGTCGATGATGTCCTTGATACGCTTCACGACGCCGCGCGGCGTGATGCCCATCTTTTCGTTGTAAGCGATCTGCTTCGCGCGGCGCCGCTCGGTTTCGCCGATCGCGCGCTTCATCGACTCGGTCATGTTGTCCGCGTAGAGGATCGCCTTGCCGTTCACGTTCCGTGCGGCGCGGCCGATCGTCTGGATCAGCGAGCGCTCGGCGCGCAGGAAGCCTTCCTTGTCCGCGTCGAGGATCGCGACGAGCGACACTTCGGGAATGTCGAGGCCCTCGCGCAGCAGGTTGATCCCGACCAGCACGTCGAACGTGCCGAGCCGCAGGTCGCGGATGATCTCGACGCGCTCGACCGTGTCGATATCGCTGTGCAGGTAACGCACCTTGACGCCATGGTCGGCCAGGAACTCGGTCAGCTGTTCGGCCATGCGCTTCGTCAGCACGGTGATCAGCACGCGCTCGCCGGCCTTCACGCGCGCGTTGATCTCGGTCAGCACGTCGTCGACCTGCGAGCTCGCCGGCCGCACTTCGATTTCCGGATCGACGAGGCCCGTCGGTCGCACGACCTGCTCGGCGATCTGCCCCGTCACGCGCTTCTCGTAGTCGGCCGGCGTGGCCGACACGAACACGACCTGACGCATCTTGCGCTCGAATTCGTGGAACTTCAGCGGCCGGTTGTCGAGCGCCGACGGCAGGCGGAATCCGTAATTGACGAGGTTTTCCTTGCGCGCGCGGTCGCCGTTGTACATCCCGTTCAGCTGGCCGATCAGCACGTGCGATTCGTCGAGCAGCATCAGCGCATCGGGCGGCAGGTAGTCGACGAGCGTCGGCGGCGGATCGCCGGGCGCCGCGCCCGAGAAATGCCGCGAATAGTTCTCGATGCCCTTGCAGAAGCCGAGCTCCTGCAGCATCTCGAGATCGAAGCGCGTGCGCTGCTCGAGGCGCTGCGCCTCGACGAGCTTGCCTTCGCGATGGAAGAACTCGAGTCGTTCGCGCAATTCGTCCTTGATCGTTTCGACCGCGCGCATCACGGTGTCGCGCGGCGTCACGTAGTGCGACGACGGATACACGGTGAAGCGCGGAATCTTCTGCCGCACGCGCCCGGTCAGCGGGTCGAACAGATGCAGCGTCTCGACCTCGTCGTCGAACAGTTCGACGCGCACGGCCATTTCCGCGTGTTCGGCCGGGAAGATGTCGATCGTGTCGCCGCGCACGCGGAACGTGCCGCGCTGGAAATCCTGCTCGTTGCGCGTGTATTGCATCGCGATCAGTCGCGCGATCACGTCGCGCTGGCCGAGCTTGTCGCCAGTGCGCAGCGTCAGGATCATCTGGTGGTATTCGGACGGATTGCCGATACCGTAGATCGCCGACACCGTCGCGACGATCACCACGTCGCGCCGCTCCATCAGGCTTTTCGTCGCCGACAGCCGCATCTGCTCGATGTGCTCGTTGATCGACGAATCCTTCTCGATGAACAGGTCGCGCTGCGGCACGTAGGCCTCAGGCTGGTAGTAGTCGTAGTACGAGACGAAATACTCGACCGCGTTGCGCGGGAAGAACTCCCGGAACTCCGCATAAAGCTGGGCCGCGAGCGTCTTGTTCGGCGCGAACACGATCGCCGGGCGGCCGAGCCGCGCGATCGTGTTGGCCATCGTGAAGGTCTTGCCCGAGCCGGTTACGCCGAGCAGCGTCTGGAAGGCAAGGCCGTCGCCGACGCCTTCGACGAGCGTGTCGATCGCGGTCGGCTGGTCGCCCGCGGGCGGATAGGGCTGGTAAAGCTGGAACGGCGACCCTTCGAAAGTGACGAATTTGGATTCATCGAGCGCGTCGCCGACTTCGGCATGATGTTCGGACATGGAATGCGGCCGGAGCAAGGGCAAAGAAAGCATTCTAGCGCTTCGTGGCCAAGCGAACTGCTGTCGACTCCTGACGCGCGGCGGCCGCCCGAAATCGCGATCCGTCGCCCTGATCGCGACGGAATCACAGCCCCGCCAGCACGAATTCGCTACAATGTCAGGCTGCTGCGCTTCCCGGCGTCGCGCCGTGGGCGCGGTCTATTGCACCCGCCCCGCCGGTTGAAAGCCTGACCCTCTTTTCACTACTGCCGAATCATCATGTCGCTCTTCTCCGCTGTCCAGCTTGCTCCCCGCGACCCGATCCTGGGCCTGAACGAAGCCTTCAACGCCGATGCGCGTCCGACCAAGGTCAACCTCGGCGTCGGCGTGTACACGAACGAAGACGGCAAGATTCCGCTGCTGCGCGCGGTTCGCGACGCGGAGAAGGCGCGTGTCGAGGCCGGCCTGCCGCGTGGTTACCTGCCGATCGACGGGATCGCCGCCTACGATGCGGCCGTGCAGAAGCTGCTGCTCGGTAACGACTCGCCGCTGATCGCGGCAGGCCGCGTGGTCACGGCCCAGGCACTGGGCGGCACCGGCGCGCTGAAGATCGGCGCCGATTTCCTGCGCACCCTGAATCCGAACGTGAAGGTCGCGATCAGCGATCCGAGCTGGGAAAACCACCGCGCGCTGTTCGAAGCGGCCGGCTTCGAGGTCGTCGCGTACCCGTATTACGACGCGGCCACCAACGGCGTGAACTTCGAAGGCATGCTGTCGGCGCTGAACGGCTACGCGGCCGGCACGGTTGTCGTGCTGCACGCGTGCTGCCACAACCCGACCGGCGTGGACCTGACCGAAGCGCAATGGCAACAGGTCGTCGACGTCGTGAAGGCGCGCAACCTCGTGCCGTTCCTCGACATGGCCTATCAGGGCTTCGGCGAGAACATCGAAGCCGATGCCGCTGCCGTGCGTCTGTTTGCCGCGGCCGACCTGAACGCGTTCGTGTCGTCGTCGTTCTCGAAGTCGTTCTCGCTGTACGGCGAGCGCGTCGGCGCGCTGTCGATCATCACGTCGAGCAAGGAAGAAGCCACGCGCGTGCTGTCGCAACTGAAGCGCGTGATCCGCACGAACTACTCGAACCCGCCGACCCACGGCGGCGCAGTGGTCGCAGCGGTGCTCGCATCGCCGGAACTGCACGCTTCGTGGGTGCAGGAACTCGGCGAAATGCGCGATCGCATCCGCGCGATGCGCAACGGCCTCGTCGAGCGCCTGAAGGCGAGCGGCGTCGATCGCGACTTCAGCTTCATCAACGCGCAGCGCGGGATGTTCTCGTATTCGGGCCTGACCTCGGCACAAGTCGATCGCCTGCGCGACGAATTCGGCATCTATGCGGTCGGCACGGGCCGGATCTGCGTCGCCGCGCTGAATACGCGCAACCTCGACGCGGTTGCCAATGCGGTCGCCGCAGTCCTGAAGTAAAGCCGCGCCGGGCGGCGGCCGTCACCGACCCCGCCCTGCCGACATGAAAAACGCGCTCCACGGAGCGCGTTTTTTTGCAGGCCAGCGCGGCGGGCGACGACAGCGCCCGCACCCGCGTTACTGCATGAACCAGCCGTGGCTGACGACGAACGATTGGCCGGTGAGCGCGGCGCTCGGGAACGCCGACAGGAACAGCACCGTCTGCGCGACGTCCTGCACCGTCGTGAACACGCCGTCGACC